>NZ_CP032279.1:0-2400000 GCF_001696615.3 Acinetobacter sp. WCHAc010034 | reverse complement strand
TTTTTGCCAAACGTCGCCAAGGCAAAGCCGTCCTGCGACTCCTCCAGATTCAGAAAATAGCGCAGCGATAATGCGGGTTGAGTGTCAGACATATGCTTATCAGTACATAATTCATATAAATTAAGCTGAATACTACACCAGATTGCGCATTTTCCTTATTCTTTTTCCAATTTCAGCCATATGCCCGGCGTGACCGCGGCGAAACCGCATCAGCCGGAAACTTATATTTATTTTCCATTGCCCAGACGCAAAAAAACCGCATCAATGTGCGGTTTTTAAGACTTGATCAAGTTGGTGCGCTCAGAGAGATTCGAACTCCCGACCCCTTAGTTCGTAGCCAAGTGCTCTATCCAGCTGAGCTATGAGCGCGATGTCTTGATGAGGTGCATTATACGGGATTTTTTCAGTTTGTTAAGAGGCAATTCAGCCAAATCCGCTTGAACGCCTAGTATTTAGCCATACCGCGCCTTGAGCGGCGATTTTACCGCCAAATTTGCAGGCCGGCCCTGTCCTCTGGCCGCTTTAGCGCGTATTGATCCATCTTATGACAGCCCCGCGCAGGCTGTTTTCCTGCGCGCTGCCGCAAGCGCCAAATTTCAGGCACAAAAAAACCGCTGTAAAAGCGGTTGATTGTTCAAGTTGGTGCGCTCAGAGAGATTCGAACTCCCGACCCCTTAGTTCGTAGCCAAGTGCTCTATCCAGCTGAGCTATGAGCGCATTACTTGTGTGCCAATTCAGGCAGTGCGTTACATACAGTTTACTTATTGGTGCGCTCAGAGAGATTCGAACTCCCGACCCCTTAGTTCGTAGCCAAGTGCTCTATCCAGCTGAGCTATGAGCGCGACATAAGTAAAGTTGGCGGTGAGAGAGGGATTCGAACCCTCGATACCCGTAATGGATATGCGTCCTTAGCAGGGACGTGGTTTCAGCCACTCACCCATCTCACCGTAACGTGCGGCCATAATACAAACTTCGCCCATGCGCTGCAAGCTCAGAGCCGATCTTTTTTGCATATTTCTGCTCAATTAAATACTTTTTAAGCAATTCCGCAGCATTTCGCGCTAAACCGGCAAAAAAACCGGCAATCCCGTCCATAAAAACTGCAAACGCCGTAAAATGCCAATTTAAAATACAATATTGCAATCATTTGCGTGCAGTATCCCGCTGCATGTCTTATGCTAAACCTAACCTTCTGACTTGAAGCCAAAGACATTATGAAAAATTGGGTCGACCCTGAAGCAAAAGCTGAAGCCGAACGCTATGAAAATCCAATTCCCAGCCGCAAGCTGATTTTGGACACTATTGAACAGCAGAAAACTGCATTGTCGCATGCGGATTTTGTCGAACACTTTGAAATGGCCGATCAGAAAAGCATTGATGCCCTGAGCCACCGCTTAATTGCCATGGTGCGTGATGGACAGCTGATGAAAGACGGCTTTAAATTTCAGCTGGCGGAAGAGCAGCCGACCCATGAAGCGACGGTTTATATCAATTCTAAAGGCATGGGCACAGCCAATATTTCAGGCCAGGATGACCTGCTGCTGCCTGAGCGCGAGCTGCGCCAGGTGTTCAACGGCGACCGCATTAAAGTGCGCCAGACTTCTGTTGACCGCAAAGGCAAAGCCTGGGGCTTTATCAGCGAAGTGCTGCAGCACCGCGTCAAGGAAATCATCGGCAAAGTCTCCATTCATGACGGCGAATACTTTATTCAGCCAGCCAGCCCGAATGCGCATCAGCCGATCACTTTGGAAAAAGAGCTGATTGAGCATGCCAAAGTCAATCTGGGCGATTCGGTCCGGGTCGCCATTGACAGCTATCCAACCAAGGAAGAATTCGCCACGGGCCATATTGTGCAGTCCATGGCGGACAAAGCCGATACCGAAATCATTATTCCGCAAACTATTCTGGAATACGGCCTGCCGTATGAATTCCCTGAAGAAGTGATTCAGGAAGCCGAAAGCTTTAAAGAGCCTTCCGCGCAGGACCGCGAAGGCCGCATTGACCTGCGCGACCTGCCTTTAGTCACCATTGACGGCGAAGATGCCCGCGACTTTGACGATGCCGTATATGCGGAAAAGCGCCCAGGCGGCGGCTACCGCGTGGTGGTTGCAATTGCCGACGTCAGCCATTATGTGCGGGTCGGCAAGCCTTTGGATGATGAAGCGCAGGAGCGCGGCACCTCGGTCTACTTCCCGCATTATGTGCTGCCGATGCTGCCTGAAGCGCTGTCGAATGGCCTGTGCTCTTTGAATCCGGATGTTGACCGCCTGTGCATGGTCTGCGATTTGAAACTGTCCCGCGCCGGGCGCGTGACCGGTTTTGAGTTCTACCCTTCGGTGATGCATTCCCAAGCGCGCCTGACCTATACGCAGGTGGCGCAGTATTTTGAAGGCGACGGCAGCGCGGTTCCGGAAAACCGCGATGTGCGCAAATCCCTGAATACCCTGTTCCAGCTGTATCAGGTGCTGAAAGGCTTGCGCGCAGAACGCCACGCTATGGAATTTGAAACCGTCGAAACCTATATGACTTTTGACGAGCTGGGCGGCATCAAGGAAATCCTGCCGCGTTCGCGCAACGATGCGCACAAGCTGATTGAAGAATGCATGCTGCTGGCCAACGTCGCTGCCGCCGACTATGCATTGAAGAATGAAATTCCAATGCTGTACCGCGTGCATGAGCCGCCGGAGTTCTCGCGCATTCAGAAAGTCCGCGACTTCGTGAAGCTGCTGGGCATGAATTTCCCTGAACAGCCGACGCAGGCGGACTATCAGGCGGTAATTGAAGCCACCAAAGACCGCATTGATGCGCCAAGCATTCATGCGGTGCTGCTGCGCTCCATGATGCAGGCCTATTACGGCGCCAGCAACTCAGGCCACTTCGGCCTGGCTTATGAAGCCTATACGCACTTCACTTCGCCAATCCGCCGCTACCCTGACCTGCTGCTGCACCGCGCCATTAAAGCTCAGCTGAAGAAAAAGCCTTATCCGCTTTCCGGCGCTGCGCTGGATGACGCCGGCGAGCACTTCTCCGCCACTGAACGGCGCGCAGACGAAGCCTCGCGCTCTGTCACGACCTGGCTGAAATGCCATTATATGAAGCAGCATTTGGGTGAAGAGTTTATCGGGACGATTTCCGCCGTTGCAGAATTTGGCCTGTTCGTGACCCTGAAAGACTTATATGTGGACGGCATGATTCATGTCAGCCAGCTGGGCGATGACTTCTTTGCTTTTGATCAGCCAAGCCAGAGCCTGGTTGGCCAAGGCCATGGGCAAACCTTCAGCCTAGGCGACGAAGTTAAAATTAAAGTCGCCGGCGTAAATCTTGAAGAGCGCAAAATTGACTTTGAACTGCTGCAGCAGCTGACTCATGCGGGCCGCCCCGTGCGCAGCCGCGCGCCGCGCACCGCCAAACCGGCGCTTCGCAGTGAGGCCAAGCCTGCGCCGCGCGCTGAAGCCAAAGAGGAAGTGTTTACTGAACGCGCCAAAGCGAATCCCGGTGAAGATGGAGACCGTCCCTTTCGCAAAAAAAAGTCCAAATCCAAACCCAGTTCATACGGCGCAAAGCCTGCTAAAAAATCTTCAGGCAAATCTGAAGCAAAGGCTAAAGATAAAGTGAAGAAAAAAGCCAAGGCGAAAAAGAAAAAGTCCAACGCGAAAGCCAAGACTGAGTAATTTTCCAGCTTTAAAGAGAGCGCTTCGGCGCTCTTTTTTATTCTGCTGAGTTTGCCTGTCTGCTTTATTGCGCTGCTTTAGCTCAATCTGATCAGCTAGCCATCCGCACTGTATAGCCAATTATCTAAATAGCTGCCACATACAAAATCTAATGAAAGCATATTTTATGGGAGATTATGTGTGATACGGATTTCAAAACTCAACTATATGATGGCTAAGTTTTTTAAACGACTCCGCGGAAATTCCTTCAGCTTCGAGTTTTCTAGGCCCTAGCATCAAATAAACGCTGGATACGCGAGTGCGGCATGGATGCCGCACGTTGCCCATCCTTGCGCTGCATTTTAAAGCAGTGCTTAAAACCAGCTCAGGATGCCGTGTATGGGCAACAAAAGACTTTTGCCGACTTTGGGTCTTTCCAAAGTCGGGATTTGCCTGCGCAAAGGCATCTAAATTTCTAAAGCAAAAATGAGGCAGTGCAAGCGTTATCGTTAATTGTCGAAGTAGTTAACGCAGCTAAAATCCAGCGCAGTCATATTTTATAGGTAATGATTCATAGACTTTGGAATTTAGTTATACACTTCAGCTGTAAAAACAGCAGAAAATAGCTTCAGTGAACGCGCAGCGCTCCGGTTTTCGCTTTAACGCCAGCCCGAATATCAGCAGATGCAGCATCAAAGACCCTGCTCCAGCTGAGCCTGAGTGAAAGCCCGCTCGGCGCCTATATTCATGAAATCAAGGGCATTCACATCAAAAAACCGCCGGAGAATAAAGCGCAATAAATCCATGCCGAGCCTTGATTTCCCGCATGGCGGCCCCGACATCTATGAGTAACTTAAAAGATAAACTGGCTGAAGCAATGACATTAGAAAAGGCGACCTTGCCTGTACCGCAGTTCGATCAAATCACCTTGGATCAGCTGAAAGCGCAGATTGAACAGGCCATTCAGCAGGGGCAAACGTTTTTAAAACAGCTGGCTGCCGTGCCGGACACCATTCAGGCGCAGCTCAGCGTATTAGCTCAGGTCGATTTGCTGGAAAACAACTTAAGCGAATCCTGGGGCGTGCTGTCGCACCTCAATGCGGTGATGAACAACACCGAAACCCGCGAAGTCTACCAGTCGCTGCTGCCGGCCCTCAGCAAATACTATACCGAACTCGGCCAGCACACGGCGCTGTATCAAACCTATCAGCAGGTGCAGGATTCGGACGCCTTCGCCGCGCTGCCGGCAGCCCAGCAAAGCGCCATCAAGCTAGCCCTGCGCGACTTCAAGCTGTCCGGCGTAGCCTTGGAAGGCGAAGCCAAAAAGCGCTATGCGGAAATTTCGGCGCGCCTGTCGCAGCTGTCCTCAGACTTTTCCAATCATGTGCTGGACGCCACTCAAGCCTATTGCAAACCGCTGGCCGATGCGCAGCTGAAAGGCCTGCCGCAAAGCAGCATTGCCCTGCTGCAGCAGTACGGCCAGCAGCGCGGACTGCAGCAGCCGGCAGCCACACTGGATATTCCGTCCTACATGGCCATTATGACCTATGCGGCGGACCGCGGACTGCGTGAAGAACTGTATAGAGCCTACACCACCCGGGCCTCCGAGCAAGGCAATCCGGAATTTGACAACACCCCGGTCATGGAGGAAATCCTCAGCCTGCGTCAGGAAATGGCGCAGCTGCTGGGCTTCGGCAGCTATGCCGAATTTTCCTTGGCCAGCAAGATGGCGCCGGATGTGGCCACGGTGCATCAATTCCTGATTGATTTGGCGGAACATGCCCGCAAGCCGGCCGAACAGGAAATTGCCGAGCTGAAAGCCATGGCTGCCGAAGACGGCATTGCAGACCTGCAGCCGTGGGATACCGGCTACTATTCTGAGAAGCTGAAAATGCGCCAGTTCAATCTGTCGCAGGAAGCCCTGAAGCCCTACTTCCCGGCGCCTAAAATCCTGCAGGGCCTGTTCAGCATTGTCAGCCGCCTGTACGGCATCAATATTGTCGAGCGCGAAGCGCCGGTCTGGCACCCCGATGCGCGCTATTTTGAACTGGAAGAGCAAGGCAGTGTCCTTGGCGGCTTCTACTTTGACCTGTATGCCCGCAGCGGCAAGCGCGGTGGCGCATGGATGAGCGGCTTCCGCTCGCGCATGCAGACCGGAAATGGCCTGCAGAAACCGATTTGCTACATGGTCTGCAACTTTACTCCGCCTGTGGGCGATCAGCCAGCGCTGCTCACCCATGATGAAGTGAATACCTTATTCCATGAATTCGGCCACGGCCTGCACCATATGCTGACCGAAGTCGACAACATTGCCGTCGCGGGCACGCACGGCGTGGCATGGGATGCGGTTGAGCTGCCAAGCCAGTTCATGGAATTCTGGACCTGGGACAAAGAAAGCCTCGATTTGCTGAGCGAGCATATCGAAAGCCGGCAGGCCCTGCCGCAGGAACTGCTGGCCGCCCTGCTGGATGCGCGCTTCTTCCAGTCCGGCATGCAGACTCTGCGCCAGATTGAATTTGCCCTGTTTGACTTAAACATTCACAAGCAGACGCCGGCGCTGAATGCTGCGCAGATTCAAGCGGTGCTGGATGAGATCCGCGCCAAATACGCCGTAGCGCCGGCAGCCAGCTATAACCGCTTCCAGCACGGCTTCAGCCATATTTTTGCAGGCGGCTACGCAGCCGGCTACTACTCCTATAAATGGGCCGAAGTTTTGGCCAGCGATGCCTTTGACCGCTTTGAAAATGAAGGAATTTTCAATACACAGACCGGGCAGGAGTTCCGCCGCTTTATCCTGGCAGTTGGCGGAAAAGACGCCGCGCTTGACGCATTTGTCAATTTCCGCGGACGCGAGCCAAAAATAGATGCGCTGCTGCGCCATCAGGGTTGGACGAACGCATCATAAAACGCTTAAACTAGCGGCCTTAGTTTGATCAGGGGTGAGCACGATGACCATTAAACGCCGTTTCATTGCGGGTGCAAAATGTCCAAAATGCCAGGCGATGGACCGGGTGGTCATGCTGACTTCAGGCAGCGATGAGTGGATTGAATGCATTGATTGCGGTTACAGCGAGAACCGCCCGACGCATGTGGAACAGCCGGAAGCTCCGGCGGTTCCAGACAGCACCGGCGTCATTCAATTCAAGCCGCGTCAGCCGAAATAACAACAAGGCTTTTATAATGATTGAAGATCAAAGAAATAGCCCGAAACTTTTAATCGGGATTATTGGGGGAATCATTGCCGTTATCGCGGCATTTTTAGCATATCAGTGGATGGCGGGATCCAGCGCTGAAGGGCAGCCGCCTCAGGCGGACAGCGCTCCAGCGGCCAAAGCTGCGCCGGCGCAAGCTAAGCCTGCACCGGCAGCACCCTTGCAGGAAACTGCAGCTGCCGGAACAGCAAAACTGGTGGAAGAAGATATTCTGCAGGCGCCGGTTCCTGCAAATTCCTCACTGGCAAAAGAGGAAGTGGCCAAGCTGGAAGACATTCAAGTTCAGCTGAAAGAACAGGAAACGGCTTTAAAAGCGCAGCATCAGGATGCTGACCAGCTGATCAAGCTCAAAGAGGAGCAGATTAAGCTCTTGGAGGCTCAATTGGCAGCTCAGCAATAGCCGCCTTCTATTTTTTAATGCGCTGGAATGCCTGCCGGCACTCCACAAAAAGCATCCGAAGATGTAATGCCAGTCAGTTAAGCATTTTTAATCCTCCCCAACCCTCCTTTTTCAAAGGAGGGAGTATTTCGAAATTCAATACCGTATTGAATTCCTTGCACAGCAATGCTGTTCATCCCCCTCTTTTTCAAAGAGGGGTTAGGGGAGATTTATCAATCAGTCATCATGAAATTACGCTTAACTGATCAGCATTAATCCGAAGATGCTTTTTTTCCTAAGCCGAACAGCTTTTCAGCCCCTGATTAATGATACCAGCCGAACAGCTTGAAGAAGTAAGGAACATAGGCAATGATCAGCATGGCCGGGAACAGCACAATCAGCGGCAGAATCCAGCGCTCATAGCGGTAGTAAAAAGGCTGGCCGCGCACTTCAGCATCCGCCTCATTCACTTCCGCATCGCCAATCGACTGCCGCGCCAGCAGGTGATTCAGCGCCACAGGCGGCGTCACATAGCCCAGTTCAAAGCCAATCAGCGTAATCATCCAGAAATGCACAGGATGAATGCCGTACTGATAGGCCACAGGCGCGACGGTGGCTGAAATCAGAATCACCGCGCCAAACGGATCCATAATCATGCCGACAAACACCATTAAGGCAATGAGCAGGCTGAGCACAAGGAACGTGCTGCTGATGTCTGTCGGGAACAGGCTCATCACTTCGGTGCGCTCAAGCAGGCCGCCCACACTGACCGAAAGCGCCATCAGAATGACCAATGCGCCGATATGCCCCACGGTTTCACTGGTCGAAATATGCATCGACTTCCAAAAGCCGACCTTGCGCAGCACATCCATCGCGCTGGAATGCGCAACTGCATGGCTGACCGCCAGCTCATCCGGCGCAGCCTCGGCGCGCATGCCGTCACGGTATTCCGCATTGCCCGCAACCGCGGCGCCCGCCAGGGCAGGCTCAGGCTGCAGCGCATTGCCGGCTGCTAAAGTTTCATCCCAGTGCCCGACTGGCGGAAGCGGCGCCGGCTCATGGCGCAATTTATCAAACAGCACGATCAGCAGCAGAATCACCGGCATCATGACCGGCGCGGTAAACTCATTCAGGTCTGTCGATAATAAATACTTATAGAACAGCCAGATCAGCACAAAAATCACGATGTACGGCACCACCGCCAAAAATGCGCGGCCTGACTTCGGCGCAGCGACAGACGGCGCCGCGATGCGGAAGCGGTTCTCTGCAAAAAACAGCGCAATGATCAGGAACAGCGTGGAGGTCAGCAGAAAGACATAGACGCCATACTGGTACAGCAAGTCCGTGGTCACTTCCTTATTCAGCGAGGCAACCACCACAATCAGCAGGCATGGGCGCAGTACTACGCCTAAAGAACCGGACATTGCCGTCGCCGCCAATGCAAACTGACGCCGCCCGCCGGCATTCCAGACTTCCTTATAGATAATCGCGCCGGCTGCAATCACAAAAATCCCCGATGCGCCGGTATAAGCGGTCGGCAGGGCGGCAGCGATTAAAATCAGCCAGGTCAGTGTTTCAGGCGCCAGATTCCATGGGCGCAGAATATTCAGGAACAGGTCAACCACGCGGGTTTGCTTCAGCAGCATGCCGGCCCAGATGAACAGCGCCAGATTGAGGAAGATGCTGGAGAACTCCACCAGCTGGCCAAGGTAGATGCCCTGCCCCATTGGATAATCCATGAAGAAGATGAAGGCTGCCCCGGTAATCACCGCCATATAGGCATACAGCGGCACGCTGAGCAAGGCCAGCCCGAAGCTGCCGCCGGCCTGCGCGGTTTTGGGCGGCTTGGCCAGCTGCCAGCAGCTGATCAGCGTCAGCGCAGCAAACAGAATGATCCACATCCAGGAGATGATCAGGGTTTCGCCTGTCATCGGCACGCCTGAATCCCTCATGGAATTAAACTGGCTGATGCTGGAGAAAGCCAGCAGCCCGTTGCCCAGCACCATGAAAATGCTGTAAACCCGGTAATCCAGCTTGCTTGCCGGGCCGCGCAGGCCAATATGGTGAATTTTAAGCGTCGCGCTGATTGCCGCCAGCACCACCATCACAATCAGCAGGATGGCGCGGTTTTCCGTGCCGAATTTAAAAATGCCGAAAAACGACGTTTCAAAAGTCCGGTAAGCGCGGATGCTTGGATGCGCATCCATATGCTTCACCGCTTTGTCATAGAACTGGTAGCGCTCTTCGCACATCTGCTGCGCCGCCAGAATCGATGCCCGGACATCCGCTGCCGAGGCCGTGCCGAAGATATCGGCAAACTCATCCGCAGCATTGACCTTCATTTGGCGCTGAACCTGCGCATCAACATCCGGATGGCGGTCACAGCTGGGCTTGGCCGGCTCTGCGCGCAGAAATGAATACTGCATTCCGGCTGCAGGGTCGCCATACAGGCGTTCCCCCATGCGCAGCAGCTGGCCATGAATCATTTCGCCCGTGCCAATGATAAGCGTCAGCAAAAGCAGTAAAAGAATGACAAAAGCCGAAATCCACTCTGTCCAGATATAGCTGAGCAGGCCGAGTCCTGATCTGCTTGGTGATTGATTTTGCATGAATTTTCCTATTTTTATTTTCGGATTTGATGCCGGAGGCACCCGATCCTTGTCCTTTTCGGCTGAAGAAAATCCCTTCTCCAGCCCAGCGCTTTATTATTTGGTTTAAATTTGCATCAGTTTTCTGTTTCTGAACATGACAGTCCGCATGTTCTTTTATGTTTTAAATGCCAAGCGCATCACTCGTCGGCAAAGTGGTCGGCCAGCAGATACACAGCTGCAATGCCGATCCCCCAAATCACCCCCAGCAAATGCGCTTCCACCAGCACAGGGCTGCCGATCAGCTGCGCCGTGCCCATGCTGCCCACGGTATTTTCCCAAAGCAGCTTGGATAAAATTAAAAACAGCACGAAGGCCGCGAAATTCCGCTCGCGCCTGTACATCAAATGCACGCAGGCCACGGCAGTATAGGCGCCGTGCAGCACGCCGGACAGCCCGGCATAGGCATTAATGTCCGGCAAGAAGTAATAAAAGCTTAGACTGATTAGAGGCGGCAGCGCCAGCAGCAGAGCCGTGAAATGCCAGACCGATGCCCTTGGGAAAATAAACGGCAGGCAGATGAACGCCAGCATATTCAGGAAATAATGCATCCATCCCACATGCACCCAATGGCCGGTCCACAGCCGCCAGAACTGCCTGAATAAGCCGTCATGCACATAGATGAAGGCATCCTGATAAATCTGCAGGCAGGCGCCAATAGAAACGACCGCCGCCAAGAAAACAATTTTCCGCCTGATAAACTGGTCTTTCATGCGCATTCCTCCATTATGCTGAAAAGGGCCGCGGCGGGCAGCCCAGCCTCAAGGCCGGGCTGCAGCCGGCCTATTCAGGCTTGCCGTCAAACAGCGCATCCAAATCCGAAGAGCTGGCGGATTCGTCCCAAAAGCGCTCCATGCCGTCATCCGCGGCGCGCACGCCGGTATGCTCGGTCCAGTAGCGGTCAGCAATGCCTTTCACCATGATTTCAGCCATGCTGTCTATCAGCTTGAATTGCGGATTCACCGGCTTTTCATCGCTGCGGGCCTGCGCAAAAGTTTTCAGCGCATCGCGGATTTTGGCATCATCGCCGCTGGCTTGCGCCGCGACAGCATACATGGCATGCGGCAGGCGCACGCCTTTCTGCTCGCCAAGCAGCGCCGACTGCTTTAAGGTCTGATACGGGTCCGGCTTGCCTTCCCCTGCGCCCGGCAGCAGCGTCCAAATCACAGCGCGCGCGGCGTTCGGCGCGCCCCAGAATTTTTCATTGTTCAGGCAAGCCATGCCGCGCTCCACCACGGCTGCAATATCCTTCGGCACATTCACCGCGCCGCCGGAATTGATGTCATTGGTCATGGCCTGCAGCCCGCTCAGCATGCCCAGCAGATAGACGGTCTGCTCGATGTCGCTGTTCATTTTCGGACAGCTTTCACCCAGGGCTGCCCGGTATTTTTTTTCATAGCGGTTCTGGAACAGCTGGTAGCCCGCATACTGGCGCTGCGCCGCCAAAGCCGCCCAGTGCTTCTGCTCTATGCGCGCATCTTGCGCTTCAGTCACCTGATTGGCCTTGGATGCGCGCAGATAGCGCAGTTCAGACTGCAGCGCCTGCTGTTCCGCGCAGACGCCGGCGGCTGAATACATCAGCACCGCGACGCGGGTCGGGTCCGCCCCCATATCTTTGGCCGCCATAACCGCCGGCGTAAGCGAATTGCCTGAATTGCAGACCATTTCAGCATCATCCATGGCTAAAATCGGCGGCACGATATGCTTTTCGGTAAATCCGAGCGCCACATTGGCGCCTGTTTTCACAACTTGTGAACAGCCTGATAATAAAGTAGTTGCTATTGTTATTGCTGCCATACCCTGGCATATTTTTTGGACGCCCGACATTTTCCTGTCCTCTATAATTTTGTTTATGTCCATCCCGACAAACATATCAGAAGCAATTTCCGAATTAAAGAGTATTTACTCTAATTCAAGCCTGCACTTTAGCGCGGTTTCAGCGCGCTGAAATTGACTGATTTTTAGCAGCTGCTGAATTTCAGGCAAAAAAAAGCAGCATTGCGACGGTTCAGCACATGCTGCTTATTAACTGGAGAAATCTGTAATGCTCATTTTTGCGGAGTCGCGGCTTCAGCGCCATTCTGCATCCGCAAGCAAAGGGCACAGCTGCCGGAACATCCAGGCTGGGAAACCGCCATGGCTTGCGCTTTGCTGCCGTTGAATACACTGTACAGGGATAAATTTTTTCAGGATTCAATGCTGTCTGACAATCGGCAGTTTATGCCAATTTTTTCTAATCCTGTCTGACAGCAGGATTACAGCATTAATTCAAATTATTGTTATTATTTGATTTTTTATTTTAAAATAAAGTCAGGCTGTCTAACAATCAGAGCATTTTCGCCAATACCTTGAAGGATTTCCACTGCTTCAGCGCCACCTGATCGCGCCAGACAATCACCGGCTTGGCCCGCGCATGCTGGAAATACAGCACAATATAGGCCTGATGATCAATAATATGGCTGATCTGCACGCGCTGCTTGCCGCCGGCAGCCGACAGCGTCCACTCCCTGCCGTCCAGATGATCCAGCGCGGTGACTTGCGGCGTCCCGCGGTAAAACAGCAGGTAAGCAGCTGCGCCCAAAGCCAGAAAGGCGCACCATAGGCTGAGCGGCAGCAACTGGTACAGCAGCGCCATCAGCGCAGTGAAAACAGCCAGCTGAAACAGCAGGGCCAGACAGCTGCGCTTCAGCTGGAAACTGCCGCTATCCATGCACGTAATGCTTTAATTTTTGAATAAACGCTTTTAATTCCGGGCGCGGCGGCTCGCTGACTTCCATGAACCAGTCCAGCAAATCCGGATCTTCCTGCTCCACCAGCTCCTCAAACATGCCCTTTTCAAACGCATCTGCCTGCAAATAGTGATTTTTCACATAAGGGTCAAAATACACATCAATTTCTTTCAGGCCGCGGCGCGCGCGGTAAATTACCTTGCGCTCTTCCAAGCTTATTTCGTCACTCACAGCATTCCCCAATTCTTGTAAAACCCCGCATATTTTACCCGATCCTGACTTTTTTGCCTGCATCATTTGCCTGAATTGGCTAAATCCATCAGCATTTTTCCCGGATTTGACCGTTCAGCGCATTGCGGCCCGCAGCGCCATCTTATAGCTTGAATCTGCAAGCATAAAATTAAGGAAAACAGCAATGCAGTCAGGAGCGATCCGCCCTATTCCCAACATGCTGCCGCGCAGTTTATTCAGCGCGGAACATGACGCTTTCCGCGACAGCGCGCGCAAATTCTATGAAAAACAAGTCGTGCCGAATATTGCCAGATATGAACAGCAGCAGCATGTCGACCGCAGCTTATGGCAGCAGGCCGGCGCGCTGGGCCTGCTCTGCTGCACCATGCCCGAGCAGTACGGCGGCTGCGGCGCAGACCGCTTATACAGCATGATTCTGATTGAAGAACAGGCCTACGCCATGGACTCTTCCACTGGCTTTTCACTGCATTCGGACATCGTGGCCAATTACATTCTGAACTTCGGCAATGAACAGCAGAAACAGCAGTGGCTGCCGAAAATGGCAAGCGGCGAGAGCATCACCGCGATTGCCATGACCGAACCCGGAACCGGCTCAGACCTGCAGGCGGTCAGAACCTCAGCAGTTCTGGAGGGCGATGAATACGTGATTAACGGTTCTAAAATTTTCATTACCAACGGCTATTTATGCGATATGGCGATTGTGGTCTGCAAAACCGGAAGCAGTGGCAAGGGTTCAGCCAACCTCTCCCTGATCATGGTTGAAGCCGGGCGCGCCGGATTCAGCAAAGGCAAGCCCTTGAATAAAATCGGCATGAAAGGCCAAGATACCTGCGAACTGTTTTTTGACAATGTGCGCGTGCCGAAAGAAAATCTGCTTGGCGCAGAAGGCATGGGCTTTATGATGCTGATGAAGGAGCTGGCCTGGGAGCGCATGCTGGTGGCGATCATCTCCCAGGCAGGCGCTGAAGCCGCCTTTGCGCATACCGTGCAGTACAGCAAGCAGCGCAAGGCTTTTGGCAAGCCGATTGGCGAGTTTCAGAACAGCCGCTTCAAGCTGGCGGAAATGCGCACGGAAATTGACTTTTGCCGCGCCTATCTGGACCGCTGCATGGAGCTGCAGCTGGCGGGGAATCTCGGCATTGATGCGGCCGCCGCGGCCAAATATAAAATATCGGAAATGTTTTCCAAAGTGGTGGATGAATGCCTGCAGCTGCATGGCGGCTACGGCTATATGCTGGAATACCCGATTGCCCGCGCCTATATCGACAACCGGGCAAACCGCATTTATGCCGGCACCAATGAAATTATGAAGGAGCTGATTTCCCGTTCCCTGTAAATGCCAGAAAAGTCCATCAACAGATGGACTTTTTAAATAAGCAATATCCAAAAATACTTCAATCGCTGAAGCATTTAGGCATAAAAAAGGAGCACCCCTGCCCCTTGAGATTCAGCTGAAGCTTAAGACACCAGGCGCGGCTTAACCGCCGCGGCCAAAGACTTCTTTGCAAATTTAAGCACGCGGTCTTCAAAGCTGGAATGCTTCAGCTCCTTGCGGTCCGCCAGATAATTATTGGACACTTTCCAAGGCGCATGCCGGCCCTGCTTAGGCATGACGCCGGCTGCGCGGGCAATGTAGCCGGAGCTCAGGCTGCCCATGACGGTATCCGGCAGCAGCTCGGCAGCATCGCCCTGCGCAATCACCTGATCATAGCCCTCCGCATCCATATAATTCAGCAGGCGGCAGATATATTCGGCCGCAATATCAACCTTCAGTGTCCAGGACGCATTGATATAGCCGATAATCAGCGCCATATTCGGCACATCGCTGATCATGATGCCTTTATACAGCATATGCTCTGAAGTATTCAGCGGCTGGCCGTCTATTGTGGCCTGTATGCCGCCGAGAATCTGAATATTCAGGCCCGTGGCCGAAACAATGATATCCGCATCCAGATGCTTGCCGGATTTCAGCTGAATGCCCTCTGCGGTAAATTTTTCAATCTGATCGGTTTCCACGCTGGCCTTGCCGCTGCGCAGAATCCTGAATAAATCGCCGTCCGGCACCACGCACAAGCGCTGATCCCAGGGATTGTACTCCGGCGTAAAATGCTTCATATCCACCTTGCCTTTCAGCTGGGATTTAATGGAATGCAGCAGGAATTTTCGCAGCAGCTGCGGCTGCTTCTGCGCGGCCGCATAAATTGCACGCTGCATGCCGATGTTGCGCGCGCGCGTCAGCCTGTAAGCCAGGTCTTCCGGCAGGACTTTGCGCATTTTTTCATAGATGAAATCCACCGATGGAATGGAGGCGATATAAGTCGGCGAGCGCTGCAGCATGGTCACATGCCCTGCGCCGCCTTCGGCCATTGCCGGAACCAGAGTAATCGCCGTGGCGCCGCTGCCGATGATCACGACTTTCTTGCCGGCATAGTCTAAGTTTTCCGGCCAATGCTGCGGATGAATAAACTGCCCTTTGAATTCCTGCTGATCAGGGAAATCTGGCTGAAAGCCCTGGTCATAGTTGTAATAGCCGGTGCAGCCGAGAACGAAATTCACCAGCCAGACTTCATTCTGCTGCCGGTCATTTTCAATTTCGACCCGCCATTTGCGCGATGCGGAATCATAATCTGCAGCCAGCACCCGGTGCTGGAAATGAATTTTGCGCTTCAGCTGATATTCATCCACCACTTCCGCCAGATAGCCTTTAATCGATGGCCCATCCGCCAGTACGCTGGACTGCTTCCACGGCTTGAAGCTGAAGCCGAAAGTCGACATGTCTGAATCTGAGCGGATGCCGGGATACCGGAATAAATCCCAGGTGCCACCAAAGCTGGCGCGGCACTCAATAATTTCAAATGAGCGGTGCGGGCTTTCCTTCGACAGATGGGCAGCCAGCCCTATGCCGGAGATGCCGGCTCCGATAATGAGAATATCTACTTGTTTTTCCATATTGTTCTTTTAACCTGCAGAGCTTTATGCCTTCATTAAAGCACAAAACTGACAATACGCAATGTCAGCTTACAGCAAATTGGACAGGCTGCGTGTCAATTCAGGACAAGCGCATGGAATTGTCAAACAGCAGGCATGAAAAAAGGCTGGTTGAAACCAACCAGCCTTTTCAGAACAACAAGCGTTATTCTTCAGCGAAATTATTTAACTTCGCGATCTACAAGCTCAACATAAGCCATCGGCGCAGCATCACCTGCGCGGAAGCCCGCTTTAAGCACACGTAGATAGCCGCCGTTACGCTCTTTGTAGCGAGGGCCAAGAACGGTAAATAATTTACCAACAGTTGCTGCTGAACGAGTACGGGCAAATGCCAAACGGCGGTTTGCAACAGTATCGTTTTTAGCTAAAGTGATTAAAGGCTCAGCAACGCGGCGAAGTTCTTTCGCCTTAGGCAAAGTTGTTTTAATTAACTCGTGCTCTACTAAAGCATTTGTTAAGTTTTGGAACAACGCCTTACGGTGGCTGCTTGTACGGCCTAATTTCACACCACTATTACGATGACGCATGGTGAATAGTCCTACTTAATTAACGGCTGCGATAGGCAAAACGATCGTCCATGCGGAGGCTGGCTGGTGGCCAGTTCTCTAAACGCATGCCGAGCTGTAAGCCCTTAGAAGCCAGAACATCTTTGATTTCTGTAAGCGATTTTTTACCTAAGTTAGGAGTTTTAAGCAACTCAACTTCAGTACGCTGCACAAGGTCGCCGATGTAGTAAATATTTTCTGCTTTCAAACAGTTAGCAGAACGAACAGTAAGCTCTAGATCATCTACTGGACGAAGCAAGATTGGATCAACTTCTTCACGAGGCTCTTGAGCAACCGGCGCCTGATCTTTCTGAAGGTCAACAAAAATCGCAATCTGCTGCTGCAGAATTGTAGCGGCTTTGCGGATTGCTTCTTCCGGATCTACGGTGCCATTTGTTTCAAGATCAATGACCAGCTTGTCAAGGTCGGTACGCTGTTCTACACGAGCATTTTCAACTGTGTAAGACACGCGCTTGATCGGGCTGTAAGACGCATCCAGCTGCAGGCGTCCCACTGGGCGGGTTTCGCCCTCCGGGAAGCGTGAGTCAGAAGTCTCATAGCCGCGGCCTTGAGCAACTTTCAGGCGCATCTTAAGACTGCCTGAAGCACTTAAAGTGCCGATCACATGTTCAGGGTTAACCACTTCAACATTGTGAGGCAAACGAAGGTCAGCGGCAGTAACGTCGCCAGGACCTTGTTTTTCCAATGTCAAATAAGCTTCATTTTGATCGAACAGCTTAATAGACAATCCTTTCAGGTTCAGCAAGAGCTCGACGATGTCCTGCTGCAAGCCTTCCAAAGTACTGTACTCGTGCTCGACACCTTCAATTTCCACTTCAACCACGGCAGCGCCAGGCAAAGAAGACAGAAGGATGCGACGTAAAGCATTGCCCAGAGTATGACCAAAGCCACGCTCTAAGGGTTCTAGAATAACTTTTGCCGAGGTCCCGCTTGCCGCTTCGACCTTAATCGCTTGCGGAGTTAGAAACTCATTTGCAGTACGCGTCATTATTGCTACCTCAAGGATTATTTAGAATACAATTCTACAATCAAGCTTTCGTTGATTTCAGCAGGTAAATCAGAACGATCTGGTGCAGCTTTAAATGTACCTTCCAATTTAGAATGGTCGATTTCCATCCAAGAAGGAATACCACGCTGAGCGGCTAATTCAACTGCATTTTTGATACGCAATTGCTGCTTAGCGCCTTCGTGAACTGCAATCACGTCACCCGCTTTAACCTGGATCGACGCGATGTTAACGCGGCGGCCATTCAAAGTGATTGAACGGTGAGATACAAGCTGACGAGCTTCTGCACGTGTAGAACCAAAACCCATGCGATAAACAACGTTATCCAGGCGGCTTTCAAGCAGCTTCAACAAGTTTTCACCTGTTGCGCCTTTAACACGAGCAGCTTCTTTATAGTAGTTGCTGAATTGACGCTCTAAAACACCGTACATGCGACGTACTTTTTGTTTTTCACGCAATTGCAGTGAGTACTCAGATTGCTTACCGCCACGAGCTCCGCCATGCTGGCCTGGAGCTTTAGCAGCTTTTTTAGTTTTGACGTCAAATGGTTTAACGCCAGATTTTAATTGCAGGTCTGTCCCTTCGCGGCGAGAGAGTTTGCATTTTGGACCAATATAACGAGCCATGAATGTTTCTCCTTACACGCGACGTTTTTTAGGTGGACGGCAACCGTTGTGCGGGATTGGCGTCACATCGGTAATGCTGTTAATTTTATAACCCACTGCACCTAAAGCACGAACCGCAGATTCACGACCAGGACCAGGACCTTTTACAAGGACGTCCAAGTTTTTCAAACCGTAGTCCAAAGCTGCTTTACCAGCAACTTCAGCAGCTACCTGAGCAGCGAACGGAGTTGATTTACGTGATCCACGGAAGCCTTGTCCACCTGAAGTGGCCCAAGCCAGTGCATTACCTTGACGATCGGTAATAGTCACAATGGTGTTATTAAAAGAAGCGTGAATGTGTGCAACACCTTCAGAGACGGTACGGGTGACCTTCTTGCGTGCGCGAGTATCTTTAGCCATCTTTTAGCTTCCAGAAATCTTATTTCTTAATAGGTTTGCGCGGACCTTTACGGGTGCGTGCGTTAGTTTTGGTGCGTTGTCCACGGACAGGCAAGCTGCGACGATGACGAAGACCGCGGTAGCAGCCTAAATCCATTAAACGTTTGATGTTCATGGAAATTTCGCGACGTAAATCACCTTCGGTCGGAACCTTGGCAACTTCTGCACGAATCGCATCAAGCTGAGCGTCATCTAATTCACGGATCTTAGTAGTAGTAGCGATGCCTGCAGCAGCTAAGATGTTCTTAGCAGTGTGGCGGCCAATACCAAAGATATACGTTAGAGAGATAACAGCATGCTTGTTATCCGGAATGTTTACACCGGCAATACGAGCCATTCAATTTTCTCCAAAAAGGCAGTTAAGACAATCAACCGCCCCACAAAAATCTTGAGGGGCGGATAATAACCTAATTAGCCTACTGAAATCAACAGGTCTTGATCAGATTAACCTTGACGCTGCTTATGACGAGGTTCTGCGCTGCAAATTACGCGAATAACCCCATTACGACGGATAACTTTACAGCTACCACAAATTTTCTTTACAGAAGCTTGTACTTTCATGATGAAACCTCTAAGTGCGCTTATCCCTTAGGATGAGCAGTCGTTTTTCTCATTAGCGATTGATTGTCATACTGGTGCGAGGT
Organism: Acinetobacter sp. WCHAc010034; assembly: GCF_001696615.3. Lineage (NCBI taxonomy): Bacteria > Pseudomonadati > Pseudomonadota > Gammaproteobacteria > Moraxellales > Moraxellaceae > Acinetobacter > Acinetobacter sp. WCHAc010034. The sequence continues at coordinate 2,380,862 of NZ_CP032279.1, read as the reverse complement.
GAGATGGGCTTGAAGCTGAGCCATAAAGTCCATCACAACCACCACAACGATCAGCAGCGACGTTCCGCCCAAGCTGAATGGAATGCCAAACGAGCTTTGCAGAATCATCGGCATTAAGCAGATCACCGTGATGTAAATCGCGCCGATAAAAGTCAAGCGATTGAGAATATGATCTAAGTAACGGGCAGTCTGTTCACCTGGACGGATACCCGGCACATAAGCTCCGCTGCGCTTCAAGTTCTCTGAAACTTCTTTCGGGCTGAAAACCAGCGCGGTATAGAAGTAGCAGAAAAAGATAATCAGCGCGCCGAAGAGCACCAGATACAGCGGCTGCCCAGGCGACAATACCAGCGCCAAATCTTGAAGGCTGCGCTTAATCAGCCCTGCATCAGGATCAGCACTTCCCACCCACTGGCCTAAGCTCGCAGGGAACAGAAGCAGTGAGCTGGCAAAAATTGCCGGAATCACACCCGCCATATTGATTTTCAATGGCAAATGCGTCTGCTGTGCAGAGAATACGCGGCGGCCCTGCTGCTTTTGCGCATAGTTTACCGGAATGCGGCGCTGCGCCTTCTCGATAAACACAATCGCAGCCAAAACAGCCAGGGAAAGCAGGCCGAATATGGCCAGCCCGATCAGGCTGGTCTGGCCATTGTCAGCTGATGATAAAGACTGCAGAACCAGGTTCGGCAAGCCCGCAACAATACCGGCGAAGATGATCATGGAAATGCCATTGCCCACCCCGCGCTCGGTAATCTGCTCACCCAGCCACATCAGGAACATTGTGCCTGCAACCAGTGAAGTCACCGCAGGAACATAGAAGGCCAAACCGGAGCTCAGGGTAATCCCCTGGCTGATTAAGCCCGCACACATGCCCACAGCCTGCACCAGCGCAAGGAACAGCGTGCCTTGGCGCGTATACTGATTGATCTTGCGCTTGCCCTGCTCGCCTTCTTTTTTCAAAGCTTCGAGCGAAGGAACTACCGTAGACATCAGCTGCACGATAATCGATGCAGAAATGTACGGCATAATGCCAAGAGCAAGAATCGACATCCGCTCTAATGCGCCGCCGGAAAACATATTAAACAAACCAAGGATCGTGCCCTGGTTTGCATTAAAAAGGTTTTCCAGGGCAGCATTATTAATGCCCGGTACTGGAATATGCGCTCCTAGCCGAAAAACCAGCAGCGCCCCGATGAGGAACATCATGCGGCGGATAATTTCACGGTATTTCACATGAAACGGCTGGCCTTTCATCATATTGACATGACCTGAAGAACTAGGAGTCATAGACACTGGGGATTACTCCTCGACTTTACCGCCAGCAGCTTCAACAGCAGCTTTAGCGCCTTTAGTCAATGCAACACCTTGAACAGTGAAAGCACGGGTAATTTCACCAGAAAGTACGATACGTGCACGAAGCATATCTTTACGCACAACGTTGGCAGCTTTCAAAGTTTCCAGTGAAACAAGATCACCTTCAACTTTAGCAAGTTCTGACAAACGTACTTCAGCAGTTTTCAAAGCGAGCTGGCTAGTGAAGCCGAATTTAGGCAAACGGCGGTATAACGCTGTTTGGCCGCCTTCAAAGCCTGGACGAGTACCGCCGCTCTTACGTGAATTCTGACCTTTGACACCGCGGCCGCCAGTCTTGCCTACGCCAGAACCGATACCGCGGCCCAGACGAAGGTTATCACGCTTAGCGCCTTCTGCAGGCGCAATTGTATTTAAACGCAGAGTCATGGCTTATTCCTCTACACTAACCATATAGTAGACTTGGTTGATCATACCGCGGTTAGAAGGCGTATCTTGCACTTCTACAGTATGACCAATACGACGCAGACCTAAACCTTTCAGGCTGAGCTTGTGATTTTTCAAGCGGTGCGATGAAGATTTAGTCTGGGTAACTTTAATCGTTTTCATGATTGATTACCCTTGAATTTGTTCTACTGAAAGACCACGTTTCGCAGCGACTTTCTCAGGAGAAGTCATGTCACGCAGACCGTTGAAAGTCGCGTTTACTACGTTGGCAGCATTGGTAGAACCGTAACATTTCGTCAATACGTTGCGAACGCCAACAGCTTCAAGAACTGCACGCATTGCGCCGCCAGCGATTACGCCAGTACCTTCTGAAGCAGGCTGCATGTAAACGCGGCTTGCACCATGACGGGCATTAATCGGATGCTGAACTGTACCATCAACAAGATCAACAGTAATCATGTTGCGGCGCGCAGCTTCAAGCGCTTTAGAAATAGCAGCTGGAACTTCACGCGCTTTACCACGACCAAAGCCTACACGGCCATTACCGTCGCCCACAACAGTCAATGCTGTGAAAGAGAAAATGCGGCCACCCTTAACAACTTTGGCTACACGATCAACGGCAACCAGCTTCTCAACGAGACCTTCGTTTTGTTCAACTTTAGCCATGATTAGAACTCCAAGCCGTTTTCACGGGCAGCATCAGCCAAGGCTTTGATACGACCATGATATTTGAAACCAGAACGGTCAAATGCAACTTTAGTTACACCAGCTGCTTTAGCGCGCTCTGCGATTAAAGCACCTACTTGTTTCGCTGCTTCAACGTTACCAGTTGTACCAGCACGCAATGTAGCGTCCAAAGTAGAAGCTTGCGCCAATACTTTGCCGCCATCGGCTGAAATAACTTGAGCATAGATGTGACGCGGAGTGCGGTTTACACACAAACGAGTCGCACCCAATGCACGGATGTGCAAGCGTGTGCTTTTCGCACGACGCAAACGGGTTTGTTTCTTTTCGTTCATAAGAACCTCGCGCCTTATTTCTTCTTAGCTTCTTTACGAAGTACAACTTCGTCAGAATAACGAACACCTTTGCCTTTATAAGGCTCTGGAGGACGGTAACCACGGATCTCAGCCGCGACTTGACCAAGCAGCTGCTTGTTCGCAGACTTCAACACGATTTCAGTCGCTGTTGGAGTTTCTGCGGTTACGCCTTCAGGAAGGCTGTAGTCAATCGGATGAGAGAAGCCGAGGTTAAGGTTAACAACAGTGCCTTTAACGGCAGCTTTATAACCAACACCGATCAGCTGCAACTTGCGTTCGAAGCCTTCGTTAACGCCTTTTACAAGGTTGTTAAGGACAGCGCGAGCAGTACCAGCCTGCATCCAAGCGTCTTTCGACTCAGCTTTTGGAGCAACAGCTAAAATACCGTCTTCCTGTTTAAGCTCGACCAGCGCATGCAGGTTGAAAGACAATGTACCTTTGCTGCCTTTCACTTCGACCTGCCGGCCGTTCTGAGTAACTGTTACACCGTTAGGCACAGTTACTGGGGCTTTAGCCACACGAGACATGAGGAATCACCTATTAAGAAACAAAAGCAATAACTTCACCACCGATGCCCGCAGCACGTGCAGCGCGATCAGTCATGATGCCTTTGCTTGTAGAAACAATTGCAATACCCAAACCTTGCTTAACGCTCGGAAGTGCATCTTTACCGCGGTATTGGCGAAGGCCTGGACGGCTTACGCGCTTAACGGTTTCGATAACTGGCTTGCCTTCGAAATATTTTAACGTAATTGTTAAAGTCGCTTTGCCTTCAGCATCCGCAACTTCTACGTTAGAAATGTAGCCTTCCTGCTGAAGAACGTTGGCAATAGCAACTTTCAACTTGGAATTAGGCATAGAAACAGTTTGCTTCTTAGCCATTTGCGCGTTACGAACACGTGTTAGCATGTCGGCAACGGTATCTTGCATACTCATTTATAGTGCTCCTTACCAGCTTGCCTTAACAACGCCCGGCACATCACCTTGCATTACTGTATCGCGTAATTTGTTGCGGCTTAAGCCGAACTTGCGGAAGTAACCATGAGGACGGCCAGTTAAACCGCAACGGTTACGCAGACGTACTGGAGATGCATTACGAGGTAATGCCTGAAATTTCATCATCGCATCGAAACGTTCTTCGTCGCTGGCATTTACGTTTGCAATAATTGCTTTTAATTCAGCACGTTTTGCAGCGTATTTAGCAACTGTCTTTTCGCGTTTCAATTCGCGATTAATCATACCTTTCTTAGCCATATCGACCTCTTATTTGAACGGGAAGCCGAATGCACGCATAAGCGCACGGCCTTCGTCATCGGTGCGAGCAGTCGTAGTGATGGTAATATCCATACCACGAATACGATCAATCTTGTCAAAATCGATTTCAGGGAAAACGATTTGCTCTTTAAGACCCATAGAGTAGTTGCCGCGGCCGTCAAATGATTTCGCAGAGAAACCACGGAAGTCACGGATACGAGGGATCGCAATAGAGATCAGACGGTCTAAGAATTCGTACATGCGCTCGCCGCGTAAAGTAACTTTACAGCCGATCGGCCAGCCATCACGGATTTTAAAACCAGCGATAGATTTGCGGGCCAAAGTCAGAACTGGCTTTTGGCCAGCAATAGCCTGCATGTCAGCAAGAGCGCCATCAAGGAGCTTTTTGTCAGCAGCAGCTGCGCCAACGCCCATGTTGATGGTGATTTTAGTGATGCGAGGGATCTCCATCACATTCTTAACGGCTAAAGTCTCTTGTAATTGAGCCTTAAGTTCGTCGTTGTAACGTGTTTTAAGTCTGGCCATTGCCTATTTCAACCTATTACTTCGCTACCGCCACTGATTCACCGTTAGATTTGTAAACGCGAGTTTTCACGCCTTCAATCACTTGGTAACCAATACGGTCAGCCTTTTGGGTTGCAGCATTAAAAATTGCCACGTTTGAGATGTGAAGCGAAGCTTCCTGTGTAACTACAGCGCCTTCAGCACCTGTTGCACGGTTCGGCTTTTGATGCTTCTTAACCAGGTTAAGGCCTTCAACCATAACGCGGTCATTAGAAACAGACAGCACAGTACCCTGTTTGCCTTTTTCTTTACCTGCGATCACAATTACTTGATCGCCCTTTTTAATCTTAGCCATGATTGCCTCTTATAGAACTTCAGGAGCCAATGAAATAATTTTCATGAACTGTTCAGTACGAAGTTCACGAGTCACTGGTCCGAAAATACGAGTTGCAATCGGCGCTTTGTTGTTGTTCAAAATAACAGCTGCGTTATCGTCGAAACGGATAACAGAGCCATCTGGACGACGGATGCCGAACTTTGTACGTACAACTACAGCATTCATCACGTCACCTTTTTTAACACGTGCGCGCGGAATAGCTTCTTTTACAGTAACTTTAATAATGTCGCCAACAGAAGCATAACGACGATGTGAACCACCAAGTACTTTGATACATTGTACGCGGCGAGCACCACTGTTGTCTGCTACGTCGAGCATACTTTCGGTTTGAATCATTGCCCTACTCCAAAACCGAGCATCACCGGTCGCAATTTCGAAAGGCTCAAAGAGTACTCGAAATTGACCGATGATGCAACAAGAACGTTAATTACTCAGCAGCTGCTTCAACAACTTCAACCAGAGTCCAAGACTTAGTTTTAGAAATTGGGCGGCTTTCTTTGATGGTTACCAAGTCGCCAGTTTTAGCAACATTGTTCTCATCATGAGCGTGTAATTTAGTTGAACGGCGGATTGATTTGCCGTACAACGGGTGTTGAACGCGGCGTTCAATAAGCACAACAATAGACTTGTCCATTTTGTCGCTTACGACTTTGCCGGTTAACGTGCGGACTGTATTTTCACTCATTGTCCGTTCCCCTGTTTTTCGGTAAGGAGGGTCTTAATACGAGCAATAGTTTTGCGGGTAAGCGCAACTTCATGCGTTTTACCCAGCTGACCAGTTGCTTTCGCCATACGAAGACGGAATTGGTTAAGCTGCTGCTCATCAAGCAAAGCTGTCAACTCTTCTACCGACTTTTCACGTAGATCTTTAGTTTTCATTACATTACCGTCCGAGTCACGATAGTGGTTTTAAACGGAAGCTTAGCAGCAGCAAGCGTAAATGCTTCACGCGCCAATTCTTCGTTAACACCATCAATTTCGTACAAGACTTTACCTGGTTTGATTTGGCAAACCCAGTATTCCACAGAACCTTTACCTTTACCCATACGAACTTCTAATGGTTTTTCAGTAATCGGCTTATCCGGGAACACACGGATAAAGATCTTACCACCACGTTTAATACGACGGCTGATTGTACGACGCGCAGCTTCGATCTGGCGAGCAGTCATTTGACCACGCTCAACAGACTTAAGTGCGATTGTACCAAAAGATACTGAGCTACCGCGGTGCGCCAGGCCAGTGTTACGGCCTTTCTGCACTTTGCGGAATTTAGTACGTTTAGGTTGCAACATGGATTATTCTCCTTTTTCAGCAGAACGATCATTGCGACGACCACGACGCTCCTGACCTTCACCACGGCCGCGACCGCGCTTAGCTGGACGCTCTTCAGCTGGAGCTGGGTTCATGACTTGCTTCATGCCGCCCAAGATCTCGCCGCGGAAGATCCAAACTTTAACGCCGATCGTACCGTAAGTCGTTTCAGCACGCATAGTAGCATAGTCGATGTCAGCGCGAAGCGTATGCAAAGGCACACGGCCTTCACGATACCATTCAGTACGCGCAATCTCAGCACCGCCAAGACGGCCTGAAACTTCAACTTTGATACCTTTCGCACCAGCACGCATAGAGTTCTGCACCGCACGCTTCATAGCGCGGCGGAACATAACGCGTTTTTCCAGCTGAGAAGCAATCGCTTCAGCAACTAAACGAGCGTCTAAGTCCGGGCGGTCGATTTCGTTGATGCTTACTTGCGCTGGAACACCCATGATAGATGTCAATTCGCGCTGCAATTTCTCAATGTCTTCGCCTTTTTTACCGATAACGATACCTGGACGGGCAGTGCTAATCGTAATTTTAGCAGCGCCTGTAGGGCGTTCGATAAGAATATTGCTGATCATTGCATTCTTAAGTTTTTTAATCAAAAACTCGCGAACCTGCAAATCTTTAAGCAAGTATTCAGCGTATTGTTTCGGATTCGCATACCAGTTAGCGTTATGACGTTTCACAACACCTAGGCGGATACCGATTGGATGAACCTTCTGACCCATATCAAACCCCTACCTTAACGGTAATGTGACAAGTACGCTTAGTAATACGGTCTGCACGGCCTTTGGCGCGCGGCATAATACGTTTCAGGCTCATGCCTTCATCAACGTAGATCGTAGATACTTTAAGATCGTCAACATCTAAACTGTTATTGTGTTCAGCGTTTGCAATCGCAGATTCCAAAGCTTTTTTCACTAAAACTGCAGCTTTTTTATTGCTGAAAGTTAAAATGTTCAAAGCATGCGCAACAGATTTGCCGCGGATCAGGTCTGCAACCAAACGTGCTTTTTGTGCCGAGATAGCGGCACCGCGTAATTTAGCAGTAACTTCCATCATAGCACCTTAACGTTTAGACTTCTTGTCAACACCGTGACCACGATAGGTACGAGTTGGCGCGAATTCACCGAGTTTATGACCAACCATATGCTCAGATACGATTACTGGAACATGGTTACGGCCATTGTGTACAGAAATTGTTAAACCAACAAAATCCGGGAGGATCATCGAACGACGCGACCAAGTTTTGATCGGCTTGCGGTTGTTAGCCGCGATAGCCGCTTCAACCTTAGCGAACAAGTGCGCATCGACGAATGGGCCTTTTTTCAGAGAACGAGGCATTGTCAGATTCCTTTACTTGTTACTTAACGCGACGGTCGCGAATGATCATCTTAGTCGTACGCTTGTTGGTACGTGTCTTGTACCCTTTAGCTTTTTGACCCCATGGGCTTACAGGCTGAATACCCTTGTTACGGCCTTCACCGCCACCGTGCGGGTGATCAACTGGGTTCATCGCCATACCGCGAACGGTTGGACGGACACCGCGCCAGCGCGATGCACCAGCTTTACCCAGTGAGCGAAGGTTGCTTTCTGAGTTAGAAACTTCACCCAGAACAGCACGGCATTCAACGTGAATCTTGCGCATTTCACCAGAACGTAAACGAACGATAGCGTAAGAACCGTCACGACCCAACAGCTGAACTGAAGTACCAGCAGAGCGTGCTAACTGCGCGCCTTTGCCGATTTTAAGCTCGATGTTGTGAAGAGTAGAACCGATTGGCATGTTGCGAAGCGGCAAGCAGTTACCTGGACGAATTGGAGCATCGTTGCCAGACTGTACTTGATCGCCAGCGCGAAGGCCTTTAGGCGCAATGATATAGCGACGCTCGCCGTCAGCATACAATACAAGCGCAATGTGTGCAGTACGGTTAGGATCGTATTCGATACGCTCTACAGTTGCAGGAATGCCATCTTTGTTGCGTTTGAAGTCAACAAGACGGTAATGCTGCTTGTGACCGCCACCAACGTGACGAGTCGTGATGTGACCGTTGTTGTTACGGCCGCCAGTGCGTTTTTTAGCTTCAACCAACGGCGAGTACGGTGCGCCTTTGTGAAGATGGTCGTGAACGACTTTCTCTACAAAGCGGCGGCCCGGAGACGTTGGCTTACATTTTTGAATAGGCATAATTCTCGTCCTTATTCCGCTGCGTTTTCAGCGGTATCGCCCAAGTCAGCCATTTCAACATCTTGGCCAGCTTTCAGGGTGACGTATGCTTTTTTAACATCAGAACGGCGTCCTAATGTACGACCAAAGCGCTTAGTCTTACCTTTAGTGATCGTTGTGTTAACTTTAACAACTTGAACACCAAACAATTGCTCAACAGCTTTTTTGATTTCAAGTTTGTTTGCATTAAGCGCAACTTTGAAAACTTGAACACCGGCTGTTTCGCCTAAAACTTGTGCTTTTTCTGAAAATACAGGTCCTTGCAGGACTTGATAGATACGTTCGTTGTTCATCCGAGTTCTACCTCAATTTTCTTAGCAGCAGCTACAGACATAACAACTTTATCGAACGCGATCAGGCTAACTGGATCGATTGCAGCAGCGTCAACCACATCTACATGCGGAAGGTTGCGGGCAGCAAGATACAGATTCTCATCAACAGCATCCGTAACGATCAGCGCGCGAGTAGCGTTCAAGCCGTTAAGTTTAGCAAGCAAATCTTTAGTTTTTGGAGCTGCAACAGCAAACTCTTCAACCAAAACAAGGCGGTCTTGACGAACAAGCTCAGCCAGGATGCACTGCATAGCGCCGCGGTACATTTTACGGTTTACTTTTTGAGACCAGTCCTGCGGACGGGCAGCAAAAGTTTTACCGCCGCCAACCCAGATTGGGCTGCGGATAGAACCGGCACGCGCGCGGCCAGTACCTTTTTGACGGAAAGGCTTTTTGCCGCCGCCAGATACGTCTGCACGAGATTTTTGAGCTTTAGAACCTTGACGGCCGCCAGCTAAGTAAGCTGTAACAACCTGGTGTACAAGGGCTTCATTAAACTCGCGTCCGAAAGCAACTTCAGACAATTCAACAGCAGAGCCGGAAACAGTATTTAAATTCACGTTATTTCCCCTCAGGCCTTGATCGTAGGACGAACAGTTACGTCGCCGCCAGTAGCACCAGGAATCGCACCTTTAACAACCAGAACTGAACGCTCTGCGTCGATAGATACAATTTCAAGACCTTGTACGGTTACGCGCTCAGCACCTAAATGGCCAGCCATTTTTTTGCCTTTGAACACGCGGCCAGGAGTCTGGTTTTGACCAGTAGAACCTAGAACACGGTGAGAAACCGAGTTACCGTGGGTAGCATCTTGAGTACGGAAATTCCAGCGCTTAACGCCGCCTTGGAAACCCTTACCTTTAGACTGACCAGTTACGTCAACAATTTGACCAACTGTAAACAAGTCAACACCGATAGCAGCGCCAACTTCACGACCTTCAAGTTCAGCTTCTGAAACGCGGAATTCTTGAACTAAACGGCCCGCAGCGACACCAGCTTTCGCAAAGTGGCCTTTTTGAGCGTTAGTTACGCGAGATTCGCGGCGTTCACCAGTAGTGATTTGAATCGCTTGATAACCATCAGTTTCAAGCGTTTTGATTTGAGTGATGCGGTTAGGATCAACCTCAATCACTGTTACAGGCACAGAAACACCAGCATCTGTAAAGATGCGTGTCATACCGCACTTGCGACCGACTAAACCAATAGCCATGTGCATAAACCTCTAAAAAAGCGGCCTAATTAACTTAGAGCGTTAATTAACCCGAAAGCCTTAACCCAATGCGATCTGAACATCAACACCAGCTGCAAGATCCAACTTCATCAGCGCATCTACAGTTTTGTCTGTAGGCTGAACGATGTCGATCAAACGTTTATAAGTGCGGATCTCGTATTGGTCACGCGCATCTTTGTTAACGTGTGGTGATGTTAAAACGTTGAAACGCTCGATGCGTGTAGGCATCGGGATTGGACCGCAAACTTGTGCGCCAGTGCGTTTTGCTGTTTCTACGATCTCTTGAGAAGATTGATCAATTAAGCGGTGATCAAAAGACTTAAGACGGATACGAATTCTCTGGTTAGACATACCAGTTAACTCCAAGCCAAATATATAAAGAATCACCCTTGACGCATCTCACCCCACTATTTTAAGGCAAGTGTCAAAGGCAGTGAAATATCACTAAGGTCACGATCGATGCCGCGACTGTCACGATGCCGGCTGCTTTATTCGCAGCCAACCCCCTTTCATTAAAGGGTCGCTCATTATAGCCATTGTTTAATGCATAAGCAAATGCCTTTTCTTGTTTTTCTGCTCTTTTTGCATTTCAGCGCAAGTTGCGCGGCCGGCCAGCCGGCGTTCAAGCTGTTTTTCCTAAAACATAGGCAATTGCTTTATTTAACATTTGATTTCCTTCAATAAATTTTTCACGCGGAGAGTTCCTCAGCGCCTTTGCCGGCTGCACACAGGCGCCCTGATATAAAGCCAGCTCATCATCATCTTCCAAAAACAGCGCCAGCGTTTCCGGGGTGATTTCCGGATGAAACTGAAAGCCGAGCACATTTCTGCCAATTTGGTACATCTGATTGCGGCAGGCCGGGTTTTCCGCCAAATGCACGGCGCCCTTGGGAATTTCAAAGGTTTCGCTGTGCCACTGCAAGACACTGAACTGCTCCGGTAGCTGGAAGCATTCCTGCGGCACAAAATTAACTTTGCGCACCGCAGTCCAGCCCAGCTCCTGCACCGCATTCCTGCTGACCGCAGCCCCCAAGGCGCTGGCGATCAGCTGGCCGCCCAGACACAGCCCGATGGCCGGCTTGCCCAGCGCCAGATAGCGCCGCAGCCAGCGCTTTTCTATTTTCAGCCATGGATAATTGGCTTCATCATTGACGCTCATGGTCCCGCCCATAATCAGCAGCAGGTCAACATCTTCCACCTGCGGCAGGGCCTCGATTTCCAGCGGCCGATCCAGCGGCAGCGCAAAAAACTCGGTGGCGCTAATTTCCGCATGCAGCTGCTTCAAATACGGATGGCAGCTTCCAAACCCTTCGCCAGCAATATGCTGAAAATAATGTACTTTTAAATGCGGTATCATGCTCCCTTCCTTAATTACTGCAGCTTTGCCCAAGTTTTGCAAGAATGAAGCCAACTTTAGGCCGGCACTGAGGTTTTTAAACAAATTCAACATTCTGTAGCGCAAAGCGTAGCGATCTCTTAAGCTTGGCTGATGCATCCACCCCATTTTAGAGCCGCGCCGTGAACAAGAAGCCTCAAACCGCCCTGATCCATGCACCAAGAAAAGCCCCGCAGTACATTTCCACCGTACAGCCTCCCCTATTTCGCGCATCGACGATTATTTTTAACAATACCGATGCCCTGTTTAACCGCAGCTGGGGCGATGATTATGACTACAGCTACGGCACGCACGGCACACCGACCACTTTCACTCTGGGCGACAATATCGCGCAGATTGAAGGCGGCGCATACTGCCTGCTGGCGCCGAGCGGCCTGTCGGCGATTAATCTGGTGAACTGCTGCTTTCTGGCGCAGGGCGATGAAGTCTGGGTTGCCGACAATATTTACGGCCCGAATATGGAGCATCTGCGCAATCTGCAGGCGCGCTGCGGCATAGAAGTTAAGGTTTACAATCCGCTGGATGCGGAAACTTTTCAGCCCACGGAAAAAGCCAAACTGATCTGGCTGGAAGCTGCAGGTTCCGTGACTTTAGAATTTCCAGACTTAACAGGCTTGGTTAAAAAGGCCAAAGCACACAGCATCCTGACCGCTCTGGACAACACCTGGGGCGCAGGGCTGGCCTTCAATGCCTTTGATTTCGGCGCTGAGCATTTAAGCGTCGACATGACCGTGCATGCGCTGACCAAATACCCCAGCGGCGGCGGCGACATGCTGATGGGTTCGGTGGTGACCCGCGATAAAAGCCTGCACCGCCAGCTGTTCCGCATGCATGCCATTCAGGGCATCTCAATTTCCGGCGATGACGCAGCCCAAGTCCAGCGCAGCCTGGCCTCGATGCAGCTGCGCTATGAGCATCAGTCGCAAAGCGCTTTAAGCTTGATGAACTGGCTGAAGCAGCAGCCTGAATTTGCTCAGGTGCTGCATCCGGCCGACCCGGAATCGGCAGGCCATGCCTACTGGAAGGAAGTCTGCCGGGACGGGCACAGCGCTGGCCTGGTCAGCGTGATCTTCAAGCCTGAATACGCTATGCAGGATATCCGCGCTTTCTGCGATGCCCTGTCCTTATTTAAGCTCGGCTTCAGCTGGGGCGGGCCGCTCAGCCTGGTGATGCTGTATGACTTGAAAACCATGCGCGCGCTGCAGCATACACATTTACAACAAGGTTTGCTGGTGCGCTTCTGCATAGGGCTGGAACATCCGCAGGATTTAATCCAAGATATAGAAAATGCGCTAAAACAACTGAAAAGGCCGCAAATCGAATAACTTAAAATAGAACCGGGAATAGGGCTGGCTATGGGCACACCGATCATCATTGCGAAAAAAACCGCCGATCCGCAGCAGGATATTGCGCTGCATTCACAATTCGCCAACCGCCACGGCCTGATTGCCGGCGCAACCGGAACCGGCAAGACGGTGACGCTTAAGGTGCTGGCGGAAAGCTTTTCGCGCATAGGCGTGCCGGTTTTTCTGGCCGACGCCAAAGGCGATGTGTCCAGCCTGGCCAAAGCCGGCGCCGCCAGCCCAAAGTTTGATGAACGGCTTAAAAGCCTGAATATTGACTCTATTCCTTTTGAAGCCTCTCCAGTGCTGTTCTGGGATTTATTCGGCGCGCAGGGCCACCCGATCCGCACCACCGTTTCCGAAATCGGCCCGCTGCTGCTGGCGCAGATGCTGAACCTGAATGACACGCAGGAAGGCGTGCTGGCGGCCGTGTTCCGCATTGCCGATGATCAGGGCCTGCTGCTGATTGATTTTAAAGACTTAAAGGCCATGCTGAGCTATGTCAGCGAACATGCTGCCGAGTTTAAAGCCGAATACGGCAACCTCTCGCCTGCCAGCCTGGGCGCCATTCAGCGCAACCTGCTGGCGCTGGCGGATCAGGGCGGCGATCAGTTCTTTGGCGAACCCAGCCTGAATATTCTGGACTTCATTCAAACCGACAGCAATGGCCACGGCTATATCAATATATTAGCCGCAGACCAGCTGATAAATACGCCGAAGCTCTACGCCACCTTCCTGCTGTGGATGCTCTCCGAGCTGTTCGAGCAGCTGCCTGAGGCCGGCGACATGGACAAGCCGAAACTGGTGTTCTTTTTTGATGAAGCGCACCTGCTGTTTGACAATGCCAGCGCGGCGCTGCAGGAAAAAATTGAACAGGTAGTGCGCCTGATCCGCTCCAAAGGCGTCGGCATTTATTTTGTCACTCAAAACCCGCTGGACTTGCCGGAAAGCGTCTTAGGCCAGCTGGGCAACCGCGTGCAGCATGCGCTGCGCGCATTTACCCCGAAAGACCAGAAAGCAGTCAAAACCGCAGCCGATACTTTCCGCGCCAATCCGGAATTTAAAGCCGATCAGGCGATTACCGAATTGGGAGTGGGCGAAGCGCTGATCAGCTGCCTGGATGAGCAAGGCACGCCGCAGATTGTAGAGCGCGGCTGGGTCATGCCGCCGCATTCCTCCTTCAACCCTATCAGCCTGGAGGAGCGTAAAGCCCTGATGGCGCAAAGCATCGCCGCCGGCGTGTATGAACAGCCCTTAGACCGCGAAAGCGCCTTTGAGCTGCTGCAGCGGAAAGTCGCCGGACGCCAGCAGCAGGCTGCGCAAGCCGAACAGGAAAAAGCCCTGGCCAAAGAACAGGAAGCGCAGGCAAAGCAGCAGGCGCGTGAACAGGAACGCCTGGCACGCGAGCAGCAGAAAGAAGCTGAACGCGCCGCCAGGCAGCGCGGAAAGCTGCTTCAGGATACGGTCGGCACTTTCGCCAAGAGCGCTGCCCGCAGCCTGGGCGGCAGCGCGGGGCAGAAAATTGTCCGCGGCCTGCTGGGTTCGCTGTTCGGCGGAAAATAATCTAAAGATTCAATTAAAAGCAGCAAAATTATGGGATATTTTTATATCCCATAATTTTTTTAGGGTTTTGTTTATAAGATGTATTGCCAACGCATTATTAAAGATGTATTTTAAATACATCTTATAAATAACCGCCATGAGAGATCAGCTATGACTCCGCAGCAAATTGACCTTGTAAAAGCTACTGTTCCTGTACTCCGCGAAAATGGTGTGGCATTGACCGGCTATTTCTATAACCGCATGCTCGGCAACAACCCAGAGCTGAAAGAAACCTTCAACATGGGCCATCAGCGCAGCGGCGCTCAAGCGCAGGCCCTTGCCGGCGCGGTCTTGGCCTATGCAGAAAACATTGAAGATCCGTCTGTACTGCTGCCGGTTGTTGAGCTGATCGCCCATAAACATGTCAGCCTGAATATTCAGGCGCCGGATTACAATATTGTCGGCGAAAACCTGCTGCACTCCATCAGCGAAGTCTTGAGCATCCCGATGGAAGATCCGCTGATTGCAGCCTGGGCTGCGGCTTACAGCCAGCTGGCTGACCTTTTCATCAGCACTGAAAAAGCCATTTATGAGCAGCATCAGCAGGCCAAGGGCAGCTGGCTGGGCTGGCGCAATTTTAAAATCGCCAAAAAAGTGGTTGAAAGCGAAGAAATCACCTCTTTCTACCTTGCGCCTGTAGACGGCGGCGACCTGCCGAAATACGAAGCGGGCCAGTATATTTCAGTGCGCGTATTTGTCGATGAGCTGGGCTTAAAGCAGCCGCGCCAGTACACGCTGTCCAACAGCCCGCAGGCTGACTATCTGCGCATTTCAGTCAAGCGTGAAGATGAAAAAGGCGATTTGGCCGGCGGCTGGGTATCCAACACCCTGCATGGCTTGGCTGAAGGTGCAGAAATTGAAGTGTCCGCACCGACAGGCAATTTCTACCTGATTGACAGCAGCAAGCGCAACGTATTCATCAGCGGCGGCGTAGGCCTGACTCCGATGATCGCCATGCTGAATCAGCTGGTGACGCTGGACATGCCGCAGCCGGTAACATTCATCCATGCCTGCCGCAGCAAGCAAGTGCATGCCATGAAGCAGCATATTCATGACCTGAAAGCGAAATATCCGCGCCTCAGCACATTCACCGCCTATGAATTCCCGCATGCTGGCGATGCCCTGAATGAAGACTATGACGCGGCTGGCCGCCTGGACTTAAGCACCATGGACAGCGCCCTGCTGCCGGCGAAAGCGGACTACTACCTCTGCGGCCCGATGCCATTTATGGCGGAACAGCAGAAAGCCCTGATTGCCCGCGGCATTCCTGCCGAAAGCATTCACAGCGAAGCGTTTGGCACAGGCGGCGTGCACCACTAAAACCCAAGCGTTCAGCATGAGATGTGAGGCTGGTCTGGTTATGCTAGACTAGCCTTTATTCATTCAACTTCTGAAAATATCTGTGCAGGCATGCAATTAAATAAATTCACCGATTACGCCCTCCGTATTTTAATGTACATCTCCCAGCCCCGGGATATGCCGTATACGGTTGCGGAAATTGCGCAGGATCTGCATGTGTCGCAAAACCATTTGGTTAAAATTGTGCACTTTATGGGCAAGCAGAACTGGCTGATCACCACCCGCGGCAAAGGCGGCGGCATCCGGCTGAATCCGGAAGCGCTGCAGCTGAGGCTGGGGCAGGCGGTGCGCATCCTGCAGCGGGAAACGCCGATTGTGGAATGCAATACCCCGCCCTGCGTGCTCCGCAGCAATTGCGGGCTGAAAGGCATTCTGGATCATGCGCTGGAGCAGTTTTACCAAAGCCTGGATCAATACACCCTCGCCGATGTGCTCAGCGCGCCGGCTGCATCCAAATACAGCACGCATTCGCCGATTCAGCTGATTAACCTCTAGCTTCCGCAGCTTTGGCGCTGCAAAGTTCGCTTGCCCGCGCGACTTCCTTTATAATGCCTGCTTGATAGGTTTTGAATGAAGTTCAGATATGCACCAGAGCAGAGGAAAGTCCAAAAACAGTAAAACAGCCAATGGGCCGAAGCAAAAGATCAGCTATGAAAAGCAAGTTGATCCTGCCATTACTGAATACTCTGTTCGCGCATTGAATTGGCTGCGCAAAGCGGAATTCTTAATGAGTGCGCCTAAACTGAATTTATGCGTGGAAGACAGCGGCTACGAAATCGCTTTTGCCGGCCGCTCCAATGCCGGCAAGTCCAGCGCAATCAACGCCCTGACCAACCAGAAGCAGCTGGCGCGCGCATCGAAAAAGCCCGGCCGCACCCAAATGATCAACTTTTTCAGCCTGGGCAATCCTGATCAGCGCCTGGTCGACTTGCCGGGCTACGGCTACGCCGCCGTGCCGGAAGCGATGAAAATTGTCTGGCAGAAAGAGCTGGAAAATTACCTGATTCACCGCCAGAGCCTGCAGGGCCTGGTGCTGCTGATGGACATCCGCCATCCGCTGCAGCATTTTGACGTGATGATGCTGGAATGGGCTTACTCGCGCAAGCTGTTCGTGCATGTGCTGCTGACCAAGTCGGACAAGCTGAACCGCGGCCCGGCGTCCAAGGCTCTGCAGGAAGTCAAAGCGCAATTGAAAAAGATGAAGCTGGATTTCTCCATTCAGCTGTTCTCTTCACTGAACAAGCAGGGCTTGGAAGAGCTGGCCAGCGTGATGGGCGGACGCCTGAACTTCACGCTGGAACAGGCCAGCGAGTTTGACCTGAACAGCATTCCGGAAGCTGAAGCGGATGACGCTGAAGCCGGCTTTGAGGAAGAAGCTGATTTTGAAGGTGCTGCGCCTGCAGACGCTGAAAATGAAGCGCCAGCCGCCCCTAAAGAATAATGCCCCGCTTTACTGCCTGACAAAGAATTTCATTTTTTGACAGCGGAATGTCCTGAATTGCTAAACACAGTTCAGGATTTTTTTTCCATACTGAATCCGGTAAAGCAGATGCGCTGCGCGCAAAAACAGCAAGGACAGTATGATGAAGCTTTTCTCCCGCCTTAGAAACCCGAACGCCGGCTCGTCCATCGGCTACCGGATTCAGCCGCGCAAAGTCAAATTTGAATGGCGCGATACGCCTGTGGACTGGGTGCCGCAGCAGCCCTTTGTCAGCTATTTCATCAATGAAATTAATATGATTTTGCCTGCGGGCTAGTTCTGGTTCTGCCGCCTGTACAACAAGGTGCTGCCGCAGATCCGGGATGAAAAGCTGAAAGCGGATGTGCAGGCCTTTATCCGCCAGGAAGCCATGCATGCGCAGGCGCATCATTCGGCCAATACCGAATATCTGGCTGCGCGCAATATCGATATTCAGCGCAATTTAGCCGTGATGGATTTCCTGTTCGGCAAGCTTCTGGCCGATGAGCCGCTGGGCCTGAAAGTGCCGCAGCCGCTGCTGCATCAGTGGGATCTATTCCGTCTGGGAATTATTGCCACCGTGGAGCATATGACCTGCGTGCTGGGCAAATACGCGCTGTACAACACCGGATGGGAAAGGCTGGGAGCGGACGCCGCCATGCTGGACCTGATTAAATGGCACGGCGCGGAAGAAATTGAGCACCGCACCGTGGCCTTTGACCTGTACCGCCATTTAGGCGGCGGCTACATTGCCCGCTATTACCTGAGTGTCGCGGTGATTGCCGCCGTACTCGGCCTTTGGGTTGACGGCGCCGCGCATATCATGCAGCAGGATCCGCGCTTTAAATCCATCCGTCCGGCAGTCTATAAGCCGTGGATCTGGCGGGAATGGCGCCGCACCGCTCAGGCGGACAATCAGCTGATGCCCAGCCCGTTCTGGCTGGTGTCGCAGCAGCTGGGCTATTTAATGCCGTGGTATGACCCGGTGCATGAAGCCAAAACCGAAGATGCCGTCGCCTATCTCAATCAGTCCCCTGCCGCCAAGCGGGCCGCCCTGAAAATCGCTTAAGTCAAAAGCCAGCCATGCCGGCATGCCCGCTTCAGCTGGATGAAGCCGGCGCACCGGCATCCTGTGTATGGCGGTCGACCACCACGCTGATCATCATATCGCCTTGCACATTCACTACGGTGCGCACGGTGTCCAGCAGCCGGTCAATCGGCAGCAGAATCGCAATGGCTTCGGCCGGCAGGCCCACCGACTGCAGCACCATGATCATCGTCACCATGCCTGCGCTGGGAATGCCCGGCGCGCCCAGTGAAGCGATCATTGCTGTGGCGCAGACCACCAGCTGCTGGCCCAGGGTTAAATCCAGCCCCATCAGATTGGCAATAAACAGCGCCGCCGCCGCCTCGTATAAAGCCGTGCCGTCCATATTCAGCTGCGTGCCCAATGGAATTACAAAACCCGCGGTCTGCGGGCGCACGCCTAAATTTTCCTGCGCGCATTTCATCGACAGCGGCATGGCCGCCGAACTGGAACTGGTGGCGAATGCGGTAATCAGGGCCGCCCGCGCGCCTTTAAAAAAGGTCACAGGATTCATCTTGCCAAAAATCCACAGCAGCAGCGGCAGCACCACCGCGCCATGAAAAATTGTAGTGCCGGTGACCACAGCAGCAAATTCCGCCAGGCGGCTCAGCACCGAAATATCTTCGGTCGAAATCAGCTTGGCCAGCAGCGCAAAAATGCCCAGCGGCGCCAGCTTCATCACCCAGCCGATCATCAGCATCATAATGTCAAAAAACTGCTGGCTGAGCTTGCGCACGCTGCGGAACTTGTCGCCGCCTTTCACCAGCGCAGCGCCAATAAATAAGGCGAACACCACCACCGCCAGCACATTACCCTCGGCAAAAGCCTTAAAGGGATTGATCAGGGTGTTTTGAATGAAATTGCTAAAGAAAGATGCCGGCGTTAAGGTGTCCGGAGTCTGGTGCTGATTCATGGCGTCCTGAAACATCATGATATCCACGCCTTTGCCGACCTGAAAAATATGCGCGCAGGCCAGGCCTAAAATCAGCGCCAGCGTGGTGGTGGTCACGCAGCAGGCCAAGGTAATTTTCCACACCCGGCTGAGCTGCCCGCCCGCCTGCAGGTTGGAGACCCCGACCACAATTGAACTGAAAATCAGGGGAATCAGCAGCATTTTCAGCAGGCCGATGAACACGCTGCCGGCAATACCCAAGCCGTACAGGCTGAATTCAAAAAACTGCGTCTGCGGGAACTGGTTCAGCAAAAAACCAAAGGCGGCGCCTAAAATGGCAGCCAATAAAATCTGTGTATTCAAGCTCATTGCTTTGCGCTTTTATGTTCTGTCCTGCAGGCACTATGCCATGCCGGATAAGCAGAATCGAGGATTTTTTTGCCGCAGCCTGATGGCGGAAAGCCATTAAAAAATACCCTGTTCAGACCTAATGCGCTCAGCGCAGGCCGCGCTGGAAAATCATTTGGGCGGCTTCTTCATTTGCCGGCGCGCCATTTAAGCTTGCGCCATTTACAGTTAAGCCGCAGACTGACGCAAAGACTGCATTTTGCGCTGAGCTGAGCGCGATGACCCGATGAACGGCGTCTGCCCAGTCCTTAAACTGCCCGCCATTGGCGCGTTCCTGAACAATGCTTTCAGCTGCATCTTGTTGAATGCTGCACACTTCAGCCAGCTCAGCAGCCGATGCCTGATTGATCTCAACCAAATGCAATTCATATCTTAAAGCCCGTTTGGCTTCCTGCTCTGCCTTGCGCCGCGCCTCTCTTTGCGCCATCTCTTGATTCAGCTGCGCAATGCGGGCTTGATCCTCAGCTTTGCTTTTTGCAATGGCTTCAGGCGTATGAGCAGCCTGCCAGCGCGCTTCAGCTTCCTGCATTGCGGCATAAGATGCCTTATCTATGCATTGATACTGCTCATTAATGACGTAGCCGTCTTCACGGGCGCGCATCCGGTCACTTTTCTTCAGCGGTTTGCCATGACAGGCGGCCTGATATTCCGGCGTTTCCGCAATATCAGCACAGCCGGCAAGACTCAGGCATAAACCGGCAGCCAGCATAAACATGGAGCGGTGCTGAAATTTCCGTTCATTTGAATTGAAAAGCACAGCATCCCCCATATTTTTTATTATTTTTGATGTTAATTTTTTGATGTTGAAACAGCATGCTGATTATTGCGTTTCAATCTCGCGCAGGCGGATTAAGCCTTCCTGCGTGGTGCTGCAGACCAGCTCGCCGTTTTGCCACATCCGGCCAAAATTCAGGCCGCGCGAACTGGCGCTGACCGTTGCATCCATATCGTAGAGCATCCATTCATCTACACGGAACGGCTTATGGAAATACATGGCATGGTCTATGCTGGCGCATTGCAGGCTGGGCGACAAATAGCTGAGGCCATGCGGGCGCAGCGCCGTAGTCATTAAGGTAAAGTCTGAATAGAAGGCGGCAATGGCCTGATGCAGGGAGACCTCATCCACTTCGGGCGCAATCGCGTCATGCGTGCGCAGGTAATGCGCATAGGTCGGAGCTTCCGGCTGCGGCTGGTACGGATTGCTGGGGTTGATCGGGCGGATTTCCACATGGCGGTCGCGCATAAAGCTGGCGCGCACATTTTCTGGCACAAATTCCACCATCTGCTTTTTCAGCTCAGCCTCATTTTTCAGGCTTTGCGGCGCCGGATATTCAGGCTCCGAAATCTGGTAATTCAAGCCGTCTTCATAGCCGGCAAAAGACACCATTGCGGTGAAAATCGTCCGGCCATGCTGAATGGCGCGCACCTGGCGGCTGACAAAGCTTTTGCCGTCGCGCAGGCGGTCAACTTCATAGATAATCGGCGCATTGACATCGCCGCCGTATAAAAAATAGGCATGCAGGGAATGCGCAGGGCGGTCTGCCGTATAGGAGGCAGCCCTTAAGGCCTGCCCCAGCACTTGGCCGCCGAACACGCGCTTGCCCACCAGATTGCGGCTCTGCCCGCGGAAAAGATTTTCTTCCAGCTTTTCCAGGCTGAGCAGTTCAACAAGTTCTTGCGTTAAGGCATTCATAAGCAACCTATTCATATGTGGGATGGCGCCAGGCCAGGCAAAAGCCATCAGGCGTGCGAAATGCTTCTATATTGCCATAAATCCAGAGCAAAACCCTAGAGATTGGCTGACTGCCCTGTCACGCCGGATTTCGGCATAATCCGCTAAAAATACGTTTTTTAACGATAAAATCTTACACTTAGCGCGCAATTTGTCAGAAAATGGCATACTGCATTTCAGCGCAATTACGCAAAATAGCGGCCCGCCTCCGGCTTTCCGGGGCTTTGGCTGTTTAACGAGGAGTTTGTATGCCCAAAAGTGGTTTTGGTCAAATGTATAGAAAGCTTTCCAGCAAGCTGATTGACCTGGTTGTCACACCGCACGTTCTGGGAGAGGTTCCCGCCGAACCGGCGCCTGCCGCCCAGAGCGAAGACAGCACAAGCTCCCCGCAGAAAATTGTCTGCTATGTCCTGCTGAACCATTCGCGCAGCAATGCGCTGGTGGTGGACGGCGAAACCCGGCGCCTGAAGCTGCAGCCCGCGCTGAACCCGCTGGTGCTGGGGCAGCACAGCGAAAAAGCCTCGGTGCTGTTCCTGCAGCACCGCGACGAAAACAATCTGCTGAACCCGCCGCCGCACGCTTTTCCGCCGCGCCTGCTCCGCTTGATAGACGCTCTGGAGCAGCAGCCGGATTTGGATGTCGAGCTGATTCCCGTGACCCTGCTGTGGGGCCGCGATCCGGAAAAAGAAGATTCATGGCTGAAGCTGCTGTTTACCGATACCTGGTCTACGCCAAGCAAAGTCAAGCAGCTAGTGAATATCGGCCTGCATGGCCGCCAAACCTATATTGAGTTTCATCAGGGCCAGTCACTGCGCGCGCTGATTGATTACGCCAAAACCACGCATCCGAATTCATCGCCGGCGACATACATCATCAGCACGCTGAATGATTATCTGGATGCGCAGCGTGAAGTGGTGCTCGGCCCCGACCTGTCTGACCGCCGCAACGTCATGCATGGGCTGATTAAAGCGCCGGATGTTCAGGACAGCATCCGCCGCGAAAGCATCCGCAGCAAAATCAGCATGGTGGAAGCGGAACGCCGCGCAATCGGCTTTTTAAATGAAATTGTTTCCGACTATTCGCATTCGACGGTGCGCTTTGCCGATGTTGCGCTGACCCGCCTGTGGACGCAGCTGTATGACGGCGTTGAGGTGCATAACTTCAGCACCGTGCGCGAACTGGCCAAAGACTACGAAATTATCTATACCCCCTGCCACCGCAGCCACATTGACTACCTGCTGCTGTCGTATGTGATTTACAAGCGCGGCCTGATGGTGCCGTACATCGCCGCCGGCGACAACCTGAATATGCCGTTTGTGGGGCAGATTCTGCGCGGCGGCGGCGCCTTCTTCATCCGCCGCACCTTCCGCGGCAACGCCCTGTACACCACGGTGTTTAAAGAGTATCTGTACAGCATTCTGTCGCGCAACACGCCAATTGAATACTTCATTGAAGGCGGGCGCTCGCGCACCGGACGCCTGCTGCCGCCGAAAACCGGCATGCTGGCCATGACCGTGCACAGCCATCTGCGCGGCCGCGCCAAGCCGATTGTGTTCCTGCCGACTTATGTCGGCTATGAGCGCCTGATGGAAGGCGCAACCTATGTCGGCGAGATGAACGGCAAGCCGAAGGAAGGCGAATCGGTTCTGGGCATTCTGAAAACCTTGCGCAAAATTGAGCGCATTTTCGGCAAAGTGCATGTCAATTTCGGCGAACCTGTATTTCTGGATGACATGCTGAAGCAGCACGGCGCAGATCAAATCAAAGTCGAGAAAAATGACGCGCCGATTCCGCAGGAAGTGTCAGACGCCGTCAACAGTTCAGCGCATGCCATTCTGGAAAACATCAACCGCGCCGTGGTGATCAATCCGGTCTCGCTGCTGTCGCTGATTCTGCTGGCGACGGCAAAGCATACGCTGGATGAAGAAATCTGCATTAAGCAGCTGGACACCTACCGCAATCTGCTGACGGCTCTGCCGTATGATGAGCGCATGCAGGTGACGCCGCTGTCCGGCAAGGAAATCATCGCCTACGGCCTGAAACTGAAGCTGATTAAGCGCGTGAAGCATGTCTTAGGCGATATTATTGCGATTGAAGACGGCCAGGCGGTGCTGCTGACCTACTTCCGCAACAACATTGTGCATGCCTTCATTCTGCCGTCCCTGATTGCAGCCTTGGTTGAGCATAACGGCTCCATCCGCCGCGGCGATCTGATCAATGTCATCCGCACGCTGTATCCGTTCCTGAAAGCTGAACTGTTCTTAAAATGGCAGGATGAAGAGCTGAAAGACCGGATCTGCGCCTATGCGGAAGCGCTGATTCAGGCCAAGCTGATCTCGGAAGATGCCGAAGGCAACCTGATTTCCCCTGCGCCGAACAGCGAAGACCACAGCCAGCTGGCGGTGCTGGCTGCGCCTGTGATGCAGAGCCTTGAGCGCTACTACATGACGCTGGCGCTGATTACCCAGCGCGGTTCGGGCAATATTTCAACCCGCCAAGTGGAAGAGCTGAGCCATCTGGTCGGCCAGCGCCTGTCTGTGCTGTATGAGTTCAACTCGCCGGAATTCTTTGATAAGGCGCTGTTCCAGAGCTTTATTAAAGTGCTGACTGAGCAGGGCTATATCGGCAAAAATGAGGAAGGCGCTATCGTCTTTGATGACAGCTTTAAGAATGTCGCGCAGTACGCCAATCTGGTCTTGGATGATGTGACCCTGCAGATGCTGCAGCATATCACCGCCTTCAGCGATGAAGAGCTGAAAGACACGCTGGATAAAGTGGCTGCTGAACAGGCGAAGAAGCGCTTGAAGCGCAAGAAGAAGTAATTTCTTTCTTTTTAAAAGCATAGGCATCTGCAAAAAATGCAGGTGCCTATGCTGTGGATGAAGGAATAGGAATTAAAATTTATTTTGTATAACGCCTATTATATTGAATAAATAATTTAATTGATCTGCTAGGCATTCACATTCTACTCGGTTTTTGTGTTGCATATACTGTCCAAAGTCGTCTCTTTGGCTTTTATAACGCTTTCTTCTATTTTTGCCATCTTCTCTTGAATTCTTTTATCTTCTTGTTCGATCTCTTCTAAAATCGTATGTTTCATTGAGTTAAAGCTTTCTCTAAAATATTGATGCTGTTTCATAACAACTAAATTAAAACTTTTCTCTTCATTAAAGTCAGTTTCATTTTTTGCATCATTTTCAATGGCTTCTATATTTTTTAGTTCATCTAAGTTTGATTTCTCTAATTCATTAACTAATTCTACGTATTCTCTCATTACTTTTCGGCGGTTACAGTTTACTTCTTTCAATTTAAGTACATCTTTTACTTGTACTAGTTCATTATTTGCGTCTACTAATTCTTTTGCTTTATCTACTAGCCTTTCATCTAAGCTTATAGAATTATCTATTTCAGCTTGAATATTCATTGATATAAGGGTCATAGAAATAAATATTAGTTTTTTCATATTAAATATTATTTATAAGGATGTTAAAAAGGAATTTTATCTGAATAGCCATTGACGCTGTAACCATCTTTCAATTAGACAATATGGTTGATTATTAAGCATTTCCAAAATTAACATAATACAATTATGCAACATGATTGAAGTCTTCGCCTAAGCATCAATATTTTAAGCAAAGCCGTTCTAGGATTCAGCATATTTGAACGGCTTTCTCATTATTTTTCACAAAAACTGTCCATCTACCGGAACTCTCCCAACAACGCCAAATAATCATCAAAACAGTTTGGATGCTGCAATTCAAAGCCCATTGCCTGCATCCGCGAAGCATAAATTTTCTTGCCTGATGGCGCATCACTTTCCAGAACCAAAGCCGGCAGCGCCAACTGCTGCTGAAACCATTGAATGATTTCATGCAAAGGCAAAGGCTGGCTGTTGCTGCAAATATAAGTTTTTTCCGCCTGTTCCACGTGAAGCAAGTGGGCTAAAAATGCAGCCAGATCATCAATATGAATGCGGTTCGACCAATGCAGCTTCGGATAAGTTTTGCTTGTTTCTGCAAGCTTAACCATACGAGAGACCGATGTACCATAAATCCCTGCCGGCCTCACGATCACACACTGCGACGGATAAGCCTGCTGCCACGCTGCTTCCATGTTCAATAGCACCTGCCCTTGCGCATCGCTCGGCTGCGGAGCGGTTTCATCATCAACCCGCTCACCCGCATTTTCACCGTAAACACGAGTAGATGACACCACGATCACTTTTTTTACAGGATGATTTTTCAAGGCATGGACAGCCGGCGCAATCGAATCCACAAAAGTTTGCTGATAAGCTTCCACTGTGCTGCTCTCAGGCGACAGCAGCACATAAACCGCATCAATGGGCGCGACTTCAGACAGATCCAGCTGATGTATATCCTGGATCAGATGGGAAGCAAAACCGTCTGATTTCGGGCTTCGGCTGATTGTGGTAATTTGGTGGCCTTGCTGAAATAACTGTTTTGCAGCGCGCTGAGATGTTTTACCATAACCTATAAATAAAATATGCATTTAGCACCTGATCAAAGATGTACTGAGGGGAAATGGCTGCCGTCCACCAATTGCAAGGCGTAGGAAACGCTGCCGCTGCGCTGCTTGAAAAACTGAATATTTTCACCACCGACGATTTACTGTTTCATTTGCCACGCGACTATGAAGACCGCAGCACGATTATCGCAATGAACCAGCTGACCGCCGGGCGCAGCTATTTGCTGGAAGGCACGGTGAAAAGTGTGGACTTTCCGCCGGGAAAACGCAAATCCATGGCTGCGCTGCTGGAGGATGACTTTGGCAAAGTCACCCTGCGTTTTTACCATATCTACAAAGGCATTACTGACCGCGCCAAAATGGGCAGCCGCCTGCGGGCCTTTGGCGAAGTGAGGGTCGGCGCGCGCGGGCTGGAAATGTACCATCCCGAACTGCAGCTGATTACCGAACACACTCCGCTGCCGCAGACCCAGCTGACCGCAATTTACCCGGCAACCGATGGCCTGACCCAGCCCAAGCTGCGCGAATATGTCAGGCAGGCGCTGGAAAAGCATGCCGATGAACTGCCGGAACTGCTGCCGCGCCAGTTCAGCAATGGCTATGCGCTGCGCGATGCGCTGGATTATATTCACCATCCGCCGGTCAATGCCAATATGCTGCAGCTGGCGCAAGGCTCGCATCCGGCGCAGCAGCGCCTGATTTTTGAAGAGCTGGTGGCGCATCAGGTCAGCCTGCTGACGCGGCGCGCCTACATGCAGCAGATTGAAGCGCCGTCCTTCAGCCCAAGCCAGCGCTATGCCAAAGCGCTGCTGACCAGCCTGCCCTTTGCCATGACCGGCGCGCAAAAGCGCGTTTCCAAAGAAATCGCTGCCGACCTGAAGCAGAATAAGCCGATGCTGCGGCTGGTGCAGGGCGATGTCGGCGCAGGCAAAACCCTGGTCGCCGGCGTGGCGGCCTGCCATGCGCTGGAAGAAGGCTGGCAAGTCGCGCTGATGGCGCCGACTGAAATTTTAGCCGAGCAGCATTATCTGAATTTTAAAAAATGGTTTGAGCCGCTGGGCCTGACGGTGTCTTGGCTCTCCGGCAAGCAGAAAGGCAAAGCCCGCGAAGCCGCTGAGCAGATCATTAAAGACGGCACGGCCAATCTGGTGGTCGGCACGCATGCGCTGTTTCAGGACAATGTCGCATTCGCCAAACTCGGCCTGGTGATCATTGATGAACAGCACCGCTTCGGCGTCGATCAGCGCCTGGCGCTGCGCAACAAGGGCCTGAACGGCATGACCCCGCATCAGCTGGTGATGACCGCCACCCCAATTCCGCGCACGCTGGCGATGTCGGCCTACGGCGATTTGGACACCTCGGTGATTGATGAGCTGCCGCCCGGCCGCACCCCGGTTCAAACCGTCACCCTGCCGCTGGACCGCCGTGAACAGGTGCTGCAGCGCATCGCCGCCAACTGCGCCGAAGGCAAGCAAGCCTACTGGGTCTGCACCTTGGTAGAACAGTCTGAAACTCTGGATGCGCAGGCTGCGGAAGCCACGTTTAGCGAAATAAAACAGCGCTTTCCTGAGCTGAACATTGGCTTGGTGCACGGCAAAATGAAAGCCGATGAAAAGCAGGCGGTGATGCAGCGCTTTAAAAGCAATGAGCTGCAGCTGCTGATTGCCACCACGGTGATTGAAGTCGGCGTAGATGTGCCGAATGCCTCAATTATGGTGATTGAAAATGCCGAGCGCCTTGGGCTGTCGCAGCTGCATCAACTGCGCGGGCGGGTCGGGCGCGGCGCAGCAGCCAGCTTCTGCGCGCTGCTGTATAAAAGCCCACTGTCGCAAAATGGCCAGGAGCGCCTGCGCATCATGCGCGAAACCAACGACGGCTTTATGATTGCCGAAAAAGATCTGGAGCTGCGCGGGCCGGGAGAGCTGTTAGGCACCAAGCAAACCGGCGATATCGGTTTCCGTGTGGCGAAGCTGGAACGCGATGATCACCTGCTGAATCAGGCGCACTACGCCGCCCAGCAGATCCTGAAAGACTATCCGCAGAATGCCGAAGCCCTGCTGAAGCGCTGGCTGCCGGAGGCGCCGCGCTATGCCTATGTTTAGCCGCATTCTGCAGCAGGCCAAGGGCTTAATCCAGTCCCTGCAGCCCTGCCAGTTGTGCCATGCTGATACCCAGCACCGGCATAATGTCTGCGCAGACTGCTGGAACAGCCTGCCTTGGCTGAAAAGCCCTGTCTTGCGTCAGGAAATGCAAGTCTTGGCCGCCTGCCAGTATGCCTACCCTCTCGACCGGATCATTCAGCAGTTCAAATATGAACAGCAGCTGCAGTACCGGCCGCTGCTGTCCGGCCTGCTGAAAAATCTGCGCTATCCGAAAGTGCATGCCATTGTCCCCATGCCGGTCTCACTGGAAAGGCTGAACCAGCGCGGCTATAACCAGTCGCTGCTGCTGGCCAAAGATTTGGCGCAGCATCTGCAGCTTCCCGTGTGGCAGCCGGTGCAGCGCCTAAAGCAGCATGCGCAGAAAGGCCTCAGCCGGCTGGAACGGCTAGAAGGCATTCAGCAGCAGTTCATTATTGCTGCCCAGCCTAAGGCGCATTACCGGAAAGTGCTGATTGTCGATGATGTAGTCACTACCGGCAGCTCCCTCCATGCCTTAAAGCAGAGTCTGGAACAGCTCGGCTGCCGGCAGATTCATGCCGTGTGCTTAGCTGCTGCGGAATAAAAGCCGCGGCCACACCCACTCAATAAATGCCTTCAGCAGACGCCAAATGCAGCCTTACCCACGGCATCACCACTTCAGTGGTCAATGGCGCCAGCAGCGTTTCAGCATCATCCAGATCCACCCATTTCATTTCGGCAATTTCCGCCTGCACCTGCGGCGCCTGCTCCAGCTGCACATGGTAGACATAGCTGACCAGCAGGTGATCCGGCTCATTGGCAGCCTGAGTTTCAAAGCGCCCTAGATAATGCTGAATCCTGGCTGCGCAGCCCAGCTCTTCGGCA
This sequence comes from Acinetobacter sp. WCHAc010034, assembly GCF_001696615.3. Lineage (NCBI taxonomy): Bacteria > Pseudomonadati > Pseudomonadota > Gammaproteobacteria > Moraxellales > Moraxellaceae > Acinetobacter > Acinetobacter sp. WCHAc010034. The sequence continues at coordinate 2,352,007 of NZ_CP032279.1, read as the reverse complement.
ATCTCCCGGACAATCGCCTGCTCCGGCAGTTCATCCGGCTCCAGTTTTCCGCCCACCTGCATAAAGCGGGCGGTATGCTTCTTGCGCACCAGCAGCAGCTGATGCTGTTCATTCAGCACAATGCCGGCCGCCACAGTAATCACTTTCATGCCTGCTTCACCAAATCCTGCTGATCGGCAATGCCCCATTTCGGCTGCGGCGGCTGATAGTCTTTGAACTGCGCCAGAATTTCCTCAATGCTCTCTGAGACCACCAGGCCGCTGCTGAAGCGCTGATGGGTAAAGCCTTTATCCGCCGTCATCTGAACGAATTTCAGCAGGTCATCATAAAAGCCTGCGGTATTCAAAAATGCGCAGGGCTTTAAATGGATGCCCAGCTGCGCCCAGGTCCACTGCTCAAAAATTTCTTCCAGCGTGCCGGCGCCGCCCGGAATCGCGATAAAGCCATCCGACAGTTCAGACATCAGGGTTTTGCGCTGATGCATATTTTCCACCACATGCAGCTCGGTCAAATGCGGATGCGCCAGCTCGCGGTCTACCAGCTGCTTTGGAATGACCCCGATCACCTTGCCGCCGGCCTGCAGCGCGCTGTCCGCCACCATGCCCATCAGGCCCGAGCGCCCGCCGCCGTAAACCAGCGCAATTCCGTGCTGCGCCAAAGTTTTACCGGCCAGTTGAGCCGCCTGCAAATAAACCGGGTCAGAGCCAAGCGCCGAACCGCAGAAAATTGCTATAGAATTCATCATTTATCACCGTGTTATCAATCTGTCATGCTGCTAAAATAAACTTCGCAGAGTTTTTTTAATAAAATAGCCATTCGAGCAGTGTATTTGTTGAAATCCTTGTCTAAAATACACGCATTCATTCACACATACTGCGCAAGGGAGAAAAAACGGCATGCTTGAAGCCTTTTACGCCACAGAGCGCGGTAGCCTGGAAGACGCCACCATCAACGGCGGTTTTGACCTGCATCCTGACTTGGTTTGGCTGGATCTGATTGCGCCGTCGCAGGAAGAGCAGCAGTGGATTTTAGACGCCTATGATCAGAATCTGCCGACCCTGAAATCGCTCGAAGACATTTCCTCTTCAGCCCGATTCTACCGCGATGATGACGGCATTTTGCATATCAGCACGTATTTTTTAACGAAAAATAAAAATTTTCAGGTGGACGGAGAAACGGAAGAAAATTCCAGCATTCTGGCCACCGTGCAGACCGTTGCATTCATCCTGCATAAAGAGCGCCTGTTTACCCTGCGCGGCGAAAAGCTGGTGGCCTTCCGCGCCTTCCGCGCCCGCGCGCGGCGCAACGACTATGAAATTGACTATAAAGAGCCGACGTGGATTCTGCTTGGCCTGCTGGAAGCCAAGCTGGATGAGCTTGCGGATATTCTGGAAGATATCCACAAGGATCTGGAAAAATACTCCACGGAAGTGCTGAACAACCGCCACCGCGAAATGATTTTAGATCTGGATGACATGATTACCCGGCTGGCGCAGCTGGAAGACATGCTGGGAAAAGCCCAGCTGTGCCTGATTGACCTGCGCCGCGTGCTGACCTTCCTGTCGCGCCCGCGGGCCTTGGGCAGCCATATTTATGATGCGGATATCCGCGAGCTGAGTGAAGACGTGCGCTCGCTGGTGGAGCATGACGCCTTCCTGTTCCAGAAAGTGCGCTTCCTGCTGGATACTACCTCAGGATTCATCAACACTGAACAGAATGACACGATCCGCCGCTTCTCGATTTTGCCGAGCATGCTGGCGCCGCCCATGCTGATTGCCAGCATTTACGGCATGAATACCGAAGTGCTGCCCTTTGCCCACGGCACCACCAGCTTTGTCATTGTCAGCCTGATTTTAGTCGCCTTCTTTGTCGGCCCGATGATTTATTTCCGCTGGAAAAAATGGATTTGAGCCAGCTTTGCAGCGCTGCTTAGCCATCGCCGCAGCAAACAAATGGAAACTGCCAAGCCGAAAAAAAGCGCCCTCAGGCGCTTTTTTTATGCAGCTTAAAGCAGCTGCAGGTCATTCTGCAGATGGCAGGCCTGAATAATATTCAGCATCTTTGCCGGGACGGCTTTAAACTGCAGCCCCCGCGCATCCGGCGTCTGGCGCAGCCAGCGCACCAGCACCGCCAAAGCCAGCGTGCTGCCCTGCTCCAGCTGCGATAAATTTACCACAACCGGAAAGCGGGCCTGCGCCTGAATTTCCTGCAGGCCTTTGCGGTAATACTGCTCAGCATTGCTGTAGTCAATTTTCCCGCAAACATGCAGTTCCTGCTGATCAAATTTAATCATACGCCGCCTATGCTATTTTTTCTTTTCTACCGCTGCTTCCGCATCCGGCTTAAAGTTGGCAATCGCCTTATCCAGATTGCCGCCGTTGCGCTTCACTGTAGCTGCGAACTGATTGCGGAACTGCAGGCCAAGGTCAATGCCGGATACATTGATGTTGCGGATTTTCCATTGTGAGCCTTTATCGGCCAGCTGGAAGGACACAGGGATTTTTTCGCCATTGTTGTTGAAATCAATGGTCACCACCGGATTTTTGCTGCCGGTATCCTTATAAGGGCGCATGCTGTAAGTCTGATTGCTGAACTTGGCGAAAGCGCTGCCGTAGTTTTCAATCAGCGTTTCGCGGAAGTTGCGCTCAAACTGGGCGCGCTGCGCCGCGGTGCTGTACTGATTGGTCGCATAAGTACCCATCACAATGCGGGTGAACGACTGCGAGTCGATATACGGATCAAGATTCTGGCGCACAATGGCTTTGACCGCAGCAGGGTTATTCTGCAGCTTGCCGTGATCCGCTTTCAGGCGTGAAATCAGGCCATCCGCAACTTTTTTAACAAATGCAGGCGGCGTTTCAGACGGCGCAGCGAAAGCTGTCCCTGCAAGCATTGCCGAAAGAATGCTTGCTGTAAGCGTCTGTTTAAGTAAAGTCTTCACGCAGATATCTCCTCAAATAATTATTCAACAAATGCAGGTTCAGAATCGGCGGCGTCAGCAGATGCCTTGCCCTGCGCCGGTTTGCTGTCTGCATTTTCTGCCGGCTTGCCTGCGCCGCCGGTTACAAATTTAGTCACTAAATCTTCAATTTCCATGGTGCCCTGAGTGTTGGCAATCCGGTCGCCGCGCTTTAAGTAGTTCAAGCCGCCGCCCGGAATGATTTTCAGGTATTTTTCACCCAGCAGGCCATTGGTCGCCACCATAATGTAAGCATCTTCATCAATATTGGTGATGGATTTCATGTTGGCGGTCAGCTGCTTTTCCATGTCTTTTTGCTGCGCAGGATCAGAGGCTTCATAATCTGAACTGTAGCGCAGCTCTTCCAGCGCATCTTTCTGCACCTGCTTCAGCTGCTCATCGTTAAAGGTGGTCAGGCTGCCGTCCATGGTCATATGCACGGTGGCCAGGCGGGTCACCGGATCCAGCGCAATCGAATCGACCTGCCCGACTTTGACCCCGCTGAGCGTCACTTTCGCGCGCGGCTTGATGCCGTTGACATTTTCAAAAACCGCGCTCATCGGGTAGCCGTCTTTCAGGTTGCTGCCCACCAGGCCGCTGACGCGCATGGCCAGGAAAAATAGCGCGATGCCAAACAGAATGACAAATATGCCGACAGCCAGTTCACTTGCGCGTGATTTCATTAAACACCTCCAAACATGACCGCAGTCAACACAAAATCAGAACCTAAAACACACAGCGAAGAATACACCACCGTACGGGTGGTCGACGTCGCAATTCCTTCGGATGTCGGCTCACAGGCGTAGCCCTGGTAAACGGCGATTCCGGTGCAGATGAATGCAAACACGAAGCTTTTAATAATCGTGCCGTTGAATACATCTTTATAGAACCGGACCGCATTTTCCATGCCGCTCCAGTAAGCGCCTTCATCCGCGCCGAGGAAATCCACCCCGACCATCTTGCCGCCCATAATGCCGACCGCAGCGAAAATCACCGAGAGCATCGGCAGGCTGAATATCCCGGCCCAAAGGCGCGGCGAAATCACCCGCTTCAAGGGATCGACGCCGATCATTTCCATGCTGGACAGCTGCTCCGTGGCTTTCATCAGGCCAATTTCCGCAGTCAGCGCAGATCCGGCGCGGCCGGCAAACAGCAGCGCCGCCACAACCGGCGCCAGCTCGCGCAGCAGCGTCAGGGACACCGCGGCGCCCAGCATGGCTTCACTGCCGAAGGTCACCAGAATGCTGTACATCTGCAGCCCCAGCACCGCGCCGATAAACAGCCCGGAAACCACAATGATCAGCAGCGACATGACGCCGACGCGGTACATCTGGTAAATGAACAACCGGACGCCGAGCCATGTCGGCAGCGACAAAATGACCTGCAGCAGCATCAGCGTGGCTGTGCCGATTCCCCGCACACGCTCAATAACGCGCCGGCCCAAGGAGGCGATTGCATTCATGAACGGACCTCATGGCTTAAATAGGGTTGTTGACTGAATTGATAATCCACCGGGCCTTCCATCGAACCGGTCAGGAACTGCTGCACAAAAGGCGAAGCATTGGCTTTCAGCTGCTCAGGCGTCCCTTCGCCCTGCACTTTGCCTTCCGCCACAACATAAATGTAATCGGCGATTGAAAGCGTTTCCGCCACATCATGCGAAACAATAATCGTGGTCAAGTCCAGCGCTTCGCGCAGCGTCCGGATCAGCCGGGTCAGCACGCCCTTTACAATCGGGTCCTGGCCGGCAAAAGGCTCATCGTACATGATCAGCTCCGGGTCCAGCGCAATGGCGCGGGCCAAAGCCACGCGGCGGTTCATGCCGCCGGAAAGCTCAGACGGCATCAGGCTTTCAGTGCCGCGCAAGCCGACTGACTCCAGCTTGAGCGCGACAATTTCCGCAATTAAATGCTCCGGCAGCCGGGTATGCGCGCGCAGCGGAAAAGCGACGTTTTCATATACAGACATATCGGTAAACAGCGCGCCGCTTTGGAACAGCATGCCCATTCTGGCGCGGGCAGCAAACAGCTCCTGCCGGCTCATCAGGCCAATATTTTTTCCGTCCAGGCGCACTTCGCCCTGATCCGGCGTCAGCTGGCCGCCAATCAGGCGCAAAAGGGTGGTTTTCCCCGTACCGGAAGGCCCCATAATTGCGGTAATCTGACCGCGGCGAATGCTTAAACTGACATTGTCATAAATGATCCGCTCGCCCCGCTTAAAGCTCAAATTCTTCACTTCAATAAGTGACTGAGCCTGATCAGGCATTTGATTATTCATAGCTGAGCGTTTTCCTGCATTTTTTCAGCATGCATACTATAAAGGATTAAAGCTCAAAATGTTACCATTCCGCGTAAACAGTTTTTTGCCGTTTGGAAAGATCTTGCGGTTATTTTTGTATTGTTCTGAATGGCTGCGCTCAGTTCAGCTGGCGCTTAGCCAAAATAATTGTACACATAGTAAATCAGATTGCATAAAAATAAAGTCAAACCGATGTAGGGCATAAGCACCTCGTACAGAGCTGTTTTTCTTAGGGAAATAGGTGGGCTTTGCATAATTATCAGTAAACGCCAAAAACTTGAACCAGTATACATTTTTATTTCAAAAGGTAAAACCAGCGCCCATAAAAAAACCGGTGTAAACACCGGTTTTTTCAATTCAAGGCTAAATTTAAAATTTAGTCGTTAAATTTGCGGCGCGGACGGTCTTCACCGAACGCTGGGCGCTCACCGCGCGGCTTGTCATCAAAGCTGCGGCGCGGACGGTCTTCACCGCCGAATGAACGCTTAGGACGGTCACCGAAACCGCCGTCACGGCGCGGCGCAGGACGGTCACCGAAGTCGCGCTTCGGACGGTCGCCGAAGCTGCCTTCGCGGCGCGGCTTGTAGTCTACGCGGTTGCCGCGGTTGTCATCATTTGAATCAAAACGCGGCTTGTCATTGAACCCGCCTTCGCGGCGCGGACGGTCGCCGAAGTCACGCTTTGGACGGTCATCGAAAGAGCGCTGCGGACGGTCGCCGAAGTCGCGCTTTGGACGGTCATCAAAAGAACGCTGCGGACGGTCGCCGAAGTCGCGCTTTGGACGGTCATCGAAAGAACGCTGCGGACGGTCGCCGAAACCGCCTTCACGGCGCGGACGGTCTGAGTTGAACTCGCGGCGCGGACGGTCTTCGCCGAATGCAGGGCGTTCACCGCGCGGCTTGTCATCGTAGCTGCGGCGCGGACGGTCATCACCGCCTTCGCGGCGCTTGAAGTTGCTTTCGCCTTCAAAACGGCGACCGCCGCCAAAACCGCCACGACCGCCGTCACGGCCACGGCCACCGCCATTACGGCCACGGCCGCCGCCATCACGGCCACCGCGCGCTGGCGGCGGAGACGGCTCAAGGCCTTCAATTTCAGATACTTCTAAACGCGCATCCAGGTAATCTTCTAAAGCGCGGATTTTGCCGCGTTCGCGGTAAGTCGCTAAAGTGATCGCTTTACCGGTACGGCCAGCACGGCCAGTACGGCCAATACGGTGCACGTAGTCTTCGTTCTTCATCGGAAGGCCGAAGTTGATTACGTGGGAAATTGTCGGCACGTCAAGGCCGCGCGCTGCAACGTCAGTCGCAACCAGGATTTTTGCACGGCCTTCACGGATGCTGCGCAGGCGGCGGTTACGCACAGTCTGCGGCATCGCGCCATGCAGCGCTACAACTGAAAGGCCAGCTTCTGCAAGCTCTTCAGCCAGCATGTCTGTATCTTCCTGAGTTGAAGCGAAAACTACAGCCTGATCCAGATCTTCTTCACTTAACCAGTGCGTCAGCAGTTTCTTCTTGTGCTCAAAACCGTCAGTCCAGTGCAAAGTCTGGGTAATGTCAGTATTTGTAGAATGGCCGGTTTCAATCGCAATACGCTGCGGATCATTCATCATGCGCTCAGCAAGGTTGATGATGCGCGGCGCGAATGTTGCAGAGAACATTAAAGTCTGCTTGCGGTTTGCAGCCAAGTCGCTGATCGCTTCAAGGTCTTCAGAGAAGCCCAGGTCAAGCATGCGGTCAGCTTCATCCACGATAAGGGATTCAACTTTATCCAGCTTGATTTGACGGCGGTTAACCAGGTCAAGCAAACGGCCCGGAGTCGCAACAACAACTTGCGCGCCTTTAAGCTGCTGGATTTGCTTGCCGAAAGGCATGCCGCCCATGATCGCTGCTACACGCACGCCTTTCATGTGGCGTACAAATGCAATCGCGTCCTGGCAAACTTGCTGCGCAAGCTCACGCGTTGGCGAAATCACCAGAATAGAAGGCTGAGTAACAGCTTTCATGCGCTCTTTAAACGGCACGAAAGTTTCCTGACCCGCTAAAGCGTTCAGTGTAGGGAGTAAGAAAGCTGCAGTTTTACCTGAACCTGTCTGGCTTGATACTAAAAGGTCTTTGCCTTCTAAAGCCGCAGGAATAGATTGTTCTTGCACAGGAGTAGGTGCAGTAAAACCAAGAGTCTCAAGCGCTTGTTGCAGCGACTCGTCTAAAGAAAAATCAGCAAAAGTTTTGCTCATAGAGATATTCACCCTAATGTGGGTGCTCCATTAAATATATGGTCTGTTGGACATCGGCAAAAAGCGGCACAGCAATAATCGCTGAAAATATAGAATCAGCGGCGATCCGAGAACGACGATGCGTATAACGCACATTTGATTACAGCCGCAACCTGAAGGAATCGCTTAAGCGATTGGGTGGGGCGCGAAATAATGTCCTCTCTTTGGACCGGACGCGCATACACAATGATAGAAGAGAATGTTCAGGTAATGAACGAAATTTAGTGCGTGGGCGGATTATAGCAGGATATTTTAAAAAGTCACCTATTTTAGTCAGATTGCTGCAATATTTTCTCAAATACTGAATAAATGCGGGTTTCCGCTTGGTTTTTTTGACCATCCAGAAAAGTTTTCCAGCGCTGCCGGCCGGCATTCAAGCCTTTCTTTACCTGCTGAAATTCATTCACGGGGTGTTTTTCCGGCTGCATGATCCGCCGGCATCCGTTTTGAGGCTATTTCCAGGCTGCCGGATGCATAAAAAAACCCTCACGCATGAGGGTTTTCATAAATTCAGACGGCTTAAGCCGGAAGCTTACTTGGCAGCGTCGCCCCAGGCTGGAACAACCGCCTGCATCAAAGGCTTCAGCATTTTCATGGAGCAGGCAACCACTTGGCCATTGTCCATAGAATTTGAGCCGCCGCGCGCATCAACCACTGTGCCGCCCGCTTCTTTCACAATCAGTTCACCGGCTGCGATATCCCAAGGCTTTAAGCCCAGCTCGAAGTAGCCGTCCAAACGGCCGGCAGCCACATAGGCCAGATCCAGAGCTGCGGAGCCTGAGCGGCGGAATTGCGCGCCCGCTTCAGTCACGTTCAATAATGATTCAAAATGATTTTTCGCATAGGAAACAATTTCACCGCCGCGTTTAGCGCGGTAAGCATGGCCCACGCCGATAAAGGTTTTTTCCAGGCTGTCTTTCACATTTACCCGGATGCGGCGCTGGTTCATCATTGCGCCGCGGCCGCGGCTGGCAGAGAACAGTTCGTCTTTTACCGGGTCATAAATTACGCCGTGCTGCGTTACGCCTTTGTGCTGAACAGCAATAGAGACGCAGAAATGCGGGAAGCCGTTAATGAAGTTCAGGGTGCCGTCAAGCGGGTCAATCACCCAGCACCAGTCGGCGTCGTGGCCCTTGCCTTCCTGCATGCCAAACTCTTCGCCCAGGAAGCTGTGGTTCTTATAGCTTTTGCGCAGGGTGTCGATAGTCAGCTGTTCCAGGTAGCGGTCTACGCGCGTTACCGGGCCGTCTATGCCTTTTTCTTCGACTTGCAGATCGAGCTTATGACGATTCTGATGCGCTTTTAAAAGCTCTTGACCAACTAATTGAGCCGCACGCGCAGCCATCACCACCATAGGTTCCATTGAACACCCACTACAAATTTGAAGACACTGATAAAGAATAATGCATAAAAGCCCGCATATTTTAGCAAATATCCGGGCTTTTAGGGGAAAAAAATGTTTCTAAAATTCAGAAGCGGCTTAGGGCGCCGTATGCATGACTTTCAGCCAGGCCTGTTCAATTGATTTTTCAATGCCTTGCGCGTCCAGGCCTGCCTGGCGCAGCATCTGGCTGTGGGCAGCCTGCTGCATGAAAGTGTCATCCAGACCCAGATTGCAGACCGGCTTCACGATTTGCGCTTTGGCCAGATATTCATTCACTGCGCTGCCTGCACCGCCCATCACCGCATGCTCTTCCACGGTTACAAACAGCGCGGTGCTGTCGGCAATGTCATCCAGCAGCTGTTCATCCAGCGGCTTGACGTAGCGCATATTGACCACGCGCACGGCGGCTTCATGCCGGGCAGCGAAAGCCTGCGCGGCCTCTAAAGCCGGCTGCACGCGGCTGCCGAAAGCCAGAATGGAAATGCAGTCTTCATGCTGCTCATTCAGCAGCGCCAGCACTTCCGCCTTGCCGATTTCCATCGCCGTCAGCTGGCTGTGCACCTGCACGCCCAAGCCGTTGCCGCGCGGATAGCGCACCGCAGCCGGGCCGTTATGCAGGTAGGCGGTATGCAGCATCTGGCGGCATTCGTTTTCATCTTTAGGCGCCATAATCACCATATTCGGAATGGTGCGCATATAGGCGTAGTCATAGGCGCCGGCATGCGTCGGGCCGTCTTCGCCAACCAGCCCTGCGCGGTCAATGCCGAAGGTGACATCCAGATTCTGCAGGGCAACATCATGCACCAGCTGGTCATAGCCGCGCTGCAGGAAGGTCGAGTAAATCGCCACAACCGGCTTCAAGCCCTCACAGGCCATGCCGGCAGCCAAAGTCACCGCATGCTGCTCGGCAATCGCCACATCAAAAAAGCGCTCCGGATACTGCCGGGCGAATTTCACCATGCCCGAGCCTTCGCACATTGCCGGGGTAATCGCCAGCAGGCGCTCATCCTGCGCAGCCTGATCGCACAGCCACTGGCCGAACACATCGGAATATTTCGGCGCTGTCTGAACTGCTGCCGGCGCGTTGATTTTGCTGATGGCGTGATATTTGATCTGATCGGCTTCGGCCGGGGCAAAGCCCTTGCCTTTTTTGGTATAGACATGGATCAGGCGCGGGCCGGAACGCTTTTTCAGCGCCTGAAAGACCTGCGCCAGCTGATTGACGTCATGGCCGTCAAATGGGCCAAAATAGTCAAAGCCGATGGCTTTGAATAAATTATCGGCGGCGTCCGTGGCTGCGCTGTGCTGGCGCGAATTGTAGGCCCATTCCGGATGCGGCTGCACATAGGCTTCGCCTTCATCTGAAATATTCACCGACTGGCCGCTTTCCCAAATTGAAGCCAGATGCTTGGCGAAGCCGCCGGTGCTGCAGGAAATGGACATGTCATTGTCATTCAGCACCACAATAATGTCGGCATTGTGCGCAACCGCATCATTCATGGCTTCGAAAGCCATGCCTGCAGTCATGGCGCCGTCGCCGGCAATCGCCACCACATCGCACGGGTCTTTCTGATAGCGCCGCGCCAGGGACATGCCAAGGCCGGCGGAAATTGCGGTGGATGAGTGCCCCACGCCAAAGGTGTCAAATTCAGATTCGTCACGCGCAGGAAAAGCCGCCAGGCCGCCCTGCGAGCGGATGGTCACCAGCTGCTCGCGGCGCCCAGTCAGGGCCTTATGCGGATAGGCCTGATGGCCGACATCCCAGATTAAGCGGTCATGCGGTGTGTTGAAGCAGTAATGCAGCGCAACGGTCAGCTCAATTACGCCTAAGTTCGCGCCGAAGTGCCCGCCGCTTTGCCCGGCCGCATACAAAATGAATTGACGCAGCTCATCCGCCACCTGCTCAAGCTGACTGCGTTCAAGCAAACGGAGCTGCTGCGGATGATCAATGCGATCCAGCAGCGGTGTATTCGGACGTTGAGACGGTATTTCTGTATACAGCATAATATGGCAAAGCCTTCTAAAGCCTGGCAAATCCTAAGCTAGGTCAAATGGATATCCGATCATATCTTCGGATTGTATCACCTGCAATCAGCCATATTTCTAGCGTTGCAATTTTGAACAGCACTCAAAACCGGGTGTTTGTTGAATGGTGGAGATTATCCTGAATAATCTTACTGTTTATCAACTATTATCGTTCGCTTTATACAAAAAAGAAAATGTTCTGCATAAATTCATGGCCGCAATTCTGCCAATGCCCAAGCATTACGCTATACTTTAGTCAATTTATGCATGAAGAAACGGGTTTGACTGTGCCTATAGAATTTGTCGCAACCTCCAGACTGCCTACCGCATTCGGTGAATTTAAAATTACGGTATTTCAAGACCCTAAAACCGGCGAAGAACATGTGGCACTCTCTAAAGGGCTGGATGCGCCTCCGGCCGGGCCGGTGCTGGTGCGCATTCACTCCGAATGCCTGACCGGCGACGCCTTCGCCTCGCTGAAATGCGACTGCGGCCCGCAGCTGCAGGCCACGCAGAAGCTGATTAATGAAGCCGGCCAGGGCGTGATCCTGTACCTGCGCCAGGAAGGGCGCGGCATCGGCCTGACCAATAAAATCCGCGCCTATGCGCTGCAGGATCAGGGCCATGACACGGTAGACGCCAATTTAATGCTGAATCTGCCGGCGGACGCGCGGCGCTATGACATGTGCACCATCATGCTGGATCACCTGCAGGTTAAGGAAGTCCGCTTAATCACCAACAATCCGCTGAAAATTAAAGCCTTGACCGAACAGGGCATCAATGTGGTTGACCGCGTGCCGTTAACCGTCGGCTTGAATCCGTTCAATGAACAGTATTTGAAGACCAAGCATGAGCGCATGTCGCATATGTATGAGCAGGATGACTTTTAAGCTGATGCGTTGACTAAAGGCTGGAAATTCCCCCAGCCGCGCGCAGCGGCTGGGCCGGCTAAAGGCTCAGCAGGGCAAAAACGGCCGCCGCGGCAATCAGGCCCAAAGCCGCGCCGATACTGGTGCCGCCGGCTGCGCGGATATGATCTTCGGCATAGGCCGGCGCCTGGCGCTGGATGGCTGCGATTTTCCGTTCGGCAAAATGCTTATACAGGCTGTTCGACATCAGGCCGAAAAAAACCGCCAGCCCGATGCCGGAGCCATGGCCTTCAACTTCCAGCGCAATTTCAATCAGGCTGACCGCAATGATCAGACCCAGCGCCGCGAAACCGTACAGATACATTTTGCGGTAAAACAGCCAGATCACGCCAAAGAAAAATGCCCCGATATTGAAGCCGGACAGCAGCTTTTTCGGCGTGATTGCTGCAAACCTGGCCTGATAATAGCGCTGATATTTTTCCCCGACAAACAAAGCCATCAGATGCTCCTGACTGGCCTGCCGGCCCGGCTGCGCGGCGGATTCAATACCCGGCGGCGTCCAGGCGCCTTGATTCTGATTCATTGCTTCTTCCTATTATTTTTATTATTAAAGCCCTGCAGGCGGCTGGCGCTGCGCGGTTAAGCGCCGCTACCGCAGCACCGAATCTTCATGCAGCGATTCATTCAGCTGATCGACAATAATCGCCCACTCGCCATCCGACTTGATTTTTTCAGCTAAAAACTGGCGCTGCGCATCTGTCCAGTAATCCGCTTCGGTGATTTTGGTCTGCGCGCACAGCTGATGCGTTGCAATAAACAGCTCTATCGCGCCTTCACTGGAGTCCAGGCCCAGCTGCTCAAAAAGATTGGTCATTCTTGGACGTACACGCATGGCTTTTCTCCCCCTTGGATGATCTTGGCTGCCCGGCAGCTTTTATTCTTCCCTAAAGGATATAGCATGGAAGTCCGCCGCACTCAATTCCCAAAATTGGCGCTTAATATTTCAGGAACGGCATGCTCAGCATCAGCACAGCTACGGTCTGGGTAAACAGCCACAGCAGCGGCATGCTCCACGATACTCCGCCCGCCTCCGCAAACACTTCCGCGCTGTATTTAGGATCGCGCTGATAGGCCTTGACTTTCTGCGCAGCAAATTCCGCATACAAGCGCTTGCCCATGCAGCCTATGGCGATATTCGGCAGAAAGCCCAGCCACGCCGCATTCTGCACCGGCACGCCGATAATCTGGGCCACAAGGCCAATGAATATGGCGAAAACAACGGTGACAAAAAAGTAAGCGTACATTTTCCGGTACAGCAGCCAGTATGCGCCGAAAATCAGGCCCTCCCAGCTGAATGCATTTTTCTTTCCATCGGCCGGCAAATAGGCCTGCGCGCGCGGCCCGATAAAAGCTGCCAGCAGCTGTGTTTTTGATGCGTCCGCATTCATGTTGAAATCCGCCTTCTCTGTGTTATGGCAGCCACGGCGCAGAGCTGCGCGGTGGCCTGTTCAATTTGCCGGCGCTGCGGGGCAGCTTCGGCCTGCTGCGCTTAAATCGACCAGTCCTGAATTTCCCAGCCCTGCGCCTTGGCCAAGGCTTCCAGGCGCTCATCCGGGCAGACCGCTATGGCGTGGTCTGCATGCTCCAGCAAGAAACGGTCATTGATGGAGTCTGAATAGGCCCAGGATTCAGCCACAGCGCGGCCCTGCAGCCACTGATCCAGGCGCGCCAGCTTGCCTTTCTGGTAGCAAGGGGTATTGATCACCTTGCCGGTGTATTTGCCGTCCGCGACTTCGGCATTGGTGGCGATGATTTCCGTAATGCCGAACTCGCGGAAAATCGGCGCGGTAATAAAGTCCGAGGTTGCGGTAATGCCGACCAAAGCATGCCCTGCCTGCTGATGGCGCTGAATGGCCTTAAAGCCTTCCGGGCGCATTTGCGGGCGGATGACTTTCTGCATAAAGCGCTGATGCAGCTCGGTCAGGTAAGCATTTTCATGCTGGGTCAAAAACTCAAATACGAATTCGTTATAGGCAATCGGGTCGAGCTGCCCGGCCTTGTAGTCTTCATAAAATTTATCATTCATGGCGCGGTGGCGGACTGGGTCAACCAGGCCTTCATTGACCAGAAATTCCCCCCATGAGTGGTCTGAATCTGTATTTAATAAGGTGTGATCAAGGTCAAAGAGCGCCAATTTCATGAAAATACTCGTAAAAGCTGAAATTTAAGAAAAAAATTGTAAATCTATCTCCGCTAGTCGATAGAAATTCGTTAAGATCATAGCAATTTTAACATTATTTACACTTTGCATTTTCCGAGCTGGATGCAGAAATAACAATCCCCGGATGCAAAGTCATAAATTACACAATATTTAGGTAGCCAAATGATCGACTCAGAAGGTTTCCGGCCGAATGTCGGGATCATTTTGGCAAACGAGGCTGGACAGGTTTTATGGGCAAAACGCATTGGTCACAATGCATGGCAATTTCCGCAAGGAGGTATTCAGCATGGCGAAACCCCCGAACAGGCGCTTTTCCGTGAGCTGAGGGAAGAAGTCGGCTTATTGCCCGAACACGTCCAGATTATCGCGCAAACTAAAGGTTGGCTGCGTTATCGTTTGCCGAATCGATATATACGCCCGGATTCTGATCCGGTATGCATTGGTCAGAAACAGAAATGGTTCCTGCTGAAGCTGACCGCTTCAGCGCAGCATATTCAGCTGGATCTGTCCGATCCGCCTGAATTTGACCAGTGGCAGTGGGTCAGCTACTGGTACCCGCTCGGCCAGGTGGTGAATTTCAAGCGCGATGTCTACCGCAAGGCCATGGTCGAGCTGTGCAGCCAGCTGCCGGCAAAAAAACCTTGAAAAATCGCATTTAAGGTGCAGATTTTTGCGCCGTCTATTGATATAACTAAAGCGGATAACTCATTTTTTAGGAGCAGGCACGATGTCAAATATGCAGCTGGACACCTTGAGGCGCATTGTCCAAGAGATTAATGCGTCGGCCAGCCTGCATGAATCTTTAGACATCATGGTCAATCAGGTGGCTGAAGCCATGCATGTTGATGTCTGCTCCATCTACCTGCTGGATGAGCGCAACCAGCGCTACCTGCTGATGGCGTCAAAGGGCCTGAACCCTGAATCGGTCGGCCATGTCTCGCTGCACACCAGCGAAGGCCTGGTTGGCCTTGTCGGCCAGCGCGAAGAAATTGTCAATCTGGACAATGCGCCGAAGCATGAGCGCTTCCTGTACCTGCCGGAAACCGGCGAAGAAATTTACAACTCCTTTCTGGGCGTGCCGGTCATGTACCGCCGCAAAGTCATGGGCGTTTTAGTGGTGCAGAATAAAGAATCGCAGGATTTCAGCGAAGCGGCGGAATCCTTTTTAGTGACCCTCTGCGCGCAGCTGTCCGGCGTCATCGCGCATGCGCATGCCGTGGGCAATATTGACGTATTCCGCAAGCAGAGCAGCCTGCCGACCTATAAAACGTTTCAGGGCATCTCCGGTTCCGGCGGCATTGCGATTGGCCGCGCCGTCATCCTCTACCCGCCTGCAGACCTGGCCGCGGTTCCTGACCGTGAAGCCGATGACATCAGCGAAGAGCTGGAACTGCTGGATCATTCCCTGAATGCGGTGCGCCAGGAAATCCAGTCGCTGGACGACAAAATGCAGGACGCCTTAATGGCGGAAGAGCGCGCCCTGTTCAGCGTGTTTTTGCGCATGCTGGATGAAAATGCCTTGCCGGCCGAAATCAAGGCGGAAATCCGCGACGGCAACTGGGCGCAAGGCGCGGTGCGCAATGTCATTGACAAGCACATTGCCCTGTTTGCGCAGATGGAAGATGACTACCTGCGCGAGCGGGTGGCCGACCTGAAGGATCTGGGCCGCCGGATTCTGGCCTTCCTGCAGGAAGCCGATTCCGGCCACCGCGAACTGACCGATGAAAGCATTTTAATCGGCGAAGAAATTTCCACGGCGGCGCTGGTGGAATTGCCGGTGGATAAAATCGCCGCCATTGTCACCACCGAAGGCGCAATGAACTCGCATATGGTGATTGTTGCGCGCGCATTGGGCATTCCGACCGTAGTCGGCGTGACTGAACTGCCGATCAACACCCTGGATGACGTGGAAATGATTGTCGATGCGCATCAGGGCCGCGTGTTCATCAATCCGCCGCGGCGCCTGCGCACCCGCTACAAAGAGATTCAAAAAGAAGAAGAGCAGATTGCCAAAGACTTAAAACAGTATGAAACCAAAGACGCCATTACCCCTGATGGGGTCGCGGTCAAGCTGTACGTCAACACCGGCCTGATGATAGATGTGGTGCGCGGCGTGCAGCGCGGCGCCAAAGGCGTGGGCCTTTACCGCTCTGAAATTCCGTTCATGCTGCGCGACCGCTTTCCCGGCGAGGAAGAGCAGCGCCTGATTTACCGCCAGCAGCTGAGCCACTTCGCCAATAAGCCGGTGGTGATGCGCACGCTGGATATCGGCGCAGACAAAGACTTGCCGTATTTTTCCATTGAGGAAGAAAACTCCGCACTGGGCTGGCGCGGCATCCGCTTTACGCTGGATCATCCGGAAATTTTCTCTTCACAGATCCGCGCCATGCTGAAAGCCAGCATCGGCCTGAACAACCTGCATATCCTGCTGCCGATGGTGACCAGCGTCAGCGAAGTGGAAGAAGCGCTGTACCTGCTAGACCGCGACTGGCAGGCGGTGCAGGAAGAAGAGCAGGTGAAAATCACCAAGCCGAAAATCGGCATTATGGTGGAAGTGCCCAGCGTGCTGCTGCAGATTGAAGAGTTTTCGGAACTGGTGGATTTCTTTTCTGTCGGCTCGAATGACTTAACCCAGTATCTTCTGGCGGTAGACCGCAACAACCCGCGGGTTGCCAATGTCTATTCGCATCTGCACCCTGCCGTGCTGCGCGCGCTGACGCGCCTGGTGCAGGAATGCCATAAATACGATAAGCCGGTCAGCATTTGCGGCGAAATGGCCGGCGACCCGCTGTCTGCGGTGCTGCTGATGGCGATGGGCTTCAATACCCTGTCGATGAGTTCCAGCAATATTTTGCGCGTGCGCAAGGCGATTTGCCATGTGCCGATGAGTGATGCGCAGGAGCAGCTGGAGCGCGTGCTGAAAATGAGCAGCCCGCTGATGGTGAAAAGCTGGATGGAATATTATTTCAAGACCCACGGCCTGGGGGATATGGTGAAAGCTTCAACCCGGATTATCAGTGCTTAAGCGCCTATAGGCCGCAAAATAACGGCATTAAAAAAGGGAGATAATCATCTGAATATCTCCCTTTTTTGTGCTTGTCATAGCCGCGTTTTGCATTTTTCTTCCGGTCTGTAAAGACTTGGCTTTGGTTGACTTCATGCATGTGTTTAGCCACGAAGTTGTGAATCACAACTTTTGGCTCAGCTTTCTTCTTTGCCATTTTTTCACCCTGTTGATGTGATCATCTCGCTGATGATGCGGTAGAAAGTTTACGCCTTTTAGGACAGATTACAAGCGGTTTTGGATGGACTCATGCCTGACTCATCCGCTATTTTTCAATTCAATTTCAGATCAAAGCAATGCTTTATTTTGCATTGCCTTTGATCCATGGACTTGAAAGGCCGCTTAGAAATAAAACTGTTCTAACAATAAAATCATTGCAATCAACATCATCAATGCCCCTGACACTCGACTGACCACCTTCGCTGCTTGTGGACGCGTCCCCAAAACTTTTTGCGCACTAAATCCCACCAAGAAATAAACGGCCGCACAACTCATAAGGTGAATCCCCGCCAATAAAACAATTTGTGACGTTGGCGATAAAGAAGCTTGCGGGTCGATAAAGGGTGGCAATAAAGCTAAAAATAGCAGCAGAACTTTCGGGTTTAAGCCACTCAAGTAAACCCCTCGAATGTACCATGACTTTGAAGATGCGATGGCAATCTGATCGCTGCTAATACTCGCAGGACGCATCGACAGACTCAGCCCCATCCACAGCAAATAAACAGCCCCAACACCCGTGAGCACTTGAAGTAATACGGGCTGACTGGTCACCAATGTGCCCACACCCGCCGCAACAATGAGTGCTGCCATCAAATGCCCTGTTAATAAACCAGTCACCGCAGGCAAGACTCTTTTGCCTTGTATTCCCGACGAAATGGCATAGGCCCAATCTATACCTGGCGTCATCACAAACAGGATAGAAACACCCCAAAATGCAATCAAAATATTCAGTGACATCCCTTTCCTCTCTTATCCATCATCGTTTTTGAGCTTTGACCCAAACAAAAAATGATCTGCATCAAATAATTTTGAAAGGATATCCTTTAGGCTCTAAAATGTGCTTTCAAATATTTGTGCAGTAACGCCTAAAAAAGGGAGATTCTTCCACATGGATAAAATTGATAAGAAGATTCTTGCTGAACTGCAAGCTGATGGTCGTTTATCTGTTACGGAACTGGCCCATAAAGTCGGACTGAGTCTTTCGCCTTGCCATCGGCGAGTCAAAGCCCTAGAAGACGCTGGCATCATTAAAGGCTATCGCGCACAGTTGGATATCTCCCAACTCGGCTTGAATTTCTCCACCATTGTTTTTGTGACGCTCAAAAATGGCGATAAAGATTCAGTGCTGAGCCTTGAAGAAGCAATTCTTAAAGTGCCTCAAATTGTGAAAGCGCAGCGGCTTTTTGGCGACCCCGACTACTTGCTGCATGTCGTGACCTATGACTTGGAAAGTTATCAAAAACTCTATGATGAGCACTTGTCTGCATTGCCCAATGTGCAACGTCTCATCTCCACCATGGTGATGAAAAACATTATTTCCAATCGTAGTGTCTTATTCTAAATAAACAGTCTTTTGAATCAGCTAAACATCTGTAATTGATCTGTCTTTTTATAAATGACTTTGCTATTTCAAGCAGATCCGTCCTGCTCTGAATTTAAGTGCAAATCTTATTATTCCTCACCATTTTTTTGTTTGCTTACACTGATAAAAGCGCTAGATTAAATCTTAATCACATACAAAATAAGAGCATTACCATGCCACTCGAAAAAGACAAAAATGCAACCATTGTGGTCAAAGATACACCTGACCAAGAAAAGTATGAGTTTCTAAAAGAAAAAATTCGTTATAAACAGGCCTTGCGCGAAAATTCAAAAAAAATTGATCATCAAAAAGTCCGACTGAATATTCAAGCCGATGCGCTACCCAGCAAAACCTTTTTTATTATGAATGCCTTGGCCGCCGTCATTGCAGGCTATGGACTACTTTCCAATTCGGCTGCGGTGGTGATTGGCGCGATGCTAGTGGCGATGATGTTAGGCCCCATTTCTGGGATTGCTTTGGCTTTAATTGATAACCGCTGGCTGCTGTTTAAAACTGCGCTGTCCACTTTACTCCTTGGCGTTGCCATGATTTATAGCATTGGGATCGTGATCGGTTTAGTAAACTATGACCTGCCCATGACCAATGAAATTCTATCGCGCACGCAGCCAACCATTTTAGATTTGATGATTGCTTTAGCGGGCGGCGCAGCAGGTGCTTTTGCCTCGGTATCACCTCGCCTGTCTGTGGCCGTGGTGGGCGTTGCCGTTGCGACGGCTTTAGTTCCGCCCTTGGTGGCCAGCGGGATTTTATTTGCGCATATGGAATGGAAAAACTCAGCCAATGCGTTTTTACTGGCAGTGACCAACATCTTCGCCATTCAGATTAGCTCATCTTTAGTCCTTTGGATTGCAGGCTTTAGACGTGGTTCCAGCGAAGAAGTGCAGAGTAATGTCAAAGAGTTTCTCAAACGCAATGCTATTAGCCTAATGTTCTTGGCACTTTTAGGGATATATCTCTCACTCAACTTTTATGCGCTGCTCAATACACGGCTGTACGAAAGCAATACCGAAGCGACCATTAGCACCGAACTGAACCATGCCAATAATATTATTGATACCATCCAATACGATAAAAGAGATGATTTCACTTTAGTCCGCGTCTCTATCCGTGGAAATATCCCGCCTAGTCCAACGCAAATTGCAGCACTCAATCAAAAGCTGCTGCCAGACTTGAACGATAACCCAAGTATTGTCCAAGTCCGCTTTATTCCGATTGATATTATTCAGGCTGAGGACAGCCCCAACGTCAAACTCGAACAAGATGAGGCGCAAAAGCTTTCCGTACAATAACGAGCTTTAAGCTGCAAATGCTCTATGAAGCAGTCGTTCTACATCGGGTTGTTTCATCTCAAGCATCCCGACAACCCGACCATGAAATGGACTATAACGGCTTTGAATAAAGCCATCAGCCACATAGTCTGGTGCATGCCGCTTTAGCAGGACTGCTTGAGCCAAAATGACTAAACGGCTGACCAAACTGCGCCCCATAAATTGCAGCTCTTCAGGTGTCTGCTGAAACAAGTGAAATAAACTTTGCAGCTCTTGCTTCAACTGGTCATCTTGCATCGCGGTGGATGCTAAATCTTGAAACAAGATTTCAATCGACTCTACATCACGGCTAATGGCACGCAACACATCCAAACACATGACATTGCCTGAGCCTTCCCAAATGGTATTGACTGGTGCTTCTTTAAAAATGCGCGCCATGATGCCGTTGTCGACATAGCCATTGCCCCCAAAGACTTCCATCATCTCTCCAGTCAGCTCAACTGCACGTTTACATACCCAGAACTTCGAAACTGGGGTCATAATGCGTTTCCATGCTACGGACAATGCGTCATCCGCTTCATAGCAATGTGCAAGATGGAAACTGAGTTGCATCGCTGCTTCCGTTTCTAAGGCTAAATCTGCCAGTACCGCTTGCATCAAAGGCTGCTGCGCTAAATGTTTGCCAAAGGCTTTGCGCTGACGGGTGTAAGCGATGCACTGTACCAAAGCCTGACGCAGCATCGCTGTACTGCCCACAGAACAGGTCAGACGGGTGTAATTCGCCATTTCTATAATGGTGGGAATACCGCGCCCCGCTTCCCCAATCATAATGCCCCACGCGTCGTTAAATTCGACTTCGGAACTGGAGTTGCTACGGTTGCCCACTTTGTCTTTCAAGCGTTGCACATGAATTGGGTTCTTGCTGCCATCCTCTAGCCAACGTGGCACAAAGAAACAGGCCAAACCATCTTGTTCCGTCTTTGCCACCACCAAATGTGCATCACACATCGGTGCAGAAAAAAACCATTTATGCCCTGTGAGCAAATAAGCTTGTCCACGCCCCGACTCTGCGACAGGTACTGCAATGGTTTCATTGGCACGTACATCCGAACCGCCTTGTTTCTCAGTCATGCCCATCCCCAACCAAATTGATTTTTTTTGGCTGATGGGTATATCACGTTCATCGTATTTGGTCGAAAGTAACTTATCGCCGATTTTGGCCCACAGTTCAGGCTCACGTTGAATCAGTGGAATACTGCCTAAGGTCATCGAGTTTGGGCACAAATTTCCACACTCGACCTGCCCTGCCAAATAAAAACGTGCTGCCCACTCGACCCATTTTGAGGATGAATAGGAATGATTAAACGGATGTGCATGGGTATCGAACTGACGATTCAGTCCCATCCATTTATGCCATGCAGGATGAAACTCGATAAAGTCTTTACGACGTCCGCGAGCATCGAAGGCATGTAAAATAGGTGTATGCCTATTGGCCAGATCGGCATAATCATAATATTCCGCAGAGCCGACGACTTTGCCCATCTCTGTGAGTCTGGCCTGATCCTGACTGCCATAACGGGCGAGAATTTCCCGTAAAACGATATCAGTTTCAAACAGATTGTAATTTTCCAGTTCATCAAACTGATTGCTGATTTGATGGGTCATCCATGCCGTATTCATATTACTTTGCTCTTGTTATGCTGTGCTTTTCATTTCAGTATAGAGAAAAATTGAGTCTGCCATGTTCAGCTTTGTGCTATGAAGAATCCTGAGATCCAAGTCCGCCGTAGACCGCGCCAGTCGCGAGCTAAACTCACCCAAGAAGCTTTGCAGGAAAGTTTTGTTCGGCTTTTGCATGAGCGTCATGCGCACGAAATCACCATTCGGGAAATTACCGACGTGGCAGGTGTCGGTTTAGGCACTTTTTATGAATACTTTTCAAAGAAGGAAGATTTAGTTGCATTGACCATTCACCAGCATGTGAAAAGTAACGCGGAAATGCTAAAAAGTTATGCACAAAACCTGATGGAGTTATCCACAAAATTAACTTTTGAGGGCTATTTACAGCAGATTATTCACTTTCAGCTTGAGCAGATTCAGACTCGACAGTTTCTCTGGGCTCAAACTTTTTTGCTGGAACGACAGGTGTCGAATATTGAAAGTTACCGTAAAAGTTATGCCATGATGGTGCAGATGTGGCGCAGAATTCTTGAGCCTTATATTGAAAATGAAGTGCAACTCCAGCAAATAAGTTTAAATGTACAACGTGTGTGTTATGGCTTTGTGTCGCAGACATTATTGGTTGAGCCAGAGTTTGAAGAGTGGATAATGTTGGAGGGAGAGATTCTTCAAAGTTTAAATTTGAATAAAAACAGCTTTTTTTAACTTAAAGATCCTTTTTGATTGGCAAAACATAATAAAACTACTTACAAAAAGAAATTTTTTTTCAAATGGGCTTTCCCTTATTTCTCAGGCTCACACTAAAAATATAAGCAATTAATTTATATTGTTTTTATTTAATATATTTCATCTAAGGTCAATTGTACTAAATAAAAAGAGAGTTGCTCCGAGGTTAATTCCTACCATATAAATTCACCTATAGCTATCCAACGCGCAAGAATGAATATAAGAGCTGGAAAAAATGTAACAAAATAAATATATTTTAAATATTTCATTTTTATCTGCCCTTTGAATATTAATGTAATTAAAGAGGTTGTAATAATTGATTCAAAAAGACCGGCAGCTATTAGGCTCATATGGGTTGATGCTAAGCTTTCATACGATAAAAGCTCACCTAAATAATGAAATAAAATAAAAAAAATTATTACTATATAAAAATATAAAATGAGGTTAATAAACAGAATAAGATTAAATAAAAAATGTTTTGAGTCAATTAATTTTCTTGAAAACCAAAAATTCAGAGGGATTAGCAGCAATAAGAGTGCTACAGCTCCTGTACCATTTGGCATTATATTAGAATTCCAATTTTTAGAATTTTTCTAAATCAGCATGAGAGAATGCACTGTATATTATATCAATTTAAAAATATAAATTAAATAATATCAAAATCTTGCAAAACAAAAAGCTAAACATCTAAAATTTCAGCTTTTTATATCAAAGAACATCATCCCGCAAAAAAACCGCCCTCAGGCGGTTTTTCCATCTTCAATCAATCACTTCACATCAAAACGGTCTGCATTCATCACTTTCACCCAAGCGGCAACAAAGTCTTTTACAAACTTCTCTTTGTTGTCATCCTGTGCATAAACTTCCGCATAAGAACGCAAAATTGAGTTTGAACCGAATACCAAGTCGACACGTGTCGCCGTCCATTTCATGGCGCCGGTTGCGCGGTCACGGATTTCGTAACGGTTCTTCCCGACCGGTTTCCATGTATTGTTCATGTCGGTCAGATTCACAAAGAAATCATTGCTCAGCACGCCCGCACGGCTGGTGAATACGCCCTCTTTGGCGCCGCCGTAATTGGTATCCAAAACCCGCATGCCGCCAATCAGCACGGTCATTTCAGGCGCAGTCAGGCCCATCAATTGCGTGCGGTCCAGCAGCATCTCTTCAGGCTGCGCCGAATAGTCTTCTTTTACAAAGTTGCGGTAGCCGTCGTGCTTCGGCTCAAGGTCAGCGAATGAATAGGCATCGGTCTGTTCCTGAGTCGCATCACCTCGTCCTGCAAGGAACGGAACTTTGATATTCACACCTGCAGCCTGCGCGGCTTTTTCAACAGCTGCCGTACCGCCCAGTACAATCAGATCTGCAATACTGACTTTTTTCGCAAGGCTTGCCTGAATTTCTTCAAGCTTGGCTAAAACTTTGGCTAAACGCTCAGGCTCATTGCCCGCCCAGTCTTTTTGCGGCGCAAGGCGGATGCGCGCGCCGTTGGCGCCGCCGCGGAAGTCCGAGCCGCGGTATGTGCGCGCGCTGTCCCATGCAGTATTGATCAATTCAACAGAAGTTAAACCGCTGTTCAGCAGCTTTGCTTTCAGCTCATCAATTTCAGCTTCAGTGAGGGTGTAATCCACAGCAGTAATCGGGTCTTGCCAAATTAAATCTTCCGCAGGCACATCTGCGCCTAAGTAGCGGGATTTCGGCCCCATGTCGCGGTGCGTCAGCTTGTACCAGGCGCGGGCAAAGACTTCTGCCAAATAGGCAGGGTCTTTGTAGAAACGCTCTGAAATCTTGCGGTATTCAGGGTCCATTTTCAACGCCATATCAGCATCGGTCATCATCGGGTTGCGGCGCACATTCGGGTTATGCGCATCAACCGGCTTGTCTTCCTCTTTGATGTTGACCGGTTCCCACTGTTTCGCGCCCGCAGGACTGGTGGTTTTTTGCCATTCATAGGTGAACAGCAGATAGAAAAACTCATTGTCCCATTTGGTCGGATGAGTCGTCCAAGCGCCTTCCAAGCCGCTGACCATGGTGTTTGCGCCGTTGCCTGTGCCTTCAGAGTTGTGCCAGCCTAGGCCTTGGAACTCAACATCCGCGCTTTCCACATCTGCGCCTAAGTTTTCGGCTTTGCCGTTGCCGTGCGCCTTGCCCACGGTGTGACCGCCTGCGGTCAGCGCTACGGTTTCTTCATCATCCATGCCCATGCGGTCAAAAGTCACGCGCATATCCTGTGCAGTACGCAGCGGGTCTTGTACCCCATCAACCCCTTCAGGATTGACATAGATCAGGCCCATCTGCACCGCGGCTAATGGATTTTCCAGCGACTGGCGGTCCTGATCATCGGCATAGCGGTTTTCAGTCGGCGCCAGCCATTGATGCTCTTCACCCCAGTAAATGTCCTTTTCCGGGTGCCAGATGTCGATGCGGCCGCCGCCAAAGCCGAAGGTTTTCAGGCCCGCAACATCATAAGCCACAGTACCGGCCAGAATAATCAGGTCGCCCCATGAAATTTTATTGCCGTATTTCTTCTTGATCGGCCACAGCAGGCGCCGGCCTTTGTCGGTATTGACGTTATCCGGCCAGCTGTTCAGCGGCGCAAAGCGCTGGTTGCCGGTATTGGCGCCGCCGCGCCCGTCCTGCTTGCGGTATGAGCCGGCCAGATGCCATGCCGTGCGCACAAACATGCCGATGTAGCTACCGTAATCGGACGGCCACCAGTCCTGGCTGCTGCTGATCAGCTCGCGCAGGTCCTGCTTTACCGCCTCCAGATCCAGCGATTTAAAGGCTTCGGCATAGTCAAAGCCGGGGTCAAGCGGATTGGTTTTGCTGTCGTGCTGCGACAGGATGTCAAGATTCAAGGCATTCGGCCACCAGCCGGTATTTGAGCTGGCGATGCTGGTATTGCCTCCCTGCTGATGAAAGGGGCATTTGCCTGCAGCTTGCGAATTATCCGTCATGTTTAAGCTCCACAATTGTCTTAAAGTGATTTTTTACTTGAATTGTTTCTGCATGATTTACTCCATCAACATAGCGGTTTTCCTTGGCAAGCTAAAGCAAATTTAACGAATGGATACAATCGAATTTGCCTATCTAACACATTAAGAAAAAAAGACTTTTTAATTTTCAAAAAGATGCGGGGCAATTTCCGCAGCGCCACAGCCGATGCGGGCAGCAGCCGGCGCGATTGGATATTTTGATCAGGCCCTGCGCATAAACCGATCATGGATTTTGCCCCGGCAGCCTCCTGTCTAGCTGCCGCAGAAAGCTGTCCGCCTGCGCAAATTTTCCTGTCCTTCCCCCTGCAGCTCCGCTATATTGGCCTGAAGCCTCAACAATAAATAAAGCTATGCAAAACAATACCGCCGCCATGATTCAGCAGCATGACATCATCCTGTTTGACGCCGTTTGCGTGATCTGCAATGGCTGGGCCAAATTCCTGATCAGGCATGATCCGCAAGCCAAATTCAAGCTGGCCTCTGCGCAGTCGCCGCTGGGCGAAGCGATTCTGCAGCATTACGGCATGTCTACGGCGCATTACACCACCATGCTCGTCATTCTGAACGGCCAGCTGCATACCGAATCCACCGCGCTGCTGAAAGCCATGCATTATCTGGGCTGGCCCTTTGTCCTAATGGATGCGGGCTACGCCATTCCACGGCCAGTGCGGGATTTCCTTTACCGCCGGGTTGCGCTGAACCGCTACCGGCTGTTTGGCAAAACCAGTCAATGCCTGATTCCCAGCGCTGAAAATAAGCGCCATTTTCTGGAAAATGCTGTCCGTGAATCTTAAGCGGACGCTGCAGCCGCCAATCAGGACGATTCAGCTCAGCCTGGCTGCGCTCTGGATTTATCAGGGGCTGGTGCCCAAAATTCTGTTTCAGGCGCAGGATGAGCTGCGCATCTGGCTGCTGCAGGGTTTTGATGCAGGCCTTGCGCTTAGGCTGATGCAGCTGTCAGGCGCCGCGGAAATGATGTTCGGATGCCTGCTG
This sequence comes from Acinetobacter sp. WCHAc010034, assembly GCF_001696615.3. NCBI lineage: Bacteria > Pseudomonadati > Pseudomonadota > Gammaproteobacteria > Moraxellales > Moraxellaceae > Acinetobacter > Acinetobacter sp. WCHAc010034. The sequence goes on along the minus strand of NZ_CP032279.1, from coordinate 2,325,646 downwards.
CTGATGCTCAAGCCGTCCCGGCTGCTGCACGGCCTGAATATTCTGGCGATGCTGGGCCTGAGCCTGCTGATCATTGCGCTGGAGCCGCTTTATTTCAGCAAGGCGTTCAACCCCTTTGTCATGAATGGTGCGATGGCGGCGCTTTCAGCCTGCGCAATCCAGCTGCTGCGGATTGCGGAAGCTCCAAGGCCGGCAGCTGAAAGCTAGCGCCACTGCAGCCTAGCGTGAAAACTTGGCAAAATACTGCCGGCGCCAGTCTGTCCAGAAATACATCAGAATGCCCAGCATTACCGCGGCAATGCCGATAAAAGCGCGCGGGCTGACCTGTTCATGATTCAGCGCCGCGCCTAAAGCCAATGCAATCACCGGGGTCATCACATTGCTCAGCGCTACCGCTGAAGCCGCCAAACGGCGGATCAGCCAGAAATAGCACAGCATCGCGACAATTGACGACATGATCATGGTAAATAAGAAGCCGATGACGGCATGCAGGCCGGGCAGCTGCGCTGGGAAATGCCGCCAAATAAATGGGATCAATATTAGCGAGCCAAGCGCGGAAATGATCAGCGAACCGGCGGCCTGCGACATCGGACTGAGGGGCGCATCAATCCGCTTCACCCAAAAGATTGAGCTGATATAGGACACAATGCTGATCAGCATCAGCGCAATGCCGATGGGATTGACTCTGCTGTCTGCAGAATCAGCAAAGACAAAGCTGAGCCCGCCCACCGCAATGGCCATGCCCAGCCATTGCAGCCCGATCAGCTTCTGGGTTTTTAAAACCATATGGCCGATTAAGCCGGCAATCAGCGGCGAAAAGCCGAAAAGCAGCGCCATCAGGCCGGAGGTCAGATAGCCGGCCGCCAGATAAATAAACAGCTGCGCGCCGATTAAATTCAGGCTGCCCGCCAGATAGCTTTTCAGCGAGGCGGCATCAAAAGGCAGCGGATCACGCATCAGCTTCAGCAGCAGCAATGCGATGAGCGAAGCGCCGAAGTAGCGGATGATCAGCACCCACATCGGATGGACTTCCGCCACGCTCCACACAATCGCCAGCGGCGTTGCAGCCCAAATCAGCACCAGCAAAGCATAAATGCCGGCCGTGGCGAGCATTGAGGATGAATTTGAGTTCATAGACTGTTCTGCCGCAAGTTAAATTCTAGCCAAGGCCCAAAATAAAGCCCGCCCCGTGATCACCTGCGCTGTGCTGATTTTCAGGCCCAATAAAAAAAGCAGGCCGGCGCATAGCAGAGGCCTGCTTAAATTAAAGCGCGCAGGACTTAGGCGGCTTTGCGCAAGTCCAGGCTTAAATCAAGATGCTTTTCCGCTTCAAACACGGCTTGTTTGGCGATCATCTTTTTCAAATGGCGCATTTCTTTGGCTGCATTGACGGTAATTCCGCCCACAATGATGCCATCGGTTACGCCGAACAGGACAAATGAAGAGGCTGCGCGCTGCTCAGGCTGAATTTCCCCGCGGACAATCCACTCTTCTGCCGCCATATCGCCGGCGAACTGATAGTTGATATCGAGCTGATCCGTCCAGAACCATGCAGGATTCGGCGCCGGATGCTGAATGCCCATAATATGGCGCGCAAAAATTCCAGCCTGCAGATTGGCATTTTCCCATGTTTCAACACGGCGGTACTGCCCATCCGCACGAAGCTGCGTGGCCACATCGCCTGCTGCGTAAATATCTGGGTTTGAGGTTTGCCCATGCTCATTCACTTGAATGGCAACATCAACCGCTAAACCAGCCTCTGCCGCCAGCTGTGCATTCGGCACAATGCCAATGCCGTAAATCACTGCATCCGCACGCAGCTCCTCACCGCCTTCTAAGCTAATCACAACTTCTTCACCTTGCGGATTTTGCTCAAGGCGGCAGCCTGCAATTGAGCTTGAAAGGCGGACATCGACACCCGCGAGGCGCTGCTGCGCCAATAAAAACTCGCTTAAGATCCGGGGAGATGAACGCCCCATCACCATCGGCCCCATTTCAATCACGGTCACCTGGCAATCTTTAAAGCGCGCAGAGGAAGCCAACTCTAAGCCAATCACCCCGCCGCCAATCAAGACAATCCGCTGCCCTGCCTGGAGCACCGGCACCAGCGCTTGCGAATCTTCCAAATTGCGCAGGGTATAAACGTGTTGGCCGAGCGCATCGAAATTCGGCAAGCGTCGCGCGGCGCCGCCTGTGGCAAGCAGCAGTTTGTCATAAGCAATCACATCGCCCTTTTGCAGTTCAACAGTTTTTGCTTCAGGGTTAATTTTGACTGCGCCATTGCCGCGAATATGTTCCACACCCAAGGCTGCCAACTTCTCTTCCGATAAAATCTCAACCTTGGTTTCATCGGGCTTTAAAATCACATCCTTTGACAAAGGCGGACGCTCATAAGGCAAATGCGCTTCATCCCCAATCAGGATGATTTTGCCCTCAAACTTACTGCCGCGGAGTTCTAAAATCGCGCTTGCGCCTGCCTGCCCTGCACCGATGATGACGATGGTTTCGATATTGCTCATTTAATTAACCTTTTAACTCTGCCGATACAATGCCAAAGCCCGCAATCCACTCGCTGATGTCTTCATAGCAGTGCGTGGTCATCTCATAGTCCCCAATTTCATGCAAGGCTGCAAATGCCGCCATCCAAGAACGGACTTCCTGCCCGCCGCGCCCGCCATCACGGCGGATATCCGCCTCGCTCATGGCTTCAAGGGCTGCAAAGTCAGCCTGCTTGAATTTTTCCAGCAGCGCAATATCCCACTCAGGATTGAGCGGCACAGCGACAGATTGATCGCCGGCTGCCAGTTTTTGCCCCACGGCAATGATCTTGGCTTGGCGCGCATGACGCGCTTCAGCGCTTGGGTTGCGGCCGCAAATCAGAAACTCTTCCACTTCTGGCGGTACAGCGCCCATTTGCGGTGTCGGCGGATCATGTGAAAGCCCGCCTGTCCCTAAAATTAGGACTCGTTCATTTTCAAGATTTAAAGACTGAATAAATTGTCCAACAGCGCGTCCCAAAGCGATGGTTCGCTTGGCGGTCGGCATCGGCGCTGCTGCGCCATTAATAAAAATCGGGATGGTCGGATAGCGGTCCAGCTGCCCGCCGCACAGGAAATGCAGCGGCTGCGTCACGCCATGGTCAGCTTGCATCCGGTAGGAATAGGCAGTGTCGACACCGTCATCCAGCACGCGGCGCACCAAATGAAGCGCGGTTTCTTCAGGCACATTGATGTGGGCATTGTCTTTGCCGTAATCCCAATCGCCTGCCGCAGTTGCACGGATGCCGACACAGAAGCTCGGCATCAGGTCATAGAAAAAGCCATTAAAATGGTCTGGGCCAAAAGCAATGATGAGCGTCGGATCATAAGCGGCCACTTCAGCCGCCAATTTAGAAAACGTTTCACGCACTTTTTGCTCTTGAGCGCGGTCTTGAGGTGCAGCAAATTCCATTAAGGGACTGTGCGATGCACAAATGAGTTTAACGGCCATGTGTGACTCCAAAATAGAAACCGTCGCTTAATGACTGTGTTTCCTTAATATATGCAAAGATTTCAATATAAAGGCTGGGTCAAAATTAAGCGTTGAAATGATGAAGCGGAGTCTTTCCAATAAAGCATAAACTTTCGGACTAACCTTCGGTTCGGCCTACTTTTCTTTTGGGAAAAGTAGGCAAAACCATTGTCATTCGCAAAACTCGGCAACAACCATCACGACATTAACAGGTCACAGAAACATTTCGTTTTAGCTTTAGTCCTGCCTCAAACAATTGCGAATGACTTTTCCGCGTACCCAAGATTTTTGAAATACTCATCAACCCTAATTTAGATTCGAGATTTCTTTACGTTTCAAAGCTCCGAAGATCCCTAGATGATGAGCAGTTCAGTGAATCAATCACTCATCAAAGAACCCAGCACGGGGTTGGCGTAAACCACGAATGCCTAAACCGCATTCGGCATTGATCAAAACACCCGTCAGCGGACGGTTGTTCTGACGTGATGCCAATAGAACGTATGAACCCGTCATGTCTTCAGGTTCAGGCAGGAAATTCAGCGGCATGCCGCGGGCAATCTTTTCAGGGTCGCGCGCATCAAGCAGGCCCAAGTTCTCCTGACCCAAAGACGCTGCGCCTTTGATATTGACATTCATGCCTGACGGCGCCACGGCATTCACCCGCACTTTAGGCGCAAGTTCATAGGCCAATTCCTTCATCACGCCCACACCTGCGTGCTTAGAGGCTGTATACACCGGGCCTCCGCCTGCGGAATACAGGGCTGAATTAGACAAAGTAAATATGATTGACCCTTCAGAAGCGATCAATGCATCCAGTGCAGCTTTTGCCCCCAAGATGAGCGACTTGGTGTTAATGCCCATAATTTCATCAAAGGCTTTTTCCAGCTGCTCACCCGAAGTATTGACGATATCGGCATAATGATCCCAAATGCCGGCATTGCCGACAAAACAGTCCAGTTTGCCGAAACGCTCAAGCGTGGCATTCACGGCGCGGACGTTGTCTTCATAGCAGGCCACGTCGCCCGCAATCGCAAGGATGCGGTCTCCGAAATGCGCCTGCAACGCCTCGACTTTGGCCTGTGAACGCTGCAGCACAGCCACCTGCGCGCCTTCTGCTAAAAAGCGCTCAACCAATGCCCAGCCCAGACCTGAGCCGCCGCCTGTAATCAGCGCAACTTCACCTTGCAGCCAGCCCATGCCTATGCCCCTGCCATTTCAACAAATAATTGACCGTTTTCCACAATTACAGGAAAAGTCTGAATAGGATCGGTTGCAGGCAGGCATAAAGCCTGACCTGTTGTTAAACAAAAGCGCGCAGAATGCAGCGGGCATTCCACCGTGCCGTCATCTTCCAGATAACCTTCAGACATTGAAGCATTGCCATGCGAACAGCGGTCATTCATCGCAAAGAACTCGCCGCCATTATTGAAGACTGCCAGCGCTTCAATACCGTTCACACCGCAGTCCACTTTCAACGCTTCGCCTTCGTCCAATTCATCGATTTGGCACACAAAAATCTTATTCATTAGAAGAACACACTCAGGTTATGGGAGTTGTAAGTCACCTGGTCTAAGGTGATCTTACGGTTGAAAATCTGGAAGCCTTGCCCGGTATCTACTTTGCGGATCTTGTCGTGGCGCTTGCCGCAGTAGATGGTGACATCTTTTTCTTTCTGGGTGCGGTACAGCAAATAGGTGACATACACATCGTATTCGCCTTCAACTTCAGCCGCTTCAACAATCACATTGGACACCATATGCGTGGTGCGGGATGGCGGTTCTTCAGCCCACGCCATGCCTGTTTCCAAGCGCGCGACACGGCGTTCCAGCAAATCCTTAGAATCGTTAAACACCCACGTGGTTGGCGGCTCAACTGAACGGCGGCGGTCGCGGGTTTGCGCATTTGGCGTGGTGCGCAGGGTATAGGCAATATCGTCCGCCAAAACGTCCAGCCACTCGCGGAATTTCCAGTCGTCCAGCAGCTTTGCTTCACGGTAAAGGAACTGGCTGATCTGATGCTGAAGTTCTAAACTGATCTGGCTCATTTCATCAGCTCCTGCTCATATTCATCCGCGGCTTTTTCGACCTCTTCCCATGTGTCATGAATCAGCAAATCTGCCCAGCGGCGGTATAAGCCGCGCGCTGCGGTTTCAGAAAAAATGTAGTTGGTAATGCCCGGAATGCCGTCTTCACGGACTTTTTCATTGCCCAAGCCCATTTCCATGATCAACGGGTTGTTGCGCGCTTTATAGCCGCGCAGTACTTTCTGGATTTCAATCCAGTTTTCCGAATCATCCTGCTCAAGGAAACCCGCAGGCCCAAAGGCGCGCGTTGCAGAACGCTCAAAGGCTTCTTTGACTTCCTGCGAAGCTTCAGCATCGGCAATGCAGAATGCCCAGACTTCAGTTTTGTTAGGGCCGCGCGGATGCCATACCCGCAGGGTTGCTGTGCCGTTCAGCCATGACATGGTCGGGAACATGGTATTGTGACCTGCAAGGCGCAGCGCGCGGACTTCGCCTAAACGCTCTTTGACTTCTTCAAAAGTTTCACGGAAGTAGTTGGCTACTTCACCATCTACCCAGACGTTTGCATCGGGCTTCTCTGTAAAGAAGAAGCCTGAACCATGGCCGCGTGAACCGTACTGAATGGCGTCTTTGGCGGTTTCCCAGACTGGACGCGCGGTTTGCGCTGCACCGAGTTTTTTAGAAGAATCATCATCCGGTTTGGCGCCCAAAACCTGGATCGCAGAGGCATGTGAGAACAAGGCATGGTACTGGTCAGAGGCAAACTGTTCCGCTGCAAATTTCCAGTTGCACTCGATTTCCCATTTGTGCACCCCGCCGATGATTTCCGTCCCGCCCGGACGGCGGTCGACCACGCCATCCAAATACCAGGCGATGTCGCCCATATATTCAATTAAATCGGGTGTGGTTTCATCCCAGCAGCCGAAAATCAGCCCTTTATAAGACTCTACGCGGTTGACTTCAACCAGGCCCCATTTTTCTTTGCAGGCGCCTTGCGGGAAGGCGCGGTCTTCCAGCGGAATATCTTTCAGTGAGCCATCTACCCCATATGACCAGCCATGATATGGGCAGGTAAAGGCGCGGGTATTGCCGCAGTCAGCAAAGCTGACGCGCATGGAGCGGTGCCGGCACTGATTCAGAAAGGCTTTGATTGAGCCGTCTTTTTGGCGCGCCACAATAATCGGGTCTTCGCCCATGTAGGTATTGAAGAAATCGCCCGCCTTAGGAATTTGGCTTTCATGGCAAAGGAACAGCCAGGTGCGGCCGAACACGCGCTCAAGCTCGAGTTCGTACAGATCCGGGTCTGTATAGATCGACGGCGAGATGCGGCCATTTTGCGCATCGACCAAAGCGTCGATTTCGCGCACATCAATTTTTCCATTCATGAAAAGCTCTCCTGTGACCGGCAGCGGCACAACGTAAATAGACTCAACTTTTCAGCGATGATGGATTTTCAGCAGCTTTTGGTGAAATATTTTTTTTGTTTCAATTAATAGGTTTAAGAACTTACTAGAACTGCAGCCGCTTATACGGAAACAGCCATAAGCGCGCTAAGCCCATTTATTTTCTAAATATCAAAATCATCTTCACGGCATAGTTGTTTATAGATTATACTGGCGCGAAATTATAGTAAGACATTTTTTGGATTACTCACTGGGCGGATTATATGGAATTACGACACCTGCGCTACTTCATTACGGTTGCTGAAGAACTCAATTTCAGCAGGGCTGCGCTTAAGCTTTACACCGCTCAGCCTTCGCTCAGCCAGCAGATTAAGGATTTGGAAGAGGATGTCGGGGTGCGCCTGCTGCACCGCACCAAGCGCAAAGTGGAACTGACCGAAGAAGGCGCGGTATTTCTGGAGCAGGCCCGCCTAACGCTGGCGCAGGCCGACAAAGCCATTGCCATGGCGCGCCAGGTGTCGCAGGCCAAGCAGCAGATGCTGCGCATCGGCTTTGTGCCTGTGGCGGAAATGAAAATCTTCCCCTATGTGCTGCCGAACCTGCGGGTGCAGAATCCGGACTTGAAGATTGAGCTGCTGAGCCTCAACAACCTTGAGCAGATGAAGCTGCTGAAAAAAGGCGAACTGGATGTCACCTTTACCCGGCATAATTTCCATAACGATGAAATTGAAAGCCAGTTCGTGCTGCGCGAACCGCTGATTTTCATTCTGCCGCAAGACCATCCTCTGGCCAAATATGAGCGCATTCCTGTTAAGGCTTTAAATGGTATTGATTTTATCATTCCGGCAGCCGAGCAGTCCCTGACCCTGCATACCGCCATTCTGGATTTTGCCAAAGCCAATAATATTGAGTTCAACATTGTCCAGAAAGCCGACAATATCCTGTTCAATATCAACTCGATCGGCATGGGCCTCGGCTGCACCATCCTGCCGGGCTACATTGCGCCGCTGACCATGAGCAATACCGTAATCCGCCCGCTGGACATTGAACTGCCGTATCTGGACCTGTATGTCAGCAGCCGCAAAAACAGCAGCTCGGCCGCCGTGCAGAAATTCATTGAGCTGCTGACCCGGGTTTTCTATCTGGACATTACCCGCGAGCAGCCTTAGCTTTTGCCCAAAGCCCGGCTGCACGCAGCGCCATTATTTCCTGAATTGATAATGGCGCTTTTTTTGCGCAAAAAATATGCATCCTGCAGGCAAAAGCGGCGCTGTCCTGATGCAGTTTGCCTGCCAGCGCCCTGCCCTTGATGGAAAATAACCAATAAATTTCAGTTTATGAATTGATAAACTGTTTTGCGCGCCGGCCAAATTACCACTTAAGTCTAATAAGCGCGGCGCCGGCGGATTGGACTATCGGCAGCGATCTGCGCTAGATTCTTCCTTGGCAGCCCCATAAGAATTCAAGAATTAAGGACGCATGATGAAGCTTCAGCCGTTTTCCAGCCTTAAAACCGGCGTGCAATACCGCCCTTATTTCTTTGTGTCCTTTTTAATGACCATTCTGCTGTTCGGCGCCCTGCAGGCGCTCAGCCCGTGGACCTGGTCAACCTGCCTGCTGATCAGCTGGAACATTGCGGTTTCCTGCTATCTGATTTTCACCATGCGCAAGCTCTGGCATGCGGATCATCTGCACATTCTGCAGCGCGCGCAGCAGCAGGACGCCAGCAAATGGCTGATTCTGCTGCTGGTTTTCCTGACGCTGGTGATGTGCTTTATTGCGATTGTGGTGGAGGTGAATCATTTGCCGCTCGACCCGGCCATCCGCCTGGGCCATCTGGCGCTTTCCATTCTGACCATTCTCTGCGCGTGGTTTTTCATGCATACGGTCTTCGCCATTCATTATGCGCATGACTTTTATCTGGCTCTGGAAAAGCATCAGCAGGGCGGGCTGGATTTTCCTAAAACGCCGCATCCGGCTTATCCAGACTTCCTGTACTTCAGCTATGTGATCGGCACTTCCGCGCAGACTGCGGATGTGGCCATTACCTCCCGCTCCATGCGCGTGCTGAATATCCTGCACATCTTATTGGCTTACGGCTTCAATACCACGATTTTGGCAATCAGCATCAATATCGCTGCCGGCTTTATTCAGCCTTGAAAATAGACAGGGATGGCCTGCACCAGCACTGTCCCGCATTTTTATCAGCATTACAACTACATGGTTTTCCAATACAGTTAAAATATTAATTAAAAACAACTATATATTATTTTTTTGCGCAAAAAAGCAGGAGGCTTATGCGCTCTTAAGTTTTAGCGCCCGCACTGCCTCATTTTTCCTTTATAAAGTTTAAACGCCTTTGCGCAGGCAAGACCCTACTTTGAAAAGACTCAAAGTAGGCAAAAGTCTTTGCTGCCCATACACGGCATCCTTGCCGTGATGGGCAGCGTGCGGCATCCCTGCCGCACCCATGTATCCGAAGTTTATTTGACTCAGCTATGGGACAGCAATGCCTTCGCCATCCCTTTTGCACTGCAGCGCAGCAATCATTTCACGCCGCGCGCGCTTAAATAGTCTTTAATCACCGTGTTGAATTCTTCGGCTTTTTCCACCTGTGACCAGTGTCCGCACTGGCTGAAAATATGCGCATCGGCAAATGGCACGGTATTTAAAATATCCCATGAGCGCGACACCGGAATCACCACATCCTGCACGCCATGAATCAGCAGCACAGGCACTTGGATGCCTTTCATTTTTTCAAAATCCAGCGGGAACTCAAAGCGGTCACGGTCACGCGCACCGACCACATCCATTAAGCGATCTGAAGCATAATCATTTTTGGCCGCTTCATAACGCACTTTGACCAGCTCATCGGTAATCAAGCTTTTATCGACTACAAACATCGATAAGGTGTTTTTGATGCCTTCTTCGGTCAAAACAGGGTTGGCATGGGCTTTCAGCGCCGCAGTTTGCTTCGCACCGCCCGTACCCATCGACACTATGCCTAAAACACGTTCTGGATAATCGAGCACCATTTGGAAAGCTAACCAGCCGCCCAATGAGTTGCCCACCAGCCAGGTTTTTTCAATGCCCAATGCATCCAGTGTACGCACTGCGTGATCCACCCATGCGCGAATGCCGTAGGCTGTACCGTCTGCCACAACGGTCTGACCGTAGCCAATCGAGTCAATGGCGATACAGCGGGCCTGCTCAGCAATTTGCGGCAAGTTCAGCCACCAGTTGGCAGCCGCCGAAACCCCTGTTCCAGAGCCGTGTAAAAATAAAATTGGCGTGCCTTCACCCAATTCATGGTAATGGGTTAACTCGCCTTCAGCCGTTTCAATCCATTTATCTTCCAAGCCAAAAAATGGGTCGGTGGTGTAATTCGGGATTTGGACCGTGCTCATACATACTCCTCGTACAGCCTTAGATCTGCCTGGCTTTATGCATCCAGCCGCAGATCAATGCGTTCATTTCGACAGTTTTACTGCTCCATCTTACCTGTTCAAAACCAAGCAACTGATAGTTGTTTTCGATCACACCCTATAAAAAAACGATTATTTAAACATATGTTTATAAACAATATATTTTAAAAAATCCTCTGCTCAGCCTATTCACTGCACATCAAAGCTTCTTTGCAGGAAAAGGGCGATTCAAAAAGAATCGCCCTGTTCATACTGCTTAAGATTAGAATTTATAACTGTAGGTCGTGGCGACACGGTATTCTTTTAAATCGCTTTTCCAGTCGTAATCGGTATCGATATACATCGCTTGAACACCCAAACCTTTGAATTTGCCTTCAGGTACAGTGTAATTCACAATCAGGTTCAGCTCTTGTTCTTCCTGATCAGTCTTGCCGCCCGCTTTGGCATCAAAGCCTGCAAAGTAAATCGCATTGGCATTCAAGCCTTTTAGCCCCAATTCGGCAAAGTCATACCCATAGGAGATATTCCAGGATTTCTCTTTGGCATTGGTAAAGGTTGCAACAGACCAATTCACTAAATAAGGCTGCGGCACCCAGCCTGCCAAGGTTGGGAAATTATTTTCCCCGAACATTTGCTGATAGCCCAGACCAAGCGTATGTGCACCATGATTGAATTTCGCCCCCATCGACAGGGCTTGGTTGTCAATCTCGCCATACAGCTTGTCACCAGATTCAGAATTATCAAAATAACGCACATGGCTTGCCAGCTTAGTATTTGCACCCAGCGCGGTGCTGTAATTGATGCCGGCATAATGCTGCTGGTAAATGTCCTGTACATCTGCATACCAATAGCTGGCGCCAACTTCAGAATTAAACTGATGGTCAATCCCCGCGATATACATCCCGTCCGCGGCTTTGGCAGTATTTGGGTTATTGTTTGGGAATAAACTCAGATCCTGAAACTGATTGTCATAGCGCGCATTGATGCCGTCAATATAGGCCAAACTCAGTTTGGTATCTTTCAGCTCTTTCGATTCTAACCATGCGCCGCGATAAGTAGTCAGCAGCTGACGCGATGGATCAAACACTAAGACTGGAGAAACAGGCAGCAGCTCACCGACTTTCAATTCCGTTTGCGATACTTTGGCTTTTAAAGTGGCACCGACTTTGCCGAAATTGCTGGCTTGTTCCTGTCCATTATGCGGAAGCACCCAATCGGCATTTTTATCACGGCCATTTAAACGCAAAGCATGCTGCACCAAAACATCTGCGCCGACTTGCAATGCGCCAATTTGGGCATAGCCTGATTTGGCATCTAAGCTGATGGCCTGTGACCAGCTGCCCCAGTTATTTTGCGGCTGCGTTTCATACTGGCGGTCTAAATAGAAATTTTTGAATTTTAACTGGACTTGGCTATCGTCGATAAAGTCTGCATTCGTTGCAGTTGCACCTAATGCCGCAGCTGCGGCACAGATGGCTGTCCATAAAGTTTGACGACGCATGAGGTATATTCCAATGATCACATTAAGCAATAAACGCCATCATGCGGAACTCATCGAGCAGAAAAAATCCGACCACAGTCTTAAGAAAATGCACCTCAGCGCAATATAAAAGCTAAGGCACGCACTGCTCTTTTTTCATTTAGATAAAATTACAATAACTCTCTTTTAGCTCAATTTCGCAAGCAGTAATGAAATGTTGAATCTATCTAGCCTTTCCAGCATCAGGCTAATTCCCTTGCCGAATAACTGCCATAATTAAGCGTTTTTTTGTTTAAGTTTTTCGATTCAGTTTTTTCATTTCGGCGCAGCGTTATAAGAAAAAGCGCTCATATCACAGATATTTTCTATATGTGCATGATGAAGTTGAATAGCTTTAAAACTGGATGGGTGTGCATTAGATCTAGGAAGAAAAGTATTCCCCCAAATCGATTATTTAATAACTATCACTCAGTATATTGTTAGTCCGTTAAGAATAAAATTGGCTTTCCTTTTGAATTCTCATTTTTATTTGATACGCGAAAATGGCATTCGCAATTGTTTGAGGCAGACTGCATTTTACAAGTAAGGTTTCTGCGATTAATTCTTTAATAACAACTATATGACGAGTTTTGCGATGAGGCGCACTGCGCCGCAAGATGCCTTTCTTGCGAACTCAAAATATATTTTGAGTTTCTCATTTGGGCTTATCCAAAGTAACATACGAGCTCCGAGCATATAATTCTTGAGATACTAAACAAAACTATGAAAAACAAAAAAGTTAAGGAGTTTACGAGAAACTCCTTAACTTATTGACATTAGATGCTTTCGATTCTTAGCTTTAATTAATAAATTAAACCAAAGCAGCCTTCGCTTTCGACATGGTCAAAGCCAAATCTTCAATCATATCTTCCTGACCACCGACCGTCCCACGACGACCCAATTCCAACAATATTTCACGCGCAGAGACACCATATTTGGCTTCTGCACGTTTTGCGAACAATAGGAACGATGAATAGACACCTGCATAACCTAAAGTTGCAGCATCACGGTCCGCACGAATCGGATTCAGCATCATTGGAATCACCAAATCTTCTGCCACGTCCTGTACTTTAAACAGATCCACGCCTGTTTCTAGGCCCATACGGTTTGCCACCGCAATGAACAATTCCAATGGTGTATTGCCTGCACCTGCACCTAAACCCGCAGACGCCAAGTCGACACGAATTGCACCTGCATCAACCGCGGCTACCGTATTTGCTACGCCCATACCCAAGTTATGATGCCCATGGAAACCTAGCTCAATACTGCTGTCCAGTTCTTGACGCAGTAAACCGACACGGTCTGTGACATCTTGCGGCAGCATATAACCTGCTGAATCAGTCACATAAATACAGTTCGCGCCATAAGACACCATCTTTTTCGCTTCTTCAAGCAATTGAGCAGGCGATGCCATGTGTGCCAACATCAAGAAACCAACGGTATCCATCCCTAGCTGACGTGCCGCAGTAATATGCTGTTCCGAGCAATCCGCTTCGGTACAGTGCGTTGCCACACGAATGGTTGAAACACCAATTTCATGGGCCATTTTTAAATGGTCAACCGTACCAATTCCTGGTAACAGCAATGCCGAAACTTTCGCATTCTTCATCCGTGGCACAACCGCAGACAAATACTCTTCATCCGTTGCCGCAGCGAAACCGTAGTTCACGGATGAACCGCCTAAACCATCACCATGCGTCACTTCAATCAGCGGCACACCTGCGTCGTCCAAAGCGGTTGAAATTGCAATCATTTGCTCAACAGTGGTTTGATGGCGCTGCGGATGCATTCCATCACGTAAAGTCATATCATGCACAATAATCTTAGACATAGGTTGCTCCTTATACTTCCGCCGCAGCCAATAAACGTTCCGCAAACATTTCCGCAGTGCGTGCAGCTGCTGCAGTCATAATGTCCAAATTCCCTGCGTACTTCGGCAAGAAATCACCCAAGCCTTCTACTTCAAGGAATATCGAGACGCGGTTGCCATCAAATACTGGACCATTCACCAGTTTATAACCGGGTACATATTTCTGAACTTCAGCAATCATGGCCTGAACCGATGCAGTAATTGCCGCTTGATCGGGTTCACTTTCAACTAAACAATGCACCGTATCGCGCATCATGAGTGGTGGCTCGGCTGGGTTAATAATGATGATGGCTTTACCTTGTTTTGCACCGCCGACTTTCTCAATCGCGCCAGCCGTGGTACGGGTAAATTCATCAATGTTTTTACGTGTACCTGGGCCAACCGACTTGGTCGAAACGGTCGCAATAATTTCCCCATAACTCACCGCTTGTACGCGGGAAATCGCAGCGACCATTGGAATGGTGGCTTGACCGCCGCAGGTCACCATATTCACATTCGGCAACTCATCTGCATCCAAGAGTTCTTGAAGGTTGACAGGCGGCACACAGAATGGACCAATCGCAGCAGGTGTCAGGTCAATCATCTGCACACCTAATTCGTTCAACTTACGGCTATTTTCCGCATGCACATAAGCCGAGGTCGCATCAAAGGCAATTTGAATCTCATCCGCAAGCACATGTGGCAATAGTCCATCCACACCTTCTGCTGTGGTTTTTAAGCCCATACTCGCTGCACGGGTCAGACCTTCTGAACTTGGGTCAATGCCGACCATCCATACCGGCTCAAGGAATTCGCTGCGCTGCAACTTATACAATAAATCTGTTCCGATATTTCCCGGACCGATTAATGCACATTTAATCTTTTTCATGCCTCTACTCTCTCAAAATTTCAATTTATTCCGCAGCAAACGCAGCGACCACTGAACCAAAGCCTTCAATTTCAACTTTAAATTCATCACCCGGTTGTGCAATCACCATTGGGCCTAAAGCACCAGTTAAAATGATGTCTCCCGCAAGCAATGGACGACCACGGCGTACCATCTCATCGGCAAGCCAAACCGCAGCATTTAAAGGATTGGCTAAACAGGCTTTACCAATGCCTTGCGAAACCACTTCATCGCCGCGGGTCATGGTCATTTTGCAGTTGACTAAGTCAAGCTGATCCAATTTCACGGGGCGTGAACCCAAAACAAATGCCGCAGAAGATGCATTGTCTGCCACGGTATCAATCAGTGAAATTTTCCAGTTTTCAATACGGCTATCCACTACTTCAATCGCGGGTAAGGCATAGGCTGTAGCGCTAATAATGTCCGCATAGCTATGTTTTTCTTGGGTTAAATCTTTGTTAATCACCAACGCAATTTCAGCTTCGACTTTTGGCTGAATCAATAATCCTGCGGGGATGGCTTCACCATCACCATAAGCCATATCGGCAAACAGCATACCGAAGTCAGGTTGATTGACCCCCAGTTGCGCTTGTACCACTTTAGAGGTGAGGCCAATTTTGCGTCCCACCAAGCGGCGCCCTTCTTTCAAGGCACGTTGGGTATTCACTTCCTGAACCGCATACGCAATATCGACGTCTGCTTGTTCCGCGCCCAATTGTGGGCGAATGGGTGCAATCGCAGTCTGTGTAAGCTCAGCGTTACGTAAAGCCTGCGCAACGGATTCAACAACAGCAGAATTCGACATCTAGGTTTCCTTAAAACTGCAAAAATTTGACGCATAGCGCGCTCTGGAACATTGGGAATGCGCGACGGAAATAATATGGGGATTGATTCCATCGGGCCGTTACGGGCGGCGGCTCCTCTCCAGAAAAGCGGTAGCGGAATAGGCAGTTTAGAATCGGAAAATTGCGGCTTTTATGCCAATACTTATTTTATTTATGACAATAGCTAGAACCTATTAGTTCTGAGCCAATAGGCTACATAGAAAGAAGGACTTAGCCCAAGCGCGATGTGATTTCCAAGTAAACAGATGCGTTATCTTTTTTATTCAATTCAACGATGGCGGCCGTTTAAGACCAAATGATGAGAAAAATAGCAAACTCGAACAGGATCGCCTCACTGTTCGGCAATCCTGCTCATTTCAAAATATAATTAAGACAGATTAAATCACTTGTTTAAGATCGGCATATTGAAGTAAATGCCGCTGCAGGCTTGGCACATCATCTGCAATCGTCAAAGGCTGATACTGCCTTAACGTTTCAGGTGTATGCACGCCATAGCTCACGCCAATTCTCGGCATGGCAATATTCTGCGCCATTTCCAAGTCATAACTGGTATCACCCACCATAATCGCGCGTTCAGCGGACACGCCCGTTTCAGTTAAGATTTCTTCCAGCATCAAAGGGTGCGGTTTGGACTTGGTTTCACTGGCAGCACGGGTTGCCGCAAATAGCGCTTGGCTCTGAGTCTGCGCCAGCACCCGGTCCAGGCCTTTACGGCTTTTTCCTGTCGCCACCGCCAACTGCAAACCTGCTTCACGCAGGCCATTCAACATATCGGCCACACCGTCAAACCAGACATCACCTTTTGAGTTCGCAACATAATGTTCCGCATAGCATTGCAAAATTTCGGCATGCAGCTCAGGCACTTGAGGGAATAGGCGCTGTGCAACTTCAGGCAAGCCTAAACCGATAATGCTTTTGGCATCATCATAAGTAAGCGGCTGAACAAATTGCTGCGCAGCAAACTGCAAACTCGCCACAATCTGTCCCACTGAATCAAATAAAGTTCCATCCCAATCAAAGATAATCAGTTCTACAGGTTTGTTCATGCATGGATTTCCAATATTTAATTCTGATTAAATTTAATCATCCTCCCCCTGAACCATGTTCAAGTTAAGTCTCAGTCAAAATGAAAGAGAACCTTGATACATTCAATACCACCGTATCTTCAAAAAGGCGGCATTCCCGCTCCCCTCAGGAGAGGGTTAGGGAGAGGTGATCAAAAGCACAGTCTATTTAACATCAATCAATGAAATGATTTGCATCTGCTTAGTTTACTTTTCAAGGATAAAAAGCAGCAAAAATCCTTTGTTCCTTTGATGATAAGCCCTGAAAGAGCCTTAAGCGCCGCTTTAAAGCGCAGTGCAAGGCTAAGCAGGGGGCATCATGCCGCCTTTCAAGCAGCACCCTAGGGATGCGGCTCAACTGAATATTTCAAAAGCTAAGTTGGATTGAGCTAAAAATCAATCCTTCTTCTGCGCTCTCAGCTGCGCAACAAGGCTCTGCATATCCTCAGGCAAAGGCGCTTCAATCGGCGCATAGCCCGGAATTTCAAGGCGCATTGCATGCAGGCACAGGCGGCGCGGCTTTGGCCCCTTGTATTCAGTTTCATGGCCGTATTTGTCATCGCCGACCAGCGGATGGCCAATGCTTAAGCCATGCACGCGGATCTGATGCGTGCGCCCGGACAGTGGCGATGCATAGACCAAAGTGGCATGCATGAAGCGCTCCGCCACTTTCCACTGAGTCTTCGACTCCTTGCCTTCTTTTGACACCCGCACGCGGCGCTCGCCATTGGCCAGTTCATAGCGCAGCAGCGGCTGATCAATCAGCTGCTGATCCAGGCTCACCTGCCCCTTGACAATGGCTGCATAGGTTTTCTGAATCTTATGCTCGCGCAGCAGGTCCTGCAGGTTTTTCAAAGTACTGCGCTTTTTGCTGATCATCACCAAGCCAGAAGTGTCGCGGTCAATGCGGTGAATCAGTTCTAAATATTTCTTGCCCGTCGCTGCCCGCAGGCCTTCAATCAGGCCGTAAGCCACGCCGCTGCCGCCATGCACCGCAATGCCGGACGGCTTATTCACCACCATCAGGCCTTCATCTTCATAAATCACCCGGCTGAGCAGGCTCTGCGCCACTTTGTCGGAAACCGGCGCTGCTGTTTCATCTTTTTGCTCGTAACGTATTGGCGCAACACGGATTTGATCACCAATTGCCAGCTTGGTCTCCGCTTTAATGCGCTTTTTATTCACCCGCACCTGGCCTTCGCGGATCAGGCGGTAAATCCGGCTTTTCGGCACGCCTTTCAGGCGGCTAAACAGGAAATTATCAATGCGCTGACCGGCCTGATGCTCATCCGCTTCAAACCAAGTGACGTTTTGCCATTGCTGTGTAGAATTCATACAGTTACTGTGACCCAAAAAATACCGAAATTGATTAAAAACTGATCATTTAGGCTATGCTTTACACAAGAAACATAAGCTTAGCCCATAGGCAGATGATGCAAGGTTTGATATAGTCAGCGCACGGAAACCATCGTAAGTGAGTAAAAGTTGGTTCATTTCAGATTGCTCTGAACTTGATTATTCAATTAAACACTCACATTAAGCGGGAAGGTCCCTAAAGAATTATGCCGACGCCGAAGGCTTATTATATCGGCAAAACTGCAGGCTGTTGCGTTTAATTGCATCTTAAGATGCATAAAGCAGCCTGCCGCAAAAAAATATGCTGCCAACTTTGTTGGTTTTTAAACGTAAACTGATACACATCAGATTAGTCGCTCCCTGATGCCGCATTCAGGCTACAGCGCTTGATGCATTGGATCTGCACAAATTGTAAAGATACGACGATAATTCCGTATCAAGACGCTCTCTCAGCTATGAAGGGATGATCTTTGAGCAATGTGACAGTGAAAGTTACTCACATCCAATGCACCGCTCGTCCGCCAGTGAATCGGACAGGTGACTTTAATCGTTTATAAGATTGAAGCCGTATTGCCATCATCAATACGTGAATCATAAACCGGAGCCCACAAAAAAAGGCCGGTAAGAACAGCTCAGACCGCAGTCGGTTCTTTGAAGTCTGAGCAATTGATCCGTGATGCGTGATGTTCGCTGCGTGTATAGCGATGTTTTGCTGTGTATCACTATTAGGTGTTACACCCATGAAACGTATGTTGATTAATGCAACTCATGCCGAAGAAATTCGCGTTGCACTCGTCACTGGTCAGCGTCTTTACGATTTCGACTTAGAGAATCGTACCCGTGAGCAAAAAAAATCCAATATCTATAAAGGCCACGTTACCCGCGTAGAGCCTTCCTTGGAAGCCGTGTTTGTAGAATACGGCGCAGGCCGCCAAGGCTTCCTGTCGATGCGGGAAATCGCCAATTCCTACTACAAGGCGGACCCGCGCCAAACTTCAAATATCCGCGAACTGATCACTGAAGGCACAGAGCTTCTGGTGCAGGTGGAAAAAGAAGAGCGCGGCAATAAAGGCGCTGCCCTTTCCACCTTCATTTCTTTAGCTGGCCGCTATCTGGTGCTGATGCCGAACAATCCGAAAGGCGGCGGCATCAGCCGTCAAATTTCCGGTTCAGTCCGTGACGAATTGAAAGAAATGCTGGCGTCTTTAAGCGTGCCGCGCGGCATGAGCGTGATTGTGCGCACAGCCGGCATCGGCCGTTCGCAGGAAGAGCTGCAGCTGGACCTGCAGCACCTGCTGGATCTTTGGGCGCAAATCCAAAGCACTTCAAGCTCTGGCCCGTCACCTATGCTGGTGCATCAGGAAGCCGGCGTAGTTACCCGCGCCATCCGCGACTACCTGCGCGATGACGTTGCTGAAATCCTGATTGACTCTGAGCAGGCCTATAACGAAGCCTACAACTTCGTCAAAGCCGTGATGCCGCGCCAACTCGACAAGCTGAAAACCTATACGCTGAATGAGCCTTTGTTTGCTCACTTCGGCATTGAAAGCCAAATTCAGACGGCTTATGAGCGCGAAGTGAAACTGCCTTCAGGCGGCTCTATCGTGATTGACCAGACCGAAGCTTTGGTGTCAATCGACATCAACTCGGCGAAATCTACCCGCGGCCATGACGTGGAAGAAACCGCGCTCAACACCAACCTTGAAGCGGCTGAAGAAATCGCGCGCCAGCTGCGCCTGCGCGACATCGGCGGCCTGGTGGTGATCGATTTCATCGACATGACCAAAGACCGCAACCAGCGCATGGTTGAAGCGAAACTGCGTGAAGCGACGCAAAGCGACCGCGCGCGCATTCAGTTCGGCCAGCTGTCACGCTTCGGCCTGATGGAAATGAGCCGCCAGCGCCTGCGTCCTTCGCTTGAAGAAGCGACCGGCTATGTCTGCCCGCGCTGCCACGGCACCGGCATGGTGCGCGACCTGCGCTCGCTTTCACTGTCGATTATGCGCAAAGTGGAAGAAATTGCCCTGCGTGAGCGCCATGGTGAAGTTCAAGTTCAGGTTCCTGTTGAAATTGCAGCATTCTTATTGAATGAAAAGCGTCACACTCTGGTTTACCTGGAACAAACCTCAGGTGTTCGTGTGACTGTGCTTCCGCACCCGCACTTAGAAACCCCGCATTACGAAATTTCGTATAACCCTGAAGGCTTTGCGCCAACCAGCTATGAACGCACCGAAGCGACCCGCTCCAGCGAAAAAGAGCTGGGCTACGAAGCTGCCGAATGGCATTTAGAGCAGGACCAGGCCGCGCAAGCTCCGGCGCAGCCGCAGGAAAAAGGCCAAAGAAAGTCAAGAAGCCAGCAGCAGCCTGCACAGCAGGCGCCTGCCCCGGCAGCGCCGGCACAGGCTTCTTCAAGCCCATGCGCATGGCTGGAAAATCTGTTTGTGCAGAAGCAGGCAGCGACGGTTGATCAGTCGCGCACTGCAAACAATGCAGCGGCAGCCATTGAACAAATGGTCAATGGCGGCGCAGTCAGCCGCGGCCAAATGGGCCAAGTGGTTTCAGCTCCGGCCGCAGCGCCAGCCCCTGTGCAGCCGGCAGCCGCGCCTGCAAGCAATGCCTACCTGACGCCTTCCAGCGTGGCGCTGAAAGCTGAAAGCCGCGAAGCGGACAAGCTGACAGCCGACAAAGAGGAAAAAGCGCAGCGCAGCAATAAAAAGCCGCGCAGCAAGCATAAAGAGCCGCGTGAGCAGGCGCAGCCGCAGGAAAGCGCAGCCCATCAAGTGCATGAAGAAATTGTTCAGGTGTCACGCCAGGAACAGCGTCAGGAAGCGCGCGAAAACAAGCGCAGCTCGCGCCGCCAGCACAGCAATGAGCAGCAGCAGGAAGTTCAGAGCAATGAACCGCAGCAGGCTGCTGTGCCGCGCCGCGACCGCAACAGCCCGCGCCCAAGCCGCCCGAACCGCCACCGCGACCCAAGCGTGCTGAATGAGCCGGCTGCTCCGAAACAGGCGCCTGCAGAAAACGCAGCGCCGGCGCGCCAGCCAAAAGCGGAAACGGTGAATGCGCCGCGCCAGGAAATCATGCCGACAGCGCTGGTGGTGAATATTGATCAAGCGCAAAGCGAGATCATTGCCCTTGCGCCGCAAGCGCAGACTGCTGCGCCGGCCAAAGCCGCTGCGCCAGCTGTGAAAGAAGAGAAAGTACAGGCTGAAGCAGCGCCTGCAAAAGCGCAGGAGAAGCCTGAAGAGCAGAAGCCGCGCCAGCAGCAGGTCAAGCGCGCCAGCAATGATCCGCGCCAGCGCCGCCGCCAGCAGCGTGAAGCGCAGGCGCGCCAGCCTGAAGCGCCAAAAATTGCGCCGTCTCAAGTGCCTGAGCTTGCGCAGCACACTGTCGGCAGCCTGATCCGCCATGTCTACGGCAGCGACTGCTCTGTGCTGATTGAACAGTTTGGACTGATTCCGACCTTCAACCGCGCATTACTGAAGTTCACCGAAGCACACGCGGCAGCGCTGGCTGCAGCGGCTGAAGCTGAAAAGAAGCCGGTAACACGTGATGCAGCTGTGTCCAAATCTGCGCCAGAAGCTGAACCGGCGCCGGTGCTGGATCTGACGCCGCCTAAGCCGGCATCGGAAAGCCGTGTAGCCAATGATCCGCGTGAACGCCGCCGCCTTGCCAAGCAGGCGCTGGAACAGGCGAAGCAGGCGCATGCAGAAGAGCCGGCAAAAGCTGAAGCAGCTGTTCAAGCTGAAGCTCCGGCAGCGCAGCCTACAATTGCGGAAACGCCAGCTGAACCGGCAACTGCTGAAAAAGCAGCCGAACCGGCAGCTCAAGCGGAAGCAGCTGAGCCGGTGCAGGCGGAATTGCCTGCCGACGCCGAGCAGCCTGCGCCTGCAGCCCAAGACGCTGCGGAAGCAGCCGATGCTGAAGTTCAAGCGGCTGATAATGCAGAAAAATCTGAATCCGAAGAAGGCGATCAGCCAAAAGCGGACAAAGACAAGCCTGCACGCCCGCGCCGTCCGCGCGGCCGCCCGCCGAAAAAAGCCAGCCCGGCAGCTGAGTAATCATTTGCTCAATTGCAGCTGATTAAAAAAATCCAGTCATTTCGGTGACTGGATTTTTTTTGTTACTTTGGTCAGATTAGGTTGATTGCACTAGACCGAAACGATTAAAAGACAATTGTACACATTGCTGCAAAGCTTATTGCAAACAAATAGACGCATTGGATTACGAAAAATAAATAGGATGAGCATGAACCAAACTACCCAGCACGATCTGATCGGGATTGCTGATGTCGCAGCAAAAATTCCGGGCCTGATTTCCAAAGTTCCCAGCCTGCTCAGCGGCCTGAAGCAGGCCTATCTGCGCACCCCGAATACCCCGGCCGGACTGGGCATCGCTTTTGAAAAAGCCGTCATGCGCAATCCCGACGGCAATGCCCTGCTGTTTGAAGATCAGCGCTATACCTATACCGAACTGAATGAATGGGCCAACCAGATTGGCCATTATTACCTTGCGCTGGGCGCGCAGAAAGGCGATGTGATTGCGGTGATGATTGAAAACCGCCCTGAACTGGTTGCTTCGATCATCGCCCTCGCCAAAATCGGCGTCACGGCAGCGCTGCTGAATACTTCGCAAACCGGCAAAGCGCTGGCGCACAGCATCAATCTGGTCAGCCCGATTGCGGTGATTGCCGGCGAAGAATGCCGTCAGGCTGTAGATGAGGTCCGCCAGGAGCTGCAGCTGCCGGCAGAGCGCTTTTACTGGTTCGCCGATCAGGCCACGCGCGCAGACGCAGGAAAAGCGCCTCAGGGCTATCTCAATCTGGCAGAAGCCATTGACCCCTTCCCGGCATTTAACACCCCGACCACGCACAGCGTCAAAGGCAAGGATGGCCTGTTCTATATCTACACCTCCGGCACCACCGGCCTGCCCAAAGCGGTGATTTTCACCAACAGCCGCTGGACTTTGGCCTACGGCACCTATGGCCATGTGCTGAACCTGAACCCCAAGGATGTCATGTACGTGACCCTGCCGCTCTACCATGCCACCGGCACGGTGGTGTGCTGGTGCGGGGTGATTGCCGGCGCAGCCGCTTTAGCCATCCGGCGCAAATACTCCACCTCCGCGTTCTGGCAGGACGTGCAGAAGTTTGACGCTTCGGCCATCGGCTATGTCGGCGAACTCTGCCGCTACCTGATGGATGCGCCGCCGTCTGCGCTGGAAAAAGGCCACCGCGTGAAAAAGATGATCGGCAACGGCATGCGCCCGAATATCTGGAATAAGTTCAAGCAGCGCTTCGGCATCGAAGATGTTCTGGAGCTGTATGCCTCCAGCGAAGGCAATGTCGGCTTCAGCAATGTGTTCAATTTTGACAATACCGTCGGCTTTTCTCCCACCCCCTACGCCATCATCCAGTTTGACAAAGAGAAAAATCAGCCGGTGCGCGATGCTGAAGGCTGGTGCATCAAGGTCAAGAAAGGCGAAACCGGCCTGCTGGTGGGCAAAATTACCCGCCGTTCGCCCTTTGACGGCTATACCGATGCGGAAAAGAACAAAGCCGTCATCATTAAAGACCTGTTCAAGCAGGGCGACGCCTACTTCAACACCGGCGATCTGGTGCGCAACATCGGCTTCCGCCATGCGCAGTTTGTCGACCGCTTAGGCGACACTTTCCGCTGGAAAGGCGAAAATGTTTCAACCACCGAAGTGGAAAACGCGCT
Source organism: Acinetobacter sp. WCHAc010034 (assembly GCF_001696615.3). Classification (NCBI taxonomy): domain Bacteria; kingdom Pseudomonadati; phylum Pseudomonadota; class Gammaproteobacteria; order Moraxellales; family Moraxellaceae; genus Acinetobacter; species Acinetobacter sp. WCHAc010034. The sequence continues at coordinate 2,302,025 of NZ_CP032279.1, read as the reverse complement.
CAGCGAATATGAAAAAATTGCCGAAGCCGTGGTCTACGGCGTGGAAATCCCGCATACCAACGGCCGCGCCGGCATGGCAGCCATCACGCTGGCCGACGGCGCCGCGCTGGATGAGGCGGACTGCAGCAAAATGGCGGCCGAATTCAGAAAATGCCTGCCGGCCTATGCCGTGCCGCTGTTCCTGCGCGTGCAGCAGCAGGCTGAAACCACCGGCACCTTCAAATATCAGAAAAGCAAGCTGAAAGAACAGGCATTCAACCCCAATGCAGCCGGTGAGCGCCTGCTGGTGCTGCTGCCGAACAGCACGGCCTACTGCGATCTGACCGCGGAGATTTTTGAAAATATTCAAGCCTATAAATACCGCTTCTAAGCGGAATAAACGCCTGTTTTAGCCCTAAAGCAGGCGTTTTTGTTGCATTTATAATCAAATAAAAGCAAGTTTATGTTTTTTTGCTTGCGCTTGAATGAGATCTTGCTACAATACGCTCCATCAAATGAAGTGGTGCTGGAAACTTTTTTCTTGCGCTGCGCGTTCGGGCTTAGCCTGAATGCAGGTTCAGGGTCGTTAGCTCAGTTGGTAGAGCAGTAGACTTTTAATCTATTGGTCCCGCGTTCGAGTCGCGGACGACCCACCATTTCCTTGATGCCTCAGATGGGTCGTTAGCTCAGTTGGTAGAGCAGTAGACTTTTAATCTATTGGTCCCGCGTTCGAGTCGCGGACGACCCACCATCTATCTAAAATTTAATTTTAGAAACTATAGTCAATTCAGTTTGATCCCCCTGTTGGGTCGTTAGCTCAGTTGGTAGAGCAGTAGACTTTTAATCTATTGGTCCCGCGTTCGAGTCGCGGACGACCCACCACTCTCTTCAGGCTTGTTCCTTCCGCACCGGAAGCGAAATCACAGCCGCAGGCTTCACATCAAGATACGGCGCACCGCCGCTTCTAACTCCCATTCGAACCTGTTTCCGCGCTTTTTATGCCGGGCTTGCATCCGCATTTTAAAATCCGCTCCGCCAAAAACAGCAGCCAGCATCTGCCGGCCAAATCCGCCTGCTTATTTCGAATGCGCATTCCGGATCAGCTGATAGGCCCGCGCCGGCTGCGGATAGCCTTTTGCGAACATTTCCTTATTTTTCGCCCGATGGTCATTGCGGATCTTTTCCACATCCATCACCAGCCGGTTCTGATCTGCAATCCGGTAGTAGAAATTCACCCCTTCCTTACGGTGCACGGTTAATTCGGTCTGTTCCGGATTCACCGTCCAGGTGTCTTTGCGGTAGGCGCCATCGCCGCCCGCCGTTGCATTCCTGTCTGCGAAGATTTTGCCGTAATGAATGATGCTGCGGTGCACGGTGCCGTCCGGCAGCAGATTCAGAATGAATTCCGCAGTGCCTTTTTCACAGGCCACAAAATCATCTTCGCAGGGAATATTGGCATGGTAGCGCCCGATAAAATTCCGGGCATAAGCCGGAACTGGGCTGTCCGGCGCTGCCTGCCGGCTGCCGGCAGCGTCCGCTGCTTCAGCATGGCGCTCCTGCGCAGGCATGCGGCTATTTGCATCCGCAACCGATACCGCAGCGGGCGCCGGCTGCTCCTGCGGCGGCGGGGCTGCCTGCTGGCTGCATCCTGCAAGCAGGCTTCCTGCGCAGGCCGCAGCCATGCGGCGGATTGAACTGATAAAGTATTTTGACGCAGCACATTCCATAATTTGCCAATACCGCCTGATCTTTTTGCTGTTGGGGCTCCGCTGACATTGTAAGCATTAACGAGAAGCCCTGCACAGTTCCTGCTGAAAATATTTTGCAGATCTCATTGCCTGCACTGGGAGTTCAGGCGCCGGCATCAAGGGCGCGCGCTTTTCTGCGCCTTTACATATTTTAACTTTTTTCCGGCATTTCCCCCTTTAAATCACCAGCTGCATCGCCATTTTTAATATGAGGAAAATTATTTGATTCACCCTATTTCTATTTTTAAGGAGGCTCGAATGGCCAGTGCCGGTTTATACCGCTCCAACCGCTCAAACATGATTGCAGGCGTCATGGGGGGTATTGCTGAACGTTTTGGCTGGAATGCCAATCTGCTGCGGATTATCTTTGTGATTATTTCCTGCATGAGCGCCGCCTTTCCAGGAATTTTGGTGTATCTGGCGCTGTGGCTGATCATGCCGAAGCAGGCGCCCGCCATTCAGAACCCGCAAGGCTACAGCAAGCCTGTGCGCACCGTAAATGATGACCCGCTGCGCTGACAGCGGCTCAAAGGCGCTGTTGAATTAATCCCTTAGACCTGTTTTTGGTCACTGCAGCTTTTCCCCTAAATGCTGCAGTTTTTTTTGCCCGCTTCAGCCGGGCTGCTCACGCAGGCGGTTCAGCTGCTGGTTCAACGCGGCGATCATATCCGCGCGGCTGATGATGCCGGTCAGGCGCTGCTGCTCCACCACCGGAATATAGTTGAACGAGCGCTCGACAAAATACGGCACCAAGTCCTGAATGGGCTGCTGCGGCTGCGCCGTCACCACCTGATGATTCATAATCTGATAGACGTGATTTTCCCAGGAGGCTTTCGGGTCGGCCGCGCGCTTGAACCATTCCACCACATCGTACAGCGCCAGCGTGCCGACCAGCCGGTCCAGATCACTGACCACCGGCAGGCTCATCAAATTCACCTGCTTGAATTTTTCCAGCGCGGACTGAATGTCGTCTTCCGCGCGCAGGCAGATCACCTGCCGGGTCATAATGTCCTGACAGGTGAACTGGCTGACCGCGCGCGCATTGGCGATTTCCTGCGCCTTTAAAATAATTTTCTGCAGGTCATAGTCGCTGATGTCTAAAAGCTGGGTTTGGCGGTCCAGCACATTTTGAATATCCTGCGGCTGAATGCTGACTTTCTGGGTCGGGGTTGGGCTGGCGGTGCGGCGGTTCAGCTGGGCTTGCTGCGGGTACTGCTTGCCCAGCAGGCGGTTGAAGATAACCGCTGCAAACATCAGCAGCATGGAATTCAGCAGCACTGGATACAGCACAAACATATAACCCAGATCATGCACCGCCTTGCCGCCCAGCACCGCGGTAATCGCCACGGCCCCGCTGGGCGGATGCAGCGAGTCTGTGCTCATCATCAGGACAATCGCCAGCGCCACCGCAATGCTGAAGGCTCCGGTCAGGTTCGGAATCAGCAGGGCGCAGCTGACGCCGATCACTCCGGCAAGGGTATTGCCCACCACCATATTCCACGGCTGCGCCAAAGGGCTGGCCGGCACAGCGAACAGCAGCACCGACGAGGCGCCCATCGGCGCAATGTACCACGCGTTTAAACCGCCCAGCGCCAGCCAGCTGATGAAAGATGACAGCGCCAGCCCGATCAATGCGCCTAGGCCGCAGAGCAGGCGCTCTTTGAGGGGTAAAACTTTAAAGTTGGGTTTGAGCGTATTCAGCCAGTCTGCTTTGGAGTGAAACACGGTTTGCCTTGCTTGCTGCTTTGACGGGGTCCGGCCATTATAAAGCCATCGTTTTATAAGGTGTATTTATTTTACATCTTAGAAAGATAAGTTTTTTCATTTCAATCGCTGTCGCCAAAGCCTATATTTGTCCAAGAACTTAATTTTATAAAGAAGAAAGGCAGGCATCTTGAGAAAATTCAAATATGAAGACCACCTTGAAACCTTAGGCTTATGTGAATGCCTAATTCCCCTGATTCAATTTGAAGTGCAGCAAGGCAATAAAATCTCTGGTTACGATACTCAGGCAAAATGGCCTAAAGAAGGGAGCCATTTGATTTATTTAAAACAGTCCCTGCACTTAAAAAATCTTAATTTTCCTCAGCACCCAAATGTTCGGGCAGATGTTAACCGGGACATGCATTTTAATTGGCATACAGATGCTTACTGCACCTTGCATCATCACTTAATTATTGGATAGCTGATGAAAAAAAAGAAAAAACAGGCTGAAAAACTTGAAATCTGCGGCTGTTTAAATGAATTATTAACGCTTGAACTGTCACTTGGAAATTCAGTTTCCCACTTTGACAATCATGCCAAATGGCCTTATCCCGAGACCCATTTTGTTATGCTAGCCAATGATCTTCATGCTCATTTAGAAGCATTGACATACTCAAAAAATATTTCTCATCAAATATGCCGGAATCTTCATTATGGCTGGCACGATGAATGTTTATGCAAAATACATCATGACTTGCTTTGCGCAGGCCATACCAAGCGATTTTAGCGAATATACAATTAAGTGCTGAAAAATAAATAGAGCCTTTGCCACCCACCGCTAAACTCCTTATAATTGAGCACAATTTTTCTCTAATTTTAAGTGGATGACCATGAGTCGCGCCATATCGCATATTGATACCTTCCAAGGCTTAATTCTTGCCTTGCAAAACTACTGGGCGGAGCAAGGCTGCGTCATTTTGCAGCCATACGACATGGAAATGGGCGCAGGGACATTCCACACTGCAACTTTCCTGCGCGCTTTAGGCCCTGAAACCTGGAACGCGGCTTATGTGCAGCCGTCGCGCCGCCCGAAAGACGGCCGCTACGGTGAAAACCCGAACCGCCTGCAGCATTACTACCAGTTTCAGGTGGTGCTGAAGCCAAACCCTGACAATATCCAGCAGCTGTATCTGGACTCTTTAAAAGCCATCGGCATTGACACCCTGGTGCATGACATCCGCTTTGTTGAAGACAACTGGGAATCGCCGACACTGGGCGCCTGGGGCCTGGGCTGGGAAGTCTGGCTGAACGGCATGGAAGTGACTCAGTTCACTTACTTCCAGCAAGTCGGCGGTGTTGAATGCTACCCGGTGACCGGTGAAATCACTTACGGCCTTGAGCGCCTGGCGATGTACCTGCAGGGCGTAGACTCAGTTTACGATCTGGTTTGGACCAAAGGCCAGTTCGGCACAGTCACTTACGGCGATGTGTTCCATCAAAATGAAGTGGAACAGTCGACCTACAACTTTGAATATGCCAACGTTGAAAAAATGTTTGAGCTGTTTGATTTCTATGAAGCTGAAGCCAGCCGCCTGATGGAAGCTGAACTGCCGCTTCCTGCCTATGAGCAGGTGATTAAAGCATCGCACAGCTTCAACCTGCTGGATGCGCGCGGCGCGATTTCCGTGACTGAGCGCCAGCGCTATATTTTACGCGTGCGCACACTGGCGCGCGCAATTGCGCAAAGCTATGTGGCTGCCCGCGCCAAGCTGGGCTTCCCGATGGCGGAACCGCATTTGCGCGATGAAGTTTTAGCCCAGCTGAAAGCGCAAGTTGAAGCCGAAGCCAAAGAAACCAACAAGGAGAGCAACTAATGTCTAAACATACAGTATTGTTCGAATTGGGCTGTGAAGAACTGCCGCCGAAAAGCTTAAAGAAACTGCGCGATGCGCTTCAGGCTGAAACAGTTAAAGGCTTAAAAGACGCCGGCTTAGCTTTCGATGCCGTTGAAGCCTATGCCGCGCCGCGCCGCCTGGCATTGAAAATTGCCAATATTGATGGCGCTCAAGCCGATACTCAGAAGCGTTTTGACGGCCCTGCGGTGCAGGCAGCTTATGATGCGGAAGGCAAGCCAACCCGCGCGCTGGAAGGCTTTATGCGCGGCCAGGGCATCACTGCGGATCAGGTATCGACCTTCCAAGCCGGCAAAGTTGAAAAAGTCTGCTACCTGAAGGATGTGCAGGGCCAAAGCCTTGACGCTTTGCTGCCGCAGATTCTGCAGGCGGCGCTGGATAACCTTCCAATTGCAAAACGCATGCGCTCCGCAGCCAGCCGTACTGAATTCGTCCGTCCGGTGAAATGGGTGGTGCTGCTGAAAGACAATGATGTCATTGATGCAGTGATTCAGGACCACAAAGCCGGCAGCGTGACTTACGGCCACCGCTTCCATGCGCCTGAAGCGATTGCTTTGGCGAATGCTGAAGAATACCTGCCGAAACTGAAAGCCGCCTATGTTGTGGCGTCTTTTGAAGAGCGCCAAGCCATCATCGACCAGCAAGTCAAAGCGCTTGCCGATGAAGTGAATGCAGTGGCGATTGTGCCTGCAGACCTGCGTGACGAAGTGACGGCATTGGTGGAATGGCCAGTTGCGCTGCGCGCCAGCTTTGAAGAACGCTTCCTTGCCGTGCCGCAAGAAGCCTTGATCACCACCATGCAGGACAACCAGAAGTATTTCTGCCTGGTCAACAGCGACAATAAGCTGCAGCCGTACTTCATTACGGTTTCAAATATCGAGTCTAAAGACCCGGCGCAGATTATTGAAGGCAACGAAAAAGTTGTCCGTCCGCGCCTGTCTGACGCTGAATTCTTCTTCCTGCAGGATCAGAAGCAGCCTTTGGCTTCGCGCAAGGAAAAACTTGCCAACATGGTTTTCCAGGCGGAATTAGGCACGCTGTGGAACAAGTCTGAACGCATTGCCAAGCTGGCTGCTGCCCTGGCGCCAATTACCGGCGCTAAGGCGGAAGATGCTGAAAAAGCAGCCCTTCTTGCCAAATGCGACTTAACCTCTGAGCTGGTGGGTGAATTCCCAGAGCTTCAGGGCATTGCAGGCACTTACTATGCGCGCATTGAAGGCGAAAATGATGAAGTGGCTGAGTCTTTAGGCGAGCAGTATCTGCCTAAATTCGCGGGCGATGTTTTGCCGAAAACCAAAACCGGCACCACCATTGCCCTTGCTGACCGCCTAGATACCCTGACCGGCATTTTCGGCATTGGCCAAGCGCCGACAGGCTCTAAAGACCCGTTTGCGCTGCGCCGCTCCGCAATTGGCATCCTGCGCCTTGTAACTGAAAACAATCTTGATGTGTCGATTGAAGACCTGATCAAGCTTGCGCTTCAGGCCTATGGCGATGTGCTGAAAGACCATGCGAAGACTTTGGCGGATGCTGTTGCATTCCTTGAAGGCCGCTACCGCGCCAAGTATGAAGACCAAGGCGTTGCGGTTGATGTGATTCAAGCGGTTCAGGCGCTGTCGCCGAAATCTCCGCTGGATTTTGACAAGCGCGTGAATGCGGTGAATCACTTCCGCGCCTTGCCTGAAGCAGCAGCCCTTGCCGCAGCCAACAAGCGCGTTGCCAACATTTTGGCTAAAGAAGCTGCGCCTGAAGGCGCCGTGGTTGAAGCCAGCCTGGTTGAAGATGCTGAAAAAGCATTATTCGCTGAGCTTGCGAAAATCACCCCTGCGGTAGAGCCGTTATTTGCTGCCAAGGACTACACCGCAGCCTTGTCTGCGCTGGCTGCCCTGCGCGCGCCTGTCGATGCCTTCTTTGACGGTGTAATGGTGATGGCGGATGATGCGGAACTGAAAGCCAACCGCTTGCGCCTGCTTGCTCAGCTGCGTGATTTATTCACTAAAGTTGCCGATATTTCGGTGCTGCAGCACTAAGCGCATATTTGAAATAAAATTAAAACCCTGCTAGAAATAGCGGGGTTTTTTAATATTAAGAATAAATCAGCAGCCATAATGATGAATGCCTCTCCAATTAAAAAGTTTTACCGAATAGATGCCTGCCTTGCGCTTTGCCACGCCCTTTTGCTGGCATTCAGCTATGGGCTATGGAAGCTCCATCCGCATATACAGGCCAAACCGGATATGAGCGGCCTATTCTTTATGATTATCACTATTTTGGGCGGTTTTGCAGGGCTGATTGTGCTGGGCGTGACCCTGCCCCGCTTAGACCGCTCTGTCCGCAATTTATCAATCAATAAATTTGTTTTAGCTTTGCTGTATTGGCTTTCAAGCGCCGTCATTTTTGTGCTGTTTGGCATCACCAAGTTTTTCTTCAACAATCCGCTGGTTCTGCTGATTTTTGTTTTGGTTTTTTTCAGCAGTATTTATCTTTCGGTGATCCGCCTTGCGGATATGCGCAAAAAAGACTGGCTGATTTTAAGCGGGATTTTTGGAGCTATTGTACTGTTCTTCTTTTTGCAAACCATATAAAGAATAGCGCGCTTAGCTGATTTTGCTGCGCTAGGCGGAAGCGGAAAAACTGCATTATGCTGTTTTAAAACCCAATATATTGAATAATTCTCAATATTATTTGGTTAAATAAACATCAATAAATCAAATAATTGTCATAGCTATGCTTTATCATCACATAGCAAAATTCCGAAATAAAATACTGCATATTTTGAATATATAAACCATTCTTCAGGTAACTTTTTAAAATGAATAAATCATTTCTAAGCTTAATCGCAAGTACGATTATTTTAACTGGGTGCGCAACAACAAAATCAATTCAATATCCTGCCAAAGGCAGCAATACCACACTTTCCGTGTCGTCTGAGCAGATTTCAGCGATGACTGAATCCGGCGGAGGCGATCATTTTATTGAAGGAAGCCAAATTACAGTCGGAGATGCAAGCAATGCGCTTGCCAACCCTGCATCAACTGCGTTTGGGCTGATTGGCGTTGGCATTGCGACAGCAATTGATAAAAAAAGCAATGGCGCGGCCATCGCTGACAGCAGTTTAAAGCAAGCCATTAAATTTGATGAAATTGTAAATAAAAAAATTGCTTCCGCTTTGCAGGCAGCCCCTGCAGATGCTTCGCTTAAAGTATTGGCTTTAAATCAAGAATCTGATATTAAAGTTGTTCCATTTGCGCGGCTTTCTTTTAAAAACAAGCCTGATGTGAGCGCTGTTTTTGGCCTTAAAGCTGAGTTTAAAAATGCCGCTGACAATAACGCCTCTGCAAAGCGCGTATACAATTATATCAGCCAGAAAAAAGCGCCATTAACAGAATGGGATACCAACAATAATGCAGTCTTTTTTACACAGGCCAATGGGGCCTTTGATGCGCTGTCACAAGTTCTAGTGCTGGATATGCAGCATCAGTTAAAGTTGGAGGCAGCCAGTGAAGCCCACCAGAAGAAATGCAAATCAACCGCTGATTTCGCCGGCCTGACTTTTATTGAAGCGCCTGAAAACCTGTGTGTAGGCGTACTGAAAACGAATAAAGGCCAAGTTCTCCAAAATATCGTGCTGCTGATTGAACAGTAATTGATGCCTGCTTTAACAGCGTAACGGTGATGGCGGATGATGTGGAATTGAAAGCTAGCCGCTTGCTCAGCTGCGTGACTTGTTTACAAAAGTGCGGATATTGAGGCGCTGCAGCACAAAGAAGCATGGACGTTTACAGCAAATCCCCTATCGCATTAGCAATCCTCAAGCTCTTTCTAGAGCTTGAGGACAGGCAGCCATTAACATTTGCAGCGCTTGAAGATATTAAGCCTGTTGCTATGCACTTTTAGCAATCTATCAAAACCTATAGGCAATCCGCCCTCAATTCCCTATACTCGACCTGACAACACTCAACAAGAAAGAAGCTTATGAAACTGAAAACGCTCATTTTGACTGGTCTTGCGGGTATCGCACTTACAGCATGTGCAACAGCGCCAAAAATTCCAACATTGGACTTAGGGGTCCTGCAAGAAGTCAGCGACTTGGACGTCTATCCAAATACCACCAATAACAAAGCCAAACTGACTAAATTTGATGACAAATGCGTGATTGAATTTACCGGCAATCTGGAAGCCGGAAAAGTCATTGAACAATGGTCATTTAAAGGCTACACCCTGATGACCGGCGGTTCAGCAACCTTTGCCAAAGACGGCACCAGCACTGCCACCAAGTTTGACCTGCATGCGCCAGACGTTCAAAAGAACTTCCTTGCGCTGCGCGGCAATTTCGCAAAAGATGCGCTGGCGCAATGTGACTGACCGGCACGCCGGCTTGATCACCTGCAGCCTCCCGGCTTGCAGGTGATCGCCCCTTCCAGCTGCCATACCAAGGCTGCCTTTTAAAACTGCTCCCATTTCACGCTTCGCACTGCCCCCCACATACTTCTCCTAAGCATCAGAACATTCTGCTGTATGAATTTCGCTGCGCGCGCATGCAGGCTGCAAAAGCATGCTTATAATGAGGGCCTGAACCGGGCTTTACGGCCTCTAAGACAACGCATAGATAGAGGTGCCTGCGCCATGAATATTTTCAGCCATACATTAAAAACTGCACTCTGTGCTGGCTTGGCTTTAGCTTCGGCCTCACTGTGGGCGCAGCAGCCCGCTGCCCAGCAAAGTGAAAAGCCGGTCAAGCCTTATGGCAGCAATCCGAATATTTTCCATGTCTGGGCCTATAAAACTCAGGAAGGCGTGCTGGGCACCGCTAAAAAGGTCGGCGGCGCGGCTGAGCGGGGCGCTGCCAAAGTGAAGCCGTCAGTCGATCAGGCCTGGGACAGCACCAAAGACATCGCCAGCAATACTGCACATAAAGTGGATGAAGGCGCGCAAAAAGCCGCGCAGAGTGCAACTGCCAAAATTCAGGAAACTAAAGATGCGATTGGCGGCAAGCCGCAGCAGCCGGCGCCGATTGAGCAGCGCCCTTTAAGCGAGTCTTCCTCGGCCGGCAGTCCAGCTGTGCCGAAAGCAGCGCCTGCTGGCGGTTCAGCGCCTACGGCTTACCCGGTAACGGATTTATAAGCCTGCAGCGGCAAAAATTGATAAAAAACGCCCAGCATGATGCTGGGCGTTTTCATTTTAAGCCTGCGCTGTGAATAGAATGGTATTCATCAATGCAGAATCAGCAATACAGCGTATGCGCCAAGTCCAGCGGAAGCGTGGCGCATACGCTTCTATTCCTGATTGGCTGTCAGTTTACTTTGCGGACCGGCAGGCCCGCTTTAAACGCCTCGGCATTTTCAATCAGCTGCTGCACAATGCGCTGTCGGGCATCGACGCTGCCCCATGCGCTGTGCGGGGTAATAATCAGGTTCGGAATGCTGCTGTCCAGCAAGACATTGCCGTCTGCAGGCGGCTCAACCGTTAAAACATCGGTGGCTGCGCCGGCAATCTGCCCTTGGCGCAAGGCATCGGCCAAGGCCTGCTCATTCACCACGCCGCCGCGCGCGCAGTTGATTAAGAACGCGCTGGGCTTCATCTTGGCGAAAGCCGCGGCATCGACCAGATCCTGCGTATCTGCAGTCAAAGGGCAATGCAGGCTTAAAAAGTCAACTTGCGGCAGCAGTTCCGCAAACGGCACGCGCTCCGCAGCCGCTGGCCGCTTCGGCAGCGAAGCGGCCAGCACTTTCATGCCAAAAGCCTGCGCCAGTTTCGCCACGGCTTTGCCCAGCTCGCCGTAGCCGACCAGCCCCAGAGTTTTTCCGGACAGTTCAATAATCGGATAGTCCAGCAGGCAGAATTGGCTGGCTTTGTTCCATTCGCCGTTCTGCACAGCGCGGTCATACTGCCGGAAAGAAGCAGCCAAATTCAGCATCAGCATTAAGGTATGCTGCGCCACGGCAGCTGTGCCGTAGCCTTGGCAGTTGCACACCGTCACGCCCTGGCGCTGGGCCTGCGCCAAATCAATATTGTTGGTGCCTGTGGCTGAAATTAAAATCAGCTTCAGCTGCGGGCACTGCTGCAGAGTTTCGGCATCCAGCGGCGCTTTGTTGCTGATAATCACATCGGCATGCTGCACCCGTTCCAGCAGCTGCTGCGGCGAAGTGCCGGGATATAAAATCAGCTCATCAAAAACCGCATGCAGGCCGCTGAAGTCCAAGTCATTTTTATCCAATGATTCATAATCTAAAAAAACCGCCTTCATCTGCATCCTCTCGCTGTTATCCTTGCTGGCCAAATCCGGCAGCTTATGGCATTAAAGCCAAACCGCGCCTGCATTTCAAGGCAATTCCGCTGCTGCATGCAGCAAAAAGCCCGCTACTTTGCGCAATGCTGATCAGTTAAGAAATTTCGCCGTAAACTTCTTAACATTTTGGGTTATTCACGGCGGAGTCTTACCGTTTTTAAATCAAATTTTTGGAGCTCGTTTTGTTCTTTTGTTTCGCCAAAAGAACCAAAAGCATTTGTCATCCGCGAAACCTGTTCACTTTCTGCAATTAAATAATTTTGTTGCAAAAACAGTCCTTTTCAAAGGACAGATAGGTTGCGGATGACGCTTCCGCGTATCAAATAATATCGCAAGTTTAAAAAAGAAAAAGCCAGTCACAATATCTTAACTGACTGGTATTAACTACTTTGCGGGCTTATCAATATGCTTGTCTAAATCATTGCGCAGCGCGCGGCGGATTTTAATGGTGACATAGACCGCCAGAACCGCCAGCACAATCAGGCTGAGCGCAAATACGGCCAGCGCCGGCAGATAAGCGCCCTCAGCCGGCTGCGCATGGCTCAGGCTGGAAAACAGCGCGCAGAATATCAGGAAAAATGCAGCAAGCGCCTGCCGGAACTGCATACTGATCACCCTCATATTTTTAGAAAGCCTTTGTTATCGGCAGCATCCCCTGCTGCGCTTTATTTGATCATAGCCCGATTGCAGGAAAACACAATAGGCTATTTTTCAGGCTAATTCTTTTCCAGCTGCGGCATGAATCTGCTGTGCTCATCCATCTCGTCGCCGAAATGCGCTGCGCCGAATTCATCGGTGCTTAAATTCAGCGCTTTATAGCTGATGACATAGCAGTCGGCGTATTTTTTCATGATCAGCGGATGCATGCCCAGCGGCAGATCGTCCTGCAGCGGCACCAGCTTCATCATCTGCCGGTCATTCATCACCACCAGATAGGGCTGGCCATTCCAGCTGATCTGCACCAGCCCGTTGCCTTTGGCGTAAATCGGTATCAGGAATTTATGATTCAAGGCAATCGCGCCGGCCGCGTAGCTTTCCACCTTTTGGCTGATGGCATTAAATACCAGGCCGTGCTCATAGGCGTCCTGCAGCAGGCTGCGCTGTTCCTGCGGCATGCTGACTTCTATGCCCAGTTTGGCCAAGTCCTGCTGATCGACCTGCTTATTGCTGAACAGCTCGCGCAGCAAGGCCTGCTTCTGCTTGGCGTCAAAAAACTGGCTGTCGAGCGCCAGGTCATTGCTTTTCAGAATATGGCCCAGCGCATCGCGGTGGCGCGGCAGCAGGCTTTCAATCACTTTGCGGTAATAGAATTTGCTGTTCTTTTTCACCTGGCGCATTTTCCGGTAAAAATAGCTGGCCTCAAAAGGATGGCGCAGGAAGTCATGCACCAGCTCCGAGCTGGCCAGCACCGCAATTGCATCGTGGCCGGTATAAGGCAGGTGCAGCAGGTGCGCATGCGGAATCACCGGCTTTAAATGCTCAACATGCACGCGGTCCGCCGCATAATACGGGTCAAACACCACGATGTATTCGCGCTCAGGCGAAACATCTTCCGGCTTAATCTGCATGCTGCCGTTGAGTTCCGGCTGGTAGAACATGTTGTAGCGGGTGTCTTCCACATCATCGGGATCAATCGAATACTGCGGCACCATCGCCACCACGCGCTGCGCATCCAGCAGGTTGGAATATTTAATGGCCGCATAGCCGCCCATCGAGCCGCCGTAGGCGATGCGCCGCTGAAACGGCGCAATCACCGGCTGAATGCTGTCCAGCATGGCGGCAATGGAACGCTCAGGGAACCATGATTTCTGCTTCGGCATAATGCCAATCACATTAAAATCAAATTTGTGCAGTGATTTTTCAGCATTCACGCTCAAGCCTTTGGCCCGCGTAATTAAATCGCCAAAGGAGAAAATCAGCTCTTCGGACGAACCTTTAAGGAAAATGACCCGAAGCTGTTCATCTTCAAAAATAATCTGTTTATCCATCATCGCACCGTTATCAAGTCCTTTGCATCATTCATCAAATTCCATACGCTGTCAAAAGTCGCCGCACAGGGGAATATGCTATTTTATAGAGGAGTCAGGGATTAAAAATTGCAGAATATGACACAATCACTCCATCCTGCCGCAGAAAAAGGCTTTAGCGCTGCCGCGGCGCTGTATCAGCAAGTGCGCCCGGGCTATCCTGCCGGAATCAGCGAATGGCTGCAGCAGCATTTGCATTTGGGCCCGCAGGATGCGCTGCTGGATTTAGGCTCCGGCACCGGCAAGTTTCTGCCCTATTTAAAAGCCCTCAGCGCCAATGTCACGGCGGCTGAACCGGTGCCTGAAATGCTGCAGCAGCTGCGCCTGGCGCATCCCGAAGTTAAAGCCGTACAGGCATTCAGCAGCGCGCTTCCCCTGCCCAGCCAGTCGGTGCGCGCGGTGTTCTGCGCGCAGTCGTTCCACTGGTTCGCCACGGCTGAAACTTTAGCGGAAATTCACCGCATTTTACAGCAGGACGGCGATCTGGTGCTGATCTGGAATCAGCGCGATATCCACACCGGCTGGGTCAAGGCTCTGGCCGATATTCTTGCCCCGCTTGAAGGCGATACCCCGCGCTGCCACAGCGGCGCATGGAAAACAGCCTTTCAGCAGCAGCCCTGGTTTAAACTGGAGCAGGAAATGGCCTTCAGCCAGCTGCATCATGGCACAGTAGAGCAGGTGGTGTCCAAGCGCCTGCTCTCTACCAGCTTTATCGCCGCCCTGCCGCAGGCGCAGCAGCAGGCGCTGAAACTGCAGTTTGAACAGGCGGTTTTTGCGCGCACCGGCAAGCGCGCGCAGGATGAGATTGATTTTCCCTATGCCACCCATGTTTATGTCTTTAAAAAAGCAACCGAGAAATAAGGTGCCCTATGCGACAAGCGCTTAAAATTTTATGGCTGCCGGCTTTGGCCAGCGCAGCCCTGCTGTTTTCCGGCTGTGACCGCAGCAAGGAAGCGGAAAAGCCGTCCGCGGAAATTACCCAGGATGACCAGATCATGCGCGAACTGGCTTCTGAGCCGGTTAAGGCATTCGCCAAAACGCCGGATGATGCGCAGGACATTCAGGCATTGACTGACTTTGACCAGCGCTTTAGCGCCGTCAGCGATGACATGGAGGACGAGCTGATGCGGATGAAGGAAAACGGCTCGCTGACGCCAGAATTCGCCGCTGCGCGCAAGCGCGACAACATTCAGTCCGCGCTGCGCATGCTGAAGGAACTGGATTTGAAAACCGAACAGGGCCGCTATATTCAGGGCCTGATGTATCAATACTGGGACGCTCAGGGCAAGCTGCTGGATCAGCCGCAGGCTGAACAGAATGCTCAAAAGCCAAGCGAACACATGCAGGGCTTAGGGCAGTTTATCCACGCGCAGGAACAGCTGGATCACTGGCAGGCGCAGTATCCGGAACTGAAAAAGCCGGGCGCCTGAGGGCGCAGGGCCTGATGGAATAAAGCCCGCCACTGCAGGCTTTAAGGCCGTTCCGCATACTGCGGCAGATCATCGGCAATCTGCTCCCATTCCGCCTTGGATGCGGCGAAGATATGGCAAACCGGCCGCTGCGCAAGCGGCGTATCCAGCGTGCCGATACGCAGGCGGTAAAAGTCCGGGGTCTCGGCTTTAATGCTGATGATCGGCGAACCGCAATGGCCGCAGAAGCAGCGCTGCGTGCCGGCGCTGGAGGCGAACTTTTTCAGCGCATCCTCGCCGGCAGTGAAGCGGAAATCCGCCCTGGCCACCGGCGCATTGGCGGCATAGGCCGAGCCATTGGCTTTGCGGCACTTTGAGCAGTGGCACTGCATAATATCGCCGATTTTTCCATGAATTTCATAGCGCACTGCGCCGCATAAACAGCTGCCCGCATATTGTTCTGCTGTGCTCATATCTTTTCATTCTGTCTGAGGGGGAAGACTGAACATAGCACGGCCGCGGCGCAAATACAGCGCAAAAATCCGATGCTTAAGCCTTGGCGGATAAATACTCATGCGCGCCCTGCCCGGCAGCCCGCCCTGTGGCAAAGCATGCGGTCAGCAGGTAGCCGCCGGTCGGCGCATCCCAGTCCAGCATTTCGCCGGCGCAGAACACCGCCGGATTGGCCTGCAGCTGCAGCTGGCCGGTCAAGGCTTCGGGCTTAATGCCCCCCGCGCAGCTGATGGCTTCTTCAATCGGGCGGAAACCGCTTAAGGGAATGCGCAGCTGCTTAATCCGCTGCGCCAGCTGTTCAGGCTGCTGCCACAGCGCTTTAGCCACCAGCTCGCGCACCAGGCTGGCTTTGGCCGCATCCAGCCCGGCTTTGCGCCAGACATTGCTCAGCGACTGCTTTTTGCCCGGCTGCAGTTTCTGCGCCAGCTGTTCTGCGCTTTGATCCGGCAGCAAATCCAGATACAGCGCCATCGGCTGCCGGTTTTTCGCCAGCTGGCGCAGCGCCCGGCCCTGCTTATAAATCAGGCCGCTTTCCATTCCGTAATGCGAAATCACAATATCGCCAGAAGACTGTTCAGAATGCTCAACCCATGCCGCCACCCGCTTCAGCGGCTGGCCAAACACCGGCTGCATGAATTCAGACCAGCGGATTTCCACCCCGGCATTGCTGGCCTGAAAAGGCTCAATATCCTGCGCATTCAGCCACTGCTGCCATGCGCCGTCACTGCCGAGCTGCGGCCAGGACACCGCGCCGCAGGCCATGACAATGGCGTCAAAAGCTTCGGAACGGACGCTGCCCTGCAGCAGGTCTTTCAGCTCCAGAACATTCCGCTGCAGGCCCAGCACTTGATGGCGGTAATGGAATTTCACTCCCTGCTGCGCCAGGCGCTTCAGCCAGGCGCGCAGCAAAGGCGCCGCTTTCATTTCAACCGGAAACACCCGGCCGGAAGAACCGGTATACGATTCAATGCCTAAGCCTTTCATCCAGTCTTGAATCCAGGCGGCGCCGCACTGCTGCACCCACGGCGCCAGCCATTCCGCCCGGTCATAGCGCTGCATGAAGCGCTTAGCCGGTTCGGCATGCGAAATATTCAGCCCGGTCTTGCCGGCCATTAAAAACTTGCGCGCGGCCGAAGGCTTCTGCTCATAGACATGCACTTCATAGTCATGCCCGCTCAGCACTTCCGCCGCCATCAGGCCTGCCGGGCCTGCGCCGATCACCGCAATGCGCCTGCCCATTTATTCCGCCGCCTGCTCAGGCGCCTGCCCCTGCAGAGGCTGGAAATCATCAAAACGCGTCGCATAGCCGGCTGGCTTGGTGATGATCAGCTGCTGGCACAGTTCACCGCGCTCTAAATATTTGATTTCAAAATGCGTGCGCGCCGAATCCTGCGCAACCGCTTCTTTGATGAAGGGCAGTTTCCAGACCTCCATCAGCTGCTGCTGCGCTTCTGCAATATATTCAGGAATATTGCTGGCAAGGGTAATGCTGCCGCCGGCCTGCAGGCGCGACAGCAGGAATTCAAAAAACGGCATATTCAGCCAGCGCTGCGCAGGGTTATGCGGCTCCGGATTTGGATACAGGATAAACAGCTGCTCCACTTGCGCAGGAAACAGCGCATGCACCGCCCAAGGCACAGCATCCGCATGCACAGGCTGCAGGTTCTGCTGCCCTTCAGCGCCATGCTGCTTCTGCATGCAGAGGAATTTCTCCCGCGTGCGCTCCACAGCAATCAGCCGCTTTTCCGGATTCTGCCCGCTGAACAGCAAAGCGTGCCGGCCTTTGCCTGCGCCTATTTCCACGCAAACCGGCTGGCTGGCAATGGCTTGAAAATCGCGGGGGGCATGCATGCGCTGCGCTTGAAATTGACGAATCGGCATAATCAGATCAAACTAATAAAAACGCCACAAGTCTAACAATTGCGGCCGTATTTGCCTAATCGAATCATCTGTTTTTATTTGGAGCTTGATCATGCCTACGACTCTGGCCTGTCCGCGCTGCGGGGATCTCACCGCTTGGGAAAACAACCCCTGCCGCCCATTCTGTTCAGAGCGCTGCAAGCTGATTGACCTCGGCGCATGGGCCAATGACGAATACCGCCTGCCGACGCAGGATGCGCCGCAGGCCGAAGCCGGCTCACAGGACGGCTTATTTTAAGAAATTTAAACAGCCGCTGCGCTTATTTAAATTTAATTCACAGTATCATACGGCTGTCATCAAAAGCCCCTATCCTGCCCCTATAAAAATGACAATTTTACAGGGAATTTCTGCATGAAATTGGGGATGCTGTATGCGGCGTTCTGCCTGTTTGCCCTGCTGGGCGCGGGCAGCTTAGGTGTTGGACTGTATCAGGCTGACGCGCTGATCTGCGCGGTCGGCATCCTGCTGATTTTTGCGGCTGTGCTGATTTTTCTGGAGGCGCGCAGGCAGCGGGCGGATCCATTTCAGCAAGACTGATGCCTGCATCAGCCTTGCTGAAGCTGCGGCTTAACCGGCTTTGCCCGCCACAAAAGGATTGTGCTGCTTTTCAAAGCCAATGGTGCTGACCGGGCCATGGCCGGAAATGAACTGGGTTTCATCCGGCAGGCTGAAGCATTCGCGCTGAATGGAGTCCAGCAGCTGCTGATGGTTGCCGCGCGGGAAATCCGTACGGCCAATCGAGCCTTTAAACAGCACATCGCCGGTCCATAACAGGCCGTAATTGCGGTTATAGAACATCACATGGCCCGGGGTATGGCCCGGCGCAAAACGCACTTCAAAGGCTTCGCCGCCCAGCTTCAGGGTTTCCCCGCCTTCCAGCCACTGCGTCACCTGCACTTTTTCCGGAACCGGAAAACCGTAGCGCGCGGACACTTCCTGAATCATGTCCAGCCAGAAGGCGTCTTCCTTATGCGGGCCAATCACCGGCACATTCCAGATCTTTTTCAGCGCGCCGGCCGCCCCGGCATGGTCTAAATGGCCATGCGTCAGCCAAAGCGCCTGCACATTCAGGCCCAAGGCCTCAACTTCGGCCTGCAGCTTTTCCGGCTCGCCGCCGGCATCAATCAAAACCGCTTCTTTGGTTTCGGAGTCCCAAACAATTGAACAGTTTTGCTGAAATGCCGTAACCGGCACAATTTTGACTTGCAGCATTTGGCTGAACCTCAGAATTTCAGTGGGCTAATATGTGCTTTAAGGCGTCAAGATTAGCCTGAAGCAGGCTGCTGAGCAATTGCAAATGATCCGCGCGCGCGTTCAGCGCCGGAATATAGCTGTAGCTGCCGCCGCCGGAAGCGGCGAACAGGTCCGCATTCTGCAGCGCCAGCTCTTCCAGCGTTTCCAGGCAGTCCGCGGAAAAAGCCGGGCTGATGACCTGCACCGACTGCACGCCCTGCCCGCCCCACTGCTGCAGCAGAACGTCGGTATAGGGCTTGACCCATTCCTGCTTGCCGAAGCGCGACTGAAAGCTGATGGCCCATTGCTGAGCGCTCAGGCCCAGTTCGTCGGCCAGCAGCTGCGCCGTCACCCGGCAGCGCTCCGCGTAGGGGTCGCCTTTGTCGGCATAAGGCTGCGGAATGCCGTGAAAGGACATCAGTAGCTTTTCCGGCTGCCCATGCATGGCCTGATAGTCGCGCACGCTTTGCGCCAGCGACTGAATGAATAAGGGATGCTGATAATAGTCGCGGATAACCGACAGGCCCGGCAGATTGCGCTGCTGCGGAATCCATTTGGCCAGCGCATCGTACAGCGGCGCAGTGGATGTGGCCGAATACTGTGGAAACAGCGGCAGCAGAATCAGATGGTCCTGCGGGTCTGCCGCCAGCTGCTGCAGCAGCGCGCCGATGCCCGGATTGCCGTAGGTCATGGCCGGAACGACATTCAGCTCAAATTCAGGATACTGCGCTGTCAAGGCGGCTTTAACCGCCTCCACCTGCTGCAGCAGGATTTCCCGCATCGGCGAGTCGCTGTTCCACACCATGGCGTAGGCATGCGCAACGCGCTTAGGCCGGAACGGCAGAATGAACAGGCGCAGGATCAGCTGCCAAAGCGGCTTGGGAATTTCAATCACGCGCTGATCCGATAAAAACTGCTTCAGAAACTGGCGCACTGCGGGAACGTCCGGCGCATCCGGCGTTCCCAGATTGGCTAAAATAACCGTGATTTTTGCTTTAGCTGCAGCAGACATCGAACCTTTCCAATTAACCTGAACAGCAGTACTTTAACAGCTTTAGCGCGCCGCACTAAAGGGATTAATAGGAAGTTTTAACCTGAAAAATCCGCTCATTATCCAGCAAATTGCTTTCC
The DNA here is from genome assembly GCF_001696615.3 of Acinetobacter sp. WCHAc010034. Lineage (NCBI taxonomy): Bacteria > Pseudomonadati > Pseudomonadota > Gammaproteobacteria > Moraxellales > Moraxellaceae > Acinetobacter > Acinetobacter sp. WCHAc010034. Next base: position 2,282,158 of record NZ_CP032279.1, on the reverse strand, counting down.
ATCAGCTTCTGCGCCTTAGGGGTAATCCGCCACAGCATTCGCTGCCGGTCATCGCGGCCGGACTGCACAATCCATTCGTTCTGGCGCATCTGCATTTTAATGCTGTGCAGGGCGCGGATGTTGATCTGCGCGCGGGCGACCGCATGCGCGCGCGGCATTTCAGCGCGCGCATCCTTCAGGCCGGTTTCATTCAGGTATTCATTCATTCGCTTGGAAAAGAACTCTTCCGGCGTCGGATGCACAAAGGTTGCGCCCAGAATTGACAGCAGCTGCGCCCAGGTCATTTCCTTCTGAACTTTCAATTCCTTGAAATTGCCGTCCTGATAGGCATGCATGCGGTATTCAAACGCAAAAACTTCATGCATGGACACTTTCGGCAGGCTGAGGAAGGGGTCAGCTTCGCGCTTGCCGGACTCGGTTTCCAGCTGCTCCAGCTTGCTTTTCAGGCGGTCAATTTCATCCTGCAGCAGCTGGGTATTCTGCGGGCGCACCCAGCCCAGCACCGGATAGCGCTCCAGCATCTGCGGCAGGTTCAGGCGCACCGCCATTTCCAGATCGCGCAGGCTACGGTAGCTGAAAACCTGATCCGCTTCATTCTGCAGCAGCTTGCGGAATTCCTGAAACTTTTCACGCAATTCGGCTTTATCGTCATGCAGGGCGGCGTCGCGCGCGGACGGCTCATCATGCATGAACACAATGACTGGCTTCTGCTTGGTCACGGCATAAATGTATTCCAGATGCATATAGCCCACGCCGGATACCGACTGCTCGCCGTAGGCGCTGCCCAGCAGGATCACCACATAGTCGCAGTCATCAATCTGGCGGCGCGCAAAGGCCGTGCTTAAAGGCGTGCGCTGTTCCAGCCCCCACGAAAAAAAACCCATGCCCACCAAAGTCTGGGCCAAAATCATCCGCTCCGGCTGCATTTCGCTGCCGGACGTTGAAATAAAAACCTGATAACGCTTATCGAGCATTGGTTATCCTCTTCCAATTGCACACTGCAGCGTGATGCAGCTCAGCCCTGCATACTGCGCGCCGCGCATATGACTGCCCCAATATGAATACTCAATCCATACACAGCTATTGCTTAAATCTTTCAAAAGACTAACTTAATTTATCTGGCGGCTAAATGCCAATATTATTGATGCTCCAGGTCAGATCCGGCTGAATCAGGCGGCTTAAAACCGGCCTTAAGGCATCCGCATTCTGGCCGCTGACGTAGCACGCTAGCCGGACCGCATTTTTACGGTCTTGTTCAAATAATAACTCATTTTTAATTAAAATGCGGGCCGTTTGACGCGCAACGGCAAATCCCGAATCAATTAATGTCAGTTTCTGACCAAAAATGCGCTGAATTGCGGGCTTTAAGAACGGATAATGCGTGCATCCCAGCACCAGATAGTCCGCGCCCAGATCCACCGCCGGCTGCAGAATCTCCCGCAGCGTCTGCAGGCAGGCTGCGCTCATCTGCTCCCCGGCTTCAACAAAAGGCACCAGCTTCAGGCAGGTGATCGGCATGACCTGCACCTGTGCCGGCTGGGCAAAGCGCTCCACCACATCCTTGATCAGCTGGCCGCGGAATGTCGCCGGGGTGGCCAGCACCGCCACGGTTTTGCTTTTGCTCTGCAGCACCGCAGGCTTTAAGGCCGGCACCAGGCCGATAATCGGGAAATGCTCGCCGTAATGCGCGCGCAGGTAATCCAGGCTGAAGGCTGACGCTGTATTGCAGGCCACCACCGCGGCTTTGCAGCCCTTGCGGTACAGCCATTCAATCGCGCGCGCAGTCAGCTCGCGGATATTCTGGTCATCGCGCGGCCCGTAAGGCACATGCGCGGTATCGGCAAAATAGACAAAATGCTCATTCGGCAAGTAGCGCGCAATTTCCTGCGCGACCGACAGCCCGCCCACTCCCGAGTCAAAGATGCCGATCGGCGCATCCGCAGCGGCTTTCGGCATCGGATCATGCAGCGGATAAAGGGGATGAATGGCTGTCATAGCTTCAGATTCAGAAGTGATATTCAGATGGAGCAAGCTTAAACCTCAGGCGCCTAATTGCAAGCGGAAATCGCCGCTGCGCAGGCTTAATATGGCTTCGCCCTGCGCATTTTCAAGCAGCTCGCCCATTTCAATCAAATGAAAAAAAGCCGCCCGCTGAATCAGCGCATTGATGCCGAAGCGCACAGCCACATAAGGGCGCGCCTCTCCGGCAAATTCGCGCATGAATACCGGGTGCGCCTCACCGACAATAATTTCATCCTGCGCGGTGGAAGTCAGCCGGATATAGGTTTTGCCGTCCAGCTCAACCTGATCGGCCTGATGGATGAACAGCGGCTCATCCTCCACCTCAATTTCAATCTGCTCCGCAGGGGTTCTCAGATAGAATTTTCCGCCCTCTTTCCACAGCACGCGCGAGAACAGGTCTATCAGCGCCTGGCGCTTGATCAATTGACCCTGATGCCACCATTCTCCGTTGGCTTTTACCTTCAAATCCATGGCGCCGCAATGCTTTGGGCGCCACTGCTCCAAAGGCAGGATTGACTTTTTGTGACCGGACTGTCCATCTTTTGCGTATTGTGCAATATCCATTAAATTCCTATCATCGCTAATCGCTGCCTTTTTCGTCGGATTTGGTGATTTTTCGTGATTATTCATGGAGCAAGGCCCTGCTGACGGGAAAATAATATGATTCAGCCAATTGGCTAGCACAAGGTTTAAAACTATACTAGCCCACAATATAAAAGACACGATAATAAATTTGTGTCTAGGAATTCAGAACACTCATGGCAGCGCCGTTGCATAGCAGAGTCAGCAGCGGTTGCCACCTTTAAACCATATGAGGAGTCCTACATGGAGCACATCGAACGCGAATCGATGGAGTTTGACGTAGTCATCGTTGGCGCAGGCCCTGCCGGCCTTTCCGCAGCGATTAAAATCCGTCAGCTTGCAATTGAAAATAACCTGAACGATCTGTCCGTCTGTGTCGTGGAAAAGGGCTCCGAAGTAGGCGCGCATATTCTGTCCGGCGCCGTGCTGGAACCGCGCGCAATCAATGAGCTGTTCCCGAACTGGAAAGAAGAAGGCGCGCCTTTGAATGTTCCGGTGACTGAAGACAAAACATTCTTCCTGCTGTCTGATGAAAAGTCGCAGGAAGCGCCGCACTGGATGGTTCCGAAAACCATGCACAATGACGGCAACTACGTGATCTCTTTAGGCAACGTGGTGCGCTGGCTGGGCCAGAAGGCTGAAGAGCTGGAAGTGTCGATCTTCCCGGGCTTCGCCGCTGCTGAAATCCTGTACCATGCAGACGGCACGGTAAAAGGCATTCAAACCGGCGACATGGGCATCGGCAAAGACGGCGAGCCGACGCACAATTTTGCGCCGGGCTATGAGCTGCACGCCAAATACACCTTATTCGCTGAAGGCTGCCGCGGCCATCTCGGCAAGCGCCTGATTGCCAAGTTTGATCTGGATAAAGACGCGGATCCGCAGCATTACGGCATCGGCATTAAAGAACTGTGGGAAATTGACCCGGCGAAGCACAAGCCGGGCCTGGTGATGCACGGCGCAGGCTGGCCTTTAAGCGAAACCGGCTCTTCAGGCGGCTGGTGGCTGTACCATGCGGAAAATGGCCAGGTGACACTGGGCATGATCGTGGATTTATCTTACGAAAACCCGCATATGTATCCATTTATGGAAATGCAGCGCTGGAAAACCCATCCGCTGATCAAGCAGTATCTGGAAGGCGGCAAGCGCATTTCTTACGGCGCGCGCGCCGTGGTGAAAGGCGGCTTCAACTCGCTGCCTAAATTCACCTTTGCCGGCGGCTCTTTAATTGGCGATGATGCAGGCTTCCTGAACTTCGCTAAAATCAAAGGCTCACATACGGCAATGAAATCCGGCATGCTGTGCGGCGAAGCGGTATTTGAAGCAATCAAAGCCGGCGTGGAAAAAGGCGGCGACCTTGCGGTTGCCCGCGTCACCGAAGGCGAAGACTTCTTTGCCAAAGAATTGACCGCCTATACCGACAAGTTCAACAGCAGCTGGCTGAAAGAAGAGCTGTACAGCTCGCGCAACTTTGGCCCTGCAATGCACAAATTCGGCCAGTGGATGGGCGGCGCGTTCAACTTCGTCGACCAGAACGTATTTAAAGTGCCGTTCACGCTGCATGACTTAGTGCCGGACTTCAGCACACTGAAAACTGCAGATGCTGCGACATTTAAGCCGAACTATCCGAAACCTGACGGCAAGCTGACCTTTGACCGCCTGTCTTCGGTATTCGTATCCAATACAGTGCATGAAGAAAACCAGCCGGCGCATTTGAAACTGACCGATGCTTCCATTCCAGTGAATGTAAACTTGCCGAAATGGGATGAGCCTGCGCAGCGCTACTGCCCTGCCGGCGTGTATGAAATTATGGAAGAGAGCGACGGTTCGAAGCGCTTCCAGATTAACGCGGCCAACTGCGTGCACTGCAAAACCTGCGATATTAAAGATCCGTCTCAGAACATTACCTGGGTAACGCCTGAAGGCGGCGGTGGCCCTAATTACCCTAACATGTAATCTCTTTTGGGATTAAAAACTAAACCCGCGCAATGCGGGTTTTTTTAACCTCATTTAGACTGCATAGTGTTCCTGTAAGCATTCCCGCCTCAGCTTTTAAAGTCTCGAGAAAATGCTTATTCAGGAATATATTTCTCCGCATTTAATATTTGCTGGCTGCTTATTGCAAATCGATTTGAAATAATCATCTTTGGCTTAGCCATACCGCCAAATACAACCTCACAATTCAAATCCGTTTTTATTCTGGCTTTAAAATCTTCGAGGCTTTTAACGCAGTATTCGCTATTGGCATCATCTTCCGGGCATATTTTCATTAAAAAAACTGAATTAAAAGTATTCTGCTCTTTTTTTTCTTCTTTCACTTTCAGATAGGCAGAAGGCTTAAATTCATTCAATTTACCGCACTCAATACGCGCAAAATCAAATTGCTGTTTTAGCAAAATTTCTTTTAATGAAACTGAACTGATTAAACTTCCTGCAACTGCCAAAGCTGGCTTTTCATCAGACCCGATAATACTGTAATTAAATTTAGGGACTGGAGTAACAGTGATTGTTTTTTCTAAACGCTGATGATCAGTATTTTGACAACTTACACAATAAAATCCAAATAAAATTATAAAAAGAAATTTCATCCCATACCCATTACAGGCCTTTAAAATAGTTATCATAATCACCCAAAAGAAAGAAAAATTAATATATTAATTCAATTGTTTATATTCAATTTTTTATTTCCTTTAAAACAACCAAATCATATTTTTTGCGGAAATTGATGTTGCCGCCATATGCATTTCTAGTTTGCCCCTCCAGTACAATTTGATACTTCCCTTCTTGAGCAGGAGTACCCTGGATTTCAACCGTATTATCACTATAAGGCGGCTCCCCTGCACCCGCATTTACAGTCAGGCCAGAACGGCTGGCGATATTGCTGTCAACAAATAAACCGTTTACCAGTATAACTTTCTCAATTTCAATTTTTACTTGATAAGGCTGGCCAACTGCAGCTTTTGGCAAATAATCAGGTGTAATTTCAGGAGAGTCATTACAGCCCAGAATTAAAAAAACTGAGAATAAACATAAATATCTCGCTCTCATAAAATTACAGCCCATTTTTTTCAACTGCAGCAAGCCAGTATAGAATGATTGTATTTAGTAGCATCGTCTTGATTTTTAAATTAAGTTTTTGACTGCAGTAGATAGGATTAAATTTCAGTCCATTACAGCCATAGCACTCAAAAAATGAGCATGGTTTTTTTAATGTTATATAAGCATAAAAAATGCTCCGAACCGATGCGGAGCATTTTTTGAAATAGGGCTTAGCCTTTTTTGACTAAATAATGGAATTCCTTATTGCCGTTTTCATCTAAACGCTCTTCCTGCAGCAGAAGCTCATGCCCCAAATGCATGCAGAATTTCGGAATGTCCCAGGAGGTCGAGTTGTCTGTTGCGAAGACTTCCACCACATCGCCTGATTTAGACTTGCGGATGGCCTGATGCAGCATCATCACAGGTTCCGGGCAGCGCAGCCCGCGGGTGTTGAGTTGGATCGCTGGGGTAAGCGCCGGTTCAGACATTGCAAAACTCTATTCAGGAAAATCCGGCGTATTTTAGCATACTGCACCGGGATTTTTTCCCCATCAGCGCTTCATCCCTGCCGGCAGCTGCGCTGATGCAGCCAATGCGCGCCCTGCGCATTTTTAAAAAATTCTTTAAATTCAACCATCCGCCTGCCGCCTGAACTTTTCATCAAAACTCGCCAGCATGCAGATAGACAAGCGGTTTTTCTAAGGTATGATAAAATCATGTTTTTTAGATATTAAGAGTCTTCAGGAAAGATCATGCACGAGGAATCAGGCCCGTCGTGGGGTATGCGCGGCTTACGCAAATGGCTAGGCACAGCGCCGGAAACCCGCGACGAACTGTTAAAATTAGTACAAGATTCACGTCGTTTTTTAGAACCCGATACCGTTGCAATGCTTGAAGGCGTGCTTGACCTTCCTGCAACCAAAATCCGCGAGGTGATGACGCCGCGCACCGCCATGATCAGCCTGCAGGAAGATGATGAGCTGCTGGATATCCTGCATGTGCTGATCGAGTCGGCGCATTCGCGCTTTCCAGTGTTCTCATCCGATCAGCCGGACAATGCCGTCGGCATCCTGCTGGCCAAAGACCTTCTGCCCTTCCTTGCGGAACGCAGCGGCAAGGTCGATGTGCGCGCGCTGATGCGCCAGCCGCTGTTTGTGCCGGAAAGCGCCCGTTCAGACCAAGTGATGCGCATGCTGAAGAAAACCCAGACCCATATTGCGATTGTCATTGATGAATACGGCACCACTTCAGGCCTGGTTACGCTGGAAGACATTCTGGAAGAGATTGTCGGTGAAATTGAAGATGAGCACGACAATGCCGATGAGGAAGCGCAGTACATTGTGCCGGACGATGACCCGAAAACCGCAAATACCTGGCTGGTTCAGGCGCTTACACCAATTGAACACTTCAACAATGTTTTAGATGCTGAATTTTCTGACGATGAAGTGGAAACTGTGGGCGGGCTTCTGCTTCAGGAAATTGGCCTGGTGAGCGATTTGCAGGGCCAAGTGATTGAGCTGGAAAATTGGCAGTTTACGATTCTGGAAGCAGATGCGCGCACCATCCATCTGATTCGAGCTGTCCGTAAATGAGAACTTATTTTAATAAGCTGCTAACCTCCTCAGAACAACAGAAGCAGCTCCCTTTAATTTATCCGCTGCTGATTTCACTCCTCTCCGGCGCCGTGTTCAGCTTTGCGCTGGCGCCGTATTATTACTGGTGGCTGGCGCTGCTGTCGCCGGCGCTGCTGTACGCCTGCCTGCGCAAGCGTTCCGCCAGGCAGGCTTTCGGCATCGGCTGGGCCTACGGCTTTGGCCTCTGGTTTGTCGGCGCCTTCTGGCTCTACACCTCCATTCATGTCTACGGCGATACCGGCGCGGCTTTAAGCGTTGTGATGATTGCCATCATGGCATTGGCCATGGGCCTGTTCACCGCGGTGCAGACTTGGCTGTACCGGCGCTTCTTCCCGGAAACCCCGCTGACCTTTGCCCCGCTGTGGATCATCTTTGAATGGGCCAAAACCTGGGTATTCACCGGCTTTCCCTGGCTGTTTGCCGGCTACGCCTTCACCGAACGCTATCTGGACAGCTATGCTCCGCTGTTCGGGGTGTTCGGCGTTTCTTTCGCCGTCATTCTGCTGGCCTGCGCCTTAGTCGAAATTTTAAATAAAAAAACCTTCTGGATTGTTCCCTCCGCCATTCTGCTGCTGGGCGCATGGGGCGCATCGCAGCTGACCTTTGTGCAGCCGAAAGCGGAAAAGCCCCTCTCGGTGTCCCTGATTCAGGGCAACATTCCGCAGGACTTGAAATGGCTGACCGAATACCAGATCAAAACCCTGATGATTTATGCCGAGCTCAGCCGCACCGAATGGGGGCGCGACCTGATTGTCTGGCCGGAATCCTCCATTCCGCTGTTCCAGTCCGATATTGAGCCTTTTCTGGACGCCATGAAGGCTCAGGCGGAAAAAACCGGCACCGCCTGGGTCACCGGCATTCCCTACTGGGATCAGGCCGAATCCAAAATTCAGGGCCAGCCGATGTACTACAACAGCATCATGGCGCTGGGCGATGAATCTGAAGGGCTGTATAAAAAGCAGCGCCTTGTGCCTTTTGGCGAATACATTCCGCTGTCCGGCATGCTGAGCTGGGTATTGCCGGCGCTGCAGAATGACCCGTCGGTGAGCGGCTTTTCCCGCGGCGCCAGCGACCAGAAGCCGCTGCTGATCAAGAAGCATGATCTCGGTTCCGCGATTTGCTATGAAGTGGCTTATCCGAACTTAACCCGGCGCAATGCCCGCCAAAGCGACTTTCTGGTGACGGTGTCAAATGACGCATGGTTTACCGGCACGGCGGGGCCTTGGCAGCATCTGCAGATGGTGCAGATGCGCGCCAAGGAAAACGGGCGCTGGTTTATCCGCGCGACCAATACCGGCGTGACGGCATTTATTGACCACAATGGCCATATTGTGAAGCAGGCGCCTATAGACCGGAAAGCCGTGCTGCGCGGCGAGCTTCCGGCCATGCAGGGCGAAACCCTGTACATGCGCCTCAGCGACTGGCCGGTTTTAGGCTTCTCTGCCCTGCTGCTGCTGCTGGGCTGGTTTTACCGGCCGCGCAAGGTGGATGTTTCATTTAAGTCGCGGCGCTAAGCCTTGCCTGCGCGCTTTGCCCTGCTGCAGTTCGGGCTGGCAATGCGCGGATGAAAATGCAGTGCAATAAAAAACCGGAGCAATGGCTCCGGTTTTTTTTCATGCAGTGGCCGCTTAAATCTGGCTGGCCAGATAAGCCAGCATGCCGGCCAAAGACAGCATGGGCAGATAGCGGTACGCCTGCACCACGGCATGTTCAAACGCCGTTTCATGCTGCTGTTCCAGTTTCGCCGCTGTGGCTTTCAATGCAGACCAGAAGCTTAATACGAATAATGTGCTCAGCAGGCTGGCGGCGAAAAAGCCCACCACAATCTGGCTGCTGCCCTCGGTGCTTTGCCACAGATGCAGCGCGCCCTGGCTGAGCGGCAGGATGCTTAAAACCAGAAGAACAGATTTCAGCATCGACCAATGAAACTGGTTAATTTCATCCGCTAAAATTAATGCTTTCATTCCACCCTCCTTTGGCTGAAAAAGTGCCGTTATAAATATTATGCAAGGTTTTATTTAAATGAAAAGCTTATATTTCTTCATATTTTACGATTATTGTAATCAATAAAACTGGGAATAATTCTTATTATAAACCTCAAACCGGGCTTATTTTAATATTATGTTTAATATCATTAGCTTACATTAAAATTTATAATCAAGAGTGATTATCGCTTCACTCAACAGGGGAAATTCCTATTCAGTGAAGCGGTTTATGCCATAAAAGCCGAATAAATAATTATTCTCAATTAGTGCTTATAGAAAATATCGGCGTCATTGCCTTCGCCGCCGGACTGGCCGTCTGCGCCAAATGAATACAGGTCATAAGGGCGCCCTTCAGAGCCGGGAATTACGTACTGAATGTCATTTTCCCAGCTGTCTTTCGGATAGCCGCCTTTGACATAGCCGCCCGGCAGCCAGTTTTTGGCTGATTCAGGCTTATTGACCAAGGCGCCCAAGCCGCCGTCCTGCATGGAAGGGAATTTGCCGTTGTCCATCTTGTACTGATCCAGCGCCCCCGCCACGCTTTTCAAGGTGATTTCAGAGGTGTCGACCTTGGCTTTCTCGCCGCGGCCCATCACGTTCGGCACAATCAAGGCGGCCAAAACGCCTAAAATCACAATCACCACCATGACTTCAATCAGGGTGAAACCGCTGTGTCTGCTGTTTAATCGATTCGGCTGCATGTATTTACTCTCATTCATTAATGCCATGCTCTACAGAGCTGTTTTAAATTATCAGGTTTAAATCATATTATTCATGTTGACAATCGGCAGCATGACTGCAATCACAATCACCAGCACAATGCTGGCCATAAAAACCAGCATCAGCGGCTCCAGCAGCGCCAGCAGGGTTGAAATCAGGGTCGTGACTTCGCGGTCCTGCATGTCTGAGGCGCGCTCCAGCATGCGGTCCAGCTCGCCTGAAGCCTCGCCGCTTCGGATCATTTGTACCATCATTGGCGGGAAATAACCACTGCGCTCCAGCTGCGCGGCCAGGTTGCCGCCTTCGGTGACTTTTTCGGCAGCCAGATTGACTGAATCTCGGATCACCCAGTTGCTGCTGACCGCCGCGCCGATTTTCAGCGCATCCACCAGCGGCACGCCGGATTTGGTTAAAATTGACAGCGTGCTGGCGAAACGGGCGGCGTTGATGCCTTTGGACAGCCGGCTGAACAGCGGCAGCTTCAGGGTCAGGCGGTCAAAGGCATAATGGCCGGCTGCCGTTCTTAAAAAGCGCGCCAGCAGGAAAATGCCCAGCGCAGCGCCCGCCAGCAGGAACGGCCATGCCACGCGGATAAAATCGCTGGCTTTCATTAAAGCCACGGTAATCCACGGCAGGGCGCCCTTGTCCTGATCAAAAGTTTTGACGATGTCCGGCACCACGTAAGTCATCAGCCCCATCACAATGGCAAAGGACATCAGCATCAGAATCACCGGGTAGATCATTGCCCCCTGCACTTTCTTCTGCATGGCAAAGCGGTTTTCAGTATAGTCCGCCAGCTGGTCTAAAATCAGATCGAGATGGCCGGAACGCTCTCCGGCGGCGATGGTGGCGATGTACAGTTCCGGAAAGCGCCCGGACTGGCTGAGGGCATTGGCCAGCGAATGGCCTTCCAGCACTTTGGAGCGCACCGACATCAGCAGATTCTGCACATGGGCTTTTTCGTTCTGCTTGCCCACCGCGCGGATGGCTTCTTCCAAAGGAATGGCAGCCGCCACCAGCACCGACAGCTGCCGGGTCAGCAGGGCCAGATCGTAGGAAGTAATGCCTTTCTGAAACCACTGATTTTGAGCATGCCGGTGTTTTTGCTCGACAGGATCCACCGTGACAGGAATCAGCGCCTTATCGCGCAGCTGCTGCCGGATTTGACGGGCGGAATCGCCCTCTAGCACACCCTTCTGCTGCTTGCCTGAAGCATCTATGGCGGTAAACTGATATGCTGGCATTGCGATGCTCTAATTTTCCAAAAATTTGATCCGCGCAGTTGCGCGCAACCCTTAAAATCATTCATATTCTTAGATATAAATTATCTGCCCACTCTAACACAACTCCGCTTCGATCTCGACGAAATTTCAACAGGACCAGACCGCCTTTTTATGCAAGTTCCAGCCCCTGCCCCAAACGCCATTTACCGGGTCCGCGTTGCCGTTCCGGTCTATCTGCACGACTGCTTTGACTACCGCCTGAGCGCCGAACAGTACCGGCAGGCGCAGGCCGGCGCGCGCGTGGCGGTGTCTTTCGGCCGGCAGAATCTGGTCGGCGTGATTGTGGAAAAGCTGGCGCCCGATGCGCCGCTCGACCCCGGCATCAAGCTGAAAGCCATTACCGAACTGCTGGACGGGCAGGCCATTTTAGACAGCAAAGTTTTAAGTTTGTTGACATGGGCGGCGCAGTATTACCAGTTTCCGGTCGGCGAAGTGATTCAAAGCGCGCTGCCGGCGCTGCTGCGCCAAGGCAAGCCTTACAACCTGCTGGCCAGAACATGGAAGCTGCTGGACAGCGATGCAGAGAATAAGCTCAAGCGCTCTGAGCGCCAGCAGGAAGCCTATAGGGTGTTAAAGTTGCATCCTTCCGGCACCTCAGAAAACCTGCTGAACCTGGCCGGCATTGAAACCGCCACGCTGAAAGCGCTGGAAAAAAAAGCCATCTGCGAATGCGTTCTGGAAGCGCAGGACTTCAGCCCGATGCCGGTCAGCATGGCGCAGATGCCCTTAACGGCCAATCCGGATCAGAAAAAAGCCATTGAGGCGGTGCTGAAAGCGCGCAAAAAATATCAGGCCTTTCTGCTGGACGGCCTGACCGGCAGCGGCAAGACTGAAGTCTATCTGCAGGTCATGCAGGAGGTGCTGAAGCAGGGCAGGCAGGTGCTGGTGCTGGTGCCGGAAATCGGCCTGACTCCGCAAACCGTCAGCCGCTTCCAGTCACGCTTCCACTGCAATATCGCCCTGCTGCATTCCGGCCTGACTGACGCCAAGCGCCTGCAGGCCTGGCAGGCGGCGCAAACCGGCAAAGCCTCGATTATTTTAGGCACGCGCTCCGCAGTCTTTACCCCTTTGCCTAATTTGGGGCTGATTGTGCTGGATGAGGAGCATGACCTGTCCTTCAAGCAGCAGGAAGGTTTCCGCTACCACGCGCGGGATATTGCGCTGTACCGCGCGCATCTGCAGCAGTGCCCGGTGGTGCTGGGTTCGGCCACTCCAAGCATTGACAGCTATGCCCTGGTGCAGAACGGCAAAATGAGCTGCCTGGAGCTGAATCAGCGCGCCGGCGCGGCGCTGATGCCGAAAATCCATATTCTGGATTTAAAAGTGGCGCAGAAGCAGCACGGCATCAGCCAGATGCTGCTGCAGGAAATGAAAAAGCGCCTGGATAAGCAAGAGCAGGTGCTGGTGTTTTTAAACCGGCGCGGCTATGCGCCAGTGCTGATCTGCGAAAGCTGCGCATGGCAGGCCAAATGCCCGCACTGCGACGCCAATTTTACCGTGCACCGCACGCCCTATCAGCATCTGCACTGCCACCACTGCGGCACGGTGCACCGCATGCCGGACCGCTGCCCGCAATGCAGCCACAGCGAACTGAAGTCCATCGGCATGGGCACCGCCAAGGTTGAGGAAAGCCTGAACGAGCTGTTTCCGGACTATGAAGTGATCCGGGTTGACCGCGATTCGACCAGCCGCGCCGGCAGCTGGCAGAAAATTTACGATAAAATTCAGAAAAGCGGGCCGCTGATCCTGCTCGGCACGCAAATGCTGGCCAAGGGGCATCATTTCCCCTATGTGACTTTGGTGGCGATTCTGGATATCGATTCCGGCCTGCTGAGCGTGGATTTCCGCGCGACTGAGCGCACCGCGCAGCTGGTAGTGCAGGTTGCGGGGCGCGCCGGGCGCGGCGAGCGCAAAGGCGATGTCTACCTGCAGACCCTGCGCCCTGAGCATCCGCTGCTGAATACGCTGGTGCAGGAAGATTACCGCCAGTTTGCCCGGCAGACCCTGAAAGAGCGCCAGGCTGCGCTGATGCCGCCGTTCCGCTATGCTGCGCTGATCCGCTGCGAATCCAAAGATCAGGCGCTGAATACAGATTTTCTACAGCATCATGCCCAGCTTTTAAGGCAGAATTCTGAAAACACCGTGGATATTTGGGGGCCGATTCCCGCCCCGATGGAGCGCAAGGCCGGGCGCTATCAGTCGCATATGGTGCTGCTGTCAGCCGACCGCGCCAGGCTGCATTTCCATATCCGCAGCTGGTGGCAGGGCATGCTGCAGGCCAAGCCTTCCAGCATGAAATTAACCTTGGACATTGACCCGCAGGAACTCAGCTGAGCCTGCTTAAAGCTTCAAATTCAGAGGCTGCTGCCCGCGCAGCCTTAAAAAACCGATCAGGACAGACGCATGCCGCTACTGCTGCAAATCACCCTCTTCTTAGGCGCCTCCCTGCTGCTGGTGCCTTTGCTGAAGCGCTTCGGCATCGCCACGGTGCTGGGCTACCTGTTTACCGGCATGCTGCTGGGGCCAAGCGTGCTGAATATCGCCAGCGATGCCGAAGCCATTCAGGAGCTGGCGGAATTCGGCGTCATCCTGCTGATGTTCATTATCGGCCTGGAACTGCGCCCGCAGCGCCTGTGGCAAATGCGCCATTCCATCTTTGTGATGGGCAGCCTGCAGGCGGGCATCAGCGGCCTGCTGCTGGCTGTGATCTGCTTTTTTGCCCTGCAGCAGGGCATCGCCGCCAGCATTGTGATCGGCTTTGCGCTGGCGCTGTCCTCCACCGCCTTTGTGCTGCAGCTGCTGACGGAAAAGCAGCAGCTGAATACCACCTTTGGCCAGCAGTCGTTTTCCATTCTGCTGTTTCAGGACATGGCCGCCATTCCGCTGATTGCGGTCATTCCGCTGCTAGCCGGCGCCCAGTCCACCCATCACGGCGTCGCCTATTTCGCCGCCATCGTCGCCACCTTCAGCGGGCTGTTCCTGTTCAGCCGCTATCTGATGCGCCCATTTTTCCGCTTTGTGGCCAAAAGCGGCGCGCATGAGCTGATTACCGCGGTTGGGCTGTTTATTGTTTTGGGCGTGGTCGGGCTGATGGATGTGCTCGGCATCAGCACCACGTTGGGCGCGTTCCTGACCGGCGTGCTGCTGGCGGATTCAGAATTCCGCCATGAACTGGAGGCCAGCATCGCCCCGTTTAAAGGGCTGCTGCTCGGCCTGTTTTTCATGACCGTCGGCATGACCACCCAGCTGTCGCTGCTGATTGAGATGCCTGCGCTGATCATCGGCGGCGCGCTGGCGCTGCTGCTGGTCAAAATGCTGGCGCTGGCCGCGGTTGCCCGCTATTTCCGCCAGTCATGGCGCAACAGCCTGATGCTGGCGGCCTGCCTGGCGCAAGGCGGTGAATTCGCCTTTGTCGTGCTCAGCGCCGCCGTCAGCGAAAAAGTGCTGACGCAGGCCATGATGGAGCCGCTCACCTTAATTGTGACGCTGTCGATGGTGCTGACGCCGATGCTGTACTGGCTGATCAGCGCGCAGATTCTGCCCCGCTTCGGCAAGGCGGAAGCGCCGCAGTATGATGATATTCCGGATCACCATCCGCCGGTAATCATTGCCGGATTCGGCCGCTTTGGGCAGATTATCGCCCGCGTGGCGCATATGCAGCATCAGCCCTTCACCGCGATTGACAGCAGCCTGGATAAGGTCGATTTTGTCCGCAACTACGGCGGCCAGCTGTATTACGGCGATGCCGCCCAGCCGGACATTCTGCGGGCGGCCGGCATTCAGCATGCCAAAGTCTTTGTCCTGGCGATTGATGACATTGAAGACTCGATGAACACCGCGCGCCACATCCGCCTGAATTATCCGCATTTAAAGCTGCTGGTGCGCGCCCGCGACCGCCATCATGTGCATCTGCTGCGCGATTTAGGCGTAGAGCATATTTGGCGCGAAACCTATTTGTCCTCGCTGGGCATGGCCTACCAGCTGCTGCGCGATGTCGGCGTCAGCGAGGACGACGCCTACAAAAGCATTGAGCTGTTCCGCGACTACGACGAACAGCTGCTGGCGCAGCAGCAGCGGATTTATACCGATGAGCAGAAAGTTTATGAAACACATCGTAACGCTTTAGCTGAACTGGAGCACCTGTTCGAAAGCGACGCGCAAATCCGCCAGCCCCCTGCCGGCGTTGACTTGCAGCGCGGTTTGCAGCGCAGCCGCATTGATGTGTCAAGAGATGATCTTGAATGACTTGTGTTTTACAATATTGTCACCATTAAAGCAGGGTTATGGAGAATTTTATGTCTGATTTACGCCAACGCTTTTTTATTGAAGATAGCCCTGTGCGCGGCGAAGTGGTTCATCTTGAAAATGCCCTGCAAACCATTCTGGCGCAGCGCAGCTATGCGCCCGCAGTGCAGATTTTACTGGGCGAAATGCTGAGCGCGACCGCGCTGCTGGCCAGCACATTGAAAATTAAAGGCCGCATCAGCCTGCAGATTCAGGCTTCAGGCACTTTTAAATGGGCAATGGCGGAATGCAACCATTTGGGTGAAGTTCGCGCCTTGGCGGACTATCAAGAAGACCCGCATTTCCAGCAGGCGGAAGACAGCAGCACCGTCCTGAAAACGCTGCAGAACCCGGTGCTGTTCATCAATATTGAACCTGAAGCCGGCGAGCGCTATCAGGGCATCGTACCTTTGGACAAGCCGAACCTTGCCGGCTGCCTGACCCAGTACTATGACCTGTCCGCGCAGATTCCGACCCTGATTGTGCTAAGCAGCAGCAGCCAGCGCTCCGGCGGCCTGCTGGTGCAGCTGCTGCCGCGCAACAGCGAAGAAGAGCAGCAGCGCATTGATGAAGACCTGTGGCCGCGCCTAACCCTGCTGACCGAGACCCTGAAGCCTGAAGAGCTGACCGATCTGGAAGCCAGCGACATTCTTTACCGCCTGTACAATGAGGAAGAAGTGCGCCTGCCGGAAGCGGAAGCGCTGTATTTCGGCTGCACCTGCTCCAAAGAGCGCTGCGCGTCCGCCCTGCAGCAAATCGGCATTCTTGCTGTGCGTGAAACGCTGGAGCATCAGAATCCGATCAGCATGGACTGCCAGTTCTGCAGCGCCAATTACTGCTTCAGCGCGGAAGAAGCCCTGGGGCTGTTCGGCGAACACCTCAGCTAAGCCTGATGTACAGCCAAAAAGCATCCTTTAAGGATAATGCCAGTCAGTTAAGAAATTGACTGGCTTTTTCTTTTTTTAACTTGCGATATTATTTGATACACGGAAGCGTCATCCGCAACCTATCTGGCCTTTTAAATGGACTGTTTTTGCAACAAAATCATTTAAGTGCAGAATATGAACAGGTTTCGCGGTGAGGCGCACTGCGCCGAAAGATGCTTCCCTTGCGAACATTTGGCGAATGAAAAACATTGTTTCGCAAGGAACAAAACGAGCTCCAAAAATTCGATTTAAAAACGGTAAGACTCCGCCGTGAATAGCCCAAAAGGTTAAGAAGTTTATGCCGAAATTCCTTAACTGATCAGCATTAATCCTTTAAAGATAATGCTGCCCTATAGTTGAGTAAAATAAACTTTGGATACGCGAGTGCGGCATGGATGCCGCATGCTGCCCATCCCTTGCGCTGCATTTTAAAGCAGCGCTTAAAACTGGCTCAGGGTGCCGTGTATGGGCAGCAAAAGACTTTTGCCGACTTTGGGTCTTTCCAAAGGAGGGCCTTGCCTATGCAAAGGTGTTTAACCTTCCAAAGAAAAATGCGGCAGTGCAGACTGCTGAAGCTTAAGATAGCCTAAATCCTCTGCTGTTTTGCGGAATCTTCTGCCTGCGGCGCTGCGGGGAAAGCTGCCTGAATCCCGGCCGCGCATTGAATCAGAACGCATACGGAATTCTGCGACGCAATCGGCGCTTTCCGCGCAAAAGCGTTAAAAATAGCAACAATCAATTGAAAATAATAAATATTTAAATAAAAACAGGCTGGAAAAAGCAGGACTTTTCACGCTATATTAAACCCATATACTTTTTATGCCTTTATTTTTCAGGCTGCAGCTCTCTCGGGTACTCCTACATGCACTTCAAGTCCGCCTCCGCCCTCCTGTTAACGCTTGGCTGCTGCTTCAGCCTGCCCGCATTGGCCGCCGCTGACCCGCTGGTCGGCACATGGAAAACTATTGATGACCGCACCGGCTATTCCCTGTCCGATGTGGAAATCAGCAAGGGCAAGGACAATCATTACTCCGCGAAAATCATCAACACCCGGGCCGTTCCAGGCGCCGCCGCGCTGCAAAGCTGTGAAAAATGCGCCGGATCGCAAAAGAACATGCCTTTGCTGGGCATGACCCTGCTGTCAGGGCTGACGGCCGATCCCGCCAAGGACAATGAATTTGTCGGAGGCCGGCTGCTTGACCCGAAATCCGGCCGGCATTACACAGCCCGCGCCCGCCTGCTGAGCGGCGGCAAGCATCTGGTGATTCATGGACGCTCCGGCGGCGCGGCCGTTGGGCGCAATCTGACCTGGGTTAAAAACTGAAAAATCAGCAGCGCCTCAGCCCTGCCAGCCAGTTAAGCAATTAACTGGCTTTTTTTGGCCCGCATATCCGCAATTCAAGCCGGCAATCCGGCCTCGCCCGATTGAGCGGCGCAAGGCGGAACGGCCTGCGCAGCCTTTTGCAATGGCAGATTAGCTGCATTGCTGCGGGATTTGAGCAAAAAAGCAGCAAAACTTGAATAATCCTGCATTTTCCTCCGCTTAATGTGACCGAATGCAAATTTTATCTATTTGATTTTAAAAATATTATATATAGATTAGAATAGCTGCTCTAAAATAAACGACGCACCTACCACAGGGAAAAGCATGAAGAGTTTATGCAAGGGTCTATTGACCGGGCTGCTGCTGTCTTCCATTTCTGTCTGCAGTTTTGCCGGCAATGAAGATCCTTTAGTCGGCAAATGGAAAACCATTGATGACCGCACCGGCTACTCGCGCGCCGATGTAGAAGTCCGCAAGAAAGCCGACGGCACTTATGAAGGCATTATTGTTGAAACCCGCAATATTCCCGGTTCAGAAAAACTGCTGCTGTGCACCAAGTGCCCCGGCCAGCTGAAAGACAAGCCTTTCCTTGGCCTGCCGTTCATCTGGGGCTTTAAAGCCAGCCCAGGCAAGCCGAATGAATATGTCAACGGCAAAGTGCTGGACCCGATCAGCGGAAAAATCTACCAAAGCAAGGCGCGCCTGAACTCAACCGGCAAGCGCCTGACCCTGCGCGGCTATATCGGCGTTTCCGTCATCGGCCGCAGCATCACCTGGATCAAATATTAATTCCGCGCAGCAATACTCCAGCCAGCGCCATGCCGGCCCGTTCAGCAATGGGCCGGCATGTTCTTTTTAAAGCCTGAATTTGACCAGATGCGTAGAAACGGCGCCGCTGATCATGCATGATTTTTCAATGAAATCATTTTAATGCAGAACATCTGCAGGCTTTTTCAGCGGAGCGCTTTCCCTTCCGGAACGCAGCTTCCGGTTTTCCCGAAGCAAAAGCGCCGGCTGAATGCCGCAGCAGGCCGGCATTTGCCCGCTTAAAGCTGCTTTGCTGTCATAATTTGAAACAATATGCGGCAAATAAACACTGTTTCATTTGCATGAAGGCTCTTATATTGGATAAAACATGATCAAATTCATATAGAGTTCATACCGCAAATATGGCAAAAAATTACTATGAGCTGCTTGGCGTAACGCGCAAAGCTTCACAGGATCAGATCAAAAAAGCCTACCGCAAACTGGCGCGGAAATACCACCCGGATGTCAGCAAAGAAGCTGATGCGGAAACCCGCATGCAGGAATTGAATGTCGCTTATGACACGCTGAGCGATGCGGAAAAAAAGCGGGAATATGATTTTCAGCTGGATCACCCCGAAGGCTTTGCCCAGTTTGGCGGACAGTCCGGGCATGGCGGTTTCGGCGGCTTTGATGACGCCGAGTTCCGGCGCTACAGTTCCGGAGGCGCCGGCCAGCAGGGCGGCTTCAGCGGTTTTGAAGACCTGTTTGGCCGTTTCGGCTCAGGCTTTGGCGGCGGCAATTATCAGTATCAGCAGCGCAGCCGCCCTAAGCAGGCGTATAAAGGCGAAGACCAGCACGCCAGCATTGATGTCGATCTGGAGATTGCCTACACTGGCGCCTCGCAGCACATCACCCTGCAGATTCCTACCCTGAATGCCTATGGCGAGCCTGAAGTGCAGCGCAAAACCCTGCAGGTGAAAATTCCGAAAGGCCTGAAGGACGGACAGCAGATCCGCTTAAGCGGCCAGGGCCAATCCGGCATTAACGGCGGGCCGAATGGCGATCTGTACATTGAAGTGCGCTACCGCGCCAATGAACGCTGGCATGCCGACGGCGCCGATGTCTATATGAACGTTGACGCCGCGCCTTGGGAAGCCGCTTTAGGGCAGAATATTGATGTGCGCGCGCCGGACGGCAGCGCGGTGCAGGTCAGCCTGCCGAAAAACGCGCGCAGCGGCCAGCAGCTGCGCTTGAAAAATAAAGGCATACCAAACAAAACACCCGGGCACTTGTATTTGGTATTAAATATAGTGAACCCTCCTGCTCACAGCGCAGAAGAGCAGCGGGCATATCAGGCATTTGCTGAAGCCTTTCAGCAATTCAAGCCTAGACAGCCTTAAGGAGTAATCCCATGACAACAATTTATTACCGTGAAATTGTATCTGACGGCTGCGAACAGACTGAAATTGTCGATGAGCAGCGCAGTTTTGATTTGCAGCATTTTGCCCAGGCCTGCGGACAAAGTCCTGAATGGGTACTGCAGCTGCTGGAGTATGACATTTTGCCGAACCGTCCGGACAGCAGGGTTCATCAGTTTTTTGGCGACGATATTTCACGGGCAAGGCGCGCCTACCGCCTGCAGCGCGATTTCGACGCCAGCTTTACCGCTGTCGCCATGATGCTGGATTTAATTGATGAAGTGCAGAATCTGCGCCGCCAAGTCAAGCATCAGCAATTCCAGTCACACTGACCCATTCTCATCTCTTCCCTGCAGCTCAGCTGCCGGGGAAGCTGGATATTTTTTTCATTTTAACTGAGAGAACTGTTCACGCTTATGAAAACCAAAGAATGCAATAAAAAAGTGAAAAACATGTTTCCCGAATTCCGGGAGCTGATTCACCGGCTCCGCGAAGAAAATCCGCGCTTTGCGCATCTTTTTGAGCGCCATGAAGAACTGGATCAGGAGATCTGCCTGCTGGAACAGGACCCGGTCAATCAGATCAACACCGACATTGAAACGCTGAAGCGCAGAAAACTAAGGCTTAAGGATGAAATGTACTGGCTGCTGAAATCCAGCGAAGCGGGCGGCTGCATTTAGCGCCCCCAGTCTGCGCTGCATGAAGGCAGCCCTGCCGGAAACCGCGCATTCCAGCCCGTCTGTCCGGGCCACGCCTATTTCAGCCGCGCCAGCTTTTCAACGGTTTTGACCGTAGTTTTCACCGTATCTTTCACCGTGCGCTTAATCGGCTCATATTCCATAAACCAGAACAGGTTCATGCGCTGGTCGTCATGCTGCTGCGCCAGCATGTCGATGACGCTTTTTTCGCCCCGGCCGACCATATGGCGGCGGTAGAAATAGTAAATCAGCAGCGCGGTGGTCATCAGCATAATGGCCAGCATAATCCAAAAGCCGCTTTCCGACTTCAGGCCCGGAATGAACTCAAAGTTCATGCCGTACACCCCGGTCAGCAGGGTCAAAGGCGCAAACACCGCGGTAATAATGGCAAGAATGCGCATGTTTTCATTGGTTTGATTGGCTACGGCGGAAAAATGCAGATCCACGGCGGCCTGCACGGCGCTCCGCAGACGCGCCGTATGTTTCTGAATGCGCTCAATATGGCTGGCAATGTCATCCACGCGCAGCAGCATCACTTCCTGCCGTTCAGCTTTCTTTTTGCCCTTCAAATGCGGGTAATTTTCCACAATTTCATCGCGCAGTTCCTGCAGGGTTTCAATCTGCTCTTCGCACAGATTTTCCACCTGCTGAAAGGCCATGTTTTCCTGCAGCAGCTGATGCCATTTGGTAAAGCGCCGGTGGCCCTGCAGCAGCTCCTGCTGCCAGAACTGCACCCGGCAGGTCAGCGGCACCCGCAAATCCAGATAGCCGTCCACCATGCCGTTAAGCAGGCGCAGCGCTAAATCCAGCGGTGACGCAGCCAGCTTGCGCGGCCTGTTCTGCTCATCCAGCGGCCGCGCCAGCACGGTTTTAATCCGCGCAATATAGTTTTCCATGGCCTTATTGCCCTGCTCGCGCACAGTAATCAGCACCTGCGGCGTCATAATAAAGCTGACCGGCGTTGTCGCCAGCCCGAACACCGGCTCATGCTGCTCCAGCGCCTGTTCGCCGGTTTTGACATGGTCATCCGGCGTAATCAGCTTGCGGAAAATCAGCAGATCGTAGTCATCCAGCGTATCAAAAACGCAGGGATGCTCCAGATTCAAAATGTCCCGCACATGGTATTCATTCAGCCAAAGGCCGGTGTGCTGAAAAATTTCCTGCTGCCACTGTTCTGAACGGTTCACCACATCTTCACGCGTGCAGTCGACCCAGATAAACTCAGCTTCCGCCTGCTGCGCATCCTGCTGAACGCAAATATAAGGCTGGCTTGGATGCTGAAAAAAATGATAAATCTGCATAAGGCTTGTTATTGTCCATCCCGGTTTTCATCATGCCATAAAAAAAGCCCTGAGCAAGCCAAAGTTTAAATCGGCAAAGCTCAAGGCTTTTTAAAGACTGTTCAATTCACCTGGCAAGCGCCCTGTGAATCTGCAGGTGATTAAACCTGCTCGATGTCTTTCATGGTCAGCTTAATGCGGCCGCGGTTGTCTACATCGGCAACCTGCACTTTCACTTCCTGGCCTTCTTTCAGCACGTCTGCAACGTTGGCAATGCGCTCGTTGGAGATTTGAGAGATGTGAAGCAGGCCGTCAGTGCCCGGAAGAATGTTGACGAAAGCGCCGAATTCAACGATGCGGATCACTTTGCCCATGTAGATCGTGCCCGGCTCGATTTCCGCAGTCAGCGCCTGGATTTTCGCTACAGCCGCCTGAGCAGCCGCTTTGGTTTCACCGAATACGCGCACTGTGCCGTTGTCTTCAATGTCAATCGCAGCTTTGGTTTCTTCAGTAATCGCGCGGATGGTTGCGCCGCCTTTGCCGATTACGTCACGGATTTTGTCCGGGTTGATGTTGATCACCTGGAAGGTCGGCGCGTGCATTGAAATTTCAGGGCGCGCGCGTGAAATCACCTGATTCATTTCGTTCAGGATATGCATGCGGCCGGCATACGCCTGGTTCAGCGCAGCTTCCATGATCTCTTCAGTGATGCCTTCGATCTTGATGTCCATTTGCAGCGCGGTAATGCCGTTTGCAGAACCCGCGACTTTAAAGTCCATGTCGCCTAAGTGATCTTCATCACCCAAGATGTCAGAAAGCACAGCGAAACGCTCGCCTTCCTTCACTAAGCCCATCGCGATGCCGGCAACCGGCGCTTTCAATGGCACGCCTGCATCCATCAGCGACAGTGAAGCGCCGCATACAGAAGCCATTGAAGATGAACCGTTGGATTCGGTAATGTCAGATACAATGCGGATCACGTACGGGAAGCGGTCAGCAGCAGGCAGAACCGCTTGCACGCCGCGGCGCGCCAGGCGGCCGTGGCCGATTTCACGGCGTTTCGGGCCTGTTTCGCGGCCAGTTTCGCCTACTGAGTATGCAGGGAAGTTGTAGTGCAGCATGAAGTTGTCAGTTTTCGTGCCTGCAAGGGTATCCACCATCAATGCATCACGCGTGTTGCCCAGAGTCGTTGTTACCAGCGCCTGAGTTTCACCGCGCGTGAACAGCGCAGAACCGTGCGCGCGGCCCAATACGCCTACCTGAACGTCAATTGCGCGGACAGTTTTAGTGTCGCGGCCATCAATACGCGGCTTGCCAGACAGGATGTTGTCGCGCACTGTGCGGTATTTCAGGTCTTCGAATAATTCGCTGACTTCTTCAGCAATGCCGGTTTCGTCATTTTCCGGAACGAACTGGGCGGCGGCTTCCGCAGCCAGCGCATCCAGCGCCGCATAGCGGTCCTGCTTAACCGCAATAGTGTAGGCTTCAGAGATTTTCGCTTCAAATGCGTCTTTCAGCTGGCCAAGAAGCGCTTCGTTTTTGCCCGGAGCAACCCAGTCAGATTCAACTGCGCCGGCAGCTGCGGCGAATTCTTTAATCGCCTGAATCGCAATCTGCATTTCGTCATGGCCGAACAGCACAGCGCCCAGCATCTGGTCTTCTGAAAGCTCTTTCGCTTCAGATTCAACCATCAGCACGGCAGCTTCAGTACCTGCAACCACAAGGTCAAGGTCGCTTTCTTTCAGCTGTTCTAAATTCGGGTTAAGGATGTATTCGCCGTTGATCAAGCCAACGCGCGCGCCAGCGATCGGGCCGCGGAATGGAACACCTGCAATTGACATCGCAGCTGATGTGCCCAGCATGGCAGCAATGTCGGCATCCATGGTCTTGTCAGAAGAAATAACTGTCGCTGTTACCTGGATTTCGTTATAGAAGCCTTCCGGGAACAATGGACGGATTGGACGGTCAATCAAGCGTGAAATTAAAGTTTCAGCTTCAGACTGGCGGCCTTCGCGCTTGCCGTAACCGCCTGGAATGCGGCCTGCAGCATACTGCTTTTCCTGATAGTTAACTGTCAGCGGGAAGAAGTCCTGGCCCGCTTTGGCTTTTGGCTGCGCTACAACAGCAACCAGCACAGTTACGCCGCCCATGGTAATCACAACCGTGTTCGCCTGGCGCGCAACACGGCCAGTTTCTAAAACAACCTGATGCTGGCCGTATTGGAATTCTTTGCGGATAATATTGAACATCGACATATTTTATTGTTCCTGATTTTATTCTAGTGGAGACCCCTAAGGTTTGGCATTCATATCAACCGCATAAATGACAAAGCTTAGAAGCCGACCTCACCAGAGGATAAAAATTGATTTTAAGACGCAAAGAAGGAGCGAATCATCGCCCCTTCTCCATTATCCGGCCGAAGCCGGATAGACTTTAGTTTTCAGCAATACGGCATTCAGCATGCAATAGTCCGAAAATCAAAGTTTAAATCGAATTAACGACGTAAACCTAAAGCAGCAATCAGTGCGCTGTAGCGAGTCGCGTCTTTGCCTTTAAGGTAGTCAAGCAGCTTGCGGCGCTGGTTAACCATGCGGATCAGGCCGCGGCGGCTGTGGTGGTCGTGCTTGTGCTCTTTAAAGTGGCCTTGCAAATCATTGATTTGAGCCGTTAAAAGAGCAACTTGAACTTCCGGTGAACCAGTGTCGTTTTCAGCGCGGGCAAATTTAGCGATGATCTCTGCGCGATCTGCGTTTGTTAAAGCCATTCGATTTCTCCGAGATGCTTAAGGTTAATTACTTTTGATACGAATCAGCCAATCGCTCAGCTGACTGCCGTGCATCACTACAGCAAGTGCATTATCTTAAGGGAAAAACAGCCCGATTGCAAAAATAGATCGCGGCTTGGCGCCGATCCGCCTGCCGGCATTGGCCGCCAGATTTGCCCAATCCGGCCGTTCAATCCCTGCGCAGGGTTCAATTGGCTGAATTTCAAGGCGCCGGGGCAGCCCGCCATGCCGGCCGCGCGCCTTTGCCGCCGCTCAGCCGCTGTAATATTATGCCAGTCAAAGCGCGCCCAAACCGCGCGGAATAGAAAAAGCCCGGGCGGGGCCCGGGCTTTTTTGCGCTGCAGTTTCTTCTTTTTTAATTATCGTTTTATTATTTATTGTTTTATATTGCGCGTTTTACGCCTTTTTATGCCAAACATTCCATGTTTTAATCAGCACTTCCCTATGTGGTAGATTTTGCCACAACGCATAGGTGAAAAAAGACGCCTTCTCCGCATCTCCATGTAAGCTATTTCCTACATCTGCCCCCTGCCTGCAAAAAAATTACGGTAAATTTCAAGCATTTGCAAAACATAAAAAAGCCCTGCAGTCTCTCCCAAAACTGCAAGGCTTAGCGGCTGTAAGTTTCCTCTTTTCCCTACTTCACTGTAAGTTCGCTGTCTTATGACGTTATTATTATCATTATGCGTTTATGCTCAACAATCCGTATTGAGCGCTTTATTATGTGAAGCCATCTTCTCAGAATCCGCGGCAAAGCTCCATGCGCCAATCTCTCGAATTGATGTAAGAGATTTCTTACACGAATGCTTCACACTATCCGCAGTTTATTTGAAGCGCTTGGGAAATCTTGGCGGATAAGCCGCTTTTGCGCGCAGTTCTGACCGTCATGGCGGCAGCCAAGGCCGAAGGCGCCGCCAGCAGGCTGACGGCTTTCTTTGCCCGGGTAATGGCGGTATAAATCAGCTCTTTGCTCAGCAGCTGCGCGGCGTGCGCTTCCAGCACCACCGCAACATGCCGGAACTCTGAACCCTGCGACTTATGAATGGTCAGGGCATAGGCGGTTTCAATGCTTTTGGGCAGGCGGGCCGCCGCCACCCACTTCTGCAGGCTGGGAAAATATACCGAAAACTGCATTTTGCCTTCATGCCGGCGCTTGAAGCAGATGCCGATATCGCCATTCGACAGGCCCAGCTGATAGTCATTATAGGTCATCATCACCGGCCGGCCGGCGTACCATTCGCCCTGCTTGGCTTGCGCGGTCGCCGCCAGCAGGCGCTGCTCCATCTGCTCATTCAGCGCGGTTAAGCCCAGGCGGCCGTGGCGCACCGCGGCCAGAATGCGGTAATCCTCAAATACGCTGACCGCCTTGGCCTCATGCTGTTCAGCGCATTCAGACGCCAGATAATCCTGTACCGCCGCGGCATAGCCCTGAAAGCCCAGCATCAGCTGGCTGTAATAGCCGTTCCAGTCAATTGACGTATCCTGAGGGCTGTCCGGCAAATACTGCAGCTGAATGCAGTCCGGCATCTCCGGCGTCAATGGCAGCTCCTGCAGCCGGCCGGCCGGCGCAATCTCCTGCTCAAAGCGCAGCAGGACATCCTGTTGGCGCTCATTTTGCTGAATAAAGCCGGCCATGCGCCCAATCAGCTTTTCGCCGTCAAAGCGCCGGCTGGTGACAAGGTTGACGCGGTTCTGCGCCAGTTCCGGCGCCTGCTGCAGGTCAGCCAGCACCGCACCGGCGTCTACCGAAGCCAGCTGATTGGCGTCGCCGAGCAGGATCAAGCGGCTGCGCGGCGCCACCGCAGCGAACAGCATCTTGGCCAAATTCAAGTCCAGCATCGACGCTTCATCCACCACAATCACGTCAAAGGGCAGCTGGCGCCGGGCATGGAAGCGCGGGCGCTGATCTTCGCCCAGGCCCAGCAGGCGGTGGATGGTCACCGGAGTCAGGCGCTGCAGCTCAGCGCTGACTAAGCCGCTGAGCTTGGCGTCGCTGAAGGAATTCTGCAGCGCTTCCTTCATGCGCTGGGCGGCTTTTCCGGTCGGGGCCGCCATGGCAATGCGGATGTCCGGAATGGCCTGGTTCAGCACGGCAATAATCCGCGCCAGCGTATAGGTTTTGCCGGTTCCCGGCCCGCCGGTAATGATGCTCAGCGCCTGCGAAGCCGCCATGCGCAGCGCCTGCAGCTGCTGCGGGTCTTCCAGCAGCGCCTGATGCTGTTCCGCCAGCTGCACCGCAGCGGCCGGCTGGCGCAGCAGCCCGGCAGCCGACTGCGCCAGCTGATTTTCCAGCGCCCAGTAGCGGTATAAATACAGCTGCTCGGCGTCCAAAACAAAAGGCGCAATCTGCAGTTCCGCCGGATGCGCGCCCAGATCGCCGGCGTCCGCCAGCAGGCCCTGCAGCGCCTGCGCGTCTTCGCGGCTGCAGGCGATGCAGCTGTCGCCCCGCTCAACCGCCTGAAAAACCTGCAGAATCAAATCTCTGGATTTTTCCTGCGCATCGGCGGCGATATGCAGCTGAATCAGGCTGTCCATCCAGTTCTGCATATTCAGGCGGTTCTGTTCATTTTCCACACAGTTATCCTCAAATTTATCCACAGGATAATTTATTGTTTAAGCGCTTGTTTTCAGCGCTGTTCAGGCGGTTTCGCGCAATTTTCCGGCATCCGGGCTGCCCAGTATTTCATCCAGCTGCAGAATGAATTCCGCCTCCGGCTGCCAGCAGCAGACGCCGCTGTCCGGCTGCCCGCGCATGCCGCGCAGGTAGAGATAGCTGGCGCCGCCCAAGTGCTGATGAATGTCATAGCCCTGCAGATTGATGCTTAAATAGCGGTGCAGCGCGGCCAGATACAGCGCGGCCTGCAGCCAGTAGCTGGACTGGCTCATGCTGCGCTGCACTTCCGGCAGCGCATAGTGCTGCCCGGCATTGCCCAGAAAATTGCTTTTATAATCGGCAATGTGGTAGCGCTGGCCATCGTAATACACCAAGTCAACCGCGCCGGTTAAATAGCGCGCCGAATTGGCTTCATTCAGCGCTTCAATCTGCAGGCCATGCTGCTGGAACAGGCGCTGCATCTGGCGGATCTGCACCGGACGGTCGGACAGCGCCAGATAGAATGGAAACTCCGGCAGATGGCTGCCTGCAGGCAGACGGCTGAGGCTGAATCCAGCCTGCAGCGGGGTATGCACCACCTCATGCATCCACTGTGCCATCAGGGCATACAGCATCTCATTCTGCATGCTTTCCGCCAGCGCGCCGAAGCCCATATCGACATAGCTATCCAGGCTTTTGCTTTCCTTAAGCTGCGCGCCCGCCTTAGCCGCATTTAAGGCGGCTGCGCCCTGCGCAAAATGCTGCAGCGCCGGCTGCGCATCGGCCTGCGCAAATTCAGCAGCCAAATCCCGCAGCAGGCTGAGCAGGCGTTCCGGCTGATAGCCGGCTGCGCTGTGGAAAATGCCGGGCCACTGCGCATTGGCCGCCTCATCCGCGGCAATGCGCTGCAGGAGCAGATGGTTGAATTCCATAAACAGCCCGCGCGCCAGCTTATGCTGCTCATGGCTTTTAATCTGCGCGCCAAACTGCTGCAGCGCCGCCTGATGCAGCGGCCGGGTACAGCCGGCATAGGCGGACTTCCAGGCCTGGGCAAAGGTTTTCCATACCGCAAAGCTTTCCTGCAGCCGGCTCCGCAGCTCAATCAGCAGCTGCGGCCCGTCGTTTTTAAAGCGCCGCAGGATTTCCAGCTTCCAGCCTGAAGCATCCTGAAAATCAATCTGCTCATAAATGCTGTGCAGGAAGGTTCCGGCCACGGTGCCTTTGGGGAAATGCTGCTTAATCCAGGCGATTTCCTGCGCCGGCAGCGCCGCAGAAGCCTCGCTGTCGGTTTCATCATCCGCACTGTCTTCCGCCGCGGCGTTCAGCGCCAGCTGGTCCTGCGCCTGCCGGCGGTAGGCCAAATGCTGCGACAGCCCGGTAAAGCTGGTGTGGGTGCGCGGATAAAAGCGCGCCTCCGGCAGAGGCAGGGCGCTGAGCGTCAGCGCCTGCTCCTGCGCTTCTAGGCGGAGGGCGGACGGGCGGGCCGCAATCAGCGCTTCGGCTGCGCAGTGCGGGTGCTGAAAAGCGCCCTCGCCCTGCCCCATCCAGAACGGCAGGCTGTACTGCGACTTATGATCCTGCGTTCTGAACAGCGCATAAATGCGGTGGCTGGCGCGGGTCAGCGCCACATACCACAGGCGGTGCTGCTCGGCAGCGCGGCGCTCATCGTGCTGCTGCTTTTTCAGTTCATCTGCGGCGCCGCCGATATCAATGACCCGCTGCCTTTCACTGTGCGCAGCGCCATCCGGCGCCGCGTCTTCATAGGAAAAGATCAGGCTGTTGTCGACTTTCGGGCTGCCGTCGGCATTCAGCAGGAAAACGATTTTAAACTCCAGCCCTTTGGACTGGTGAATGGTCATCAGCTTGACGCCTTCGGCATTGGTTAAGGGCCGCTCCAGCTCCCATTCGCGGCCTTTCGGCGCCTGTAGCTGCTTCAGGTACCAGTGGAACAGATGCTGTGCGCCCTGCAGCTGTTCGCTTTGCGCGCTCAGAATTTCCGTCAGATGGCGCAGGTTGACCACATCGCGTTCATTTTCGCGGCTGTGCTGCGCCACAATGCGTTCCCAGATTTTGAAATAATTCAGGCAGTAATGCCAGGCCGGCAAAAAGCCCTGGCTCAGCCACAGCGCGCGGATATGTTCAAGCTGCCCGATATAATGGCTGAGATCCAGCGCCTGCAGGTCTGCGCTCCACAGCTGATCCAGCCTCATGCCGAGCAGGCGCCCCAGCAGCGCGCGCTTGACTTTGGCTTCCTGATACGGCGCCAGCACCGCGGCCAGCACCGCGCCGACGTCCTGCGCAACCGAACTGCTGAACACGCTGCGCTTGGCCGCCCGGTTAACCCGGATGCCCAAAGCCAGCAGCGCCTGCTGCACCGCATTCAGCGAACTGTGGCTGGTAGCCAGCACCGCAATGTCATTATCCGTCAAAGGCTGTTTTGCAGCGCTGTCCTGCGCCGCTTCGCCCGGCGCCTCAGCAAAATACAGCTGCTGCGCCGCCGACTGCTGCAGCAGGCGCTGAATCTGCCAGGCCGCCTGCTCGGCTTCCTGATCCCGGTTTTCCAGCTGCAGCCAGCGCAGCGGCGCCGGATTGACTGCGTCCTGATCATGCAGATCGGCATGCGCCGCGCCGGCAGTAATCGGCACATAATGCACATCTTCGCCGAAGTCCATCTGGCGCTGGAACAGCGCATCCACCGCTTCCACCAGAGGCGCAATTGAACGGAAGTTTTTCTTCAGCTGATAAAAGCTGCCCTGCTTGCGCCGGACATCATCGCGCGCCTTTAAAAAGGTCAGCATGTCGCCGCCGCGGAAGCCGTAAATCGCCTGCTTGCGGTCGCCGACCATAATCATGCAGCCCTGCTGCAGGCGGGCCGGATGGCGCCAGATCTGCGCCAGCATGCTGTCCTGATCCGAGTTGGTGTCCTGAAACTCATCCACCAGAATCAGCGGGTAGCGCGCATGCACAAAAGCCGCGAAGGCGCTGCCCTGCTCCCCCTGCAGCGCTTCCGACAGGGTGCGGATCTGCTGCGAAAATGTGGTTTCGCCTTTGCTCTGCAGCACCTGCGGCAGGCGGTTTTTGACTTCCGCGGCGATATGGAATTTCAAATAGGCATCCAGCCCGTCCAGATCAGATGCAGCCCGCTGCGCGGCATCCAGCAGCGCCTTGACCGCCGCCAGCAGCGGATGCGCATACAGCGCAGCCACTTCGGCATCGGGAATTTTCTTTTTGCCGCTGGCGCTGCGCGGGTCATCTTTCTTAAAGAAGGCCTGCAGCAGCGCAAAGCTTTCCGGCGGCTGGCCCTGCAGCAGGATCTGCGGGCCATGCTGCTGCATGCGCTGCAGCAGCGCCGGCAGCTGGCGCAGGGCGTCAATAATGGAATGGCGCGACCACGGCAGCAGCAGCTGTTTGCCATAGCTGCCGTACGGGGTGAAATCCTGCAGCTGCGCGGCGCTGTCTAAATTCAGCTGCCCCAGCGCATCCGCCGCCTGCTGCAGGCCGTTCAGGGAAAACTCCGGCTGCGCCACCGGATTGAGCTTGGCCGAGCTGAAGTTCAGGCTTTTTTCCATCAGTTCCGCATAGCTGCTGACCGACTTGATCTGCCGGCGCTGCAGCAGGCAGGTCAGCGCATCCTGCGGCTGCGCCTGCGCCCATTCGCGCAAAATGTCATGCACCAGCTGCTGCACATACACTTTGTCGTCGCTGGTGATTTCCGCGCGCTCAATCTTGCCGCTTTCAAATGCGAACTCGCGCAGCAGGGTTTGGCTGAAGCTGTCCAAGGTGCCGACAAACAGCTCATCCAGCTGATCCAGCACCAGCTGCAGGCGCTCGCAGGCATAGCCGATCTGATGCGCATTGCGCTGCAGCACCAGCTGCGCCAGCTCGTCTTTTTCCTGCTGGGCGCGGGCCTCAATATTGGCCGGAAGCTCAGCGCGCAGGCTTTCCAGCAGGGTCAGAATGCCGTACAGGCGCTGCCGGATGCGGCTTTTCAGTTCAGCCGCCGCCTTGCGGGTAAAGGTGGTGGCAATCACCTGGCGCGGCAGGTATTTTTCCAGCAGAATCCGCACCATCAGGCTGGACAGGGTAAAGGTCTTGCCGGTGCCCGCCGAGGCTTCAATCCAGTGCAGGCCTTGAAAATTCATGCTGCTGATCGGGTTTTCAATTTCCTTAGGCTGCATGCGCTTTCTCCGCAGTCTGATGGCAGTAAATCGGCTGATACAGCGCGTAGGCGAACTGCGCGCAGCTGTGCGCCAGCAGCTTCAGGCTGTCCTGATCGCGCAGGATAAACGCCCAGTCGGCATGCGCCTGATTGGCTTCGTCCTGCCGGATGTCAAAGGCGGAAAATTCGCCCGGGTCGCTCCATTTGGCAGCCAGCTTGTCAAACTGCTGCAGCCTCTGAATGCCCTGCTCGTCTTCCGCCCATTTCACCTCCATTGCTTCGCCTTTTTTGCCTTCCAGCACAATCAAGGCGCCGTCTTTGGAAGCCAGCATCAAGGCGGCCGGCAGCACCAGCGGGCGCTGCTGGCCGTAGCGCCATGCCTGCATCCAGCGCGCCAGATGCATGCGCGCATCCTGCGGCGCAATGCCGGTGCAGTGAATGGTGACATCGCTGCAGACTTCAATGCGCTCATAAGCCTGATGCGGCGCATCGGCCGGCAAGGACGCCAGCCACAGCAGGTATTCCAGCCAGATCTGCGCGCGGCGCCGGCCGCGGGCGCTGGATGCGGTCATGCTGATCCACTGCCGCGCCGGCGCTTCCGGCACGGTAATCTGCATCAAGATCTGCGGCTCAATTTTCAGCTGGCGCTGCGTGACCGGCGTCAGCTCAGGCTGTCCGGACTGCGTGACTTGGCAGACCCGCTCCAGCAGCTCTTCATGCTGCTGCCGGCTGACCGACCAGGCGGCTTCCCTGAACTTGCCCGCCGGCAATTGATCCAGCAGCAGCGCAGGCTGCGCCTGCTCCTGCAGCGGCCGGTCCTGCAGAAAATGGCGCAGGGCATGCTGCTCCAGGCCGTCCAGCAGCAGCGGCTCATCTGTAGCCAGGCTGTCTTGCGCGGTTAAATTGCTGATGCCCAAAGTTTTCAAATACAGCTCGGCCGGAAAAGTGACCTGCTTGATCCACTGCGCGCTGTCCAGCAGGATTTCCGCCGGCGCGGGCACAGCCGCCGCCTGAGCAGCCCACGGCTGGCGCGCGCCCTTGGCCTGCAGCAGCTGCCGCGCCACATGGAACCAGTGATCCTGATAGCGGATTTTATGCGCCGGCCGGCTGGCGTCAAAGCCCTGCAGCTCAAAGGGCTGCAGCTCATGCACGCTGTACAGGGCCTGCAGGTTTTCCGGCACTTCAACCCCGCCGTCAATTTGCGCCAGCGCCGGCAAATTCGGATTGGCGCCGCAGCCCTGCGCAATCAGCGCCAAATGCCGGATCAGCTCCTGCACCACGCTGGACGGTTCGCGGATTTCACCGTCGTTGATATCAAAGCCGTTATAGAACAGCCAGAGGCTGTCTTTGGCCAGCAGCAGGGCATCCAAAAATGCGCCCTGATCATCTTCCAGGCGCGAGCGGTCGCCCAAATGCGGCTTCAGCACGTCCATCAGGTCAAAAGGCAAATGCGCCTTGCGGCTCGGGAACTGCCCGCTGTCCAGATTCAGCATCACTATCAGCTTATACGGCACAGGGCGGATTTGCCCAATCTGGCTGAAGGTGATCTGCCCGGCCGGCACGGCCTGATCCATCTGGCTGTCCAGGCTGTTTTGAATTTCCTGCAGCACATAGGGCAAAGGCAGCTGCATGTCTTTCAGCAGATGCGCCTGCGCTGCGTCCGCGCCGTCTTCATCCTTATAGTAAGACAGGGTCAGCATGGTGATCTGCTTGCGGATCACGTCGCGGATGGATTTCAGCGCGGTTACGCCCTGCTTCTGATAGCGCTCCAGATCGCGCAGCAGCAGATGCAGCCATTCTTCCACATTGCGCTGCTGGCCCATTTCATGCTCGACCATCCAGTGGCGGCGCTCGGCAAAGTCCTGATAAATGCCGATCAGGATATTGATCAGCTCAAAATCATCGCGGCGCACGAAAGCATAGCTTAAGGTGTCCTGCCACAGCGCATGCTCCGGCACGGCCACGCCCAGCACCAGCCGGTCCAAGGCGAATTTAAAGCTGTAGCGGTAATCGGCATCATCCGGCGCCAGCGTGCGGCGCAGATGCGCTTCATCCAGCCCGCGCTTGAATTTGGCTTCGCTCAGCAGTTCAATAATCCGCGCAGTCTGCTCGGCATTCAGGCCGTAGCGGGTCTGGGCGGCGCTTAAATTCAGCCAGTCGGCAAAATCTTCCAAAGTAAAGCGCCCCTGCGGCAGCTGAACCGGCCCCAGCACCGCCTGCCAGGCATTCTGCGCATCCAGCGGGGCCACGCCGGCGATTTTCACCGGCAAATACACGCTGTCGCGGCGCGCAGCGCCGGCGGGCTGATCCTGCAAAGCCTGCTCGCGCGGCGGCGGGGCAAATACGCTGCGGATCAGCGGCTCCAGATCCTTGAGGTTCGGGCTCAGCACCAGAATGTCGCTGGGCGAACGGGGCTGATCCGCCGAGCCTTGCGACAGCCAGTAGGTCAGCTGGTCTTTCAGCACCTCCAGCTGGCGCAGCGCGGAATGGCAGACATGCAGGCGGATCGAATCATCTTCAGGGCGCAGCGCAAAACTGCCGGCTTCAGGCTCGGCCAGATTCAGAATGTCGTACTGCACTTTGCCCAGCAGATGATTGCGGTAATCCAGCGGAAACCGGTCTTCCCATTCCTCGCCATTTTCGCCGGCCGCCAGATTCACCAGCAGGGAAAAATGGTCGCGCGCCTGCTTGCCGAAGCGGGTCAGCAAAGGATGGCGCGATTCCTTCAGCTGGCCGTATTCCAGCGTGTATTTTTCAAAGAATGCCTCAATTTCCCGGTCAGAAGCCTGCGGATGCCTGTCCTTGAAGCGCTGCTTCAGCTTGACGTCATACTGCTTTTTCCAGTTGGCGTCGACCGTGTCGGCCCAGTATTCCTGCGAGGGGTTGAAATGCAGAATCAGAATATTGATGTACTGGCCCAGGCGGCGCAAAAACGCCAGCTGGCTCGGCGGCAGGTCCAGCACGGTGAACAGCACCGCCTGTTTCGGCAGCCGGGCCAAGGCCGCCGGACGCAGGGCGGGATTGTCCAGAATGGCCCAGAAATCCGCATCAATGCCCTGCATCAGTTCAAAGTCGGCATGGAATTCGCTGTGCCACAGCCAGCGCTGCCACTGCTCCAGCTGCTGCGCCTGAGCTTTGGCGAAGCCGGAAGCCTGCTTCTGCTGCTGCAGCTCCTCTCTGGAATCCAGCCCGGGAAAGGCCGCCTGCGCCTGAAAAAACTGGCGCTCCAAATCCAGCGGCTGATTCCGGCCCCAGTCTTTCAGCCAGTTGCTGCTGCAGTCGCAGTCCTGCCCCGCGCCATGCTGCTTGAAGCAGTGCCCGCGGTATTCCATATAGTTGCTGAACAGGCGCGACACCTGTTCCGACACCCAGTACAGCATGCCCTGCTTTTTCAGCTGCTGCTCGGCGGCGCTGCTTAAGCGGGCTGCGCTGTCATAAATGCGCTGGATAATGCTGTGCAGCGGATGATCCGGCGCCAGCGGATTGGCGCTGCTTTGAATATAGGGCTTCAGGGTCTGATAGCAGCGCCATTTTAAAATCATGCGCGGAATATTGGCCTTGCGGACTTTTTCCTTATCGTCCAGCACCGCCTGATAGGCAAACCACTGAAAGGCGCGGATGCGCTGATGGAACAGGCGGTTGGCGCTGATGCCCTGATGCTCGGACAGCTTGACCGTCAGCCAGGCCTGCACCGCAGGCGACGGCACAATAAAATGCTGGGCTTTCAGGGCCTCCAGAGGATTGGCAGATGGCTGATGGCCCGCCCGCAGCATTTCTTCCAGCAGAACTTCAATGCGCTGACTCTGTATCACATGAATGGCCATCTTTCCCTTCTTCCCCGCGCTCAAACCATAAAACCCTGAAGATTATTGACTATACTTCCGGCCCTGTCTATGCCGCCTTGCCCGCAAAATTCAGTTCAAAAAATAATTTAAAACAAGTATCTTGATAGGGTCTGCTGAGACTTTATTAGAAAAATCCGCATAAACCCGAAGGTATGCCCCGATGAAAATAGACCATATTCCTGATGCGATCGACCCCCGCCTGAATTTAGAACTCATCCGCGCCGAATGTCTGGAACTGGCCAAAAAGCGCGCCTATTTTTCTGCAGGCGCCGCCGTCGTGCCCGTGCCGTTTTTTGATGTGGTGATTGATGTCGGCATCCTGTCGCAGCTGATTCCCGAGATCAATGCCCGCTTCGGCCTGTCGCCGGAGCAGATCAGCGTCTATGACCCGGCCACCAAGCAGGTGCACTGGCATGAGCTGCGCAAGCGCGGCGTGGAATTTTCCGGACTGGTGGTGGCGCGCACGGCGGTGAAAAAATCCATCAACAACGCGGCCGCCAAATACATCACCAAGCAGGTGACTAAATTTATTCCGCTTGGCGGGCAGGCCATCGCCGCCGGCCTGGGCTATTTCGTGATGAAAAAAGTCGCCGATGCGCATGTCGAAGACTGCTACCGCCTGGCCAAAAGCATTCAGCAGAAGCAGCAGGCTCAGGCCGCAGCGGTGCAGTAAGCGCGCCCGCTGCAAGCCGCAGGCAGGCTATTCCGCCTTCAGCTGCCTGAGGATCGCGCGCAGCACTTCCAGCCGCGCGGAATTTTTATCATTGGCGGCGATCACATGCCACGGCGCATGCCGGCTGTCGGTGCGCTCCAGCATATCGGCGGCGGCATGCAGGTAGTCATCCCAGCGTTCGCGGTTGCGCCAGTCTTCTTCGGTAATCTTAAACTGCTTGTGCGGCGTGCCTTCCCGCGCCTTGAAGCGCGCCTCCTGCTCGTCCTTGCTGATTGCCAGCCAAAACTTGATCACCACCGTCTGGCTGTCATGCAGGTCTTTTTCAAAGCGGCTGATTTCATCATAGGCGCGCTGCCACTGCACGCCGCTGGCGAAGCCTTCAACGCGCTCGACCAGCACCCGCCCATACCATGAGCGGTCAAAAATGCTGATTTTTTCTTCAGGCAGGATCTTGGTCCAGAAGCGCCATAAATACGGATGGCGCAGCTCATACTGTTCCGGCGCCGCAATGGTATGGATTTCATATTCGCGCGGATCGAGCTTTTTCACAATGCGCTTGATCGCGCCGCCCTTGCCGGCCGCGTCCATGCCTTCAAACACAATCACTACATTGCGGCTGTCCAGGCGCATCGCTTCGGCGGCTTTCTTGCTGAGCTTTTTCAGCTCCTGCTGGTATTCCTCTTTTTCCAGCACGCTTTCAGACGGTGCCAGCAGGAACTCAGGCACCTGGGCCTGATTCCAGCTCGCTTTGGCCTTGGTCTGATGCTCCGGGCAATGCCTCAGGGTGCGCAGGATGTACTGCGCAAACTGCTGGTCGCGCTCCTCCTCATTTTCGCAGTCAATCACCTGCCAGTCGCCGGTAAAGCGCTGGCGCAGCTTCTGTAGGCTGTCATACTGCTTTTTGTTGCGCCAGTCCAGGCCGTGCAGCTTATGC
The DNA here is from genome assembly GCF_001696615.3 of Acinetobacter sp. WCHAc010034. Lineage (NCBI taxonomy): Bacteria > Pseudomonadati > Pseudomonadota > Gammaproteobacteria > Moraxellales > Moraxellaceae > Acinetobacter > Acinetobacter sp. WCHAc010034. The sequence goes on along the minus strand of NZ_CP032279.1, from coordinate 2,245,227 downwards.
CAGTGCATTTCGCCGGGGGCCATGTCATCCAGGCGCTTCTGCAGCGACTTCCACGACAGGTCAAACCAGACCTTGATCACATCCACATTGTTGTTTTTCAGGTCCTGCTCAAAAGCCCGCATATTTTCCGTATATTCGTCAAACATGGTTTCATCAATCGGCTTCGACACATGCATCGCGGTCGACAGCAAGTCGCTGTACCAGTTGCCGAACATCACCATAATCTGCCCTTCCGCGGGAATGAAGCGCGCATACGGCTGCCAGAAGGCCTGCTTATGGTTAAAGGCCTGCGGCGCATCCGCCTTGACCCGCAGGTAGCGCGGATCGACCCATTCCCGCAGCTGCTTGACCGCTTCGCCCTTGCCGGCCAGCTCTATGCCGCTGACCAGAATCAGCACGCTTTTGGCATTGCTCTTGCCCCGGGTTTCCTTTAATGCGTACTGCGCCTCAACCAATTCCAGCGATAATTGATCCGGATCCATCAGCTTCATTTCGTTATCCTGCGCCGCCATATTATTCTCTGATCTATTGTTGTTAATCTGCAGTATAGCCAAGCCTTTAAGCGCCCTGAATGCTCAATCTGCAGTTTTATGCAGCATTTTTTTTGTGCCGACTGGCCGCCTGCAGGGCAATTTTCTGTCAATTTGTCATGGCGGGCGGAGGCAACTGGCTCTAAGATTTGCACAACCCTGAAAATAATTGAGACGCCGCATGTCCAAGCTTGCCGCTTTAGATGGCCTTTTAGACCAGTATTACCAGCTGAGCTACCATAAGAATCCGGAAATTTACCAGCGCCTGCAGGATGTGCAGGCCTGGCAGAAACTGCGCATGCAGCGCACCCACGCCCGGCATTTTGCCGAAAAGCAGAATGCGCTGATGGCCGAATACTTCCTGAACCGGCTGTACGGCGGGCCGGACTTTGACGCGCTGGCGCAGCAGATTGCCCGCCTGAACAAATATGCGCACAAGGCCGAAAAGCTGATTCCGGAAAATGCCATTAAAACCGGCACCTCCGGCGTATCCCTGGCGATTTTAGCGGTGCAGCTGGATGAGCAGGTCGCCATGCAGCTGCTGCAGGACTATCATCCCCATGAAGCGCTGACCGATGAAATGATGCGCCAGACCTACTTAAAGCTGGATCAGGGCCAGGGGCGCCTGCAGCAGCTGGAGCTGCTGGACCTGCTGGGCAAAAGCCTGGACACCTACATGCGCTCATTTGTAGTCTACGCTGCCTTTAAAATGTGCAAGGGCGCAGCCGCCAAATACAGCTTTAACGTCATGTATGAATTCATGCAGGATGGCTTTTTGGCCATGAAACCGCTAAAGTCTGCAGAGAAGTTCGTCAAGGACTTCAGCGCGGTTGAGCGGCAGATTATCGCCAAAGTGCATGCCGGCGATGCTGCGCCATTCCAGTAAAGACTGCGCGCAAAACCTGAACTTTTCTGTATATTATTCATAACAATTGCATGATGACTGCTGTATAAGCGCCAAGAATCTGTCATCATGCATGCACCGCAGCATTCACCCTATTTTTCTGTTAGGAGCGACTCTCATGTCTAATGAAAATCAAACGCCGGCCGCAGCCGCCGAGCCGTCACAAAACAAAGACACCGCGAGTCCATTCTTAACCGAACCGCTGCCGCAGGGCGCGCCGCAGGGCCAGCAGCAGTCTCTGGAGCAGCGCCTGAGCGATGCGCCGGCAGCCGGCTCAGTGCCGAAATACAACCTGCCGCGCGGCGCCAACACCGGCAACGTCGGCGCAACCACGCACTTCGGCTATCAGACCGTCAGCAGCGAAGACAAGGCGCAGAAAGTCGCGGAAGTGTTCCATTCCGTGGCCAGCAAATACGACATTATGAATGACCTGATGTCATTCGGCATTCACCGCCTGTGGAAGCGCTTCGCCATCAATATGTCCGGCGTGCGCCGCGGCCAGCATGTGCTGGACATTGCCGGCGGCACAGGCGACCTGGCCAAAGTCTTCAGCCGTGAAGTCGGCCCGACAGGCCATGTGGTGCTGTCAGACATCAACGAATCCATGCTGAACGTCGGCCGTGACCGCCTGATTGACGCCGGCTGCACCAATGTCGATTTTGTGTTAGCCAATGCGGAAACGTTGGAGCCGTTTGCCGACAACAGCTTTGACCTGCTGACCATTTCCTTCGGCCTGCGCAACGTGACCGATAAGGACGCAGCGCTGGCGGCCATGTACCGCGTGCTGAAGCCGGGCGGCCGCCTGCTGGTGCTGGAATTTTCCAAGCCGGTATTTGAGCCGTTCTCCAAGCTGTACGACCTGTATTCCTTCACCGCGCTGCCGGTCATGGGCAAAATCATCGCCAATGACGCCGAAAGCTACAAATACCTGGCCGAATCAATCCGCATGCATCCGGACCAGCGCACGCTGAAAGGCATGATGGAAAATGCCGGCTTCCAGAACTGCGACTACCACAACCTGACCGGCGGCATTGTCGCGGTTCACCGTGGCTTTAAGCTCTAAGCGGCTCAGGTCAGACTTATGTGGGCAATTCTGGCGCTGGGCGCCGCCGAACGATTAATTCACCATATCATTGACCTGGATGCGCTGAGCCGCATCCAGCTCAACGCGCTGCAGGGCAAAATGCTGCGGGTGGTGATTGGCTCGCCGCAGCTGTCGGTTGATGTGTTCTTTGATGACGGCAAAGTCCGCCTGGAGCCAACCGCCGCGGGGCATGCTGAAAGCGCTTCCATTTTTGAGCAGCGCCCGTTTGAACAGGCCGCTCAAATGGCCGAAGCCGCAGCCACGCTGCAGGTCAAGAACAGCGTTGAACTGATCCGGCTGCTGCTGGCGGATGAAGTCGGCACGATTCCTGTGCAGGGCGACTACCGCCTGCTGCAGGAAATTCAGCGCATCATCAGCCAGGCCGAGCCTGACTTGGCTGCGCATTTATCGCCGTGGATCGGCCCTGCCCTCGCGCATGAGATCGGCAAAATTCAGCTGGCGCCGAAGCATTTGAAGCGCGCGCTGCAAAGCCATTTGTTCTTTGCCGAAGACGCCTTGAAGGAAGACGCCGGCCTGCTGGCGCCGCGCTGGCAGATGGATGACCTGAATCAGGATACCCGCCTGCTTAATCAGAATTTAGCCCGCGCAGAAGCCAAAATCCGGCAGCTGCAGGCGCACATTGACGCTTTACAAGATACAACTCAAAACTAGGTATTTGCTCTTATGATTCCGCACCTTACACGTTTACTCGACCTTTGGCGCATCGCCGCGCACTATAGACTCGACACGTTGTTCCCTGCGGAAGAGCTGCCTGAAAAAGCGCGCCATATCCTGCGCGTCATCCGCATGCACCCGGCCGCATGGTCCAGCAGGGAGCGCAAGAATCCGCTCAAGCTGAAGCAGGCGCTGGAAGATATGGGGCCTTTGGCGATTAAGCTGGGGCAGCTGCTGTCCACCCGCCGCGACCTGATTCCGCCTGAAATCCTGCAGCAGCTGGTGCTGCTGCAGGACCGGGTCAAGCCCTTCGGTTCGGATGTGGCGAAAATGCGCATTCAGCAGTCGCTGAAGGCTGACATCGGCACCCTGTTTGCCCGCTTTGATGAACAGCCTTTAGCGGCGGCCTCAATTGCGCAAGTGCATACCGCAGCCCTGCATGACGGCCGCGAAGTGGTGGTGAAAGTCACCCGCCCCGACATCCGCAGCCAAATCCTGCAGGATTTTGAAATCCTGCAATGGCTGGGCAATTTTCTGGAAAAGCGCCTTGAAGCCGCCCGCGCCCTGCACCTGTCTGAAATTATTCAGGACTACCGCCAGATTATCCTGAAAGAGCTGGACCTGACGCTGGAAGCCGACAATACCCGCCGCATGCGCCACTATTTTACCGGCTCCAGCATGATGTACGTGCCGGAAGTCTATATGGACAGCAGCGACGTGATGGTGGCGGAGCGCATTACGGGCGTGCCGATTTCAGATACGGCAACCTTTGACCGGCTGGGCATGGACCGCAGGGACTTGGCGGAAAAAGGCCTGACCATTTTCTTTACTCAGGTGTTCCGCGACAACTTCTTCCATGCCGACATGCACCCCGGCAACGTCTTTGTGGAAACCATCAATCCGGCCAATCCGCGCTTTATCGCGCTGGACTGCGCGATTATGGGCGAGCTGTCCAGGCACGACCAGATGACCGTGGCGCGCATGCTGCTGGCGGTGATGAACAGCGACTTCATGCAGCTGATTCAGATTGTCCATCAGGCCGGCTGGATTCCGCCCGGCACCGATCAGGATGCGCTGGCGCGCGAAATGCGCCGCACCGTCGGGCCAATGGTGTCCAAGCCGATGCACGAGCTGGACTTTGCCGGCATCCTGATTGGCGTGATGGATATTGCGCGGCGCTTCCATCTGGAAATTCCGCCGCAGCTGATGCTGCTGCTGAAAACTCTGGTGCATGTGGAAGGCTTAGGCACAGACCTGTATCCGGAGCTGGACATTTGGAGCCTGGCGAAGCCAATCCTCAGCGACTGGATCAAGGCGCAAATGAACCCGCAGAAAAACCTGAAAGAGCTGGGGCAGAAGATTCCTGACCTGCTGCTGGGCGCGCAGGACTGGCCGACCCTGATGATTGACAGCCTGAACGGCTTGAAGAACCAGTCAGCCTGGCATGCCAAGCAGCTGCATGAGCTGCAGAGCATGCGCCTGCAGATGGAGCATCAGCAGAAGCGCAGCTGGATTTTCGGCAGCCTGATGGCGGTGCTGCTGTCTATTGCGGTGATTGCGCCGTGGTACGCCTCTATTGTGCTGATTGCGCTGGCCTGCCTTGCTGCGCTCTGGCGGATTTTTAAATAAGCGCAGATCACCCTGCGCAGGCTGGCCAGTTGACTGATGGCCGGCCTGCGTTTTTTCAGCAGTTTAAAGCCGTTTTACTGAAAAATAGACCATAAAAGTTAAAATTACATAAAATACAAAATGTTACGAATAAAATTTAAAAAATATTCAAGTGATTATTAATTCTTTATTTTTAAAATTTGTTCAAAAAACACCCATAAAATCAAATAACTTGCTCAGGCAATCACTGAAAAATAAGACTGATTTCACGATTTAATTTCACGAAAAGTCATGCTGACAATTCATATGAATGCTGGACTGTGTGTTTTTTTGCTTATTTTTTTTGCTATAACCACAGAACAGCATCTTAATAATTATTTTTATGGGGAAAAACAATGCTTAATAACACCTTTAAATATTCAGTTCTGGCTGTGGCCTTATCCGCCTTATTAACCGCCTGCGGCGGCAGCAATAATTACAACAGCGAAGCGCCATTTCAGCCTAAAACCGTCAGCGGCACGGCAGTTGATTTTTACTTAGCCGATGCCACAGTTCAATTCGATGACTGTAAAGATTCCGCCGGCCTGCCAGTTTTTGTAAAAACAGATGATGACGGCAAATTTACATTTCAAACCACGGCCTCTTGCCAAAGTTCAGCCATTACTGTAACTGGCGGTACCGATATTGGAACCGGGCTGCCGTTTACCGGGGCATTAAAGCTAAAAAGCACGAACCTGCAATCGCTGAGCAGCAATTCAACTGTCATCAGTCCGCTGACCACGCTGCAGTCTTACTTAGGCTCCAGCAGCAACGCGGACATCAAGCCTATTTTAGAAAAGCTGGGCCTCAGCCCTGAAACCATTACCAAGCTGCAAGCTGCAGATTTTGACTTAGCCCAGTATGATCCTGTCCGGGATGACGCCCCTGCGCGCGATATGGCGATTATTTTTGCTGTACAGCAGCTGGCAAACCAAGTTGAAGATAACCTGCAGGCGCTGAACAAAAGCGACGGCAGCTATCCAATCAGCAGAGAAAAAGCAACGGAAATCGCTTTCAGTTCAATTATCAGCCAGACTGCCGCCAATACGCTTTTCCCAACCAATGATGCAATCATCAGCAATACTGCGCTGAATGCCATTTTAACCAAAGCTGTGAGTGATGCAGGCACTGTCATCAATGACCCGAATGCCAATATCGATCCATCTTTGAGTAATCAAATCAGCGCCAACATCACATCAATTTCCAATACGCTGAATGGGGCCGTCACTGCAGGAGGCACGGCGAAAAATCTGCAAACCACCATTCAAACAGATCCAAACATTAAAGACGCTATTAAAAACAACTTAAAAACGCCTGTGTATTCCGGCTTCAGCTTGGCGGGCAAGTCAATCGCTGAGCTTAAAAACTCCAGCAGCGCTGCGCCTTTGCCGATCAATCGAGCCGGCATCAGCAATGCGCTGACCGTCGACTTTAAGCTGGACAATACCAGCACGGCGCTTAAAGATACTGTGAAGCTGGCCTTTAATCTGGCGGTGCAGCGCGGCGCTGCTCAGCAAACGCTGGATGTCTCCATCAGCAATATCGCCCTAAACTACAGCAGCAGCGGCGCCATTACCTCAGCGGTGATTCCTGCTGGAACAAAAATCAGCATTGCGTCTACGGTCAGCAGCGTAAGCCAGTCCAGCATCACGCTCACCAGTGATGTCAACATTGCAGCAAACGGCGGCGCTATTTCGCTGCAGAACCTGATTGACACCAATGACTTTATAAAAACCAACTACAAGCTTTACGCAGACAAGCTGGCAGCCAATGACACCGTCCGCGTCACCGCTTTTGTTCTGCCAATGACCTATGTGGTTGACTCCAGCCTGGGACTGACCACGGCTGCCTCCAATATTGGCGGAGACAGCTTTATCGGCAGCACGCTCACAGCCTACTTCAAACTGAACTGATCACCGCTTCAAAGCCAGTTTCCGGACTGGCTTTTTGCTCTTTTAGGCTTAACTTTGAGTGGTGTTAAATATGCAGCGCAAACTTGCCTTATTCTGCAGCGGCCTTTTCATTTCATTGCACAGCGCAGCTGCTCCAAATGACCTTTTCCTTCAAGCCAAAAACCTGGCGGCTGGCCCTTCAAGCTCAGCACTGCACGTCACCTTAGCGGCAGATGCGGTCAATGACACAATTGATGTATTTGACTTTAGAGAAAATGAAGGTGTAACTGATACCTCTGCAGGCGACTATCAGGGCTTTCATCTGGCGGCCCAGTATGATTTCAGCCCGGCATGGTCAATTGAAGGCGCCTACTGGCGCCGTGAAATTGACTACAGCGATGACCGCAATAAAATTCACAGCGCCTTGCTGGGCGCCCGCTTCAGCCCGGCCTTTAATTTAAGCCAAGATAATGCGGTCAGCTTCCGCGGCAGCTTCTGGCTGAATCAGGCCGACACGCTGAACAAAACCAGTCCAACCCAAGTCAACGCGCGGACCTTTAATCAGCTCAGCGTTGATTCGCCTGAAGACTGGCAAGTGCAGCTGGACGCCATTTTTTCACGCCGGCTGAACCCGATGAATCAGCTGAATGCTTTCGCCAGCATAGGCTACAGCAAAGTTGAAGTCAGCGGCCTAGACATTCAGGCGCTGTATCAGGGCTGCTTAATGCATATTGCGGTTAACAGCAGCAATCAGTACACCGGAAATTTAGCCCGCCCATGCGATGTCGGCGGCATTATCCTCAACGACATGCAAGTTCAGGGAAACGCCAGTGACTATGGGCTGGATATTCAGCAGGACCTGAACTATGACAGCTATTTTGCCAGTATCGGCGGTTCGTGGAGCTGGCGCTACAAAAAATTTGAAAGCCAGCTGGCTTACCAGTACCAACGCTTATGGCGCGACCGCATTGATGACCGGGTCAGCAGCTTCGGCAATCAGGCTATTAAAGATAATCATACCTTAGGCGCTAAATTCAGCTATGACTTTAGCCCCCACATTACAGGCTTCCTGCAAGGCGAACTGTATCAGCACAATTTTGTCGGGCAAATCCCATTTTTATACAACAGCATCACCGCAGACCGGCTGGATAAGCGCTATGGCCTCGCCTCGCTGGGCGTTCAGCTCCATCATTTTTAAATCAGCCCTCTCCCCGCTTTCAGGCCGCCTTGCATTGACAATGCAAGGCGGTTTTTCAATTCTGAAATGGACTGCGCTGCAGTGCGCCAACGGCAATCCGGGAAAGCAGCGCTTAGTTGAATGCAGCCGGTTAGCGCAAAACCGCATTCAGCCGAGGCGAAAATGACTCTGCAGTCAGCATTGGGCGCTTATCGCCATTGGGTCAGCCCGGCTTTGCCATAGAATAAATGCACACGTGTATTTTTCAGGCCATGCCATGACCCAAATTCTGCAAAAACGCGCTCCCGCACTCAGCATTCGCGCCGGCGCGCTGGCGTGCCAGCTGATCGAAAAACAGGGCCTGCAGGCCAGCCAGGTGGATATTCTGCCCGGCGCGGCCGGCGGGCCAAAAGGCATCGGCATTCAGGGGCTGGATCAGGCGGTTTTCGGAAATTTCCTGCCGCGCGCGCCGCGCCGGCGCACCATTGTCGGCTCATCGATTGGCGCCTGGCGCTTTGCCAGCATCGCAGCCTGGGGCGCAAAAGCGGGCACGGAGCGCTTAGCCGAGCTGTATACCCATCTGCATTTTGACCAAAAAATGTCGCGCTTTGAAGTCGCGGAAATCTGCAAAAATATGCTGATGGATTTGCTCGGCGGACGGCAGCAGCAGCTGATTGATCATCCTCAGCTGCATTTAACCGTGCTTTCAGTCAAAGCGCAGCACTTGTTTGCCAGCGACAAGGCGCTGCCCCTGCTTGCCTCAGTTGCGGGCATCATCGGCAGCAATGCGCTTGGCCGCCGGCACAGCCGCCATTTCATGCAGCGGGTGGTCAGCCAGCCGGCAGCGGGCCAGCAGTTTCAAGTGCAGGATGATTTCACGACCCATTATCAAGCGCTGCATGAGGGCAATGCGCTGGACTGGCTGATGGCCTCCGCATCTATCCCCGGCGTCATGTCGGCCATGCGCGGCATTCAGGATGCGCCGCAAGGCAGCTACCGCGACGGCGGGCTGATTGACTATCATCTGGATCTGCCGTTCAGCAGCCAGGGCATTGTGCTGTATCCGCATTTTACCGGCAGCATTACCCCCGGCTGGTTTGACAAAATGCTGAAAAGCCGCAAGGCCAGCCCGGAAAATCAGGCGCGCACCCTGCTGCTCTCGCCTTCGGCGGATTATCTGCGCAGCCTGCCTCTAGGCCGCCTGCCTGACCGCAAAGACTTTACTTTAAAGGGCCTGGATCAGCAGCAGCGGATCAAGCTGTGGAATCAATCGGTGGCTGAAAGCCAGCGCCTGGGCGATGAATTTCTGGAAATGGCGGAAAAGCAGAATTTTCCGCAGTTTATGCAGCCGCTGTAGGGAGGGTGCGCCAGCCTGAATAGGCTTGTATAATCTTCGGCAATTTCGAAGATATTAGAGTTTTATGCGGATTTTTTTGATTTTCGTGCAGTATGCATGCGTGGCCTTCGCCTTATTCCTGTGCTATCAGATCGGCATGGCGCTGTCTTCTCCTCATTATGATTTAATGGAAGTGGTGGCGGATGCCGGCACGATTTTAATCTGCATCGATTTAGCGGCTTTCCTCTTCAGCAGCAAAAAGCAGGACGGCATCAGCCTGGAAGAATATGCCAGGCAGCTGGAGCAGCCGCCGTCTAAACTGGTGTATGTGACGCGCAAGCTGGGGCATTTGGGCATTATGCTGATTTTAGTCAGCTGGATTGTGCCGCTGCTGCATGCTTAACGCATCCTGAGCGCAATAAAAAACCTCCCATTCGGGAGGTTTTCTTTTAGAAATTAAAGCTTACTTCGAACCTTTAATCCCTGCCTGAAGCAATAATGCGCCTAAGCCGCCGATTTTATTTTCCTGCGGTTTAGCCGCCTGAGGCTTATGGCCATGGCGCGGCGCTTTGTCCTTATGCTCATGATTCTTATCATGGCTTGGACGGCCTTGCGGACGCTTGCCCTGCGGCTTGCGCTCACCGCGCGGTTCCTGATTCTGGCCTTGTTCACGGCGCGGCTGGCGCGGCGCTTTCGGCGCTTCTGAACCTTCAGGACGCATCGACAAATTCACGCGGTTGCGCTCTGCATCCACCGTCAAAACACGCACCTGCACAATTTGACCCGGCTTCACCACTTTATGCGGATCTGCCACAAATTCATTCGCCAGCTCAGAAATATGCACCAAGCCGTCCTGATGCACGCCGACATCCACAAATGCGCCGAAATTGGTCACGTTGGTGATCACGCCTTCCAGCTGCAGGCCTTCAGTCAGCTGCGATACCTGGGTGATGTCATCACGGAACTTCGCTGTGCGGAACTCCGGACGCGGATCGCGGCCCGGCTTTTCAAGCTCAGACAAAACATCCTGAATGGTCGGCAGGCCGAACTGCTCATCGGCGAAGTCTTCCGCCTTGACTTGGCGGATGATTTCACTGTTGCCGATAATGTCTTTTACCGCCGCCGCTTTAGCTTCGGCAATTTTGCCCACTAAGGCATAAGATTCTGGGTGAACCGCAGAGGCATCCAAAGGCTCAGAACCGTCCTGAATGCGCAGGAAGCCGGCAGCCTGTTCAAAGGTGCGCTCGCCCAGGCGCGGCACATTTTTCAGCGCCTGGCGGTTGTCAAAGCAGCCGTTTTCCTTACGGTATTCAACAATCTGCTGCGCAATGGCTTTATTTAAGCCTGCAATGTAGCCAAGAATGGCAGCCGAAGCGGTATTGACGTCTACGCCGACCGCGTTCACGCAGTCTTCAACTACAGCATCCAGCGTATTGGCCAAACCGGTCTGGTTGACATCGTGCTGATACTGGCCTACGCCAATCGATTTCGGATCAATCTTCACCAGCTCCGCCAGCGGGTCCTGCAGGCGGCGCGCAATCGACACTGCGCCGCGGATCGAAACGTCTAGGTCAGGCAGCTCATTCGATGCCAGTTCAGAGGCTGAATATACCGACGCGCCTGCTTCAGAAACTGAAACGCGGGTCAATTTCAGGTCAGGGTTAGCCGCCATCATCTCCGCTACAACCGCCTCAGTTTCGCGGCTGGCTGTGCCGTTGCCGATGGCGATTAAATCCACATTGAATTCGCGGCATAAGCGCGCAAGCTCTGCAATTGAGCCGGCTTTGTCATCTTTCGGCGCAAATGGATAAACCGTGCTGTGCGCCAGCACATCGCCGGAAGCATTGACAACCGCCAGCTTCACGCCGGTGCGGATGCCCGGGTCTACGCCCAGCGTGCAGCGCGCGCCTGCAGGCGCAGACAGCAGCAGGTGGCGCAGGTTTTCCGCAAACACCTTCATCGCTTCAGCTTCCGCAGCCATGCGCTTTTCAGTCAGCAGCGAGTGCTCAATTGCTGGACGCACCTTGCCCAGCCAGAACAGCTTGGCGGTCTGCTTTAAAAAGTCCTGGCGGCTTTGCGGCTGCACCGCGTCAAGGCTGTATTCAGTTTCAATGCGGGCCAAAGGCGCATGGTCTTCGCCGTCAACCTTTAAGCCCAGCACATTTTCCTGGCGCCCGCGCAGCATCGCCAATAAGCGGTGCGAAGGCACTTTGTTCAGGTTTTCTGAAAAATCAAAGTAATCGCGGAATTTTTTGCCGACTTCTTTTTTCTCGTCGCTTGCCACCAGGCTTTTCAGCACTGCGGTTTTGGCGAATGTTTCTTTCAGTTCAGCGGTCAGGGCAATATTCTGCGCCCATTCATCAATCAGGATGTGCTGAATCGCGTCCAGCTGGCTTTCCGCATCCGGGTAATCTTCATGGCTGAAGCCGGCCAGCGCTTCTGCAGGGTCAGCCGCTTCCGCAAGGATTTTTTCCGCAATTGGGCCTAAGCCCGCTTCTTTGGCTTTAAATGACTTGCTGGTGCGTTTCGGGCGGTAAGGCGCGTAGATTTCTTCTAATGCATTTTTAGTTTCGGCGCCGTTTACCCGGGCCAGCAAATCGTCCGATAATTTGTCTTGTTCTTTCAGCGACTCAATGACTTTTCCGCGGCGCTCATATAAATCACGTAAATACGATAAGCGCGTATCGAGCTGGCGCAGCTGCGTATCGTCTAAGCCCTGCGTGACTTCTTTACGGTAACGCGCGATGAATGGAACGCTGGCACCCTCATCAATCAGTTTAATGGCCGCTTCAACCTGATTTGGACGTACGGCAATTTCTTTTGCCAACTGCTGAACTAAGTCAGTCATCGTATGTGATCCCACAAGGATAAGTTCTAAAAGCCATGATTATAAAGACCAAGACCATAAAATCCACAACTGTTTTTATTAATTTGCCCGCGGTTTTAATTGCCAATTCACTGCAATTTCACATTTTTGCCTTAAAGTTTTAACGAAACATGAATTTAGGGGCAGGAAGCGCGCAGAATATTCCGCCAATGCATGTATGTATTTGGTATCTATGTCTTGATTTTAACTGCAATATTTGTTGCTTTAGAACATAGTAAACAGATACAAATGAATCGTATACTCAAGCGACGCCAACTTTTGTTACGAAGACAATAAAGAATAAGGAGCACATCATGAGTTTAGTGGTACCTGCTGAAAAAACTGATGCCGTACACGCCGACACTGACCGCGTTGAACGCATTCTGGTTGTCGATGATGATGTGCGCTTGCGTACGCTGCTGCAGCGCTTTCTGGAAGATAAAGGCTTTGTGGTCAAAACTGCGCACGACGCCACGCAAATGGACCGCCTTCTGCAGCGGGAACTGTTCTCTCTGATCGTGCTGGATTTCATGCTGCCGGTGGAAGACGGCTTAAGCATCTGCCGCCGCCTGCGCCAGTCCAATATTGATACCCCGATCATCATGCTGACCGCGCGCGGCAGCGACTCCGACCGCATTGCCGGGCTTGAAGCGGGCGCAGACGATTACCTGCCGAAGCCGTTTAACCCGAATGAGCTGCTGGCGCGCATCCGCGCGGTGCTGCGCCGCCAGGTGCGTGAAGTGCCGGGCGCGCCGAGCCAGCAGATGGAAGTGGTCAGCTTTGGCCCGTGGTCGCTGGACCTGTCAACCCGCACCCTGACCCGCGAAGGCCAAGTGGTGACTTTAACCACCGGCGAATTTGCCGTGCTGAAAGCCCTGGTGCAGCATCCTCGTGAACCCCTGACCCGCGACAAGCTGATGAACCTTGCCCGCGGCCGCGAATGGGGCGCCATGGAGCGCTCGATTGATGTTCAGGTATCGCGCCTGCGCCGCTTGGTGGAAGACAATCCAGCGCGCGCGCGCTATATTCAGACCGTTTGGGGCGTAGGCTATGTCTTTGTTCCAGATGGCGCGGAATAATTAAAGCATAGGGCTCCGTAAGCTTGCGCTGCGGAGCCCTTTTAGGCTTTACAGTATGCCTAAGCTGCGGCGCGGCATGCTGCGCTTGAAGAAAATAAAACCGCAGAAACTGTAAAGGCTGAACACTTCCCGCCTCAAACAGCTGCCGATGGCCTGAGCGCGCATCTGATGCGGTTTACTGTACAAGCGCTTTAAATTTGAATCCAGGATACAGCGTGAAACTCGACCCCATTGACCCGCAGGAATTTACCAAATACGCGGCCTATCAGGAAAAAAAGCGCACCCATTGGGAGCGCTTTTTAGACAAAGTCAAGCCGCGCTCAGCCGCCATGCGCACCACCGTACTGGTGCTGTCGGTTGTCTTCTTCAGCCTGTTCATGTCCCTGTGGTTCTTCTGGCGCACCCTGTACCTGCCCGAAATTCAGCAGCATGCGCGCTATCTCGCGCTGGAGCTGGAGGTGCTGAACAACCCTGAGCTGCGCATGTTCCACAACAATGCCGAAGTCGACATTGAGGCCTGGCTTAAAAACCGCGTCGGGGTGGAATATGTCACCGACCCGAAGGAATACCCTTCTGTCCGGGAAAAAGTCATTGCCGAGTTCTTCACCAATCAGATTGAAGACAAGCTGTCCAAGGAACTGAAAATTGATCAGGCCACGGTTTATTTTCAGTTCAAGCCCAGCCCGCGGATTTGGGTGCAGACGCCGGAAATGAACGGCAACTGGGTGCGTGAGCCGCTGAAAACCTACGCCAACTACAGCCCGGAGCTGATTTTCGCCTGGCTGCTGGGCGTTCCGCTGATTTCCGCCGCCATCATCCTCACGCTGGTGCGCCAGCTGAACCGCCCGCTGAAGCGCCTGCAGGACGCCGCCAACAGCTACAGCCGGAACGGCACAGCGCCTTATTTGGAAACCAACCATGGCCCGCAGGAAATCCGCGAAGTCAATCAGGCCTTCAACCACATGATTTACACTCTGGATCAGACCGAGCGCGACCGGCGCATCATGCTGGCGGGCATTTCGCACGACCTGCGCACGCCGCTGACCCGCATCCGGCTCAGCGCCGAAATGATGCCGGATGACGACTTTTTAAAAGAAGGCCTGATTTACGATGTCGAGGACATGGACGCCATCCTGAATCAGTTCATTTCCTTTATGCGCGACGGTTCAGACGAAGAGCCTCAGGACACCGACATCAACATGCTGCTGCAGGAGCTGATCATTCAGTTCAAGCCGCTGGATATCCGCTTCACGTCGCAGGAGCTGCCGGTCATTCAGGCCCGCAGCCTGTCGCTGAAGCGCCTGATCGGCAACCTGATCAACAACGCCAAGCGCTACGGCGCAGAGCCGATTGAGATTTCCGCGCAGGCCGATGATGAACAGCTGCTGATCAGCGTGGCTGACCATGGCGAAGGCATTCCCGCAGATAAAATTGCCGACCTGATGCAGCCTTTTGTGCGCGGCAATGACGCGCGCACCGTGCAGGGCAGCGGCCTAGGCCTGGCCATCGTCAAGCGCATTGTCGATATCCATGAGGGCCAGCTCTTCATCCATAACCGCGCGCAGGGCGGACTGGAAGCAGTCATCTCGCTGCCGCTGAAAAAACCGCAAAGCGATGAAGTTTTGAACAGCAGCCCTTTGGGCAAAATCAAGCAAAGCCTGAGTGAACGCTTTTAACAAGCGTTCAAATATCAGGCAAACGGCTTTTGCCTAGCCTTTAACCACCCATTATTTTTATATTAAAAAACAATAGATTAAAAATCATAAAAAAATCTTATACCCGCATTTTTTCAAAAAATTAGACCTTAGCCTAACAGGTATGCAAAATGCCTTTTTTGACCGGTACAATCCGTATCAGTTTCAAGAATTCCACGAGAGTAAAACATGTCTTTAGATCGCATTCGCTTAGCATCACTTCACGATAAAGTCATCAGCGCTGAACAGGCGGCTGCCTTTATCAAAGACGGCATGACAGTAGGCATGAGCGGCTTCACCCGCGCAGGCGAAGCCAAAGCGGTGCCTTTGGCGCTGGTTAAGCAAGCGCAGGCAAACCCGCTGAAAATCACCCTGATTACGGGTGCGTCTTTAGGCAATGACCTCGACAAGCAGCTGACTGAAGCCGGCGTTCTTGCGCGCCGCATGCCGTTCCAGGTCGACAACACCTTGCGCAAAGCCATCAACAAAGGCGAAGTGATGTTCATCGACCAGCATCTGTCTGAAACGGTTGAGCAGATGCGCAACCTGCAGCTGAAAAAGCCGGATGTAGCGGTGATTGAAGCGGTTGCGATTACCGAAGACGGCGGCATCATTCCAACCACTTCTGTCGGCAACTCGGCCAGCTTCGCGATTTTCGCCAAAGAAGTGATTGTTGAAATCAACACCAATTTAAGCCCGGCATTTGAAGGCCTGCACGATATCTACATTCCTTCATACCGCCCTACCCGCCAGCCGATTCCATTGACCAAAGTGGATGAGCGCATCGGCACGGCTGCCATCAATATTGATCCAGCAAAAATCGTCGGCATCGTATTCAACAGCGAACTGCACGACTCTCCGTCTACAGTGACTGAGCCGGACGACGAAACCCAGGGCATCGCCAACCACCTGATCGCTTTCTTTGAAAAAGAAGTGGCTGAAGGCCGCCTGCCTAAAGACCTCGGCCCGCTGCAGGCCGGCATCGGCTCTATCGCCAATGCGGTATTGACTGGCCTGAAAGACTCCAACTTTGAAGACCTGGTGATGTACTCTGAAGTGCTGCAGGACTGCACATTTGAACTGATTGATGCAGGCAAAATGAAGTTCGCTTCTGGCTCTTCAATCACCCTGTCTGCAAAATACGGTGAAAAAGTATTCAACAACTTAGAGCAGTACAAAGACAAGCTGGTGCTCCGCCCGCAGGAAATTTCCAACCATCCTGAACTGGTGCGCCGCTTAGGCATCATCGGCATCAACACCGCGCTTGAGTTTGATATTTACGGCAACGTCAACTCAACGCACGTCTGCGGCACCAAAATGATGAACGGCATCGGCGGTTCAGGCGACTTCGCGCGCAATGCGCACTTGGCGATTTTCGTGACCAAGTCAATTGCGAAAGGCGGCGACATTTCTTCAGTGGTGCCGTTTGCCTCGCACATTGACCATGCAGAGCATGACGTAGACATTCTGGTGACTGAACAGGGCCTGGCGGATCTGCGCGGCCTGGCGCCGCGTGAACGCGCCCGCGCGGTTATCGACCACTGCGCTCACCCGATGTACCGCGACGCATTGAATGACTACTTTGACCGCGCATGCGCCAAAGGCGGCCAGACCCCGCACATTCTGCGCGAAGCGCTGTCTTGGCACATCAATTTTGAAGAAAACGGCCATATGCTGGCGCAGCAGCCGGAAGCTAAAACCGCTTAACCGCTGACTGAACAGAAAAAACGCCCCGCGGGGCGTTTTTTTATTCAGATCACATTTAAATTCATTCCGTTGAATTCTGCTTTAAATACATTTAAATATAATCCTGCAGGCAGCGTCCCTGCTTCAGCTGATCAGTAAACGATGATTTCTTTGGCCAGCGCCTCCCCCATTTGCCTCAGGCCGTCCACACTCAGCGAAAACTCAATCACGCCGATGGACACCACGCCGCGCCTGATCTCCAGCCATATTTCCCCGCGCTCATCGGTGCGGAATGCCTGCGTCAGGGCGCTGATGCCGCCGGCCTCCGGTCCGGAAATCTGGCGGATTTGATCTTGAACCTGAACGGGGGGCGCGCTGTCAGGATGGTCAGCCGCGCTTCCGGCCTGGCCGGAAACCATGCGCAAGGCGCTGTCATCCAAATGCTCCAGCTCCCTGACCGGGTATGAAGCCATTGCGCGGCATGCGCCGCCCGCCAGAAGCAGGCAGAAAACAGTTTCTTTCACCATATACTTCTCCTTCGCTTCAAAGCGGGGCTGCTTTTGCAGCAGCCCCGGCCTGATTTAAATTAGCACCTTTTTGATCAATTAATAATCACCGCTGGTCTTTTATTTATTAGCGCTGGTAAACAATAGCAGCTGGAACATGTGAAACAATCGGCATTTAAAATATTAAGCAACTGTTTTTAAATATAAAAAATAGAATCCCTGAAAGGCAGCATGCAGCTTATTGTTAAACTTTTTTCAGCGGATGCCCCCGCCTTGAGCGCCAAGGCGATTGCTGCGCAATGCCGGCTGCCGGATGCAGCCCCTGAATGAATAAAACCGGCCCTTTTCAGAACCGGTTTCACTCACTCCGCTGCAAAAAGCGGCTTCCTCTTCAGCTTAAACAGCCCCTTACCGGGTTTCAGCTTCCGGCAGATACTGCTTATGCTGAATGAAATTGCGGTCGCGCGGCATCAGGCAGGTGCATAAAATTGCGACCGCCGCCATGCTCAGCATATAGGCTGAAATCAGATGCGGGCTGCCGCCGCCAATGCTCAGCAATTTTGTGGCCGCCATCGGCGCCAAGCCGCCGCCCAGCACTCCGGCAAACTGCACCGAAATTGAAATGCCGCTGTAGCGGATTTCGGCGGGGAACTGGCGCGCAAACAGCTGCGCCTGCGGCGCATACATAATCGGAAACACCACGCCAATCGCCAGGACAATGGCCGTCCAGACCAGCAGCGGATCTTTGGTATTGAGCATGCTGAAAAACGGATAGCAGTACAGCGCCAGCACCAGCAGGCCGAACATGAACATATTGCGCTGGCCGACTTTATCTGACAGATGCCCGCACAGCGGGGTCATCAGCATGATTGCGCCGGCGCCGCAGATTGTGGCGAACAGGATTTCCTGACGCGGAATGCCCAGCTGCGTGGTGGTATAGGCCAAAGCGAAGGTCGACGCCATGTAGAACCATGCATTTTCAGCGGCGCGGGCGATAATAATCGTCAGCACTTGTTTAGGATGGTTTTTAAATACCTGCAAAGCCGGCACTTTGATTTCTTTGCTCTGCGCCTTCACTTTTTCAAAGTCAGGCGACTCAGGAACTTTCACCCGGATATACCAGCCCACGCCCAGCAGCAGGATGCTCGCCAGAAACGGCAGGCGCCAGCCCCAGCTGAACAGGATAGGCTCCGGCATCAGGGAAACCAGCCATAAAGCCATTGAAGCCAGCATTAGTCCGCCGCCGGCGCTGGCCTGCGGCAGGCTGCCCCAGAAGCCTTTTTTGCCTTCCGGCGCATGCTCCACCGCCATCAGCACGGCGCCGCCCCATTCACCGCCCATGGCCATGCCCTGCACAAAGCGCAGGATTACCAGAAGGAAGGCCGCCCAGTAGCCGATGGATTCATAAGTCGGCAGCAGGCCAATCAGCACCGTCGGCACCCCCATCAGCAGCAGGGTCAGCAGCAGCATGGACTTGCGCCCGACTTTATCGCCGAAATGGCCAAATACAATGCCGCCCAAAGGCCGCCCGATGAAGCCGACCGCATAGGTCGCAAAAGCCGCCAGCACGCCCGACAGCGGGTCTAAGTTAGGGAAAAACAGTTTATTGAAAATCAGCGCGGCGGCAGCGCCGTAAATGAAAAAGTCATACCATTCTATCGTCGTGCCCACCATGCTGGAAATTCCAGCCAGGCGGTGGGAGGGCTGACGTGGCGCTGTTCCTTGAACCTGTTGCATATTTACCTCTCTTCCATAGCCGGCAATATTCTTATTTAAAATCCATGCTGTTCATTTTATTATTTTCAGGCTGCGCATTCCCTCCTGCTGCTTCGAATTCAAAGCCCGCTGCGCCTGTTCAGCTGCGGCGCTATGAAATGGCGGTTAAATTGTCAATGATGCTGGCCAGCTTTGCATTGCTGGACTGCCATTTCGGCTGCTTGTCCTTATCAATCAGAAGGGCGCGCACGCCTTCAATTAAATCGCCGTGCTCAAACCAGATGTCCTGCAAATCGCGCTCCAGCTGCATGCACTGTTCCAGCGCCAGGCCGCGCCCCGCCTGCTGCAGCTTCAGGCTGCTCTGCTTGGCGACCCAAGAGCGCTGCTGCAGCATCTGGAGCGTCCGCGCAGCCCAGGCCTGATGCGCCGGATCGGCTTCATGCGCCAGGCTGCCTTCAATTTCCTCAATGCTCTGATGGGAAAAATGCCGGTGAATCAGGTCTGACAAGGCCCGGAGCTGGCTGGCCTCCGGCGCGGTAATAAAGCGTGAAATCAGCTGCTCAATCTGGGCTTTTTCAAGGCTTGGGGCCGCGGCGATGGCAGACAGCAAGGCCTCCAGGCGCTCGCCCGGCACATGATAGTCAATCAGATCCAGATACAGCGCGTCGCTGCTGCTGATCTGCTCGCCGCTGACCGCCAGATATACCCCCATGTCATCCAGCCGCGACAGGAAATGCGTGGCGCCGACATCCGGAAAAAAGCCAATTGCGGTTTCAGGCATCGCAAAGCGCGATTTTTCACTGCTGACCAGGATATGGCAGGCCTGCGCCAAGCCCAGGCCGCCGCCCAGCGCATAGCCGTCCAGCAAGGCCAGCACCGGTTTTGCATACTGGCGGATGGCGCTCAGCATCGCGTATTCGGCAATGAAGTACTCGCGGTAATCGCTGCTGCCATTTTTATAGGCATCGTACAGATAGCGGATGTCGCCCCCGGCGCAAAAGGCTTTCGGGCTGCTGGAATTGATTAAAACCGCCTGGATGCCGGCGTCATTGCGCCAGCACTCGAATTGCGCGCGGATGCCTTCAATCATCTGTATCGATAAGGCATTTAAATGGCTGGGGCGGTCCAGGGTAATAATGCCCAAAGCGCCCTGCACCGTAATGATTAAGTTATTTTCATGATTCATAATCTGCTTCCCGCCCTTTATTGATTGGAAAATTCAGCGGCGCGCTTTTCGATGAAGGCCCGCATCCCTTCCTTTTGATCCTTTGTGGCAAAAACTGAATGGAAGGTGCGGCGCTCAAAACGCAGCCCTTCCGCAAGGCTCACTTCAAAAGCGCGGTTAATCGATTCCTTGATCATCATCACCGCAGTCAGGGATTTTTCAGCAATTTTTTCCGCCGCCTGCAGGCTTTGCGCCAGCAGCTCCTCTTTCTTGAATACCCGCGCCACCAGTCCGCTCTGTTCCGCTTCGGCGGCGCCCATCTGCCGCGCGGTCAGGCACATTTCCATCGCCTTGGCTTTGCCCACCGCCAAGGTCAGGCGCTGCGTGCCGCCGATGCCCGGAAGCACCCCCAAGGTGATTTCAGGCAAAGCGAATTTGGCGTTGTCGGCGCAGTAGATGAAGTCGCACATCAGGGCCAGCTCGCAGCCGCCGCCCAGCGCATAGCCGCTCACCGCAGCCAGCAGCGGCTTGCGGCGCTGCGCAATCCGGTCGGCCAGGCTGAAGAAATCATCAAAATAGATATTCGGAAAGTCCAGCTCCGCCATTTCCTTAATATCCGCGCCGGCGGCGAAGGCTTTTTCTGAGCCGGCCAGCACAATGCAGCCAATTCCCGGGTCTTTTTCCAGCTGGTCCAGCGCCTGGTTGATCTCGCTGATCAGTTCAGTATTCAGCGCATTCAGCGCCTGCGGGCGGTTCAGGGTAATCAGCCCCACGCCGTTGTTCTTTTCCAGCAAAATCGTTTGCCATGCCATCATCGTTCTTATCCTTATTCCATTTATAAGCTGCGCGCAATCACCAGGCGCTGAATGTCGCTGGTGCCTTCATAAATCTGGCAAATCCGCGCATCGCGGTAAATCCGCTCAATCGGGAAATCTTTTAAATAGCCGTAGCCGCCGAAAATCTGCAGCGCCTGCGAGCACACGCGCTCCGTCATTTCCGAGGCGAACAGCTTGGCCATCGAGGCTTCCGTCAGGCAGGGCTGGCCGGCTTCCTTTAAGCGCGCCGCATGGTGAACCAGCTGCCGGGCCGCCTCAATTTCGGTGGCCATGCTGGCCAGGCGGAAGGAAATCGCCTGCTGTTCAAAAATCGGCTTGCCGAAAGCGCAGCGCTCTTTGGCATAGCGCGCGGCTTCGGTTAAGGCTGCGCGGGCCAGGCCGACCGCCTGCGCGCCAATGCCGATGCGCCCGCCTTCCAGATTAGCCAGGGCGATTTTCAAGCCGTCGCCTTCCTTGCCCAGCATCAGGCTTTTGTGGATGCGCACATCGGTTAAGGCAATCTGGCAGGTATCGGAAGCGTGCAGCCCAAGCTTTTCTTCCACCCGGATCACTTCATAGCCGGCGCTGTCGCGCGGGACTAAGAAAGCGCTCAGGCCTTTTTTCCCCGCGCCGGGGTCAGTCACGGCAAAGACGATAATGACCCCCGCATTATGCCCCGAGGTAATGAACTGCTTGGCGCCGTTTAAAATGTAGTCATCGCCGTCCTTCACCGCGCGCGTTTTGATGGCGGCCGCATCGGAACCGGTATGCGGCTCGGTCAGCGCAAAAGCGCCGATCATCCGGCCCTGCGCCAGCGGCGTTAAAAAGCGCTGCTTCTGCTCATCCGTGCCGAATTTCAAAATAGGCACGCAGCCGACGGAATTATGCACGCTCATAATCGCCGAGGTCGCGCCGTCGGCAGCCGCCACTTCTTCCAGCGCCAGAACATAGGCCAGATTGCCGGTGTCGGAACCGCCCCACTGTTCAGGCACCAGCATGCCCATAAAGCCCAGCTCGCCCATCTGCTGCAGGGCCTGCGCCGGAAAAATCCCCTTGGCGTCCCATTCGCTGGCGTAGGGCTTGATCTGCTCCTGCGCAAAGCTCCGCGCCATATCCTGAATCAGTACCTGTTCTTCGGTCAGCTGCATAAATTCATTCCTTTAAATTGCTGTATTAGATTGCGCTGCCGGCGCCCTGCTGCTTGCTGATTTCCTGATTGCGCAGCAGGAAGCGCTGGATTTTTCCGCTCGGAGTTTTCGGCAGCTCCGCCACAAACTCCACCAGCCGCGGATAGGCGTGCGCGGACAGGCGCTTTTTCACAAACTGGCTCAGCTCTTCAGCCAGATGCGCCGTCGGCTCCAGCCCTTTGGCCAGAATAATAAAGGCCTTCACCACTTCGGTGCGCTCAGGGTCAGGCACGCCCACCACCGCGGCTTCAATCACCGCGTCATGCTCCAGAAGGGCGCTTTCCACATCGAAGGGGCCAATCCGGTAGCCGGAAGTGGTAATCACATCATCGCTGCGCCCGACAAAGCTCATGCTGCCGTCGGCATGGATTTCCGCGGTATCGCCGGTTAAGTAATAATCCCCGACAAACGGCGATTTCCGGCTTTCCTTATAGCCGCCGAACCACATCATCGGCGACTGCTTCAGGTCGATGGCCAGAATGCCCGGGGTATCCTCAGCCAAGGCATTGCCCTGCGCGTCAATCACCGCAATTTTATAGCCGGGGCTGGCAAAACCGGCAGCGCCGGCGCGGATCGCGTGCTGAAGGCCGTGATGATTGCACACCACCATGCCGACTTCAGTCTGGCCGTAATGGTCATAAATCGGCGCGTCCAGAAGCTGGTCAAACCAGCGGATCACTTCAGGGTTCAATGGCTCGCCGGCGCTGCTGACGCGGCGGAACTGCCCGTGCAAGGCCGCCATTTTCTGCTGATCCGCAGCCATCATCATGCGGTAGGCGGTTGGCGCGCCGGCAAGGTTAGTAATTTGATAATCCTGCACAATCTGGCAGAAGCTGTCGATGCTGAAGCCGCCTTCATAAAACAGGGTGGCATGGCCCAGCAGCAGCGGGCCGGTAATCGCATAGTACAGCCCGTATGCCCAGCCGGGATCTGCAATATTCCAGAAGGAATCATCTTCCGCCAGCCCCACGGCATCCTGCATATAGCGGCCAAAGGCGATCAGCGCCTTGAGCGGCACTTCCAGCGGCTTGGCCAGGCCGGTGGTGCCTGAGGTAAACATCAGCAGGAAGGGGTCGTTGATGCTGCGCATGGTCAGTTCACACTGCTCCGGCTGCGCATCCAGCGCCTGCCAGAAATCAATGTCGCCTTCGGGCAGGCCTGAGCCATCGGCAGCCGCCACAGTAATAATGGCCGGACAGTCCGCCACTTCATCCAGCTTGCTGCGGTTGCCCATATCGGTCACCACAAACTTGCTTTGCGCCAGCTGCACGCGGTGCTCAATGGCTTTGGGGCCGAAAGCGGTAAATAAAGGCTGATATACGGCGCCGATGCGCCAGGCCGCCAGAATGGTGATCACCAGCTCGGCCGTGCGCGGCAGCAGCCCGGAAACGCGGTCGCCGGCTTGCACGCCCTGCGACTTCAGGTAATTGGCGAATTGGCTGGCGCGCTGCTGCAGCTGCTTAAAGGTGTACTGTTCCTTGCGCCCGTCAATGCCTTGCCAGTAAATGGCTACTTTGTCCGACGCCGCGTGGCGGTCGCAGCATTCATAGCAGGCATTCAGCGCATCCAGCGAGCCTGAAAGCAGCTGGGCCGCGGCCTTATTCAAGTCAAATTCTTTAGCAGCTTCTTGATATTTCAACATAATTTCAAC
The DNA here is from genome assembly GCF_001696615.3 of Acinetobacter sp. WCHAc010034. Taxonomy (NCBI): domain Bacteria; kingdom Pseudomonadati; phylum Pseudomonadota; class Gammaproteobacteria; order Moraxellales; family Moraxellaceae; genus Acinetobacter; species Acinetobacter sp. WCHAc010034. The sequence goes on along the minus strand of NZ_CP032279.1, from coordinate 2,221,617 downwards.
CTCAGTCTAGCGTTGTTCTTATTCACGACAGAGTTTTTATTTTTTCAAGCGGCCATCCTCTGGCCCGGTCCGGCAGTCAGCCCGCATGCGGCTGATACTGCTGGATTACGCTTGAAAAGTCCAAGTGGCTGCCGCCCTTCAGGCACAGCTGCTGGTAAATCTGCTGCACCAGCCCGCCCAGCAGCACCGGCTGCTTGGCCTGCGCTGCCGCTTCAATCGCCAGGCCTAAATCCTTCAGCATCAGCTGGTTGGCGAAACCGTCCTGATAATCGCGGCCTGCAGGCGCATTTTCACTGATGCCCGGCCACGGATTGCAGACTTCCGAACTCCAGCAGCGCCCGCTGGAGCTGTTGACCACGCCAGCCAAGGCCTGAGGATCAATGCCCAGCTTCGCGCCCAGCGCCATGCCTTCAGCTACTGCGGTCATTGAAATGCCTAGAATCAGGTTGTTGCAGATTTTTGCGATCTGGCCGGCGCCGACCGCGCCGCAGGACACCGTGTTCTTGCCCATTAAGGCCAGAACCGGCTGCGCAGCCGCATAGGTCTGCGCGTCCGCGCCCACCATAAAGGTCAGAGTGCCGGCTTTGGCGCCAATCGTGCCGCCTGAAACCGGCGCATCGCAGACCTGAATGCCCTGCTGCTGCGCCTGCGCGGCAATGTCTTTAATGCTCTGCGGGTCAATGGTGCTGCAGTCGATGCATAGGCTGCCGGCCTGCAAAACCGCCAGCACGCCCTCTTCGCCCAGGTACACTTCGCGCACATGCTTGGCTGCCGGCAGCATGGTGATGACGATATCGGCCTGCCGGGCGGCCGCCTGCGGACTGTCGCAGACCACCCCGCCGCCGGCTGCAAAATGCTGCAGCGCCTTTTCACTTAAATCATAGCCGAAAACATTTTCCCCGGCTTTCAGCAGGTTCTGCGCCATGGAGCTGCCCATGTTCCCTAGGCCAATAAATGCAATATTCATGCTCGCTCTCCTTAGCGCAGATTAATCGTAGTATTGACTTCGGCAGTTTCCTGCGTGTCTTCAAACCAGCGGCTGGTCACGGTTTTGGTCTGAGTATAAAACTGCACCGCCTGCTTGCCGTAGGGGCCTAAATCGCCGAGTTTTGAACCGCGCGAACCGGTGAAGCTGAAGAACGGCACGGGAACCGGAATTGGGATATTGATGCCGACCTGGCCAATATTGATCTGATGCTGGAAGGCGCGCGCCGTGGCGCCGCTTTGCGTGAACAGGCCGACGCCGTTGCCGAATGGATTGGCATTCACCAGCGCAATGGCTTCTTCCAGCGTATCGACGCAGATGATCGCCAGCACAGGCCCGAAAATTTCTTCCTTATAGATGCGCATACCGGCAGTCACTTGGCTGAAGATGGTCTGGCCGACAAAGTTGCCCTGCTCATAGCCTTCAACCTGCACGCCGCGGCCGTCAAGCAGCAGCTTGGCGCCTTCCGCAACGCCGCTGCTGATTAAATCCTCCACCCGCTGCTTGGCGCGCGCTGAAATCACCGGGCCGATATCGGTATTCGGCTCATGGCCGGCATTGACGCTGAGGGTTTTGGCCTTTTCCACCAAAGCCTCAATCCAGTTTTTGCTTTCGCCCACCATCACCGCAACAGACAAGGCCATGCAGCGCTGTCCGGCCGCGCCGAAAGCCGCGCCAACCAAGGCATTTAAGGTCTGCTCCTTATTGGCGTCCGGCATGACCACCGCATGGTTTTTCGCGCCCATCATCGACTGCACGCGCTTGCCGTGCTGCCCAGCCAGGTTGTAGACATGCGTGCCGACATGCGTCGAGCCGACAAAGGAAATCGCCTGAATATCCTTATGCGTGCACAGCATATCCACCACTTCCTTGCCGCCGTGCACCACGTTTAAAACCCCGGCCGGCACGCCAGCCTGCACCGCCAGCTCAACCAGCATCATGGTTGAAAGCGGGTCCTGTTCAGACGGCTTCAGCACAAAGGTATTGCCGCAGGCAATCGCCATCGGGAACATCCACAGGGGAATCATTGCCGGAAAGTTGAATGGCGTAATGCCCGCGCACACACCCAAAGGCTGCTGCAGGGTATAGGTGTCCACGCCGCGCGCCACGCCTTCAGTATATTCGCCCATCTGCAGGGTGCCAATGGAGCAGGCATGCTCAACCACTTCCAGCCCGCGCTGAATGTCGCCTTCGGCATCCGCTAAAGTTTTGCCCTGCTCTGCAGTCAATACTTTGGCAATCTCTTTGGCATTGGCCCGGATCAGCTCCTGAAGCTTCAGCATAATGCGCATGCGCGCCTGAATTGGCGTCTGGCGCCAGTCTGCAAAGGCGTTCTGCGCCGCCGCAATGGCCGCGTTCACCTCATCCGGCGTGGCGAACGGCACCCGCCCCAGCACTTCCTGCGTTGCCGGATTGACAATATCCTGCCACTGCTGCGTTTTTGATTCGACAAATTCACCGTTAATTAAAAGCTGCGCATTATTGAGCTGTATTTTATGAACCGCGTTCATGGCCTCTCCTTGGGTCATCATTTTTATTGTGCCGGCGCTGCAAAAAGCTGCATCATCAATGCCGCTGCCTGCCGGCGCCTTGAAATTCAGACTAGCAAATATCCCTTTGACCACCTACGCAAATTAGTGCACGATTAATGTGCGAATTTGCACAGGATGTGGCAATACAATGAAAATCGACTGGGATCATTTACATTTTTTTCTGGTCTTGGCGCGCGCTAAAACCCTGACCAATGCGGCCCGGATTATCGGCGTCGAACACAGCACCGTGGCCCGGCGCATTCAGGCGCTGGAGCTGGCTTTAGGCACGCAGCTGTTCAGGCGCGAAGCCACCGGCTATGAGCTGACGCTGGAAGGGCTGGCCCTGGTGCCGCGCATTGAGCAGATGGAGCAGGCCTATCTGCAGATTGAAAAGCCGCACAACCCGCTGGAAGGCCGTGTGCGAATCGGCACACCCGAAGGCTTCGGCACGGCCTTCCTTACCGGGCTGCTGGTGGAGTTTTCCCGGCTCTATCCGTCGATTACCATCGACCTGATTCCTGTGCCGAAAATGGTCAAGCTGTCGCACCGCGAAGCCGACATTGTCATTTCAATTGACCGCCCGAAATCCGGCCCCTACATCATCACCCGCCTGACCGATTACTGCCTGAAGATTTACGGAAGCAAAGCCTATCTGGCGGCCTCCCCTGCAATTCACAGCCTGGAAGATTTAAATCAGCACCGCTTTGTAAACTATATAGACGACCTGGTTTACAGCCCGGAACTGTACTGCCTGGAGCGCCTGCCGCTGCAGCTCACGGCGAATTTCCGCAGCAGCAGCATCCTGGCGCAGCAGCTGGCGGTGAGCGCCGGCGCCGGCCTGGCGATCCTGCCGAAGTTCCTTGCCGAAGGCAAGCCGGAGCTTGAGCAGGTGCTGCATCCGCAGATCCGCTTTACCCACACCTTCTGGATGCTGACGCTGGTTGACCTGCAGCATGAGCCGCGGATTAAGCTGGTGTGGGATTTCCTGCGCAAGCAGGTCGATGCGCAGCAGCATTTGCTGATGGATTTAAGCGCTGCCTGATCTGCAGGCTTAAGATGCAAATGGATTGCCGGCATCTGCAGCCGGCCGCGCAGTGCGCAATGAACGGGCGCTAAAGCGGCGGCTGCATTTTTCCGGCCGTTCCGGCTTTAAATTTTCTGCGCAGCCCCCATCTATCCCCCAAGCAAGAAATAGAGATAGCGCATGCGTGTAGATATTTGGTCTGATGTGGTTTGCCCATTTTGCTATATCGGCAAAAAACGCCTGGAATCGGCGGCGGCTGAAGCCGGGGTAGAACTGGAAGTGCACTGGCACAGCTTTGAGCTGGATCCGGATGCGCCGGCCCGCCAGGAAATTTCCAACTCAGAGCGCCTGGCGCAGAAATACGCCCGCACGCTGGCGGAAGTTGAAGAGATGCAGCGCAATATCGCCGCCATGGCGCAGCAGGAAGGCATTCAGTTCAACTGGGAAAACGCCAATTCCGGCAATACCTTCAATGCGCACCGCATTATTCATCTGGCGCAAAGCAAAGGCTTGGGTTCAGAAGCGGAAGAAGCGTTTTTCTTCAGCTACATGACCCAGGGCTTGCCGATTGGCGAACGCGAAACGCTGGAAGACGTCGCTTCACGCATCGGCCTGAATCCGGTTGAGGTGGATGACCTGCTGGATTCTGACCAGTATGCCGACTTTGTGAAATTTGATCAGGAAGTGGCCCGCGATCAGCTGAAGGTGACCGGCGTGCCTTTCTTTGTCTTTGATCAGCGCATCGCTTTGGCCGGCGCGCAGCCGAAAGAAGTGTTCCTGCAGGTGCTGGAAAAAGCCCAGGAAGCGCCGGCTGCGGATCATGCGCCTCAGTGCGCGGATGACGCCTGCGGCCTCCCTGAGAAATAGCCGCCAGCAGCAGCAGTTTGAAAATCCCCAGCTTTGGGGATTTTTTTATTGCTGAAGCCTGCAGGGCCAGCCATGCGCTACTGGAAACTCGCCAGCAGCAGGAATACCCCCAGCAGGCTCAGCAGTGAGCCAATAATTCTATTGATGGCAGCCTGCCGGCTCAGCATTTTCCGCCTCAATGCCGCGGATGAGAACAGCGCGGCAACGGCTGAAAACCATGCCAAGTGAGCAAGAGACATCAATAGGCCATAGCCTAAAAGAGTTATTTTTGGCGCAGTCAGGCTGACAATCTGGGTATAAATGCTGATGACGAATAAAGCCGTCTTCGGATTTAATGCATTGGTAAAAAATCCATATTTTAAAGACTGCATTTCACCTGCCTGCCGGCTTGAATTCAGCTCGGCCGCAGGAGCTTGCGCAAAAGTTTTACAGCCGATGTAAATCAAATATGCAGCCCCAATATGCTTCATGAAGGTAAGTATTTGCGGCAGCTTTGCCATAATGAACGCGGCAGCCGTCAATGCATAAGCCGCGTGGAATAATACGCTTAAGGAGATGCCCAGCGCAGTAAGCACGCCGATTTTACGGCCATACAGATAGCTGTTTTTGGTGACTATGGCAAAATCTGCGCCGGGGCTGATCACAGCCAGCAGAGTGATGCCGGCGACGGCGATAAGCTCCCCCATCAGCTATTCCCTTTATTCATGCTATATTGCAATTTAAGCTGCGACGCCCTGTTTGCAGAAAGTTTCTGCACTGAATTCCGGCTGTTTCCTTCAATAAACTTTCTGCAAATCAAGATGATTTTCATATATTTAAATCTGCCACGCAGTTTAAGACAGGCTTATTTTGCAGCAATTTTAAAAAATTAAAATTGAATATATTTCCGCACAGATGATGAGTTTTTGGAATGATCGAGAAAGTATCTTTGAATTCGCTGAAGTTTTTTTACTTTGTCGCGACATTTGGCAGCGTCACCCTGGCGGCGGAAAAATTATTCGTGACCCAAAGCGCTGTCAGCAAGCAAATTAAGAACTTAGAGGAGAATATCGGCATAGCGCTATTTCAGCGCTCGAATAAGCTGCTTATTCTGACGCAGGAAGGCAAACTGCTGCTGAGCTGCTGCCAAAAAATTTTCAGCCAGCTGGAGATCTGCCTGATTGATTTAAATCAAAAAAATGCCGAAAAAAATCAATTGGTTTTATCATGCGAACCGACCATTGCCATGAAATGGCTGATTCCCCGCTTATCAAAATTTCAGGCGCTTAACTGCGGCTTCAATATTGTTTTACTTACCGGCGGCGGCGCGGTTGATTTTGAAAAAGGCGGCATTGATATTGCCTTAAGGCGCGATGATTTCACCTGGAGCGGAAGCATCTTCAGCGAGAAATTGGCCGATGAATATACTGTTCTGGCGAAAAGCCCGAAAATGGCAACAAGCCCAGCGCTGCTTATTTCAAAATCCAGGCCGGATTTTTACAGAAAACTATATAAAAACAAGGCAATCAATAAACTTATTGCAGGCTGCGCTGTCATTGAGTTTGAGCATTTCCACCTGTGCCTGGAAGGCTGCCTTTCCGGCTTAGGATCAACCGTTATTTCAATTTATATGATCGAAAAAGAGCTTGAATACAGCTTTTTAGAAAATATTGCGCCCGCTTTTAAAGACGGCTCAGCCTATTACCTTTTATCCAATACGCCTTTTGAAAATGACTGCCGGAAGGCCATTTTCATGCAGTGGCTTAAAAAAGAGATGCTGGACAGCCAGGCTAAAATACTGGCATTGGATCAATAGGCAGCAGGGCTTGCGCAATGGCAAAGCGCTTTTCGGGGCGCCTGAATGCTTAGGCCCAGCCAGATGCTCTAATGCCAGTCAGTAAGGAGGGAGTATTTCGGAACTCAATACAGTATTGAGTTCAAGGGTATTCCCCTCTTTTTCCTTGCGCCATATATGGCTCAGGGTTAGGGGAGATTTATCAATCAGTAATCATGAAATTACGCTTAACTGGTCAGCATTAAGCCAGATGCTCAGCTTACAAACCGCAGCCTGATTTTACATGCGCAGGACAGCGCGCAGCCGGATTCTCCGCTAAGCTGGAAACTCCTTTTTCCATCAGCCATCGAGGGCAACATGAGCACTGAAAACCCATCATCTGCTTTAGAGCCAGTCCAGCAAGATTCACCGGCAAGTTCAGCATGCGCAGCCAAAGCATCTAAATTTTCCCCGACCCTGAAAGGCGTCTTGATTGGCGCGGTGGCCGGCAGCATCCTTCCTGTATTCGGCACATTCAGCGGCGCAGTCATTGGCGGCATAGCGGGCAAAATCTATCAGAAAAAATGCGCCAAAAAGCCCTAGCTTTCAGCGCTGCATCTGAAATCAGAAGCGGCCTAATTGCGCTTAGGCTGCTTAGAATAAAAACTCTAATTTATTGTTTTATAAATATAAAAATTTAAAAAACCAGCCGATCTTGCCGGATCGATCATTTTTAATTGATTATTTTTTGATATTATTTTCATGAAATTTAGCGCATTAAAGCGCATCTCCCCATCCAGCTAAGCTGGGCTTTCTTTTTGAAAGGACAAAGCAATGAACACTCTTAAATCTGTATTCGCCGCCGCTATTATGGCGCTTTCCGCAGCTGCATCCGCGCAAGTTGTGCATACTCCTGATTTTCCAGTGAAAAAAGCAGCGCCTGAGCAAATTGCCAAAGCTGAAAGCAAAGCGCCTGCTTCCGCGGCGGCGCCGCAAGGCGCGGTCAAACCGGAAAAAGCCGCTTAATTTTCACAGCGCCCTTTTCCAGCAGAAAAAGCAGACAGGCCCGCAGCCTGCCTGCTTTTTTTATTTGCGCATGGCTTTCTGAAGCAGCCGCCGCCCGGCCAGGCGCATGCAGAAATGCTTAATTCCTCTTAAAACTGCACATTTTTTGTCATTTTTTAAAATTCAGCGTCAAAAGCTGACATTTTTTTCATGCATTTTTTACTGAAAACCCTATAATCGGTGCAACTTCATTTCTTTTGTCATGCACATAGGTTTTCCTATGCAGGAACTTCAGGCACTTATACAAGGCAAGATTTCGCCTCAGGCCATCAGCATTGATTACCTGATCGAAATGGCGGAAAAATATCAGCAGCCCCATTCCGCAGAATATAAATTAGTGGAACTTGCCATCAATATCGTCTTAGCCAAGCACTTGGAAAAAGCCCAAAAATTTCTTTAGGGGACACTGAATGAATGCCTTGGAAAAAGCGCTGATCATTAAAGAACTGCATCATTTAACTGATAATTTAGAGCACCGCGCATTGTCTTTCTATGAAATCGCCAGCTCAAAAAAAAGAATCCATGATATTTTCGCCTTATGCGATGAAGCCATTTTTCAAAAGCAGATTTTAGCCTACAAAGCTCAGATTTCCCCCAATGCGGCGGCCTATGCCTTTGCCGGCAGCACGCCCTTTTCGCAGAGCTTCCGCGGCTATTTCAGCGCGGAGCAGGCACTGGAAGAAGCCCTGTATGCGGAACCGGAATCCGGCTGGGCCTTTCTGCATCCGCAGCACGAAGGCTGGCAGATCTGGCTGATCCCCGCGCCCGGGCGCACCGCACTGATCAGCGGCTGGGGCAATTTTGAGCAGTGCTATGCCTGGCTGCTGGAGCAGCAGAAGCGCTATGCCTGCCTGCTCAGCAATGCTGAGTTTCAGGAGCGCACGGCTGCGCTGAATGCCGCGCCGGCGCAGCTGCCCGAAGTCCCGCTGCCCCTTGCAGCAGCATCGGCAGATTTCAGCCCGCAGCCCGGCAGCGGAAGCCCTGTGCATGCAGCCCCATCCCGAAGCCCGGATCTGCCTGAACGCCCAGAGCCTGCGCTGGATTACAATGCAGCCGCCGCGCCTGATCAGCGCGCGGCGCCAGCGCCGGAATTTATGCAGCTGGGCCAGTGGGCTGCGCAGCTTCATGCGCTGCCGCAGCCCGAAGCCCGGCAGCAGCGCCTGTATGCGCTGGAGCTGCCCGATGCGCCTGAAATTTCCCAGCATGCAGACCTGCTGCTGCACTATGCAGAATTGCAGGACTGGCAAAACCGCCCGGCCTATATTGCTGAACAGGTCAACAGCCAGGGCCGGTTCATTAAGCACCTGATTCTGCTGGGCGCCTTGGACCCGATGCAGGCGGTGCGCCTGTCTCGGCTGTTCAGCAGCCAGTTTCAGCATGATATCGCCGCCCTGAAGGAAATTGGCTGGGAGCAGCTCAGCGCATGCTTTATGCATGCGGACACCCTGTTCAAATGCAGCAATGAGCAGGCTGCAGCGGTATGGCAGGCTGAGGGCTATCATCCCTTCATTCCCGCAAGCTTCATTCACACCCAGAAATTCATTCAGTTTGCCGAACGGCAGGCCAGCTGCCGCACGCCGCTGCTGCTGCTGGAAGAGCGGCAGAAAATCCGCGTGATTCACGGCGAAAGCCGGCTGGCGCTGTCCAGAACAGAGCAGGCCTATCCGCACCTGCTGCTGCACAGGCGCCACGGCCTCAGCTGGCAAATGATTCAGTCAATTATTGCCGGGCTGGCCCAGCCGGTGGATGTTCTGGAATTATATGAAGCAATTCAGCAGCATATTTCCAATTAAATAGTATTATTATTGCAGCTTATCCTTGCTTTTTGACTGAAAATTATACAAAACTACAGCTGAGCCGAGGATATATATAAGAGCTTTAAAACATGCCAAGAATCAGAATCAGCTTTGCCAAAAGAATTTTCATATCCGCAGCGCTGGGGATGGCGTGCAGCGCGGCTGCAGCCAATGAAACAGCGGCGCCTGCGCAGAATTCAGAAAAAAATCCAACGCTGGACAGCAATGGCCAAGGGATTTTATTTCAGATTCCGCGGGTAATTGACGCCGTGCCGACCTGGCTGCCGGAGCAGTCTGATCAGGGCATCACCCCGCCTACCGATCAGACTGAAGACGGCACATGGAGCGACCGCCAGCAAAAAAGCATCCGCAACTGGGCGGACAGAACCGCCAATAAAATGGACAACTGGTTCGGCGAGCCGGACCCGAATAAGCCCGCCTCTGCGACCTTGCGGGTGATTGTCGACAACCGCTGGAATAAGCATGACGGCTATGATGTTAAGCCGCGCATCCGGGGAAAACTGAAACTTCCGGCACTGGAGCGCAAAGTCAGCCTGGTCTTCGGCGATGACAGCCTGGATAACGAGCTGGCAAACAGCGTCGCCATCAGCAATGAAAACGCCGCCGGCCAGCAGGATAAAACCGTAGACGGCCAGCGCGCCAAAGAGGACAACAGCTCACTGGCGCTGCGCTGGTCAGCGCTGTCCAAGCATATTCCTTTTGACACCGATCTTGACTTAGGCGTGCGTTCCGGCGATGACATCTACCTGCGCCTGAAAGCCAAAAAGCGCTGGACGCTGCAGAATGACTTTTCACTGCATGCTGAACAGATGTACCGCTACGGCGTCGACAGCGAAAACTACCTGCGCACCAACATCGAGCTGACCCATGCCCGCCCCAATCAGCCGATCCTGTCCAGTCAGCTCAGCCTGACCTATGCCGATGCGCAGGACGATGACTTGAACTGGGACAATTTCATTTTCCGCCAGCATCAGTTTTTTCACGGCAACACCTTCAGCTACGGCCTGTATACCGGCGGCTTCCTGAACAATAAAGACCTGCGCCTCAACAGCTACGGCCCATTCGTTTCATGGCGCCAGCCCTTTGTCAGGGAATGGTTTTTTATTCAAGGCGACCTCAATTACCTGAATGACCACCGCGCGGACCGCAGCCATTTCATTGGCGCCTCGGTGCGCTTAGAAGCGCTGTTTTAAAAGCGCCCGCCAATAGAAAAGCCTCCTGATGGAGGCTTTTCACTTGCGGCGCGGAATTACTGCAGCAGCAGGCTATTAATCCGCTTAATGTAGGCCGCCGGGTCTTCCGGCAGGCCGCCTTCAGCAATTAAAGCCTGATCAAAAATCACATTGGCCAAATCATCAAACTGCGCAGCGCCTTCCAGTTTCTGCACCAGCGGATGCTCCGGGTTGATTTCCAGAATCGGCTTGCTTTCAGGCACAGGCTGGCCCGCCTGCTTCAGCATGCGGATCAACTGCGGCGAAAGCTCGCCTTCACCGGTCACCAGGCAGGCAGGCGAATCGACCAGGCGCGTGGTGACGCGCACTTCCTGAGTTTTGTCCTTCAATGAATCGGACAGCTTGTCCACCACAGGCTTGAACTGCTCGGCAGCCTGCTCCAGCGCCTTCTTCTCTTCAGCATCCTGCAGGTCGCCCAGATCCACGGCGCCTTTAGCCACATTCTGCATCGGCAAGCCGTCGAATTCATTCACGAATTCCATCGCCCACTCATCCACGCGGTCAGACATCAGCAGCACTTCAATGCCTTTCTTCTTGAACAGCTCCAGCTGCGGCGAGTTCTTGGCGGCATTCAGACTGTCGGCCGTGACATAATAAATGGCTTTCTGGCCTTCTTTCATGCGGGCTTTATAGTCCGCCAGCGATGTTTCCGCTGCATCATTGACAGAGCTGGAAAAGCGCAGCAGCTTTAAAATACGCTCGCGGTTGCCGAAATCCTCACCCAAGCCTTCCTTCAGCACCGCGCCGAATTCCGCATAGAAGGTTTTGAATTTTTCCTGATCTTCTGCATCTTCAGACTTCGCCAGGCTGTCCAGCAGGTTCAGGATGCGGCGCGCATTGCCTTCGCGGATGGTTTTCACATCGCGGCTTTCCTGCAGCAGCTCGCGGCTGACGTTCAACGGCAAGTCCGCGCTGTCCACAACCCCCTGCACAAAGCGCAGGTAGTTCGGAATCAGATTATCAGCATCATCCATAATAAACACGCGCTTCACATACAGCTTGATGCCGGCTTTAGCTTCGCGGGTGAAGATATTGCTTGGCGCTTTGCCCGAAATATACAGCAGCTGGGTGTACTCGGTGCTGCCCTCTACCCGGTTATGCGTCCAGGCCAGCGGCGCCTCAAAGTCATGGCTCAGGTTCTTGTAGAACTCGGCGTACTGTTCATCGCTGATTTCGCTTTTGCTGCGGGTCCAGAGCGCGCTGGCGGAGTTCACCGCTTCCCATTCATCTGTCTTCACATACTGGCCGCCCTTCGGCGCTTCGCCTTCAGCAGCTTCTTCTTCCTGCCAGACTTCTTTCTGCATTTCAATCGGCAGGCTGATGTGGTCAGAGTATTTATTGATAATCTGCTTTACTTTATGCGCTTCCAAATACTGCAGCGCATCATCGCGCAGATGCAGGATGATATCTGTTCCACGTGAAGCCTTTTCAATCTGCTCCACTTCAAATTCGCCTGTGCCGGCGCTGACCCAGCGCACGCCTTCAGACGCTTCCGCTCCGGCGCGGCGCGATTCAACGGCAATTTTATCGGCAGCGATAAAGCCCGAATAGAAGCCGACGCCAAACTGGCCAATCAGCTGCGCATCTGACTTCTGGTCGCCGGTCAGCTTGGACATAAAGTCCTTGGTGCCTGATTTGGCGATGGTGCCGAGGTTGTCAATCGCTTCCTGCTGGCTCAGGCCAATGCCGTTGTCAGAAATCGTAATGGTTTTACGGTCTTTATCCAGCATGACGCGGACATGCAGGTTCGGATCATTTTCATAATATTCAGGGTGATTAATGCCTTCGAAACGCAGCTTGTCGCAGGCGTCGGATGCATTGGAAATCAGCTCGCGCAGGAAAATTTCAGGGTTGGAATACAGTGAATGGGTCACCAAATGCAGCAGCTGGGCCACTTCCGCCTGAAAGCTGTGTTTTTGCGCGTTTTGCTCGCTCATCAGTTACTCCTTAAACTCATAGAACAATGTTTTTATTGACTGTTATATGAATGGAGCAGCTTCGCCGATTTTCAATGCCGGAATGGATAAAATTTAACGCTTAAAACGGCCCCTGCCGATAAACCCGCTCCAGATACAAGTCCAGCTTCTGCTGGCGCATCCTGTAAACGTCGCTCAGGCAGCTGGCATTGTCGCGGCACTGATCGCGCAGCTGCAGCCATTTGACCTGCTGGTCTTGAATCTCTCCCCGCGTCCCCATCGGCATCAGGCGCTTCACAATGCCGTATGTCGCCGCCATTTTTACATCCGCATCATTCAATGCGCGGTGGCTGCACACCGCATGCTCGGTCGGGGTGTGCGCCTTCTGGCAGTCGAAACTGGCGGCCTGCGCCGCAAAGCCGGCGGCGCATAAAAATGCTAAAGCGGATAATCGTCTTATTTTCACTGCTGCACTTCCTGAATATTGTTCTGATGGATTTTCTGTGCTGCCTTGAACTGCAGCCTGTATTTCAGCCTTTATTGTGATTTTATTTTAGCCGATAAAAAACCCCATCGGGAAGATGGGGCCTTTGCGCTGATTAAATTCTGGAAATTAGAATTTGTAGCTGTAGCCGATTGTGTAAATAACCGGATCGATGTCTAAATCAAACTTAGGAACATTTTCAATTTGTACTTCTGGGCTCAGCTGCGCATAGCGTACGTCAGCAAATACGCCCCAGTTTTTAGCATCGGCCGGCTGGAAATTAAAGCCGACTTGACCCGCAAAGCCGAAGTCTTCTTTTACTTTAACTTTTCCAAGGTCTGATTTTTCATCCCAAGCAATAAATGCTGTGCCGCCAACGCCGATGTATGGCGTAAAGCCAGTGGAGTTCTTAAAATTGTATTTAACTGTCAATGTAGGCGGCAAATGCTTAATTTTTACTGCATTTTCACCATCAAGCAATACATCATGGCTGATTGGCGCAGCAAGAAGCAATTCAGTGGAAATATTGTCATTGAAGAAATATTCTACAGATGGGGTAAATGCAAATTCGTCGTCTGCTTCTACTTTAGCCGCGCCATTTAGAATACTTGTATCTGCTGTTGGAGCGATTGCAGAAGCGCCGACTTTTACCTGCCACTGACCTGCCATCGCAGAAGCAGACATCCCCAATAATGCAATAAGAGCAGCTTGTTTCAACATTTTAAACAACCTCTAGAATGAATAATTAAATATTAAACAATTGTTTCAATACTATGCAACATTATTAATTTACTTTATTTTTATTATTTTATATCTATTTGTTTATAATCATTATTTATTTTAAACCTAGCTTATGGCTTGGTTTTAATTTCATAATATATATTATAAATATATATTTAAATACCAACAATTTCAATCAAGATTAATAATAAATTATTTATTTTATTCCAACCTTTCCAATCAGAATTAATAATAAAAAAGGCGATTTTAAAATCGCCTTTTTTTCATTTTAGAGCACCATGGCGGCGATCCAGCCGAAAATCAGCAGCGGGATATTGAAATGAATGAATGTCGGAATCACCGTATCCCAGATATGGTCATGCTGGCCATCAACCCCCAGGCCGGCTGTCGGCCCCAGAGTCGAATCGGAAGCAGGCGAACCGGCATCGCCCAAAGCGGCGGCGGTGCCGATCAGCGCCACGGTTGCCAGCGGGCTGAAGCCGAACTGCACGCACAGCGGCACGTAAATAACCGCCAGCACAGGCACGCTGGAAAAGGATGATCCAATGCCGATCGTGACAAACAGGCCGATAAACAGCATCAGGAAGGCTGCCAGCGCATGATTGTCGCCAATGATGTGCACCACGCCGTTCACCAGCTGATTAATGTCGCCCGTTGCGGTCATCACCGAGGCAAAGCCGGCGGCGGAAATCATGATGAAGCCGACCAGCGCCATCATGCGCATGCCCTGCACAAAGACATCATCAGCATCCTGCCATTTGAAAATTCCGGCGCCGGACAGCACGGCAAAACCGACCAGGCCGCCCAGAATCATCGAGCCTGAATACAGTTGCGCAACCAGCGTCAGTACAATCGCCAGAAAGGCCATCAGCATGGTTTTCTTGGCAATGACCGGCGCTTTTTCCGCTTCCTGCTTTAATTCTTCCGCATCATCGGCCAGCAGCTGCATTTCACCGGCGCGGACCGGCTTATCCAGATCAATTGCGGTTACGCGCGCAACGGCGCGGTCGGTGTAGATGCGCGGCTTGCGGTAGCTGACAAAGACCGCAAACAGCATGCCCAGCAGCATGCCCAGCACGGGAATCGCCATGCCTGCCGGCATCATCCAGCGCTCAACATGCAGGCCGTAGGCTGCGCCAATTTTATTGATGTTGCCCATCAGGATCTGTTCAAGGAAAATCGCGCCGAAACCGACCGGCAGGAAGATATAGGTCGCCACCAGGCCCATGGTCATGACGCAGGCGGCCGCGCGGCGGTCCAGCTTCAGATGGTTCATGACCTTCAGCAGAGGCGGCACCAGCACAGGAATAAACGCAATATGCACCGGAATCAGGTTCTGTGAACAGATCGCCGCCACCAGCAGAATGCCGAGCAGCAGATATTTGACCTTTCTGGCGCGGATCTGCGTCACTTCGGCGCCAAGCATGCCAATCAGCTTGTGCGCCAGCAGATCAGGCAGGCCGGATTTAGACAGCGCCAGGGCGAACGCGCCCAAAACCGCATAGGCCAGCGCCACTTCGGCGCCGTCGCCTAAGCCGGCATTAAAGGCATTAATGGTGTCTGACAGGCTCAGTCCTGCAACTAAACCGCCAACAATTGCTGCAATGACCAAAGTCAGAACAACAGAAACTCGCGCGATGGAGAGTATAAACATCACGGCAATCGCAATTACTACGGCATTCATGAATAAATTTGGGGGAAGACGAAAAGCCGCCATTTTAGCAGATTAAAAAACCTTAAACTGCAATTTGATCAGCTTTCATTCAGTCCGGCGCTGCGCCGGGCACCGCCTGCCCGGCCTGACTTTTCCGCGCAAAACCGCCGATGCAGCCCGCAATCAGCGCAGGCTGGCTCAGCACCGCCCAATGATTGGCGTCGATATCTGCGCGGGAAAACTGTTCCGCCCATTTCGGCATTTCAGCAATCAGTGCCGGGCTGACAAACTGATCGCGCTTGAGCACCACCGCCTGCACCGGGCAAACCGCATGGCGCGCGCGCGGCTGCAGCAGGCGCGGCATGAAATTAGCGCGGTACAGCCCTATGCCGTATTTGCCGTCTTTGGCAATATTGGCGTTTAAAGGCAAATCCGTGCTGCGCTCCAGCCGGGCGACAACCTTCCTCCAGCGCTCGGGGCTGAAAAAGCGCCACGCCGCCGGCGCCAAAAACGGCAGCTGAAAGGCGGCGATATACCAGGACTTGCCCAGCTGCCTGAAAAATTCCGGCTTTTGATGCCTGAACTGCCCGCGCATCCAGAAGGCGGCATGGTCCAGGCAGGGCCCTGAAATTGTGGTATAGGATAAAATCCGGCCGCGGAACCGCGCGTCGGTGACTGATTCCCAAGACTGTATTGAGCCCCAGTCATGGGCCGCCAGATGAAAGCTCCGCCCGCCCAGCAGCGCCTGCGTGACGCTGTCCAGATCTGCCGACAGCAGCTCCAGCCGGTAATCCTGAACCCGCCGCGGCGCGGAGGACTGGCCCGCCCCGCGCACGTCATAAGTCACAATGAAAAAATCCTGAATCAGGTGCGGAATCACCCGCTCCCAGACCTCCTGATGATCGGGGTAGCCATGCACCAGAACCAGCGCGGGATTGCGCTCATCACCCCACGCTTTCGCATACAGCTGCTGCTGATCTGCCGTGCTGACCCATTGCGCGCGCGCATCCATATGGCATTCCTTTTTCCGGCCATTCAGACTGGCCTTTTAGCATGAAGTGGCGGCAATCTGATCAATGCCGTTTTTTTAATTATGCTCTAGTATGCTGAGATGCCGATAAAAAGGAATTGACCCCGATGCGCCTGATCCAGAAAATAATGACAATCCCGGTTGTCTCCAAATTCATGCTGAACCGCTACGCGCCCTATAAAGGCGCCGGCATTGAAATTGATAAAATTGACCTCGCCAATCACCATATCCGGGTCAAAATGCCCCTGACCCGCAAAAACCGTAACATTGCCGGCGTGCATTTCGGCGGCAGCCTGTATTCAATGGTTGACCCCTTTTACATGCTGCTGCTCATCCACCATTTGGGCCCCAAGTATATTGTCTGGGACAAAGCTGCCTCAATTCAGTTCCTTTCCCCCGGGCGCGGCGCCGTGCATGCCGACATCCGCGTAGACTTTCAGGAAATCGAGCAGATCAAGGCGCTGGCCGAAAACTATGCGCCGGTGATCCGCAATTATTCCCTGAATATTTTTGATGAAGCCGGCCTGCGCATTGCGGAAGTGCAGAAGACCCTGTATATCCGGCGCAAGCAGCCGAAGCAATAAAAAAGCGCCTGCTGTGCAGGCGCCTGTTCCCGGCAGCGGAAAATCAGCGCTTCTTCTGTTCAATCGCTGCGCCCGCGCCGCCGCCGATCGCGCCGCCAATGGCTGCGCCGGCATTGCCGCCTAAGACGCTTTTGCCGACTGCTGAACCAATCGCGCCGCCGACGCCGCTGTAAGTCGCGTTGCGGTTTGAGCCATTCTGAGTTTTGCTGCCGACCGCTGCGCCTGCGCCGCCGCCAATGGCTGCGCCTGCTGTGCCGCCGACAGAGCTGCCTACGCCGCCGCCGATGGCGCCGCCAAGCGCCGCTGCGCCAATGCGCTGTTCATTCGCCGACATGCTTTCACAGCCTGCCAGCAGCGTTGCCGACAGGGCTGCCGCGGCCATTGCGCAGCCTAATTTTTTCATGTTCATGGCCATTCCCCTTTCCTTTCCGATAAGCTACAGCTTAGCGCCATATTATGAAACTAAATCTGAGCGAATGTTACGCCTCAGGCAAATTTTGCAGTAATTTGTAAAAAAGCCCTGAATCGGTCAGGGCTTTTGCTCATCCACAGCAGGCGGCTTATTCCTCTTCGCTGAGCACCACAATATCTTTGCTCACCGCGCCGTTTTCAGTCAGCACCGCATGCGACAGCTTAACGCCGCTTTCAGGCGCTTGGGCTTGATCCAGCTGCAGCGTGCGCTTGACCGGCTCCTGGCCTTTTTTAAACTCCATGCCTTCCGCATCCAGCTTTCTGGTTTGGGAGATAATCTGCCCGTCCTGCTTCAGCGTTTTATTCAGTTCAATTTTAGAGGTCGGCACAATCACGCTGCCCTGCTTCAGCACCGGAATGGACAGCTGCTTGTCTGAAAACTGGCCTTGATTGTCCTGCAGCTGGATTTCCCGCGCCACAATGTCCTTGCCCTGATTCGACACTTCAAAAACAGTGGCTTCAACGCTGCGCACAGGCGCCTGCCCTTGAACTTTGCGGATCACCTCGGTTTTCAGCACCGGCACCACCGCCTTGCCTTCCAGCACAATGCTGTTCGGCATTGGCGCCGCAAATGCGCCGGCGGCCGCGGATAAAGCTGAAACTGCCAATAATGTACGGATAGATTTCATTTTATGCCCTATTATTTTGTTTAAAAGAAAGTGAATAAATTCAATTATTATCTTTCCAATATAGGCGATTTTTTCAGCAAAATAAAGCGGTAATTTTCACTGTTTTCCAGACGGTTTCCGCATAAAAAAGGCGCCCGGAGGCGCCTTTCTCAATTCAGCTCAGAACTTATAAGCCGTTGTTGAATTCCTGACTGAATGCCTGGCTTAAAGCCTGATCCACATCAGAGAAGTCATTGTGAAGCTCAAGCTCGGCAGCTTCCGCTTCCTGGCGGCGGCGCTCCAGATGGTAAGCCAAGCCTGTACCCGCAGGGATTAGGCGGCCCACAACCACGTTTTCTTTCAGGCCGCGCAGGTCATCTTCTTTGCCTGTTACAGCCGCTTCAGTCAACACGCGGGTTGTTTCCTGGAACGATGCAGCAGAGATGAACGAGTCGGTAGAAAGCGACGCTTTGGTGATACCCATCAATTGGCGCTCATACTTGGCAGGGAACTTGTTCTGCGCAAGCACAGCCTGGTTTTCCTGAACCATGCGGATGTAATCCACCTGTTCGCCTTTGATGAAGCTGGTATCGCCGCCGTCAGTGATGTCAACTTTACGCAGCATTTGACGCACGATGACTTCAATATGCTTGTCGTTGATTTTCACGCCTTGCAGACGGTATACGTCCTGAACTTCGTTCACGATGTAGTTGGTCAGCGCCACTTCGCCTTTCAGGCGCAGGATGTCGTGCGGGTTCTGCGGGCCGTCAGAAATGGTTTCACCGCGGTTCACATGCTCGCCTTCGAACACGTTAATGGTACGCCATTTCGGAATCAGCTCTTCGTAGATCTCAGAACCGTCATCCGGCGTAATCACCAGGCGGTTCTTGCCTTTGGTTTCTTTACCGAAGCTGACTACACCTGAAATCTCAGCAAGAATTGCATGCTCTTTCGGCTTGCGCGCTTCAAACAGGTCGGCTACGCGCGGCAGACCACCGGTAATGTCACGCGTACGTGAAGTCTCTTGAGGTACACGGCCGATAACATCACCGACACCGATTGTTTCGCCGTCACGGACAGAAAGAATGGTGTTCTGCGGCAGGAAGTAGAACTGCTCACCGCCATCAACCGTATCCAATACCACCGCCGGACGCAAATCTTTGCCTGACGCAGGACGCGAAGTCACTGGCAGGATTTCGATGGTGGTCATGCCAGTCGCATCATCAGTTTTCGATGTTACGGTTACGCCGTCAGCGATTTGGCTGAAGCGCACTTTACCGGCAACTTCCGTCACCAATGGATGCGTATGCGGATCCCAAGTCGCCACAATGCCGCCGGCTTCTACAGACTGGCCATCCTTCAGCAGGATAGACGCGCCGTAAGGCAGCTTATAGCGTTCGCGTTCACGGCCTAAGTCATCCGCGATGCCGATTTCACCAGAACGCGAAGTCGATACCAGATGGCCTTTGGCATGCTGTACGGTTTTCACGTTGTGGAAACGCACGGTACCTTTGTTGCGGACCTGCACGCTGTTGGCTGCAGAAGTTCGGCTGGCTGCGCCGCCCACGTGGAATGTACGCATGGTCAGCTGCGTGCCCGGCTCACCGATGGACTGAGCGGCCATAACGCCGACAGATTCACCCGGGTTCACCAGATGGCCGCGCGCAAGGTCACGGCCGTAGCATTTCGCGCACACGCCGAAGGTAGATTCACAGGAAACCACTGAACGCACTTTAACTTCATCGACGCCCGCTTCTTCAAGGAAGGCAGCGATTTTTTCGTCAATCAGGGTATTGCGCGGCAGCAGAATTTCATCAGAACCGGCTTTCTTGACATCTTCAGCAACAACACGGCCCAGTACTCGCGTACCTAAGTTCTCGATAACGTCGCCGCCCTGAATGAACGGGGTCATTACCAGACCGCCTAAAGTGCCGCAGTCAGGCTCAGTAATGACCAAGTCCTGCGCAACGTCTACCAGACGGCGGGTCAGGTAACCGGAGTTCGCTGTTTTCAATGCGGTATCGGCCAAACCTTTACGCGCGCCGTGTGTTGAAATGAAGTACTGAAGTACTGTCAAGCCTTCACGGAAGTTGGCTTTAATCGGGGTTTCAATGATCGAGCCATCCGGTTTCGCCATCAGGCCACGCATACCCGCCAGCTGACGGATCTGAGCTGCCGAACCACGGGCACCGGAGTCAGACATCATGTAGATCGAGTTGAATGATTTCTGCTTCTCGTCTTCACCCTGCTTGTTTTTCACAGTAGTGAATGACAGGTTGTCCATCATCGCTTTCGCAACCTGGTCGTTGGTGCGCGCCCAGATATCGACTACTTTGTTGTAGCGTTCGCCGGCAGTTACAAAGCCCTGCTCAAACTGCTGCTCGATTTCGCGGACTTCAGTTTCAGCTTTGTCAATAATGACCTGCTTAGTCGGCGGAATCAGCATGTCTTCCATGCCCACCGATACGCCTGAACGCGTCGCTTGGCGGAAGCCCAGGTACATCAGCTGGTCAGCAAAGATAACAGTATCTTTCAGGCCCAGCTTACGGTAGCAGGAGTTGATCAGCTTAGAGATGTTCTTTTTAGTCATCTCTACGTTGATTTGCTGGAAGTCCATGCCTTCAGGAACAACTTCCCACAGCAGGCAGCGGCCTGGCGTCGTGTCTACAACAATGGTCTGCTGTTCACGGTTGCCGTTTTCATCAATCACAGTCTGATGCACACGCGCTTTTACGCGGGCATGCAGGTCTACCTGACCAGTCGCCAGTGCGCGGTTTACTTCGTGGGTATCCGCAAACACCATGCCTTCGCCTTTGGCGTTGATCGCATCACGGGTGATGTAATACAGGCCCAAGACCACGTCCTGAGACGGCACGATGATCGGTTCACCGTTGGCAGGCGACAGAATGTTGTTAGTCGACATCATCAGCGCGCGGGCTTCCAATTGCGCTTCAAGCGTCAATGGAACGTGCACCGCCATTTGGTCACCGTCGAAGTCGGCGTTGAACGCGGCGCAGACCAGCGGGTGAAGACGGATCGCCTTACCTTCAATCAGGGTCGGTTCAAATGCCTGCAGGCCCAAACGGTGAAGCGTAGGCGCACGGTTCAGCATGATTGGATGCTGGCGGATTACGTGAGCAAGAACGTCCCAAACTTCCGGGGTTTCGCGCTCAACCATTTTCTTGGCAGCTTTAATGGTGGTTGCCTGGCCGGATGCCTGCAGCTTAGCGAAGATGAACGGCTTGAACAGTTCAAGCGCCATTTTCTTCGGAAGGCCACACTGGTGCAGGCGCAGGTTCGGGCCAACGGTAATCACCGAACGGCCTGAATAGTCAACACGCTTACCGAGCAAGTTCTGACGGAAACGGCCCTGCTTACCTTTGATCATGTCGGCCAAAGATTTCAATGGGCGCTTGTTCGAACCGGTAATCGCGCGGCCGCGGCGGCCGTTGTCCAGCAATGCGTCTACAGACTCTTGCAGCATGCGCTTTTCATTGCGCACGATGATGTCCGGCGCAGCCAGGTCAAGCAGGCGCTTCAAGCGGTTGTTACGGTTGATTACGCGGCGGTAAAGGTCGTTCAGGTCAGACGTCGCGAAACGGCCGCCTTCAAGCGGCACCAGCGGACGAAGGTCTGGCGGCAGCACCGGCAGCACATTCATCACCATCCATTCAGGCTTGTTGTTCGAGTCTTTAAACGCTTCCATCAGCTTCAGGCGCTTAGAGGCTTTCTTCAGCTTGGTTTCTGACGTCGTTACCGGAATTTCTTCGCGCAGGCGGGAAATTTCAGCTTCAAGGTCGATGTCTTTCAGCAGGTCCTGAACCGCTTCCGCGCCCATTTTCGCTGTGAATTCATCGCCGTGCTCTTCCAGGGCATTGAAGTATTCTTCATCGTTCAGAAGCTGGTATTTTTCGAACGGCGTCATGCCCGGGTCAGTAACCACATAAGATTCGAAATACAATACGCGTTCGATATCGCGCAATGTCATGTCTAATAATAGACCGATACGGCTCGGAAGTGATTTTAAGAACCAGATATGCGCAACTGGAGAAGCCAGCTCAATGTGGCCCATGCGCTCGCGGCGGACTTTCGCCGTGGTTACTTCGACGCCGCATTTTTCACAAATGACGCCTTTGTATTTCATGCGCTTGTATTTACCGCACAAGCATTCGTAATCTTTTACCGGGCCAAAGATTTTGGCGCAGAATAAGCCGTCGCGTTCAGGCTTGAACGTGCGGTAGTTGATTGTCTCAGGCTTTTTCACTTCGCCGTGAGACCATGACTTAATCATTTCTGGTGACGCAAGACCAATACGGATGCGGTCAAACTCTACTGGAGCATGACCGTCTGAGTCCGTCTTTTTGCGCATGATATCGAGCAAGTCTTTCAATTTTTTTCTCCGTGTGCCGAGAAGATTTTCGCTTCCCGGCTGGGTCACAAATATTGTTTTTTAACTGAACAATCCTCCCTCAGTCCCTCCTTCAGCAAAGGAGGGAAGCTCCAGCTTATTTAGCGCTGGAACTCCCCCTTTCTCAAAGGGGGCTGGGGGGATTAATGGTTACTTAGTCACCATTTTTCAGTTCAATGTTGATACCTAAAGAACGGATCTCTTTGGTCAATACGTTGAACGATTCAGGCATGCCCGGATCCATATAATGGTTGCCATCTACAATGTTCTTATAGATGCGGGTACGGCCTTCAACGTCATCCGACTTAACTGTAAGCATTTCCTGAAGCGTGTAAGCTGCGCCGTATGCTTCAAGCGCCCAGACTTCCATCTCACCGAAACGCTGGCCGCCGAACTGCGCTTTACCGCCCAATGGCTGCTGGGTAACAAGCGAGTAAGAACCGGTAGAACGCGCATGCATTTTGTCGTCTACCAAGTGGTTCAGCTTCAGCATGTACATGTAGCCGACAGTTACCGGACGGTCAAAACGCTCGCCTGTGCGGCCATCATACAATACGGTTTGACCCGTGCGCGAGATGTTCGCAAGCTCAAGCAGGTCTTTGATCTGCGATTCTTCAGCGCCGTCAAATACCGGAGTCGCCAATGGCACGCCCGCGCGGAGGTTGCCGGAAAGCGCCAGGATTTCATCATCCGTCAAGCTGTCCAGATCTTCCTGCTCGCCGCCGACCTTGTTGTAAATCTTGTCTAAGAATTCACGCAGTTCCAGCACAGTGCGCTGCTGCTTCAGCATCTTGTCGATTTGATCGCCAAGGCCTTTAGCCGCCATGCCCAAGTGGGTTTCAAGAATCTGGCCCACGTTCATACGCGACGGTACGCCCAGCGGGTTAAGCACGACATCTACAGGCACGCCGTTGGCGTCATGCGGCATGTCTTCCACCGGCAGGATGTTGGATACAACACCTTTGTTACCGTGACGGCCGGCCATTTTATCGCCCGGCTGAATGCGGCGCTTAACAGCTAAGTAAACCTTAACTACTTTCAGCACGCCAGTGGTCAGCTCGTCGCCAGTCGAAAGCTTGCGCTTCTTCTCAGCAAACTTCTCGTCAATCTCGAAGCTCTTCTCTTTCAGGAAGACCTGAATTTGCGTCAGGCGCTCAGCAACAGCTTCATCGCTTGGCTGAATTTCCAGCAAGTCAACCAGCTCTAAGCCAGACAGCAGCTCTTCAGTGATTTTGTCACCGCGCTTAGTGGTGCCGCCGCCGTTAGACTCCTGGCCTTTCAGCAGGCGGATAATGCGTTCGCGCGCAGCTTCTTCGAAGATTTTGTATTCTTCTTTCAAGTCTTTGCGGTAAGCATCCAGCTGCGCTTTTTCAATCGCTTGCGCGCGGTCGTCTTTTTCAAGGCCGTCACGCGTAAACACCTGAACGTCAATCACGGTGCCTTTCACGCCTGAAGATACGCGCAAAGATGAATCTTTCACGTCAGCCGCTTTTTCACCGAAGATTGCGCGAAGCAGTTTTTCTTCAGGAGTCAGCTGGGTTTCGCCTTTAGGCGTTACTTTGCCGACCAGAATATCGCCCGCAGTCACTTCAGCGCCGATGTAAACAATGCCTGACTCATCCAGTTTGGACAGCGCAGCTTCGCCTACGTTCGGGATATCCGCAGTAATTTCTTCCGCACCCAGTTTGGTGTCGCGCGCGACGCATGACAGTTCCTGAATATGGATCGAAGTTAAGCGGTCTTCCTGCAGAACGCGCTCAGAAAGCAGGATCGAGTCTTCATAGTTGTAGCCGTTCCAGGTCATGAACGCAACGCGCATGTTTTGACCCAGCGCCAGCTCGCCGCCATCCGTCGACGGGCCGTCCGCCAGCACATCGCCGCGCCCGACTTTATCGCCCAGCTTCACCAGAACTTTCTGGTTGATGCAGGTGTTCTGGTTAGAACGGGTGTATTTGATCAGGTTGTAGATATCTACGCCTGCTTCGCCTGCCACCATTTCTTCTTCATTGACGCGGATAACCACGCGGGAAGCGTCAACAAAGTCAATGCGGCCGCCGCGCTGCGCCAGCACGCACACGCCGGAGTCATGCGCTACATTCGCTTCCATGCCTGTACCTACAAGCGGCTTGTCAGCAATCAATGTAGGCACAGCCTGACGCTGCATGTTTGAACCCATCAATGCGCGGTTGGCGTCATCGTGTTCAAGGAATGGAATCAGTGAGGCAGCGACAGACACAACCTGCTGTGCAGAAACGTCCATATGCGTAACTTTTTCAGGAGGCATGCGCACGAAGTCGCCCTGATGGCGCACAGATACGAATTCTTCCGTCAAGTTGCCGTCTGCATCTACGCCGGAGTCGGCCTGCGCAATCACAGTGCCTACTTCTTCAATCGCAGACAGGTATTCAACGTCGTCTGTTACGCGGCCATCAACCACTTTGCGGTATGGCGTTTCCAGGAAACCGAAGTTGTTGCATTTCGCATAAACAGAAAGCGAGTTGATCAGGCCAATGTTTGGACCTTCAGGCGTTTCAATTGGACATACGCGGCCGTAGTGAGTCTGATGTACGTCACGCACTTCAAAGCCTGCGCGTTCACGCGTCAAGCCGCCCGGGCCAAGCGCTGAAACGCGGCGCTTATGGGTAATCTCAGACAGCGGGTTGTTCTGGTCCATGAACTGGGACAGCTGGCTTGAACCGAAGAATTCCTTGATTGCAGCAGCCACTGGCTTCGCATTGATCAAATCCTGCGGAGATAGATTGTCTGTTTCAGCCTGGCTTAAACGCTCTTTAACAGCGCGCTCTACACGAACTAAACCAACACGGAACTGGTTTTCAGTCATCTCACCGACTGAACGCACGCGGCGGTTGCCCAAGTGGTCGATATCGTCGACTTCACCTTTACCGTTGCGGATTTCAACCAATGTTTTCAGAACGTCAGTAATGTCTTCGTTCGACAGAATGCCTTCAACTTCACGCGATTTCTGATCCGTGCCTACTTCATAAGGACGGCCCAGGCGGCGGTTGAACTTCATGCGGCCAACCGGCGACAGGTCATAGCGCTCTGAAGAGAAGAACAGATTGTTGAACAGGTTTTCAGCCGCTTCTTTAGTTGGCGGCTCGCCCGGACGCATTACCTTGTAGATTTCAACCAGCGCTTCTTCACGGCCTGCCGTGGTGTCTGCGCGCAATGAGTCGGCAATGAATGAACCGCGGTCAATGTCATTGGTGAACAGGATGTTGAACTGCTTAACGCCGCCTTCCGCCAGCTTCACCATAATTTCATGGCTGAGTACGGTGTTTGCTGCAATCACATCGCCGTCGCGCAAAGCAACGTCTTCCGCGATAATGCGCTCATACAGGTATTCATCAGGCACAGAAAGCTTTTCAAGGCCGGCTGCTTCCATTTGGCGCACGTGGCGCGCATTGATGCGCTTGCCCTGCTCCACAATGACTTTGCCGTCTTTGTCAGCAATATCGAACTGCGCCATTTCGCCGCGCAGGCGTTCCGGCACCAGGTCAATCTGATAGCTGCCCATATCCAGGTATACAGGCACTTTTTCGTAGAACAAATCCAGAATCTGCGAGTTGCTGTAGCCCAGTGCGCGCAGCACAACGGTCGCCAGCAGCTTGCGGCGGCGGTCAATACGCACGTAAACAAGGTCTTTGGCGTCAAATTCGAAGTCCAGCCATGAACCGCGGTAAGGAATGATGCGTGCGGAATACAGCACTTTGCCGCTGGAATGGGTTTTGCCCTTGTCGTGGTCAAAGAACACGCCCGGAGAACGGTGCAATTGAGACACAATTACACGCTCAGTGCCGTTGATAACGAAAGTACCGTTATCGGTCATGAGCGGCATTTCGCCCATGTAGACTTCCTGCTCGCGGACGTCTTTAATTGATTTGGTTTCGCGATCTTTCAAGATCAAACGGATTTTTACACGCATTGGCGCTGCATAAGTCGAGCCGCGGAGAATGCACTCGCGGACATCAAACTCAGGCTTACCAAGACTATACTCAACAAATTCTAAAGCAGCATTGCCAGAATAACTTTCTATAGGAAAAACTGAACGAAATGCGGCTTGGAGACCGATATCTTCGCGGTTTTTTGGAGTTTTGCCGTCTTGCAAGAAAGTTCTGTACGAGTCGACTTGAATCGCGAGCAAGTACGGAACGTCCATTACCTTGGGCAATTTACCAAAATTCTTACGGATCCGTTTCTTTTCGGTATATGAGTATGCCATCTGGAGTCCTCGGAAAGTAAACCGAACCCGCCTGCAGAACGGGTTCAGAAGGAATTACGCAGGCCGATATGGCCACCACTTTTACAAATGCTGCAATTTATAGTGGTATTAAAACGCTTAACAATATTTTTTAAACGGAAAAATATTGGTAAGCGTTTAGTATTTATCTTTATTTCTAATCTGTACGATTTTTATATTATGCAAACAAAAATCGAGCCGATTAGTGTAACGCAAAAAGGCTGATGACCCAAGAGCCATCAGCCAATTTTCGGGGTCAAATTAATATTTGCCCCCTGGCGAAATTACTTAACAGTAATTGTAGCACCAGTTTCATCAAGTTTCTTCTTAAGTTCTTCAGCTTCTTCTTTAGAAACGCCTTCTTTAAGAAGTGAAGGAGCGCCTTCAACCAGGTCTTTAGCTTCTTTCAAGCCAAGGCCAGTAACTTCACGAACTGCTTTAATTACAGCTACTTTGTTCGCGCCGAAAGAAGTCAGCTCAACGTTGAATTCAGTTTGCTCTTCAACAGCAGCAGCAGCTGGACCAGCAGCTACAGCTACAGCAGCAGCAGAAACGTTGAATTTCTCTTCGAAAGCAGAGATCAGTTCAACAAGTTCAAGAACAGTTTTTTCAGCAACTGCGTTCAGGATTTCTTCGTTTGTTAAAGCCATGAGAATAACTCCAAATGGAAATTGAATGGTGTGTAAAATGATTTAAGCTTATGCAGCTTCTGACTCGTTTTTCTCTTGAAGCGCTGTAAGCAAGCGGCCCAATTTCGAAATAGGAGCTTGAAGAACATTGGCAAGCATAGTAAGCGCTTTTTCTTGGTTCGGCAGGTTCGCGATAACGCTAACGTCAGCACCTTGATAAAGCTTGCCGTCAAATGCAGCAGCTTTAAGCTCAAATGCTTTGTTAGTTTTAGCGAATTCTTCGAACAAGCGCGCAGCTGCGCCCATGTCGTCTTCAGAAGTCGAGAAAGCTAAGATTGTTGGGCCAACAAGGTTGTCATTCAAGATCGTGAATTGCGTATCTTGAAGAGCGCGCTTAGCCAAAGTATTACGTACAACGCGTGTAGCAACACCCAGCTTGCGGGCTTCAACACGAAGAGCAGTCAGCTGCTCAACAGTTAAACCTTGGTAGTCAGCAACAACAGCAGCAAACGCTGTAGAAGCAACTTCAGCTACTTCAGCAACGATCTGTTTTTTGTCTTCGATAAGAAGAGCCATTGTAAAACCTCCTAACGGTGATTTATGCACTCCAGCAAAGAGCACACTCCCAATTCGCAGGCCCATCGCTGAACCTGCACGCGGAGGATGAACAAATCACACCACCGCGTCTGCTCAGGCTGGAGGATTAAGAAGGAAGCGTAAAACTCCCCTCGCCCGAGGTCTTTGACGCTGACAAATTTACATTTATCAATTCAAAGTTTGCCTAAGCTTGCAAGCAGTCCGAAACCGGCTTCTCTTGCATAATATTTGAAGCAGCGCTTCAAATATTACTCAGGGCTTTAAAATTCTTTCAATAAGCCGCAGCTTATTTAGAAACGTTCGCTACTTCAACAACCAGACCCGGGCCCATAGTTGAGCTCAGAGTGATCTTTTGAATGTAAACGCCTTTAGAAGTAGCCGGCTTTAATTTTTTCAAGTCAGCAACTAAAGTTTCAACGTTTGAGCGGATCGCTTCAGCAGTAAAGCCTACTTGGCCGATCGCAGCGTGGATGATACCCGCTTTGTCTACACGGTAACGCGCTTGACCAGCTTTTGCATTTTTAACTGCAGTCGCTACGTCAGGAGTTACAGTACCCACTTTCGGGTTCGGCATTAAGCCGCGCGGACCAAGAACAGTACCCAGCTTACCGACAACGCGCATTGCATCCGGAGCTGCAATCACTACGTCAAAGTCAAGGTTGCCTGCCTGAATGCTTTCAGCAAGGTCATCAAAACCAACGATGTCTGCGCCAGCTTCTTTCGCCGCTTCTGCAGCTGCGCCTTGAGCGAATACCGCTACACGCACAGTTTTACCTGTACCTGCAGGAAGCGTAGTCGCGCCGCGGACAACCTGGTCAGATTTACGCGGATCTACACCCAGATTCACAGCAACATCCAAAGATTCTTTGAATTTAGGCGCTGGAAGGCTGTTCAGAACCTGCACTGCTTCTTCCAAAGTGTAAACTTTGTTTGCTTCTAAAGCAGCAGCAATGGCTTTTTGACGTTTAGTTAACTTTGCCATGTCTTATAGCTCCACTTCCAAGCCCATAGAACGTGCAGAACCAGCGATGGTGCGTACACGAGCGTCTAAATCAGCACCAGTCAAATCCGGTTCTTTAGTAGTCGCAATTTCTTCCAACTGAGCGCGGGTCAGCTTGCCAACTTTAGTTTTGTTAGGCACAGCAGAACCTTTCTGGATGCCGGCAGCTTTCTTCAGAAGAACAGCTGCAGGCGGAGTTTTCATGATGAATGTGAACGACTTGTCGTTGTACACAGTGATCACGACTGGAATTGGCAGGCCAGCTTCAACTTTTTGTGTCGCAGCATTGAATTCTTTACAGAATGCCATGATGTTCACACCGCGCTGACCCAGTGCAGGACCAATCGGTGGAGATGGATTCGCTTTACCAGCTGGAACTTGCAGCTTGATATAGCTGTCAATCTTCTTAGCCATTTCAAATTACCTCTGGGTGCAAACGCCGCTAGGCTCCCCAATTTATAAGCAACGGTATCGTTACAACAATAATGCCCGGTTTATAGAAAACCGGGCGTTTTACAGCCAATACAGCTTAAACTGATTTTTCGACTTGGCGGAATTCCAGTTCAACCTGCGTCGGCCGGTTAAATACATTAATCGTCAGCGTCAAGCGTGATTTCTCGTACTGAACCTCTTCCACCACACCTTTAAAGTCTGTGAATGGACCGTCAATAACCAGCAGCTCTTCGCCCGGCTCAAACATCGTCTTAGGACGAGGCGCTTCGCCGGTATTGCGCACACGCGCAAGAATCGCATCCGCTTCTTTCTGCGTGATTGGCGCAGGCTTTTCCGCCGTGCCGCCAATAAAGCCTAATACTTTTGGACATTCTTTAACAATGTGCCAAGTTTCATCATTCATTTCCATTTCGACTAACACATAGCCGGGAAAGAATTTCCGTTCTGATTTGCGTTTCTTGCCATCCTTCATTTCCACTACTTCTTCGGTAGGGACGAGGACTTCACCAAAGCTATCGGCTACAGCGCTACGCTGGATTCGATCATTAAGCGAGCGCAACACCTGTTTTTCATAGCCTGAATAGGCATGAATAATGTACCAACGTTTCATAGCTCTCTTACCCGATAATAAACTTCATTAACCAGCCCAACACATAGTCGAAGCACCATAAAACTATGGATGCAATCACGACAACCGCAAGGACATGCCAAGATGTGGTCACTGTCTCCTGCTTGGTGGGCCAAGTCACACGACGCAGCTCAATCCGCGCATCTTTCAGCAGGCGGATGAAGCCTTTGCCTTGATGGGTGGCGTATAATAAACCTAAAGCCACGATGATACAAGCCAAAATCACCCCAACGCGCACCCAAATATCATTTGCCGGCGCCCAGTATGCTGGCAAATGCTGATTCGCCATCATCGCGCCGATCAATAAAATCAAGGCGATAACCCATAGAACAACATCTAAAGGGGAACTTGAATTAACAATTTCAGCAGGATTATTTCTTTGAGGAATTGGCGCGTCGCTCAATGCGTCACGCGATTTATCATTCGACATTTTTGTACTCGTCGTAGGATTCGCGACTTATTATATGACCAGTTTAGCCAGCATCAAGCTTCTTTTTGAAAAAATTGGCAGGCCAGGAGGGACTCGAACCCCCAACATTCGGTTTTGGAGACCGACGCTCTACCAATTGAACTACTGGCCTGAAAAGCGGGCCGGGAGCCAAAACTCCCGGTCTGCAGTACTTATCTTATAATTATGCAGTTACTTTCGCAACAACACCAGCGCCCACTGTACGGCCGCCTTCACGGATTGCGAAGCGCAAGCCAGCGTCCATTGCGATCGGGTGGATCAACTCTACTGACATTTCAACGTTGTCGCCAGGCATAACCATTTCAACGCCGTCTTGCAGCTTGATCGCGCCAGTTACGTCAGTTGTACGGAAGTAGAACTGCGGGCGGTAGCCGTTAAGGAATGGAGTGTGACGGCCGCCTTCTTCTTTAGAAAGCACGTATACTTCCGCATCGAATTTAGTGTGCGGCTTGATTGCGCCCGGCTTAGCCAATACTTGACCGCGCTGAACGTCTTCACGCTTAGTACCGCGAAGAAGAACACCGCAGTTCTCGCCCGCACGGCCTTCGTCAAGAAGCTTACGGAACATTTCTACGCCAGTAACTGTAGTTACTTGAGTATCACGAATACCAACGATTTCAACTGATTCGCCTACTTTCACGATACCTGATTCAACACGGCCAGTTACTACTGTACCGCGGCCAGAAATAGAGAATACGTCTTCGATTGGCATCAGGAATGCTTTGTCGATAGCGCGCTCCGGCTCCGGAATATAAGAATCAAGCGCGTCAACCAGCGCAACTACAGCTGGCTCGCCGTATTGACCTTGGTCACCGTTAAGCGCAAGAAGCGCTGAACCGCGGATTACTGGAGTGTCATCGCCCGGGAAGTCATAAGTAGACAGAAGTTCACGAACTTCCATTTCTACCAGTTCAAGCAGTTCTTCGTCGTCTACAAGGTCGCACTTGTTCAAGAATACAACGATGTATGGAACGCCTACCTGACGGGATAGCAGGATGTGTTCACGAGTTTGCGGCATTGGACCGTCAGTCGCAGCACATACAAGGATCGCGCCGTCCATCTGAGCAGCGCCAGTGATCATGTTTTTAACATAATCGGCGTGGCCCGGGCAGTCTACGTGAGCGTAGTGGCGAATAGGAGAATCGTATTCTACGTGAGAAGTATTGATTGTAATACCGCGCGCTTTTTCTTCAGGCGCAGAGTCGATTGCAGCGTAGTCTTTCGCTTCACCGCCGAATTTCTTCGCGCATACAGTTGCAATCGCAGCTGTTAAAGTCGTTTTACCATGGTCAACGTGACCGATTGTGCCCACGTTAACGTGTGGCTTATTACGTTCAAACTTAGCCTTAGCCATGCTTATTTTCCTCGTTTACGTCGAACACAATTCTGAGCAAGACTCAGCCTCGACATATCGCCTAAAAAACTAGACACCCAATACTTGAAAAGCAGACTAAATAGCCTGCTTTTGGAAATCTTGTGCAGCAATGCTGCTAAACTGTATCTGGAGCTCTTATCGAGATTTGAACTCGAGACCTCTCCCTTACCAAGGGAGTGCTCTACCACTGAGCTATAAGAGCAATATAAGAACTTCATGGAGCGGGAGACGAGGGTCGAACTCGCGACATGCAGCTTGGAAGGCTGCCGCTCTACCAACTGAGCTACTCCCGCAGAATGTTGGCATAAACCACATTGAAGCCTTAGAATTGGTGGTGAGGGAAGGATTCGAACCTTCGAAACTTTCGTAGCGGAGTTACAGTCCGCCCCCTTTGACCGCTCGGGAACCTCACCATTTACACTTACTTCAGTGTCTGTTCTTTTACTTTACGCTTCAATTCATCCAAGATGGTGCCGGCACACGGATTCGAACTGTGGACCTACTGATTACAAGTCAGTTGCTCTACCAACTGAGCTATGCCGGCGTTTCTTAGTGTTTCGTACGTTTCGTATCGGAACGGTGTGCAGTTTAGCAAAACTCTGAATCCGTGCAAGTGTTTTTTTTAAAAAAACCGTCAAAAACTCATAAAATCAATCCATTTGATGATAATTCAACCGCTTTGATCACTGCGCGGGCTTTTATTTGGGTTTCATTCCATTCAGATTCAGGATTTGAGTCATAAACCACCCCTGCCCCGGCCTGCACATAGACCTTGTTTTCCCGGATCACGCAGGTGCGGATGGCAATCGACATGTCCATTTCGCCGTGCCAGCCTAAATAGCCGACCGCGCCGCCGAAAATTCCGCGCTTTACCGGCTCAACTTCGTCAATAATTTCCATGGCGCGGATTTTCGGCGCGCCGGAAAGCGTGCCTGCCGGGAATGTCGCCTTAAAAACATCCAGCGCATCGACTCCATCGCGCACTTCCGCCTGCACATTGGAGACAATATGCATGACATGCGAATAGCGCTCGATCACCATTTGATCGGTCACCTGCACTTTGCCGATTTTCGACACGCGGCCGACATCATTGCGCCCGAGATCTATCAGCATTAAATGCTCAGCGATTTCCTTTTCATCGGACAGCAGGTCCTGCTCCAGCGCCAGGTCTTCTTCCTTGGTTTTGCCGCGCGGGCGCGTGCCGGCCAGCGGGCGCACGGTGGCAATGCCGTTTTCCAGGCGCGACAGGATTTCCGGCGAAGAGCCGACAATATGGAACGGCTTGCCGTTGTCCAAAGTTTCACCCTGCACCAGAAACAGGTAGGGTGAAGGATTGAGGTGGCGCAGCGCGCGGTAGACCTGCAGCGGATCGCCGTCAAAATCGGACACCATGCGGTGGCCCGGCACCACCTGCATCACATCGCCCGCGCGGATGTATTCTTTAACCTTGGCGATTGACTCGATGAATTTGTCATGGCCGGTCAATGATTCAAAATGCGGCGCCGCATGCTTGCGCGCCTGCAGGCTCACCGGAACAGCCAGCATATTTTCCAGCTCATCCAGCTGCGCCTGCGCCTTGCTGCAGGCGTCCGCATCATTGGCATCGGCATGCACAATCAGGAACAGGGTATCTTTCAGGTTGTCAAACACGATGACGGTTTTCGACAGCATCATCCAGATATCCGGCAGGCCGATCGGATCGGCTTCCGGCGCATTATTCAGGCGCGGTTCAATGTAGCGCACGGCGTCATAGCCGAAATAGCCAACCAGGCCGCCGGTAAAGCTCGGCAAAGCCGGCAAATCAGCTTGGGTCGGCACTTTATATTGCGACTGAAAATCGCGGATGAATTGGAATGGATCTGCGCAACTTTGCTTTTCTATAGCGCCATCGGCATGCTTGATGGTCAGCTCGCCGGCGTTGCAGGAGAAGACCGTAGACTCGCCCAAGCCAATGATGGAGTAGCGCGCCCAGTTTTCACCGCCCTCCACCGACTCAAATAAATACGCCTGCTTGTGCGCTTTTAAGCGGGCAAAAACTGAAAGCGGGGTTTCAGTATCCGCCAGGCGCTGGCGGTAAACAGGAATCAGGTTATAGCCTTGGGCTTTCAAGCTGTCGAATTGAATTTGCGTGGTCATGCGGTTTTTCTCTGTCGGTATTGGCGTTATTCAGTAATACTGGTGTGCTGGACTGAGTGTCGCCATCGAAAAACCATTCTGCTGCTCATGTTTGTTCCTTCATCGCGCTTCATTGGGCAAGCAATTCCCGAAGATCATCCACCACAAGCTGCGGCTGGCAATCCCGGATATTTTCACCATGATTATAGCCATAGCTGACCGCAATACAATCAATACCGGCGCGGCGGGCAGCCTCCACATCATTGGATGAGTCGCCGACCATCAGCACCTGCGCTTTTTCCGCCTGATAGTATTCCGCGCAGTGCAGCAGCTGGCGCGGATGCGGCTTGCGCTGCTCAAAACGGTCGCCGCCAATCACGTCGGCAAAGTAATGCCCCACACCCAGCGCCTCTATAATCCGGCGCGCCGGCTGTTCCGGCTTGTTGGTCACGCAGATCATGGTCTTGCCCTGCGCCAGGCCCCAGTCCAGAAACGCCTGAATGCCGGCATACAGCTGGGTTTCCACGCAGGGGTCGGCATTGTAGATTTCCAAGAATGTGTCCAGCAGCTGCCGGTGCTGGGCTGCGTCAACGCTGCCGGTGAGATGTTCCAGAACGCTGTGGCAGAAAACCGCTGTGCCCTTGCCGATCCAGACCCGCACCTGCGGCTCAGTAACCGGCGGCAGCTGCAGCGCGTTCAGGCTCATATTCATCGCGCGGTGCAAATCCGCAGCTGAATCCACCAGCGTACCGTCCAGGTCAAATAAAATCAGCGCCCGTCCGGCTAAATTCAAATCAAACATCGCACCCTCTTTTTTTCATTTCCATCCGCCTAAAACGCGCAGGGCATGCGATTGCATGCCCTGAACGCAATACAAATCCAGCTTATTTCAGAAACAGCCAGGCCAGAATAGCCAAAATCACAATCGCCACTACAGTCATCAGGCCCACAGAGGCATTCTTGCGCTGCTCAGTTTCCTGCTCCGCACGGGCTGCAGGCTGCTCCGCAGCCGGCGCCGGTTCAGGCTGCGCAGCGCTCAAATCCGTACCTTCCGGAATCGGCGCCGGCTTCGGCACAGCGACATGCTGCGGCATGCCGTCACGCGACAGCTGAATGCCTGCATCACGCTCAGCCAATTCAGGCATGCCCTGATCATTCATTTTCTGGGCTGCGGACGCCGCTTCCGGCTGCGCTTCCGCAGCTGCGGCTTCCGCCGGCTGCAGCACAGCGAATTTCAGGCCAGCAAACTGGACAATGTCGCCATCCTGCAGCAGGGCTTCGGCATTTTCCAGGCGCGCATCATTGACAAAGGTACCATTGGACGAGTTCAAGTCCTGCACCCACAGCGCCTGCTCTTTCAGCAGGAAAGCCGCATGCTTGCGTGAAATCTCAGCCTGCTGCAGCACAATATCCGCAGACTGATGGCGCCCGACCAGCATATCGCGCTCAATGCTGATTTCCTGCCCCGCTAAGTCGCCTGTGACGGCCTGTATTTTCCACGTCATGAAATTCAATTCTCTATCCGGTTTTGCCTTCATCATACATGCTGCCGTGCGGATTCTTCAACCGCGCGTTCCAGCGCCGGGCGCCGGCTTCAAGGCGCCTGAGCCGGGCGTGCGCCGTTCGGCGCAGCCGCAGGCTGGCGCTTCAACGGCGAAGGCTCAATCGCCACAGGGGTCGCTGCCGCGGGCACAGCCGCGCCTCCGGAAGGCACAGCCTGATAGGCGGCCTTGCCGGCGCTGTACGGAATTTTAGACACCGGCACCCGCGGCTGATACATATCTTCGACGTTTTCTGGCAGCTTGGCGAAATTGCCGTCCTGATCCAGCGCCAGCTGCAGGCTGTACAGCTGACTGTAGCGCTGCTGCGACATTTTGCGCACGTCTTTGGCGTCGCCGACAATGGTCGGATGAATAAAGATCAGCAAGTTGCGCTTTTTATTGGATTTGCCGTCAGCGCGGAAAAGGCGCCCCAAGCCGGGAATTGCGCCCAGGCCCGGCACAGCCTGGCGCACATAGGACGTATCATCGGAAATCAAGCCGCCCAGAACAATAATCTGGCCGTGCTCCGCCAAAATGGAGGTCTTAATCGCGCGCTTGCTGGTGACCAGATCCTGCGCCTGCCCTTTGCTGGCGGTGACATTGGAAACTTCCTGCTCAACCTCCAGGCGCACCGAACCGCCTTCGCCGATATGCGGCACCACTTTCAGCGTCACGCCGACGTCCTTGCGCTCAATGGTGGTGTAGGGGTTGGCCTGGCCCGATGCCGTGGTTGACACCGAACCGGTAACAAAAGGCACGTTTTCGCCGACCACGATATAGGCCTCTTCATTATCCATGGTCAGGATCGACGGCGTAGACAGCAGGTTGGATTTGGTATTTTCCTTCAGCGCCTGAATCATTGCGCCATACAGCCTGCGCGAACCGTTGGCGCCTTCCTTGTAGTCGCCCAGAATCAGCGATGTGCCTGCGCCGATCACACTGCCTGCGCCGGCCGCGCCGCCGGTGGCATAGCCAGCCGCAATACTCTTCAGGCTGGAGCCGACCTTGTCAAAATTGATCAGGCCAATGCCGCTGTTCAAGTCACCCAGCGCCCACTGCACGCCCAGCTGATCGACATCGCTGCCTTCAACTTCAATAATCGCAGCTTCAATCAGCACCTGTTCGCGGCGCGTATCCAGCTGCTGGATGGCGGATTCGATCTCGCGCATCAGCTGCGGGTCGGCTTTCACCAGCAGCGCATTCTGGGTGGTATCCGCAATAATGCTGACGCCATTGGCGCTGAAGCTGCTGATGGCGTTTTGGCTGGCGCTGCCGGAGCCTGAATTCAGGTTTATGCCTGAAGATGCGCCGTTCTGCGAAGCGCTGGAGCCTGAGCTGTTCAGCATGCTGCCGGCGCTGCCTGAGCCGTATGCAGAACTGCCCGAGCCTGAACTGGAAGAAGATGAAGAAACCGCCTGCCCAGTCACCAGGCCCTGCAGGATTTCCGCCAGGTTTTTCGAGCTGGCGTATTTCAGGCGGAAGACTTTCAGCCCGCCCAAGCGGTCCGCCGGCGGCACATCCAGCATTTCAATGGTCTGGCGGATGCGCTTGCGGGTTTGCGTATCACCCTTAATGATGATGCGGTTGGTGCGGCTGTCCGCAATAATCCGGACGCGCGAGCCTTTGGCGTCTTTGGCGGCCCCGGTCGAAGTCATTGAATCCAGCAGGCCGATCATTTCTTCCGCCTGGCTGGACTGCAGCGTCACCGCTTCAATGTCGTTCTGGCCGGTGCCGTCCAGATTGCGGATAATGGTTTCCAGCTGATAAATATTGCTGGCGCGGTCAGACACAATTAAGGCATTGGTGCCGCCGACCGCCGACAAATGCGCAAACTGCGGCATCAGCGGGCGCAGCGCCGGAATCAGGTCATTGGCGTTGGTGTTTTCCAGCCAGATGACCCGGGTGACAATCTGGTCGCCGCTGGCGCTGCGCCGCGCATCATAGGGAATGCCGGAACTTTTCACATTGCTGTCCGGCACCAGCTTCACGGTATTGCCGGACGGAATCGCGACCACGCCATTGACATTCAGCACGCCCAGAAACAGATCATAGACTTCATTTTTATTCAGCGGCTTATTGGAGATGACCGTGACATTGCCGCGGACGCGCGGATCGACCGCAAAATTTTTGCCGGTAATATCGGCCACTTCATTGATGAATGCGGCGAGATCGGCATCGCGCAGATTGATTTTCCAGGTCTGCGCATAGCTTGCGGTGCTGGCCATCGCCACCAGCGGCGCTAAGGCGCATGCGGCTAATGCCGGTCGATTATTATTGAATAAAGCCATGAACTGTTCTGCTTCCTAACCTGCTGAAGTGATGACACATCACTTAAAATCCTGCTGTACGGTCATCACTTGATCACCGCGTTTTATTTCCAGCTTCACCTGACCCTCACGGCGAGCCTGTTCTAATAATTGCGCCTCTGACTGGCCCTGACCCACAGCCTGCCCGTTCAGCGACATAATGCGGTCGCCCGGCTGCAGGCCTAATTTATTGCGCAGTCCGGCCGGCGTGCGCGCGGTGACTTCAAAGCCGCCGCCGGCTGATGAGCTCACGCCCATTTCCTGCAGGTACTGCTCGCGGTTTTCCTGAATACGCTGCACCGCCTGCCCGATGGCGTTCTGCTCCGGGCTGGCTTGCTGCATACTGCTGCCCGGCTGGGCACTTGGGCTGCTTGGCGAAATCGGCTGATTCAGTCCATTTTCAATGCCTTTAAACGCCAGTTCACGCACGGCGCCGCTTGCGCTGCGCAAAACCGCCCGGTCCCAATGCACCTCGGACAAGGCATAGGAAGAACCCTCAATCACATCGCCGACCCGGTAGCGCTCCGCGGTTTCATTGACTTTAATCACCGCCGAAGAATACTGGCTTGGATAGCCGACCATCACCCCCTGCAGCGCCATATTCAGCTGCGCGTCCGCGCCGGATGCGCGCCCGGCTTCCTGAAACAGCGAAAATGAGCTGATATTCGGCACCTGCGCCTGCTGCGAGCCTAATTCCGCCCGCTGCGGCTGCATGGCCTGAGGCGGCGCCAGCAGCAGCCACAGCAGGGCGGCCATTTGCCAGCACAGGCAGATGATCAGCACAGCCAGCGCCGCCGGCGCCAGCCGGTCTGTATTTTTCCAGTTGTACTGCTTGAGTTTTTCCATCCAGCCGTTCATTAAAAGCCGCCTTTCAGCAGAGGCTGACGTGAACTGATGACATAAGTATCCAGGCCGGCTTTGCCGTCATAGGTCGGAATATTCAGCAGCAGGCGCTGGGTTAATTGAACATCCATCATCAATTCCGCATCCAGCTGCAGATTCAGCATTTTCTGCTCGCGCGCATCGCGCACATCAAACTGCAGCTTGCCGCTGTCGCCGCGCAGCCGGCCCATCAATGAAGGCACATTCATGCGTTCCTGGCGCTGCGCAAAGCTGTACAGCAGCTCTCCGCCGGCCCACTGCAGCTGCCCGTCCGCCTGGCTGAAGCCTTGCGCCTTTGCGTATTTGAATGAAACGTCCTTCAGCTGAATGGCATTGCTGGGCCATTGCCAGTCTGCCAGCGCTTTTAAGGTTTCCGGCGCCACCTGGCCATTCAGCGACTTGACGATGACGGTTTTGCCAAAGCCGTAGCCCAGCGCGCCTGCCAGCTGGGTATTGCCGCTGTGGATTTCCAGATCCGCGCCTAAGCGCAGCAGCAGCAGGTCCAGCGGGCGGATTTTCCAGCTGAGCGAGCCGCGCAGCTGGCCTTTATTCCAGTCGGCCTGGCCGCGCCAGATATTGCCGCTGACGTTGTGCAGCGCCTGATTATTTTTATAAAATTTGGCAATCAGCCAGGCTGCCGGAACCTGCAGCATGACGAAAATAAAAAATGTGATGACAGCAAAGATCAACCATCTGATTTTTTTTGGCTTATTGCTCATCCCGCCCCAACCAGTATTTCAATTATTTGTCCCTGAGATGCTGTTTTCTTTTATAAACACATTATGCACACTTTTTCTGCGCCGCCAATTCAAAGATATAAAAAAACCAAGCGCTGCCGCTTGGTTTTTCCATCTTAGCCTGCCTTCGTGACAGCCTGATGACGCGCTATCAGATCAGGAAGCTTTCCAGCTTAGCGCCTTTTTCCAGCTCAGCCACCAGCCAGCGCGGCTGCTTGCCGCGGCCAGTCCAGGTGTCTTCCGGATTGGCTTTGCTGCGGTAGCGCGGCTCTACAGATTTGCGCGTGGCTTTTTTTCGCTTGCTGGCGCCGAATTCCAGAATCTGCTCAATGCTGAGGCCGACATTTTCCGCAATTTCCAAAATTTGATGATAAGCGTCTTCAACAGCCTGGTCTTTTTTAGACGCAATTAATGCTTCGGCTTGAACTTGCAGCTTTTTAAGCTCTTCAACAGATAAATTACTAATGTCTGGCATGATATTAAATCCTTAAAACGGGTTCCGTATTATTTTGCTTTTTAAAACTAGCTCATCATATTTATATTGCTATAAACATTCAATATATAAATGCGGTTTAAAAACAATATTTCAATAGTTGCCGTCATAATAAAATAAGCCGGCCGGCATTTTAAATATCATGCTGAACGCGCCATTCAATCTCCTTAATATTTTGGCGGATATTTTCCGGCATGGGTATTTTCTGCAGATTCAGTTTATCTACGCAGACAATTACCGCTTCGCCCTGCGCTGCGATATTCTGCTGCTGCCCGCTCCATAATATATAGCTCATCCGGATTGCGCTGCTGCGCATCTCTTCCACCCGCGCGCCGATTTTCAATTGATCGGGATAAAACAGCGGCCTCAGGTATTGACACTGGCTGGATGCAACTACAGTATAAATATCCTGCTGGAAAATATTTAATTCTTCAAAA
The DNA here is from genome assembly GCF_001696615.3 of Acinetobacter sp. WCHAc010034. Classification (NCBI taxonomy): domain Bacteria; kingdom Pseudomonadati; phylum Pseudomonadota; class Gammaproteobacteria; order Moraxellales; family Moraxellaceae; genus Acinetobacter; species Acinetobacter sp. WCHAc010034. The sequence goes on along the minus strand of NZ_CP032279.1, from coordinate 2,181,523 downwards.
TAGCAAATGCGCGCGCTTTCAATATAGCGGTAATAAACTGCATTATTGACATGGCCAAATGCATCCATATCTCCCCATGCGACTTTCTGTTCATAAATCACCGGATATTCAGCCAGTTCAATCATTTTATTTTCCGTTATATTTTAATTTCTACAAAATTTGCATTATTTTCAAAAATTAAATTTAACTGTTTGATCAAATGTTCCTGACCGGACAAAGTGGATTTAATTCTTAAATAGCTCATCAGCACATCATCCGGATACAGCTCCAGCAGCGCCTGCGCTTCCGCCTGCCGACCTGTCGCCTCAAACACATGCCATTTGGCGAAGCTGAATACCGGCAGGGCCGGATAGCGGCTTTCCCATGCATTGATGCGCTGCTCAATCTCCGCATAGTCTGGGTTCTGCTTCAGCAGCTGCTGCTGGAACCACAGATAGAACACTTCCTGATTGAACTGCTGCGCCAGCAGATGCACCGCAAGCGCTTCATGCGCCTGGCTCATTTCCGGCATGCGCGCCAGCACTTTCAGCCACAGCGCCTTGATATGAAAGCTGCGGCTGAAAATCTGGGCGCTTAAGCCTTCGTAGCGCTCGCGCAGCAGCTGCAGGCCGTCCGGATCCGCCTGATCAAAGGCCGCCAGCAGCTGTTCCAGCCAGGCCTGCTTGGTTGCTTCATCCAAATGGCCGTATTTTGTCGAACGCAGATACATCCACGGAAACTGCAGCGCAAACTGGCCCCATAATGCGGTCAGGCGCTGCGCATAGGCGGCGCTGACATTATTCAGCCAGGGCGAAAGCTCATGCTGATTTAAAAACTCCAAATGGGTTAATGCCTGCTCTCCGTCCCGCTGCGATAAATAAACCGCAATCCGCTGCAGCTCAGCCAATTCAAATGCCATTGGATTGGCTTCATTTAATGCCGCCAGCGCGTCATTATACTGCTCGCGCATCCAGTACAGGCGCGCGTCAATAATCCCCTTCAGCAGGCCCGATTCGCTGAAGGCCTGCTGAACAAACTGGCGCTGGTCCTCGGCCGCATTCAGCAGCCAAACCACAGCCAGCTGCTCATAAGGATGGAGCTTGCTGAAACTGAATACGGTTTCCCGCTTGCGCTGCTCCCGGCTTAAATAGCGCTTGGCCGCCAGCCAAAGCAGCTGGCCCATTAAGCTCAAAAGCGCCAGCATAATCACCAGAAACCACATATTGGTTTGAATTTGCCAGTCGCGCCAGTATAAATAAACATAGCCGGCGCCATAGCCGAAGCTCAGCACGCTGAATAATGCGGCCGCCAGCAAACTAATCAGCAGATACGCGCGTAAAATCTGTTTCATCTGCAGTTATCCAATTAAAGCCCGGGTATTTAAAATAGGCGCGGTAAGGGCGGGGATTTTTTTCAGCTCATTCAGGCGCTGCACAAAATACCGGGCTTTTGCATCCGGCAGCGGCTTCAGGATTTGCGCAGCCTCGGTCAGCTCCTGCTGAAAAGCAAGATACTGGCCTTTATGCAGCTGCTGCTGCGCCAGCAGCAGGCGCAGCTGCGCTTCCTTTAAAATCAGCGCGCGCTGCATCAGCAGCGGGCTGGGCTGCTGCACAGATTCAACCTGAATCCAGCGCTGCCAGAATGAGCGCTCAGGCTGCGGCGCAGGCTGCGCATACTGCGCTTTCAGCTCCTGGGCAATGCCCTGATCAAGCTGATCCAGCACCGCAGCCAGCTTGCCCTGCTGCTCGGCATTGGCATTGATGAACTGCATCACCATCTGGCGGTCTTTGCCGACGGCCTGATGCAGGCTGGCTTTCAATGCCGGCGCCAGCGCGTACAGCTCCAGATTCTGATTCAGCTGATTGAGCTTTTCCAGCGCCAGCGGATACTGCTGCTGGCGCAAGGCGAATTCAACCAGGTCCAGCTGCTGCCCGATCAGCGCCGCCGGCTGCAGCGCGCTGGCCTGCGGCGCAGGCGCGGCGCCGCTGGAATTTGCCGCGGCGGCAGGAGCTGCCGAACTGCTGAGCTGGCGGTTCAAGGCGGCCAGCTGGTCATTCAGGCTGGCATTGCGCTGTTCCAGCGCTTTCTGCTGCTGCGCCAGCGCCTCCTGCCCGGCGCTGAGCCGGTACAGGTCAAAGCTGATTTTAACAATCCACAGCGCGCTTAAAATCAGTAACAGAACAAGCAGTTTTTTCATGGAGTTCCCTGCACAGGCGCAATTTGCTGCAAAATGGATTCCAGCCGCAAATCATTCAGTTGAATAGAAGAAAAAGTCAATTGGCGGGCCTGCCGGCAGCCGTCCAGCAGCCCGGACAGGCGCCCGCCCAGCGCCAGAATATGCGCATGATTCAGCAGCTCCGGATGATCTGCGGTCAGCGCCAGCCAGTTCAGCCAGCTGGCTTCGCTGCTGATCAGCATGCAGTAGCGCGGTTCGCGCTGCAGCCGCGCCAGATTTGCTGCCAGTATTTGCGCAGCCTGCGCGGGGCATTGGCGCCGGTACAGCACAAAATTCAAGATCCGCATGCCCTTTGCGCGCAGCGAATCCATCATGAACTGGCGCCCGCCTTCGCCGCGCCAGAAGGCCACTCCTGCCGAAGCGTTCAGCCGGTGCAGCGCAGGCAAATCCAGCATGCCTTCAGAGGTTTCCACTTCCGGCACATGGCTGCTTACGCCATAGGACTGCAGCGCCTGCGCCGTGGCTTCGCCAACCGCGATCCACTGCACCTGCGCCAAGGCATGCAGAGGCAGCCCTGACCGCTGCAGCCCGGCCATGCCGTAATGCACCGCAGACGGGCTGACCGCGACAATGGCCTGAACTGTGTCAAGCTGGGCATACAGCTGCGCCAAAGCTTCAGACCACGGCGCAGGCGCCAGTTCCAGCAGCGGCAGTTCCAGCACCTCAACCTGCGCCGCCTGCAGCGCCTGAGTCAGGCCAGCCGCCCGGTCCGCCGGGCGCGTATTCAGAAACAGCATGGCATTAATACAGCGCCTGCAGAATTTCGCCGGCGCCCTGCGCCAGCAAGTCTTTGGCCAAGGCTACGCCCAGCTGCTCGGCATCGGCAGCTGCGCCGCTTTGCACGGCTTTCAATAGGGTTGCGCCATCGGCGCTGCCGACGCGGCCCTCCAGATGCATCCGGCCATCCTGCAAGGTGGCATAGCCGGCAATCGGCACCTGGCAGCCGCCTTCCAGATAGGCATTGAAGGCGCGCTCTGCGCGGACGCAGCTGTCAGTTTCGGCATGCATTAAAGGCAGAATCAGCTCCAGCACCGCCTGATCGCCGGCGCGGCATTCCAGCCCCAAAGCGCCCTGCCCGACAGCCGGCAGGCTGAGCTCCGGCTGAATGGCGTGGCGGATGCGTTCCGCCAGCCCCAAGCGCTTCAAGCCGGCGCTGGCCAGAATAATCGCGTCATAATTGCCTGCATCCAGCTTGGACAGGCGCGTCCCGACATTGCCGCGCAGATCGATAATCTGCAAATCCGGGCGCTGCTTTAAGATCTGGCATTTGCGGCGCAGGCTGGAGGTGCCGACTTTAGCCCCTTGCGGCAATTCATCAAAATGGCGGTAAGCATTGGATACAAAGGCATCCAGCGGGTCTTCGCGCTCGCAGGTCACCGCCAGCGCAAGGCCTTCAGGCAGGGCCATCGGCACGTCTTTCATCGAATGCACGGCTAAATCCGCGCGCCCGTCCAGCAGGGCTGCTTCCAGCTCTTTGACAAACAGGCCCTTGCCGCCGATTTTCGCCAGCGGCGTATCCAGAATTTTATCGCCCTGCGTCACAAAAGTGACCAACTCAACCGTTAAATCAGCATGCAGCGCTTCCAGGCGGGCTTTAATATGCTCCGCCTGCCAAAGTGCAAGAGGGCTTTGTCGGGTTGCAATTTTCAGGGTCTTCATAAATTTTAAGCAGCTGTAAGAATAAACATGATTCTAAACTTATCCTGCTGATATTAAAATGCAAGCGAATTTAAGCGGGACAGGCGCAGTTATTCCCCTGCGCCTCGGCTTTACAATTTCTGAATCCGCTCGCGCAGGCTGGGCAAATGCCGGCGGCTGACCGCCAGGCGCTCTTCCAGCTCGCGGCAGCGCACCTGATACTGGCCCGAGCTGACCACTTCCAGCCCGTCCAGATAGCTGACCGCCACCAGGGCATTGCGGTGAATGCGGATAAACTGATCGCCGAACTCCGTTTCCAGATCCTTTAAAGTTTCATCGATCAGCACGCTGCCGTTTTTGTGGCGCACCGTGACATATTTCTGATCCGCCAGAAAATAGTAGACATTTTCAACCGGCACCAGTTCCACGCCGCGGTAAGTTTTAGCCGCAATCTGATGGCGGCTGATTTTGAGTTCTTCCATAAGTTCTTTTTGTTTTATGCCGCTCATTTGAGCCTGGGTTAATTTTATAAGATGATCCAAAACCTGCTGCAGCTCCTGCTGCATGACCGGCTTGAGCAGGTATCCTTCTGCGTTTGACTTGAATGCATCCAATGCATGCTGATCATAGGCCGTGCAAAAAACAATGGCCGGCATCGGCTCCAATTGGCGCAGCGCGCTGGCGCAGGCCAAGCCGTCCATTTCCGGCATTTGAATATCCAGCAGCACCACATCAGGCTCAAGGCTCTGAGCCAGATCAATCGCCTGCTGGCCATGCGTGGCCCTGCCTGACACATGATGCCCCAGCTGCGTAACTAAACGTGACAACCGCTCTAATGCAAGAGGCTCATCATCACAAATCAGGATGTCCATTTCTCCTCCTCCGCCAGCTAGCATCATTTTTTTTATAGGCTAGCTGCGCTGTTCTTACTTGTATCGGTACTGCACTACTGTAGTAAACATCCCGTTTCCTGCAAATGTCTGAAAAGCCGCAGACGCGCCGTAATAAGCCGCCAGGCGCTGCTTGACATTTTCAACTGCAATACCATGTCCTTGACGTAAAGCTGTCTTATCCTGTGCATAAGGGTTAGTAATGACGATATTGACTTGATTTTGCAATATTTCAATCAATATGCTTATCGTACTCTTTGTGAGGATTTTTTCAACTCCATGAAAAATACTATTTTCAACCAGCGGCTGTAAAGTCAGCAGCGGAATTTTGACCTGCGGATGCAGTTCCGGGTTCAGCAGCTTCCATTCCACCTGCAGGCGCGCGCCCAGCCGCAGCTGCTCAATGTCCAGATAGCGCTGGCTCAGCTCAATTTCTTCCTGCAGGCTGACCAGCTTCAGCTCCTGAAAGCTGGCGCGGAACAGGCGCGACAGATTCAGCAGCATCTGTTCGGCCTTGTCCGGGTCAATGCTGATCAGGCTGATGACGCTGTTCAGGCTGTTGAACAGGAAATGCGGATGAATCCGCGCCTGCATGGCCTGAATCCGCGCATTCAGCTCGCTGTGCTGCTTGCGGCCCCACTGCTCCCGCAGGTACAGATAGCGGAAGCACAGCGCGCCCAGCAGCAGGCCATAGCTTAGATTCATGCCGGCGCGGTCAAATGCGGCGGCGGCGCTTAAGCCGCTCAGGCTGAAATTCTGCCCGAAATGCATCAGAATATTCAGGCCAGCGGTGGTGCACAGCACAATCGCCTGCAGCAGCAGGAAGCCTAAGATCAAGCTCAGCTTCAGCCCCAGAGGCGACAGGCGCGCTTCGCAGTATTCGGCAATGGCGGCAAAGCACAGCAGCACCCAGTTAATGAACAGCACATGCTGCATCAGGCTGCCGAAAGTCAAATGCTGCCAAGCCTGCGCCTGCGCCAAGGCCAGCACCAGCGCCAGAATATTGCCGGCGGTGAACAGCTCCAGCAGATGCTGCCAGCGCCCGGTCCGGCTGAAAAAATATGAATATCCCATGCAGCCTCACTGCGCAAAAAAAGATTGATGAACTTGCGCTGCGGCAATAGGGTTTGAATTTGCTATACTCTTTTCAGTTCTACCGCTTTTTATCTTATTGAGCCGACATGACCACATCTTCTAATTCCTCCAATCCGTCACAAGCCCAGACTTCAGGCATGTGGGGCGGCCGCTTCTCTGAAGCAACTGACGCTTTTGTTGCTGAATTTACAGCATCTGTACAATTTGACCAACGCTTTTATAAGCAGGATATCGCCGGCTCAATCGCGCATGCAACAATGCTGGCGAAAGTGGGCGTGCTTACCGCGCAGGAACGCGATGACATCATCAGCGGCTTGAACACCATTAAAGCGGAAATTGAGGCCGGCAATTTTGAATGGCGCATTGACCTTGAAGATGTGCACATGAACATTGAGTCGCGCCTGACTCAGCGCATCGGCATCACCGGCAAGAAGCTGCATACCGGCCGCAGCCGCAACGATCAGGTGGCAACCGACATCCGCCTGTATGTGCGCGATGAAATTGACGCCATTTTGCAATTACTGCAAAAACTGCAGAAAGGCATTTTGGGCCTGGCGGCGCAAAACACCCAGACCATCATGCCGGGCTTCACCCACCTGCAGACAGCGCAGCCGGTGACTTTCGGCCACCATTTGATGGCGTGGTTTGAAATGCTGGTGCGCGACTCTGAGCGCCTGATTGACTGCCGCAAGCGCGTCAACCGCCTGCCTTTAGGCTCTGCCGCTTTGGCCGGCACAACCTACCCGATTGAGCGCGAATACACCGCTGAGCTTTTGGGCTTTGAAGCGGTCTGCGAAAACTCGCTGGATGCGGTATCTGACCGCGACTTCGGCATTGAATTCAATGCTGCTGCATCGCTGATCATGATGCACCTGTCGCGCATGTCGGAAGAAATGATTCTGTGGACTTCGGCGCAATTCAAGTTTGTCAATATTCCTGACCGCTTCTGCACCGGCTCGTCCATTATGCCGCAGAAGAAAAACCCGGATGTGCCTGAGCTGATCCGCGGCAAAACCGGCCGCGTGTACGGCGACCTGATGAGCCTGCTAACCCTGATGAAAGGCCAGCCTTTGGCCTACAACAAAGACAATCAGGAAGACAAAGAGCCGCTGTTCGATGCGATTGACACCGTGCGCGGCTCGCTGATGGCCTTTGCCGACATGATTCCGGCTCTGGTTCCAAACGTTGAAATCATGCGCGAAGCGGCGCTGCGCGGCTTCTCAACCGCGACGGATCTGGCGGATTATCTGGTGAAAAATGGCGTGGCTTTCCGCGACGCGCATGAAATTGTCGGCAAGGCGGTGGCTTTGGGCGTCCAGGAAGGCAAGGACCTGTCTGAGCTGACGCTTGAGCAGCTGCAGCAGTTCTCCGGCCTGATTCAAGCCGATGTGTTTGAAAAAGCCCTGACGCTGGAAGCCTCGGTTAATGCCCGCAGCCATATCGGCGGCACCGCGCCGGCGCAAGTAGCAGCAGCCATTGAGCGCGCGCGCCTGCGCCTCGAAAAACTTTACGCTTAAGGAGCCTTGATATGTCCCGACAGATTTTTTGCCGCAAGTATCAGACAGAAATGGAAGGCCTGGACTTTGCGCCGTTTCCCGGCGCCAAAGGCCAGGAGCTTTTTGACACGGTGTCCAAGCAGGCTTGGCAGGAATGGCTGAAGCACCAGACCACGCTGATCAATGAAAAGCGCCTCAACGTGTTTGAAGCGGATGCTAAAAAGTTTCTGGAAGAGCAGCGTGAGAAATTCTTCAGCAATGATGAATCGCTGGAAAAGGCTGAAGGCCTGAAGCCTGAATAAAAAGAAAGCGCCGCTTTCTTTTTATGCAAGGCAAGCGAAGCGCGCAGCTTCAAATGTCAAAAGGAGCCTGTAAAAAGGCTCCTTTTTTATCCGCAAAGAAACACCGCTCCACCCAACGCAAGGCGGAAAAATGCAGCATTCAAGCCCTGTTATATAGCCAAATTCTAAAGTCTGTATGATTCATAATTGCCTATAAAATATAATTTCACGAGATTTTAGTCACGTTAACTCTTTTCGGCAATTAATGATAACGCTTACACTGCCTCATTTTTCCTTTAAGTATTTAAACAGCTTTGCGCAGGAATACCCCACTTTGGAAAGACCCAAAGTGGGCAAAGGTCTTTTGTTGCCCATACACTGCATCCTTGCCATGATGGGCAAGGTGCGGCATCCTTGCCGCACACGCGTATCCAAAGTTTATTTTACTCAATGGCCTAGGAAGCTTAAGCGATTTTCGCGGAGCTATTTAAGAAAACTTAGCCATCATATAGCTGAGTTTTGAAATCTGTATCACACATCATCTCCCATAAAATATGCGTTCATTAGGTTTTGTGTGTGATCGCTATTTAGGTAATTGGCTATAGCGCTCCGGCAGGCATTCAGCGCGCTATCTGCAGTCAAGCCGCTGAATGTAAACCTGCGCTACATTTCTCAATAAAACGCAGCATTACACTACAAGAACGCACATGATTCTGAAATCCGCCTTGCCTATAATCAGTTGCAAGAAGATGGAAGCATCTTCATATAACAGTGATAAAACCCCAATTTTCTTCCCAGATTTCCCCCAAAGTCTGGGAATTTTTTTGCCTGCCTGAAGGCTGCGCGCAATAAAAAAGCTCCTGTTCAGGAGCTTTTTCAGAGTAAACCTTAAGGCTGCTTTAAATACGGCCAGGCCGCCTTTAAATAAATGAACATTGACCACAGCGTTAGAATCACCGCCGTATACAGCAGCGCATAGCCCAGCATTTCTAAAGGCTGCCAGTTCAGCAGGAACACCGAAATCGCAATCATCTGAAAGGCGGTTTTGTATTTACCGACCGTAGACACCGCCACGCTGGTGCGCGCGCCCAGTTCCGCCATCCATTCGCGCAAGGCCGAAACCGTTATTTCACGCGAGATAATCACAATCGCGGCGAAGGCCATGGAAATGCTCGGCTGCCACTGCACCAGCACAATCAGCGCCGCCGCCACCATCAGCTTGTCGGCCACCGGATCTAGAAAACGGCCAAAGGCGGAAGTCTGATTCAGCGTGCGGGCCAAGTAGCCGTCAAACCAGTCGGTTACGGCCGCCACTACAAAAATTCCGGTCAGCAGCATATGCCGGCTCATGCCGGAAGCATGGCTTTCAGCCCCCATAGCAGGCGGCCAATAGGCCACCCCTAAAAATACCGGAATTAAGGCAATCCGCGCTAAAGTTAAAATATTTGGAATATTCAGGATTCGACCTGCAGTCATAGACACCGCCAATGTTTCCCCTTTATGCAGGATGCAAATGCACAATATAGTGAGGATTTACCCTTCGTTAGTAGCGCTCACTTTATACGAAACGGCATACAGTGTCACTAGGCAAACACCGCAACTGTCTGGCGCGAAATCGCGATCAGGCGGTTATCCGCATCCCACAAATGCGCATATTCAGTGGCATAGCCGCCGGCTGCATGGTCGGTGAATACTTTATATTTCAACCAGTCATGCAGGCTATTCCGCAGCGGATGCACGCAGGTCAAATGCCAAGTTAAAGAGCTGGCGGGCGCCATGGCGCGGTACATCGGCAGCACGCCGGGCGGCCACATGTCAAAAGCAGCCATCAGGTCGGCAGTATTCATTGCGCGATTCTCATGCCGCGCAGGGTCAAAGCGGAACCAGCCGCCGAAGTCCGGCTGCGCGGCCGCAGTACAGGGATACTGCCCTTCCGCCCATGCCATCTGCATCTGCTGAAAGCACTCCGGCGCCAAAGGATGATGCTGCGCAAGCTGCAGCTGCTCCGCCGGAGGATAATCCGGCGCTTGGCGCTCATGGCTGACTTGAATAGATGATTCCCGCGGCGCGCCGAAGCTGGCCAGCAAAATGCTCTGCACCGCGCCATCCTGCCATAAGCGGACTTCCACCGTAGTCACCGACTTGCCTTGGCGCAGAACTTCCGCAGTCAATTTTGCCTGGCCGAGCTGCACCGGTCCGGCAAACGTGACACTGGCGCTGAGCAGGCGCTTGCCGGCATCGGCAGCCGCCGCCGCGGCCTTATGCATCAGCATGGCGGCGACCAGGCCGCCGTAAATAGTGCGCCCCTGCAGCCAGCCTTCGGGAATATCGACCCATGCTGACTGGTCAATCCGCTGATAAAGCGCCGCTAATGACATGCAAATTGTTCCTGAATTCCGTTAAGCATATCTTTGGCGCATTCGGCGGCGCTGTGAATGATCAGTGACCCGCGCGTCATTGAGCGTTTCCGCCAAAGCTTATTCAGCCGGCTTATTCATGCAGGATTTTATAGACCGTGCGCGCCATGACATCCCCCAGCCCCTGCACCAGCTTCAGCTCATTTTCCGAGGCTTTCAGCACACCCTGAATGCCGCCGAAATGCGTCAGCAGGTCACGGCGCCGTTTCGGCCCCAAGCCCGGAATCACTTCCAGAATGGATGAGCCGCGCTTTTTGTCGCGCTTGGCGCGGTGCTTGGTAATGGCAAAGCGGTGCGCCTCATCCCGCACCTGCTGAATCAGATGCAGCGCCTTGTGGTCTTCCGGCAGCTGGATTTTGCTGCCATCGGTAAAGTGCAGGGTTTCCAGCCCCGGCTTGCGCCCTTCACCTTTCGACACCCCGATCATGAAGGCATCCAGCCCTAAATCATTCATCACTTCCATCGCCATATGCAGCTGGCCTTTGCCGCCGTCAATCAGCAGCAGGTCGGGCAGCATATGCTTCTGATAGCGCCGGGTCAGCGCCTGGCGCATGGCGGCGTAGTCATCGCCCGCCGTAATGTCATCGATGGAGAACTGGCGGTAATCGCGCTTGCGCGCGCCGCCGGCATCAAACACCACGCAGGAGGCCACGGTCGCCTCGCCCATGGTATGGGAAATATCAAAGCATTCAATCCGGTCTATTGGACGTCCCGCAACCTGCTCAAGCTGATGGAAGCGCTCATTCAGCTCAAAATGATTGGTCAGCTTGCCTTTAATCGCGTGCTGCACATTCATCTGCGCCAGCTCCAGCCATTCCGCGCGGGTTTCACGCACCTTATGCTTGATCTGGATTTTCTTGTCAAAATGCTGCTGCAGCGCCTGTTCCAGCTCCCTGCGGTTGGCCGGCTCAACATTCACGATTAATTCCGCCGGTACTTCATCCGCCACCTGAAAATAGAAATTGGCGATGAAATCTGACAGCAGCTGCGCCAGATCATCGCCCTGTATGTCGGGAAAATAGCTCTTGCCGCCCAGCATCTTGCCGCTGCGCACATGCATGATCTGCACGCAGGTCACGCCGGCATGATAGGCGATGGCGATGATGTCGGCTTCGCCTTTGACGGTGTAAATCGCCTGCTGCGCCTGCACATCGCGCAGCAGCGCCATGCGGTCACGGTAAAACACCGCCTTTTCAAATTCCAGCGCTTCCGCCGCCGCTTCCATTTTCTCAATCAGTTCCTGATTCAGTTCTTTAGTATCGCCCTGCAGGAAGCGGATCGAGTTATTCACATCCTGCTGATAGTCTTGCGGCGAGATCAGGCCGACGCAGGGCGCGGAGCAGCGCTTGATCTGATACTGCAGGCAGGGGCGCTGGCGCTGCGAAAAATAGCTGTTTTCGCACTGGCGCACATTGAACAGCTTCTGCAGGATTACCAGCGTATCGCGGGCATTGTAGGCGCTGGGATAAGGGCCGAAAAACTTGCCGGCCTGATGCCGGCCTTTGCCGCGCCCGCTGGCGATGCGCGGATAAGGCTGGTCTGCCGAGATGAAAATATAGACATAGGATTTATCGTCGCGCAGCATGATGTTGTACGGCGGGCGGTGCAGCTTGATCAGGTTCTGTTCCAGCAGCAGCGCTTCGGTTTCCGAGCGCACCACCAGCGTTTCAATATCATAAATCCGCGCCACCAAAGCCTGTGTTTTCGGGTGCTCAAGGGTTTTGACGAAATAGCTGGAAACGCGGTTTTTCAAATTCTTGGCCTTGCCGACATACAGCAGCTCGCCGTCCTTGCCCAGCATGCGGTACACACCCGGCAAAGCGGTCATATTGGCCAGAATTTTTTCGATATGTTCGCGCGCGTTTTCGTTCACTGCTGCCGTTTTCCATCATCGTGATTGCTCTTTAACATGATGTGATAGCTATTTAACTATTTTCAAGCAATCCGCTGAATTTATTGTTTCTCATAGCAATAAGCTGATTGCTAAAAGCTATTAATGGGAAATTGGTTTTTTGCCATGCTCAAACTATCCTGCTTTTGGAACACAATGAATGACGCATGCCAATCCCGCCATCCATATCGTACAGCCGGCAGCCTCGACGCATAGCAGTGCCGAAAAAAACCGCTGGATGGGCAAACCGCGTTTTCATTTTGAACCTCAAGAGATGATGCAGCACTTACGAGAGCGCATTATTGGGCAAGAAAAATACGGGTAGAACTTGAGCCAATTGTGGCCGTATATTTTTGAATTATCCTGAGAAAAATAGCCTCCAATTGGATTTTCAAAATCCAAAAATTTATGCTCATCGCATAAATTTTTCTAAGACCATGCCTCAGGATTTATTGCCAATATTCCACGCCATGCTGGTCTATAAATCCTGAATTAATATCAGTTCCTTTCTCTTTAAAAACATAAAGTAAACCTGATTCATCAAAATTCCCAAAATGCATCGCATATTTAAAATCAATTACGCGCTGCCCTTCTTGATCCATAAAAGCATAAGGCTTTTCTAAGCTATATTTAACTAAAGTGCATAGTGCTCCGTGATAATCCATAAATACATCTGTACAGCCCAAAGGAGCTTTCATTACTCCATTTTCATCTATATATGCTGCTTGCTGATCTATGGATACTGCGCAACGCTGTTGCCGAAATCCGTAATCGCTCAACTCATCGAATTGATGTTCAATCTGCAATTTAACGCCTGAATCATCAACTTTATAAAAGCCCCATTTCTTTTTATATTGAGTCGCAATTAATTCCCGCCTGCCTGTACGGATAAGATTGAGATTTTCATTACTCAAAAAGTTCAGCTGATGAACTTTAGTTTCTTTGGTCTTTAAAACAGCTTGACCCTTTTTATTAATAAATTCCAGGTACCTATTCCGCTGAATCAAGCTATAGCCAAATGCACAAAGCTCCGCATGTTTGAGCTGATCAGCAATGATTTCTCCCATTGAATTAATCACAGAAAAATATTGCTGTTTACCCTGCCCGAAGCTCACGACTGCAATGCCATCACAAAAATGACTGGCATTGCTAAACTGCGCAGAAATCACTTCTTGCCCGGTTTCATCCGAAACAAAACCATAAAGATTACCTTGATTTGGAACATAACGTTTAAAACACCGCAAGCCTGACTGTTCTTCACCAAGATATTGATATTGTGCATGAATAGTCCAATGTCCATTGATATCTATCACGCCCCAGACTGAACCTAAATTTTTTCGGGCAATACTCACAATTGCACGATGATTACTGAATGGGTAAATTTTTGAAAACTGCATAGAAATCAGCTGCTGATTTGAGTGATCTACAAACCCCCAGCTTCCATCATCAGACTGCACGCCAATGAGTTCTTGACTGTCATAATTTACTGCTGAATATTGCGGTTCTATTTCAACAATTTGACCATTTTCATAATAGATCCACCCATAGCGTTTACGCTCATTCAACGTAAAACACAGCCAGCCTTGATTGAATTTGAAAGGTTTGAGTATTTGGAAATATTTACATTCAATAAGAAAATTCAGCTCAACATCAACAATGCCAAATTTTTGGTTTTTATGATAAGGAATTATTGGAGTCATTTTTATTCCCTTGTATTTCAAATATTTTCATATCAAATTAATTCAATCTATTTATGCATGCCTAAGGCCTTCAAAAAAGCCTGCTGATCTCTTGGCGATACTAATATCTGCTTCATTTCCCCATCTTGTAAATATTCAATTTTCACACGTTTTAATGACAATGCAGGCGATGCATCCAAATGATCGGTCAGACTTGCTTTTTGAATATTGGCTATGGGAATTACCCATTTAAATAGCAAGCTATGAATCGTAAGTTCATCATTTTTCACGATATAACGTGTATTGAGTATTGGCCACCAAAGCAGCAGCACCGTCAAAATATACACCGCCGTATGAACAGGATATTGCTGCATAGTGCCTTTAGCTTGCATCGTCAGTAATAATTGAATGAGCAAACCACTCATACAAATAATAAATGCGACCACCCACCAATCTTTTTTAGAACTAAACGTGTACATTGCATCCCCCATCTATTATTTTCATTCTATACAAGATTTTTCTATTGGCATGTAACTTTGCGGATTAATTTTAAAGCGAATAAAAAACATCCCAAAGAACGTATTTTTTCAATCGTTATTTCACTATTAAAATAAATATGGGCGCACAAAAATCAGGAAGAATAAAGCCGATTGACCTTTCTGCCCAAAAAGGCGCGCGCTGAAAGCCTGAAAAAATCCGGCCAGCGCCTCTGCGCCAGTGCGCCATGTAGTTAAAAATATGAACTGAAACAAAAGTTTCAGCCTGCAGCAGCCTGCCGAATGCCGGCCGTGGCGCGCCATGCACCGAATCCGGCCCGGAAAAATTGATGACCCTTGCGTCACGGCTTGATACAACTTGTTATGTTCTTTTTAGATATAGTTATCGTAAGATTGGCGAGGCATAGATGTACGCAGGAATGACGTACTCGCTTCACAACATCAACTTAGAAGTCCTCCAAAATAAAGGAGATCAGGCATGATCCACGCTGGCAATGCCATTACCGTCCAAATGCTTTCGGACGGAATTGCAGAATTCCGCTTTGACTTACAAGGTGAGTCGGTCAACAAATTTAACCGTGCAACGATTGAAGATTTTAAAGCTGCAATTGACGCTGTTAAAGCAAACGCTGACATCAAAGGCTTAATCGTTACTTCGGCTAAATCTACATTTATCGTTGGCGCAGATATTACTGAATTTGGCGCAAACTTCGCTCAAGGCGAACAAGCGATTGTGGATTGGGCATTGCCTGTTCACGGCATCTTCAACGCGTTTGAAGATTTAGAGATTCCTAAAGTTGCAGCGATCAATGGCATGGCATTGGGCGGCGGCTTTGAAATGTGCCTCGTGTGTGACTATCGTGTGATGTCAGAAGCGGCTCAAGTCGGTCTTCCTGAAATCAAACTGGGCATCTTCCCTGGTTTCGGCGGTACGGTTCGTTTAAGCCGTCTAATTGGTATCGACAATGCAGTTGAATGGATGGCAATGGCTAATCCTAAAAAACCAGCTGCTGCACTGAAAGACGGTGCGGTTGATGCGGTTGTTGCTGCTGATAAACTGCAAGACGCTGCAATTGACTTGGTTAAACAAGCCCTTGCTGGCCGTGTAGACTGGAAAGCAAAACGTCAGGAAAAACTTGACCAAGTTAAATTGAACCCAATCGAACAAATGATGGCGTTCAACTCGGCGAAAGGTGCAGTACTTGCAAAAGCAAATCCTGCTCAATACCCTGCGCCTAAACTTCTTCTTGACTCATTACAAGCCGGTGCAAGCCTTCCACGTAATGAAGCACTACAAGCTGAAGCAGCTGGTTTTGCAAAAGCAGCGATTACACCACAAGCAGGTGCGTTAATTGGTCTATTCATCAATGACCAAGTGGTGAAGAAAACTTCGAAGAAATATGAAAAAGGTGCGCACCCTGTAAACCAAGCGGCTGTATTAGGCGCGGGTATCATGGGTGGCGGTATTGCTTACCAAGCGGCAAGCAAAGGCACACCAATCATCATGAAAGACATTGGTAATCCACAACTTGCTTTGGGTATGAAAGAAGCAAATGGCTTACTGACCAAACAAGTTGAACGTAAGAAGATGAAACCTGCTCAAATGGGTGAAACTCTTGCGCGCATCCGTCCTACTTTAAGCTATGACGAGTTTAAAGAAGTGGACATCGTGATTGAAGCGGTGACTGAAAATCCAAAAGTAAAAGGCATTGTACTTGCTGAAACTGAGAAGAATGTTCGTGACAACACGATCATTGCTTCAAATACTTCAACAATTTCAATCACACGTTTGGCTGAAAACCTGCAGCGTCCTGAAAACTTTGTCGGTATGCACTTCTTTAACCCAGTACACATGATGCCATTGGTAGAAGTGATTCGTGGTGAAAAGACTTCTGCTGAAGCGATTGCGACCACTGTAGTTCTTGCTCAGAAAATGGGTAAAACACCAATCGTTGTGAATGACTGCCCAGGTTTCCTTGTAAACCGCGTATTGTTCCCTTACTTCGGTGCATTTGACCTTCTATTGAAAGACGGTGCTGACTTCCAACAAGTCGACAAAGTCATGGAAAAATTCGGCTGGCCTATGGGTCCTGCTTACTTGATCGACGTGGTGGGTATCGACACGGGCGTTCACGGTGCAGAAGTCATGGCTGAAGGTTTCCCTGACCGCATGAAGCCAGACTTCAAAGGTTCAATCGAAATCATGTACGAAAACAAACGTTTGGGTCAAAAGAACGACGTTGGTTTCTACAAATACGAACTTGACCGTAAAGGCAAAAAAGCCAAAGTGGTTGATCCAACTGCGTATGAGCTTGTTGCTACTGTGGCAACTGCTGAAAAACGCGAGTTTGATGCTCAAGAAATCATTGACCGTATGATGCTGGCTTTCTGTAACGAAACTGTTCGCTGCCTAGAAGACAACATCGTAGCGACTGCTTCTGAAGCAGACATGGCGATGATTATGGGTGTAGGTTTCCCTCCATTCCGTGGTGGTCCATGCCGTTACATCGACCAAACAGGTGTGGCTGAATACGTTGCACTTTGCGACAAATACGCACACTTAGGTAAGGCTTATGAAGCGCCGCAAATGTTGCGTGACATGGCTGCTAACAACAAAAAATTCTACGGTTAAGGAGCAACGTGAATGGCTACTTTAAATCCACGTGACGTTGTCATCGTTGATGGCGTACGTTCAGCAATGGGTAAAACCAAAAACGGTATGTTCCGCAATGTGCGTGCTGACAGCTTATCGGCTGAATTGGTTCGTGCTTTAGTTGCTCGTAACCAGTTTGACACCAATGAAGTTGAAGACCTGATCTGGGGCTGTGTGAACCAGACTCTAGAGCAAGGGATGAACATTGCTCGCAACATTGGCCTATTGGCTGATCTTCCAAAAACTGTGGCAGGTCAAACGGTTAACCGTCTTTGTGGTTCATCTATGCAAGCGCTTCACACCGCTGCTGCACAGATTGCAACCAACCAAGGTGATATCTTCATCATCGGCGGTGTAGAGCACATGGGTCACGTAGGGATGATGCACGGCATCGACCTAAACCCAGAAGCGTCTAAACACTATGCAAAAGCGTCTAACATGATGGGCTTAACCGCTGAAATGTTAGGCCGCATGAACGGCATTACCCGTGAAGAACAAGATGCGTTCGGTGTTGAGTCTCACCGCCGCGCTTGGGCTGCAACGCAAGAAGGCCGTTTCAAAAATGAAATCGTGGGTGTTGAAGGTCATGATGCCAATGGCTTCAAAATCCTGTGCGACATCGACGAAGTGATTCGTCCAGATGCAAACCTTGAAGCATTCAAAGGTTTACGTCCTGTATTTGACCCGAAAGGCGGCACAGTAACAGCAGCAACCTCTTCAGCTTTGTCTGATGGTGCATCTGCAATGCTGCTTATGTCTGCTGAACGTGCTCAAGCTTTAGGCCTTAAGCCGCGTGCTGTGATCCGCTCTATGGCGGTTGCAGGCTGTGACGCTGCGATCATGGGTTATGGTCCTGTACCTGCAACTCAAAAAGCGCTTAAACGTGCTGGCTTAACGATGGCAGATATCCAAACCATCGAGTTAAACGAAGCGTTTGCTGCTCAAGGCTTATCAGTCATGAAAGGCTTAGGCGTGTATGAGAAGCAAGACATCATTAACTTAAATGGCGGCGCGATTGCACTAGGTCACCCATTGGGTTGTTCTGGTGCACGTATTACAACCACGTTGTTAAACGTGATGGAACAACAAGATACGCAAATTGGTCTTGCGACCATGTGTATCGGTCTTGGTCAAGGTATCGCGACGATTATCGAACGTGTTTAATGATTAAGCACTGAGATAGATAAAAATCCCTGCTTTGGCGGGGATTTTTTATTAGCTGGCGGCTGCATAATATTTTATTACAAATTCAAACGGCAAAACGCTTTGCCGGAAATAGGCGCCATAGCAAACTACGATCCGATTTCTACAGAACAATAAGGTTTCATCATGTTTAAAAGTATGGCGGCGGATCTGATGGGCACTAGCGACATCGGAAAAATTATTGAGCCTAAGGATTATGACAAGACGGATATTGATGACTATATTTTTCATGAAGACAATGAAAAAATCTTCTTTCTGATTAAAGCGAAAACCGACGAATACTGCTTTACCAATACTGCATTCATTCATCTTGACGGTACAAGCGCGGTCAGCAAAAAGCGCACCTTATACCGCTATCCGTACAAGCACAGCCAGATCAGCCAAGTGGTTCTGGAAACTGCAGGCACGGTAGACCGCGATGTTGAGCTTAAATTTAAATTAGGCAACCTGAGCTATTCAATTGATATTGAGAAAAGCCAGATTGATAAAGTCCGCGATGTGTACAAGGCCTTATTCGGCATTGGCGAAGCATGCAAGGAGATTGAGCGCCAGTCAGCGGCCTTGATGCAGACACAGCAGGCGGTGAACAATATGTTTTCCCTGCGCGAGCTGCCTGAGCAGGCTTTGCTGAACCTGCCTGACATTATTTGCCAAACCACGCTGCAGGTTGAAGCCAATTTGACCGCGCGCCGCAAGCAAATTGAGAACTATGATTTTTCTGAAATTTTTGAACGCTATATCAAGCAATAGAAAGGTTCATCAGCAAAAAAGCTCAGGCGTTAATGATAAACAAGACATCATTCACTTAAATGGTAGCGCGATTGCACTGGGTCACCCATTGGGCTGTTCTGGTGCGCGTATTACCACGACGTTGTTAAACGTGATGGAGCAGCAAGATACGCAAATCGGTCTTGCGACCATGTGTATCGGCCTTGGTCAAGGTATCGCAACGATTATCGAACGTGTTTAATTAAACACTAAGATATAAAAAAATCCTCGCTTTATGCGAGGATTTTTTATATTATTTTCAATAGGCTATCTGTGAATAGATTCATGGATTGTGTTTCGCAATCTGATTTCTAAGGGTCAGGTAATGAGCTAAAATTTATTATCTTCTTAGATTTTTTCTTAATAGAAATTTTTTATACTTATTTGAGGCTTTCTTCTTTTCTTGGAGATTGCTTAGGTTATACGCCATAAGAGTTTTCACAGATAGCTTATTAATATGTCTTCAAATTTACAACTATTAAAACAATGCCAAAATAGACAGGATTTAGCTAACTTACTAATTCTTGATTATAAATTACTCTGTTTCACACTATACTCTCAGCCAATTCATAACAATTATAAGAAGGCAATTATATATAAAAAGAATGGTTCCCCTAGAGAAATTTTAGCACCAAATAAACAATTAAAATTTATACAGCAAAAATTAGCTTTGTTATTAAATGATATATTTGATGAAATAAACTTTCGAAAAACTCAGCTTTGTTATAGTTACCGAAAAGATTCCGACCAAAAATATGGTTTTCATGAAAATGCAAAATTACATACAAAATCAAAATTAGTCATCAATATAGATTTAGAAGATTTCTTTACAAACATAACATTTAGTCGAATTGTAGGTTTTTTTCATAAGAACAAAAACTTAAAAATAAATTATGATATTTGTATTGCTATCGCTCAGATCGCTTGTTATAGAGATCCTAATACAAATGATAGCTATCTTCCACAAGGTAGTCCTTGTTCACCTATAATATCAAACTTTTTAGGTACTATCTTAGATGAACGTTTATTCAAACTTTCCAAAAGAAAAAAATTTATTTACTCAAGATATTCTGACGATCTAACTTTTTCGTTTACTACAAATTCAATTCCACAAGATATTGCTCAAAAAAATGGAAATATCTGGACTCTAAATAAAACTCTTATAAACACTATAAATTCATGTCAATTTAAAATAAACAAAGATAAAATTATAATTAGAGATCAATACCAAAGGCAACAAGTTACTGGCTTAACAGTTAATAAAAAGGCAAACATTAATAAAAACTATTATAAATACACAAGAGCAATGATAGATAAATATTGTAAATCAGGGTTATATGAAAGATCTGCCTATCATTCCTTGGGTATGGCTTTGTTGCACAAAGATTTGAAATACAAAGCCCCCTAATTGAGCCAAATTTAAGGCGTAACTTGGGTAAGTGGTCGACCTAATTCCGTAAATCTGTTGAGGACTGCTACACGTGCATGAATTTCATTGACTTGGCTATCAAATTTTCTTGCACTGAGTTTATCCCCCAATAATTTGATGCAATGCATCTTAGTTTCGACCAAACTTCGGCAATGATAGCCGGACCATTTTTTCCATAATGTCCTGCCTAAACGTTTAACTGTTCGAAGTAATTCATTTCGCGCTAGCGAGCTGATCTTTGTATCTTTCCATGGTTTCGCATTTTTTCTAGGTGGAATCACCGCATGCGCTTGCCGATCTGCAATGACCTGACGGCATTGCTTGGTGTCATAAGCTCCATCGGTATAAACAGAGTCAATCTGCTCATCTTGTGGAATCTGATCGAGTAAATCACCAAGCACTTGTGAATCACTCACATTATTTGTAGTGAGTTGAATGGCGCGTATTTGAAGGGTTTCAGCATCTATACCAATATGAAGTTTACGCCATTGGCGACGATATTCAGGTCCATGTTTCTTCCTTTTCCATTCACCTTCACCTAAAAACTTTAGACCGGTAGAGTCTACCAGCAAGTTAAGCCCACCACTGCTTTTTTGATAATTAATCGCAATATCAATATGTTTTTGTCTTCTGCAAAGCGTACTGTAATCTGGTGCGGTCCAATTTAATCCACAAAGTTTAATCAGACTTTGCACAAAGCCAGTGACCATACGTAAAGATAGACGGAATAAGGATTTAATCATTAAGCAGCATTGGATAGCTGCGTCGGAGTAGGTTTGATTTCGCCCTTGTTTGCCTTTTGATGGAGCATACCATTGCGTAGCAGGATCAAACCAAATGGCAATATTTCCGCGACTCATGAGTGCTCGGTTATATGCGGGCCAATTGGTTGTGCGATAGATTTTGTGTATAGGCTTCTTCATTTGAAAATTATATCGCTGAAAAAGCCTTTACAGATAGGTTTGTGCAACAAAGCCCTTGGGTATTGATTTTAGTGAAAAATCATTAATTGGAATAGCGAATCATATTAAAAATATTAAGCAACTTGACTATTCCCACACTAACGCAATTGATAAAGATTTAGAACCATTACAAATTTACAAAAATTTAAAAGGTTTTAGTAAATCATACATAGAGCTATTATTTCACATTCATTTTGTACATCACTCCAAAATTAAAATTATCTGTGAGGGAAAAACCGACCCACAACACATTTACAACTACTTAAGAAATACGACACTATTTAAAAAAGATAATTTTGAATTAATTAGCTTTGAAAAACATTTAAAATCATTTTCCCAACCTTTGAAAATTTCAGGAGGTACTGGTGATTTATGTCATTTTATTAAAATTTATTTAGAAATATATAAGTCAGTAGATATCCCAAGATATCCAACAATTATTTTTGTGGACAATGATCCAGCTGGAAACAATGTTTTTAATTGTGCAAATAAAAATTCCAAAGATTACAAAGAGAAAAAATTATTAAAAAATACTATAAGAACTGCACATGTGTATAAAAACCTGTATTTGGTTCAGCTCATAGGGCATTACCCTGGAATTGAATATCTTTATTCATCACATCTACTCGATGAAAAAATTGATGGAAAGATCTTCAACATTTCAAATGATGGGATAGAATCTAAAAGTGAGTACGGAAAATTTATTTTCTTTCACAGAATTATTAAACCATTAGGCAACAAAATATATTTAGGTAAATTTAGATATCTTTGTTTTAGCTTCTATCAAATAGCTAAAAATTTAAAAAAATAACTAACCTAGTCATACAATTATAAAACCCGCTGCGCCAACAAGGTCGCAAAATGCTGTTTAATCCGCTTTCCTTCTGCATCCACCCGATGCAGCTCCCCGACATCTTCATTGTATTTCACAATGTTCCAGCCCTCGTACAGCGCGCTTAGCTCTCCTGTTTTAAAAGCAAATGGAAAGTCAGGCTGCGCAGGAATATCATCGGTATCCATCGCACAGACAATCAAGTTAAACCCATTTACATTTGTGGCTTGCTGCATCTGCGCAATCAAAGGCTTCACCGTTGGGGCTTCTAAAAACATCATCACGACCGTACAGCAAATAAAGTCGTATGTGCCTGTAATGCTTGGGTCAGCATTGAGGTCACGCTGCTGCAGATGAATCTTTTCAATGCCTTCGGCATCTATAATCTGCTGCAGCTTTTGCAAACTGTTTGCGTTGACATCCCAAGCATCGACCTCAAAACCCTGCTGATTTAAATACAGTGCATTACGCCCCTGCCCGCAGCCGACATCTAAAGCCCGGCCGCCTTGCAAATACGGCGCAGCAGCCAAGATTTCCGAGTGCGTAGGTGAAAGCTGATATTTCTTATAAAAATAATCCTGCGGGGTGCAGTAAAATTGCAGCTGGCATTCTATGTCATCGCTGGCCGAAACAATCTTGTGCCATGCTTGAGGCTGAATAAACGGTGGCTGCTGCTCAAGGCTAAAGATATGCTCAGATTTTAGGTCGCCCGATTCTTCCAGCATGGCAAAATGCAGCTCCCCTTGATAAATCTTTAGCTTAGCCCAAGTGCCCGCTTTGGTATTGTGCTGATTTTTAAACCCTTGCGGAATGCTCTGCGCTGTCCACACTGGAAGTTCTTTATAACAAATCAAGTCTTGCATCAGCCTATTTCCCACCATGCTGCGGCGTATCCGCCAGTCCATACTTTTTTATCAAGCGCTTTTATGATCATAGCCAGTTCACGCTCAAATGAACATCCATTCATTCAATCTCTTGGAATAGCAGATACGGGGAAAGCGCTATGCATAAAAGCCGCTTTTTCATCTTTTTTAAACTTTCAGGTTTTGACGCCTTTTTGCACATTTTAATGCTAGTCTTGAAGACAATAAAAATTCAGTTTGCCTAAATTTCAAATCATTCGGAGTTAATCGATGTTTGCATCACCTTTAAAAACAATCATCTGCTTAGGGATCATGGGGACACTATTCACAGGCTGCGCCACCAAAACCCTGATGACCAAAGACAATAAAACCTATACCCGCACCAGCCAGGTCACTTTGATTGAAGATCAGGTGGTCGCCTTTGGCAAGCCGGCGCAAGCCTTGGCGAATTTGCCCAAAGACAGCCTGGTCATTGCTGGCCAGCAGAAAAGCTATGTATTGACTCAAGGCGGCGCTCAATTTGTCACCCTGATCGGCAAGCTGGACCCGAAAAACATTCAAGTCACCAAACGCCTGAGCTTCTATTCGGAAAAAAATGACGGCCACTTCACCGGCACGCTTCCCCTGTCCTACGTGAAGCTCAAAGAAGACATCAGCAAGAAAGACCTTGAATTCTTTATCGAAAACGGCGCGAAGGAATGCTCAAGCTCCAGCGATGAACGCATGCTGGCGCAGCGCTTCTGCTTTGAAGTGCCGCTTGCCGGCGTGGTTTACCCTGCGGCCAGCAACCTGACCTCATTGAAGGCCTTAAGCAAGCCTTATCAAGTCAGCATTTACACCCATCAGGAAGAAAGCTATAAGTCCAAATCCGGCATGAACCCTTTGGAAAAGCTGGTGCTGCTGCCGTTTGCGGTCGCCATTGATGTGGTGAGCCTGCCTTTCCAGGCTGCCGATAAAATTTTTGACTGATGCCCTTTGGCATCCAATGCCTGAATATTTCCCCGCGGCATGCGGGGATTTTTATGCCTGCCCATCCATCCCGCATGCAGCTGCGCGGGCAGAACACCTAGGAAAAAGCGCAAAGAAGCCAATGTAACACCCCGCAACATCCTGTTATCACTCTGTAATTTTGGTGGAATATTCACACAATATCAGTTCAATAAACCGCCGCCGCCAAAAATACGCTGCCAATAAAGACTAAAATAAAACAGCAATTCCCTCTCTTTATCAACATATTAGGATTTTATCCATGAACGCTCTGAAAACAGCTTTATCCATTGCTTTAGTTGCCGGCTCCGCTTCCGCTATGGCGGCTGAACAGGCAGCGCCTGCGGTTAAAGCGCAAGCTGTAAAAGCGCAGGCCAAACTGGTAAAAGCTGATGCGGTAAAAACGGCTGAAGCAGCCAAAGGCCAAACGGCCGCTGCTGCCAAAACCGCTGCGGCTCAAACTGCAGAAGCTAAAGACGCAGCTGCCGCTCAAGCTTCGGAAGCTGTGGATGCTGCCGCTGCAAAAACTGAGGCTGCAGTGGATGCGGCTGCTGAAAAAACTGAAGTAGCAATGGACGCTGCGGCTGAAAATGCAGAAACGCTAAAAGACGCAGCCGCTGAAAAAGCGCAAGCGGCTGAAGCTGAAGTGAAAGCTGAGAAAAAATCCTTCTTCTCCTGGTTCAAGAAAAAAGCCGCTTAATGCCGGCTAAGCGCCATAAAAAAGATGCCTTTCCCGGCATCTTTTTTTGCATCTGCAGCCGGCTCAGCAGGCATACTGATGCAGCAGTTCATGCTGCAGCCACGCCATATATTTTTCCCGGTCCATGAAATCCGGCGCGCTGCCGGTATCCAGGCTGTAAAAATGCTGATTGAACTCAATTACAATCTGCTCGGTATAGTGCCAGTCTTCAATCAGGCGGAAATACGAACTGAAGAAAAACCGGTTTTTGCCCCAATTGCTCAGGCTTTCCAGTTTCGGGTAATGCTTATTTTCTAAAAATTCCGCATATACGCGTTGAATATCATCTATGACATGAACTGCTTTCATAACTTCACCTGCTCAATTGAAGCGGATATTTGCCCAGCAGCTCCACTCTAAAAGGCAATTTTGAAAGCTTGATGACAGTCCCGGCCTTTCCGCGCTTTTACAGCTTTTCTGCAATCTCCTGCCGGTTCTGCACAGCCACCCGCTTCATCTGCTTATTCAGCGCCAGAATTTCCTGATACAGCGCATTGAACTGCTTCAGCGGCTCATCTTCATAGAACATGAACAGCTTGCCGCGCTTTTCCCAGCGGTTATTTTTCAGCACGGCAAAGATGGCATCAGCCTTGCTCAGGCTCTGCTTTTCCAGCTCAAACAGCGCATGCGCTTCATCGCTGCGCTGGCTGTCCCTGAGGCTTTGCGCCAGCTGCTGGCGGTAGCGGCTTTTAATCGGCAGGCTTTCCGCCCGCTTCAGGCTGTTCCGCTCCAGCTCCGCGGTTTTCATGTCATAGGCATCGGTCACCGCGTGCACATGCTCCAGCATCTGCTGCGTGGCTTGATAGTTCTGCTTTTTATCGGCAGCCAGGCGCTCAATATCCAGAAAGCGGTCCCAGTCCAGCGCTTTCAGCTCGCGGATATACTGATTGCGCGCCTCCGCGCTCTGGATCATCTGGCTCAGCACAAAATCCGCCATCACCTGATAGTCGCCCTGCAGGCGCGGGTCGGCGGTATCCACTTTAATCGGCCGCGAAGGGTCTTTGGCCTGCTGAAAAATCTGCTCAGTTTTTTCCAGCAGAACCGCCTGATAGGCCTGCAGCTGGCCCAGTTCCTGCTGCTGCGCACGGTACTGGTAAAACATCGCGCCGAAAATAACCGCAGTAGCGGCGGCTAAAATAATAAAGATACGCGGCATACAACGCTCCGAATCCTGTTTCTTACAGTTTAGCTTCAAAACAGCTTAATGATGAATATTTGTACAGCACATATAGAGGCGGAATTTTTAAATTCAAAGCATTGCCGGACTTTGAATTCATTTTTAAATTTTAAAAATTTCAGATCAAAAACTTTTGAATTCAAAATGCGCCTGCGCGGATTCTGCGGATAACTCCGGCACGTTCAGGCCATAAAAAAACCCATGAGCCGGCCATGAGTTTTTTGAATTTAAAGCTGTGCGCAGCTTACTGGCGCGGCGGAACAGCCGGCAAGGCGCGGTCAATGCTGCCGATATTAATCTGCTCCCGGCTGATCTGCACATTCACCGCATTGCGGTCTATGCCGAACGGCTGCAGCATGATATACAGGCCGTTGCGCGGGTCTGAAGACTGCAGGCCATTGGCGATATTCAAGACATGCTGCTGCAGCGAAGGCGGCAGGCTGGACAGGTTCGGCGCCGGCTCCATCGGCAGGATATCCAGATTGGCCACCACTTCAGGGTCGACAATAAAGGACTGCGCGTCATTTTCAATCTGCATTACGCGGTGCTGCAGGGCTTTGCGCCGCGCGGTTTCCTGCTGATAAGGAACTGCGCCGGTTTCCCGGCGCAATTCCGGTTCCGCCATAACCGTCAGCGCAGGCAGGCGCACGGCCTCCTGCTGCTCCTGCGCGAAAGCGGGAATGGAGGCTGCGCAGGCAAGCGCGGCGGCCGCATAGGCAAGCTGTTTAGGGAGATTCATTTTATTGTACTCAATGGTCAAATACTGAAAGATGAACGCATCTTTGCAACTGCCTTAATTGTACAATAAACCGCCGCAGGCTCAGTTTTTGTCAGATAAACGGCGCAGCGCCCCCGAAGCAGGCTGGCCCTGCATCCGGCGCATTTTCCATCACAGCTTTCCAATCCTGAGCAGCACAGGAAAACGGACTGAATGCTGCGCTGCGCGCTCCTGCGCAAAAAAACCGGCCAAGGCTGCAAGCGGATTCTGCCCGCCCTGCTGCGCATAATGCCTGAGGCCCGACCAGGTATTGAAATAGTTCAGCAGCTGCCCGCCTGTCCAGCGGTACTGCAGCTGCAGCGCGGGCGCAGCCTGTTCCTGAAAAGGGAATGGAATTGTCCGGTACAGCTCATCCACATAGCGGCGCTCTGCATCCCAGCAGCCTTTGAGCGTTTCAAAATACAGCTGCCGGATCAGCCGGTTCAAGTCAGGATTTTCCGCTTCAATCAGGCCATAGCCAACGACCGCCAGGCATCCATCCGGCTTCAGCACACGGCGCGCTTCGGCATAGAAAGTATCGAAATCAAACCAGTGAATGGCCTGTGCCACCGTCACCAAATCGGCGCTTTGAGCGGGAAGCCCGGACTGTTCTGCCGGCGCAGCGCGGCAGGTGACATTCTCCAGCTGCGGCGCCTGCGCCAATTGAGAAGCGCTGATGTCGATGGCCAGCACCTGCTGAAAATGCGGCGCCAGCCATTGGGTGAATTGCCCGGAACCGGCGCCGCATTCCCATGCCAGCTCACGCGCCGGCGCATGCTTTAAAATTTCTTCAATAATGGCGGCCGAATAGCCGGGGCGCGCCTGCCGGTACAGCGCGCTATGCTCAGAAAACAGGTCTTTCATACAGCGTATGCATCCTTCATGCCGGGAAGCTTTCAGCATAACTGAAAGCTGCGCTGCTCAGGCATGGCATTCCGCGCACGGCACGGTTTTTTTAGCTGCAGGCTGGCGCGCAGCTTCAGGCTGCCAGATGCCTGAAAGGCAGGAAAAGCAAAGCACAGGCGAAAAAAAGCCCCAAACACTGTTTGAGGCTTTTTTGAATATGGTGGCGAGACCCAGGATCGAACTGGGGACACACGGATTTTCAATCCGTTGCTCTACCTACTGAGCTATCACGCCGATGCGGTGTATTAAGCCGTATCCGGCTGCATTAGTCAATCAAAATCCTGAATATTTTTACTGAACGGATATTTTTTATGCAAAAAAAATCCCTGATGGGATCAGGGATTGAAACTTGAAATAAGTTTTGAATATGGTGGCGAGACCCAGGATCGAACTGGGGACACACGGATTTTCAATCCGTTGCTCTACCTACTGAGCTATCACGCCGATGTCGCGTATTAAACAGTTTAAGCGGCATGGCGTCAAGCGCCGGATTTTGCTTTTTGCGCCAATTGCTTATTTTTACAGCAAATCAGCGCAGATTTCCCGGTTCTTTGCTGAAAATGCAGCGCCGGGCTTAGATTTTATCCAGATGCGCAAGGCAGCGGTGAATCGCGCCGCAGCCCGGCTCAAAATTTTTCACGCCTTTTTCCTCTTCAATCCGCGTCACCTCGCTCACCAGCCGCTCCGCCACCCCGCGCCCGCGGTTGGCCGGATGCACCACAATATATTCCAAAGTTTTGCTTTCGCCCTGGCCGGTGCACCAGATCGCGCCAATCAGCCGGGTATTAAATTCTGCGGTATAAACTGAGGTATACTGGGCTAAGTTTTGCTCTAATTGCTCAATGGCATCCGCACCGTCGCTGAATTCCGGGCTGGTATCATACAGCCGCTCAAGCTGGCCGCGCACTTCATCATTTTCTAAAGAAGTATAGGCATGTACGGTGATAGGCATTGATAAACCCTCCTGAGCAATCTAATATGCGGTGACTTTTCGTCACAGCGAAAAAATTTTACATCAATCATTTTGACGTATTTGAGGAACGTGTCTATGACCGATCGTATCAGTGAAGTGGTAAGAAACACCAACGAAACCAAAATCCGCGTTCGCGTGAATCTTGATGGTTCTGGTCAAGGCACTTTAAACACTGGTGTTCCATTTTTAGATCATATGATTGATCAAATCAAGCGGCACGGCTTATTTGATATTGATATTCACTGTGACGGCGACCTCGAAATTGATGACCATCATACCGTGGAAGACTGCGGCATTACCCTGGGGCAGGCTTTTGCGCAGGCGCTGGGCGATAAAAAAGGCTTAAAGCGCTATGGCCATTTCTATGCGCCATTGGATGAATCTTTAAGCCGCGTGGTGGTGGATCTGTCCGGCCGCCCGGGCCTGTGGATGGACATTCCATTTACCCGCTCGCTGATCGGCACTTTTGATGTAGACCTGTTCTCTGAATTTTTCCAGGGCTTTGTCAACCACGCGCTGATGACGCTGCACATTGACAATCTAAAGGGCAAAAACAGCCATCACCAGATTGAAAGCGTATTTAAGGCATTTGCCCGCGCGCTGCGCATGGCCTGCGAAGTTGACCCGCGCGCCGAAGGCAAAGTGGCTTCAACCAAAGGAACACTGTAATGACCCGTATTGCCCTGCTTGACTATGGCATGGGGAATCTGCACTCGGCTGCCAAGGCTTTAGAGCATGTCGGCGCCGCTGTAGATGTCACCAATGATCCAAAACTGATTGCGCAGGCGGACAAAATTGTCTTTCCCGGCGTAGGCGCAATGCGCGACTGCATGCAGGGCATGCATGAGGCGGGCATTGATGAGGTGGTGCGCAAGGCTGCATTCAACAAGCCGGTTTTGGCGATCTGCGTCGGCATGCAGGCCCTGATGCAGCGCTCTGAAGAAAATGGCGGCACCGATGCGCTGGGCATTTTCAAAGGCTCAGTCAAGCGCTTTGCCGACATGGGCGGCCTGAAAGTGCCGCACATGGGCTGGAATCAGGTGCATCAGGCTGACCCGAGCCATCCGATGTGGAGAAACATTGAGCAGGATGCGCGCTTCTACTTCGTGCACAGCTACTATGTAGAACCGGAAGACGCCAGCATTGTGGCAGCCACCTGCGACTACGGCCTGCAGTTCTGCACAGCGCTGCATCAGGAAAACCTGTTTGCAACCCAGTTCCATCCGGAAAAAAGCCACACCGCCGGCCTGCAGCTGCTGAAAAACTTTGTGGAATGGGATATCTGATTCCGCCATTTCCGCTGCCAAAAAGCCCGCGCCCTGCGGGCTTTCTTATGCATGCAGCAATCCTGCTTTAATCTGCAGCGGAAACCGATTATTATTCAGTTTCGAACAATTATTAAACACCCAATCTAAAAACAACAGGAACATAATAATGAACAGCTATGCAAATGACTCAGGCCTGAACGCCGCCGGACGCTTCGGACGCTTTTCCTACCTTGCGTGGAACTGCCTGCTGGCAATCGTCATGCTTCTCTTTATCGCCGTGATTGCCGTGATTTTCCCTTCGCTCCTGCAAGGCGCAGCCGACGGCTTGCCGGCCTTAGCGATGATTATTTTCGGCATTCTGTATCTGGCCGTGCTTTATTTCACCTTTATTTTCACCATCCGCCGCCTGCATGACCGCAATCACAGCGGCTGGCTGTCGCTGCTGCTGCTGGTGCCGCTGGCCAATATCGGCATTGCGCTGTACCTGCTGTTCGCGCCCGGCGATGCGCAAAGCAATGCCTACGGCGCGCCGCGCGCAACTGCGGGCTGGGAAAGCGTGCTGGCATGGATTTACATTGCGCTGATGGCGCTGACCATCATCGGCGGCATCGCAGCCGGTGTTATGAGCTGATTCCGCTTTAAGACAGCAGGATAAAACCCGCCTGATGCCAATGCCAGTCAGTTAATAAATTGACTGGCATTTTCTTTTTAAGTTCCAGCGCTTCTTAAATATAATTAATATATTTTAAAAACAATTACATAGCTTATGGTTTTAGCAAAAAATCAGACAATTTATGTACTCTTAAATTTCAGCGCCTGCACTGCCTCACTTTTGCTTTAAAAGTTTAAACGCCTTTGCGCAGGCGGGGCCCTCCTTTGGAAAGACCCAAAGGAGGCAAAAGTCTTTCGTTGCCCATACACGGCATCCTGAGCCAGTTTTAAGCACTGCTTTAAAATGCAGCGCAAGGATGGGCAACATGCGGCATCCATGCCGCACGCGCGTATCCAAAGTTTGTTTTACTCAAATATGCGACCAACAATAGCTCCAAATACCGGATTTAAAAACAGCAAGACTCCGCCCTGAATAGTCCCAATTTAAGGAATTTATAGTGAAACCCCCTAACTGATCAGCATTACGCCCCATGCGGGCTTTTCTTATTCCATCAAGATTCTTTCTTTAATCTTTGATCAAAACTGATTATGATTCGGCTTATTCTTAAGCATACTAACTAAAAAATACGGGGAAGATTATAATGAACAGCTCTGCGAATAATTCGGCTTTAAGCGCCGCCGGACGCTTCAGCCGCCTGTCTTATCTCGGCTGGAATGGCCTCTTGCTGATTGCAGTGATGCTGCTGGGCTTCCTCTGCGCCCTGCTGCTGCAGGCGGTTTCCCCAGGCGAAACCAAAAGCCTCTCCATGCCCGCCCTGATTATTTTGGGCGCGGCGTACGCCGCCATGCTGTACTTCACCTTTATTTTCACCATCCGCCGCCTGCATGACCGCAACCACAGCGGCTGGCTGTCGCTGCTGATGCTGGTGCCCTTTGCCAACGCCATTCTGGCGCTGTATTTGATTTTCGCCAAAGGCGATGCGCATGCAAACCAGTTTGGCCCGCCGAGAGCCGCCCAGACATGGGAAAAAGTCTTAGGCTGGATTTACGTGCTGATTTTCCCAATCGGGATTACGGCGGCGATTGCGATACCGGCCTATCACGACTATGCGCAGCGCGCGCAGCAGGCGCAGGCTGAACTGCAGCAGCCGGCGGAATAAGCCCAAGCCTTTAAAGCCCGCGCCCTGCGGGCTTTATTTTGCCTTTCCGGCTAAAACGCGCTAGTCTGCAAAAAAATGCGCACTTTTTATCTGCAATGAATCACTCCAACCTTCATCATGTTTTGCCCGCCAAAGAGCACATTCAGGCCTTGCCGCTGTTTCAAAGCCTGCCTGCCGAAAAAATATACTTGATTCAAACCCTTGAACACTGCCGCCGGATTGAGCCGGAGCTGAAAAGCGCAGCCCTGCTGGGTTTTGATTCCGAGTCCAAGCCGACCTTCAGTAAAGGCGAGGCCGCCACCGGCCCGCATTTAATCCAGCTCGCCACGCAGGACTGCGCCTATCTGTTTCAGGTCAGCCCGGAAATTCTGGAATTTTTAAAGCCGGTTTTCGCCAGCCGCCAGCAGATTAAAGCCGGATTTGGCCTGAAAAATGACGCGCATCTGTTCCGCAAAAAAGGCCTGGAGCTGAACAGCGCCGTTGAGCTGTCAAAATGCTTTAAAGCCTTTGGCCTGGACAATCCTGTGGGCCTGAAAAACGCCATGGCGCTGCTGTTCCGGGTGAATTTTCCGAAAAGCAAAAGCGTCAGCACCTCGAACTGGTCAAAAAAGCATTTAAGCCCGCAGCAGATCGCCTACGCGGCTGCCGACGCCTATGCGCCGGTGCTGGTGTTTGAAGAGCTGCGCCGGCTGGGCCTGCTGCCGCAGGAAATTCTGAACAGCGCCCGGAACTTGCGCGGGCTGCCAAGTCAAACAAAACCCGCATCAGATGCTTAGAAATTTGCCAATATTTTGCTAAGATGGCTGCCAATCAATTCACTTTAAGATTAAGCAAGGAGCGAAAGCATGCTGATCATCCCTGCAATTGACCTGAAAGACGGCAAATGCGTGCGCCTGAAACAAGGCCGTATGGAAGACGATACCGTATTTTCTGACGATCCGGCGGCGACCGCGCAGCATTGGGTGAATGAAGGCGCGCGCCGCTTGCATTTAGTGGATTTGAACGGCGCTTTCGCAGGCACGCCTATTCATAAGCCGGTGGTCGAAGCGATTGCCAAAGCGCAGCCTGAGCTGCCGATTCAGAT
The DNA here is from genome assembly GCF_001696615.3 of Acinetobacter sp. WCHAc010034. NCBI lineage: Bacteria > Pseudomonadati > Pseudomonadota > Gammaproteobacteria > Moraxellales > Moraxellaceae > Acinetobacter > Acinetobacter sp. WCHAc010034. Next base: position 2,149,051 of record NZ_CP032279.1, on the reverse strand, counting down.
TGGCGGCGGCATCCGCTCGCTGGAAACCATTGAGCATTATTTAGATGCCGGCGTGTCCTTTGTCATCATTGGCACCAAAGCGGTAAAAGAGCCTGAATTTGTTGAAGAAGCCTGCAAAAAATTCGCCGGGCGCATCATTGTCGGCATTGACGCCATCAACGGCATGGTCGCCACAGACGGCTGGGCCAATGTCACTGAGGTGAAAGCGGTCGATCTGGCCAAGCGCTTTGCCGATGCCGGCGTGTCCAGCATTGTGTATACCGACATCGCCCGCGACGGCATGATGCAGGGCGTCAACATTGAGCAGACGGTCAATCTTGCGCAGTATTCCGGCCTGCCGGTGATTGCATCCGGCGGCGTGACCAATATGGATGACATCCGCCAGCTGAAAGGCCAGCCGGGCATTTTAGGCGCGATTACCGGCCGCGCGATTTATGAAGGCACACTGAATCTGCGCGAAGCGCAGCTGCTGCTGGATGATCAGGCGCTGTAAGCCACAGATATAACAGGAAAAAGAGGCCCATTGGCCTCTTTTTTTATGAAGAAGCTGGCTGCAGTGGCGCCCCTTGGCGCGCAACAAGCTGGTCTAAATCCAGAATTTCGTCAGCAAGCTGCATGCAGCCCTGCGCATGGGTAATGAAAATCACTGAATCAACCTGCTGCTGAATCAGTCGAAGCACGCGGCTGGCGGTTTCCGCATCTAAAGCTGCCGTAGGCTCATCCAGAATCAGGACTTTGGGCTGCGCCAGCAGCGCCCAGAGAATGCCGATGCGCTGCTTTTCGCCGCCTGAAAACTTCTTGTATAAATCGCCCAAATCATCATCAAGCCCGATCTGGTTTTTGTCTAAAAGCGCCGATAAATTAAACCGCCGCAGCCAGGCCAGCAGTTCAGCATCCTCATATTGATGAGCGCTGCTGTAGACTAAATTTTCCCGCAGCGTGCCAGCAAACACCACCGGATGCTGCCCGACAAAACTCACCTCTTTAAAAATATCGCGGGCGAACTGCCTGGAAATATCCGCCGACTTATAATGCAGCTGCCCCGATTCCAGCTGGCAGATCCCCATCAGGTAATGCAACAGCGTAGTTTTGCCCCGCCCGGTCTACCCGACAACCGCATAGGTTTTCTGCGGCAGGAAGCGGTAATTGAAATTCCGGATTTTCACTTTGCCCAGCTGCAGTTCGGCATTGCTGAACTGATATAGAAACGGCCGCGGCTGAATCTTTTCCTCTGAATAATGATCCCGCTCCAAATCAAAATAATCCCGGTAGCTTGCCAAGGCGACGATATTGCCGTTTACCCGCATTAAGCTCTGCGACACCATCAGAAATGGCGTGGTCAATTGAATGATGTAGCTGCTGATCAGCACAAAATCGCCGGAACTGATCTGCAGGCGCTGCGACATATAGGCGGTGTACAGCATGAAGCATAAGAGGAAGCAGAAAATAAACGCGATCTGCGCCATCATCAGCAGGCCGATCTTCAAATGGCTTCTTTTCGTCACGCCGGCGTAGTCTGCCAGCTGCCGCTCCAGCCGCTGCAGCTCATAGGCGCCGGCATGCTTGATTTTAATTTCGTAGCTGTTCAGCAGCTTTTCCAGCACCGAATCATCAATTTTATTATGCCCCTGATACAGCTGGCTGAAATAGATCCCGCTCTTTCTGCTGACATAAAAAGAAATCAGGAAAATCAGCACGGCGGCGCTGACAAAGAACAAGCCGAACCATGCATTGATGTTTTTAAAGAGCACGATAAAAATGAACAGCAGCTGCAGCACCAGCGGCCCAAGCAGCAGGAACAGGCTGTAGTTGATTTCAAAAAACGCCGAACAGCCGCGCTGCAGATCCGCCTTCAGCGACGCGGCCTGAACCGCATCCTGCTGCTGCTTTTTCAGCCCCAGAAAGTTTTCTATGCCCGAATGCAGCAGGGCGGTTTCAAAGTTGACCGACAAAACCGCGCTGAATACATTCTGCAGCCATATGAGCAGCTGCGACATCAGCCATGCGCAGGCATAAGCGATCACCAGCAGGTACAGATGCTCCAGGCTGAAAACGGCTGGCAGCGCTGACGCGCGGGATTGCTCGACCTGATCGATGATCAGCTTCATTAAATAAGGAAATAAGGTTGCAAAAGCAGCAGTCAAAACCACCAGCAAAAACATGATCATAAAATGCAGTTTTTGATTTTTATAACGCTCTGCCGAACGCCGCCAGATAAAAATATAGTTCTTCACCGCTTCAAGATGGCCGATCAGTTTCATTATCCGCACTGCACTGTTTGGTAATTTGCCCCTACTGTACGTATTCTGACCGGCGCTGTCCATTCCGCGCTGCCGCGCTTTATTCTGCGCGCCGCCCTCAGCGCCTAATACACCACATTGCGGATAAATTTCACCGGCTGCCGGCTGCGGTTGATATAGCGGTATTCGGCCGTGCTGGAAAACACGGCGGATTCGCCCGCCTGCATGGCCTGAAGCTTGCCCGCCAAATCCAAAGTCAGCTCGCCTTCGGTCACATACAGCATTTCACGCCAGCCTTCAGGGTCAGGCTCAGCGCAGTACTGCTCACCGGGCGCGAGCGACCATGCCCATAATTCAACCTTTTGCGCAGCAGGTACAGAGGCCAGCAGCTTGGCCACGCTCTGCGCCTGCGCGCCCCGCCAGGCCAAAGCATTCACCACCGCCTGCCCCTGCTGTTCAGGGGCTGCAATAATTTGCGCAAAATCAACGCCCAGCGCATCGGCAATCAGGCTCAGCTTAGCCAGGCTGATATTGTCCTGCCCGGATTCAACCCCGGCAATCATGCGCCGGCTTAAGCCCGCCAAGTCAGCCAGCTGCTGCTGGCTCAGGCCTTTCAGGCTGCGGTAGGCCCGGACATTTTGGCTCACATATTCCAGTACGGCAGCAGGCTTCATAGGGCATCATCAAAAAATATTGAGCAGTATATTGCACATAAAAATAATCTGTGACAAGCTGTGTGCAATATACTGCACAATACCAGCATCCATGTTCAACCGCTCTTTAAGCGCTAAAGCCCCGGTCATCGCGCTGATTATCATTACTGTCATCTGGGGAGGCAGCTTCCTGACCGTGCAATACGGCCTGAATTTCAGCAGCCCGATCATGCTGGTCGGCTTGCGCTTTGCAGCGGCAGCCATTGCGGTCAGCCTGCTGTCCTGGAAAGATTTAACCGGATTCCGCGCCTATGAAGTGCTGGCGGGCTTCTGCATCGGCGCGGTGATTGCTGCCGGCTATGCTGCGCAAACCATCGGCCTGCAAAGCATCAGCAGCAGCGAATCCGCATTCCTGACCGCCCTGTATGTGCCCTTAGTGCCTTTTTTTATGTGGCTGTGCTTTAAAAACCGCCCGCATCTGATGACCTGGCTCGGCGCGCTGTTCGCGTTCAGCGGCCTGGTGTTTTTAACCGGCAACGGCTTTGGCGCAATTCAACTGAATTCCGGCCAGATCATTACCCTGCTCGGCTCAATCGCCATCGCCTTTGAAATTATCTTGATCAGCTATTTTGCCGGAAAAGTCAATCTGCGCCGCGTCACCCTGCTGCAGCTGGCCTTCGCCTCTGCACTGTGCTTTATCGCTGCGCCCTTAAACGGCGAAACGCAGCTTCCCGCCTTGCAGTGGCCGCTTTTGGCCGTGCTGTGCGGTTTAGGCTTGGCCAGCGCGGTGATTCAGCTGGTCATGAACTGGGCGCAGCGCATGGTTGACCCGTCGCAGGCCGCCATCATTTATGCCGGTGAACCGGTCTGGGCCGCCTTAGCCGGCCGTCTTGCCGGAGAGCGCTTGGCGCCTCTGGCTTTAATGGGCGGCCTGCTGGTGGTCATCGGCGTGATTGTCAGCGAATGGCGCCCGAAGTTTTTAAGGCGGAAAAACACGGCTTCGGCTTCATCCTGAGCGGCGCTTACGGCGCGCTTCCGCGCCTTGAAAAGCCGCAGCGGCTCAGCGGTACATCGGCTGATTGTCATTCACGGTAATAATGCCGCGGATGGCGCGGTACACAATCCAGATCCATGACAGCCCGACCGCCGCCAGGCAGAACGCCGATGCGCCGAAAGCTACGCCGGCAAAAGCGTCCGGATTTTCGCCGGTAAAGAACAGGAAAGTAAACGGCACAAAGGCCAGAATGTTCCAGAACAGATACCACCAGAAAGTGCGGATCTGCCAAGTGAAGTGGCTTTCAAAAATAGTGCCCTGCACGGCGCTGCGCTTGACGTAATTGATGATCAGCGCAATCAGCGCCAGCAGGCCGCCGGAAAAAATCGCCGTGATATACAGCAGGTACAAGGCAATGGTTAAGGTCCGGTTCGAACCCTGATCAGTCGGATAATTCATGCATGCCCCCTCTCAGTCCTGTTCCGCGCTTAGCCCCCGAATGGGTTAAGCGGGGAAATCAGCCATGAAATCAAAAGTATATTAAAAGCGATTGTACAGAAATAAATTTGGCGGAACGGCTGCTTTTGTGTTTTATGGCGCAGGCGCTGCTGCGCCAGCCAGGCTGCCGGCCATCCGCCCAGAAAGGATACGATATGCAGGGTATTTTCCGGCACGCGCCGGTTGCCCAGCTGCGCGGCCTCTTTGTCCTGCGCATACAGCCAGTAAGTTACAGTATTGATCAGGCTGATGCCCAGCACCGCCATGCCGGGCAGAAGGCCGGCAAGGCCCAGCGCCGCCAGCGCTAAAATATAGGCGATGCACAGCATCTGCATGGCCGAGGCTTTTTTTGGAAGCTTGACGATATTGTCCTTGGCCGGCTTCTTCGCCGCCTGAATTTGCGAGGCCTTTAAATAGCTCACCTGCTGCGCGCGGCAGCGCCCGCGCTCATCCAAAATCACCAGGTATTCCAAAGCGCAGCCGACTATCGGCCGCGGGCCGGGCCGGGCAAAGTCCTTAATGTGCAGGAAGACGCGGTCTTTGGCGCTGTCGCTGGGCTGAATAAAGCCATAGCCTTTATCATCAAACCATTCTACCAGACGCCCTTGATCGCGCATTGCAGCTCCTTTTCATGTCCAGTTAAGCCGTTACAAACTTTAAGCGTTCAATCAGCATATTACGCATTTCATTCGGATTTTTCTGCAGAATATCGCCGCCAGTGCGGCCTTCGGCGGCATTTTTCTGCGCGACCTGCAGGCGCATCATCCAGAAGCGCCCGGCCGCCATGGCCAGATACAGCTCAAGGCAGGCCTTTTCATCCGCCGTCAAAGGGCGCACGCTTTCATAAGCCTTTAAGAAGGCCACGGCTTTTTCCTCATTCAGCGTAACTGCGGGATAGTCCGTGCAGAAGTCATTCAGGGTGATGGCGATATCAAACAGCAGCTCGTCTTTATTCAGCTCGTAAAAGTCTAAAATGCCCTGCAGCGCATCGCCCTCAAACAGGGTATTGTCGCGGAATAAGTCCGAGTGGATAAAGCCTTTCGGGCGGTCCGGGTACATGGCGCTCAGCGCATCGTACAGGCCGAGCAGGTTATTCAATAATGCAGTATCGGCGGCATCCAGCGCCGGCTTGATTTCACGCGAGACCTGGCGCCAATAGGCGTGGTTGCGGTATGCCGCGCGCTCTAAAGGGAAGCCCTGCAGCGCCACATGCATTTTCGCCTGCGCGGCGGCGATGGCCTGCACCTGCCCCACGGTCGACGGCATGGGATGCTCCCCCTGCATGCGCGGCGCAATCTGCGCAGGCTTGCCTTTCAGGCTGTGAATGGCCTTGCCGTGATGCTGCAGCGGCACCGGCACCGCCAGGCCGCTTTTCCCCAGATGCTCCAGCACAGGCACCAGCTCGGCTGCGCCCCGCTCATCCATTTCTTCAAAAATAGTCAGGACAAACTGCTGGCCATTTTCGCAGACCATGAAATAGTTGGTATTCTGAATCCCTCCTTGAATTGGAATCAGGTCAGCGGCCTTCAAGCCGTAAGGCGCTGCGAAGTCCTGAACTTCCTGTAAAGTCAAAGTGGTATAAACCGACATAGAAAACCTGCGAAAAATCTTACATAAGTTTGATAGAATACCGTTTCAATCTGCCAAGGTGTAGCGCTTGTGCGGGTGAGTTTCATAATCGGCTGTAATTACTGGAAAAAATTATGCTTGCTAAACGTATTATTCCTTGCCTGGACGTCGACAATGGCCGCGTGGTGAAAGGCGTGCAATTCCTTGATATCCGTGATGCAGGCGATCCGGTTGAAGTGGCGCGCCGCTACAATGAGCAGGGCGCCGATGAAATCACCTTCCTTGACATTACCGCGACATCCGGCGGCCGCGACACCACCTACCGCACGGTAGAACGCATGGCGGAGTCGGTGTTTGTGCCGCTGACCGTCGGCGGCGGCGTGCGCAAAGTGGAAGATATCCGCCTGCTGCTGAATGCCGGCGCAGACAAAGTCAGCATCAACTCGGCAGCGGTGGTTAACCCGGAGTTTGTGCAGGAAGCCTCGCAGCGTTTCGGCGCGCAGTGCATTGTGGTGGCGATTGACGCGAAAAAAACCGGCGACAATAAATGGGAAATCTTCACCCACGGCGGGCGCAAGCCGACCGGCATTGACGCGATTGAATGGGCGGTGAAAATGGCCGATTTCGGCGCCGGCGAGCTGCTGATCACCTCGATGGACGCCGACGGCACCAAAGCCGGCTATGACTTGGCGCTGATGCGCAGCATCAATGACCGGGTCAGCATTCCAACCATCGCTTCCGGCGGCGTGGGCAATCTGCAGCATTTGGCGGACGGCATTTTAAAAGGCGGCGCCGATGCGGTTCTGGCGGCTTCAATTTTCCACTTTGGCCAGTACACTATTCCTGAAGCGAAAAAATACCTGGCAGCGCAAGGCATTGAAATGCGCCTGTAATTGGCTGTGCCGGTGAAGGCAGATTGAAAAATAGCGCTTCGGCGCTATTTTTCAATCTGCCAAATTCAACTTCGCGCCATAAAGCCATTTCTAAAAATAATCTTCTATAATCAAAACTTAAAATCAATTATTTCAAGACAGTATTCTTAAAATGCAGGCTGCTCCCAAAAAAATATTTGAATTTTTGATTCTTGCCGTCATCGGCTGGGCGCTTTTCAGCAGCGTATCCTTCTATCATGGCTAGAAATACCGGCAAGCTGTACAGTCTGATCTGCAAGTCCGGCATTGCGGTGAATTTATTAACCGGACAGAAATTGCGCATAGTCAATTTGGCCGGTCAGATGCCATTGAACCTATTTACAATTTTAAAAATACGCAGGGTGAATCCTTCAGCTTTTCCTGCAGCCGCCACATTGCGGCTGAATTGCCGGAATTGGCCTTGCTGCAGCCTCATCAGCCAGTCTGTTTTCAATATTCACCAAAATTCAAAGACAGAAATGGATTCTTTTTACTCACTAAGCTTCAGCGCTAAAAAACCGCGCAGTTAAATATTGCAGATAAATGAAGCTGATGGCAGCGAAACATGCTGCGTCCCAAGGCAAATAGGCAGCATTTCGCGCAGAAGGCTATTTTGCATTTGAAAATATTGGCAGAGCAAATTCCATAAAGGCCGGAAAAAAGATATGGGCGCGCATTCCAGTTTAAAAACCGGCGGCAGCTGAATTTATGGCCGTCCGCGGATTCATTCTTGAAAGCGGCTTTAAAGAAGCAAGCCTGAGCTGAGCCGCTGAAAAACAGCAGCTAAAAAAAAAGGAGTCCTCAGACTCCTGCAAACCAAGAAAATTACAGCGCCCGGTTATCTAAAGCGGCAACTCTTCCTGCCTCACTGCTCCGCCTAACAGGGATCATTTAAGCCGCGGCATTTTCAAGCCTTTCCGCTTTCTTTTCGACCCATTTTGCCGGGCGGATACGGCTGACTGCCCAATTTAAACTGTCAGACAGCACTTGCGGCAAAGCAATGCCCAGCGGATTCGCCTCCTGCAGTTCAGGCGCCGAAATCACCCGGGTTCCTAAAATATAGTCAAACCACGGCTTGGTCACGCACCAGTTGGCGTCCTGATTGGAGTTCATATGATGGTCATAATGCCACGGAATGCGCTTCATCGCCCATTCCGGCTCCAGATGCGCGCGGCGGTGAATATAGTAGTAATTTCCGGCGCAGTACAGCACTGCCAGGCTCATGCCTTTGGACACCGGATAAAAGGCGGTGCCGAACACTCCGGCCACCACAGCCAGAGAAATAATTTCATTTTTGGTGCGCCAGTTGCTGATGCCTTCAACATAGCCCTGATCATGAAAGTCCGTTTTGCGCACTTCGCGGTGATGCTCCCAATGGGACTTCATGCTGTCCGGCACCGGGCTGTAGCGCGGCTTGCCTGCGCGGTGCGTGCCGTGCAGGATATATTTATGCGCAACCCACTCAAAGCCGTTCGCCACGACCAGGCCTGCTAAAAAACCTTTCCACATATGCCAACTCCTCCATGTCCTGCTGCAACTATAGCCGATGCGCCGGGCTGGATATTGACCGGCTTTTTCAATATCATTGACAAATTGCGACAGAACTTAAGAATAAAAAATGCGTCAGCTCAAGGACTATACCGGCTCAGTCTATGGCGGGCTCGGACAGCTGCTGTATGCCTATTATCAGGCGCAGGGACTCGCCATTCCTGAAAAACTGCAGCGGATTCAAAATCTGGAACGCTTTGACTACAGCCTGTGGCGCGAGCTGCTGATGGAGCTGGACGCGCAGCTGCGGCGCCCGGCGCTGGGCCTGGAAATTGCGGAACTGGTGCAGCCCAAGCATTTGGGCATTATCGCCTATATCGCCATGTCCTGCGCAAACCTCGGCGAGGCCCTGCAGCGCTACCATGACTTCCACCGCCTGATTTATGACGGCAGCCCGCTGCAGGTCACTGCGCAGGACGGCCTGCTGTCCATCCGCTGGTCTGAGCTGCCGCAGAATATGACCGCGCAGATTACCGATGAAACCGCCATCGCGCTGATGGTCGGCTTTTTAAAGCATTTTCTGGATTTCAAGCACATCCGCCTGCACGCCGTGCATTTTCATTCTGCAGCCCCCAAGCATGCGGTGCTGTATGCGCAGTATTTCGGCTGCAAAGTGTGCTTTTCACAGCCCTGTTCAGAGGTGCTGCTGCCGGTGCAGGAGCTGTCCGCGCCCTTCCTGCAGGGCGACCAGACCCTGCAGCAGCTGCTGACGCAGCAGGCCCAGTCGCTGCTGCAGAAGCTGCCGCACAGCACCCAGACCGATCAGCGCCTGCAGCAGGCGATTTTAACCGGCCTGCAGAAAAACCAGTTTCAAATTGAGCATATTGCCGGCCAGCTGAATATTCCTGTGCGCCAGCTGCAGCGCCACCTACAGCAGCAGGGGGCCAGCTATCAGCAGCGCATGCAGGAAGTCCGCTGCATGCTGGCGGAAGAATACCTGCGCGACCCGCATTTAAGCCTGCAGGAAATTGCGCTGCTGCTGGGCTATTCCGAGCAAAGCGCCTTTCAGCGCGCATTCAAGCGCTGGCTGCAGCTGACGCCGCAGCAGTGGCGCCGGCAGAACCTGCCGGCGCGCTGAATTTCAGGCTTTCAGTGCGCAAAGGCGCCGGAGGACAAGATGCCGGCAGCTTAAAGGAATGGGTTTTCAATTTCCCCGCCCTGCCGGCGGCTGATGTTTTCCGGCAGGTCAGCGGTATTTTCCAGCGCGCTGACCACCTCATTCAGCGCCGCCTGCAGCGCCTTGGCGGCGCGCAGCCCGGCCTGATCCTTGGTCAGCTGCAGGTTGCCGTACAGGCTGACGCAGTCCAGGTCATTTTCCAAGGTTAAATCATGAATGGCATGCGACTCGGCGCCATTTTCATAAGGCTTGAACATAATCTTCTCGCGGGTCTTGTTGTTATAAAAATTCGCAGGATGCCTGAGCCATCCTAATCCAGGAAAATTATTTCAACAACTGCAGAATGTACTGCAGCAGCGACTCAATCAGCTGCTTCACAATGGCATTCTGCGCATCGGCGTCAATGCCTGAAGCCGAACCGCCCTGAGCAGGCGCGGCTGCGGACGATGCACCGCCGGCAGAAGAAAACTGCTTCTGCATGGCCTGCAGCTGGCTGCTGCTGACGTCTTCCGCGCACTGGCTTTCCGCATCCCAGTTTGAATATTCAATCGGCTTGCCGGCTTTGACCGCAGTGGCCTTTAAGGGCAGATGATAGGTGTTGCGCTTCTGCTCTTCGCTCAGCTGCGGAAACAGGTTGATGCCCAGCTGCTCTTCCAGATAGCAGATGCTGACAATTTTCACCTGCTGCGAATTGTCATTCGGCGCGTAATAGGCGCCGGCAGCGCCGGTTTTCGGCAGGTAAAGCGCCTTAAACACCGCGGTCGGCACAATCACGCCTTTGCCGATGGTCTTCAGCTTTTTGGCCGCAAATACCGGGCCGGTCACCACATACACATCCTGCTTTTGCCGGGTCGCAATAGCGCGGGTGGCCTCTTCCAGCTCGCGCCAGACCTGCTGATTATTCTTCGGCGCCTGCGGCACCATATTGGCGAGGGAAAAACTGTCAAACTGCGCCTCTTTATTCGGCATGTCGGCATTCGGCGCCATATGGCCGCGGTCATAGCCCGAAGCGCGGTAATCCGACAGCAGCGCGCGGTGCTCAGCCTTGACCCGGGTTTCTTCATGAAAGCTGTCTTCGCGCGGAATTTTCTGGCTCAGGCGGCTTGGCGTCAGCGCCTCGGCCACCCACAGCGGAGTTTTGGAGACCCCTGAATACATGACATTGAAGCCGTTGAAGCATAAAGGATAGCTGTGCTTATTCAGGCTGTCCTTCATCAAATACGGCGGCACGTCGCGGTAGAACTGGTCCAGGCAGGCCGAATTGGATGGCGCAGCGCCGGCAACCAGCTGCTGGATTTTTTCCTGCCCGAAGGCAAAGGCAAAGCTTCCGGCAGCCACCAGGCCTAAAATCATTTTGACGCCATTCTGATTGAACAGCCGGGCCAGGGCATTGCCTGAGCTGCGTTTGTTTTTTGCCATCGCTTGCAATATTAACTTCTAAAAAGGGCTATTTTCCGGGAGCTTAGCAAGCGCGTCGCCCGAAGTACATGGAGCACGCCGGATTTCGCTCAACAAATGCGCAAAAACCGCCAAAATCTGCAGCAATTGATGTAACAAAATGCCGCGCCTGTACAGCGCGTTAGCGGCAGGATGGATGCATCCGCGCAGCTTTCCTTGCGCCTGCGCCAGGCACCGGAAGCCTTAGGCCCGGCTGCCGCTTAAGCCAAAATCCTTTTAAAGACCGCATAAAAAAAGCCGGAGCTGAGCTCCGGCTTTTCTGATCTGCGCATCAGCGCGGCCTGCAGCTAAATTTCAATTTGGCTGCCCAGCTCAACCACGCGGTTGGTTGGGATCTGATAGAAATCGCTGACCGGGCTGGTGTTGCGCTGCATGGAAATAAACAGCTTTTCGCGCCACGGCGCCATGCCCTCGCCCACCGTATGGATAATCCGGTCGCGGGAAATAAAGAAGCTGATCTGCATCAGGTCATATTCAAAACCGAGTTCTTCATATGCGGACTGCAGCGCCTGCGGAATATCCGGCTGATCCTTGAAGCCGTAATGCAGGGTAATCCGGTAAAAGCGCTCATCCAGCTTTTCCACGCTGCTGCGCTCCTCCGGCGCCACATAGGGAATGTCGCGGGTCATCACCGTCACCATCACATTGCGCGCATGCAGCACTTTATTGTGCTTGATATTGTGCAGCATGGCATGCGGCACAATATTCGGCGTGCCGGTCAGGAATACCGCATCGCCCGGAACGGACTTGGCTTCACTGCCCATGCTGATGCTTTTGATAAACAGGTCGATAGGCAAGGCGTCTTTTTCCAGGCGCTTCAGCACCAGGGCGCGCCCGTCTTTCCAGGTCATCAAAATTGTAAACAGCACTGCGCCGATCAGGATCGGCACCCAGCCGCCGGCAATAATCTTCAGCGATGTCGAGGCGACAAAGACCAGATCCAGCAGCAGGAACGGCGCAGCGAACAGCGCCACTTTCCAGATTGGCCAGCGCCAGAAGCCGTAAGCCAGAACCGAAATCAGGATGGTGCCGCAGAGCATGGTCATGGTCACCGCCACGCCGTATGCGCTGGCCAGATTGGCGCTGTTTTCAAACAGCAGGATCAGAATCAGCACGGAGATGTACAGCGCCCAGTTAATGAACGGCAGATAGATCTGGCCGCGCTCAACATCGGAAGTGTGGCGCACCGTCAGGCGCGGCAGATAGCGCAGCTGCACCGCCTGATTGACCATGGAGAAGACCCCGGTAATCACCGCCTGCGATGCAATCACGGCAGCCGCGGTGGCCAGCCCGATCATTGGATACAGCGCCCATTCCGGGATCAGCATATAGAACGGATTGGCCAGCGCTTCCGCGTCGCGCAGCAGCAGCGCGCCTTGGCCGGCATAGTTCAGCAGCAGGCACGGCAGCACCACAATAAACCATGCCAGGCGGATCGGCAGGCGGCCGAAATGCCCCATATCGGCATACAGCGCTTCGCCGCCGGTCATGGTCAGAATCACCGCGCCCATGGTCAGAAAAGCCACATAGGGCTGGTTAAAGACAAAGCTCAGCGCCCAGTAGGGATTCACCATCAGCAGCACATGCGGCGTCTGCAGGATGCTCCAGAGGCCAAAACCGCCAATCGCCAGAAACCACAGCAGGGTAAGCGGCCCGAAGAATTTCCCCATAGTGCCGGTGCCGTGGCGCTGCACCAAAAACAGCCCGGTCAGAATGCCGATGGACAGTGGCTCCAGCCATTGGTTGAAAACCGGCGTGGCAATGCTCAGGCCTTCAATTGCGGACAGCACTGAAATGGCCGGCGTGATGATGCCGTCGCCAAAGAACAGCGATGCGCCGATAAAGCCAAGGGCAATCAGATAGATCTTTTTCTTGTCGCTGATGCGCGTGGTGCGCAGGTTCAGCGCCAGCAGGGACATGATCCCGCCTTCGCCGTTGTTGTCGGCGCGCATGATGATGGTCACGTATTTAAAGCTGATGGTCAGCATCATGCACCAGAAGATCAGCGACAGAATGCCTAAGACAGAGGCTTCCGATATGGCGAGATGCGCAGTCAGGAAGCATTGGCGCAGCGCATACAGCGGGCTGGTGCCAATGTCTCCGAATACCACACCCAGCGCTGCTAGGGTAATAGCAGGCAGTGCGGCTTTTTGTGCAGTACTTTGCATATATTGGCTTCAATTTAGACAGAATTTTTGCGAATCATAGCATCACGTCAAAATTTTTTCTCTAAATCAATTGTTTCAGCTTGGCAGCCGGGCTTTTTTTGGGTATGATCTTCGGCCTATACGGTGAGGTGTCCGAGTGGCTGAAGGAGCACGCCTGGAAAGTGTGTATACGTTTGCGCGTATCGAGGGTTCGAATCCCTCTCTCACCGCCATATTCTATTCTCATGATGATTCATGGAATCCTGAAAGGCTTAAACTAGAATGGTTTAAGCCTTTTTTGTTGCCTGATGCTAGCCGGCAGCATCTGTTGAAATACTGTTCCAGCTGAGGGTATAACTGGGTGCTAGTACTACATAAATTTATGCCTGGCAAAATTTAATTATTTCTGCAATTTCACAAAGTGATCACGATGTTGTTTTAACAGCCCCATATCTATTCCAAATCTAATCGGCGAAGTAATAGGTTGTCCCTCTATTTCTAATAGCCCAATACTAAATCGTGTAGTCTCGCTAATTTTCCTAAGCTTTGGAGAAAGCATTACCTCTAATTGAGTATTTAATGTCAACAAATGTCTATCAAAAGCACGATCATAGAGTGCCGAAAGACAAAGACCGTTATGAGGGCTCAAACGTTTATCAGGTGCTTGAACCCAACTGACAATATGACTTGCAACTAATAAACGTGGCTCAGCCAGCCCACTAATACAACATCGCTCATCAAAATTACTGAGTATGGTTGATCTGAAAAAATTTTGACGGATACGTTGGCTGATTGTGACTGTACGCTCTGCGCCATAATAATTTTTATTAGTCTCTGCCATTTCTAATTGAGGTAATAAGCTATCAAATGCCTCCCCATCTGTTCCCACTATCTGTTTTAAAATAATTTCTGCATCATTAGTTAATAACTCCAGTTTATTGTTATAGAACTCCCATATTTCTCTATCTAAAGCTGAAGTGTTTCCCATACCTTTACGACCACTTGCAATTATTACAGGGTCAAGACTTGCAAAATTCATTAATTTCATGACAACTGCATTAGCATTTCGATTAATTATTTCTGACCATTTAATAATTAATGGATTTTTAGCATGCAAACGCCCAAATGGCAGTTGATAATACCAGAATAATGCTAATACCGTCTGTTCCCTACTCCATACCCCTTGTGACGGTAAAGATACATCTTTATTTTTCAATAACACAAAGTCCCCTTAAACAAATTAATTTAATAATTCTTGAAATTCAATTTAAAATAAAAATCTAATGAAATCAGAAATATTCTCACAATTCAAAACTTATTTTATTATTATATAGAAAATAATAAGGGAACTTTTTCTCCCAACTTATGCTCGACTTTTCAACTTACTCTCAATCCACTAATGTACTGCCCAATCGACCCGACCAATACGCGATTCACTCAAACGTACAGGTTTTGGAAAAAAAATCATACTACTTTGAATCAACGTTAATCATTTCATAAAATTTCACACGGCTAATGCTTGGTGAATAGCAAACCTATCACAAACTCCCTCTCAACCAGAGTCTAAAGCTCTACAACCTAAAGCAACAGCTCCAGAAGCCTAATTGAGCAGCACACCATCCCGCCACTCAATCAGCGCAACACGCCAAACCGTCTCCCGCACCAAACACAGCCCGCAACTTCCCACGCTGCAGCTTTATGTCAAATTCTGCGCGCCCCGAAGCCCTGCCCGCGCAGCGGCTGCCGCTTCCCCTGAAGGAAAAATTCAGAAAAACCTCAGCTGAAACAACCTGCTGAACGCCAGTTCAAGGCTTCATTCCTGCCTAGCCCCGCGCATGCAGGGCAGACACTTTTTATTACAATTTGAAAATTTGCAGCATAAAGACAATTGCTTAAGGCTGTGCTAAAAATGGATTAATGCAATTTTTTCAGGGCATTGCACAGCAGGAAAACTCAGCGTTCAATCTTTAAACCCATATTCCACTTGATCCACCGGTAAATTAAAAGCGTCACAGTCCATTCAGCATAAAAAACTGCTATTCGGGAGCGAACATGAATAACAGCCAAAACTATGTCAAACAGATCAAGAATGCGAAACGCGGCGGCTACACGCCCACCATTGCCAAGGACATCAATAAGCACAAAATTCAAAAAGCCCTTAAACTGATAGAGGAATGGAGGGTGCTGGCCAATGAGCTGAAGCCGCAGCTGCAGCTGGACACCGCATTTACGCTGGAAGAATGCGCTCAGGATCTGGACCGCATATTGCGCAGCAAATAAGCGCTGTTTTCTTAAACCTTTCAAGGGCACAGCCAGCGCGCCGCCGGCTGCGCCCGCATCGCTTTGCGCCGCAGATTCAACCGCTCATTTTTTGGCTTGCGCCTGAACAGAAATTCTGTACAATTCACTGCACAATGCCGGCATAGCTCAGTTGGTAGAGCAACTGACTTGTAATCAGTAGGTCCACAGTTCGAATCCGTGTGCCGGCACCATTTCTTAGCCTCGCCTTACCGCGGGGCTTTGATGTTTCCGGGCCTTGCATTTTGGCCTATCCGGCCTTCCGCGCAGCAATCTGCACATAGCGGACGATGCCTTCCTCATACAAGATGCGGCAGAGCTTGGCCGTGGCTTGAATTTTAAACCGATCCACGCCCGCAGCATTTGACTGTAAATGCCCAGCCTCATAAGCGTCGAAGCCGGCAAAGACCTGCGCGCTGATATCCTGAATCTGAATATCCGTGAATTTAAATTTTTCCAGGCATTGATGCAGCGCGGATGGCAGCAGCAAATCCTGCAGGCTGACATCAGCTGCTTTAAGCAGGGCCTGATACCTGAGCCTCTGCAGCGCATTTAAATGCAGGTATTTTTCCGACAGCATTAAATAATGAAAGCCGAGGCGGCCATTGGCGGCCAAAACCGGATGCACGGACGGCAGGAAGGCGTTCAGGCTGCAGTGATAGGCAGCGTCAATGCACAGCACGGCGTCAAATGCCGGCTGCGGGAAAATCCGCTTTAAATCCAAAAAAGAGCCGCAGCGCACGTCGGCCTGCAGCGCCGCGCAGCGCTGGATTTTGGCAATGCAGGCCGGCTGCAGCTCCACTGCGCTGAGCTGCCATACCTGATACTGCGCCTGCCAATGCAGCAGGCTGGCGCCCTGGCCGCAGCCCAGATCCAGCAGGCGGTCATTTGAGTTCAGGCCAACGGCTTGCGCCAGATGGTCGGCCAGCGCCCGGCAGGCTGCCGGATACGATGGCGCATCGGCCTGCCAATAGCCCAGATTGCTCCAGGCCAGTTCGGCATCATCGCCCAGCAGCTTGGCATTAATGGCATATTTATGGGCGGGCAGATGCCCGCGCAAGGCCTGCAGCCATTTCATCCATCAATAGCCGAGCTGCGGCGCCACTTCAACCTCGGGCTTTAAGCCCACAAACGGCAATGGCGCGCCGAAGATTTCCGCAATATGCATGGCGGAAGTCACCGCAGATTCTAAAATCGGCAGGCCGCCGCATGACCACGAACCGCAGAAAAACACCTTGCGGTTCGGCGCTTTATGGCGCTGCTGCAGCTCGGCATTTAAAGCCACGGTATCCGAATCCACCACCGCGCGGGTCAGGGTGACAGTCGAAATGACTTTTTTCGGGTCAATCGGAGTCACCGGTCGCCAGGTCTGGAACACCGGCGCCTTGCCGACCAGGCTCGGCTCTACCGCGTTCAGCCAAACAGTAAACTGCTGGCGGGTGAATTTGCGGTCCATCATATAGCTGAGCACCGCCCAGTCTTTGCGCTTCGGCGGCATCACGCTCTGATCGGTATGAATCACCAGATCGCCCTGCTCAAACTTGAATTTCTTCAGCAGCGCAATGTCATCGGCAAACTGTTCAGCATCCAGAAATTCTTCAATTTTAGAGGTCGGCGTGGCCACAACCACGCGGTCAAACTCCAGCATTTGGCCTGCATTGTTGGCAACCAGCACCTTATCGCCCTGCTCTTTGACCGAAGTGATCGCCGAGCCGCTGTTGATCGGAATGCCTTCAATCAGCTTATTGACCAGCGCCGGCGTGCCGCCCTGCAGGCGCAGCAGTGCATCGCCGTCGGTGAGCTGGCGCAGGAACACCAGCAGCGGCTTGGCCGGCCATTCGCCGATGGTTTTCGGGTTGCAGGTGCAAATGGTATACAGCACCGGCATCACCGCGCCATGCCAGAACACTTCTTCAATCTCATTGCGGTTGATGAATTCCGCCAGGGTAATGTCCTGATTCTGCGATTTGAAAAATTTGGCAATTGCGGTTTTCAGCTGCAGCATGCCTTTCACCAGGCGCCAGCCATACTGCTGTATGCCTTTGCGGTTATTGATGATCGGAAAATTGCCGATCCGGCTGCGCGTGGTGGTCAGCCAGGTTTCGGTCCGGTCTTCAAACAGCCAGCTGCAGGCCATATAGGTGCGGACTGGAAAGGTTTTAATGCCTAAATAGGCCGCCAGGCTCAGGGTATTGTTCCAAAGATGCGGATTCATTACGCGCAGCGGCGCGTCAATCAGGCCGCCTTCAAATTCGGTGCTGTGACTGTCCATGCCGCGTCCAGGCAAAGCCTCAAAAATGGTAATGTTATGCCCTGCGTCTTTCAGAATTCTTGCGGCAGCAAGCCCAGCCATGCCGCTGCCGATGACTGCAATATCCAATCTTCTATTCCGTTTATAAAAGTTTGATAAAATTATGACCTATGCAAACCGAAAACAGGCTATTAAAAACTACCAGATTGCAGGTTTTTCAGTGCGGGCTGCAAAACCGCATAAAACCGCGGGCGCGCAGGCTGCGGCGCATGGGTCTCCCTAGATTTAAAATTGCATTTAATATACATATTAAAGCCAAATAAAAATAAAAACCCTTTAAAAACAATTTAACTAAATTAACCGATTTTTTAACAAATGGTTTACTTATGGAAAAATTGGCGCTAATATGCGCGCCACATAAAAACGATAACCGCATCACTGAACCGCGGCGCCGGCAGGCGCATCGGGGCAGCAAAAACAAGAAGATGTACAGCGCAAAAGGAAAAGCCCCTGAATTGCTTCAGGGGCTTTTTTCTCTCCGCAGTGGCGGTTCTGCTCAGCTCAGGACCCGGCCTGCACCGGAATTTCACCGAATTTGCCGCTGTTGAAATCGCTGACCGCCTGCGCAATTTCGGCTTTGCTGTTCATTACAAAGGGGCCATAGCCCTGAATCGGCTCATCCAGCGCCTTGCCGGTCAGCACCAGAAACTTGGCGTCGCGCACCGCCTGCAGCTGAATGGCCGCCTCGCCGTCTTTGGCGAACATCACAATCGAGCTGTCCAGCACCCGCTGCGCGCCGTTCAGCAGCATTTCGCCTTCCAGCACAGTCACCAGAACCGTGTGGTCCGCAGGCACATGAATCAATTCGGCATGGCCGGCTTTCAGGACGCCATCCCAGACATTGACCGGGCTGAAGGTGCTGGCCGGGCCGTGGCGCCCTGCATATTCCCCGGCGATGATCCGCATCTGGCCGGCATCATTCTCAAACTGCACGGCCGGAATATCCTGCGCGGCGATGGCCTGATATTTTGGCGCGGTCATTTTGTCCTTGGCCGGCAGATTCACCCACAGCTGCGCCATTTCAAAAAGGCCGCCGGACTGGGCAAACTCGGCGGAGTGGAACTCTTCGTGCACCAGGCCGGCGCCCGCAGTCATCCACTGCACATCGCCCGCCTGAATGGTGCCGCCGCCGCCGGCGGAGTCTTTGTGCGTAACCGCGCCCTGATAGGCAATGGTCACGGTTTCAAAGCCGCGGTGCGGATGCGAGCCGACGCCGTGCTGCTGCGCGGTCGGCGCAAAAGGATACGGGGCAGCATAGTCCAGCAGCAGGAATGGGCTGATGGCTTGGCCCAGGCGGTCATAGGAAAACAGGTTTTTGACCGGAAAGCCGTCGCCGACCCAGTGCATGTTCTGATTGCGGTAAACGCCAATGATTTTTTTCATCTCAAACTCCTATCTCTAGGACTTAACATGCGCTCATCTTAAGTTTTTTAAAGGGCTGAACCAAGCCGGCCCCCGGCATACTGCATCCCAGCAATAGGACAATCACTGCGCACTTTTTGGATTTTTCTTAAGATGCAGAAAAATCTGAATATTTAAGGACTGTCTTATTTTTAAGATTATTTATCTCAATTTAGCGGCTTAATTTTGCCCGGCAAGCTGTTTAGCATGAATTGCAGACCGGCGCGGACATCCGGCCGGACAGTTTTTCAACCTGCTAAAAGGAATAAGATTATGGGCAAGCCTTATGTGCGCTTAGATAAAGACAATGCAGCGGTTCTGCTGGTTGACCATCAAACCGGCCTGCTTTCACTGGTCCGCGATATTGACCCGGATAAATTCAAGAACAATGTGCTGGCGCTGGCTGCAGCCGCCAAATACTTCAACCTGCCGACTATTTTAACCACCAGTTTTGAACAGGGCCCGAACGGCCCGCTGGTGCCGGAACTGAAGGAAATGTTCCCGGATGCGCCGTATATTGCGCGCCCGGGCCAGATCAATGCATGGGACAATGCCGACTTTGTGCAGGCGGTCAAGGCCACAGGCAAAAAGCAGCTGATCATTGCCGGCGTGGTGACTGAAGTCTGCGTGGCTTTCCCTGCGCTGTCCGCCCTGGAGGAAGACTTTGATGTGTTTGTCATTACCGACGCTTCCGGCACATTCAACCACCTGACCCGCGACGCCGCATGGGACCGCATGAGCAGCGCCGGCGCGCAACTGATGTCATGGTTCGGCGCCGCCTGTGAACTGCACCGCGACTGGCGCAATGATATTGAAGGCCTGGGCGCGCTGTTCAGCAGCCATATTCCTGACTACCGCAACCTGATCAACAGCTATGCGCAGCATAGCGCCGGCCAGAAATAACTGAATAGCAAACCGCAGAAAACCGGCCTCAACGCCGGTTTTTCATTGAGTCAGGCTGAGTAGCTGCCAATTTTCCAGTGCTGTTATTTTCCCGCCAATGCTATGATCAAAAGCACATTCCGCATTACCCGCCGGGGGCTTCATGCATTCTTTTGATGACTATCTGTATTTTTATCTGGTGGTAAAGCACGGCGGCTTCAGCGCAGCCAGCGAAGCCTCAGGCATTACCAAGTCCAAGCTCAGCCGACGGGTTCTGGACCTAGAAGAGCAGTTCAATGTCACGCTGATTCAGCGCTCGACGCGGCATTTTAAAGTCACCCCTTTGGGGCAGGAGTTTTTTGCAGAATGCAGCAAAGTCATTGAACAGGCGGACAATGCGCAGAATGTGCTGCTGCAGCAGAAAGCTGAACCGCAGGGCCTGATCAAAATCAGCTGCCCGCCGGTGATGATGGAGCACCAGATCCGGCCGCTGCTACACCGGTTTTTAAAGGACTACCCGAAAGTCAGCATTGAAATGGAGCTGTCCAGCCGGCGCGCCGATGTGCTGCATGACGATATTGACCTGGCCATCCGCACCAGCTTTCAAGCCAATGAGGACTCCAGCATTATTGTGCGCGATGTGGTTAAAACCACGCACTGCCTGGTCGCCAGCCCAGAGCTGCTGCAGGGCCGCAGCCTTGAGCATGTCACCGAGCTGGCGGATTTTCCCAGCATTGCCCTGGGCCTGCAGAAGCAGCAGCAGTGGCATCTGCACAACTTGAAGCACCGGGAAGAAATCAGCATTCCGCTGCAGCCGCGGGTTAAAAGCAGCGACCTGATGGGCGCCTATTTCGCGGCTTTAGATGGACTCGGCATTGCCGACCTGCCCTATCTGACGGTGGAAAAGGATCTCCAGTCCGGCCACTTAATTCACCTGCTGCCCGAATGGTGCTCCAATATCGGCACGGTGCAGCTGGTCTATGCCTCACGCAAAGGGCAGCGCCTGGTGCTGGAAAAGCTGATTGAATCCCTTGTTGAAGGCATCCGGCGCCATGCGCCGCAAAGCGCCGGCTATTTGCCCTGAATAAAGAAAAATCCGGAACAGCGGTTCCGGATTTTTCTTTTCAGCTGCGGCTGAATCAGCTTAGATTTTGCCGACCAGATCAATCGACGGCGCTAAAGTGGCATCGCCTTCTTTCCATTTTGCCGGGCAGACTTCACCCGGATGCGCATGCACATACTGCGCTGCTTTCAGCTTGCGCAGCAGCTCGGAAGCGTCGCGGCCGATGCCGCCGGCATTGATTTCCACAATCTGGATTTTGCCTTCCGGGTCAATCACAAAGGTGCCGCGGTCGGCCATGCCTTCAGCTTCAATCAGCACTTCAAAGTTTTTCGCCAAAGTCCATGCCGGGTCGCCCAGCATCGGATACTGGATTTTGCCGATTTCTTCAGAAGCGTCATGCCAGGCTTTGTGGGTGAAATGCGTATCGGTGGAAACCGAATAGATTTCTGCGCCCATGCTTTGAAATTCAGCATAGTGGTCGGCTAAATCGCCCAATTCTGTCGGGCAGACAAAAGTGAAGTCTGCAGGATAAAAGAACACGACTGACCATTTTCCGAGCATATCTTTTTCAGATACTTCAATGAATTGGCCATTTTTATAGGCTGTGGCGTTGAACGGTTTGACGGCGGTATTGATCAGGCTCATGGGATATTCCTCTCGCTGGTTGATGCGGCTGTTTATCTGTTGAAGCCAGAATACCCAAATCATCATAATTAGTAAAACTGTGATTTTTTATAAAAACAATCGGATTATTAGATTTTATATTTCTGCGGCAGCCGGCATGCGGGTTTCTGCGCAAAGCCAATATTCAGGCAATAAAAAACCCTCTTGGCAGAGGGTTTTTCATCATGACGGGCTGCCGTTCCAATTAAAACGGTTAACTATACAATAATTAACATTTATATATTATTTTTTAATAAAATTCAATAGTTTAATTAATTAAAAATCAAATTTTTATTTTTAAAATTTAATTTATATGCTTTTTCTCTTAAATTTACCTATAAATACAATAAAAAAAAGAACTAGTAAAAACTAGCTCTTTCTCGAAAAATACAGTTCTGGATAAGTAAGAAAACAATATAATTAATATTTAACGATTTTTCTTAAACATTGGACCAAAGCTAATTCCATTTTCATCTTTTGGTCGTTCCCATGCATCAAATAAACTAACCAAACTATTGACCAGAGTCTTATCGTAACTAATTGAACCGATTGGGAATGATGTTAAATAATCTGCTTCAGAATCTAATACATGTAGAAGTATCACAGCAAATTCGTTTTCAACTACAATCAATTCAAAATTACCATCGAGTAAACCATCTTTAATACCATAAAAATATTTTTGATGATCTTTTCCAATAATTTTTCGGTATTTTTGTATGGAAACTCGATCTCGCTCATCTGCCATCGGTAAGAAACACTTTAGCTGTATTTCATCGTTTTGTTTATTTTTAAGTTGCCCCAAAGTACCCACAAATGTATTGAATCTAAGAGATTTACCCCAAAATGCATCATCAGGAGCTAACCAGTAAATATTCTTTACAGGGCTACTTTTAGCAAGAATATCTTTGATTTTGTTCAATATTAGTTTTGAATTACCTTGGCTATAACAAGGTCCAATAAAGAGATGATTTCCATCATTTGCTTTGCTCTCTATAGGATTTAAGCTATCAAATAATGCGACTGGCGCCAAAAAGCGACCATCTTTAAAATATTGATGCAGATTTAATTGTTCAAAGCCTTCAAGATTCTTCACGATATCTCGAATATTATTCCCTTTCTTACTCTGTCCTAATGCCTGATAAGTCTTATCTTTAAGCTCATCACTCATAATAGAGTCCAAAACTTTTATAGGTTGTGGATCCGCTTGAGCATCTATATTAAGGTCTAGCGACTTACGTACAGTGCATTCCCTAACTTTCTTTACAGTTCCCATTTTGTAGATGGCTGGTCTACCATCCATTTTCTTTAGGGTGATAATATCATCTTCAATGAGTTGATAAAATTGCTTCTGAAACCTATCTCGAACAATACTTTCACTATTTGCTGCATGCTCGCTTGAAGCGAGTAGTTTTAAGCCGTACATATTACTATCAGGATTCTGAGCTATGTAATTAAAATTAGTAAGCTCATAAACTAGACCATGTGTATGCTCCAAAATCGAAGCAACCTTAGGTATAGAATCCACAGTTGTAAAGTATTTCATTGATTTGTTCGTTAAATGAAATAACCCATCTTGTCTAAGTTCAATCTCATTATTTGTAATTAGTTGATCTAAAACTATCCGTGACTCTCTTTGATTCATACCCAAAAAATTTGCAATATTTTTGACTGACATTGGGCTGATACGCAGTAAACGCATAATCATTGAATCAATAAATTTTGGCATTTGGCTTGATGTATAACTGAATTTTATTTCAAACTTCTGTGCCGGAATCAGAATATCAACATCATGATATGGAATGCTGTAGTTACTCATGACTAATACCTCGACTTATCTTTTTTTGGATATTTGCGTTTAGTTTAGATTCATTTTTTCTATCAGCAATATATTGGTAACGTGTCCTATCATCTGAATACTCTTTAATATAGTTAAGCACTTCACCAAGCGGTGATTCTTGATATTTTGGCATACTCCATAAACGAGAGGCACCAAAAATAACTAAACGATCCATTGCCCTAGATAATGCAACATTAATTCGGTTTGGCATGTTCATGAATCCAATTTTGTTATCTGGGCTGTTTCGAGTTACAGAAAGAATGATGATTCTATTCTCTTTCCCTTGATAGCTATCAACAGTATCAATTTTTACTAATGATCTAAAATCCTCATTCCAAGACTTAGAATTGAACTGCTTGCGTAAAAAACGCTTTTGTTCACCATACATACATATAATGCCAATCGGAGGCTCATTAGGCTTAGATCGTTCTTTTAACTCTTTTAATAACTCCTCATCTGAATGGATTCTTTCTAACAAACTAATAATCTTACGAGCTTCATGCTTGTTAAAGAAAGTTGTTCCAATACCATCACTAAATTTTTCAGACGTATCGACCCATGTAACAGTAGAACGTAATTCTTGAACTGAACACTGCTGGTATATATTTGGTACGACTCGAACCATTTTCTCTTTATAAGGCTTACCTAAAGGCTCAATAACACCTGTTACTAATTCCTTATCATAGAAACACGAAGAAACCATTTCTCCGATTGCTGGAGCCATCCGATATTGAACTAATAACTTACCCTGTACAGCCTTACCATATGGTGAATTAAATAATCGTTCAAAATCACTTTTTAAGTTCGCTTCTATACGGTTTTTTGTAAATCCTAACTTTCGACCAAGAGCTTTAGCATGTTCAGGTGAATACAGTGGAGGTAATTGTTTATGATCCCCAACCAATAAAATGCGTTTAGCAGATTGCATCGCAATAGCTAACTCTGAAGAAATTGACCTCGCTGATTCATCAATAATGACCCAATCGAATGATTGATTAGCAATATCAATTGAGTGGTGTCCTATACCTACACAAGTACCGCAAATAAATTGTCTAGTCTTCGAAAGGTATGTTTCGTAATTAGCATGTGGACTATCAATCAGTTGATCATAGTCGAAAGCAATTTGTACCAAGGCTTTAGCATTATTAGCAGCCTTACCCTGAACCTCGAAAACCTCGTCCAGCATCTCCCATATTTGATTTTCTCGATCTAAGATCTGATGACTAGTCCATCCTAATAATGACGTATGCAATTCCTTTGAATAATACCTAAGTCTTTCGATAATATTCGTTGACAGCTTATTCCATTCAGCCTTGGTGATTAATTTATTCTCTTCTGATTCTGTTGATACCCACATTCTAGATAAGTGGCCAAACAGATGTACTTTTAAAAACAAAGCACATGCCAAATAATCTCTATCAACGCCTATCGACTGACTCAAAGAAAGAACTCGATCTTCCATTTCCGTTAAGAATAAATTGCGATGTGTCGATATGATGGAATCAGAAAATACATCTTTTAGATTATTCGATACTGCATTCTCCCTGTTACTGAAACGTACAATCTCCAAAGGCGTATTTAGTCGGTGCGAGTGTTTTCTTATGCGTTCAGCAGCAGTATTAACAGCTTCATGGGATTGACTGACCATCAATACATTATTGACGTTCTGTTTTTCAAAAAGAAAGTGCACAAATGCCGCAATGAATTCAGTTTTACCTGTTCCTGGAGGACCTTGTAAAATTGAAACAGGCCCGCAGTTTATTAATTTTCGGAAAGCTTCTCGTTGAAGATTGTTTAGACTAACAATGACCTCGCCTTGCTGATCATATTGATCATATCGTTCAAAGTCTCTATCAGTAACAGTAATGTCATAGTGGATCGGATTAATTTCTGAATTAGGCTCGAAATATTCAACCAAGTTCGGAATATCAGATTGTCGTCTTAGAATTTGCTCTAAAGCATTTTTTCGTTTCAAGAATGAAGATTTATCAGCCTTCGTTCTTAAATATAGAACCTCACCAACCTTAATTTTATCAGCGTGTTTAACACCTTTAACCCTTAACTCACCTGCGAGCGAGTTCTGAATATCAATATCACCTACTCGGAACTCTCTATCTTCACCATTAAAATCAACTGTCTTATGTATGAGACTGATAAGCGAATCTTTAGGAAATTTATCTAATACATCATTGTCATCTTCATATCTTGCAATGTAGATTTTGCTATCAACCAAATGTAATGGTTGTGACAAGACGATATATGGTAATGCCTCAGTCTCAGTCTCTAAAATTGCTTTCCATAGCTTCTTAGTATCAATATTTAGAGCAGCTAGTTTCTGAGTATCATTACTTAAGCTATCAATCTCTATAGATATTGAAGAGTTTTCTACTGGAAGCTGATTTTCTTGTGTAAGTAATTGTTGATCTGCCATCTGGTCTTCAGATGACTCCCAATTGTTACTTACATCAATACTTCCATCTTGATCGTTAATTTGCTCTTGAAGGACATCATTAATAGCTGTTGAAAACTCATCAATTTTAAAAAGAAATTCCGCTAGTTCGGTATATTCAGGTTTACCTACAGAATACCTAATATCAAGAGCCACATTTATTTCAAGCATGGCCTGATCTATTACGTAATGTGGAACTACATCTGACTCACGTACTCCTGTTACAAAGCGTATAGTCTTACCATTTGGATCTAAAATAAACTGTATTGAACCCCCAATACCTTGCATCTTAACAATAATGTCATTTGCGTTACGTCCCTTTTCTAATGCTACATAGATACGTTTATTGTCTGCAAAAATTTTAAGCTCTGTAAACTTATTAGGTACAGGAATATGAAGCGTTGGAGTATCACCATGAATTTGTTCAGTTTCAATACTTTCTAACAAACGGTTTAGATCGCCTAAAGGATATTCTGATTCTTTAAGTTCTATATTTACAGCATCGCTAACCCATTTGAATTCTGAACTATCATTTCCTATTTCAAATCCAAGAATTTCACACACCAGTCTCATAATTGCATAATTTTGACACTGTTCACTTGTCGGATTATCAATATAGGATGGATAATACGCACTTTCGTAATCTAGATATTCCTTAATATCAATGATGTCATTAAAAATAAAACTGTTATCGTCCAAATTGAATAAGACGCTTTTCTGGTTAATTCTTCCGATTGGCAAACCTAACTTGTGTAGATGGACGATGGCTTCAATCAAGTTAGCTGCCAACAATAATCTTGATTCTTTCGTAGTTTCAAATTGATCAATAGTTATACCTTCAACAAACTTGTTAACTAGAAATAAAGATCTTGATTTTGATGAAATACCAAATCTTTCTATGCTTGGTAAATATGATAAATTTTGGGAGTTAGCTTCCTTAATACGTTCAAAAAAGTGCTGGTATTTTAAAATATCGCTAGATGAAAATTCATTTACATGGACATCAGACCATTCTTTGACACATAAGTCACCTGAACGATATAAGATAATATCTCTCTCAGCATCTTCATAAATTTCATCATCTTCTGGATATAATCTATTCAGCTTTTCTGACGTGATATATTCATTTAAAAATGAGGTATCCGCTATAAACTCTACTGCTTGAACAGGTCGTTTTGTATTGAATTCTCTAAGTAATTGGCTAGCATCTTCGATTTCAAGATTGATAGCCTTTCTTAATAAGTTTGCTAACCAATGGTCGCTATTCACACATATATTATTAAGAGCTTTTGGGGTTAAACGAATATTAGACCACAAATGCCATGCAATAACCGCTAACATATAAACGTCTTTTTTAAACGCTTGTACATTAGCAATTTTTGATTGTTGCCCATTAGCAATAAATACTAAATCAGGCTGTAAATCACTAATATTATTATCTATATTATTTGAGTTCGATGTCAGGAAATGTGAAATAGCTACATCTTTTTGAGCTGATATCCAAATACAATGCGAATTAATATCTCCATGTGATATACCAAGATTATGCATTTCAGAAAACTTACTGAGTAAAATCTGAATTAGATTTAACTTATCTTCTTCATTCAAATTCGGACAGATCGTTGTAATAAAATCATTAAACCTAAGATGACTTTGACGATACTCAACCAATTCATTGTACTGCTGAGTGATTTGATCTTCATCAGGCATGATTAATGGAACTAGTGCCGTATTATACAAATGGCTACTTTGCTTAAATTCAGCAGTAATAACTCGCTCATGGTTTAATAACTCTGCTCTCTTTTTAGAAGATTGAATACTCAATTCCTGAAAATTTGAGAACATCCATTGTCTTATGATTGCCTTGTCAGAGCGTGAAATAGTCGAGGTAGCTTCGTATTCGGTATATAACTTTTTAGGATGACTTAGAAGCTCTTCATCTTGTTTATATTTTTGAACAATGATTCTTTTAGGTGGCGTACTTTTCTGCACAAAAATCTTGTCTATTAGGTCAAAATCCTTATAAAGGTGCTGAGCATTTGGATGTGGCTTAAACTCTTTATTAAATGAATTTTTATTGGCGAATTTTAAGAATTTATCAAGGCTAATGACATGCTTTTGTTCATCATCAGGTAAATTTGAAAAACTTACCTTGCCACACATTACAACAAAGAAATATACTCTTGGAACAAAACCGGGATTGCCCTTAAATTTATTTTTAAGACCATTTAGCTTATTTACAAGGATGAATTGTTTTTGTCGTGTCAATGCAACAGGTGATACCCCCATATCGCGCTCATCCATGTACCAATTACCATTGGCAGACTTAATCGATTTCCCATTCCAATCTTTCAATTCAATAACAATCAGGACACTGTTAGTCACTAAGATTAAGTCAAATTCCCCCTCTTTTTTTGAAATCGTATCAACTAAGGTATAGCCTGCATAACCATACCAAGGATTATTTTTTCGCATTTCATCATCAGCACTAAATGCTTCTTGAATTCTGGAAAGCGCTTTGGTTTCATGCTGATGAAGTCCATTGGCTTGGGTTTTGATAATTAAATCCATAAAAAAATTAAATCCATAAAATGTAGATATTGAAAATCAATTCGATAAAAAAATAGATATCAATAATTAAATCAAAAAAGTAATAAATCTTTGGAATTAAACTAATAAAAACATATACATAAGAAAAAAACATAGAAATACGCCATATAAAAAAATAGATTAAAAAACAAACCCATAAAAATAATAGACGTAAAAATAGAATCTATAATTTTTTAGATTTGCGACTTTTATAAAATTCAGTAATACAGTTATGGGCAAATACAATTTTGCATAAGCTCAAATTTAGGTAGGTTTTTTTGGTTATCTTTCCTTAGCATTTTTAGCCAACAATAATTTATGTACAAACACTAACCGCAACAGATAAATAAGTAAAGGGTTATTTTCAAAATGTTAATTTTTTATATTTACTTAATTATTCATAAAAACCAATTAATTAAATTTAACATAACACTCAATCAGAAGTTCTAGGTAGCAAATCAGACAAATCTGTTTCAAGAGCTTTCGCCAAATGGTACAGTTTTTCAAGTGTGATATTGACTTCTCCACGCTCAATACGACCTAGATAGCTACGATCTATATTACAAAGTAAAGCAAGCTGCTCCTGAGATATATTTTTCTCTTTTCTATGTTTCCGAACTAATTGTCCAAAAGCGATACTAAGTTCTGACATTTCAATTCAATTGATCAAAAAACAGAACTATCACTATTTGAGGACTATATATCCACGGACTATAATCCTCTTTTTATTTTTTATGCTGTGATTGTCATGTCTTTAAGCAATATGCCGATGTTTGAACTTTTTCCACCACTTTTTAAAAGTAAGAAAATTGAACAATGGACAGCAAATGAGTTTTGGAAACACTTAAAACTTAGTAAAAAAGAACGTAATCGCTTTAATCAACAACGTATGTATCGATTACTGAGAAAACTAGTAGAAGATGGTTTTCTAATCAAAGAAACCAATTTGGTTAACCCTCGTTTTTCAACTTTTTCGGAAACAAGTAAACTTGATCAATTGCGTGAAACTACAGGCGTATCTTTAGACTTTATAAAAATGAGACACTACAAGGAAGAAACTCAAAAGAAAATTTCAATGTTAGAAAAACAACTAGAAAGCTTCTTTTTATTAGAAAAAAAATTTCCAAATTTAGCTATTAGAATCAATACTGAAAAAAATAAATGTTTTGAGGAGTTAACTAATCTCAATGCATATAGTACGGCTTTAAATTGCATCCTAACCTCGCTGTAGAGGTTAGGAGACAAACAAATGCTATAAAGCAGAATTAGAAATTGACTCGTGATTACTTAATAAATTTTCACTCCACTCAGCAAATTTTATTAAATCACTTTCACTATTCCATTCATCTAATGATCGAATTGTGACAAGCCCATATGAAAGTTCCAATAAATTATCAAGTTGCTCATGTTTTTCAATATTAATTTGATTTAGATAGTACCTACATAATTTAGTAAATACTGAAATCCACATTGAAATTTTAAGAGCTTCATCCCAACTAGACCAATTAGAAGTGCTAGCAAGTGGTCGTTGAACAATTCTTCTTTGATTCTCAAAAATAACTTTAACATCATTCAATGAAGATAACTGGAATGAAAAGCCACTATTTGCCCATAAATATGCACTAATATTGATTAGATTTCCTTCTCTTTCTGAAGAAAAAATTAATGATCTATGAGGCTCTTTCAACTCTAATATTGCAATAAAATCTTTAAGCCAAATCTTACAAGCATCATCAAAACCAATACGCTTATTATCCAATAATGGCTGAATAATATCCTTAAATAGCCACAGACCACTCCACGTAAGCTTATGCATGTGGCCTCTTGCAGCATCAATAAAAGTTTCTAAATCTTCATAAGCAATATGCTCTGGAAATACAATCCATAACACATCCAATATATTTTTATAAATATCAGCAAAATCAGTGCTCTCATGATTTCTATTAAGAATCCATGCAATAAACTGAATTTTTTCAGTATATTCAAAATTAGCTAAAGATTTATTAATTTTAGCAAGGTCAGAAGATGAAATTACACTCTGTTCCAAAGCATTCCAACCCAACCACCTTAAAAATGCGATTTTGCTCGCAAGTAATATCTGTAATTGTTCATTTGATATAGAATTAAATTCAAGATTTAATGAAATTTCACTAACTATCTGACCAAGCAAAGATAATTCAACTATCTTGGTTGAATTAAAATCTGTGACTAACTCTCTCTCTGCTATATCAATGAGTAACTTCGGTTCGTATTGCCATAGATATTTGATTGTATAAAATTCGGCCCAAGTTAAAGCACTATACTTTGTAGATTGGAAAAAATTTCGTACCCATATTGAACTTTGAATTAACTCTACTAGTGTTTTTCTAAAGTAAGTTGGGTCAATTACTGAAACTTCGTTATCATCATTAAGATGATTCCTTTGAAATGAATTTGACAAAAATTTCGAAAGGAATAATAAAAACTTACTTTCAGTCTTCAACTTTTCTAAACTAGAATCACCAGTTGTTGTACGGGCTAATATTTCTCCTATAACTTTCCATGCCTCCATAAAATCAGCAAGTTCACCATCAATTTGATTTAAACAAAGAAATAGTCCTTCATCTGGTAAATCATGGAATGATTCATTCTGTATCACACCCAATTCATTCATTTTTTTTATTAAGTTATCTCCAACCAAACATTTTAACACCGGTTTCTGTAGCCATACACTTAATATCTTTCCAGCCAACTCATTATTCAAGAAAGCTAAGGGATCATATATTCTTGTATTTCTAGATATATTTTTTGAATCAAAAAGCATAATAATAGGACTATTATCATCTTCTAAATCTGATGAATTATTTAATCTTTTTATGAGATCAAAAGTATATTGATTAGTTTCATAAAGAACATCCGTTGGAATAGGAGTAACCAATAATGGATAATTTTCCGTCGCCTTCTGAAAGGAATTTGACAAATGATAGCCTTCGACTGGTAGTCCATTATCGTTCATAACCAAAATATATCTGTCTGATGTGTGCTTAAAAAACAGGAGGGTTTAACTTGGTAAACTATACATACTCATTAGGAGTTTACCATGAGCAAGAAACAGAAGACTTACACCGCAGAATTTAAAGCTGAAGCCATAAAAGCCATTGAAGAGAACCAAGGTAATGTATCGGAATCCGCTAGACAACTTGGCATTTCAATGCAAACCCTTTCGAACTGGAATAACAAAGCAAAGGCTGGAACTTTAGCAGGCACAAAACAGTATTCGCCCGATCTAAACGCCTTACTCGAAGAAAATAAGAAGCTTAAACAACAGCTCAAAACAGCTGAAATGGAACGTGAATTTTTAAAAAAGGCAGCAGCGTACTTTGCCAAAGAAAGTCAGTGAGGTACGCCTATATGAAATCGCAAAGCCACTTATTTCCGATTATTTTAATGGCTCGATTACTTCGTGTATCCGTTTCTCGCTTTTATGATTGGCTAAAGCGAGGCATGAGTAAAAGATCAATTCAGCGAAATCAGCAGACAATTTTGGTCAAAATAGCCCATGAAGAAACCAAACAAAGCTATGGCTATGTTCGATTAACCAAGCATTTACAAGCGCAAGGTATCAAAATAAGTACGTATGCTGTGCGCCAAATAAAAAAATCAAATCAGTTGTATTGTAAGCGCCATAAGCGTTTCAAAAGAACCACGAACAGTGATCACAACCGTTCTATTTATGACAATTTACTCAAGCAACAGTTTTCAATGACGAAGCCTAATCTTGCGTGGTCGAGTGACATTACCTACATTTGGACGGCTGAGGGCTGGTTGTACTTGGCAGCTGTCAAAGATCTTTACACGAAACAGGTTGTTGGCTATAGCTTAAATGAGCGCATGACAGCCAAGCTTGTTTGTGATGCATTGAATATGGCTATTCGCAATCAGAAACCTGCTAAAGATCTCATTGTACATTCAGATAGAGGCAGCCAATATTGCAGTAATGAATATCGAAACTTACTTGAGAAATTTGATTTTCAGGGTTCAATGAGCAAAAAAGGCGACTGCTTTGATAATGCACCGATAGAGAGTTTCTGGGGCATACTCAAAAATGAACTAGTCCATCATCGCAACTACAAAACAAGGGAAGAAGCCAAAGCGGATATTACAAAATATATAGAGTTATTTTATAATCAGCGAAGAATTCAAAAAGGCTTGGATTTTAAGACACCAAATCAAATGGCAGAAGACTTTTATCGGTTAGCTGCCTAGAATCTCCCAAGTGAAAGTCTCCTGCTAATTCAGCACACATCAGTCATGTAAATAACCATCTTTTAACCCGTAAATTTTAATTTTTTTATTTTGCAGTCTTTTTCTATTTTGCTCACAGTTTGCTATTAAATTATCAACCCCTATTTTTACAACATTATCTGTTTTTCTACGCTTGGGTGTATTAGGATCCGATAACTTTGGAAGACTACGAAAAATTGAATATTCAGCATTTTTTGAGGCATACAAAGTTAACAAACCTAACCCAACATCCTCAAAATAAGGATCAAAAATAGTAATATGTTTACTATTATGTTTCGCTATTAATTCTTTAAACCATTCAACAAATTGTAATCTCCCCTCACCGTCACTTTTTCCCCACTGAAGAAAAAATCTCCCACTTGATTTAGGAGGATTGAGCTTTTGAAATATTGATTTCAACTTCTGATTTTCTTCTATCCATAAATCAATTACATCCTCCCTAATTCGGCTTTCTGAGATATCTGCACTCTTTACTGGATTTAGCACTGCCACTAAACGGTCACTCTTTTTTGAGTTAACCGTTTTTTCAAGCCAATCAAATTTTACAGAATTCGATTGATTACCAATAACATGCATCCGTAAATTAATTTCTTTAACGTATGTAATTCTCCAACTGCAACATAAGTATCCTTCGGTAAAATCATTCTCCTTAAAACCAAAAATATCAATTTTTGTAGCATCAGTAATTTTGAATGTTTTTTCGTCTAAATCAAAATAGTATTGGAATATCCCACTTCCAATAGATTGAGCTAAAACAATTTTTGAAAAATAAACTTGGTTATTATTCTCACAGCTTAAATGGAACTGAAATTTATCAAAATTAGGAATCTGACTTGAATTGAACTTAATACTTAACCCTTTATATTTAGTTCTTTCTATAGTAAGTAAATTTTTGTCTTTATCATCTAATGTTGGAAATACCAAAAATTCGATTTCACCTAATCTAGGGATATCAACACCATCAAAGTCCATACCTGTATCTTCTTTAAGTCTCTTTAGAACTACTGAAGCAAGATCACGGCTATAACTATCATCAAAATAGAATAATAAACTTTTACCATTATTACTTACAGCAGCACTTAAAGCTCCTGCACTACCGTGTGGACTGAGCAGTAAATTAGGGAGATACGAGTCACGATTGACCAGATAACTCACAGGTCTAAAAATTGGATTCTTGTTTATTAGAATTGTATTTCCGTATTGTTTACTCAACTTTTGGGGGATCTTTAAATTTAAAGCTTCGCTAATAGAATTAATAGATTGACCTGTACAAATCATCCTAAAAAGATCACTACACAGAGAGCTATCTATATATAAATTCAATTGGGTAACACTAGCACGAAAATTCTCGACGCTTTGAGAAGTATCCTTGTCACTAAAGGACCAACTGTTATTAAAAAAACTGTATGGAACCAAACGCCCGTATACTATTCGGTTCTCTACAAGATTATCTTTTTTTATTTGTAATATCCACAGTTGTAAAGCGCAAGGTTTGCTTTTAAATAAGAATAATCTTTGTAGGCGACTATCTTCTATTAAGTCGCTCAATTGATAAGACATAAGTTACCTTTTCTTCTATTTAAACTAAATAAAGCAATAATAACAATATATTTAGAAATTCAATATACTTTAAAATTCATAGTATTAAGTATTGATGAAGTTTATTTTTTTCACCAATGGGAGATCTAAAGTGGCTAGATCTACATTTGGTATTTGAGATAAGTTGTATTGCCATCTTCTATATTGCTCAACCCACACGTTTTCTCGATCTTTCAGTAATTCCTCTAAGTGTTTTATTTGGTTTCTTAGATCTTCGTTTTCTTTAATCAACATATCAATAGTTACATCATTCGCCGATGTAATAGTCTGCGATTTTGCTTCTCTTAATGTTTTCTTTCGAAAATTAAAAGCCTGCTTTACAGGTTCATAACTCATTAAAGTGAATTTAGAAATAGAAGGTCTATTCAATGCACTAGCGACCGATATTGCAAAATTATCCCAAGTTAACTTTCCAGACCATTTATTTAAAATGGACTCGATAATTTTCATTTCATTTACATCAATCAGCTTGGGTTTCATAATTCACCTGTTAATAAAGCCAAAAACGAAGTACTTGACTCCTTGATTATTTGTGCAGAAATTGGATTTTTTTCATTAACTGCATTCACTAGTTTTTGCTCACCTAAAGCTATTTTGGTCAAACTGATATCTAACTCTTCAGGAATACGTAATATTAAACCATCAGGTAATTGATCATTTTCTAAATATTTTATTAAGGTCTTAATGATTGCTAATTTTTTTCCATGATAGATTAACCATGAATTTGCCCCAGCAAATCCATCATTAGTTGCAGCGGCTGCTCTATTCAGTTCATCTTGATAAACAACCTCTAGTTCCTTGAGTTTTTCAAGATTTTTTGGAAGACCTTTCACACATGCATGTTCTTTACAACTAATACATTCGCCTGCCTTTGTACAAGGAGTCATTGTCCAATCATGTTCACAATATCCATAACCAGACACCTGAACAGTACCTACACGATCTTTATGACCTAACATCTTAAACGTTACAGGTACGTTTAATTTCACCGCTGTTAAAGATTTCGTACCGTCTAAACTTTCTAATCCTAACTTAGTTAGTAATTTTCTTGATTCTTCTGTTTTTTCCTCAAGTGTTCTCAAATCATATGCTAAGTTATCTTCAACACGGCTTCGACCAGCATACATTGCGAGATCTAATGAGTTCATTTCTCCACGTTCGGCTTCTGTAGAGAGCCATACACGTATTTGATGGGAAGTGATTACTAAATTTGTGCCATCTTCATTAACTAAACCTAATTGGCTAAAAAGCGAATCTTTCCCTGATATTCTTTCATGAATAGCACCTAGTGCATCATTTAACAAATTTAGATTGGGGCATTCAAAACTGTATAATTTAGGTGCAAATACCGCATGAAATTCATTTTCACGTACTAAACATAATAATTCAGATACAGGTTTACCTGTTTCAGGGACAAATGGCCAATTGGGAAATTTTTCTTTATATTTATCAATTGTATATTTAGCTAAATCTCTGTAAGTTATATATTTTTTGCCTTGAATTAGCTTATGAATCCATTTTTGTGGAAATACCTGAGCGAATACTTCAGTATCAGTCAATCTCCATGCTTTAGTATTCGAAGGAAGGGTTTGTATACACATTGCTCCTGAAAACTGTTCAACAGTCAAAGGTTCATCTTCTCCATGATCAGGAGAAGTAGTGCATTCTTCATGACGATAGAATTCATCTGGATGCTCTATGGCCCATTGAGCAGCTTTTCGAGCTGGCTCTCCTATTTCTTTTAGCCTTTCAATTGCTAGTTGAATTGTTGGAACAATATAAGGGTGAATGGGCTTCTTAATTAATCCTCCTCCCTTTTCAGCCTTCCACGCTATATTCCATAATTGATCCAGACCTGTGTTTTTCTTTTCTATTTCACTTAGCTCCTCACTTGATAAACAATCTACTGTAAGAAAACTAAGTTCACCTCCTCGGCTAGGGGCTGCCAAAAGCAATGCAGATTGTGCTGAATAAAATTTTTGATAAGGAGTTTTTGCTAATCTAAATGCATCTGCTAAAGCACCTATCTCAAAAGAACTGAGCAAACGTTCTTGTTGCCATTGTCTATCTTCTTTAGAAGTCCCTTGCGCTTTGTTCCCCGGTCTTTTCCATAGATTTTCTTGAGGAGGGATAGTGATATTAATTTTAAATTTTTTTAAATCCTCTAGAAAAGCTTGCAGCATTTGACCATAACGATATCTTGAAGCTTCAGAACTACGCTCATAAATTAATTCCAATACCCTTCTTACAACAATCCCATCAATTAATAGAACATCAGCTTTCAAGTAAATTTGAAGCAAAGCATCGTGACTAGCTTTTAATACCATCATCATGTTGCCAGGGTTAG
The DNA here is from genome assembly GCF_001696615.3 of Acinetobacter sp. WCHAc010034. NCBI lineage: Bacteria > Pseudomonadati > Pseudomonadota > Gammaproteobacteria > Moraxellales > Moraxellaceae > Acinetobacter > Acinetobacter sp. WCHAc010034. The sequence continues at coordinate 2,112,193 of NZ_CP032279.1, read as the reverse complement.
TAGCTTTCCATGTCTGATTATCACGTACATAAGCTTTTGCAAAATCAAGGAACGGTTGTTGCATAGGTGCACCAGTTTTTTTCCCTTTAGGGGCCAAACCTGTGAATTCCATTGAATTTGAACGACCATTATCTAGTCTATGTTTCCAATTTGAACTTTCAAATCCTCCCTGGTCTTCATAGATACTTAAATCATTCTTAGCACGTAAAATGAAATCATTTAAATTTTTCTGACAATCTAATGCATGTTTTGGTACAAATTGAACAAAATTACTCATGCTATTTCTTCCATTGTAATTCGCTTATCACATGCATCTAAAATGGCCTTCACATGAGCTAACTGTAGGTCAAATGACTTTAAAATCAATTCACTGGCTCCATCTTTTTCTCGCTGTTCCATCTCTTCTAATAATTCTAAAAACAGCTCATCCCAAGGCGCATGTAAAAGTGGCTGGAATTTATTGCACAATAAACATGCTTTAATTCCAGCTTGACAAGAAGGAGAGCCACCACAGTTACCAATGTGCTCATTATTAGATTTATAAACCCTACTACTAGGGTCATTTCCTCTTATAGCTTCATTTTCATTTTCTATTAATCTTCCTTCAAATTGAGCTGCTAAAAAGGCCATAGCATCTTTCATTTTGTCAAAGATACGGGCAGCTAATTCAGCAGTATATGCAGTGTAAACTTTTAATTGTTGTGTATCTGAATGGTCCATTAGATAAGCCAATTGGACACCAGTAATGCCATGGCGTACCAAATTAGTCGCTCGCGTTCTTCTGCATCTTATTGGAGTAAAATGAATATATGAATAGCCACCAAAACTCTAGACACACATAACCATCTTTTGATGGGACTTTTCATAATCTAATGGAGAACGTTGTCCATTGGAACCATGTCTTCTTTTTGAGTTATAAAACATTTCAATATATTCAAAGATATCTGACCTCGCTTCAGTTCTTGATGCATAGTTTCTCTTCTTAACTCGTTCCCGTTTTAATAGCTGGAAAAAGCTTTCTGCAACAGCATTATCATGGCAATTGCCTCTACGACTCATACTGCATTCCAAATTATGTTGTTTAAGGAATGCTTGCCATTCATGACTGGTATATTGGCTGCCTTGGTCAGAATGAATCAAAACCTTGTTCTTTGGTTTTCTCCGCCATAAAGCCATCAATAACGCATCTAGCACAAGATCTGTAGTCATTCTTGATTTCATAGACCACCCAACAACAAGGCGTGAAAATAGATCAATTACAACAGCAAGATATAACCAACCTTCATGTGTACGAATATACGTAATGTCTGTTACCCACTTCCGATTAGGCTGAGTTGGATTAAACTGTCGTTCTAAGGTGTTTGCGGAAACAATACTTGGCGTACCTGCATAAGATCTAGGCTTGCGATAGCCGCGCTGTGATTTAAGCCCATTCGCTTTCATTAACCTATGCACCCGGTTGATACCGCAATTTTCGCCAACATCTTTCAAATCACAGTGAATCTTGCGATAGCCGTAGACTCCGCCAGATTCCAGCCAGAACTGTTTAATCAATCCTGAAAGCTGTTGTCGTTTCCTCGCAGTTTTACTAGTGGGTTGTTTCAACCATGCGTAATAACCACTGTGATGAACATCTAGAGTCGAACATAAACGACGAACAGACCATATGTGCTGATTGTCCTGAATAAAGGCATACCTCATTTGGACTGGCTTGCGAAGTACACCGCGGCTTTTTTTAATATGTCCCTTTCTTCAGTAACTCTTTGCAACTCCTTTTTTAGCTTTGCCAATTCTGAAACTGCATCCCTAGAGTCTGTGATTTTAGGTTCTTGAGGAGCATAACGCTTGATCCAAGCATAAAGACTATGCGTGGTTGTACCTAAACGTGCGGCAACTTCAGCCACGCTATGACCTTTTTCAGTCACTTGCTTTACTGCTTCAATTTTGAATTCTTCAGGGTATCGTTTGCTACTGCTCATAAGCACCTCGTTAATTAGCCATTTTATCTAACTAAAAGGTGTCTACAAAATCGGTGGCTATTCAATATTCTCCAGTCCGTTCAGAAATAGCTTCACATTTTTTCGACACACTATTACTTAGAGAGTTATGTTTACTAGCTCCTCCATGCAAATAATCAGGAATAGTTTTTAACTTATCTCTAAGATCCTCAACTGAATTAACACTATTTAAATTCTTATTATTCAAGAAAATAGGGATTTGATCTAAATCTTCTGACTCAATATCGGGTAAATATCTTTTAACTTTAATTTTTACATCATTAATTAAATTCATTAAAATTAAATACATATCTTCTGTAATACTTAGACTGCGCATTTCTCCTCTGAATATACCTCCTCGTTGCTTTGCGCGTGGAATGTTTAACTCGTACTTCATTCCATCTAAATTATTTTGAATAGTTAAATCACATATTCTCAATGCTAAGATTTGTATAGGTCTACGAGCTGTAGCGTATATGGTATAAAACCACGCAAACTCTTCTAAAGTGAGTTTTCCAGTATTAAAAGCATTTCCAGCCCACACTAATAAGAATTGTTGTTCAGTTAAAGTATATGGACCTGTATAAGGACAATTTTGTAAAACTGCTTTTCCCTTGATATTACCGCTTAGAATTAGACGATCTAAAGTATTTTCCAATCCCTTTTCTAATCCTTTGAAGTCCCACTCCATCCAACATCTTAATAATGCGCGAATTGTTCCAAGTTTGTACTCATTCTCTTGAGTCAAAGTTGCTTTGAGAGTCAAAATTAATTTTGATGTAATCAATCCTTCTTGATACATATCAGACGATAACAAATATGTTTTTGTATAACTCCAACAATTGTATGTATGGTGAGAAGAGACTTCTTCTGCAAGCCTTGCGATTGTTAATTTAAAACCTGCATAAACTACTTTATCAATCTCTTGATTGGCTAGTCTCCAATTAATAGTTCTATTTTTATCTAAAACCCATATATCATCATTTAAATTAAATGCATATCCTGCCTTTGAGTATCTCGTCGAATATGTCTGTTCTGTTTGAGAAAAGCTATGTTCTGGCATCATTTTTCTTGCCCCTTCTTAATAAGGGAATCCATTTTTTCAAGTTCACGTTTCAATAACTTTTCTGCTTGCTCTTTGGTATGACGAAGATTATAAACTTGGGCAGAATTTTCACTTTTATGACCATTAATATACATTCTTTGCTGAATTTCTTTTTTCTCAGAAATCACTTCATCAATACGGCCATCCTGAGATGCTTTATGATTATGTTCATCAATATTATTTGAAAATCTATTATTGAAATCATGTCTAAAGCCATGCCTTGTTACTCTCTTTTTAACCACAAACCCATTCTTCTTAATGAAAGAAGCTAACTCTTCATTTCCAGAAATTTTTTCAACAATTCTTGAAAATTGAATTAAAGAGAGAGGACGTCCTTTACTAACCCCCTTATGAGATATGAATAAGAATTTGTGAGTATGAGCATTTGGGATAAAACGACGCTCTTCTAAAACATACTTACGAAGCTGATTGCTTAAATCCTGATTTATAGGCAAATCTCTTTCTAAAGTTTTAGCATTCGGTTCATCAGTTCTAAATTTATCTTCTGGATCATCATGCCGAGATTGGATCTGAACTACATTTCGTGCAAAATCAATATCTGAAACTTTTAATTGTAAAACTTCTCCTGCCCTCATACCAGTTTCATAAAGAATCCATAGAAGTAAATAATTTCTTTGCCTTACAGATTTTGTATAAGGATTATAAACATGCGAGGGTTCTGCTATTTCCATGACATGTTTGAAAATATCTGGGTGAGGGGCTTTCTTATTAGGGTCAGAATTTCTAGTCTTAGAATCACCACACCTATCTTTTTGTTTTAATATTTCAGCTTTTGTATTTTTAATAATATCTAGATAATTATAAAAAGAAGGTTGATTTCTCAAAATATTAGTTGCCACAAATTCAAATAAATTAGCAAATATTGTTATTCTATTTATCGCGTGTTCCTTTTCCACTGTAGCTGCTGGTATTCTTCTAATAGGAAATATAATTTTTAAATTTTGATCATTCCTTCGATGCTCTGTTTGGTTTCTCAAATTTCTTCGTGCTGCTTTTGTAGTTAATTTACAATGATCTCTTAATTTTTGAATTTCCAAGTCACTAAAGAAAATAACTTGAGAAGAAATATTTTTTTGATTAGCAACTCTAATAATACGTTCAGATATTCTTTCCCCAATGCTCATTTCCCAAATATAGATATGAGCCAAATGATTGAGATACGCTTTTTGTGTTGCATGCTTTTCGAAACGAACATTCGTAGTTAAGAATAAAATGGTCCAAAAATCAGGAAGACCAAGACTATTTATTAATAATCCAAATCTTTCTCCACCTTCTGCAATATAGTTTTTACGATGTAAGCTCAAGTACTTAACACCTTAGGGCGTGTTCTCATTTGAAGAATGGATTTTAAAGACTTAAAATAATATTCCAAATTACTTGTATTTCAATATTATTCAATGGCACGTACTCTTTTAACAGATAATATTTGGCAGCAAATCCAGGATACAATGCGATTGCACGGTTGCTACTGTTCAAAGAATAGTAGAAATATCATGGAAGCTATCTTATGGAAACTGCGTACAGGCGCGACATGGCGTGATATTCCTCAAGAATTTTGTCCTTGGCAAACTGCTTATAATCGTTTTAATCGTTGGGCAAGTAAGGGATTGTGGAATAAATTTTTTTTAGATTACGAGGCGTCTTGGATCAAGAATGGGTATTCATTGACGGAAGCTACATACGCGTGCATCAGCATGCAAGTGGAGCTCGGAATGGTTTCGAAAGAGCAATTGGACAATCACGTGGTGGGCGAACAACAAAAATACATCTTGCAACCGACGCGAATGGATTACCGATTGATTTTAAAATCACTGGGGGTCAAGTCCACGATAGCCAAGTTGCAGAGCAATTGATAGAGGTTGTAGAAGAAGCAGATTATTTAATTGCAGATAAGGGATATGATGCTGAGACCATCAGAATATTTATTAAAAATAAAAATATGATCCCAATTATTCCAATGAGATCAAATAGTAAAAGATTAAATAAAGAATTTGATAAATATCTATATCGATTAAGGCATTTAGTTGAGAATGCGTTTGCAAGGTTAAAACATTTTCGAGCGATTGCAAGCCGATTTGATAAGCTTGCACGAAATTATCAGTCTATGATTTACATTGCTTGCATGTTTATTTGGTGCAAAGCCAAATGAGGACACGCCCTAGTAAATACAATATTTTTATTATACAAAGTTATTAAATATAAATACAATATTTTCAAAAGAAATAAAAAAAGAACTTGATATAAATCAAGCTCTTTCTATTTAACAAATACAATAATTAAGTATTGTACAATTTAAAACGGCAGGTCATCATCCAAATCTGCCGGAGCCGCCGCTGCTGGCGCAGCCGGAGCTTTTGGCGCAAAACCGCTAGGGTTGTTGTTGGCATAGCCGCCCTGATTGCCGCCGCCATAGCCGCCTTGGCTGGCATTGGCCTGGCCGCCGCCGTAACCGCCCTGCTGGTTATTGCTGTAGCCGCCCTGCTGATTGCCGCTGTTGAAGCGCGGCTGTTCAAAGCCCTGGCCCTGATCGCTTTGCTGGCGTGCGCTGTCCAGCATCTGCATCTGCTCGCCGCGGATTTCCGTGGTGTAGCGCTCCTGGCCGTTCTGGTCGGTCCACTGGCGGGTGCGCAATGAGCCTTCAATATACACTTTAGAGCCTTTGCGCAGGTACTGCTGGGCAATTTCGCCCAAGCGGTTGTGCAGCACAATACGGTGCCATTCTGTCTGCTCTTTGCGTTCACCTGTATTTTTATCCGTCCATGAATCGCTGGTAGCGATAGAGAACTGGGTCAGGGAACCGCCATTCGGGAAAGTTTTGGTTTCAGGATCTCGGCCCAAAGTACCCACTAAAATGACTTTATTAACACCACGCATCAGACGTATTCTTCCTATTTGTTGCTATTATTTACTTTATAAGAGTTATGCTTAAATGGCTACCTCTTTCCCCAACAAGTGCGTTAAATCTTGTCGCGCAGCTTCATCAATCTGCTGCTTATCCACCTTCAGATAGGCTACTTGCTGGTCAGACATCACCACGACTTCTTCAATACCACGGATTGCCAAAAGCTGAGAAGTCCATTCGTCAGTTTCTCTGGCTTCCGGCAGGCGCAAAACCAGCGAAGACAGGTAGCGCGGCTGCTCCAGCCCGAAGCTGATCAGCAGCCAGATGACCGCGATGGCGGTTAAAATGCTCCAGCCCATGGCGGTGTTGTTCAGCTGCAGCAGCTGCCCGCCCAGCATGCCGCCAAAGAATGCGCCCAGAAACTGGCTGCTGGCATTCACGCCCATCGCCGTGGCTTTGGACTGGATCGGCGCGGCTTTAGACAGCCAGGACGGCAGCAGCGCTTCCATTACGTTAAAGGCAATGAAAAACAGGCCCAAGCCGGCCAGCAGCACATATTTGGATTCGTAGCCGAAGATCAAGACCGCCAGGCCCAGAATAATCCCGCCAATTGCCGTCAGGAATATGCCGCGCATTTTGCGGTATTTTTCCGCCAGAATAATGCTCGGAAAGGCAAAAAACAGGCTGATCAGCAGCAGCGGCAAATACACCAGGCCGTGGCTGGACAGCGGAATGCCGGCAAAACCGATCAGCTGCGACGGCAGGTAAATAAACATTGCGGTCAGCAGCAGGTGCAGCGAAAACACCGAAACATGCAGGCGGTTCAGGCTGCCCATTTTCAGCACCTGCTTCAGCTGGGTCAGATAGCCCTGCTGGAAATTGCGGTGATGGCGGGTGACTTTCGGCACCAGCAGCAGCATGCTGATCGCCGCCAGGCCCATAACGGTGGTGACCCAGAACAGGCCGGAAATGCCGACCAGGCCGGTCAGCCACGGCCCCAGGCTGAACGCCACCACAAAGGACAGGCCGATGCTCATGCCCATCGCCGCCATGGCTTTAGTGCGCTGCTCTTCGCGGGTCACATCGGCCAGCAGGGCCATCACCACTGCGGACACTGCGCCGCCGCCGGCAATCGCGCGGCCGATAATCACCCCGTAAATGGTTTCGGACATGGCCGCCACCGCGCCGCCCAGGGCAAACAGCAGCAGGCCGATCACCACCAGAGGCTTGCGGCTGTAGCGGTCGGCAATCAGGCTGAACGGAATCTGCAGAACTGCCTGAGTCAGGCCGTATACGCCCACCGCAAGGCCGATTAAAGCCGGTGTTGCATATTGATAAGACTGCCCTGCCACCGAAAATACCGGGATAATCATGAACAGGCCCAACATGCGCAATGCAAAAATGCTGCTTAGGGCAAAAGTTGAGCGGCGTTCTAAAGCATTCATCATATCAATCAGCGTAAATTTAAGGGCCAAATGGATGGGGATATCCTACATCATTCCTGCAGGCGCTGCTGATGTATTCACGGCAGCGCGCCAATAAAAAAGGGCGCATTGCATGCGCCCTCAGATTGAAGCATTTGTTTCTTAAGCCAGGATTAACCGTGCTGTTCCTGACGCTTGCGGTACTGAATTGAAGCGATAATCGCCCAGACAATAAACGCCACGCCAATCAGGCCGGTCACCACTTCAGGTACATGCACGCCGGTGCCGCTGGCCAGCATGATGAACGCCAGAGCGCCAATCGCGTAGTGCGCGCCGTGCTCCAGATAGATATAGGCATCCAGCGTGCCTTTTTCCACCAGATAAATGGTCATTGAACGCACGAACATCGCGCCAATCGCCAGGCCCAGCATGATGATCACCACATCTGAAGTAATCGCGAAGGCGCCGATCACGCCGTCAAAGCTGAAGGATGCATCCAGCACTTCCAGGTACAGGAAGCCGCCGATGCCGGCCTTGATCACGCCGGTAGAGGCGCCGCTGGCGTCATGCGCGACCGCATTGCCGTCTTCGTCAATTTCCGGTTCGCCGCCCAGCAGATGGCTCAGCACCTGCACGCCGATGTACACCACAATGCCCCAGATGCCGGCCAGAGTCACCACCAGTCGCTTCGCTTCTTCGACATTTGACGCCATCACCAGCAGCGCAATCAGCGCAAGGAAAGCCGACATGGCAGGCACGTTGGCCAGATTCGACAGGCGCGCTTCCAGCCATTTGAACCAATGGGTGTCCTTGCCTTCATCCAGAAAGAAATTCAGGAACACCAGCAGCAGGAAGGCGCCGCCGAACGCGGCGATTTCAGGATGGTGATCCATCAGGCGCTGCGAGTAGGTTTTCGGATCATTCAGCGCCAGGCTGACCACTTCCATAAAGCCCATATCCGCTGTAACCGCGACAATCGCCACCGGGAAAATCAGGCGCATGCCGAACACCGCCACTAAAATGCCGACGGTCAGGAACAGCATTTTCCAGAAATGGTCCCAGCCGCGCAGCACCGAAGCGTTGACCACAGCATTGTCAAATGACAGCGACACTTCCATCACCGCAAGAATGGCGGTAATGGTCAGCGCCGTAAACATGGCCTGAATGCCTGCGTTTGGCCCGTGGCTGAAGCCCCAGTACGCAGAAATGCCCAGGCACACGACCGTAAATATGATTGAGAAACCAAAATGTTTCATCATGACAGATCGACCTATGAATCTATAAAAATTAGGGGAAAATCGCTGAAGCTTAAAACAGCGCTTCAGATTTAATGCGCACAAGTATGACGGCTTTTCCTGCTGAGCCAAAGCCCCGGACAGGTTTTTTTGATGCATTGCGCTGCCGGGCGGCCATGCCGGAGCAGCTTCAGGATCTGCACAGCAGATTGCCGGCAAAGCGCACCTTCTGCTGCAGGGCCAGCTGCCGGAATGCATCCTGCACCTTCCTGTCGGCCTCGGTCATCAGCTGCTGATTGGCTTCCAGCACGCCCAGCATGCGGTCATACTGCTGCGGAATCTGCACGCAGGACAGCTTTTTGCGTTCAGCATCTGAATCGGCTTTGGCCAGCTGCCCAATCAGCCGGTCAATCGCCGCATTTTCCGCATTCAGCGCCTGCGCAGCTTCGGCAGCCGATGCGTATTTTGGGCCTTCAGCCTGCGGCGCCCGGCTGCAGCCGGCCAGCAGCAGGGCCGCCAGCAAAACGCCGCATTTAGTTTTCATCTTCATGTGCTGTCCTCGTTATGCTGCGCCGTCCAGCCGCGGCATCCTGCAGAATTGAATCGGGCTATTTTAGCAGGCCCGGCGGGCTTGCGCTCAGCGCGCCGGACGCGCCGCCCCGCCGCATCGGTGTATTTTTCTCGCAATCCGGCGCGGAAATCCGCGGTTTTTTACACTTGAACATTTTTCATGCGCTATCATATAAAGGTTTTTGATGAATTTTTTCAGGACCATTGCATGAGCCAAAGTCATATCCGTATTCGGGGCGCGCGCACTCATAACTTAAAGAATGTGTCGCTCGATATTCCACGCGACAAGTTTGTGGTGATTACGGGGCTTTCGGGTTCAGGCAAATCATCCTTAGCCTTTGACACGCTGTATGCCGAAGGCCAGCGCCGCTATGTCGAGTCGCTGTCCGCCTATGCGCGCCAGTTCCTATCGCAGATGGAAAAGCCGGAAGTTGATTCAATTGAAGGCCTCAGCCCGGCAATTGCCATTGAGCAGAAATCCACCAGCCACAACCCGCGCTCCACCGTCGGCACCATCACCGAAATTTACGACTACCTGCGCCTGCTGTATGCCCGCGTCGGCACGCCGTACTGCCCGGAGCATGACCTGCCGATGGTGGCGCAAACCGTGTCGGAAATGGTCGATGCGGTGAAAAGCCTGGACGAAGGCACCGCTTTAATGCTGCTTGCGCCTGTGGTGCGCGACCGCAAGGGCGAATACACCGCGCTGTTTGAACAGCTGCAGGGCCAGGGCTTTGTACGCGCGCGGGTGGATGGCGAAATTATTGAAATTGACGCGCCGCCGGAACTGGACAAAAAGAAAAAGCATACCATTGAAGTGGTGGTTGACCGCTTTAAAGTCCGCGAAGACCTCGGCAACCGCATAGCCGAAAGCTTTGAAACCGCGCTGCGCCTGGGCGGCGACATTGCGGTTCTGTCATGGATGGACGGCGGACAGGCCGACCGCGTGTTCTCCGCCAAGCACTCCTGCCCCGAGTGCGACCGCGCCGTGGCGGAGCTGGAGCCGCGCCTGTTTTCCTTCAACAACCCCTTCGGCGCCTGCCCGGTCTGCGACGGCCTCGGCACGCGCAGCCATTTCAGCGCCGACAAGCTGATTCCGAACAATGCGCTCAGCGTCAGCGAAGGCGCCATCCGCGGCTGGGACAGGCAGCGCCTGTATTACTACAGCATGATCCAGAAAGTCGCCGATCATTACGGCTTCAGCCTGGACACGCCTTGGCATGAGCTGGATGCTGACAGCAAGAAGAAATTCCTCTACGGCACAGGCAAGGAAAAAATTGACCTGAGCTACATTGATGAGCGCGGCCGCCGGCATAGCCGCGTGCAGCCCTTTGAAGGCATCCTGCCGCATCTGGAGCGCCGCTACCGTGAAACCGAATCCAGCTATGTGCGCGATGATTTGGCGCAGTACCTGTCCAACGCCGCCTGCGACGCCTGCGGCGGTTCCCGCCTGAATGAAATTTCCCGCAATGTGCGGGTCAGGGACAAAACCATTGCCGAAATCACCCGGATGTCGATTGGCGATGCCGAGCAGTATTATCAGAACCTGCACTTAACCGGCGCCAAAGGAGAAATTGCCGACAAGATTTTCAAGGAAATCCGCGAGCGCCTGCATTTTCTGGTTTCGGTCGGCCTGAACTACCTCAGCCTGTCGCGTTCCGCGGAAACCCTGTCCGGCGGCGAAGCGCAGCGCATCCGCCTGGCCTCGCAGATTGGCGCGGGGCTGATGGGCGTGATGTACGTGCTGGATGAGCCGTCGATTGGCCTGCATCAGCGCGACAACGACCGCCTGCTGGAAACGCTGGTGCGCCTGCGCGACTTGGGCAATACCGTGCTGGTGGTAGAGCATGATGAAGACGCGATCCGCGCGGCCGACCATATTATTGACATCGGCCCGGGCGCAGGCATCCACGGCGGCCATATCATTGCCGAGGGCACTTATGAAGAGCTGGCGGCCCATGAAGACTCGCTGACCGGCCAGTACCTTTCAGGAAAGCTGAAAATTGCCGTGCCGGAAAAGCGCACCGCGCCGCCGAAGCCCGAAGAGCAGATCAAGCTGCTGGGCGCCGCCGGCCACAACCTGAAAAATGTCGACCTGACCATTCCAATGGGCATTATGACCTGCGTGACCGGCGTTTCCGGCTCAGGAAAATCCACGCTGATTAACCGCACCCTGCTGCCGCTGGCGGCGACGCAGCTGAACGGCGCAACCACCTTAACTGCAGAGAAGTTCGATTCGATTGACGGCCTGCAGTTCCTGGACAAAGTGGTGGATATTGACCAAAGCCCGATTGGCCGCACCCCGCGCTCCAACCCTGCAACCTATACCGGCCTGTTCACCCCGATCCGCGAGCTGTTTGCGCAGACTCAGGAAGCCAAAGCCCGCGGCTACGCGGCTGGGCGCTTCTCCTTTAACGTGAAGGGCGGGCGCTGTGAAGCCTGCGAAGGCGACGGCATGATTAAGGTCGCCATGCATTTCCTGCCGGATATGTATGTGCCCTGCGACGCCTGCCACGGCAAGCGCTATAACCGCGAAACGCTGGAAGTGAACTATAAGGGCCGGAATATTTCCGATGTGCTGGAAATGACTGTAGAAGACGCGATGCATTTCTTTGACGCCATTCCCGTGATTCACCGCCGCCTGGAAACCCTGCATCAGGTCGGCTTGGGCTATATCCGCCTGGGCCAGTCAGCAACGACGCTGTCCGGCGGCGAGGCGCAGCGGGTCAAGCTGGCGCGTGAACTGGCCAAGCGCGATACCGGCAAGACCCTGTATGTGCTGGATGAGCCGACCACAGGCCTGCATTTCCATGACATTGCCAAGCTGCTGGATATCCTGCATGAGCTGCGCAACAAGGGCAATACCATTGTGGTGATTGAGCATAATCTGGACGTGATTAAAACCGCGGACTGGGTGATTGACCTTGGCCCTGAGGGCGGCGCCGGCGGCGGCATGATCATTGCCGAAGGCACGCCTGAAGATGTGGTGAAATCCAAGGTTTCGCATACCGCGAAGTTCCTGAAGCCGCTGCTGAAGTAAGCTGCTCTTTCCATTCAATGCATGATAAAAACGGTGATTCATTCACCGTTTTTATTTTCCGCAATATGCCTAAAAAAATCAAAGATAATGAATCCATAAAATCTTTAACAGCGCTGCTTAACGTCACTAAATTGGGTTTTAAGATTTTAGATAAAGTGCCGTTTATTTATAAACTCAGCCCAAAAGCAAAAACACTTCAAGGCCAATTTTTAGAAATGGCGGATTCTATCGGCTGAACCTGCTCTTTTGAAACATGAGCAAGTGATGAGGATTTTGGCAGATATGGCCTGATCAGGCCATTTGTGTTTTCCTTTCTGGCGCGCTGAATGGACTTGCTATCGTTTAATATGACTATCCTAAAAAACTAAAACTCAAGGAACTTAGCTTCAGCCAAACAAAAGAATTCCGCTGCTTTTCTCCTTTCAAAAGCAGCAGAAAACGGTCAATGTAAAGCAAATCTACAAATCCGTCCGCTAGATAAAAACAGGAATCAAATTAGCCCAAAACAGCATTCTGCCCTTTTGCCTTCGCCCTAAAACGCTGTCTAAGTTACTTAAAAATTCAGGCTTTTTTCAGCCCAGATATGCTAATGTGAAGCCTGAAAATAAGCCTCAGAACAAGATCAAAGGATTGCGCATGCAGGAGCATCAGCCTCTCGTAAATCAGCAGAAATTATGGAAAAATTTTTTATTTTTTCTGCTCCCTTTGATCGCCACCAATATCCTGCAGAACCTGTCCGGCACCATCAATACGGTTTTTGTCGGGCAAATGATGGGCGTGCACGCCATTGCTGCGGTATCCGTATATTTCCCCATCCTGTTCTGCCTGATGGCCTTTGTGATTGGCCTGTCCGCCGGCACGACCGTGCTGGTCGGGCAGGCTTGGGGCGCGCAGAATGTGGAAAAAGTGCGCTGCGTGGTCGGCTCCACCTTATTCATGACCCTGATTGGCGGCACGCTGATTGCCCTGCTGGGCATGCTGTTCGCCAAGCCGGTTTTGCTGGCGCTGGGCACGGCGCCTGACGTGCTGCATCTTTCTGTGCCTTATGTGCAGTGGATGCTGGCCGGCAGCCCGCTGCTGTTTGTCTATATTATCTATACCTCCATTCTGCGCGGCGTCGGCGACAGCGCCACGCCGCTGATCGCTTCGGCCATGACCATCGCCGCCGGGCTGATCATTACCCCGGTGCTGATTTTAGGCAAATTCGGCTTTCCTCAGTTGGGCATTATTGCCCCCGCCATCGCCGCCACCATCGGCGTGCTGATTGCGCTGATTTTCCTGTATGTGTATTTAAACTGGAAAGATCATCCTCTGCGCCCCAACTGGGCCTTAATGCAGCATATCCGCCATCAGCCGGAACTCAGCAGAATCATTCTACGCTTAGGCATTCCGACCGGCATTCAGATGGTCACCACCTCGGTTGCCGGACTGGTGATTGTCGGCTTAGTCAACCGCTACGGCGCAGATGCCACCGCGGCTTACGGCGCAGTCAATCAGGTGCTGAACTATATTCAGTTCCCTGCGCTGTCCATTTCCATCGCGGCTTCCATCTTCGCCTCTCAGGCGATTGGCGCCGGCAAGTCTGAACTGCTGAATAAAGTCACCCGCACCGCGCTGGGCATGAACCTCGCCATTACCGGAACGCTGGTCGCCTTGGCCTATCTGTTCTCTAAATACCTGATGGCGCTGTTTATCACCGATCCGCAGGTGGTGGCGCTGGGCCAGCAGCTGCTGTTTATTGTGCTGTGGTCTATTTTGTTTTTCGGCGCCAGCGCTATTTTCGCTTCCATCATGCGCGCCAGCGGCACAGTCAGCGTGCCGATGATGATCAATATTACCGCCATTCTGCTGGTTGAAGTGCCTTGCGCCTACCTGTTCAGCGCATGGTGGGGCCTGCAGGGCATTTGGCATGCCTATGCTTTGGCTTTTGTCTGCCTGTGCATTGCGCAAGGGTTGTACTATCAGTTTTTCTGGAAGAAAAAAGCCATCAAGGCGCTGATTTAAGGCGGACAGCGCAGCTGTAGGCTGCTAATGCTGATCAGTTAAGCGTAATTTCATTATGACTGATTGATAAATCTCCCCTAACCCTGAGCCACATATGGCGCAAGGCAAAAGAGGGGATGAACAGCATTGCTGTGTAAGGAATTCAATACGGTATTGAATTTCGAAACGCTCCCTCCTTTGAAAAAGGAGGGTTGGGGAGGATTAAAAGTGATTAACTGACTGGCATTACGCAGGCTGCGGGCTGAACAGCGCCATGCCGCGCTTATCTGCCTTTGCTGAATCTGGCCGCCAGCGCCGTCACTTTCTGGTAGCCGGTAGGCAAGATGCGCTGAATCAAATCCAGAGTTTTCGCGTCATTGCCGATCAGCAGGCGGCGCTTGTCTTTCTGCACCGCCTGCAGAATCTGGCGGGCCGCTTCTTCCGGCGGGCAGCGCAGCAGCTTATTGAAGGTTTTCGCGGATTTTTCAGGGTTCATGCCCAGCGCGCGCAGGCTGTCGTTCATGCGGGCCGCATTGGCGATGTTGGTGCGGATGCCGCCAGGATGCACGCACAGCGCGCTCACGCCGCTGTTTTCCATATCCAGTTCCTGGCGCAGCGATTCGGTAAAGCCGCGCACCGCAAACTTGGTGGCATTATAGGCCGACTGCGTCGGCTGCGCGGTCAGGCCGAACAGGCTGGAAATATTGATGATGCAGCCGTCGCCGGTCTGCTTGATTAAAGGCAGGAACTCTTTGGTGCCGTAGACCACGCCCCAGAAGTTGATGCTGACAATCCACTCCAGCTCTTCATAGGCCGCCCCTTCCACCGTTGAACCCAAAGCCACGCCGGCATTGTTGAAAATCATGTTCACCGAACCGTGCTGCTGCACCGTATCCTGCGCCCAGGCGCGCATTTCGTCCAGGCTGGCCACATTGACTTTATGCGTGGTCACGCGCACGCCGCTGCCATTCAGCAGCTCAGCGGTTTGCGCCAGGCCCTGCTCATTGACATCACTTAATGACAGATGGCAGCCCTGCTGCGCCAGCAGCACCGCCAGCTGCTGGCCAATGCCCGAACCGGCGCCGGTAATCGCAGCCACTTTATTGTTGAAATTCTTCATTCTTGTTCCTTTGCTTAAACCGGCCCTGAGCTGGATGCTGCGGCGGCCTTCCGGCTGCATTTTGCGCAGCCTGTGCATCCAATATAGTTTTGACAATATGCATTGTCAATATCATCTCAGGACTGGGCAGGCCGCGCATTTTGCGCAGCAGCAGCGTAGGCGCTGCGCCCTTTTGCTGCTACTATAGGGTCAGGGAATTTTTTTCAGCTTGGCTTGATTTTTTATGACAGAACAGCGCAATACGGCGGAAGCGGAGCACAGCAAAAGCGGCAGGGAGCGCCAGTTCAAAGGCCTGTCGCTGACTGAGCGCAGGCAGCTGCGCCGCGAAAAGCTGATTGAAGCCGGCATTGAGGCCTACGGCACGCACGGCTTTTTCTCAGTCACGGTCAAGGACATCTGCACTGAAGCCAAGCTGACCGAGCGCTATTTTTACGAATCCTTTAAAAAAAGCGAGCAGCTGTTTCAAGCCATTTTCATCCAGCTGATTGATGAGCTGCAGCGCAATGTGATGCAGGCGATCATGCAGGCCTCAGCCGATCCGGAAAAAATGATTGAAGCCGGCCTCAGCGCGCTGCTCAGCACCCTGCAGGACAATCCGCGCATGGCCCGGATTATCTATATAGACGCCATGCTGGTGCAGGAGCTGCATAATCAGGCCACCATTCATGAAACCGTGCAGCGCTTTGACCGCATGATTCACGCCTTTGTCATGCTGATGATGCCGCATATCGACCGCTCCGAACGCGAAATTTCGCTGGTGGCGACCGGCCTGAACGGCTATGTCACCCAAATCGCCATCCGCTGGGTGATGAGCGGCTACCGGCAGCCGATGCAGGAAGTGTTATCTTCCTGCAGCATTGTTTTCTTATCTTTGCTTCAGACCTTTGCCAAAAACGGGCAGGTGGCGAAAAGCAAATAAAGGCTGCGTTTTTGCTGAAAAAATTTGCTGCCCTTTGCAATACAGTCGCTTAAATTTACCGTAAACTGCCCTGAAGCGGATTTCAGGCGGATAAAATTGTCACAAATTCTTTCGAAAACCGGCTGGCCGCGCCTTTTTGCAATGATACTGTCATAATTAATCTTTGTAATAAGCCTGTCATAAATAAAAAACGGTTCACCGTTTACATGAAATAGGGTATTGCGCTGTGAAAGATGACTACATTTTAATTGTCGACGATGAACTCCCGATCCGGGAAATGATCCATACTTCCTTAGATATGGCCGGCTTTCAGTGCCAGCAGGCGGAAGACGCCAAACAGGCCCACCAGATGATTGTGGATCAGCGCCCTGCCCTTGTCCTGCTGGACTGGATGATGCCCGGCGGCGTCAGCGGCGTGGACTTGTGCCGTCGCCTGAAGCGCGATGAGAACCTGTCCGAGATTCCGGTCATTATGCTGACCGCCCGCGGCGAAGAAGACCATAAGGTGCAGGGCCTGGACGCCGGCGCGGATGACTACATGACCAAGCCGTTCTCCACCCGCGAACTGGTCTCGCGCATCAAAGCCGTGCTGCGCCGCTCCAATGCGCTGGGCGGGGAAAAAACCATTGACGCCAACGGCCTGATTCTGGATCCGGTCAGCCAGCGCGTCAGCCACGGCAACTGCATTCTGGAAATGGGGCCGACCGAATACCGCCTGCTGGCGTTTTTCATGACCCATCCTGAACGCGCCTATACGCGCGCGCAGCTGCTGGATCAGGTTTGGGGCGGAAACGTCTATATTGAAGACCGCACCATTGACGTGCACATCCGCCGCCTGCGCAAAGTGCTGGAGCCGTACGGCGCCGACCGCTATGTGCAGACTGTGCGCGGCACCGGCTACCGTTTTTCTACCCGCGCGGATGTCGCTTTAGGTTAGAACTTTTTCAGGTTAACAGCATTTTATGTACGAACCCTACCCCGTCCCCGAGCTTGCGCGCGGGCACAGAAAATTCCGCTACAGCAGCTTATGGGCCTTCGCCAAGCAGGACTTGCGCCTGCTGGCGTTTCTGCTGATTATCGGCGGCTTCATTGGCCTCGGGGTTGGCTATTTCTGGGTCTGCATTTCGGCAGCCTCCGCCATCTTCTTTGCGCAGCAGCTGCGCTCGCTGTATCTGGTCAATGACTGGATTTCCAACCGCCCCTATGACGTGCCGCCGAATCTGGACGGCATTTGGGGCGCGCTGCTGTTCAATGTCTACCGCGCGCAGCGCCAGGAGCGCATTGTGCAGGCGGAAATGGTCGGGCTGATTGACCGCGCGCAGTCGTCGCTGGTCGCGCTGGCTGAAGCGGTGGTGCTGATTGATGAAATGCATCAGATTGAATGGTGGAATCCGGCGGCCGAAAAGCTGCTGGGCATTCAGCCTACTGACCACGGGCGCAGCATTCTGAGCATTCTGCGCCAGCCGAGCTTTATCGAATATTTCAACAATATCGATCAGGCGCCGGATGGCCTGAAAATGAAGTCCACCGGCTTTGATGAGCATTATGTGCAGGTCAAAATGACCCGCTTCGGCGGCGAAAGCCGCCTGCTGGTGGCCTATGACGTCACCCGCATGCACAATCTGGAGCAGATGCGCAAAGACTTCGTCGACAATATTTCGCATGAGCTGCGCACGCCTTTAACCGTGCTCAGCGGCTATATTGAAACCTTTACCGATCAGGAAGACTTGAACCCACGCTGGAAGCGCGCCTTTGACCAGATGCAGTCGCAGACCCGGCGCATGAATGCGCTGGTGAATGACCTGCTGCTGCTGTCGCGCCTGGAAAATGAAAAGAAAATCGCCAAAAATCAGATTATTGACATGCCGGGCCTGATGCATCAGCTGTATGACGACGCGCACGCCTATAATGTCGATTACGGCCATGAGCTGAATCTGGAAATTGACAGCCACTGCGATTTAATCGGCTCCGACACCGAGCTGGCCAGCGCCTTCAGCAATCTTGTCACCAACGCCATCAAATACACGCCCAAAGGCGGCACCGTCACCATCGGCTGGCATGATGACGCCGAGCATGGCTATTTTACCGTGGAAGATACCGGCATCGGCATTGATCCCAAGCATCTGCCGCGCCTGACCGAACGCTTTTACCGCGTCGACAGCGCGCGCAGCCGGCAAACCGGCGGCACGGGCTTGGGCCTGGCCATTGTCAAGCATGTGCTGATGCAGCATCAGGCGCATCTGGAAATTGAGTCCAAGGAAAACCGCGGCTCGATTTTTAAAGTGGTGTTTCCGAAAGAGCGCCTGTATCAGGTCAGCTGATTGCGCCCGGCGCATAGAAAAGCCTGCGCCAGACGCGGGCTTTTTTACGGCAGCTGCCTCAGCGCTCCAGCGCCTATTCCTTGCGCAGCGCCTGCTGAAAGGCCGGACGGCTGCTGATACGCTGCAAAAACGCCTGAATATGCGGATATTTTCCCGGCGACCGCAGCTGCAGCGCCTGCAATGGAAAGCTCATCTGAATATCGGCAAAGCTGAACTGCCCGGCAAAATAGTCATGCTCAGCTAAATAACCTTCTAAAAATTCAATATGGTCTTTCAGGCGCGGCTGCACAAAGCCGGCTTTCACCCCTGCGCTGATTTTCCGCGCAACCGGCCTGATCAGCCACGGCGCATGCTGCGGCGCATTATTCATCACCAGCTGCATGACCAGCAGCGGCATCAGCGAAGCTTCGGCATAGTGCATCCAGTAGCGGTACTGCTGGCGCGCGGAAGCATCAGCCGGCTTGAACAGCCCGGCGTCGTCATAGCTTTCCTGCAGATGCTGCAGAATCACCGCAGATTCGGCAATGCCCTGCCCGCCGTCGGTCAGCACAGGCGCCTTACCCAGCGGATGCGCCGCTTTCAGCTCAGGCGGGCCGGAAAAATTCGGCAGGCGCCTGTAAAACTGGATGCGGTAATCCAGCCCCAGCTCTTCCAGCGCCCATAAAATGCGGAAAGAGCGCGACTGCTCCAGATGATGCAGTATCAGCATTTATTTTTATCCTTGCACAGCTTATTGAACTTAAAAAAGAAAAAGCATTTCCCCTCGGGGAAATGCCTGCAGCTGCTTAAGCCAGAGTGGTATGGATTTCCAGGCTGCGCAGCAGGGTTTTGGTCACCGGCGTCTTGCTGCAGATCTCCAGCACTTTCAGCTGCAGTTCCGCGCTCAGCGGATGGCTGAAATACAGGCGGCGCTCAATCCATTCCGGGCCTTCCCTGCCGGCATGGAAATCCGCCTCCACGCTGAATTCCCCCAGCTCCATGCCCTTATGCTGCGCGTACATGCGCAGGGTAATCATAGTGCAGGAAATCAGCCCGGCGCAGATAAAATCATAGGGCGCCGGCCCCGTATCGCCGCCGCCGAAAGACTCAGGCTTGTCAGTCAGCAGCCGGTGCCCGCCGCTGCTGACCTCTCCCGCCCACGGCGCAGGCAGGCTCTGCACTTTGGCCGATGCAATCAATCCCATATTTTTTCCTTATTTTAATTTCAGCGTATTGCCTGATTTGAATTATCTGGATGCGCGCATTTTATCCGGAAAGGCCGGCGCTTCCAGGCGCGGCCCCTCATAGCCGGCAACCTCGCCAAAGCGCGGATCATGGTTAATCCACTGCTCCCGCGCAATGCGCAGCTCTTCCTGCGTGCGGCCGACAAAATTCCACCACAGCAGGATCGGCGACTCAAACGGCTCGCCGCCCAGCAGCAGTACGCGGCTGCCCGCATGGATTTCAATTTCGGCATGATCCAGCCCCGGCTCCAGCACCACCATATTGTCTTCAGTCAGTTCATGGCCGTTAATTGACGCCGTGCCCTCCAAAGCCATAAAGCCGTATTCAAATTTCGGATTCAGGCTCAGGCGGGTGCGGGTGCTTTGCGCCGCCTGCAGGTCGACGCCCAGCAGTGCTGAATGCACCGCAACAGGGGACTTGGCCGATAAAAACTCGCCGACCAGCACGGTGAAATCTACCCCGTCCCGGCTGACCACAGGCAGTTCAGGATAATGCTCAAAGCGCGGCGCAATATTGATTTTGTCATCCGGCAGCGCAATCCACAGCTGGGCCGCATGCAGATGAGTTTCGGTTTCCGGCGCCACTTCAGCATGCGCAATGCCGTAACCTGCAGTCATCAGATTGACCTGCCGGGGCCGGATCAGCTGCCGGCTGCCCAGGCTGTCGGTATGCATCATGGTGCCTTCAATCATCCAGGTAAAGGTCTGCAGGCCAATATGCGGATGCGGGCCGACATCCAGCCCATCCCCCTGCGGGAAAACCGCCGGGCCGGCATGGTCCAAAAAGCACCATGCGCCAATCATGCGCTTATGCCGGCTGGGCAAAGCGCGCTTAATTACGGTGCCCTGCCCAATCTCTGCGCTGCGCAGCGGAAATTCCTGAATAAACTGATTGATGTATTTTTCACAATCGTCCGAATCGGACAGCTCGGTATAATTGTTATTGCTCATGGTTCTATCCTGAATCTGGCTCATTGGTTGTGTTGCGCTGGATGCGGTCTTTTGCTCAATCATGCCGCCATCTTAGCGGCTGGCGGCGCTGAAGCCCATGCTTCCCTTAATACGCTGAATTGTATAAATAGAACAATATGCTTTTTGTTTTCCGCCGCCAAGCCTTATGCTGGCCCGCATGATGCATTGGATTCAGCGCCGCCGGCGGCTTTACACATTTTGTTATAAATTCAGCTGAAAATACCCAAATTTGGTGAGTTTATTTTTTGCTCAGGCTGTTCATACTGTTTATTCGCCAGTTCTTCTGTTAACAAGGAAGATAACATGACTGCAGACCTACAGATTGGCAACGAAGCCAATCCGGAAGTTCAGGAACAGCGCGCGCCGCGGCAGCATCTGCTGAAGGCCTCAGAATGCAGCCTGCAGAACCGCAGCCGGATTGAACAGGCGCTGGCTGACCGGAAAGCCCGCATTCCTGCGGATTTTCAGCAGGCTTTTCTGAATTTCCAGTATGCGCAGCAGCGCTTTTTCCTGCGCCGCATCAATTTCATTGCCCAGCTGGTTTTCCTGCTCTATTTCTTTGCCGACTGCATTATCCTGCCCGATGTCTACCTGCAGTCGGCCCTGCTCCGCCTCAGCTGCGCGGCGGCCTCGCTGCTGGCCTGCTTTTACCTGTTCAAATTCAAGAAAGACATCCTGCTGCTGGATATGCTCCTGCCGGTCAGCACCGCCCTCAGCATGGCGCTGTGGATGCTGCTGCTGCTGTGGTCGCACAGCCCGTGGGCCAGCTCCTATATTTACGCCTCGGTGATTTTCATCCTGACCGCCAACCTGTGCATACAGGTGCGCTTCAAGCCGGCCCTGTACAGCACGGCCGCGATGAGCCTGCTTGCATTAAGCGGCGCGCTGCTGCAGCAGCTCAGCCTGCAGGAAACCCTGCTGTTCCTGCTGACCTTCAGCCCGATTGCGCTGTTCAGCCTGTACATCAGCTGGAGCAACGCGCTGAACGCCCGCAGGAATTTCCTGCGCAGCCTGCTGGACGACTGGAACCTGCGCAGCTTTAAAAATCAGGCGCATACCGACGAGCTGACCCAGCTCTACAACCGGCGCCAGTTTGTGCATATGGCGGAGCGCAGGATTCAGGAATGGCCCACGCCGGCCAGCACCTGCCTGTTGATGCTGGATGTCGATTATTTCAAAAAAATCAATGACACCTATGGCCATGATACTGGAGACCGCGTGCTGCAGGCGATTGCGGCCACCGCCCGCAAGGAAATGCGCCAAAAGGATGTGCTCGCGCGCTTTGGCGGCGAAGAATTCATCGCCCTGCTTGCGGAAACCCATATTCAGGACGCCATCGTCATTGCCGAGCGCATCCGCCAGCGCATTCAGCAGGAATGCCTGCAGCTGAAGCCGGATCAGCCTTTAAGCTTTACCGTTTCCATCGGCATTTCAGAGCTGAAATCGCATAAGCAGCAGCTGGATGAGCTGGTCAAGCAGGCGGATATCGCCCTGTATCAGGCCAAGGAAAACGGGCGCAACTGCGTGGTGCGCTATCATCCGTCCATGAGCGCTCAGCCCAAGCTGGCGCCGGTGAAAAGCGGCAAGCTGCCGGCCTCCGCCAAGCCGCAGGCGCAGCGCAAAAAAGCAGCCCAGCGCTCATGGTCAATTTTATAAGTCCCGCAGCGCATGCAGGCGCGCCGGCGGCTTTTTTAATGCTCATCCGGCTGAAATCCGCTGCCGATTCTCCGGCCTCAGCCCGGCACTGAGCAGCGCAAATAGCCCGGCTGCGCCCTTTCTATTTTAGCCAATTGAATTAAAATGAAGCCCTATCGAATTTTACCGCCATTGAAGGGCTTTTAATGCAACCTGACCTGCTCTCGACACCGTTTCCGCAGCCTCAAGACCATAAATTCACATTTATTGATTTGTTTGCGGGTGTCGGCGGCTTCCGCATGGCATTGCAGAATTTGCACGGGCGCTGCGCGTTTTCCAGCGAATGGAATAAGCATGCGCAGCGGACTTATGCGCTGAACTACGGCGAGCATCCGGACGGCGACATCACCCAGGATGAAACCAAAGCCAAAATTCCGGAAAAATTCGATATCCTCTGCGGTGGCTTCCCCTGCCAGGCTTTTTCAATTGCCGGCCACCGCAAGGGCTTTCAGGAAACCCGCGGCACGCTGTTTTTTGATGTGGCGGAGATTGCAAGGAAGCACCGCCCCAAAGCGGTTTTTTTGGAAAATGTTAAAAATTTAATCTCGCATGATGAAGGCAACACTTTTCAGGTGATCTGCAACACGCTGGAAGAGCTGGGCTATACCGTGAGCTATAAAGTGCTGAACAGCATGACCCACGCCAATGTGCCGCAGAACCGCGAACGGATTTTCATTGTCGCGCTTGACCCCAAGCAAGTGCCGAATTATCGGAATTTTGAGTTTCCTGAAGAGATTCCCTTGACCCGCGGCATTCAGGATATTCTGGAAAAAGGCCGGGTCGACCCGAAGTATTATTATGCGCCGGGCCACCGCTATTATGCCAAAATGGTGGAAGGCGTGACTTCCAAAGATACGGTCTATCAATGGCGCCGCGTGTATGTTCGTGAAAATAAAAGCAGTGTCTGCCCAACCTTAACCGCGAATATGGGCTCAGGCGGCCACAATGTGCCTTTGATTTTGGATGATTACGGCATCCGCAAGCTGACGCCGAAAGAATGCTTCGCCTTTCAGGGCTACCCGGTGCATGAAATGCGTTTTCCCAAAAAAATGGGGAACTGCGCTTTATACATGCAGGCGGGCAATTCTGTCACCATGCCGCTCATTCAGCGCATTGGCGAACAGATTTTGAAACTGTTTTGAAGTTTTAAGAAGTGAAAGGGGGCTTCCTGCGGGCGCTTAATTCAATGTCTGCCTTAATGGTCAAAGCCGGCTTGTTTTCAAGGTCTAATTGGGCTTAGCATGTTTTTAATTCGCTATAGCTAAGTTTTCTTAAGCGACTCCGCGAAAATCCCTTCAGCTTCCTAGGCCTTTAAGTAAAATAAACTTCGGATACGCGAGTGCGGCATGGATGCCGCACGTTGCCCATCCTTGCGCTGCGTTTAAAAGCAGTGCTTAAAACTGGCTCAGGACGCCGTGTATGGGCAACAAAAGACTTTTGTTTACTTGTATCTTAATTCACATAGTGATTAGCTCTCACTATACGCAAACAGCAGAGTTTGGTTGTTTACTAAAACTTAAAGTTTGGCCCAAAGATAAAACCTGCTGTTTGCCCTGACTGCCTGCACAACTCTGGACGGTAACTAAGCACCTCGATGCTGGATTCGCAAGAAAAGACGGCGGTTATGCTGAAAAAAAATAATTGAATAAATAAGGCAGGTAAGATTATGTTTTATCTCGGTATTGATATTGCAAAAGCTAAAATTGACTGCTGTCTGATTTTAGAAGATTCTGCAGGCAAAAAGAAAACCAAAACCTTTCCGAATACGCCCAAAGGCTTTGAACAGCTTCAGGCCTGGCTGAATCATCATGCTGCAGGCCCTGCGCAGGCCATTGCCTTAATGGAAGCCACTTCTGTCTATCATGAACGCCTAGCTGGATATTTATTTGATGCAGGCTTTCAAGTCTGTGTGGCGAATCCCGCCAGAGCCCGGTATTTTGCTCAGAGCATGTCCAGGCTGAATAAGACAGACAAGGCTGACAGTGAAGTTCTGGCCCGGTTTGCGATGACTGCGGATCTGCATTTTTGGCAGCCTCTGCCTGGACATATTCAACTGCTGAATGCTTTGCTGGATCGAAGGGCTGTGCTTGGTGAAGATCTGCAGCGTGAAGAAAACCGTTTGGAAAAAGCGGAGTCTACCTTCACGATAGAACCGGTACTTCAGTCGATCCATAAGAATATTAAGCAGTTAAGCAGGCATATTCAGGATCTCGACCGGCAGATTGATGACCACATTGATCAGCATCCTGATTTAAAAAATGACAAGGCGCTGCTCAGCAGCATTCCGGCCATTGCAGACCGGACCAGTTTATTAATGCTCAGCTTCTTGCGCAGCCATGCTTTTGAAAGGGCGAGCCAGGCGGCCGCCTTTGCCGGCCTGGTGCCCATTCAAAGGCAGTCGGGCAGCTCCATTCACGGCAGGAGCCGCTTATCCAAAGCCGGCTCTTCCAAGATACGCGCCGGCTTATATATGGCGGCCATTGTCGCAACCCGGCATAATCCCCACATAAAGGGGATGAATGACAGGCTGCTGGCCAATGGCAAAACCAAGATGATGGCGGTTGGCGCTGCAATGAGGAAGCTGATTCATCTGTGTTATGGCGTACTCAAGCACCAGCGGCCTTATCAGGAGAATTATTGCGCCAATTCTCAATAATCCTCTTGACCTCTGAGACGGTATCTTTGGGTCTTTCCAAAGTAAGATCTTGCCTGCGCAAAGCCATTGAAACTTTTAAAGCAAAAATGAGGCAGTACAAGCATCATCGTTAATTGCCGAAATAGTGAACGCGACTAAAAGCCAGTGCAATCATACCTTATAGGCCATTAAGCTTAATACAGACTTTAGAACTCAGCTATAGGCGCTCGCTCATTTCAGAAGCGGACAAGGACAATAAAAAAGAGCGCCTAGGCGCTCTTTTTCTAAGAATTTTCTTTACTGTAGCGGGCATCTTGCGCAAAATTGAAAGCAATGCTTTCAATTTTGCTCATGGCGTAAAACTGGCATGAAGCGCTGCTTCATGAAATCCCAGCCAGCTGGCGCGGGCACAGCCCTTGCCGTAATTTAGTGTCCGAAAGCCCACCCTGCCGCGAGCATAGCTCTTGGCGTAAAACTGGCATGAAGCGCTGCTTCATGAAATCCCAGTTTTACTCCCATTCAATTGTTGCCGGCGGCTTAGAAGACACGTCATAAGTTACGCGTGACACATCTTTAATTTCGTTCATGATACGGGTAGAGATTTTATCCACCAGATCATAAGGAAGATGTGCGAAACGGGCGGTCATAAAGTCCACTGTTTCAACCGCGCGCAGCGCAATCACCCATGCATAGCGGCGGCCATCACCGACCACGCCCACAGACTTCACCGGCTGGAACACCGCAAATGCCTGCGCAGTTTTGTCATACCAGCCGCTTGCGCGCAGCTCCTGCATGAAAATGTCATCGGCAATACGCAGAATGTCCGCATACTCTTTTTTCACTTCACCCAGAATGCGCACGCCAAGGCCTGGGCCTGGGAATGGGTGGCGGTAAAGCATTTCATGCGGCAGGCCCAAAGCCGTGCCTAAGCGGCGGACTTCGTCTTTAAACAGGTCGCGGATCGGCTCAACCAGCTCAAAGGCTAAATCATCCGGCAAACCGCCCACGTTATGGTGCGATTTAATCACATGCGCTTTGCCATTTTTAGTGGCTGCGGATTCAATCACGTCCGGGTAAATGGTGCCTTGCGCAAGGAAGTTCACGCCATCCAGCTTGCGCGCTTCTTCAGCAAAAACTTCAATGAATTCACGGCCGATGATTTTACGCTTTTTCTCAGGATCGGCTTCGCCCGCCAGCGCAGTCAGAAAACGCTCTTCAGCATCTGCGCGGATCACGCGGATGCCCATGTTTTTCGCAAACATGTCCATCACCTGCTCGCCTTCGTTCAGGCGCAGCAGGCCGTTGTCTACAAATACGCAAGTCAGCTGATCGCCAATCGCGCGGTGCAGCAGCGCCGCCACGACAGATGAATCGACGCCGCCTGAAAGGCCCAGTAGCACTTTCTGGCCGCCAATCTGACCGCGCAGCTGCTCAACGCGCAGGTCAATAATGTTTTCTGAGTTCCACAGGCTGCGGCAGCCGCAGACGCCATGCACGAAGTTAGACAGCAGCTCTGCGCCTTTGGCAGTGTGTGTCACTTCCGGATGGAACTGAATGCCGTAGAAGCGGCGGGTTTCGTCAGACACCATGGCCACTGGGCAGCTTGGCGTGCTGGCGGTAATCTGGAAGCCTTCCGGAATTTGAGTCACTTTGTCGCCGTGGCTCATCCATACTTTTAATTTATCTGCAGAATCTTCAAGGTCGCCAATCAGTTTGTCGCGGACTTGAATGTTGACTTCCGCATAGCCGAATTCATGCACTGTGCCCGGCTCGACTTTGCCGCCCAGCTGTTCAGACATCGTTTGCAGGCCATAGCAGATGCCCAGCACCGGAACACCCAGTTCAAATACAACTTGCGGCGCGCGTGGGCTGCCTTCTTCGTGCACGCTTTCAGGGCCGCCTGAAAGAATGATACCGTTTGGATTAAATGCGCGGATGTCTTCTTCAGACATGTCGTAGGCATACATTTCAGAATATACGCCGGCTTCACGCACGCGGCGCGCAATAAGCTGGCTATATTGAGAGCCAAAATCCAGAATCAGGATACGATCTTCAGTAATTTGAGTATTGGTAGTCATGACAAACAACTATGTGAGGCAAACGGAATAAGCGCGCTATTCTAGCATTTTTCCGCGCAATGCGCACATTATTCGGACAGGGCTTTGCAGCATAGGTTTTCCGCCTTCCCCGGCCGGCTTTGCGGCAGAAGCCTGAGGCTGCACCGGCTCAGCAAGGGCGCGGATGCGCCAAGGCTTATCTTCCTGCAAGCAAAACAGGGGGCCGGGAAATTAATTACGTTTTAATACTGACTTTCCGGCACTGGACTGCTAGGATTTCACTACATTTTTGCCTGCTTTCTGCTCATGGAACTTATTGATTTTATACTGCATGTGGATGACCATTTGCTGGAATTCATCGCCAATTACGGGGTATGGATTTACGCCATTCTGTTCCTGATTATTTTTGTTGAAACCGGCCTGGTCGTGATGCCGTTTCTGCCGGGCGACAGCCTGCTGTTTGCAGCCGGCGCGCTGGCCGCATCGACCGGAGCAATGGATCCTTGGGCGCTGTTCATTTTGCTGTTTATCGCGGCGGTGCTGGGCGATACGCTGAATTACCATATCGGCAAATATATTGGCCCGCGCGTGTTTGAAATTGAGTCGCGCTTTATCAATAAGCGGCATTTAATCGCGACGCAGCAGTTCTTCGCCAAGCATGGCGGCAAAACCATTATTTTTGCCCGCTTCATTCCCTTTGCCCGCACCTTTGCGCCTTTTGTCGCCGGCGCCGGCAGCATGAATTACAAATTCTTCCTGACCTACAATGTCGTGGGCGCGCTGTGCTGGACAGGCTCATTCATCCTGCTGGGCTACCTTTTCGGCAATATGCCGATCGTCAAGGACAACTTCACCCATTTAATTTTCGGCATTATCATCATTAGCATTCTGCCGGGCATCATCGGCTTTATCCGCCAGAAAATGAAAAAGGCCGGTCCGGCCGCCTGAGCCATCCGCCTATGAAAAAAAGCGGATAATCACCGGAAACATGCACAGCACCAGCATCATGGCCGACCCTTTGTACAAGAGGTCGGCTTTTATTTGCCTGACGCTGCCGGACAGGATCGCGCGGCCGAAGCACATCCAGAAGACTGCCGAAGGCAGGAGCACCAGGCTGAACGCGGCGAACACCGCCAGGAAGCTGGCCGGATTGTTCCATGTTTCCAGCGGCAGGATGCCGGCAGCGAAAAGCAGCGCTTTAGGGTTCTTTAAGGTGGAGAAAAACAGCTGGCGCGGGCGGATGCCGGTGTATTTCTGATTGTGCTTCTGCAAATCGGCAGCCTTCCACAAATGAAAAGCCAGCCAGAAAACATACATCATGCTGCAGAAATGCAGGATATGGATCAGGTTCGGCCACACCGGCGCAGTCAGATGAATCAGCAGCGCCCATAAATTAATGGCGTAAAAATAGCCGAAAAATTCAGCGGGAATAAACAGGCTGGTTTTTGCGGTGCCCTGCTGATGCGCGGAGCTTGCAAGCAATGCATTGGTCGGCCCCGGCGTCAGCAGGGCAGCAATCATCGCCAAGACAAAAAGCCAACTCTCAATCATAAGCACCTGAAATTACCCAAAAGTGGCCACACCATATCTGAAAATAATTTATAAAAACAAGTCTATCGCAGGCCGAAAACCGCATTGCGCAACGCTGTCCAGCCCAAAGGCGCGCCCGGCCGCAGCCCGGCAGGCGCACTGCAGCAATGCCGGATGCGCCAATTTAATTTTTTTATTTTCATTGATTTGCATTAAAAACAGCCTTCAGCTCAGAATGAAGAATCCGCTTTTTAATGGCCGCAGGGGCAAAGACAAATTTTATTACATTTTTTCTGCGCGCTGCCCGCTTCCGCAAAACCGGGCAGCGCCATCGGCTGATTCCGCTA
The DNA here is from genome assembly GCF_001696615.3 of Acinetobacter sp. WCHAc010034. NCBI lineage: Bacteria > Pseudomonadati > Pseudomonadota > Gammaproteobacteria > Moraxellales > Moraxellaceae > Acinetobacter > Acinetobacter sp. WCHAc010034. Next base: position 2,083,157 of record NZ_CP032279.1, on the reverse strand, counting down.
AGGCTGCGCTTTGGCGCGCGCAATCGCCGGACAGCCTTTGAATTGGGCTGCCTGAACCAGCGCCTCCTGCTCGCCCATCAGGCGCGCCAATTCAGTCTTTTTGGTATTGGATGACTGGCCCATGTTGACTGAAACGGTCGGGCCGATGCCCCAGCCGCCGCGGCTGCCCCAGCCCCCGCCCAGGCCGACGCCAACGCCCATGCCGGTGCGCTTCGCCGGCTGCACGCCGCTATCAATATGCTGCTGAATGCGGCTGTATTCGCTCTGCAGCTGCTGGCAGTTCAGCGCCTGATACTGCGTTGGCGACACATAAGTCGGCTTCACCGTTGTAGCGCAGGCGCCCAGCAGCAGCGCGCTGCCCGCCAGCAGGCTTAATTTAATCGCTTTCATAACATTCCCCGTCTTATTTCTGCTCAATTTCATTGAACAATGATTGATAGGCCTGCGTCAATTTATGATCCGCCGCCAGATGGATTAAGGGCTGATTCTTATGATGCGACTCCTTCATCAGCACCGACGGCGGCAGCATGCTGTCCAGCACCGGCAGGCCTTCATCCTTCAGCTGCTGCACCACTTCGCGCGGCAGCTTGGCCTGCGCCTGATACTGATTGACCACAATGCCTTCAATTTCCAGGCGGTCGTTGTGGTCGTCCTGCGTTTCAATCACATTTTCAATCAGGGTCTGCAAGGCGCGCTTGGAAAATACATCGCAGTCAAAAGGAATCAGCACGCGGTCTGCAGTAATCAGCGCAGACAGGGTAAAAAAGTTGAATGCCGGCGGCGTATCAATAAAGATCCGGTCATATTTGCCGTCCAGCTGCTGCAGCGCGTCGCGCAGCTTGTAGATTTTATGCTTGGATTCCAGCGCATGCGCCAGCGCGCCCAGGCTTGGGCTGGCCGGAATCACGTCCAGATTTTTAAACGGCGACTGGTGCACATAGCTTTCCAGCCCTTTAGCGCGGCTTTTTAAAATAGAGCCGATGGCATTGCCCAGCAGGCCCTTGCCGGGCTGCGCGCCCAGCACTTCCTCAAAATAATTTTCAATATTCGGCTCCAGCGCGGGCTTATCCGCCGAATAGGTTGCATCATCGCCCAGCAGATACTGGCTGGAATTGGCCTGCGGGTCTAAATCGATCACCAGCGTTTTCAGGCCCTGATGCGCGCTGATGGCCGCCAGATTCACCGTAATGCTGGATTTCCCCACGCCGCCTTTTTGGTTGAATACCACCCGTGTACGCATTAAAACCCCCTTTATCTCATTATTATTCCGCTGTTTCAGCCTGCCTGAACCAGCGCCGCTGCAATTTATTATGTTCAGCCATCAGCCGAAGTTAGGCTGAATCAGCACCAGGCCAAAAATGGCGCTTAAGGCCACGGCAGCCAGAAACAGGCCGGCGCGGCGCTGGTTCAGGGCAATGCTGTCTTCCTTGCGGTAAGCTTTGCTCAACGCAGACAAAAGCGCTAAAAACAGGATAATTTTAGCGTAAAACCACGGCTGCACATCAAAGTTTTTCATGACCAGCAAGGCAATGCCTGTCGCCGCCAGCAGCGTCATGGACAGATGCTGCAGCGCAACAAAAATTTTGCGCCCCGCCGGATTGGGCAAATTGCCCTGCACGCCTTTAAACAGAGTCAGCCCGCGGCTGAGCACGGCAAAGCAGGCCAGCGCCGCGCCAGACAGGTGAAGCGCATTCATCAGCAGTTGAGTTTCCATAAATGCTCCGCTTCCCGGTTAAGGCTTAGGGGCGTGCGCGCATTCTGGGCTTGGCGTATCCTGCCCGGCCCATTCTTCAGGCAGAAATGCATGAATCGCTAAGGCGTGGATGGCGCCGGGGCCAAGCAGGTCGCCGGCGGCGGCGTATACTTTCTGATGGCGCTGCACCTGGCGCAGGCCGGCAAACGCTTCGCTGACAATTACCGCCTTAAAATGCGACTCTTTGCCGGGGAAGTAGCCGCCGTGGCCGGCAGATTCGTTTTCCACCTGCAGATGGCTGGGTGAAAGCTGCTGCAAACGTTCGATAAGTTGCTGTTCCAGGCTCAAGGCTGCGCTCCAAAAATCTAAATGAACTGCGCTGAGTATAGCCTGTTCTGCGCGCCGGTTTTCAGCTTCCGCCAATTTTTAATCCGCAGCCGCGCCCCTGCATGCGCTGCATCTGCAGAATTCTGTTCAAATAATGGCCTTCATTTTGCAAATTGCTTTTATTTTATGCAGTTGAACCAAGGTTTTGCACAAAGCTATTGACCTTGGAAATCCTTAATGTATTATACATCGCTATGCGGGAATAGCTCAGTTGGTAGAGCATAACCTTGCCAAGGTTGGGGTCGGGAGTTCGAGTCTCCTTTCCCGCTCAAAATTTTTTCATTCGGTTTTTTATTTAAAAAATTGGATAGACTCCGCGGGAATAGCTCAGTTGGTAGAGCATAACCTTGCCAAGGTTGGGGTCGGGAGTTCGAGTCTCCTTTCCCGCTCCAAAATTTTTTCATTCGGTTTTTTATTTAAAAAACGGGATAGACTCCGCGGGAATAGCTCAGTTGGTAGAGCATAACCTTGCCAAGGTTGGGGTCGGGAGTTCGAGTCTCCTTTCCCGCTCCAAATTCAAAAAGCCCCGATCGAAAGATCGGGGCTTTTTTTATTGCTGATTTATTATTTTTCAAAAGTGAATAGCGCATTCAAAACCATTCCCGTGGCACCTGTATAAAGGCAATCCATGCTACGCTTAAAAAAATACATAGGCGGGCTGAAATTAAGCCGGCATTGCAGCTGTGCCGGAAATGGCAAAAGCTGGAATCAAACAGAAAGGAATAGCCCGGATTAAAGGGCAGTTTTATTCAAGCCCTCCGCAGGCCGCCTTTGCGCAACAAAGCCGATACAATATGAAACTATATCTTTTTTTTGCCTCCGCGCATGCTAATTGGGTCAGTTAAAGAATCGGTAATTTTATACTTTTAGCAAAGGATGAATAAAATGACCAAGCGCCAGCACCCCAAAGATCAATCAGGATCTGAAAAAACTGAACAACAGACCAGTCCAGATGACAGTCAGCCGCAAAAAAATCCTAAAGATAAGTCTGATGAGCATGAAATGCATAAATCAAGCCATTATCATCAGCATCATGATACGACCAGCAACTACAAGCACCCTCATTAAGCTGGATTGTATCCGCATCAATGCCATAAAAGTGCTGGGAAAATCCGGCGCTTTTTATTTATGCAAGGAGCTTAGAAAGCCGAAGAGGATTTCTGCTGAACCGCTTAGGCAAACTCTGCGCTAAATGATCATGCCGAGGTTTAAATCTGCAAAAGCAGCTTTCCATGCTGCGCTTATAAAGGCTCCCCATGCCCGCTTTGGCTGATTCTCAGCCCCTCATGATTTTCCGCTAAAGTCTTTTACTGCCGGGACATCCTGCATTGCCGCAATGCATGGCAGCGCCGCCTGATAAGGCTAGCTTCTCAAATGAAATGCATAACGCGCCTGCTCCCTGCCCTGCTTAAAGCGCTCGATTAACCCGGCTTTTTCCAAAGTATTTAAAGTCGCATACACAACGCCAAATGATATTTTGGCAGTCCGGAAAGCGGTATGGCGCATGATCTGCGCAGCGGTCAACTCATCTTCAGACTGTTTAATAATTCCAAGAATGACCAGGCGGGCAATCGTCACCTGCAAATTAGAATCGCACAATAGCTCATACAGCTTTGCCGCTTCCTGATTTTTTATATTCAAATAATTCATTGTTAAAACTTCTTCTCAAACGTCAGCGTCCACTGCTGGATTTTCCGGGTATAGAATTGGTCAATATTGCTGTCCACATCGTCATACTGGAACCCCAGTTTTGGCTCGACATTGAAGAAATTGATTTTTTTATGCCCAATATTGATGCTTGCATTCAGCCGCTGATCTTTCCTGTTCATTAATGACCGGCCATAGCTGCGCGATGCAAGCTGCGCGCTTGAAACAGCATTCAAGCCGTTTGCCCATTGCTTATAAATGCCTAAATTGACTCCATACTGGTCAAAACCTTCGGATTTTCTTTCCAGATCATCTTTTTGAAAACTCAGCCCGCCGAAAACCGCGGTGTCCGCTGCCAGCAAATACATCACAGAAGAAGAGGCGTTGAATGTTTGCCCATTGAATATTTGATAATTCAAGTCTTTATAGCTTTTATTGATCCAGCGGCCATTCAGGTTCGCTTGCCAGCGCGGCGACAGCCAGCGCCCATAGCCCGCAGATACTCCATAAGTATCAATATAGCGCTCCTGATTCAGCCAGCGCCATTCAAATGTCGGCCCGAAATGAAACCAGGATTTAATATCCTGCCATTTATAATTTAGATCGATATTCAGGCCGTGCTCATCAAAATCATGCGCGCTTGCATAATTCAAGCCATCCGCCGACAGGTTCCAGTTGAGGAAATGATTGCCCGCTAAATTGCGCTCCTGTTCTAAAGCCAGCGCATAATTCGTGCCTAGGGATGCAATAGGCGGGGTCTTTTCAAAAACCAGCCCGGCGAAATTTAAAAAGCGGCCTTCGGTGGTTTGATTGACGTTATCGTTATGCACCATGCGCAGGTGGGCTTTGCCGTGGGTTCTTTCCTGCTTGTTGATTTGCGCTAAAAACTGCCCTGCCAGAATGCGGAAATTATCCTCAACTTGAGGATTGCTTTGCGTTTGTAAAAATATTTTTTCCGCCTGGCGGTACTGGCGGTTTTCAAACAGCATAGCCCCAAGATCAAAGCGCACATAATCCAGGCTGGCGTCTTTTTCCAGCATGTTCTGATACTGCTCGATCGCCTGCCGATGCTTGCCCTGCTGGCGGTATACTGCCCCCTGGGCATAGAGCGCCAGCATCGGGTCGTGCTGCGGCGACTGGCGGTAGAGCGGCAGCACTTTTTGCAGTGTTTTCCAGTCCCGGTTCTGGATTGAAGCCTGAATAATAATTTCAGCAATCTGCGGATTATTTTTTACTTCTTCATCTGTGACATTGACCGGTTTTTCGCGCTTCTGCTCATGATCTTCCAGCGCTTTTTTATGCTGCTCATCCGGCGCGCGGTAGCGGCTGGCATTGGTTAAATCTGAAGAGATTTTATCCAGATTATCCAATGGCTGAATGACCGCCAGCGCAGGTTCAGGCGCAGCCGCATGGCCAGATTCAACAGGCGGCATGATCAGGCCGCCGATCAAAAACAAGGGAACGATTGGAACCGAAATATTTTGATAGCCAAAATATGCATGGCTAAACTGCTGTTTTTTCTTGACGGAAAGTTTCATGACGGGAATTTTATGAAGAATAAATATAACAACTAGGTAAATGATAATCATTTACCTAGTTGTGGAAAATAAAAAGACGGATATGCCTTTATGCAGCAAAGCGCATCCAGCAATTATTTAAAACGGCGCCTATAAAATTACTGCTTGCCGGCAAAACCGTAACCGCCTGTTAGCTCTTGAAGATTATTTGTTGATGTAGCTGCAGTCGCTGCATCAGTATAAATACCGCCTGCTACTTCCGCCGCGCCTGCGCCAAACAGGCCAATATCATATTTGGTATCTTGCAGAACTTTACTTCCAGCAGCATCAGCATAAGTTAATGTTGCACTGCCTATTGCTTTTAAGTTGTTATCAAAGGTAACAGCATTTAGCGTACCATTAATTGTATATGGACCAACAACACCGCCTGAAGGCCGCTGACCTGTAATGCCTGAAACAGAACCGGAACCCGTCACACTGCCATTATTTACATTCACGGTATAATTTAAACCGCCCACTGAACTGTTAATGTGATTGAAGACATCACCCTTATAAGTATAAGTTGCAGTCGCCGGCAATGTACTTTTTACTGTCGGCGTACCCACTACAGCCTTAGTAAATTGGCGGTCTTCAAAGTCATTTAAACCGCGGGCCGCATTGCCGATTACGACAGAATTGGCCTGCTTATAAAAAACATAGGTTGCATTTGCTGTGCCTGAGCTCCGCGCATGACGAGTAAGACCTGAACCTAATGTTGTCAAGTTCAGTGCAGCATTCTTATCTTCACCATATTCGACATTATTATATTTGAAATTGCCTTTATAACCGCCCAATACATTCGCCGATTCAGTTTGGAAATTATAGCTGGTCAAATTGGTTTTAAAGTCAACACCAGCGGAAGCAAATGAAGTTGCCAGTAGAGCTGCAGCAATTAAACCTGTTTTCAATGTAATATTACCCATTTTATATACCTTTTAAATCAATTTATTGTGACGTTTTTTTCTCTTCGTTGATGGAATATATTTAACCCGCGAAATCACAAAACAGTATTTTATAAATTAATTTTTCCATCAAAAATATACTGTTCAGTTATGATTTTATAGATTTATGGCCAAGTCATTATCTGTCTCCTTATTTTAAAATTTAGCGCTTAATGAGATCGCGATATTGCGCGGCTCACCATAAAGGCTGGATAAACGATTCTTTTTATAGGTCTTATCAAACAAGTTATTAATATTTAAGCCTGCCGCAAAATTTTCATTGATCTGATAGCGCGCCATTAAATCTAAAACTGTAAAGCTTCCCTGATTTCCTATTAAATTACCTATTTTATCTTTATCAGATGTACAACTTTCTGTGCCATTTCCTAACGGCAGACAAGTACTAATTCCTTGTGTTGTTTTATATTTCCAACGGGCTGATCCGCCTATAGTTAAGGCATCCATGATTTGATAACTGGTCGACAGGCTTATGGCATGCTTAGGGCGTTCATAGCTGTTATCTCCGGTTAACATAGCGTCATATGAACCATTCTCATCCATTTTTGGACGCTCTACATGCAGATAGGTATAGCCTGCATTAATCAGCCATTGATCTGTTAATTTTCCTTGAGCTGTCATTTCAAAACCGGAAATAATTGGGCCATCAGCAGCATATTTAATATCACAAAGCATACCTGTGACAGGCGTACAGCTGTACTGCTGGCCGGTGTCTGGATTTTTGGGTACATAAAACATTCTATATGGGGTATTTAGCTCTTTCATTCTGAAAATTGCAGTATGCAGGTTCAGCTGATCATCAAATAATGCGCTTTTTAAGCCAAGCTCATAAGAGTTGCCTTCAATAAAAGGCAAAAACTGATCATTGATATCTTTTTCTAATTGGGTTTTATAAATGCCTGTATAGCTGGCATAAGCTGAAAGCTGATCATTAATATCATAAATCAGCCCGGCATAAGGTATCCATTTATCTTGCGGCTTATAATCATAAGTATAGGATGGAACAATGCTATTCGTATTACTTCTAGTGTCTTTCCCTATATTGTATTTATTATACCGGGCGCCCAGTATTAACTTTAAATCCTGCAGCGGTTCAAACTTTGTGCTGAAAAAATACCCATACTGTTTTTCTTTGACATCATAATGATAACCGCGATATATATTATTATCAGGGTATCTTATATTACCATTCCAATTATCCAAGTTAATACAGTTTCTTCGATTACGCCCGCCTTCTTTGCAAAAAAACACAGTATTATAAGATACATCATAGAGCGGATCAAAAGTCTTAGATTGATAGCCATTTATACCGGTAGCAATCTGAGCTTCGCGTCCAAACAGGTCAAATTTTCCTAATAAGCTGATATCCAGATTATGTATTTTAGATTCAGTATTTTCTCGGCTTACACTGGTGCTATTATAGCTTGCCGTATTATAAGTTGCATTATATGAGTCTGCACCGACTATTCCCCAAAGTCGATCTGGCGCGGTTTCACTATATTGATAATTCGTCGCCAGCTTCCAGGCATCATTCAATTGATGATTTATGGTAAAAAAGCCATTCCAGCTTCGGGTATGCGCATAAGACCAGTCCGTGGCGGCATTCCAGCTGCGTCCGCCGTCAAATACACCCACACTTTGTGAACTATGTGTCGCTCCTGCAGTCATATGCGGGCTGGCGTCATCCACATCTTTGTCAAACCATGTCCCGCCTACCGCGACTGTGGTTTTATCGCCCAGGTCTGCTTCTACAATGCCATAGAATATTTTGCTTTCTTCTTTAATGCGGTCAATATAGCTGTCGCCCTGTCCATAGGCCGCGACAAAACGGCCGCGGATGCCGGCATCATCAGTAAATGGCTGCGATACATCCAGCTCAACCCGCTTCTTGTTCCAGCGTCCATAACTGACTTTGGCGCTGCCTTCCGCTTCCAGGCCCGGGCGCTTGCGCACAAAGTTCAGGCTGGCAGAGGGGTCGCCCGTTCCCGTGCTTAAGCCGCTTGAGCCCCGGGTTATTTCCACCCGGTCATAGATGACTGTGTCATAGCCTGCCAGCAGCTCCATGCCGCGGCTGCCGCTCACCAGCGTGGGCGCGCCATCCACCATCACGTTGTTAATTTCATAGCCGCGGGAGTAAAAAGATGTCCGGCCCGCGCCCGGCACGCCATAGTTCTGCACCGTCACCCCCGGCGTGCTTTCCAGGACTTTATTGACATCGGTTAATGCCTGTTCTTCTATTTGCTTATTGGTAATGACGGTGATGCTTTGCGGTGTATCTTTAAGCGCCAAATCAAGCTTTGTGGCGCTGCTTGAGCGGCTGACGGTATAGTTGTTTTTAGATTCACCTGCCAAATCTGTGCCGCTTGAAGCCGTTACCACAATCGTATCCAGCCGCGCAGCGGATTGGCTATTGTTATCTGCTGCATTGCTGTTGTGGACTGAACCGGCTGTACTTGCCGCAGGGCTGGCTTTTTGGCTGCTGGCTTTATCCGCCAACACATAGCCCTGATTTATTTTTTTGGCCTGCAAAGGGGTATTTTCCAGCAGCTTCTGCAAGCCCTGCTCTACAGTATATGTTCCTTTTAATCCTGCTGTCTTAAGGCCGCTCAAGCGGGCGTTATCGCTCGATAATGCAACGCCGGATTGAATGGCGAACTGATTTACCGCTGCCGACAAATCTCCCGCCGCAATCTGATAATTTTTAGCGCTGATTTCTTTGGAGAAGGCACTCATCGATGCAGCAGATAATCCCGCAGCCAATGCGATGTGTATCGACAGAACTATCGGCTTAAGCACAAACGATATCGGTTTATTGCTCTTAGTCATTGAAAGTGGCCCCCTGGTGCTTAAACTGAATCTTAATATTTAATGAGAATTATTATCCTTCTCATTAGATAAGACACTTGAGAGCGCCAAGTGGGAACCTGAATTTTCAATTTTCTGCAGTATTTTTTATAATCTATTGATCTATATTATTTTTTAACAACATTCAGGCTGCCGAAAATATTTTCACTGACTTGAATCGGCAGGCTGTTTTCAAGCAGCTCCAATGCTGAATGCTCCAACGGCAGCGCCGCGGTTACGCTGATGCCTGACAGATCCTGATGATCAAAGGCAATGTTCTGATGGTGATAGCTTTTTAAAATGCCCAGCACTTCAGGCAAAGGCATGTTCTGCACCACCAGCATTTTCTGCTGCCATGCGGTTTCAAACAGTTCAGGAGAAATATTCGAGCGGTAAATAATGCCCTGCCCTTCAGCAATCAGCACCTGCTGCCCGGCTTCAATAATTTCATCCGGCGATGCCGCCCCCTGAGCGCCGCGCGGTATTGCAACCTTAGCCTTTGACTCCAGCATGGTTAACAGCGTCGCATTTTCATACTGATGCACAATAAAGCGCGTTCCCAGCGCAGTGATTTTGGCGTATTCCGTTTCAATAATAAAAGGCCGGGACGCGTCTTTGGCGACTTCCACCAAAATATTGCCTTTGTATAGCTGGATAATCCGCTTATGCTGATTAAAATGGATATCGTAAGCGGTTTCTCCGCTGATTTTAATTTCACTTTGATCGCTCAGCTGCTGATTGCGCCATTGATCATAAGGATTGCGGGTGTCTGCAAGCCATTCATTGGCCGGCAGGATATGCCAAGTCATCACTGCAATAAGCGCTGTGCTCGCAAACAGAATGACCGAGCGCAGAAGCCATAATGATTTTTCGGTCTGATGCGCAGCCGCATTTAAAGCGCTGACAGCCGGCTTGGCGTTTTCCTGCTGTTTCAAGCAGTCAAAATGGCCCAGCGTCATCTGCAGCGCTTCAATGCAGGCTGCCCTTTCAGGATCTTCTTCTTGCCAGGCCTGATACGCCATCGCGTCTGCTTCAGTGCATTCATCGCTGCTCATTTTGACCAGCCACAATGCAGCCTCCTCCATCAGGCGGTCATCCGGCGCTTGATCTGATGATGAATGCTTTTCAGGCATATTATGAATGCATGAATTTAAGGTGGCGGTGGCAGAACAGCAGCGCTTTTGCCAAATCCAGCTGTATGGTTTTGCGTGAAACGGCAAAGCGGCTGGCGATGGCGGTCTGCGGCATTTCTTCAATATAGTGCATGATCATGGCCAGGCGCTGGCGTTCAGGCAGGCGCGCCAGTATATCGGCAACCTTATGCAGTATTTCCAGCACCGTCACAATCTGCTCAGGCGAGCAGTCCAGCGCTTCCTCCTGCTCCGCTAAAAGCCGCAGATAATCCTCTTCTATCTTTTTTCTTCGGATCTGGTTCAGAATCAGGTTTTTAGCAATTGTCGCCAGATAAGGCCGGGGCTCTTTGATTTTTTCGCCGCTATCCGCATGGATAAATATCTTTAAGAAGGTATCCTGCATAATATCTTCTATGCTGTGCTTATTCGCGCGCAAGGTGCGGTTCAGCCAGCTGTACAGCCATTGGTAATTTTGCTGATAAAATCGGTCAAAACAGTAAATTTGTTCAGCATTCTGAGGACTGGATGACAAGCCTGTCATTTTACTCGCCTTTTATTCAGATTATGAATAGCAGCGATTATACACAAATAATAATGATTTTCATTATCATATTGGCTTTTTGTTTTTCCGGCTGCCCGCGCGGCTGCGGAAATTTCAAATGCCGGCTCATCAGGGCAAAGCGCATTGAGATCAAAAGCAGCAGGCTTCTGTAAAAGCCTGCTGCCTGCGCATATTCAGGCGCCGCTATTTTTGCCGGAACAGCGGCCGTCCATGCAAGTGCTGAATCATTCCAGATAGAAGGTTCTGAGCGGCGGGTAGCCGTTAAATTCAACCGATGCATACGACGCCGTATAAGCGCCCGCGCTCAGCCAGTACAGGCGGTCGCCGATCGTCAAATTCAAGGGCAGCTGATAAGGAATTTTTTCATACATGATATCTGTAGAATCGCAGGTTGGCCCTGCCAGCACCACTTTAGACTTTTCAGCTTGAGCCTGCATTTTGGGCGTATAAATCGGATATTTGGTGGTTTCGCCCAAGGTTTCAATCAAGCCATTGAACACGCCGACATCGGTATAAACCCAGCGCTTAGAGTCTTTTTCAGACTTATTGGCAATCAAGACAATTTCCGAAACAATCACTCCGGCATCGCCGACCAATGACCGGCCCGGCTCCAGAAACAGCATGATTTCACGGTCAAAATTCTGCTTTAAATACATCTTGATCTGATCTGCATAAGCCTGCAGGCTGTCAATTTCCGCCAAATAGCGCGCCGGGAATCCGCCCCCCATATTAATCAGTTCAAGCTGAATCTGATGCCGGCTTTCCAAGGTTTCAAAGACCTGCTTGACTGCGTCCAATGCCGTACGCCAAACGGTGACTTCTTTCTGCTGGCTGCCGACATGGAAGGAAACGCCGTAAGGCTTTAATCCCAGCGTCTTGGCTGCAGCCATCAAATCAACCGCCATATCCGGGTCGCAGCCAAACTTTCTGGACAGCGGCCATTCCGCAGTTGTGCCGGACTCAACAAGAACCCGGACAAAAACCCGCGATCCGGGCGCAAACTTTGCAATCTGCTCAAGATCCGCGCGCGCATCGGTGACAAATAAGCGCACCCCTTTGTCATAGGCATATTTCACATCCGCCGCTTTTTTGATGGTATTTCCGAAAGAAATCCGCTCAGGCGGCACACCGCTTGCCAAAACGCGGTCCAGCTCATATGTCGACGCCACATCAAAATTTGAGCCGATATTGCGCAAGCGCTGAATAATTTCCATACCCGGATTGGCTTTTACCGCATAAAAAATGTCTGCAAATGGAAAGCACTGCTTTAATTCTTCGTATTTAAATTGGATCCGGTCCAAATCAACCACTAAAAATGGGCTGTTTTTGGCTGCAGAAAAATCCTGAATCCTCTGCCATTGCTTTGATGAATAATAGTGTTCGAGCTGCATAGAAAATCCGCGCTTGTGCAATATGATGGTTGTCAGTGAGCCTGCCTTTTATCGGGTCAAGGCAGTTTTAAACAGGCGTTCAGCCTCTGGAACAAAAGCAATAAGCTCCAGTCAGCTTATTGCCCTAAAACATGCAGGCTACTGCCTTAAGCGCTGCAGCCAGTCCTGCACCGTCGGCGTTTCCACCAGATCCTGAAATTCGATACTGATTCCTGCATCGCGCCAGAAACCCACCAGGGTCATTAAGCTGACTGAATCCAGCCCCAGCATGAATAAATCATCATCATCCTGAATTTCCTGCGCATCCATATTCAGCTGCTTGGCGACGGCTTGGCGCACTGCAGTCAAATTCAACTGTTCCATTTTCATCTTTTCGCTCTCAGGTTCACGGCTTGAATCACTGAATCTGCATCAACAACTTTGGCGCAGCGGCCGGCGGCATAGTTCAGCGCCATCCGGTGCTCATCCAGGCTGAAATCGGCCAGGGCATCGCCAACTAGAAACGCCTGCATGTCCAGCATGAAGGCTTCGGCTGCCGTAAGCAGGCAGCCGATGTGCGCATAGACGCCGCAGATAATCAGCTGATCGCGGCCGCTCTCTTTAATCCGCTGTTCAAAGTCGCTTTTCTTGAAAGCGCTGTAGCGCCATTTGGTTAAAACCGTATCCTGTTCTGCCGGCTGCAGGCTCGGGATGATCTGCACCAGATTTTCTTCAGGCGCCAGGCCTTTGCCCCAAAAATCCGTCAGCAGCTGCCGGTGCTCCGGGCTCTGGCCGCCCGGCTGCGCCGTGTAATAGACCGGGATGCCGGCATCCCGGCAATGATCAATCAGCCTGCGGCAGTTGTTGATCAGCTCAGGAATCGGCGCCTGAGCCTGATCATAAAAGTCTAAAAAATACTGCTGCAGATCGTGAACGAGCAGTACCGCCCGGTCCGGTTCAACCGTCCAGTCCACTTTGTTTGCAGGAAAGCTGCCGGGCTGCGGCATGGGATAGCTTGCTATGCGGGGAATCGTCATTTCTTTACCTGTCTGTTTAATTTAAGGCTTGAACCAGGCGCTGCCTCAGTTCTTTCTTGTCAATCTTCCCTAAGGCCGTATATGGCATATCTTCAATAAATTCAATATGATCTGGGATTTTAAAAGTCGCCAAGCCAAATGCTCGGACATGCTGCCGCAGCTGCATGCTCAGCCGGGCAAGGCTGGGGTCCTGCTCTTCCCTGCGCCACTGTATAAATGCGCAGCTTTTTTCACCCAGCATCCGGTCCGGCATAGCCACCAAAGCGGATTGCATGACCTGCGGATGCAGATTCAGCGCCTGCTCAACTTCCTCAGTCGCAATTTTCTCTCCGCCGCGGTTGATTTGATCCTTGCTGCGGCCTTCAACAATGATGTTTCCGTCCTCAGTCATCCGCACCAAATCGCCGGTGCGGTAAAATCCGTCACGGGTAAACGCCTTCCGGTTGTGCTCATCCGCCTTGAAATAGCCGCGGATGGTATACGGCCCGCGCGTCAGCAGATGCCCGACCTCTCCGGCAGCCAATTCCCGGTCTTCATCATCGACAATTTTAATTTCGTCATCCGCGCTGATCCGGCTGCCCTGCGTGGAAATTATGCTCTCGGCGGAATCATCATAGCGCGTGTAATTCACCAGGCCTTCCGCCATGCCGAAGACCTGCTGCAGGCGGCAGCCATATTCTTCAATCAACTGGCGCGCCAATGCGTCAGGCAGGCGCGCGCCGCCGACCTGCAAAGCCTTCAGGCCTGCAAAGATATTGACCGCGCCCTGCTGCACCGTTTCCGCCCACTTGGCCGCTAAGGCCGGAACCAGCGCAGCATGGCTGATCCGGTGCTTTTCAATCAATGCGAAGCAGGTATTCGGCGAAGGCTCTTTGGCCAGCACCAGTGTTCCGCCGGCAAAAAACAGCCCCAGCGAACCGGCCGAACTCAGGCTGAAATTATGCGCCGCCGGAAGCGCCATCAGCATTTTCGATGTTTCATCCAGCTGGCAAATCTCAGCGCTCGCGCGCACGCTGTAAAGATAGTCGTCATGCGTTCTGGGAATCAGTTTCGGCGTTCCTGTGCTGCCGCCGGATAACTGAAAAAACGCCACATGGCGCGCGGTAATATTTGGCGCGCCGGCATGCTGCTCCGGAAATGCGGAAACATCCGGCCACGGATCAAACTCTTCCGGCTCCCCCACCACAATCACCTGCTGCAAAGACGGGCAGCGCTGCCGGCATTCCCGGGCTAAGGTGCGGTAGTCAAAGCCCGAATGCCGCTCCGCGCAGATATAGAGTTTTGCTTCTGTCTGCGCAATAAAATGGCTCACTTCCGCATGGCGGTGCGCGGGCAGGCTCATCACCGGGCGCATGCCGATGCCGATTGAGGCAAAATAGGCGATAAAGAACTCGATGATGTTCGGCAGCTGGATTACCAGGCTGTCGCCGGCCTGATAGCCCTTTTGTTCCAGATAGGCAGAGAATTGATCAACCTGCCGCTTCAATTCGGCATAGCTTAAATGCTCTTCCGCACTGATAACTGCAGTGTTTTTGGCGTATTTCTGCGCGCATTCATTAAAGAAACCGCTGATGGTCTGGCCGAGCCAGTAGCCTTTGGCAATATATTTTTCTGCAAACTCAGGCGGATACTGCACAATCCCTTCCCAGAGCGGTGCTTCAGCCAATTGATGATCCTGCATGACAAAAAACCTTTTAAATGAAAACCAATTCTTCGGCTTTCAGGCCCAAAGCGTTGAACATTGTTTTAAATTTGGCGGCTGTTTCATCCAGCTCAAGCTCAGGCTGAGAGGCTTCAACAATGCCGGCGCCGGCGTACAGCCGGGCAGACTGATCGCAGATCCGCCCGCAGCGCACATTCACCGACCATGCGCCATTGCCGTGGGCGTCACTCCAGCCCATCGTGCCGGCAAAAAGATTTCTCTGGAAAGGCTCCAGCTCCGAAATCAGCGCTCTTGCAAGCTGGGCGGGCTGGCCGCATACCGCAGGCGTTGGATGCAGAATGGAAACCAGATCAAAGATATGCAGCTCAGGGTCTTTCAGCTTGCCCTGAATCGGGGTCGCCAGATGCCATAAGGTTTGCGTCTTAATCAAGGACGGGGACTTGGGAATGGTTAAAGTTTTACACAGCGGCGCCAGCTGATCGGCAATCGCTTCAATCACCAGGCTGTGTTCATACTGGTCTTTTGCCGAGGCCAGCAGGCGTTCCGCCTGCGCCTGATCTTCCGCATGATCTTCACGCCGGATCAGCGTCCCGGCGACAGGATGGCTGAAGACATTTTCATTTTGCTTGGCAGCCAAAAGCTCCGGGCTGGCGCCCATAAACCACCCGTCCTGTTGAGGATTCTGCGCTAATGCAAAAGTGTAGCCTTCCGGATTTGACATGAATAAGCGGTGAAACAGTTCAGCAATATTAATTTTTTCAGCAGTTTTTAAATCTATTGCGCGCGCCAGCACGGCTTTTTTCAGTTCAGTGGTCTGCATCAGCTCCACTAATTTGCGGACGCCGTCCACATAGTCCGCATGCTTTGGGAGCAGCTTCGCTTCAACTGCCGCGGCCTGCAGCGCCTGATTTCCGGCTTCAAAGATCTCCGCCAGATGGGTGTTTTTGGCTTCAGCAATAGAAAGTTCCGGCAAGTCGCGCGTATCAAACGGCAGGCTGCCGGCAATGATCAGCTCAGCATTGCCCTGCTCCTGAATCCGTTCAGCCAGCTGCTGCTTTGCCTGCTGCAGCCATTGCTTCTGCTGCTCCAGGAAATCCAGGCTTGCGGAACGCTTGAAATCAATATTCTGAATGATTTTCTTGCTGGAAATCATCCCCGTTGGCGCTGCAAAAACAAAGCCTGCGCGGTCTTCCTTGAGCAGTTCTTCCTTTTTAATCCCAATTGCATTTTTAAATACCGATGGCTCTACTGACAGCATATTTTCTCTCACATATATCAGGGAGATGTTTTTATTGAATCGACCTATTCGCCGCGGCCTTAAAAGGCCTCAAGGCAGTTGAACACTATAAATATAATGGTTATCATTATCAAATGATATCTATTATCGTTAATTTTTTGTTAAAATCATCAGGATCAAAAAAATGGCCGGCTTATTTATTGTGACTGGCGCAGCGCGGGGCATCGGCGCGGCGATTGTTGAAAAACTTCTGGCAGATAATCACCTTGTGATCGGAATTGACATTCATCCGCAGCCCAGTGCATGGGATATTTTTAACCAGCCGGATGCGCAAAAGGCCGGAAACTTTGAAGCCATCAGCCATGATATTCAGCAGACGGCATCCCTCATTGAGCGGATTCAGCATTCCAGATTTGCGGAAACGCCTATTTCCGGCCTGGTCAATGCAGCAGGCATTTTAGACATGGGCAGCCTGCTCGATACCACCGCAGCGCAATGGCTGCACAGCCTGAATACGAATTTCATCGGGCCGGCGCAGCTGACCCAATGGGTGGCGCAGCAGATGCTCCCGCATAGATCCGGAGCGATTGTCAGCATCAGCTCAAACGCCGCTTTAGTGCCGCGGCTGGGCATGGGGCTGTATGCAACCACCAAGGCTGCGGTCAGTCATTATTTTAAAAATCTGGCTTTAGAGCTTGCCCCGCATGGAATCCGCTGCAATTTAGTCCTCCCCGGCTCCACGCTGACCCAAATGCAGCGCCAGCTTTGGACAGACAGCAAGCCGCCGGAAAGCATTATTGAAGGAAGCCTTGAGCAGTACCGCAGCGGCATTCCATTAGGCAAAATTGCGGAACCGCAGGATATTGCCGATGCGGTGCTGTTCCTGCTGTCTGATCAGGCCAGGCAAATCACCATGCATGAGCTTGTGGTGGACGGCGGCGCAACCTTAGGAGTCTAAAGCCGCCGCCGCGCCCCGCTGCCGGCTTCAGTCCGGCAGTTTTTTGCCAATTTCAAGCTCATTCAGGGCCAGCTCAGGCTGAATCAGCCACAGCTGCAGCATCTTCATGAAGTCATGCCAGTATTCTTCCAGACTGGCCGCTGTATAGAGTTCCGGATGGCCGTCTATCGCCAGATACAGGCGCTCCTGGCCGTCAACCATTTTATTGGAAACCGCCATGTCAAAATCTTCAATCGGGCCTGCTGAAATTGTGGTTTTCTGCAAGCGGCAGCCTTCGAAAAATTCAGGCAGGGGGAACGGAATCCAGTTCACCACAGGGCCAAACAGGATATTTTCAAACGGCTCAAAATCATCCAGAACAAAGCGCATCTGTTCAAAATAGCTCTGCTGATAAGGCCGGATTTCCGCAAAGCGCGAGGCCAAAAGCTGCACCAGATCTTTTAAATTTTCTGCGCCATGCGCGCCCAGGCGCAGCGGCAGAATATTCATCGTCAGGCAGGGAATCCGCATGGCGGCCGTGCCTAAGCGCGACAGCATCGGGATGCCGAAACACTGCTGCGGGTCATCCAGCTGCTTTGTTATGTAGCCCATGAAAACCGCCATCACAATCATCGCGCTTGGCAGCTTCAGCTCGCTTGCCAGCGCATTCAGCTGCTGCTGCACGCCGGCAGCAATCACGTCTTCAAAACGGTAGCCTTGGGTAAACGGCTCATTCAGGCGGCGCTTCAGCCTTTTTTGCGGCGCCTGCGGTCCGGAAAAGCTGCTCTTCCAGAATGCTAAATCGGCCGCCGCTTTTTCCGACCCGATATACCGCTGCTCTTCTTCAATAAATTTGCCGTAATGCTCAAAGGCTTTATTCTTCAAGTCTGTCCCGTTTTTCAGGGACTGATAGTAGTCAATAAAGCGGCTGATCAGCAGCCCATAGGCATAGCCGTCTAAAGCCGCATGATGCGCCCTGAGGAATAATCCATACTTCTGATCATCCAGATACGCAAAAGCATAGTCATACAAATGCCCTGCCGTTAAGTCAAAAGCCGGCTGCACCTGCTGCTCAACCCATTCATTCAGCGCTTTTTCATTCAGCTGGGACAAGTCGATAAAGCGTGGCGCCTGAATTTCCACATCATCCTTGCGGTAAAACTTGCCGTCCTGCTCAATGACGCGCCAATGCAGCGCCTTGGCTTCCTGCAAAGTCAGGGCAACCGCTTGATGGAATAATTCCCTGTCCAGCGGCCCTTCAATCACCAGCCATTCCGCCGTGTGAAATGGCAGGCTTCCATGATAGTTATGGCCCAGCCACATGCTGTGCTGCGCTCTGGTTAATGGCTGTAATGTCTTCATTTCCTGCATATAAGCACCATTGATCAAACGAGTTATTTCTTAAAAAATTTCTGCCGTTAAACTGGCGATGAATTTCCGTTCATGCGCTGCGGCCAGCATTCTGCAAGAATAGCGCAAAAGAATAATAATTATCATTAACAAATGCAATTTAATGTCATTAACCTTGCAGCCGGCTCAAACTGGCTATAAACTGCCCGGACAATCAACTTTTTATTGATCATTTGGAATAACAACAGCAGATTAAAAAATGGCTACCAACCCCAATACCGCGCCGCGGCATATTCAAGTGCATTCCTCTGTGCAGATTTCTCCCCATATGCAGCGCATTTATTTCCGCAGCGACAAGTTTGCTGATTTTCCGCTGGATGAAGCCGGCGCGCACATCAAATTATTTTTCCCGGAGCAGCGGAGCGCCATGCCCCTGCTGCCCTACCGCAATGAGCTTGGAAAAATCGTCTGGCCGGAAGGGAAAAGGCCTGTCACACGCACATATACCATCCGCGATTTCATTGCAGATGAGCAGCTGCTGGTTGTCGATTTTGTGCGCCATGCAGACTTCGGCACCGCCGCAAACTGGGCGGTGCATGCGCAAAAAGGCGATGTGATCGGCTTAGCCGGGCCGGGCGGGCCGGCAAGATTCAACCCTGAAGCTGACTATTTTATTTTTATCGGCGATTTATCCGCGCTGCCGATGATCGCGGCCTCACTGGAGCAGCTGCGCGCGGATGCGCAAGGCGAAGCCTGGATTGAGATAGAGCAGGCCTCCGATCAGCAGCCGTTAAGCGCTCCGCAAGGCGTGCAGATTCACTGGATCAGCGCTGATCAGGCATTTGAGGATGCGGCTGCCGGCTCCTTTAAAAATCTGGACTGGAGCAGCAGCATCTCCGTCACCCTTGCCGGCGAAAACACCCGCGTGGTGGCGCTGCGGAAAATTTTGAGGCAGCAGTACAGCATAAGCAAAGCGAATTTATATGCGGTTCCTTACTGGAAGCGCGGCCACAGTGAAGAAACCTATCATGATGAGCGCCACAGCGTCATGGATGATGAAGGATGATTTTTATGCATATTGAAAAAAATAACAGCACATTGCCGAAGGCGGCGTCTTTGGCAATGATCTCTCTGGCTGCGCTGCTGAGCGCCTGCTCAAAACCCAATGAAGCAGCATCCTCCGCTGCAGGAAATGCAGCGCCGCAGGAACAGAGCGCCAGTTCGGCGCAAAGGCAGATCACCGATGCGCTGGGCCGCCAAGTCAGCGTGCCTGCGCATCCTCAAAAAGTGGTTGTGCTCAGCGAACTGGATTTAGACAGCGCGATTGCCCTGGGGATTGTGCCTGCAGGCAGCACCTATGTGCGCGGCCAAAGCAATTTCCAGCCCTACTTGGCGCAGCAGACCCAGCAGGTGGCTTCCGTCGGCAATTTTGGCCAGCCCAGCATGGAAGCCATTCTCGCGCTGCAGCCAGACTTGATCATTGCCGGAAGCATGATTGATACGCAGCTTCTTAACCAGCTTAATCAGATTGCGCCTACGGCCGTAAGCTTTGCGCGCGGCGAATCATGGAAAAGCAGCTTCAAGCGCGTTGCGGAAATCCTCAACCGGCAGGAAAGCGCGGACAAAGCGCTGGCAGCCTATGCGCAGAATATTCAGCAAGCCAAAGCCAAACTGGCAGATCAGCAGGGGCAGACCGTCAGCGTCACCCGCTGGACGGCAAATGGCCCGATTTATATGTACAAAGACTCCTTCGCCAGCCAGGTATTATCCGACTTAGGGCTGGCGCGCCCGGCGCAGCAGCAGCAGGCCGGCGCCAGCCACTCTGCGCCGATCAGCCGGGAACGTTATGACCAGATCGACGCCGGCTGGATCATTATCGGCAGCAGCTTGCCGCCGGAACAGCAGCTGAATGAGCTGAATAAGTTTCCGGAATTTAAGCGCCTTCAAGCGGTTAAAAACAATCAGTACTTTGCTGTTGATGCTTCGATGTGGACCGGCGTAGGCGGTCCGAATGCAGCGAATCAGGCCGTAGCAGATGTCTTGGCGCACATGCCGAAATCATAAGCTGCTATGCTAAAAATGCTTTTTCAGTCTCTCAGCTTCAAGCCGCTTTTTGCATTCCCCGCACTCGCGGTTTTGACAGTCTGGTCTATTACTTACGGGGCCGGTTCGCCCAATGCCGCGGACAGCTTCAAGCTGCTTTGGCACAGCCTATCCAGCCTGAGCCTGGCGCCGCTGCAGCCGCTGCTTGAACTGCGCATCCCGCGCACTTTGGCAGCGCTGCTGGTGGGGGCCGCGCTGTCCATTTCGGGCGTGATCTTGCAGAATCTGCTGAAAAATCCCCTCGCAGACAGCGGCTTAATCGGCATCAACAGCGGCGCATCCTTAGCGGTTGTGATTGCCGTTATTCTGCAGCTTCATGGGCTGAGCCTGTTTTTCTGGGCCATCTTCGGCGCCTTCATCAGCGCGCTGCTGGTGTTCGCTTTGACGCCTAAAAATCAGGCCGATTACAGCTCGCTCACCCGCTTAGTGCTGGCTGGGCTTGCCATTGCCAGCACGTTTCAAGGGCTGATGGCAGCCTTATTGCTGAAATTCCAGAATGGGCTGGATGAATACCGCTTCTGGGTTTTAGGCTCGCTGAACCGCGTTGAACCGCAGTTTCTGCTGATTGCAGCCGGATTCATCGCTGTCGGCATCATCACCGCCTGCCTGATCATCCGCCCGCTGGCCTTAAGCCTGGTCGGCGACCAGCTGGCGCAAAGCCTGGGACTGAATCTGAAGCTTTTAGAGCTGGCCTGCATTTTTGCAGTGGTTCTGCTGACCGGCAGCGCCGTGGCGCTGACAGGGCCGATCGCCTTTTTAGGGCTGATTGCGCCTTATTTTGCGCGGGCAATTGGAGCCGTTTCAATTCAGCAGCAGCTGCTGTACAGCGGCTATTTCGGCATGGCGCTGCTGCTGGCTGCGGATATTCTGGCGAGAACAGTGGTGCAGCCGTTTGAGGCGCCGGTCAGCATTTTATTGACCCTGCTGGGCGCACCGGTGCTGATCTGGATGGTGCGGCAGAATAACCTGCAGAATATTGTGCAGCTGGAGAAGTAAGATGAAAGATGCTTTTTCATTTGCCGGTTCAAGCCAGGCCTGGAAAGCCTGGCTGATCTTAGGCGCGGCCGCCTTGGCCCTGATTCTGGCCAGCCTGATGTACGGGGAAATAAAGCTTTCTTTTCAGCAGCTTTGGTCTGTCATGCTCAATCAGGCGCAGCCGGCGGATCAGCTGCTGATTGAAAACATCCGCCTGCCCCGCCTGCTTGCAGGCATACTGATCGGCGCAGCCCTCGCCCTGTCCGGCCTGCTGCTGCAGCTGATCACTAAAAACTCTTTAGCCAGTCCGGATGTGTTCGGCATCAGCGACAGCGCGGTGCTGGCTTTGGCATTTACCATTTTATTATCCGGCAGCGGCATGCTGGGCGAATGGTGGCATGCGCTGTTTGGCGCGCTGGCCTGCGTCAGCATTATTTTAATTGCAGCGGGAGGCGTCGGCACGCAAGGCTACCGCATTCTGGTGATCGGCATCGGGGTTGCGACGCTGATGAAAGCCGGCTTTGACCTGATCCTCTCGACCTTGCCGGTCATGCACAGCAGCAGCATTCTGGTTTTCAGCACAGGAAGCTTAATTGGCCGCAGCTACGCTGTCCTGCTGCCGGCCTCTCTTTTAATCCTGCTGCTGGTTTCGGTGATTATTGCATGGCGGCGTTTCTTCAGCGCGGCGGTCCTGCCCGATGCCGTCATCCAAAGCATTGGCGCGCCACTGCCGTTCCTGCGCTTCATGATGGTCTGCATCGCCGCTTTTCTGGCGGGCACCGCGGTGAGCATTGCCGGCCCGATAGGATTTGTCGCCATTGCAGCGCCGATCCTCAGCTTTAAACTCTTTCCTCAGAATCTTTTCCCGGTCTTCCCGGCGCTGTGCATTGGCGCCTTAATGGTGGTCGCTGCCGACCTGCTGGGAAGGACATTGCTGGCTCCGGCCGAAATTCCGGCGGGCATTATCAGCGGAATGATCGGCGGGCCTTTACTGCTGTGGCTTTTATACAGCAACTCACGGAATGCAAGCCGGATATGACTTTAAAAATTTCAAAATTAAACGCCGCTTATAAAGCGCATCCTGTGCTCAAGAATATCAATATTGAACTGAATCAGGGCCAGGTCACCGTTTTAATCGGCCCCAACGGCAGCGGCAAATCCACCTTGCTGAAATGCATTGCGCAAATTCATCCGCAGTATGACGGCGATGTGGCATGGGAAAATCATAGCCTTAAAGGCTTAGCCAAGCGCGATTTAGCCAAGCAGCTGGCCCTGCTGCCGCAGCATGTCACTGCGCCGAATGGAATGACGGTGGAGCAATTGGCGCGCTTTGGAAGGTTTCCGCATCAAGGCTGGTTCAAGCAGTGGCGGGCTGAAGATCAGGCTGCAATTAATGACGCACTGTCCGCCACCGGCTTGGCCGAAATGCGGAATGTTCCCCTGAGCAATCTGTCCGGCGGCCAGCGCCAGCGCGCATGGATTGCCATGGTGCTGGCCCAGCAGACGCCGCTGATTTTACTGGATGAGCCAATCAGCATGCTGGATATCGGGCATCAGGCCGATATTCTGAATCTGGTCAGGGAACTCGCCAAGCAGGGTAAAAGCATCATCATGGTGCTGCATGATTTAGCCACGGCGGCCCGCTGCGCGGACTGCATGATTGCGCTGAAGGACGGGCAAATTATCGCGCAGGGAAATTCCAGGCAGATTCTGACCCCGGCTTTAGTCAAGCAGCTCTACAATATCGAGGTCGAAGTGCAGCATGCCCGCAGCCTGGCGCAGCCGGATCTGCGGCGCTTAGTGGTGATCCCTGAACATTTCGGCGATCCGAATCCATGCGCGTAAATGCCGGAGCTGCCTTACCGGCCGCCGAGATAAAAGCCTCAGAATTTCAGCAGCGCCGCGGTGAAATCCATCCAGGCGGCAGAGGCATTGCACTGCATTTGGCGCATTGAAGAGCTTCAGAATAACTGCAGGCCATTTTCAGCGCCGCTTGGCGCAGGGCTGCCAGCCTTCGCCGGATTTTACCGCCTCAGGGCAGCAGTTAAAAACATATTAGAAGATGTATTTCAATAACTTAAATCCACAATACCGCGCTGCAGCATCAATCCCCTAGCATTGGTAGGTCTTTGGTAGGTATGTTTTTTTAAACAGTTATTCAATACTCAAGCCAAGGTGAGGTGAGCATCACCCATAACAATGACGACAATGAATGGTAGAAGGAATCGCACCATGGCTTTTAAAAATATTGCAGATCAAACCAACGGTTTTTACATCCCTTGCGTATCGCTTTTTGGCCCGGGCTGCGCCAAAGAAATCGGCGGCAAGGCGCAGAATTTAGGCGCAAAAAAAGCGCTGATTGTAACTGATGCAGGCTTATTCAAATTCGGCGTGGCCGACCTGATTGCGGGCTATCTGAAAGAAGCCGGCGTAGACAGCCACATTTTCCCCGGCGCGGAACCGAACCCGACCGATATCAACGTGCATAACGGCGTTAAAGAATACAACGACAACGGCTGCGACTTTATTGTGTCTTTAGGCGGCGGCTCTTCGCATGACTGCGCCAAAGGCATCGGCCTGGTTACCGCAGGCGGCGGCCACATCCGCGACTACGAAGGCATCGACAAGAGCACCGTGCCGATGACCCCGCTGATCGCAATCAACACTACAGCGGGCACAGCGTCTGAAATGACCCGCTTCTGCATCATCACCAATACTGACACCCATGTGAAAATGGCGATTGTTGACTGGCGCTGCACCCCGCTGATTGCAATTGATGACCCTAAGCTGATGATCGCCAAGCCGGCAGCATTAACCGCCGCAACCGGCATGGATGCGCTGACGCATGCTGTTGAAGCTTATGTGTCTACCGCAGCTAACCCGATTACCGATGCCTGCGCGGAAAAAGCGATTTCTATGATCAGCGAATGGCTCAGCCCTGCGGTCGCCAACGGTGAAAACCTGGAAGCGCGCGACGCGATGAGCTATGCGCAGTATCTGGCCGGCATGGCGTTCAACAATGCCTCACTGGGCTATGTGCATGCCATGGCGCATCAGCTGGGCGGCTTCTACAACCTGCCGCACGGCGTCTGCAACGCAGTGCTGCTGCCGCATGTCTGCGAATTCAACCTGATTGCCTGCCCGGACCGCTATGCGCGCATCGCGCAATTGATGGGCGTCAATACCGACGGCCTGACCGTGACTGAAGCTGGATATGCTGCAATTGACGCCATCCGTGAGCTGTCTGCATCCATCGGCATTCCATCCAGCCTCGCTGAACTGGGCGTGAAAGAGCAGGATTTGGGCATCATGTCTGAAAATGCGCAAAAAGATGCCTGCATGCTGACCAACCCGCGCAAAGCAACTCATGCGCAAGTAGTCGATATCTTCAAGGCAGCGCTCAAATCCAGCGCTTCAGTGGTAAATTTTAAAGCGGCTGTTTAAGTTCTCTCCCTTAACTTTTTGTTTGCTTTGGCAATTTAAGCGGAATGAAACAGCCATCCATGCTGTTTCATTCGGGCAAGCCGATCCTGCTTGCCTGGCGCTTAAATTGCTTTTTTTATTTGCGGTTGACAAAGTTCCGGACTTCGTCAAGGATGAGGACATCCATGACAATAACAACCAGAGCAAATTATGCCAGCAGCGCAAACCCCTCCCGCGTATCAGCCCGACATCCTCGGCGCAGGCTATGAGCAGGCCACCCTGCACTTCCCGGATGATTACGAAGGCCCAGTCACCTCCACTTTAGTCCGCAAAAAAGCCCCGCAAAGCGCCGGCAAAGCTGTGCTGTATATTCACGGCTTTATTGATTATTTCTTCCAGACCGAAATGGCCGAGCAGTTCAATCAGCACGGCTTTGATTTTTATGCGCTGGATTTAAGGAAGTACGGCCGCTCCATTCTGCCGCATCAGAAATACTACAATGTGCGCAATCTTGCCGAATACGATGCGGAAATCACGCGGGCGCTCGAGATCATCGGCGCGGAACAGCATAATGCGGTGCTGCTGTGCGGGCATTCCACCGGCGGGCTGACCGCCACGCTGTACGCCGCCCATCATCCTGAGCATCCCTTGATTAAGGCGCTTTGGCTCAACAGCCCGTTTTATGACTTCAATATGCATCCGCTGAAGCGCGCATTCGCGCTGCCGCATGTAAGCCGCCTGGGCAAGGTTTTTCCCAACCTGCAGCTCCCCAGCGAGCTGAACCCATGGTATACCGCCAGCATCCATAAAGCGCTGAAAGGCGAATGGCAGTTCAATCTGGACTGGAAAAAGGAGGCCTATCCGAAAGTCCGGCTCAGCTTTATCAGCGCGGTCTTTGAAGCGCAGAAAGAGATCCACCGCGGGGTGAAAATTGATGTGCCGGTGCTGGTGATGCATTCGCATCAGACTAAAAATCCGCGCAAATGGGGCACGGACGCGCAAAGCAGCGATGTGATTTTAAGCGTGAAGCATATCCGGAAATACGCTAAAAAAATCCGGGGGGATGTCACGATTGCTGAAATTAAAAATGGCCTGCATGACCTGGTGCTGTCGGAAAAAGCCGCGCGCAGCAGCGTCTACCGTCAGCTGTTCAGCTGGCTCAGCAGCAGGGGGCTGTAAAGCGCCTCAGTTGGCTGCATAGAGCTTATGCTTCAACAGGGTCTGATGCACCGGGTGCTGTTTCGGCATCAGCTCAATCAGGCGCTCCACCGCATCAATCGCTTCCGGAAAGCGCGCCACATGCCTGAGCAGCACATCGGTTTCATTGGCCTTGAAAATCGCATCGCTTAGGCGCGATTCCAGGCAGTCGCGCCATGCGCATAGAAATGGGCTTTCGGTTTTCGCCAGAAATACGCCGGAACACAGCTTCAGCGCAGATTCAATATAGCCGGCATCCAGCGCCTGTTCGGCCTGCAGGAAGTCGGCTTCAACATTGGCTAAAATCCGGTAGGGCCTTGAGCCCAGCATGCCGCCCAGCACATCGCGCAGCTGCGACATTTCCGCCTTCAGCGTGCCGATGCTGACCTTGCGCTCGCCATATAAAGCCTGATGCAGGGTGTCCAGCGTCATGCCCTGCGGGCACAGCGCCAGAATCACTAAAATTTCAATCTGGCGCGGGGTCATCACCAGCACTTTGCCGTTGAACAGCACCTGTGAAGCTGAAAAAGCCCGGATATACAGCTGCTGCTGATGCTGCTCCTGCAGCGCCAGCTGAATAATAGAAGCGCAGCGCTCCGCCGCCAGCAGGCCCAGGCTGTTATGGTTTTCCCATGTGGTGGACAAGTCAATGACGCCTAAAATCTGCCGGGAATACGGGTCAATAATCGGGGCTGCGTAGCACACCCAGTCATGAATCGATGACATATAGTGCTCATTGGAAAATACGCAGCTGGACTGCTGGGTTTTCAGCGACAAAGCCAGCGCATTGGTGCCGACCAGCTCTTCCTTCCACTGCCCGCCTTCCATAAAGTGCACGCTTTCGGCGGCGCGCTGCATTTGCTGGCTGGATGCGGTCCAGATAATGGTGCTGCCGACATCGCCCACAGCCACCACCATAGACGACTGCTGCGCAATATGCTTCAAGTCTTCCGCGCAGCGCTTCAGCGCATGCTGCAGCGCAGTCGGCGCCTGCTTTGCCGGCGCCTGCATCGGCGCAGCCGAGCGGTCTTTGGGAATTTCAGCGGTCTTTGAGCGGTTCCATGAACTGAGGATGCTTTGCCCAAGCAGTTCCGCATGCAGGGGCGACAGGCTACTGCTCTGCCTGAACTGTTCTATCTGTTTCCTTTTTTCGACTAAATTCCGCATTGCTGTCATCCTTTAGCTGCTCAATTATGGCTGGAGCCTGCTGCCGCGTCACGAATGGCTTGCGCTGCCGGCTGAATTGCCCGCCGCCGCAAATATAGACGAAGTGCCGGCAGACTTCCATCATATGTCCCTGTCATCTTTATTCTTGTAACTATTTGTCAAAAGGCTGTAAACCGTCCTTCAACCAACCTTTTTCCAACCTTCGCTTAGGTATGCTAATCAAATAATGTACCAAAGTACCTTATACCAAAGCTGCAGACGCTTTGTGATGAAGCACACCATAATAAGCAAAGGAATTTTCATATGCGTTACGCCGATCCAAATCAGCCCGGTTCAAAAGTCCAGTTTAAATCACAGTATGAAAACTTCATTGGCGGCAAATGGGTGCCGCCGGTCAATGGAGAATACTTCGACAACCTCTCCCCTGTCGATGGCAAAGCATTCACTAAAATTCCGCGCTCTTCCGCAGCCGACATCGAGCTGGCGCTGGACGCGGCCCACGCAGCCAAAGCGGCATGGAACAGCGCATCGCCGACCACGCGCTCCAATGTGCTGCTGAAAATTGCAGACCGCCTGGAAGAAAACCTGGAGCTGCTAGCAGTGGCGGAAACCTGGGACAACGGCAAGCCGGTCCGTGAAACGCTGGCAGCCGATATTCCGCTGACCATTGACCATTTCCGCTACTTTGCCGGCTGCATCCGCGCGCAGGAAGGCGGCATTTCTGAAATTGACGAAGACACAATCGCTTACCATTTCCATGAGCCTTTGGGCGTAGTTGGCCAAATCATTCCATGGAACTTCCCGATTTTAATGGCGGCCTGGAAACTGGCGCCAGCTTTGGCGGCGGGCAACTGCATTGTGCTGAAGCCGGCAGAACAGACGCCGGTCAGCATTTTAGTCATGGCTGAGCTGATTCAGGACCTGCTGCCGCCGGGCGTGCTGAATATTGTCAACGGCTACGGCGCTGAAGTCGGCCGCCCGCTGGCGACCAGCCCGCGCATTGCCAAAATCGCCTTTACCGGTTCAACTCAGGTTGGCCAGATGATCATGCAGTACGCTACTGAAAACATCATTCCGGTAACGCTGGAACTCGGCGGCAAATCGCCGAACATCTTCTTTGAAGATGTGATGGACAAAGATGATGACTATCTGGACAAAGCGCTGGAAGGCTTCGCGATGTTTGCGCTGAATCAGGGCGAAGTCTGCACCTGCCCGTCGCGCGCGCTGGTGCATGAAAGCATTGCCGACAAATTCCTTGAAAAAGCCATTGAGCGCGTCAAGCGCATCAAGACCGGCCACCCGCTGGACACTGAAACCATGATTGGCGCGCAGGCTTCGCAGGAGCAGCAGGACAAGATTCTGGGCTGCATCGCGACTGGCCGCGAAGAAGGCGCACAAGTGCTGACCGGCGGCGGCGAGCGCCGTGAAGTCGGCGAAGGCTTCTACATTGAGCCGACCATCTTCAAGGGCCATAACAGCATGAAGATTTTCCAGGAAGAAATTTTCGGCCCGGTGCTGTCTGTGACCACCTTTAAAGACTTTGATGACGCGATGAAAATCGCCAATGACACCATCTACGGCCTGGGCGCCGGAGTATGGTCACGTTCAGCGCATACTTCTTACCGCGCAGGCCGCGCGATTCAGGCCGGCCGCGTATGGACTAACTGCTACCACATCTACCCTGCGCATGCAGCGTTCGGCGGCTATAAGAAATCAGGCATTGGCCGTGAAAACCACAAAATGATGCTTGATCATTATCAGCAGACCAAGAACCTGCTGGTGAGCTATTCAACTAAGCCGATGGGCTTCTTCTAAGCCCTCCGGCATACAGCCAGCGGACTGAGTTCCGCTGCTGTCCTGCACTTTCCAGCAAAAGGAACCTCAACTGAGGTTCCTTTTGCTTTCAGCGTTTTTTATCTGAAATTTTATGCGCCATCAGCTGCGCGAGGCGCGGCAATTAAAAAAAGCGCGCCCTGCCGGCGCGCTTCCTTAACGCGGTTTTAGGATCTAGCCCTTAGCTGCCAAGCCGGCTTCCAGCACATCAAACAGATCATCCGCAATGGACGTGCCGAACTGCGCATCAATTTCGCGCACGCAGGTCGGGCTGGTGACATTGATTTCAGTCACATAATTGCCGATCACATCCAGGCCGACAAAAATCAGGCCTTTTTCACGCAGGAACGGCCCGATTTTGGCGGCGATCGCCTTATCATTCTCGCTCAATGGGCGCGCTTCGCCCAGGCCGCCGGCGGCCAGATTGCCGCGCACTTCGCCGTTCTGCGGAATGCGCGCCAGGCAGTAAGGCACCGCTTCGCCATTCACCATCAGAATGCGCTTATCGCCATCGACAATTTCCGGAATATAGCGCTGCGCCATAATCGGCTGCGCGCCGTGATTGGTCAGAATTTCAATGGTTGAGCCAATATTCACGCCGTCCTGATACAGGCGGAAAATCCCCATGCCGCCCATGCCGTCCAGCGGCTTCACAATCACGTCTCCATGCTCTTTAATGAATTCGCGGATCAGGCTCTGCTGCGAGGTGACCAGCGTCGGCACCTGCAGCTCAGGGAACTGGGTGGCGAACAGCTTTTCGTTGCAGTCGCGCAGGCTCTGCGGCTTGTTGATAATCCATGCGCCTTCGCGCTCCGCCTGTTCCAGAATATAGGTGGCATACACAAAATTCATGTCAAACGGCGGGTCTTTGCGCATCAGCACCACATCATAGTCCGCGATGGATTCTTTTTTCTTTTCGCCCAGCGCATAGTAATCGCTGCTGTTTTCAAAAACCTGCAGCGGCGCAATCAGGCCAAAGGCCTTGCCCTGATCGATATACAAATCCTGCTGCAATGCATAGCCCAATTCATGGCCGCGGCGGGCGGCGGCCCACAGCATGGCCATAGAGGTATCTTTCTTCAGGCTGACATTTTCAATGGGGTCCATCACAACAAGTACGCGCATGTGCTTCCACTCTTCAATTTTAGAACTGGCATCAGTATAGCGAATTTTCAGCAAGGCTCGGCTGCTTTTAACCGGCTGAACAGATGAAGTTAAAATATTTTCCCCCACCGGAAAAATGCAGCGTCCTGCGCTGCCCCATGCGCAGTATTTCATGCCCGGCTTATTTTGCTTCTTGCTGGCGGCAGGATTATGCTGGACGGTATTGCTCATTTTAATTTACAGCTGCCATGAGGTTAGCCATGCTTCAAGCCATTGTCGGATTTCATCAGGATGAAGAAAAGCACTGGGTCGCGGATTTAGCCTGCGGCCATGCGCAGCACGTGCGCCATGACCCGCCCTGGCAGAACCGCCCCTGGGTGGTGACTGAAGCCGGCAGGCAAAGCAAGCTAGGCGCGGCATTAAACTGCCTGAAGTGCGATGGCAATCCAGCCTAAGCCGTCAGCCCCATCTGTAAAGTTTAAGCAATTGTTTTAAATTGTTATTTCTATAAACCGTCCGATTTTTCCAGATGCAGCGCAATTCGCAGAAGCATAAAGGCGCGTTGAATATTCTGTGAATTTTGCATTATTTATTGCTCAAGCGAAGCAAATGAGTATAATTCTCATCTTTGTTTTTATTCATTCTCCTTACTTTGAGCCTTGAGTATGCACCGTTCTCAGCCGTATTTTATCCGTGGTCAAAAAGCCTTCCAGTTCAGCCTGCTGAGCGTCATGATCATGAACGCGCATCAGCTGCATGCAGCAGATGCCCCTTCAGCCGCTCAGCCTCAGGCCGCGCCGGCCGCCGCCAATGCCGCGGTTCTTTCCACCATTACCATTGAAGCGATGAGCGAGCTTGATCCGGTTAAAAGCTATGTGGACTATGATCAGGCCAATGTCACCCGCAACGGCTTAAAAAAGAAAGACATTCCGCAGACCGTTGACACCATTGACGTGCAGAAATACAAAATTTACGGTTCAAACGACCTCAGCGTCATGCTGCAGGGCACGCCGGGGGTTTCCACCAGCTATGATACTCGCGGTGACGGCATCACCTTGCGCGGCTTTTCTGCAGACTCAGGCGATATTTACCGCGACGGCGTGCGTGAAAGCGGCCAGGTGCGCCGCAGCACCGCCAATATTGAGCGCATCGAAATTCTGAAAGGCCCGGCATCGGTACTATACGGCCGCAGCGCGGGCGGCGGCGTGGTCAACATGGTCAGCAAGTTTGCCAACTTTGACTCCAAAAGCTCGGTCGGCACTTATGCGGGCTCTTATGATAATTACGGCGCAACTGCCGATATCAACCAGGTGCTGAATGACAATCTGGCTGTGCGCCTGACTGGGGAATACGGCGAATCCGGCAGCTTCCGCTCAGGCATTGAAAATAAAATTGAAATGCTGTCACCAAGCTTCACTTATAAAAATGATGATGAAACGCTGACCTGGACCGCCCAGTACACTTATGACAAGCTGCACCGCGTGCCTGACCGCGGGCCAAGCTCCAGCATCTTGCCTGCCGGAACCTCAATAAAAACCGGTTTTGCGCAGGATGGCGACTATATCAATGATGAGCTGCAGGTTATCCGCTCTGACCTGCGCTATGAATTTGCTCCGAACTGGGCCTTCCATTGGGCTGCCAGCCACAGGCAGGCCGAACAGAACTTTGACCATTTCTACGGCGGAACGTACTGCTCAGCGGCTGATACCGTCAGCAACGGCGAAAGCAATAAAGCCGGCGCAAGCTTTACGCCTTTAGACCAGCGCCGCTGCAATAACAATGTCGGCAAGATTTCGCAAACCTACTACTGGCAGCAGACTGCAAATAAAACCACTGCCAATACATGG
Source organism: Acinetobacter sp. WCHAc010034 (assembly GCF_001696615.3). Lineage (NCBI taxonomy): Bacteria > Pseudomonadati > Pseudomonadota > Gammaproteobacteria > Moraxellales > Moraxellaceae > Acinetobacter > Acinetobacter sp. WCHAc010034. Next base: position 2,051,133 of record NZ_CP032279.1, on the reverse strand, counting down.
GATATCAGCGGCGAATTTAACACCGGCGCAATTAAACACAATCTTCTGCTGGGCGCCGACTGGACCTATGAGCAGAGGGAGCCGAAACTCTCCAATAAAAATGCCGACGGCAGCCGCATTGACGGCTTTTATGACCCTATTACAGGCCAGCTGACGCAAAGCAACCGTGATAGCGCCAAAACCATTACTCAGCACAACTACAATGAAGGCACAAGCTTAGGCTTTTTCGCGCAGGACTTAATCAGCCTGAATGAGTATTTTAAGCTGATGCTCGGCGCGCGCTATGATTATTACGAAACATCGACCACCAATAAGCTATTGGCCCCTTCGGATAAAAACTACAGCCGCAGCATTGATGCGGAAAGCTTCAGCCCGAACATCGGCCTTATATGGCAGCCAACGCAGCAGCATAGTTTCTATGCCTCATACAATAAGAGCTTTGCGCCATTTGGCGGCTCTATGGGCGTCAATGCAGTTTCTTCATCAAGTCAGAATATGGCGGTATTTAATGCTGAACCGCAATATAATGAACAGTACGAGATTGGCGTTAAAAGCGACTGGCTGGACAACCGCCTGAATACGCAGTTCTCTGTTTTTGATATCCGCAAAAATAACATCCGCTATTTGCCGGATCAGACTAAGCCTGAAGAATGGGCCACTGCCGGCGAACATCAGTCCAAGGGAGTGGAGTTCAGCTTTATCGGCCAGGTGCTGAATAATGTCTTTGTGCGCGGCGGATACGGCTATCTGGATGCAAAAGTTAAGCAGGACACTCAAACTCCAGCCAACGTCAATAAAGTCCTGAACAATGCGCCTGAGCATACAGGCAATCTGTTTGTGCGCTATTTGCCGACAGACAAAATCTACGGCGAAGTTGGCGTTACCTATGTCGGCGATTACAGCGCCTACCCGAATGGCAACTTGGGCAATACGCCTGTTGACATGAAGGCATTCGCGCGCGCCGATGCCGCGATTGGCTACAGCGCCGACCCGTGGAATGTGACTTTGGCCGTGAGCAACCTGACCAATAAAGAATACTGGCGCTCAGACTCCATGCCGGGCACGCCGCGCAGCTTCTTAATGCGCCTGAACTATCAATTCTAAGCGCTTAATTGCAAAAAAGGCATCAAAAGATGCCTTTTTTTCCACCCGCCTCCGGCATTTCAAGCCGAATTCAGGCGCTTCAGCCCGGGCTTAAATGCCGTACTTCACGCGGTAGGCTTCCATCTTCGCCAAAGACTCTTTTTCGCCTTTTGCATCCAGATAATCCATCAAATCCTTCATCGTAATTAAGGCATGCACTGGAATTTCCAGCTCTTTCTGCACTTCCTGAATGGCGGACAGCTCGCCCTGACCTTTTTCCTGACGGTCTAAAGCCACCAGCACCCCGGCAATTTGCGCGCCGGCGTTTTTAAGAATCGTCACCACTTCACGGATCGCTGTGCCAGCGGTAATCACATCGTCAATAATCCAGACTTTTTTGCCGGCGACCGATGCGCCGACCAGCACGCCGCCTTCGCCATGATCTTTGGCTTCTTTACGGTTAAAGCCCCAAGGCACGCTCACGCCGTGATTCTGCGACAGCGCAACGGCAGTCGCTGCGACAAATGGAATGCCTTTGTAAGCCGGGCCAAAAACCACTTCAACATTGCTGCATTCCATCAGTTCGGCCGCGTAGCCGGAAGCCAGCAGCGACAGCGCTTCACCGTCGTTCAATAAGCCGGCATTGAAAAAATAAGGACTCACCCGGCCCGATTTTAAAGTAAACTCACCAAATTTAAGCACGCCGCGCGATAATGCGAGTTCAATAAAAGCCTGTGGGTTAAATGCCGCTTGCGCTGTCATGGGGTGCTCCATTTTTTTAAGTTGAGGTTAAACCCGAGCATGATACCAAAGAGTAGCTATCCGAGTGATCAAAAAATTCTAAGAGTGGTTTCAATTAACGTAAACGGCTTGCGTTCATCGGTCACCAAAGGCTTGCTGGAATGGCTGGAACAGTCGGATGCCGACGTAATCTGCATGCAGGAAAGCCGCATCACCCATGCCCAGTGGACTGACAAATTCAAGCCTGAAGGCTGGCATGCGCACCTGTTCCCTGCCGAACGCGCAGGCTATGCCGGCACCGCCATTTACAGCCGCCTGCCCTTTGTTTCGGTGCAAGACGGCCTAGGCTTTGAGCTGGCCGACTCGCAGGGCCGCTTCATCAGCGCCGAGTTCAATCTGGGCCTGGAGCAGAACGTGCATATCTGCTCGCTGTACCTGCCTTCCGGCTCTTCGGGCGAAGAAGCTCAGGCGCGCAAAGACCACTTCCTGAATGAATACCAGCAGATCCTGAAGCAGTGGCGCGAAGAAGGCAGGTCGGTGATTGTCTGCGGCGACTACAACATTGTGCATAAGCGCATTGACATTAAAAACTGGTCGGGCAACCAAAAATCTTCCGGCTGCCTGCCGCATGAGCGCGCATGGCTGGACCATATTTATGATGATTTAGGCTATGTCGACACTTTCCGCGAAGTACGCAAGGAAGCCGAGCTGTATTCATGGTGGTCGAACCGCGGCCAGGCCCGCGCCAAGAACGTCGGCTGGCGCATTGACTACCATGCTTGCTCGCCGGACTGGAAAGAGCGCGCCGTAAACGCATGGGTCTATAAAGAGCAATGGTTCAGCGACCATGCGCCTGTTATTATTGACTATAAGCTGTAAAAAATGCCGACTGAGTGAACATTTGTTCACTCAATGCAGGCATATGGATTACATCATCTGCCGAATTTGTTGCTTTTTATATACATCTTTTAAGTGCATTATTGTTGCACGGCACAGGGATATGTCAGGATGACACAAAAGGACAGGACGCCGTAGGAAGAACACAAAACAGGCTGCGAGATTCAGCCGGTTTTCAAGGATGTGACATTGGACGTTGTAATGAGACCCGCATGATCAGGATGATTAAATGCGGGTTTTCTCTTTTCTGCGCCTGCTGTTTTTTTATCTTTTCAGCATGAATTTCCGCACGCCCGATTATTTTCCGCCTTTCAGATTCAGGCTTTTTCTTTTAAGCACAGCTTAACCGCCATTCATGTCGCTTTCATGACAGCCTCCGCGGCGGGCCGCGCAGCTTATGCTTAAATCTTCCGGCGCAAGGCATAGAGCTTTGCGCCATTTTTCGCTAACCTGTCCGGCATTGCATGATTCAACTGCACCCGCTTAAACTTCCTTAGGACTCTCCGCTATGCTTAAAATTTACGGCATCAAAAACTGCAGCTCCATGAAAAAAGCCTTCGACCTGCTGAATGAGCTGGGCCTGGCCTACGAATTTCATGACTACAAAAAACAGGGCATTGATGCCGGCAGCCTCAAGGCATGGCTGGACGCCAAAGGCCAGGACGTCATCCTGAATAAAAAAGGCACCACCTGGAAAAAGCTCAGTGAACAGCAGCAGCAGGCGGCGCTTGCCAGCGAAGCCGGCCTGATTGACGCGCTGGCGACGCACAGCAGCCTGATTAAGCGCCCGGTGCTGCAAACGCAGCAAGGCTATATTGTCGGCTTTGATGAGGCGGCGTACCGCGCATTGAAATAATATAAATGCCGCCTCCGGCCGTAATGCCAGTCAGTTAAGAAATTGACTGGCTTTTTCTTTTTTGAACTTGCGATATTATTTGATACACGGAAGCGTCATCCGCAACCTGAGCAAAAACAAAGCACTGCTTTTATTCGAAGCGCAAGGCGAAGCGATGGCCTTTTAAATGGAGTGTTTTTGCAACAAAATCATTTAAGTGCAGAATATGAACAGGTTTCGCGGTGAGGCGCATGCGCTGCAAGATGCTTTCCTTGCGAAGCTTCGCTTCTCATTTGGCGAATGAGAAACACGGTTTCGCAAGGAACAAAACGAGCTCCGAATATTCGATTTAACAACGGTAAGACTCCGCCGTGAATAGCCCCAAAGATTAAGAAGTTTATTGCAAAACTTCTTAACTGATCAGCATTAGCCGCCGGCCGCATATTAAAAAAGCCTGACTTGCGTCAGGCTTTTCTGTTTAATCCCTGTCCGGCGCTTGATGCAGCCCGGCCGGCCCCGCTTAGTTGGCGCGGACCCAAGTCTGGTTGCGGCCCAGCACAGCAACGCCGATAAAGCCGCGCAGCTCAAGCTTTTTGCCGCCATCGGCCAGCTGGCCTTTCAGTTTATAGGTTTTGCCGGACTGCGGGTCCAGAATTGTGCCGTCTTCATAACTTGCGCCGCCGGCATTTTTAAGGCCGCTGACAATACGCAGGCCTTTCAATGATTTGTTATGGTAAGGGCCTTCGCATTTGGTGCAGGCATTCTCTTCCCCTTTGGTCAAAATCTGCTGAATGCTTGCAGTCAGCGTGCCGTTTTTCTGTTCAGTAAATTTTACAATCGCTTTCGGCTGCTTGGTTTTGTCATCAATCGTTTTCCAAGTTGTGCCGTTTAAAGGGTCAGCTGCATTTGCCAACGCAGTCAATCCGAGTAATCCTAATGCTAACGCAATTTTTTTCATTGTTGTTTATTTCCCTGGTCTGGTATAGACGGCTTACAGTATTAAAAAGTCACAGTAAATTTGCAATTTTTGAATGTGACTATTTAGTGTAACCTTGTAAGTTGTATTGGTAAATAAGCAAATATGCGCCAGAAAAGATAAAAAAATGGAAACAAAATGAAGATATCGCCGCTGACTAAACAATTAATTACAGAAGGTTTTTTGAAAACCGCCATCCGCGCGCCCAGCCAGCTGAATTTGCCGCCCGGCGCCATGCGCTTTGCCCTGGAACAGCTGTGCCGCGCCATTCCGAAAAATCCGGATGTGCAGATCCGCCGCCTGCGCATGGCGGGGCTGCGCGCCGAAGAGCTGAAGCCGCAGCGGCAGGCCACCCAGCTGATTTTCCACATCCACGGCGGCGCATTTTTCCTCGGCTCACTGAATACCCACCGCGCCTTTTTGACTCAAGTGGCGGCGCGCACGCAGATGCAGGTGCTGCATCTGGACTATCCGCTGTCGCCAGAGCATCCGTACCCGGAAGCCCTGGATGCGCTGTTTGACGCCTACTGCCAGCTGCTGGATCAGGGCGTGCAGGCCAAGGACATTATCTTATCCGGCGATTCCTGCGGCGCCAATCTGGCGCTGGCCCTGGCCCTGAAGCTGCGGCAGGAACAGCTGCCGCAGGCCAGCGGCTTGATTCTGCTGTCGCCTCTGCTGGACTTGACCCTCAGTAGCGAATCGCTGCGCTATAACGGCAAGCATGACGCGCTGCTGAGCATTGAAGCGCTGGAAGCCGGCATTCACTACTATGTGCCCAAATCCGTTGACCGCGCAGATCCTGCCGTTTCGCCTTTTTTTGCCGACTTGGCCGGACTGCCGCCGATACATGTGCAGGCAGGCTCCAAGGAAATCCTGCTGGGCGATGCGCAGCGCTTCAAGGACAAAGCAGCGGAAGCCGGCTTAGCGGTTGAATTCAAAATCTACACCGGCATGTGGCACAATTTTCAGATGTTCAGCGCCTGGTTTGCAGAAGGCCGGCGCGCGCTGGCAGACTTGGCCGCTTTTGCGCACCGCCTGGATCAGGACTGAACTTTATTTAAAAAAACTGAGCAATAAAAAACGGCCAGCTGAAGCTGGCCGGAAAAAAGCGCAAGCTGAAGCGGATATGGGGGAGAAGCTTCAGCTTAACTTACAGCGCCTGCATTAAATTGCCTGAATTTGCGCCATGGCATCGGCCAGCGCCTTATCCTTCATTTCAGCGCCCATATTGACGCCTTCCGCGCGGATGATTTCCACATCATTCACCCCGGTAAAGCCGAATACGGTTTGCAGCAGGCCCTCCTGAAAATCGGCCGGGCTGTCTGCGCCGTAAACCCCGCCGCGGCTGCTGGCGATATAGGCTTTTTTATTGCCGGCCAAGCCGACAGGGCCATTTTCGGTGTATTTAAAGGTTTTTCCGGCAACGCTGATGCGGTCAATCCACGCCTTCAGCGTGGAAGACAGGCCAAAGTTGTACATGGCAGCGCCTACTACTACTACATCAGCATCCAGATACTGCTGAATAATTTTTTCGCCTAAAGCGGCCTGCTCGGCATCCTGTCCCATCAGGATTTCAGCCGTTAAATGCGGAATCGGCTGCTGCGCCAGATCCAGATAGTCCACTTGCGCACCTGCATGCTTGGCCGTGAGCTGCACGACAATCGCCTGGCTGAGCTGGCGTGAAACTGAAGCGCCGCCCATGATGCTGGAATCAATATGTAAAACTTTCATGATGAAACCCTATTGCTGTAATTGCTTGATTAAGCGCAGTCTACAAAATTGCGGAAATGAAATAATCATCAGCGTCAAAACACACTGTTTTAAATATGCAACAATGCCGCGCGCAGCCCGCCGCAAGGCGCTGTACGGCTAAAAAACAGCCATTATCAAGCCTGTAAAAGCGTGCTATTTTATTTTAATCAGGATTTGCGGACTGCACCGGCGCCAAGAAAAAGAAAACCGCAAATAGAATAAAGGCAGGCTTTAGCCCATGAAGATAATGCCCCCGCTGCGCAAGGCCATACTGAAGCAAAAAATCGCCAAATATCTGCTGGAAGATGAAGCGGTGATCAACTGGAGCATCGTCAAAAAATGCATGCTGATGCTGATTCTTGCAGCTGCCGTCCTGCTCAGCAGAATCCTCTGGAAAGCCTATGTGCTGCTGTCGCCTGAACTCTGGCAATGGGTCAATCTCCCGCTGATGAAATCCCAGCTGGCGCTGAATGCGCTGTCCTTCCTGCTGCTGCTTGCGCTGCTCCAGCTCTGCCGCGCCTGGCAAAGCCGGCGCTGGGTCAGGCGGGCGCTGCCGTTTTTATCGGTCGGCCTGTTTGTCATCTCGCTGTGCCGCGAAGGCTATTTGATCGGCATCCTCAGCCCCGCCGCCATGATTTCCTATGTCAGCCTGGCCGCAGTCGGGCTGGTGCTGCTGCCGCGCTGCATTGTCTACAGCGCCTTTATTCCCGTCACGCTGTACTTAGCCGGCTGCGCATATTTAAGCTATGCCGATGTTGTGCCCTATGCCCCGCTGTTCCATCTGGAAAGCAGCAGCTATTCCAATGCGTTCTGGCTGCTGTCCATGCTGTGGTTTATTGCGCCGATCCTGTTCACCTGCCTGGCGCTGCTTGAAATCCTGCTGAGCCAGTGGCGCCACCGCGAACAGCTGATTCAGGAGCTCAGCCAAACTGACCCGCTGACCAGCCTGTTCAACCGGCGCAGCATCAATCAGCGCCTGGAGCATCTGCATCAGAATGCCGGCGCGGGCTATGCGCTGGTGCTGCTGGATCTGGACCACTTTAAGCAGATTAATGACCTGCACGGGCATCACAAAGGCGATGAAGCCTTAATCAAGGTCAGCGCAATCCTGCGCCAGAACTTGCGCAGCAGCGATGCGGCCGGCCGTTTTGGCGGTGAGGAATTCATCCTGATTCTGCATGAATCCGCGCTGGATCAGGCGCTGCAGGCCGCTGAACGCTGCCGCTCAGCGATACAGCAGATGGAGCTGCTGGGGGATGACGGCCATCCGATTCAGGTTACCGCCAGTTTCGGCATCGCCTCCTCAAGCCCGGACATGCGCCCGCAGCAGCTGCTGACTCAAGCCGATAAAGCTCTGTATGAAGCCAAGGCCTGCGGGCGCAATTCGGTGCGGGCCTATCTGGCGCAGGCTGTCCACCCCACTGCAGGAATTTAAGCCTGCGCTGACAGCTTAATCATCACTTCCTCAAAAGGAAGCGCAAAGGCTTTCAGCGCCGGCCGCACGCGCATTGACCCGCTGGAACAGCTGTTATTGGCGGCCAGCAGCTGGATGATTATTTTCCGGAACCTTCAAACGCTGCAGCTGCTGCTGCAGTTCGGCTTCAGTAAAGGCGCCAGTCAAGCGCAGCCCGCGGATTTCCTGATGCGCGCCGTCCAAAAACAGAAAGGTCGGCGGCCCAAGAATCTCCCATTGGCTCAGCAGCGCCTGATGCGCATCATCATACTGGCTGAGGTCCAGCTTAATCAGATAATGCGGCGCCAGCGCCTGCTGCACCTGTGCGGATTTTAAAATCCGGTGCTCAATCGGCTGGCAAGCCACGCACCAGTCGGCATATACATCAATCACCGCTGTTTGCCCGGCCGGAATCTGCGCCAGCAGCTGCCGGAATTCGGCAGCCGTCCGCGCCCGGTGCCAAACCGCCTCAACTGCAGCCTGTTCGCTAAAAAAGCGCTGGCTCTGCTGATACTGGCTGTAGGCCAGATACGGCGCCGCCAGGCAGAAGCACAGGATATACAGCCATTTCAGCTGCCCGCTGCGTCCGAAAATCCGCCACAGCAGATAGGCCGCGAAACTCAGCTGCAGCGCCAAAGACAGCCACTGCATCCACGCTTCGCTCAGCAGCGGGCGGACAAAGTACAGCGCCAAGCCCAGCATGATAAAGGCGAACAGCACCTTAATCTGATTCATCCACTGGCCGGCCCTCGGCAGAATGCGCGAACCCAGCACGCTGGCCAGCAGCAACGGCGTGCCCATGCCGAAGCCCAGGGTGAACAGCAGCAGCGCGCCTTGCCATTGGCTCTGGGTTTGCGAAATGAACAGCAGCGCGCCAGCCAGCGGCGCGGTCATGCAGGGGCCAACCAGCAGGGCTGAAACCATGCCCATCACCGCGGCGCCCGCCAGGCTGCCGCCTTTCTGCACCGACTGCACCCGGTCCAGGCGCTGCACCAGCGCCCGCGGCAGCCTGATTTCAAACAGCCCGAATAAATTCAGCGCAAAGGCGACAAACAGCAGGCTGAACGCTATCAGCGTGGACGGCTGCTGCAGCCAGCGCTGGAAGTTCAGCCCGGCGGAGGATGCAATCAGGCCCAAAACCGAATAGACCAGCGCCATGCTGCAGACAAAGGTCAGCGCAATCATCCAGGCTTTCATGCCTTTGCTGTCGCGCACAATCAGCGAAGTGAGGATCGGCAGCATCGGCAGCGAACAGGGAGTGAAAGCCAGCAGCAGGCCCAGGCCGAAAAACAGAAGCAGGCCGTACAGCAGCGAGCTTTCCGCCAGCGTTGCTGACCAGATCTGATCCTGCGATTCCGCGCCGGCTTCTGCCGGCGGCTGCGCCTCAACGCCGGACTCGGCTGCGCCATCGCGTGGCGCCAAGGCATCATTCTGCTGCGCGCCACTGCCGGCTAAGTCCAGCAGGCGCTTGGCGGCGTGGCCTTGATTCTGCATGCTGACCAGGCCGCCGGCATCGGTCTGAAAAGTGGCGCTTTGCGGCGGATAGCACACCCGGTCCTGCGCGCAACCCTGCCACGTCACCTGATACTGCTGCGATGCCTGCGTGGGAATATGCAGCTGCAGCTGCTGATAGTACACTTGCACCCGGCCGTAGTTTTCATCATGCAGCGGTTCAGCCGGCGGCAGCTGCAGCGCGACCGGCTGGCTGCCCTGCCGGACTTCAATTTTATGCTGGTACAGGTAGTAATTCGGCGGCATTTTCCAGCTGAGCTCAGCTTCCTGAGCGCTGCTGGAAATCACCGTTAAGGGAAAGGCTTCTTCAGAAGAAAGCAGTTCGGGTTCTGCCTGCAGCGAGGCGCTGAACGCCAGCGCTGCGGCCATTGCGCCATAAGCGAATATTTTCATGCCGATGGATTCATCCTGAGAAAATCAAATGCGCAGCGTGCGCTTAGAATAAATACGAGATGCCAAGCCCGGACTGATAGCTTTTATTTTTACCGTTCAGGTCCAGGGCAATGCCGGCATCCAGCTGCGTGCGCTCATTCACGGCATAGATTAAGCCGCTGCCCAGCGCATATTCCTTATCTGCGCTTTCGGCTTTGCGGAAAATAAACTCCGAATAGCCTGAAAGCTTGCCGGCAATTTTATATTCAATGGCCGGAATAGCGGAAACCGCCCAATTGCTGTTCTGCGCTTCATAGCGCATTGTAATCGAGGTGGTCAGCAGCTCGCTGTAATCATAAGAAACCGCTGAGCTGAGGCTGTAGATATCATCGCCATTGCTGAAGCCGTCGTTGCCGGTGGCCAGAATGGCTTCCGCCAGAAGCGCCATCGTCAGCTTGTCATCGTCCAGATTGACGGCTTTTTTCAGGCCGATGCTGACATCGCCCAAACCGTCCTGCTCTTCGCTGCGCCCGCCGGTTTTGGTTTTAGACCAGGACGGGCCTTGCCAGCCCAGCTGCAGCTCAAGGTCTTTGGCCAGGCCGGTGCGCAGCAGCATATCGCCGTTTAGCATCAGGCTTTTGCTTTTCTGCCCATTGGCATCTGTGCTTTCCAGATAGGCTGCGCTGGGCAGGCCCTGCTCCCACGCCAATTGGCCAACTGGGGCAATGCCGGTGCCGAAGCCGACGCCCGGGCGGTCAAATGAAAAATCCGCGGCCAGGGCATATGAGCTGACGCCGGCCAGCGCGGCGAATCCTAAAGTTTTGAAGGTTATGCTTACAGTCATGCAGAATCTCTTGTATTAATTAAGCTAATTCTTTTGTCATTTTTGCGCCTTGGCTGCGCAGCAGTTCCAGGGTCTGCTTTTCTTCCTCCAGCGCCTCAGACCAGTCAATTTCATCAAAATCGCAGTCAAAGAATAAATCGCTGATGGATGAGAGGATGGTCAAGCCTTCCCCGTCTTTAGTATTCGGATTGACTTTTTCTTCCAGCAGGCGCTTGACCGCCGGCGCGCAGGCGGAGCTGGCAGCGTCCCATAATGGGCCGTACAGTTCTTCCGCATCCCACAGGTGCAGGTTCACTTTGGCCTGAATCAGCGCTTCCAGAATTTCCAGATGCACCGCAAGGCGCTCCTGCTTCTGCTGCCCGGACAAAGGCGCGCCGGCTTCATAGGCTTCGCAGATTTCTTCCCACCATTTGAACAGCCCGTCTGACCAGACGGAAACCGCAGGGCCTTTTTCAAAGTCGATAAAGTTCGGATTCAGGCCTTCCGCCAACAGAAGCTTGACCTGCGCCAGATTCTGTTCTTCTAAGGCCTGTACAAAAACCTGCTGCTGCGCTGTTAACATGGAGGAAACTCTCTTGAAATTATTATGCTCTATTATGCCGAATAAACTGCTGTTTGTTTTGATGATAATGTAAAGCAGGCGCAATTTTTCCAGCCATTAAAAAAAGCCCCGAAGGGCTTTTTTTAATGCGGGTGAATCAGCTTATTCCTCTTCATCCGCTTCGGCAAATGCAGGCTGAGCAACGCGAGGGTTCTCTTTTTTCTCGAACACATGCTCTAGGCTGCGTTTCAGGCGTTCAATTGCGCCGTGAATCGCCGTATCAACATTATGGCCTCTGTGGTTCACCACCACAGGCTTTAAGCCGGCCGGGCGCGCTTCAATCATGCACTTGATGTCATCGCTGCCACCCTTGTCCCCATTTTCATCGCTGAAATGCACCGAAAAGTGAGTGATGCGCTCACTGTGGCGCTGGAATTCCTGATTCAGTTCTGCACGAACGTACTCAATTAAACGGTCACTATTCTGAATGTTCTTATCTGTACGGATTTCAATGTTCATAATATCATCCTCTAACCATCTGGATTATCTATAAAATATTGTGCAAAACTTTCTTATTTCGGCACACTTACACTGGCTGCTGTATGCAGCGCAGAACATCTTCAACTTCGTTTGGAACGCCGTCCTCCACATTGAATAATGAACACTTTACAGCCTGCAGAACTGTGTCCTTATACTTCGAATATCGGTCCTAACTGAAAAATATGCAAGCGCTATTTTTATATTTTTTATAATTCCATACAAAATCTAGGCATTTGTCCGGATTGGCACCGGCGGATCTGCTTAGGCGCAGCGCTGCTCCGGCAGGCATTGGCTTGGCTTGCGGAGAATATTGCTGTTTTATAAGAAAAAAATTTCATGGTCATTGCCAACCTTGCCCTAAGGACGGCGGCCGGCCCCTGCAAACCCGGACGCTTTTTTTCTCCGCCCAGCATTTTTGACTTTATTTTTGCTAAAGAATCTGTATGCTTTCAGTGCTTCTCGGGGGAGACATTTTTAATGAAATTTACACAATTCGTAACCGCATGCGCATTCGCTTCAGCGGCAGCATTCACGCAGGCTGCGCCAATCTGGCAGGACTTCAGCATTACTGGCCTGTACGGCGAGAATTATGAAGTGGTTGATGAGCAGCAGTCGACTTTGACTGTTGAATATGCAGCTAAAGTAAAATATGCAGACGTGTTCTTCTTTATGGACCGCATGCGCGGCGGCGATGACAATAACCTCACCTATTTTGAGCTTGCGCCGCGTTTAAGCCTGGGCGAAATTTCCGGCAAAAAGCTGGCTGCCGGCCCGATTAAAGATGTTTTAATCGCAACCACATGGGAAGGCAACCAGGACAACTTCGGCAATGATTTTAACAACTTCCTTTACGGTGTCGGTTTCGATCTTGCCATCCCGTATACGCAGTATGCCAGCGTAAACTTCTACCGCGCGAACAACGAAATTCAAAAAGATGACTATCAAATGACCATCACTTACGGTGTGCCATTGAAGCTAGGTTCTGAAGATTTCCTTGTTGACGGTTTCCTGGACTGGTCAACTGCTGAAAAAGGCGATCATGCCAGCGAATTGAACTGGACAACGCAGTGGAAATGGAACGCCGGCAAGCACATTTCTCCGGACACCCGCCTGTACCTTGGCATTGAGCACTCGGTATGGAACAACAAATTCGGCATTTCAGGCAAAGACGAAAACAACGTCAGCGCATTGGTGAAATACCACTTCTAATGCGCCTTGCGCCTGCAAAAAAAGCAAGACGTCAGTCTTGCTTTTTTTATGCACAGCGCATCCAATAAAGCCTCTTTTTCCGTTTTGAAGCTGCCATGCCTTTGATCATCCGCCCTGCCGTACAGCAGGACCTGCCCGCTGTTTTGGCGATTTACAATGCTGAAGTACTGCACGGCTTTGCCACATGGAATGACCAGGCGCACAGCCTTGAAGCCTTTCAGCATAAGCTGCAGGCCTTGCAGGCGCAGGATTTCCCCTTTCTGGTGATTGAAGATCAGGAAAAAATGCGCATTGCCGGCTATGCCGATTACGCCGCCTTCCGGAATTTTTCCGGATACCGCCGCACGGTTGAGCATTCAGTCTACATTGCGCCGGACTATGCGCGGCAGGGGCTGGGCAAGCGCCTGCTGCTGCAGCTGATTGCGCATGCCCGAAGCCGCAGCGTGCATGTCATGGTGGCGGGCATTGACCACGGCAACGCCGCATCGATTGCCCTGCATCAGCAGCTCGGCTTTGCGCAAACCGGCTACATGCCGCAGGTTGGGCAGAAATTTGGCGAATGGCGCGACTTGGTGCTGATGCAGCGCCTGCTAGATTAGCTTTTCCGGGCGGATTTTGTCCTGAATCACGCTTAATACCGCCCAATTTTTTCTGGCTGCTTCGCGGTAAAAATCCTGCAGCTGCAGGTAGATCAGCTTCAGCTCGGCCAGCCTGAGTTCCTGCGCCAGCGCTTCTGGCGCGGTATTGACCACGGCAAACTGATAGCGTTTTTTGACTTCATCTACCGTCAGCTGCTGCAGCGCCTGCTGCAGCTCAGCCACGCGGACCACAGTGTTGTAGCGGACGGCGTCCGGATGGCTCAGCCGTTCCGACAGCGGATGCTCGGCCTGAATGGCGAATTCCATACCTTCCTGCGCCGGCTGCCCGGCTGGATTCAGCGCCTGATTCAGGGTTTCCCAAGCCGTCCCCAAATACAGCGACTGCTGCATGAATTCAGACTCCAGCACGTCCTGCGAAGTTTCCGCTTCTAAAATTAAAGTTTCTAAATCATTAGGATGGATTAGAAATAACACTGCTTCCATTTTTACTCTTCTAGTTATGGCGTTGACTCAGCTTAACCCGTTCAGCCCAAAAGATATGCTTAAAAATTGTATATAGGAAACGCCGGACTGGACAAGATGGCTTTGCTGCTGCGGTGGCTGCTCAATACTGATGCGATGGCTGAACGCGGCATGCTGCGCTGCGGAAAAAAACGGTATATGCCGATGAAAGCCGCCGCGGATGGCGGATTAGGCAGGCATGTGAGGATGCCGGAGATTGCCTAAAAGCTGACAGCCGGCAATGCCTCAGGCCAAAGCCGGAAGTTTTATGCTCAGCTGAAAAAAATGAAGGCCCTGCAAGGAAAGCCTTCATTTTAAAATCCTGCGCGCGGAAAACTGAGCAGATCAGGACGCGGTCAAACCGCCAGATCAGCCAGATTGCCTTTCTGCTCCAGCCAGTGCTTGCGGTCGCTGGAGCGCTTCTTGGCCAGCAGCTTATCCAGCAGCCCTGCGGTAAAATGCAGATCGTCCAAGTCCAGCTGCACCAGGCGCCGGGTATTCGGATCCATGGTGGTTTCACGCAGCTGGCTGGCGTTCATTTCGCCCAAGCCTTTAAAGCGGGTGATTTGCGGGTTTTTAGTTTTGCATTTTTTCAGAATCTGCTCCAGCTCGGCGTCATCCAGCGCGTAATGCACGTCTTTGCTGTCGTCAATGCGGAACAGCGGCGGCATGGCGACAAATAAATGCCCCTCTTCCACCAGATTCGGGAAATGCTTGACAAACAGCGCGCAAAGCAAGGTGGCGATATGCAGGCCATCGGAGTCGGCATCGGCCAAAATGCAGACTTTGCCGTAGCGCAGTTCCGACAGGTCATCGCTGCCCGGGTCTACGCCTATCGCAATCGCGATATCATGCACTTCCTGAGACGCCAGCACCTCATCTGAAGAAACTTCCCAGGTATTCAGGATTTTGCCGCGGATCGGCATAATCGCCTGAAAATTCTTGTCGCGCGCCTGCTTGGCGGAACCGCCGGCAGAGTCGCCTTCCACAATAAACAGTTCGGATTCTTCCAGCGTATGGCCGACGCAGTCCGCCAGCTTGCCCGGCAAGGCCGGGCCAGACACAATCCGCTTGCGCTCGACTTTTTTGGCCGCTTTCAGGCGCCGCCCGGCTTTGGCAATCGCCAGCTCGGCCAGCTGCATCGCAATCTCGGAGTTCTGGTTCAGCCACAGCGCAAAAGCGTCTTTGGCGATGTTCTGCACAACGCCCGAGGCTTCGCGGCTGGACAGGCGTTCCTTGGTTTGGCCGGAGAACTGCGGTTCCTGAAATTTCAATGACAGAATATAGTTCACGCCGTCCCAGACGTCTTCCGCAGACAGCTTCAGATTGCGCGGCAGCAGATTGCGCAGCTCGCAGAACTCGCGGATGGCATCGGTGACGCCGGAGCGCAGGCCATTGACATGGGTGCCGCCCTGCGCGGTGGGAATCAGGTTGACATAGCTTTCCTGCACCTGCTCGCCGCCTTCGGCATTCCAGCAGATGGCGAACTCGGCGCTGGCGCGCTCCGCCTGGCCTGAAGCGACAAATGCTGGCGCCGGCAGAATTTCACGGTCCTGCAGCTCATCCATTAAATAGTCAACCAGGCCGTTTTCAAACTGCCATTCAATTTTTTCGCTGTTGATCTGATCGATGTAGATAATCTGCAGGCCGGCAGCCAGCACCGCTTTGGCTTTCAGGTTGTGCTTCAGGGCTTTCAGGGCGAATTTCGGCGAATCGAAATATTTGGCTTCAGGCCAGAAATGCACGC
The DNA here is from genome assembly GCF_001696615.3 of Acinetobacter sp. WCHAc010034. Taxonomy (NCBI): domain Bacteria; kingdom Pseudomonadati; phylum Pseudomonadota; class Gammaproteobacteria; order Moraxellales; family Moraxellaceae; genus Acinetobacter; species Acinetobacter sp. WCHAc010034. The sequence continues at coordinate 2,035,531 of NZ_CP032279.1, read as the reverse complement.
GGGTGCCGCTGGCGCGCTTCGGCGCCTTGCCTTCCAGCACCTGCAGCGGCGCGGCCGGCTCGCCCTGCTCAAAGGCCATTTTGTACAGGTTGCCCTGGCGCTGCACTTCAACCTCAACCCGGGTCGACAGCGCGTTCACTACCGAGATGCCCACGCCATGCAGGCCGCCGGAAAACTGGTAATTGTCGGTGCTGAATTTACCGCCGGCATGCAGCTTGGTCAGAATGATTTCAATCCCGCTCTGGCCATATTCGGGGTGAATATCCACCGGCATGCCGCGGCCGTTGTCTTCCACCGACAAGGAGCCGTCTTTATACACCGTCACGGTAATTTTATCGGCATGCCCCGCCAGCGCTTCATCGACGGCATTATCAATCACTTCCTGCGCCAAATGGTTGGGGCGGGTGGTGTCAGTGTACATGCCCGGGCGGCGGCGCACCGGATCTAAGCCGGATAAAACTTCAAGCGATTGAGCCGTATATTGCGTCACGTTGCAAAATTCCCTGCATTCTGGTTAAAAACATTGATCTCAAGCGCTAGAGTATATTCTTTTTCGCAAAAAAGCCCATCCATCCGCCTGCCGGCGCCATTTCTTTAGCCATTAAAGCGTCAAATCATGACGCAATAGGCGATGCGCCGGTTTTTCCATCCGGCTTATTCTGAACCGCATCGGCCAAAAACTGCAACAGCATTGGAATTTTACCGGCAAAATCATCCATGCCGTGGCTGCCCTGCGCTTCGCTGATGATCATGGCGCGGCCGGCCGGCTGGCTGAAAAAGGACTGCGCCTGCCGGTAATCCAGCACTTCATCGCCCCGCTGCAGCAGCGCCAGAATCTGACCCGCATTCGGCGCATGCGGCACGGCGGCCTGCTCCAGATAATCCAGCTGCGCCTCATCCAGCGTCCAGCACTCCGTCACGGCATAAGGCAGCTGCTCGGCGGCGAACAGGCTGCGGAACAGCGCCCAAGGCCGCATGGCCGGGTTGATTAAAGCCGCCGGAATGCCGTGCCGGGCGGCCAGCTGCACTGCATAAAAACCGCCCAGGCTGCTGCCGACCAGCGCCGCGCCATCCAGGTGCTGAATCAGTTCAGACACCTGATGCAGCGCCTGCTGCGGCGGCGCATTCAAATCCGGCAGATGCACCTGCGGGCCGCCGCGCTGCGCGCAATAGCGCTGCAGCAGCTGGCCTTTCACTGACTGCGCGCTGCTTTTAAAGCCATGCAGATAAATCACATTCATGCCTTGTCCAAATATTAAGCACTCTCTGAGGCCAGCTTAGCGGATAAATGCGGCAAAAGCCGCATTCTGCTAAAAATAAGCCAATCCGCCAGTATTGTTAGACAAAAAAACTCGAGCAAATCCGCAATTCTAGGTATTTTAAAAGCGACAGACAGAACGCGAAAAGAAAACCCACTCCGCAGCCCCGCCTAAAAACAACAGCATACCGGGATGCGGAAAATACAGGATAGGAAACGATGCCAAGTTTAACGCCGCTGCATGAGACCTATTGCAAATGGGACCGCACCCCGCCCAGCCAGGCCGATGTGCTGGAAGGGCTGGCGCAGCTGGTCACCATGCGGTTCAGCGATGTGGTGCATGACCTGATTCAGAATATTCAGCGCGAGCTGCTGATCAGCGTATTCGGCATGAGCGAGCAAGGCTCACAGCAGTTTCATGACATTCCGTCAATTGCCAAGCTGTACCAGCTGGCTTATGAAACATTCTTCAATTACGGCACATACCTGCTGGCGCCTAGCTTGCGCAGCATTATTGAAAAATTCCCGAAACTGCATGAAAAGCAGCTGACGCCGCCCCTGCATTTCCTGGTCGGCGCGCTGAATGGCGTGCTGGGCGATTACCTGCTGCAGCAGCATAACCCGATGGCCCTGCCGATGGTGGTGTATGACCACTACGGCGCCGTGCAGCAGGGCGAACTGACCGGGCGCATCAGCCTGCTGGTGCATGGCCTGTGCATGAACCATTTAACCTGGTCCACGCGCAAATACGGCGGCATTGGCGAAAAGCTGCTGGCGCAGCGCGACCATAACACCATGCTGTACCTGAACTACAATACCGGGCGGCGCATTTCCGCCAACGGGCGCAGCCTGTCCAATACGCTGGAAGACCTGGTGCAGCGCAATCCGGGCATTACCAGCATTGACCTGATTGGCCACAGCATGGGCGGCCTGGTGTCGCGCAGCGCGCTGTTCTACGGCAAGCAGAACATGCACGGCTGGATTCACCGCGTGGAAAATCTGGTCTGCTTAGGCTCGCCGCACCACGGCGCTGTGCTGGAGCGCATGGGCTTTGCCCTGCAGAAGCATCTGGGGCGCATTCCCCTGGGAAAAATTGCCGGGCATATCGCCAATATCCGCAGCAACGGCATTCTGGATCTGCGCTACGGCAGCGTGCGCGATGATGACTGGGAGCACAATGAGGTGCGGATTGGCCTGATGGATGACAACCGCAAGCCGGCGCCCATCCCCTCGCATGTCAACGCCTATCTGGTGGCGGGAACTATTGAATTTGAGAACCGCAGGAACCGCACGCTGCAGGTCATCGGCGATTATCTGGTCAGCGTAAAAAGCGCCTTGGGCGAGCATCCGAACCCGCGCTACCAGCTGAAGGTTCCGGACGCGCATAAAGCGATTTTCTACGGCGTGAATCATTTTGAGCTGCAGCACCATCCGCAAGTCGCAGAGCAGATCGTGCACTGGTTCTATCCGAATGATGAAGATGAACAGTGCAATCAAATCCATGAATACATCACGGATTTGAAAAGCATGGAAGGCATTGCGCTGACCTGATCAAAAAAGCCAGCGTTCCGCTGGCTTTTTAAATGCATTTCTTACTTTTTACTGGCCGCTTTCTGCGCCAGCGGATATTTCCGCAGCAGCTGCCAAATGCTGATCAGCGCCAAAACGCTGAAGAACACCAAAGACCAGACCGGCAGCGACTGGCCCAGAAAAGTCCAGTCCACTTTGGCGCATTCGCCGGAACCGGTCAGCACCTGCTCAAATACGGATTTCAGCGGCAGCGTATCCAGCCAGTAATCCAGGCCCGGGCCGCAGCTCGGCACCTGATCCGGCGGCAGGCTTTGCAGCCAGACATGGCGCGCAGCCACGCCGGCAGACCATAAAACCGACAGCGCGCCTAAAAAGGCATACACGCGCTTAGCCGCATTGGAAGCCGGGTTATGCAGAAAGGCGATCAGGGAAATCAGCCCCAGCCCGATCAGGCCGATGCGCTGAAAAACACAGAGCGGGCATGGGCTCAGGCCCTGAACATGCTCCAAATACAGCGCAAAAGCCATGCCGGCCGCGCTGGCTAAAAATAAAAAACCGCTGACATGGCGGTAACTCCACTGCATGGCATATCCTCTTATTTTTTATCTGAAATTGCTAAGATACTGTTCAAAACTGACCTGCGTTTCCTGCTCCAGCTGATGCTGGCGCTGCAGCGACTGCTGCGCAGCTTCATCAAAATAAGCCAGCGTTTCCGGGCTGAGCTGATGCTGCTCATATTCCGCGGCATGCTGCTGCGCCATATGGCTGCCGAAGCTCCATGTGCCGCCCAGCGCCAGCGTATCTTCAATCATCCTGGCGGAAAGCGTTTCGTCGACTTCGTTCACCCGCGCCAGCATGGCCGCCAGTGCTCGGCTGTACAGGCCGGTTTCATAGGCGCTGTCCAGCAAAGCCGACAGCGGTTGCATTTGCGCCAAATAGCGCCGGCACCAGTCCTCAATCGGATAGCTTTGGCCATGCTCAGCAATCACCGCATTCGGCGCGCGGCCGCGGTTCACCGCTTCGGCCTGATTCCGCTCAATCACGTCCTGCTCCGCATCCAGCAGCTCCGGGCTGTCCTGCAGCAGGCAGTACAGCGCCAGCGCTTCCAGGAAGCCGGCAGCATTTTCATCAATGCCGATGGCGCTGTACGGGTTGACATCCACCGCGCGCAGCTCGACATAGCTCACGCCGCGGCTGGCCAGCGCCTGCGACGGCGTTTCGCCGTCACGCGGCACCTGCTTCGGGCGCACCAGGCTGTAGTATTCATTTTCAATCTGCAGCACATGGTCATTGATCTGCAGCGGCTCGCCCTGCGCGTCGCTCAGGCCCAACCGGCTGAACGGCGCATACGGCGTTTTCACCGCTTTCTGCAGGCCCGCCAAATAGCCGCTTAAATTGTTGTAATGGATGCCCAGCTGCTTCTGCGCCGAATTCTGATAGCCGAAGCGCCCCATCCGCAGCGCGGTGGCGTATGGCAGGAACAGCGTGCCTTTCAGCAGCGGCAGCAGCTGATGCTCGCGGCCGGTCATAAAGCACTGGCATACCGAAGGGCTGGCGCCGAGCACAAACATCACCAGCGGGGTCAGGCGGATGAAATTGCGGATCAGGCCGAAATAGCGGTGGCTGCGGTAATCCTGCAGGCTCAGCGCTTTCAGCTGCTCATCCTGTTCTTCGGCCTGCAGCGCTTCAAAAAAATGATCCGGAAAAGACAGGTTGTAATGCACGCCGGAAATGGTCTGCATGCGGCGCCCGTAGCGCACGCCCAAGCCGCGGCGGTACAGAGTCTTGAAGCGCCCGATATTGGAAACGCCGTACTGCGCCAGGCGGATGCGCTCTTCATCATCATCCAGCATGCACGGCATGGACAGCGGCCAGAGCTTTTCATCATGCTCCAGATGGCGGTGCGCCACGGCGTGAATGTCCCTTAAATAGTCCAGCGCCTCGCCGATGCTGCCTTGCGGCGGGGTGATGAATTCCATTAAAGCTTCAGAATAATCCGTCGTAATATGCGGATGAGTCAAAGCGGAGCCGAGCGCCTGCGGATGGCCGGCCTGCGACAGAAAGCCGCTGCTCTGCATGCGCAGGCTTTCACGCTCAATGCCGCGGAGCATGCCTTGTATATGCGAAGAATCCACCCAGGCCGGTAAAATATCTTGAGAGGTCGATTCGGGCTGACTCATTGCAATCTCGCTTAATGGAAGAACGGCTAAAATAAAATCATCAATTCAGATCAGGGGGCAGCTGCGCAATTCAGCGCCGCGGCATTCGGCGGGCGCAGCGCGGGAGCAGCAAAAAACCATCCCAATCTCCAAGGCTTAGGGCGGAAAATCCCCATAAGCTGCAGTATAACGTGATTTATCGGCGCCACATTACACCCTGCATGTTTTTCAGGCAAACCAAAATTTTATTTCTGCAAATTTTTATCACAAAGTTCCACTATATGGCATTTGAAATTTGTGATTGTATTGATGAATAAATGCTAACAAAGCCTAAAGTTTATGAATTATCAAGATATTTTAGAGTTCTGGTTCAGCGCCGAGGCCCAGCCGAACTGGTTTGCAAAAAGCGCCGAATTTGACGCAATCATCAGAAAAAACTTTGCAGGCCTGCTGCGCAGCGCATCTCAGGCGGAACTCTGGCGCTGGCGCAATTGCGCTGAAGGGCGCCTGGCGGAAATTATCGTGCTGGATCAGTTCTCCAGAAACCTGCACCGCGCTTCGGCGGACGCCTTTGCGCAGGACGCGCTGGCTTTGGCCCTGGCGCAGGAGGCCATCAGCCTGAAGCTGGACCTGCAGCTGCGCCCGGAACAGCGCGCATTCCTGTATATGCCGTTTATGCACAGCGAATCGCCTCTGATTCATCAATATGCGCTAGAATTATTTGAAGGCTTGGGCAATCCGGTAAATCTGGATTTTGAAAAAAAGCATAAGGCGGTCATTGACCGTTTCGGGCGCTATCCGCACCGCAATCAGGCTTTAGGGCGGATATCCACGGCCGAAGAAGCCGAATTTTTAACCCAGCCGGATTCCAGCTTTTAATGCGCTGGATGAACTCTCCCCTTGCTGCGTCACCCCCTTTCAGGAGATTGAGCATGAAGAATTTACTGCTTGCGGCAGCGGCGGCTGCCAGCCTAACCCTTGCCGGCTGCGCCAGCGCGCCGTCCAAGCCGCTGACCTTTGACCAGCTGGGCCAATTCGGCAGCACGCCGCTGAATGCGCAGACCTTCCGCATCAGCTTTAAAGCCCGCCCGAACATGAGCTACGGCACCGCCGAGGAAATCACCCTGGTCAAAGCCGCGCAGGCCGCGGTGCAGAACGGCTTCCAGTTTTTTAAAGTGCTGGATGACCCGAGCAACCGCACCCAGCAGCCGCCAAGGCAGGCTGTGGTCTACCCTGCGCCGGCGCCTTATCCTTACGGCTATTACCGGCGCTATCCCGGCTACTGGCCAGATCCGTTTTATGACATGCCTCAAGTGGTGACACTGGACCCGGCGCAGGTCGCCTATACCATCGAGTGCTTTAAAAATGAAAAATCCGCGCCGAAAGACGCCTTTGACGCCCGGCTGATTCTGCAGTCCCTAGGGCCTAAATACGGCTTGAGCAGCGCAGGGGAAGTCCTGCCTGCCCCAGCCGCCAAAGCTGAAAAATGATCAGGGATACAGGCAACGCAATGGATCAGGATCAGGCTGCGCCATCGCCGAACCTGCGGCGCAGCAGGCGCCTGGCGGCCATTGCCCTGGCCATGGCTGTGCTGGCCTGGCTGGCCCTGATGCTGGCGGCCAAGCTGCTGCCGGAATACGCCTGGCTGATCCATATTCTGATGCTGTCGGCGGAAGCCGGCATGGTCGGCGGGCTGGCGGACTGGTATGCGATTACCGTGCTGTTCCGCAACCCTTTCGGCAAAATGCCGATTCCGAAATTCCTGCGCGACCACACCGAAATTATTCCGCGCAACAAGGCCCGCATTGCCGAATCGATGGGGCGCTTTGTGCAGGAAAATTTCCTGTCGCCGCAGGTGGTGGAGCGCAGCCTGCAGCAGGCCGACCTGTCCCTGGCGGCCGGCAGATGGCTGGCCAATCCGCAGAATAACCGCCAGGTGAGCGATGTCATTCAGCAGACCGTGCCGAAAATTTTCGATTTTGTCGGGCAGGAGCAGATCGGGCGCTTCATTCAAAGCAACAGCGTGCAGTGGGTGAAAAACACCCGGATCAACCATCTGGCCAGCGAGATGCTGCGCGCGGTGCTGGAAAATGACTTCCATCAGGAAGTGCTGCAGCGCGGGCTGGATTTGGCGCACGGCTGGATGATCCATCACCCCGAACAGGTCCGCGACCTGACCCGCCAGCTGTTCAAGGAGCTGGGCGTATGGAAGCTGGCCAGAGGCGCCAGCTGGATCGGCATTGACGTGCAGCAGCGCAGCATTGACTCGATGATTGAGCGGGTGGAATCCATGCTGGCCGATCCGGAGCATCCGTGGCGCAGAAAAATTGAAGAAGCCGGCCAAAGCCTGATCCTGCAGCTGGCGGATAATCACAGCGCCGCCAGCATGCGCCTGAATCAGGCCAAAGACGCTCTGCTGGACAGCCCCTATGTGCTGAACTTCATCAGCGGCGCCGTGGTGATTTTATGCGATGCGGTGAAGGCCGACCTGCAGAAGCCTGATTCCGGCGTGGCGCAGAACCTGCGGGTGGCGATTCAGCAGGTCGGGGAAAATATGGTGTCGAATGTGGCGGTGCGCCAGCTGCTGAATGAAAAGCTCAGCGCGGTCGCTGTCAGCCTGTCCGGCCAGTACAGCGAAAAAGTCATCCGCTTCATCAGCGAGCGCATTCATGAATGGGACTCCAGCGAAATGATTGATAAAATCGAAAATGAAGTCGGCGGCGACCTGCATATGATCCGGGTCAACGGCGTAGTGGTCGGCGCATTCATTGGCCTGATTTTAGGGATTATCCGGGCGCTGGTCGAAATCGCGCTGTAGCGCAAATGGCCCATCTGGCGGCGCCGGCGGGCCTTGAGTTCCGGAATATTGCCGGCAAATTCAGGCGCCCCGCGCAGCCTGTCCGCCTGCCCAGCAGCTGCCGCAAATTCACCCGGCGCGCAGGCCGCTTTTTTACCGATACAGGCGATTTTTCATTTTTAATCGAATATTATTTATTCGCAGCAAATGGCTTCACCTAAAGGGCCTGAAATTTGCTATATTTGCTGTTTTTCTGCGACATTTATTTCTCGACTGATTATGAATACGGCAATACAAGCAGCGCTCGAACATGCAGTGCAATCCCTTCAAGCTGAAGGTGTACTTCCCTCTGACTGGAGCAATACCAGCACCTTGACGCGCACCAAAGACCGGAGCCACGGCGACTTTGCGTCAAATATTGCCATGATCGGGTCTAAAGCTGCTGCGATGAAGCCGCGTGATCTGGCGGAAAAAATTCTTGCGAATCTTCCGGAAGTGGCCGACATCAGCAAAGCAGAAATTGCAGGTCCCGGCTTTATCAACTTCTTTTTAAATGCCAGCCAGCGCTTTGCGGTGCTGGAGCAGATTCAGGCGCAAAAAGGCCAGTACGGCCGCACTCAGGCCAATGCCGCCAAGCGCATTCAGGTTGAGTTTGTTTCCGCCAATCCTACGTCCAGCCTGCACGTCGGCCACGGCCGCGGCGCAGCCTACGGCATGACCGTCGCCAGCCTGCTGGAAGCCACCGGTGCGAAAGTTGACCGCGAATATTATGTCAATGATGCCGGCCGCCAAATGGACATTCTGGCGACTTCGACCTATCTGCGCTATCTGGAACTGGCCGGGCAGGCGCTGGTTTTCCCTAAAAATGCCTATCAAGGCGACTATGTCAAGGAAATCGCGCAGGGCATCCTCAGCAAGGACGGCGACGCTTATGTGCGCCCTGCCGCTGAAGTGTATAAAGATGTGCCTGAAGATGTGCAGTACGCTGCCGAACCGGATGCCGACGGCAATAAAACCGTTTTATCCGGCGACAAGGAAAAGCACATTGACGGCCTGATTCACAATGCGCAAAGCTTGATCGGCGCCGGCTACCGCGTTTTCCATCAGGCAGCCTTAAAAGCCATTTTAGATGACATTAAGGATGACCTGGGCGAATTCGGCGTAACCTTCAATCAATGGTTCAGCGAAGCGTCTTTAACTGAAAAAATTGATGAAGCGCTGCAGACGCTGGATCAGCGCGGCTTCCTGTATGAAAAGGACGGCAACATCTGGTTCAAGTCGACTGAATTCGGCGATGAAAAAGACCGCGTGGTGAAGCGCCGCAACGGCCAGACCACTTATTTCGCCTCCGACATCGCCTACCACCTGAACAAGCTGCAGCGCGGCTATACCGACATCATTGACATCTGGGGTTCTGACCATCACGGCTATATTGCCCGGGTCAAAGCCGCCATTGACGCAATGGGCTATGACTCCAAAAAGCTGACCGTGCTGCTGGTGCAGTTTGTCAGCCTCTGGCGCGGCGGCGAAATGGTGCAGATGTCATCGCGTTCAGGCCAGTTTGTCACCCTGCGCGACCTGCGCCAGGAAGTCGGCAACGATGCCGCCCGCTTCTACTATGTGATGCGCAAATCTGAACAGCACATTGACTTTGACCTTGACCTTGCCGTTTCGCAGAGCAAGGACAACGCGGTGTATTACATTCAGTATGCGCATGCGCGGGTGAACCGCATGGTCGATATCCGCGCGCCTGAAAAGAATATTCCGTTTGACCGCAGCCAGCTGCAGAACTACGATGCGTCGCTTTTAAGCGCAGATACGGAAACTGAGATTCTGGCGAAGCTGGCGGCCTATCCTGAAATTGTCACCCGCGCAGCCAACAGCTATGAACCGCATCAGATCGGCAACTACCTGAAGGAATTGGCCGCCCTGTTCCATGGCTGGTATGCGCAGGAAGATGTGAAAATTCTGGATGAGCAGAATGTTGCCTTATCTCAGGCGCGCCTGCTGTTATCATTAAACGTACAGCAAGTTATCTGCAATGGTTTAGAATTACTGGGCGTATCTGCGCCTGAGTCGATGTAAGGCGCGGTATTTTTACATTGATGCCAGACAGAATCACTGCGCCTTGCCGGACTTCCGGCAAGGCGCAGTGATTCTGCAGTTAAGCTGAAAGCCATGCCCCATGCGGCATTTAATTAAAATAATGAGGTTTCCTCGTGTTTGGAAAAACGCAGCGCGGTGTATCTGAACGGCCGAATAAGCCGAAAAAGCCCTTAATTCCAGCCTGGCTGGGAACTTTGGCGATTATTTTGATCATTTTGAGTTTTTTGGTTGCGCTCATGCTCTGGAAGCCTTGGGAGCCGGTTCATCCTAAAAGCCAGGGCAGCGCGGAGCATGCGCCGGAAGACACCAATAAAGACTACCGTTTTTATGACCTGCTGCCGCAGCAGCAGGTGACGCCGATTCCGGAGCAGGCTGTGCCTGAAAGCAAAGGCCAGAGCGCTGTGGTGATTATTGAAGCGCCTGAGGCGCAGAAGCCTGCAGCCGCGCAAGAGCCGGGGCTTGAAGTCAGCGAACCGGCAGCCGCGCCCAGCTATATCCTTCAGGTGCGCAGCTATGATGACCCTGATCAGGCCGATGCGCGCCGCGCGGAAATTATCCTGAACGGCCTGTCGGCGGATGTGGTGCAAAGCACGGAAAATGGCAAAGTCTGGTACCGCGTGGTGTCTGGCCCCTATGACTCTCAGGAGGCTGCGGTGATTGCGCAGCAGACCCTGCAGCACAGCGGCATCGACTCGATTGTGGTGAAACGCTGAGTTTAAGCCATAAAAAATGCGCCTTTAAAGGCGCATTTTTTATGGCCGCGGGCAGCCTGATTTTACAGGGCATGCCCCAGGGCTTCGCCCATAATCACCGCTGAATTGGCTTTAAAGGCAGCATCCCACTGGATTTTATTTTCTTCAAACAGGATCACTGCGGTAGAGCCTAAATAGAAGCGCCCCAATTCTGCGCCTTTTTCAAGGAAAAGGTTGTGCTGATTCAATTCCAGGCGGCCCGTCGGCTTCACTTTGCCTGTGGCCACGGTTTCAATGCCCGCCACAATCATCGCGCCGACCAGCACTACAGCCATGCGGCCAAGCTCGGTATCAAACAGGCAGACCATGCGCTCATTGCGCGCAAACAGGCCTGGAATATTTTCCGCGGTGGTCTGGTTGACTGAAAACAGCTCGCCCGGCACATACAGCGTTTCCGTCAAGGTGCCGGCAAACGGCATATGCACGCGGTGGTAGTCTTTCGGCGACAGGTACACCGTGGCGAATTCACCGTTTTTGAAAGGTTCCGCCAGCTGCGGATCTGCAATCAGCTTTTCAACCGAAAAGCTTTGCCCTTTGGCCTGAAAAATGTCGCCGGCTTCAATTTTGCCTAACTGGGAAATTGCGCCGTCTGCAGGCGAAACAATGCTGCCGGCGTCTGCATCAATGGCGCGCGCGCCGTCTTTTAAAGAACGGGTAAAAAACTCATTGAATGATTTGAATTTCAGGGCATTGCCCTGCTCCGCAATCGACATGTCAATGCCGTACTGCGCTTTAAAGGCAGCGATTACCGCATTTTTCACCAGCGGGTTTTCGCTGGCGGCGACTTTGCCAATCACCCGCGACAGCTTGTGCTGCGGCACAGCGCGCTGCGCCCGAATGAAAATCTGTTGTTTTAATCGCGATGTGATGCTCAAGACGGCAGCTCTCCGGTTATGACTGGACTATCGGGGCGGTTGCCCCATTCGCTCCACGCGCCATCATAGGCTTGAATTTCCCAGCCCAGCAGGCGCCCCAAAATATAGGCGAGCCCTGAGCGGTGATGTGACTGGCAATAGACCACCACGGGTTCATTCAGATTGAATCCCAGCTGTTCCAAGCGCTGCTGCGTGTGTTGCAAAGGATGCAATTTTAAATGATTTTCCCGGTTAAGGGCAGTACTCCATTCAAAATGCAGCGCGCCGGGAATGTGACCGCCGCGTCTAGCCGCTAAGCGCAGGCCGGTATATTCATCTTCCGTGCGGCAGTCCCAAATCTGAGTGGCTTTGTTCTGCACTTTTTCCAGCAGCTGGTCATATTCAATCTGATGCCGGTTTTTCTGCGCTAAGTTCACGCTCACCAGCTGCGCCACCGGCTGCACGGATTCGGCCTCGGAAGAGGTCGGCAGGCCTGCGCCCAGCCAGGCATGAATGCCGCCGTTCAGCAGGCTGGCATTTTCAAAGCCCAGGCAGTGCAGGTTCCAGATCAGGCGCCCGGCCCATGCCCCGCCCTCATCATCATAAGCCACCAGATGATGCTCCGGAGAAATATTCAAATGGCGGATCAAGGCTTCCAGTCCCGCCTGATCCGGCAGCAGCCCGGTGGCCTGCTCTTCCTGGCGCAGCAGCAGCTTCGGCTTCAGGTGAAGCGCGTGCGGAATATGCAGCTGCTCATACACCGAACTGCGGCTCAAATCGACAATTCTTAATTTCTCATGGCCTAAATGCGGCACCAGGTCTTCCGCTTCAATCAGCAGTCCAAGATTTAAGGCAGATTCAGTCATTGCGGCGCCATAGGGTATAAAGATGAGGTGGTTTTGATCTTAGCATAAGTCATTTTCAGGATTATTTTGATTTTCTGCATTGCTTTAGCAGGATAACAGATATGGAAGCGCTTTGGCCTGCAGGCGCCATGCCGGCGCGGCGTCCGGCATGGCCTGAAAAGCGCAGGCTGAAAATCCGCCTAGGCCTCGGCGATATCAAAAACCTGGCGCAGGTAGGCCAGAAAGGTGTCATTGTCGGTCATGGTTTTTCCGGGGCTGTCGGAAATTTTCGCCACCGACTGGCCGTTGCATTCCACCAGCTTCAGCACAATGTTCAGCGGGGTCTGCCCCATGTCATTGGTCAGGTTGGTGCCGATGCCGAAGCTGACCTGAAAGCGGTCTTTAAAGTAATTGTGCAGTGACCAGGCCTTTTCCAGATTCAGCCCGTCACTGAAAGTCAGCATTTTGCTTCTGCTGTCAATTTTCAGCTTTTTATAATGCGCATAGGCTTTATCGCCCCATTCATAGGGGTCGCCGCTGTCATGGCGCAAGCCGTCAAACAGCTTGGCGAAATACAGGTCAAAGTCGCGCAGGAAGGCATCCATGCCGACCACATCTGTCAGGGCAATGCCCAGGTCGCCGCGGTATTCCTGCACCCATGTTTCCAGCGCGGCTTTCTGGAAGTCGCGCAGGCGCACATCCAGCGCCTGAAAGGCCTGCAGGAATTCATGCGCCATGGTGCCGATCGGGAAAATGCCCAGCTGTTTGGCAATCAGCACATTGCTGGTGCCGCGGAACACCTCCGGCACCGCCTCATGCAGGGTTTCAATCACATGCTTCTGCCACGCAAAGCTGTAGCGCCGGCGGGTGCCGAAATCGGACACTAAAAACGGCGGATCAGCCGGATTCTGCTCGGCTTTATACTGGCAGATCAGCCCGACTTTCGCCTTCAGGCGCCGCTCGCCTTCGGCCAGCACCTCAGCGGAACGGATGCGCTTGAAATACAGCTCATTGACAATCGCCAAGACAAAAATTTCAAACATCATGGCCTGAACCATCGGGCCTTCAACCCAAATGTCCAAACGGCCTTCGCGGTCAATGCCGGCCTTGATGAAGCGGCGCTTGAGCTGGAATAATTCCAGATAATCGACAAAATCGCTTTTAATAAAGCGCAGGCTGCGCAGGTACAGCAGCTCATCTTCGGCAAATTTCAGCCGGCACAGATGATCCAGCTGCTCATTCAAATCATCCAGAATATCCGTCAGCGGATAGGCGGTTTCATCTAAATTGCGGCAGCGGAAATGATACACACTGTGGGTTTGCGGAAATTTATGCAGCACCACTTGCAGCATGGTGAATTTATACAAATCTGTATCAAGCAGTGAATGAATGATTGGAGCCATATCTATGTGAATTTCGCTGTGCTTCCTGCATTAAAGCATATTTTCCGCAGCCGTATAGCAAGTTTTGCCGGAAGCCGGCGCGCTTTAGGCCAATGTCTAAAAGCGCGCCGGCCGAATTGAATGGCTGAGGCGCAAAACCGCATGCATGCCGCGGCGCGGACTTTGCTACACTAGGGCGCTTAAAATGAATGGCATGGGATGAAAGATGCGGGCGTTATTGCAGCGGGTTCTGGAAGCGAAAGTGGTGGTGGACGGCGAAACCGCCGGTGAAATTGGCCATGGCGTGCTGGTTTTTCTGGGCTTAGGCAAGCAGGATACTTTGGAAAAAGGCCAAAAGCTGATTGATAAGATTTTAAAATACCGCTTTTTTGATGATGAGCAGGGCAAAATGGGCTGGAATCTCGCGCAGGCCAATGGCGGCCTGCTGCTGGTGTCGCAGTTCACCCTGATGGCGCAAACCCGGAAGGGCCTGCGCCCGGACTTTGGCCCCGCCATGCCGCCGGCCGAAGCCCAGGCGCTGTACCTGCAGCTGGCGGACTACGCCAAGTCGCAGTTTCCGAATGTGCAAACCGGCATTTTCGCTGCCGATATGAAGGTGCATCTGGTGAATGACGGCCCGGTGACTTTTAATCTGGAAGTGGAATAGCTGAGTGCCAAGCCGGCAAGCGGCATAAAAACGGCTTTTCCGTTGTTATTTTAATTTCAGATGCAAATGAAAAACCGGTTCCATCCTGCATGAAACCGGTTTTTTTTAACTGCATCTGCTTTCAGGCTTCCGCCTTGAAATTAGCGGCCGGTTTTCTCTTTTAAGAAGCGGCGCGCGGCTTTGAATTTTTCTTTGACCGGTTTCGGCAGCTTCGGCGGAATCAGTTTGGCAGCCTTGTTAAACCATACCAGCAGGCCAAAGTCGCCTTCCATTTTAATGCTGCCGTTCTGCATGCCGGTCATGAATGCGGTCGGATCGCCTTTCATCAGGGTTTTCACGCCCTGCTCGCTGTCCGCGAACTGCAGGATGAAATCGGCTTTTTCCGCATCGCCGGCGGCCGTGTCAATCTGCCCATTATTTACAATAATCTGGCGCGCCACGCCCAAATCCGTGCCAATCTGAATGCGGAACTGGCGCTCATGAATCAGCTCAATAAATTTTGGGCTGGTGCGCGCCAGCTGCTTCATCCGGAGCGCTAAACCGGCAACCAGCAAATCCAGCGGATCCGTGCTGACATCAACCAGAGGTAACTTTACGACAGGAATTGATGATAGTTTCATGACTTTGAGCCTATTGTAATTGTTGGGAAATTGACTGCTTCATCCTACCATAACTTCTATTTTCAGCACTAAGCCTTTGTATGACAATTATCAGCCGGCCGCGCATAAAAAAATGCGCCCGCAGGCGCATTTTTTTATGCAGATCTGAACTTTAGCCTTCAGCGGCTGGAGCATTGCCGTTCATCATCATATACCGGCGTATGCTCTATGCAGCGGCGCTTCGCCAAGGCCCGCTCGGCGCGGCGGTCTTCGCGCAGCAGCATCAAGCTGAATACCGTCATCGCGGAAGCCATTGCCGTCAGGTAGCTGTGAGCCATGGGCAGCTCAAACAGGGTTTGCGCGCCAAAGCGGATGACTTCAATCAGCCCCCAGGCCAGCATCCCAGCCAGCATGAAACTTAACCAGCGACGATAAGGCGAGAAGAAAACAGCAATCAAGGCAGCGGCGATCAGGCTCAAGCCGGCAATGGTCGCTAAATTCGCTGTTACCATAAAAACCTCCGTCATTCGGCAGACGCAGCGCTCAAACTGTGCTCCATTCTGCCAACTGTAACCGTTAAATGAGTCAATGGAATTCTGTCGATCTCAATCTCTATGCATGCATTATGCTGAGTTTTCCGCATAAAAAAAGTCTTGTATTTTGCAAAAGCGACACACCTTGTCGCAATATTATTTTGTCATTACAGTTTTATTTTAAAGGCTTTTTCCAGAACAATGATGCCGTCACGCTTGGCGTGTCATTACAAAAAAAACCGCGCTTTCCCGCATGCCTGAAAAAATTTTCCGGGCCGGATCAATTGCTTTTTTTATCGGCAGCGGCGGCGGGCCGCCGGCCGGTTCCAGCTGAATTTCAGGCAAAAAAAGCGGCGCAGGCGCCGCATTTTTCATGCTCCGGTCACAATTATGCGCGGTTCAAATCCTTGTCATGCACGCCCAGCAGGTACAGCACGCCGTCCAGGCCAACGCTGGAAATCGCCTGATTGGCGTTCTGGCGCACCAGCGGCTTGGCGCGGAAGGCCACGCCCAGGCCGGCAATCGACAGCATCGGCAGGTCATTGGCGCCGTCGCCCACGGCAATCGCCTGCTCCAGCGAAATGCCCATCTTGTCCGCCAGCTCGCGCAGCAGCAGCGCTTTGCGCGCGCCATCAACAATATGGCCTTTGACTTCACCGGTCACCTTGCCGTCTTCGACATCCAGCACATTGGCATGCACTTCATCCAGGCCTAATTTTTCCTGCAGGTATTCAGCAAAATACTGGAAGCCGCCGGACAGGATCGCGGTTTTATAGCCCAATGATTTCAGGGTTGAAATCAGCCGCTCAGCACCTTCGGTAACGGTCAGGCGCTCGGCGATTTTCGGCAGCACCTCAGCGTCCAGGCCTTTCAGCAGCGCCACGCGGGCGCGGAAGCTCTGCTGGAAATCCAGCTCGCCCAGCATGGCGCGCTCGGTAATTTCCGCAACCTGCTCGCCCACCCCGGCCTCAATCGCCAGCTCATCAATCACTTCCTGCTCAATCAGGGTCGAATCCATGTCAAAGCAGACCAGGCGCCGGTTGCGGCGGTAGGCATTGTCTTCCTGCACCGCCACATCGACGCTGAGCTCAGCCGACAGGCGCAGGCAGGCGGCGCGCATGGCGGCCGCGTCCAGCATTTGCCCGCTGAGGCCGAACTGCACGCAGGCGCGCTTCGGGCCTTCCGCCTGCCCGGTCAGCACCGGACGGCCCGACAGGCGGGTCACGGTTTCAATATTGAAGCCCTGGCCGGAGACAATTTTTGTAACGGCCTGTAAGTGCGAAGCATCCAATTCCGGGGCTAAAGCCGTCACGATATAGCGCGTGCGGCCTCCCTCGCTCACCCACTGGTCATATTCTGCTGCAGAGATCGGTTTAAAGCGCACAGTTAAGCCGATATCATGTGCTAGAATCAGAATTTCCTTCATGGCTAATGCTGTCGCAGTTTGATCATCAGACGACACCACAATGCCGAGCGTCAGCTGGTTATGGATGACGGCTTGCCCGACATCCAGAATTTGCAGGGAATGAACGGAAAGCACCTGCATTAATCGTGTAAATTGATTAGGCTGGTCAGGTCCTAAAAATGAAATAAGAATGATTTCTCGCATGAATTGACTCGGGTCTGAGCTGCAGCTATTGGGAGAATCATAATCGAAAATGAACAGAATTGCCTTGGAAGTTTACGTTGAATGCGCCTAGACAAGGGCTATTTGCTAGCCTACTGATTGTAAGTTTTGCTTTCCATACCTTTTTGCTGGTATTGGCGACCACTCACCAGCTGAACGAGAACCGCGCCAGCCAGGGCCAGCTCATGACCAGCCAGCTGGTGACAGACAGCATTTCTGAACTGGAGCCGGCCAATACCGTGTCTCTAGCCCTGCTGGCGGACCGCTATGCGACCAACCCCAGCGTCGCCTCGATCCGCATCCTGAATGCGGATAATCAGGTGATGGCCACCGGCGGCCTGACCAAAACCCGCGAAGGCGAGGTCTTTGTCCGCGATGCGGTGCTGAATGAGAAAAAAGCCGGCAGCGTTGAAATCACTTTAATCAAGCCGAGCATCGGCGAGATCCTGCGCACGCAGTGGCTGGCGATCCTGGCCTCGCTGATTGTGCATAGCCTGCTGTGGCTGGCGTACCGTGCGATTGCCCGCCCGAGCCGCAGCGAATATCTGGCGCAGATTAACAATGAGTCGCGCCTCAAGCATGAAATCCAGACTCTGGCTCAGGCGCTGGAGCAGGAAAAGCATAACGCCGCCGTGGTGATCGCCCAGGCGCAGCAGCAGGCCCAGAACAAAGCCAAAGCGAAGGAAAGCAAGCCGATTGTGGTTGACAGCAATGAGCTGGCGCTGAATATTCAGTTCTACGACCCGAAGCAGCTGCTGGATACGGTCAACAGCACGGTCTCTGCGCCCTATTTCAACCTGTGCCAGATTTTCCTGAACAAGACTGCGGAGCTGTGCGTGCAGCATTACAAGCTGAACAGCTCAGACCTCTGCACCGTGCATAAGTTTGATGAGAAAGGCGCCACCATCAGCATGTCGGCGGACACGCCGAATGCGCTGCAGTGCCTGACCATGATCAGCGCGGTGTTCCAGCTGCTGTCGGATGTGCTGTATAAGCGCTACCGCGAAGAGAAGCGCTTTGTGCTGCAGACCCGCAGCGCGGTGTCCAGCGCGGTGGAAGCCATGCAGCTGTCCTCCGTGCAGGCCGCTGAACGCCTGGTGCAGCAGCTGTCCGCCAAGGAAAGCGCCGTGCATGTGCCGAATGCCCAGCTGAAGGAAATTTCAGATCATTTCCAGCTGGTCAGCCTGCCGAACCCGACCAATGTCCTGACCCGCCATGCCTTTATGATTAACGGCATGGACAGCGAAGCGGCCGAAATAGCGCAAAGCCTGCGCACGGAAATCTTGAAGTCCAAGCAGTCCAAAGCCTCTTAAGCCGCGGATTGAAGCCTAAAAAAGCCTGACATTGATCAGGCTTTTTTAGGTTTGAGGAAAATCAGACTTTCAGCATTTTCTGCTCAATCAGCAGGCGCTGCGCGCTGTGCGCCTGCCCTGCAGGATCCGCTGCGGCTTTAATCCATGTTCCGTCCGGCTGCAGGTCCCATGCATTCTGATTGTCATTCAGGTAACTCACCAAGCCATCCTTGAAAATGCGCTTTTTCAGGCCGGCATCCAAAACCGGGAAGCAGGTTTCCACCCGGGAAAACAGGTTGCGCCCCATCCAGTCCGCGCTGGCGCAGTACAGCTTTTTCTGGCCGCCGTGCTCAAAATAATACACCCGGGTATGCTCCAGAAAGCGCCCGACGATGGAGCGCACGCGGATATTTTCCGACATGCCCGGCACCTGCGGAATCAGGCAGCAGATGGAGCGGATGATCAGGTCCACCTGCACGCCGGCTTCAGAAGCGCGGTACAGCGCGGCGATCAGCTGCGGCTCGGTCAGCGCATTGACCTTAATGATAATCCGGGCGGCTTTGCCGGCCTGCGCCAATGCGGTTTCCTGATCAATCAGCCGCAGCAGCTCGCTGTGCAGGGTAAAAGGCGCATGCAGCAGCGCTTTCAGCTTGGCCATCTTGCCCATGCCGGTCAGCTCCTGAAACATACGGTGCACGTCTTCGCAGATTTCCGGCTGCGTGGTCATCAGGCCATAATCGGTGTACATACGCGCATTGCTGGCGTGGTAATTGCCGGTGCCCAAATGCGCATAGCGCAGCAGCTGATTATTTTCGCGGCGCACAATTAAAATCATTTTGGCGTGGGTTTTATAGCCGACAATGCCGTACACCACCACTGCGCCGGCTTCCTGCAGGATATTCGCCACGGTGATGTTGGATTCCTCATCAAAGCGCGCGCGCAGCTCAATCACCGCGGTGACCTCCTTGCCGTTGCGGGCGGCTTCGGCCAGCACCTGCACAATTTCGGAATCCGGCCCGCTGCGGTACAGGGTCTGCTTGATCGCCAAGACTTTAGGATCTTTGGCGGCTTCCCGCAGCAGGCTGATCACCGGCTGGAAGGAGTCAAAAGGATGATGCAGCAGGACGTCCTGCGCTTTTAAAATCTCAAACATGCTGTGCGGCTTGCGGAAGATTTTAGGAATTACCGGGGTAAAGTGCGGATGCTTCAGTTCCGGGCGCTCAAAGCTGGTGCTGAGGCGCGACAGGTTGATCGGCCCGCCGATGCGGTACAGCTCCTGCTCGCTCAGGTCAAACTGGTCCAGCAGGTACTGCATGATGGCTTCAGGGCAGTCATCTTCAATTTCCAGGCGCACCGCGCGGCCAAAGCGCCGCGAAGACAGCTCATCCTTCAGCGCCACCGCCAGGTCATCGACATCTTCAGCCAGAATCAGGTCGGCATTGCGGGTCACGCGGAAAGCGTAGCATCCAGTGGCCTTCATTCCCGGGAACAGCTCGCTGATATGCTGCTGAATGATGGCGGTCAGGAAAATCTGCGCATCCGCGCTGCCGGCCACGTCTTTCGGCAGCGCAATCAAGCGCGGCAGCGAGCGCGGCGCCGGCACCACCGCCAGGGTGATTTCACGGCCAAAGGCATCTTTGCCTTCCAGGCTGACAATAAAGTTCAGGCTTTTATTCACCAGGCGCGGAAAAGGGTGCGATGGGTCCAGGCTGATCGGGGTCAGCACCGGCTGCACTTCCTTGGCGAAGTATTTGGCAATCCACGCCTTATGCTTTTCTAAAATATCCTGATACTGAATGAACTGAATGCCGCGGCTCTGCAGCTCCGGCAAAACCGCATGGTTTAAAATTTCATACTGCTTTTTGACCGATGCATGCACCGCCTGCGACAGCTCATGCAGCACCACTTCGGTCGGCAGCGCATCCGGTGTGCGGGCTATGGCGTTCAAATCGCGCTGCTTCATCAGGCCCGCAACGCGGATTTCAAAAAATTCATCCAGATTTCTGGCAAAAATAATCAGAAAGCTCAAGCGCTCAAGCAAGGGCAAATCAGGATCCTGCGCCTGCGCGAGCACGCGGCGGTTGAATTCAAAAAGTGATAATTCCCGGTTAAAATACGTCTCCGATGAATGCTGAAAGTTCTGCATACCCTCTCAATGCTGTCTGCAACAGTCTGTTATAAAGCCTTCGGAAAGGCATGTTAGGCAGACATTATGACAGTCATGTTACAGGCAGGCTATCTGTAAATAATTTAAACAGCTGTTTTAGCTGCGCTTTTAACAGAAAAGCGCAGCGGCGCCATGTTCAGTCCGCATTTTCCGGGGCTGCGGCGGCCGGCGCCTCTGCCCTGCCGGCCCAATAGCTGGCCAAAGCCGGGCCGGAAATATTGTGCCACAGGCTGAAAATCGCGCTGGGCAGCGCGGTCAGCGGCGAGGCGGCGAAATGCGCCGCCGCCAGCGCCACGCCTAAGCCGGAGTTCTGCATGCCGACTTCAATAGCCACCGCCTTGCAGTCGGCATAAGGCAGCCTGAACAGCCGGCTGGCCCAAAAGCCCAGCAGATAGCCCAAGCCGTTATGCAGCATCACAATGCCTAAAATCAGCAGGCCTGACTGCAGAATCTGGCCTTTGCTGCCGCCAATGATGGCTGCCACAATCGCCACAATGGCCGCCACCGAAATCAGCGGCATGACTTGAACATAGGCTTCCACTTGGCGCCGGAACAGGCTGCGCGCGATCAGGCCCAGCGCAATCGGGAACAGCACCACCTGCAGAATAGAGGCCAGCATGGATAAGGCATTGATCTCAATCCACTGGCTGGCTAAAAGATAGAAAACCGCCGGCGTCAGCAGCGGCGCAATCAGGGTCGATACTGAGGTGCAGGCCACAGACAGCGCGGTATTGCCTTTCGCCATATAGGTAATGACGTTGGAGGCTGTGCCGCCCGGGCAGCAGCCGACCAGAATCACCCCCACGGCGATCTGCGGCGGCAAAGCGAAAATCTTGCACAAGGCATAGGCTAGGCCCGGCATCACCATGAACTGCGCGGCGACACCGATCAGCACCGCTTTCGGGCTTTGCATCACGCCTTTAAAGTCCGCCACGGTCATGGTCATGCCCATGCCGAACATGATGATGCCCAGCATCCAGGGGATATAGGCTTTCAGCCAGACAAACGCTTCCGGCTGCCACAGCGCGATGCCGGAAAACAGCACTACCCATAATGCAAAAGTTTGCTGCACCCAGCGGTTAAATCTCAGAAATGCAGCCATGCGGTTTCACTCTCTGTACAGGCGGATAAAAAGGCAGCTCAGAATGAGCCGAAGCTAGGCTGCCCCGTGCAGGCTGGCAATATCTTTGACATAAATGCGCTTTACCCCATGCGCCAGCATGTCCTGCCACGCATGCTGCAGCGAGCCCTGCAGGTCAATGCCTTTAGACGCATCTGAAACCACAAAGGTCTTGAAGCCCAGCCTGCAGGCGTCAATCGCCGTCCACGCCACGCAGAAATCCGTCGCAATGCCGGCAATGAACAGCGTATCAATGCCGCGCGCTTTCAAATAGCCGGCCAGGCCGGTCGAGGTTTTATGATCGGCCTCCATAAAAGCCGAATAGCTGTCAATTTCCGCATGAAAGCCTTTGCGGATCACCAGCTGCGCATGCGGGGCATGCAGCGCGGGATGCAGGGCCGCGTCATGCGTGCCCTGAATGCAGTGCGCCGGCCACAGAACCTGCGGGCCGTAAGCCAGCTGCACCGTATCAAACGGCTGGCGTCCGGCATGGTTTTCTGCAAAAGAAATATGGTTTTCCGGATGCCAGTCCTGCGTCAGCACCACATTGTCAAAATACTGCGCCAGCTGGTTAATTTTTGGAATAATCTGGTCAGCATTGGCCACCGCCAGATTGCCGCCCGGGGTGAATCCATTCTGCACATCCACCACAATCAACGCGCTATTGTTCTGCATAAAGCCTCTATCCCTTTTTTTATTCAACGCTATCTGCGCTTCAGCATAACTGAAAAAGGGCTTCAGTATTGAAGCCGGCAGGCAAAAAAGAAATGGCTGTTTTGCTGCATGCCGGCTGCAGCCGGGCAAATGCAGGCTTTTCTCCAGTGCAGCTGAGGCCAGCGGCATTGCTTTGAAAGAAAGTCCGCTGGCGCAGTAATGCTGATCAGTTAAGCGTAATTTCATTATTACTGATTGATAAATCTCCCCTAACCCTGAGCTATATATGGCGCAAGGAAAAAGAGGGGAACACCCTTGAATTCAATATGGTATTGAATCTCGAAACGCTCCCTCCTTTGAAAAAGGTGAACAGCACTGCTGCGCAAGGGGGAGGATTTTATTGAAAAAATCCCCTCATCCTAACCTTCTCCCTGAGCCATATATGGCGCAAGAGAAGGAACTTTCAATATTAATTTTACTGCCAATAAATGATCATTTATTGATTTATGAAACAGATCTATTCGAGTGGCTCTAGAATTTAAAAAAATGCCAGTCAGTTTCTTAACTGACTGGCATTACGCTGATGCAGGTTTTTTATTTACACGCGGGGTTATTGGCCTATCCGGCGCACCAGCAGCAGCATGAACACTGCGGAAATAATGATGCATGGAATGGCAGCTGAAATCACCCCGGCTGCGCCAAAACCGGCAGCCAGGAGCTGGCCCGCGATGGCCGGCCCAAGCATTGCGCCAATGCGGCCTACCGCAGAACCGACGCCCACCCCTGTGCCGCGCATTGCAGTCGGATAGACAATTCCGCCGAAGGCGTACAGCACGCCTTGACAGCCGATCACAAACGCCCCGACCAGCGCGGAAGCCATATACATTTGGGTCAAGGAGCCTGCGCCATTCAGGGCAAACAGGCCGGCCAGCATCCCGCCGTACATTAAAATGATGACATAGGCCTTTTTCCAGCGGTCAGTCAGCATGCCCAAAATGATGGTGCCAATGGCCGCGCTGGCCATGAAGTAGAACTGCGCGGTGCTGCCCTCTTTGCGCGAAAAGCCCAGCTCCATAAACAGCGACGGCAGCCAGCTCAGCATGATGTATACCACCATCAGCGTAAAGAAGTAGCTGACCCAAATGCACAGGGTGCGGATCCGGTTGTCTTCATTGAATAAGTCTTTAAAAGATGCTTTAGGCGCAGCATTGTCTGCAGACTCCGCCTGATTTTGCGCCTGCAGGAATTCGCGCGATTCCGGCAAAAGCAGCATCATCAGCGGAATCACCACAATCGGCAGCAGGCCGCCTAAATAGAATACGTTTTTCCAGTTTGAGCCAAAATCCGTGGCTGCGATCAAAGATAGCAGGGCTGCGCCTACCGGCATGCCGCAGTACATCAGGCCCACTGCGCGGCCGCGGTTTTGCGGACTGACCGCTTCAGACGCCAGAGTAATTAAAATCGGCATGGCCGCGCCTAGGCCGGCGCCGGCCAGAAAGCGCACCGCCAGCAGGCTGTGAAAGCTGTTGACCCAGACTGTGCACAGTGTGAATAGAGCGAAAACCGCGGTTGAGCAGATCAGCACTTTTTTGCGCCCAATCCGGTCTGCAAAACGGCCGCCGGCCAGCGCGCCGGGCAGCAGGCCCAGAATCCCTGCGCTGAAAAACACCCCCAATTGCGGCTTGTCCAGACCGAAGTGCTCGCTGATGCCGGCGGCGGCGATGCCCGCAGCCTGAATATCCAAGCCTTCAATCACCGCAATCAGGAAACAGATCGCTACGGTGACCACAGCATGCTTATGATCTGATTTTTCCATTCGATAATCCTTGTTCAATTGGCGTTCTCTAAGGGCGCCATCATCCATGAGCAGGGCCTGCGCGCTAACTATCCATAAGTTGAAGCTGCTGCCCGGCTTTGCGCATAAATGCTGGATTTATGCCATTTCCCGCCGGCGCCGGATAAAGTCCTAAAAGCGATCACTGCGCTGCCGGAAAAGCGCCTTTTTCACTGCGCCGGCGCGCAGTTCCGGCTGAAATTCCCTGCTGCGCGCTGCAGGCTGCGCTTTCCCTTATATTTTAAATTGATTATTAACGCGGTTTTTATTGAGGATTTTAATCAAGGGCCGCTGAAAACAGGATAGCTTTCAGGTCTAGCCTGATTCATTTTTCCTCTTAAAACCTGAGCAAAATGCACGGATTTCCTGCGCTTCCCCGGTTTCTGGGCTTGCAGCGCAGCTGCCCTGCAGGAAATCAGCTGGAATTTTCATGCTTTGCCGCAGGCGTTTACAGCGCGCCGCCTTCCGGCAGATCCGCCAAATCATCTGCTTGATTATTTTAAATTTGCTTTGTATAAAGATTTTTATGGCTTTGACTAAAGCATATTGTTCTTATGCGCATGATCAGTCATAATTTGCATAAGCATTACTCAATGCAGCGCAAGCGCATTGAATCCGCTGTAAATCAAAATACGAACCCATCCACATCTATGTTTTCCTAATTCACGTCGGATGGACAAATAGGATTGTTTTAAAAATGACTCAGCAAGCACAGACCATTCAAGGCTCAATTGTCGCAATCGTCACCCCTATGTTTGAAGATGGCAGCGTAGATTGGAAGGGTCTAGAAAAGCTGGTTGAGTGGCATATTGAACAAGGCACCAACAGCATTGTTGCCGTAGGCACGACCGGCGAAGCGTCCACCTTAAGCATGGCTGAGCATACTCAGGTCATTAAGGAAGTGATCCGCGTCGCCAACAAGCGCATTCCTATTATTGCCGGCACCGGCGCAAACTCGACGCATGAAGCGATTGAATTAACCAAAGAAGCCAAAGAGCTGGGCGCGGACGCTGCGCTGCTGGTGACGCCTTATTACAATAAGCCGACGCAGGAAGGCCTGTATCAGCACTATAAAGCCATCGCCGCCGCTGCCGACATGCCGATGATTCTTTACAACGTTCCCGGCCGCACCGGCGTAGATCTGGAAAATGAAACCGTGATCCGCCTTGCGGACATCCCGCAGATTGTCGGCATTAAAGATGCCACCGGCGACGTGCCACGCGGCCAGGCCCTGCTTGAAGGCCTGAAAGGCAAAGACATGACCGTTTATTCCGGCGATGACGCAACCGCTTATCAGCTGATTACGCTGGGCGCGCTGGGCAACATCTCCGTTACGGCAAATGTCGCGCCGAAGGAAATGAGCGAAGTCTGCGCGGCTGCAATTGCCGGCGATGCTGAACGCGCTGAGCAGCTGAACGCCAAAGTTGCAAATTTACACAATATTCTGTTTTGCGAATCCAACCCAATTCCTGTGAAATGGGCCCTTCATGACATGGGTTTAATTGGGGCAGGCATCCGCCTGCCGCTGACGCCGCTGGCAGAACAATACCGCGCGCCGCTTCATGCAGCACTGGCTGATGCGGGCGTTATTAAATAAAGAGCAAAATATTATGCAATTACGTTTAGGGCTGGCCCTTGCGCTTTCAGCACTCAGTTTGGCCGGATGCAGTTCCCTTGCCTTTAAGAACGGCACGTTAGACTATAAAAGCACCACCGACTTAAGCCCGCTGCAGTATCCTGAAGGTTCAATGGTGCGCCCTGCAACGCCGCTGTATCCTGCTCCGGCAGTTGACCCGCTTGCCATTGAGCATGCGCCGAAGCTTGAAAACAAGCGTGGCAGCCGCTTCGCCATGCCCCGCCCGGACGCTGAAGAGCCGGCCTCTGCAGGCAGCAGCCAGCCTGAAGATGCAGGCATCGGCCGGCCGCAGCTGGTCACTGACGGAAATCAAAATCCGCTGCTCAAAATTGACGGAAATTCTGCTACAATTTGGCAGTACACCCTTGCTGCCCTCAGCAGCCTGAACCATACCGTTGTTGGCCAGAGCAAAAACAGTTACGAAGTGACGGTTAAAGTCGACCAGCAGACTTATGTGCTCAGGCTTTCATCTGCCGGGTCCAGCAATACCCTTGCTGTGTTCAATGCCGATAGCAGCTTTGCAGACAAAGAAAAAGCTGCAGATCTGTTAGCTCAGATTTACCAAAATTGGCCAGCCTAGTCGTACTAGGCATTTTTTTTTGAAAAAGGTTCCCCCATGTTAAAACAAACCTTGCTCTATACCGGTAAAGCGAAATCTGTTTATGAAACAGACAGTGCAGACCACCTCATCCTAGTCTTCCGTGATGATGCTTCTGCATTCAATGGCGAAAAAATTGAACAGCTGGACCGCAAAGGCAAGGTCAACAACCGTTTTAACGCCTTTATCATGGAAAAACTGGCAGCTGCCGGCATTGAAACCCATTTTGAAAAGCTGCTTTCCCCGACTGAAGTTTTAGTTAAAAAACTGCAGATGATTCCGGTTGAATGCGTTGTGCGCAATTATGCAGCGGGCTCGCTGTGCCGCCGCCTGGGCGTGGAAGAAGGCAAAGAGCTGACGCCGCCGACTTTCGAACTGTTCTTTAAAGATGACGCGCTGGGCGACCCGATGGTCAACGAGTCTCAGGCGATTTCCCTGGGCTGGGCGACTGCTGAGCAGCTGGTTCAAATGAAAGAGCTGACGTATAAAGTCAACGAAGTGCTGAAAGAGCTGTTCGCTGCCGGCGGCATGCTGCTGGTCGACTTCAAGCTGGAATTCGGCGTGTTCCATGACCGCATTGTTCTGGGTGACGAATTCTCTCCGGACGGCTGCCGCCTGTGGGACAAAGACACCAAGAAAAAACTGGATAAGGACCGTTTCCGCCAAGGCTTAGGCGGCGTGGTTGAAGCTTATGAAGAAGTGGCTGCCCGCATCGGCATCGACCTGTCAGATATCTGATCTGTACTGAAGCTTCAAAGCTGAAAAACCGGGCATTTAGCCCGGTTTTTTTATTTGACGGGCCAATCCGCCCTATTGAACGCCATTCCGCTGATGTGCAATCCGGTTATCCAGATGCGCAGGCAGAGCGCTGGACAGCAAGAGCCGCAGCGCTGCATAACACTGCAGCGCGCCTTTGAATCTTCAGGCTGCGCCTGCGGTTTTGCTGGCCTTCAGCTTTCACTGCTGCTGCTGTTCCTGCATCCAGCGCCGCTGCTGCAGGCGCTCGCCTTCCACCTCGCGCTTATTGCGGGCGGATTCATACAGCTTGGTGCCTTTCAGCTCCGGCGGCAGATAGTCCTGCTGCACAAAATGCTCCGGATAATTGTGCGGATACAGGTAGTCTGCGCCGTAGCCCTGCGCTTTCATCAGCTTGGTGGGCGCATTGCGCAAATGCAGCGGCACCGGCAGATTGGCGGTTTTTTCCGCCAGGCTCATGGCCTTATTGATGGCCAGGTAAGTGCTGTTGCTTTTTGCGCTGGTGGCCAAATACACTGCGCACTGGCCCAGAATAATCCGCGCCTCAGGCATGCCGACGGCCTGCACGGAGCGGAAGCATTCGCCAGCCAGCAGCAGCGCATTCGGGTTGGAATTGCCGATATCCTCAGAAGCTGAGATCAGCATGCGCCGGGCAATAAATACCGGGTCTTCGCCGCCTTTCAGCATACGCGCCATCCAGTACAGCGCAGCGTCCGGATCGCTGCCGCGGATTGACTTGATAAAGGCCGAAACCAGGTCATAATGCTGTTCGCCGGATTTGTCATAGCGGGCGATATTCTGCTGCGCGACCCGCACGGTCACGGCATTGGTGATGATGTTTTCCACATCCGGCTCAAATGTGCTGGCAATCAAGTCCAGCAGGTTCAGCGCCTTGCGCGCATCGCCGGCAGCGAACTGCAGCAGCGCGTCAAATTCTTCGATCTGGATATGGCGCGCCTGCAGGAAACTGTCCTGCTGCACGGCCTGGGTCAGCAGGGTCTGCACCGCTTCGGCATCCAGCGCATTCAGGGTATAGACCTGGCAGCGCGACAATAAGGCGCTGTTGACCTCAAAAGACGGATTTTCCGTGGTGGCGCCAATCAGGGTGATTTTGCCTTTTTCCACGGCATTCAGCAGCGCGTCCTGCTGCGACTTGTTGAAGCGGTGAATTTCATCAATAAACACCACCGGCGCCAGCAGGTCGCCGCCGTCGGCGATCACTTCACGCAGCTCCTTCACCCCGGCGCTCAGCGCAGACAGGCTGACAAAAGGCCGGTCAACCGCCTGCGCCAGCAGCAGCGCAATGGTGGTTTTGCCGACCCCCGGAGGCCCCCAGAAAATAATCGACGGCAAATGCCCCTGATCAATCATTTGACGCAGCGGCGCCTGATGGCCCAAGAGGTGATCCTGTCCGATAATTTGCGACAGGTCACGGGGTCTGAGTCGTTCTGGAAGCGGAATATGGCTGTCTGACATCTTATAGTTTCATTGCGGGCTAAAAATAAGTCTAGCCGTATTCTAGCACTAGGATTTTAAATCCCGGAGCATTATTCATTGTGCAGGCTTTATGCTGCAGCTTTTATTTTAAATCTTAGCGACTTAGTCTAAGCTCACTATGCAAAACCGCATAAATATGCTTAATTATAAAGTGCAAAATTGAAAAAACAGTCAATAAGACCTTTTTTATGAGTACAGCCGGAATGTGATTATTAATGTCGTACTTTATTGCATAAATATAAATGCTGAATTGGCGGGCGTTATGAAATTATCATCAAAAAAAAAGCAGGCTCCAGGCGCGCAGCATCCATCTGAAATTCCTGCACAGTTTCAGGCTGCGCCGCTTTTTCCGGCGCCTTCCGACTTTGCGCAGCTGCATCATCTGATTAATCATCTCAATCTGCCGGTCTGGCTGAAAACCCGGCAGGATATTCCGTATTTGAACCGCGCCATGGCGCAATTTGTCGGGTCGGATTTAACCCAGCAGGATAATGAGCAGTGGCTCAATTTCATTCATCCCGAAGATATCGGCTGCTTTATGGCGCTGTGGCGCGCCGCCCTGCTGAGCGGGCAAAGCTTTAAAAAATCCTGCCGCATCAGGCACAGCCAGCTGGGCTACCGCATGTGCGCGGTGCAGGTTGACTTCCCGCCCGATGCGCAGCCGCCGTTTCAATGGCTGCTGAGCTGGACCGATATTCATGACTGCTATGAGCAGCAGCAGCAGCTGACCCGGCAGGTCACGGCGCAGAATAAAATGCTGGACGCCAGCGCGGACAGCATCAAAATTTTGACCCCGGACGGCAAAGTCACCTATATGAACCGTTCCGGCTGCCTGGCGCTCGGCATTCCGGCGGCTGATAAAAAATTCGGCATGCCCTGGCTGGAGCTGTTGCCTGAAGATGTCCGCGCTTCCGGCGCCAGCGCCCTGGCGCAGGCCGCTCAGGGGAAAAATTCGCGCTTTGCGGGAAACAGCGCGGTTGCCGGGCAGGCGCCGCAGTACTGGGACAATATTTTAACGCCGGTCCTGGATGAAAATGGCGCGACCCAGCATATTCTGTGCGTTTCGCGCGACATCAGCCAGCAGAAAATCGCCGAAAGCCGGCTGCAGCAGGCCACCGAAGAAGATGAGCTGACCGGGCTGCTGAACCGGCGCGCCTTCAATCATATTTTCAGGCTCAGCCTGCATGACGCGCTGCAGCGGCGCCAGCAGGTCGGCCTGCTGCTGATTGATCTGGACTATTTCAAGCATGTCAATGATACCCTGGGCCACAGCGCAGGCGACCATCTGCTGCAGACGCTGGGGCAGCGCTTTAAAAACTGCTTTGAAGCCGGCATCACGGTCGCGCGCTTAGGCGGCGATGAATTTGCGATTCTGGTGCCTGAATTGCGCGATCAGGCGCAGCTGATGGAAACCGCGCAGCTGGCCTGGATGCAGATGGAGCTGCCGATCAGCTATGCCGGCCAGTACATCAATGGCGGCATGAGCATCGGCTGCTCTATGTTCCCGCGCGATGCGCAAAGCGCCTCCAATTTGCTGAAATGCGCCGACATCGCGCTGAATGACCTGAAATCCAGCGGGCGCGGCGGCATCCGCATGTTCAATCAGGCGATGTTTGAAGCGCTGGAAGTCACCACCAAGCAGCTAACTTTGGCCCGCAGCATTCTTAAGTCCGACCGCATTGCGCCTTTTTACCAGCCCAAAGTGCTGCTGAACAGCGCCCAGGTGATCGGTTTTGAAGCGCTGCTGCGCTGGCATGACCAAAGCGGCCGCCTGCAGCTGCCGTCGAATATTTACGCCGCCTTTCATGACTATGAGCTGGCCTCGGGCATCAGCGAAGTGATGCAGGTCAAAATCTTTCAGGACATTCAGCAGTGGATGGCGGACGGCATGCAGGTTCTGCCGATTTCCATCAACGCGGCGCCGGTGGAATTTCTGCGCGATGACTATGCGGAAAAGCTGCTGCAGCGCATCCGGCAGTACGGCATTCCCCACCATGCGGTGGAACTGGAAATTACCGAACAGAGCCTGTCCGAGCGCGGCGCCAACTATGTCCGGCGCGCGCTGAATCTGCTGAAGCAGTCCGGCATTCAGATTTCGCTGGACGATTTCGGCACCGGGCATTCATCGCTGACCCGGCTGAAGGACTACCCGATTGACTGCATTAAAATTGACAAGAATTTTGTCGAGCGCATGACGCTGGACCGTTCGGCTTTAGCGATTGTGCAGGCGATTACCCAGCTGGGCGCCAGCATCTCGCTGGATATTCTGGTGGAAGGCATTGAAACGGCGGAACAGCTGGAAATTTTAAAGGCCTGCCATTGCCTGAAAGGCCAGGGCTTCTATTTTTACCGGCCGCTCAGCTGCGCGGATGCCACCGCTTTGCTTTCGCCCTGCTCAGGCTAGCGCACCCAGCGCACGATATAGTCTTCAATTTCATCTTCATTCACGGCAGTTTCGCTGACGCAGCGCCCCGCAACCGATTTTCTGGCTTTAATCACGCTGCTGCGGCTGCCGGTATTCAGATAATGCCATGACGGCAGGCTTTTGCCCTCATTCAGCCGGCGGTAGGCGCAGCTCGGCGGCAGCCAGTGGATCTGCTGCAGCTTTTCCGGCGTCAGCTGAATGCAGTCGGGCACAGACTGCACGCGGCTGGCGTAGTCTGAACAGTGCCCGGTTGCGCAGTCCAGCAGCTTGCAGGCAACTTTGGTATAGGCCACTTCCAGCGTTTCTTCATCTTCCAGCTTAATCAGGCAGCACAGGCCGCAGCCGTCGCACAGCGCTTCCCATTCGGCATGCGTCATTTCCGCTAAGGCGTAGTTTTTCCAAAATTGCGGGCGAATCGGTTCCATCACGCTCTGGGCTTCAGTTGAGGTATTCAGCGGATTATAACAGCCTTGGCGCGGCTGCAGGCGCTTCACGCCGCGCCGCATGCGCTCACAATTCAGCCAAAACTTCCCAACAAAAGAATAACAATGCATTGAAATTCATCATCCTATACTGAAACTCAGAACAAAAGCACATGGAGAAAGGCCATGTTCCGCTGGGCTATTATTTTTGCTGTGATTGCGCTGATTGCGAGCTTGCTGGGTTTCGGCGGCGTTGCAGGCCTGTCGAAAGACTTTGCAATCATCCTGCTGGTGATCGCGCTGATTCTCGCCATTGTCGGCTTTCTTTCCCGCGGCAAGATGTAGCGCCCGCTGCGCTGAGCCGTTTCAGCAGTAAAAAATAAGCGCCCCTGAAGGCGCTTATTCTGCATATGGCAATCCGGTTTGCAGTCCGGCTTAAGGCTTTAAATGCCGCGGCCTGAAGCCAGACGCCAGCAAGGCGATGCCGTAAGCCGCTGCACCCACAACGCAAAGTCCGGCCACTTCCGCAATGCGGATCCACTGCGCAGCTTCGCCGTTGTACCATGTCAGCGCGTACCACAGCGCTGCAATCATGGCGGCGTTGGCCACGGCGTACTGCAGGCCAAGCTTTTTCCAGTGCGCATCAAAACGGAAAATATTGCGCTTATGCAGATAGAAATACAGCATGCCGGCATTGACCAAGGCGGAACCGGAAGACGCCAGGGCCAGAGCCATATGCTCCGCATGCCAGTCAATCAGCTTGAATAAGCCGATAAACACCACGTTCAAAATGGCGTTGGCCGCCACGGCCATCAGGCCCACGCGCACCGGCGTTCTGGTGTCCTGCTGCGCATAGAAACCCGGCGCAAACACCTTAATCAGCATGAATGAAATCACCCCGGCGCTCATGCACTGCAGCGCCAGCGCCGTCATTTCGGTATCTTCCGCCGTAAACTGGCCGCGCTGGAACAGCGCCTGAATAATCGGGGTAGACAGCATGAACAGGGCGATGCTGGCCGGCACGCCCACCAGCACAATCACCCGGGCCGCCCAGTCAATCATGCCGCGGAACTTGTCCTGATCCTGCTCGGCATGGCGCGCAGACAGTGACGGCAGAATCACCGTGCCGATAGCCACGCCAATCAGGCCCAGCGGCAGCTCGGTCATGCGCTCGGCGCTGTACAGCCAGGACACTGAACCGTCCTGCATAAACGAGGCCCAGATGGTATTCAGCAGCAGGTTGATCTGCGTAACCGATACCCCGAATAGCGCCGGCAGCATCAGCTTCATGATGCGGTCAACGCCTTCATGCTTGAAGTCGACTTTCGGCGGGATCAGCAGCTTTTTATGCCATAATTCCGGAATCTGGATCGCCAGCTGCAGCGCGCCGGCAATCAGCACCGCCCAGCCCAGCGCCATAACCGGCTCGGCCATATGCGGCGTCAGCCACACCGCGCCGGCAATCATCGCCAGATTCAGCAGCACCGGCGAAAATGCCGGCGAAGTAAATGAGCCGTAGCTGTTCAGAATGCTGCTGGCAAAGGCCGTTAAGGACATGAACAGCAGATAGGGAATGGTCAGGCGGAACATATCGGCCGCCAGCGCAAACTTCTCCGGATCATCATGGAAGCCCGGCGCATAGATGTAGATAATCGCCGGCGCCGCCACCATGGCGATAAACGTCAGCGCGCTCATGAAGGTCGCCAGGCAGCCGAAGACCCGGCTGATCAGAATCTGCACCTCGGCATGGGTGCGGCTGGTCTTGTATTCGGTTAATACCGGAATGAAGGCCTGCGAAAAGGCGCCTTCGGCAAACAGCCGCCGGAAAAAGTTCGGAATGCGGAACGCCACCACAAAGGTATCGAAGTCCTTGCCGGCGCCGAATACATTCAGCAGCACAATATCCCGGACCAAACCCAGGACCCGTGACAGCATAGTCATTGCGCTGACTATGACCGTCGATCGCCAAAGCGCCATAGGATTCACCTAATTTTTAAATTGCCGCTATTGTAATGAAACTCCGCCCCAATTTTCATTGGTTAATTCAGAGCTAATGTTGTTATTCATTTGTTTTTAAAATGATGCAGCTGCTGGCGGAAGCGGGCCCAGTCAAAATGCGGCCCGGGGTCGGTCTTGCGCCCCGGCGCAATATCTGAATGCCCGGCCAGATGCTGCATTTTAGGATAGGCCTGCTGCAAGCAGGCGGTGACGGCCGCCAGCGCCTCATACTGCGCATCGGTAAAGGGCAAATCGTCGCTGCCTTCCAGCTCAATCCCGACCGAATAGTCATTGCATTCTTTCAGCCCCAGATAGCTGGAGCGGCCCGCATGCCATGCGCGGTCATTGAAGTTGACGAACTGCAGCGCCTCGCCGCTTCTTAGGATCAGCAGATGCGCAGAGACCTGCATGCCTTCAATGCTTTGAAAATAAGGGTGCAGCGACCAGTCCAGCCGGTTCTGGAAAAACCGCTCAATATAGCCGCCGCCGAACTGCGAGGGCGGCAGGCTGATGTTGTGCACCACCGCCAGCTGGATTTCAGCCTGCGCAGGGCGCGGATTATAATTCGGTGACGGAACCTGGCGGGCGCCGGACAGCGCTCCGTCACGGATCTGAAATTTCACGGTTTGCGGCATCGTCTGATCCTGATTGCTGCTGCGCTGAAAAAAACATAAGGGCCCTCATGCTAAAACTTTCATGGATAAATCTCAATTGATCCAATCGCGCTGTATGAAAAACCGCTCATTTTTCAGGAACAGTGCTAATATAACGCGCAAATTTTCTTGGGTTAACAGAGACGGAACTTTTATGAGCATACCTCAATCTTTGCTTGAACAATCCATCCAGATCAATATTCAGCAGGCGCTGCAGGAAGATATCGGCGCGGGCGACATCACCGCCCTGTTAACCCCTGAAGATGAACAGGCTGCAGCCACCGTCATCAGCCGCGACAGCATGGTGCTGGCGGGCCAGCCTTGGGTTAATGCGCTGATTCAGGCCTATGATCCGGCGGTGCAGGTGACTTGGCTGAAAAATGACGGCGAGCGCGTGGCGCCGAATGAAGCATTCTTAAAGCTGGCCGGCTCAGCCCGCAGCCTGCTGACGGTTGAGCGCCCGGCGCTGAATTTTGTGCAGACCCTGTCTGCGGTTGCGACCAAAACTGCAGAATACGCCGCGCAATTGGACGGCCTGCAAACCAGGCTGCTGGACACCCGCAAAACTTTGCCGGGCCTGCGCATTGCGCAGAAATATGCGGTAGCGGTCGGCGGCGGGCAAAACCACCGCTTAGGCCTGTTCGATGCCTTTTTAATTAAAGAAAACCACATTATGGCCGCCGGCGGCATTGCGCAGGCGGTAGCCAAAGCGCGCAGCATTGCGCCGGGCAAGCCGGTAGAAGTGGAAGTGGAAACCTGGGATGAGCTGGATCAGGCGCTGGCGGCCCAGGCGGATATTGTGATGCTGGATAATTTCAGCCAGCAAGAAATGATTGATGCGGTGAAGCATGCAGCCGGGCGCTGCAAGCTGGAAGCTTCCGGCAACATCACCATTGCCAATCTGCGCGAAGTGGCGTCTACAGGCGTTGACTACATCTCTATGGGCGCGCTGACCAAAGACCTGAAAGCGGTGGATTTGTCAATGCGCTTCAATGGCTGAGGCCGCTGGACAGTAAACAGCGCTGCATGCGCAAAAAGTTAAGGGATGCTGTAATAAATTCCTTAACTTTTTGGCCATTCACGGCGGAATCTTACCGTTTTTAAATTCGATATTTAGAGCCATTGCTGTCCCAGTTAAGTAAAACAAGCTTCGGATACGCGCCTTGCGGCATGGATGCCGCACGTTGCCCATCACGGCAGGGATGCCGTGTATGGGCAACGAAAGACTTTTGCTTCCTTTGGGTCTTTCCAAAGGAAGGCCTTGCCTGCGCAAAGGCGTTTAAACTTTTAAAGCAAAATGAGGCAGTGCAAACTGCTGAAATTTAAGAGCGCATAAATCATTTTGTTTTTTCTAAAAGCGCAGTCTATACAGTTGTTTTTAATATAAATTCACTATATTCAAAAGGCTCTGAAATTAAAAAAGAAAATGCCAGTCAATTTCTTAACTGACTGGCATTGCTTAACTCCGCGGCATTTTTCCTGCTGCAGATTAAATTTCACGCACCGCGCCTTTAGAGGCACTGGTGGTATGCATCGCATAGGCTTTCAAGGCTTTAGAGACTTTACGCGGACGCTGTTCAGCAGGCTGCCAGCCTTTGGCTTCCTGCGCTTCACGGCGCGCAGCCATGGTTGCTTCATCCACCGCTAAGTGAATGCTGCGGTTTGGAATATCAATTTCGATACGGTCGCCGTCTTCAACCAGGCCAATGGCGCCGCCTTCAGCCGCTTCAGGCGAAACATGGCCAATGGACAAGCCGGATGAACCGCCGGAGAAACGGCCGTCAGTCAGCAAGGCGCAGTCTTTACCGAGGCCTTTCGATTTTAAGTAACTGGTTGGATAGAGCATTTCCTGCATGCCCGGCCCGCCGCGCGGACCTTCATAGCGGATCACCACCACATCGCCAGCCGTGATTTTGCCGCCCAGAATCGCCTCTACCGCAGCATCCTGGCTTTCAAATACACGCGCCGTGCCGCTGAATTTCAAGATAGAATCATCTACGCCTGCTGTTTTCACAATGCAGCCGTCCAGCGCAATGTTGCCGTACAGCACCGCCAAGCCGCCGTCCTGCGAGAAGGCATGCTCAGCATTGCGGATCACGCCGTTGTCACGGTCGCCATCCAGCCGTGAGTAGTAGCGGTCTTGTGAAAATGCGGTTTGCGTCGGCACACCGCCCGGCGCTGAACGGAAGAATTGATAAACCTCCTGGTCTTCAGTGCGGATGATGTCCCACTTGTCCAAAGCATCCTTTAAGGTTTTTTCATGCACAGTCGGCACAGAAGTATCCAGCAGGCCGGCGCGGTCCAGTTCACCCAGAATCGACATGATGCCGCCGGCGCGGTGCACGTCTTCCATATGCACATCCTGTTTTGCCGGCGCAACTTTACACAGCACAGGCACTTTGCGCGACAGGCGGTCAATGTCAGTCATGGTAAAATCCACTTCCGCTTCATGCGCCGCCGCCAGCAAATGCAGAACGGTATTGGTTGAGCCGCCCATTGAAATATCAAGCGTCATGGCGTTTTCAAAAGCGGCTTTGGTGGCGATTGAACGTGGAAGAATGCTGTAGTCATCCTGCTCATAATGGCGCTTTGCCAGCTCAACCACCAATTGGCCGGCTTTTTCGAATAATTTTTTGCGGTTGGCGTGGGTCGCCAAAGTTGAACCGTTGCCCGGAAGCGACAGGCCCAGGGCTTCAGTTAAGCAGTTCATTGAGTTTGCGGTAAACATGCCTGAACATGAACCGCAGGTCGGACAGGCTGAACGCTCATATTCAGCCACTTCTTCATCGGTGAAGCTGTCATCTGCCGCCACAATCATGGCATCAACCAGGTCAATCGCGTGTTCATTGCCACGGATTTTCACTTTGCCGGCTTCCATCGGGCCGCCGGAAACAAAAACCACAGGAATGTTCAGGCGCATGGAGGCCATCAGCATGCCAGGGGTGATTTTGTCGCAGTTGGAAATGCACACCATCGCGTCGGCGCAGTGCGCGCTGACCATGTATTCCACCGAATCCGCAATCAGGTCGCGTGAAGGCAGCGAATACAGCATGCCGTCATGGCCCATGGCGATGCCGTCATCCACCGCAATGGTATTGAATTCTTTGGCGACGCCGCCTGAGGCCTCAATTTGACGCGCCACCAGCTGGCCTAAATCTTTCAGATGCACATGGCCCGGCACGAATTGGGTGAATGAGTTCACCACCGCAATAATCGGCTTGCCGAAGTCTTCATCTTTCATGCCTGTCGCGCGCCATAAGCCGCGCGCGCCAGCCATATTTCTTCCATGTGTCGATGTTTTTGAACGGTAGTCAGGCATTGTATATTTCCAACAAAGTGTGAGCTTGAAATGAACCTTCAGGGTTCACTCTGGCTAAATCATACTGATGATGCGGGTGAAATCAGCCGAAATTTGCGCATATCATACACCAAGTCATTGTTTTAAAAGATGACCTTTCAGGCATATCTGGACCGGCGTGCGGCGGCTGCAGTAATCCTGCTTGCTGAAAACTACTATAACGCCATCGCAGCGCCGGCAATGCAAAACTTTCATGAATAATTTTTAAATTTTATATAAGTTATAGTTATTAATATTAATTCATCCGATAAATAATTGTTTCTTAAAATCTGCACTTCAATTCAAATGCTTACATTAAATTTCAGCAAAGCGCCGCGGAATTTAGGCTTCAAAATGCTTTTGCCCTATAATACGCCCAAGTTTATGTGAGAAGTCATGCGTGAAAATCGTCTTTGCCGGTACCCCAGAATTCGCAGCCTCGGCCCTGGCTGCGCTGCTGCAAACAGATCATGAAATTGTTGCGGTTTATACTCAGCCTGACCGCAAAGCGGGACGCGGCCAGAAACTCACAGCATCGGCAGTTAAGCAGCTGGCGCTGCAGCATGGCCTGCCTGTGCTTCAGCCCCTGCATTTCAAGGCCTCAACCGAAGAAGGCCTGGCCGCTCAAGCTGAGCTGAAAGCTTTAAATGCGGATGTGATGGTGGTGGCGGCCTACGGCCTGATCCTGCCGCAGGCGGTGCTGGACACGCCGAAATACGGCTGCCTGAATATTCACGCCTCCCTGCTGCCGCGCTGGCGCGGCGCCGCGCCGATTCAGCGCGCCATCGCCGCCGGAGACGCTGAAACCGGCATCACCATTATGAAAATGGCTGCCGGCCTCGACACCGGCGACATGATGTATAAAACCGCCTGCGCGATTGAAGCGCATGACACCGCAGCCAGCCTGCATGATAAATTAGCGGCGCAAGGCGCAGAGGCGGTCGCCGCGGTGCTGCAGTCTGAACAGGCGCTGCAGCGCTATTTGCAGGCGCGCGAAGTGCAGGACGAAGCGCTGACCGTATATGCACATAAACTATCTAAGGCCGAAGCGCAAATTGACTGGACGCAGGACGCCGCCAGCATTGACCGCAATATCCGCGCATTTAACCCGTGGCCGGTCGCTTTTATTGCGCTGGATGAAAGCAATAATCTGCGCGTTTGGGGTTCGCTTTTATCCCAAGAAAATGCCCAAGCTCAAGCTGCGGGCACCATTTTAGCCATTGATAAACAAGGCGTTCACGTGGCTTGTGGCGATGAACAAGCGGTGTGTTTAAGCTCTCTGCAATGGCCAGGCGGTAAACCGCTGAATGCCGTACAAATTTTACAAACTCAAAAACTTACTGTTGGACAAATCCTATAATGAAGCAATCTCCCCACGCCTCAGCGAAAAACTTGAATTTGCGCGCTCAGGTTGTGAAAACGCTATTGGCTGTCCAAAATGGCCAGTCCCTGGCCTCGGTTCTGCAGCAGCACATGGCGATTGTGTCTGACAAAGACCGCGCGCTGTACCATGAACTGGTTTTGGGCTGCCTGCGCCAATGGCATGCGCTGAAACAGGTGACCCTGCCCCTGCTGACCAAGCCGCTGGATAACGAAATTGTTGAAACCTGCTTATACCTTGGCCTGTATCAATTGCTCTGCACCCGCGTGGCAGCCCATGCGGCCATTTCAGAAACCGTAGAAGCGGCCAAGCAGCTGGGCATGGGAAGCTTGAGCGGCGTGGTGAATGCGATTTTGCGCCGCGCAACCCGCGAGTCTGAACAGTTTTATGATGTCTTGGAAAATGCATCCAACCTGCCAAGCTGGCTGGCTAAGCGCTTAAAGAAAGACTGGGGCGACCAGTTTGCGGAACTCAGCTATGAATTTAAGCAGGCCGCGCCGCTGACGCTGCGGGTCAACACCCGCCAAGTCAGCCGCGATGAATATCTGGATATTCTGGAAGATGAAGGCATCGACGCGCACCGCTGTGAAATTTCAGACGCCGGCATTGTCATGGATGAAAGCCTGCATATTCCAAGC
The DNA here is from genome assembly GCF_001696615.3 of Acinetobacter sp. WCHAc010034. Classification (NCBI taxonomy): domain Bacteria; kingdom Pseudomonadati; phylum Pseudomonadota; class Gammaproteobacteria; order Moraxellales; family Moraxellaceae; genus Acinetobacter; species Acinetobacter sp. WCHAc010034. The sequence goes on along the minus strand of NZ_CP032279.1, from coordinate 1,996,014 downwards.
CTGCCGGGCTTTGAAGCCGGCGGTTTTTCGGTGCAGGACGAACATGCGCAGCTGTGCGCCACGCTGCTGCCAAATTTAGATGGCAAAGTGGTGATCGATGCCTGCGCTGCCCCAGGCGGCAAAACCGCGCATATTTTAGAGATGTACCGGCCGGCAAAACTCATCGCGCTGGATCAGGATGAAAAGCGCCTGAAGCGCGTTGCTGAAAACTTGGAGCGCCTGGCGCTGGACAGCAAGCATGTTGAAATTATCACCGCAGATGCAGTGAAATGGACCGCGCCTGAAGCGGCGGACTGCATTGTGCTGGATGCGCCCTGTTCTGCTATTGGGGTGATGCGCCGCCATCCGGATATCCGCCTGCTGCGCCAATCCGGCGATATTGCCAAAACGGTGGCCTTGCAGAAGCAGATTCTGGACAATATGTGGCAGCAGCTGAAAGCCGGCGGCACCCTGCTTTACATCACCTGCTCTATTTTAAAAGCCGAGAATGAACAGCAAATGATTGAATTTTTTGCTGAACATGCGGATGCCAAAGAAGTGAAGATTGAAGCGGATTGGGGTATTGAACAAGTTCATGGCCGTCAACTTTTCCCAGCACGTGATCATGGCGATGGTTTTTATTATTGCCGCATCCAGAAAACCGCATAGTTCAAGCGGTTCCGCAGCTTTTGACTCAGGCAGCCGCAAGCGCAGCTGGCTGAGCTGCAGCGGCCGCTGAAATAGCGCATGCAGAGATGAAAAAACCTGAGCCTTGGCGCCGCAGTGCAGATCTGAATGATCTTGCAGCGCTTCCGGCTCAGGTTTTTTTATGCAGATCCGGCAGCGGGCCAGGCGGCCCGGCAGCGCAGCTGTGCAATTGAGGCGGCTTTGCGGCTTACCAGCCCAGCGCTTCCTGCTGCTTTTTCACCAGTTCCAGAATGCCTTGCTCCGCCATGATCAGCATCGCGTCGCATTGCGCGCGGGTAAACGGCTTGTCTTCCGCTGTGCCTTGAATTTCAATGAATTCGCCGGCCTGAGTCATCACCACATTCAGGTCGGTCTGGCAGCTTGAATCTTCTTCATAGCATAGGTCCAGCAGCACTTCATCCTTATACATGCCGACAGAAACCGCTGCTACCAAGCCTTTCAGCGGGTCCTGCTTGATTTTTTTCTTTTCCAGCAGCACATTCATCGCATCAATCAGCGCCACAGCCGCGCCAGTGATTGCCGCGGTGCGGGTGCCGCCGTCGGCCTGAATCACATCGCAGTCAATGGTGATGGTGTTTTCGCCGAGTTTTTTCAGATCCACCATGGCGCGCAGGCTGCGCCCGATGAGGCGCTGAATTTCCTGAGTGCGGCCGCTTTGCTTGCCGCGGGCCGCTTCGCGGTCGCTGCGGGTATGGGTAGAGCGCGGCAGCATGCCGTATTCTGCAGTCACCCAGCCCTGGCCCTGGCCTTTCAGGAAGCGCGGCACAGAGTTGTCAATGCTGGCGGTGCACAGCACTTTGGTATGACCGAATTCAACCAATACAGAACCTTCCGCATAGCGCGTGTAGCCGCGGGTAATTTTAACGTCACGCAATTGATCTAACGCTCGCTGGTCGATACGCATATTGGGTCCTTCATCTGACAGAAATTTATTGCGCCCGAGTATAGCAGATGCCGCCGGCAAGAATGGCGGGGCTTTTGCGCATTTGCATAGCGCCACTGCGCCCGCTTGCCACCCGGCCGGCGCAGCGGCGCATCGTTTCAGCCGGCATTTTTTGCTAGACTGGGCCGAATCAGCTTAGATGGAGCGCGCATGTCGAAACGCGATGAACGCAAGCAGCAAAGCCGCCAGGCCCTATTGGACGCCGTATTAGCGCTCAGCGCCTCGGGGCGCGCGTTCAGCAGCATGAGCCTGCGTGAAATTGCCCGCCATGCCGGCCTGGTCCCTGCGGCTTTTTACCGGCATTTTGCGGATCTGGACCAGCTCGGGCTGGAACTGGTAGATCAGGCCGCGCTGCATTTAAAAGGCGTGCTGCACCAGCTGGGGCAGGCCCATCTGCGCCAAGCCGATGCCAGAACGGCAGGCAGCCTCGAACTGTTTTTTCAGTCGGTTGAGCATTATCCTGAACCGTGGATTTTTCTGATTTCGGAGCGCTGGGGCGGCTCAGCCCTGCTGCGCCAGGCCATTGACCGTGAAATCCAGTGCTTAATTGATGATTTGGCCAATAGCCTGCGCCGGGCTGAAAGCATGCAGCATATGCAGGAAGCGCAGGACCTGCAGGTGCTGTCGCAAATCCTGATTCATCTGGCGCTGGACTGGGCCATGGGCTGGATCGAAATCCGCCGGCGCTTTGAACCCGGCCTGCAGGCCGGACAGCGCGGGCGCTTCCAAGCCCAGACCCTCATTCAGATGCAGCTGCTGTTCCGCGGCATCCTGAACTGGCAGCGCGGCGCTGCCGGATAACATGCTGCGGATGAAAAAAATGCCAGTCAAGTACTGGACTGACTGGCATGGGCATTGCAGGCTGGGCGCCTATTTGGCTTTGCGTTCCTGCTCAATCAGGTAGTTCAGCACCTGCGTCACTTTGCCGTCTTCACCCTGAATCACGTATTTGCCGTTTACAGTCACTGCCGGCACGCCGGTCAGCTGATAGCGCTTGGCCAAATCCTGCGACTGGGCAATTTTAGAGCTGATCGGGAATGACTTGTAGGTGCTGTTGAATTTCGCTTCCGGAATGCCGAACTGGGTAAAGAACTTGGCGAAAGACGCCTGTTCTAAAATATTCTGGCCATTGGCGTGGATGGCGTGGAATAAAGGCAGATGGGTTTTCTGGCGCACGCCCAAAGCTTCAGACACATAATACGCGCGCGCGCCCTGCTCCCACAGCGGGTTCATCGATGCCGGCGTGCGCACAAAGCGCACATCTTTCGGCATCTGCTTCAGCCATGCCTGCATATGCGGCTCCAGCGTAAAGCAGTGCGGGCAGCCGTACCAGAAGAACTCGCGCACTTCAATTTTGCCTGGCTTTTCAACCGCTACCGGGTTCGGCAGCACCGTATAGTCTTTGCCTGCTACAAATTGCGCAGCCATTGCACTGCCCGAAAAAGCGAAAAGAGCAGCGGCAGCACTGCTGAACAGGAATTTTTTCATTAAGCTTATAGTCCTCTGAATCATTCTGATTGGCTTATCCCGACACTATAAATCAAATCCGCCAAATTTCGTTTTCATTCTGTGAAGTTTTTTGCAGCTTTTATCGCTTTTTCCTGAATAAACGCTACACTAGCTCAGCATAGGATTTTTTTTAAATATAACGGCTTGCTGAAGGTGACGCTGATGTCTCAATTGAATGTTGACCCGCAAGAAATTGCCAAATTTGAAGCATTTGCCGCGATCTGGTGGGATCAGCATTCTGAGTTCCGCCCGCTGCATATGATCAACCCGCTGCGCCTGAACTGGGTTGATGAGCGCGCCGGCGGCCTTGCCGGAAAGAAAGTGCTGGATGTCGGCTGCGGCGGCGGAATTCTGGCGGAAAGCATGGCGCGCCGCGGCGCAGACGTGCTGGGCATAGACATGGGCGAAGCGCCGCTGAACGTGGCGCGCCTGCATGCCGAGCAGGAAAATGTGCAGAACATTGAATACCGCCAGATTCCTGTGGAGCAATTGGCCGAAGAGCAGGCCGGCCAGTATGACGTGGTGACCTGCATGGAAATGCTGGAGCATGTGCCGGATCCGGCATCAATCATTCAGGCCTGCCAAAAGCTGGTGAAGCCGGGCGGCCATGTATTCTTCTCCACCATCAACCGCAATCCCAAAGCCTACCTGTTCGCGATTATCGGCGCGGAATACCTGCTGCGCATGCTGGCCAAAGGCACGCATGACTATCATAAATTCATTAAGCCGTCTGAGCTGGCGCATGACATCCGCGGCGCAGGCCTGCAGCTGAAAGACATGACCGGACTGCACTACAACCCGCTGACCAAGCGCTACTGGCTGGCGCCGAATGTTGACGTCAACTACATGGTGCATACCGTGAATGCAGGCGCCTGATGAAAGCGGTCCTTTTTGATTTAGACGGCACCTTAATTGACACCGCGGCCGATTTTATCCGCATCCTGCAGCAGATGTGCCGTGACAAAGGCTGTGAGGTCGTGGACGCAGCGCTGATCCGCACTCAGGTGTCGGAAGGCGCGCGCGCCATGGTTAAGCTGGTGTACCCGGAACTGGACGCTGAAGATCCGGTATTTCTGGCGCACCGCCAGCGCTTTCTGGATATTTACGGCGCAGAGATTGCTGTGGATACCGACCTGTTTGACGGCATGCAGGCTTTGCTGCAGGAGCTGGAAAGCAGCGGCATTCCATGGGGCATTGTCACCAACAAGCCGCGCTGGCTCAGCGAGGCGCTGCTGGATGCGCTCAACCTGACCGGGCGCTGTTCGGTGCTGGTCTGCCCTGAAGATGTCAGCAGAACCAAGCCTGACCCGGAGCCGATGCATCTGGCTGCCGGCCGCATTCAGACCGCTGCCCCGGACTGCATTTATGTCGGCGACCACCCGCGCGACATTGATGCCGGGCGCCATGCAAAAATGTACACGATTTTAGCTGCTTACGGCTATTTGCCGCTGCAGTGCAAAGATGACTTAACAGCGTGGCAGGCAGATTGTATAGTGAACACAGTTGCTGAACTGCATGACGCCATCCGCCGGCTGGTGATGCCGTCAAAAACCGCGGAACAGATCACGCCATAACTGCATCACAACCATAATAAAATAAGGAGGCACAGCATGAACTATTCAGAATATCAGCCTCGCCCCGATCTGCTGAAAGGCCGCATCATCCTGATTACAGGCGCGGGCGACGGCATCGGCCGGGCAGCGGCGCTCAGCTATGCGCTGCATGGCGCAACAGTGGTGCTGCACGGGCGCGCGCTGAACAAGCTGGAAGTCATTTATGATGAAATTGAAGGCTTAGGCGCGCCGCAGCCGGCCATTTTGCCGCTGCAGCTGTCCAGCGCCTCCCCCCGCGACTATGAACTGCTGGTCGATACCCTGGAGCGCCAATTCGGGCGCCTGGACGGCATTCTGCACAATGCCGGCATTTTAGGCGAGCGCACCGAGCTGGCGCACTACCCGGTGGACGTCTGGGATGACGTGATGGCGGTCAACCTGCGCGCGCCGTTTGTCCTGACTCAGGAGCTGCTGCCGCTGCTGCAGAAATCCGAGCATGCCTCGGTGGTGTTTGCCAGCTCCGGCGTCGGCCGTGAAACCCGCGAGCGCTGGGGCGCCTATTCCGTGTCTAAAATCGCCATTGAAGCCGTCAGCCAGCTGTTCGCCAAGGAAAATACCCATCCGAACATCCGCTTCAACTGCATCAATCCGGGCGCAACCCGCACCGCGATGCGCGCCAAAGCCTATCCGGATGAAGACCCGAAAACCCTGCCAACGCCTGAACAGATCATGCCGGCCTACCTGTATTTGATGGGCGATGACAGCCTGCAGATGAATGGCCAAAGCATTGATGCGCAAGCTTAATCCTGCGCAGCGTCAAGAAAGGAAGCCCTGCGCTTCCTTTATTATTTTCACACACTGGCTGCCCTAAAGCCGGCTTGTATTTCCCTGCAATATGCGGATACTGATGCGGCACTCTTTTTTTAGCGTTGAGAAATCCATGCCTGACTTAAGCAACATCACCATCCTCCCGGCCGAAGACGGCATGATCAGCCTGCTGATTGACGGCCAGCCGCTGTCAGAAAAATACGGCATGAAATTCGATCCGAGCATCGCAGATGACCTGAAAGCGCTGGCAGCCGGCCAAAGCCTCAAGCTGTTTGAACAATTTGTGTTTTCGCATGCCGACCTGAATTTTGAGCATGCCTACAGCTATGCCGTGGGCATCATTAAAGAAGCCGAAGGCTACAAGGCCGCCAAGAATTTTGTCTATAAAATTACCGCCTCAGGCCAGCCGCCGATTGAGCATATCATCAGCAAGCAGGGCGCGCCGATGACCGCGGATGACGTGCGCGAATTTATTCAGGCGCACCTCGCGAAGTCTTTAAGCAATTACACCGATTTGAATTGCGCCTATTAAGCGCTCTATGCCCAGTGCGGACAGGCGGATAGCAGCTAATGCCAGTCAGTTAAGAAACTGACTGGCTTTTTCTTTGTAAAACTTGCGATATTGTTTGATACGCGGAAACGTCATCCGCAACCTATCAGGCTTTTGAAATGGACTGTTTCTGCGATGGAAGCTGTTCAAGTGCAGAAAGTGAACAGGTTTCGCGGTGAGGCGCACTGCGCCGCAAGATGCTTTCCTTGCGAAGCTTCGCTTCTCATTTGGCGAAACAAAAGAACAAAACGAGCTCCAAAAATTCGATTTAAAAACGGTAAGACTCCGCCGTGAATAACCCAAAAGGTTAAGAAGTTGACGGCGAAACTCCTTAACTGATCAGCATTAGGATAGCAGCTCCTTTTCTGCGCTTCAGGCCAGCCGCGCGCATTAAATCGTATTTTTAAATCAATACAATAAAAATATACAGTTTTTCAGATTTAAAATTCAGGCCTATGCTGTTCAGCAATAACAACATGCTGCAGAGGAACGCCAATCATGGCCGATCAAAAACGCAAAGCTGAAACCATCCGCTCAATTGAATCACTGCAGCTGGCTGAAGGCCTGATCGCCGCGCTGGACAACGCCGCCGAAGCCGAGTCTGTGGCCGAAGCCATCCGCTCGCTGCAAAGCCTATCCGAACAGTGGTATTAAGCCAGCCGCATCTAAGCCCTTCATGGCATGGGCTTTTTTATTTTTTCAGCAGCGGGGTAAAATTTGCTATGCTTGGGCGCGCAGAATAAAATACCGGATGCAGGATTATTGCGGCCATTGATTTTCAAAACCGCAGCTTCGGCTGCAGAATATCCGCATTATCTGCATTTTATTTAAAAAATCAGCCAGCTTTCTTCACAGTTTCTCTGCATTTTTTGCGTACAGTAGCTGTATTGGAAAATGAATTGTTTTTATGAGGATTCAACATGAAAAAGATTTTGACTGCTTTGGCAATCTCTTTCAGTGCTTTGATGGCAAGCAGCCTGGCCGCTGCCGCCCCTCACTTTGATCAGGACCGCGGCTACGATCATCCCCGGAATTCCGGCCAAGGCAAGCGCAATCAGGATTTCCGTGACGCCGATGATGAAGACCGCATGCAGGACAAGCGCCGCATGCGCGAAGAGCGCGGCGTGCAGCGCCTGCAGCAGCATAAATGGCAAACCGGCTATGTGATGCCGCAGCATTACCGCGGCAACGGCTACAAAGTCGAATACCGCGAGCATGAACTGCCGCGCCCGGACCGCAAGCAGCAATGGTACAAAATCAATAATGACTACATTTTAGTTGACTCGGAAAACAACAGCATTATCCGCATTCTCGGCATGTAAGCGCCAAATGATCCGCCCGCCCAACACTGTTTGGGCTTTTCTGTTTTCAGGCCGCCGGAAACTCCGGCGCTTAGCCTGCAGCCCTTGCGGCGCCTGCTTTTTTCCTCCACAAAGTTCACAATTCCGCTCCATTGCTCTCATTCTTTCTCTGATCTTTTCCGCTAATTTAAAACTGCAGCAACAGCAGCAGTCTTAAAGAGATGAGGTGAAAGCAATGAAAAAAATGATTACAGCCGCAGCGCTGGCGCTAACAGGCCTGATGGCCGCTTCCGCCATGGCAGCGCCAGACGACCGCTATGATGAGCGCCATGCCCATGCGCAGCACGGTCAGGACGGCCGCTGGAACAGCCATGACCGCGGCTATGAGCATCAGCGCTGGAATGACAGCCGCGTCAACCCGAGCCGCCACTGGCGCATAGGCCAAACGCTGCCGCGCGCCTTTGACGCGCCGCGCTATAAAGTCAGCAGCCGTGAAGCGCGCCGCCTGCCGGACACCGGGCGCTATCAGCAGTGGTACAGAATCAATGGCGACTATGTGCTGGTGAATGAACGCAATCAGCGCATCCTGCGCATTATCGGCTAAGGGCTTCAGCCCCCATCTTCCCTCAAACACCTGAATCAGGCGCCGCTTCAGGTGTTTTTTATCCCGGAACAGGCATTTGCGCTTCCCCCCTGCGGTTTTTTGATTAAAATCTGAAAAGGAAATTTCAGTTTGGAAACAGGCAGGCCAATGAATTCGACAGAACCCTCAGACAGCACAACTTTGCAATATGTGCATTGGTTTCGGCATTCTGCGCCCTATATCAATGCGCACCGCAATAAAACCTTTGTCATCATGTTTGATGGCGAAGCCGTGCAGCATGAAAACTTCCAGCATATTATCCACGACATCGCCCTGCTGCATTCCTTAGGCATCCGGCTGATCCTGGTGCATGGCGCGCGCCCGCAAATCGATCAGAATCTGAAAGATGCCGGGCTGGTGACGCCGTTCCACAACCGCCGGCGTGTCACCACGCGCGAATCGCTGGGCGCGGTAATGAACGCCGCCGGCTCCATCCGCCTGCAGATTGAAGCCCTGCTGTCGATGGGCCTGGCCAACTCGCCGATGCACGGCGCGCGCATTGATGTGGTTTCAGGCAATTTAATTACCGCCAAGCCTTACGGCATCCACGGCGGCGTGGATTTTCAGCTCTCCGGCGAAGTGCGCTCGGTCGATACCGACGCCATGCAGCGCCATTTGGACAGCCATAATATTGTGCTGCTCGGCCCTGCCGGCTATTCGGCCACCGGTGAAGTGTTCAACCTGCTGGCGGAAGAAGTGGCGACCAAAACCGCCATCAGCCTGCAGGCCGATAAGCTGATCTTCCTCGGCAAGCAGCATGGCCTGCTGAATGAGCATGGCCTGCTGCAGCGCGAAATGGCCCCGCATCAGCTGGACCGGCATATTCTGCAGTATCAGGACGCCAGCCCGGAGATTGCGCTGCATTTGCGCGGCGCCAAAACGGCTTCGCTGCAGGGCGTGCACCGCGTGCATCTGATTTCCTATGCCTATGACGGCGCTCTGCTGGAAGAGCTGTTCACCCGTGACGGCTCCGGCACCATGATTACCGATGCGCATTATGAAGAGGTGCGCATGGCCAATATTCAGGACGTCGGCGGCCTGATCAGCCTGCTGCGCCCGCTGGAGGAAGAAGGCATTCTGGTGTACCGCTCGCGCGAGCGCCTGGAAAATGAAATCCACCGCTTTGCGGTGATTGAGCGCGACGGCGCCATTCTGGCCTGCGCCGCCCTGTATCCAATCCCGGCGGCGGACAATGAGCTGCGCTCTGCGGAAATCGCCTGCGTGGCGGTGCATCCCGGCTACCGCAAATCCAACCGCGGCAGCCAGATCCTGCATTATTTAGAAGGAAAAGCCAAAAGCATGGGCATACAGCAGCTGTTCATCCTCACCACGCGCACGGCGCACTGGTTTCTGGAGCAGGGCTTTGAAAAGGCCAGCGTCGATGAGCTGCCGAATGCGCGCCAGGCTTTATACAACTACCAGCGCAATTCACTGGTCTGCAGGAAGCTGCTGGATTAAGCGCTTGCCGGCAGCCGCCAGCGCATTATTCTGCATAAGCTTATCTGCGCAGCCGCGCACAGGGCGCCACCTGCTTCTGCGCCCCGGCAGATAAGCTTATGCGCGCCGGCGCATAGCTGCAATTTTTCATTATATTTCAAATAATTAAAATTTTAAAATCTGCGCCTTTGCGGCCGCATTGAAAGCATCCATTCCGCTAAGCTTTGCTGTTTTTGATTTATCTTTTTTCCTCATGATGAATTTCAGTTTTCTTATTTTTATAACGCCAGGAAAGCCTTTAGCTTGGCTGCAGATCAATCAGCAGCCGGCCGTTTCAGCGGGTCAGGTTTTTCCATTCAGGCGCTTTTGCTGCAGCCATTTACGCTGAAGCCTGCAGCGGGACTGGGCCTGCAGTTTTATTGGCCGCCGGGCGCGATTTTAAATTTTAAGGAACTGAGATGAAAATTTTCTGGTTTATCCCAACGCATGGCGACAGCCGCTACCTAGGCACCAGCAAAGGCGCGCGCGCAGTGGATCATGCCTATATGAAGCAGATCGCCGCTGCTGCCGACAGCTTGGGCTATGAAGGCGTTTTAATCCCGACAGGCCGCTCATGTGAAGACCCCTGGCTGACCGCGGCCAGCCTGATTGACGCCACAAAGCGCCTGAAGTTTCTGGTGGCGCTGCGCCCCGGCGTGACCACGCCGGCGCTGGCTGCCCGCATGGCGGCCACGCTTGACCGCCTGTCCAATGGCCGGGTTTTGCTGAATCTGGTCACCGGCGGCGATGAGCAGGAGCTGAAAGGCGATGGCGTGTATGAAGACCACGCCGCGCGCTATGAAACGGCAGCCGAATACACCGCCATCTGGCGTGAAATCCTGACCCGCTCGCACAGCGGTGAAAGCTTCAGCTTCCATGGCGAACGCCTCAGCGTAGATGGCGCCAAACTGCTTTATCCGCCGGTGCAGCAGCCCTACCCGCCGCTGTGGTTCGGCGGCTCTTCAGACGCTGCCGTAGAATTGGCGGCAGCGCAAGTCGACACCTACCTGACCTGGGGCGAACCGCCGGCAGCCGTCAAAGAAAAAATAGAGCATGTCAAAGCCAAAGCGGCAGCCAAAGGCCGCGAACTGAATTACGGCATCCGCCTGCATGTGATTGTGCGCGAAACCAATGCGCAGGCATGGCAGGCTGCTGATGAGCTGATCCAGTATGTGGACGATGCCACCATCGCCGCTGCCCAGCAGAAATTCAGCAGCATGGATTCTGTCGGCCAGCGCCGCATGGCGGAACTGCACAACGGCGACCGCAGCCGGCTGGAAGTTTCTCCGAACCTGTGGGCCGGCGTCGGCCTGGTCCGCGGCGGCGCCGGCACAGCGCTGGTCGGCGACCCGGAAACGGTGGCGGCCCGCATTCAGGAATATGCCGATCTGGGCATCAGCACCTTTATTTTTTCCGGCTATCCGCATCTGGAGGAAGCCATCCGCTTTGCTGAGCTGGTGTTCCCGCTGCTGCCGCTGGAAATTCAGCAAAAGCTGGCGCAGCCGAATCTGACTGGCCCCTTCGGCGAAATTGTCGCAAACAGCTACACGCCGGATGAAAGCCCAAAGAGAACTCAGGAACCGGCTTGATGCCAAAAGCTGCTGCCAGCGCCTGGCATGCAGGCAAGGTTTCACGTGGAACAGAGCTGAGGGGCGCGCGGGATGCCCAGCCCCGGCTGGACATGCAGAAGCTGACTGAAAAGCTTTGGACTGAACAGGGCTTAGCCCGCCATTTCAGCCATGCAAGATGCCAGCGAAGCTGCTGCAGCTTGGGGCCGGTTCATCTGCCGGATCAAGCCATATTGCGCATTCAGGCCGGCAGCGCGCCTGCCGCATGGGCAATTTCCGATCATTCAAGGCGCTGTTCAGCGCAGCCGGCGCGCGGCTGCCAAAGCCCAGCCGGAAAGCCGCCGGCGGCGGCTTAACCTATGAATAAAAATAATCTTTCTTAATTTTCAGCATACATTTTTTTATTTGATTTAATTCCATCATGCAGCATAATTTAAGCGATAAACCGAAAAATAAATGGCCATTATTCATAAAATTACCCGCTCTGATTGTGCACAAATCTGATGATTTGCCGTACAATTGCCCATTCCCCTTTTTTTAATGCTTTCGAGTGCTAATGGAACAAAAAAAAAGTACCCAAAAACGCCACCAGCTGCTGAATGCCGCTCTGGATGTTTTTTCCCTCTACGGATTTAGCGGGGCAAGCCTGGATGAAATCGCGCAGATTGCAGAGATGCATAAGTCGAATATTTTCTATTACTATGAAAATAAAGAAGCGCTGTATGTCGAAGTTCTGACAACAGTTCTGCAGAAATGGCTGGCGCCGCTGCAAATGCTGGAAGCAGACTTAGAGCCGGAAGAGGCGATTGCCAATTACCTGATGCAGAAAATTGAAGTGTCGCGCACCCAGCCGAAAGCTTCGCGCCTATTTGCGCTGGAAGTAATTCAGGGCGCGCCGCATATTCTGGAAATCCTGAAAGGCCCGCTGAAGAAGCTGGTGAAGCGCAAAGCGAAAGTCATTCTGATGTGGCAAGAGCAGGGCAAAATTTCCAAAGAAATTGACCCTGAGCTTTTCATCCTGAATATCTGGGCCATTACCCAGAACTATGCGGATTTCGCTACGCAGATGGAAATGGTCACCGGCAAAACCCTGCGCAACCGCAGCATGCAGCAGCGCATCATTAAGCATACAGTGCATATGATGCTGTACGGCGCAATTCCGCGCAGCGGAGAATAAGTTACCGCGCCCTGCGGCAATTTGGCATATGGCCATAGCAGTCTATGGCCGCCGACCGCCCCTTCCCTTCGCCCTCATTTTAGCGTTTGATACAGCGCAAGCAGTTTTTGCGCGCCCAGCAGCAGATTCTCTTCCCAGTCCAGATGCGCAGTGCCATTGGCGCCGTCGCTGATGTATTTCACTGAAATCAGGCGCACGCCGAGCTTTTTGCAGACTTTGGCAATCGCATAGCCTTCCATGTCCACCAGATTGCACGGCACTTTCGGCAGGCCGGTTTCAAAGCTGTCGCCTGTGCCGCAGATGCCCTTAGGCAAATCCTGGAAATAGCCGTCCAGCGCAATTTCAGCCGGATGGTCGGCATCCATCGGCGTCACCCCCACTGCAAAGCCCAGCGGCGACACGTCCATGTCGCGCTGCACAAACTGGGTGACTTCAATCAGGCTGTGCGCATCAAAATGCGAACTGCCGGCAGTGCCCAGGTTCAGCAGGGTTGCGCATCCGGTTTTCTGAATCACTTCAAAGGCTTTAAAGGCGGCATTGACTTTGCCGATGCCGCTGTAATGCACCTCCACACCCGCCTGTTCAAACAGGCCTTTTGATTCATTCGGCAGCGCCATCATTAAGGCAAGAGCATTCGGCATCATCAGCACTCAAGAAAATTTTTTCCCATTAAAAAACAAAAAAGCCCAAGGCGCAAATCCTGCGCCTTACCGCCGGCCGCCCCAATCCGGGCATGCGCGCCCTTCAGCTGCTGCGCTGCTCCAAATAGGCTTTCAGGCACGGCGAGAAAAACAGGCTGCCGCGGTAGCAGCCTTTTGCGGTCTGATAGGCCACCATCAGCCACAGCCCAATCAGCACCGCGCCCAGCGCATAGGCGGCGCTGCAGAAAAATCCGATCTGAAGCTGCTGCCCAAGATTCAGCATGGCCAGCGTGAACACGCCAAGGGGAAACGTTAGGCCCCACCAGCCTAAATTAAACGGCAGGCCTTTCAGCTGGGATAAGGTGCTTAAAACCGCAATGCCCAGCCACCACAGGCCAAAGCCCAGCAGCAGCAAAGCCGCGAAGATGCCCGCATGCTGAAACAGCTCACCCAAAGCCTGCAGGCGAATGGCCGCCAAAACCTGCGGCGCATGCTGCCCCAGCGCCAGCAGCGCCAAAGCCCCGGTGCCGACCGGGCCCAATGCCAGCCAGCTGCTGATGGCCATTTCCTTCGGCGGCAGCTGATGCAGCGCCAGGCGCAGCATCAAAATAGTCAATACCGCAAAGGCCGGCAGCACCGAAATTCCCCAAAGCACATAGCTGCCCAGCAGGATGCCCGCGGCATGCGGGCCGGCATCCATATGCCCCAGCAGCAGCCCGCCGGAAGCCGCCGCCACTTCGCAGGCCACAATCGGCAGCAGCCACACCGCCGTCATGCTTTTCAGCTCATGCCGCTGGCGGCTGTACATGAAAAACGGCACGCACCAAGCAATCAGCAGCGCTAAAGCCGCATCGGCATACCACAGCAGCTGGGCAATCTGAACCGCAATATCGCCGTACAGCACCGCGCCAAATTTCAGCAAGCCGTTCAGAATGGTCGCCAGGCCCATCGGAATGGCGCCGAGAAACAGGCTCATCGCAGGATGGCTAAAAATCTGCCGGGCTTCATCCGGATAAAGCAGCCAGCGCAAAGCATACAGCGCAGAAAATACTGCGAATAAGCCGATATTGAAGTGCCATACCGCCGCGCCGATTTGCCAAAGCGCGCCATTGGCGAAGGGAAGCTCCGCCAGCACCAGAGCCGCAACGCCGGTGCCCATCGTGACGGTAAACCAGTTCGGGGTAAACTGGCGGATCAGGTCCTGCTTCTGCTGCAGCTGATAAAAAGGCTTTTTCATCGCGGAATGCTCATCCAGAGGGTTAAGGGCATTCTATCCAGAATTATTAATAAGAAAAACTGATTTATATTTATTTTTAAAATATATTTTACTGATATAAAAGCGGGCTAATTTTATAAAAATATTGAGTGAAAACACAACAGCAAGACGAAACTGTGAGATTATGGCAATATATAGCCCTGACCAATTTTCAATGCATTGATTCGCCCATGAAGCTGCTCCGCCTGAATGCTTTAGCGCCTGATTTCCAGCTGCCCAAAACTGTAGCCACCATCGGCAATTTTGACGGCGTGCATTTGGGCCATCAGGCGATGATTGCCCAGCTGAAGCGCATTGCTGAGGAAAAGCAGGCCAAAACGCTGGTGATGATTTTTGAGCCGCAGCCCTTGGAATTTTTTAAAGGCTATGACGCGCCGCCGCGCATCAGCTCGCTGCGCGAAAAAGTCGAATATCTGGCGGAACTGGGCGTAGACTACATTGCAGTCGCTAAATTTGACAACTATTTCCGCAGCCTAAGCGCAGAAGAATTTGCCGGGCTGCTCAAAAACAAACTGAATGCATTCAGCCTGGTATTAGGCGATGACTTTCATTTCGGCAAAAACCGCCAAGGCAACAGTGAATTCCTGCGCCAGTACGGCTTTGAAGTCGCCAACCTGCATACCGTGGAAATTGACGGCGGGCGCGTCAGCTCGACCCGCATCCGCCAGACGCTGCAGGCCGGCGACCTGGCCCTCGCCGCGAAGCTGCTGGGCCGCCCCTACAGCATCACCGGCCGCGTGCAGTACGGCGATCAGATTGGCCGCACCATCAATTTCCCAACCATCAATGTGCGCCTGAGCCGCCACAGGCCCTGCCTGCACGGCATTTACGGCGTCGAAGTCATGTGCGAAACCGCATCTTTAAGCGATAAAGCCGCCGCCGGCAACCCTGCGCAGCCGGGCATTGCCGGCTATCAGCCGTCTTCGCTGTTCGGCGCCGGCCATGTCGGCACGCGGCCGGCGATCCGGCAGGCGCATCCCGAATGGCGATTAGAAGTACACTTTCCGGATGTTTCTGCTAATCTGTATGGCTTGTTAATGCGGGTCACGTTCTTAAGCTATTTGCACGGCGAAAAGAACTACCCTTCGCTTGACGCGCTGAAAGCGGGAATTGATGATGATGTTGCGCAGCTGCTGGAGTTCCGCAGCCGCACCCCGCAGTTCCCTTTTTAACCGAATTTTTCTTGTAAAACGTGTCAGCAAAAGCGCTGATAATATTGGATGACAACTTGCATGAGCGATAAGCAAACTTCTGAAAATGCAGTGGATTATAAAGCCACACTGAACCTGCCCGGTACTGAATTCGCCATGAAGGCGAATCTTGCAGTGCGTGAAGCGAAATGGCTGGAAGAGTGGTATGCCGACAACATTTATCAGCAGATTCGCGCATCGCGCATTGGCAAGAAAAAATATGTGCTGCATGACGGCCCTCCCTACGCCAACGGCCAAATCCATCTGGGCCATGCGGTCAATAAGGTCTTAAAAGACATCATCATCAAAAGCCGCGTCATGGACGGCTTTGACGCGCCTTATGTGCCGGGCTGGGACTGCCACGGCCTGCCGATTGAGCTGAAAGTAGAAGAAAAAGTCGGCAAGGTCGGCGTAAAAGTTGATGCCTCGGCGTTCCGCAAAGCCTGCCGCGAATACGCCTATACGCAGGTTGAGCTGCAGAAGAAAGACTTCGTGCGCATGGGCGTGTTCGGCGACTGGGACAATCCTTACCTGACCATGAACTTCAAGCAGGAAGCGGACATTGTGCGCTCTCTTGGCGCAATCGCCAAAGCCGGCCACATTGAGCCGGGGCTTAAGCCAGTCAACTGGTGCCTGGACTGCGGCTCTGCGCTGGCCGAAGCTGAAGTGGAATATGAAGACAAAAAATCTGACGCGATTGACGCCGGCTTCACTGTTGCAGACCTTGCGGACTTGTCTGCGCGCTTAGGCGTAGAAGTGAAAGATGCAACGGATATCGTGATCTGGACCACCACGCCTTGGACGCTGCCGGCCAACCAGGCGGTGGCGCTGCATGCCGAAATTGAATATCAGTTAGTCAAAGCCCGCGGTGAAGAAAAAGCCGCGCAGAACTTCATTCTGGCCAAAGACCTGGCTGAATCGGCAGCCGAGCGCTACGGCTTCAGCTCGGTTGAAGTGCTTGCGGAATTTGCCGGCGCCAAACTGGAAAACCTTGTGCTGCAGCATCCATTAATTGCCGAACGCCAAGTGCCGGTGATTCTGGGCGAGCATGTCACCGCGGCCAGCGGCACAGGCGCCGTGCATACTGCGCCGGGCCACGGCGTGGACGACTATAAAGTCGGCCTGCAGTACAACCTAAAAGTTGACAATCCTGTCGGCGGCAACGGCGTTTACCTGCCGACATCGCCGCTGTTTGCCGGCGAGCACATCTACAAAGCCAATCCGCAAATCATTGCGGCTTTAGCCGAATCCGGCAAGCTGTGGGCGCATCACCCGATCAAGCACAGCTACCCGCACTGCTGGCGCCATAAAACGCCAATCATCTTCCGCGCAACGCCGCAGTGGTTCATCAGCATGGATGCCCAAGGCCTGCGCCAGAATGCATTGAATGCGATTGAAAATGAAATCAGCTTTGTGCCGGACTGGGGCAAGAACCGCATCCAGTCAATGATTGAAGGCCGCCCAGACTGGTGCATTTCACGCCAGCGCACCTGGGGCGTGCCGATCCCCTTCTTTGTGCACAAAGACACCAATGAACTGCATCCGCGCACGCCGGAGCTGATTGAAGAAGTAGCCAAGCTGATTGAGCAGGAAGGCATTGACGGCTGGTATAACCGCGACGCAAGCGAATTCATCGGCGCCGATGCCGAGCACTACAATGCGGTGCGCGACACCCTGGATGTATGGTTTGATTCCGGCACGACCCATTATGCCGTGCTGCGCGAGCGTGAAGAGCTGACCGATCCGGCTGACCTTTACCTTGAAGGCTCAGACCAGCACCGCGGCTGGTTCCAGTCGTCCCTGCTGACTTCCATCGCCATCAATGAGCGCGCGCCTTATAAAGGCCTGCTGACGCACGGCTTTGTGGTGGATGAAAAAGGCCGCAAAATGTCGAAGTCCCTGGGCAACATCATTACGCCGCAGGACATCATCAAGGATATGGGCGCCGACGGCCTGCGCTTCTGGATTGCCTCTGCGGATTACCGCTATGAAATGACCGCCGGCAAGGAAATCTTCAGCCGCGCGTCTGACGGCTACCGCCGCATCCGCAACACGCTGCGCTTCCTGCTGGCCAACCTGAACGGCTTTAAGCCGTCTGCAGACGCCCTGCCTGCAGACCAGCTGATTGCGCTGGATCAGTACATCCTGCAGCGCGCGGCTGAGGTGCAGAAAACCATTCAGCAGGCCTATGAAGATATGAATTTCCATATCGTCACCAATGCGCTGACCAACTTCTGCATCAATGACCTCGGCGGCTTCTATCTCGACATCATCAAAGACCGCCAGTACACCACCAAAGCCGATTCGCAGGCGCGCCACTCCGCGCAGACCGCGCTGTATCACCTGGTGCAGGCCTTCGTGCGCTGGATGGCGCCTATCCTAAGCTTTACCGCACAGGAAGCCTGGCCGCTGATTCCGGAACAGGCCGGGAAATACGTGTTCACTGCGGAATGGTATGATATTCCAGCAGCGTCAACCGCCAACCTGATTTCAGAAGCCGACTGGCAAACCCTGATTGCGGTGAAATCGGCAGCCAACAAGCATATTGAAGCGGCGCGCAGCTCGAAACTGGTCGGCTCAAACCTGTCCGCCAAAGTCGAACTGTGGGCCAATGCGGAACTGAAAGCCGTGCTGGACCAGCTCGGCGATGAGCTGCGCTTTGTGCTGATTACCTCGCAAGTGCTGGTCAATGACTTTGACGGCGCGCAGGGTGAAGCCTCTGACCTTGAAGGCCTGCGGGTGAAAGTGTCGGCAGCTGACGGTGAGAAATGCGCGCGCTGCTGGCATGTGCTGCCGGATGTGAATACACATCTCGCACATCCAGGCCTGTGCGCGCGCTGTATTATCAACCTTCCTACAGGTCAAGGCGAAGAGAGGAAATATGCCTAATCCGCAACATAAAAAGGGCTTGTTCCAGTTCTATCCGCACAATTTAGTGTGGGTCGGCCTGTCCATTGCCGCGATTATTCTGGATCAGTGGACCAAATGGATTGCCAGCACGCATCTGAACTATGCAGATCCTGTGCCTGTGCTGCCCTTTTTAAACTGGACGCTGCTGCACAACTATGGCGCAGCCTTCAGCTTCCTGTCCGATGCCGGCGGATGGCAGCGCTATTTCTTCACCTCGCTTGCCGGCCTGGTGTCTGTGATTTTTGTCTTCTGGCTGATGCGCATGCCCAAGCAGATCAAGGTGCTGCCGCTTGCGGTCGCGCTGATTTTAGGCGGCGCCATCGGCAATTTAATTGACCGGGTCAGCTTAGGCTACGTGGTCGATTTTATTCATGTCTACTATCAGAATCACCATTTCCCGGCATTCAATATTGCAGACAGCGCCATCACTTTAGGCACCATCTTACTGTTAATTGATACCTTCTTTTTAGAAAAGCAGCGTATCCAGCGTGCGGAAGCGCAAAATGACTGAATTTATGAATCCGAATGAAGAAACCCGCATCGCCGACGGCGCGAAAGTGGAGCTGCATTTTTCTGTGGCGATTGAAAACGGCGCAGAAATTGACAACACCCGCAGCCGCGCAGAGCCGGTCAGCCTGGTGATGGGTGACGGCAGCCTGCTGCCGGGCTTTGAAAAAGCCCTGTTTGGCCTGCGCGCCGGCGACCGCCGCACCGTCAGCCTGCCGCCTGAAGATGCATTTGGCCCGTGGAACCCGGAAAATGTGCAGAAATTTGACACGGTTAAGTTTGAACAGCGCCCGGCCGAAGGCCACATGATTGAGTTTGAAGACAAAGCCAAGCAAAGCCTGTACGGCGTGGTGAAATCCGTTGGCGATGACATCACCGAAGTGGATTTCAACCATCCGCTGGCGGGCAAGAACATCACTTTTGAAGTGGAAATCTTTAAAGTTACCCCTGCCGGCCAGCAGGGCGTAAAACTGATGTAAGGCGGCCGCAGCGCCTCTTGATCAAAGCTCCTCCGGGAGCTTTTTTCATGCCTGCGCATCGCAGGCATCCGCCGGGCGGATACAATTCCGCCCTTGGCAGCGCGCAGCAAACATAATAATTTGAATGCAGCCCCATAAAAATAAACCGATAAGGAAAGCCATGCAGATCTATATTATTGTCGGCAGCGTCCGCGAAGGCCGCATCGCCATTAAAGTCGCCCGCTGGGTCAGCAGCGCCATTGCCGGCTATGGCTATGCCGGCATTCAGCCTGAAATTGTCGACCTGAAAGAATGGAACTTGCCCTTTTTTGCCGGCGCGCATCCGCCAGCCACCGGCATCTATGATCAGCCCAAGCAGCAGCAGTGGGCGGACAAAATTGCGCA
This sequence comes from Acinetobacter sp. WCHAc010034, assembly GCF_001696615.3. Taxonomy (NCBI): domain Bacteria; kingdom Pseudomonadati; phylum Pseudomonadota; class Gammaproteobacteria; order Moraxellales; family Moraxellaceae; genus Acinetobacter; species Acinetobacter sp. WCHAc010034. The sequence continues at coordinate 1,976,392 of NZ_CP032279.1, read as the reverse complement.
GGCAGACGCGATTATCTTCATCAGCCCCGAATACAATCACGGCTACAGCCCGGCTTTAAAAAATGCGCTGGACTATATCGGCAAGGAATGGGCCGGCAAGCCGGCAGCCTATATCGGCTACGGCGCAACCAACGGTTCGCGCTCCATTGACCAGATCCGCCAAGTGGCGACGCAGCTGGGGCTGGTGGACAGCAATGCCGTGCTGGAAATCCGCGATATTTTCTCGCGCAATTCGGCTGAACAGTTTGAGCCGAATTCCTTTGATGAAAAGGGCCTGCAGGCGGCCCTCAAGAAGCTGATTAAATATGCCCGGTAAAATGTAATCCTTGGCTTACAGCACATGCGGAGAATCGCCGCTGTTCAGCTGTGCGGAACCGCCTTAATATTGGGCCATACCGAGGCAGGATGCCTCAAAAGCGCAAAACAATAATCATAAGCTTGCAGGCGCTGGATGCGCACGGTACGGCAGGAGCTATACCGCTGGAATGAATCTGAAAAAGCCCTGGCAGGATGCCGGGGCTTTTTCACGCTTAAGCTTCCCCTGCTTTCCGGCTGCGCCATTTTCCTTGCGCAATGCCTCACCGCTGTCGGCATTGGCTTACATTGAATGCAGACAAAATGGCTTTTTCCCGCTTCAGGATAGGTATATTTTTAAATCATCAAAGACAGGATGTCTTGCAATAAAAAGAAAAAATGAGATCGGCGGGAAGCCGAATGCATGATCTTCATCATGCCCTTAGAATGAATTCGAAAAGGCCCTGGCTGGATGCCAGGGCCTTTTTCTGGCCGGCGGATTTATTCCGCCGCACAGCAGCCAGGCGCAAAACATCAGGCATGCACCGGATCATCTCTGCACCGTTCCTTCCTCTGCTATCTAATCTATAAATCATGCTGAATTCAGCGGCCCGGCAATCTGCTGCTGGGTAACCGCCATTTTGTAACTAAAAATTATTGAAATCCATAAACTTAAAAGATAGTTTAATGTGGGGATAACTTATCTAAATATTTGCTCAATGCGCATTAATGCAGATCAATATAAAACTGCTTAGAAACAGATCAGTTTCATTAAAAATACTTATTAGGATTTAAAAGTGAATATAAATAAATCAGCGCCATCAGTACTGGCAATAGCGGTCAGTCTGGCGCTTGCAGGCTGCGGCGGCGGCGGATCTTCATCCGGCCCTGATGTTTCTGCGCCTCCAGCAAACCCGGGGACTGGAAATGGCGGTACAGGCAATGACGGCACTGCAGCAGCGGCTCCTGATCCGGCTGTTGTTGATCAAGGGCCAGCGGCAAAAGTAAAAGTAGGCGTGATTGATTCCGGCGCGAATACCCACAATGCAACTATTAGCGATTCAGTATCAAAAGTGCTGAAATTTGATTATGTTTCCGGCGCGCCTTCAAAGGTTACAGATATCTCATCGGCAGATGCTGCCGCGCAGGAAATGGCTGCAAGCCATCACGGAACTTTCGTTAGCCAAGTGATTGCAGGCAATACAGCAAAGGGTTCAACAGCGGGCGGCGCATTGGGGATTGCGGATATTTACGCAGCTCAAACGACAATTAATGCTGCTGGCAACTCTTATGCTCATGTGAATTTTGAAGCAATGCGCCACCTGCAGGAAAAATTCGGCGTTCAATTGTTTAATGGCTCATGGGGAAATACAGAAGATGGGCTAGTAGATCCATTATCCCAGCAATTTGCTTCAGAAGTTGTTGAAAATGGCGGGCTGATTGTCGTTGCTGCGGGCAATGAAGCTAAGCTGGCTTCAAGCGACATATCGCAAATGCCATCCTATGTAGACAGTTTGGAGCAAGGCTTTTTAACGGTTGTCGGCTTAGATGAAGCGCATACTGATCTGTATTACTATTCAGCGAACAGGACAGGTTCAAATGCCTGCGGCCATTCGGCTTCCCGCTGGTGCTTAGCCTCTGACTATGTGAATGGCCCTTATTATGATTCAGATCAAGGCAATCAGCTTTTTGGCGGAACATCCGGCGCAGCTCCAACGGTTACAGCTGCGGCAGCTCTAGTCTGGAGCAAATACCCATGGCTAAGCAATGATCAAGTCCGCCAAACCATTTTAACGACTGCTGACTATATTGATGACGGCTCAGGTTCAAAACTGTTCAATGACCGCTTTGGCTGGGGCATTTTGGATGCTGAACAGGCGGTCAAAGGGCCTGCCGCATTTTGGAGAATTTTTGGCAACGCTTTCAAAGCCGATGTTGATAATTCAAAACCGATGTATGTTTTTTCAAACGACATCATTGGCGATGCGGGACTGGAGAAATCCGGCTTAGGCACTCTAGTCTTATCCGGCAATAATGCATACACGGGCGCAACGGATGTCGTGCAGGGCAAGCTGGTGATCACGGGTTCTGTCGCGGGAAATGTTAATATTGGCGAGAATGGCTATTTGGCAGGCGGTGGCGCTGCCGGGAAAAATGTAAGCAATAGCGGTATTCTTTCAACCGGCTATGGCCCATTTAAAATTGGCGGCGATTACACGCAAGCAAGCACCGGCACATTGCAGTACACGCTGAATAAGCACTTGGATATTGCAGGGAAAGCCGGCTTAGACGGCGCCTTGTCGGTTATTGCGTCGGACAGCAAATATGTATCAAAAGGCGAGCATTTGGTTTTAAATGCCGGCGGCGGCGTTGCCGGCCGCTTTAGCAGTGTTAAAAATGGCGCTTTTTTAAAGACCACAGGCATTGCATACGGAACGAATGAAGTAAAAGTCGGCGTTGATCACGCAGACGCAACTGCGGCAGGCACAAATTCAAGCGCAGTGACTCATGCATCGGGCGAGGTTCTGAATCATCTGCTTGCTCAGGCTGAAGCGCAATACCAGTCAGGGCATACTGACAGCGCGTTAGTGCAGTATGCAGGCGGGCTGCAGGCGCTGACAACTGCAAGCGAAGCGCAAGCGGTATTAAATTCAGGCAATGGCGCAGTCTTTGCCGCCACGCCGGCAGTTATTCTTCAAAACCAGTCTTTGGCCAATTCGCAGATTGCGCGCAGATCGCACGCCCTGAATGGCAGCATTAAAGGCGGCGCCTGGGTAAGCTATGCTGAAATGAAGAAAGAGACCGAAATTCCTGGCCTGGACACGGTTAAATCTGAAACAAACAGCGTTTCTCTGGGCGCAGATGCGCCGATTTCGGATAACGCAGCTGTTGGCCTATATACTTCATTTTATAAAGAATCATCTGATTACTCTGCGGCTCAAAGTTCCAATGACCTTGATCTGAATACCTTGGGCTTATATGGCACCTGGACTGATCATGGCTTGATGTATCTGTCCGGCCATGCGCATATAGGCGCCGGTGATGGAAAATTCACCCGCCAGGTGTTTGATGGAAATAAATTTCAGACGGTTAAATCATCCAGTGACCTGCTGCAAAGCGGCGTATATGGCGAAGCAGGCTTGCAGCTCAGCAGCTCAGCAGCTCAGCAGCTCGGGCCTTAACCTCAAGCCATATTTGGGTGCAAGCTACAATTACCTCAAGCTGGATGGCGTTAAAGAAGATAACCTGTATGGCTTAACTGTAAGTGATGTTGATGCGCATGAAGCGAAATATCATGCCGGCTTGCGTTTAGATGCAGCGCTTGGAAACGGTGTTGCCGTGGGCGGCTTTGCTGAATATGCCAACAAGGCCGGTTCCGGCAAGCCAGAAGTGCAGATAGAGTCCAATCTTGCCGCAGGAGCAAAATCCACGTATCAAGTCGAAACCAGCCAAAGCGACTACGCAATTTATGGCTTGAGCTTCAACTATACTCACAAAAACGGCCAATGGAATATTTTTGCGGATGTTGCAGGAATCTCTGATCATTCCGACAGCTATCAAGGTCAAGTGGGGGTAAAAGCGGCATTCTAAAGCATCCGCCAGTCTTGAAAATCCGGACGGGCATCCAGACTGCAGATTGAATTGCTGCTGATTTCGCTGACATTTTCCGGTTCGCATCGAGCGCCATGCAGAATTCCAGGCGCGGTTTAAGATCCAGCGCCCTGCCTGCTGTAGGCCACGGCTTACAGCAGATGCGGAAATTCACCGCTATGCAGGGCATGCAATGCAGCCTAATCTACAAGACATCAGGGAACAGGATGTTTCCAAAACATGAAAACAAGAAGAATAAAGTTTTTGCATCAGGATGTGAGGCGCAACAGGAGTTATGCCTAAACTGCGGAATATCGGAAAAGCCCTGTCAGGATGACGGGGCTTTTCCGTATCCGGCATTGATTCAGTCCGCATTCAGGCAGTTCATGGCCGCAGCTCAAAGCCTGTGATACCAATCAGGAAATCTAAGCCTGAGCTATTTCCGCCTGCAGAGCCTCTGCAGTCAAACAGCGGGTTAATGCAGGCGGCGCAGCCTCCCGCCGGCCTGAATATGCGGCCAAGCGGCTGAGAAATTTTCTTACAGTTTTGCGCCAAATCACGACATACAGGCTGAAAAGCGCTTGCTAAGGTGAAATAAAGCAGCCTCTTTAAAAGGATCAGCACATGGCGAAGAAAGCATTATTCATTACTTCAAATGCGGGTGTGGCGCAGGATGAGCTGCTGAAGCCTTTAGAATTTCTGCGCTCCAAAGGCATTGAAAGCATTCATGCGGCGCCTGAGCTGCAGCCAGTGCAAACGCAGAAAAGCGGCCACGCGCCGGCGCTCAGCTATGATCCGGATGCCCTGCTCAGCAAGGTCGATCCGGATGATTATGATATTCTGGTCATTCCCGGCGGGACGGTGAATGCAGAAGCTTTGCGCACCAATGCAGACGCGCAGAGGCTGGTGCAGCAATTTGCCGATGCCCGGAAGCCGGTTGCCGCCATCTGCCACGGCCCCTGGCTACTGATTAATGCGGAACGGGTTCGAGGCAAAACCCTGACCTCCTATAAAAGCATTCAATTGGATCTGCAGAATGCCGGCGCAAGCTGGGTCAATGCAGACGTGCACCGCTGCAATGCCGGCGGCTGGACGCTGATTAGCTCACGCGGCCCGGATGATATTCCCGCGTTTAACCGCGCGGTTTTAAATGAGCTTGAGGCGGATAGCTGAACTGCGTTCCCCTAATTGATCAGGCTCCGTACAGCGCGGTTTAAAGGCTTTTTAAATAGGCCGCGACTTCTGAATTGCCTGCCATTTCTGCCAGCTCTAAGGCCGTGTACTGTGTTTTGTGCTGTGCATCCGCGCCTTTGCTGATCAGCAGCTTCACCACATCTAAATAGCCGTTTTCCGCAGCGGCGTGCAGCGCGCTGTAGCCTTCTTCATCTGCAGTATTGGCATCTGAACCGCTGGCCAGCAGCTGTTCAACTTCAGCCAAGCCGCCTAAAGATGCCCAGTACACCAGTTCAGGAAGATGCAGCTCTTCATCATCTTCAGGGATTGGGGAGAATGAGTTGAGTTTCATAGCAAATATCTCATAATAAATTAAGATGAAAAATCAAAAATACACAATGATGACTTTCTGGCGCGCATATTGAATTAAAGCCATCTACTTTTCGCTTTCCTTATATTACAGAAGAATAGACTTAGCAATTGTTTGGCCTTGATGCTTTGGCGCTGAATCTAATATCTGATCAAAATTTTTCAGATTCAGCTTTGCCTCAGGATTGCCATTTTCTGCAGCTAAATAAATCCATGCATACCCAATAATAAAATCTTTTTTTATACCTAGGCCTTGCGCATATAGAAGTCCAATTTCATTATAAGCAGGAGTATAAAATTGTTCAGCTGATTTCAAATACCATAAGAGCGCTTTAGGAAAACTTTGTTGAACATATTCCCCTTTTCTATACATTTGCCCTAAATTAAATTGAGACTGCGCATCGCCTGCTTGAGCAGCTTTAATCTGATATTCCCAAGATTTTTCCATATCCTTTTTAACACCTTCCCCTTTTGAATACATAACAGCTAAATTCGAAAGAGAAGGCGCATAATTTTGATTTGCAGACTGTGTAAATAATACAGCAGCCTTGGCTAAATTCTTTTTAACGCCATATCCTTGATAGTACATGCTTGCTAAATAATGGGTTGCTTGAACATCTCCGCTATCTGAGGATTTTTCAAACTCTTTAACAGCCAATGTATAATTTTTTTTAGAATACGCTGTTAAACCCTCCTCTGCCGAACAAAATGCCGAACTTGGAAAACAAAGAAAATTTAAAAATACTAAAATGCTTATATTCTTCATTTAATCCCGATCCTGAACCCATTATTTTTTTATTGAATTTTATTTTTAAAATTTTATCCGCGTATAATAAGCATCCTGGCCATTCAAATCAGAGTATTTGGAATAATAGGCTGGCAATGATTTACTTGCAGATGAGTCACCACGCCAGTGCCAGCACCGCTTAGAGGTTTCACCTCTAAGATCCGGAAAAGTTAAATTTTTCCATTAATACAATAGTAATGCATTCTCAATCAAATTTTAACTGAACTGAATTCCTGGCATTGCCTTTTGCCCGCATGCGATCAGTAATTAATGCAAAAAAGCCCCCAATAACTGGAGGCTTCTTTTATCAATTTCTGCTTTAAGCCTTGGCCGCCGCTGGCGAACCAGACTTAAGCTTCTCAGCTTCATCTTCATTCATAATCAGCGCAACCGCAATTGCCGTAATCAGCACAGGCAAGCCCACTGCCATAAAGTTGAAGTGCGCAGGCAAGTTCATACCCAATAAGCCGCCAATTAAAATCGGGCCAACAATCGCCCCCATACGGCCAATGGCAGACGACCAGCCAATGCCTGTAGAGCGTATCGCCAATGGGTAAAACTGCGCCACATAGCTGTACAGCAGCATTTGCGAACCGATTGAAGCCGCGCCCGCCAAGAATACCAAAATGTAAAGCAGGAACTGGTTCGACTGGAAGCCCATCAGGCTCATCACAATCGCGCCCATAATGCCAAGGCACATCAACACCGGCTTTAAATGGAAACGGTCCGCCAAGACCCCGCCCCCGACAATCCCGACAACCGCGCCTACATTCATCACCATCATGAACATCAAGCTGTTATCCATAGAATAGCCGGCAGCCATCATCAGTTTCGGCAGCCAGCTGCTCAATGCATACATGGTCAGCAAGCAGGTAAAGAATGCCAGCCAGAACAGAAGCGTGTTGGTTGCGCGGCCGCGGCGGAATAAGCTCACCACGTTTGCAGATTCAGGCACATCCACCTTCGGCAAGGAAAATACAGTGCTTTCGCTCACCGCCAGATTTGGCGCCAAGCGGCGGACAATGCTGCGCGCTTTGTCCTGCTTATTTTCCTTCACAATAAATGCCAAAGATTCAGGCAGGAACTTCCAAATTACAGGCAATAAAAACAAAGGAATGCCGGCAATGAAAAACATGATCTGCCAGCCAAAGCTTGGGGTAAACCATGAACCTAATAAAGCGGCCATAACGCCGCCCACGGCATAGCCACTGAACATGGTGGTCACCAGCGTGCTGCGCATCTTCTGCGGCGCATATTCAGAGGTTAACGCCACAAGGTTTGGCATTACCCCGCCAATGCCCAGCCCGGCTAAAAAGCGCAAAATAGCGAATTCAGTCGGATTCGATGCAAAGCCGCCGGCAAAAGTTAAGCCGCTGAACAGCACAATGCAGATCATGATGACTTTTTTACGGCCAATCTTGTCTGCCAAAGAGCCAAAAAACATCGCGCCGAACATCATGCCGGCCAATGCGGTACTTGCCAGCATGCCTGCCTGTACAGCGCTTAAGCCCCAGTCCTGCATGAGCAGGGGCAATACCACGCCATTAATTGCTAAATCATAGCCGTCAAATAAAATAATCAATAAGCACCAAGCCACTACATTGAAGTGGAACGGGGTAAATTTCGCTTTATCGACGATCGAATTAATATCTAAATTTTCCATTGTCATCGTTCTCATCTCCCATGAGTACTTGTCCAAAATTTCACATGAATTTTTAAGTAAAATTCAATGTGCGCGCAATATACGCAAGTCAAATTTCATGAACAATTAGACCTAGGGATAAGCAGTGACTGCAGCTGAAAAATAGCTCTAAATATTTAATTTATATATTTGTTTTTATTTTATCAAAGGAAAAGCATGCGCGACGGCAGCTGTAGGCTTTGCGGACTTCCGGGATGCCCTTTTATTTGTTTATATGCATAAAAAAAGCCCCTTCACATAAATGTGAAGGGGCTTTTGAATAATGAGCTGGCGATGACTTACTCTCACATGGGTAACCCCACACTACCATCAGCGCAAAGAGGTTTCACTTCTGAGTTCGGGAAGGGATCAGGTGGTTCACTCTCGCTATTGTCGCCAGCACAACTGTTATGGATACTCGCTTGGTCTTATCTGTTCACTTTTCAGTGCATGCCAAGGTTTTTTCCAAATGAGTTATTAACAGGTATATCTGAGTTTATGCAATTTGTTCAATTTTACTTAGCTTTTCAACTAAATCAAGTTTGATCGTTTGATTTCGAATCAATTGATGCTTCGTATACAACTGCTTGGGCGTTGTATAGTCAAGCCTCACGAGCAATTAGTACTGGTCAGCTTCATGCGTCGCCGCACTTCCACATCCAGCCTATCAACGTCGTAGTCTTCAACGGCTCTTTAGAGGAATAAATTCCTAGGGAAATCTTATCTTGAGGTAGGCTTCCCGCTTAGATGCTTTCAGCGGTTATCCCTTCCGAACATAGCTACCCGGCGATGCGACTGGCGTCACAACCGGTACACCAGAGGTTCGTCCACTCTGGTCCTCTCGTACTAGGAGCAGATCCTCTCAAATTTCCAGCGCCCACGGTAGATAGGGACCGAACTGTCTCACGACGTTCTAAACCCAGCTCGCGTACCTCTTTAAATGGCGAACAGCCATACCCTTGGGACCTGCTTCAGCCCCAGGATGAGATGAGCCGACATCGAGGTGCCAAACACCGCCGTCGATATGAACTCTTGGGCGGTATCAGCCTGTTATCCCCAGAGTACCTTTTATCCGTTGAGCGATGGCCCTTCCATACAGAACCACCGGATCACTAAGACCTACTTTCGTACCTGCTCGACTTGTGGGTCTCGCAGTTAAGCGCGCTTTTGCCTTTATACTCTACGCGTGATTTCCGACCACGCTGAGCGCACCTTCGTACTCCTCCGTTACTCTTTAGGAGGAGACCGCCCCAGTCAAACTACCCACCAGACATGGTCCTCGTCCCGGATAACGGGACAGAGTTAGAACCTCAATATTACCAGGGTGGTATTTCAAGATTGGCTCCACCGGGACTAGCGTCCCGGCTTCAAAGCCTCCCACCTATCCTACACAAGTAAGATCAAAGTTCAATGTCAAGCTGCAGTAAAGGTTCACGGGGTCTTTCCGTCTAGCCGCGGGTACACCGCATCTTCACGGCGAATTCGATTTCACTGAGCCTCTGCTGGAGACAGCGCCCCCATCATTATGCCATTCGTGCAGGTCGGAACTTACCCGACAAGGAATTTCGCTACCTTAGGACCGTTATAGTTACGGCCGCCGTTTACTGGGGCTTCGATCAAGAGCTTCGCTTACGCTAACCCCATCAATTAACCTTCCAGCACCGGGCAGGCATCACACCCTATACGTCCACTTTCGTGTTTGCAGAGTGCTATGTTTTTAATAAACAGTTGCAGGGGCCTGGTTTCTGTGGCTGCCGGCAGCTCAGGAAGCAAGTTCCATCACCGCCAGCAGCGTACCTTCTCCCGAAGTTACGGTACCATTTTGCCTAGTTCCTTCAGCAGAGTTCTCTCAAGCGCTTTGGTCTACTCGACCTGACCACCTGTGTCGGTTTAGGGTACGATTCCAGTATAACTGAAGCTTAGAGACTTTTCCTGGAAGCATGGTATCAGCCACTTCACTGCACAAGTGCAGCTTGCTGTCAGTTCTCAGCATAGAGTACCCCGGATTTGCCTAAGATACATGCCTACAACCTTTCACCTGGACAACCAACGCCAGGCTGACTTAACCTTCTCCGTCCTCTCATCGCATTATACTGAAGTATTGGAATATTAACCAATTTCCCATCGACTACGCCTCTCGGCCTCGCCTTAGGGGTCGACTCACCCAGCCCCGATTAACGTTGGACTGGAACCCTTGGTCTTTCAGCGAACGGGTTTTTCACCCGTTTTGTCGTTACTCACGTCAGCATTCGCACTTCTGATACCTCCAGCAGACTTCTCAATCCACCTTCATCGGCTTACAGAACGCTCCCCTACCACTTGCAATAAATTGCAAATCCGCAGCTTCGGCATATAGTTTTAGCCCCGTTACATCTTCCGCGCAGGCCGACTCGACTAGTGAGCTATTACGCTTTCTTTAAAGGGTGGCTGCTTCTAAGCCAACCTCCTAGCTGTCTATGCCTTCCCACATCGTTTCCCACTTAACTATAATTTTGGGGCCTTAGCTGGCGGTCTGGATTGTTTTCCTCTTGACTACGGACGTTAGCACCCGCAGTCTGTCTCCCGGATAGTACTCATCGGTATTCGGAGTTTGCATCGGTTTGGTAAGTCGGGATGACCCCCTAGCCGAAACAGTGCTCTACCCCCAATGGTATTCGTCCGAGGCGCTACCTAAATAGCTTTCGGGGAGAACCAGCTATCACCAAGTTTGATTAGCCTTTCACCCCTATCCACAAGTCATCCCCTGGCTTTTCAACGACAGTGGGTTCGGTCCTCCAGTTAGTGTTACCCAACCTTCAACCTGCTCATGGATAGATCACCTGGTTTCGGGTCTACACCCAGCAACTAAGCGCCCTATTAAGACTCGGTTTCCCTACGGCTCCCCTATGCGGTTAACCTTGCTACTGAATGTAAGTCGCTGACCCATTATACAAAAGGTACGCAGTCACCGGACTAAGCCGGCTCCCACTGCTTGTATGCATGCGGTTTCAGGATCTATTTCACTCCCCTCACAGGGGTTCTTTTCGCCTTTCCCTCACGGTACTGGTTCACTATCGGTCAGTCAGGAGTATTTAGCCTTGGAGGATGGTCCCCCCATATTCAGACAAGGTTTCACGTGCCCCGCCCTACTCGACATCATCATATAAGCCCTTTCGCGTACAGGACTATCACCTACTGCGGTTGCGCTTCCCAGAGCATTCCGCTAGAACTTATATGACTTAATGGGCTGTTCCCCGTTCGCTCGCCGCTACTGAGGGAATCTCAATTGATTTCTTTTCCTAAGGGTACTGAGATGTTTCACTTCCCCTCGTTCGCCTCGCAACACTATGTATTCATGTTGCGATACCTGCCTTATGGCAAGTGGGTTTCCCCATTCAGAAATCTCCGGATCACAGGATATTTGCCGCCTCCCCGGAGCTTATCGCAGGCTATTACGTCTTTCATCGCCTCTGACTGCCAAGGCATCCACCACATGCACTTAATTACTTGACTATACAACCCCAAACAGTCGCTAATACTTACAAGTAGTATTTCGCGTCGCAAACTTAATTGCCACAGTTAGAGTTTCGTGAACTTAATCACTGTACAGCTTCAATTAGATTCATATACCAAAACGCTTGATTCAGTTAATTTCGCTAGTAACTCATTTCATTCAGCATTAACAATTGCTTGTTAAGCTGGCTAAAACGAGTATGAACAAATTATTTCAACTCAAATATATTCTGTTAATGATTCACTGCATCCTCGTCGGACTGCAGTCAACTGTGATAAATCACAGAACTTAATAAACTAAAATCAAATGATCTTATTTACTAAATTCTATAATCTAACTTCTCAGCTTAATCACTCTAAAGTGATGGTGGAGACTAGGAGAGTCGAACTCCTGACCTCCTGCGTGCAAAGCAGGCGCTCTACCAACTAAGCTAAGTCCCCAGCTTATCATAAGGCCAATGTTTCTGATTCTCTGTTTCAGTTTGCAGATTTGGTGGGTCTGACAAGACTTGAACTTGTGACCCCACGCTTATCAAGCGTGTGCTCTAACCAACTGAGCTACAGACCCTCAGATACATCGTCATGAAGAACAACTTGTTGTGGATTCTTACCGATCGTCAATCTTTCGTTAAGGAGGTGATCCAGCCGCAGGTTCCCCTACGGCTACCTTGTTACGACTTCACCCCAGTCGTCGGCCACACCGTGGTAAGCGTCCTCCTTGCGGTTAGACTACCTACTTCTGGTGCAACAAACTCCCATGGTGTGACGGGCGGTGTGTACAAGGCCCGGGAACGTATTCACCGCGGCATTCTGATCCGCGATTACTAGCGATTCCGACTTCATGGAGTCGAGTTGCAGACTCCAATCCGGACTACGATCGGCTTTTTGAGATTAGCATCCTATCGCTAGGTAGCAACCCTTTGTACCGACCATTGTAGCACGTGTGTAGCCCTGGCCGTAAGGGCCATGATGACTTGACGTCGTCCCCGCCTTCCTCCAGTTTGTCACTGGCAGTATCCTTAAAGTTCCCGGCTTAACCCGCTGGCAAATAAGGAAAAGGGTTGCGCTCGTTGCGGGACTTAACCCAACATCTCACGACACGAGCTGACGACAGCCATGCAGCACCTGTATGTAAGTTCCCGAAGGCACCAATCCATCTCTGGAAAGTTCTTACTATGTCAAGGCCAGGTAAGGTTCTTCGCGTTGCATCGAATTAAACCACATGCTCCACCGCTTGTGCGGGCCCCCGTCAATTCATTTGAGTTTTAGTCTTGCGACCGTACTCCCCAGGCGGTCTACTTATCGCGTTAGCTGCGCCACTAAAGCCTCAAAGGCCCCAACGGCTAGTAGACATCGTTTACGGCATGGACTACCAGGGTATCTAATCCTGTTTGCTCCCCATGCTTTCGTACCTCAGCGTCAGTATTAGGCCAGATGGCTGCCTTCGCCATCGGTATTCCTCCAGATCTCTACGCATTTCACCGCTACACCTGGAATTCTACCATCCTCTCCCATACTCTAGCTTCCCAGTATCGAATGCAATTCCTAAGTTAAGCTCAGGGATTTCACATCCGACTTAAAAAGCCGCCTACGTACGCTTTACGCCCAGTAAATCCGATTAACGCTCGCACCCTCTGTATTACCGCGGCTGCTGGCACAGAGTTAGCCGGTGCTTATTCTGCGGGTAACGTCCACTCATCCTAGGTATTAACTAGAAGAGCCTCCTCCCCGCTTAAAGTGCTTTACAACCAAAAGGCCTTCTTCACACACGCGGCATGGCTGGATCAGGGTTCCCCCCATTGTCCAATATTCCCCACTGCTGCCTCCCGTAGGAGTCTGGGCCGTGTCTCAGTCCCAGTGTGGCGGATCATCCTCTCAGACCCGCTACAGATCGTCGCCTTGGTAGGCCTTTACCCCACCAACTAGCTAATCTGGCTTAGGCTCATCTATTAGCGCAAGGTCCGAAGATCCCCTGCTTTCCCCCGTAGGGCGTATGCGGTATTAGCGTTCCTTTCGAAACGTTGTCCCCCACTAATAGGCAGATTCCTAAGCATTACTCACCCGTCCGCCGCTAGGTTATGTAGCAAGCTACATTTCCCCGCTCGACTTGCATGTGTTAAGCCTGCCGCCAGCGTTCAATCTGAGCCATGATCAAACTCTTCAGTTTAAAATCAATAGTGCTTTATTCAAAACACCAAATCTGGCTCATCAATTTTCTGACATTAATTTCTCAAATAAACTTCGAGTAATTTCTACCATCAATCAATGAAAATTATTTCGATCGATCAACCGGTAAAAATCCACACAAGTTGTTCTTCATATTCTCTTAATGATCTTCTCAATGCTTCGTCAGCATCAAGAGCTGGACTGGATAAACTTAACAACTCAGCGCTTCGCGCTTCGTCCGTTTCCGCCTATCTCGTCGGTATGGGGTGCATTCTAGAGGATTTAGAAATCATTGCAAGCGCTTTTAATCGCTTGTTTTACTGTGTGTTTCTTTTTTATGCACCAAAATGCCGCATTTACTGCGCATTAAAAGCATAAGTTTTTAATTTTAAAGCAGAAATATTGCATATTTATTTCTGCTTTATTTTTTCCTTATTTCTGCGCGGCTGGCGCTTTTATCTTCACGCTGTGTATAAGCACAGGCGTGCGGGGCACATTCTGGTGCGCGCCATAGTTCGCTGACGGCACTTTTTCAATTTTATCGACCACATCCATGCCTTTAATGACTTTGCCGAATACGGCGTAGCCTGCATTCATTGCGCTTTTATTCAGGAAGTCATTATCAACGGTATTAATGAAAAACTGGCTTGTCGCCGAGTTTGGATCATTGGTGCGCGCCATCGCCAAAGTGCCGCGGGTATTCTTCAGGCCGTTGTAGGATTCGTTCCTGATTGGCGCCTTGACCGGCTTTTCCGCCATCTGCGCATTCATGCCGCCGCCCTGAATCATAAAGCCGGGAATCACGCGGTGGAAAATGGTGCCATTGTAAAAGTCGGCTTTGGCGTAATCTTCAAAGTTTTTGGCCGAAATAGGCGCCTTGTCATTGAAAAGCTCAATTTCAACCGTTCCCTGGCTGGTTTTCATTTCCACAATGGAGTTGCCGGCCCATGCATTGAGGCTGACGGCTGCAGCCGCGGCAAAAAGCGCTTGTTTTAACATTTGCTAACTCATCTATTTAAAGTTGTACTTGTCTCTGTATGTATTTTAGTCTTTCATGAAAAATAATAAAGCAGTATTTCTGCGCCATGAAAACGAGAAGAATAATGCAACAGAATTTTCCGGCACCGGATGCCGTTTTATCTCCGCCGCCTTGGCTGATGCAGGGCGAGGCTTTTATTCTGAATTACTGGCTGACGCCGTCCTTTATCCGGCAGGCGCAGGATTTCCGCCTGGCGCCCTCTGCGCTGGGCCGCGCTGTGCAGGTGCTGCTGGTGCGCTGCCGCAGCTCTCCGGTTGGGCCTTATGATGAGCTGCTGATTCTGGATCATCCTTTAATTGCGAAAAGGCGCCTGAGCTCGATTCCTAAAATTCTGGTATCGACCGGGATTTCCGCCGCCCATGGCCAGCAGCTCTGGGGCCTGCCGAAAGAACTGGCGCAGTTTGAGTGGCATGAGCAGGGGCAGGATGTCAGCTGCGCCATTCATTTTAACCGGCAAAGCATGGCGCTCCGCCTGAAGAAAATGAAATCTCCGCGCTGCTTCTATATCAACAGCCATCATCTGCCGGCGGCCATGCTGAAAATCAGCCAGGCGCAGCCGGACAGGCGCTATCAGTTCTCGCCCCAGTTCCGCGGTCACTTTTCCAAGCTGGCCGGCGCGCAATGGCAGGACACGCAGGATATTTTCCCGGATTTTTCGCAGGCCCGGCATCTGCAGAGCTTTTATGCGCCGGAATTTAAGCTGGTATTTCCTGAAGCGCGCATTCAGCAGAAATAGCGGCGGTGTTTCACGTGAAACATCAGGCCTGGCGCCTAGCTGCCCTTCCTGTCCCAGAACCTGCGGAAGTTTCTGGCGGTATCCGTCAGGTATTTCTTAGCGCGCAGCGACACCGGCGTTAAATTGATAAAGCCGTGCGCCTGATCTTCATATTCCTGATAATGCACTTTCAGGCCCTGCTGGCGCAGCTTATGCGCATAAATCTCCGCTTCATCATGCAGCACATCATGCCGGGCAGTGACAATATAGGCCGGCGCCAGTTTTTCAAGTCTGCCATAGGTGGGCGAAATCAGCGGATCATCCAGCGCCACCTGATGCTGATGCGCATAATAGGCCGTCACCTGCTCAACATCCTGCCCCGTCAGCGCCAGCCCGTCCTGGTAGGCGTAAAATGAGGGATGGCGGCTTTTGAAATCAAGAACCGGATAAATCAGCAGCTGCGCATGCGGCGCGTAGGCTTTCTGCGCCGCGCGCTGCGCTGCCACCGCGGCGATATTGCCGCCGGCGCTGTCCCCCGCCACGGCAATCCGCCCTTTCAGGATTTTCAGCTGGCGGCTGTTTTGAAACACCCAGGCCAGCGCGTCTTCAGCGCATTGAATCAGCTGCTTCGGGCTGGCTTCAGGCGCCAGAGGATAGTCGATGCTCAGCACCTGCGCTTTGGCATGCACCGCCAGCAGCCTGCAGGCTTCATCATGCGTGTCCAGATTGCCCAGCACAAAGCCGCCGCCATGAAAGAATACAATCATCGGCAGCTTTTTATTCGGCGCAGGATGATAGTGGCGCGCAAACACCGTCCCGCTTTGCAAAGGCAGGCGCAGCTCTTCGACCTGCCTGACCGGCGTCGGCTTGGCTTTAAGCGCCTGCATCTGCAGGTCAAAAGCCTTGCGGGCGCGGTTCAGGTCCGCGCCGATAAAGCCAGTTTTGCCCTGCTTCAGCTGCGCAGCCATGATGCATTTAATCAGCGGATCCAGCTCGGGATAAATACGCGGATAGCCCAGCCCTTTGGCCAAGCCTTCCTGCACAAAGCCCGGCAGCCGGTCCAGCGCGCGGACGGCCGTGCCCTGGCCTTTTTCCAGCAGCGCTTGCAGCCTGTAATTCAGCGCAGTCATCGCAGAACTCCTTTCTCATTTTTTGTCATTGCCGCACGGCCGGCCTGATGCGGCTCTGCCGCCTGCCCTATATATGCAGGCATTCAAATCCGCCGCCTGCCCAGTTAAGCTAAGCCGGTTTGCAGCGCTTGTCATTGACAATTTGCTTTTAATTTCCGGCGTTTTCTGCTGCCTCATTGGCGCAGAGGGCCATCCGCGGCTGAAAGCCGGTGATTCCGCCGCTGCCGGCGGCGCTGCGCTGAAAATCGCCCGAAAGCATCAGCCGGCGAATGCATCCCTGAAAGCCGGCTTCAGGCTTAAAAGTGCAGGCGCTGCTCAAATCCGGCATTCCCGCTTGCATAAAATCATTTTTTAATGCCGGATTTCCTTTAAATCCTCAGAATTTTTTATAAAAACCTGCATTTAATGGCGGAGTCCGCTTGAATTTTTGCAGCCAGCCCCGACCTCTTTAGTAATTATGAAATTCTGCACACTCATGGCAGTTCAGAATGAACGCTGTCAGCACTGACGCAAAAGGGACTGTACATGTTTAAAAACCCATTTAAACGGAGTAAATCAATGGCAACTGAGCAAAATCAAGACGCTCAAGATCTTCAGCAAGAGCAGGCTTTGGAGCAGGAAACAGCGCAGACTGGAACAGAGCAGGCTGAAGTTTCCGTTGAATCCCTGCAAGAGCGCATTAAGGCGCTGGATGAAAGCCTGAAGCTGGAAAAGGCGCGCACCGCAAATGCCGTATATGAAGCGCAGAAAAGCGTAGAGCGCATTCAGCGTGAGTCTGACAAGCACAAAGACACGGTGCTGGAAAAATTCGCCAAGGAGCTGCTGGATTCAGTTGACAATTTAGAGCGCGCTATTCAGGCCGCCGGCGATGAAGAAAATGCTGTGGTTGAAGGCGTCAAGCTGACCCTGAAATCGCTGCTGGCCTCGCTGGAAAAATTCGGCGTTGCCGAAGCGGACACCGCAAACGGCTTTAACGCAGAACTGCATCAGGCTGTCGGCATTGACCCGGCAGCCAAAGCCAACCAGATCGGCAGCGTGCTGCAGAAAGGCTACACCCTGAACGGCCGCCTGCTCCGCCCTGCCATGGTTATGGTCGGCGCATAAGCCTGATAAGTGCGGGAGCCTGCAAAATATTTTCTTCAAAGCAGCTTGAAAAATTTTGAATGGCTCTCATATCGGATAACAAGCGAAAACATCGTAAAAGAATTTTAGAGGAAACACCCAAATGGCTAAAATCATTGGTATTGACTTAGGTACAACAAACTCTTGCGTAGCCGTACTTGAAGGCGACAAAGTTAAAGTAATTGAGAATGCTGAAGGCGCGCGCACAACGCCGTCGATCATTGCCTATAAAGACGGCGAAATTCTGGTGGGCCAGTCTGCGAAGCGCCAGGCGGTAACCAACCCGAAAAATACATTATTCGCCATCAAGCGCCTGATTGGCCGCCGCTATGAAGATCAGGCGGTGCAGAAAGACATCGGCCTGGTGCCTTACAAAATCATCAAAGCGGACAATGGCGACGCTTGGGTGGATGTAAACGACAAGAAGCTTGCGCCGCAGCAAATCTCTGCTGAAATCTTGAAAAAGATGAAGAAAACTGCAGAAGACTACCTGGGCGAAACAGTGACTGAAGCCGTGATTACGGTTCCGGCTTACTTTAACGACGCGCAGCGCCAGGCGACTAAAGATGCAGGCAAAATTGCCGGCTTGGAAGTTAAGCGCATCATCAACGAGCCTACAGCTGCGGCTTTAGCGTTCGGCATGGACAAGAAAGAAGGCGACCGCAAAATTGCCGTTTACGACTTGGGCGGCGGTACTTTTGACGTATCAATCATTGAAATTGCCGACCTGGACGGCGACCAGCAGATTGAAGTGCTGTCAACAAACGGCGACACTTTCCTGGGCGGCGAAGACTTTGACAACGCTTTGATTGAGTATTTAGTTGAAGAGTTCAAGAAAGAGCAGAACTTCAACCTGAAGCAGGATCCGCTGGCTTTGCAGCGCCTGAAAGAAGCCGCTGAAAAAGCTAAAATCGAGCTTTCTTCATCCAATGCGACTGAAATCAACCTGCCGTACATCACTGCAGATGCGACCGGTCCGAAGCACTTGGTGATCAATGTAACGCGCGCGAAACTGGAAGGCCTGGTGGCTGACCTGGTTGCCCGCACAATTGAGCCTTGCCGCATTGCGCTGAAAGATGCCGGCCTTTCAACTTCTGACATTTCTGACGTGATCCTTGTCGGCGGCCAGTCGCGCATGCCGATGGTGCAGCAGAAAGTGCAGGAATTCTTCGGCAAAGAGCCGCGTAAAGACGTGAACCCTGACGAAGCGGTAGCGATTGGCGCAGCGATTCAAGGCGCGGTACTGTCCGGCGACAAAACTGACGTGCTTCTGCTTGACGTTACTCCGCTGACGCTTGGCATTGAAACCATGGGCGGCGTGCTGACAGCGATTATTGAGAAAAACACCACGATTCCTGCGAAGAAATCTCAAGTGTTCTCAACAGCTGCTGACAACCAGCCTGCGGTGGACATTTCGGTATTCCAGGGCGAGCGCAAAATGGCGCAGCAGAACAAATTGCTGGGCAACTTCCAATTGGGCGATATCCCGCCTGCGCCGCGCGGCGTGCCGCAAATTGAAGTATCGTTCGACATCAACGCGGACGGCATCCTGAAAGTATCTGCGAAAGACAAGAGCACCGGCAAAGAGCAGTCGATCCAGATTAAAGCGAACTCCGGCTTGTCTGATGCTGAAATCGAAGCGATGATTAAAGACGCTGAAGCCAATGCTGAAGAAGACCGCAAGTTCGAAGAGCTGGCGAAAGCCCGCAACGAAGCGGATGCGCTGGTATCTTCCGCTCAGAAAGCGGTGAAAGACCTTGGTGAACAGGTAACTGCTGATGAGAAAACTGCAGTTGAAACTGCGGTTGCAGAGCTTGAAGCTTCTACCAAAGAAAATGATGTAGAAGACATCAAAGCCAAAACTGAAGCGCTGCAGAACATCATCATGCCGATTACGCAGCGCGCTTATGAAGCGGCTCAAGGCCAAGGCGGCGCGCAGGGTTTTGACCCGAACGCGTTCCAGGGCGCTGAAGGCCAGCAGCAGAAAGCGGACGACGGCGTTGTAGATGCCGAGTTCACTGAAGTTAAAGACGACAAGAAATAATTTGACGCTTTAATTCAGCCCGGAAGGGCAAATAAAAGACCGCGCGCAAGCGCGGTTTTTTATTGGAAGGCGCATTTCAAAAGCGCGGAATTTCGGCTACATTATTTTAAAAATTAAACTTAATAAATATTTATGCGCATCTTCGCAATAGCCTTGGTTTTGCTTACGCTGCTGTTTTTCAATTACCAAACCCGCAGCCATTACCAGCTCCGCTACAATTCATGGCCTGACCGCCTGCTGCATCCGCTGGATACGCGCCTGCGCTATCAGGTTGCGGAAGTTGATCCGCGTTTTGGCCTGAGCAGGGATGAAGTGATTCAGCTCAGCCGGGAGGCTGCGCAAATCTGGCAGGACGGCACCCAGAAGCCCTTATTTGTCTACGATGAGCATGCCCGGCTGCAGATCAAGCTGATCTATGATGAGCGGCAGGCGGAATACAATGCGTTCAGGAAAACCCTGCAGCGGCTGGATCAGGAAAAAAGCAGCAATCAGCGGATCTCAGAGAATTTAGACAGCTCCAAAAGCAGCCTGGAGCAGATGCAGCGCAGCTTAAGGCAGCAGCAGATTCAGCTGCAGGCGGACTATCAATACCTTGCGCAGCAGCGCCAGAGCTGGAGCCGGCTGGAAAATGCCGGCGCGGAAAACCGCCAGCGCATTGAAGCCCAGTATCAGGCGCTGCGGGAAAAATCGCGCCGCCTGGACAGCGACATTGCCTACTATAACCGGATGAACAGCCAATTCAGCCAGCAGATCAGCCAGCATAACAGCAATATTGAGCGCTACAACTGGGGCGTGATTCAGGCCAAAAACCGCTTTCCGCCGCGCGAATTCCACAAGGGCGTCTTCATGGGCGATCAGATTCAGATTTACCAGTTTGACGCCAAAGATGACCTGCGCCTCGCCCTGGCGCATGAATTAGGCCATGCTCTCGGCCTGGGCCACCATGCCGATCCGGAGGCGCTGATGTACCCGGTGCTGGGCGAGCAGGAACTGCAGCGCTTCAAGCTCAAGCCGGCAGACCAAAGCCTGCTGTATGCGCGCTGAACGCCGGCTGCAGGCGGCAAAACCCCATAATTTCTATAGGCCTATGCCAAGGATATTGAACTGCGGACCGCCATTTCATGCTATTGTGAAGGTCAAGCCTAATCTGAAAAATTTGAGTGGAGAGCAGTGTGAGTTACTACCATATCTTAATTGAAGTGAATGACCACATCAGCACAATTGAACAGACGCGTGATATCGAAATTTTTGATATTACGGAGATTCAGCCTTATCTCCATTCAATTTTGCTGCCTTTTTTCAACGAGCAGCTGATCGAGCTGGATGATGAAAATCTTGAGTTCAAGGATGTGCTGCATCTGGAAATCAAGCAGACCCTGCTGCCGATCCGCGATTTAATCGAAGAGGAGCAGAAGCTGCTGCCGAGCGATACCGATGTCACCATCACGGCGTATGAGGTTTTCAACAACCGCGACTTGAGCCAGGATGTGACCGCGGTGGTTTTTGACCTGCTGGACGCCATCAAGCTGGCCCCTGAAGCTTAAGCGCTTATTCAAGCCGAAAAAAAGCCCCCGGATTTTCCGGGGGCTTTCTGCTGTTCAGGGCAGGCTTTCTTAGACGGAGAATGATGAGCCGCAGCCGCAAGTGGTGGTGGCATTCGGGTTTTGCACCACAAAGCGCGAACCTTCCAGGCCCTCAATATAGTCGACCGTTGAGCCGACCAGATACTGGTAGCTGAGCGGATCGACCAGCATTTTAACGTCGCCGTTCAGGTATTCGGCATCGTCTTCATTCTGGCTTTCGGCAAAGTTGAATCCATAAGAAAAGCCTGAGCAGCCGCCGCCCGTGACATAAACACGCAGCATCAATTCCTGATTACCTTCACTGTCACGCAATTGGCGCACCTTATTGGCAGCATTTTCAGTCAGCACAAGCGCTTGGGCATTCATGATGGATTCCTCTGATCGGTTCGGGCATCTTTAAAAAAAGACCATGTTTCAAGTATAGCATACCCGATATATGGCCAGTCTTGCAGATTTAAAGTCAAATCAGAGCAATTTTATCAGGATTGCTTATAGTTCTCATCCTGCAGCGCGCATTCAAAGTTTTTCGGCTCCTGCCTGCAGCGGAACTGCCACAGCAGCTTCATCATGCGCTTTTCATACACGCCGCGCCGGGTCAGATCTATGCGCGCTTCCCGCATCATTTTCTGATAGCCCGGCTTATCGGCCGCCGGCACATCCATCCAGTATTTTTTAGGAATGTCCGACTTCATTTTGCCGAGAATATTGAATGCGCGCGGCAGCTGGCCCTTCACCCATTCACGCGACTTCTGCCCGTAGCCGGCCGGAAATTTATCCGAGTGGATAATAATATTGCCGGTCACCTGCAGTATAGGGTAATTGACGATGGCGCCTTTGGCGCCCAGGCCCTTGTGCAGCTCCAGCGGCTTGAAGACCGCAGCCGGCGCGCCGATGATATCGACCTGGCCGTTGTTGAATTTGGCGCCGAAATTGGTGACATCGGCGCTGACCGCCTGCGCCCCGACCTGCTGCACCATGATTTTCTGCGCTTCATCGTAGTCCAGCACCGCAATTTTCTTGCCGGCGGCTTTCGCCACGCTGTTGATGCTGCGGTCATTGACCAGCAGATAGGCATCCCCCACCGGCACCACGCCGGCCACTTCATAGCGCCCTTTCAGCATGCTTTTGGCGAATGCCGGGCTCGCCAGGCCCTGCATGACTTTCACTGCCAGATTCAGATCCGGAATGGCGCCGATGGCATCCAGCGAGCCGATAAAGGTATTGAACTGGCGCCCGCGCATGCCGGTCACGCTGATGCCGTCGCATTTCCCGGCCTTAAAGTCTTCGGCGATCACCGCTTCATTCTGCCCGACGCGCAGCTCAATGTCTGCGCCCCAGTTTTTAGCCGCCAGCTGATAGTCCTTCATCAGGGCATACACGTCGCCGCTCTTGCCGACCAGATCAAATACGCAGACCACCTGCTTCGCCTGCGCGGCGCCGGCGGCAGCCATGAGCCCGGCGCCGAATGCGCAGGCCCTTATCCATTGCTTTGTCATGAGATTGCTGTCCTTATTTTCAGTATTTTTATTGTTTTCCCGGGCCGGATTTTTCCGCCCGTTTTTTTTCCTGCCCCGCCTCCCTCCGCGGCTGAAAGCGCCAAAGGCTTGCCGCGCAGAGCCAAAAAAGCCTAGAGTTTTCTAGGCTTCTGCTTCAGTCACCGGATTACTCGCCGCCAAGCGAGCATTCAAAGTTGGCTTTATCGACAGAACAGCGGGCTTTTTTCAGCACGCTCATCATCGATGGGTCATAAATGCCGCGCTTGGTCATGTCCATGCGCCCTTCACGCAGCAGCTTCTGATACTTGGTTTTGTCTTCAGCGCTCAGATTCATTTTATATTTTGCCGGAATGCCGGCTTCCGAACGGCCGATCATGGCAAAGCTTTTCGGCAGGTTTTTCACAAACCAGTCACGCGACTTCTGGCCAAAGCCGGCCGGAAACTGATCCGGGCGGATAATAAAGTCCGCGGTCACCTGCAGCACCGGGAAGTTAAACATCGCGCCATTGCTGCCTAAACCTTTATAGATTTCCAGCGGCTTATAGGCGTAGGCCGGCGCGCCGACCATGTCGACCTGGCCGTTATTGAACTTGGCGACAAAATTGGACACATCGGAAATCACCGCCTGCGCGCCGACGCGCTGCACCATGATTTTCTGCGCGTCATCATAGCCCAGCACTGCAAACTTTTTGCCGGCGGCTTTTTCAATCGAATTGATGTTTTTATCGCGCACAAAAATAAAGGCCGAACCGAGCGGCGCAATGCCGGCCACTTCATATTTTTTGCCGCTGAGGTTGCTGGTCATTTTGCTTTCATTGCGCTTGTCCAGGGCAAAGGTGATTGCGCGCTTGGCGATTTCATTGCTGGGCGCCCCGCCCAGCGCATCAATTGAGCCGGCGAATTTATTGTACTGGCGCGCGCGCATGGCGGTCATGAAAACGCCGTCGCATTTTCCAGCTTTAAAGTCATTGTCCGCCACAGCTTCATCCTGGCGCGGGATCAGGTTGACTTCAGCGCCCCAGCTTTTGGCCGCCAGCGCCCATTCCTGCGCCATTTGAAAAGATTCGCCGGATTTTCCCAGCAAATCGAATACGCAGATGTCCACTTTGGCAGCTTGCGCCGCGCCGGCAAATCCGATTGCAGAAAGCGCAGCCAGTGACAGGAAGGTTTTTTTCATTGTATTTATCCTTTTAGAATCTTTTTATTTCAGGGGGTGTCCATACACGCATCAAATATTAAGCAAATTATCTCTAAAAAAATAGAGCTTTTGCTCCATTTTTTCATGTCATTTCAGCCTATTTTTCCCCGCTGCCGGATCAGGATTTTCAGCGCGCTGGCGGCAGGCTGATTCATTCGCCGCCGAGCGAGCATTCAAAATTGGTCCGCTCCACCGTGCAGCGCGCCTTTTTCAGCACGGTCATCATGGCTGCGTCGTAGACGCCCTGCGCGGTTAAATCCATCCGGCCTTCGCGCAGCAGCTGCTGATAGGCGGCTTGGTCTTCCTTGCTCAGCGCCACTTTGTACTTGGCTGGAATCTCGGCTTCCAGGCGCTTCACCATGGCGAAGCTTTTCGGCAGCTGCCGGACAAACCAGGCGCGCGACTGCGCGGCGTAGCCTTCCGGGAATTTGTCCTGCCTCAGCACCAGATCCGCCGTGACATTCACCACCGGAAAATCAATCATGCCGCCCTGGCTGCCCAGGCCTTTATGAATTTCCAGCGGCTTGAAGGCATAGGCCGGCGCCGCCACAAGATCCACTTCACCGCTGTTGAATTTGCGCACAAAATTGGAAATATCCGACATCACCGGCTTCGCGCCGATGCGCTCCACCATCTGCTTCTGCGCGCGGTCATAATGCAGCACCGCGAATTTCTTGGCTTTCACCTCTGCAACTGAATTCAGGCTGCGGTCTTTGACAAAAATATAGGCCGAGCCGATTTGGCCGATGCCCGCCACTTCATAGCTTTCACCGCCCACTTTCGTCACCAGCCGGCGGGCGTTGCGCTTGTCCAGCACATAGGCAATCGCTTTCTGCGCAATGCTGTTGTTCGGCACGCCGCCCAGTGCATCAATCGAGCCGGCGAATTTGCTGTAGGCCCTTGCCCGCATGGAGGTCATGTAAAATGCGTCGCATACCCCGCCTTTAAAGTCCTTTTCGGCTTTGGCTTCATCCTGATACGGCAGCAGATTCACCTCCGCCCCCCAGGTTTTGCTGAGCAGCGCCCACTCTTCAATCAGCTTGTAGGATTCGCCGGCCTTGCCGAGCAAATCAAATACGCAGACATTCACTTTGGCCTGAATTTGCCCGGAACAGGCCCAGATCCCCAGCGCCGATAAAGTCAAAATTCCCTTTTTCATTATCTATAGCCTTGATTATTTTTCATTCAATTTATGCATTGAATATAGGCAGCTTTTTTTCCCGCGCCTAGGCAGCAGCTGAAATTTCCGACAGATGCCCGGCGGATGGAACAGGCCCCGCACCGCGCTGCAATCCTGCACAAAAATAAAACCGGCGCTTTTTTTGTTTTTGCTCAGGCTTCCTTTAGAATAGGCGCATCTTTTCGGTGTATTTTGACAGTTTCATGATTCAGCTAGACCAGCTTTCCATCCGCCGCGGCGGGCGTGTTTTATTTCAAAAAGCCTCCATGCAGCTGCATCCGGGATGGAAAATCGGCTTGACCGGAGTCAACGGCGCGGGCAAATCCACCCTGTTTTCCGCGCTGCTGGGCGGCATGGAGTCGGACAGCGGCTCGCTGACGCGCCCTGCGGTATGGACCGTAGCGCATATGGCGCAGGAAATCAAAGCCCTGCATATGAAGGCGATTGATTTTGTGCTATCCGGCGATGAAGAGTTCTGGGACATCCAGAATCAGCTGAATCATCCTGAAAGCCTGAACGATGACGAACTGGCGTATCTATACGGGCGCTTTGACGAAATCAGCGGCTATTCCGCGCCGTCCAAAGCCTCGCAGCTGATGGCCGGTTTAGGCTTTTTTGAGCATCAGTCGCAGCTGGATGTCGCCAGCTTTTCCGGCGGCTGGCGCATGCGCCTGAATCTGGCGCGCACCCTGATGAGCCGTTCAGACCTGCTGCTGCTGGATGAGCCGACCAACCACCTGGACTTAGACGCCATCCTGTGGCTGGAAGACTGGCTGAAAGCCTATGAAGGCACGCTGGTGCTGATTTCGCATGACCGCGATTTCCTAGACGCCATTACCGACCATATCCTGCATATTGAAAATCAGGAACTGACCTTATACACCGGCAATTATTCCACTTTTGAGCGCACCCGCAGCGAGCGCCTGGCGCAGCAGCAGCAGGCCTATGAGAAGCAGCTGGAAACCCGCGCGCACCTGCAGAAATATATTGACCGCTTTAAAGCCCAGGCCACCAAGGCCAAGCAGGCGCAAAGCCGCATCAAGCAGCTGGAGCGCATGCAGGAATTGTCGGCTGCCCATGTCGATACGCCGTTCACCTTCAGCTTCCGCGAGCCGACCAAAATGAGTTCGCCGCTGCTGCAGCTGGAGCATGCCGATATCGGCTATGGCGATAAGCTGATTGTCACCGATGTCAATCTGCAGATTACCCCAAGCAGCCGCATCGGCCTGCTGGGCATGAACGGCGCCGGAAAATCCACCCTGATTAAATCCCTGGTCGGCGATTTGCCGCTGCTGCGGGGCCTCCGCAAGGATTCTGAGCTGCTGAATATCGGCTATTTTGCCCAGCATCAAATGGATGCTCTGGACGGCAATGCCAGCCCGATGCTGCAGCTGGCGCGGATTGCCGACAAAAAAATCAGCGAAGCCGCCCTGCGCGCATTTTTGGGCAGCTTCGGCTTCAGCGGCGAGCGCATGGATACGCCAAGCGAAAGCTTTTCCGGCGGCGAGCGCGCGCGCCTGGCTTTGGCGCTGATTGTCTGGCGGCGCCCGAATGTCCTGATTCTGGATGAGCCGACCAACCATTTGGATCTGGATATGCGCCATGCCCTGACCATGGCGCTGCAGGATTTTCAGGGCGCTGTGGTGCTGGTTTCGCATGAGCGCCAGCTGATTGCCAGCGTCTGCGATGAGCTGATTTTAGTGCATGGCGGCCAATGCCGCGAATTTGACGGCGACCTGAGCGCCTATGCCGACTGGCTGCGCCAGGCGCGCGCTGAGATGATGAAAAACGGCCAGCAGCCGGCTGCGCCGGTGCAGTCAAAGGTAGCGGCTGCACAGCCCGCGGTTTCCAAACTGGACAAGGAAGCGCAGCGCAAGGAAACGGCGCGCCGCCGCGAACTCAGCCGCCCGATCCGCAAGCAGATTGAACAGTGCGAAGCGCAGATGGAAAAAATCCAGCCCCGCTTAGCCGGAATTGAAGATCAGCTGGCGGACAGCGCTGTATATGACGCCGGCCGCAAGGATGATTTGCTGAAGCTGATGAATGCGCAGGCTGAGCTGAAAGCGCAGCTGGAGCAGGCCGAAGAGCAGATGCTTGAGCTGATGATGGCGCTGGAAGAACTGGAAAGTTCCTTCGCAGATTAAGCCGCTCGCCCGCGGCGCGGCGGCGCCGTTTGGGCGCAGGCTCAGCTCCCATGCCAAAGCCTGCAGAGGCTTTATCCGGGGCATTGCAGAAGGCGCCGAATTCAACTGAAGCTTTGCCGTCCATCAATTGATGCGCTGCGCCAGCCGGCGCCGCGCTTTCTCCGCATTCTCACCACTTCTCCCGCCACATCATTCATGTGGCGCTTATTGCCCTGCGATCCAATTGAAATTATCCTCATGCGCAGGTCATGATCCTAAATGCAGGTCAGATCAGCTGTGCGTTGCCTGTGAACAGGCGGCAGCCGGTTCTGCGCCCAAGGCCGCTGGCCTGAGAGCCTCCAGCCTTGCCGATGCCAGCCGCAACCGCGCCAGCATGCATATCTTTGCCGGTGGCTGTGGCCGCGCCGGAAAATCAAATAAGAAAAATACTTAAAATAAATAACAGAAATTGCCTAACTTTATTCAGGACGGGACACGCTGCTGAATTTAGGCGGCATATCAGCAGCCATATTTAATGCAATTAATTGATATTAAATAAAATATATTCATAAAAAGCTGGGTTTAACTCATAATTTCAGGACTGAATAGCCATTGTTTAATTTTTCTTAAAAAGTGAATTTCAGGATTATTTAGTTTTTCTAAACCATAGTAAATGCACATCCGCATGCCGTTCTTCTGCGCCATGCGCAGCCAAGCATGCCGCGCAATACGCTCTACTGAATGCAGGCGCACGGCATTTTTAAATTCAAAACCGCAGCGCAAATAAATTTAAATTCATTACTGATGTTTTAAATTCAAAGAACTCTGCGGTTTTAAATTTATTGCAGGCCTGCAGCCAAAACTGTGGATAAAATTATACTTTCCGCACAGGGTTTTGAACAGTTTAATTTAGATTTTTATCCACAGCCTGCTGCTTTTAATCCGCAGCAGGCGCCGCTTCAGCCATTTTTTTATTCTTATATGAACCCGTTTTTCTTTGCTTTCCCGCCTGCAACACTCAATGCATAGCGGCCCGCTCGGCTTTTAAAAAGCGCAGCTCCTGAATTTTCCAGGCGCCGCTGTAGCGCCAGACTTCCTTAATCTGCTGCCGGCTTTCCCGCAGGCCAATCAGGACCCGGCATTCAGTCTGCTCGCGGTTAAACTCAAATTCTTCATATTCAACATCCGGTTTCTGCGGCTTCCAGACCCCGTTTTTAACCGCATGCGCAATCCGCTCATAGCGTGTATGGCTGCTTTCCGTTCGCCCGTCCCGCTCATATACCACCGTGAAATGCTCGCCCTCATACTGGGCCAGAACCGCATAATTGCCGGTAAAAAATGCATTGACCCAAATATCGCGGGCCTGCTCCAACTGATTATCCATCCTCACCGCCTCCAGTTTCGCTGCGCAGGAAGCCCTGCTTCCAGCATCATGACAGCTCTATAAGTCAATTTGATAACATTCAATCCGGCTGTAATTCAATCAGATTATTGAAAAAAATAGCATAAAAAAAGCATCCCGGAGGATGCTTTTCAAGCCTGCAGTACAGGCCGCTTAAGCGTCAATATCCGCGTTCAGCGCATTCTCTTCAATGAAGGCGCGGCGCGGCTCCACATCGTCACCCATCAGGCAGGAGAACATGCGGTCAGCCTCAATCGCATCCTGCACAGTCACCTGCAGCATATTGCGGTTTCCAGGATCCATTGTGGTTTCCCAAAGCTGCTCAGCATTCATCTCGCCCAGGCCTTTGTAGCGCTGAATCATCATGCCGCGGCGCGAATCCTGCAGAATCTGCTGCCAGACCTGATGGAAGGAGCTGACGCCAATTTTGCGCTCGCCTTTCTGCAGATACGCGCCGTCTTCCAGCAGCGTAAACCAGCTCTTCGAATTTTTCAGCAGGCGCGCATATTCGCCCGAACCCAGCAGGCCGGCATCCAGCAAATAGCTGTGCGGCAGGTTATGCACGTAAACGGTAATGCGCGGCAGGTAAGTCTGAATTTTCTGGCCTTCAGCGCCTTCTTTTTCCAGCACTTCCAAAGACAGTTCAGGGCGCAGGCCCGGCTGCGTTTTTTCAATGGCGGCGCGCACCTGTTCGCCCCACTGCTGCACATAGTCCCGGTCCGAAGTCTGCTCCAGCTTAAAGCCTTCAACCGCAATCAGGGCATCCAGCAGGCTGGCCGGATAGCGCAGCGTTAAGCGCTGCAGGCTCTTCTGCGATGTCTGATAGTCGGCAATCACGCCCGCCAGCGCTTCGCCGCGGATGGCCGGCGCCTCCGCGCTGATGTGCAGCTCCAGCTCATCAATGGCATTGGAAATCAGGAAGGTTTCCAGCGCGTCATTGTCCTTGATGTACTGCTCATGCTTGCCTTTTTTCAGCTTGTACAGCGGCGGCTGCGCAATGTAGATATGGCCGCGCTCCACCAGTTCCGGCATTTGGCGGAAGAAGAAAGTCAGCAGCAGGGTGCGGATGTGCGAACCGTCCACATCAGCATCGGTCATGATGATGATTTTATGGTAGCGCAGCTTGTCCGGATTGTATTCCTCGCGGCCGATGCCGCAGCCCAAAGCGGTAATCAGCGTGCCGACTTCGGCAGATGAAATCATCTTGTCAAAGCGCGCGCGCTCCACGTTCAGGATTTTGCCTTTTAAAGGCAGAATCGCCTGCATCTTGCGGTTGCGGCCCTGCTTGGCGGAACCGCCCGCGGAGTCGCCCTCGACCAGATACAGCTCAGACAGGGCCGGATCTTTTTCCTGGCAATCCGCCAGCTTGCCCGGCAGGCCGGCGATATCCAATGCGCTCTTGCGCCGCGTCATTTCGCGCGCCTTGCGGGCAGCGTCGCGCGCGCGCGCAGCGTCAATAATTTTGCCGGCAATCGATTTCGCCGCCTGCGGATTTTCCAGCAGGTATTCAGAGAAGGATTTGTTCATCGCCTGCTCTACAGCCGGCTTCACTTCGCTGGAGACCAGCTTTTCCTTGGTTTGCGAAGAGAACTTCGGATCGGGCACTTTCACCGAAACAATCGCCGTCAGGCCTTCGCGCGCGTCATCGCCGGAAACCGCAACCTTCTCTTTCTTGAGCAGGTTTTCGCTTTCCATATAGCTGTTCAGGCCGCGGGTTAAAGCCGCGCGGAAGCCGGCCAAGTGCGTGCCGCCGTCTTTCTGCGGAATGTTGTTGGTGAAGCAGCGCACGTTTTCCTGATAGGTGTCATTCCACTGCAGCGCCACTTCAACGCCGATGCCGTTTTCCGCCTGCGTAGTGAAATGGAAAATGTCATTCAGGTGGGTTTTGCCCTGGTTAATGTATTTGACAAACTCAGACAGGCCGCCCTCATAGTCAAAAATATGCTCGGCATTGATGCGCTCATCGCGCAGCACAATGCGCACGCCGGCATTCAGAAACGACAGCTCGCGCAGGCGGCGCGCCAGAATATCGACATTGAAAATGGTTTGGCTGAAGGTTTCAGCGCTTGGCCAGAAACGCACGGTTGTGCCGGTTTCCGCCGTATCACCCACAACTTTCAGCGGATAGACCGGATCGCCGTGCTTGTATTCCTGCTGATGAATATGCCCTGCGCGCTGAATCGTCAGCTCCAGCTTGCTGGATAAGGCATTCACCACGGAAACGCCCACGCCGTGCAGGCCGCCTGACACTTTATAGCTGTTGTCGTCAAACTTGCCGCCAGCATGCAGGATCGTCAGAATCACTTCGGCAGCGGACACGCCTTCTTCCGGATGGATATCCGTCGGGATGCCGCGGCCATTGTCTGAAACGCTGACCGATTCATCTTCATGGATGGTCACCAGAATTTCATCGCAGTGGCCTGCAAGGGCTTCATCGATGGCGTTGTCCACCACCTCAAACACCATGTGGTGCAGGCCCGAACCGTCATCTGTATCGCCAATATACATGCCTGGGCGTTTGCGAACAGCATCTAGGCCACGCAGTACTTTGATACTAGAGGAATCATAAGCCTTTTCATTGGTTTGTTCTGTTTGAGAGGCAGGTTGATCTTCTGAACTCATGGTTTCTCCCTAGTGAAAAATAGGTCTATGCAAAGACGGCATGTCATTGCTCAGCAATCTGAACCGTACCGTTTTCAACTTTGAATAATTGATAGGCAATAGACATCTCATGCAAGTGATGCTGTACCGATTCATGGTCTAAAGTGGTAATAAAAACTTGACTGCCAAGCTGGCTCAATCGGCCAATTAAACGCTGCTGCGCGGTTAAATCTAATTCTGCTGTCAGATCATCCAATAATACCACAGTTTCCTTATTGCAGGCATGCAGCATTGCGATCTGCGACAGTTTTAGCGCCATAATCAGCAGCTTTTTCTGGCCGCGCGAAAGCACGGCATCGGCAGGGCCCTGAGGCGTTTTCAGGCGCAGGTCGGCGCGGTGCGGCCCGCATTCGGTATAGCGCCGCTCCAGATCTTTATGATGGCTGGCGGCCAGGTCATGCAGCAGCCCTGTAGCGCTGTGAAAGCCGGGGCTGTATTCCAGGCTTATTTCCAGATCCGGCAGCAGCCGCTGCAGGTCCTGCTGAAAATAATGCTTCCACTGCTCCACTGCGCCGGCGCGCTGCGAATGCAGGATTTCGCCGTAATCGCTGAGCATCCTGTTCCACGGCTCAAGCTCGGCAAGGCTTAAGCTGCGCCGCGACTTCAGCAGGCTGTTGCGCTGCTTCAGCGCCCGCGAGTAGTGCTGCCAGGCATGATAAAATTCCGGTTCCACGTGGAACATCATCCAGTCCAGCATTTGCCGCCGCGGCTTGGCGCCGTGGTCAATAATGTCTGTGCTCTGCGGGTCAATCAGCTGCAGCGGCAGAATCTTCGCTAGCTGGCCCTGCGTCGCCACCAGGTCGCCGTTGACCTTGATCAGCTGCTCGCCGGACTGCATTTTCTGCATGCCGATTTTATCGGCGGCTGACTGGGCGAATACAATCGCGTCCGGCGCATCGTGCTGAATGTAGTTTTTCGGAATATGCGTGCGGAACGAGCGCCCGGTTGCCAGCAGGTGAATCGCCTCCAGAACCGAGGTTTTGCCTGAGCCGTTGCGGCCGTAAAAAACGTTAAACGGCTGCAGCTCAGCGAGCGCAACCGTCTTTAAGTTCCGGACACGTTCCACATGCAGGCGCGCAATGTGCATAAGGGCGCTGGATGCCGTTAAACGCGCATCGGCATGACCACATAGGTTTGATCCTGATGCGCCGGATCCTGCACCAGCACCGACTGATTGGCTTCGGTCATGGTCATGGAAACGTCATCGCCGTCCAGCACGCTCAGCACATCCAGCAGATACTGCGCATTGAAGGACATTTCCATCGGCGCATCGGCATACTGAATCGCCAGGTCTTCCACCGCCTCATCCTGCTCGGGGTTGTTGGCCCGCAGCTGCAGGGTGTCGGCATCAAAGTTCAGGAACACGCCGCGCAGCTTTTCATTGCTCAGAATCGCCACACGCTGCAGCGACTGCTTAAACACGTCATGCGCAATCACCACATTTTTGTCGCCGCCGCGCGGAATCACCCGGCGGTAATCCGGGAATTTTCCATCAATCAGCTTGGTGGTGAAGCGCACGGTAATATCACCCTGCTCTTTGTCACGGCTGGCGATGGTAATGGTGACATTCAGCAGCTCACGGCCGATCAGCAGCGCCAGCGGCTCGTCTTCCACACTGAGCAGGCGCTGCAGCTCGCCCACTGCCTTGCGCGGCGCAATGGCCTGAACCAGCTGCGGCGCATTGGATGAAGCTGCGGTTTCACACAGCGCCAGGCGGTGGCCGTCTGTAGTGACTGCGCGCAGCCGGTTTTGATCAATTTCCAGCAGGGTGCCGGTGAGGTAAAAGCGCACATCCTGCACCGCCATGGCGAAAGCGGTTTTCTCAAACAGGCGCTTCAGCTCGCGCTGCGTGACCGTGACCTGCGTGCCCTGGGTATTTTCAGTGCTGAGCAGCGGGTAGTCTTCAGCCGGCAGCGTGCCGAGCACAAAGCGGCTGTTGCCGGATTTTAAAATGCAGCGCAGGTCTTCAGTAATCTGCAGGTCAATTAAGGCAGCGGCAGGCAGGGATTTGCAGATGTCCATCAGCTTGCGCGCAGGAACCGTGGTTTCCCCCGCCTGCAGGCAGGCGC
Source organism: Acinetobacter sp. WCHAc010034 (assembly GCF_001696615.3). NCBI lineage: Bacteria > Pseudomonadati > Pseudomonadota > Gammaproteobacteria > Moraxellales > Moraxellaceae > Acinetobacter > Acinetobacter sp. WCHAc010034. The sequence goes on along the minus strand of NZ_CP032279.1, from coordinate 1,943,077 downwards.
CCGCAGCCAAAGGCGTGCTGGCAACCAGCTCTACTTCCAGATCGGAGCCGGTAATGGTCAGCGCCTGTTCAGTGACCTGCACTTTCACATTCGACAAAATGTTTAAGGTATGGCGACGTTCAACCGCTCCTACGACATGTGATAGAACATTCAGTAAGCTTTCTTTCGCGATTTTCAAACGCACGATACTTTCCTCTGGCAGCTGAAGATGAATAATAGATAAATTGGGGTTTTGAGCAGTGTACTATGCGGCAGAAAATGCCGCATTGCAAGAACAGAATTTAAGCAAAAAATGATCAGCTCTGCAGCAGGCGGAGCAGGTTTTTGTAGTCTTCATTGAAGATCGGATCTTCCTCGCGCAGGCTCTGCACTTTCTCGCAGGCATGCATTACCGTACTGTGGTCGCGCCCGCCGAAAGCCATGCCAATTTCAGGAAAACTGTCGCCGGTCAGCTCGCGCGCCAGCCCCATAGCCAGCTGGCGCGGGCGGGCATAAATGCGGGTGCGTTTCGGGCCGACCAGCTCCTTTAATGGAATGCGGAAATACTCGCTGACCACGCGCTGAATATTTTCCGTGCTGATGGTGCGGGCGCGGATTGCCAGCACATCCTTAAGCGACTCGCGCACCACATCCAGGTCAATCGGGCTGCCCTTGAAGCGTGAAATAGCCACGACTTTGTTCAATGCGCCTTCCAGCTCGCGCACATTGGCCACCACCTGCTGCGCAATAAACAGGGCGCAGTTGCGCGGCAGCTCCACATCATTGCTTTCGGCTTTTTTCAGCAGGATTTCAATGCGGGTTTCAATATCCGGCGGCTCCACGCCGACAGACAGGCCCCAGGAAAAGCGCGACACCAGGCGCGGGTCCAATTCCGTCAATTCTTTCGGATAGCGGTCAGAGGTCAGAATAATCTGCTTGGATTCATCCAGCAACGCGTTAAAGGTATAAAAGAACTCGACCAGGCTGGCTTCCTTGCCGGCCAGCAGGTGAATGTCATCCACCAGCAGCAGGTCTAAAGAACGGCAGTTTTTCTTGAACTCTTCCACCTTGCCCTGCTGCAGCGAGCTGACAAAATCCTGCACAAAGCTTTCCGCGGTCATGTACATCACGCGCGCATTCGGCTTCGCCTGCAGCAGCGCATTGCCGACCGCCTGCATTAAATGGGTTTTACCCAGGCCTGTCGGGCCATACAGGAACAGCGGGTTGTGCTGCGGCGCGCCGAGCTGGGTCAGCACTTTGCGGCAGGTTTCGGCCGCCATCTGATTGGAGCGGCCTTCAACAAATAAAGAGAAGGTAAACAGCGGATTCAGCTGGCGGCGCCGGCTGTTTTTAGCGCCCTGCTCATCCTTTTCCCTTTTCGGCTTGGCGGCAGGCGCCGGCGCGCTTTCCAAAGCGGCGGCGGTTGTCGCCGGCTGCTCGCTGGCGGACAGAATTGCGCCGGGGCGCGAATCGACCAGAATTTCCACTTTGCGGATGCGCCCTTCGGACAGCTGTTCCGCCAGAATCGCAATCAGCTCTAAATGATGCTCTTGAATATAGCGCGTCCAGTAAGGATTCGGCGCAAACAGGCGCAGCGTATCTTCCGCCTCCTCAGCAACCAGAGGCCTGATCCACATTGTAAAGACATTGCCGGACAGCTCTTGACGCAAGCGAGTTAAGCAGTCTGTCCAAAGCATGTGAAACCCCTATTTTCAGTCCATTGCGCATAAAAAAATATTTTGGCCCGCCCGAGCGGGTCGCCATTCTAACCAAGTTATCCACATCTGTCATGGCCAATTCAGCGTTTTTGGCTAAAAAACCGCATTTCAAGCTTATTTTTAAATTTAAAAGCCAGTGTGGATAACTTCAGCAGCAAGCTGTGGATAAAATATATCACAAAGTTATCCACAATGTGTCAAAATTATAAAAACATAGTTATTCACAGCTTATATTATTGTTTTTAAAATTTAAAAGCAGGATTTCCACAGAAAACCCCCTGCCTAATAATAATAAATTTAAATTTTAAAATTTGAATTTAATAATAAGAGTCTGGCTTTCTGGGGATAACTTCAGCCAAGGTTTAAATTCAAATTCAAAACAGAGAACAAAGCAGGATTTAACTCCATCTTGTGGATAACTCTGATGATAAGATTATGGATAAGTATTTAATGCTTAAAGAACAATAGTTTGCTTTATGCATAATGATGGAGTTCAGCAATAAGCCTGTTTCTGCTTATTCTATTAATTCTGCTTCAATCTGATCATTTTTTGCAAGAAAACCTGTTTTTCATTGACAGCTCAAGCAATGAGCACTAAAATCGCGAACCTTTATAGAAAGATCAATTTTGGAGTTTCAACATGAAACGTACTTTCCAGCCTTCTGAATTGAAACGTAAACGTGTTCACGGTTTCCGTGCGCGCATGGCGACTAAAGCCGGCCGCCAAGTACTGGCTCGCCGCCGTGCTAAAGGCCGTCATAGCTTAACTGTTTAATCAGTTAAAGCTGCAACGACTTGGGCGCTATGACACCGCTTTATGGCTTCAGCACAGCTGTACGCATACGCTGTGCTGCCGATTATAAAGGTGTGTTTGACGGTGCGCTTTTTAAAGTGCATCAGCCCCATTTCTTATTTCTTGCAAAACGCTCCGAACAGCCGAACAGCCGTTTGGGTCTTGTTGTTGCCAAGAAAAAAGTGCGCCGCGCACATGAACGGAATCGAGTAAAACGTCTTGCCCGCGAAAGTTTTCGCCTGCATCAGCAGCAATTAGATGAATTAGATATAGTGGTGATGCCGAAAGCCGGCATTGATGCTGTGCCTAATGCTGAATTGCATCAGCAATTACAATTTGCCTGGCAAAAGCTGAACCGCCTTGCCAAAAAGCATTCAAAAACAGCTTCCTCCCCGCAAAAGTAGAGACGGCCAATGGTACATTTGCTGCATTGGTTAATCCGTTTTTATCAGGTTGCGATCAGTCCGCTGCTTGGACCCCGCTGCCGCTATATTCCCACATGTTCTCAATATTCATTGGAAGCAGTCCATATGCATGGCGCTGCGCGCGGAACGTGGCTGGCTGCCCGGCGTATTTGCCGCTGCCATCCGTGGGGCGGATCAGGCTATGATCCGGTGCCGCCCAAAGCACTTCGTTTTATTTCATTTCAGCAAATAGATTCTCAAACGCTTCACGTTGCTGTACCCTTTCGTGATCGTTTATTGAACCAAAATCACTCTCACCACTTGGGGTAATAGATATGCAACAATGGGCCAGGATTGCAATTCTCGGGGCCATGTTTGTTGTCGCATATTTGCTCATTTTGGCTTGGCAAAAAGATTACGGTCATGCGGACAGCAAGGCGCAGCAAAAAGCTGCAGTTGTGTCGCATGAAGTATCTGCAGACCTGCCAAATGGCCAAACGGCTGCCGCATCATCAGATGTGCCGCAGGCAAATATCGCAGCGCAGCAGACAGCAGACGCCACTGCACCTGTAAGTCAACAGCTTATTTCAGTGAAAACTGACCTTTACCATCTTTGGATTAATCCTAAAGGCGGTGATATCGTCCGTGTTGAATTGCTCAATCATGACAAAAACAAAAACAGCGATGAGCCGTTTGTCATGCTGGAAAGCGATGCCAAGCGCACTTATGTTGCCCAGTCCGGCTTAATCGGCCTGAATGGCCCTGACAGCAGCCGCAGCGGCCGCCCGGCGTATGAGATTGAAAAATCATCCTACAGCCTGGCTGACGCTAAATCTGTACAGGGCAAAGACGGCAAGGCGGAACAGGTCCTGACGGTGCCGATGGTGTTTAAAACTGCCGATGGCGTAGAAGTGATTAAAACCTTCAGCTTTAAGCAGGGCGAATATCCGATTACGGTCAGCCATAAGATTGTCAACCGCAGCGGCCAGAACTGGCAAGGCCAGATGTTCGGCCAGCTGAAGCGCGACAATTCTGAAGATCCGGGCAAATCCGATCAGGGCATTTTCACGCTGGGCACTTTTCTGGGCGGCGCCTGGGGTTCGCCGGATGAGCACTACAACAAGCTGAAATTCGCCAACTTCAATGATGAGAAATTAAGCGTTGAAGCGAAAGGCGGCTGGGTTGCCATGGTGCAGCACTATTTTGTCAGCGCATGGGTGCCGGGTGAGCTGAAGCTGACTCAGGCTGAAGGCCAGCCTTTTGCAGCCAAGCTGGAATCACGCAAGTCCAATGATGACATGAACATCATCGGCTTCACTTCGCCGACCATCAATGTGCCTGCAGGCACGGCAGCGGAAGTGGATGCGACGTTCTATTCCGGCCCTAAAATCCAGTCTGAACTGAAAGACCTGGCTGTGGGCTTGAACCAGACTGTGGATTACGGCTGGCTATGGCCAATCGCCAAGCTGCTGTTCCTTGGCCTGCAGTTCTTCCACGGCCTGATAGGCAACTGGGGCTGGTCAATCATTCTGCTGACTGTGCTGGTGAAGCTGATCCTTTGGCCATTGTCGTCAAAGAGCTACCGCTCTATGGCGAAAATGCGCGTGATTGCGCCGGAAATGCAGCGCATGAAGGAAGAGTTCGGCGAAGACCGCATGCGTTTCTCTCAGGAAATGATGGCGCTTTACAAGCGCGAGCAAGTCAACCCGCTGTCGGGCTGCCTGCCGCTGCTGCTGCAGATGCCGATTTTCCTTGCGCTGTACTGGGTGCTGATGGAATCGGTTGAGCTGCGCCATGCACCGTGGCTGGGCTGGATTCAGGATTTGTCGGCAATGGACCCGTGGTTCATCCTGCCGCTGCTGATGGGCGCGACCATGTTCATCCAGCAGAGCCTGAACCCGCAGCCGGCCGATCCGATGCAGGCGAAAGTGTTCAAGATCATGCCGATTCTTTTCACTGTCTTCATGCTGTTCTTCCCTGCAGGCCTGGTGCTGTACTGGATTGTCAACAACAGCATCACGATTCTGCAGCAGAGCCTGATCAACAAGAGCGTGGCTAAAGAGCGCGATAAGCGTGACGGAGCGGACTCAGCAAACTAAGTGCTGCTGACGAGCTGAATAAATCCGCTTAAGATGGTAATCTTAGGCGGATTTTTCTTTGGCCGCTGTTTGAGTATTTTTAGGTGTATGTTATGCAAAATCGAACCACTATCGCTGCAATCGCCACACCGCCGGGCCGCGGCGGCGTAGGGGTCATTCGCCTGTCTGGACCTAAAGCTTACGCCATTGCCGAAGCGCTGACGCAGAAGGCCTTGCCCAAGGCCCGCTATGCCGGCTTCCGCCAATTTCTGGATGAGCGCGGCGAAGTGATGGATGAGGGGCTTGCGATCTGCTTTCCCAATCCGCACTCCTTTACCGGCGAAGATGTGGTGGAGCTGCAGGGCCACGGCGGCCCGGTGATTCAAAATGCCCTGCTGGCGCGCCTGCTGGAGCTGGGCGCAGCGGCCGCCAAAGCCGGCGAATTTTCCATGCGCGCCTTTGAAAACGGCAAGCTGGACTTGGTGCAGGCCGAGGCGATTGCCGACTTGATTGACGCGACTTCTCAGGCGGCGGCCCGCTCTGCGGTGCGTTCCCTGCAGGGCGCATTTTCGTCCAAAGTCAATGCGGTGCTGGAAAACCTGATTTACCTGCGCCTGCATGTGGAAGCGGCCATTGATTTTCCGGAAGAGGAAATCGACTTTCTGGCGGACGGCAAAATCTTGGCGCTGCTGGATCAGGTCAGCGCATCGGTAACGCAGGTGCAGCAGTCTGCGCGCCAAGGCCAGCTTCTGCGCGAAGGCCTGCAGGTGGTGATTGCCGGCAAGCCGAATGCCGGCAAGTCTTCCCTGCTGAATGCGCTGGCGGGCACTGAGCGCGCGATTGTCACCGATATTGCCGGCACCACCCGCGATGTGCTGCATGAAACCATCAGCCTGAATGGCCTGCCGATTACCCTGACCGATACTGCAGGCCTGCGCGAAACAGGTGATGTGGTGGAAAAGGAAGGCATCCGCCGCGCCATTCAGGAAATTGAACAGGCCGACCTGCTGCTGCTGGTATATGACCTGAGCCAAGGCGAAGACCCGCTGCAGCTGGCGCAGCGCTATTTTGCGGCCCATCTTGAGCCGAAGCGTCTGATGCTGATTGGCAATAAATGCGATTTAACCGGCGCTTCAGCGCAGATCAGCGACTATCAGGGCTTCCGCCATATTGCGGTGTCCGCCAAGCAGGAAACCGGCGTTCAGGCGCTGATTGATGCGGTTACAGCGCATGCAGGCTTCCAGCCTGAAGAAGATACCTTTATTGCCCGCACCCGCCATTTGGACGCAATGAAGCGCACGCAGCGCTATCTTGCGGAAGCGCGCGAGCAGCTGACGGTTTACCATGCCGGCGAGCTGGTCGCGGAATCTTTGCGCCTGGCGCAGAATGCCCTGGGGGAAATTACCGGTGATTTCAGCGCGGATGACCTGCTGGGAAGAATTTTCGGCTCATTCTGCATCGGAAAGTAATTTTAAATTCAGCTTATGCTCAGTCAGCTGTGAAGCGTTTGCTTGCGGGTTAAAAAGCATTAGGTTTTAAGTGCTTGATGATTTTTAATCTGCTTAAAAATACCCGCATTTATAAAAATAGCAAATCAGACAAGCAGCTGGATAAATTTACTGCAATGGGGGGGCATGCCGGGCCGTGACTCTAAGATAGGATTTCCTCAATGGCGGAGGCTTGGAGCAGCATCCGCAAAGCGGGATAGAAATACAGCTGATGCGCGGCTGCAGCTTTGATGCAAGCCTTAACCTGCTGATATTCCATACTAAAAAATAAACATGTATTTTCTGACATTTTCTCTGACATTTTCTCTGACATTTTCTCTGACATTTTTTTGATAAAAAATTGACTAAATATATGAAATACAATATTAATGTTTTGACATTTCCTTTGACATTTTTCCTGACAGAATATGCCTGAACAGAGTAAAGTATGGATAGATGACACCACATTGAGAGTCATGACGTATAAGTCCGGCCCTTTTATATTTCAACTGGGTTTTGAGCTGAATCAGGTTCAGGCGCTGCTTGACCGCGTCAACGATTCACAGAACCGCTTCAATAAAACGCCCAGCCTGCCTTTAATTATTGATCAGGTGCAGGATAAGGTGCTTGCCAGCAGCATTTACAGCACCAATACGATTGAGGGCGGCCAGTTTACGGAGCAGGAAACCGCCGACATCTTAAAGCAGGACCCGAAAACGATTCAGAAGTCGGAAGAAAAGCGCCTTACGAATTTAAAAGAGTCTATTGAATGGGTCAAGAAATCCAGTTCAAAGCAATTGGCTCCTTTGAGTGGCAAGGCTTTTGAGCTTTCGGCCATGTTTCAGCTGCATACCCTGGTTTCGCAAAACTTGGCAGAACAGCATAATCCTGCAGGGCAATTAAGGAATAACCGGCCCGGCCAGAAAACGGTTGTTGGCAATGACGCGCATGGAGGCATATACCGCCCGCCCAAATGCGTGGAGGATATTGAGTACCTTATTCAGGCTTGGGTGGAGTGGCTGAATAGCCCTCATGTCATCAGCCAGCCTGCGATTGTCAGAGCTTGCCTGGCGCACTACTATTTTGAGCTGATTCATCCATTCTGGGACGGCAATGGGCGTACTGGCCGCCTAATTGAAATGTTCATTCTTGAGCAGTCCGGGTACAGATTCAGCTCATCCGCCATCTGGAAATATTATCAAACCAATATTCATGAATACTTTGCTTTGTTCAATCAGTGCAGGCAGCAGGCCGCAAGGAAAGAAGATTATCCGAACCAGATGTTCATTGAATTTGTGCTCAAAGGGATGTTTGCAACAATTGAATATCTGCATGATCAAAGCAATACGCTGATTCACTTTCTGCTTTATCAAACCGCATTGAATGATGCCAAATTCAGCAGGAAGATTTCAGACCGCCAATTCAACTTAATTCATAACCTGATGCGGGCAATTGGGGAAAATAGCAAATTCCTGTCCAAGGCTGATCTGTACCGCATCCCGCAAATTCAGGCTTTATACAGCGGAAAGGTGGAAAGGACATTTTACCGGGACATAGAAAAGCTGATTGAGCTGGATTTCCTGTCCGAGCAGGACGGGCTTCTGATTGTCGGAAATTGACTGAAAGGCAGCGCAGTTTAATAGGGGCTTTTTGATATCCGCCGCTTTTACTGCGCTGCCTGTTTTATCCTGCGCTGGAAAAGCAGCAACCCTGCGCACAGCAGCCCAACAGCAATGCAGAAGCCTGAAACGCCTACGCCCAGGCCAAAATGATCGGACAGATAGCCGGCCCCGATAATCGGCAAAATAGTGCCCAAATAGCCGATAAACAGGTAGGTCGACATTACGGCTGCGCGGTTATCCGGAACGGTCATGCCGTGAATCATGCCGAAAGCCCCGAGCAGGCCTAAACCGTGCCCTATGCCCACGAACAGGACACTGGCAAAAAACAGCATGCTCCAGTGCATCTGCATGCAGGCGCCCAGCAGGACATAGCTGATAATCAGTGAAATCAGCCCCGCGCGCACCGCGGCCTGCGGATTGAGCTTTTTGGCAGTGAACTGCGCCAATGCGGACAGCATCAAAATGCTGGCAATCGCGGTGCCGCTGACCAAAGGCCCATGCCAGGGAATGACTTCCTTGACGAAGGATGGCGCCAGTGAGGCAAACAGGCTGAATGAGGCAAAAGCGCTGAATGCGGTAAAGCCCGCAATATAAAACGGCCCGTGATATTCCGGCGCCGGCAGCTGCAGGTGCGGCGCCACGGAAAACGGCTGCTTCTGCGCCGGCCGGATTTTGACGGAAAACAGGCCGAATAGGCACAGCGCGGCGCCTGCAATCACCGGTAAATACGGCATCACCAGCGGGCGGGAAGAAAACTGCGCAATCGCGCCACCGATCAATGGGCCTAAGCCAAAGCCGATTACCGTAATGATTGAGCTGAGCTGCGGCGCGCTGTGCTTATGGCTGTCCGGAATGGTGTAAATCAGGCCGAGCATGGCTGAAGTATTGATCAGGCCGGATGCAATGCCAATCAGGAACCGCGCAAATGACAGGCTGAGTGCGTCTGGAGAGGCTGCGGAAAGCGCAAGTCCGGCAATCACAAACAGCAGGCCGGCCTGCAGCGTGGTTAAAAAGCCGAAACTGTTGCTGGCGCGCCCCAAAAACAGCAGGGCAGCCAGGCAGCCGAACATGTAGGCCACAAAAATATAGGTGATCTGGCTAGGCTGCAGATGCCAAAGCTGCTGATAAACCGGATACAGCGGGCTGGCCAAAGCCGTGCCGACTGTTCCCATAATCAGGGCAAGGCTGACCATGGTGAAAGGGCGCCAGGATTGAGAATTTGTCATTGAGCAGGCCGCATAGCTTCACGCAGCTGCGGTAAAAAATGCATGCTGTGAGAAAATAGAAGAATACAGCCACAGTGTAAGAGCGCAGCGCGCGCCGGTCAATTCATCAATTGCAGGCGCTTAAGCATAGCGCTTCAGCAGCTTGAGGAATTCCGCCAGCTCCTCTTCATTCACCGCCTCCGCGCCGGCAAGCACGTGATGGCGCAAATGCGCTTCAATCAGCTCATTCATCAGGCCGTTGACTGCGCCTTTAATGGCGGCCGCCTGCTGCAGCACTTCGATGCAGCCGGCTTCAGGCTGCAGCAGCGCCTGCTCTACGGCATTGATCTGGCCCTGCAGGCGCTTGACCCGGTTCAATATTTTTTTATCCTGATGCAAATGACCCACCGCAATGCTCCAAAAATAAATATACTATGGGGGAGTATATTAAAAGTTTAAGATAATGCAAAAATCCCCATCCCCGCGCATTCACTCGCATCAGTTTGATGAAGGCAACCCGCTGGCGCAGAAACGCATTCTGCTGGCTGCTATATTAACTGCATTGATGATGCTGTTAGAAGTCATTGGCGGCTGGATTTTCAATTCCATGGCGCTGCTGGCGGACGGTTGGCACATGAGCTCGCATATGCTGGCTTTGGGCTTGGCCTATATGGCCTACCGGGCGGCGCGCCATTATGCGCAGGACCGGCGCTTCAGCTTCGGCACCTGGAAAATTGAAATACTGGCCGGCTACAGCAGTGCCATTCTGCTGCTGGTGGTGGCGGCTTTCATGGCGCTGCATTCCGCAGAGCGCCTGTTCAATCCGGTGGAAATCCACTACAGCCAGGCGATTCCGATTGCGGCTGCCGGCCTGATCGTCAACCTGATTTGCGCATGGCTGCTGCATGATGGCCATCACCATCACAGCCATCATCATCACGGGCATAGCCATGATCACGGCGCAGCCGATGCGCATGAGCATCATCATGATTTAAATCAGAAAGCGGCCTTCCTGCATGTGGTGGCGGATGCGGTGACTTCGGTTTTGGCGATTATCGCGCTGGCTGCCGGAAAATTCATGGGCTGGGATTTTCTGGATGCCGCGCTGGGCATTGCCGGTTCGGTGCTGGTGGCGCGCTGGGCAATTGGCTTAATTAAGGAAACCGGAAAAACCCTGCTGGATGCGGAAATGGATCATCCAGTGGTGCAGGAAATCCGCGAAGCGGTTGGCGGCCTGCCGGTGCCGGCGCAGATTACTGACCTGCATGTCTGGAAAGTCGCCCGCGGGCAGTTTTCCTGCATTCTGGCCTTGGAGGCTGAGCAGGCGCTGACTGCCGATCAGGTGCGCCGGGCTTTAGCGGTTCATGCAGAGATTGCGCATGTGTCGGTCGAAATCAACCTGCCAGAATATGCTGGATATGTTCCACGTGAAACTGCCTGAGCGCTGCTGTTGCTTTTCGGTAAGCGTCTGAAAAAACAATAGGTTCAGCGCCGGATTGCAAGTAGAATTTGGGGCATAAAAATCCCTAAGGCGAACACGATGATGAAAAAAGCTTGCGCCCTGCTTTTGGCAGGCGCGCTTTCACAATGGGCGGTGGCGGACGCGGCGTCGGTGCAGCGCCAGCTGGAAGCGAAGTATCCGGCGCTGCAGATTGAAAATATTCAAGCCACCGAAATGCCGGGAATTTACAGCGGCTCTGTCGGCGGCCAGATTATCTATGCCGGCGAAGGCGCTGAGCATATTTTAGTCGGCTCAATGATCCGCCTGAAGGATCAGAAGAATTTAACCAATGCGCTGATGCTGACGCAGAATCAGCTGGACTGGAAAAAACTGCCGCTGAAAGATGCGGTGAAAAGCGTCCGGGGGACTGGCAAGCGCCAGCTGGCGGTGTTTTCTGACCCAAATTGCCCGTATTGCAAACAGCTTGAAGTAGAGCTGAATAAGCTGAATGATGTCACCCTGTATACTTTTGTGCTGCCGCTGAAGCCGCAGTCTGTGGCGCCGTCCAAGCAGCTGTTCTGCGAAAAGGATCCGGCGCTGGCATGGAGCAATCTGGTGAGCAAAGGCATTCAGCCAGCCGGCAAGAAAAGCTGCGCGAATCCGGTTGAGCGCAACCTGCAGCTGGCGAAAAGCCTCGGCCTGAACGGCACGCCGGCGATTGTTTTTTCCAACGGCACCAAGCTGATGGGCGCTTATCCGGCGCAGGAAATTGAAAAAATCTGGAAAGAATTGGGCCTGTAGCGGCAGCCCGCATTGAAAAATCCCCAAATAGCCTTTGTAATGCCAGTCAGTTAAGAAACTGACTGGCTTTTTCTTTTTTAAATTCTAGACTTTATTTGATACGCGGAAGCGTCATCCGCAACCTGAACAAAAACAAAGCACTGCTTTGTTTGCAGTGCAAGGCGAAGCAGTGGTCTTTGAAATGGACTGTTTTTGCGACGACAGCTGTTTAAGTGCAGAAAGTGAACAGGTTTCGCGGTGAGGCGCACTGCGCCGCAAGATGCTTTCCTTGCGAAGCTTCGCTTCTCATTTGGCGAATGAGAAACACTGTTTCGCAAGGAACAAAACGAGCTCCAAAAAATCGATTTCAAAACGGTAAGACTCCGCCGTGAATAGCCCTAAAAATTAAGAAGTTTGTGGTGAAACTTCTTAACTGATCAGCATTACAAATAGCCTTTGGGGATTTTTTATCGGCGGCTGGCGCGGCTTCAGGCCGCCGGCTTATTGGAAAGCTTGTTGTACGCAAACAGGATCAGCAGCGCGCCGAAGACCGAGGCGATAAAGCCCGCGGCTGCATTTTCGCTGTACAGCCCGAGCAGGCGCCCGCCGTAAGTCGCCAGCAGCGAGCCGGCAATCCCCAGCAGGGAAGTCACAATAAAGCCGGCCTTATTGTCTCCGGGATGAATGGCGCGGGCAATCAGGCCAGCAATAAAGCCGACAATAACCGCAGTAATCAGTGACCACATAGGCGTTCCCCCTTCTCAGCATGCCTTGGTTTTAGCATCAGGTTCAATGCTTATGATTGATGAATTCGGCGCGGCGCGAAAGACCTATTCTGCTATTTGCTGTTGGTTTTTTGTTCTCTATGCGCCTGAAAAATAAAAAAAAGCGGCCTGCGGCCGCTTTCAGGCATCTGGACTGCCTTAGAGGCCGATTTCACCGATAAACGGCAGGTGGCGGTATTTCTGGTCGTAGTCCAGGCCGTAGCCGACAATGAATTTGTCCTCGACTTCAAAGCCGAGGAAACGCACATTCAGCGCAATTTCACGGCGCGAAGGCTTGCTGACCAGCGTGCACAGCTCAATCGAGTTCGGGCCGCGGGTCTGCAGGATTTCCAGCACTTTGCTGAGCGTATTGCCGGAGTCAATAATATCTTCCACCACCAGCACGTCTTTGCCGCGGATGTCGCCGTCCAGGTCTTTCAGGATTTTCACATCACGGCTGGAAACCGTGCCGCCGCCGTAGCTGGAAACGGTCATGAAGTCGAGTTCGTGCGTTTTGGCAATGGCGCGGCATAAATCCGCCATGAAAATGACCGAGCCGCGGAGCAGGCCAATCAGCACCAGTTCTTTGCCGCTTCCGGCATAGTGCGCATCAATGATGGCGCCAAGCTCTTTTACTTTCGCTTGAATTTCTTCAGTGGAAATCAATACGCTCATTTGAACAGTCATGGGTAGATACCTAAAAAAGCAAATCAAAAAATAAAAAAGGTGTTGACTGGCAACACCTTTAAAGATGGCCCGATTTTAATACAACTTGATTGGGGATGCATCTTTTTTGCCGTTGAAAATGTAATCACCGCGCTTTGCAGGGGCAGCGCGGCGGCGCCCTGCCCTGCCTGCGGGGCCTTATTGCGCGCCGGCCTGCGGCTTGGCATAGGCCAGCTGTCCGTATACATAGGTGCTGTGAATATTGCGGTCATCGCCCATCATCATCAGCGCGAACAGCGCATCTTCCAGGCCTTTGGCGCGCGACTGGCGCAGCTGCTGCAGGGCGGTCGGCTGCAGGTCCAGCACCGCAAAGTCGGCTTCTTTGCCCGGGTTGAAGTTGCCCAGCTTGCCGTCCAGATCCAGCGCTTTGGCGCCGCCAAGCGTGGCATGGTACAGCGCCTCAAATGCCGACAGCTTGTCGCCCTGCAGCTGCTGCACTTTGTAGGCTTCCTGAATGGTCTGCAGCTGGCTGAACGATGTGCCCGCGCCAATGTCGGTGCCGAAGCCGACCTTGACCTGCTTTTCCCAGGTTTTCTTCAACGGAAATAAGCCGCTGCCCAGAAACAGGTTGGAGGTCGGGCAGAAAGCGATGGCGGAGCCGGTTTCATGCATGCAGTCCCATTCATCCTCTTCGAGATGCACGCAATGCGCAAACACCGACTTGGCGCCGGTCAGGCCGTAATGGCGGTAGACATCCAGATAGCCCTGCTGTTCAGGGAACAGCTCCTTGACCCAGGCAATTTCGTTTTTGTTTTCACTGAGATGGGTATGCACATACACATCCGGATATTCCGCTTTCAGCTGCCCTGCCCGCGCCAGCTGCTCAGGCGTAGAGGTCGGCGCAAAGCGCGGGGTAATCGCATACAGATTGCGCCCTTTGCCGTGCCATTTCTCAATCAGCTGCCGGGAGTCGCTGTAGGCGCTGTCCGCGCTGTCGCATAAGCCTTCAGGCGCATTGCGGTCCATCAGCACTTTGCCGGCAATCAGGCGCATTTGATGCTGTTCGGCTGCTTCAAACAGCGCGTCGACCGACTGCGGATGCACGGTGCAGAACACCAGCGCGGTCGTGGTGCCGTTTTTCAGTAGCTCCTGCACAAAAAACTGCGCAATTTTCTGCGCATAGGCCGGATCGGCAAACTGCATTTCAGTCGGAAAGGTATAGGTGTTGAGCCATTCCAGCAGCTGTTCGCCGTAAGCGCCGATCATCTCGGTCTGGGGAAAATGAATATGGGTGTCGATAAAGCCCGGAACAATCAGCTGGCCGGGATAATGCTTCACCTGCACGCCGTCCGGCAGATGCGCCTGCCCGCTTTGCCAGTCGCCGAACCATCTGATTTTGCCGTGTTCGGCAATCAGCAAACCATCTTCTACATAGCGCACTTGGTCGTGAATTTCACGCGCTTGGGCAACCGTATTCTGAATATCGAGGAAGCGGCCGCGGACCGCCGTCGTAGCAACTACAGAAGACATTGAAAACCTGCATTTTGAATTTTTTCGGTTGATTGTACCGTATAAGCTGAATTTGGGCATGCCTGATGCGCTTTTGACTGCAGTTCAATGCCGGTTCTGAGATAAACTGCATTGCAGAACAAAGGCATGCAGCGGATTCGGCAGCGCTTGTAAAATACAGCAGAGATGAGCCGGTGATTGAACAGCATGAGTACGCTTGAATCGGCGGGATATGCAAGCCGGCTGCGGCGGCTGATCGCTGCTGATCCGCAATGCATGCGCATCCTGCGGCAGTTGGCAGCCTTGGAGCCGCAGGCCTATCTGGCTGCGGGCGTGATCCGCAATAGTGTTTGGGCGCATTTGCATGGCCAGCGCTATGCGCTGGAGCAGACGGAAATTGATGTGATTTTTTATGATGCGCAGGATGACGGGCCGCGCGCGGCGCAGCTGCAGCAGCGGCTGAAGCATGCTTTTCCCGGCATTGCGTGGGATGTGGTCAATCAGGCGCTGGTGCACCGCTGGTACCGGCTGGAAAATGGAGTATCGATTCAGCCGCTGCGTTCAATTTTCCATGCCGTCTCTTTATGGCCTGAAACTGCAACCGCTGTGGCTGTGCGCTTGGATGCGCAGGGGAATTTGCAGATACTGGCCCCTTTGGGCTTGGCGGACCTGTTTCAGCTGCGCTTAAGATGGAATCCGGCTTTGGTCAGCTGCGCTGTATTTTTGGACAGAGCCCGTTCCAAAGGCTTTTTAGATAAATGGCCAAAACTGAAACTGGCGCCGGCATTTTTTTACCGCCGCCGGCAAAAAAGCCTTCCATTCAGGAAGGCTTTTGCGGACTAAAGCTTTAATGCCATCGCGCTGCAAATTTTACAGCGCCTTGCCATTTACAGCTTAGAGCGTGGTTTCATGGTGCTTTCTGCTGTGGCGGATCGACAGCCATGCGGTAATGCTCAGCACCAGTACAATAAAGCTCAGTGAAATCCAGATCGGCATATGGAACACATCCAGCATCAGCATTTTAAAGCCGATGAACAGCAGGATGATGCCTAGGCCATACGGCAGGTAATGCATTTTAGAGGCAGCGCCGGACAGCAGGAAGAACATTGCGCGCAGGCCTAAAATCGCCATTAAGTTTGCGGTCAGGACAATGAACGGGTCGCTGGTCACGGCGAAAATAGCCGGAATGGAATCCACGGCGAAAATCACGTCGGATGCTTCAACTAAAATCAGCACCAGAAACAGCGGTGTAGCCCACAGCATGCCATTCTGGCGCACAAAGAATTTATCGCCATGCATTTGCGGGGTAATGCGCATGTGCTTGCGCAGCCATTTCAGAATGGCCATATCTTCAAGGTTCTTCTCTTCATCATCCTGGCCTTTCAGGAATTTGAAGCCGGTATACACCAGGAACGCGCCGAAGATGTACAGCACCCAGGAAAATTCCTGCACGAACCATGCGCCGATGAAAATAAAGACGGTGCGCAGCACAATCGCGCCCAGCACGCCGTACAGCAGCAGCTTGCGCTGCAGCGCAGGCGGAATTGCAAAGGCTGCGAAAATCATCAGCCAGACAAAGACGTTGTCAACCGCAAGGGATTTTTCCAGCAGGTAGCCGGCAAAGTACTCCATGACTTTGGTGTTGGCCACCGCCGCGCCAGCGGTCTGCTGCAGGTACAGCCAGAGCGCGCCGCCGAATAAGGTCGCGACTGAAACCCAGGCGATGCTCCAGTAGGCAGCGGTTTTAACTTTGACTTCCTGGCCCTTGTTTTGCTTAAAGCCTAAAAAGTCGATGATCAGCATAACGGTGACTAATCCGAAGAATGCTGCATACAGCCACAATGTGCCGATAGTTTCCATGTGAATCCTCCACATCTGGCAACCGGCCATAAAAAAACCCTGACCTGCTGCCAGATGAATAAAAACATCTGTAACAACATGATCAAGGTCTTGCCTACATTGCCATCTGGATGATGATCAATGCTCAGATACCGACTTTTTGCAAAGTGTAATGACGATATTCTGACACGCATTTACCCGGCTTGGGCAAAGCGCTTGGAGGAGGCTACTCCCCTTGTTCAGCTAAATTCTGCTTTGGACGCTGTCCAAATATGCCTGAAGCATGGCAGATTTTTAGCCAATAAGCAATCCGGCCGCCGTATTTTTATCAGCGCATCCGATGAATAAAACCGGCGCTTGTATTGAAAACATGGTGATGAATTGTTAAGCGCTATTGATGCGGCCGGCGGAATTCAATACAACAAATGCGGGAGCTTTAAAAAATAATGATCAGGAGGCCGGAAAAATGATTGTGCAGCAGGATGATAACGGCAAAAAAGGCGCATTTTTCATTGAGCGGAAGCATAAGCGCTTAGCGGAAATGACCTATTCATGGGCGGGAACGGATAAATTTATTATTGATCATACCGATGTCAGCGACGCTTTGCGCGGGCAAGGCGCAGGGCGGCGCCTGCTGGATGCGGCTGTGCAGTTTGCGCGCCGCCGGCAAGTCAAAATTATTCCCCTATGCCCCTTTGCCAAATCTGTATTTGCCAAGGATGCGTCTATCCGGGATGTTTTAGTCTAAATGCAAAAAAGCCTTTAATCTGTCAGGGCAGCCGGGTTGCAGGGCATCCGCGCCGGATCAGCGGATCCGGCAGGATCAGAAGCGTGATTTATACATTGAGATGCCGAGCAGCAGCGCGATCAGCAGTAAAAACAGCACAGCAATCAGGTAAATATCCATACAATCCCCCAGCAGAATAAAATACAGAAGTCAGGTTTTGATGCTATGAAATTTAGTGCTTAGCGGCCTGCGCTGCTATCCCTGAAATTGGGTATTTTTCAAACTTCTGATATAACAAAGTTTTATATTTAAATCATGCTGCAGCGTGAAGCTGGGGCAATAGGAGTATTGAGGAGATGGCGATGCAGCATTCAGATAACGGAAAAACCGGAGCATTCTTTAAAGCCGACGCTTCAGGCCGGCGTGTCGCGGAAATCAGCTACATCTGGAATGGCGGGGAGCAGATTGAAGCCAATCATACCTGGGTGGATGATTCCCTGCGCGGCCAGGGCGCCGCGCGCGAGCTGCTGGATGTGCTGGCCGGGTTTGCGCGTGAAAAGCAGCTGAAAATTGTGCCGACCTGCACTTATGTTGAAGTGATGTTCAAGCGCGATGAAAGCTTTGCCGATGTGGCGGCTTAATAAAATAATAAGTCATTATTTTTTAATTTAAATAATGACTTGAATTAAATTATAGACCACCAAATTGAATAAAAAATAAACTTTTATTTGGTTGGAAAATTTATGAAATTTAAGCAAAAGTCATTTAGAAAAGTTCCAAGTAGTCTTTCTCAATTTGGAAGGGATTTTTTACTGGGGATTAAGTTATCTGCTTTAAAGACAGACCGTATTTTAAGTATTTCAGATAAATAAGAATGGTTACATGGGGAAAGTTTTTTACCAAATAAAGTGGGACGCTTTAGTATCCGAAATGCTGATGGGAGAGAATTGGTACGTAGGGATTTACCAAAAGAGAAAGTTACTCGTAGCTTTTGGACAACGAAATCCCAGTTTGATGGTAGAGATAGTCGCACAACAGTTTCAGATTTTGTGACTAGAACATATGAACGTTATCCACGCGAATTAATTCAAGCACAAAATATTGCTGTATTAGTTTTAGAGTATGAAAGTGAAAAATATTTTTTTATAAAAATGGATCCACTTGATAGTGATGATATTTTTCTTCACAAAGTGAATTTGGCTTTGGAGCTGTTTGGCAGTGAATTGGATATTCATGTTGCTGCTCAAGATGGCTTTGTTGCGTTACCAGCAAAAGTACGCTTTGTTGATTGGATCATTTTATCTAAAGGGACAAAATTAGAAATCGAAGAAGCTATAAAGAAATCTTTATCGCCAAAATTAAAAGCTTCGATTCGTCCCGTAGTTGAACGAAGAATGTCTACAATTAATAACTATGAGCCAGATGAAATTGCTGTTGGGTTTGGTGGTTATAAGGGGTATGTAGTTTATAACTTTCCCAAAAAAGGATTATCTGTTTTAGAAAGTGAGAATCTTAATAATGCAACTTATGTTTTTGAACTTAAGAAGTGGGAAGATTTATCAAAGCTGTCTAAAACTGAAATAATTTCTGGAGCTTTATATTTGGAGAGAATTATTCATGACGAATCATGGAAAGCACATGTTCATAAAATTTTGATATAAGAAAAAACCCGCAATTTGATTTGCGGGTTTTTTCTAGTTAGGTGCGGTTTATTCTGCTTTCAGCGCTGCAATCAGTTTCTGATGCAGCCCGCCAAAGCCGCCGTTTGACATAATCACCACGGCATCGCCCTCGCCTGCTTCCGCAGTGACGGCCTGAATAATGTCATCCAGCGTACGCGCAACTACCGCCTTGTTGGGTGCAGCTTCAATTACCGGCTGCAGGTCCCAATCCAGGCCTTCAGGCTGATACCAGATCACTTCATCCGCCAGGCGCGCAGAATGCGCCAAGCCGTCTTTATGGCTGCCCATGCGCATGGTGTTGGAGCGCGGTTCAATAATCGCCCAAAGCTTGCGCTGGCCTAAGCGCTTGCGCGCGCCTTCCAGCGTGGTGTCAATTGCGGTTGGGTGATGCGCAAAGTCATCATAGACTTCAATGCCCTTGACTGTGCCCAGCAGCTCCATGCGGCGCTTGACCCCGCCAAAATTCGACAGCGCTGCGCAGGCGGCTTCAACAGGCACGCCAACATGCTCCGCGGCGGCGATGGCTGCCAAAGCATTGGCCACAGAATGCTGCCCGGTCATGCTCCATTGCACTTCGCCTTTGACTGCGCCGCGCTGCAGCACTTTAAAGTGCGAGCCGTCTGCAGCCAGCTGTTCGGCGTGGAATTCCGCCGCGCTGTTGGCTTGCAGCGAAGTGCGCACTGCAGGCGTCCAGCAGCCCATCTCCAGCACTTCATCAATATGGGTTTCGGTAACCGGCGCAATAATCCGGCCTTCGCTTGGAATGGTGCGCACCAGATGATGGAACTGCTTCTGAATCGCCGCCAGATCATCAAAAATGTCGGCATGGTCAAATTCAAGGTTGTTTAAAATGGCGGTCTTCGGGCGGTAATGCACGAACTTGGAGCGCTTGTCAAAGAAGGCGGAATCATATTCGTCCGCTTCAACGCAGAAGTATTTGCCGCCGCCCATGCGCGCGCTTTCACTGAAGCCCAGCGGCACGCCGCCGATTAAAAAGCCCGGGTTTAAGCCAGCCTGATCCAGCACCCAGGCCAGCATGGTGGTGGTGGTGGTTTTGCCGTGCGTGCCGGCCACGCCTAAAACGTGCTTGCCCTGCAGCACATGGTCCGCCAGAAACTGCGGGCCGGAAATATACGGCAGGCCTTCATTCAGCATGTATTCCACTGCATCAATGCCGCGCTTCATGGCATTGCCGACAATCACCAGATCCGGATGCGGCTGCAGGTGGCTGCGGTCATAGCCCTGCATTAAGCCAATGCCGGCATTTTCCAGCTGGGTTGACATCGGAGGATAAACGTTCTGATCTGAGCCGGTGACTTTATGTCCAAGATCGCGGGCCAGCAGCGCCAAAGAGCCCATAAAAGTGCCGCAAATACCCAAAATATGCAGATGCATACGCTTAACTCCACTGCGTTTATAGACACATCACTTCACTGTTGTGGTGCTGTCGTGATTGATTCAATTTGCCAGCAACGATAGCAAGGCTATAGCTGAAAAGATAGTTTTTCTTGTATCGCTGCCGGCGTTTTAAAAGCATTTTTTTCCGGGCGCTCCGGCCGGCCTTGCATGAGCTAATCCGCAGCATAAACAGCATGCAATTTAAAAAGAAAACCGTAAAATAAGCGCGGTTTGATAAGAGAAAGCGCCGCCATGTCCCTGCCCTTAATGCTGCTGATTATTTCCAACTGCTTTATGACTTTGGCGTGGTACGGCCATTTGAAATTCCTGCATGGCGCGCCGCTGTGGCAGGCCATTTTATTCGGCTGGCTGATTGCCCTGCTGGAATACAGCTTTATGATTCCGGCCACGCGCCTGCTGGCGGCCCAAGGCTGGTCAGTCGGCCAGATGAAAATCACTCAGGAAGCGGTGACGCTGCTGGTGTTTGTGCCGTTTATGATCTTTCTGTTCAAGCAGCCGTTTAAGCTGGACTATGTCTGGGCGGGGCTGTGCCTGATCGGCTGCGTGTACTTTGTCTTCAGAAGCCAGTAGCCCTGGCTGCGTCCTCCCCGCGCCGGACGCCTCTTGGGCATTATCCTGCTGTCTGACGGAATGGCCGGATGGCCGCCCGCTGCAGGCCGCAGCCGGGGCTGCCGGATATTTTAGGGAAACTTTTTCTATTTCCCGAAAAAATACTGAAAATAACGCCCGCCTGCATCTGTTAAATTTTGGCGGGATGAAAAAACGGTCTATAATATCGGCTCTTCTAAAGCCTGGCTTTCGTCGAGATTTTTCTTTCCTCATCTAATCTCTGGAATATTTGCAATGAATGCGGCCGCTGCACAAGACGCTCCCCTAGTTGGAATCATCATGGGGTCCCAATCTGATTGGGCAACTCTGGAACACACTGCCAATATGCTCAAGCAGCTTGGCGTCCCTTTTGAAGCGGAAGTGGTGTCTGCGCACCGTACTCCAGACCGTCTTTTTGAATATGCGGAAACCGCGCGCGCGCGCGGCATTCAGGTGATTATTGCCGGCGCCGGCGGCGCAGCGCATTTGCCGGGCATGTGCGCAGCTAAAACCGACCTGCCGGTGCTGGGCGTGCCGGTCAAATCTTCAATTTTAAACGGCGTAGATTCGCTGCTGTCAATTGTGCAGATGCCTGCAGGCATTGCGGTCGGCACCTTGGCGATTGGCCCTGCCGGCGCAGCCAATGCGGCGCTGATGGCGGCGCAGATTTTAGGCTTGACGCGCCCGGACATCGCCAAAAATGTTGCCGATTTCCGCGCGGCGCAGACAGACAAAGTGGCAAGCAAAAATATTCCGGGCCAAGCTTAAACGGGACAGATCTTATGAATAAAACCATCGGTATTTTTGGTGGTGGTCAACTCGGCCGCATGATGGCGCAAGCTGCCTTGCCGCTGAATATTCAATGCACTTTTTTTGACGCCAGCACAGACTGCCCATCGGCTGCCTTGGGTCCGGTCATCGCCAGCACTGCCGAACATGGCCTGCAGGAGTTTATCGGCAGCGCCGACGTATTCAGCCTTGAGTTTGAAAATACTCCCTTGGCTGATGTCGATGTTTTGACCAAGCAGAAAGATATGCATCCGCCGCGCCAGGCTTTGGCGACTGCGCAGAACCGCCTGCTGGAAAAAGCGCTGTTTGATGAGCTGGGCATTCCTGTTGCGCCGTATCAGGCGGTGAATTCGCTGGACAGCTTAAAGGTTGCTGTGGCTGCGCTGGGCCTGCCGATTGTGCTGAAAACCGCAACCGGCGGCTATGACGGCAAAGGCCAGTTTGTGCTGCGTTCTGCAGATCAGATTGATCAGGCCTGGGCTGAACTCGGCCCTGCCGGCGCACTGGTGGCGGAAAGCTTTGTGGCCTTTTCGCGTGAAGTATCGATTATTGCGGTGCGCGGCCAGGATGGCGATGTCAAAACCTGGCCTTTGGCGGAAAACCATCACCATAATGGCATTCTGTCGCATTCAATTGTGCCTGCGCCGAACAGCGCAGCGCTGCTGCCTGCGGCTCAGGACTACATCACCCGCCTGCTGCAGCATTTGGATTATGTCGGCGTGCTGACGCTGGAGCTGTTTGTCACCGATGCCGGCCTGTGCGCCAATGAGATGGCGCCGCGCGTGCACAACTCAGGGCACTGGTCAATTGAAGGCGCGGTCTGCTCGCAATTTGAAAACCATATCCGCGCCGTTGCCGGCCTGCCTCTGGGTTCAACAGAAGTGGTCCGCCCGTCGGTGATGGTCAATATTATCGGCCAGTATCCGCAGCTTGCAGATGTGCTGGCGCTGAACGGCGCGCATGTGCATTTGTACAATAAGGCTGAGCGCGAAGGCCGCAAGATCGGCCATATTACTTTAATGCCGAATGACAGTGCTGAATTGACTGCGCTGTGCCGCGCTTTGGCGGCAATTCTGCCGAATCCGCTGGCATTGAGCGAAGATATGAGCATTTAAGCCCTGCTTTGAGTGATAAAAAAGCGGTCATGGCAATGGCCGCTTTTTTTACGTCTGCAGTTCAGGCATGATTGCGCCTCTTTTGCAAAAGCGCGCCATGCAGCGGCCGCAAAAGCCGATATTCTGCAGGCGGCTGATGCGCCTGCATCCATTTGCCTTGCATCAAAATAATAAAAACCGCACCGCATTTCTGAACAGCAGCATCGTTGCGGAAGATTCTGAATTCAAAAAAATATGAATTCAGAACCGCTGTTTGAATTCATAAATTTTTAGAATAAATTCAAACTTTGAATTTAAATTCAGAATAATAAATTTAAACCTGCAGTCTGCCTTTGAATTCAAAACAGCTGGCTGAAACCGCATTTGAATTCATAAATAAGTCTTTTGAATTTAAAATGAAAATTCTTTCCTGCGCCTGGTTTTTGATGTGCTGTGGATAACTTTTCCGCCTGAAAATTTCGGTTTTGAATTTAAATTTAAAAGTTCCGGGCTGGCGCTGCTGTGGATAAGTTTTTTAAATTCAAAAATAAATTATGAATTTAAATTTACAGATCTTCATCTGTCATTTCAGTACAGCAATGCTATGGTGTAATCACGATTTGAATTTAAAGATAGATAAAGGATGTTATGCGCCAATTAGCATGGGTTTTCGGTTCCGCTGTACTTGCAATGTCTCAGGCTCAGGCGGAGCTGATTATTAATGGCCAGCCTGCAGCCGTGGCGGCAGCGCCCGCCGTGCCAAATTCATACGCTTATTCATCTCAAAATGATTTTCAGGGCTGCCTTGCCGGCCTGCGCGGCCGGGCGGTGAGTGCTGGCATTTCCGGCGCGGCCTATGACCGCTATACGCAGAATTTGACGCCAGATTATTCGGTGATTGAAAAACTCAACTATCAGCCGGAGTTTTCAACGCCGATTTGGGACTATCTGTCCGGCCTGGTGGATGAAGAGCGGGTGCAGCTGGGGCAGCAGAAATTAGCGCAGCACCGCGCAGTATTGAACCGCGTGGCTGCCGCTTACGGCGTTCCGGCGGAAACCGTGGTGGCGGTGTGGGGCGTGGAAAGCAATTTCGGTGATATTTCGGGTAAATATCCTTTGCTGCAGTCACTCGGCACATTGAGCTGCGAGGGGCGCCGCCAAGGCTATTTCCGCGGCGAATTTTTCGCGGCCATGCGCATACTGCAGCGCGGCGATTTGACCGAGCAGCAGCTGAAAGGCTCATGGGCCGGGGCATTTGGCCATACCCAGTTCATGCCTTCAACCTATGAAGAGCTGGCGGTGGATTTTGATGGCGACGGGCGCCGCGATTTGGTGTCCAGTACTTCAGATGCCTTGGCGTCAACGGCCAATTTCCTGAAAAAGCGCGGCTGGCAAACCGGGCAGCCGTGGGGCTTTGAAGTGAAAGTCCCGCAGGGCATGTCCATAAGCGGCGAAGGCCGGCGCAATAAGAAGCCTTTATTCTACTGGTCAAGCCAGGGCCTTATGCGCGCAGACGGTTCGCCCTTGGTGCAGGGCGGTTTATTTGACAGTTCGCAGGCGGGGTTGATGGCGCCGGCGGGCGCCAATGGCCCGGCATTCCTGGTGTTTAAAAACTTTGACGCGATTTACAGCTATAACGCGGCGGAAAGCTATGCCTTGGCGATTGCGCATTTATCTGACCGCCTGCAGGGCAAGGGCGCGTTCAGCGCAGCCTGGCCAACCGATGATGCCGGCACTTCAAGGGCGGAACGCCGTGAAATTCAGCAGTTTTTGCTCAGCCGCGGCTATGATATTGGCGCTGCGGACGGCTTGATCGGCGATAAAACCCGCCAGGCGATCCGTCAGGAGCAGAGCCGTCTGGGCTTGAATCCGACAGGCCGCGCAGGGCAGCAGATTCTGCAGGCATTCCGAAATGAACATGCAAAAACTATGATGCGTTAAGGGTTTTGAGTATAGGTGCTGGTAAAAAGGCCTGCTGATGCATAATGCCAGTCAGTTGATAAACTGACTGGCATTTTCTTTTTCAATTCTAGAATCTCTTAAATAGATATCTTTCATAAATCAATAAGTGACTATTAATTGGCAGTAAAATTACTATTGAAATTTCCTTCTCTTGCGCTGTATATGGTTCAGGGATAAGGTTAGGGTGAGGGAATTTTTTCAATAAAATCCCCACCCTAGCCCTCTCCTTAAAAAGAAGAGGGAACTCCCATTGTGAATTAAATATTTTTTAAAAAATGACTTATGAAAGAAATTTAATAAGGAATAATGAAATTACGCTTAACAGATCAGCATTATGCTGATGAAGGCCTTTAACAGGCTATCCTTTAAACCGCAGTGATCGTGCCTAGAACGCGATAACCTTGAGCGCCAGTCACTGCAGGCAAGTTTCCTGCCAGCTGATTCATAAAGCGCATTGCCAGCCAGGCGAAGGCAACGGCTTCCACCCAGGTCGGGCTTAGGCCCAGGTCTGCAGTGCTTTGCACCGTCCACTGGTGCTTGCGCAGGCGCCAGCGCAGCTGTTCCAGCAGATGCGAGTTGTAGGCGCCGCCGCCGCAGACATACACTTCCCCGGTATCCATGCCTGAACGGTAAATAGCTTTCTTAATGGCGCGGGTGGTCAGCTTTAATAAAGTAGCCTGCACATTCTCAGGCGTATCTTCCAGCTCATCGTATTCCAGGGCGCTGCGCCAGTCAGAAATCTGTTCATCCAGCCATTCCAGATTGAAATCTTCGCGCCCGGTGCTTTTCGGCGGCTCCTTGGCGAAAAAATCATGCGCCTGCAGGCGGTCAAGCAGGCTGCGGATCGGGGCGCCGTAAGCGGCCCAGTTGCCATTTTCATCATAAGGCTGGCCGGTATAGCGGTGGCACCAGGCATCCATCAGGATATTGGCCGGGCCGGTATCGAAACCGCAGACGCTTTGCGGATCGCCGGCGGTCAAAAGGCTGACATTGGCAATCCCGCCTAAGTTTAAAATCACCCGGTGAATGTCTGTATGCTGAAATAAGGCCTGATGAAAGGCTGGAACCAGCGGCGCGCCTTGGCCGCCGGCCGCCATGTCGCGGCGCCGGAAGTCGGAAATCACCGGAATCTGGGTGATTTCGGTAATGATATTCGGGTCGCCGATCTGCAGGGTAAAGCCGTGTTCCGGGCGGTGGCGGATGGTCTGTCCATGCGAGCCGATGGCTTTAATCCGGCTGCGGTCTAAATTATTTTCTTCAATCAGGCGGTTGATGCCGTGGCCAATCATCTTTGCCAAAGCGGCGTCGGCTTGCCCCATGCGGTCAATTTCATTGTCGCCGGGCAGGGTCAGCGCCATCAGTTCATCGCGCAGCTGCGGGTCGAATTCAAGGGTCAGCGCTGCATGAAGCTGCAGAGGATCAAAAGAAGCAGCGGCAATATCGACACCATCCATGCTTGTGCCGGTCATTACGCCAATATAGATCGCTGTCATGATTATTCTAAAGCCTGCAATGTGCTGAAAAAATGTTAGTATATCGCACAAATTGAATAACTGATGTGTTTGGGTTTTGTGATGTCAAATTTCCTGCCGGCTGAAGAACAACTTGCTCTCATTCAACGGGGCACGCATGAAATTATTTCTGAAGAAGATCTTCTGAAGAAATTAAAAGAGAACCGTCCGCTTAAAATCAAAGCGGGTTTTGATCCGACTGCGCCTGACCTGCACCTGGGCCATACGGTGCTGATCAATAAGCTGAAAGTGTTTCAGGACTTGGGCCATGAAGTCTTTTTCCTGATTGGCGATTATACCGCGATGATCGGCGATCCGAGCGGCAAGAGCGCGACGCGCCCGCCGCTGTCGCGCGAGCAGGTGCTGGAAAACGCCAAGACTTATCAGGAGCAGGTGTTCAAGATCCTTGATCCGAATAAAACCAAGGTGGTGTTCAACTCCGAATGGTTTGCGCAGAAAACCGCAGCGGACTTAATTCAGCTGGCTTCGCAGCAGACGGTTGCGCGCATGCTGGAGCGCGACGACTTCACCAAGCGCTATAACAACCATCAGCCGATTGCGATTCATGAATTCCTGTATCCGCTGGTTCAGGGCTATGACTCGATTGCGCTTGAGGCGGATGTCGAGCTAGGCGGCACCGACCAAACCTTTAACCTGCTGATGGGCCGCACTCTGCAGGGCCGTTTCGATCAGGAAGCGCAAGTCTGCATTACCGTGCCGATTCTGGAAGGCTTGGACGGCGTCAATAAGATGTCCAAGTCTTTAGGCAACTATATTGGCGTATTCGACGCGCCGGGCGCGATGTACCAGAAAGTGCTGTCAATGCCGGACAGCCTGATTGAGCGCTATTTTGAATTGCTCAGCTTTAAATCGCTGCAGGACATTGAAGCTTTGCTGGCGGAAATGGCGCAAGGCCGCAATCCGCAGGAAATTAAGAAAATTCTTGCGCTGGAGCTGGTTGAGCGTTTCCATGGCGCAGAAGCAGCGGAGCATGCGCATAAAGGCGCAGGCAACCTGATTACCGAAGGCGAGCTGCCGGAAGGCACGCCGGAAGTGACGGTTTCCCGCGCGGAATATGGCGGTGAAATTTTTATTGCCTCTATTTTGCGCGCAGCCGGCCTGACAAAAAATGCGGCTCAGGCGAAAGATGCGGTTGCCCGCGGCGCGGTGAAGGTCGACTGGAATACGGTGGATGCGTCATTCTCTGTCAAGGAAAACACCACTTTAGTTGTTCAGGCCAGCAAAAAAGCCATCGCAAAAGTGATTTTTACCGATTAATTTTAAGCTAACTTATTGAAAAGAAAGCAGGCTTTGGCCTGCTTTTTTTTGTTAAATTGGTATATTAATTAAATAAATAAGCAAATCAAAAAAAACCCTATAAAAACAACAGTTAAATTTTTCCAAACGGCTTGCATTTTATTCGGCTTATGTATAAGATTTATTCATCTGGAACTCTTGCAGCCAAATATAAAAGCGTATCTAAGGATATGCATAACAGCTCCGCAGTTTTACAGTCTCTTCCCCAAGGGACTCTTTTTTTTAAATAGTTTTTAAGAATAACTATAATAACAATGCGATGGATCGAGTAAAGATTCAACTCCAAGGGAGAGATTTTGGGAGAGATCTCTTCCTTTTTTATTTGCTGATTTTTTCCATAACGCCGCTGCCGGCGCATCCATCCCGCATTTTTACAGAGAATTCCAGCATAAGCCTGTCATTAATAATTTTGAGCTATTAAGCAGGGTTTAATCCGCCGGCAAGCTTCAGGCGCTTTTAAGGCCCTGCAATCAGCGGTCAAATATTTTTTCAAAAGGTCTCTCTATACATAATAGGCAGGAAGGCATGGGGTTGATGCATGATTCGCCGGGTGCGGTGATGGAGTTCAGCTGCTCAACAGCAGGCGCTCTTATTGGGTTTAGAGCGGGCGATGTAGATATGAGAGAAGGAAAGCGCGGCGCATTTCTGCATCCATCCAGCGTGGCGTTGAAAATAGCAGCCGGCAGCTGAAAAGGGCGGAATCTCAGAAACTGCGCAAAAAATCCTTTTTAAATGGAAGGAATTTTTTTGCATGAAAAATATATTTTTCAGAAAATGCATTCAGTTTTTATAAAAAACAGATAGTAATTGGCTAAAAAGTGAAAGAAAAACGGCTTTTTTTGCCATTTTTGATGAAAAATAATACATGCGTGATAAATAAATGATTTTAGGGCTTGCAATGATTTCTAAATCCTCTAGAATGCACCCCATACCGACGAGATAGGCGGAAACGGACGAAGCGCGAAGCGCTGAGTTGTTAAGTTTATCCAGTCCAGCTCTTGATGCTGACGAAGCATTGAGAAGATCATTAAGAGAATATGAAGAACAACTTGTGTGGATTTTTACCGGTTGATCGATCGAAATAATTTTCATTGATTGATGGTAGAAATTACTCGAAGTTTATTTGAGAAATTAATGTCAGAAAATTGATGAGCCAGATTTGGTGTTTTGAATAAAGCACTATTGATTTTAAACTGAAGAGTTTGATCATGGCTCAGATTGAACGCTGGCGGCAGGCTTAACACATGCAAGTCGAGCGGGGAAATGTAGCTTGCTACATAACCTAGCGGCGGACGGGTGAGTAATGCTTAGGAATCTGCCTATTAGTGGGGGACAACGTTTCGAAAGGAACGCTAATACCGCATACGCCCTACGGGGGAAAGCAGGGGATCTTCGGACCTTGCGCTAATAGATGAGCCTAAGCCAGATTAGCTAGTTGGTGGGGTAAAGGCCTACCAAGGCGACGATCTGTAGCGGGTCTGAGAGGATGATCCGCCACACTGGGACTGAGACACGGCCCAGACTCCTACGGGAGGCAGCAGTGGGGAATATTGGACAATGGGGGGAACCCTGATCCAGCCATGCCGCGTGTGTGAAGAAGGCCTTTTGGTTGTAAAGCACTTTAAGCGGGGAGGAGGCTCTTCTAGTTAATACCTAGGATGAGTGGACGTTACCCGCAGAATAAGCACCGGCTAACTCTGTGCCAGCAGCCGCGGTAATACAGAGGGTGCGAGCGTTAATCGGATTTACTGGGCGTAAAGCGTACGTAGGCGGCTTTTTAAGTCGGATGTGAAATCCCTGAGCTTAACTTAGGAATTGCATTCGATACTGGGAAGCTAGAGTATGGGAGAGGATGGTAGAATTCCAGGTGTAGCGGTGAAATGCGTAGAGATCTGGAGGAATACCGATGGCGAAGGCAGCCATCTGGCCTAATACTGACGCTGAGGTACGAAAGCATGGGGAGCAAACAGGATTAGATACCCTGGTAGTCCATGCCGTAAACGATGTCTACTAGCCGTTGGGGCCTTTGAGGCTTTAGTGGCGCAGCTAACGCGATAAGTAGACCGCCTGGGGAGTACGGTCGCAAGACTAAAACTCAAATGAATTGACGGGGGCCCGCACAAGCGGTGGAGCATGTGGTTTAATTCGATGCAACGCGAAGAACCTTACCTGGCCTTGACATAGTAAGAACTTTCCAGAGATGGATTGGTGCCTTCGGGAACTTACATACAGGTGCTGCATGGCTGTCGTCAGCTCGTGTCGTGAGATGTTGGGTTAAGTCCCGCAACGAGCGCAACCCTTTTCCTTATTTGCCAGCGGGTTAAGCCGGGAACTTTAAGGATACTGCCAGTGACAAACTGGAGGAAGGCGGGG
Source organism: Acinetobacter sp. WCHAc010034 (assembly GCF_001696615.3). Taxonomy (NCBI): domain Bacteria; kingdom Pseudomonadati; phylum Pseudomonadota; class Gammaproteobacteria; order Moraxellales; family Moraxellaceae; genus Acinetobacter; species Acinetobacter sp. WCHAc010034. Next base: position 1,913,330 of record NZ_CP032279.1, on the reverse strand, counting down.
ACGACGTCAAGTCATCATGGCCCTTACGGCCAGGGCTACACACGTGCTACAATGGTCGGTACAAAGGGTTGCTACCTAGCGATAGGATGCTAATCTCAAAAAGCCGATCGTAGTCCGGATTGGAGTCTGCAACTCGACTCCATGAAGTCGGAATCGCTAGTAATCGCGGATCAGAATGCCGCGGTGAATACGTTCCCGGGCCTTGTACACACCGCCCGTCACACCATGGGAGTTTGTTGCACCAGAAGTAGGTAGTCTAACCGCAAGGAGGACGCTTACCACGGTGTGGCCGACGACTGGGGTGAAGTCGTAACAAGGTAGCCGTAGGGGAACCTGCGGCTGGATCACCTCCTTAACGAAAGATTGACGATCGGTAAGAATCCACAACAAGTTGTTCTTCATGACGATGTATCTGAGGGTCTGTAGCTCAGTTGGTTAGAGCACACGCTTGATAAGCGTGGGGTCACAAGTTCAAGTCTTGTCAGACCCACCAAATCTGCAAACTGAAACAGAGAATCAGAAACATTGGCCTTATGATAAGCTGGGGACTTAGCTTAGTTGGTAGAGCGCCTGCTTTGCACGCAGGAGGTCAGGAGTTCGACTCTCCTAGTCTCCACCAAATTCGAGGAAAAACAAAGCAACGCTTTGTCCGAGAATTTAAGCAAGAAGCTGTGCTTCGCGCAGGCTTTAAGCAAACGAAGCCCTAGATTATAGAATTTAGTAAGAAAAAGCGTATAATGCGCATCTTATTAAGTTCTGTGATTTATCACAGTTGACTGCAGTCCGACGAGGATGCAGTGAATCATTAACAGAATATATTTGAGTTGAAATAATTTGTTCATACTCGTTTTAGCCAGCTTAACAAGCAATTGTTAATGCTGAATGAAATGAGTTACTAGCGAAATTAACTGAATCAAGCGTTTTGGTATATGAATCTAATTGAAGCTGTACAGTGATTAAGTTCACGAAACTCTAACTGTGGCAATTAAGTTTGCGACGCGAAATACTACTTGTAAGTATTAGCGACTGTTTGGGGTTGTATAGTCAAGTAATTAAGTGCATGTGGTGGATGCCTTGGCAGTCAGAGGCGATGAAAGACGTAATAGCCTGCGATAAGCTCCGGGGAGGCGGCAAATATCCTGTGATCCGGAGATTTCTGAATGGGGAAACCCACTTGCCATAAGGCAGGTATCGCAACATGAATACATAGTGTTGCGAGGCGAACGAGGGGAAGTGAAACATCTCAGTACCCTTAGGAAAAGAAATCAATTGAGATTCCCTCAGTAGCGGCGAGCGAACGGGGAACAGCCCATTAAGTCATATAAGTTCTAGCGGAATGCTCTGGGAAGCGCAACCGCAGTAGGTGATAGTCCTGTACGCGAAAGGGCTTATATGATGATGTCGAGTAGGGCGGGGCACGTGAAACCTTGTCTGAATATGGGGGGACCATCCTCCAAGGCTAAATACTCCTGACTGACCGATAGTGAACCAGTACCGTGAGGGAAAGGCGAAAAGAACCCCTGTGAGGGGAGTGAAATAGATCCTGAAACCGCATGCATACAAGCAGTGGGAGCCGGCTTAGTCCGGTGACTGCGTACCTTTTGTATAATGGGTCAGCGACTTACATTCAGTAGCAAGGTTAACCGCATAGGGGAGCCGTAGGGAAACCGAGTCTTAATAGGGCGCTTAGTTGCTGGGTGTAGACCCGAAACCAGGTGATCTATCCATGAGCAGGTTGAAGGTTGGGTAACACTAACTGGAGGACCGAACCCACTGTCGTTGAAAAGCCAGGGGATGACTTGTGGATAGGGGTGAAAGGCTAATCAAACTTGGTGATAGCTGGTTCTCCCCGAAAGCTATTTAGGTAGCGCCTCGGACGAATACCATTGGGGGTAGAGCACTGTTTCGGCTAGGGGGTCATCCCGACTTACCAAACCGATGCAAACTCCGAATACCGATGAGTACTATCCGGGAGACAGACTGCGGGTGCTAACGTCCGTAGTCAAGAGGAAAACAATCCAGACCGCCAGCTAAGGCCCCAAAATTATAGTTAAGTGGGAAACGATGTGGGAAGGCATAGACAGCTAGGAGGTTGGCTTAGAAGCAGCCACCCTTTAAAGAAAGCGTAATAGCTCACTAGTCGAGTCGGCCTGCGCGGAAGATGTAACGGGGCTAAAACTATATGCCGAAGCTGCGGATTTGCAATTTATTGCAAGTGGTAGGGGAGCGTTCTGTAAGCCGATGAAGGTGGATTGAGAAGTCTGCTGGAGGTATCAGAAGTGCGAATGCTGACGTGAGTAACGACAAAACGGGTGAAAAACCCGTTCGCTGAAAGACCAAGGGTTCCAGTCCAACGTTAATCGGGGCTGGGTGAGTCGACCCCTAAGGCGAGGCCGAGAGGCGTAGTCGATGGGAAATTGGTTAATATTCCAATACTTCAGTATAATGCGATGAGAGGACGGAGAAGGTTAAGTCAGCCTGGCGTTGGTTGTCCAGGTGAAAGGTTGTAGGCATGTATCTTAGGCAAATCCGGGGTACTCTATGCTGAGAACTGACAGCAAGCTGCACTTGTGCAGTGAAGTGGCTGATACCATGCTTCCAGGAAAAGTCTCTAAGCTTCAGTTATACTGGAATCGTACCCTAAACCGACACAGGTGGTCAGGTCGAGTAGACCAAAGCGCTTGAGAGAACTCTGCTGAAGGAACTAGGCAAAATGGTACCGTAACTTCGGGAGAAGGTACGCTGCTGGCGGTGATGGAACTTGCTTCCTGAGCTGCCGGCAGCCACAGAAACCAGGCCCCTGCAACTGTTTATTAAAAACATAGCACTCTGCAAACACGAAAGTGGACGTATAGGGTGTGATGCCTGCCCGGTGCTGGAAGGTTAATTGATGGGGTTAGCGTAAGCGAAGCTCTTGATCGAAGCCCCAGTAAACGGCGGCCGTAACTATAACGGTCCTAAGGTAGCGAAATTCCTTGTCGGGTAAGTTCCGACCTGCACGAATGGCATAATGATGGGGGCGCTGTCTCCAGCAGAGGCTCAGTGAAATCGAATTCGCCGTGAAGATGCGGTGTACCCGCGGCTAGACGGAAAGACCCCGTGAACCTTTACTGCAGCTTGACATTGAACTTTGATCTTACTTGTGTAGGATAGGTGGGAGGCTTTGAAGCCGGGACGCTAGTCCCGGTGGAGCCAATCTTGAAATACCACCCTGGTAATATTGAGGTTCTAACTCTGTCCCGTTATCCGGGACGAGGACCATGTCTGGTGGGTAGTTTGACTGGGGCGGTCTCCTCCTAAAGAGTAACGGAGGAGTACGAAGGTGCGCTCAGCGTGGTCGGAAATCACGCGTAGAGTATAAAGGCAAAAGCGCGCTTAACTGCGAGACCCACAAGTCGAGCAGGTACGAAAGTAGGTCTTAGTGATCCGGTGGTTCTGTATGGAAGGGCCATCGCTCAACGGATAAAAGGTACTCTGGGGATAACAGGCTGATACCGCCCAAGAGTTCATATCGACGGCGGTGTTTGGCACCTCGATGTCGGCTCATCTCATCCTGGGGCTGAAGCAGGTCCCAAGGGTATGGCTGTTCGCCATTTAAAGAGGTACGCGAGCTGGGTTTAGAACGTCGTGAGACAGTTCGGTCCCTATCTACCGTGGGCGCTGGAAATTTGAGAGGATCTGCTCCTAGTACGAGAGGACCAGAGTGGACGAACCTCTGGTGTACCGGTTGTGACGCCAGTCGCATCGCCGGGTAGCTATGTTCGGAAGGGATAACCGCTGAAAGCATCTAAGCGGGAAGCCTACCTCAAGATAAGATTTCCCTAGGAATTTATTCCTCTAAAGAGCCGTTGAAGACTACGACGTTGATAGGCTGGATGTGGAAGTGCGGCGACGCATGAAGCTGACCAGTACTAATTGCTCGTGAGGCTTGACTATACAACGCCCAAGCAGTTGTATACGAAGCATCAATTGATTCGAAATCAAACGATCAAACTTGATTTAGTTGAAAAGCTAAGTAAAATTGAACAAATTGCATAAACTCAGATATACCTGTTAATAACTCATTTGGAAAAAACCTTGGCATGCACTGAAAAGTGAACAGATAAGACCAAGCGAGTATCCATAACAGTTGTGCTGGCGACAATAGCGAGAGTGAACCACCTGATCCCTTCCCGAACTCAGAAGTGAAACCTCTTTGCGCTGATGGTAGTGTGGGGTTACCCATGTGAGAGTAAGTCATCGCCAGCTCATTATTCAAAAGCCCCTTCACATTTATGTGAAGGGGCTTTTTTTATGCATATAAACAAATAAAAGGGCATCCCGGAAGTCCGCAAAGCCTACAGCTGCCGGAGCATTCTTTTCCTTTGATAAAACGGTCAGCTCTGTAATGTGCATCTAGGTACGGGTTTAGCGCGCCGCTGCGCTGGCAGGCCGCCTGCAGGCATGCGACTAAAAGCTTATATCCTGATGATTACCAATTAAATTAAAGTTTAAATCTGACAATTTTTATATCAAATCATCTATTGTCTGATTGCTGAAGCTGTATTTATAAGCTATTGATATTTATTAAAAATAAAAACTGTACCCTCGGTTCATCATTTAATGCTTAAGCAAATATTTCCAATTTTTATAGCTTTTTCTGACATTTTCTTACCAATCCTGCGCTGCATATCTAAAAGGTATCGTTTCATACCTTTGTAATTTTGGACAATTTAACAGCAAAAACGCATTGTATGTTGACTGCAAGTCTCAAAATAAGTCTCACAATTGGAGGTGGGTATAAAATGACAGTACAAACAATGAATGTGAATGCTGTAGTGGATCGGGCGAAATTTAAATCCTTTCATATGAAAATTGTGCTCTGGTGCCTGTTTATCGTGCTGTTTGACGGCTATGATTTGGCGATTAACGGCGTTGTGCTGCCGCTGCTGATGAAGGAATGGGGCATGAGCGCAGTGCAGGCAGGCATGCTGGCGAGTACCGCATTGGCCGGCATGATGTTTGGCGCAATGAGCTTTGGCATGCTGGCGGATAAAATTGGCCGCAAAAAAGTTATTTTAATTTGCGTTTCATTATTCAGCCTGTTTACTTTTTTAGGCGGTTTCGCATCCAATCCAACAGAGTTTGGAATATTGCGCTTTATTGCAGGCCTCGGCATTGGCGGCGTATTGCCGAACCTGGTGGCTTTAACTTCAGAATATGCGCCGCAGCGCCTGCGCAGCACCCTGGTAACGGCGATGTTCAGCGGCTACGCAATGGGCGGCATCATGGCGGCTTTGTGCGGTTCATGGCTTGCTGCTGATCATGGCTGGCAAATCATGTTCTATATTGCGATCATTCCTTTACTGTTTGTGCCATTATTCTGGAAATTCCTGCCGGAATCTTTAACTTATTTAGTCAAGGCGAAAAAGCAGGATCAGGCGCGCTATTTCCTGCAGAAAGTTGAGCCGGCCGCGCAAGTTACAGCAGATACGCAGCTGGTGCTGTCCTCGAATGATCAAACCACCAGCGCTTCAGTCAAGGCCTTGTTCAGTGAAAACCGAGCAGCCGGCACACTGCTGTTTTGGCTGGCATTTTTCATGTGCCTATTAATGCTGTATGCCTTAGGCAGCTGGCTGCCGAAGCTGATGATGGCCGCCGGCTATTCTTTAGGCAGCAGCTTGATGTTCCTGCTGGCCTTGAATATCGGGGCAGTCATTGGCACTGTAAGCGGCGGTGTTCTGGCTGACCGCTTTGATTTTAAACCGGTTTTAATCAGCATGCTGACGGTGGGCATACTTTCTCTGGTAGGCTTAGGCTTCAATTCCCCGCAGCCTGTTATTTATCTGCTGGTCAGCCTGGCGGGCGCGTCATCGATTGGCTGCAGCATTTTACTCTACAGCTATGTGGCGCAGTATTATCCGGTTGCAGTCCGTTCTACAGGCATTGGCTGGGCATCGGCAATCGGCCGCACTGGGGCAATTGTCGGCCCAATCGTGATTGGCCTGCTCCTGGGCATGGAACTGCCGCATAAGTGGAATTTTATCGCGGTCGCCATTCCTGGAATTATCGGCGCGATTGCTATTTTCTTTATCCGCGTGGAGAAGAAAGCAGCTGAACCGGCTGCAGAAAAAGCATTAAAGGCCGGCGTCCTTACAGCGGATTAAATCCGCTCAGCGCCAAGAAAGCCCATTTTCCGGGCTTTCTTTTTTTTTAAAGGGCTGCGGCCTGCCGGCTGGATCTAAGGCGGGACAATCGGCGATAAAAAAGCCCCGGCATCCTGCCGGGGCTTTTCCGTATCAGTTAAGGGCAGTACTCCTGTTCTGCCTCAGCATCCTGCTTTGCTTAATTTGATTGTTTTTATTCTTTTATTCTGAGACTTCCTGTCCCGGTATGGCTTAAATATAAGACGCTTTGGATGGCCCTGTACAGCGCCGATTGACTGCAGGCCCTGTACGCAATTTCGCACAGGGCTGCGCAGAATTAAAAGTGCGCTTCAAGCCCGATATAGGGGCCTTTGAATTTCAGCTTGGTTTCCCGGCTGCTGTCCTGTTCCAGCTGAATATCCAGAATGCGGTAGCCCAGTTTGGCGCCGGCATCGACTAAAGCGGAATCGATGAAATTGTATTTCAGTTCGGCTTGCGCATCGGTGACGCGCTCATCATCCAGTCCGGCAACGCTGACTTCGGCATTGGCGCTCAGGCCGGTAAAGGGCAGCTTGACGCCGGCCTGCGCGTAAAGCATGGGAATGCTGGCGCTGACGTCTTGCGCAGCTGCATAGTTATGGCGGATGTCGCCTTCCAGCCGCTTCAGGCCCAAGCCGGCATCGGCATTGATGATATTGTCCAAAAGCTCGTAATACAGAATGAAGTCGGAATAATTGAGGTCAAGCTGATTGCGCGGCGTTCCTGAAGCGCTTTCATCGCTGTCGGCCTGCAGGCGGGCATGCTTGATTTTGATATTCGGCAGCAAAGGCACAGGATGTTCAAGCGCAGCTGAAAATGACAGGCCATGGTCATCTCCCAGCTGAGACTGGGGCTGGGCTTCATGCGGATGGCTCAAGTCCGCGCTGTAGCTCCAGAAATCAACACTGCCTTTCAGCCCAATCACATCGGCATGGGCAGTATGGACTGCAGCCAGGCCGGCCAATGCATACAGTAAATTTAAAGCTTTCATAGGGCTGTCCGTCGTATGATTTATGATCTGAAAAAAATAAGCTTCCGCTTACAGAGTAGGAACTGATGTCCAGTTCAGCGCATCATATAGTGAAAGCCGGAAAATTGCATTGACGCTTAAGTAAAAAATCCGGCAGGGCATGGGCGGAAGATTTTAGCGCTTTGAATAAGCAATATTTTAAAGGATGCAGATTGAAAAATGACCATAAAAGCCAAACTGTTCGCGCTGCTGCTTTTGCCGGCGGCGCAGGCCTGCTGGGCGCTGGATGCCCTGCAGCTGGTGGCGGATGCGCGGAGCCAGATCGGGAAAACCCTGTATTATGACCCGGCGTACAGCGCGCTGCGCTACCCGATGGGCGATGTGCCGCTGGTGAAGGGCGTCTGCACCGATGTGGTGATCCGCGCGCTGCGCCGGCAGGGCATGGACCTGCAGCAAGGCATTCATGAGGACATGCGCGCCAACTTTAAGCGCTACCCGCAAAAGTGGGGCCTGAAAGCGCCGGACAGCAATATCGATCACCGGCGCGTGCCGAATATTCAGGCTTATCTGCAGCGCCAGGGCTATGCTGTGCAGGATCAGCGCTATGCGCCCGGAGATATTGTCACTTGGGATCTGGGGCGCGGCCTGGCGCATATCGGCATTGTTTCAGACCGCAAGGCCTTCAGCCGGACTCCGCTGATTATTCACAATATCGGGCAGGGCGCGCGCGAAGAAAATATCCTGCATCAGTATGCAATTACCGGGCATTACCGGGTGCAGCGCTGATGCCGGCGGCAAAGGGGGGTGAAATGCCGCCGGTTTTCTGCCTGGGCGCGCTGTTTATTTGAACATTCGAATGCAAAACAAATTGCGAAACAGCATCTTTCATCCAGAACTTACAGAAAAAGTGCGAAAAAGCCAGTATTGTTGAACCATACAAAGGGCGGCGCGCGCTAAAAGCCTTTAAGCAAGATTTTATGCGCTTTGCCTGTTTGCAAATTAGAACACTGCACCCAAAAGGTGAACTCTAGCTTCAAACACAAAAATTATTTTTTGAATGGCGCTTTTTCTGCCTGCGATATAAGCCATACAATAAGCAGCATAAAAAGACGCCTAAGGTTTAGGTGTTTTATGTCAGGAAATCGTGAAAACTGGACATCGCGGTCCGGCTTTATTATTGCAGCTGTAGGTTCGGCTGTAGGCTTAGGCAATATTTGGCGTTTCCCCTATGTCGCCTATGAAAACGGCGGCGGCGCATTTTTAATTCCCTATTTATTGGCGCTGATTACTGCCGGCTTGCCGCTGTTATTTTTAGATTATGCAACAGGGCACCGCAGTACGGGCTCTCCGCCCAAAGCCTACCGCGCTTTATTCAAAGGCGGGGAAACGCTGGGCTGGTGGCAAGTCTGCGTGTGCATCATCATTGGCCTGTACTATGCCAGCGTACTGACCTGGGCGGGAAGCTATGTTTACTTCTCGATTGGCCAGGCATGGGGCAGCGACCCTGAAAGCTTCTTCTTTAATACCTATCTGCAGACCTCGAAAGCATCAGGCTTTGACTTGCAGTTTGTCAGCCATTTATTCTGGCCAATCGTGGGAATTTGGGCGCTGACCTTAATCATCCTGTTTGGCGGGGTGAAAAAAGGCGTTGAATTATCGAATAAGATTTTCATGCCTTTATTATTCGTTTTATTCACGGTTTTGGTGGTGCAGTCACTGCGTTTACCGGGCGCGGCGGAAGGCTTGAATGCATTCTTTACCCCGAACTGGTCTGCGATGATGGACTATAAAGTCTGGCTGGCGGCGTATGGCCATACTTTCTTCTCGCTGTCGGTCGGCTTCGGGATCATGGTGACTTATGCATCGTATTTAAAGCCGAAAACCAACTTGACAGGCTCAGGCCTGATCGTTGGCTTTGCCAATGCATCCACTGAGATTTTGGCGGGTATTGGCATTTTTGCAGCATTGGGCTTTATGGCGCATGCCGCAGGCAAAGAAGTTCAAGACGTGGTGAGCGGCGGTATTGGCCTGGCCTTTATTGCCTTCCCGAAAATCATTTCCAGCTTAGGCGCGGGCGCTGATTTATTCGGCCTGCTGTTCTTCTCTTCGCTGTTTGTCGCGGGCATTTCTTCCATGGTGAGCATCCTGGAAGTGCCGATTGCAGCCATGCAGGACAAGCTGAAATGGAGCCGTAAAAAAGCGGTAACCATTATCGGCGGCGGCAGCGCGCTGGTTTCAGTGATCTTATTCTCCAGCGTGAATGCGATCAAGCTGGTGGATATTGTGGATCACTTTATCAATAACATCGGCATTATCGGTGGCGCGCTGGTTTCAATCATCAGCATTGCGTGGTTTAAGCGTTCCGCATTGATTGAGCTGCGTGATCACGTCAACCGTATTTCCACCATTCAGCTGGGCAAAGGCTGGGCATTCACTTTAACCGTGATCACTTCTTTGATCCTGTTAACCACGCTGAGCATGACCCTATTTAACTTAGTGAAAAACGGTTACGATACTTATAGCATGAGCCTGCAGGGCGTATTTGGCTGGGGCAGCGTGATTTTCTGTGCGGTCATTGCTGTGATTCTGTCAAAAATGAAAGACCGCGAGGAGCGTTAAGATGAATACTTCCGCAATTGTGATGATGATTATTTCCATGCTGTTTTTGTGGGGCGGGCTGGCGCTGTCTATCCTGCACTTGATGAAAAATCCTGAAGAGCTGGATGATGTGCTGGAAGACGTGAAGGATCAGCATACGCTGTGATGCTGCCCCATATAGAAAAGCAGGCGCCTAAGCCTGCTTTTTTTATGCGTTTGTTTTACAGGGAAGGGAAAGGCTACTGCTACTTATCTGCATTGAAGCGGAGGGGGGGGAATCTGGGAAAAATGGAGCTGGAGTAATTCAGGATGGTATTTTTAGGAAATCCATTGTGCTCTGCATATGCTTTGAGTTTTAAATTCCGCTTCTGATGCTTTTCCCTGCTGTTGTAAAAATAAATTTTAGAGGAGAAAGCTGTTTTGAATCAACCTTATTGTTAAGTTTTTCTTATTAATTAAAACCATGTCCAATGCTGTATGGTTTATATTTCAGGCGGATTCATTTGGCTAAAGCAGCCGTTACAGTAAATATTCTTCATTTTGTCGATATTTTTCTATATTTGTCATGTTTATGCATTTTTATGCGTAAAAAAAATCAAAATTTAGACTTGATGTGATGAATTATGCATTTTTATAAATATAAAATTGAATTTCATGCCTTTTATGTGATGCATGCCGCTTTAATTTTATGGTATGCAGAGGGCTTTAAATAGTTTCAAATTTCTTTCTACCCACTCCCAAATGCAGCAAAACAATCAAAAAAAACAAAAAACGTGATGAATTCTGCATTTTTATGTTTGTTTTTTTTCTTAACTGTAGTAAAAATGTACATAATTTAAAAAATTGAAGCAATTTCTTATGGTTACACAAGTACAGAAAGGCATTTGTTTAGTTTTGCTTTCAAGTTCGGCGCTGGGTGTGGCGAATTTGGCATATGCCAATGACGCGCCATTAAAAGCTGAAATGAAAGTATTTCAGGTGGATGCCGGCAAGAAAAATAAAAAGGAACTTAAGGCTACTGATCAGGTCAAGCCGAAGGATGTATTGGAATACCGCGTTGATTATTCGAATGTATCTTCGAATAGCCTGAAAAATCTGAAATTGAATTTGCCGCTTCCAGAGTCTGTCACTTATACCGGCCAAAGTGCACCAAAAGATACTTATGCCTCTTTAGATGGGAAAAGCTTTGCTAAAGCGCCGCTGACTCGTATCGAAAATGGCAAAAAAGTAAATGTTCCGCTGCGTGAGTATCGTGCATTGCAATGGAATGTGAATGAGCTGAAGCCAAAACAAAAAATTTCGGTTTCCGCTCAAGTTCGTGTCAATGCTTCCGAATAATTTTTTCTCGTCGTTTAAAACGTTTTATTGTTGAGTTTTCTTATGAAACAACATTTTCAATTAAGTAAAGTCGCGGCTGCTTTAGCAGTTGCGGGTGGGGTATCTCTGTTTGGCAGTTCTGCGATGGCCGCAGCTTCTACGCCTTTAGCAGGTCAAAATATCAGTAACGTTGCAACCGCAACGTATACAGACAATACGCAGACTGAGCGTGTTGTAACGTCTAACGTGGTTAAAACCCTTGTAGCGCAAGTAGGCAGCTTTACTCTTGTGCAGTCTAACGAACGTCAGACAGCGGCCAACAGTAGTGTAAGCTTCCCGCATATCTTGACCAACACTGGTAATGGCACAGACTCATTCACGCTCAGCATTGCAAATGATGCCGGCACTTTCGACTGGGCCAGCTATGATGTCTATATTGACCGCAATCAGGATGGCGTAGCGGATAATGGCGCTGCTGCTTTAACTCCAACAACAGCGATTGAATTAGCTGCTGGCGAATCTATCGGCCTGGTTGTGGTTGCTAAAACGCCGCTAGCGGCAGCGGCAGGCCAGAATGACAGCCTAACTCTAACTGCAACAGCAAAAACAACGGCTTTATATGATGCCGGCAAAAATACAGCGTCCAATACTGATAAAGCGACTATTATTACCGGCGCAGTCATTGAAATTAAAAAAGAAGCCAGCGTCAGCACAATTGGTGCGAATGGCTACATTACCTATACTTTGACTTTCCAGAATAAAGGCACAGCAGCCGCTGCATCAGACGTCATTATCTATGACGTGTTGCCAAGCAATGTAACATTTGCTGATACGGCTGATGCCAAATTAACTGCGCATTATAATGGCAGCACTTCAGCATTAACTCGTGATGGTACAGATAGTGATAAATTTGCTTATGTAGCTAGTGGCCGTAGCGATGCGAAAGAGGCCTTTACCTTTAATGCAGGCAAGCTTGCTGCCGGTTCAACCGGTAAGTTAACTTTTACTGTTAAAGTAAAAACGGCTGCTGCCAATGGCGAGAAAATCACCAACACCGCATACGCAGATACTGATGGCTTTACGCCAGGTACAAATACGCCATTAACGCCGGATAATGTCCCATCTGTTCCGCCGGCAACTCCAGACACGAGTCTTGTTCCATCCAACCCGAACAATGTCACTGTTGTAGGCACAACAGCACACTCGATTAACGATGATGCATCTGCCTCTTGGATTGACAACAATGTTCCAGCCGGCAGTGCTGCAGGCATTGACGACCAAGTTCATACAACAGCTTCGCAAGGCCAGGCTATTGTCTTCGGCAATAACGCTACAGGTGGCGATGTTATTTATGTTCACAACTCCGGCACAACTACAGATAGCTATAATCTGAATGTTGCTACAGCCGCTGGCTCATCTTTGCCGGCCGGCAGCATTGTTGAAATTCTGAAAGCGGATGGAAAAACTCCGGTGACAGACAACAATACAGGCCCAATTCAGGCTGGCGGCAGCCTGAAATTTGTGGTGCGCGTTACTTTGCCAACTAACGGCACAGTAGCGGACGGCACTACGCTGACCATGACTAGCACTTCAGCCAACAACAGCAGCAATAAAGATACCATTTCTCTAGTTGTTGATGCCTTTACGAAAAGCGCTGTAGACTTGGTGCATAATAAAGGTACAGCAGGCACACCAGACTATGTCGGCGACGGCGCGAACAGCAGCACAGGCGTTCCTGACACGGCTTTAGTCCCGGGCACATCTAAGCCGCTGGACGTTACCATCCAGAATACAGGTGGCACGCCGGACAACTACAATATTGCTGTTGAAGGCGTTCCAACGGGCTGGACAGCAGAGGTCTTTGGAAAAGACGCTGCCGGCAACTGTACAAATACGAAAGTAACCAACTCAGGCACGATTGCGAATGGCAGTACGGGCAGCTACTGTCTAGTCGTTACTGCGCCAGACGGCACGCCAGCAACAAGTGTTCCTGAAACCATTACAGTCAAGATCAGTTCGCCATCTACCGGCAGCAACGACAGCATTGGATTTAAGCTGACGGTTGCAGAACAGCGCGCCATCAGCTTTACGCCGGACCGTCAAGGCCAGCTGGCGCCAGGCGGCAGCATTATTTACAGCCATACTCTAACCAACATTGGTAACGTAGCTGAAGCAGCTGGCGGAAAAACACTGAACTTTGCTTTACCAACGCCGACAGCTGGTGAAACAGTTACTGTTTATGTAGATGTGAATGGTGATGGCCTGCTGGATGATGTTAAAGAGCGTGTAACAGGCACTGGCGCGGGCACCTTAAACAGCATTCTGCAAAATGCAAAATTTGATAAAGCTGGACTGGCAGGCTTACAGCAAGGTGAGTCTGTTACTGTTTATGTAAAAGTTGAAGCGGCTGCAACAGCAACTGCTGGCCAGTCTTATACGTCTACAGTGCAAATTCAGCCTGAATCAGGCGCTGCATTAGGTTCAAACAGCATTCTGTCGATTACAGACCGCACAGTAATCAACTTGGGTTCAGTCCGCTTGGAGAAATTCCAGTTTGCTGCAGACTGTACGGCTGCGCCGGCTGACGCTGATTACACTGTAAATCTGCAGAATGCTAAACCGGGCCAGTGTGTATTCTATAAAGTGACAGCAACCAACCAAGGTAATGCTGACGCAACAGCTGTTGTAATCAATGATGCCGTGCCTGCATATACAACATACAAAACCGGCTCTATTGCGCGGAATCCATTAACCCAGGGCGATGCGCCGACGGAATCTGGCGGCAATGTAAATTACAAGGTCGGCACTTTAACTCCAGGCACTTCTGCGACATTGAAGTTCGCCGTTACGGTTGATAAAGCCGCTCCATAATTCATCCTTTTAAGCCTGCACTCCTCTTTTAAGAAAGGGGAGCGCAGCTGTTTTTTTACTTGTTTGTATTTTATTTTTTTTGTTTTGGGGCTTGTCAATGAAAAAGGCAATGGATAGAAAAGTCGAGGCGCTGTCGCTGTCTGCACTTGCGTCTGCTTTATTTTTTGCTCAATACGGACATGCTGCTGCGACTATGCCAAATGCTGGCACAATTATTCCAAATATCGCCTATGCAAAGTATGAAGTGCTGGGCGGCGACGGGCTGCTGCATTCAAAAGATGTCCAGTCCAATAAAGTAGAAGTCAGAGTTTCAGAATTATACGCACTTAAGCTTTCTCCAAGCGCGCATCAGGTCGTTGAAGCGGGCACCGCAGTTTACTGGTTCAATGAACTGGTGAACTTAAGCAATGCGCCGGCAACATTCAAATTAAGCGCGGACAATGCCAGCCATTTATCCAATATCCGCATTTATGTGGATGATGGCGATGATCAATTTTATACTGGCTTGGATACACTGCTCAGCCAGGGCTTGGCGCTTCAGCCGGGCGAAAAAGCTTATCTGTGGGTTGTTGCGGATACCTCTAAAGACACACCGCATAATACCCAGATTAAAATGCCGGTGACCGCAGTCATTCAGGAAGGCCCGCAGCCAAGCAGCACGGCGGATGACCCTGCCACTATTGTTGTTCCGCAGCTGAGCATTCATAAGGCTGTAGATAAAACCAATATTCAGTATGCGGGCGGACAGGAAGCCATTACCTACAGCCTGATGGTTAAGAACAGCGGCAATTTGCCGATTGCACCGCTATCCGTCCATGTAGACGGCGTGCAGGGCGAATGGATCATTGTTGAAGATCCATTGCCGGGAAATACGCTGTATGATGAAGTTTCAGTCAGCACGGCCGAAGCCAAAGTGCTGTATAAAACCGGCGAAGGGCGCTATGTATCGGCCCAGCCTGCCAATAAGAATAAGATCAGCCATGCGGTTGTCGGCTACCGAAGCTTTGCTGCCGGGCAGGAAAGCAAAATTATCCTGAAGGTTAAAACAGCCGCCAACTTAAGCTACAGCGTGCTGAAAAATCAAGCTTATCTGTTTTCATGGAACAGCGCGGCCAATCAGCAAAGAAAAACCCCTTCAGATTTAGTGCAAACCATAATTGAAGCTGCTGACGCAACGCTTGATGGCACAACGCCCGATTACAAGAATGTGATTCAAACGGGCAAGGTCAAAGAGCCGGTTTATCTGAAAGCCAATGCAGCAATCTGCAATGCTTCGCATAATCAGGATCAGGTTAAGGTTCTGGTTAAATCGGCGCTGACCGGCGATTTCCTGTATACGAACGGCAAAGAAACCGAAGCCAACAGCGGAGTTTTCCACTTTGAAGTTAATACGGCAGCATGGGACGGCACAGCGCCAAATACCCAGGATGACATTCTGCAAACCGTGCGCCGCGACAAAGTCACGGCAACGATTATTGACTGCCTGGATCAAAACGGCAACAGCACCAATACGCCAAAACCGGACATTTCAACTGATATTCTGATTGACCCTTACGGCATTGTTTTTAATGCAAAAACAGGACAGCCGGTGGCAAATGCCCGGGTGACTTTGGCGGATAAAAATGGCCGGCCTGTGGCAGCTAATGTGGCTTTTGGCCAGGATGCTGACGGAAACATGACTGGCAGCATTCCGGCTGAACAGCAGACCAATGCTCAAGGGGAATTCATTTATCCATTTGTGCTGCCCGGTGAATATACGCTGCTGGTTGATACTTCAGCCCCGATTAACGGTAAAAGCTACCAGTTCAGCAGTGATCAGAATGCCTACCCGGTCAGCTCGTTTAAGGCTTTCGGCATTACTGCAGTAGATCCGGATTATTCGTACGGGCGCAGCTTTAAGCTGGATTTAACCAGCCCAGCGCTGAATATTGATATTCCAATTGATCCGCTCAGTTCGGGCCAAAGCCTGATGGTGAAGAAAACCGCGCGCGACAGCAGTGTGGAACTGGGCGACTTTACCAGTTACAGTATTACCGTCAGCAATCAGGGTGATGACATTGCCAAAGATGTTAAGGTTCAGGATACCTTGCCGCGCGGCTTCAGCTATGTGCCGAACACCCTGCGGGTTGATGGCAAGCCGGCAGCTGAACCTGAAGGCGGAAAAGGGCCGTATTTAACCCTAGGCTTGGGTGATCTGGCGGTCAACGCCAGCGCAAAAATTGAATACCGGGTGCTGGTCGGCCCGAATGCGCTGAATGGCGACGGAATTAACCGCGCGCGCGCGGTGAGCCACGGCCTGAATTCGAATGAAGCGCAGGCTAAAGTGAAGGTTCGTCCGGGCGTATTCAGCTCAGACGCTTTTGTCATTGGCAAAGTGTATACGGATTGCAACCGCAACGGCATGCAGGACAAAGGCGAATTAGGCGTTCCAGGTGTGCGCCTGTATATGGAAGACGGCAGTTATGTCGTCACCGATCGTGAAGGCAAATATGACTTTTACGGCGTTTCGCCGAAAACCCATGTGCTGAAACTGGACCGTACCACTTTGCCAGCCGGCGCGGAGCTGGTCATTCAGTCAAACCGCAATGCCGGAGATCCGTCAAGCCGCTTTGTTGATGTAAAGCGCGGTGAGCTGCACCGCGCCGATTTCGCCATGGCGGATCAGGCGGGAGCCTGTTCAGCGCCGCTGACTGAGGCGGTGAAGCAGCGCCAGGAAAAAATCAATCAAAGCAATTTAAATTTAGAAAAAGCCATTAGCAAGCAGCTGTCGATTGATGCGCCATCGTATATTGAACAGAGCAGCCGTTCGGATAATACAAATGGCTGCTTAGCGAATGATAATGATCAGAGCTGCATTTTAAATAAAAGCGTTGCCGATGCGCCTAAAGGCCGGCAGCTGGCGATTGACCCGGTCAAGCCGCCGGCATTGGTTAATTTAGAAGAGTACTTGAAGCGCAGCGACAGCAATGTTTTAAGCATTTTAAACCTGAAAGACGGCCAGATTTTACCTTTTGCGCAAACTGCCATTCAGCTTCAGGGCACAGCGGGAGCTGATCAGCGCGTGCTGGTCAATGGCCAAGCTGTATCTGAAAAACGCCTAGGCAAACTGTCGGTCTTAGCAGAACAGCAGAAGCAGGGCAAGGAATTCATCGGCGTTGAATTGAACACCGGGAAAAATGAAATCCGGGTCGAGCAGCTGGACTTTATGGGCAATGTGCGTGAAAGTCAGCAGATCCAGGTAGTAGTTCCGGGCGAAATCCAGCGCCTGCAGCTGGAGCATGCTGCAGCCGCCGCAGCGGCCGCCAACGGCAAAGATGTTCTGCAGCTGGTGCTCCGCCTGCAGGATAAAGACGGGGTGAAAATCGCAGCCCGTACGGCAATCACGCTGGAAAGCGACATCGGACTGATTGACCTGCAGGATCTGAATCCGAATGAGCCGGGCATCCAGACCTTTATTGAAGGCGGAGAAATGGTGATTCCGGTGCTTGCGCCAAACGCGCCGGGCCGCGGCAAGCTGCGCGCCAGCAGCGGCCTGCTGAAGCAGGAAATCGACATCCAGTTTCTGGCGGATTTGCGTCCATTGATTGCTGTGGGCTTAATTGAAGGATCGGTCAACTTTAATAATTTTGACCGCAATAAGCTGCACAGCGTTAACCGCGATGACGGCTTTGAAGACCAGCTGACTGAAATTGCGGATTGGGGCGGCGATACCAGCCTGAACGGGCGCGCCGCCATGTTTTTAAAAGGCAAGGTCAAGGGCGATTACCTGCTGACTTTGGCCTATGATTCGGATAAAAGCTCGAAGCAGCGATTATTTCGCGACATTCAGCCGGACGAATATTATCCGGTGTATGGCGATGCGGCAGCCAAAGGCTTTGAAGCCCAATCGACCAGCAAACTGTATGTGCGCGTGGATAAAGGGCGCTCTTACGCCATGTACGGCGACTATGTGACCCGCACAGAGAAAGACGAAGGCTTATCGCTCGGCCAGTACAACCGCTCTCTGACCGGCTTCAAGCTGGGGCATGACGGCGATAAGCTGCAGGCCGCCGCTTTTGGCGCCGAAACCAAATCGCGCCAGGTGGTGACGGAAAACCGCGCGATGGGCATCACCGGGCCTTACAGCCTGGGCGCGATCAGCAATGACCAGATGCTGGAAAACAGTGAAAAAGTCGAGATTTTAACCCGCGACCGCAATAACCCGGGCTTGATTATTTCACGCAAAACACTGACGCGCTTTGCGGACTATGAAGTCGACACGTACAGCAGCAGCATCTATTTGAAAGAGGCTGTTTCCAGTGTTGATGCTGATCTGAACCCGAACTATGTCCGCATTACCGTGGAAGCGGAAGATATCGGCGAAGAATATCAGGTGGGCGGGGTCAGCTTCAGCTATGCAGTCAAGAGCCATTTAAAGCTGGGCGGCTCTTTTGTGAAAAGCGCCGATCCGCTCAAAGAAGAGCAGATTGCCAGCGTCAATACCGTGGTTAAAGTCGGGCAGCACGGCAAGTTTATTGCTGAAATTGCGCAGTCAAAAAATAGCGCTTCAGATGTAGACCAGATTGCGCAAATCAGCAGCGCTGCACCGGCTGCAGCCAAAGATGAAGGCACGGCGGCGCGGGTTGAATTTGAATATGCGCCAAGCGCCGGCAGCCTGCGCATCTACCATCAGCAGGCGCAGGAAGGCTTCCAGAATGATGCGGCGACCATCAGCGCTGGACGCATGGAAAGCGGCCTGAAGGCTTCTCTGCCGATTCCGAAGGTCGGTTTGGCGCGCGCTGAAGCGATCCGGACTGAAGACCGCAATAACAGCGGCGTGCGTACAGGCTTATCTGCCAGCATTGAACGCAGCTTCTTTAAGGTACTTGCTGTTGAACTGGGCCTGCGCTATTACGATGAAAGCAGCGAGGCTGCGACACAGGCCACTGAAAACATGGGAGCCTATAACGGCACCACCGCCAGAGTGAAGTTTACAGGCAAGCTCCCGTGGAAAGGCGCGAGCGTTTTTGCAGAATATGAACAGGATGTGTCTGATTCAGAGAAGCAGGTGGTGGCGCTGGGCGGCACCATGCAGGTCTTGCCGAATACTGAGCTGTATGCGCGCCATGAGGTGATTTCATCAATTGACGGCTTATATTCGCTGAATACTACGGAAGAAACCAACAGCACCATATTCGGCATCAGCAGCAATTACATGAAAGACGGTTCCGCATTCAGCGAATACCGGGTGGCGGATGGAATGAGCAGCCGGGAAGCGGAAGCTGCCCTGGGCTTGCGCAACCGCTGGCAGCTTATGCCGAAAGTGTACTTGAGCACCAGCTTCGAGCGCATCCAGACCGTTTCTAAAAATCCGGAAAATGACGGCAAGGATTCTACAGCCGCCACTTTGGGCTTGGAATATTTAGCCCATGATGACTGGAAAGCCATGACCCGCCTGGAAGGCCGGCGTTCAGACAATTCAGATACCTTGATCAATACAGTGGGCTATGCGCGCAAGCTGAATGAAGATTTAACCGTGCTGGCTAAAAACACGCTGAATTTTATTGACAGCAAAGATGCTGAACAGGGCGACCATTTGAGAAACCGCTTCCAGCTGGGTATGGCATGGCGCGACTTTGAGCAGAATAAACTGGATGTGCTGGCTAAAATAGAGCACTACTATGAAGATAACGCAACTGATTTGGAAGCTGAGTTCAAGCGCAGCGCCTATGTCAGCTCCACGCATGTCAACTGGCATCCGCTGCGCCAGTTTACCCTGTCAGGGCGCTATGCGGCCAAGTGGTCGGTTCTGGATGAATATGATGTGCGCAGCAGCGCATTGACGCAACTGGTCAGCGGCCGCGCGCTTTATGACATCAATGAGCGCTGGGATGCCAGCCTGCAAACCGGGGCGCTTTGGGCAAACCGCGGCGCGGGAACGCGCTACCTGCTTGGGGCGGAAGTCGGCTATTTGGCGGCAGCCAACCTCTGGCTTTCTGCTGGCTACAACTTCCTTGGCTATCAGGATGACGAACTGGCGAATACCAGCTCTACCGGCCAGGGCGCTTATATCCGATTCAGATTCAAATTTGATGAAGATTTATTTGGACGCCGTTCGGCAGGTGCTAACTTTTCTTTAGAGCCGGGGCAGGGGCAGTAAACCATGAAAGTAGCTTTATTATGCCTGGCCGTTCTGGGGAGCAGCCTCAGCGCAGCGCTGGCAGGCGGCCTGCAGAACGGCAGTTATCCGCCGGCTGCGGCGCAAATAGATGAGCTGGCGGCTGCACTGGAACAGCAGCGCCAAGCCGCATCGGGGCAGGAGCGTTATCAGGCCTATAAAGGCCAAATGTGGCTGAGCTATGCGCGCCATGAAATCTCTGAAGGCAGCCTGAGCAGCGCAGGGCAGCAGGCTTGGCAGCAGGCGCAAGGCATCGCTCAGGCCCTGCAGCAGCGTCAGCCTCTGCCTTTAGCGACGCCGGTATTAAGCGTTTCCCAAGTGATGCGCCGCGATTTATGGCAGCAGATTGAATATTTCAAGCAGCAGGGTGCGCTGGAGCGCGCGCCGGAGCCGCTGGCACAGGCGGAAGTCATGCTGGTGTGGGCTGCAGCGGAATACTGCGAACTTGGCTGGCGCCATGCCAGAGAGCACTTTCAGGCCGCGGAACGCGCCGTTTATCAAGTGGCGCAGGCCAGCGCCACTCAGCCCGGCGCAGCTGCGCCGGCTTGGCATCCTGAACAGCTTCCAGCGCTGCAGCAGCTGAATGGGCAGGGCTGTTCCGGCGTCAACCCGGAGTTTTGGCCTTTGGTTGCAGATCCGGCTGCGGCTGGCGTGCGCTTAAGCAACGTGGTGCATTTTGCTTTAGACAGCGCGGACTTGAGCAGTGAAAGCCAAAAAGTTTTAGACCAGTTTATTGCGGTATTCACTCAGTACCCTCAAATGCAGGTCACTTTGCTGGGCTATACCGATAAGCGCGCGACGGAGAGATACAATCTCGCGCTTGCGCAGCGCCGCATTCAGTCCGTGCAGGATTATTTGGCAGCGCGGGGCATTGCTGCGCAGCGCATGCAGTCAGAGGCGAAAGGCGCTGTGGATTTGCAGGCCGATGCAGACCTCCGGCTGGCCGCGGCCAAAAGCCGCCGGGTGGTGCTGCAGCTCAGCAGCGGTCAGGTTGCAGTAAAATTAGAACCGCAGTGGCAAGATTTACAGATAGAATCAGATCAGCAAAAAGTGAAGGTAAACTAAAATGATGAAGCAATATTTAGGTCATGTTTTGGCGTCTTCGCTTGTGCTGGCTGGCGCTGCTGAGGTTTATGCGGCAGATGCCAATTTGCCTCCTTCAACTACGAGAATTCAGCGTAGCTTTGTCAATTTGGATATACAAAAGCCCGTAATTTCAAGTTCATGGACTTATTTAGATGCAGATCCTGCTCTTATTGGTACAGCAATGTATGTACCAGGATGGAGAACTACCCACTCGCAGAGCTCAAATAATAAGTATCCTGTTGAATTCTGGAAAGGGCCTGGGGCAACCGGCATTGCGGACAACCCTAATCGTCCATCAACAACAAGCTATGCAGATAATCAATATGCTGAACTTAATGCGATGGAGTCTTCCAACATTTATCAAACCGTCTGCCTAGTTCCTGACGATGAGTTCAGCTGGAGCTTTGACCATGCGACTCGGGATAAAAAAGAAGAAACAGCAGAGTTCTTTTTAGGCCAGTTGAGCGGCCGCAGCACATGGAATGGAAAAATTCCATTAGGACTTAGCCCTGTCCACAGCACAGTTCGTACATGGGCGACACAGACCTCAGTGGCTAAAGTAAATATGGCAGCTTATATAACTCAAGCTGCGAACTATTCATTTGTTTTTCAAGCAAAAGTTGCTGGAGCTACTGCTAGTCAAGGGAACTTCATTGATAATGTTAAAATTAACTTAAAACCAGCGGTTGAATTCTCTACGCAAAACGGCAATTATGTTGAAAATAACAGCAGTTCGCAGAGCGTTCCATTCAAGCTCGTCGGGCAGATTCTAAGCGCTGCTGACATGCCGGAATTAGAGTTTAAAATTCAGTATGATGCGGGCATACCTTTGGCGCAGCGCGCAATATATGGCACAGATTATGTGCTGGCTAGGCGTAGTAGCGCTTCGACTGTGATCATTACGCCCGATACCAATGATGGAAAAGGCAATATCACTTTTAAATATCGGCCAACCTACAATAGCGGCTTAGATTATGCGCAGGGAGTGCTGATTCAGGATTTGGTCATTCAGCTTACGGATAATAAAAATATTGAGGGGGATAAAACCTTACCTTTGGCCTTTGCATTGACGAAGAACAGCGGCGCTGTTACGACCAATATGGAATCCTGCGGCGGCAGCAATCCATTGTACAGTTTTAATTTAACGCTTAAGGATGATGATACTGATTTAGAAGTCATCAAGACATTAACCGCCGGCTCAATTCCGCAACCGGGAAATTATATAAGCTATACTGTTGAATTAAATAACAAAACAATTGTTGATGCGCAAAATGTTATCCTGAAAGATGTATTGGGCAAGAACTTGCAGACTGTTAATGGCATAACTGAACTGCTTTGCGAAGATGTAACCGCAGCGGGTGCGCCTGCAGTATGCCCTGCATCGTGGACTGCTGCCGGTAAATTAGCAGATCTGACCGGTTCTGGGCTGAACTTAACTGGCGGTGTCGAAAAGAATAAAAAATATAAATTTACGGTCAAAAATTTACAAGTCAAGTCAAGTGATCAAGAGACGGGGGGGGATGCGGGACATATTATTAATACGGCAACCGTCACATCAACCACCGATCAGAATCTTGCCAATAATACTTCTGCAGTAAGAACGCTGTATGCTGCCAAAAATGACTTGTCCAATAACAAAGCAGGCGCGCCAGCATCTGAAACCGGCGTTGGCATGTTTAATATTGCGCAGGAAGGCCGAACTGGCGCCACACCGCTATGGACTAAGACAGCAGACAGCAGCGGAAAAGCCTACTTTCCATTGAATATACAGAACTACGGCAATCTGGCGCAGGATTACCAGCTGTATGCATCGAGCACTGCAATTGCACCAGCAGTGAGCAGCGGAGACTATTCATCGCTGGTAAAAAGCGGGATCAGCCCATTTACTTCGGGCCTGAAAGTTGAATTCTATCAAGCCGACGCCGGGCAGTGCAAAGCGGGCATCAGCAGCCAGCAGATTAGCCAGCTGAATGTGGCGGCCAACGCTACCGGCCAAGTCTGTGCAGTCGTTACAGCTTATGCATCGGCAAGCGCAAAAACCAATATCTGGTTTGCCATTGAATCGCTGCAGTCCGGCTTGGGTGACATTATTTTGGACGCAGTCATTCCGCAGCCAAAGCAGCGCCTGCTGGAACTGGCCAATGATCAGTCGGCGCAGGTCGCAGTTGGCGGAACCTACGTATTCCTGCACCGCATTACCAACTACGGCATAGAAGATGAAAAGGTCAGCAGGCTGAGCCTGACGCTGCCGAATGACGGTTTCCTGTACAGCCTGTTTCTGGACAAGAACAAAAGCGATGCGCTGGATGCCGGTGATACTTTATTGGTGACTGGAACAGAAGCCGACGTTACAGGCTTCATCATTCAGCCCAATCAGTCTATGACGCTCTTCATTAAAGTTGAAGCGCCGGCCACCGCTGCCAACGGCATGAGCAGCCAGGTCAAATTGATTGCTGTGCCGAACAATGCCGGCAAAGAAATTGCGCTGGCGGACTTGAGCAATACCGACTTGATTAGCGTAAGCCCAAATCAGCTGCAGATTCTGAAGTCGCAGCTGCCTGTTGCAAGCTGCAGCATGACGAATGCTCAAGCGGTGATCAGCGCTGCCTATACAGTGCAGAATGCCAGCCTTAAGCCGGATCAATGCCTGATTTACCGGATTATGGTGAAAAATTCCGGTAGCGCCACATTAAGTAATGTGACGATCAATGATATGTATCCCGCCTATACAAAGCAGTGGGCGCCTGCCAACATCCTGCCGATTATCGGCAGCAATGGCCAAAACGTTACTGACGGCGTGAATAATAAAATTGAAGATGACGGTAGCGCCAAAATCAAAGCAATTCTGAAAGAGCTGCTGCCACAGCAGGAAAAGTCACTGTATTTTGGAATCAAAATGCAGTGATTGTCCAGCTGAAGCAAAAGGAACCGCAATTGCGGTTCCTTTTTTTTGCGGGAAAAAGGCAGCGCGCTTATTTCTTTTACACTGCGCCTGCTTTCTATACAATAAATCCAGAATAAATTGCCCGGGCAGCCGTTGCAGCCAGCCATCGCCAAGGAACAACCATGAGTAAAGACAACCTCCGCGAACATTCAGCACCTGTCTATGAAGGCATTGAAAATGCGCCGGCGCGCTCCATGATGCGCGCTACAGGCTTTCAGGATGATGATTTCACCCGCCCGTTTATCGGCATTGCATCGACCTGGGCCAATGTTACGCCGTGCAATATGCATATAGACGGACTGGCGCGCGAAGCCGAAGGCGGCGTCAATGTGGCCGGCGGCAAAGGCATTATTTTCAATACCATCACCATTTCAGACGGCATTTCCAACGGCACCGAAGGCATGAAATATTCGCTGCTGAGCCGGGAAATCATCGCCGATTCGATTGAAACGGTGGTCGGCTGCCAGGCCTATGACGGCGTCATCGCGATTGGCGGCTGCGACAAGAATATGCCCGGCTGCATTATGGGCCTGGCGCGCCTGAACCGCCCGGGCCTGTTCATTTACGGCGGCACCATTCAGCCGGGCGAGGGCCATACCGACATGATTTCAGTGTTTGAAGCGGTCGGCCAGCACGCCAAAGGCGAAATCAATGCGATTCAGGTCAAGCATATTGAAGAAGTGGCGCTGCCGGGGCCGGGCTCCTGCGGCGGCATGTATACCGCGAATTCGATGGCTTCCGCCATTGAAGCCCTGGGCATGAGCCTGCCGGGTTCATCCGCGCAGGAGGCGGTGTCGGAAGATAAAAAAACCGACTGCCGGCGCGCCGGCGAAGCGGTGATGAACCTGCTGCGCCTGGACATTAAGCCGCGCGACATCATGACCAAAGCCGCCTTTGAAAACGCCATTAAAGTCTTGATCGCGCTGGGCGGCTCCACCAATGGCGTGCTGCACCTGATTGCCATGGCGCATACCGCAGGCGTTGAACTGAGCCTGAATGATTTTGAGCGCATCGGCAAGGACATTCCTGTGCTGGCGGATGTGCGCCCGTCGGGCAAATACCTGATGTCGGAGCTGATCGCGATCGGCGGCATTCAGCCTTTAATGAAGCGCATGCTGAACGCCGGCATGCTGGACGGTTCCTGCCTGACCGTGACCGGCAAGACTCTGGCGGAAAATCTGGCCGATGTGGAGGATTATCCTGCCGGCCAGCAGATTATCCTGCCTTTTGATGCGCCGATTAAAAAAGATTCGCACCTTGTGGTGCTGAAAGGCAACCTGTCGCCGACCGGCGCGGTGGCGAAAATTACCGGCAAAGAAGGCCTGTTCTTTGCCGGCCCGGCGCGGGTTTTTGAAGGCGAGCAGGGCGCGATGCGCGGCATTCTGGACGGCGAAGTGCAGGAAGGCGAAGTGGTGGTGATCCGCGGGGTCGGGCCGAAAGGCGGGCCGGGCATGCCGGAAATGCTCAAGCCGACCTCGGCGATTATCGGCAAGGGCTTGGGCCAGTCGGTGGCCCTGCTGACCGACGGGCGCTTTTCCGGCGGCAGCCACGGCTTTGTGATTGGCCATGTCACGCCGGAAGCCTATGAAGGCGGGCCGATCGGCCTGGTGAAAAACGGCGATAAAATTTCCATTAATGCCGAAACCCGCGAAATGACCTGGCATATTTCTGAGGCTGAAATCGCCGCGCGCAAGGCGGCCTGGGTCAAGCCCCAGCCGAATTACCGCCATGGCGCCTTGGCGAAGTTCGCAAAATTGACCTCAGGGGCTGAGAAAGGAGCGGTTACGGATCTGAATTTAGATGTATAATTGATCATTCCCCAACAAATTGCTATAAACCCTTGTAGTACTGCAAGGGTTTATTTTTTCGAGGCTGATCTCATGTCACTGTTGCGCCGCTGGTTTGATCCGATCCGGTCGAGCTGGTTTTACCGGAAGCCGGCTCGTCAAGCGGTGCTGCCCACGGACAAGGGCCTGAGCATCCACCTGCGCCTAGACGATGTTTACAGCTATCTGGCCGCGCAGCAGCTGCCGCAGCTGGAAGAAATCCTCAGCGCGGAGCTGAAGCCGCTGCGGGTGGTGATTTCCAGCCAAAGCGCTGAGCCGCCCAACCATATGTCCGCCGCCGAATGGCAACAGTACTGCCTGAATGACGCCAAAATTCTGGCCCGGCAGCACCGCTTCAGCTTTCATGACGCGCCGGAGCAGCCGTCGCCGCAGGCGCTGCAGCAGGCGGAAACCATTCTGCGCAATACCCCGCTGCGCGGGCAGGACTTTCTGTACCTGCTGGAAGACGTGTTCCATATGCTGTGGCAAAAGCAGTACGGAAAATTGCGCACCCTGCACGCCATGGCCAGCCGCCACCATCAGCCGCAGCATTTCCCGGAGCGGATTTTCAATGATGCGCCGCTGCTGGCCAGCTATTTTGAATTCGGCGAACGCAAATACCATGCCGTAGATGACCTGCTGCGCCTGACCCGGCGCCTCAAGCAGCAGAAGCTGCTGACCGGCAATCCGATTTTTCTGATCAATCATATTGAATGGCGTGAGCACTTGATCAGCGATGCGGAAGAGCTGAATGAAATTCAGGCTTTGGATCCAGAGCTGGATTTATACATTGCCCTGGAAGACCCGGTGTCCTGGCTGCTGCTGGCCTATATTAAGGAAGAGCTGGCCGATTTTTACAATATTCAGCTGAAGGTTTATCCGCTCAGCTACCATGGCCGCGACCTGTTTGACTGGAGCCTGGCCACGCGCCTGTCGAAGCGCACCGAGGTGGCCTTTACCCCGTTTTGCCGCCCGACCGAAGCCGCCACGCTGAAGATGGCTGAGCTGTACTACAGCGCGCCGGAAGAGCAGCGCATTGAGGCCATGTATCAGATCCTGCAGGCGGTTTGGACCAGGGGCAGGGACTTGTCCTGCAAGGCGCATTTCCAGCAGCTGCAGCATGAGCTGGCGCTTGGCGCACTGACCTCAGAAGATTTTCAGGCGCTGCTGAAAGAAAATGATATGCACTGCGAAATGAAGTCGCAGCCGGACTTTCCGGTGCTGGAGCTGCGCATTGACGGCCAAAGCTATGTATTCAACAGCCTATACCGCGTTTGGATGATTGAAAGTATTTTCAGTAATGTGTTAGAAGAGAGGTACAAGACTGAAAATACTGCTGAAAGTGAATCCAAAGCCAATGAAGAAAGAAAAGATTGAATCCTTGCCGCAGGCCCGCGCGCAGATTGACGCCATTGACGGCGCCCTGATAGAGCTGATCGCTGCGCGCCAGTTTTATGTCGATCAGGCCGCGCGCTTTAAGCGCACGGTGCAGGATGTGCAGGCGCCGGAGCGGGTTGAAGAAGTGATTAAAAAAGTGCGGGCCGCGGCTATTGAACAGGGCACAGATCCGGATCTGGTCGAAAGCATCTACCGGGAAATGATTCAGCACTTTATCCGCCGTGAGCTGAAGGAAATCCGCCCCTGAATAGGCGCGCTGCCTCCTGAACAGCGCGCATTGCATACAGCCTAATGTCAGTCAGTTAAGAAGCTGACTGGATTTTTATTTTTTAAATTCAAAGCTTTGTTTGATACGCGGAAGCGTCATCTGCAACCTATCAGACCTTTGAAATGGACTGTTTTTGCAACAAAATTATTTAAGTGCAGAAAGTGAACAGGTTTCGCGGTGAGGCGCACTGCGCCGCAAGATGCTTTCCTTGCGAAGCTTCGCTTCTCATTTGGCGAATGAGAAACATTGTTTCGCAAGGAACAAAACGAGCTCCAAAAATTTGATTTAAAAGAGGTAAGACTCCGCCGTGAATAGCCTCCAAAATTAAGAAGTTTACGGTGAAACTCCTTAACTGATCAGCATTAGGCTTACAGTCCCCATTTCAGCTCCGAATCGGTGATTTTATTTAAAACCGACTGGTGCTCCTGCTTTTTGCAGGCGGCCCACAGCTGCACAAAGTCCGGCCCTAAATACTGTCTGAGCACCGCATGCTGCTGAAACAGGCGCAGCGCTTCGGGCTGGCTGTCCGGCAGCAGAATCCGCGGATCATCCGGCTGCAGCGCATGCACGGCCTTCGGCAGCTTCAGCAGATGGGTCAAGCCATGCAGCACGCCGGCCAGAATCACGCTGATGCACAGGTAGGGGTTGGCGTCCGCACCTGCAACGCGGTATTCCAGGCGGTGGTTTTCCGGGTCTGAGCAGGGCAGGCGGATCGCGGCATTGCGGTTGTTGACGCCCCAGCTGGCTTCCAGCGGCACATGCTGGCCGAACTGAAAGCGCCGGAACGAGTTGATATTCGGGGCCAGCACCGCCATGGACGCGGGCAGCAGGTCAATCAGGCCGGCAATCACGCGGTACATTAAGGAATTGGGAAAATCGTTGTTCTGGATGCCGAAAAGGTTGAGCCGGCGGTGGTCCAGCAAGCTCATATGAAAGTGCAGGCCGCTGCCTGCGGCCGCCATGCTGGGCTTGGCCATAAAGCAGGCGCTTAAGCCATGCATGGCGGCGATCTGCTTCACAATCCTTTTCATCGCCAGAATGTCGTCACAGAGCTGGAGCAGGCTGCAGCTGTGCTGGATATTGATTTCAAACTGATTGGCCGAGCTTTCCGCGACGATTGCCGTAAGGGCGATCTGCTGCTTTTTCGCTTCGCTTTCAATGCGCTCTAAAACCGCCTGATACTGATCCGGCCGGTCAACATCAAAGCACTGCATGGCGTGCGCGTCCTGCCCATGATTGGCCTGCTGCGGGTAAAGGTAGAATTCAATTTCACCGGCCATCATCGGGAAATAGCCCATCTGATTCAGGCTGAGCAGCAGCCGCTTCAGGATATTCCGCGGTTCATGAATGCAGTCCGAACCGTCTTCCGCCTTCATGGTGAGGTACAGCTGCGCATGCTTTTCCGGCTGGCTGGCGCAGGGGCGCAATGAGCCGGCAACCGGCAGGCACAGGCGGTCAGGCTCGCCGATGTATTTGCCCAGGCCGCTTTCCTCAACTACTTTGCCTTCAAGGTTCATGGCGTATACGGACAGCGGGAAATAGCAGCCTTTGGCCAGCTTTTTCAGGGCGTTCAGCTCGATGCGCTTGCCGCGGATATGGCCATTCAGGTCATGCAGGCAGATATCAATATGCTCAGTCTGCGGGTATTTCCCCAGATACTGCGCAATTTCCTGTTCAAAGGCATCGGCATCCGCGTGCTCTAAGGCCGGGCCTTGCGGCAGCTGGCGCGTCAGGGGCGAATTTTGAATCGGCATATTCATGTTGTTATCTTCAGTGATCAGATAAAAAAAGTATAGGAAGGCCGGCGCGGGGAGTAACGTAAAATGAGCGTAAATTTATTTTCCGGCAATTTATGCGGCCAATCGGATGAAGCCTGAGCCGCCGGCGGAAGCGCGCCGCAGGCCAATGATGCATTCCTCTTGCCGTGCAGGTTCTGGCCTTGGCTGAGGCGGGTGGGAAGCGGAATCCGCGGCTGCGGCGCGGAGCAAAAATTCCGTAAAATTTCCTGCGCTGGCCGGGTTTTTATTCCCAAGTCTTAAATGCGGGCCTGAAAAAACAGCTTTCCGGCCTGCATCTGAAAATCCATCTTCCGGCTTTTTATTCTTTAAGGCGTACTTTGGCTGTTTATAAAATCCAGCCATTTAAAATCAGGCGCATGGAACCGGTTTTGCTGCCGGCGCCGCATGGATGGCCGGCTGCTGCGCGGCGTGCTTTTTCAGCAGTTCCGCCAGTAAAAGCAATTGCATTCCAGTGCCGGTTTATTCCAGAATAAGGAAGGCCCGGCTATCCGTTAATAGCCAGGCCTCGGATCATATTGAAGGGCGGATTTACTTTACAGTAACCGTAATGCTGCCGGTGTTCACTGCACCGATTGCAGAAGTTTTGATGCCGTCAATATGGTTCTTAAATGCCTTTGTATTTACAGAGGCATCAATTGCGCCGGAGTTAAAGGCCAGATTGGCTGCGCTGTAATTGCTCATCGTTTCAGAGAAGCGGTCATAATAGCTGGTGTTGAGGCTTGCGCTGACGTGGCCTTCAATCCCTGAGGAGTAGTCAGGAGAGCGGTGTGATTCCACTTCTTCCCATGCGTTGCCGCCGGCATGGAAGCCCGCAGTCAATGAGCCGGTATTGACAGCGCTCAGGCTGCCCTGCTGCAGATTGATGCTGCCGGTATTGACTGCGCCGATTGCGGAAGTTTCCACCGCGATTTTGTCTCCGACATTATTCATCGAATTAAAGCCGCTGTGTGTATTGACGGTTGCGTCAATATTGTTGGTATTGATCGCAAGGTTAAGGGCTGAGCCATTTTTGACATGCTGCGATAAAAGGTGCAGGGTGGACTGCAGGCCGGTATCTACATTGACATGTGTGCCCTGTGAATTTGCCATGGCTGCACTGGACAGGAAGGCAGCAGATAAGGCGATGGTTTTGATAGTCTTATTCATAGTTGTTTTCCTTTCTAGTTTTGAAGCGCCCCTCGCTAAGCGCTTCTTTCTTATCATGGGAGCGAGCCCATTTTTTACAGCTTTTAATCGCGCTGCGTTGATGACCAGTAGTTTTCAATCACCGCCGGATTGGCATCCCACAGCATCTCGGCTTTTTCATCCTGTTTTTGGCCGTCATGCGCTTTGCCTGCAGCGCCGCGCCGCTTCATGCTGATGTATTTAATCAGTTCCTGCTTGCTCATTTCGGCATCGCCTTCAGGGTTTTGAATCAGCTCAGATTCTTTATGCTTGGGCGGCAGGGTATCTTTGCTGGGCGAGTTCGATGATTTGTTTCTTTCACCGGATGCATGCGCTTTATCTGAAGGCGCTTCCAGCAGCGGCTTCCCCGGGGCTGCATTCTGCTGCCGGCTCTCCTGATACTTGTACAGGGCGACAGAGCTGCGCGTTAGGCTTAAGCGCCCGAATTCCGGCGGGATCGCTGCGCGGCAGCTTTCAAATGTCGAGGGCGGAATGACCTGGCTGAGCAGCTCAAAGGTGGCCAGATTCAGCATTTGGCGCAAGGCGAAGTTGGTCGCTTCGCGTTCTCCCTTTCCGATCTGAATGTTCAGCAGCGTATGGCCGGCAAACCGGCCTGCATTGATGCCGTAGTCCTGCGCGGCGATCTGCTTCTGCAGGGAAACATTGGCGACGACTTTGCTGCTGCGGGTGTCGGTCAGGGATAAATCCAGGCCGACCATAATCCGGGTCTGGCTGTAGCTTGGGCCGACGCCGCCGACCTGCATGTCAAAGCCGCCGCCGGGAATAAAGTCCAGGCTGTTGATGCTGCCCGTGACATAGTAGTCCGACGCCTGAATCTGCCTTGGGTCGCGGATGCCCCACTTGGCTTCGCTTTCAATGATGCGCGGGTCGCGCCGGTTCAGCAGGCTGACGCCGGCCTGAAACAGCGCGGACTGCACCATGTCTCCGGCGCCCTGCGTCACCATTTTGCCGCTGCCGCCGTTGGTCACCACGTCTTTGCCGGTTTGATCCAGAATCGCTCCGACGGAGAAGCTGACATCATTGCGCAGCTGCCCTTTCAGGCAGGATAGGGCCATGTCAAAAGGCGTGAAAATATCGGTGATCGGCGGCCCCTGCACCAGGCTGGCGGGCTCCTTGTTGCTAAGCGCCATGCCGGTGCATCCCGCCAGAAGCTGGCTGAACACAATCACGGCGCTTAGCGAAGCGGTTTTCCTGCGCTTGAATTGAGGGAAATTTAACATGGCGTATCCCCCGCTTGCGTGCTTAAGTTAAGGCACTGCTGATTATTCTGCGTGGTATTGGAATTGACCGAACCGTCATTCGCGGTATCATTTGAAATGTCTACGCCGTTGTTTGAGCCATTGATATTGACGTTGCTGGTGGATGAATTGACTGTGCCGATGGAGCTGGTTGAGGTGCTGTTGATGGTGGTTTTGCCTAGTCCGTTATAATAATCCGAATCCTTGAGCTCAATCAGGTTGGCCTGAACCAAGTTGTCATTGGCGCGGCTGCTTGAAGCTTTCCAGCGCTGGCTCCATTCATCAGATGTTGCATAAGAATTGCTCAGGAAACACAAACAAAATAAACCGACATTGATCATTGATATTTTCATAATCTTTACCGTCCTTTGATCTGAAATGTTTTCATCTGCATTTATTTGTTATTTCAGTAGTGTTTTATGTCGTTAATGAGTATTAGATCACACAAAAAAAGTAAAATGCGAATAGTGTCAATATTCACGTATTTTTTTAAATTTATCCCGCGGTTTCCCTATTAAAAATGGCGGCTTAGTTTTGACTTCCAAATTGTAAAAAATTATTAGGTCTGCTGCGCTGGCCAAAATCCGCGCCGCGGCAGGGTGTGATTTGCAGGGGTTTTGCAGGCTTTTCAAGCTGCCGGCTGGGCTTATTCAATTGGAGCATGCCGGGCAGCCCGCATCCGGCACCTGCAATCCGCAGCGCTGCCGGCGGGAGCATGCCTGTAAAAGCAGTTAAGCGTTTGACTTAATTTGTATTATTTTTAGAATGAAAGTTATTCAAATTCCTGAAAATCACCGGCCCTGAATTTTCCGTTGCAGCCGGGCCTCCCGCAAAAAAAACAGGCCGTGGCGGAATGCCTGGATGAAAAACTGAGGCGGAAAAAAAGCAGCCGGAAGGCTGCTTAAAAGCGCGGAGCAGGCTTATGCCGATTTATCGCCTAAGCTGAAGAACCAGTTCAGAATCAGCGCAGCGAAAGTCGCCGTGCCAATGCCGCCGAGGTTGAAGCTGCCGAACTGCAGCGCAAAGTCGCCTGTGCCTAAAATAATGGTTACCGCAGCCACCATCAGGTTTTTATTTTTAGAAAAATCGACTTTGTTTTCAATCCAGATTTTCGCGCCGGCAATGGTGATCAGGCCGAAGACCACAATCGATGCGCCGGTTAAAATCGCGCTTGGAATGGTATGGATGATTGCGCCGAATTTAGGCGATAGGCCCAGAAACACTGCAAACACGCCGGCAATCACAAAGATGATGGTGGAATACACGCGGGTTACCGCCATCACGCCAATGTTTTCGCCATAGGTGGTCATGCCCGGAGCGCCGACCGCGCCTGACAGCGTGGTTGCAACGCCGTCCGCCACAAAGGCTTTGCCGATGTGCGGGTCAAGGTTTTCGCCGGTCATGGTGCTGACGGCTTTAATATGGCCCAGATTTTCCGCCACCAGAATCAGCGCAATCGGGGCAATAATCAGCATGGCGTTGAAGTCAAACTGCGGCGCATGGAACTGCGGCACGCCGAACCAGGCGGCCTGCTGAATCGGCGCAAAGTTGATCGGCGCGCCGTAGCCCATGACATTCGACACCAGGTAATACAGCAGATAGGCCAGCAGCAGGCCCAGCAGCAGCAGCAGGCGCTGCATCAGGCCTTTGGTGAAGACCGCAATCGAACCCATGCACAGCACCGTCACCAGCGACATCCACATATTGAAGCTGTTGCCCATCACGCCTTTCACCGTAACCGGCGCAAGGTTCAGGCCGATGATCATCACCACGGCGCCCGTCACCACCGGCGGCATCAGCTTTTCAATCCAGCGCGTGCCCGTGGCCATCACAATCAGGCCGAAAATGGCGTACAGCACGCCGCAGGCCATGATGCCGCCGGCGGCTAAAGCGATATTGGCGTTCGGCGCGCCGGTGCCAGAAGCGGCGTAGCCCGTGGCGGCGATCACCACGCCAATAAAGGCGAAGCTCGAGCCTAAGTAGCTCGGCACGCGCCCGCCGGTCATAAAGAAGAACAGGATGGTGCACAGGCCTGACATTAAAATCGCCAGATTCGGGTCAAAACCCATCAGGAAGGGCGCTAGCACGGTGGCGCCGAACATGGCGAAAGCGTGCTGTATGCCCAGCACGGCGCTTTGCGCCGGCGGCAGGTACTCATTGGTGCCTACAGGGCGCGCTTCAATGCTGCCGGCATAAGGGCGCCATTGGGGAAACCAATTGGACATAAAATGAGCACTCGAAAAATAAACTGCGCACATCATACGCTTCTTTTTTGCAAGATTTAATCACCGCGGTAAAAAAAATGTTAAAACTAATTCCATGACTTTTCATTATTTTTTACCGCGCGGTAAAAGTTTGCAGTGTGAAAAACAGCGTTAAATCAGCCGTTAACCGCAGCCTGCTGCGGGCAGCGCCATTCATGAATATTTTTGATTCCAGTTATGAAAAAAACTTCATTATAGAATAAGCGGTCAATAAAAAGGCGCATCATCAAGATGCGCCCGGTGCTTTTGGCCTAAGCCGTCAGCCGGTATTGCGCAGGCCGGCGGCGATGCCGGCGATGCTGACCATCAGCGCATGATCGACCGGGGTGTTTTCCGCCTGGCGGTCCGCCAGATAGGCGCGGCGGCGCTTCATCAGCTCCGCCTGCAGCAGGTGCAGCGGCAGCAGGTAAGGCTTGCGCACCTTCATGGACTGATCCAGCACGTCATTGCTGCTGAGCAGCTGCGATTCGCCTTTCAGCGCCAGCAGGGTCTGCACCGCATCGCGCAGGCGCTGGCGCAGCTGCTCGCCCAGCAGCTTCAGGTCTTCGTCATCGGTTAAATGCGCCTCGTAATATAAGGCGACATGGCTGTCGGCTTTGGACAGCACCATTTCCAGCATGTCAATCAAGGTCTGGAAATACGGCCAGTGCTGCAGCATGTCTTCCAGCGCGCCTTTCTGGCCCTGATCAATCACCTGATTGATGGCAGCGCCTGTGCCGAGCCATGCCGGCAGCATCAGGCGGATCTGCGTCCAGGCGAATACCCAGGGGATGGCGCG
This sequence comes from Acinetobacter sp. WCHAc010034, assembly GCF_001696615.3. Classification (NCBI taxonomy): domain Bacteria; kingdom Pseudomonadati; phylum Pseudomonadota; class Gammaproteobacteria; order Moraxellales; family Moraxellaceae; genus Acinetobacter; species Acinetobacter sp. WCHAc010034. The sequence goes on along the minus strand of NZ_CP032279.1, from coordinate 1,878,467 downwards.
CAGCGATTCAATGCCGCCGCTGACTTTGCGCTTGGCCGGGCGCGAGCCCAAAGGCAGCATCTGCAGTTCCAGCTCCGGGGTCACGGTGCGCAGGTATTTGACGAAATGCGGATTTTCCCGCACGGTCTGGCGGTACACCTGCACCGACAGGTCGGTCATTTTATGCATCAGCGCGCGCCATTCCGCTTTCGGCTCCGGCGGCGGCAGCAGCGTGGCTTCCAGCGTGGCTGCGGTATAAATTTCCAGATTCTGCAGCGCAATGCCTTCTAGGCCGAACTTGAAGCGGATCATTTCGCCCTGTTCGGTCACGCGGATGGCGCCGGAAATTGAGCCCGGCGGCTGCGAGAACAGCGCCTGCTGGGTCGGCGCGCCGCCGCGGCTGATGGAGCCGCCGCGGCCGTGGAACAGGGTCAGCTGCACGCCGTGCTTTTTCGCCACATCGGTCAGCTCTTCCTGCGCGCGGTACTGCGCCCAGTTGGCGGACATGAAGCCGGCGTCTTTGGCCGAGTCGGAATAGCCGATCATCACTTCATGCCTGCCCTGAATATGCTGCTTGTACCAGTGCATGCCGAACAGGGTGTTCATGGTGGCGGCGGCGCCGTCCAGATCCTTCAGGGTTTCAAACAAAGGCACAACGCGCAGCGCATGCTGAATGCCGGCTTCTTTCTGCAGCAGCAGCACCGCCAGCACATCGCTCGGATATTCCGCCATGGAAATAATGTAGGCGCCGAGGCTTTCCGGCGGCTGCTCCGCCAAAGTGCGCATGGTGGCGAAGACTTCCTGCACATCCGGATGCTCAATCAGGCTCTGCTTCGGCTCATTGATGAATTTCGGCAGCAGCGGGCGCTTGCTTTGCAGCTCCTGCAGCAGGAAGTTCTGGCGCGCCTGTTCGGTCCAGGTTTCAAAATTGCCGAGGCCCAGATATTCGGTAATGGCGGAAATGGCCTGGCGGTGGCGCCCGGATTCCTGGCGGATATCCAGCTTCAGCAGCTCAATGCCGAAGCAGTTGACGCGGTGGATGAAGTCCAGCAGCTTGCCGTTGGCGACTTCCGGCAGGCCGCAGTCCATCAGCGAGCGGTAGCACAGCAGCAGCGGCTGCAGCAGTTCATCCTTGCTCTTGATGGCCTGGCTGTCGTCGGCGTCTGCGCCGCGCAGCTTTTCCGCCAGCCAGTGCCGGGTGGCTTTCAGGCGCTGGCGGGTTTCGCGCAGGTATTCGCGGTAGGGTTCCGGGTGATCCTGGCCCAAAGCTTCGCGCAATTCCGGGCTGCACTGTTCAATCGACAGTTCCCAGCGCAGGGCTTCAATGTCGCGCACATACAGGTCAGCGGCTTTCCAGCGCGACAGCCACAGCACTTCCTGCGTGATGTTGTGGGTGACATTCGGGTTGCCGTCGCGGTCGCCGCCCATCCAGGAGGCGAAGCGCACCGGCGCAATGGTCAAAGGCAGGCGCTGGCCGCAGTGCTCATGCACCATGCCGTCCAGTTCGCGCATGAATTTCGGCACGGCATTCCACAGCGTCTGCTCAATGGTGGTGAAGCCCCATTTCGCTTCATCGACCGGGGTCGGGCGGTGCTGGCGGATTTCATCGGTCTGCCATGCCGAGCAGATCAGCTGCTTTAAGTCTTCCAGCACGGCCTGGCGCTCGCGCGGGGTCAGCTTCTGCTGGTCGAATTTAAACAGGCAGTCATTGATGCCGTCATATTTCTGAATCAGCGTGCGCCGGCTGACTTCGGTCGGATGCGCGGTCAGCACCAGTTCAATTTTCAGCTCGCAAATCTGCTGATACAGCGCGTCTGATGAAATCTCATGGGCTTTGAATTTCTGGAATAAATGATCCAGCGGATTAGGCGACGGCGCATTTTCATCAAATTCGCTTTGCCGGCGGCTGCGCACGGCATGGTACTGCTCGGCAATATTGGCGAAGTTCAGAAAGTGGGTAAAGGCGCGGGTCAGCGGCAGGATTTCCTCATCCTCCAGGCTTAAAAACAGCTGCTCCAGCTGCTTTTCCGCTTCGGCCTGGCCGTCGCGCGCGCCTTTGGCTAAAGCGCGAATCTGTTCAACCTGATTAAACAAATCTTGTCCGGCATGCTGCTTGAGGGTTTCGCCGAGTAAATTGCCCAGCAAGCGCACATCATCGCGTAAAGGAGCGTCAATTTGTTGAATCATTTTTAGCATTCTCCGGTTGTTCCTGACTTGACTATACTCTGATTCAGTGACAATCCAAGCGGGGCACAGACAAAAGTTGGATTCAGTTTGCCTGAAAAGCAGCAGGGCGGATGCAGTTCAGGCTTGACGCCGGGCCTTTTCAGGCGTTCAGGGCAGGGCGTAGCGCAGCAGGAACAGCTCAATGCTGTCCTGAATGATGCCGGCGCGCTCCGCCTGATCGGGAACCGGACGGATGCCCATCAGCACTTCATGGTGGCGCTGCCCCAGCAGCAGCGAGAAAATCAGCGCGGCTTGCCGGCGCGGCGCATCCGTGCGGATGAAGCGCAGCGCGGCCGCCTGCGCAAAAAAGCTTTCCCACAGCGCGCTGAGCTTTTCATGCGAGGCATTGTAAAACTGCTGCGCCAGCGGATTGCGCTGCGAGGCCAGCTCCAGCAGCAGGTATTCGGTCTTCAGCGCTTCCGGCAAATTGACAATATTCAGCGACAGCTCGCAGGCCTGCTGCAGCGCCTGCTGAAAATCGCTGCCTGCCGACAGGTGGATGGGGCGCGCCTGCAGCAGCCTGTCGCAGGTTTCGGCAATCGCGCTGGTAAACAGGGTTTCCTTGTCCTGAAAGTGGTTGTATACCGTCAGCTTGCTGACATCGGCCTCCTGCGCAATGCGGTTCATGCTGCAGCCGTGATAGCCGCATGCTAAAAACAGGCATTTGGCGGCTTCCAGGATGCGCCTGCGCTTTTCCAGGTCTTTCGGGCGTCCGGCATTCATGTGCAAAAAATTCCAAAAAAAATCAAATAAGGTTATTGATTTCAGTTCACGTTTTTAATTAATGTACCCTGTGGTTTATTAATTAAAAAACAGCCAGCTTAATAAGCCTTATTTTGCCCTAAAAAACCGATTTAAATAAGAGCGAGCTTCATGAGCACGATAAAAACCGCCGTTGTCAGCATGATTACCGCCTGCAGTTTGGCCTTGTGGGGATGCAGCAGGGATAAAGCGCCGGCCGAACAGGAAGTCCCCGTGGTGATGGTGGCGCAGCCCGGCGCCGCGCAGCCGGAACAGAAAAGCTATGCCGGCGATGTGCAGGCGCAGGAGCAGACCGCTTTGGCCTTCCGCGTTGCCGGGCAGGTTGCTGAACGCTATGCCGATGTCGGCGATCAGGTCAGGGCGGGGCAGGTGCTGGCGCGGCTGGATGTCAAGGACGCGCAGCTGCAGCTGAACGCGGCCCGCGCGCAGCTGGAAAGCGCGCAGTCGGCGGCCAGAATTGCTGAAGATGAATTGAAGCGCTTTCAGCAGCTGCTGCCGGTCAATGCGGTGAGCCGCTCGCAGTACGATGCCGTGGACAACCAGTACAAGGCGGCCCTGTCCAGCCTGAAGCAGGCGCAGTCCAACTATCAGGTCAGCAGCAACCAGACGCAGTACAATCAGCTGACGGCCAGCAAAAGCGGGGTGATTACCGCGCGCAATATTGAAGCCGGGCAAGTTGTCGCTGCCGGGCAGGCGGCCTATCAGCTGGCAATCGGCAGCGGGCGTGAAGTGGTGATCGGCGTGCCGGAGCAGGCGATCGGCGGAATCAAAGCGGGCCAGCCGGCGCAGGTCACGCTGTGGTCTAAGCCGGAAGAAAAATTCGATGCGGCGGTCAGGGAAATCTCGCCGGCTGCCGACCAGTCGCGCACCTACAGCGTGAAAGTGGCGCTGCCCGCCGCCGAAGGCATTCAGCTGGGGCAAAGCGCGCGGGTATTTTTCAGCGCCGCGCCGGGCGCCAGGCTGAGCGTGCCGCTGTCCAGCATTTCAGCCGACGCGGCTGACAGGCAGCCCTATGTCTTTACTGTCAATGCTGACCATAGCTTGCGCAAAGTGCCTGTAGTTCTGGGCGCATACGGCCGCGACAGCGCGCCGGTGCTCAGCGGCCTGAATCCGGCCGATTATGTAGTGATCGGCGGGGTGCACCTGCTGCGCGCCAAGCAGAAAGTCAATCCGGTGGACCGCGACAACCGCGCCGTGAAAATTCAGGCAGGGGGGCAGCCATGAATTTCAACCTGTCTGAATGGGCGCTGAAAAATAAAGGCCTGATTCTGTATTTCATGATTCTGCTCGGCATCGTCGGCATGCTGTCCTATGCCAAGCTGTCGCAAAGCGAAGATCCGCCGTTCACCTTTAAGGTGATGGTGGTGCAAACCTACTGGCCGGGCGCCACCGCCAAGGAAGTTTCGCTGCAGGTCACTGACCGCATTGAAAAAGAGCTGATGAGCACCGGAAATTATGAGCGCATCATGGCTTATTCGCGCCCGGGCGAATCGCTGGTGACCTTTGTGGCCAAAGACTCGCTGCGCTCCAAAGACATCCCGGATGTCTGGTACAGCGTGCGCAAGAAGGTCAATGACATCCGCCATGAGCTGCCCGGCGGCGTGCAGGGGCCATTTTTCAACGATGAATTCGGCGATACTTTCGGCAACATTTATGTGCTGAGCGGCAATGACTTTGACTACGCCGCCTTAAAGGAATACGCAGACCGTCTGCAGCTGCAGCTGCAGCGGGTCAAGGATGTAGGCAAAGTTGAACTGATCGGCCTGCAGGATCAGCGCATCTGGATTGAAATTTCCAACACCAAGGCGGCCCAGCTGGGCATTCCGCTGAGCGCGATTCAGCAGGCGCTGCAGCAGCAGAATGCCGTGGCCAGCGCCGGCTTTTTTGAAACCGCTTCTGACCGCATTCAGGTGCGGGTCAGCGGCGGCCTGAACAGCGTGGATGAGCTGAAGCGCCTGCCCTTGCTGGCCGGCGGCAAAACCGTGCAGCTGGGCGATGTGGCGGAAATTTACCGCGGCTTCAGCGAGCCGGCGCAGCCGCGCATGCGCTTTATGGGCGAAAACGGCATCGGCATTGCGGTTTCCATGCGCAAAGGCGGCGATATTCTGGCGCTGGGCAAAAATCTGGAAACTGAATTTGCGCGCCTGCAGAAAGGCCTGCCGCTGGGCATGCAGCTGCAGAAAGTTTCGGATCAGCCTGAAGCCGTCAAGCGCAGCGTCAGCGAGTTCATGAAAGTGCTGGCGGAAGCGGTGATCATCGTGCTGCTGGTGAGCTTTTTCTCGCTAGGCTTCCGCACCGGCCTGGTGGTGGCGCTGTCGATTCCATTGGTGCTGGCGATGACTTTTGCCGGCATGAAGCTGTTTGATGTCGGCCTGCATAAGATTTCACTCGGCGCGCTGATTCTGGCGCTTGGGCTGCTGGTGGATGACGCGATTATCGCGGTTGAAATGATGGCGGTTAAAATGGAGCAGGGCTATTCGCGGCTGCAGGCCGCCGGCCACGCCTGGCGCACCACCGCTTTTCCGATGCTGACCGGCACCCTGATTACCGCCGCCGGCTTTCTGCCGATCGCCACCGCGGCCTCCAGCACCGGCGAATACACCCGCTCAATTTTTCAGGTGGTGACTATCGCGCTGATTGTGTCGTGGTTTGCCGCCGTGCTGTTTGTGCCTTATCTGGGCGATAAGCTGCTGCCGGACTTCAATGCAGGCCCGGCCCGGAAAGCGCCGTGGCATCAGCGCCTGTGGGCGCGGCTGCGCCGCCAGCCGGAGCCGGAGCCGCAGCCGCCGGAGCATCCTGCCGGCGGGCATCACGACCCTTATCAGACCCGGTTTTACCAAGGCTTCCGGCGCTGGGTGGATGCCTGCGTGACTTACCGCAAGACCGTGATCGCCGCCACGGCGGGGATTTTTGTGCTGTCGGCGCTGCTGTTTAAAGCCGTGCCGCAGCAGTTTTTCCCGCCTTCCAACCGCGCCGAAATTCTGGTGGATATCAAGCTGGAAGAAGGCGCATCGCTGCAGGCCACAGAGGCGGCGGTGGAAAAAGTCGAGCGCTTCCTGTCGCAGCAGCCGGGAATTGACAATTTTACCGCCTATGTCGGCACCGGCTCGCCGCGCTTTTACCTGCCTTTAGACCAGCAGCTGCCGCAGGCCAGTTTTGCCCAGTTCGTGGTACTGGCTTCTTCACTGGATGAGCGCGATGAAATCCGCCGTTCGCTGAGCGGAAAAATCCGCCAGCTGCTGCCGGAGGCGCGCACCCGCGTTTCGCTGCTGGAAAACGGCCCGCCGGTCGGCTATCCGCTGCAGTTCCGCGTTTCCGGCGAGGATTTGGCTGCCGTGCGCGAATGGGCGCAGAAAGCGGCGGCTGCAGTCGCTGAAAATCCGAACACCACCAATGTGCATCTGGACTGGGGCGAGCCGAGCAAGGTGATCCGGCTGCAGATTGATCAGGACCGCGCGCGCCAAATGGGCGTCTCCAGCCTGGATTTGGCCAATTTCCTCAACAGTTCCCTCAGCGGGGCAGCGCTGGACCAGTACCGCGAAAAGCGCGAGCTGATTGAAATCCGCATGCGCGGCGATCAGGCGGAACGGCTGGATGCGGCTGCGCTCAGCAGCCTGGCCGTGCCGGCCGCCGGCGGCGGCTCCGTGCCTTTGGCGCAAATCGCCAGCATTGAATACAGCTTTGAGGAAGGCCTGATCTGGCACCGCAACCGCCTGCCGACCATTACCGTGCGCGCCGATATCCGCAGCCAGCTGCAGCCGGCGACGGTGGTGAAGGAACTGTCTGAGCCGCTGGCGCAGCTGCGCGCGCAAATGCCGGGCGGCTATTTGCTGGAAACCGGCGGCACGGTGGAGGAATCGGCGCGCGGGCAGGCTTCGGTGAATGCCGGCATGCCGGTGTTCCTGGCCGTGGTGATGACGCTGCTGATGATTCAGCTCAGAAGCATGTCGCGCGCCTTTATTGTGTTCCTGACGGCGCCGCTGGGCCTGATTGGCGTGGTGCTGTTCCTGCTGCTGTTCAACAAGCCTTTCGGCTTTGTGGCCATGCTCGGCACCATTGCGCTGTCCGGCATGATCATGCGCAATTCGCTGATCCTGATCGATCAGATTGAGCAGGACATTCAGGCTGGGCATGATCCGTGGTCATCGATTATCGGCGCCACCGTGCGCCGCTGCCGCCCGATTGTGCTGACCGCGCTGGCCGCCGTGCTGGCGATGATTCCGCTGTCGCGCAGCATTTTCTTCGGGCCGATGGCGGTTGCGATCATGGGCGGCCTGATTGTGGCGACCCTGCTGACCCTGTTTTTCCTGCCTGCGCTGTATGCGCAGTGGTTTAAGGTGAAAAAAATTCAGCAGAATATATAAAAGTGTCATAAAAATGGGTGCGGAATAGGGTTTTTTTCAATATAGTAGCACCTGATCTTTACTGACAATTTTAATAAGTAAACCGCTGCGCGCATTCGGGCGTTTTGGAGCAGTGTATGGGGTTAAATGAGACATGACGACAGACAGCCTTATCAAGTATCGCCGCTATGTTGCGATTTCTTATGTCTTCATGTTTTTCGCGCTGTTTACCGTGGTCAGCGGCTTTTTCGCCTACTGGCTGGCGCGCAAAGTCACCCAGCTCGACTCTGCTGAAGTCTGGATCCAGGCTCAGGCCTTCTGGGTGATGCGCAGCGTGGTGATTTACACGATTCTGGCCTGCTTCGCCGCGCTGTGGTTCATCCCGCTGTTTTTCTACTACTGGGACACCTATTTATGGGTCACCGGCTGCACCGTGGCCGGCGTGGTATTCTCCGGCACCGCCTTCCTGTACCTGCTGAATGCCTGGATTAAAGGCATCACTAAGTTTTTCAAAAACAAGGCAGTTTTCTAAGCCGGCTGAATTTTTTCAGCATTTGCCCTTGTAAAAGCCGCTTTGGCCCCAATTTCACACCACAGTTAAGTATTCAACAGAATTCCGTGAGGAGCATCGCCAGACATGGCTAAACGTGATTATTATGAGGTTTTGGGCGTCGCTAAAACCGCTAGTGATGATGAAATTAAAAAAGCCTACCGTAAGTTGGCGATGAAGTATCACCCTGACCGCAACCCGGACAATCCGGAAGCGGAAGAAAAATTCAAGGAAGCGGCCGAAGCTTATGAAGTGCTGTCGGACGGCGAAAAGCGCAGCATGTATGACCGCATGGGCCATCAGGCCTTTGAAGGCGGCATGGGCGGCGGCGCTGGCGGCGGTTTTGGCGGCTTCAGCGCGGAAGACATCTTCAGCCAGTTTGGCGATATCTTCGGCGGCGCATTCGGCGGCGGCGGCCGCGGCCAGCAGCGCGCGCGCCAAGGCTCAGACCTGCGCTATGTGATGGAGCTGACGCTGGAAGAAGCGGTTAAAGGCGTGAAAAAAACCATCACCTTTACCGCGCCGGCGCCATGCGATGCCTGCGACGGCAAAGGCTCTAAGAACCCGAATGATGTGGAAACCTGCAGAACCTGCCACGGCGCAGGCCAAGTGCGCATGCAGCAGGGCTTCTTCTCGGTGCAGCAGACCTGCAGCACCTGCCGCGGCCAGGGCAAAATCATCAAGAACCCATGCGGCAAATGCCACGGTTCAGGCGTGTCGGACCGCCAGCAGACACTGGAAGTCACCATTCCTGCCGGGGTGGACAACGGCGACCGCGTGCGCTTAAGCGGCAAGGGCGAAGCTATCCGCGGCGGCCAGGCCGGCGACCTGTATGTGGAAGTGGTGGTGCGCGAGCATGAAATCTTCCAGCGCGACGGCGCAGACCTGTATATGGATGTGCCTGTCAGCATTGCCGACGCAGCTTTGGGCAAGGAAATTGAAATTCCGACCCTTGAAGGCCGCGTCAGCCTGAAGATTCCTGAAGGCACGCAAACCGGCAAAATGTTCCGCCTGCGCGGCAAAGGCGTGAAGCCGGTGCGCAGCAGCATGCAGGGTGATTTGCTCTGCCGCATTGTGGTGGAAACGCCGGTGAATTTAACGGCGCGCCAGCGTGAACTGCTGAAAGAGCTGCAGGAAACGATGGACGGCGAAGGCAGCGGCTCATCGCCGAAGAAAAAATCATTCTTCGGCCTGTTTGACTAAGCCAGCTTAGGCTTGTCCAGCCCTGAAAAAATAGCCTGCAATATGCAGGCTATTTTTTTATCTTTCAGCTGAGCGCGGCTGGTCTTTGATCAGCTCGCTCCAGCTCAGCTCTTTCTTGTGAATGGCTTTCAGGCGCCAAAGCTGATGCCGGGCTTCGGCTTCATGGCCATTGTAGGCCAGCATTTTGGCATACTTGACCAAATGGTATTTGGTCGGATAGCTGCGCACCAGCTTTTCAGCTTCATCCAGCTGCGCCTGGGTCATTTTGCTGTAGGGGTTGATCAGGATGAAATTAATGCGGTGGTCAAATTCGCTCAGCAGGTAAATGCGCTCATTGCGGGTGATTTTTTCCGGGGTTTTCTCATAGGCCGCAGCCTGATTCAGCTTCGGCACCAGCACCGCGTAATCGCGGTAAATCACCGCCAGCAGAATGGCGCCGGCGGCGAAGGCCACCCGCATGAACACTGGCGGCAGGGCCAGCACAGCCGTATCGGCTTTCTGCGCCTGAACCGCGCCTAAAATAAAGCCGGCCGGAAGCAGGAAATAGGCATAGTTCTGCGGAAATTCCAGCATGGCGTGGATGATGAATACCCCCGCCATCAGCAGGCCGGTTACGGATTCGGCAGAATTGGCGCGCCGGTGCAGCTGCCAGCCCCAATAGCCGAAATAGGCCAGAAACGGCAGGCTGATCAGCAGGCCGTTCCAGAGCAGGAAATCCAGAATGAAATTATGCGCGCTGCGGATCCAGACCGGGCCCTGGAAGGTATCGCTGATGCTGACAAAGGCGCTGCTGGTTTGATACCAGCCGTAGCCGAACCACGGCTGGGCCGCTATGGCGTGCAGCATCTGCTGCCAGATGGCCAGGCGCGACATATCGCCGCCGGCGCGCTCCGCCAGCTCGCGGCTTTCAATAATCTGCACATCCGAAGCCTGCGCAATCCATTGGCCGATGTGCGGCAGGAAGAAAATCAGCGCTGCGAAGGCCGACAGCCAGAGCAGGTTATAGCGCCAAGGCAGGCGGATGACATGCCGGTACTGCTGATAGGACAGGTAGGCCATGATGCACAGGCAGGCCACCCACGAAGTGCGCGACTGGCTCAGCGCTACGCCGATTAAGATCGGGGCCGCCGCCAGAACCAGCCATTTGGCCGGCAGGCGCCTGGTTTCATGCAGATACAGGCAGGCCATCAGCGCCATCAGCAGGAAGGTGCCCATGTTGTTGGGCTGGGCAAAGTTGGCGAAGGGCCGGGCATTGCCGTGAATATCCATCATGATGGCGGTCAGCCGGCTGTCCAGATTCAGCCACTGGCAGATGGCGATCAGGCCTGTGCAGACCCCGCCAGCCAGAAAGGTGCAGCTTAAATAGGCGAAGGTTTTTTCCCTTTGGCCTGAATCCCGGCACAGGCTGAAGCCTATCGCCACGGCCAGCCCAAAGCCGAAGACATACAGGAAGCCCAGCAGCGCAATGCTGAAATAATACACCTGGCCGAAAGTGAACTGAATCAGCGGAATCAGCGCCAGGCCGAATAGCGGCAGCGCAATTTTAGGCAGCAGCAGCTTCTGCTTCAGAAATGCGCCGGCCAGCGCAAATAAGGCAAAAAAAGCGTACAGTTCGCCGGTATAAGTGGCCCATGGGCGGTAATGGATGGGAAGCAGCCAAGCTAAAAATATGCATGCGGCGGCGCAGGCAAACAGTAAGTTCTTCATGCCGGATCATCGTGGAAAAAACCGCCTTATGATACATCGAAATGCAGCCCGGCATTTAAAAAGCCGGAAATTGCCTGCGCGGCCGGCTGCATCCGCTGGGGCCTGCATAGGGCAGTGATAATTTTCAGGATTTTTTTGCGCTGAACTTAGCCAAGCTTGGGAGTTTTGCTATAGTAAGAGCAATTTCGAATCAGCATCAGGAAAATGTTATGTCAGCAAACCCGCGTATTGGCGTATTGGGCGCAGGCGGCCGGATGGGGCGCATCTTAATTCAGGCGGTGCAGCAGGCGGGCTATCAGCTGGCGGCGGCGGTTGAGCGTCCGGAAAGCAGCCTGGTGGGCGCGGACGCCGGCGAGCTGGCGGGCATTGGCGCATTGGGCGTGAAAGTTTCCGGCAGCCTGGAAGATGTGCTGCAGGACTGCGATGTGGTGATTGACTTTACCGCGCCGGCTGCCACAGCGCAGCACCTTGCGCTTTGCCGCCAGGCCGGCGTGGCGATTGTGATCGGCACCACGGGCATGAACGATGAGCAGAAAGCCCATCTGGATCAAACCGCGCAGCACACTCCGGTGGTTTACGCCGCCAACTATTCTGTCGGCGTCAATGTCTCGATTAAGCTGCTGGAGCTGGCCTCCAAAGTATTCGGCGACACGGTGGATATTGAAGTGATTGAAGCGCACCACCGCCATAAAGTCGATGCGCCGTCCGGCACGGCATTGATGATGGGCGAGGCGATTGCGGAAACGCTTGGACGCGATTTGAAGCAGGACGCTGTGTACTGCCGTGAAGGCCACACTGGCCCGCGCGAGCGCCAAAGCATCGGCTTTCAAACCATCCGCGGCGGCGATATTGTCGGCGAGCATACCGTGATGTTCATTGGCGAAGGCGAGCGCGTTGAAATTACCCACAAAGCCACCAACCGCATGAACTTTGCATCCGGCGCAGTGCGGGCAGCCGCCTGGGTAGTCGGCCGCGAAGCGCGCAAATACGACATGAAGGACGTTCTGGGCTTCAATGATATTCAGGCCTGAAGCCGGCTTCAAACTGCTTTAAAATAACAATGCAAAACTAAAATAAGATGAAGAATGCAATGAAAAAAATCCTACTGCTGGCCTGCGCCGCGGCTTTCAGCGCCGCAGCGCTGGCCAAGCCGGCAGCGCCTGCCAAGCTCAGCATCAATAAAAACAATATTAAGGTCTGGACCTTTCAGGACAGCCGGAATCCGGTTTTCATGTACAGGGCGGAAACCACGCTGAATGTGCCGATTGAGCAGGCGGTGGCGCTGATTCTGAATGTCGAGCATGCGGCGGACTGGGTGCCCTATCTGGGCAGCGTCAAGCTGCTGTCCAGGGATGATAAAAAAGGCGAATTCCAGCTGCATATGGTGCTGGATTTCCCTTTTCCGCTGCAGGACCGCGATTTGATTGTGCAGGGCACAATGCGCAAGGATGCGCAGGGCATTGTCAGCATTCAGAATAAGGCCGTGAAAAAGGCGGCCCAGCCGAACAGCGCTTATGTGCGCCTCAGCCAGTATGAAGGCGACTGGACTTTTCAGAAATTAGGCCCGCAGAAGGTCAAGGTTTCCACCTACGGCTATGCCAATCCCGAAGGCTCTATTCCGCTGCCGGTGGTGAATATGTTTGTGCAGCAGCAGCCTTATCAGATGCTGCAGAAAATGAAGGCGGAACTGGCCAAGGGCAATGCGCAGCCGGCCTTGCCGGAAATTTTGAAATAAGGCGCCGGCGCGGCCTGCAGGCTGCGCCGCTATTGCGGGTTCAGGCTGAAAGCCGTCAGCGCTTTCAGCTGCGCCGGTTCCGGCAGCTCCACGCTGAGCAGCGCCTGCGCATTTTCCTGCTGCGGGCCGGACAGCTGAATCTGAAATTTCCGGGCGGATGCCTGCTGGCAGGCGAAATGCAGCTTCCGCTGCTGCGGCATCACGCTTGCGCTATGCTCTGGCTGGGCCTTATAGATATACAGCTCAGCGCCCTGCTGCGCCGGCTGAATCTGATGCAGCTCGTACCGGTTCAGCTGCTGCGCGCTTAAAAAGCCCTCAATCAGCGCCTTGCAGACAAAATTCCGCTGCTGCGCCTGCGCATTTCCGGCTTCAGGCTGGCAGGCCGCCAAGCTCAGGCAGATGATCAAAGCATTTGAAGCTGCTGTTATTTTTTGCATGAAAGGCGCCATCCTGTACTGAAAAACTGTACGGCAAGCTTAAATCTGTTAATTTAACGGGTACAGATACAGCAAATATTAAAAAATGGGTACAGGAAGATGGCAGCGTTTCAGTATCAGCTTCTGGCGCAGCAGATTGCGCAGAAAATTTACCGCGGCGAAATCAGCGCGGGACAGCGCCTCAGCCCGCTGCGCCAGTTTGCGCAGCAGCAGCGGATCAGCCTGAATACCGCAAAAAGCTGCTATGAATGGCTGGAAGCGCAGGGCCTGATTTATGCAAAAGCGAAACTGGGCTATTTTGCGCAGGCGCAGAATCAGCCCGTAGCTGTGCCGGAGCATCCGGATTTTCAGGCCAATGCGCGGGATGTTTCGAATCTGGAGCTGCAGATTCAGATTCAGGCCGCGGCCATCAACAGCCGGCTGATTCATTTAGGCTCCATCCAGCTTTCGCCGAATCTGGTGCCGGCGGAGGCTTTGCGCCGCTCCATCCAGCGCGCCTTAAAGCGCTGCCGGCCTGAAGATTTCCTCTACAGCGACCGGCAGGGGCATGCCCAGCTCCGGGAAGCCCTGTCCGCGCACTGGGCCGAGGACGGCTTTCACATTGCGCCGGAGCAGGTCTATATCAGCAATGGCTGCATGCCGGCGCTTTCGGTGGTGATCCAGAGCCTGACCGCAGAGGGCGACAGCATTATTGTGCCGACCCCGAACTATAACGGCCAGCTGCAGCTGCTGGCCCTGCTGAAGCGCAAAATCATAGAAATCCCGGCCAATACCGGAGGCTTTGACTTAGCGCGGCTGGAGCAGGCGATGCAGCAGTCGGGCGCCAAAGCCTGCCTGCTGACGGCGAATTTTCAGAACCCTTTGGGCTTCTGCCTGAGCAATGCGGACAAGGAAAAAATCGCCCGGCTGGCAGCCGAATATCAGTGCCATGTGATTGAAGACGACATCTATGCCGAATGCAGCTTCACGGCCGCCCGGCCATTGCCGATCCAGTACTGGGACCACGCCGGCTATGTCATTTACTGCGGCTCGGTGTCGAAATCGCTGTCTTCCGCCTACCGCGTCGGCTGGTTCTGCATGCCGCAGCGCCTGCAGCATCTGCACGCCCGGCTGATTACGCAGAATGTTTCGGTCAATACCCCGCTGCAGCTGGGGCTGGCGGACCTGATTTACAGCCGCGCTTACCGCCAGCATTTGGGGGAGCTGCGCCCGAAGCTGATGCAGCAGGCGCAGCAGTACCGCCAGTTCATCATTCAGGCCTTTCATGGCATAGAACTGCGCCTGAATCAGCCGCAAGGCAGCTATGTGCTCTGGCTGCAGTTTCCTGCGCAGATTGACAGCATGGCGCTGTACCGCTATGCGCTGGAGCAGGGCATCAATATTGTGCCGGGGCTGCTGTTCGGCGAAGACCGGCGCTACAGCAACTGCATCCGCCTGAACGCCGGCCATGAGCTGTCGGCTGAAATTCAGGCGGCGATTCTGCTGCTGGCGGACTGGGTCAGAGCGGCCCTGCAGGATGGGCAGGCGGCTTAAAAATCCGCCTGCAGCACAATCCGGTAGCGCGCCTGGCCGGAATGCAGGCGCGCAATGGCCGCGTTAATCTGCGACATCGGATACAGCTCAATTTGTGGCGTGATATTCTTGCGGGCTGCGAACTGCAGCAGCTGGCGCAACGCCGCCGGCGAGCCTGTTGATGAGCCCGTCAGCGATTTTGCCCCGCTGATCAGCATGCCGGCGGGAATCTGCATCGGCTCCAAAGCCATGCCCAGCATATGCACGGCGCCGTTTGGCGCCAGCGCGGCTAAATAGGCGCTCCAGTTCAGCGTGACATTCACCGTGCTCAGAATCAGGTCAAACTTGCCGCGCTGCGCTTTCAGGGCTGCCGCGTCGCGGCTGTCCACGACATGGTCAGCTCCCATCGCTTTCAGCTCCGCAGTTTTATCCGGGCTGGAGCTGAAGGCGGTGATTTCGCAGCCCCAGGCTTTCAGCAGCTTAATGGCGATATGGCCCAGGCCGCCGATGCCGATCACGCCGACATGATGCACCGCCTGAATATTATGCGCCAGAAGCGGGTCAAACACGGTAATGCCGCCGCACAGCAGCGGGGCGGCAGACGCGGGGTCCAGGCCATCCGGCAGGGGAATGGCCCATTGCCAGCCGGCGCGGACTTTATCGGCAAAGCCGCCGGCATGGCTGATAATAGTTGCGGTTTTGCCGCCGCTGCACTGGACTTGCCGGCCTGAAATGCACGGCGCGCAGTGCTGGCAGCTTTCCGCCGTCCAGCCGATGCCGACGCGCTGCCCCAGCTTTAAGCCTTTGGCTTCAGCGCCCAGCCGCATGACAGTGCCGATAATTTCATGGCCCGCAACCGCAGGATAAACCGAAGACTGCCAGTCATTCTGGATGACGGAAAGGTCGGAATGGCACAGCCCGCAGTATTCAACTTTAACCTCAATCTGATGCGGCTGCAGTTCGCCGGCGTCAAACTGATAGGGCTGCAGCGCGGCTCCAGCCTGCATGGCGGCGTAAGCGCGGATAAGATTGCTGGACATTGCGGGGCTCCTGGCTTATTCGGAATTCAAGGGGTATTTAAAGCTGCAGCGGTTTTCATGGTCATTGACCATGCCCACCGCCTGCATAAAGGCATAGCAGGTGGTCGGGCCAACAAACTTGAAGCCCAGCTTCTTTAAGGCTTTCGACATCTGCAGGCTTTCCGCCGTCTGCGCCGGGGCCGCCTTATAGTCCGGCACATCATTGTCCAGGCTCTGCTGCCGGGTAAATGACCAGAGCCACTGCGCAGGATCGGTATTCTCCCGCTTCATCCGCTCCCAGGCGGCTGCGTTGTCGCGGATGGCTTTCAGCTTGCCGATATGGCGGATCAGGCCGGCGTCCTGCAGCTTGCCTTCCAGCGCGCTGTCGCTCATGGCGGCGATATCCGCAATGCTGTGGCGGAAAAAGTGCTGCCGGTAAGCTTCGCGCTTTTTCAGCACGGTAATCCAGGACAGTCCCGCCTGCTGGCCTTCCAGGCACAGCATTTCAAATAAATGCTGCTCCTGATGCGCCGGGCGCCCCCATTCCTGATCATGGTATTGCATATAAAGCGGGTCGTTGGAACACCAGCCGCAGCGCTGCAGCGTCATAAGCAGCCTCCCTGAAAGTTAAAGCTGGAATGCAGCCCATTGGTCATTGTTATTGTCCCAGTAAAATAGAGACGCCTGATCCAGATCCGCAAACTGGATCCAGACATCCTTGCCGGACTTGTCGGCATAGCCGGTGCTGATCAGCAGGGCTTCTTCGGTAATTTCCATAATCCAGCCCTGATGGCTTTGCCCGGCTAAGACGATTTTCTGCTGATTGCCTGATTCGGCAAATTCGACTAGGCGGTTGATCAATGCTTCTGACATGCATAATTCCTGATAATTAGCGTAAATAGGGAAATGGGTTGACTGCGCCGCGCCCTTTGCCGTCCAGATAAATTCCGTAATGCAGATGCGGCGCGGTATGGCGCGCGTTGCCGCTGTTGCCGACATAGCCGATGAGGTCGCCCTTTTTAATGCTGTCGCCGACATTCAGCCCGCGCTTATGCCCGTCCAGATGCGCATAATAGTGCCATGATCCGGCCGGGCCGATGATCCAGACCACTTTGCCCCCCAGATTATTGCTGCGCAGGTCGGCAATCAGGCCATCGGTCGCGCTGTAGACTTTGGTTCCACGTGGAGCCTGGATGTCGATGCCTTCATGCGCGCGGCCCCGGCTGCGCGATGCGCCCCAGGTGTCCTGCAGCGCCTGGCGCTGGGCATTGCCGACCGGCAGCGGCAGGCTGCCGGGCAGGAGCATGCTTTTCAGCTTCTGCACCTGAGCGGGCGGCAGGCCGCCGGAAGCAGGGCGCTTGGGCGCCGAGGTGCAGGCAGCGAGCAGTAAAATATGCAGTCCGATAATAGCAGCAGCGGTAAGGCGCAGCACGGAATTTTCCTTTCTGTGGTTATTGTCAGTGCCTCATTGGGCCTGCCTTGACTATGTCACAGATTCACTGCAGAGATCAATTTTTTCATGGCTGCCGGAATGCCCAGAGCCGCGGCGCTTTCCGGGCTGAGCCATTGCCCGTTCAGCTCTATGGCCAGATGCTCTTTCTGATCTTCAGGCGCATGGAAGGTCAAGGCTTCCAGCTGCCAGGTGAAATGGGTAAAGCTGTGGGTAATGCGCGCGCGCGCCGCCGCCGGCTTTAAGCCAAAGCCCTGCGCGGCCTGCTGCAGCTCCTGCGCCTGCTCAAAAACCGGCAGGCTCCACAGGCCGCCCCATAAGCCGCTGTCCGGGCGCTGCTGCCAGAGCCATTCCCCGCCTGAACACAGCAGCAGCACTTGGCCGTCTTTCACCGGCACGGCTTTTTTCGGCTTTTTGAAAGGCAGTTCAGTTTCCATGCCCTGCTGATGGGCTTTGCAGCGCTGCTGCATCGGGCAGTACAGGCACAGCGGCTTTTTCGGCGTGCAGACGGTGGCGCCCAAGTCCATAATGGCCTGGGTGTAGTCATGATTGCGGCTTTGCGGGCACAGCTGTTCGGCCAGGGCCCACATTGCGCGCTCAGCCTGCGGCTTGGACAGGTCATCTTCAATGGCAAAAAACCGCGCCAGCACCCGCTTGACATTGCCGTCCATAATCACGCCGTACTGGCGCAGGCCCAGCGACATCAGCGCGCCGGCGGTGGAGCGGCCGATGCCGGGCAGCGCAATCCAGCCATCCAGCGTTTCAGGGAATTTGCCCTGGCGGGCGACAATCCCGGCAGCCTTGTGCAGGTTGCGCGCGCGGGCGTAATAGCCCAGCCCGGCCCAATAGGGGGCGACATCATCCCAGCTGGCCCGGCCCAGATCCTGCACCGCAGGAAAGCGCTGCATGAAGCGCCCAAAATACTGCAGCACGGTTTTGACCTGGGTCTGCTGCAGCATGATTTCAGAGACCCAAACTCTGTAAGGGTCATCCGCGGTCTGCCACGGCAGGTCATGGCGGCCGTGCACGTCAAACCAGGCCAGCAGGGCATCAGAAAATACAAACATAAAGCAGGACAGCACGCAGGAAAACTGCTTCAGTATACATGGAATTATTGAGTGAAATTTCCGCCGGAGCGGAATAATCCGGAAAAACGCTGATCCGGTTTAAGGCATGCGGAATGCGGCCGCGCCGGTAGGCGGCTTGAAGGGAAGGGCTGAAGCGAGGCGCAGGAGGCTCCGCGGAGGAACCTTGCTGCGCCGGCGGGAATCAGCCGGTGAAGCCCCAGCGCGCGTCCAGCTGCAAAGCCTGATTTTCATAGCACGGGATAATATGGATATGCAGATGCTCATCCGCCTGGCCAAATACCGCGCCGTCATTGAAGCCGATATGGAAGCCTGCCGGATGGTGCAGCATGTTCAATTCATTGCGCGCCTGTTCCAGCAAAGACAGCAGGCTTTTGCGCTCCTTGTCCGTCACGTCAAAAAAAGAGCTGACATGGCGCAAAGGAATAATGACGCAATGCCCTTTGGATAGGCTTTTCGGTTCAGGCAGCACGACGCCAAAATCATTTTTTGCAATCACTTCATATTCATCATAATTGCAGTATGGGCAGTTGTTGTCAGTCATCGTTTTTTCCTCCAAAGTGATTGAATTTATTTCCGCCGGCCCGGCGCCGGGCTTATTCAGGCGCTAAGGCTGCGCGCCAGCAGCGCATACATGGCTTCCAGGCTCTGCTGTTCAGCGGCTGCGTTATAGCCTAAGTCAACGCCATTGGCCTTGGCGCGCTCATCCGCCAAAGGGTTGCTGAAGCCGTGCTTGGCCCCTGCAAAAATCAGCACTTCATGCCGGACTTTGGCGGCCTGCATTTCTGCGCGGAAGGCGGCCACGTCATCCAGCGTCACCATGCTGTCCAGCGCGCCATGCATGACTAAAATTTCCGCCTGAACTGCGCCTTCCTGCGCCGGCGCTTTCGGCGCCAAAGCAGCATGGAAAGTCGCCACGGCGCGCAGGCCGGCGCCGGAGCGGGCTAAATCCAGCACGACTTTGCCGCCGTAGCAGAAGCCGATTGCTGCCAGTTTATCCGGATTTGCCTCAGGCTGCTGCGCTAATGCGCTTAATCCCGCAGACGCGCGGGTCACAATTGTTTCCGGATCTGCAAAGGTCTGCATCATCCACTCCGAAGCCTCGCTGGCCTGCTCAGTGGATTTCTTGGCGCCGTACATGTCTATGGCCAGGGCTGCGTAGCCATGCTGCGCCAGTTCGCGCGCGCGCTGTTCGGTATATTCATTGCGCCCCCACCATTCCGGCGCCACAATCACGCCGGGAACCGGGGCTGCGCTTTCCGGCGCAGCGAAATAGCCGATCAGCTTTGCGCCGTCGGCGGCGGTGTATTCAATTTCACGGGTTTTTATTGTCAGCGCCATAGCTCTGCCTCTGTTATTTTGGAATAGCATGATTAAAGCATAATAAGATGATTTTATTTATGAAATTTTAGCTAAAGGCTGCATTTGATGCAGCCGGGGCGGAAAAGAAAAAAAGCCCGGCGCAGGCATGCGCAGCTGCTGCGGATAAAAGCCTGCTGCGCACCGGGGCAAAAACTGCAAGGCTTTATTTCGGCGCCACTTCAAGCAGCTCCACATCAAAAATCAGCGTGCTGTTCGGCTCAATCACATCGCCTGAACCGATTTGCCCATAAGCCAAATGGGCGGGAATAAAGAAGCGGTATTTGGCGCCTTCCTGCATCAGCTGCAGGCCTTCGCTCCAGCCTTGAATTACTTGGCTGACCTGAAAGCTGGCGGGCTGATTGCGCGCAATTGAGCTGTCAAATACGGTGCCGTCAATCAGGCGCCCTTCGTAGCTGACTTTCACCGTTGAATTGGCCTTTGGGGTTTTGCCTTTGCCCGGCTGCAGCACCTGATACTGCAGGCCGGAGCGGGTGGCTTTAACGCCGGCCTTTTTGGCATTTTCCGCCAGGAAGGCGCTGCCGGTTTTCGCATTCTGTTCAGCCTTGCGCTTCAGCTCAATCAGCTGCTTGGCTTCGGCCTGCTTTTTATACTGGGTCAGCACGCGGGCCATTTCCTCGTCGCTGAGCGCTGCGTCCTTGCCCTGAGAAGCGGCTTTCAGGCCTTCAACAAAAGCGTCGACATCCATATCTTTCATGGCGTCGGCATTGCTGCGGCCCATGAGATAGCCGAAGCTGTAGCCGATCTGTTCGGCTGCGCTGCTTTTGCTGCTGATGTCTTTGGCATAAGCGCCGCCGGCGCAGAGCGCAAGGCTGAGCAGGGTGATTTTAATTTTCATAAGGCGTCTCAAGTTATAAAGAAAAGGAGAGCATGCGCTCTCCTTAAATTCTCTGTTATTTCACTTTGATTAGTTCAACATCGAAAATCAAAGTGCTGTTTGGCGGAATCGTGCCCGGAACGCCCTGTTCGCCGTAGCCCAGCTGTGACGGAATGTACAGCGTGGCTTTGCCGCCTTCCTTCATCAGCTGCAGGCCTTCAGTCCAGCCTGGAATGACCTGATTTAGCGGGAACTCAATCGGCTCGCCGCGCTCAATTGAGCTGTCAAAGACTTTGCCGTCAGCCAGCTGGCCCTTGTAGTGCACGGTAACCATGGAATTGGCTGCCGGCTGCTTGCCGCTGCCTTCCTGGATGATTTTATACTGCAGGCCCGATGCCGTGGTTTTTACTCCCGGCTTTTTGGCATTTTCAGTCAGGAAAGAGTCGCTGCCGGATTTTGCCTGCTTGGACTGATCCTGCTGCTTTTGCTGCATTTCCTGCTGGAACTGCACATAGGCCTGCTGCAGCTCTTCTTCGCTATAGGCCGGCTTGGCGCGCGCATGTCCGGCGCGGACCCCTGTGACGAAACTGTCAATATTCAATTCAGGCGGCGTCTGGTGCGCGACTTCATAACCCAACGCATAGCTGATTTTCTCGACCGCCGATGCGCCGGCAGCGGGCTGCGTAGATGTGGCAGCCTGCACAGCGGGCTTTTGAGTTGCATAGTAAACAGGAACAAGCGCAGCACCGCCTAGAACAACAGCGACAGCAATGGGTAGGGCCTTACTCATAAATTTTCCCACAATTATTTTATAGGTAAAAAAGTTGCCGAAATTTTAGCAGACTTTTCCCGGCCGCAGCTTTCTAATATCCTTGCGGCTGAGAAAAATATCATAGTCATGTTTAGTTCAATATTCTATAAAATGCTGAATACATAAAACATTTTTCATACAAATACGGCGGGCCGGCTTGGCCCGCCGCAGCATGCTAAAAGCCTCCGGCGCTCAGTCCTGATCCTTAGCGGCTTTGTAGCCGTAAGAATAGTTATAGCCGTAACCGTAGCCGTAGCTGCCGGCGCTGCGCTGAATATCATTCAGGATGACGCCGTTGACTTTCACGCCGACCTGCTCAAAGCGGCTGACGGTCAGCTCCAGCTCTTTCATCTGTGTTTTCGCATAGCGCGCGATGACTAAGTTTACGCCGGTATACTGCGAAATAATGATGCCGTCCGTCACTGCGAGCACCGGCGGCGTATCAATAATCACATGGTCATACAGTGGCGAAAGCTGTTCAAGCAGGGCTGCGAATTTAGCGGAGCTGAGCAGTTCAGACGGGTTGGCCGGGCTCTTGCCGCGCGCAATCACGCTCAGGCCGGCAATTTCAGTGGATTTGACAATTGCGTCTAAACTCTGCTGGCCATTCAGGTAGTCGGCCAGGCCCGGCTGGTTGTCATGGTTGAAGTATTTATGCAGGTAGCCGCGGCGCAAATCGGCATCAATAATCAGAACCCGCTTTTCGCTTTGCGCCAGAATGGCTGCTAGGTTGGTGGAAATAAAGGATTTGCCGACTTCCGGCGCCGGGCCTGAAATCATGATCAGGTTGTTGCGGGCGGCGCTCAGGGCAAAATGAATCGCGGTGCGCATGCTGCGCAGGCTTTCAATAGCGATGTCATCGCCGTTTTTAACTGCCAGAACAGGAATATGCTTTTTCTTTTTCAGCAGCTTGATGCGGCTTTCCTGCATCGGCGAGCGCGGCACGGTCGCATAAACCGGAAGATCCAGTTCATTTTCAATCTGCGATGAATCCTTGATGCCTGAACGCATCATGTTGCGCAGCAGGGCCAGCAGGGTGCCGAGGAAGCCGCCGAGGAAAATGGAAAGGATTAAAATTTGCAGCTTTTTCGGCGCAATCGGCTTAATTGGTTCGACTGCGGTATCCACTACGCGTACATTGCCAATTTCCCCAGCCTTAGCGATGCGCAGCTGCTGGTATGAATTCAGCAGGGCTGTATATAGCTGGGTTTTCACTTCAACTTCGCGGTACAGCTGCAGGTAGCGGCGTTGCAAGTCCGGCAGCTGCTTCAGGGTGCTTTCCAGCTCGCCGAGTTTCTTATTCAAGGCGCCCAGCTGCGCATTCATCTGCTGCATCACCGGATGCTCGCTGGTGTATTTGGCGGAAGCTTCGGCGACTTTCTGCTCCAGCTCGGCTTTCTGGGTTTCCAAAGCCACGCTTTGAGTCAGGTACAGTTCAGACTCTTTGGTCACATCCACGGTATTGTGCTGCTGGCGGAATTTATTGAATTCGCGCTCCGCAGTATCCAGCTGCTTTCTCAAGTCCGGCAGCTGTTCATCCAGGAATTTCAGGGTTTGCGCGCTTTCCGCGGAACGGCGTTCAATATTCTGCTGGCTGTAGGCTGCCAAAATTGAGTTCAGGACTTTGGTGATATGCGCTTTATCCTGGCCTTGGTAATTCAGGCTGAGAATGCCGGTCATTTTGCCTTTTTCCGCCACAGAATAATTTGCTAGTATGCCGTTAACGGCAGCCGGCAAGGATTGTTTCTGAATTGAATAGGCATCTTTAAACTGGTCTTGCGTATAAATGGCGATGCGCCACAAACCTTGTGCTGTTTGCAATTTATTGTCAGCATTGATGGCGCCGCTGAACACCGCTTGTTGCGTTCTTGCATCTGTTAAATTGAATTTATTGCCGTCAAAGCGCAGCTCAAGCGGCTTGTCGCAGTAGGTAGCAGGGATGTCGAAGCTGCGCACCTCAAAAGACTTTGCATCATCTTTAAATACAACTGATTTTGTCAGGTAATCAGTGACATAAGCATGCGGGCTGAACAGCCGGTCGGCGAAGGAATTTTGCGTGCCTGAAATTTTCAGGTCCAGATTCAGGCTTTGAATGACGCCGCCTAAGACCAGGCGGGATCTTAAAATTTCGATTTCAGCCTGAGCCGGCTGCTTCTGGTCAATCATTGTGGATAGATCGCCTAAAAGCGCAGCCGATGCGCCTTTATTTTCTTCGACCTGCACCAGGGCATCGACCGCATAGGTGTCCGGCGTTGCGCGCAAATACAGAAGAGCGCAGACCAGGCTTAAAATCACGCAGAGCGCAATCAGCTTCCATTGCGCAATCAGCGAAAAAAACAGCTCTTTTAAATCAATGGTATCTTCGGTATTGGTATTTTGGCTCATAATGGGATTTCAAAATAGTTAAATATGTTTTTTCCAGTCTGCAGCGCACTGCTGAATCAGCTGGCAGGCTTCATCAAATACGGCCTGGTCATGCCGGTAGGGGTCTGCGATATTTTTGCCCTGCCAGTGCCCCAGGCGGAACGCTTTGCCTTTGGCAAAAGGCCATGCCTGCTCAATATGCTTTTGCTGGTTCTGGCTCATGACTAAAATCAAGTCCGCCTGCTTGATTAATTCGGCATTCAGCCTGCGCGCAATATGCCCTGACATATCAATGCCCAGGCGCTGCATACACAGCTGCGCCTTGCTGTCAGCAGGCTGGCCAATCAGTCCGGAAATGCCGGCTGAATGAATTTTCAAGTCCGGAAATTCCCGCTTTAAAAAATACTCAGCCATCGGGCTTCTGCAGATATTGCCAATGCAGACCACTAAAATATTTTTAATTTGCATTATTGCCCCAGCCGGTCAACATTATAAATCATGTTAGAGAAGGGGATAACCTGATTGACAACACGCTGCCAGCGCGCCAGGCCAGAGGCATCGACATAGATAATGTCATTGCTGCGCATTTTGAACTGATTAGCCAGACCGAAGTCGCCGATGCTGGTTAAATTCAAGTGATAAATTTCAGTCATCGGGTTATTCGGACTGCTGCGTACCACATAAATTTTGCTGCGGCTGGCTGAAAGCGGGTTGAGTCCCAGGCTTTCACCCAGCGCATCGCTTAAGGTCATGCCTTGATCACGCAATTGAACCGGTTTATTCTGTCCTGATTCACCCATCACGTAAATTTTCTGATTTTCGCGCGAATTGACGTAAATTGTGTCATCCGGCTGAAGCAGCAGCTTATGCAGCGAATAGCCAGCTTTTTCCAGTTCGATGCTGTTTAAATTGTAAGTTTGCCCCTGGCGGACCAGAGTAATGGAGGTGTTGTCGCCCAATTGGGTGTTCACGCCGCCCGCCATGCCCAGCGCAGTGTATACGCTCACAGGCTGGTCGCTCAAGGCGAATTGGCCGCCCTTCATTACATTGCCCTGTACGGAGAAGCGCTGGCCCTGATAGGACAGCACCCGCGCAATCACATCGGGAGTTTTTAAATAGCGCGACAGCTGGCTGCGCAGTTCCTTATTGATCTGAGCCAGCGGTTTTCCGGCGGCTTTGTAGCGCCCGATAATCGGAAACTGAATATAGCCGCTTTGGTCAATTTGATAGCCGTTGGATTGAACGCTCAGCTCATTGCTGATGGTATTGGTTGGCGGGGTGATTTCTGGATATGCCCATAGGTAAATGGAAAGAATATCGCCGGGGCTGAGCCGGTAATTTTTATGATGGCCGGCATTGAATAGCTGCGCATAGCTTTGCTGATTGATTTGCGCCGGCTGAACCGCCGCCAGGGTATCTTGAGTGAGCTTTACCACATTCACTTGCGTGCCCAAGTCGGTTTGGTAAACGCCCTCTTCCGGAAGGTCATAAGTCTGCAGGCCGGAGGTGATGGCGCAGCCCGTCATTCCTAAAATTAATGCCAGCATAATGCTGTAACGGTAGTAACTCACTCTAAATCCTGTTTTATATAAATAATAAATATTCAATGAGGCCGAAGCATGCTTAAAAATTAATATAATAGCGCGGGTATTTTATACTAAGAAGCTCCGCCAGCCTAGCGCTGATGGGGGAATTCTGTTTATGCTATGTAAATGCATGAATAATAATATTTATTATGACTTTTGGGTGCTGTTTATTGGCTGTCAAGATTATGCAGTGCATCTGCAATTCTATTTTGCTTCGTTTCTGTGCTGGTGATTATTATGCTGTTATGACAGTATTCAGTTAATCTGCTGTTTTCTATATCGCCTTCTAAAAATAATTTTTTGCGATATCAAATTAATCATTTTCTGCTATATTAAGCCGGTTTTTAATTTGTGCTTAAATATAGGCATAAAAAATAACATATAAGGCTTAGAATAGAATGTTACAGCTCGCTGAACTGAAAATTGCAATTATTGGACTCGGCTATGTTGGCTTGCCTTTGGCTGTGGAGTTTGGCAAAACAGTGCCTGTAGTAGGTTTTGATATTCATCAAAAGCGCATTGATGAACTGAAAAGCGGCCAAGACCATACTTTAGAGGTTTCGCCGGAAGAATTAGCTCAGTCAACACATTTGCAGTATTCTGCAAATTCAGGTGATTTAAAAGGCAGCAACTTTTTTATTGTGACTGTGCCTACGCCGATTGACGATTTTAAGCAGCCGGATTTAACCCCCTTAATCAAAGCTTCGGAAAGCATTGGCAGCGTCTTGAAAAAAGGCGATATCGTTGTATATGAATCAACGGTTTACCCAGGCGCGACAGAAGAAGCCTGCATTCCTGTACTGGAAAAAATTTCAGGTTTGAAGTTTAATCAGGATTTTTATGCAGGTTACAGCCCAGAGCGCATTAACCCTGGAGATAAAAACCGCAGCGTAACTAATATTCTAAAAATCACCTCGGGCTCGACGCTAGAAGCCGCTGAGTTTATTGATCAGGTTTATAAGCTGATTATTCAGGCCGGCACATACAAAGCTTCAAGCATTAAGGTTGCTGAAGCGGCTAAAGTGATTGAAAATACCCAGCGTGATGTCAATATTGCGCTGATTAATGAGCTGGCGCTGATCTTCAATAAGATGGGTATTGATACTGAAGAAGTGCTCAAAGCGGCGGGAACCAAGTGGAACTTTTTGCCATTCCGCCCCGGCTTGGTTGGCGGCCACTGCATTGGCGTAGACCCATATTATTTAACCCATAAAGCTCAGTCAATTGGCCTTCATCCTGAAATTATTTTAGCCGCGCGGCGTTTAAATGACCGCATGGGCGAGTATGTTGCTACTCAATTAATTAAGGAAATGGTGAAGCAGCGCATTCAGGTGGTTGGTTCTAAAATTTTGGTGATGGGCCTTAGCTTTAAAGAAAACTGCCCGGATATCCGCAATACAAAAATTGTGGATATGGTAAAAGCATTAAAAGAGTATGAATTGGATCTGGATATTTATGATCCTTGGGTAGACCCTGAAGAGGTTGAAGATGAATATGGCTTTGCTCCAGTTTTGCATCTGGCGCCAAATACATATGATGCGGTGATTTTGGCCGTTGCGCATGATCAGTTTAAAGCCATGACGGCGCAGGATATGCATGATTTAGGCAAGCCTAAGCATGTTTTATATGATTTGAAATATATATTAGATCAGCAAGAAAGCTCACTTCGTTTATAAGGCAATTATAGTGAAAAGAATACTTTTAGTTTTTGGCACGCGTCCTGAAGCCATTAAAATGGCGCCTTTAGCGCTGATGTTAAAAGAACAAAATGGGGACTTTGAAACAAAAGTATGTGTTACAGGGCAGCACCGGCAAATGCTGGATCAAGTGCTGGAGCTGTTTCAGTTAACACCGGACTTTGACTTGAATTTAATGAAGCCTGGCCAAACGCTTTCAGATGTAACTTCTGGTGTATTGAAAGGCCTGGAGCAGGTGTTTGAAGAGTGGCTGCCTGATATTGTGCTGGTGCATGGCGATACAGCGACAACATTTGCCGCATCATTGGCCGCCTATTATCATAAAGTGAAAATTGGCCACGTGGAAGCAGGCCTGCGTACAGGAGATATTTATTCTCCTTGGCCTGAAGAAGCAAACCGTAAATTGACCGGTGCTTTGGCCAATTATCACTTTGCCCCAACACAGTCTTCCTATAATAATTTAATCAAAGAAAATATAAATCCCGCATTAATTTCGGTTACAGGCAATACGGTTATTGATGCGTTATTGAAAGTAAAAGAAAAAGTTGAGACAGATCAAAATATCATTAAAAATTTTGAACAGGAATTCAGCTTTTTGGATGGCAGTAAAAAACTGATACTGGTAACCGGGCATCGCCGCGAAAATTTTGGTCAAGGATTTTTGAATATCTGCACTGCTTTAGCGAATATTGCCAAAAAATATGCTGATGTGCAGATTGTTTATCCTGTGCATTTAAATCCGAATGTGCAAAAACCGGTAAATGAACTGTTATCCGGCATTTCAAATATTCATTTAATTGCGCCGCAAGACTATTTGCCTTTCGTGTATTTAATGAATCGCAGTTATCTTATTCTGACGGATTCCGGTGGCATTCAAGAAGAAGCGCCATCATTAGGCAAGCCTGTGCTTGTTATGCGCGATACAACAGAGCGTCCGGAAGCTGTGGAAGCAGGCACGGTTAAGCTGGTTGGCACAGATGCTTCGATTATTGAGCGTTCAGTAATAGATTTAATTGAAAACAATGATCTTTATAAGCTTATGGCTGAAGCGCACAACCCATATGGTGATGGCACTTCATGTCAGCAAATTATAGATTTTTTAAAGAATAACTGAGTAAGTGTAAGTAGTATGAATAATCAATTTAAACATATTTGCGTTATTGGCTTGGGGTATATAGGTTTGCCGACTGCTGCGACGTTTGCTGCGCATGGGATAAAAGTGACAGGTGTTGATGTGAATCAGCATGCTGTTGATATGATTAATCAAGGGAAGGTTCATATTGTAGAGCCAGACCTTGATGCATTAGTCCGTGATGTAGTGGCGCAAAAAAAGCTGTCTGCTCAAACTATGCCGGTAGAAGCTGATGTCTATATTGTTGCTGTACCTACACCATTTAAAGATAATCATGAGCCTGATCTAAAATACATTGAAGCTGCATCCAAAGCTTTGGCTTCATTCTTAACGAAAGGCAATTTAGTTATTTTAGAATCTACTTCACCTGTCGGCGCAACTGAGCAAATGTCCGCATGGTTAAGAGAAGCTCGTTCTGATTTAACTTTCCCGCAGCAAGCCGGTGAGGATGCGGATATTTTAATAGCGCATTGCCCTGAGCGCGTATTGCCGGGCAAGGTGCTGCAGGAGTTGATCAGCAATGACCGCATTATTGGCGGCATGACACCCCGCTGTTCAAAAGCTGCTTGTGAACTATACAAAACCTTTGTAAAAGGGGAGTGTATAAAAACAAATGCGCGTACAGCTGAAATGTGCAAGCTGACTGAAAACTCATTCCGTGATGTCAATATTGCATTTGCAAATGAACTGTCAATTATCTGCGATAAATTAGACATTAATGTTTGGGAGTTGATTTCTCTGGCGAACCGCCACCCGCGTGTCAATATTTTACAGCCTGGCCCCGGTGTGGGCGGGCACTGTATTGCAGTTGATCCGTGGTTTATTGTTGCTAAAACGCCGGAGCAAGCGCGTTTAATCCGTACAGCGCGTGAGGTGAATGACAGCAAGCCGGAATGGGTGATTGATCAGGTTAAAATTAAAATTGCGGAATTCTTGCAAGCAAACCCTGAAAAAACCATTAAAGATGTAACTATTGCTTGTTACGGCTTAGCGTTTAAGCCGGATATTGATGACCTGCGCGAAAGCCCTGCTTTAGAAATTACTAAGAGCTTAGCAGAACAAGGGTTAAATATTTTTGCTATTGAGCCGAATATTGACAGATTGCCAGAAAATATTCTGGAAAATGTTCAGTTAATTTCATTGGAAGATAGCAATATTGCAAATATCCATGTGATTTTAGTAAAACATCGTCATTTTGAAAAATTTAAACATAATTTTGACTTAAATATGATTGTGGATAGCTGCGGCCTTTTAAAATGAGTGCAATGCATAAAAAGAATAAAATGCTTTTGTATGTCCTAATTGGGACATACTTTAGCTTTGCTCTAGCTTTAGCAAATTCGCCACCAATAAGCGAGTTTTTTGAATTATTTAGATGGATATTCTTTTTTGGTTATATATTCATAAGTTTCTGTTTTTTTAAATTCCAAGCTTTTATAAAGATTGGGTTGTCTTTTATTTTTTATTTTTTATTTCTGTTAATCTTAATGCTTTCCACTATTTTGTTTAGTGGGTTAAGCTTTGAATCAATTTCATCTGTGCTTCCATTTGTTTTTATATTGATTTTGCCTTTTTTACCCTATCCAGTTCAATATGGAAATAGAAGTGATTTTTTCATATTTGCATATAAGAAATTCTCTGTATTGTTTTTAATTTCTATTATCCCATTTTTATTAATTCCTGATTCTTATATTATGGGGCGATTTGCTGCATGGACAAAAAATACTAATATAGTCGCCGGTTTTTCGATGCTATCATACAGTGTTTTTTTTATTTCATATTTAAAGAGTAAAAGTAAATATGATTTATTAGGGATAGTTGCATATCTGCTAATGGTATTTTTAACACAATCAAGAGGTGCATTATTAGCTATTGGAATTATAACAGCGATAATGCTTTTAAAAAACTACAATAAAAAAATCTTCTTTCAAGTCGGATTTATTGTTTTCTTACTTGGTGGAGTAATTTTTTCTAATATTCAAGTTAGAGAAATTGGAAATAATGACGCTAGTAATTCAATTTTCACAGTTCGTGAATTTGAATTGGGAGCCAGACAGGAAATTATGGATAGGCAGTTAGATGCATTTTTATATAGCCCATTAATTGGAGTGGGAGCATTAACTGAGGAAAGTAATCCTTATTCTAGATATCCAGCAGAGGCCTCTTTTACAGATTTACTATCAATGGTTGGTCTGTTTGGTATGCTTTTTTATATATTGGCTATAATATCTAGATTGAGAAGTTTTAATAATAATGATTTTATTTTGTTATCAATATTAACATTAAGTTCTGGAGAAGGTTATTTGACAGGTGTAGGTAGTGTTATTTCCATAATAGCCTATACAATTTTACTTTCGGAAAGATAGCTATGATTAAAAAAATTATTAATTTAGGAGGGCTTAATGCATTAAGTCAGGGGTTTTATCGTTTATCCATATTGCTGATCTATATGTTTTCAACATCAAGTAATATGAAAGATTTTGCTGTTAACTCTACATTAATTACATTTTTAGTTGTTTTTCAATCTTTGGGTGTTGCTGGGTTGTCTTTGGCAGCAAATACTTATATTCCAAAATTTGAAGAAAAAGAAAATATATATGCAAAAGTTATTATCAGTATTTCATTCGTTTTGGCGTTAGTTGTTTCAGTTGCATTTTTGTTTTCTATTAATCCTCTTTTAGATAAGGTATTGGGAGGTATAGGAAGTGCTACTGTTAATTATCAGTTTTTAGCTATTTTTATTTTTATTTTATGTTTTAGTGGTGTTTTTAAAGGATTTTATTATGCTAAAGAGAAAATTAATTATTTAGTTGTCACTTCTTTTTTTTCAGCAATTTCTTTATTGAGTGGATATTTTTTATTTGATCTTAATTTGTTAAATAGTTATTTGATCTCCATTCTTTTTGAGTTTTTATTTCTAACATTATTTTTGCTTAAGATACTAGATGTTCAAGCTATATTTAAGGTGAAAGCATCTAGTCTTTACTACAAAGAATTATTTGCTTTTATTGTACCAGCATCGGCTAGTGGTATAGTTTTAATGCCTGTGAATATGGTGGTTCTGTATATTTTAGGCTTTTTGAATTCAGTTGTTGTTATTAGTGTGTTTAACTACGGAATGCAAATCAGGAATTTAATAATTTTTATTCCTTCAGTATTAGGGTCTATTTTTTTAAAAATATTATCAGAAAGTAATACTAGAAATAATTTCTTTTATATGTTGCTAATTAATTTTTTAATTTCTGTAGGCGCATCTTTGTTTTTGATTTTTCTAAAAGCTTTAGGTTTTTCATATATAGAATTAATTAGTTTAAATGATCTCGTTATTCTGTGTCTAGGAAGTATACTTTTTTCAATAAATTCAGTGATCGGAAATAAGATAATCTCGCTACTAAAGACAAAAGTAGGTTTTTACTTTAACGTAATTTGGGCTGTAAGTTTTATATTGTTTACATATTTATCCATTGTTATTAATTTAGTGTCTCCATTTCTTGGTCTGTTGTGTGCTTATATTGTTCTAACGATTATTCAGTTTTTGTATGTAAGGAAGTATTTGGATGAGTAAAAATAAAATTTTAATTTTTATTGGTTCGTGTGGTAAATCTTGGCCATATAATACTACACCTATACAGCGGGCTTTGGTATTGAAAAGTTTCTTTGATCAGGTACTGTTCATTGATAAGGAAGATTCTTTGTCAATCTTTCTCAATGATAACTCTGAATATATGAAAGTAGATTCCTTTAAAGAGCTTGATGAAATTTTTCCTAAGTATGTTTCTGACGATAGCGATCTAACAGTCATTCATGGACCTAGTTGGCCTATAAGCAAAGAGGTTTTAAATTTAAGAAAAAAATATAATTTTAAATGGATTGTAGACCTGTATGATCATGAGAATTTGACATCAAATATTCATTTATTCAAAAAAAATTATGCTAAGTTTGTTTATCATAGGTTTTTTGAAAGAAATATAGTTAAGGCAATTAAAAACTCAGATATCTTAATATCTGCTATTTATGAAACTAGATTCTTATTACATGCGAATAGAATTAAGTGTATCAATGGTGTTGCATTCTCTGAAATTAAAAAAATTTCCAATAATAAGGATGTAGCTTCCGAGCAAGAGTTTCTTCATTTGGGATATGTTGGTGTACTTTCATTTGAAAGATCCTTTCTGATTTTGAAAATAGTAAAAGAGTTATTTGAAAATAATAATACCAAAGTGAAATTTCATCTAATTGGTGACTTTGACGAGAATTTTAAAAATGAAATAGAAAAATATAATAATGATCTTATTAAAACTTGTTTTTATGGTTTTGTTGATTGGACAAGGGCGATTAATATACTGAATAGTGTGGATGTATGTATGTATACATTCCCTATTGCACATAGAGAGGAGCTTGACTGTGTTTATCCTATTAAAATTGGTGAGTATTTAGCATTAGGAAAGCATGTTTTAAGTGTAGACTCAAACGGCCTGCGAGATATCTTGGATTTGATTGATAAGAAAGGAGATATAACTTTAATCGATGAAAATGATATTAATCTTTGGGTTTCTGAGATTCATCGAAAGGCAGAGTTGAAAGAAAATATGACTGAAATAACGAGCCTTATCAATAAAGACTTGGCTAGAGATCTGTTAGATTGGGATAAATTACATAAAGTAATCGTTAAGAGTTTAAGCCGATGAAATCATATTTGCTGAAAATTTTCCTTATGTTTTTTAAAGTATTACCAGATACTCGGTTATATAAGCTTAAAAATAGTTTGTTACGTTCATTAGGTTTTAACATTCATCAAAGTGCCCGTTTGGTATCATCTGTTAAAATTAGTGGGATTTGTGAATTAGAAGTTGGAAAGGACACGTTTATTGGACATGATGTTTCCTTCTATGGGAATGGGACGTTTATTCTTGGAGATAATGTAGATATAGCTCCACAAGTAAAACTACTAACTGGTTCTCATAAAATAGATCAACTACCTAAGCGTGCAGCTGGTACCGGTTATAATAGCTATATAAAAATTGGTAGCGGAACTTGGGTTGGTGCAGGAAGTATAATTCTTCCAGGCATCACAATAGGTGAAGGTTCAATTATTGCTGCTGGTAGCGTAGTTAATACAGATGTAGAATCTTTCTCTCTTTATGCTGGAAATCCTGCAAGATTTAAGAAGAAATTAATTTGAGAGTATTATGATTATTAACTTCTGGCAAAATGTACTCAGTATTCATCAGCTTCCCTTCTTGGAAGAAATCTGTCTTAATGAAAATATTAAAGTAAATCTTATAGTATGTGAACTCAGTAATAGCGAACGAAAAAAAATGGGGTGGGAAGCCGAGATATCCTCTTCTATAAATTTAAAATATATTGGTGATATTAATATATCAGATTATGTTTCTAAATCTGATGTCAATGTGTTTAGTGGTTTTTTTGCTTATAAAGATTTAAATGAAGCTTTCTCTATCTGCAGAAATAATGATAAGAAAATTTTTATTTATTCTGAGGGTAAAGATGATGTTGGTTTTCGCGGTTGTTTAAGAATTTTTAGAGATTTTTTACGATGGAAATTTATTTCGAATTCTAATATTAAATTTTTAGCCATAGGTGATAAAGGTAAAAAATGGTTCTTGAGAGTTGGTGTCCCAAGTAGCCAAATAATTAAATTTGGCTACTTCACAAAAGATAACTCTAGGGAATCTATTTTAGAAAAGCCATTTAATGGGAAAATGATTTTTATTGGTAGATTACTTCCATCAAAAGGAATTATGGAACTGCTTAATGCTTTTAACGATTATAGATTGAAAGATTTTACTTTAGATATTTATGGAAATGGTATTTTAGAGGATGATATTAACTCTTTCATAAATATTAATAATCTAAGCGATCGAGTCAGACGATATGATTTTGTTACAAACAAGATTATGAGAGAAAAGCTATTAGAGTATGATGTTTTGATGTTGCCAAATGTTGGTGATGAAGGTTGGGGGGCTGTCGTAAACGAGGCATTACAGTCAGGTTTGAAAGTTATATGTTCAACAAAAACTGGAGCATCTTGTTTAATAGCTGCTTCTGGTGCTGGTTTTGTTTTAACAGCAGTAAATAATGAAAGTTTAATAAATGCAGTTTTGCAAGTTGAATCCTTGGGTAAGAGTCGAAAAGAAATCTTTGATTGGTCTAAAAAAAGCATAAGTCCCAAAGTTGCAGCAGATAAATTTATTGCAATCATTAATGGTATCGATGATAGGTTTGAGTGGTAATGAAGAAAATTATTGTTAATGCTTCTGGTGCAAAGGTGGGTGGAGCTAGAACAATTGTAGAAACTTTTATTCAATGGGTCGAGTTGAATGATTTTAATAATAAATATATTTTTATTGTAGGATTTGATATTGAAAGTGAATCTGAGAATGTTGAGATTATTAAACTAAAAACAAATGGATTATTGTCAGTTTTTTTTGCAGTTTTTGGTATTCTTTATTATTCAATTATTTATAGAACAAATATTATTTTTTCATTTATGAACTTAAATATTTGTTTTCCTTTTTTTAATAGAATAACGTATTTTCATCAGGCAAAATTTTTCGAAGAGAAAAACTTTAGATTTATGATTTATAAGTTTTTTTTATTGCTTCAGGCTAAAAGTGTATTTATTTGCCAGAATGAAATTATAAAAAGTAATCTTGAAAAATTATTTGATTTTAGTGGGAAGACAAAAGTTGTTGATTTGTGGCCTGGAATAAAAATTCCTCGTGAAAGAGTTGAGCCTGAATGGTTCAATGATTTTTATGATTCTAAAAATATAATCGCTTTATGTCCTTATACTGACGTCAGAATGTCACACAAGGGATTTGAAGATGTTTACAACGCTTATGATTTTTTTAAAAATAAAAATATAAAGGTGCTTGTAACTTCTGATAAGCATGGCTATTCAAATAATGATGTTTTTTATTTTTGTGGAAATTGTAGTTACTCTGAATTACATTTTTTATATAGTCAATCAAATCTAATAATTTTCAACTCTTTATTTGAAACAGTAGGGCTCCCAATTTTTGAAGCTCAATATTATGGTCTACCCGTGGTTTTAAGCAATGTAGAGTACGTGAGAAATCTTCGTAATAAATTTAATGATTTAAACTTCATCGTATTAGAGTCTAAAGAGGTTAGGTTTAATTTGGAGAAGGTAAAAAATATAAAAATTCCTTCGAATCATACCTGCTTTACAGGTGAATGGGATCAAATACAGGCATTTTTCTAAGGTATATTTTATGAAACAAATTCTTCAAGATATGGCAAAAGGCGGAACAACAGTTGCTGAAGCGCCTGTACCGCAATGCTCAAAAGGCTATCTATTAATTTCAACTGCAATTTCTTTAATCTCAGCAGGAACGGAACGCATGCTGGTTGGTTTTGGTAAGGCTTCATTGTTAGACAAAGCCCGTCAGCAGCCAGAAAAAGTAAAAATGGTGTTGGAAAAAGTCCAAACAGATGGACTGCTGACAACGTATGATGCAGTGAAATCCAAACTTGCTCAGCCTTTGCCATTAGGTTATTGCAATGTGGGCCGTGTTCATGAAGTTGGAGCCAGTGTAGAGGGATTTAAAGTTGGTGACCGCGTGGTTTCAAATGGCCCGCATGCTGATATGGTTAAAGTCCCTAAAAACCTCTGTGCAGTAATTCCAGAAAATGTGTCAGATGAGGCTGCATCATTCACGATTGTAGCAAGCATTGGCTTGCAGGGGATCCGCTTAGCGCAGCCAACAATTGGCGAATGTTTTGTAGTTACTGGCGCAGGCCTGATAGGACTGTTAACAATCCAAATGCTTCGCGCAAACGGCTGCCGTGTATTGGCAGTCGATTTTGATCAGTCAAAATTAGAGCTTGCTAAGAAATTTGGCGCTGAAGTTTGCAATCCTGGACGGGGCGAAGATCCAGTAGCTGCAGGCTTAGCATTTAGCCGCGGAGCTGGTGTGGATGGCGTGATTATTACAGCCTCTACCAAAGTCAGTGATCCAGTGATACAAGCTGCGCGGATGAGCCGTAAGCGCGGTCGCATTATTTTAGTGGGCGTAACAGGGCTGGAATTAAACCGTGCCGATTTTTATGAAAAAGAGCTGAGTTTCCAAGTTTCTTGTTCATATGGTCCGGGACGTTATGATTCAGCTTATGAAGAAAACGGGCAGGATTATCCACTAGGTTTTGTCCGCTGGACTGAACAGCGCAATTTCGTTGCAGTGCTAGATATGATGTCTGCAGGCACTTTAAATCTTGAACCTCTAATTACACACCGTTTTGCATTTGAAGACGCGCCGAACGCATACGATGTTTTGACTCAAGATAAGTCAGGCTTAGGTATTTTGCTGGAATATAATTCGCCAGTAGAAACAAGATTGGAAAAACACGTTATTTTAAATCCAATCAGAATAGAACCCCAAAATGCAGTCGTTGGGTTTATTGGTGCAGGGAACTATGCCTCGCGCATTTTAATTCCGGCATTTAAGAAAGCTTCATCTCAATTGCATACCATTGTAACGTCTGGCGGCATCAATGGAGTCATTCATGGTGAAAAAGCTGGTTTTGCAGAAGCTTCTACAGATATTGATGCATTATTGAATAATGCTGATATTAATACTGTAGCGATTGCAACACGCCATAATAGCCATGCATATTTTGTTGAAAAAGCTTTATCTGCACAAAAGAATGTCTTTGTAGAAAAGCCAATTGCTTTAACTGTTGAAGAAATTGAAAAAATTGAGCTAGCTTATAATAGAAACATTAAGAAAAATCAATTTTCACGTGTAATGGTGGGTTTTAACCGCCGTTTTGCGCCGCAAGTGCAAAAAATGAAATCTTTACTCAGCAGTGTCAAAGAACCAAAAAGCTTTATCATGACAATGAATGCAGGCGCCATTCCAGCAGATCATTGGACACAGGATAATGCTGTGGGCGGTGGACGAATAATTGGTGAGGCTTGCCATTTTATTGACTTAATGCGCTTTTTAGCTGGGTCAAAAATTGTTTCTATCCAAGCGCGCCGCATGGGGGATACAGATGCTATACAAGTGTTAGAGGATAAAGCTTCTATTACATTAGGTTTTGAAGACGGATCATTCGGTACTATTTTTTATCTGGCAAATGGTGCGTCAAATTTCCCTAAGGAGCGTGTTGAAGTTTTCACTGCTGGGCGTGTATTGCAGCTTGATAATTTCCGCAAACTCAAAGGTTTTGGATGGCCTGGTTTTACTAAAATGAACTTATGGCGTCAAGATAAGGGGCAAGAAGCTTGCGCCGCTGCTTTTGTAGATAGTATTCGTGATGGTAAGGAGACACCGATTCCTGCCGATGAAATCTTTGAGGTTGCGCTAGCAACAATTCAGGTTGCTGAAATTTTACGGTCTCAAGTATGAGCATGCTGATGAAGGCCCAAACAGCGCTAAGCTTAGGGCTGTTTAATTTAGTCAGGGTGGCAAATTACCGCTTAGGTGTAAAAACAGGCCTAAATTCTGTGCAGAAGCTTTCTGCACACATGCCTTCAGGCAGTTTTTTTTCTCAAGGCATACTGCTAAACCCAGATTTTGAACGTACAGATCAACTCATGGCCTTTGGCTGGTATACATATTCAATTGATCGGTGCCCGAATTGGTTTTACAGCCCTTTAACTCAGGCTGAATTTCAAAAAGTAAATCAGCCTTGGTTTAAGATACCTGACTTTGATGAAAAAGTAGGTGACATTAAAGGTATTTGGGAGGCTTCACGTTTTGATTGGGTGTTGGACTTTACTGTAAAGTTCCGCAAACAAGAAAATGAGAACAGCCTTGCAGAACTTGATGAATGGCTAAATGACTGGTGTGGAAAAAATAAAGCTTATTTAGGGCCAAATTGGAAATGCGGTCAGGAAGCTTCAATTCGTGTCATGCATTTAATCAGTGCCTTAATCGGTTTAAATCAATTAAAAATGCCATCAGTTAATGTGCTTTCACTTATTGAGCTTCACTTAAAGCGCATTGCGCCAACAATTGATTATGCGATTGCGCAGGATAATAATCATGGCACATCAGAAGCAGCAGCCCTGTTTATTGGCGGTTCTTTATTAAATGCTTTACAGCCGAATGCGCAAAATCGTGCTTGGTCATCAATTGGTCTCAAGTGGCTGGAAAACCGCGCTGCCAAGCTGATTATGCAAGATGGCGGATTTAGCCAGTATTCTGTGAACTACCATCGGGTGATGCTGGACTCTTATTGCTTAGCGGAAATTGTAAGGCAGAAGCTGAATTTGCCTGAGTTCTCTCAGCGCCTATATGATCAAATTGGCAAAGCGACAAACTGGCTGTATATTTTGACGCAGCAGAATGGCGATGCTCCAAATTTGGGCGCAAATGATGGCGCAAGATTATTGCCTGTTTGTGAAACGGATTATCGTGATTTCCGTCCAACAGTACAGCTGGCGAGCACGCTATTTTTTCAGCATAGCTATTATGCTGCGCCAGGCGCTTATGATCAAATTTTAGAGTTTTTTGCTTTGGCTAAGCAAAATCAACTAAATTTTGCCTTGCCTGATAAAAACAAATCTTTTGATCAAAGCGGATTAATTACCTCTATTCACAGCAGTTTTTTCCTTGCATTTAAATTGCCAATATTTAAATTCAGGCCTAGCCAGTGTGATGCGCTGCATTTAGATATATGGTGCAGAGGAGAAAATATTCTTAGAGATGGCGGAACATACAGCTATAATTCGACATCCTCAGATCTAGAGTATTTTAGCGGTGTAGAAAGCCATAATACCGTTCAGTTTGACCAGCATTTACAGATGCCAAGATTAAGCAGGTTCTTATTTGGCGCATGGCTAAAACCCAAGAGTTTAAAATATCAGAAAGATCAATATTCCTGCAGTTATAAAGATGCTTGGGGCTGTGAGCATCTCAGATGTATCGATTTAAAGAGTGGAAGCATTTGTATTTCAGATCAGATTTCAGGTTTTAAAGATGAAGCTATCTTAAGATGGCGTTTGCAGCCGGGTGAATGGATTTTGAATGGCCATATACTGAGCAATGGTAAAATTGAGATCGAAATTCAAACAGAAAGCAATGCTGAAATATATATGTCTGAGGGTGCTGAATCCCGATACTATTATCAAAAAACTGTTTTGCCTGTATTGGAAGTTAGGGTAAAGCAGCCGTCAACAATTATCACCGTAATTAAAGATATCTCATGAAAATTTTATATTTCCATCAGCATTTCTCAACTCCGAAAGGTTCGGCAGGCATCCGTTCTTATGCCATGGCACAGTCGCTTATCCGCAATGGCCATCAGGTAACTATGGTTTGCGGTTCTTTTGGCGCAGGGCAAACGGGGCTAACAGAAGCATTTAATAATGGTATCCGGAAAGGGAATGTGGACGGAATTGACATTATTGAATTCGAGCTGCCATATTCAAATAGTCTGTCGTTTTTTAAACGGATTTTGATTTTTTTAAGCTTTGCATTTAAATCAATCAAAGTTGCTTTTACAGAAAATTATGACGTGCTATTTGCGACTACGACGCCATTAACAGCAGGCATTCCAGGAATTTTTGCTAAATGGTTCCGCCGAAAACCTTTTGTTTTTGAAGTCCGTGATTTATGGCCTGAGCTGCCAAAGGCAATGGGGGTGATCAAAAACCCTATAGTATTATGGATGATGTCGGTGTTGGAATGGCTGTCTTATCATTCTGCAGACCGTTTGGTGGGGCTGTCTCCAGGTATTGTAGAAGGTATTATTAAGCGCGGTGTTAACCCTGAAAAAGTAGCATCAATTCCGAATGGGTGTGATCTTGATATCTTTGCTCAAGAACATCAGCCTTGGCGCCCAGAAGCTGTAACAGATACAGATTTAATGGCAATTTTTACCGGTACACATGGTTTGGCTAATGGCTTGGATGCTGTGATTGATGCTGCTATTGAGCTAAATGAAAGAGGGCGGAAAGATATTAAAATCGTTCTGGTCGGTGACGGCATGCAGAAGAAGTCATTAATGGATCGTGCGCAAAAGTTGCAGTTAGAAAATGTTGTTTTTCATGAACCAGTTAATAAAACAAAATTGGCGGGTTTAATGGCAAGCGCAGATGTCGGTTTACAAATCTTAGCGAATGTGCCTGCATTTTATTATGGAACTTCTCCGAATAAATTTTTTGATTATATTGCTGCAGGCTTGCCTGTTTTGAATAATTATCCTGGCTGGCTGGCTGAGTTAATTGAGAAAAGTGAATGCGGATTTGCTGTCCCTCCAGAAAATGCGCAGGCATTTGCCGATGCTTTAGAATATGCTGCAGATCATCGTGAAAAATTAGCGCAAATGGGGAAAAATGCTCAGCAAGTGGCAAGTACTCAATTTAACCGAAAAGATTTGTCACAGGAATTTTCTGAATGGGTCGCAAAGGAATAATTTATGCTTAAGCGCTTATTCGATATTATTATCGCCACAACTGCCTTAGTTTTACTATCACCTTTATATGCCTTTGTTGCCTATAAAGTGAAGAAAAACCTGGGTTCTCCGGTTTTATTCCGCCAAGTGCGCCCGGGCTTAAATGGCAAACCCTTCGAGATGGTTAAATTTCGTACGATGAAAGATGCAGCTGATGCTCAGGGCAACCCATTGCCGGACAGCGAGCGCTTAACGCCTTTTGGCAAAATGCTCCGCTCAACCAGTCTGGATGAAATGCCGGAACTGTGGAATGTCATTAAAGGCGATATGAGTGTAGTTGGCCCGCGTCCTTTACTGATGGAATACTTGCCTTTATACAATGAAGAGCAGGCCAAGCGCCATAATGTCCGTCCCGGCATGACAGGGTATGCGCAAGTGAATGGGCGCAATGCCATCAGCTGGGAAGAAAAATTCACGCTTGACACATGGTATGTAGGAAATCAGTCTACTCTGCTGGACTTTAAAATTATGTTTAAAACTGTGCAGAAAGTTATTGCTAAAGATGACATCAGCGCTGAAGGTGAAGCAACGATGACAAAATTTACAGGATCTAAGCCGGGTATAAAAAATGACTGAGCTGTATGCTGTTTATGGCGTATCCGGCTGCGGGCGCAGCCTCATGCCTGTAGCGAGAGAGCATTTAGTTCGATTGGGCACAAAGGCGGAAATTTTATTTATAGATGATGACTTAAATGCGCCTGCAATGATCAATGGCCATCAGGTCGTTAATTATGAAACATTTAAGGCTTATCCAGCGAATAAGAAATATGTTCTGATTGCGATTGCGAATAGCAAAATCCGTGAAATGCTGGCAGAAAAACTGGAGCATGATCACATTGCACTCTGGGCAGTTCAGGCGAATAATACGGTCATTATGGATGACGTTCGAATTGAGCCGGGAGCGGCTTTAAGTCCATTTGTAACGATTGCATCAAATATTAAAATCGGAAAATGTTTTCATGCCAATTTATACAGCTATGTAGAACATGACTGTATCATCGGCAATTATGTCACCTTTGCGCCCGGCGCAAAATGCAATGGCAATGTTCATATTGAAGATCATGCCTACATTGGAGCAGGCGCTGTGATTAAGCAGGGCACACCCGATAAGCCGCTAGTGATTGGCAAAGGCGCTGTTATTGGCATGGGCGCAGTTGTGACGAAAAGCGTACCGGCGGGCGTCACTGTTGTCGGCAATCCGGCGCGGATTTTAGAGAAGAAATAAAGCCTTTTAAAATTAATCTGGGAATTAAATATGTTGAACACCGCATTTGAACCTTGGCCAAGCTTCACGCAGGAAGAAGCCGATGCTGTATCGCAGGTGCTGCTTTCCAACAAAGTGAACTATTGGACAGGCCAGGAGTGCCGTGAATTTGAAAAAGAATTCGCAGCATTTGCCGATACGGAGTATGCGGTGGCTTTGGCTAACGGCACAGTGGCGCTAGATGTTGCCTTAAAAGCCTTAGGTATTGGCGCCGGCGATGATGTGATCGTGACGTCCCGCACATTCCTGGCTTCAGCAAGTTCAATTGTGACTGCCGGCGCCAATCCTGTATTTGCGGATGTAGAACTGGACTCGCAGAATATTTCCCGGCGCACCATCGAAGCCGTGCTGACGCCAAAGACCAAAGCGGTTATTTGCGTGCATTTGGCGGGCTGGATGTGCGATATGGACCCGATCATGCAGCTGGCTGAAGAGAAAGGCCTGTATGTGATTGAAGACTGCGCTCAAGCGCATGGCGCGAAGTACAAAGGCAAGGCAGCCGGTTCTATCGGCCATATTGGCGCATGGTCCTTTTGTCAGGACAAAATCATGACCACTGGCGGTGAGGGCGGCATCGTCACCACCAATGATGAACTGCTGTGGAAAAAAATGTGGTCTTATAAAGATCATGGCAAAAACTTTGACAGCATTTACAATAAGCAGCATCCGCCGGGGTTCCGCTGGCTGCACGACTCATTCGGCACCAACTGGCGCATGATGGAAATGCAGGCGGTGATCGGGCGCATTCAGCTGAAAAGAATGGCTGCATGGACGTGCGCGCGCAGCGAAAATATGCAGCGCATCTACAAGGCTTTTGAAAATACACCGTATGTGACGGTTTATCAGCCCGCTGAAGATTATGTGCATGCAGCCTATAAATGCTATGTTCAGGTCAATATAGAGGCCTTGCCTGAGGGCTGGTCGCGTGACCGCATCATGAATGAAATCGCAGCATTAGGCGTTCCGTGCTTTAGCGGCTCTTGCTCCGAAGTGTATCTGGAGCATGCTTTTGACCATACGCCATGGCGTCCGGCAGAGCGCCTGAAGAATGCGCAGCGGATGGGGGAAGCCAGTTTGATGTTTCTGGTTCACCCGACATTAAGCAGCGAAAGCATGAATAAAACGGTTGAAGCTATTCAGCAGGTATTGAGCAAGATTTAGCATTTTTAACAGCTTATGGATTCATTCACATCAGCTGCATGCAGCATATTTTGAATATTTATATTTAGGACCGGCTAGGGCGTTTTTTTAGCCTTATAACTAAAATTCAGTATAGAGACGATATACTCCGTGAAATCATTGATACTTGGACTGGTGGATTCTTCCAGAATTGGGAAACAAAGCTTTTTGGTTCTTTTAGACTTTTTAGTTTTTCCTGTTCTGCTCTGGCTCTGCTACGCTGTCCGGGAGTTTAATCTCGGTGCTGAAGTTGTTCCGAATCTGGCTTTCGGTTCAATCTGGATCAGCGCTTTGGCTGTCGCCATTCTGATTGTCACTGGAACATATCATTTCATTGTTCGCTCATTCAACGAAGCCTTTTTCGCCCGCGCAGCCTTTGCGACAGGGCTGATGGTTTTGGCATTATATGGCCTCGCTTATTGCACGCCAGCCTTTATTCCAACCTCTATCCCTGTAATGTTCGGCTTTGCGATGTTTGCTTGGATCTGGTTCAGCCGCGGCGTCATCCGCTTTGTAATCAAGTCGCTGATGCGCGCTGAAGTTCCGCGCAAGCGTGTTGCTATCTATGGCGCAGGCTATGCAGGCCAGCAGGTGGCGGCATTGCTGAACCGCTCAGACGAGCATTTCCCGGTATTTTTTATTGATGATGATGCGTCCTTAAGCGGCCAGATTATCGCCAGCCTGAAAATTTACAATGCGGAGCAGGCCTTAAGGCAGCTGACACGGCATCAGATTGATGAAATCCTCATCGCCCTGCCGTCGGCAAGCCGCGTGCGCAAAAGTGAAATTGTGCATTTTCTGGAACCGGCGCATTTGAAAATCACTGAAATTCCTGGCCTAACTAAACTGGTGGATGGCGAGATCCGCATCTCGGATATTCAGGAAGTAGACATTATTGACCTGCTGGGGCGGGATCCGGTTCCGCCGGTAGAATCCCTGCTGAAAAAGAACATTCAGAATAAAGCGGTAATGGTGACCGGCGCCGGCGGCTCAATCGGTTCAGAGCTGTGCCGCCAGATCATTAAAAATGAGCCGAAGCTGCTGATTATTTACGAACTCACCGAATTCGCGCTATACAGCATCGATAAAGAGCTGCGCCTGAACAGCCAGGCTGAAATTATTCCGATTCTGGGGTCAGTGCTGGAGCAGGCTAAATTAGAACGCGTGATTGAACAGTACAGCGTGCAAACCGTTTATCACGCCGCTGCCTACAAGCATGTGCCTTTGGTGGAGTGCAATCCGCTGGCCGGCCTGAAGAATAACGCCATCGGCACGGCGTTCAGCGTCAACGCCGCGGTGAAGAAAGGCGTGGAAACCTTTGTGCTGATTTCAACTGATAAGGCTGTGCGCCCGACCAATGTCATGGGCGCTTCAAAGCGCATGGCGGAACTGTACTGCC
Organism: Acinetobacter sp. WCHAc010034; assembly: GCF_001696615.3. Lineage (NCBI taxonomy): Bacteria > Pseudomonadati > Pseudomonadota > Gammaproteobacteria > Moraxellales > Moraxellaceae > Acinetobacter > Acinetobacter sp. WCHAc010034. The sequence continues at coordinate 1,834,380 of NZ_CP032279.1, read as the reverse complement.
AGGCCTTGGCGGCCGCGCAGGATCAGACTCAAATCAGCATTGTGCGCTTCGGCAACGTGCTGGGCTCTTCAGGCTCTGTGGTGCCGCTGTTTAAGCAGCAGATCGCCAAAGGCGGCCCGATTACCGTCACCCATCCCGATGTGACCCGCTACTTCATGACTATTCCTGAAGCATCGCAGCTGGTGATTCAGGCCGGCGCGCTCGGCCATGGCGGCGATGTGTTCCTGCTGGATATGGGCGAACCTGTGCGCATTCAGGATTTAGCCCGTCAAATGATTTCATTGAGCGGCCTGAAAGTGCGGGAATCGGGCTCAGAAAATGGAGATATTGAAATCCAATATTCTGGCCTGCGTCCGGGTGAAAAGCTGTATGAAGAATTGCTGATTGATCAGGAAAATACCGAGGTGACGGAGCATAGCCGGATTTTACGTTCATTCGAAAAGCAATTCCCATTAAATGAGCTATATCCGATTTTTGAGCATCTGAATGAACTGACCGCGGTGCAGGATGATATCGACTGGGCGCTGCGGCAGCTGGAGCATTATGTGGATGGCTACCGGCGCGGCAAAGAAATTAAAGTCAACTGATTTTTTGCGGTTAAATTTATGATCAAAAAAGCCATTCTCCCTGTAGCGGGCTTAGGCACGCGTTTCCTGCCGGCCAGCAAGTCTATTCCGAAAGAAATGGTGACGGTGGTTGACCGCCCGGCCATTGAATACGTGGTCAAGGAAGCTGTGGCTGCCGGCATTGAGCAGATCATTCTGGTGACGCACTCATCAAAAGCGTCGATAGAAAACTATTTTGACCGCAATTTTGAGCTGGAAACTTCGCTGGAACATAAAAAGAAATTTGACCTGCTGAAAGAAATTTCCGAAATCCTACCAGCGCATGTCAGCGTGATCAGCGTGCGCCAGCCGCAGCCGCTCGGCTTGGGGCACGCGGTGCTGTGTGCAAAATCCGTGGTCGGCGATGATGATTTTGCGGTGCTGCTGCCGGATGTGCTGGTAAAAGAAAATACTGCTGAAAATGATCTCGCGCGCATGATCCGCCGCTTTGGTGAAGCTAAGGCGGCGCAGATTATGGTGGAGGCTGTGCCTGAGGATTTAGTCGATCAGTATGGTATTGTAGATGTTGCAAGCTCCCCAAATGAGGGTGAAAGCATTGCCATGCAGGGCATTGTTGAAAAGCCTGCAGTGGGCGCAGCGCCATCCAACCTGTCTGTGGTGGGGCGCTACATCCTGCCGGCAAAAATCATGCAGCTGCTGGAAAAAACCCCGAAAGGCGCAGGCAATGAAATTCAGCTGACCGACGCGATTGCGCTGCTGCAGCAGGCTGAAGCGGTTGAAGCCTACCGCATGAAAGGCCAGACTTTTGACTGCGGCAGCAAGCTCGGCTATTTAAAAGCCGTGCTGCATTACGGCGTGAGCCATCCGGTACTGGGCGAAGACTTTAAAACGATGATCCGCGGACTGGAACTGTAGGCGAAGAGATCCATCATGAAAATCGCAATATTTGGAACAACACTTTATGCTGCTGTCATGGCGTCATTGCTTGCGCAATACGGGCATGATGTTTATGTGTGCAATGAGTCCAGCCATAGGCCAGCCTTTGACATCAAAGAGCAGGAGGTAGTGGACGCGCTTGAAAAGCAGTTTAGAAGCGGATTTTTAAAATATTGCAATTTTGAGCAGCTCAGCTTAGAGGTGGATGCCTATATTTTCAGTTTCAACACCGCGCAGGAGCATCTGGCGCGGGGCGCACTGCAGAAGCTGAAGCAGCGCACAATTATTCATCCTAAGCTGATGATCAATGCATCCAGCTTTGGGCTGCATGGAACGCAGGCTTTGAAAGCGCTGCTGCCTCAGGATGACTGGGCGTATTTTCCGGATACTGTTCAGGAAGGGCGAGCATTCCAGAGCATTACAGGCGCGAGCCGGCTTATTCTCGGCTGTGAAGAGGCCCGCGCGCAGCGGCTGATTCAGGAAATGTTGCGGCCGCTGTTTCCGCGCGCGCAGGAATACCTGTTCATGCCTGTGCTGGATGCTGAATTTACCAAATTGAGCATTTCCGGGATGCTGGCGGCGCGCATCAGCTATATGAATGACCTGGCTGTGGTTGCGGAAAAATTAAATATTGATATTGAAAATGTGCGCCAGGGCTTGGCTGCGGACAGCCGGATTGGCGCCGGCTATCTGTATTCGGGCGCCGGCTTTGGCGGGGAAAATTTCTCACAGGATATTTTGACCTTAACCAGCGCTGTGTCAAATACCGGCGTGAAAAGCCAGCTTTTAGCGCAGGTCTGGGACATTAACGAACAGCAGAAGGAATTCCTATTCCGAAAGCTGTGGGCTTATTTCCATGGCAACCTTGCCGGAAAAACGGTCGCCATCTGGGGCGCTGCCTTTAAGGAAAACAGCTCCAGCACGCATTATTCGCCAATTCACACCATGCTGGAAGCACTGTGGGCGCAGGGCGTGACAGTCAAGCTGCATGACCCGCAAGCGCTGGATGAAATCCGTGAACAGTATGCGGAACGCAGTGACCTGATTCTGTGCCAGGATCAGTATCAGGCTGCCGATCAGGCGCATGCGCTTTGCCTATTGACCGCATGGAAACAGTACTGGTCGCCTGATTATGGGCAGCTGAAGCAGCGCATGGAGCATCCGCTGCTTCTGGATGGCCGCAATATTTATGATCCCGGCTATGTCAAGGCGCAGGGTTTTGCCTATATGGGGGTCGGGCGCTCATGATGAATTTACACCTTTTCCCTAAAAAAGACGCAAAATCAGCAAAGTCGCATTTAACGGATTTGAGTGAAAGCGTTGGTCAAAAGCATCTCAATGCGCTGTTTGCGGAAGATCCGCAGCGCTTCGGGCATTTTTCAATTCAGTTTGATGAGATTATTTTTGACTGCAGCAAGCAGCGCATTGATCAATCCGTCATCCGGGCGCTGTTGGACCTGGTCAAGGCGCGCGATCTGGACGCATGGATCAAGCGCTTATTTTCAGAAGAAAAAATCAACTATACTGAGCAGCGCGCCGCCATGCACTGGGCCTTGCGCCTGCCGCAGAACGATGCGCAGCATCCTGAATTAGCCCGGCAGGTGCATGCGCAGTCAGAGCGCATGTATGCCTTGGTGGAAAAAATTCATGCCGGCCAATGCCGCGGCGCGACAGGCGAGGTGATTCAGGATGTGGTGAATATCGGCGTGGGCGGCTCAGACCTTGGCCCGCTGATGGTGAATCATGCGCTGTCTGACTTCAAGGTCAATACGGCTAAACCGCTGAAGGTGCATTTTGTCTCGACGATGGACGGCACCCAGCTTTCAGACCTGCTGCACCAGCTGCGCCCCGAAACCACTTTATTCATTATTTCATCCAAGTCCTTTGGCACCATTGATACGCTGTCGAATGCGCAAACCGCCCGCCTTTGGCTGGAAAAGGCTTTAGGCCAGGAGCCTCAGATTCTGAAGCATCATTTTATCGGCGTGTCGACCAAGCCGGAAAAAATGGCTGCCTGGGGCATTGCGCCGGAAAATCAGTTCCTGCTGTGGGACTGGGTCGGCGGGCGCTATTCGCTGTGGTCCTGCATCGGCCTGCCGATTGCGTTGACGGTTGGCGCTGCCGGCTTTAGGCAGTTTTTGGCGGGGGCGCATGCGCTGGATCAGCATTTCCAGCATGCGCCGCTTGAAAAAAATATTCCGGTATTGATGGGCCTGCTGGGCGCCTGGAATAGCAACTTTCTGGATATCCAGACGCATGCGGTATTGCCCTACGATGGGCGCTTGAAATATTTTGCCTCCTATCTGCAGCAGCTGGAAATGGAGTCCAACGGCAAGTCGATTCAGCGCAGCGGCGAAAAGGCCGCCTGGGATACCTGCCCGATTGTCTGGGGCGAGGTTGGGCCGAATGCGCAGCATGCATTTTACCAGCTGCTGCATCAGGGCACGCATTCGGTCAGCTGCGACTTTATTGCGCCGGTGCAGCGCTATAACAGCCGGCAGTTTACCTATGTGGACAATGCCGATGCATTGGCTGAGCAGCATCATCTGGCGCTGTCAAACTGCTTAGCCCAATCCCGCCTGCTGGCCTTCGGCAATCAGGCTTTAGATCAAAGCGGACTGGAATCTTTGCCGGAATATAAAAAGTATCAAGGCAATCAGCCGAGCACGACAATCCTGCTGCAGGAGCTGAACCCGTACAGCTTAGGCATGCTGATCGCCATGTATGAGCACAAGGTTTTTGTGCAGTCGGTGCTGTGGAATATCAATCCATTTGACCAGTGGGGCGTAGAAAAAGGCAAGGAAATTGCCAATCAGCTTTTGCCGATTTTAAACGGCGCGCAGGCTGATTTATCCAAGCTGGATGCTTCGACTCAAGGCTTAATCCGGATTTTATTAGGAAAAACAGATGGCTAAAATTTTAGTAACGGGTGGCGCCGGCTATATCGGTTCGCATACCTGTGTTGAATTATTGAATTCAGGGCATGAAGTGGTGGTGCTGGATAATTTATCCAACAGTTCAGAAGAGTCTTTGACCCGCGTAAAAGCGCTGACTTCCAAGTATTTGGACTTTGTAGAAGGCGATATTCTGGACCAGCAGATTCTGGATCAGATTTTTGCAGCCCATGCCGTTGATGCGGTGATCCACTTTGCCGGCCTGAAAGCCGTGGGTGAAAGCCAGCAGATTCCGCTGGCGTATTTTGACAATAATATTGCCGGCACCATCAGTCTGGCGAAGGCGATGGAGCGGGCTGGCGTATTCAGGCTGGTCTTCAGCTCATCGGCCACCGTATATGATGAAGCCAATATTTCCCCCCTGAATGAAGGCATGCCGACGGGCATGCCAAGCAATAACTACGGCTATACCAAGCTGATTGCCGAGCAGCTGCTGCAGAAGCTGGCGGCTGCCGATGCGCGCTGGTCCATCGCGCTGCTGCGCTATTTCAACCCGGTCGGCGCGCATAAAAGCGGCTGCATGGGCGAAGACCCGCAGGGCATTCCGAATAACTTAATGCCTTATGTGACTCAGGTGGCGGTCGGCCGCCGGGAAAAACTCGCAATTTTCGGCAATGATTATGATACCCCTGACGGCACAGGCGTGCGGGACTATATCCATGTCGTTGACTTGGCCAATGCGCATTTATGCGCCTTGAATAACCGTCTGAAAAATAGCGGCTGCCGCGCCTGGAATATCGGCACAGGCAAAGGCTCTTCCGTTTTGGAAGTGGTCAAAACCTTTGAGCAGGTTAACGGCATTCCTGTCAGCTATGCGTTTTCGCCGCGCCGCGAAGGCGATGTGGCGACTTCGTTTGCCGACAATGCGCGCGCAGTAGCGGAGCTGGGCTGGCAGCCTAAATACAGTCTGGAAGACATGCTGGCGGACAGCTGGAACTGGCAAAAGCGGAATCCGAATGGATACCGGAAATAAGCTGTAAAAAAGAGCCTTGAATAGGCTCTTTTTAAATTTTACCGGCTCAGCTTTGAATCAGCTGAGTCAACTCGCCAACATAGTCCTGCATCGGCCGAGGATTTTTATCTGCGCGGCTTTCAATATTCAGGCGCAGCAAAGGCTCGGTATTGGAGGCGCGGACATTCAGGCGCCATGCGCCAAAATTCAGGCTGACGCCGTCCGTGGTGTCTATTTCAGGCTGCTGCCCGGAAAAATGCACCAGAATTTTCTGAATGGTCTGCTGCGTGTCCGCCACCTTAAAGTTGATTTCACCTGAGCAGGGGAACTTCTCAATCATATCTTCCACCAGCGCTGACAAAGACTGTCCAGTTTCAGACAAGACTGAAACGGCCAGCAGCCACGGAATCATGCCGCTGTCGCAGTAGGCGAAATCGCGGAAATAGTGGTGCGCGCTCATTTCGCCGCCGTATACCGCATTGTGCTCGCGCATCACATCCTTAATAAAGGCATGGCCGGATTTGGACTGCACCGGAATGCCCTGATATTTTCCGGCAATGTCAAAGGTATTCCAGATCAGGCGCGGATCATGCACAATTTTCTCGCCGGCCTGCTGCAGCAGGAAGGCTTGCGCCAGCAGGCCGACAATGTAGTAGCCTTCAATAAACTGGCCTTTTTCATCAAACAGGAAGCAGCGGTCAAAGTCGCCGTCCCAGGCAATGCCCATATCCGCTTTATGCTCAAGAACCGCATTGCGCGTGCTGGCGCGGTTTTCGACTAAAATCGGGTTGGGAATGCCGTTCGGGAATGTGCCGTCCGCTTCATGATGAATCTTGATGAATTCCACAGGAATATTCAGCGCTTGAAATTTTTCTTCAATGGCGTCAATCACATGCCCGGCAGCGCCGTTACCGGCATTCATCACCAGCTTCAGCGGGCGGATTTTTGCGGGATCAATATAGCCCATCAGGTGTTCAGCAAACTCCGGCAGGATATTGTATTTTTCAGTGGAGCCTTTCAGGGCTGCTTCAGCAAAGCTGCCGGATTCCGCCAGCGCCTGAATCTTCTTCAGGCCGGTGTCGGCGCTGATCGGGCGCGCATTTTCGCGCACCAGCTTCATGCCGTTATAGTCCATAGGGTTGTGGCTGGCGGTAATCTCAATGCCGCCCTGCACGTCTAAATGGAATGCGCCGAAATAAACCTCTTCCGTGCCGGTCATGCCCAAGTCCAGCACATTGACTCCGGCATCATTCAAGCCGCGGATCACCGCCTGCTTTAAGCCTTCGCTGCTGAGGCGCATGTCGCAGCCGACGGCAGCGGTTTTGGGCTGATAAATCTGGCCATAAGCGCGCCCGATTTTATAGGCGATTTCCTCATTCAGTTCTGTGCCGAGCTTGCCCCGGATGTCATAGGCTTTGAAGCAGGTCAGTTGGGTCATCTTTCTTCTCATTCAAAAGCAATTAAAAAAGGCCGGATTGTGTATGAAAGTAATAAAGTTTCATACTAAACCAGCTTTATCTTATTGATATTTATAAACTGTAAATAATTGAAGAAAAAATAAAGTTTCATACTAAGCATCATTTTTTCTTCAATTCCTACTACTAGTTTAGTAATAAAGTTTCATACTAAAATGAAACTTTAGACTCAGTGAATCGGATCTCATATTATATCAATGATGTTAAAAAATCAGTGTAAGCTTTTAGTTTTTCAATATCTTGAAGTAATTGGTTTTTTCTTCTCATAATTTCAATTTTTAGCTCTGGGAAGTCTATAAGGGCTTGTTCAGAGGCTCTTATTTGGTTTTCGTAAATTTTTTGCTTTTCTTTTAATTGTTTAGTCTTGAAACCAAGTTTACCCGCATCATTTTTTAAGGTTTTAATGTCAAATTGCTTTCTAAAAGTATCCATGCTTTTTGTTTCATTAAATGTTGAAAGTCTTGGATTGTCTAAATGAATATTTTTGATCAAGTGACCTTGATGTACAAGTTTTCTAAGAAGTCTATAAAGTTGTTGTTGGTTGATTCGTTGCTTTTCATCTTTTGAAAGATTCAATTTGTTCCAAATTTTGTTTGATGTCCATCCATCAATTTGGCTTTGAGATAGAAGTAAAAGAAAAGATTGAAAGATAGGGGAAGTAATTTGTTTCATAATGGAAAGTTAGAAAACTCAAAAAGAGGATTATAGTCCGTGGATATATAATCCTCAAATAGTGATAGTTCTGTTTTTTAAGCATTTGAATGTTTATGTCAGAACTTACTATTCAATTCGGGCAATTGGTTCGTAAATACAGAAAAGAAAGAAACATGTCACAAGAGCAATTAGCATTGCTTTGTAACATGGATCGGAGTTACTTAGGTAGAATTGAAAGAGGAGAAGTTAATCCTACTTTGGAAAAAATCTATGAATTAGCAGATAAATTAAATGTTAGTTCTAAAAATTTGTTGCCTTGATTTTTCAATCTAATAGTGCTTCTTGAGAAACATAGAAGAAGAGTTCTGCAACTTTCTCATTTTTGTCAACTAGAATAAGTTCATTGGTTTTTTTATGAGTTATGATTTTGAAATAGTTATAAGCCTCATCTAATGAGGTATTATTAGAGATCATATAATTAAGTACAGAACAAAAGATGTCAGCTAAATGAAATTTGAAAATATTAATATCATCTTGATCAAGAGCTAACTTTCTCATAGATGAGTGAGCTACAACTTCTTGTAACTCTGATGGAAGTAGCCCAAAACCTAAACACTTTGAATAGTTTCTTTGGCTTCTTGAACTTTTTAATAGTTTTTCTGAAAAACATGAAATTAAAAATAATTCAATATTTTTAAAGATAGACATTTGAGAAAGCTCAAGTAAAGGCCTCTTCTGAAAGTCAGTGCTCTGACCACCATATAAAATTGAAGTTGTACTGTGCCCAATAAAAATAACTTTAGAATTCTCAGGAATCTTTCTAATTTTTGACACCGAATCTTTATACGAATTTAAATCAGCTTCACAACTAATAAGGACTAATGAACCATTTTCGATATAACTCTTTAATTTTTTTATGATTGGATTCATAAAGTAAATAGTTGGATCATCTGGATAAATGAGATAATACATATTATTTATTTAGCTCTATTATATGTGCATAAGTTAAGTCTACAAAATACTTTTGAAAAGACAGTCCATGGTGAGATTCTTTATTTATTTCCTCAGATATTTCGTATAGAGTTTTATTTTTAAAGTTTGGGTAAATTTTTTGAAACTTTAAATCAGGCATTTCATTCAGGCGCATTTTTAAATGTTCAGACATTGAAAAATTATTGTTAATTTTTTTTACTAAAGCAGAGATATCATCAACAAGATTCTTTCTTTGATAGAAAGCATGAATGTTTAATTTAATTAACTTTATTAGCTCATCATTATGAATAATATGATCTTTAAATTTATTCTCTTCAGAAGAGTAACAAACAAATTTAGCTTTTCTGAAAGGGAACTGATTGGTATTAGCAATGTTAATTAGCCATTGAATAAGCATGTAACCATTTAAAGTATCACTGGAAAAATTAAAATCACACGCAACTACATCATATTTTATTGATTTATGATTTTCAGTAATTTCTTTTTTTATTTTATCAAAATCAATTTCAAAATTACCCGAAGATACTTCAGTCTTAAATTTATGATCTTGAGGATTGAGAACCTGAATATGAATTTGGATACCTTCTCTTCTTAATTTCCGCTCAATACCTTCAATTGATTCAGAAATATTGCCATCATCAAGCATTAATATTTTTCTAAGTATCATTTGAAAACCACCTCAAAACAAGCTCCAGATAATAATTCATTATTACCAACAAATCTAATTTCAGCATTCATTTCTTCGAGTAATTGTCTTGAATAGAATAAGCCAATTCCAGAACCTGAAATTTCCTCGGGAGGGGTATCACGTACTCCCAAATTAAAAATTTCATCAGGTTGATCTATGAATAAATTTGATAAACCTATGCCATTATCAGAAACTAAAATACTTAACTGATCATCAATAATAGATGGCGAAAACTCTATATGTGTAGCTCCCCACTTTATAGAGTTTGATATTATATTGTCCAAGATAATTGATAAATTTAATACACTTAAGCTGCGTATGAAATTTAAACTCTTGTTATATGTAAATTTTAGATTATGATTTCCAAAAGTTTCATTATAAACTTCAAGATACTCATAAATATATTGAGTAATATTAACATTCTTTATATCAATGTCTTTATCAAAATCAGATCTAATAGCAAGTTCAGCCATTTTAAGAGTTTTTAAAGCATAAAGACGTATGTTGTTTAGCTTTTTAATAATTCCATCATTATCAATTTCATTAAACTCAATACTATCGATTAGATTATCAATTCCATTATTTATTTCTGAGTTATTTATTTTAATAGTGTGAATCAATCCATCCGCATCTTTACTAAGTGTCTTTCTAGTAGCAAGAAGATATGCATGTTTTTTCTTTTCAACTTCTAATGTTTTACTAATTTTTTGAGTTTCTTCTCTTGCTTTTTTTACTTCAAAATTAGCTTCATTCACCTTTTTTTGAGTGGCTTGAATAAGAGTTTTTACAATTCCTTTTTCTTTAGGTGATAAATCTTCTAATGATTTATCCTCTGTTTTTTCAATAAAGTCTGCTAAAAATCCAGAATATTTTTCATGATTAATAGATTGAATCTTACTAAGTATCTTACTATCAATTTCAAAATCTAATAAATCAAATATAGAATCTTTAATTTTTAGTACTTCTTTCTTAACAAGATCAATAGATAAATCTTTGGTATAGAAACGGTCTGGATTTTTTAGAACATCATCAGAAGAAACTGATAGTAATTTTCCCCATTTATCTTCTAATCTATTCCAATCTGTACCTTTAACTACAAAACTTTCTAATTGTCTTATAATGGTTGTTACATAACCATACTCATTTTTTCCATTGTCTAACAATGCTTTTTCTTCAGGATCGAAAGCTACTAATTCGAAATATGCATTGTTATGAACTAGGCCTTCACGACTAGTAATAACTGAGAAAGTTTCATCATGGTCTGTAATATCTATTCGTCCAATTAGTTCGCGAGTACCAAAATTTCTTGAAGTACCTTGTGATTTTCTCTGATCTAAACCTAGCCAGTCATTTTTTTCATTGCCATAAGGAGATATTCTAAAATTATTATAGAAAAGAAAAATGGAGCCATAGCTATTTGGCTTTATACCAAAATTCTTTGTAAAATATGATTTAGATAACGAGTCTAAATAGTGGAATTCAACACTAATACCTTTCAATAATTTATATGGATTTTTGGCCTTATATTTAAATACTAATTCTCCCTGAAAATATAAGAAAGTTTCAATATATTGTCCTGTTTTATCTATAAAGGATTTTATATATGTTGTTCTAAAAGCTAATTTTTCTAAAATATTATTATTAATTTTTTTATTTTGTTTTTGAGTGAGCTCTTTATCTTCGAATCGACTATTGGATTTGAAAAAGACTTGAAAATCATCATCTAAAGAGGGTGAAAATTTTTCAATTTCAGCAATTAATTTTTTTAATTTCTGCTCTGGCCAATCACTCCGAAGTTTACTAATAATCAGCACAGTACCATGATAAAATTCTAATTCATTCACTTTTTCAAGAAAATTATTTTTTTCAAGAATTTCTATTTTTAAGGCAATATCAGAAATAATATCTGATTTTCCTTTATTTTCAAAATCCTCCCAATTTATTGATAATCTTAGAAAGTCATCATTTTTTGATTTGGTATAAAGTTCTAAATAGCTTCCTAAGCGATCACAACTAAACCTTCCTACACCTTTATTACCCGCATATTCTTTAAATTTACTATGCTTCTTTTCAGAATATGCAATATTTAGCCATTTGTCTTTTATATCTGTTTTAGTCATGCCATGACCAAAATCTTTTATTATTATTTTCCCTTCAGAAACTAATGGGCTATTTTTACTTGTAATATCATCAAACTCTAGAAATACTTTAGGAGAGTTTGCATCTTTAGAGTTTTTGATTAGTTCTATAATTGCAACATTATCATTGTAAATTAAACCTCTACCAACGATATCTTTAATACCAGCGTTGGCTATAAAATTAACTTTTAATTCATTGTTGTTAAAGTGGAGATTATTTTCATTCTGCATAATGATCTTCTATATCTTTAATTAATAAGCCTAATGCTTCTGCTAAGAATGGAGGTACAGCATTACCAATTTGAGTATAACGTGGACACTCACTAGTTCTACGGTCACCACCAGTAGTATATTTACCTAAGATTTTAAAAGTATCAGGAAATGATTGGATACGAGCCATTTCTCTAACAGTTAGAATTCGTGGTTCACAATAGTGTAATAAATCATCAGGTAACGTAGTTAAGGTTCTCGATGGCTGAGATGCATCTAAAACGGTAATTGCCTGTTTTTTAGTACCAATATGAGCTCTCATTTCATCATTAAGACTCGTGCCTGGTTTACAGATTTTTTGAATTTCTTTAAATTTTTTAATAGTTAATTCTTTATGTCTAGCAAGTCTCAAACTATTAGGTACTAAGTCCTTAATACCTTCACGTATTACATTTTGGTATTCAGTAGGTGTAAGTACGGGTTTATAATCGATTTGTTTGAATCCACTGATTTCATTTCCTGAATGGTATTTAACACCATTATTTTTAACAAGTAAGTCTCCGATTGCTTCTTCAGTCGTTATATGTCGGAAAGGTAAATTTTTCGAATCCAAGAATTTTTTTCTAGATCCAATTAATTGATAAAAGGGGTCAAAATTTTTTTTTGAAGATAACAACTCTTTTTTAATGCCAATCATAATGAATCGAGTTCTTTTTTGTGGAACACCAAAATCAGCACTGCAAACAAAATTATGAAAAACTTTATAGCCTAGTTTCTCCAGCTTAGCTTTTACGATTAGTGAATATGGCTTCTTAATTTTACCATTCTCTTTGTTTTTGAAAGATGAGTTAAATCCTCGCACATTTTCTAACAGCAAATATTTCGGTGATATGACCTTAACCATCTTAATGTATTCTTCAGAAAGTTTGTTTCTAGGGTCATTTTCATTTCTCTGTCCAGCCAAAGAAAATCCCTGACACGGTGGTCCACCAGCGATTAAATCAACTTTACCCTTTAAGCTCTTTAATTTTTCAGAATATGTTGTAATCATATCCTGAATTGTTGTTTCTTTTTGAGGTAGCCAACTCGGCCAATAGAAATGTGAATTTTGACTATCAATTAAATTATGTTTGAAAGTAGCAAAAGCCATAGAGTCTTTTTCGACGGCAAAGATACCTTGCCAACCAGCTTTTCCAAGTCCAAGAGACAATCCACCACAACCCGAGAAGAGATCTATGTATGTTAGTTTTTGATTATTAACATCATTAAGCATTTACAGAAGTTCTCTTGAAGTTTGAGTCATAGATATATTGCCTATTATAAGATTTTACTTGCGAAAAGATATAAGCTACAGCGGGGGAATACTATAAAACTCTATTTAAAGTAAAATATTAAACATACGACTCGCCCAACCTATTAACTCTTGGTGTGATATTTCCTGTTCGATTGTATTTATTCTAGGATGATTCAAAGTACTATTTTTAAAACTAATATTGTTAAAGATCCCTTTAGGCCATCGCAGACATTGGGTGACGACTAGCTCAAGTACTTTGGCTCGATCAGTTTGGTTCCATTCATTCATGTCTTTAAGTGATAAAACACGTGTTGAAAGAGGCTTTTTATTGTCGGATGTATCTACTTCTAAGATTACGATATTTTGACGATTGAATTGGAAGCTAACTTCTGCCACACATCTAGGGCTACCATCAGTTTTTATATGTTTAGAGTGACTTTGAATGTTGGGTAATTTATGAAGTTTGAATAGCCACCAAAACTCTAGACACACATAACCATCTTTTGATGGGACTTTTCATAATCTAATGGAGAACGTTGTCCATTGGAACCATGTCTTCTTTTTGAGTTATAAAACATTTCAATATATTCAAAGATATCTGACCTCGCTTCAGTTCTTGATGCATAGTTTCTCTTCTTAACTCGTTCCCGTTTTAATAGCTGGAAAAAGCTTTCTGCAACAGCATTATCATGGCAATTGCCTCTACGACTCATACTGCATTCCAAATTATGTTGTTTAAGGAATGCTTGCCATTCATGACTGGTATATTGGCTGCCTTGGTCAGAATGAATCAAAACCTTGTTCTTTGGTTTTCTCCGCCATAAAGCCATCAATAACGCATCTAGCACAAGATCTGTAGTCATTCTTGATTTCATAGACCACCCAACAACAAGGCGTGAAAATAGATCAATTACAACAGCAAGATATAACCAACCTTCATGTGTACGAATATACGTAATGTCTGTTACCCACTTCCGATTAGGCTGAGTTGGATTAAACTGTCGTTCTAAGGTGTTTGCGGAAACAATACTTGGCGTACCTGCATAAGATCTAGGCTTGCGATAGCCGCGCTGTGATTTAAGCCCATTCGCTTTCATTAACCTATGCACCCGGTTGATACCGCAATTTTCGCCAACATCTTTCAAATCACAGTGAATCTTGCGATAGCCGTAGACTCCGCCAGATTCCAGCCAGAACTGTTTAATCAATCCTGAAAGCTGTTGTCGTTTCCTCGCAGTTTTACTAGTGGGTTGTTTCAACCATGCGTAATAACCACTGTGATGAACATCTAGAGTCGAACATAAACGACGAACAGACCATATGTGCTGATTGTCCTGAATAAAGGCATACCTCATTTGGACTGGCTTGCGAAGTACACCGCGGCTTTTTTTAATATGTCCCTTTCTTCAGTAACTCTTTGCAACTCCTTTTTTAGCTTTGCCAATTCTGAAACTGCATCCCTAGAGTCTGTGATTTTAGGTTCTTGAGGAGCATAACGCTTGATCCAAGCATAAAGACTATGCGTGGTTGTACCTAAACGTGCGGCAACTTCAGCCACGCTATGACCTTTTTCAGTCACTTGCTTTACTGCTTCAATTTTGAATTCTTCAGGGTATCGTTTGCTACTGCTCATAAGCACCTCGTTAATTAGCCATTTTATCTAACTAAAAGGTGTCTACAAAATCGGTGGCTATTCAGTTGGAGGTTAAGGTTTTTGACAGAATTTTCTTTGCAAAACAAATCAATCATTTGTTGAAATGCTGAAAAGCGATCAAGATACAGATGAAGATCTTCTGTTTCATCTTCAACACCATTAAATTCGGCAGAGGGGATAGTACCCTCAGGAATAGGCTCATTGGTGCTAACTTCCGATGTTGCATTGCTAGATGGTAAGTCTTGATCTTTTGTACCATGATTTCTAAGTCTAGATTTCTTAGTTGTTTTACTTGTTTCAATAGCTTCTAGAAATTCGAAAAGTGTAGGAACGACATCTATTATTTGTACATCATCACTATTACCTTCCTCATCATCCTTGATGGTCGGTTCTTTGCCATCATTTTTAGTTCCTGAAGAATTTCCGCCTTTCCCCCCTGATTTAGATTCTATGAATTTATCGCTATAAAATTTAACTTCTTTAGAAATTCGGCTAGTGATATTTTGAAAGCCAGCAATTTCATTGACAAAAAACTCTGAGGATTCAGCTTTGTAATAGCCATAAGCATTAAAAGTTACTCCACTAAGTTGAGGTGGGTTAAAACAAAAATTCCAGATACGATATTGATCAAAGTCATGGCCATACTGAGTGCAAAATTGGCTGATACTTTCAAAAGATCGTCGAATATCACTATCAAGTAGAATCCATGATAGGATTCTTCGTATACCTGCATCGTTGAAATGAGAGGTAGGATATGAACAAGCAGGCAGAATATTGATGAGGTAATGATCTGGGTTTGAAACAATATCAAAATCAATACTTAGACTATTTTCTAAAACTGCTGATCTTGCAAGATATGGAGTATAGAAAAACAGTGATCTAGCAAGTTCAAATTGTGGAAGTCGAATTTTGATTGTTTCGGACATTGGCTGCCCAAACTGATCGACTCGAACAGCATCAAATAAGAAATAGTGTTCTAAAAATTTTCCTTTTGTTAAGTCTGGATTGTAGGTAGAGGCCACCCAATCTTGAGTTGAAGTGATTTTAAACCGTAAATGGTAGCCTTTAGTGTATTCTTGCGTGGGGTTGATATGACTGTTTTTTCTCAATAATTTTGCATTGGAAAAATTAGTATAGTCTGATGAGATCAGACCATCTTCATTTTCTAGGCCTAAGTTAACAGCCCAAGTAGTAGAATTATGTTTTTTAAATAAAGCGCCAATCTTTTTTATTTTCATGTCTTTAGCTATGTGACTTATTTTAGCCATGATTAATCCTTTTAATCTGATTTAGAAATCTAAGAGTTTCATCGGTAAATCTTTCTTCGCTTAATCCCGACTTTCGTAATATTTTCCAACCAACTTGATGCTGATTAAGTATTTGAAATTGAATAATAGTTCGAGTAATTCTTCGGATTTGATAACTGCTAACATCTTCTGAATAAATATCCAGAAATTTATTCGTTAAAGGAAGTCGGTGTAGGTTTTTTTCTACAGTAGAGTGTTGCGGTAACTGTTTTAAATACCAATTTCTTGATTGTCTAGGCAAACTCAAATCGTCTAATGATTTATAGAATATTTTGAACAGCAGTCTTACCAGTTTCCAATCCCTCAGAGGCCAGTTAACTTTTTTACAGCCTAATGTAGATAAAACATGAAATTTTTTATTTTCCGTTAGTAGCCAAGTTTTATCATTACGATAAAGCCATGCGTATAAAGCGGCATTTTTGAGTCTAGAGGGTTTTATTCCATATTTTTGGATCAAAGATACCCACTCATTACGTTTTTCTGTGAGTGTCGATATGTCTTTATACTCCGTTCCTTGAATTTGTGTATCAGTCTTGGAAGGATTAGATGGTAACTGATGGATTTCGCTCAGAATGGATTTCCACGTCCAGCCTTTAGGATAGAAAGCCTCTAAGACAATAATATGTTCAAGATAACTGAATGACTTACGATGCTTTCTAAAAATAGCTCTAAGCCAACATGTTTCAGACACCAGTTCATCTAGGTGATGTTGCTGTAACCATTTTAAATCCCATGTTTTTATAACGGCTACATGGATTTTTGAATGATCAATGTGTTTAAAACCTCTGTTGAAACCTAATCGTTTTGCAGTACATTGATAAAATTGACTCCATTGATGAAACGTGGGTGATGTTGTGGAAGGAAGGTTTAACAGCTCATCAACACGCCTACTCACGATTAGATCTAATGCATGAGCAGGGTTATCAGGTTGCTTGCGATTCAGGATAAAATTTGCAGGAATAAATTGATGTCGTCCATTCAAATGGGCTAGTTGTAAAAATTCTGACAATTTAACTTTATGTTTGCTACAGCAATTTGCGCCTTGAATGTACCAAAGTCTTGACCAAAAAAATTCTCCATATTGGTGATATTGTTCTTCTAAGCAATGGTGACAATATCGATGCGTTGTTATCTGCTTAACTTTGGATGCTGCAACCCCTAATGCTAAATGGATAGAACCTTTTGATTGACTCCCCATCCAGTGAAGGCATTTTAAACGTGTGTTTTCTGGAGAAAATAAAGCGTGGATCGGAAAAAGCGTATGTTTATAAGCAAGATTTTCAAGCGTATGATTTGGTGGTAAATGCGTTAAAAGACATGTTAGATGGCTAGGTAGGTCAATCGTGGCAATGACTTTACGATTAGCAAATACTTCTTCGAGTAATTGCTTAGGACTTGTAATAGCATGGTGAATTCCAGCTCGTGCTATCGTGCTGTAAATTAATTCATTGGGATATGGTGTAGGAAAATTCAACATGCCAATTCCACTATTACATTGATTGCACCCAAGTTTGAGTATCAAAAATCAAATCGCTTGATTGAAGAATGTCATAAAAATTTTGGGATTTTTCCTTTTGAGAAAACTTAAACCTTAAATCATCTGACGGTAAGCTCATCCATTCACTTTGTTTTATTTTTCTGAGATTCATTTTTTCAGGTTTAGTTTCTTTATCCGCCTCAACTTCAGTGAGCCAATTCGAAACGATAGGCATGAGTTCTTGCATATTGAGATGAGGGAAATCGACAAAGGCTTTTTTGATTACAGAAATTACTTTAGATTCTGGATATCCAGTGGCAATCAGTAGGTTATGCAATCTTTGTGCATGTACATTTCCATTATATTGTTCAACTTTTTCTTGTTCTTCTTCTATTTTTTTCTGAAGTAGAAGTAATGTTTTGTCCACATATGGAATAGTTAAGTCAGAATAGAGTGCGATGCGATTAGGATCTCCAGACTTGAGTGCTTCTATCATTGGATGGACAAATTTGAGTTCATCCTCATAGACTTGTCTAAGCAAACTTGGCGTTATTCTTTCTAATCCTGTCATGATCGCTCGACATTGAGCCAAAACAAAAAGTTTGACTACTATATCCAGTACGCCTTGAGACAGTTCATACCAACAATCTCGAATTTCTTCACTCAGTTGTTCTTTATTGGTTAGCCATTGGTATTTCCATAGAGCATTGGTAAAAGCCATCCATTCTGTTCTCGTTGCGGTATTTGATAATGGGGGATTGTTCTTCATAGGTTCCCATATAACAGCTCCGAAACCAGCACCACGACGCGCTGAACGCAGATCTCCATCAAATATAAATTTGGCTTTGGGTGTGCCGACCATAACCACTGGCAAACCTACAACATTGATTAAGGTGACAAAGAAGTTCAGCATTTTTTCAGCACCACCTGAATTTTTAACACTCAGGTGTTGGATTTCATCAATGACGAGTACACCAATAGCATAGGTATTGGTAATTTGACGCATATAGTTTAGTAGAGCTTCGATTCCTAATCTTTTTAAGGCAACTTTTCTTTCAAAATCTGTTCCTAATGCAACATCAATCGCCTTAAAGAAATGCAAACATAGATTTTTTAATGAGCCATCATGAGGGCAGTCTATTTTGAGATAAACGAGTTGAGTGAAGTTATATTTTTCATGATAAATCACTTGAGGATAAAGGTTCAGAATTCGCTGTAGGGTTGTACTTTTGCCACTTCCTGAACAACCGATCAGTGAATAGCTTAAAGCTGTAGATTTTGGTGCATCAAAACGAAAGGCATTAATATCTCCCGACATAATACGTTCATAACCGTTTTGTAAATGTTGTTGCAATTTACCATCAGCAATATTGCGCCCGACATAGCCTTGACGAATTAATATTGCTATTTTTTGCTCTAATGAAATATGGCGAGTAATTGGTTGAAAAAATTGATGAAGAAGTTGGGATGCAAGGTGAATTCTTTCGTTCTTAGATCTCAGAATATCTTGAGGATTAAAATCTACTTTACCAATCAGATTTGCTTTAATATCTGAAATTTCTTGCATGATTGGTGGAAGAGCTTCAATAAATGGATTGTCTTTATATTCACCGAAACTAGGTGTGTAACGTGCTTGAATAAAATTTAAAGGCAAACTCATTTAGTCATCCTCATCAAATAATTCATCAGTTAAATCAGGATAGTGAACAGCTTCAGCCTCAAGAGAACTGCTTGGTGTTTTGGCTTTAGGCATTGGAATAATATTTGTATCTACTATTTCTTGCTGTTTTACCTGAGCTTTGCGTTCCCTATTTTTTTCATTTGCTTTATTTGTAGATATTTCAGCGATACGTTGAGAGGGTTTAATTGGGCTTTTTACATTTTTGGTTTTAAGTTTCTCACTGATGAAAGCTTCAAGTTCTCTTCGTTTTTTTGATGCTTCTAATTCATGCTGTACAAGGTTCTCTTTCTGGGCTTTTTGTTTTTCTTTGATTTCCCAAAAAGTACAATCCAAGAATTCTCTAGATCGAGCGGAGAGAGTCCCTGTCCAATATTCAAGACTATTATCCTGTGGAAAAATATAAATTTTATTCATTAAATAAGGATCATATGCAGCCTCAAGATTTTGAGGACGAGCATTTCCTGTTTTTCGATGCAACCAACCAAGATCGAGTATTTCTTTCGCTAGATAGTAAAGACCGAATGCTTTGATACCTAAATCTGATATTGTGATTTTGGTGCGTGGTAATAAGGCGATTCTAAGAGCTTCTTCTGGAACACTTCGCAATTTTCCAGTTCTATTTTGAATGCCCCAATTCCATAAATGTATGGGAATGGTTGGTAAATCATTAGGCATATCAGCTTCACGATCATATGTCTTTAATACATGAAATTGATTGTGTGAGATGATGCAGGCAAGAATGATTTCAGTAAATTGATGAATATTTAATGTTGCATCTTGACGGTAATCTCTCCCCCCAGCCTTTCTTACTGTAGTACCTTCAACAACACCTTTTCCTTTACCTTCTTTTTTGAAATAAGCTTGATATGTATTGAAAGCTTGCTCTACGATGCCTTTAGCATCACCACGTCTAGCTGGTGCATTTTCAAGTCTCAAAGCGAAGGTTTTTTCTAGTGCTTCAATTTGATAGCCTAATAGTTCTCCTCGGTCTGCGAGTAGGGCATCAGGTAGACCAATCGCTGGCCAATCTTCTGACTGAATTGATATCCCATATTTAGCACAATAGTTAACTTTATCAGTCATTGCTGTGTTCAGTGCTTGTATCGCCGCTAAATATGAAGGTGATTCAAAACCAATATAAAAGCCAGCGACTAATCTACTGAAGACATCAATTACAAAATAAATAGTAGGTCTGCCAACGATACTTTCTGGATTTGAGTTTGAAACTAGATAAATATCAGCAATCGTTGCATCAATTTCATAACGTGATCCAGGCCCCAATGCTTGAGAACTAGAAGTAGATTGTAAAGGTCGATAGTCCTTACGGTAGTTGGAAGTACTAATACGATATTTAATACTTTCAATTTTTTTAAATTCCTTTTCGTAATAGTACTTAAACTGCCATATAGTCGGAATATCTGCTTCAGATGTATCTGGATAGAGATTTTTATAAGTGGTTTGAAATTTTCGATAGACAAATGGAAGCGAGTGTTTATTGTCTTTTAAAAAGAATAATTTAATAGTGCGATAGAAAAGCTTTTCAATGTCTTCATTAACATTGATGCCTTGTTCTTCACTATTATAGATACGAGGGCGTCCTAGTTTTTTGTCTTTAGCAATTCTTTTTTGACCTTTAGCTCCACTATTTCTGTAATCAGGAAGTAATGCATTAGGTGTTTGTCCTCTTTGCCAATATCTACGAGCTAAGCGATAAAGAGTTTGTTTGGTGACTTCATGCTGAGTCATGATTTCACTAATTATTTTTCCTCTTTGAGTGGGAATGAAAAATAATTCATGAGAGATTAGAGGGTAAATAAGAGTGTAATTTTGATCACGTTTTATTTCTTGTGTAGATCCTTTTTCGGGCTGAAAGAAGACAAGTGGCTCATGTGGGTCTACTGTTCTTTGGATACTGCTATCTTCTAAACCATTTAATATTTCTGTTTTAGTTATTTCGATGGGAAAAGCATTTTGAACGTCGAGATTAATCCAAACCACAGAGTGAGGCAGGATAGTTAGAATCCTAAATAAAGAACTTTCAAAACTTAATACTTCATTGATTTTCAGCATGAAGTACCTCATTCCAAATATTAAGTTGACCCAATTGAATATGATCTGTTCTTAGATCTTTAAATGAAATATTGAGATCAAATATGAAATACCGCTGAGCAAGTAAGTCTCTGATTTCTCTTAAAGATTGTCCTATTTCAAAATGATATTTTTGATCAATGATTCTCGTTAATTCATTAATCTTTTTAGACTTATTTTTACTAAAAATTTCTGCATAAAAGTTTAGTTTATCTAACGTATCTTGTTCACTCAGTTTCATAGTATTTATTGAGCTGTACATCCATTGAATATTTTGGCTGACAATTCTAGGAACTTGGTGTTCAGTAAAAATATAAAAAGGAATGTTTTGCTGTTTCCAATATTGTCGTTCGATTTCTATTTTTTCTATTGTACGTGGGTCATTGAGAGCATTTGAATATTTAACTTGGATTGCAAATTTAGGAGATATTGAATTATTTGTATCCACTAAAAAATCGCTTGTCATGATTTGATAGTGTTTCCCAAATCTAGGGTGAGCGATTCCAATTGTCTCCGCAATTTTTAGAGTTTGTTCGAGATCTAAGGGATATTGTTCTCGAATATCGATAGTAGTGGAATGCCATTCCAGTAATAAAAAAGCAGAAAGTTCTAGATCAGATAGAAGATGATGGGTTCTTTGGCTTTTATGACCAAAAACTCGGTGAGATCGACCTTCTGAACTCACATCTCGAATTGTAATCCAAGGCTTATAGTTATTTCCAAAACCCTGTCCTCGTCCTTCTTTAATCCACTTTTGAATTTTGAGTTCATGATTTTGTGTGTTCTTAAAATTAGCCATAAAAAAATCCACACAACATGCTTTTTAGAGCATAGCTTGTGTGGATTTTTTGAGCAATCTAGTATTACACTTTATTACTCAGTATGAGACTTTATTACTCAGTATGAAACTTTATTACTCTCATACAGATTGGCCGGCCTTTGATTGATTTATTATTCCACAGTCACCGATTTGGCCAGATTGCGCGGCTGATCGACATCCGTGCCGCGCAGCACGGCAACGTGATAGGACAGCAGCTGCACCGGCACGCTGTAGGCAATCGGCGCCAGAACTGCGCTGATCTGCGGCACGTGCACCACATGCTGGCGGTCTTTATCTTTAATGCCGCTGTTTTCATCGGCAAAGACAAACAGCTCGCCGCCGCGCGCCTGCACTTCTTCCATATTGGATTTAAGCTTATCCAGCATATCGTCCTGAGGCGCAAGAATCACCACAGGCATGTCATTGTCCACCAATGCCAATGGTCCATGCTTGAGCTCGCCGGCGGCGTAGCCTTCGGCATGAATATAGGAGATTTCCTTCAGCTTCAGGGCGCCTTCCAGCGCAATCGGGAAGTGCGTGCCGCGGCCAAGGAACAGGCAGTGCTGCTTCTCTTTAAACAGTTCCGACAGGCGCAGAATGGCTTCATTATTCAGCAGCGTATCCAGAATCACTTTCGGAAGATGCCACAGCTCAGCGGTAATTTCTGCAATTTCCCCGGCAGAAATGCTGTTTTTCACTTGGCCGATTTTCAGAATCAGCAGCATTAAGGCGGCCAATTGCGTGGTAAAGGCTTTAGTGGACGCGACGCCGATTTCCGGGCCGGCTAAAGTCAGCAGGTTGTGCTGGGTTTCACGCACCATCGATGAAGTCGCGACGTTGCAGATGGCCATTGTGGCAATGTCCAGGCCTTTGGCGGCGGCGCGCTTCTGGGTATCGCGCAGCGCAGCCAGCGTATCCGCCGTTTCGCCGGACTGGGAGATGCAGATATACAGCGTATTATTGACGATTACTGGCGAGCGGTAGCGGAATTCGCTGGCGATTTCGACCTGTGCAGGCACATTGATCAGCTGTTCAAACCAGTATTTGGCAATCATGCCGGCATGGTAGCTGGTGCCGCAGGCAATAATCTGCACCTGCTGAATTCTGCTGAAATCCGCTTCGGCATTTTTCAGGAAATCCGGACGCAGCGCATTGCCGTTCAGCGCCTGAGAAATGGTCTGCTGGATGGCTTCAGGCTGCTCATAAATCTCTTTCAGCATGTAGTGCTTGTATTCGCCTTTAGAAGCATTGCTGACCGTGGCATCCAGCTCTTTAACCGGGCGGTTTACCAATTGGTCATCTGCAAAAACTTCAATGCTGCTGCGGGTCAGGCGCGCAATATCGCCTTCTTCAAGATAGATGAAGCGGTTGGTAATCGGCAGCAGGGCCAGCTGGTCTGAGCTGATGAAGTTTTCGCCGATGCCGACGCCGATCACCAGCGGCGAGCCTTCGCGCACGGTAATCAGTTCATCCGGATGGCCGGTATGCACGATGCCTAGGGCATAGGCACCTTTCAGTTTCGGAACCACCTGGCGTACCGCTTCCAGCAGGCTTGGCGTGTTTTTCAGCGCATCATTGACTAAGTGAGCAACCACTTCGGTATCGGTCTGCGAAGTGAAAACATAGCCCAGCGACTCCAGGTTATCTTTCAATTCCTGGTAGTTTTCGATGATGCCGTTATGAACCACCGCCACATTGCCGGAAATATGCGGATGCGCATTATTTTCGGTTGGCTTGCCGTGCGTTGCCCAGCGGGTATGCGCAATGCCGAGCGTGCCTGCAATCTGCGATTCATTCACAGCCTGTTCAAGGTTTGCGACTTTGCCGACGCGGCGCTCGCGCAGCACCTGCCCCTGGCTGATCAGCGCCAGGCCTGCAGAATCATAGCCCCTGTATTCAAGGCGCTTTAAGCCTTCAATTAAAACATTTGTAATGCTGCGTTCAGCAATGCCGCCAACAATACCACACATAGTTATAACCCTCTTATTTCTTAATCTTTTGCGGACGCTGGTAATCTTCTTTGGCGACCTGCTTTGAACGCTCAAATGCCAGACTGTTGTCTGCAACATCGCGCGTAATTACTGAGCCTGCGCCGACAGTCGCGCCGTTGCCGATGACCACAGGAGCAACTAAGGAGCTGTTGGAGCCGATGAAGGCTGCATCGCCGATAATGGTTTTGAATTTATTGGCGCCGTCATAGTTGCAGGTAATGGTGCCCGCGCCGATGTTGGAGCCGGCGCCGACTTCGGCATCACCCAAATAGGTAAAGTGGTTGGCTTTGGAGCCAAGGCCAATGCTGGAGTTCTTCACTTCAACAAAGTTGCCGATATGCACTTCATTGGCCAGTTTCGCCCCTGGGCGCAGGCGTGAAAATGGGCCAATCTGCGCATTTTCGCCGACAACCGCATTGTCAAATACGCTGTAGGGCTGCACTTTGGTGCCGGCCGCGATTTTAGTGTTCTTGATCACGCAGCCTGCGCCGATTTCGACATTATCGCCCAGCTCACAGTCACCTTCAATGATCACGTTGATGTCAATCCGCACATCCTGGCCTGCAGTCAGCTGGCCGCGCAAGTCAAAGCGGCTTGGATCGATTAAATGCACGCCCTGCTGCATCAGCCGTTTAGCTTGAAACGCCTGATATTCGCGCTCCAAGGCTGCCAGCTGCACGCGGTCATTGACGCCTTCCACTTCAAATGCCATTTCAGGTTCAACTGAAGCCACTTCCAGTCCGTCTTCAATCGCCATGGCGACAATATCGGTCAGGTAGTATTCGCCCTGCGCATTGCTATTGGATAGCTTCGGCAGCCACTGATGCAACCTGGCATTGCTGACGCAGTAAATGCCGGTATTGATTTCCTGAATCTGGCGCTGCGCATCGGAGGCGTCTTTATGCTCGACAATCGCCTGAATATTGCCGTTTTCACGCACAATGCGGCCGTAGCCTGAAGCGTCCGGCAGGGTTAAGGTCACTAAGCCGATGCCCGAGGCCTGCGATGCATCCAGCAGCTTCTGCAGCGTTTGCTGAGTAATGCACGGCACATCGCCGGATAAAATCAGCGCAAGGCCGTCCTGAGGCAGGGCCGGCAGCGCCATTTTGACCGCATGGCCGGTGCCGAGCTGCTCGGCCTGTTCCACCCACTGCACCTGCTCTTGGGCAAATTCATTTTGAACCAGTGGGCCGCCGTGCCCGTAAATGGCAATAATCTTATCGGCTTGAAGTTTTTTTGCAGTTTCAATCACATGTCCAAGCAAAGGACGTCCTGCCAGAGGCTGCAAGACTTTCGGCAGGCTGGAACGCATGCGGGTTCCTTTGCCTGCGGCAAGAATGATAACGCTAGTAGACATGTCAGATCCCAGGAATATTGATCATATAGAAGTGAAATAAAAATACATGCAGATGCAGAGCGCAGCCCAGGCACCGGCAATGATATCGTCCAGCATGATGCCGAAGCCGCCGCCGACCTGGCGGTCAATCACGCGGATTGGCCATGGCTTCCAGATATCAAAAAGCCTGAACAGGGCAAACCCGGCCAGGGCCCAGAACCAGTTCATTGCTCCAAGGTACAGCAACGGCAGGAAAGTCAGGGACTGGCCGGCAAACTCGTCCCAGACAATCCGCCCGTCATCATGCACGCCCATAACTTTAGCAGTTTGTCCGCAAATATAAATGCCGATAAGCGACATCAGCGCAACTGCAATGATGGTGCCAGAAAAGCCGATTACAAGCCAAAGCGGAATAAACAGTAAGGCAAATGCTGAGCCGAAAGTGCCCGGCGCTTTCGGCGCAAGTCCGGAGCCGAAGCCGACGCCGCAGAAAACAACACAGCGGTTGAGCCAGCTCATTTGCTTAAAGTTGATTGCCGGTTTATGCAAAGTGTTGATACCCTTGAAATTGAATGGAACAATTTACGCCATTCTGTAAAAAAGTTAATCCCAAATTCTGGGTAATTTCCCCAATTATCGTAAGATTTACATCTAATTGTTGTTGCAAAAGTTTTTGGTAATTCTGCGAGCTTATTGTAAAGCATAATTCATAGTCATCTCCACCCGCCAGGGCCAAATGCCATTGCTTTTCTTGTTCTAATTTTGCTGCTTCAGGATCGATGGGCAGCTTTTCCAGGTGCAGAACTGCGCCGACGCCTGATGCATCCAGGATATGCCCTAAATCCTGCGCCAGGCCGTCAGAGACATCAATCATGCTGGAGGCTAAGCCTTTCAGCTGCTGTCCCAGCAGGCAGCGCGGGGTCGGGTAGTCCAGGCGCTTCTGCAGCGGATGGCCTAAATGCTGCAGGCCGAAAGCAGCGTCGCCGACCGTGCCGCTGACGCAGACTAAATCGCCGGGCTGGGCGCCGGAGCGGGTCACGGCTTTGCCGGCTTCAATCCAGCCTAAGGCGGTCACGGTAATGGTGAGGTGCGGGCTTTGCGTAGTGTCGCCGCCGATTAAGCTCACGCCGAATTGATCACAGCAGTCATGCAGGCCCTGGCTGAAGCCTTTGAGCCAGTCATGATCAATTTGGGGTAGGCTCAGCGCCAGTAAAATGCTGTGCGGTTTGGCGCCCATGGCGGCAATGTCAGAGAGGTTGACTGCAACAGATTTCCAGCCGATGGCGTGCGGATCGGTTTCAAGGGGGAAATGCCTGCCGGCAACCAGCGTATCGGCGCAGATGGCCAATTGCTGCTGCGGCGGCGGGGTGAGCAGGGCCGAGTCATCACCGACGCCTAAATCGGCGGAACAGGCATTCCTGCGGTTGAAATAGGTGTCGATGATCGAAAACTCAGCCATACTGCTTACCGCGCGTCTTACTGCGCTTGCTGCTTTTCCGCTGCGCGGAGGCTGCTGGCTAAACGGTCCAATACGCCATTGATGTATTTGTGACTGTCTGCGCCGCCAAAGTGCTTGGCCAGCTCAATCGCTTCATCCAGCACAACGCGGTATGGAATTTCCAGATGCTCTTTCAATTCATAGGCGCCGAGGCGCAGCGTCGCCAGTTCTACGCCGTCAAGGGCTTCGATTTGGCGGTCCAGTACAGGAATGAGAAGCGCATCCAAAGCTTCATGATTGGCAACCGCTTGAGTCAGCAATTCATGATAGTAGCTCAGATCCACTTTGTGCATGGCGTTTTCCATGCGGGTGCGCGCTTCAATCTCATGCACTGGATTGCGGCTCATCTGCCATTCATAAATGCCCTGCACAGCAAAACGGCGTGCTTTGCGTTTCGCTGCATAAGCGGCTTGAAGTGTTTGCGACATAGCGTTAAATAGCCTTTAACAAGTTAACCATTTCAATTGCGGTCAGGGCAGCTTCGCTGCCTTTGTTGCCCGCTTTTGTACCCGAGCGTTCAATCGCCTGTTCAATACTGTCCGTAGTCAATACGCCGTTAATCACCGGCAAGCCCGTATCGAGGCCCACAACGCCTAAGCCTTTGGCGCATTCGCCGGCAACGAAGTCAAAGTGCGGCGTGCTGCCGCGGATCACTGCGCCTAAGGCAATGATGGCGTCAAAGCGTTCGGTGGCTGCCAGCTTTTTAGCAACGACCGGCAGTTCCCAGGCGCCCGGCGCATGAACAACAGTGATATTATCCTCTGATACGCCATGGCGTTTCAATGTGTCAATTGCGCCGTCCAGCAGATGCTCGACTACAAAGCTGTTAAAACGGCCAACTAGAATCGCGTAACGGCCTTCGCTCGCGAGATGTAATAAACCTTCAATACGGCGAACTGCCATAGCAACCTCGATTATTTATCTGATGTTTGATGAGCGGTGAGGTATTCCACCACTTCTAAATTAAAGCCTGACAAGGCATTGAAGCGCAATGGGGAGCTGAGCAGCTTCATTTTTTCAACACCCAAATCACGCAGAATCTGCGCGCCGACCCCAATGGTCTGATACTGCTGCGACAGCGCGCTGCTGGATTTCACCGGCTTAGGCGCAGTTAAGCTCTCCAGCGCCGGGCCTAAATCCTGCAGGTGGCGCTGGCCGATCCACACCAGCACGCCGCGTTCGCTGGCCGCAATCTCTTTCAAGGCTTTGTCCAGATTCCAGGCGGTGCCGCCGTCCTGCTTGTTCAGCTTCAGCAGGTCGCGCGCCGGGTTGAAGCCGTGCACGCGCACTGTGGTGACGCCGTCTTTCGGCTGGCCTTTGACCAAGGCCAGATGAATGTCCGGATTGCCGATTTCGCGGTAACGGAATAATTCAAATGCGCCGTATTCTGTATCCAAAGTCTGCTGATCAATGCGCTCAACCGTCTGCTCATTAGTCATGCGGTAATGGATTAAATCCGCAATGGTGCCGATTTTCAGGCCATGCTTTTCGGCAAACACTTCCAGATCAGGACGGCGCGCCATGGTGCCGTCTTCATTGATGATTTCACAGATCACCGATGCCGGCTCCAGGCCTGCCAGGCGCGCCAGGTCGCAGCCCGCCTCAGTATGCCCGGCGCGGTGCAGCACGCCGCCTGGCTGCGCCATCAGCGGGAAAATATGCCCCGGCTGCACAATATCCGCCGGCTTGGCATGCGCCGCCACAGCGGTTTGAATGGTATGCGCGCGTTCCGCCGCTGAAATGCCGGTGGTAATGCCGCGGGCTGCCTCAATCGACAGGGTAAAGTTGGTGCCGTGCTGCGCGCCGTTGGCGTCAACCATCAGCGGCAGATTCAGCTGCTGGCAGCGGTCTCGGCTCAGGGTCAGGCAGACCAGGCCGCGGGCATGGGTAATCATGAAGTTAATGTCTTCAGGACGGACGTGAGTGGCGGCGATTACCAGATCGCCTTCATTTTCACGGTCTTCATCATCCATCAGGATAACCATTTTCCCTGCACGGATGTCTGCTACGAGCTCTTCAACAGTATTGAGCGGCATCAACCTTCACCTTTTTTATTTGTCACAAATGACATATTGCCTGCATTGGATTGCTGCATAGTTTAACGTTTTTTTGCGCCCTTTGCCTATGCTTATCGCTTTCCATATAATGGTTCATTGTTATACACAGTCCGCGCGCGCCTGAAAAGGCAGCTTTATTTTAAATGCTGCGCTATGCGCGCAATCTTTAAGCGGTTGAAAAGCATAAAAAATGACAGGCTTAGGCCGGATCCGGCCAAAGCTGCGCCAAATCCGGCGCGGCGGCTGCGGAAAATGCCGGCGGCGCCTTTGCTGCAGGCGGGCCGGCATGCAGGGCAGGGGCGGAAAAGCGGCGCTTCCGGCTTTATAAGGTGTAAAAATGTATAAATTTTGCCAATTCAGCCCGATTCATAATAAAACTAGTTTAAACTTCAATTTCTGCAGAAAAAAACAATGACGCCGCCAGTGAAAAAAAGCAAATAAACTTTCACGGCAATGCGTTTGTGATTACAATCGTCTGCTTATAAAGAACTTTCATTAGCCTTATTTGAATTGAAGAATTAGACCGTGACCGACGCACAGCAAAAACAGCCTAAACATGTAATGATGATGGCCGCAGGCACCGGCGGACATGTTTTTCCAGCTTTGGCCGTGGCGCAAGAACTGCAGCGCAAAGGAATACAGGTTTCCTGGCTTGCAACGCCTGCCGGCATGGAAAACCGCTTGCTGAAAAACCATAATATTCCAATTTATCAGATTGACATTCAGGGCGTGCGCGGCAACGGCATGGTCCGCAAAATGCTGGCGCCGTTCAAAATTTTAAAAGCCACGCTCAGCGCAATGCGCTGTATGAAGCAGCTGAAGGTGGACGCCGTGGCCGGTTTCGGCGGCTATGTGGCCGGGCCGGGCGGGCTGGCGGCGCGGGCCTTGGGCATCCCGGTGCTGATCCATGAGCAGAATGCCGTGGCCGGCTTTACCAATACCCAGCTGTCGCGCGTGGCCAAAGTGGTTTGCGAGGCTTTTCCGGGCACTTTTCCAAGGCAGGATAAAGTCGTCGCTACAGGCAATCCAGTGCGCAGGGAAATTGCCGAAATCCTGAACCCGTCATGGCGCTATCAGGAGCGGGAAAAAGCCGGGCATCCGCTGCGGATTTTAATTGTGGGCGGTTCGCTGGGCGCGCGCGCATTGAATGAATGCGTGCCGGAAGCCTTAAAGCTGCTGGATGTGCCGCTGCGCGTTTTCCATCAATGCGGCCAGAATAATGCGGAAGCGGTGCAGGCGCGCTATGCCGGCGCGCCGGACAAGCTGCATGCTGAAGTTTCAGCCTTTATTGAAGATATGGCGCAGGCCTATTCAGATGCAGACCTGATTATCTGCCGCGCCGGCGCGCTTACTGTGACTGAAGTCGCCACTGCAGGCCTGGCCGCGGTATTTGTGCCGCTGCCAAGCGCGGTGGATGACCATCAGACCGCCAATGCCAGATTCCTGGCGGATATCCACGCCGCAAAAATCTGCCCGCAGGCGGAAATGACGCCGGAAAGCTTAGCAGCGCTGTTGAAGCCGCTGCTGAACCGCCAGCTGCTGCAAGAAATGGCGGTGAAGGCGCGCCGGCAGGCGCAGCCGGATGCAGCGCAGCATGTGGTTCGTTTAATTCAAGAATTGTAAACCGAGTACTCTATGTCACCATCAACTCCTGCTGAGCAAGCGAAAAAGTTAATTAAAGTTCCGGAAATGCGCCGCATCAAGCACATTCATTTTGTCGGGATTGGCGGCGCCGGCATGTGCGGCATTGCGGAAGTCCTGAAAAATCAGGGCTACAAAGTTTCCGGTTCAGACATTAAGGCCTCAAAAACCACTGCGCAGCTGGAAGCCAACGGCATTCAGGTGTTTATCGGCCATGCGCCTGAAAATATCAAAGGCGCAAGCGTGCTGGTGGTGTCCACCGCAATTGACCCTGAAAATCCGGAAGTCAAAGCCGCGATTGAAACCCGCACCCCGGTGGTGCGCCGCGCAGAAATGCTGGGTGAGCTGATGCGCTACCGCCACGGCATTGCGGTGGCGGGCACGCACGGCAAAACTACCACCACAAGCTTGATCACCTGCATGCTGGCGGAAGAAAACCTCGATCCGACCTATGTGATCGGCGGCCTGCTGAACCGCACCGGCGTCAACGCCGCCCTGGGCGCGAGCCGCTTTATTGTGGCGGAAGCGGATGAGTCCGATGCATCGTTCCTGTTCCTGGAGCCGATGGCTGCCGTGGTGACCAATATCGATGCCGACCATATGGATACTTACGGCGGCAGCTTTGACACCTTAAAAGATACCTTTATTCAGTTCCTGCAGAAGCTGCCGTTTTACGGCCTGGCGGTGGTCTGCGGCGATGACGCCAATATCCGCGAAATCATGCCGCGCATCGGCCGCCCTGTGCTGACTTACGGCTTCAATGAAGACAATGACGTGCGCGCCGCGGATGTCGATCAGGACGGCATGCGCACCCACTTTACGGTACTGCGCAAGGGCCGCGAGCCGCTCCGCATGACGGTGAACCAGCCGGGCCTGCACAATGTGCTGAACGCCTTGGCGGCTATCGGCATCGCCACCGATGAAGGCGTGTCTGACGGCGCAATCTGCCGCGCGCTGGAAGGCTTCAGCGGCGTAGGCCGGCGCTTTCAGGTGCAGGGCGAGTTTGAGCTGGACGGCGGCAATGTGAAAATGGTGGATGACTACGGCCATCATCCTAAAGAAGTGGAAGCGACCATTAAGGCCGCCCGCGCCAGCCATCCGGACCGCCGCCTGGTCATGCTGTTCCAGCCGCACCGCTACAGCCGCACCCGCGACTGCTTTGACGATTTTGTAGAAGTCTTGTCACAGGTTGATCAATTGCTGCTGCTGGAAGTATATCCTGCGGGAGAGAAGCCGATTGTCGGCGCGGACAGCCGCGCTTTGGCCCGCAGCATCCGCCTGCGCGGCGAAGTTGAGCCGATCCTGATTGATCCGGTGGAAGGCAACCTGCCGCACGCCGTGCAGAAAGTGCTGCAGCCGAATGACTTGTTATTGACGCAAGGCGCGGGTAATGTTGGAGCAATCTCAATTGAGCTTGCCCAGAATAATTTGTATTTAAAATAATCAGCCTGCGTGCTTGGGTTGGATCGGCCAGTTATAAAGTTTAAGGATATAAACGTGTCAAATGCTTCAAAATTCGGCAAAGTTGCTGTGTTGCTTGGCGGCAAATCCGCTGAGCGTAGAGTCTCTCTGGATAGCGGTACGGCGGTGCTGGAAGCATTGCTCCGTTCCGGCGTAAATGCGGAAGGCTTTGACCCGCAGGAAAGAAGCGTCACTGAGCTTGCAGGCTATGACCGCGCATTTATTGTGCTGCATGGGCGCGGCGGCGAAGACGGCCAGATCCAGGGTGTGCTGGAATGGCTGAATATCCCCTATACCGGCACCGGCGTGCAGGGTTCTGCAATCGGCATGGATAAGGTCAAAACCAAGCAGGTTTGGCAGGGTTCAGAACTGCCGACCGCGCCTTACCGCATTATCGGCAAAGAAACGGATTTAGACGAAGTCATTGCCGGCCTCGGCCTGCCGCTGATTATCAAGCCGGTGCATGAAGGCTCCAGCGTCGGCATGAGCAAGGTGGAAAAAGCTGAAGATCTGGCCGCCGCCATTGAAAAAGCCACAGTGCACGATGCGGTGGTCATGGCTGAAAAATGGATCACCGGGCGCGAGTACACCATTTCATTCCTGAATGGCCAGCCGCTGCCGGTCATCCGCCTGCAGCCGCCGGCAGACGTGGCGTTCTATGACTATGACGCGAAATACAACCGCAATGATGTGCAGTACGGCATTCCCTGCGGCCTGAGCGAAGCTGAAGAAAAGCGCCTGCAGGCGCTGTGCCTGCGCGCGTTTCAGGCTGTAGGCGCCAGCGGCTGGGGCCGCATTGACGCCATGCAGGATGAAAGCGGCGCGTTCTGGCTGCTGGAAGTCAATACCGTGCCGGGCATGACCAGCCATTCGCTGGTGCCTAAAGCCGCCAATGCGGTCGGCTACAGTTTTGATGATTTGTGCCTGGCGATTCTGGAACAGACACTGAACGGTGCGGCTCACTAAGCTATGGCTCAACTCCCTGCCTCCATGCGCCGCAAGCGGGCTGCAGTCACCTCAATCCATGACAGGCCTCCGACCCGCAAGGAGAAGCTTGCGGAAGCCGGCGGCTGGCTGCTGCTGGCGGTGGCGGCTCTGGTGCTGGCTGCGGGGGTGTTTGGCTTTTACCGGGTAATGACCGATGCGCAGACCGCTGCGCTGAATGTCGCCGGCGCCCGCTCAGATGCGGAGCGCAGCCAGGTGCTGGCGCATGTTGCGCCGGCGGTGACGGAAAATTACTTCACTTCGGACTTAAGGGCGATCCGCGACCGCGCCCTGGAGCTGTCCTGGGTGGACCGTGTGGTGGTATCGCGCGCCTGGCCAAACGCCATCCGCGTGCGGGTGATGCCGCGCAATGCCATTGCACGCTGGGGCACCGGGCGCCTGCTGAGCGACAGCGGCGAGGTGTTTACTGAAGTGACACCGCGCAATTATCAGAATCTGCCGCTGCTGCATGGGCCGGTCAGCCAATCCAAAATGATGATGCGGCGCTATAATGAGATTAACCAGCTGTTCCTTCCGGCCGGCATCCGATTAAAAGAATTATATTTAACGGAGCGCATGACCTGGTTCATGCAGTTTGATTCCGGCCTGCGCATTATTGTCGATCAGGATCAGACCATGAGCAAGCTTCAACGCTTGAGTCATCTGGCGCATAATGATTTAAAGCCGGTATGGCCTAATATTTCAGCCATTGACCTGCGCTACCGGAACGGGCTGGCGATTCAGTGGAAGAACGCCGCGCCGCCGAAAATAGCCAGCGGCCAATTTGTTGTAACGATTAATGACACAGGCATTGCGGATGGAACAGCCCTGAAGCCATAATGTTTGGCTTTATAAATAGAGGCTTCCAGCCATAAATTAAACGAAAATGTAAATGGTAGTAGTAAATAATGAATGAAGCTGTTCCCTCAGTTGTTGCGATTGACATTGGGACACATAAAGTTTCAGTTTTGATTGGCAAGGTCCATGCGCCAGACAATATCCAGGTGATAGGCATGGCCGCCGCTCGTAACCGAGGCATGAATAAAGGAAAAATCGTCAGTCTCGATAAGGTCATTACCGCAATTAAAAATGCAGTACAGGAAGCCGAAGACATGGCGGAGTGCCGCGTGCATTCCGCCTGGATTTCCATTCCTAGCGCTGAGTTGAAAAGTTTTTACGCTTCCGGGCGCACGCCGGTCGCAAACACCGACCAGACTATAACAACCAATGAAGTGGTGCGCGCATTAGAGCTGGCCAAAGCCAGCCACTTAACCTCGGACCACTATCTGGTGAGCGCCGTGCCGCTGGGCTTTGAGCTGGATGACGCGCCGGAATGGGTGCTGAACCCGATCCGGATGTCCGCGCAGAGCATGACCGGGCATTACCACCTGATGATGCTGCCGATCAGCACCATGCAGAACCTTGACCGCGCCTTGAAAGGCGCCAATATCGGGGTGGAGCGCATGGTGATTTCCAGCCTGGCGACGGCTGAAGCCAGCCTGCTGAAGGATGAGCGCGAGTACGGCGTCTGCCTGGTGGATATCGGTGCAGGCACCACCAATGTGGCGGTGTATCTGGATGGGCGCCTGGCCATGACGCATACGCTGCAGCGTGGCGGAGAGCATGTGACGCGCGATATCGCGGCGGTGCTGCAGACCACTACGGAAGAAGCGGAGCGCATTAAGCTGCTGTACGGCTGCGTTGACCTGAAAGTGGTGAAGCCGGATCATATGATCCAGTTTCAGGGCATTGACGGTCCGCAAACCATCAGCCGGATTGAGCTGACGGAAATCATTATTGCGCGCTATGAAGAAGTGCTGGGGCTGGTGCGGGAAGTGCTGGAGGGCAATGGCGCCATCCATGGCCTGTATCATGGCGTTGTGCTGACCGGTGATGCCAGCCAGATTGAAGGCATGGTCAGCTTTGCGCGCAAAACCTTAGGCGTTTCCGCGCATCTCGGCAATCCGCCGGTGCAGGTGCATGCGGAAGAGCAGAATCAGGCCGCGTTGCGCCGTTCGCAGTATGCGACTGCGGCGGGCCTGCTGATGTTCAGCCAAAGCGATGCGCAGGATACGATTGCAGAGCAGGAAGATCCGGAGCGGCTGTCGGTGATGCAGCGGGTTAAGCGCGCCTGGTCCGGCTTCAATGAAACGCTGAAGTCCATTTTTTAAGCGGAAGTTTTTGGGAATATTGTTGGGAAGTTGTACGGATCATGGCTTGAACTTGACAAGTCCGGGCTTGGACAGCATCCTGAAAAACAATTTTTATTAAGATTAAGGCAGTATACGGGCTGAAGTGGCTGCCGATTTAGGATTAGGAATTTTACAGGTCATGGCCTCATTTGAATTTTTAGAAGATGATCAAAACGACAGCAACGGCCAAGCCCGTTTCACTGTATTCGGGGTAGGCGGCGCCGGCGGCAATGCTGTGCAGCACATGCTGGAGTCAGATATTCAGGGCGTGAAGTTTGTCTGCGCAAATACCGACAAGCAGGCGCTGGACCGCATGAATGCGCAGTTCAAGATCCAGCTGGGCGAGCAGAGCACCCGCGGCCTGGGCGCCGGGGCAAACCCGCAGGTGGGCCAGACCGCAGCTGAAGAAAGCCGCGAGCTGATCCGCCAGCACCTTGAAGGCACGGACATGGTCTTTGTCACTGCCGGCATGGGCGGCGGCACAGGCACCGGCGCTGCGCCGGTGGTTGCTGAAATTGCCAAAGAAATGGGCATTTTGACCGTGGGCGTCGTCACTACGCCGTTCAACTTCGAAGGCAAGCGCCGCCAGCAGTCCGCTGAAAAAGGCATTGAAGCTCTGGAAGCGCATGTTGACTCGCTGATCATTATTCCAAACCAGCGCCTGCTGAAAGTGTTCCGCGACATTTCAATGAAGGATGCCTACAAAAAAGCCGATGACGTTTTGCTGAACGCGGTGCGCAGCATCTTTGACCTGGTGGTGCGCCCGGGCCACATCAACCTTGACTTTGCCGATTTGAAAACCGCAATGAGCACGCGCGGCTATGCAATGATGGGCGCAGGCAGCGGCCGCGGCGAAACCCGCGCGCGCCAGGCGGCCGAGCAGGCGATCCGCAGCCCATTGCTGGATAACGTGACCATCATGAACGCCAAAGGCATTCTGATTAACGTAACCGGCGGCGATGACGTGACTTTTGGTGAAATTGAAGAAATCACCGATGTGGTCAACCAGATTGTTGACCTGGATGAAGGCCAGGTCTTCTACGGCACGGTATTTGATCCGGATGCGCGCGATGAAATCAGCGTTACCGTGATTGCCACAGGCTTGACCCGCAATTCCGCCGATTCTGCGGAGCCGGTGAAGCGTTCCGGAGTGCAGGCCGTGCGCCAGCAGTCGGCAGCCCAAAGCGCGGCCGATGAAGACGATGTTCCGGCCATTCAGCGCCAGCAGGCTGACGGCGCAGCGGCCAGCGCCTCGCCGTCGGTTTCAAGCCCGCGCCCAACGCCAATGAGCATTCAGGATTATTTGAAAAACCAGCAGCGCAAGTAAGCGTAAATGCATTGATTTTCAATGAAAAAAACTGAAAAGGCAGCAGCAATGCTGCCTTTTTTGTTTTTTATCAATGGCTAAATATGCTAACGTATAGCGGTTTTATCTACTGATGAATGAAAGAGCATGTTGAAACAGCGTACCCTGCAGCGCGTCGTGAAAGCGAGTGGAATCGGCCTTCACAGTGGGCAAAAAGTCATGATCAACTTTGTGCCGCATCATGCAGACGGGGGAATTGTGTTTCGGCGCATCGATTTGGAGCCGCAGATTGACATTCCGGCGGATGCCATGCTGATTCAGGAAGCCTTCATGTGCTCCAATCTGGTGCAGGAAAATGCCAAAGTCGGCACCATTGAGCACATCATGAGCGCCATCGCCGGCTTGGGCATTGATAACCTGATTATCGAAGTGTCGGCATCAGAAGTGCCGATTATGGACGGCAGCGCCGGCCCGTTTATTTACCTGCTGATGCAGGGTGGCCTGGCGGAGCAGGATGCGCCGAAAAAATTCATCAAGATTCTCAAGCCGGTCGAAGCGCTGATTGATGACAAAAAAGCGGTATTCAGCCCGCATGAAGGCTTTCAGCTGAATTTCACCATCGATTTTGACCATCCGGCATTTAAAAAGGAAGACCAGTCCGCTTCCATCGACTTTTCAACCGAAACCTTTGTCTATGAAGTCAGCGAAGCCCGCACCTTCGGCTTTATGAAAGACCTGGATTACCTGAAGTCGAATAACCTGGCGCTGGGCGCCAGCCTGGACAACGCGGTGGGGTTGGATGATACCGGCGTGGTCAATGAGGAAGGGCTGCGCTTTGCCGATGAGTTCGTGCGCCATAAAATTTTAGATGCTGTCGGCGACCTGTACCTGCTGGGCCATCAGATTATCGCCAAATATGACGCCTACAAGTCCGGGCACGCTTTGAATAACCAGCTGCTGCGCAATGTTAAAAAAGATCCAAGCAGCTATGAAATTGTAACATTTGATGACATTGATTCATGCCCGATTTCCTATGTGAGCGTGACATAAGTCATTGTCTTTTAAATATTGCGTTATAATATAACAAAATAAACTGATAATCCGGTCACAGAAAAACCGGAGGAAGAAAGGCGGAATTGGCCGGCGGTTACTTTTTATTGCTTGCCAAACGCAGCATGGCTTGGCTAAGCTTAGGGTCGCTCACAAAGTCAGCAGCATTGCGCAGCAGATCCTGCGTTTCCGGACTGAGCGGTCTTGAAGTTTTTTCAAGGGGCAGCGGTGTTTGAGAAGGAACTCTTAAGCGCACTTGTATCTTGTTTAATTCTTTCAATTCATGTATTTGTGATAGCTGAGCAATATAGTGCTTTTGAAG
This sequence comes from Acinetobacter sp. WCHAc010034, assembly GCF_001696615.3. Classification (NCBI taxonomy): domain Bacteria; kingdom Pseudomonadati; phylum Pseudomonadota; class Gammaproteobacteria; order Moraxellales; family Moraxellaceae; genus Acinetobacter; species Acinetobacter sp. WCHAc010034. The sequence continues at coordinate 1,796,655 of NZ_CP032279.1, read as the reverse complement.
ATAAGCCAGCTGGCTGACCAGCGCTTGATTTTCTCCAGTCAGCATCAGCACGCCATTTTGATAACAAACAACTTGCCATTGCTCCGGCTGGGGCAATAAGGGTTGGACGAGTTTCGCAAGTTTCTGCCAGGCAGCGACTTGCGCAGAGAGAAACGAAAAGTTTCCTGTTTTTATGTGTTTTCTTGTTTGCTGAAAGACATTGACGGGTTCAGACATACATATTTCCTTCATGTTTATGTCTTAATCTTATGCGCTTCTTTCAGTGGATATCAAGGAAGAGATCACTCAAGGAACTCGATTAAGAACAGTTTTAGTGAGGTTTTTTATGCATTTGCGCCGTATTTTACTGGCATTTTCATTTTCCGCTTCTGCTGCGTCAGTTGCATTCGCGGACCTGGTCGAGCTGAATCAGGACGGTTCCAGCGACCGCATTGAACAGCTGACCCGCACTTTGGCGCAGGGCGCCTATTCCGAATCCGGCGATATGGACATTCCTGCCGAAACTAAGCTGAACGTGCAATTGCGTGAAAAGACCGTTGAACTGAACAACGCGTCCCTCGCTAAAAAATACGGTTCAAGCCGCTCAAAATCATATACCGCTTCTTCAGGCAATCCGTATTCCTGGCTGGTGGCGCATCCGCTTCCGGATTTGAAGCGCATCAGCTCCAATTACGGCGGCCGCGTCATGGGCGGCCGCGCTGAAAACCACTCCGGCCTAGATATGTCCGCGCCAAGCGGCACGCCGATTTATGCAACCGGCCCAGGCATTGTGACCAAATCGGGCTGGGGCACCGGCTATGGCCAATATGTTGAAATCAACCACGGCAACGGCTATTTAACCCGCTATGCGCATGCTTCGCGCCTGATTGCGCGTGTCGGCGACCGTGTGGAAGCCGGTGAGCAGATTGCCAATGTCGGCTGCACCGGCCGCTGCACCGGCCCGCATTTGCACTATGAAGTAGTCAAAGACGGCCAGCGCAAGAATCCGTCGCCTTATCTGGCGATGCTGCCTTAAGCTGCCGGCTGCGCCGCAGCCATGCTGAAAGCGCCATAAAGCCGCTTTGCCGAAACGCCGCTGCCTGAGCTGGACTCCTGCAGCGGCGTTCCGCATTTCAGCGCTTCATTTTTCACATTATCACTTTAGCGCATAATTTTTGATGCAGATTTGCCCTGTATTGGCTTTGTTTTGCAGCTTTGTGTAATAAAAAGTCAATAAGTATTTATTTACTAAATATTAGTCCATTGTCGTATTCATCTGTAGCCATAACTGGGCTATATGAAAATATGGTACATATAGGGGTATAAAATTAGGCACACAGGATAGGTGAAATATGGCGTTCTATGGCGATACAGATGCGCAGGAAACCCAAGAATGGCAAGAAGCATTTGATTCAGTCTTACAGCATATGGGAACGGAGCGGGCAGCCTTCCTTCTTGAAAAGCTGTATCAGCGCGCAATTGCTAAGCATGTTCCTATTCAGCGTCTAAATACTCCTTACCTCAATACAATTTCCGTTGAAGAAACTCCGGCTATGCCCGGCGATCAGGATATGGAGCGCCGCATCCGCGCTTTAATCCGCTGGAATGCGCTGGCGATGGTGCTGCGCGCGAACAAAACCGGCGATGACTTAGGCGGCCACTTGGCCAGCTTCGCGTCTTCCGCAACATTATATGATGTTGGCTTCAACCACTTCTTCCGCGCCAACAGCGACAGCTTCGGCGGCGACATGATTTATTACCAGGGCCACTGCGCGCCGGGCATTTACGCGCGCTCATTCCTGGAAGGCCGCCTGACGGAAGACCACCTCAACAACTTCCGCCGCGAAGTCGGCGGCAAAGGCCTGCCGAGCTACCCGCATCCGTATTTGATGCCGGACTACTGGCAGTTCCCGACGGTATCGATGGGCTTAGGGCCAATCATGTCGATTTACCAGGCGCACATTCAGAAGTACCTGATGAACCGCGGCTTGATTAAAGAAGAAGACCGCAAAGTCTGGGCTTATCTGGGCGATGGCGAAATGGATGAGCCGGAAAGCACCGGCGCAATCTCGCTGGCGGGCCGTGAAAAGCTCGACAACCTGATCTGGGTGGTGAACTGCAACCTGCAGCGCCTGGATGGTCCGGTGCGCGGCAACGGCAAGATTATTCAGGAACTTGAATCCTTATTCCGCGGCGCAGGCTGGCGCGTGATTAAAGTGGTCTGGGGCCGCCACTGGGATCCATTATTGGCCAAAGACAGCACCGGCGCTTTGAAAGCGGTGATGGAAGAAGCGGTAGACGGTGATTACCAGCGCTACCAGGTTAAAGGCGGCGCATACACGCGCGAGAAATTCTTCGGCAAGTATCCGGAAGCTGCGGAACTTGTGAAAGATTTAAGCGATGAAGACATCGACAACCTTAACCGTGGCGGCCACGACCCGTACAAAGTCTTTGCTGCCTATGCGGAAGCGATGAAGGCCAAAGGCCAGCCGACGGTGATCCTGGCGAAAACGGTGAAAGGCTACGGCCTGTCTGAAGAAATTGAAGCAGTCAACAAAACGCACCAAATCAAAAAGATGCATATTGATTCTTTAAAATATGTGCGTGACCGCTTCAATCTGCCATTTACCAATGACCAGCTGGAAGAAGTTCCATTCTACCGTCCAAGCGAAAACTCGCCTGAACTGAAGTATATGAAAGCGCGCCGTGAAGCGCTGGGCGGCTACCTGCCTGCGCGCCGCAAGGAAAGCGAAATTCTGGCGATTCCTGAATTGTCTGTATTTGACGCCGTGCTGAAAGGTTCGGGCGGCAAAGAGCAGTCCACCACCATGGTGATGGTGCGCTTAATCTCAGCATTGCTGAAAGAAAAAGCCATTAAAGACCGCGTGGTGCCGATTGTGCCGGATGAAGCGCGCACTTTCGGCCTGGAAGGGATGTTCCGCCAGCTGGGCATTTATGCTGCTCACGGCCAGAAATATACCCCTGAAGACCAGGAACAGCTGATGCATTACCGTGAAGCCAAAGACGGCCACATGCTTCAGGAAGGCATCAACGAAGCCGGCGCAATGAGCGCATGGGCTGCCTTGGCCACCAGCTATTCAACCAATAACCTGCCGATGATTCCGATGTACATGTACTACTCCATGTTCGGTTTCCAGCGCATTGGCGATATTGCATGGGCTGCCGGCGATGCGCAGGCGCAGGGCTTCCTGCTGGGCGCGACCGCAGGCCGCACCACGCTGAATGGCGAAGGCCTGCAGCATCAGGACGGCCACTCGCACATTTTAGCCAACACCATTCCAAACTGCGTGTCCTATGATCCGTGTTTCGGCTATGAGCTGGCGGTGATTGTGCATGATGGCCTGCAGCGCATGTATGTCAATCAGGAGCGCGTGTTCTATTACTTAACCGTAATGAACGAAAACTATGAGCATCCTGAAATGCCGCAGGGCGCGGAAGAAGGCATCAAGCGCGGCATGTACCTGCTTCAGCAGGACGAAAAAGCCACTGTGCAGCTGCTGGGTTCAGGCGTGATTCTGCGCGAAGTGATCAAAGCTGCGAAAATCCTGCGCGATGAATACCAGATCCATTCCAATGTCTACAGCGTGACCAGCTTCAATGAACTGGCGCGTGACGGCATGGCTTGCGAAGAATACAACCGCCTGCATCCAATGGGTGAGGCTGCCAAAGAATCATGGGTATCGCAGCAGCTCCGCGGCACCGACGGCATTGTGGTTTCGGCAACCGACCATATGCGCGCTTACAGCGAGCAGATCCGCGCTTACCTGCCGGACAGCCGCCCGTTTGTGGCATTAGGCACCGACGGCTATGGCCGTTCAGACACGCGCGCCAACCTGCGCAGCTACTTTGGCGTAGACGCTGCCCACATTGTGGTTGCGACGCTGAAAAAGCTGGCGGATGAAGGCGAAGTGGATGCGCGCCTGGTGAAAGACGCGATTTCAAGCTTTGAGCTGGATACAGACCGTCCAGTGGCCTGGGCGCCGCAGGCGACGCCTGAACTGCACCCAGTTGCTGACTACAAAGAGGAGAACTAATCATGCAAATTACGACTCCTGATATTGGCGTAGACAAGGCGACAGTTGCGGAAATTCTGGTGAAAGTCGGCGACAGCATTGCGGTGGATGACAGCATTGTGCTGCTCGAATCCGACAAAGCTTCGGTTGAAGTGCCGAGCACGGCAGCCGGCGTGGTCAAAAGCATTCTGGTCAGCCTGGGCGACAGCGTTGCTGAAGGCGCAGTGCTGATTGAGCTGGAAGCTGCAGGCCAGGCTGAGCCTGCGCCGGCCCCAGCCGCTGCGGCGCAGCCGGCAGCGGTTCCTGCTGCTGCAGCCAAAGCAGAAGCTCCGCAGGCAGCGCCTGCCGCAGCTTCAGCGGTAGTTGAAGTGCAGGTGCCTGACATTGGCGTGGAAAAAGCCACCGTGGGCGAAATTCTGGTTCAGGTGGGCGATGAAATTGACGTTGATCAAAGCATCGTGGTGGTTGAATCAGACAAAGCGACGGTAGAAGTGCCAAGCACGATTTCAGGCACAGTTGAAGCCATCGAAATTAAAGCAGGCGACACCGTGAAGGAAGGCGTGGTGATCCTGAAGGTGAAAACTGCCGGATCAGCAGCTGCGCCAAAAGCTGAAGCGGCCGCGGCGCCGGCAGCTCCGGCAGCGGAAAAACCTGCAGCCGCCGCGCAGGCAGCTGCTCCTGTGCAGGCCGGCGCAATTGAAATTGCCGTGCCTGACTTGGGCGTAGACAAGGCTGCCGTGGCTGAAATTCTGGTGCAAGTGGGCGACAAGGTTGAAAAAGACCAGAGCATCATTGTAGTTGAATCAGACAAGGCGACGGTTGAAGTGCCAAGTTCAGCAGCCGGGGTGATTAAAGCCATTCATGTTGCATTGGGACAAAATGTATCCGAAGGTGTGGCTTTAGTGACCATTGAAGCCGAAGGCCAGGCCGCACCAGCGCCTGCAGCGGCGAAAGCGGATGCGGCTCCTGCTGCTAAAGCTGCGCCGGCTCAAGCAGCATCTGCTGTGCAGGCGGCGCCGGCAGTTCAAGGCGCAGACAAGCTGAGCAAAGCGCAGAATGAAGCCAATGCCAAAGTCTATGCCGGCCCTGCAGTGCGCAAGCTGGCGCGTGAATTAGGCGTGGTCCTGGCTGAAGTCAAAGCTTCAGGCCCGCATGCGCGCTTAATGAAAGAAGACATCTTTGCCTATGTGAAAACGCGCTTGACTGCGCCACAGGCCGCGCCTGCAGCTCAGGCGGCTGCGCAGGCTTCAGGCTTGCCGAAGCTTCCGGACTTCACTGCATTCGGCGGTGTGGAAGAGAAGGTTCTCACGCGCCTGCAGCAGGTGTCCATTCCGCAGCTGTCGCTCAACAACTTCATTCCGCAGGTTACCCAGTTTGATTTGGCGGACATCACTGAGCTTGAAGCATGGCGCAATGACCTGAAGGGCGGCTTTAAGAAGGACGGCGTCAGCCTGACCATTATGGCGTTCATCATCAAAGCCGTTGCGCACTTGCTGAAAGAAGAGCGCGAGTTTGCCGGCCACTTGGCTGATGACGGCAAGTCGGTGCTGCTGCGCAATGAAATCCATATGGGCATTGCGGTGGCGACGCCGGATGGCCTGACGGTTCCGGTGCTGCGCAACCCTGACCAGAAAACCATTAAGCAGATTGCGGTGGAGCTGGGCGTGCTGGGTCAAAAAGCGCGCGACAAGAAGCTTTCGCCGAAAGACCTGCAGGGCGCGAATTTCACTATTTCCAGCCTGGGCGCAATTGGCGGCACAGCGTTTACGCCGCTGGTCAACTGGCCGCAAGTCGCAATTCTGGGCATTTCTCCGGCAGCGATGCAGCCGGTGTGGAATGGCCAGGGCTTTGATCCGAAGCTGATGCTTCCGCTGTCCCTGTCATACGACCACCGGGTGATTAACGGTGCGGATGCTGCGCGTTTTACCAATAAGCTGACCAAGCTGCTGCAGGATATCCGTTCGCTGCTGCTCTAATGGCTGCCTGAATCTTGCAATGCAATCAACCCTGCTCCGGCAGGGTTTTTTTTATTGGTGCAGGGCTTATGCATTGCCGGAGGAGGCTGCCAGCGCGCTGAATTCTGTTTGCTTTCTTGAAGCCGCGGCTTTAAAATATCCGGACTTCATTGGGGAGTAGCCGCTTTTTACGCTGCGTAAAAAGGTGATGGTCAACATATTTGCCCTAAAACGGGCATGGCCATCATAGCAAAGAACCAAATGAGCTTTTCTGAAGCTTTCTTTTGTTGGCAAGACCTTTGATTTACCGCTCTGCAGATTTGGCTGGCAGGAGGGGTGAGTCATTGGTATTTGTAATTGCTGGCCAGAGAAAGACATCATGTATGAATTCCTGCTCTCTACTGGAATTGTAGCTCTAGCCGAAATGGGCGATAAAACCCAGCTTCTTGCCCTGCTGCTGGCTGCGCGCTTCCGCAAGCCTGTTCCGATCCTCATCGCCATTCTGCTTGCCACCATCATCAATCACGGCGTTTCCGCCGCGCTGGGCCAATGGGTTACAACCGTTGTGCCTGAAATAGTGCTGCTTTGGGTTTTGGCGCTGGGCTTTATCGCGATGGCGGCCTGGATGCTGATTCCGGATGAGCTGGGCGATGAAACAGACAGCATCAATAAATGGCAGAAATACGGGGTATTCGGCGCCACTTTCGTTTTATTCTTTTTGGCTGAAATCGGCGATAAAACCCAGATTGCCACCGTTGCGCTGGCCGCCCGCTTTGACAGCCTATTCTGGGTCATGGCGGGAACGACGCTGGGCATGATGATCGCCAATGCGCCGGCGGTTTTTGCCGGCAATAAGCTGGCGCACAAGCTGCCGATTGCCCTGATTCATAAAATTGGCGCGGCGGTGTTTCTGCTGATCGGCGTGAGCGCCCTGGCGCAGCATTACCTGTTTTAAAAATTAAGCTTCAGCTTCCGGCCCAGTTTCAGCACTGGGCTTTTTAACGGGCGCCTGCTGCCGGCTGAAACTGCAAAATACTTCATCTGATTCATGTATCTTTATTGTAACTTTTCCTATTTCCATTTATGTTATAGGGAATTAGAAGTCTAATCTTTAAAATAGCATTTATTGGGGAATTGGTATGGCGTTCGAGCGTACTACATCGCAGGTCTTATTTGATAATGGCATACATAAATGCATCAGCTTCACCAGCCTGGTCAAGGGTGAAGGGGTCCAAGCCAACCAATTCTTGATTATCGATAATAACCGCGCAGCGGTTTTAGATCCGGGCGGCGACTTGACTTATGTGCCGCTGACCATGGAATTGAATAAATATACCCGGCTGACCAATCTGGACTATGTGATGGCCTCGCATCAGGACCCGGACATCATCACCTCCATGCCGCGCTGGCTGGTCTATACCGAAGCCAAAGTGGTGGCTTCTAAGCTCTGGGCGCGCTTCCTGCCGCATTTGAACTCGGCGTTTATGAGCGACCGCATGAAAGGCAACTGGCTGGACCGCCTGGTGGAGCTGCCGGATCACGGCCAGGTGATTCATCTGGGCGAAAGCAAGATCATTGCGGTGCCTGCGCATTTCCTGCATTCGGTCGGCAACTTCCAGTTTTATGACCCGATTGCCAAAATCCTGTTTTCCGGTGACATGGGCGCTTCAATGGTGGATGACGCTTCCAGGCCGCTGGAAAATTTCGCTGCCCATATTCCCAAGATGAAAGGCTTCCATCAGCGCTATATGTGCAACAATAAAATCATCCGCTTATGGGTGAATATGGTGCGCAGCATGGACGTGGAAATGATTGTGCCGCAGCACGGCACGCCGTTTATCGGCAAAGAGCAGATCAATCAGTTTCTGGACTGGATTGAGACGCTGCAGTGCGGCACAGACCTGATGGATGAGTCGGTATTTACCTTCCCGGAATAAACGCCGGAATCGATCAAAAAATCTTGAGCATCGGCGCGGCATTTTTTAAAATCAGCCTTCAAAAAACCACTTTTTGATGACGAGAATTTATAAGAATGCTGTCTCAATTGCCGACACTGGATGCGTGTTTAAGCTGCGGCGCCTGCTGCGCTTTTTTCAGGGTTTCATTTTACTGGGCGGAAGGGCTGCATATGCCCGAGCATTATACCGAGCCTGTGACTGCGGTTTATTCATGCATGGCGGGTACCAATAATCCGCAGCCGCGCTGCGTTGCGCTGCAGGGCGAGATTGGCCGGCAGGTCAGCTGCGGCATGTATCAGGCCCGCAGCGCGTCCTGCAGGGAAGTGCAGATTGCCGATGCGCAGTGCAATAAGGCGCGGGCAGCCCACGGCCTGATTGCTTTAATTCCGCTTGATGCGCCGCCTCCGGTCAATGATGACGGCTTTGATCAGGTCAGTTAAAGCATGCTGAAGCAGCAAAAGCAGGGCCTTGGCCCTGCTTTTTTGCATTCTGCGGCGCATAAGGCCGCCAGATTCCGCAAAATTTGAGCGCGCGTTCAGCGCAAAGCGCGGCGCGGATGGCCTGAAATCGGCTTTTTTTATATAAATAATGCTTATTTAATAATTATTTAATCATAAAGGCATATTTTTATTATGGGATTAATGGCTATAATGTGACCGCACCTAGAAAAACCGGAAGCTAAAGCCATAATTTTAATAAAAGGAATGCAGGCATCATGTCAAAAACAACATCTTATACATTATTCGACAACGGCGCGCATAAATGCGTTGTTTTCACCAGCCTGGTGAAGGGCGAGGGGATTCAGGCCAATCAGTTCCTGATAATCAACGGGCAGGAAGGTGGCATTATTGACCCGGGCGGCGACCTGACCTATTCGCCGCTGACCTTTGAATTGCTGAAATATCTGCCTTTAAATAAAATCAAATATGTATTCGGCTCGCATCAGGACCCGGACATCATCACCTCCATGCCGCGCTGGCTGATGCATACCCAGGCGAAAATTGTGGCCTCCAAGCTTTGGGCGCGCTTTCTGCCGCATCTCAATTCGGCATATACCTCGGAAAAAATGGACGGCGAATGGCTGGAGCGCCTGATTGAGCTGCCGGACGAAGGCTTAAGCGTGCCGATTGGAAATTCTGAGCTGCATTGCATTCCCGCGCATTTCCTGCATTCCGTCGGCAATTTCCAGTTCTATGATCCGATTTCAAAAGTGCTGTTTTCCGGCGACCTCGGCGCTTCCACCATCGGCGATCCGCAAACTCCGGTGACGGATATGCAGGCGCATATCCGGCATATGCGGGGCTTTCATCAGCGCTATATGTGCTCCAATAAAATTTTGCGCTACTGGGTGGACATGGTGAAGGACATGGATATTGAGATGATTGTGCCGCAGCATGGCGCGCCTTTTGCCGGCCGCGACAGCATTGAGCAGTTTCTGGACTGGCTTTGGGAGCTGCCGTGCGGAATTGATGTGATGGAGAAGCAGACTTTCCGCGCGCCCTTCAGGGAAAAAAGCGGAATTGAATGAAGCCTTTCATTTTCAATGAGAATTTCAGCAAACGCGCTGCCGTGCGGATGAATTTTTGCATTGCAGCCAGAATAAGCATGAATTTAGCCTGATTTTTTGTTTATAATGGCGCACGGAAATTACCAGTGAGACTGCTATGCTGACCATCGTTCAAGACGCGCTAACCTTCGATGATGTCCTATTACTCCCTGCCTACTCAACTGTCCTCCCAAAAGATGTCTCCCTAAAGACACGCCTGACCCGCGGCATTAACCTGAATATCCCTTTAGTGTCCGCAGCCATGGATACGGTGACTGAGTCACGCATGGCGATCGCTATGGCGCAAAACGGCGGCATCGGCATTCTGCACAAAAACATGGACATTGCAGCCCAGGCCGCTGAAGTGCGCCGTGTGAAAAAATTTGAAGCCGGCATGGTGAAAGACCCGATCACCGTGACCCCGGAAACCACCGTCCGCGAACTGATCGCAATCACTCAAGCCAACAACATCAGCGGCGTGCCTGTGGTTAAAGACGGCAAAGTGGTTGGCATTGTGACCGGGCGCGATACGCGCTTTGAAACCAATTTAGAGCAGCCGGTGAGCAATATCATGACTGGCCAGGACCGTCTAGTGACTGTCCGCGAACACGAATCAAAAGAAAATATTCAGGCGCTGCTGCAGAAAAACCGCATTGAGAAAGTCATTGTGGTCGGCGCCAATAACGAGCTGAAAGGCTTGATTACGGTAACTGACTTCCGCAAGGCTGAGCTTTATCCAAACAGCTGCAAAGACGACTTAGGACGCCTGCGCGTTGGCGCTGCTGTCGGCACCGGCGCAGAAACGCCAAGCCGCGTAGAAGCGCTGGTTGAAGCCGGCGTAGACGCGATTGTGGTGGATACCGCGCATGGCCATTCTGCCGGCGTGATTGAGCGCGTGCGCTGGGTGAAAGCCAACTATCCGCAAGTGCAGGTGATCGGCGGCAACATCGCTACCGGCGATGCGGCGCTGGCGCTGCTGGATGCAGGCGCGGATGCGGTGAAAGTCGGCATTGGCCCGGGCTCAATCTGCACCACGCGCATTGTTGCCGGCATCGGCATGCCGCAAATCTCCGCGATTGACAGCGTTGCCAATGCATTGAAAGAGCAGATTCCATTGATTGCTGACGGCGGCATCCGCTTCTCCGGCGATATGGCGAAAGCGATCGGCGCCGGCGCCAGCACCATCATGGTCGGCTCATTGATGGCTGGCACTGAAGAAGCGCCGGGCGAAGTTGAATTCTTCCAGGGCCGCTACTACAAAGCTTACCGCGGCATGGGCTCTTTGGGCGCAATGGCGGGCGCAACCGGTTCCGCTGACCGCTACTTCCAGGACTCGAAAGCGGGCCAGGAAAAGCTGGTGCCGGAAGGCATTGAAGGCCGCGTGCCGTACAAAGGCCCGATGGGCAATATCGTGCATCAGATGATGGGCGGCCTGCGCTCTTCCATGGGCTACACCGGTTCCGCAACGGTTGAAGACCTGCGCCAGAATGCGAAATTTGTAAAAATTACCGCAGCCGGCATGTCTGAGTCGCATGTGCATGATGTGACCATCACCAAGGAAGCGCCGAACTACCGCGTTGGCTGATTTTTGGCAACCGCTGCACTGAAAAAGCCGTCATTTATCTGACGGCTTTTTTGTTTTTGGTGTAAAGTAAATCCAGTTTGAACCGGATGATGAATATCACCGCACGTTAATAAGAAAGTGAGCAGAAGATGAGTTATTTTGGTACGGATGGCATTCGCGGAAAGTTTGGGGAACTTCCGATTACACCTGAGTTTGCGCTGAAGCTGGGCTTCGCTGCCGGCAAGGTTTTAAAGCGCACCAGCAAAAAAAGCAAGCCGATTGTCGTGCTGGGCAAAGATACCCGCCTTTCCGGCTATATTCTGGAAGCCGCGCTGCAGGCCGGCCTGAACGCTGCCGGCGTGTATGTGCACCTGCTGGGGCCGCTGCCGACGCCGGCCATCGCGCATTTAACCCGCGCGCTGCATGCCAGCCTGGGCATTGTGATTTCAGCATCGCATAACCCGTATTTTGACAACGGGATTAAATTCTTTTCCGGCGAAGGCAAAAAGCTGCCGGATGAACTGCAGGATGCGATCAATCAGGAACTGGAACAGGAGATGCTGATTGAAGATACGGCCAATCTGGGCAAAAGCCTGCGGGTGAAGGACGCCAATGGCCGCTATATTGAGTTCTGCAAATCGACCTTCCCTTACCATCTGGACCTTTCGCATCTGAAAATTGTGGTGGACTGCGCCAACGGCGCAGCCTACAGCGTGGGGCCGTCGGTCTACCGCGAGCTGGGCGCCAAAGTCATTGCGCTATATAACGATCCGGACGGCCTGAACATCAATAAGGACTGCGGTTCAACGCATCCGGAAAATCTGCAGAAAGCGGTCCTTAAGCATCATGCCGATTTGGGCATTGCCTTTGACGGCGATGCTGACCGGGTGATTATGGTGGACAAAAACGGCGAGCAGGTGACCGGCGACCATATCCTGTATATTCTGGCGACTCAGGCCAGCCAGAAGCCGGCAGGCATTGTCGGCACGGTGATGAGCAACATGGCGCTGGAAATTGCGCTGGACAAGGCGCAGGTGCCTTTTGTGCGCGCGAGCGTCGGCGACCGCTATGTGCTGCAGGCGCTGGACGACAAGGGCTGGAGCATCGGCGGCGAGCCTTCAGGCCATATTCTGACGCTGGACAAGAGCACCACGGGCGATGCAATCATCGCCTCGCTGCAGGTTTTAACCGTAATGGTGGCGCAGCAGAAAGCGCTGCATGAACTGACCGCAGGCTTCAATCTGCTGCCGAACGTGCTGGTCAATGTGCGCCTGAGCCAGATGTTTGACCCCTACGCCGTGCCGGCTTTAGCCGCGGAATTTGACAAAGCGGAACAGCAGCTGAAAGGGCGCGGGCGCATCTTAATCCGCAAATCCGGCACAGAGCCGGTTATCCGGGTGATGGTGGAAGGCGAAGAGCTGGAAGAAGTGACGGCCTTGGCGAATCATTTGGCCGATGCCGTGCGCGCGAACGCAGCTTAAGGGGAGATGCCATGAGCGATGTCATTAAAGATTTAAGCGAGCTGCGCCTCAGCTATCAGAAAGGCGAGCTGCATGAAGCGCAGGCGGCGCAAAACCCGCATGCGCAGTTTCTGGACTGGTTCAATCTGGCGCTGGAAGCCAAGCTGCATGAACCCTATGCCATGTATCTGGCTACCGCCAATGCGCAGGGCCGCCCGCATGTGCGCACGGTGCTGCTGCGCGGCGCCGCAGAGGCCGGCTATGACTTTTACAGCAACTATGACAGCCAGAAAGGCGCGGATTTAGCCGAAAATCCCTATGCCGAACTGCTGTTTTACTGGCCTGAGCTGGAGCGCCAGGTGCGGGTCAGCGGCAAGGTGGAAAAGATCCCTGAAGACGAGTCGGCCGCCTATTACCGCAAGCGCCCGCGCGACAGTCAGATCGCGGCCCATATCAGCACGCCGCAGAGCGGGGTGATTGACAGCCGTGAAACGCTGCAGCGCCGGTTTCAGGACCTGCAGGATCAGGTGGCGGACAAGGCGGTTTTGGCCAAGCCGGAATTCTGGGGCGGTTTCCGCCTGCAGCCGGACTATTATGAGTTCTGGCAGGGCCGCCCGAACCGCCTGCATGACCGCCTGCGCTATGAAAAAGCCGATGGCGTTTGGACGCTGCAGCGGCTGATGCCTTAAGTGCCGCAGCTTTTAATTCAGCAAAGGCCATTGATCACGCGCCCTGAAAGCATTCAGGGCGTTGCGCCGTTTATTGCGCAGATTTTAGCGCGCCGCGGGGTGGCGTCGGAACAGGAGCTTGAGCTGAAGCTGAAGCATCTGCTGGCGCCCGGCATGAAAGGGCTGCCGGAAGCGGTGCAGCTGATGGATCAGGCGATAGATCAGCAGAAGAAAATTGTGATTGTCGGCGATTATGATGCCGATGGCGCCACCAGCACGGCGCTGATGATTCTGGCTTTGCGCGAAATGGGCGCGCATGCCGATTATCTGGTGCCCGACCGCTTTAAATACGGCTACGGGCTGACTCCGGCAATTGCCGATTTGGCTTTTGAAGCCTTCCGCCCGGATCTGCTGATTACCGTGGACAATGGCATTTCCAGCCATGCCGGCGTAGCGCAGGCGCAGGCGCACGGCATGCAGGTGATCATTACCGATCATCATCTCACCACTAAAGCCACGCCGACGGCGGAAGCGGTGGTCAACCCGAATCAGCCCGGCTGCGGGTTTCCCAGCAAGGCGCTGGCCGGCGTGGGCGTGGCATTTTATGTGCTGGCCGCGCTGTCCAGCCTGCGCGCCAGGCAGGGCAAAGCTTCGGCCAAAGTGGCCGGCTATCTGGATCTGGTGGCCTTGGGCACCTATGCCGATGTGGCCAGCCTGGACTACAACAACCGGATTCTGGTCGATGCCGGCTTAAAGCGCATTCAGCAGGGCCTGGGCCGGGCCGGCATCAGCGCCCTGCTGGACATCGCCGCCCGTGATCCCGCGCAGCTGAAAGCGCAGGATCTGGGCTTTGTGCTTGGCCCGCGCATCAATGCGGCCGGGCGCATGGAAACCATGGACATCGGCATTGAATGCCTGCTTGCGCCTGACATGCAAAGCGCCTATCCCTTGGCGCAGCAGCTGAATCAGCTGAATGTCGAGCGCCGCCAGGTGGAAAGCCAGATGAAGCAGGAGGCGCTGGCGGAATTGGCTAAGCTGCAGCTGGATCAGGATAACTTGCCGCCGGCGCTGATCATGTTTGAGCCGCACTGGCATCAGGGCGTGATCGGGATTGTGGCTGGGCGGCTGAAAGAGCAGTTTCACCGGCCTGCAATCGTGTTTGCCGCCGATCAGGATGGCAGGCATATTAAAGGCTCGGCGCGCTCGATTGAAGGCATTCATATCCGCGACAGCATTGAGCGGATTGCCGAGCAGCATCCGCATTTGGTCAGCCATTTCGGCGGGCATGCGGCGGCGGCTGGCCTGACCATCCTGAAGGAAAATTTCGCAGCGTTTAAGGCTGAGTTTGAACAGCTGATGGCTGGGCAGGACAGCAGCCTGTTTCAGGCTGTGCTGTGGACGGATGGCGCGCTGCCGGATGAGGCTTTGCAAACCGCAACGGCCGATGCGCTGCAGCAGCTGACGCCGTGGGGGCAGCAGTTTCCAGCGCCGGTTTTTGAAGGGCGCTTCAAGCTGCTGGATTACCGCTGGCTGAAAGACGCGCATCTGAAGCTGCGGCTGGCGCTGGCTTCCGGGCAGGCGCTGGAGGCGATTGCCTTCAATGCGGCCGGGAAATACGCCTTTGACCCGGCGCAGGGGCAGGTACGCCTGGTGTATGAGCTGGATAAAAACACCTTCAATGGCGTGACCAGCCTGCAGCTGCGGGTGCTGCACCTTGAACAGTAAGGCAAATGCCGCCCATCAAAAAACCGCTCAATTGAGCGGTTTTTTATTGGGATTGGATCGCAGCCGCTGGATTAGAAGCGGTATTTGGCTGCAACGCCAAATGAGTTGTAGTCATTGCTGCCTACTTCGCCAAAGCCGACACGGCCTTCCAGGCTGACTTGCTGATTAAAGAATTTGCGGGCGTTAATGCCGAATTCGCTTTGATCCTTCAAGTCATTGCTGTAGTAGTCCGCGCCGACGCTGAAGCTTTTGTCGATGAAGTAATCGGCCGCCAGGTTGAACTCATCCAGATCGCCGAATGACGCGCCGGCCTCAAGGTTGATGTCTTTGCCGTTGCTCAGCTGCGTCACGTATTTGGCGCGGAGGGTTGGGTCTGCGCCGTCATCTTTGTCATTGTCATAGCCTTTTACGCCGGCTGCAACCAGGAAGCCCGGCGCCGGCAGGTAGCCGACTTCAGCCGCATAGTAAGTGGTGTCACGGTCTACTTTGCCTGCCGGCGTTTTGACTTCCAGATTGTTGCGGCTGATGTCGCCGCTGACATAAAAATCGGAGTTCGGCACGAAGTATTCGATGCCTGCGCCGTAGGTGTTGTCATCAACATCGCCGCGGTCAGCAAATGAGGCATGCGCCTTAACATTGCTGGCGCGGTCAAGGAAGGCTGCTTCCGCCAGCGGCGCATTGCGGGTTTGCACCGGGTTGAAGTAATAGGTGCCGTTTACGCCGAATTCACTGCCAGAGCTGCCATGATCTGGATCGATATATCCTGCTGAAGCGCCGACTTCCGCCTGGTATGCGTGTGCTGTGCCGGTGATGGCCAAAGCAGACAGCAGCGCTGAAGCGATTGCTAATTTTTTCATGGATCATACCCCTCTGAAATTTGGCTTAATTAATACATTTCTTGTTACAACTTTCAGTTTAGAGCAAAAAACCGCCGCGTCAATTTCCATAAGGTTGCAGAAATGCTGCAGCGGTAAGCTTATGTAAAAAATATTCTATTAATTGTTTGATATTTATCTGAATTATTTAAATGTTATGTTTTGTTGAAACTGTGGGGATATTGTGGATTTATGCTGATTTGATCAATATTTAGCTTTAACTTAAAGCAAATGCTGCCCTGCCGGATGCCCAAAACCGCCGGCCTCAGCGCATGCCTTAGGGCTGTTAAAAGTCGCATTTTTAGCCAGCTTAAAAGCGCGGTGCGCGCCTGCCGGCGCCAGGCGGCGCAATGCGCGCCTGTTAAAAAGTTTTACAATAAAGCCCTGTTTTGCATGCCGGCGCGCTGCCCGCCAGGCGCGGGCTGCGGCCAATTGCAGCCGCGGCGCAAACAGGCTGCAGCTGCGCAGGCGGTCTGTGCTATAATTGCCGGCTATTTAAGCCCAATTTTTGTTTGAGAGTATTTCACGTGGAAATCAATCCTTATCTAAACCAATTAAAAGACTTAAGCGGCCGTGGTCAGACATTACGGGGGTATCTTTGACTACGATCTGAAAAAAGAGCGTTTAGAAGAGGTTCTCCGCGAACTGGAAGACCCGGCAATCTGGAATGACCAGAACCGCGCGCAGGCCATGGCCAAAGAAAAAGGTGAGCTGGAAAACGTGCTGAACGTTCTGGAAGGCTTGTCGGCGCAGATTGAAGACGCGCAGGCGCTGCTGGATTTGGCGGTAGAAGCTGATGATGAAAGCCTGCTGGCGGATGTGCAGGCGGAGCTGGATACCGCGGAAGCGGAACTGGCGAAACTGGAATTCCGCCGCATGTTCAGCAATCCGATGGACCCGAACCCGTGCTATGTGGAAATTCAGGCTGGTTCCGGCGGCACCGAGGCGCAGGACTGGGCGTCGATGCTGTTGCGCATGTACATGCGCTGGATTGAGCGCCACGGCTTTAAAGCCGAGCTGATGGAAGAGTCGGACGGCGATGTTGCCGGGATTAAATCGGCCACCATCCGGGTGGACGGCGAGTATGCCTACGGCTGGCTGCGCACCGAATCCGGCGTGCACCGCCTGGTGCGCAAGTCGCCGTTTGACTCCGGAAACCGCCGCCACACCTCTTTCTCCGCGGTGTTCGTCTCTCCGGAAGTCGATGACAATATTGAAATTGAAATCAATCCGGCCGATGTGCGCACCGATACTTACCGGGCTTCCGGCGCCGGCGGCCAGCACATCAACAAAACCGACTCTGCGGTGCGCCTGACGCATGCGCCGACCGGAATTGTGGTGGCTTGCCAGAATCAGCGCTCGCAGCACGCCAACCGCGACCATGCCTGGAAGCAGCTGCGCGCCAAGCTGTATGAACTGGAAATGCAGAAGCGCAATGACGCGGCCAAAGCGCTGGAAGACACCAAGTCCGACATCGGCTGGGGCAGCCAGATCCGCTCATACGTGCTGGATGATTCGCGCATTAAAGACCTGCGCACCGGCGTGGAAAACTCCAATACCGGCGCAGTTCTGGACGGCGATTTGGATAAATTTATTGAAGCCAGCCTGAAGCAGGGCCTGTAATTTAAATTTATCTAAAAAATAAAGCGCTAACGGCATTCTGAAAATATATCTAAAATAATCAATATTAAAATCGAAAAAATACGATATATTGCTTTTCAGGATGCTGAATAGCGCTTTGCGCCGATTTTTTAATTTTTAATTAAACCTGTCTGAATTATGGATATTGATTTAATTTTTAAAGCATTGGCCAATCCGACCCGGCGGCAGATTCTGGAATGGCTGAAACATCCTGAGCAGTTTTTGTCTGAAGAGCAGTGCGGCGGCTTTAAGCGCGGCGTCTGCGCAGGCAATATCGAAAAGCTCGGCAAGGTTTCGCAGTCCACCATGTCAAATCATTTGTCCGTGCTGCAGCAGGCCGGCTTGATTCAGGCTGAGAAATACGGCCAATGGTCGTATTTTTCCCGCAACGAAGCGCTCATTCAGCAGTATATTGACTACTTGCAAAACTCGCTCTAAACCTTGAATAGGGCGGGTGATGAGGCGGATATGGCTGAACTCAACTCTCCTTTAATCCTTGGCGGACTGCACCTGAAAAACCGCGTGGTGATGGCGCCCTTAACCCGGAGCCGCGCAACAGATGAGCGCGTGCCGACCGCAATGATGGCGGAATATTATGCGCAGCGCGCCAGCGCAGGCCTGATTATCTCTGAAGCGGTGGTGATATCAGAACAGGCCAATGGCTACCTGAATACACCGGGCTTATTTACTGACGCGCAGGTCGAAGGCTGGAAAAAAGTCACGCAGGCGGTGCATGACCAAGGCAGCCTGATTGTGGCGCAGCTGTGGCATGTCGGGCGCGTTTCCCATCCGGACCTGCTGGACGGCGCAACGCCGGTTTCTTCCAGCGCAGTGCAGCAGAAAGGGCAAGTCAGCCTGCTGCGCCCTAAGCGGGACTATGTGGCGCCGCACCCTTTGGAAATTTCTGAAATTTACGCCATTACGGAACAGTACAGGCAGGCTGCCGTCCGCGCCAAAGAGGCCGGTTTTGACGGCGTTGAGCTGCATGCCGCCAATGGCTACCTGCTGGACCAGTTCCTGCAGAGCAGCACCAACCTGCGCGAAGATGAATACGGCGGCAGCGCCGAAAACCGCGCGCGCTTCCTGCTGCAGGCGGTGGATGCGCTGATTGAGGTCTGGGGCGCAGGGCGGGTCGGCGTGCATCTGGCGCCGCGCGGCGATGAGCATGACATGGGCGATGATGATCCACGTGAAACCTTCGGCTATGTGCTGGAGCAGCTGGGCCAGCGCGAAATCGCGTTTTTCTTTACCCGCGAATATCTGGCCGGCGACAGCATCAGCGCATACCTGAAGCAGCGTTCCGGCGGCAAAGTGCCGTACATTGCCAACATGCGCCTCAGCCGCGCCGATGCAGTGCAGCTGCTGGCGTCCGGCCAGGCCGATGCGGTTTCTTTCGGCAAAGCCTATATCGCCAATCCGGATCTGTATGAGCGCCTGCTGGAAAACGCGCCCTTCAATGAGCTGCGCCTGGAAAGCATGATTGGCGTGCAGTCTGCGGAAGGCTACACCGACTATCCAAGCCTGCAGGACAGGGCCGGCGCCGGCTGCGCGCAGCATTAATCTGGCCACGGCAGCGCATTATCCATTAACATGCGGATAATGCTCTGCTATATTCTGCCGAGAGAATCCGCATCAGGGCAAACTATTTGGCTACTCCTTTTTGGTATAACGCAGCACTTGCACTCATTAAGCCTTTGTATCAATGGCGCATTAAAAAGCGCGGCGCCAATCCGGCGCAATACCAGCAAGAATGCCTTGAGCGTTTCGGCCCGTTTCAGCCGGCTAAAAATTTGCATGCCCTCTGGTTTCATGCGGTTTCGGTGGGCGAAACCAACGCCGCCCAGCCTTTAATTGAGCATTATCTGCGGGCGGGCCATCCGGTTCTGGTGACCAATACCACCAAGACCGGGCAGGCGCGCGCCAAATCCCTGTTTTTAAAAGCGCCTTATGAAGGCTTATTTCAGGCGGTGTACCTGCCGGCCGATCAGAAGCAGCTGGCCGGCGGCTTTATTGCAAAATACCAGCCTAAGCTGCTGGCGCTGGTCGAAACCGAGCTGTGGCCGAACTTAATTGATCAGGCCCGGCAGCTGAATGTGCCCCGCATCCTGATTAATGCGCGCCTGTCGGAAAAATCGGCCGCCGGCTACGGCAAAGCGCCCAGCCTGACCCGGCCGATGCTGCAGGGGCTGGATCAGCTGCTGGCGCAGGATCAGGCGGCTTTGCTGCGGTTCATTGCGCTGGGCGCCAATCCGGCGCAGAGCCGTGTGGTCGGCAGCATCAAGTTCGACATACAGG
This sequence comes from Acinetobacter sp. WCHAc010034, assembly GCF_001696615.3. Taxonomy (NCBI): domain Bacteria; kingdom Pseudomonadati; phylum Pseudomonadota; class Gammaproteobacteria; order Moraxellales; family Moraxellaceae; genus Acinetobacter; species Acinetobacter sp. WCHAc010034. The sequence continues at coordinate 1,776,955 of NZ_CP032279.1, read as the reverse complement.
CGCCGGCGCATTTTGCCGAACAGGCTGCGCAGCTGCGGCGGGACTGGCCTTTGGCCGGCCGCAAAATCATCACCATTGCCAGCACGCATGCGCCGGAAGAGCAGATCCTGCTGGAGGCGCTCAAGCCGCAGCTGCAGCAGCATCCTGAACTGCTGTGCATTGTGGCGCCGCGCCATCCCGAGCGCTTTGACGCGGTATTTGCTGAAGCGCAGAAGCTGGGCCTCAGCGCGCAGCGCCGCAGCCTGGGGCAGCGCATTGAGCCGCAGACGCAGGTGTATCTGGCCGACAGCATGGGCGAACTGTGGCTGTGGTATGCTCTGAGCCAGGCCTGCTTTGTCGGCGGTTCGCTGAATGCGCCGGGCGGCGGGCATAATGTGCTGGAGCCGATCGCCTTGAATGTGGCGACAGTGGTTGGGCCAAATTATTTCAATTTTCAGGCCATTATTGATGAATTTGCGCAGGCCGATGCGCTGTGCGTGGCGGCGGATGCGGAACAGGCCGCGCAGCAGCTGCTGAATTTTGTTTTTGCGCCGGCGGCGGCTGCGCAAATGAATGCGCAGGCGCAGGCGATCCTGCGCAAGAATCAGGGCTCGCTGCAGAAGCATATTGCGGTGATTGACCAGTATCTGTGATGCGGCGCTTTGCCGCGTTTGCCCTTTTTAAAGCCTGCGCAAATTTAACTGCCGCCGTCAGCGTTTGACATGCAGCGCAGATTTTTTTGCTTTTTTAACGATTTAACCGCTGAAGCTTATGAATATTGTCCTGCTTGATCCGCGCCAAACCCAGTCAGAGATTTGGAGCATCAGTTCCCGGCGCCAGCTGGAGCACCTGCGCACCCATCTCAATGTGCAGGCCGGAGATACCCTGAAGGTGGGGGTGCGCGAAGGCGGGCGCTATCTGGCCGAAGTCATTGCCGTGACGGAGCAGGGCATTCAGCTCCGGCCGGTTCAGGAGGAAGCGGTTCCGGCCAAGCTGCCGGTGACGCTGATTGTGGCGCTGCCGCGCCCCAAAGTGCTGCGCCGCCTGATTATGGACAGCGTGACTTTAGGCGTGGAAAAAATCATCCTGCTGCACAGCTACCGGGTCGATAAAAGCTACTGGCAGACGCCGTTCCTGCAGCAGCTGGATCATTATGTGGATTTGGGGCTGGAACAGGCCGGCGACACCGCTGCGCCGGAAATCCAGCTGCATAAGCGCTTCAAGCCTTTTGTGGAAGATATCCTGCCTGAAATCGCGGCGGCCCGTCCGGCCTACGCCGCTCATCCCTATGCGGCGGAAAAAATGCCCTCCGGCATCGCCCATCCCTGCAGCATTGTGATTGGCCCGGAAGGCGGCTTCATTCCCTATGAAATTGACCTGCTGATGGAAAACGGCTGCCGGGCCGTCAGCCTGGGCAGCCGCATTATCCGCACCGAAACGGTGATTCCTTATGTGCTGGGGCGCTTATTCAGCCTGTAAGCCGGCAGTGGCCTCGCTGCGGATGATTTTCACTTCCTGCACCGGATAGGGAATGGAAACGCCGTTTTCGTTAAAGGCCTGAATCACGCGTTCCTGAATGGCGCTGATGGAGCCGGAGATGGTGGTTTCCGAAGTGTTGATCCACCAGCGCACGGTCAGGTTGACCGAGAAATCCGCCAGCGCGCTGACGTTGACGCTGAAGCCGGGCTGGCTGAGAATGGCCGGATCGCGGTCCAGAATGCCCATCACAATTTCTTTGGCTTTCTGCACGTCATCTTCATAGCCGATGCCGACTGCAAATTCGCAGCGCCGGCGCGGATAGGCGGTATTGACCGTCACCGCGCTGGTGTAGACCGTGGCGTTCGGAATCACAATGCGCCGGCCGTCCGGCGAGCGCAGGAAGGTGGCGCGGATCTGAATATCCTCCACCGTGCCTTCCATGCCGGACACAATAATGTCATCGCCGATTTTAAACGGCTCGCTGAGCAGGATTAAAATGCCGGACAGCAGGTTCTGGAAAATGTCCTTGAAGGCGAAACCGATGGCCACCGAGCCGATGCCCAGCGCGCTCATCAGCTGGCCGGGGGTGAAGCCCGGAATGGCAATCACCATGGCGATCAGGAAGCCGATGAACATAATCGCCGAACTGCCGACGCGGTTCAGCACCAGCACCAGATTCTGCTTAGTGTAGGAGCGGTCGGCCAGAGTTTTGCGGACAAAAAACTTAAACAGCTTGGACAGCATCAGGAAGACCGCAAAAACGATCAGGGCGATGCAGAGGTAGGGAACGCGCTCCCAAAATGCTGCGGCGAATTTATCAATGGTGCTGTAGGCGTCATTGTATTTTGCAGTATGCGCAATCACAGTCTGCGCGGTTTTTTCAGTCGCTTCCTGCAAAAGCTGCGTGGTGCCTTGGGTGACATCAGTCAGGGCATTGTCTTTTTCAGCCACGGGTGTTCCGGATAATAGTCAAAATAATTTTGCGCTATTCTGCCTGAAAAGCCGCTGGACTTTAAGCTGCAAAATGCTGCGCGCAGGCCCGCGCCGTGAAAATGCCGGCGGCTGCCTTAAAAATATGCGCCGCCTGCGCGCCTAGATACCGAAATCAGACAGGAAGCGCTTGAATTCGGCCCCAAGCCTATGTTTTAAATGGAATGATCAAAATACGACCAAAGCAGGGTTGCGGCGCTTAAAAAATAGCCGTAATACTGGGGCTATGCGGAAAATATAAAACCAAGAACGTGGCATGGCATCTCGCGATGAGATGAAAAAACAAGGAAGCAGCATTATGAATGAAATCTATCCTGTACCTGAAAGCTTTAAAAAAACCGCGCGCATTTCCGAGGCGGAATACTTCGAACGCTATAAAAAATCGGTGGAGCAGCCGGATGAATTCTGGGCCGAGCAGGCGCAGAAACTGGACTGGATTACGCCGTTCAGCCAAGTCAAAAATACCAGCTTTAATCAAGACGACTTCAAAATTGAATGGTTTGCCGACGGCCAGCTGAATGTCAGCGCCAACTGCCTGGACCGGCATCTCAAGGAGCATCCGCATAAGCCGGCGATCATCTGGGAAGGCGACCATCCCTCACGGCATAAAATCATTTCCTTTGAGGAGCTGCATGATGAAACCTGCCGCTTTGCCAATGTGCTGAAAAAGCATGGCGTCGGCAAAGGCGACCGCGTGGTGCTGTACATGCCGATGGTGTCTGAAGCGGCCATCGCCATGCTGGCCTGCACCCGCATCGGCGCGGTGCATTGCGTGGTCTTCGGCGGCTTTTCGCCGGATGCGCTGGCCAGCCGGATTGAAGACAGCCAGGCCAAAATGGTCATCACCGCCGATTCAGGCATGCGCGGCGGCAAGCCGATTCTGCTGAAAGCCAATGTCGATGAGGCGCTGCAGGCCGCCGGAACTGAGTCGGTGCAGGCGGTGATGGTGGTGCACCGCACCGGCAACCCGATTGAAATGCAGGCCGGGCGCGACCTGTGGTACCACATGGAAATCATGTCGGTGAACGACATTTGCCCGCCGGAGCCGATGAATGCGGAAGATCCGCTGTTCATCCTGTACACCTCCGGTTCGACCGGCAAGCCCAAAGGCGTGCTGCATAGCACCGGCGGCTACCTGACCTACGTCAACTGCACCTTCCGCGAAGTCTTTGATTTAAAGCAGGACGATGTGTTCTGGTGCACCGCCGATGTCGGCTGGATTACCGGGCATTCCTATGTGCTGTACGGCCCGCTGTCGAATGGCGCCACTACGCTGATGTTTGAGGGCGTGCCGCAGTATCCGTCATGGGCGCGCACCGGGCATATAGTCGACAAGCACAATGTCAGCATTCTGTATACTGCGCCGACGGCGATCCGCGCCATGATGCGCGAAGGCGACGCCTTTGTGCGGGAAAGCGACCGCAGTAGCCTGCGCCTGCTCGGTTCAGTCGGCGAGCCGATCAATCCGGAAGCCTGGAACTGGTACTATACAGTAGTGGGCGAGGGCCGCTGCCCGATTGTCGATACCTGGTGGCAGACGGAAACCGGCGGCTTTATGATTACCCCCTTTCCGGGCGCGACGGCCCTTAAGCCGGGTTCCGCAACGCGGCCGTTCTTTGGCGTGCAGCCGGCGATCGTTGATGCCGAAGGCCGGGAGCTGGAAGGCGCAGCCGAAGGCAATCTGGTGATCAAGGATTCCTGGCCGGGGCAGATGCGCACCATCTGGGGCGATCCGGCGCGCTTTATTGAGGCGTATTTCTCAACCTATCCAGGCACTTACTTCACCGGTGACGGCGCGCGCCGCGACGCCGACGGCTATTACTGGATTACCGGCCGTGTCGATGATGTGCTGAATGTCGCCGGCCACCGCTTGGGCACGGCGGAAATTGAAAGCGCGCTGGTGGCGCATCAGTCGGTGGCCGAGGCGGCCGTGGTTGGCATGCCGCATGAGATTAAGGGCCAGGGCATTTGCGCCTTTGTCACGCTGCAGGCTGACGCTGCCGAATCCGAAGCGCTGCGCACCGAGCTGGTGGCATGGGTGCGCAAGATTTTAGGCCCGGTGGCGACGCCGGATGCGCTGCACTGGGCGCCGGCCCTGCCGAAAACCCGTTCCGGAAAAATCATGCGCCGCATTTTAAGGAAGATCGCCGCCGATGAGCTGGACAGCCTGGGCGACATCTCGACCCTGGCTGAGCCGCAGGTGGTGGAGCATCTGATTGTGACGGTGCATCCGGGGCGCTGAAGGCGCGCCCAAGCCATCAGCTGCCCAGCCCGCGCGGATTGGGCAGCTGATTAAGATTCCAAGCAATGCGTTTCAAGCTGAAATAAAGCTGAAATAGAAAATCATCTCAGGCCCGGCGCTGCTTTGGGGAAGCGCCGGGCCTTTCTGCGCCGGAAGCTGCGCTATTTCAGCAGCAGGCTTGCGGCCAGGCCAGTCATGGCGCAGGCCGCGATCACATGAATCACATTCTGCTTATAGCGGAACAGCGCGGTGGCGGCGGCTAGGGCGATGGCGGCGGAGACCCATTCAAAGCTGCCCTCAAAGCCCTTTGGCCACAGCACATGATAGCCGAAGAACAGCGCCAGATTTAAAATCACCCCGACCACCGCCGCGGTAATGGCGGTGAGCGGCGCGGTGAATTTCAGGTCGTTATGCGTTGACTCGATCAGCGGGCCGCCGGCGAAAATAAACAGGAAGGACGGCAGGAAGGTAAACCAGGTGACAATCACCGCCGCGGCTGCCCCGGCTAAAAACAGGTGCTCGGCGCCAAAAACCGCCTGAGTATAGCCGCCGATAAAGCCGGCAAAAGCCACCACCATAATCAGCGGGCCGGGCGTGGTTTCGCCCAAGGCCAGGCCGTCAATCATCTGCGCCGGGCTGAGCCAGCCGTAGTGGCTGACCGCGCCCTGATAGACATAAGGCAGCACCGCATAGGCGCCGCCAAAGGTCAGCAGCGCGGCTTTGGTGAAGAACCAGGCCATTTGGGTAAACGGATGCTGCCAGCCGCAGGCGGCGGTTAGCAGGCCAATCGGCGCGGCCCATAAGGCCAGCCCCGCCAGCAGCAGGACGGCTAAGCTGCGCCAGCGGAACTGGGCATGCGCCGGCGCAGGGGTATCATCATCAATGAGCGCGCGGGCGGCCGACGCCTTGCCTTGGCCATGCGCGGCATCGAGCTGGAAAAGCTGCGGAGCCAGCTTGCTCCCGGCATAGCCCAGCATGGCTGCGCCCAGCACAATCAGCGGGAAAGGCGCATTGAACACAAAGATTGCGGTAAACGAGGCAGCGGCGATTGCCCACAGCGCTTTATTCTTCAAGGAGCGCGTGCCGATGCGGTGGGCCGCATGGAACACAATCGCGGTCACCGCAGGCTTAATGCCGTAGAACAGCCCCGCGACCCAGCTGAGGTGGCCAAAGGCGATATACAGCCAGGATAAAAAGATCAGAATCAGCAGCGAGGGCAGGACAAACAGCACCCCGGCCGCAATGCCGCCGGGCGTGCGGTGCATCAGCCAGCCAATATAAATCGCCAGCTGCTGGGCTTCAGGGCCGGGCAGCAGCATGCAGTAATTCAGCACGTGCAGGAAGCGCTTTTCAGAGATCCAGCGCTTCTGCTCCACCAGCTCCTGATGCATGATGGAAATTTGCCCGGCGGGCCCGCCAAAGCTGATAAAGCCTAATTTCAGCCAGAAGCGCAGGGCCTGCCGGAAGCTTACCGGCAAGGGAGAATCCGGGTTTTCCTGCGCAGGCGCATTCAGGCCTGAAGTTTGATTCATGCGCTTTCCCTCTGAAAGTTGGCCAGCAGGCCGTCAAAGACATGGCCGGCCAGCTGCAGGAGCTGATCATCATCGCTGATGGCGCTGCGCAGCCCCTGCAGCACGCCTTCCACGCCGGCAGCTTCCGCCGGCTCAACGCCGCCGGCATCTAAAAAATGCACAATATGAGCGAGGCGCTTTAAGGCCGGCGTTTCCAGCGCAAAGCTGCGCATCAGCACTTCAAAGGTCACGCAGTCTCCAATGTGGCTGAAGGCTGCGCCGTCAAAGTCAAAGCCAAGCGCATCCGCCGGGCAGTCCTGCGGCGCGCTGAGCCAGAGAATTTCAGCAGCAGGGTCAATCAAGCGCCGGATCAGCCAGGCTGAAGCCAGCCTGTCGGCCCATGGGCGCTGCCTTGTGGCCCAGCGCCGGCCTTGAAAATCCGCCAGATTCAGCGTAGCAATGCTGCCCGGCATAAAGGCCGGCTCATCCGGCGCTCCCAGCCGGGCGATGCTCCGGTCCAGGTCAGCCAGCTCATGGCTGACCTGCTGCTGCGGCGCTTCCGGGAAGAAATCGATGGCGATTAAATTCTCCAGTTCCTTCCGGAGCTTGCGGGCCTGCTTTAGAGCTTGGTCTTTTTGATCTTCCGCCAGTTCCCGGCGCAGACGCGCGATCCGGACGGACAGCGCTGCAAATTCGGCGGCGCGGCTGAACAGGCCTGCCAGTTCTAAATCCGGCGGCGGTTCAGCCTGAAACACGTAGGCGGTTCCATCGCCGGCAGCGGCTTCATCCTGAATGGGCTTGAACGCAGCGGAGCTGCCGGCGCTGTCCGGCAGGGCATATACGCCATCGCGCAGCGCAGCCGCGCCGCAGCTTTTCAGGGCGCGCCAGATCCGCATCCGCGCTGCGGCGTTTTGCGTCGGCAATGAAAGAATCAGAATCAGGTATTTCATTTGTAGAGTTTTCTACATAAAAGTAATAGTTATTACATTATATCTGCCGCGCACAGCAGTAAAGTTCAATTTATGCAAAGCATATTCCTGGCGCGCATAAGGCCGGGCGCATTATCTAAAGTGGCATAGCTTTGCAGCCCGCGCTTGCTGTATGTTAAACCGGTCCAGTTTTCAGTTTAATGAATTATGATGAACCTGATTGAACACCAGCCGCATTTTTGGGAACTTTATCAAGATTTTGAGCGCTATTATTTAAGCATTGCGGTGGATATGAGCTCGGTGGTGTCCTGCTGGGACTTGGCCCTGACTCAGGACGAGATTTTAGCTTATGAGCACCGGGGCCGCGCCAGCATCCAGGAGCTGGCGAAAGCCATGGTGGCTGCCGCCTATAAAGGGGACTTTGCAGATATGGAAAGCCGCCTGGTGAAGCCTTATGAACGGCAGGCGATGCAGGCGGCCTTTAAGGTGTGGCAGGACAGCCGCCGGCCTTAGCCGCGGCTTATGCGCCAAGCGGATGGACTGAAAACCCGCCATTTTCGGCAATTCTGACCTGAAATACTGCATCAAAGCCTTCATCCAGGCTGGGCAGCTGCAGCTTTTTATAGGCGGCGCGGACGCCGGCTTCCGGAATATTGGCTTTGCCTTGGCGCTGGCGGTTTCTGGCCAAGGCGCTGCTTAAATCGGTGTCAAAATAATAGGCAATCACTTCAAAGCCGGCCTGTTTCGCGCGCTGCATATAGCGCGCCCGCGCTTCGCGGTCAGGGTTGGTATTGTCAATCACCATTCTGGTTTTAGAGGCCAACGCCGCTTCAAAAATTATGTTTTCACGGTGGCGGGTTTTCAGCATGTCTAAATTAATCCGCAGATGCGTGCTGTAAAAATAAGACTGGTAGAAAGTCGACTTTCCGGAAGCTTGAATGCCGGTAAAAATAATCAGCTGCATGGCAGAATAGGGGGTGGGCTGCGCTTTGAGCATTAAAGCATGCGGCAGACTGCGCTGCAATTTCATCCTGCTGAAAGCGCGGCTGGCCATGCGCAGGCCAAGGCGCGGTGGGGATTAAGAACTCTTGGCGGATTCAGCGCCGTCACCGCCGCTTTGCATCAGCATGCCGGCCAATTTAACCATCTCAGACTGAATCGAGCCGATCTGCTGCTCAATTTTCTTAAAATCGGCTGGGCTGAAGCCGGCCTGGCCATTCAGCAGGGGCGAAGCCAGCGCCTGCTCATTGGCCGCAAGCAGCTTCTGGCGGATGCCGGAAATTTCCTGCGTTGTCAGGTTCACGCTGTTCAGCGCCTGATTGAAGCCCTGCAGCTGCTGCTGCAGCTGGGCTGCGGCCTGCTGCAGCTTGGCGTGATCCTGCTGGTCCAGCGCATCCTGCAGCTCGCTTTTGCTCTGCTGCAGCTGTTCGGCATAGCTGCCGGCTTTCAGCTGCAGGTCGGCCACGTCGCGGATCATGTACAGCATGCTGCCGCTTTTCAGTTCAGCCTGAGGCGCAGCTTCCGCTTCCGCCTGCCGGCCTTCAGTTTCCTGAGCGTCAGCCTGAACGGCCTGTTCGCAGCCCAGCAGCGCCATGCCGGCCGCAAAAATGCCGAAAGGGAGCAGCGCGCCTTGCAGGAATTTTTTCATATCTTCAGTCTGTCTCTGTATATCTGGTGTCTTGAAAATTAATATAGGGGCGGAATGTGAATTAAAAATAGATTGCTGCAAAGCAGCAACAAAAAGGCCAATAAAAAGAGCGCCTAAGCGCTCTCCGGCTGTCAGGCCGCTGTTTCTTTTCGGAATTATTTCGCCAGTTCAGCGCTGATGGCGCCGGCAAGGCGCTGGTCGTCGGCGGTGATGTCCGGCGCAAAGCGGGCGACAATCTCGCCGTTTTTATTTACCAGGAATTTTTCAAAGTTCCACAGCACTTCAGGCGGCTCATTCGGGGTTAGGCCGTAGTCAATCAGGTCCTGCTTCCACGGGCCTTCGCCGGCGCGTTCCGGAATGGCGCGGGTCAATGCCTGATACAGCGGGTGCTTGTCAGCGCCGGCTACGGAAATTTTAGCGAATAAGGGAAAATCCACCTGATAATTCAGCGAGCAGAACTGCTGGATTTCCTCATCTGAGCCGGGTTCCTGCTCCAGAAAGTTGTTGGCTGGAAAGCCCAAAATTTCCAGGCCTTCAGCTTTTTTCTCATCATACAGCTTTTTCAGGCCTTCATACTGCGGCGTTAGGCCGCATTTGGAGGCAACGTTGACAATCAGCAGCGCTTTGCCTTGATACTGATTCAGTGTGGTTTCTTTGCCGTCAATGGTCTTGACCGGAATGTTGTATACGGAAGCTGCCATGAAAATACTCGGATTATTGATGATTTGACTGAATGTTTTAGCCGGAAACGGCGGCGCCGGCAAGTGCCGGCGGGCCGGGTTTTGCTAATTTTTGTATGCCGGCTTTTTCAGGGCTTGAATGCTTTGATCAAGTGCGCAGCTGCAAAGCGCAAGGCGAAGCGGTAAAACAAAGCACCGCTTTTTTTACAGTGCAAGGCGAAGCAGTGGTCTTTGAAATGGACTATTTTTGCGACGAAAGCTGTTTAAGTGCATAAAATGAACAGGTTTAACGGTGAGGCGCACTGCGCCTTAGCGTCGCGCCGGCTTTCAGCTGCGCCGGCGTCTGCCCGGTGTAGCGCTTGAAGAATTCAATAAAATTGGAGCTGTGCTGATAGCCCAGTTCAGCCGCCAGCGCTTTAATTGAAATGCCCTGGCGCAGCTGCGCCGCAGCATGCAGGATTTTGGCGCGGCTGCGCCATTCGGACAGGCTCAGCTGCAGTTCGGCCTGGCTGAGCCGCAGCAGCTGGCGCTCGCTGAGCGCGTAGCGCGCTAAAATCTGCTGCAGGCTTTTCGTGAACAGCGCGGGCGCAGCCAGATCCGCCAGAATCGGCTGCAGCACGGCATGGCGCGACTGCGGCAGGTAATGGTCATGCTTTGGCGCGGCCTGCAGCTGATCCAGCACCATCTGCAGCGCATGGCGGTAATGGCTCAAGCTGCCCTGCTGCCAGAGCCGGAGCGTTTCCTGAATCAGCTGGCGGAAAAAAGGCGCAATGCTCAGCACTTCCACCTGCGCGGAAAAGCCCCGGCAGAGCGCGGGGTCAAGGCGCACCGCAACATAGTGGGTGGTGTGCTCATCCAGCGCCACCGAGTGATGGGCGGTATGCGGCGGCAGCCACAGCCCGTAGCTGGGCGGCGACCAGTGAATTTGCCCTGCAGCTTCATATTCCAGAATGCCGTTCAGGCAGAAATTGAAATCTCCCCACAGCCCGCTGTGCGGATAGATGACATCATCCTTTTCATAAAAAAGCTCGGTAATTTCTATCCGCTGCTCCAGGCCTGCAGTCATTCCGCGCCGCTCCGCATCCGCTATTGCCCGGCCGTGTCGGCGATGCAATACATTTGTCTGAAAATCAATATTTAATTTATATCGGACATTGCGCAGAATGTCTGCTGGCATTGCGTAAAGAATGAAATGATGGAACTGAACCCTAAAATGGCTAAATGGGCGGCCGCGCTGCCGCTGACCGCGGTGTTCATCTGGTCGCTGAATATTGCGGTGACGCGCTATGTGGCGGAATTTATTTCTCCGGTCAGCATCAGCTTTTACCGCTGGCTGATCGCGTTTGCCTTGCTGACGCCGTTCATGCTGCCGCAGCTGCTGCGCCAGCGCGCGCTGGTGCTGGCGCACTGGAAGCAGCTGGCGGTTCTGGCCGCCTTCGGCATGGTATTGTATCAGGGGCTGAGCTACAGCGCCGCGCATTATACCAGCGCAACCAATATGGGCATCATCAATGCGTTTATTCCGGTGTTCACCATTGTGGTGTCGATTTTCATTTTAAAGGAATGGCCCAGCCGCTTTGCGCTGGCGGGCTGCCTGATTTCCTTTCTGGGCCTGCTGCTGGTGATTGCGAGGGGCGACTTTGCCAATTTGCTGGCGCTGGGCGGGCATTCCGGCGATGTCATCATGGTGGCGGCGGTGTTCTTTTACGCCTTTTACGGGGTATTTCTGAAAAAATGGCAGCTGCAGATTCCCCTGTTCATCAGCCTGTATGTGCAGATCTTTTTTGCGCTGCTGTACCATTTGCCTTTCGTCATCTGGCTTGGCCTGGACGGCATCAATGCGCAGAATGGATGGAGCGTCCTGTATGCCGGCATTTTCCCCTCACTGGCCGCGCCGCTGGTTTGGATGATTGCGGTGCAGCAGCTGGGGCCGAACCGGACCAGCATTTTCATGAATTTAATGCCGATTTTCACCGCCGTGATGGCCTATTTCTGGCTGGCGGAGCAGTGGAGCATTTACCACAGCATCGGCACGGCGCTGGCCATCGCGGGCGTGCTGCTGGCGCAGAAAAAGCCGGGGCTGCGCCGCGAAATTGCAGAATAAGTTAAGGATAAGCAGGACAGATAAAATATTTTTTTATCAAATATAGCTTTTATTTATTAAATATCATCGCGCGATATAGACGAATAAAATCTTTATTTTCTGAGAAAATGATCAAAAATAGGAAGATATATTTAATAAAATACTGTTTTTTATCTTTAATTAATATTTGAAGGATTTATATTAATAGGAAATATCTATTTGTCTAATCATGCGCTTTGCCGCATAATAAGCGCTCTGAAAATGATGAAGAAATTCTTAATAATTTCTTGCTTATTTTCGCAGAGATTTAAGACCCTCTGGATGTGATTTATGCACATCCTTTTTTATGCTCAGCCATCCCTATATGGCTGGGCTTTTTTTTTCCCAATTTCCGCCCAATGCAGGGAAACCCGCGCCTAGGCGCGGATCACTTCGCCGGTTTCGGCATCAATGATGCGGCTGGGCTGCTGGCTGAGGCCGAGGTCGCCGTTCAGGTAATGCAGCTCAGCGCCGAAATACCGGCTGGCTTCCTGCAGCGAGCGCGCCGGCTCCAGGCCGGCCGGATTGGCGCTGGTCGAAACAATAAAGCCGTTAAAGGCGTGGCATAGGGCCGCGCAAAGCGAGTGCGCCGTGACCCGCACAGCGACTTTCGGGTGGCTGCCTTTAATCCAGCCGGGAATCTCTTCGCCTGCCGGCAGCAGCCATGTAGTGGCGCGCTCTGTCGGCGCGCGCCCGCTCCACGATTCGATCACTTTTTGGCGCATTGCAGGGCTGAGCGCAGCCAGCAGATGCTCAACCTGCGCAATATGGGCCGCCAGCAGGATGACGCCTTTTTCAACCGGGCGCTGCTTCAAGCTTAAAATTTCGCGGAATGCGCGCTCGTTGAAAGGGTCGCAGCCCAATCCCCAAACAGCCTCTGTAGGATAGGCCAGAACCTGGCCCTGTTTCAGGCAGGCTGCTGCTTCGGCAACAGAGGTGGTAATCATGGGGCGTGTACCTTAGGCGGATTCAGTGGAAAGCTATTGTGAACCTTATTTGCCTGCACGGCAACGCAGATAGCAGCCGGCCTGCTGCAGGGCCAGGCCCAGCAGCTCCAATTCCATCAGCTGCGCGGTCAGAGCCGGCGCATCCTGCTGCGTGCGCTGCGCCAGCTGGTCCAAAGTCTGGCCTGTCCAGTCCAGCTGCTGATGCAGTTCGTGCAGGTGTTCAGGAACATCCGGCTCGTCCGCCGCGGCGGGCTCTGCAGCCTGCAGCTGCGCCGCTTGCCATTGCGCCGGCAGCGCCAAATCTTCAAGCGCCTGCTGCGGATGGTCAATCAGGATTGCGCCTTCGCGGATCAGCTGATGGCAGCCTTGATGAAATTCGCCGTAAATATGGCCGGGAATGGCGAAAACTGCTTTGCCCTGTTCGGCTGCGGTCTTTGCGGTGATGAGGGAGCCGCTTTTCAAGCCGGCTTCGGCGACAATTACGCCCAGGCTCAGCCCGCTGACAATGCGGTTGCGGCGCGGAAAATGCTGCGGCAGAGGCCGGGTCTGCGGCAGGAACTCGCTGATGACGGCGCCGCCGCGCTCCTGAATGTCCCGCCTTAAGCCCTGATGCTGCGGCGGATAGGTCTGATCCAGCCCGGTGCCCATCACGGCGATGGTGCGCCGGTGCTTCAGCGCGGCTTGATGGGCAGCCTGGTCAATGCCTTGCGCCAGGCCGCTGCAGATGTAAAAGCCCTGTTCGCTTAAATAGAAAGCAAAGTCATAGGCGGTCTGGCAGCCGTGCGGGCTGGGCTTGCGGCTGCCGACAATGGCAATTTGAGGCTGCAGCAAAGCTTGCGCATCGCCCTGGCCGAAAATCACCGGCGGCCGGTCGCAATAGGGGAGCAGCTGCTGCGGATAATCCGCATCGGCGCAGGTCAGCACAAAGTCGCTCTGCTGCTGAATCTGCTGCAGGCAGCGCTGGAATTGCTGCCGGCCTTGCGCGGTATGGAATTCCTGAAAGCGCTGCAGATGGCTTTTATGCAGGCCTAAAGCCTGCCAAACCGGCAACTGGCCGGCCTGCAGCGCATCGGCAAGGCTGGGGTAATGCGCCTGAATTTTGCGGAAGCCGGCCAGCGAATGCTGAACCAGATGCCACAAGGTAATTGCTTCAATTTGCGCTTGTGATAACGGATTCAGCATACAGGCCGCCTAGCTCAGGTCATTCATCCAAAAGCGGCGGCTGAATGCCTGCGCCCACTTTAATCGGCAGTTCGCTGTCCAGCACATAGGCGTAGCTCAGATTGTCAAAAGCCTTGAACACCATGACGCTGCCGATGCGCTGGCCCGGAAGCTGAATGCGCTCTTTGGTTTTCGGATCGGTAACGGTTTCGCCTTTCTGATTGACGCTGAATACATGGCCGGTTTGCACGCCGTGAAGCGTACCGCGGTCAATGGTCACTACGCTGTGCGCCGCTGCCGTGCCGATAGAGCCAAGCACGCGGACAATGCTGCCGCCTGCGGTAATGTTTTCAGCGCTGGTCGGATAGAACAGAGTCGGCAGCATCGGGTCATATTCAGGAAGGACGCGGTCACCGCGGCGGACTTCGCCGTTGTAGGTGCTGGTCAGCTCCAGCGTGGTGATGTCATTTTCACCGCGCACCGCAACGCCTGAAGCGACTTGGGTCAATTCAAGGCCGGCATTGAATTTTTTGCCGGCGGCGTCCATGAACATGTACGGTTCGCCTTCACGGTAGACCGCATAGCGCTGGCCTACTTCCATGCCGCCGCCGCGCGCATAAACCGTCTGGCCTTTAGCGGCCAGCACGCGCTGATCGGCCGTGCCTAAAATGTACGGCGTGCCCTGCAGCGCATCCGGCGCAATCACCATGCTGCGTTCCAGCCACTGCTTGATGTATTCCAGCGGAATGACCGGAATCGCATTGTTCAGCGACTCAATCCGCACCTGCGGCTGCAGCTTGGTGCCGCCGGCATAGCGGCGGATGATGCCTTCACAGCCGTCGCCTTCATCCTTGCCGATAATCGGCTGGCCATTGTAGGTGCACATCAGCAGGCGGTCGCCGGGAAAAATCCAGTGCGGGTTTTTCACATGCTTGTTGCTGGCCCAGATTTCAGGCCAGCGCACCGGGTTTTTTAAGAATCTTTTGGAAATATCCCACAGGGTATCGCCTTTTTTCACCACATAAACTTGCGGCGCTCCGGCTTTCAGCGCCGGCGGATTGATGTTGCGGGCAGGCGCTGCTTCAGCCATGCCGGCAAGGCCAGCCCCAATGCTTACACAGACGGCAAGCGCCAATAATTGTTTTTTAAACCCCAAGGCACTCAAAGCCGGCGTGCCCTTCAAAACCTTTTTCATTATCATAATTCCTAAAATTATGTATGCAGTTGCGTTATAATAACGATATTACACACAATTTTTTGATGAAGCATTCCTTCATTCTGTTTTTTGATCAATGGCATAAGTGAGGATACCGTATGGCCTTATTACCTATTTTAAGTTTCCCGGATCCCCGTCTTCGCACCATTGCAAAACCAGTCGAAGAAGTCACTGATGACATTCGCCAGCTGGCGGCGGACATGCTGGAAACCATGTATGAAGCGCCGGGCATTGGCTTGGCTGCGACACAGGTCGATCAGCATATTCAGCTGATTGTCATGGATCTGTCTGAAGAAAAAGATCAGCCCATGGTCTTTATTAACCCCAAAATTACGCCATTGACGCAAGAGACGCAGCCTTATGAAGAAGGCTGCCTGTCAGTGCCTCAAATATACGATAAAGTTTCGCGCCCGTCACGCGTAAAAATTGAAGCGCTCAGTCTTGAAGGCAAGTCATTTGAGCTGGAAGCTGACGGGCTTCTCGCTGTTTGCATTCAGCATGAAATGGATCACTTAAACGGCAAGCTGTTTGTCGATTATTTATCGCCATTAAAGCGCCAGCGCGCGCGTGAAAAGGTGGAGAAAACCGTACGCCAGCGCCAAAAAGAAAAAGTCGCCGTGAAGCGCTAAATGCAGCTTTGATTTTTATTAAAAAAATACGCAGCCCGAAGCCCAATTCTGATTGGGCTTTGCTATACTTGCGCCGATAAATTTTAGGGGGCGCCTTTGCCTTTGCGTAGTGGCCTGCTGCTGTCTTTTACAGCGGTATTTTTACAGATTGCTGTATTTTTACAGCCTTTGCTTCCGGCGCAGTATCAGATTGCCCCGGTCTGTGAAACCATTGCGCGTGCGCTTTTGCTCCCTGCACCGGCTGCGCATTCTTCTATCGCGCAGCATTCCGCACATGATTCCGCTTCCCGGCATTCCGCACTGCAGCAGCATCAGGCTGAACAGCAGGATAGCCATGCGCACGGTCATCATGACGCCAGCCATCAGTGCCAGTACTGTACCGTATACGGCAATCTGGTGCTGCCGCCGGAACTTGAGGTGAAGCAGGTTCTGGACCGCATTCAGATCCGCCTGGTCGCGTTTCAGCAGGCATTCAGCTATGTCTGGTTTGTCCTGCAGCGGCTGTTCCTGATGCCGCAAGGGCGCGCGCCGCCGCTGTTTGCATAAATACGCTTTGTTCCGCCTGAGTATTTCCGCTTGGGCGCAGTTCTATTTATGTATTCAGAGAGATTGATATGGCTCAGCCAAAATTCTTTTTACAGCCGCTGTCGGCCGCGATTTGTGTCGCCTGCTATTCCGCTTCCGCTGCTGCCGGCCATGACGGCATGCAAACCTTAGCGCCTATTGTTGTCACCGCCCAGCAGGGCAATGCTGCCAGCGGCCTGATTGTGCATGCAGACCCTAAGCAGCCGATTCAGCCGGTTCCGGCAAGCGATGGCGCAGACTACCTGCAAAGCATTGTTGGCTTCAGTTCGGTGAACAGCGGTGCAGGGACGAATGGTGATGTGACTTTCCGCGGCATGTTCGGCTCGCGCATTAAAATTCTGACTGACGGCACAGAAAATCTGGGCGCCTGCCCAAGCCGCATGGATAATCCGGCCTCTTACATTTCGCCGGAAAGCTATGACCGCATTTCGGTGATTAAAGGCCCGCAAACTGTGCGGTATGCCAATACCGGTTCAGCGGCTACGGTGATTTTCGAGCGCAAGCCTGAACAGCTGTCGCAGGAGCAGCCGTACCGCGGCCAGGCCAGCGTGCTGCTGGGCTCCTTTGGGCGCTTGGATCACAATCTTGAGGCTGCGGCCGGGGATGATCAGAAATATATCCGCTTGAATGCCGGCCGCTCCGTGGCGGACAGCTATAAAGACGGCAGCGGCGTGACTGTGCCGTCTGACTGGGAGCGCTGGAATGCTGATTTGGCGCTGGGCTGGACGCCGGATGAAAACACCTGGCTGGAGTTGACCGGAGGCAAAGCGGACGGCGAAGCGGTGTATGCCGGCCGTAAGATGGACGGCTCAATGTTTGCCCGTGAAAGCCTGGGCTTGCGCGCCGAGAAGAGCAATCTCACCGATGTAGTCAAGAAAATTGAAGCGCAGCTGAACTATAACTTTAATGACCATGTGATGGACAACTACAGCCTGCGCAAGCCGGGCGCAATGAAAATGGCAACCAACGTTGCCCGTAAAACTTTGAATGCGCGCATGGCTGTCACCAGCGAATGGGACAAGCTGCAGCTTGTTGCGGGTTTAGACAGTCAAAATAATGAACATTCTAAGCGCAGCGGCGATTCAGTGAAACCGTATCAGGATCAGGCCCGCGTTAAGGATATGGAATTCCGCTCTTATGGCGCTTTTGGCGAACTGAGCTATCAATTGAGCGAACAGCATAAATGGGTTGGCGGAATCCGCGCCGATCAGGTGAATGTTAAGGACTTGCGCGCAGCTTCTTTAGACAAAGGGTATAACCGGGAACTGGATAAAACCCTGCCAAGCGCCTTTATCCGCCTGGAAAGCCATTATCCAAATCATGATGCGAAAAGCTATATCGGCTTGGGCTATGTAGAGCGCATGCCGGACTATTGGGAGCTGTTCAGCACCGCGCACGGCAATGCCGGCAGCAGCAATTCATTCAACGGCATTAATCCTGAGAAAACCCTGCAGCTGGATATGGGCTATCAGCATGAGCATGGCGCATTCAGTTCCTGGGCTTCCGCCTATGCCGGCTTAATCAATGATTACATCCTGATGAGCTATCATAATCATCCAAGTGCAGGCGGTCATGGCAGCAGCTTCAGCGCCGGCGCTAAAAATGTCGATGCCGTGATTGCAGGAGCAGAAGCTGGGCTAGGCTATCAATTTACAGATGCTATTCAAGCGGATGTCAGCGCGATGTATGCATGGGGCAAAAATACTGACGATGACAAAGCGCTGCCTCAGATTGCGCCTTTGGAAGCGCGTGTAAACCTGCGCTATGTGCAGGACAAATACACCCTGGGCGCATTATGGCGCGTTGTGGACAGTCAAAGCCGCATCAGCGTTCATCAAGGCAATATCGTGGGCTATGATATGAAGGAAAGCAAAGGCTTTGGCACTTTAGCCTTAAATGGAACCTACCATATACAGTCCGATGTAGACCTTTCGGTGGGGGTTGATAATGTTTTGAATAAGACTTATACCGAGCATTTGAATAAAGCGGGCAGCGCCGGCTTCGGTTTCGCCAGTGAGCAGCAGTTCAATAATGCTGGCCGCAATTACTGGGCGCGCATCAGCATGAAGTTCTAAATCCAGAAAATTTAAATTAAATGAGCCAAAGGCCATAGTTGAATTAACTGTGGCCTTTGTGTTTAAGGAATTAAGTTTTCAGGAAGCGCCGCATCATGTAAAAGTTTTGATATAAAGGGATAAAACGGGTTTTTGCGTAAAATATGCAGTTATTGCTGAAAAATAAAGCATAAAGCGGGTGCTGAATAATCAAAATTCGCATATTGGAAGCTAATGATTTTATTAAATTTTTATTAATCAATGGTTTGTGTGTTTTATTGTGGTGCTGATCAGCTTTGAAATTAAAAAATGGAAAATATCTAAAATAAAGTTTAATTATAAATTAGATATTTAAATGTTTAGTGGTTTGAAAAACAAACACACGGAAATATTTATTCTGAATAAGTGTTGCAAGGGATTAAAAATGCTGTAGAATGCACATCCATCGGCGGTGATGTTGATTAAAACTTGTTGAGAAACAAGGATTTAGCTAGATTGGTTAAATTTCTGAATCTTGAATGAGTTTAAAAATAATCATCAAAACCAGTTGACTTTCTTTTGAAAGAGAGTAATATAGCCGACCTAGCTTGATGCTGACGAAGCATTGAGAAGATCATTAAGAGAATATGAAGAACAACTTGTGTGGATTTTTACCGGTTGATCGATCGAAATAATTTTCATTGATTGATGGTAGAAATTACTCGAAGTTTATTTGAGAAATTAATGTCAGAAAATTGATGAGCCAGATTTGGTGTTTTGAATAAAGCACTATTGATTTTAAACTGAAGAGTTTGATCATGGCTCAGATTGAACGCTGGCGGCAGGCTTAACACATGCAAGTCGAGCGGGGAAATGTAGCTTGCTACATAACCTAGCGGCGGACGGGTGAGTAATGCTTAGGAATCTGCCTATTAGTGGGGGACAACGTTTCGAAAGGAACGCTAATACCGCATACGCCCTACGGGGGAAAGCAGGGGATCTTCGGACCTTGCGCTAATAGATGAGCCTAAGCCAGATTAGCTAGTTGGTGGGGTAAAGGCCTACCAAGGCGACGATCTGTAGCGGGTCTGAGAGGATGATCCGCCACACTGGGACTGAGACACGGCCCAGACTCCTACGGGAGGCAGCAGTGGGGAATATTGGACAATGGGGGGAACCCTGATCCAGCCATGCCGCGTGTGTGAAGAAGGCCTTTTGGTTGTAAAGCACTTTAAGCGGGGAGGAGGCTCTTCTAGTTAATACCTAGGATGAGTGGACGTTACCCGCAGAATAAGCACCGGCTAACTCTGTGCCAGCAGCCGCGGTAATACAGAGGGTGCGAGCGTTAATCGGATTTACTGGGCGTAAAGCGTACGTAGGCGGCTTTTTAAGTCGGATGTGAAATCCCTGAGCTTAACTTAGGAATTGCATTCGATACTGGGAAGCTAGAGTATGGGAGAGGATGGTAGAATTCCAGGTGTAGCGGTGAAATGCGTAGAGATCTGGAGGAATACCGATGGCGAAGGCAGCCATCTGGCCTAATACTGACGCTGAGGTACGAAAGCATGGGGAGCAAACAGGATTA
The DNA here is from genome assembly GCF_001696615.3 of Acinetobacter sp. WCHAc010034. NCBI lineage: Bacteria > Pseudomonadati > Pseudomonadota > Gammaproteobacteria > Moraxellales > Moraxellaceae > Acinetobacter > Acinetobacter sp. WCHAc010034. The sequence goes on along the minus strand of NZ_CP032279.1, from coordinate 1,757,219 downwards.
GATACCCTGGTAGTCCATGCCGTAAACGATGTCTACTAGCCGTTGGGGCCTTTGAGGCTTTAGTGGCGCAGCTAACGCGATAAGTAGACCGCCTGGGGAGTACGGTCGCAAGACTAAAACTCAAATGAATTGACGGGGGCCCGCACAAGCGGTGGAGCATGTGGTTTAATTCGATGCAACGCGAAGAACCTTACCTGGCCTTGACATAGTAAGAACTTTCCAGAGATGGATTGGTGCCTTCGGGAACTTACATACAGGTGCTGCATGGCTGTCGTCAGCTCGTGTCGTGAGATGTTGGGTTAAGTCCCGCAACGAGCGCAACCCTTTTCCTTATTTGCCAGCGGGTTAAGCCGGGAACTTTAAGGATACTGCCAGTGACAAACTGGAGGAAGGCGGGGACGACGTCAAGTCATCATGGCCCTTACGGCCAGGGCTACACACGTGCTACAATGGTCGGTACAAAGGGTTGCTACCTAGCGATAGGATGCTAATCTCAAAAAGCCGATCGTAGTCCGGATTGGAGTCTGCAACTCGACTCCATGAAGTCGGAATCGCTAGTAATCGCGGATCAGAATGCCGCGGTGAATACGTTCCCGGGCCTTGTACACACCGCCCGTCACACCATGGGAGTTTGTTGCACCAGAAGTAGGTAGTCTAACCGCAAGGAGGACGCTTACCACGGTGTGGCCGACGACTGGGGTGAAGTCGTAACAAGGTAGCCGTAGGGGAACCTGCGGCTGGATCACCTCCTTAACGAAAGATTGACGATCGGTAAGAATCCACAACAAGTTGTTCTTCATGACGATGTATCTGAGGGTCTGTAGCTCAGTTGGTTAGAGCACACGCTTGATAAGCGTGGGGTCACAAGTTCAAGTCTTGTCAGACCCACCAAATCTGCAAACTGAAACAGAGAATCAGAAACATTGGCCTTATGATAAGCTGGGGACTTAGCTTAGTTGGTAGAGCGCCTGCTTTGCACGCAGGAGGTCAGGAGTTCGACTCTCCTAGTCTCCACCATCACTTTAGAGTGATTAAGCTGAGAAGTTAGATTATAGAATTTAGTAAATAAGATCATTTGATTTTAGTTTATTAAGTTCTGTGATTTATCACAGTTGACTGCAGTCCGACGAGGATGCAGTGAATCATTAACAGAATATATTTGAGTTGAAATAATTTGTTCATACTCGTTTTAGCCAGCTTAACAAGCAATTGTTAATGCTGAATGAAATGAGTTACTAGCGAAATTAACTGAATCAAGCGTTTTGGTATATGAATCTAATTGAAGCTGTACAGTGATTAAGTTCACGAAACTCTAACTGTGGCAATTAAGTTTGCGACGCGAAATACTACTTGTAAGTATTAGCGACTGTTTGGGGTTGTATAGTCAAGTAATTAAGTGCATGTGGTGGATGCCTTGGCAGTCAGAGGCGATGAAAGACGTAATAGCCTGCGATAAGCTCCGGGGAGGCGGCAAATATCCTGTGATCCGGAGATTTCTGAATGGGGAAACCCACTTGCCATAAGGCAGGTATCGCAACATGAATACATAGTGTTGCGAGGCGAACGAGGGGAAGTGAAACATCTCAGTACCCTTAGGAAAAGAAATCAATTGAGATTCCCTCAGTAGCGGCGAGCGAACGGGGAACAGCCCATTAAGTCATATAAGTTCTAGCGGAATGCTCTGGGAAGCGCAACCGCAGTAGGTGATAGTCCTGTACGCGAAAGGGCTTATATGATGATGTCGAGTAGGGCGGGGCACGTGAAACCTTGTCTGAATATGGGGGGACCATCCTCCAAGGCTAAATACTCCTGACTGACCGATAGTGAACCAGTACCGTGAGGGAAAGGCGAAAAGAACCCCTGTGAGGGGAGTGAAATAGATCCTGAAACCGCATGCATACAAGCAGTGGGAGCCGGCTTAGTCCGGTGACTGCGTACCTTTTGTATAATGGGTCAGCGACTTACATTCAGTAGCAAGGTTAACCGCATAGGGGAGCCGTAGGGAAACCGAGTCTTAATAGGGCGCTTAGTTGCTGGGTGTAGACCCGAAACCAGGTGATCTATCCATGAGCAGGTTGAAGGTTGGGTAACACTAACTGGAGGACCGAACCCACTGTCGTTGAAAAGCCAGGGGATGACTTGTGGATAGGGGTGAAAGGCTAATCAAACTTGGTGATAGCTGGTTCTCCCCGAAAGCTATTTAGGTAGCGCCTCGGACGAATACCATTGGGGGTAGAGCACTGTTTCGGCTAGGGGGTCATCCCGACTTACCAAACCGATGCAAACTCCGAATACCGATGAGTACTATCCGGGAGACAGACTGCGGGTGCTAACGTCCGTAGTCAAGAGGAAAACAATCCAGACCGCCAGCTAAGGCCCCAAAATTATAGTTAAGTGGGAAACGATGTGGGAAGGCATAGACAGCTAGGAGGTTGGCTTAGAAGCAGCCACCCTTTAAAGAAAGCGTAATAGCTCACTAGTCGAGTCGGCCTGCGCGGAAGATGTAACGGGGCTAAAACTATATGCCGAAGCTGCGGATTTGCAATTTATTGCAAGTGGTAGGGGAGCGTTCTGTAAGCCGATGAAGGTGGATTGAGAAGTCTGCTGGAGGTATCAGAAGTGCGAATGCTGACGTGAGTAACGACAAAACGGGTGAAAAACCCGTTCGCTGAAAGACCAAGGGTTCCAGTCCAACGTTAATCGGGGCTGGGTGAGTCGACCCCTAAGGCGAGGCCGAGAGGCGTAGTCGATGGGAAATTGGTTAATATTCCAATACTTCAGTATAATGCGATGAGAGGACGGAGAAGGTTAAGTCAGCCTGGCGTTGGTTGTCCAGGTGAAAGGTTGTAGGCATGTATCTTAGGCAAATCCGGGGTACTCTATGCTGAGAACTGACAGCAAGCTGCACTTGTGCAGTGAAGTGGCTGATACCATGCTTCCAGGAAAAGTCTCTAAGCTTCAGTTATACTGGAATCGTACCCTAAACCGACACAGGTGGTCAGGTCGAGTAGACCAAAGCGCTTGAGAGAACTCTGCTGAAGGAACTAGGCAAAATGGTACCGTAACTTCGGGAGAAGGTACGCTGCTGGCGGTGATGGAACTTGCTTCCTGAGCTGCCGGCAGCCACAGAAACCAGGCCCCTGCAACTGTTTATTAAAAACATAGCACTCTGCAAACACGAAAGTGGACGTATAGGGTGTGATGCCTGCCCGGTGCTGGAAGGTTAATTGATGGGGTTAGCGTAAGCGAAGCTCTTGATCGAAGCCCCAGTAAACGGCGGCCGTAACTATAACGGTCCTAAGGTAGCGAAATTCCTTGTCGGGTAAGTTCCGACCTGCACGAATGGCATAATGATGGGGGCGCTGTCTCCAGCAGAGGCTCAGTGAAATCGAATTCGCCGTGAAGATGCGGTGTACCCGCGGCTAGACGGAAAGACCCCGTGAACCTTTACTGCAGCTTGACATTGAACTTTGATCTTACTTGTGTAGGATAGGTGGGAGGCTTTGAAGCCGGGACGCTAGTCCCGGTGGAGCCAATCTTGAAATACCACCCTGGTAATATTGAGGTTCTAACTCTGTCCCGTTATCCGGGACGAGGACCATGTCTGGTGGGTAGTTTGACTGGGGCGGTCTCCTCCTAAAGAGTAACGGAGGAGTACGAAGGTGCGCTCAGCGTGGTCGGAAATCACGCGTAGAGTATAAAGGCAAAAGCGCGCTTAACTGCGAGACCCACAAGTCGAGCAGGTACGAAAGTAGGTCTTAGTGATCCGGTGGTTCTGTATGGAAGGGCCATCGCTCAACGGATAAAAGGTACTCTGGGGATAACAGGCTGATACCGCCCAAGAGTTCATATCGACGGCGGTGTTTGGCACCTCGATGTCGGCTCATCTCATCCTGGGGCTGAAGCAGGTCCCAAGGGTATGGCTGTTCGCCATTTAAAGAGGTACGCGAGCTGGGTTTAGAACGTCGTGAGACAGTTCGGTCCCTATCTACCGTGGGCGCTGGAAATTTGAGAGGATCTGCTCCTAGTACGAGAGGACCAGAGTGGACGAACCTCTGGTGTACCGGTTGTGACGCCAGTCGCATCGCCGGGTAGCTATGTTCGGAAGGGATAACCGCTGAAAGCATCTAAGCGGGAAGCCTACCTCAAGATAAGATTTCCCTAGGAATTTATTCCTCTAAAGAGCCGTTGAAGACTACGACGTTGATAGGCTGGATGTGGAAGTGCGGCGACGCATGAAGCTGACCAGTACTAATTGCTCGTGAGGCTTGACTATACAACGCCCAAGCAGTTGTATACGAAGCATCAATTGATTCGAAATCAAACGATCAAACTTGATTTAGTTGAAAAGCTAAGTAAAATTGAACAAATTGCATAAACTCAGATATACCTGTTAATAACTCATTTGGAAAAAACCTTGGCATGCACTGAAAAGTGAACAGATAAGACCAAGCGAGTATCCATAACAGTTGTGCTGGCGACAATAGCGAGAGTGAACCACCTGATCCCTTCCCGAACTCAGAAGTGAAACCTCTTTGCGCTGATGGTAGTGTGGGGTTACCCATGTGAGAGTAAGTCATCGCCAGCTCATTATTCAAAACCCCCTCCGATAAAATCGGAGGGGGTTTTTTATGCGTATAAAAAATAGAAAAGGCTGGAAAAATGCCTATGCCGCATCGAGCGTTATCGTTTTCATGCGGAATAATTTTTTAAATCAAGATGTTGGCGCTTGATTGGCGGTGATTAAAAAAGGGGCCGGAGCCCCTTCTGCTTAACCTTCCAAAACTTCTTCCAGCAATTCTTCACTTGGCGCAAAGTAATAGGCGCCATCCATTGGCGTTACGAAATGAAGCAGGCGGTCATGAATGCCGTCGCCGCTGGTGCCGAACATGCGCAGCAGCATGCTGTCGATGATGCTTAAGTCATTGGTGTAGGCGATAAAGAACAGGCCCTGATCGCCGCGGCCGTCGCCATAAGGCAGCGAGTGGCGCAGAATCGCCAGTTCTTCGCCTTCACTGTCTTCAACTACGGTGCGCGCAACGTGGGAATTTTCCGGTTTTACTTCATCATCTAGCTCAATCGATTCAAGTTTTGTGCGGCCCATCACCTGTTCCTGCGCATCGACTTTCAGTTTTTTCCATTTGTCTAAATTATGCGCATAGCGCTGCGCAAAAATGAATGAGCCGTCGGCAAATACGCCCGCATCTTCAGCCAAAAGCGCAGTCTCCGCGCGGTCATCCGGGAACTGCGGATTTTCTGTGCCGTCTATGAAGCCGGTCAGGTCGCGGCCGTCAAAGTTGCGGAAGCAAACCCGCTCATCCAGAACTTCAGCTTTGTCCTGAATGCCTTCAAAGAATGACTGGCTGAGCGCAAAGCAGATGTCTGCGCGCTGGGCGGCGATGTGAATCAGCACATCGGCAGGAACAGCCGGCATTTCAAAAGAGCCTGCAATCGGCATCAGCTGCTTAAAGCCTTCTGGCGCCTGAGGGTAAAGCTTTGCCCAAAGTTCGGGGCCAAAGGCCACGGCTGTTTTAATCTGCGCCTGCGGATGCTGGGTGATCAAGCGGTCGCGCGTGCTGAATAGATCCGCGAGTTTTTCTTTTAATTCTTCAATCGTTAAGTCTTTTAAGCGAAGGACAATAAAGCGGGCATGATCTGAAGGTAATGGCAAAATTACAGATTGGGCGGTCATTCATGGCTCCTAAAATATTGGTATTTTTTGCGTAGCTGCTGCTATTGTGCCTTATCGGCCGTGCACTGGGTAGTCTGAATCTGCATTTTTAATCTGCAGTTCCGTCCCGCTTAAAAGCTGTAAATGTCATATAATTCATATCCCTTCTAAAAAGCATTGGTTTTATGTCCTTCCAAATTTGGCTGGCTTATATGCTGGCTCATCAGTCTTTCTCCGGGCGCCGGTGCAATTGCGTCGATGTCCAGCGGCCTGAATTACGGCTTTAAGCGCGGCTATTGGAATGCTTTGGGCCTGCAGCTGGCGCTTCTGGTGCAGATCGGCATTGTGGCTGCCGGGGCAGGGGTGCTGTTTGCCTCTACGCCTTGGGCATTTCTGCTGGTGAAATGGTTTGGCGTGGGCTATCTGCTGTATTTAGCCTGCATGCAGTGGCGCGCGCCTGTTCAGGTTATTGAAATTCAGCAGGATGTTCAGCAGAAGTCCCGCGCGAAGCTGGCGCTGTACGGCTTTCTGGTCAACCTGAGCAATCCTAAAGCCATCGTTTTCCTGCTGGCAGTTTTGCCGCAGTTTCTGGATTTATCCAAGCCGCAGTGGCCCCAGTATGCGGTTATGGCTGTGACCATGATCAGCATTGACTTGATTGTCATGGCGGGCTATACCGGACTGGCTGCTAAAGTTTTGCGCTTGCTTAAATCGCCGCGGCAGCAGAAATACATGAACCGGGCTTTTGCGGTGCTGTTCAGCTGCGCTGCCGGACTGCTCAGTTTGGTGTATCAGTAACTTAACAGTAAGATAGTTCAAAATGAAAAAACCTGTATTTAGCATGAGTTTTTACAGCATGCTGTGTTTTAACTTGATGTTAGGTGGTGCGCCGCTGCAGGCTGGCGCCGGAGAGTTTATAGAGCCTTTTGATAATAATTTTATTATGAAGGATATTCATGTAGTTAAGGAGGAATCCTGTACAGCTGAAACCCGGATGAATTTTAAAGCTTTTGCAAGAAAACAGTTTCAGCAGCGCTTTAATAAAATGCCTGCCGATCTGATTCAGACTGATCATGGCGATTATGCTTTATTCATTAAGCCCTTTGATCTTTCGTATAAGGAAGTATTGCCGTACGCTGATCCGCATGATGACTATAGCCGCTATAGGTTAATTGTGATGGCGCTGTATCCGGAATTTACTCAAGATGACTGCCTGCTGGGTTTTGGCATCTTTCCAGAGGGCTGGGATGGCGAACGCTGGATCCGCTTTAAATCGAACAAGCGCCTTGAAGCCGTACTTCTAGAGGATTATTTACAGCAGCAAAATAAGCGCATTATTCAGCATTAAAAAGGGCGTCCGATATTTGGAGTTAGACACTTACTTAGGGGGCATACTGTTAAAAAAGCCATGCCGCAGCATGGCTTTCATTCAAGCTGAATTTGTTAAGCTGATTTGCTGAATTTCTGCAGCGTAAAAATTACGGCAAACAGCATCGCCATGGTCAGCACAATGCTTAAGCCGGTCGATACATTCAGGCCGGCGCTGGACCACAAGCCGACGGTAATGCCGACTTGCGCAAAGCCAAATGCCCACAGCACCATCTGTTTAGGCGAGTGCGCCATCAGGCGCGCGGTTAAGGCCGGAATGACCAGCAGCGCACCCATCAGCAAAGAGCCGACCGCGCGCAAGGCCAATACGGTAAACAGCGCCAGCAGCAGCATGAAAATCAAGCGCTGCCATTTGGCGTTAATACCTTCACTGACCGCAATATCCGGGTCAATCGCAATCTGAATCTGCGCTTGCCAGTACTTATGCAGCACGGCCAAAGCGCCGATAATCACGGCTGCGAAAACCGGCAGGTCGGCCCATGAAATGGTCAGCAGGTCGCCAAACAGATAGCTGAGCAGTTCCGGGCGCAAATCCGGCAAGTGCTGAATCAGCAGCAGGCCTGAGCAGAGCAGGGAGGCTGAGCACAGCGCCAGCAGCGCATCATTCGGCAGGCGCGGATCATGCAGAATCCACAGAATGCCGACCAGCATCACGGCCAGCAGCGTCACCCCGACCCAGAGCGGCAGGCTGAGCGCGCCGGCAATCGCGACGCCAAGCAGCGTGCCGTGCGCCATGGTGTCGGCAAAGAACGACATGCGGCGCCACAGCATCAGGCAGCCCAAAGGCGCGGTCAGAAACACCAGCAGCGTTCCCATAATCCATGCTGGCAGCAGCAGTTGTAACCATTCCATCATGGCTTAAGCTTCCGGTTCGGGGTGAATGTGCGGGCGGGAATCATGCTGGCATGGGGCAGCGGAGTCACCGTGCGCGCAGTGGTCATGGTGATGCTGATAGAACGCGCGGTTGGTGCCGAAGATCGCCTGATATTCAGGATGCTGCTGCACATTTTCCGGCAGGCCGCTGCAGCAGATGTGCTTGTTCAGGCAAACCACGCGGTGCGTGCCCTGCATCACCCACTGCAGGTCATGCGACACCATCAGCACAGCGCAGCCGTACTTTTCCGGCAGGCTGCGCACATAGTCATACAGTTCGGCTTCAGACTGAATGTCCAGGCCCTGCATCGGCTCATCCAGCACCAGCACATCCGGCTGGCGCAGCAGGGCGCGCGCAATCAGCACGCGCTGGCGCTCGCCGCCGGACAGCTGCTGCACTTTGGCCTGCTGCAGCCTGGCGATGCCGGTGTCGCGGATAATCTCTTCCTTTACAGAAGCTTGGCATTTTTCTAAAGCCAGCAGGTCGCAGACCCGCAAAGGCAGGCTGTGCGAAGGGTTGAATTTCTGCGGCACATAGGAAAACTTCAATTTTCCCGCGCTGATGATCTGGCCTGAGCTGGGCTTCAAAATGCCCAGCAGGACTTTAATCAGGGTCGATTTTCCGGCGCCGTTCGGGCCAATCAGCGTGACAATTTCACGCTCATGCAGGGTGAAATCAATATTCTTCAAGATGTCGCGCTGATCGATGCGGACATAAATATTCTTCAGCTCAATTAAGCCGGCTGCATTTAGGGCTTGCTGCACTGCTGACAGATTCCTGAAATTTCAATAATGCTGTGCTGCGCGGTGAAATGGTCGGAAGCGGACAATTCATCGAGCTGCTGCAAAAGGCCTTGCGCGGATGCCTCCTTCACGGTTCTGCATTCGGTGCAGATCAGGAAGGCAGCCTGATGCCCTTCACGCGGATGGCAGCAGGGGATATAGGCGTTAATTGAGGTTAGGCGGTGAATCAGGCCTTTTTCCAGCAGGAAATCCAGCGTGCGGTACACCGTCGGCGGCGCTGCCGGTCGGTCTGATTCGCTTTTAATTTTAGCCAGCAGGTCATAGGCGCCCATAGGCCCGGCCGCGGTTAAAATCAGCTCCAGCACTTCCTTGCGCAAAGGGGTGAGGCGCGCGCCGGCCGCCGAGCACAGGCTTTCAGCTTCGGCAAGGCGCTGCGCCGCATTCGGATGGTCATGTACGCCATGCAATGCATTGTGATGTCCGTGCGAACAAGAGCTCATTACTCACCTCAAGTACGAAACTGCAAAAAGAAAAAGACTGTAAAGCTTAGCATGAAGCGCAGCAAGTTTCGATCAGGCGTAGGCATTTTTGCGAATTTGTTATACTATAACACCATTCAGTTTTTGGTGATTTCCCGGCATGTCCCGTTTCTTTGCATTCTGCGCCTTTGCGCTGTTCAGCGCCGCCAGCTGGGCGCAAGGCTTAGTGGTTTCCACGCAGCCCATCTACCTGATTGCGAAGGAAGTCACCAAAGGGGTGGAGCAGCCGGCGCTGCTGCTGCAGCATCAGTCCGGGCATGATGTCAGCCTGACGCCGATGCACCGCAAAATGGTGCAGGATGCGGATCTGGTGATCTGGCTGGGCAAGGCGCATGAAGCGCCGCTGGAAAAGCTGCTGGCCGGCAGCCCGAAAAGCATTGCGCTGCTGGATTCAGGCATTGTTTCTACGTTGCCGCTGCGCAATCCGCGCGGGCAGGCCCTGCCGAATACGGTCGATACCCATGTCTGGCTGGAGCCGAATAATGCCGTGCGCATCGGCTTCTTTATCGCGGCTTTGCGCTCGCAGCAGATGCCGGCGCAGCGCGAGCGCTACTGGGCCAATGCCCGGGCCTTTGCGCACAGCCTGCTGCTGACCGCGCAGAAGCTGAATGTCAGCGCCAAGGCGCAGCCGTACTGGTCCTATCATGACGCCTATCAGTACCTTGAGCGCCCGCTGAACCTGAAATTCGCCGGCGCCCTGACCGATGACCCGCACGCCGCGCCGACCATTGCGCAAATCAAATACCTGCAGGACAGCCGGCCAAACGCGAAAATGTGCCTGCTGGCGGAAGGCCATGCCAGCAAAAGCCAGTACCAGAAGCTGAATCCGATCGCTTTCCAGCCGGTCGATGAAAGCATGAACGCGGAGGCCAGTTTTATCCATGCCTGGAAAACGCTGGCGGAGCAAACGCAGAACTGTGTGCTAAATGCACGGAAATAATGCAAAAAATAAGCAGCGGCTGCGGCGTTTAAAAGCGCTTTAATCATTGAAAAAAACCCGACTTAGGTCGGGAAAAGATTGCATGTTCAGGGGTGTAACTCTATAATGCCTGCGATTAAAAATAATCATCAGCTAAACTTGTCAAGCATAATTGCTGTGAGTGTACAAAAATGAGCCGAACTAGTCGCTTGATTGATCGACGATTAGCGAAAGCTTTGATCATCTTGCAAGCATTAATGATTCCTGTTTCAGCCTTGATTGGATGGGTCCTGAAGGACGCAGCCGCCGCATTGAGCGCAGCCTTGGGTGCGCTGGTATGCTGGCTGGCAAACTGCTATTTTACATGGCAGTCATTCCGGGCCGCTGGCGCCCGGGCCACCAAGCAGGTGCTGGCCAATATGTATCGTGGCATGATGGGCAAGTTTGCAATAGTGATTGTTGGATTCATTTTAATTTTAAGCAATGTCAAGCCTCTGTCACCGGCGGCATTGTTTTGCGGCTTTATCCTCGTTCAGGCCATGACGTGGGTCGCTCCATTTTGGGCGTCACGTCTACAGAAGCGGGTTTAAGCGCAGCGGAAATTGAAAAGTTTTTTCAGGAACCGGCGAGATATCAGGCAGCACGCGATATTCGTAAGTTCCATTTAGTTTTTTGACATTGACCAGGTGTGATTTATGGCTGCTGAAGAACATGCCCTTACTTCGACCGAGTATATCAAGCACCACTTGACCAATATGACCTATGGCAAAATGCCGGACGGTTCATGGAAATTGGCTGAGACTGCTGATGAAGCTCAACAGATGGGGTTCACTGCTATTCACTTGGATTCAATGGGTTGGTCAATTACGCTTGGCGTGATTTTCTGCTTGCTGTTCTGGTGTGTGGCTAAAGCCGCAAACTCTGGTGTTCCAACCAAGTTCCAGTCTGCAATCGAAATGATCATCGAGTTTGTTGACTCAAGTGTCCGCGACACTTTCCATGGCAAATCACGCTTAATTGCGCCCTTGGCATTAACCATCTTCGTGTGGATTTTCCTCATGAACGCGATGGACTTAATCCCGGTTGACTTTATCCCGTATACGGCTCAACTGATTGGCGCAAATGTGTTTGGCATGGATCCTCATCACGTTTACTTCAAGATTGTTCCATCTACTGACCCTAACATTACCCTTGGTATGTCATTGTCCGTATTTGCGCTGATCTTGTTCTACAGCATCCGTGAAAAAGGCATTGGCGGCTTCGTCGGTGAGTTGGCACTGAACCCATTTAACCCAAGTAACCCAGTTGCAAAAGCGTTGCTTATTCCAGTGAACTTGATTCTTGAATTGGTAACTTTCCTTGCACGTCCAGTTTCATTGGCTCTTCGACTGTTCGGCAACATGTATGCGGGTGAATTGATCTTCATCCTTATCGCGCTGCTGCCGTTCTGGATCCAATGGGCGTTGTCTGTGCCTTGGGCGATCTTCCACATTCTTGTTATTACGCTGCAGGCATTCATTTTCATGATGCTGACCATCGTTTACTTGAGCATGGCAAGCGAAAAGCATTAATAGTATTGCCTAACTGCCGATGGGCGGTTGGGCTCATAATTTTTTAATTTAATTTGGTATAAACCTAACCTCTGAGGAATTTTTCATGTCTATCGTTCCAGGTTTAGTTGCAATTGCTGCTGCAATCTTAATCGCTTTTGGTGCTCTTGGTACTGCGATTGGTTTTGGTCTTTTGGGTGGTCGCTTCCTTGAAGCTGTTGCTCGTCAGCCAGAATTGGCTCCGCAATTACAAACTCGTATGTTCTTAATCGCGGGTCTTCTTGATGCTGTGCCTATGATCGGTGTTGGTATTGGCTTGTTCTTCATCTTCGCTAATCCATTTGTAGGTTAATCAGCTTAATTCCTAAATTAAACTATTGAGGAATAGCAATGAATATCAACCTCACATTGATTGGCCAAGCGATTGCATTTGCGGTGTTTGTCGCATTCTGCATGAAGTTTGTATGGCCACCACTAATCAATGCGATTAGTGAGCGTCAGCGTAAAATCGCTGATGGCTTAAATGCTGCTGAAAAAGCCAAAGCTGACCTAGCGGATGCGCAGGCTCAAGTGAAAGCTGAATTGGACGCGGCGAAAGCGCAAGCGGCTCAATTGATCGAACAAGCGAACCGTCGCGGTGCGCAATTGGTAGAAGAAGCGCGCACTCAGGCATCTGCTGAAGGTGAGCGCATCCGTCAACAGGCGAAAGAAGCTGTTGATACTGAAATCAATGCTGCCCGCGAAGAATTACGTCAACAAGTGGCTGCCCTGGCAGTGACTGGCGCTGAGAAAATTCTTAGCCAGCAAGTTGACGCAGAAGCTCACAATGCCATGCTGACTCAGCTGGCTGCTAAACTTTAAGAGAGGCGGATTATGGCTGAACTCTTGACGTTGGCACGCCCATACGCTAAAGCAGCATTTGCTTACGCTTCTGAGCAAAGCGCAGCTGACTCTTGGTCACAAGCGCTTGAATTGCTCAGTGCTGCGGTGCAAGACGAAGCATTTTCAGCTTTCTTAAATCGCCCTGAGCTTACTCCTGCTGAGCAGGTAAGTCTTTTTGCGAAAATTTTAGGTGAAGACCAGACTCAGGCAGTGTCAAACTTTTTGACATTGCTGGCTGAAAACGGCCGTTTGGCGCTTCTTCCTGAAATCGCTGCAGAATACGAACAGCTCAAATCACAGAATAACAATACTGTGGATGTTGTGATTGAATCAGCATTCCCGTTGACTTCTGTACAGGAACAATTGCTTGCGCATGCATTAGAGAAGAAATTCGAAGCAGCGGTAAATGTTTCTGTAGAAGTTAAGCCAGAGCTAATTGCTGGCGTGGTTATTCGTGCAGGCGACCAAGTGATAGATGATTCTGCGCTTAACAAGCTTGAAAAAATGCGGACTCGTCTTCTGGCTTAATTGCATATGAAGACTGAACTTAAAAAAGATTGAGGTATAGCGCAATGCAACAACTGAATCCATCCGAGATCAGTGCGCTCATTAAACAGCGTATCGGCGATCTGGACACCAGCGCGACCGCTAAGAACGAAGGGACCATTGTTATGGTTTCCGACGGTATTGTGCGTATTCACGGCCTTGCTGATGCAATGTACGGTGAAATGATCGAATTCGACGGCGGCTTATACGGTATGGCACTGAACCTAGAACAGGATTCAGTGGGCGTCGTTGTTTTAGGTAACTACTTAAGCCTTCAAGAAGGTCAAAAAGCGCGCTGCACAGGTCGTGTATTAGAAGTTCCGGTTGGTCCAGAACTTTTAGGCCGTGTAGTAGATGCTTTGGGTAACCCAATTGATGGTAAAGGCCCAATTGATGCAAAATTAACTGATGCTGTTGAAAAAGTAGCACCAGGCGTAATTTGGCGTCAATCAGTGGATCAACCTGTACAAACTGGTTATAAATCAGTAGATACAATGATCCCTGTAGGCCGCGGCCAGCGTGAGCTGATCATCGGTGACCGTCAAACTGGTAAAACAGCGATGGCGATCGATGCGATCATCGCTCAGAAAAATTCCGGCATTAAATGCGTATACGTAGCTATTGGTCAAAAACAATCGACTATTGCTAACGTTGTACGCAAGCTAGAAGAAACTGGCGCTATGGCGTATACCACTGTTGTAGCAGCAGCTGCAGCCGATCCAGCAGCAATGTTGTACTTGGCTCCATACTCTGGCTGTACAATGGGTGAATACTTCCGTGACCGCGGTGAAGACGCACTAATTATTTATGATGATTTGTCTAAGCAAGCTGTTGCTTACCGTCAAATTTCATTGCTATTACGCCGTCCACCAGGCCGTGAAGCATACCCAGGCGACGTATTCTATCTTCACTCCCGTCTGCTTGAGCGTGCTTCGCGCGTTTCTGCTGACTATGTTGAGAAATTCACGAATGGTGAAGTTAAAGGCCAAACTGGTTCATTAACTGCATTACCAATCATTGAAACTCAAGCGGGTGACGTATCTGCATTCGTACCGACGAACGTAATTTCGATCACTGACGGTCAGATCTTCCTTGAAACATCATTGTTCAACGCGGGCATCCGTCCTGCTGTGAACGCGGGTATCTCTGTATCCCGTGTTGGTGGTTCAGCGCAGACTAAGATCATCAAAAAATTGTCTGGCGGTATCCGTACTGCTTTGGCGCAATACCGTGAATTGGCAGCGTTTGCTCAGTTCGCTTCTGACCTTGACGAAGCGACCCGCAAGCAGCTTGAGCATGGCCAGCGTGTAACTGAGTTAATGAAGCAGAAGCAATATGCTCCTTACTCAATTGCTGACCAGGCTGTTTCAATTTATGCATCTAACGAAGGCTACATGGCTGACGTTGAAGTGAAGAAAATCGTTGCATTTGATGCTGCGCTGATCGCTTACTTCCGTTCAGAAAATGCTGCGTTAATGCAAAAAATCGATGAAACTGGTGATTACAACAAAGACATCGAAGCTGCAATCAAAGCAGGTATTGAAAGCTTTAAAGCGACTCAAACTTACTAAGATTCAACTGAGTTGGATTTAGTTCTGGTTTGGTTCACGGATCAACCTTCGAAAGCTCGAAAGGGCTTTCGAATACTAGGTTAAGCGTATGGCAAATTTAAAAGAAATTCGCGCCAAAGTAGCTAGTATCAAGAGCACGCAGAAGATTACTCGCGCGATGCAAATGGTAGCAGCTTCTAAGATGCGTCGTGCGCAAGAGCGCATGGCTCAAGGCCGTCCGTATGCCGAAAATATGCACCGTGTAATTGCTCATTTGGTACAAGCGAATCCTGAATACAAGCACCGTTATATGGTTGAACGCCCGGTTAAGCGCGTTGGCTATATTATTGTGTCTTCGGATCGCGGCCTTGCTGGCGGTTTGAACATTAACCTGTTCAAAAAAGTGGTAAAACACGTACAGCAGCAACAAGAGCAGTCAATTGAAGTTCAATTTGCTTTAATTGGTCAAAAAGCGGTTTCGTTTTTTAAAAACTACGGCGGTAAAGTGCTGGGCGCTACGACAAATGTCGGCGATGCGCCAAGCCTTGAACAGTTAACTGGTTCTGTACAGGTGATGTTGGATGCGTTTGATAAAGGCGAGTTAGACCGCATTTATCTCGTGTCAAACGGCTTTGTCAATGCCATGACTCAAGATCAGAAAATCGAACAGCTTGTTCCTTTAGCCGCTGCTGAAGAAGACAAGACTCTTAACCGTCAATACGGTTGGGATTACATCTACGAGCCTGAAGCTGAAGAGCTTTTAAATGGCTTGCTGGTTCGCTATATCGAGTCTGTGGTGTATCAAGGCGTGATTGAAAACATCGCATGTGAGCAGTCAGCGCGTATGGTTGCAATGAAAGCTGCAACGGATAACGCGGGTGACCTCATCAAGAGCCTGCAACTTATTTATAACAAGCTGCGTCAAGCCGCGATTACTCAGGAAATTTCTGAGATCGTTGGTGGTGCCGCTGCCGTTTAACATTATTTTGAATTGAGGAGACAGCAATGAGTAGCGGTCGTATCATTCAGATCATCGGCGCGGTTATCGACGTCGAGTTTGAACGTAACAGCGTTCCTAAGATCTATGACGCTCTCCACGTTGATGGCACTGAAACTACATTAGAAGTTCAGCAACAACTTGGTGATGGCGTAGTTCGTACTATTGCAATGGGTTCTACTGAAGGCCTTAAGCGCGGTTTGAACGTAACGAATACTAACGCACCAATCTCTGTACCAGTAGGTACAGCGACTCTTGGCCGCATCATGGACGTTTTAGGCCGTCCTATCGATGAAGCTGGTCCAGTTGCGACTGAAGCGCGTTTGCCGATTCACCGTCAAGCGCCTTCTTATGCTGAACAAGCAGCTTCTACTGACCTTTTAGAAACTGGTATTAAAGTCATCGACTTACTATGCCCGTTCGCTAAAGGCGGTAAAGTTGGCCTGTTCGGTGGTGCCGGTGTTGGTAAAACTGTAAACATGATGGAGTTGATCAACAACATCGCTAAAGCGCACTCAGGTTTATCTGTATTCGCTGGTGTTGGTGAGCGTACCCGTGAAGGTAACGACTTCTATCACGAGATGAAAGACTCAAACGTTCTAGACAAAGTAGCAATGGTCTACGGTCAGATGAACGAGCCGC
Organism: Acinetobacter sp. WCHAc010034; assembly: GCF_001696615.3. Lineage (NCBI taxonomy): Bacteria > Pseudomonadati > Pseudomonadota > Gammaproteobacteria > Moraxellales > Moraxellaceae > Acinetobacter > Acinetobacter sp. WCHAc010034. The sequence continues at coordinate 1,740,917 of NZ_CP032279.1, read as the reverse complement.
CGGGTAACCGTTTACGCGTAGCGTTGACTGGTTTGACGATGGCTGAGTACTTCCGTGACGAGAAAGACGAAAACGGCAAAGGCCGTGACGTACTGTTGTTCGTAGACAACATCTACCGTTATACACTGGCAGGTACTGAAGTATCAGCGCTTCTAGGCCGTATGCCGTCTGCTGTAGGCTACCAGCCTACGCTTGCAGAAGAGATGGGTGTTCTTCAGGAACGTATTACATCGACTAAGTCTGGTTCGATTACGTCTATCCAAGCGGTATACGTACCTGCCGATGACTTGACAGATCCATCGCCTGCAACAACATTTGCTCACTTGGACGCAACTGTAGTATTGAGCCGTGACATCGCATCTTCTGGTATTTACCCAGCGATCGATCCGCTTGACTCAACTTCACGTCAGCTGGATCCGCTTGTAGTAGGTGCTGAGCATTACGAAATCGCCCGTTCAGTTCAAAACGTTCTTCAGCGTTACAAAGAATTGAAAGACATTATCGCAATTCTTGGTATGGACGAATTGGCTGAAGAAGACAAGCTTACTGTATACCGTGCACGTAAGATCCAGCGTTTCTTCTCTCAACCGTTCCACGTAGCTGAAGTGTTTACTGGCGCGCCTGGTAAACTTGTACCGCTTAAAGAAACGATTCGTGGCTTTAAAGGTCTTTTAGCTGGTGAATACGACCACATCCCGGAACAAGCGTTCTACATGGTTGGCGGTATTGACGAAGTTATTGCTAAAGCTGAGAAACTTTAATTAGTTACCTAATTTAGGAGATTCTCATGTCGACTATGCAGTGTGATGTTGTAAGTGTCCAGGAGTCTTTGTACTCTGGCGCGGTAACGATGCTAATTGCTAAAGGTGCAGGCGGCGAGCTGGGCATTATGCCTGGCCACGCGCCGCTGGTAACTTTACTCAAGCCGGGCGCAATCCGCGTCCTGCTTGAAAACGGTACAGAAGAGTTGATCTATGTATCTGGTGGTGTTCTAGAAGTTCAGCCGCATGTTGTTACGGTTCTTGCTGATACAGCAGTCCGTGCAGAAAACTTGGATGAAGCTGCAATTATTGAAGCGCGTAAACACGCTGAACAATTGCTGGCCAATCAAAAGAGCGACTTGGACTCTGCTGCTGCGCTTGCTGCTCTTGCAGAAACTGCTGCACAGCTGGAAACCATCCGCAAAATCAAAAACCGCGCTCAGTAAGAGACGGTTCGAGATTGAAAAACCGCCCGAAAGGGCGGTTTTTTTATAGAAAAAATACAGGATTAAGGCAGCCTGATGCAGCTTTGCACTTCATCCGGGCAATAAAAAATCCCCCAAGCCGAGCCTTGAGGGAAAACAGCCGCTGCCTGCGTTATGGCTATTATGGTCTTTCGTGAAATCCGCTTAAATAAAAGCTTAGGCGGATTTGGCGGCGGCAGTACGGGCAGCACGCTGCTTTCAGTTTAATAATGCGCTCCGCAATCTTCTGGCTCAGCCGCGGCATATCCGCACCCTTTAGATGCGGCAGGGTTTACGCTACGTGGCTTTTCGGCTTGTTGTGATGCAGGCGCGCTTCGGCAGCGTTCAGGCTTGGCACCGCAGCCGATGGCAGCACTTCATCCTGCTCAATCTGCCTATTGATGCCCAGATTCTGGCTGGCCTGCTGCGATTTCTCTTTCACGGCTTCCGCACGCTGGCCTTTGGCCGGCGCCCATTCCACAATCGGCAGCGCGCGGGCCACCGCTAAGGTGATGCGGTCGCGGAGCAGCTGGCTGTGAATGCTGTATTCCGGAGTGAAGTCGCGGTCTGTGGCATATACACCAATCGGCAAGGTCTGCGCCTGAAAAAAGCTGAACAGCGGGCGCAGCTGATGCTCAAGCACCAAGGCATGGCGGTCGCTGCCGCCGGAAGCGGCCAGCAGCACCGGCACATCCGCCAGCGCAGTCTGCTCCACAAAGTCAAAAAAATGCTTGAATAATCCTGTAAATGACGCGCGGTAAACCGGCGTGCCGACAATCAGGGCATCGGCGGCTTCAACCGCGGCCAGGTCATCCTGCACGCGCTGCGGCAGCTGGCTGCGGTAAATGGCGCCGCCCAGCAGGGGGCCAATTTCGCTGAATTTGATGAAATGCACATGCACCGGCGTGGCTTCAGCCAGCTCGTCAATAATGGCCTGCACCAGCGCTTCGGTTTTTGAAGGGTGATTAAGTCCGCCTGAAACAGCAACGATATTCAGCGGCTTCTGCTGATTTGAAATAGACATTTTTACAACCTGAAATATGGGTTAAGGGGAATGCCTTGTATTAATCCCGAGCGCGCTGGCTGCTGTAAAATAAGCAAAATGCCGGAACTTATCTGTTTTTAAGCTATATGGAATTATGTGAAATATTGAATGCCTACTTGTATCTAATTGATTGAATTTTAAATTTATCTCAGATGCAGATAAGCTTGTTCCATCCGCAGCTAAAATTTATATGAAAAAGTGATTTGAATTGAACAATTGCAGAAAATCAGGGAAAGCCAATATTTTCTGCTGCAAAGCTGCAGATTAATTAAAAAATAGTTATAACTTGCATATCCTTAAGGCAGCATGTGTGGTTAAAATAGGGCCACTGTGCACAAGATCTTTCACGCTGCTTATGAATATATTAATCGTTGATGATCACCCGCTGTTCCGCCATGCTTTAATTCAAGCTGTCCGCTACAGCCTGCCGCAAGCCCAGATTAATGAAACGGCGGCGGTAAATGAGTTTTATGAACGCCTGGAAAATGGCCCGGAACCGGATCTTGTGCTGCTGGATTTAAACTTGCCGGGCGCATCGGGCTTTTCCGCACTGGTGCATGTGCGCGCGCAGTATCCGTCCTTGCCGATTATTGTGGTTTCCGCGCATGAAGAAACCTCGATTATTCAGCGCGCGATTGCGCACGGCGCGATGGGCTATATTCCGAAATCCGCGCATCCGAGCCATATCGGCGAAGCGATCCGCCAGGTGCTGGAAGGCGAGATCTGGCTGCCGCCGAATCTGCCGGCCAATGTCAGCTTTGACCCGCGGGCAGCCGATGAAACCGCGCTGGCGGAACGCATTCAGTCTCTGACGCCGCAGCAGTTCCGGGTATTGATGATGGTGGCTGAAGGCCTGCTGAACAAGCAGATTGCCTATGAGCTGGATGTTTCTGAAGCCACGATTAAAGCGCATGTCACGGCGATTTTCCGCAAGCTGGGCGTGCAGAACCGCACGCAGGCCGTGCTGGCGATTAATGCCTTGAATATTGAAGAAAAGAAAATGTAAGCTGCGCGCAGCGTTAAAAAAAGGCCTCATTTGAGGCCTTCTTTATGCGTTTTGTTTCTGCGGCTTAGGCGATGCAGTCCTGCTTAGGGGTTAAGTCTGTGCAGAACAGCGGGTTCAAGGCGCACTGCAGCTCATCAATCTGCTCTGCAGTGACATAGCCTTTGCGGGTGAGGTATTCCGCCACGCGGTCGTCGCGCAGGCTCAGGAAAGCGGCGTCATAGACGCCCAGATCGACAAACAGGGCGGCGGTTTCAAGGCTGTTGAAGCGGTCGAGGTAGACTTCATTGCCGTGCATCAGGAAAATATGATCCTGCGCCGATTCGGGGTCAATATCCAGGCGCTCCGCCAGTTCAAAAGGCGAGGTTTTAATAAACAGCAGATCCGACAGTTCATCAAACTGCGAGGTATCCAGCTGGTCTTGGCCGGTTTTGACTTTGCCCAGCCATGCCTTGAACACCAGTACCGCGCCGCCGCGCAGGAGCATGCTCCAGATTTGATGGCGCGCCGCCTCACTCAGGTTCTGAGCTTCCGCGTCCAGGCGGCTCAGCAGCTTTTCCTCCTGCTGCGCCAAGCGCTCAAACAGGCCCAGGCCATGCGGCTGATAGGCCGATGGGGCGAAAACATCAAATTCCAGTTCGTCAAAAACCTGCAGGGCGAGGGGCACGGCGCTTTGATACAGGGCGTCCAGCGCCTGCAGGTGGGTGTCATTCAGCCTGCTGTATTTAAAGGCGCTGGTCCAGTCAATATCCGGCAATAGGGCATTGGCGCCGTATTCGCGGTGAAATTGCTGGGTGCTGCTGGCGCCTTGCGGGACAGTTTCATAAATATTCATAATCAAACTCCGGTTGAGGCATTCAGATCAGCTTCGCTTCTCAAATGGAGCATGCGCTGTTAAAGCGGCGGGAAACTGACCGTTTCATGGCCTATTTTTAGGCTGAATTGGCGGTGAATAAAAATACGACTAAAGTTATAGCTTGCGGGTTTAATCATATTATTTTTATTAAAAACAATGTTTTTTTAATTTGTAACTAAGTATACGAATGTTCACTTAAACAATGGTCAGCTTTTGCCATAGGCAAAACGCATTTGATCTTTTTGGCCAACCCTTCAGCGCCTTATGGCGCTATTTCTGAGGCATTTTGCCTATGCGCCGGAATAAATGGCCAGCTGGAAAAATGCGGCAATTGGCCCGGCATAAAAAAAGCCCATTTCATGTGAATGAAATGGGCGGGTTTTAGGCGTTCTGCGCCGGATTTTAGCTGCCGGAGATTTTCAGCCCGGACAGCCAGGAGCGCAGCGAAGCCGGCTTCAGCGGCTTTTTCAGCAGCACAATATTCAGCTCCTTCAGGCGCTGCGGCAGTTCCGGATCGGAGTCTGCGGTAATTAGCGCCACCGGCACTTTTTCCTGGCGGCTGGCCAAAATAAAGTCCAGGCCGGCCTTGCCGTCATTCAGGTGCTGATCGACCAGCCAGACTTGTATGCTTTCCTGCTGAATCATCTGCAGCGCCTGTTCCGGTTCGGTGGCTTTGAACACCTGATAGCCCCATTTGCTCAGCAGGGTCGACATGCCTTCCAGAATGGTTTCATCATTGTCCAGGCACAAAATCTTATAGGCCTTGGCCTTCAGCGGCACCGCCTGCACCGGCGCAGCGGTGATTTTCGGCGCTTCGACGACCGGCACTTCAATCATGAAGCAGGAGCCTTTGCCCAGTTCCGAATAGACATGCACCGGATAGTCCAGCAGGCTGGTCATGCGCTGCACAATCGCCAAGCCGAGGCCGAGGCCCTGTTCGCCCCAAGGCGAGGTGTGGCCGCAGCGCTCGAATTCCTGAAACAGTTTGATGCGCTGCTCTTCGGCAACGCCCGGTCCGGTATCCCAGACCCCGATGCGGATATGATCCGGCTTGGCTGCGCAGCGCAGCACGCCGACAATCACCCGGCCGCGGGCGGTATAGCGCAGCGCATTGCTGACGAAGTTCTGAATGATGCGCCGGATCCACTGCGGGTCGGTGTCAATCCAGAACTGCGCGTCATGCACGCTGAATTTAATGCCGCGCTGAGCAGCGATGGATTTGAACTGCAGCTCCAGGTCGCTGAGCAGGTCATGCAGCGGATAAGACTGGCGCTTGGGCTGAATGGTGCCGCCTTCCAGGCGGGCGATATCCAGCAGGGCGGAGAGCATGCTTTCCGCGCCGTGCAGCGCGCGGTCCAGCTGCTGCAGGGTCTTGCGGTCTTCTTCACTCTGCACGCTCTGCTCCAGCGCGGTGCTGAACAGGCGGGCGGCATGCATCGGCTGCAGCAGGTCGTGGCTGGCGGCGGCGATGAAGCGGCTCTTGGACATATTGGCTTTATCGGCCGCTTCCCGCGCCAGCTGCTGCTCGGCCAAGGCATTGGCCAGCTGCTGGGTGCGGTCCTGCACGCGCGCTTCCAGCACGGCTTCATTTTCGCGGAAGGCGGTAATGTCGGCGAAGGTGGTGACGAAGCCGCCGCCTTCAATCGGGTTGCCGCGCATTTGAATCACCCGGCCGTCTTTGCGGATGCGTTCAAATTCATGCGAGCTGCCGACCTGCATCCAGTGGATGCGCTTGCGCACATGCTCTTCGACCGAACCCGGCCCGCATTCGCCGCGTTCGGCATTGTAGCGGATCAGGTCGGCAATCGGGCAGCCGACATAGACAATGTCTTTAGGATAGTCAAACAGCTTCAAATACTGATTGTTCCATGCCACCAGGCACATGTTTTCATCGACCACGCTGACGCCCTGCGTCATATGGTCAATCATGGTCATGATCAGGTTCTGGTTGAAGCGCTGCCATTGCGAGGCCTGATCCAGAATGTTGGCGACCTGGCCCAGCGCCAAGCCGTTATTGACCATTGCGGTGGTCAGCAGGGTGCGGGCGGAAGCCGCGCCGATGGTGCCGGCCAGATACTGCTCGGTAAAGCGCCACCACATGCCGTTGGCGCTGCTGTTTTCATTCAGGCTGACATTGTTCTGCATGCAGAACTGCTGGAAGGCGCGGGTGGCGGCGCCTTCGCCGGTAATGCGCTTGGCCAGCGTGATCAGGTCGCCGACTTTCAGGCGCGCAACGTCATGGTGCAGGTAGTTGATGTCGCTGGAGGTATTGTGCGACGGCAGCGGCTTGGTTTCATAGTAGAAAAAGCTTTCCGCCTGAATCTGCTCGGCAATGCTGGGGCGGAACACCCGCGAAATCCAGATGTACAGAATGATGTTCAGGCCCAGCGACCAGACCACGCCGTGGGTCAGGGGATCAAAGGACTCAAAGCCCAGCAGCGCTTCCGGGCGCAGCCAGCCAATGCCGAGCGGGCCGAAATCCAGCACGCTTTGCGTATAGGCCTTGAACTGATCCGGCAGGCTGCGCAGCACGGTCGGCAGCAGCAGGGTATAGGCCCACAGCGCGAAGCCGGTCAGCAGGCCGGCGTAGACGCCCTGCTTGCTGCCGCCGCGCCAGTACAGGCCGCCGATCAGCGCCGGAGAGAACTGCGCCACCGCGCTGAAGGCCAGCAGGCCGAAGACCGAAAGCTGGTCAATATCGTTGAAGAAGTGAAAGAACAGGAAGCCCAGCAGCATCACCGCCAGAATGCAGACGCGGCGGGTGAATTTCAGCACCAGCGGCAGGCGCTTGTCATGGCGCGACAGCAGGTTGCTGCGCCACAGCGCCGGCATGATCAGGTCGTTGCTGAGCATGATCGACAGGGCCACCGAAGACACCAGCAGCATGCCGGTGGATGCCGAGAAGCCGCCGAGGAAAGCCAGCAGGGTCAGCCAGTCCTGATTGTAGCTCAGCGGCAGCGACAGCACGGCGACATCGGGTATCGCCAGATACTGCGGCGCGGCGTGCAGAGCCCAGCTGGCAATCGGGATAATCGCCACAATGGTCAGAATCAGATAAACGGCGAACCAGCGCCGCGCGCCGCGGATATGCTTTTCATCGCGCAGCTCAACCACGGCCACATGGAACTGGCGCGGCAGGCAGATGATCGCCAGCGCGGCCAGCAGGGTCTGAATCCAGAAGCTTTCCGGCACGCCGAACAGCTGCACGTCATGGAAGGTTGAGCTGATGTCCGCGCTGATCTGGTGCAGGTTCTGCGGCGCTTCAAAGACAAAGAAAAACGCCACCGCCAGCAGCGCAAACAGTTTGACAAAGGACTCAAAGGCTACGGCCAGCATCAGGCCGCCGTGCTGTTCGGTGTTGGCGATTTGCCGCGTGCCGAACATCATTGCCAGTATCGCCAGAATGCCGGTGAGGAACAGCACGCCGTTGGTGGTGCCGGTAATGCCGGCGGCCGGATCGAGAATCACCGACGCGCTGAGCGCAATGGCGCGCAGCTGCAGCGCCAGATAGGGAATGATCGCAATTACCGCCAGAATGGTCACCAGCGAAGCCAGCGGGCCGCTCTTGCCGTAGCGGGCCGCCACAAAGTCGGCAATCGAGGAAATGGCGTGATGCTGGCGGACGCGCCCCAGGCGGCGCCAGATGTCATAGCCGAGCGCGACAAACAGCAGCGGGCCGAGGTAAATTGGCAGGAAAATAATGCCTTCGCGCACGGCGGCCCCGGTGGCGCCGTAAAAGGTCCATGATGAGCAGTATACGCCCAGCGTCAGGCTGAACAGCAGCATGCGGCCGCGGGTGCTGAGCCGGCTGGCGTGCTTTTCGCCGAAAAAAGCGCAGATAAAGAGTAATGCGATATAGAGGGCCAGCACCCCCATGATAAGCCAGCTGTTCATAGTGCCCGCAGCAGTTGAATCTCCGGCCCATGATACCTTATCCGCCTGCATGCTGCCGGGGTTGATCAAAATTTAACGACCAAAGTCTAAATTACAAAACCCCTGCAAGATTGGTAACTTTAGGAACGAAATAATTCGAATTAAAAAATTGCGCCCACGGCTGGGTGTTAACAGGAGCAGGGTTATGGATGAAGCACAGGTAGATCGTATTCTACAGAATCCAAAATTTAAAGAAATGGTCAACAGAAAAAGCAGGCTGAGCTGGACATTGACAAGCGTCATGCTGATTGTCTATGTAGGCTTCATGCTTTTAGTCGGCTACAACAAAGAATTCTTAATGAGTTCATTCAGCGGCGGCGTGACCACCATCGGCATGCCATTAGGCTTGGGCATTATTGTATTGTCTTTCCTTTTATGCGGTGTTTATTCGTATATTGCAAACAATAAGCTTGATCCGCTGAATGAAGAAGCAATGCGCGAAGTTGAAGCGATTACTCAAGGAAAAGGACAGCACTAAGATGAAATGGAATTCATTGAAAGCGCAAGCGCTGGCAGCCCCGGCGCTGCTGATGTCAGGCATGGCGATGGCCGGCCCGGATTTAGGCGCAGCTGAACAGCAGGCCACCAACTGGCATGCGATCATCATGTTCGCAATTTTTGTGGGCCTGACGCTGTTTATCACCAAATGGGCTGCGCGCCAAACCACCAGCACGCAGGACTTCTATACTGCCGGCGGCGGCATTTCCGGCTTTCAGAACGGCTTGGCGATTGCCGGCGACTATATGTCGGCAGCGTCTTTCCTCGGCATTTCCGCACTGGTGTTCAGCTCAGGCTTTGATGGCCTGCTGTACTCGCTGGGCTTCATGGTCGGCTGGCCGATCGTGCTGTTCCTGGTGGCGGAACGCCTGCGCAACCTGGGCAAATACAACTTGTCTGACGTGGTTTCATTCCGCCTGGAAGAAAAGCCAGTGCGTACTCTGGCTGCGGTCAGTTCGCTGGTTGTAGTGGCATTCTATTTAATCGCGCAGATGGTTGGCGCAGGCCAGCTGATCAAGCTGCTGTTCGGCCTGAACTACAACATCGCGGTGGTGATTGTCGGCCTGCTGATGATGGCCTACGTGATCTTCGGCGGCATGCTGGCGACCACTTGGGTGCAGATCATCAAAGCGGTGATGCTGCTGTCCGGCGCAACTTTCATGGCTTTCATGGTAATGAAAGGCGTGGGCTTCAGCTTCACCAACATGTTTGAGCAGTCGATTCAGGTATTCTCTAAAGTGCATGATATCGGCCTGACTGAAGCGGCCAACATCATGGGCCCGGGCAAACTGGCGGCAAACCCGATTGACGCGATTTCTTTAGGCCTGGCATTGATGTTCGGTACTGCCGGCCTGCCGCACATCCTGATGCGTTTCTTCACCGTGAAAGACGCAAAAGAAGCGCGCAAATCTGTTGTGGTTGCAACCGGCTTCATCGGCTACTTCTACCTGCTGACTTTCATCATCGGTTTTGGCGCGATCCTTTACGTATCCAACAACCCGCAATTCATTGACGTTGCGAAAATGGCGGTTACCGGCAAGCTGGAACTGGTGGGCGGCAACAACATGGCTGCGGTTCACCTGTCTGACGCAGTGGGCGGCGACCTGTTCATGGGCTTCATTTCAGCAGTGGCATTCGCAACCATCCTTGCGGTTGTAGCGGGCCTGACGCTGTCTGGCGCATCTGCAATTTCGCATGACCTGTATGCCAACGTATTCAAGAAAGGCCAGACTACGCCTGAATCTGAACTGCGCATGTCTAAAATCGCAACTTTGGGCCTTGCTGTTTTCGCAATGATCCTGGGCATTCTGTTCGAGAAGCAGAACGTTGCCTTCATGGTTGGCTTGGCATTCTCTGTGGCTGCCTGCGCAAACTTCCCGGTGCTTGTACTGTCAATGTTCTGGAAAGGCTTAACCACCCGCGGCGCAGTAGTTGGCGGCGTAGTGGGCTTGGTGACTGCAGTAACATTGATTGTGCTTGCGAAAGCGGTTTGGGTGGATACATTGGGCATTTCTGAAACCCCGATTAACCCATTCAATGGCCCGGCGATCTTTGCAATGCCGTTGTCATTCTTCTGCTGCTGGTTATTCTCAGTAACAGACAGCTCTGCGCAGGCGCATGCTGAACGCAAAGCTTTCGATGCGCAGTTTGTACGCTCACAAACCGGCATCGGCATCTCCGGCGCATCAGATCACTGATCTGCCGATTAAGCTGAAACAGGAAAGCCCCGCAAGGGGCTTTTTTTATTGCCGGCGCTTTTTCCGGCTTCAGGCAGCGCTGCGCTACTGGCGGATAAAATGCTCGCCGTTGAGGGTCATTTTCCACTGGCCTTTGTCGCGGTAAGGCGCACGGTCAATGGCAAAGCGCTTTGACAGCTCGCCCTGGCCCTGGCCGATGCTGAAGCTTTGATCATCAAAGCTGCTGATATTGGCCTTGATGAAGACCGAAGCGCTGCTGCTGCCGGCTTCTCTGGCGCGGTGATGTGCAGCAGATTCTCTATGCGAATACAGCACTTCGCCGGAGGCTTTGATGATCAACTCGCTTTGCTCATTTTTCCATGCGCCGACATAGCTTTGACGGTTTTCCAGCAGGGGATCGGTTTGCGTGCAGGCGCTGATCAGCAGGGCGCAGAGCGGCGCAAGAAACAGCAGGCGGATATTCATGGGCGGACTCAAATGCGCAGGAATGATTTCCAATGTGCGCTTTTGCTGTGTAATTTACAGCAGGCTTTGCTTCAGATTTTGTAATTCATCCGTCCGGGCCTGCAAATTTATTCACCGCAGCGCGGCGCCTTCATGTTAAGTTAGAAGGAAGGAACAGCAAAAGCCGGCGCAGTTTCATGCGGCCCGCTTGGCTGATGAGGGGCTGCAATAAATACAGCAGCGCGGCTGCAGACAGCGCGCAGGAAGGGCGGCATGCAGGCATTCAGCGATTTTTGGACAGGCTTTAAGATGCTGCCGTCAGCGTGGCTGCTGCTGCTTCAGCTGCTGGTTCTGGTACTGACCGCTGTGCCGGATTCCAGCCTGACGTACCGCGCGCTGCTTTGGGTGCTGGGCGTGCTGGTACTGCTGCTGATCGCCAAAGTCATCCAGCAGACGCCGATGTTCACTATTTTAGGATTAAGCTTTGTCGGCGGCGCGGTCATTTTTTCCACCATGATGATTCTTGGCGCTGCCGACCCGCAGATTCAAATGATTGCGCACAGCTTTGAAGCGCTGGCGTATTTCAGCGCAGCCTACGGCCTGCTCCGCTACATGTTTGCAGACCGCTACCTAACCCGCGATGAGCTGTTTGCTGCCGGCGCGGTCTTCACTTTAATCGCCTGGGGCTTCGCCTTCCTTTACGGCGTGTGCCAGCTGATGTATCCCGGCAGCTTTTACAATCCGGCGGTTCCGGGGCAGCAGTCATGGCTGGATCTGCTGTTCCTGAGCTTCAGCCTGCAGTCGGCGACAGGGCTATCGGATCTGATGCCGGTCAGCCCGCCGGCGCGGGTTTTGGCGGTGCTGCAGATGTTCTGCGGCGTGATGTATCTGGCGGTGATTGTGTCCCGGTTGATTGCCCTGAATTACGTTGCGCATTTGCCCAAGCCGCAGGATAAAGAGCGCTGAGCCGTGTTACGATAAAGTAACATGAGCCTAACATATTTATTTTTATCATTAATTTAAAATACTGCTGAGTCTTTTCTATTTACTGAACTCGTCTTTTTGTTCACTCCGCGTGAATGCTTCCTGACCTCCGGGTCTGTCTGATAAACAAAATAATGAAGATGGGGTCTTTATGTCTTCCAAATCTGCATCTTGGTATTCCAATGTGAATCCAAGCGTGTTTCTAAGTACGGTCATGCTGATTGGCGTGTTTCTGGCCATTGTCATTCTGGCGCCGAACTCATTTGACCTGATTACCCAGCAGCTGAACCGCTGGGTGACCGACTCATTCAGCTGGTTTTATGTGCTGTCTGTGGCGATTTTCCTGATCCTGCTGATTTATATCGCCATCTCTGACATGGGTAAAATCAAGCTGGGGCCAGACCACAGCCTGCCGTCCTACAGCAACGCCTCATGGTTTGCCATGCTGTTTACCGCCGGCATGGGCATTGGCCTGATGTTCTTCGGGGTGGCGGAACCGGTGATGCACTATGTTTCGCCGCCTGCAGGCGAACCGGAAACTATTTCAGCTGCCCAGCAGGCCATGCGCGTCACCTTTTTCCACTGGGGCCTGCATGCCTGGGCCATTTACACCATAGTCGGCCTGGCGCTGGCTTATTTCGCTTACCGGCATCAGCTGCCGCTGAAAATCCGTTCGGCGCTGTATCCGCTGATCGGCAAGAAAATTCATGGCCCGATCGGCGATGCTGTCGACACCTTTGCCACCATCGGCACGGTGTTTGGCGTGGCCACCACGCTGGGTTTTGGCGTGACGCAAATCAACTCCGGCTTGAATTACCTGATCGGCATTGAGCAGTCGGCCCAGACCCAGGTTATTTTGATTATTGCGGTCAGCGCCATGGCCTCGCTGTCAATCTTCCTGGGCCTGGACAAAGGCATCAAGCGCCTGTCCGAATTGAACCTGATGCTGGCCCTGGCGCTGCTGCTGTTTGTATTCTTCGCCGGCCCCAGCATTTACCTGCTGCAGACCACTATTCAGAATGCCGGCCAGTACATCTCCAACTTATTCAGCATGACCTTCAACCTGTATGCCTATCAGCCGAATGGCTGGATTGGCGGCTGGACCATCATGTACTGGGCGTGGTGGATTTCATGGTCGCCATTTGTCGGCATGTTTATTGCGCTGGTCTCGGAAGGGCGCAGCATCCGCGAGTTTATTGTCGGCGTGCTGCTGATTCCATCGGGATTTACCCTGATCTGGATGGGCTTTATGGGCAATGCCGCATTGCACAGCATTCTGCATGAAGCCAATGCCGGCTTAGTGGCTGCGGTGCAGCGCGACTCTTCGGTGGCGCTGTTTGAATTTCTGCACGGGCTGCCGTTTTCCGGGGTGATGAGCCTGCTGGCCACTGTGCTGGTGATGCTGTTCTTTGTCACTTCGGCCGATTCCGGCGCGCTGGTTACCGATTACTTAAGCTCCAAGTCTGAAAATTCTCCGGTCTGGCAGCGCCTGTTCTGGACGGTGCTGATGGCGCTGCTGGCGATTGTGCTGCTGCTGGCAGGCGGCTTGGGCGCGCTGCAGTCTGCAACCATGCTCAGCGCCCTGCCGTTCACCCTGATTATGCTGCTGATTTGTTGGGGGCTGCTGAAAGCGCTGCGCCTGGATGTGGTGAAAATGCAGGCCCTGCAGGCGGCGCGCATTACGCCCAGGGCCATTCAGAATCCGCGCAGCTGGCAGCAGCGGCTGGGCCTGATTATGCATTATCCGCATTCAAAAGCCGAAGTGGAGCAGTTTATCCAGGAGCAGGTTTTAAGGGCTTTCCGCAGCATTCAGAAAGAATTTGAACGCCGTGAACTGACCGTTGAAATTATTGATCTGGATGAAGGCCTCAAGCTCCGGGTTGATCACCACAATGAAATTAACTTCATTTACCAGGTTATTGCGCGGGAAACCTTGCCGCCGAGCTTTATGGCGGATCTGCAGGCTAAGGGCGCGGAATACTACCAGGCCGAAGTGTTTTTAAAAGAAGGCGGGCAAAACTATGATGTGATGGAATGGACGCAGGAAGACCTGCTGCAGGACATTATTGACCAGTATGAGCGCCATCTGCATTTCTTAAATCTGGTGCGCCTGCCGGAGTAAATTTCAGCTGCGCAAGGCCATTAAAAAAGGACGCTTTTCAGCGTCCTTTTTTAAATCCGGCTGCTAAATGAATTAGAAGCGGAATTTAGCATTTAGGCCAACAGTTTCTGTATCGTATACAGAACCTTTTTCAGCATTGGCGTTTACATAAGAAGCGCCTACTGCAACAGCTGGAGTGATGAAGTAGTTGACATTCGCGCCCCAAGCTTTGTTTGGAGATTCTTTAAAGCTTGACTCCGCATAAGATGCGCCAACGCTTAACTGAGGGTTTACAAATAAATCAGTTTTCAAGCCGTAAGCTTTGTATTCAGCGAACAGCAGGTTGGTTTCAAAGCCAATAGCCATATTGGTGCCGTCAATCGCGCCTACATATTTGGTGCGCGCAGTAACTGCGTCTTGGTCACGGGCAATTGTATCTGATTCTAGGCCGGCTTTGACAACGCCGTTCGCCAGAATGTTGAAAGCGTCATAAGACACTTGGTTAGGCACGCTGGTGTAGCCGACTGCAACCAGGAAGTTAGGAACAACAACCGCGCCGACTTCAACTGCATAGCGGTCGCCGTGGTCATCTGCACGGTTATTTTTCTTGTCTGTAATTGTGTTGCTGTAAGACGCGCTGGCGTATACAGGAACAAATTTAGTCGGTACATAAGCTTCAGCTTTAGCGCCGATAGTGTGCGAAGTGAAGTTGGCATTGTTGTCTGCATCAACGTCATATTCGCCGTAGTTATAAGCTAAAGATGCGCTGGAAGCCTGGTTTAAGAAAGCTGCTTCAGCCAATGGGCCTTTAGATGCATCAACATTTTTAAAGTAGTAAGTACCCTGAACCGCGCCAGTGAAGTTTTTGTCATTTACAGTGTTGTCAATGAATTCTGACTGACCTTGTACTTCTACTTGGTACGCTTGTGCACCGGTCATGGCTAAAAGTAAAGCGGAGGCTAAACCGAGTTTTTTCATGATAAATACCAGTTCTATTGCAAATGGATTAAACATTGAGCATTGTATTGTAACATTTTATTAAGTCAATGATCTTAAAGGCGATTATTTTATAGATATGTAACAAGCTTATTTTTTGTTCAAATATTTACTGAAAGGTAAAAACTCTGTCAACCTGAAAAAAGTTGATTCATAACAATGACTCTCTGTGGGGCTTTTACTCAAAAAGCTGCAAATCCGCAGCCTGGAAGGGCGGATTGTTGATTGTAAAAAACAATTGATATGTGTTATTTGAGTTTAAATAACAATTATAGATTAAGTAATCTAAACGCAAAAACTGCGCTTTACTGTGCAGTTCCCTGAAAATAAGCCGAACCAGCTGTTTAAAAAAATGAAAATTGATTATAAAAAAGCCATTCTTTTTATTTTATTGCGGCTTTTTTTGCAAAAAATATGAAAAACTGTGATTCAGTTCAAAACATAGTAAATTAATATACTTTACTTATTCTGCAATAGTTCTCATAATCCAGTTATCAGATCAGGCGTATTTTGTGAACGCTGACTGGTTCTCCACAATTTTTGTTTTATCCGCCCAGCTTTCCCCAAGGTTGGGCTTTTTTTTGTCCGGAATTCGGCTGGACAGCGCTTCCTGCGGCTTGGAAAAAATGGCGCAAAATACGCACATTAATGGTGCGGTTTATCCTTGAGAATTCTGAGCTTAGCTGAATTTAGGCAAAAAAAATCCCGGTTTTTATGCAAAACCGGGATTTTCCTGCCAAAATTTGCGGGAAATCTAAAGTTTCTGCTGAGGAAAACTTTAGAATGCCCTAATGAGGTGCATTATGCACTGAATTGTGGCGTGTGTAAATATGTTCTTCGGCAGCTGTATGAAAAATAGTTCAATTTTTTGTATCTAAATGAAATATAAGGTAAAAAAATTATGTAGCGGCTAATGCCTTTTCTGGGGCAATTGCATATACTGAGCGCGGCAAGGGGGAGAGGCTATGGCAGGCTGATTTAACCGGCGCTTTGCTCCGCTGCATCTGCATCTGCATCTGCATCTGCATCTGCATCTGCGCAGGCGGAATCCGCCATGCATGATACCGGCTTTGAATTGGCGGTGCCGATCTGCATTTTTTAATGCAGGCGGCGCTTAGAAGAATTAAAAGATGCGTCAATGCCTGCGCTCCCGGCGCCAAGGCTGCGCCTTTGAGGCATGCATCAGTTTGAGTGTGGAGCGTAAAAAGAACCATGAATGCTTTGCGCTCTGAACAGCTCAGCAGGCGCCTATGGCTGGCGATGCTGGTCATCGTGCTGTCTGTGGCTCTGATTAGCTTGCCGCTGATTGCCGGCAGCTACCGCAGCTACCGGAGCAGCGCGGAAGCGCTGCAGGAAATTCAAAGCCTGAAAATGCTGGCGGAGCTGTCCAATAAAATTTCCAGAGAGCGCGCGCCGGCCAATAATGCCATGTCCAGCCCGCGGGCAGCGCTGCCGGAGCAGCTGCAGGCCTTGCGGGAATACCGCGCAGAAGTTGATCTGCAGATTCAGCGCACGGCAGAGGTGCTGAAGCGGAGCGGCTTTGCGCCTGCAGCGCTGGAGCTGGAGCGGAATCTCAAGCCGGCTCTGGCGTTTGGACGCCGGGCGGTCGATGGCTATATTGCCCTGCCTGATGAGCAGCGGCGGCCGCAGCAGCTGGATCAGGCGATTGCCTCAATGTTCATGGCCTGGGATAAAAGCCATGAGGTGCTGCAGCATGTGGTAAGCCGCTCCCAGGGCAAGGATACGGCCTTGTCCAATTACTATACCCTGATCCTGCTGTTGGCCGATTTGCGTGATCAGGCCGGAAGGACGGCGTCGAATATCATGGCGGCCGTGACCTTCAATGAGCCGGTGCCGGAGGAAAATCTGGCGCGCTTCATGCAGACCCAGCGCCAAACGCAGTATTTATGGCAGCTGGTCAATGTGGTGCAGCCGGAGCATGATAAAACGCCGCAGTTTCAGGCGCTGCACCGGCGGGTAAAAAGCGAGTTTCTGGATCAGGGCCTGCCGATTATTGCCGGCCTAGTGGATGAAAGCCTGAAGGGGCAGCCGTACAGTATGACCGGCCCGGAGCTGACGCAGGCGATTGTGGGCAAATTCAGCACCGTGGTGGCGCTGCAGGACTATATTCTGCAGTACAGCGTAGAGGCGGCGCAGCATGAGCAGCGGCAGGCGAAGAAAAATCTGGTATATGCCATTTTAATGGTGCTGGTTTCTTTGCTGGCGGTGGTGCTGACCATGATTTATGCCCGGAAATGGGTGTTTGAGCCTTTAATCGCCGCCCGCCGGCAGCTGTTTGAGCTGGCGCAGCTGGAGGACCGGCCGGCCGCGGAAAGCAGCCGGCACCGGCAGGGCTCCAGCATTTTTGACGCCATCAGCCGCCTGCAGAAAAAGCTGCAGCAGCGCGAAGCTTTGGAGTTCCAGCTGAAGCATATTGCGCATTCAGATTCATTAACCGGCATAGCCAACCGCTTTGCGCTGGATGAATACATTAAGCTTTTAGAAAAACAGCCCAGCCAGTTTAAGCAATCCTGCCTGATGATTATTGATATTGATAACTTTAAGCGGGTGAATGACAGCTGCGGGCATATCGTCGGCGATCAGGTGATTCAGGCGGTTGCGGAAAACCTGAAAAGCAGCGTGCGCGCGTCTGATTTGCTGGTGCGCTATGGCGGCGATGAATTTCTGGTGCTGATGGAAAACATCAGCCTGGAAACGGCATTGAAAATTGCGGAGAAAATCCGCAAGAGCGTTCTGGCGTCGGAGATTTTCCAGTGCGAAGAGCTGGCCGATGTGAATGTGTCAATCAGCGCGGGGGTCGCGGTTGGCGCGGCCAGCTGGATGGCGCTGCTGGCAAAAGCCGATGAGGCGCTGTTCAGGGCGAAGGCGAAAGGCAAGAATACGGTTTCGAGCTGATCCGGCCCGCCTGCTGAAGGGCGCTTTTGCGCGCCGCAGGCCGCTCAGCAATGCAAAAGGCTTGAAGCCTGCCCAGGCGCTTCAGCGCTGTATCCGCGCAAAGCCATTATGAATGCGCTGGACTTGCATAAATTATAGTCAAGCAAGATGAATGAAATTCATGTTAAAATGATCGGCTTTCATCTTAGGCCTGATATTCAGGCCTTTCATCTGCCAGCCGAGAATTGCTAGCCATGTCTACTGCTTATACCATGCAGACAGCGCCTAAAGCGCTGTTTGATTACGACAAATATTGGGCGTCATGTTTTGATCCTGCGCCATTTTTGCCGATGTCGCGTGAAGAAATGGATCAGCTCGGCTGGGACAGCTGCGACTTTATTTTGGTCTGCGGCGACGCCTATATCGATCATCCCTCATTCTGTTCAGGCATTATCGGCCGCACCCTGGAAGCGCAAGGCTTCCGCGTCGGCATTATCGCGCAGCCGGACTGGACCAATGCTGAAGCATTTCGCGCGCTGGGCAAGCCGAATATCGCCTGGGGTGTGACCGCGGGCAATATGGACTCGATGATCAACCGCTATACGGCTGACCGCAAAATCCGCTCGGATGACGCCTATTCTCCGGACAATGTGCCGAACAAGCGCCCGGACCGCGCGGCGACAGTATACTGCCAGCGCTGCCGCGAAGCCTTTCCGGATGTGCCGGTGCTGCTGGGCGGCATTGAAGCCTCGCTGCGCCGCATCGCGCATTATGACTACTGGTCAGACAAAGTCCGCCGTTCGGTGCTGATGGATTCCAAGGCTGATTTGCTGATGTACGGCAATGGCGAGCGCTCGATTGTTGAAGTCATGCACCGCCTGGCCAAAGGCCAGAAAATCCACGAAATTACCGATGTGCGGGGCACCGCATTCATCGTCAATAAAAACAACCGCGCCTCCAAAGCCAAATTTGTGGAAATCGCTTCCAATGATGTGGATGCCGTCGGGCGCGTCGACCCAATTATCAACCCTTATGTGATGACGGAAGATCTGGACGGCTGCGAAATTGAAAAAGACAAAGGCAATTCCTTAACCCAGTATCAGAATTTCCAGAAAGAACTGGTGGCCAACCCTATTGTCCGTGAAGGCGACAATCTGGATGCCGATACCCAGATTGTGCAGCTGCAGCCGGCCTCCAAAGCCATCAAGCATAAGCTGCCGCCGCGTGAGCTGGCGGTGATCCGCCTGCCGGCGTTTGAAGAGGTGGCTGCTGACCCGGTGCTGTATGCGCACGCCAACCGCATCCTGCATCTGGAAACCAATCCGGGCAATGCGCGTGCGCTGGTGCAGAAGCACGGCGAGCGCGATGTCTGGCTGAACGCGCCGCCGATTCCGCTGACTACGGAAGAAATGGACTATGTGTTTGACCTGCCGTATGCGCGCCTGCCGCATCCGGCTTATGGCGAAGCGCGCTTCCCGGCATTCGACATGATCAAGTTCTCGGTGAACATCATGCGCGGCTGCTTCGGCGGCTGCACCTTCTGCTCCATTACCGAACATGAAGGCCGGATTATTCAGAACCGTTCTGAAGATTCCATCCTGCGCGAAGTGGAAAAAATCCGCGATACCGCGCCGGGCTTTACCGGTATTATTTCAGACTTGGGCGGCCCGACGGCCAATATGTACCGCCTGCACTGCAAAGACCCTGAAATTGAAAAGAACTGCCGCAAGCCGTCCTGCGTCTATCCGGGCGTCTGCCAGAACCTGCATACCGACCATGCGCCATTGACCCAGCTGTACCGCAAGGCGCGCGCGATCAAGGGCATTAAAAAAATCTTGATCGGTTCCGGCCTGCGCTATGACCTGGCGGTGCTGAACCCCGAATATGTCAAAGAGCTGGTGCAGCACCATGTCGGCGGCTATTTGAAGATTGCCCCTGAGCATACCGAAAAAGGCCCGTTGTCCAAGATGATGAAGCCGGGCATCGGCACCTATGACCGCTTCAAGCAGATGTTTGAGCGCTTCAGCAAGGAAGCCGGCAAAGAGCAGTACCTGATTCCGTACTTCATCGCCGCGCATCCGGGCACCACCGACTACGACATGATGAATCTGGCGGTTTGGCTGAAGAAGAACGGCTTCCGCGCCGATCAGGTGCAGACCTTCTACCCGTCGCCGATGGCGACCGCAACCACCATGTACTACAGCGCTAAAAACCCGCTGGCGAAAGTGGCGCGCTATACGGAAAATGTCGATATCGTCAAAGGCGAAAAGCGCCGCCGCCTGCATAAGGCCTTCCTGCGCTATCATGATCCGAACAACTGGCCTTTGCTGCGCGAGGCGCTGAAAGACATGGGCCGCGCCGACCTGATCGGCAACTCGAAGCAGCACCTGATTCCGACCTATCAGCCTGCAGGCGCAGCCGAAGGCCAGTATCAGTCGGCGCGCAAGAAAAACTCCACGGTTGACGGCGATTCGCAAAAGCGGAATGGAGAGAGCCGCAATCAGCAAGCGAAAAATCAGTCCCGCCCATCCAACAGCAAGAAGCGCCCGGAGCGCGGCCAGCTGCTGACCCAGCATACCGGCCTGCCGCCGCGTGAAACCGGCGATAAAAAGCCGTTTGGCGGCGCCAAGCCGAAAGGCAAAGCCCGGCCGAAATCCCGCGCTTGACTGAAGCGGGATGATTGAAGAAGAAGGATGCGCAGGCATCCTTTTTTTTGCGCTGCGCGGCGTGAAGCGCCAATTTACATAAACTGCAGCAATTTAGGCGGCATTCAGGGACAGAATAATGCTAAAACAGTAACAGCTTATCGGAATTGGCTGACAGCGGTCAGAAACGGCCTTGCCAGCTTTTCCGCGGATGGCATACATTAGCCGGAATAGCCGATGATGGGCTATTGCCCTGAAGCATCGGACATTCCAGAGATGGCGGCTGCTGTGCAGCGAATTGTCAATTTTGACGCATGTTTGGTGTAAGCTTGAGGGGAATTTTTTTAATTGAAAATTTTAACAATAAGACCCGCTGTATACTGGAGCAAGTCATAAGTTTACGGCTAAAAAACGATTATAAGAAAGATAAAGGATTATGAGAGATGGCAATTTATATTGTGATCGCGAGTATTTTACTTGGCTGCATGCTCATAATGGCTTGGAGCAGTCTGGAAAATAACGCCAGGCAGCAGGATAGCGCATTGAAGCAGCGCGCTATTTTCAATATCAATGAGCAGCGGACCTATACGCGCCTGAAGGAGATTCTGCCCGGCCATATGATTTTGGCGCATGTTTCCTTTGATGCGCTGCTGACTACCAAATATTACCGCACGCGCAATAAGTACCGGAATATGGTGGCGGACTTTGTGGTGCTGGATAAAAACCAGCAGGTGGCTGCGATTGTCGCTTTGGATGACCCGATGGTGCTGAAGCGCCCGCAGCGCGCGCAGTATCAGGATGCGCTGCTGGAAATGGCCGGCTACCGCGTCATCCGCTATGAGGATGTGCCTGAGTATTATCAGCTGCGGGAAGATTTTCTGCCTGAGCATGCCAAACTGCTGCCGGCTGCGCCGGCAAGCGGCCTGAAGAAGTACCACCTTTATTCAGATCTGAAACGCAAAAAGGTCAAGCTGCTCAGCTGAGAAGCTGAAATGAAAAAGCATGCCGGAACGGCATGCTTTTTTTTGCGGGCGCAGCCTGGGCTTTATTCAGGCTTGACCGCAACCACGGTCATTTCAACCAGCACATCCGGCGCATAAAGCTTGGCTTCAACGCAGGTGCGGGGCAGGGCGTTCATGCCGCTGACCCAGGCATCCCAGACTTCATTCATGCCGGCATAGTCCTGTTCAATGTCCTTGAGGAAAATCATCACCGACATGATATGGCTTTTGTCGGTGCCGGCATCCGCCAGAAAGCGGTCAATGATGTCCAGCGTCTGCCGGGTTTGGCCCTGAATATCCAAGCTGGTGTCTGCAGCCAGCTGGCCGGCCAAATGCACCAAATTGCCGGAAATGGCGATTTCCGAAAAGCGTTTTTCTACATGCAGTCGCTGTACAGTCATGATCAATCCTGAGTTTTAAAAGCTATGCGCTAAGTTTACGTGATCAGGGCGGTTCTGCAAATCAGCTTTGCTGCGGCGCCAGCGCTTCAATCCGGACCCGCAGGCGGGACTGGAAAATAATCAGGCCGTTATGGCTGGGGCAGATGATCAGATTGCCCAGATTCAGAAACTGAATATGCGCTGCCCTGAGCCGGTTCAGGCAGAATGCAATTGAGCTGTGCATTGGGCAGGCCTGCTCTAAGGCCAGAAGGGCATTGCTGGATGGCGGATGGAGATGCATTTTTTCGGCCTCTGCAGAAATGGCGGATGTCTGAACCGGCATCCGCGGGTTGGCGGTCAGGATTGCTGCTGCGCATCAGGCTTCGGCCCGCGCTCAGGCCGGCTGCTGAGCTGATACCAGTCCACATGGCGGGTTAGGAACATCACGGCTGCCAGCGCAATGAAGGAAATCACCGAGCCGATCAGGAAGGTTTTGCCTGAAGACTGCAGCAGCAGGTACATGACCGCGTACAGCGCGCTGAGGATGATGCCGAACAGCGCAGCGTTTTTTATGCCGTTCATGACAAAGCAGAGGTACCAAGTCATCAGGCTGACGCAGGCCGCGGCGGCCGCCGCATAGGCCCAGGCGAAGGCATAGTATTCGCTGATGGAAAGCAGCAGCACAAAGAAGATGCCCTGCGCCATCGCCACCAGGGAATATTGCACCGGGTGAATGCGCAGGCCTTTCAGGACTTCAAACAGGAAGAAGCAGCCGAAAGTGATCAGGATGATGACAATGCCGTATTTCAGGGCGCGGTCTGTCAGGGTATAGGCATTCACCGGCTCCAGAAACTCAGTGGAAAGTCCGGTTTTGTCCGCGCGGCCTTCACTGTAGGCTGATTCGCGCTCCGCATTGGCATTGCCGAGCTGGCGGATGCAGTCATTGCTGCTGCAGCTGGCCAGCTTATTCAGGTTCTGCTGCCCTAAGGCGATATTCTTCCATTGCGCGGTAAACCGCTGCGGGCTGCTGGTTTTTTCATAAGGCAGGCTTTGGCCGTCGTATTTGGCATCCGCCCAGTTGCCTTGGGCGGCGTAAGTGACCTGGCGGCTGGCCGGAATCAGGGTGAATTTCCCCAAGCCGGCGCTGTTGACCTGCAGGCTGAATTTAAAGCCGTTCTGAATAGCGCTCAGCAGTTCGGGGCGCTGCTGCACCGAGATGGCCATGAAATCAAAGCCTGAGCCGGCGCTGCCTTGCGGGCTTATTTCAAACTGATAGCTTTTATTCAGGATTTTAATGCTGGGATTGCTGTCCAGCCCGCGCGGATCATGCACCGGCAGCACGATTTCGGCTTTATCCCACTGATACTGCTGGCCGGCGATTTCCGGCTTCTGAAACACGCCTTGCGCGTTTAAATCCGCCTGATAGCTGACGGCGCGGTAAATGGTGCGCTTGTAGGCCTGATCCGACACATTGAATGCCGCGGTCCAGTCGGTGCTGTCTGCGCCGATCAGCGCAAAACGGTTCAGGGTGCAGGCATACTGCTGATTTTTTTCATTCAGGCAGGTGCTCTGCTCCTGATAGGGTACCCGGATATAGGGTGAAATAATCGCCTGTGGGCTGATGCTGCTTTGGGCAATATCGCTGAGGAAGGCCTGCTGATAGCCCTGCCGCTCTGAAACCAGCCCTGAGATGAAAATCAGGCCGACCCAGAACAGCGCCATCAGAATAATGATGGCGATGAGTTTGATGCTGAGAAAGCTTGCGCGCATTGCTGTTCCTTATATGTGCTGCTGATGGGAACAGTGTGCGCAAGGGCGGTGTGCTTTATTTGAACCGGCGTTGATTTTTCTGTGAAGTTTCGGTGAAGCCGCCGGTAGCCCTGTTTTTTCGGCTCAGGAAGCGGGCAGCAGGAACAGCCTTGGCTTTAAGCGGCGGGCTTAAGGGTGCTGCAACTGCGGCAGCTGCATGCTGACCGCAACGCCCTGCAGGTGCGGGCGAAGTTCATGCAGCTGATCTGCATCGATATTCTGAATCTGGATCTGGCCGTGATGCTGTTCAGTCACCTGCTTGACAATGCTCAGCCCGATGCCGGAGCTGCGCTGCCGGGTATCCGGCCGGGGCAGGGAAAAATAAGTGTCAAACAGCTGATCTAAGGCAAATTCAGGAATCCACGGCCCTTCATTGAAAATCTGGATCTGCAGCGTCCGGTTTGGCTGGGCGCGCAGCCGGATCAGCATTTTCGCCCCTTCGGCGGAAAAATCCAGGGCATTGTCCAGCAGGTTGGACAGCGCCTGCTGCAGCCAGAAGCGGTCCGCCTGAATGCGGCAGGGCTGCTGCAGCTCCAGCCGGCAGTCAATCCGCCGGTTCTGCATCCGGCTGGCCTGCTGATCCAGCACCTGCTGCATCAGCTGCGCCAAATCAAATTCATGCAGGTCTAGCGGATGCTTGGATTTTTCCAGCCGGGTCAGCAGCAGCATGCGGTCAATCAGGCTTCTCAGGCGCTGGCTCTGCTCATGGATATGCGCGGCGAACTGCTGCTGATCCTGCAGCGGCAGCGCTTCATTCAGCAGTTCTGCGCTGGCCTGAATCGCGCTGAGCGGGCTTTTCAGCTCATGGGTCAGGGTGTTGACATAGTGTTCCACATAGGCGCGGTCTTCAAGTTTTTCCCGCATGGTTTCAACTGCCTGCGCCACCTGATTCAGCTCCTTTGCGGAATGGAAATGCGGCGTCTGATTTACCGGCGCCAGCGCCTGCGCGTATCTGCGCACCCGGTCAATGCTGTGCTTCAGCCAGTACGCCACCAGGCTGGCCAGAAACAGGCTGAGCAGGGCAATCCAGATGGCCTGCTGAAACAGCTTGTCTTCGGCGCGCTGGATATACGGCTGCACGGAAATATTCGGCTTGCCGATGCTGACCACGCCAATCAGCTGCTGCTGATGGTAGATCGGGGCGGCGATGTACATGGTGCTGCTGCCGGCGTCATAGGGATTGCTGCGGGTTGAGCGCACGCCGTATTTGCCCTGCAGCGTCAGGTAGACGTCATTCCATCGGGAATAGTCTTGGCCAGCCGCCAGCCCCTGGGAATCATAAATTACTCTGCCTTGCGCATCGGTAATGTAAATCTGCTGGTTGATTTCCTTTTTATTATGCTGCCAGATATTGGCGTTGATTTTCCGGTTCAGCGCATTCTGAATTTTTTCATCAAACTGCGCTGTGGCGACCTTCTGCGCATAGACATCTTCCGCCACCAGCATGGCGATGATATTGGCGTTTTCGGCCAGGGTGTCTTCCACCACCTGGCGCACATTCGGCTTGACCTGCTGGTTGAAGGCATAGGACATGAACCAGAGCCCGAGCAGGATCACCAGGCCGAAGAAGAACCAGATGCGGATGAAGATTGACATGCCGGCTGGCCTAATCCAGCCGCTTCAGGCTGTAGCCGAAACCGCGGTGCGTCACAATCGGGTCCTGGGCGGCTGAAACCTGCTTGAGTTTTTGCCGGAGGCCTTTGATGTGGGTATCGACGGTGCGCTCCAGGCTGTGTTCCGGATGTTCCCAGATGTGGTCCATCAGCTGCTGGCGGCTGAAGACCTGTTCAGGGTGGTCAATCAGCAGCTTAAGCAGGCGGTATTCGTAGCGGGTCAGCTGCAGGGCGGTGCCGAGAAAATGGATTTGCAGTGATTCATCAAGGCAGCGCCATGTTTTGGCTGCCGCCTGCACACCCTCCGCTTCAGCCAGACTCATGCGGCCTAGGGGCGAAGCCTGCGCCTGCAGTTCCATCCTGCGCCATATCGCCTTGATGCGTGAAACAATTTCACGCGAGCTGAACGGCTTGGCGCAGTAATCATCGGCGCCGATTTCCAGCCCGACAATCCGGTCTATTTCATCATCGCGCGCGGTGAGGAACAGCAGCGGCGTGTGGCTGAAGCTGCGGATTTTCCTGCAGACTTCAAAGCCGTTCAGATCCGGCAGGCCGACATCTAAAATAATAAAGTCAAAGTCCTGCTGCTGCAGCATTTGAATGGCCTGCAGGCCGGCGCTGGCCCAGCTGACTTGCCAGTCTTCACGCTCAAGGGCATAGCGCAGGGGCATGAGAATTGCGGCGTCATCCTCTACGCACAGAATTTGTCTTTTGTTATTCATGAGCCTGTGAATTTGCTGGAATTTATTGCAGTGTACTTAAATTATTTTTTTTAGGCGAATGAACTTTAAGTGAAGTCTGTATGCGCTTTATGAAGGCTGCGGGGGGAGGTGGGAAGATTTGAAGCGGGCGCTTACCCATGTTGATGTTTGAGCGCCCTGCAATATTCGGATTTGATCGTCACGCCAATTACAGGACAGCATGCTACAAGTATTGGTGACTTGCGGCATCTCGGCAGCTGCATGGGTAATGCATTGCGCGGACTAGATTACGCTATTTTTTGAGCAGATGGGTAAGTATTTAGTCGAAGGATGAGCTTTTGCCTAAAAAACACTCAAATCGTTCAGATTGTTTTTATTTTCATGCAATTGCTGCGGCCGCATGTGCGCTTAGGCAAATAGCAAGGTGAATAGGCGCAGCCGCAAATGCAGCGCAGGGTTTTTACCGGGTTTGCGCAGGCCATGCCTTACTTTTCAAAGATGAAAAGTAACAAAAATCTTCTGCTGGACTGAGGGGATGTCCTTATCCCCCAGTCCAGCGGCGGCATCCCTGCCGCCCATCACGCTGGCCGAATCCGGCATGACGCTTATACGGCAAAGCGGGCTTTCAGCATGAATAATGCAGGGGCTGCAGCCAAAGCCTGGCATCATATTTTTGAGCTTTACCACAGCAGCAGCTGCGCTTCATCCTGCTGTTCTGCAAGCTGATACAGCCCGACGCCAATCAGGCGGAACTGATCCTGCGCGGGAATCTGCATTTCCTTCAGCAGCATCTGCACGGCCTGAATCATTTCCTGCTGCGAACTGAGCGCCTGCTTAAAGCTTCTGCTGTGCTGCAGAACCTGAAAATTTTTAAGCTTAAGCTTGACCGTTACGCCGCGCGCCTGCAGGCGCTTTTTTTCCAGGCTCAGCCAGACCCGCTCAATCAGGCTGTCCCAATAGGCGGCGCACTGCGCCAGGCTCAGGTCATCATCAAAGGTGGTTTCCTTGGAAATCTGCTGGCGTTCGCGCTCAGTTTGAACCGGGCGCTCATCAATGCCCTGCGCATATAGAAACAGCTGCCGTCCGTATTTGCCGAAATGCTGGATCAGCACGGCTTCTTCAATCGCCTGCAAATCGCCCAAGGTCTGCAGCTGCATGCTGTGCAGCTTCCGCTGCGTGACTTTGCCCACGCCGGGAATTTTATGCAGCGGCAGGCCATGAATGAAGGCCTGAACTTTGGAGGGCTTGATCACGCAGATGCCGTCCGGCTTGTTCCAGTCCGAAGCGACTTTGGCGAGGAATTTATTCGGCGCCACGCCGGCGGAGGCGGTCAGGCCGGTGGCCTGAAAAATCTCTGCGCGGATGCGCATGGCGGCTTCGGTAGCGCTGGCGATGTTCTGCAGGTTTTCCGTCACATCCAGATAGGCTTCATCCAGCGACAGCGGCTCAATCTGCGCGGTATAGCGCTGGAACACCGCATGAATCTGCGCGGAAACGGCGCGGTATTTTTCAAAATCCGGCTCAATGACCGTGAGCTGCGGGCACAGCTTGCGGGCCTGACTCATCGGCATGGCGGAACGCAGGCCAAATTCGCGCGCAGGGTAGGAGGCAGCGCAAATCACCGCGCGCGGATGGTGCGAGGACACCACCACAGGCAGATGCCGCAGCTCAGGGCGCTCGCGCAGTTCTACAGATGCATAAAAGGCATCCATATCAATATGAATGATTTTTCTCATGCAGCGGCATGGCCGGAATAGGTTGATGCACGCAGTATCGCACAGCTTGCCGGCAGAGGTCAGCGGCATTGTATTTGGCGCGACACAGGCTGACTGGCTAAAGCTGCTTGGGCAACAGCTCCGGCTATTGCGCCGCGGCCTGTTCCGCCGGCGCGGCCGGGCTTAAGCCGTTCCGCAGCAGGAAGGCCTGCCAGTCTTTTTCAGCGCCATTGAAGACATTCAAATCCACAGCTTTAGCAATGCCTTGAATCTGGCCCTGATTGGTATGCTGCCAGAACAGCCAGTCGGGATTGTTCTTTAAATCCGGCTTGCCCCGGTATTCGCGCACCCAAAGCGGGGTGGCTTTAAATTCTCCGGCCAGCACAATATTGTAGAAGGATTTGGAAATATAGAAAATCGGCTGCTTGCCGTAATGCTGCTGCAGCCGGTCATGCATGGCCTGAATTTCCTGCAGCAGCTGCTCTTTGCTGTAGGTGTTGATGCATTTGCTGTCATATTCCAGATCAATCACCGGCGGCAGGGCGTCGTCCTTTTTCGGCACGGTTTCAATGAAGTTCTGCGCCTGAATGGCGCCGCCGCGGCACAGCCGGTAAAAATGATAGGCGCCGACTAAAAAGCCCTGTTCACGCGCCTGCAGCCAGTTGTCCTGAAATTTAGTGTCCTTAAAATCGCCGCCTTCAGTGGCTTTCAGATACACAAAGCGGTAGGCCTGCGGGGAAATTTCCCGCCATTGCACATCGCCCTGATGATGCGAGACATCAAAGCCTTTGACCGGATATTCTTCCGCCGATGCAAAGCGGTGCGGCATCAGCAGCGCATAGGCCAGCAGCGCGGCGGCTGCAAAGCCCAGCAGCCCAATCAAAGGGCTGTAGGTCTTTAAAGCGGAAGGGGCCGGCTGGCGTTTTTTCATGTGCAGCATACAGGTGGATGTCCGGGCTTCATGATAGCGCGAACCGGCGGGCTAAACTATGGCGTTTCTGCGCCGCGCTTAAGCTGCCGCATCTTCAGGAATCCGCCAGAAAACCGCAGCTGCGATCAGGTTGATGCAGCCGAGGCAGATTAAGGCGGCGTGAAAGGCGGCGGTGGTCTGCCCGGCGCCGAAATAAGCGCTGAAGGCATTCACCAGGGTGCCCGCCAAAGCCACGCCAATGCTCATCGATACCATCATGATCATCGACAGGAAACTGTTGCCGCTGCTGGCATCCTGCTGCGGCAGGTCTTTCAGGGTCAAGGTATTCATGGCGACGAACTGCAGGGAGTTCAGCATGCCGAAGGCAAAGAAATGCAGCGCGCGCAGCCATGCCGGCGTATCCGCCGAGCTGAGGGCAAAGCTGGCAATGCAGGCGCCGACCAGCAGGGTATTGGCCAGCAGCGTCCGGCGGTAGCCGAAGCGCTGGATAATAGGGCGGATCAGCGGCTTGGAGGCCAGCGAGCCTAAAACAGTCGGAATCATCAGCAGGCCGGTGACAAAGGGCTGAAAGCCGAATGCCACCTGCAGCATCAGCGGCATGAGAAACGGCATGGCATTGCCGCCCAGCCGGGCAAAAAAATTGCCGAGGATGCCTATGGCATACACCCGGTTTTGAAACAGCTGGCTGCGGAACAGCGCATTGCGGCTGCTGTGCGAATGCAGGGCATACAGCAGGCAGGCCAGCAGGCCTGAACCGGTCAGGCCAATGCCCCAGTACAGCGAATCAGACGCGCCGGCAAAGTTCTCAATGCCTAAAGACAGGCCCGCCATGGCTATGACCAGCAGCAGGAATCCCAGAAAATCAAAGCGCGCCACGCTGGGTTCAGCCACATTCGGCATGGCTTTGAAGATGATCAGGCAGCCCAGAATGCCCATCGGGATATTGATCAGGAAAATCCAGTGCCAGGTGGCGGCTTCCACCAGCCAGCCGCCAAGCGTGGGGCCAATCAGCGGGCCAATTAAGCCGGCAAGGCTCATCAGGCTCATGGCGGACAGGAACTGGCTGCGCGGAATCACTTTCAGCATGGCCAGGCGGCCGACCGGCAGCAGCAGCGCGCCGCCGATGCCCTGCAGAACCCGGTAAAGCAGCAGCTCATTCAGGCTGCCGGACTGGCCGCAGCCGAGCGAGGCCAGAGTAAAAATGATGATGGCGGCGAAATAGGTGTTGCGCACGCCGAAGCGGTCCGCCAGCCAGCCGCTGAGCGGAATGCAGGCCGCCACAGACAGCACATAGGCCACCACCACGCTGTGCATGTTCAGCGGGTCTTCATGCAGGCTTGCGGCCATGGCGGGAATGGCGGTATTGACAATGGTGGTGTCCAGGCCCTGCATGAAAAAGCCGATGGAAACCAGCAGCACCAGCAGCCTGAATTCCGGCTGCAGCGCTTGATGTGAAGTGGCGGCGGTCATAGCGTCAGAACTTTGAAATTTATAGGCAGTTTAGCTCAATCTGCCGGCGCCTGCCTGTCAAAGCGCAGCTGCAGCTTGAAGGCAGCCAAAGCAGGCGCAGCTGCGCCTGCCGCGGTTTTTATGTTTTTCAATTCCGGCGCCGGGCTTAAACCACGAAATGCTCCGGGAAATCCAGATTGCGCAGCGCGCTGAAAATCTGCTGAGACGAATTGCAGACAATCAGCTTGGCGCGGTGCTGCGGCGGCAGGAAGCCTTCCTGCACTGCATGATCCAGCTGGGCAATCAGCGCATTGTAAAAGCCGTTGACGTTGTACAGCATCATCGGCTTTTGGTGCTGGTTCAGCTGCCCCCAGGTGGCGATTTCCAGAATTTCCTCCAGCGTGCCCAGCCCGCCCGGCAGGGCCACAAAGGCGCTGGCGCGCTCCGCCATCATGGCTTTGCGCTCATGCATGGTGCGCACAATATACAGCTCGGTCAGGCTGTTGTGGGCAATTTCATAGTCCAGCATAAATTCAGGAATCACCCCGACCGCTTCGCCGCCGTTCTGCACCACGGCATCCGCCACTTGGCCCATCAGGCCGATGCTGGCGCCGCCGTAAACCAGGCCGAAGCCCTGATCCGCAATGCCTTTGGCCAGCGCAATGGCTTTTTCCTGGTAAACCGGGTTGCTGCCGGAGCGCGAGCCGCAGTAAAGGGCGATCAGCGGCTGGGTAGTCTGAGGAGAGGAGAGGTTCAATTGTTCTGTCATTTTTAATGCACTATTCATATTGTTTTATTCACCTTAGCATTTTATTTTTGGCCGCTCCAGCTTAGCGCAGAAATATGACAGAATAATGCATCGGCTGCCCGCGGCGGGCTCTGGCTGCCGGCCTGCGCCCGGGCGCGCTAAAAAAAGATGAAATTCTGACTCAGCTTGCTATACTTAATTCCTGTTTTTCAACAAATGAACCGTCATGGGCAGTGGTTGTTGTCGCTCCGCATTAATGCATTTTCTGGACCTTAATCCAGCCGGCGCCCTCGCGCGCGCCTTACCTCATCTGAATATTCCGCAACTCCATGCCAGCCTGCGCAGCGCTCAGGAGAAGAACGCATGATCTTTGAATGGATGTCTGATCCTTCGGCCTGGGTGGGCCTGCTGACCTTAGTGGTGCTGGAAATTGTCCTCGGCATTGACAATCTGGTCTTTATTGCGATTCTGGCGGAAAAGCTGCCGCCGGAACAGCGCAATACCGCGCGGATTGTCGGCCTGCTGCTGGCGCTGTGCATGCGCCTGGTGCTGCTGGCCTCAATTGCATGGGTGGTCACGCTGACCAGCCCGCTGTTCCATATTTTCAGCCAGCCTTTCTCCGGGCGCGACCTGATCCTGCTGTTTGGCGGGGTGTTCCTGCTGTTCAAAGGCACCATGGAGCTGCGCGAGCGCCTGGAGCACCGGCCGATGCATAAGGAAGAAAGCCCGGCGCATGCGGCCTTCTGGATGGTGATTATCCAGATTGTGGTGCTGGACGCGGTCTTCTCGCTGGACAGCGTAATTACCGCAGTAGGCATGGTGAAGCATTTGTCAGTCATGATGATTGCGGTGGTGATCGCCGTCGGCATCATGCTCTGGGCTTCCAAGCCGCTGATGAATTTCGTCAACCGCCATCCGACGGTGGTGATCCTCTGCCTGTGCTTCCTGATGATGATCGGCTTCTCGCTGGTGGTGGAAGGCTTCGGCTACCACATTCCGAAAGGCTACCTGTACGCGGCCATCGGCTTCTCGGTGCTGATTGAGTTCCTGAATCAGACCATGCGCCACAATCAGGAAAAAACCGTCACCACCACCGACCTGCGCTACCGCACCGCTTCTGCAGTGATGCGCATGCTTGGCGGCAAAAGCACCGCGGAAAGCCATGAAAATGAGCCGGAAGATGTGCTGGCCACCCGCGCTTTCGCTGATGAGGTTTTTGCCGAAGACAATGGCGTGTACCACAGCGTGATGGTGCAGGGCGTGCTGGGCCTGTCTGAGCGCCCGGTGAAGTCGGTGATGACGCCGCGTCCGGAGCTGGAATGGATTGACCTGGAAGAAGATGAAGCCGCGATTAAGCACCAGCTGCTGGGCATGACCCATTCGCGCCTGATCATCGCGCGCGGCGAGCTGGACAACATTGCAGGGATTGTGCTGACGCATAAAGTCATGAATGAATACATTGAAACCGGCGTGCTGAACTTTGAAAAGCATCTGCGTGAACCGGTGATTGTGCATGAAAACGCCCAAGTGCTGATGGTGATGGAGCAGCTGCGCCAGGCGCCTTTGCAGATGGCGATTGTGCTGAATGAATACGGCTCGATTGAAGGCATCGCCACGCCGATTGACGTGCTGGAAGCGATTGCCGGCGAGTTCCCGGATGAAGACGAGCTGGAAACCGCTGCGGAAAGCCTGGAAGACGGCACCCTGATGCTGGAAGGCTCGACCGATATCCGCCATGTGTCGCTGCTGCTGGGTCGCGATCTGGTGGATGAATCGGAGCAGTATTCAACCTTATCCGGCTATATCCTGTTCCATTTGGGGCGCCTGCCGGAAAACGGCGCTAGGCTGAGCGCCGACGGGCATATTTTTGAAGTGGTGACCATGGATGGGCATAAGATTGAAAAAGTCCATGTCACGCCGGTTGGCGGCAATTTGCGCCCAAATTAAGCCTTCAGGCTGAACCCGGCGCAGGATTGCGCTAAAATAGCCCGTAATACGGGCTATTTTAAATTTGAGATGATGATGCCGGAAATGCACTGCCCCTGCGGCCAAGGCAGCTATGCCGGCTGCTGCCAGCCCCTGCATGCGGGGCTGGCTCAGGCGCAAAGCGCGCAGCAGCTGATGCGCTCGCGCTACAGCGCTTTCGCCAAGCAGGAAATCGATTACATTGTGAAAACCACGGCATTGGGCCAGCAGCCGGCCCTGGATGTGCCTGCCATTGCCGACTGGAGCAAGTCGAACCGCTGGCTGCGGCTGGAGATTATTCAGGCCAATGAAAAGCTGGATAAAACCCATGCGCAGGTGGAATTTAAAGCGCATTACCATGACGGCCAGCAGGCGCAGGCGCATCATGAAGTCTCGCATTTCGTCAGGCAGGGTGGCGCCTGGTACTTCCTGGACCCGACCGCGCCGCTGCAGACCGGCATGAAACAGCCCTGCATTTGCGCTTCAGGCAAAAAATTTAAGCAGTGCTGCGCGCAATATCTGTAGTTTTTTTCTGAAGATGGCTTAAAATAGCGCACATCTTTTACCCATCAGCGGATGAAGGGAAATGCTGCTTACGGTTATCTATATTATTGCAATTACGGCGGAAGCCATGACCGGCGCGCTGTCGGCCGGACGGCGCAGCATGGACTGGTTTGGCGTAATTCTGATTGCATGCGTAACGGCCTTGGGCGGCGGCTCGGTGCGCGATGTGCTGCTCGGGCATTACCCGCTGACCTGGGTCAAGCATCCGGAATATCTGGTGCTGACCTGCTGCGCAGCCTTAGTCACCATTCTGATTGCCAAATGGATGAAGCACCTGCATTCGATCTTCCTGCTGCTGGACGCCTTGGGCCTGATCGGCTTCACCATCATCGGCTGCCAGATTGCCCTGCAGATGGGCCACGGCTTTGTGGTGTCGGCGGTTGCCGGCGTGCTGACAGGCGTGTCCGGCGGCATCCTGCGCGACATTCTGTGCAACGACGTGCCGCTGGTGTTCCGGCGCGAGCTGTACGCCTCAATTTCCTTTGTGGCGGTGATTTTCTACTGGCTCTGCATCAATGGCGGCCTGTCGCTGGAAATCACCGTGATTTCAACGCTGATCTTCGGCTTTTCGCTGCGCTGCATCGCGATTTACTTCGGGCTGGAAATGCCGAAATTCATTTATAAGGATGATGATGCGCAGTCGGCCTCTTCCAAGGATGAAGCCTGATTTGCGCCGGGCCGGCGCGTAATTCCTGAATGCGCACCGGCTTTCCTGAACAGCATTAAAATAAGCAAAACTATAACTCCTGTTGTGAAAGCAGCATCTCCCACTTTCACCTGATGCAGAGAAACCGTTATGGATTTAGTATCGCGGATACAGCGCCTGCCTGTCGGCAAATTTCACTACACCCTGCTGTGGGTTATTGGACTGGGCTGGATGTTTGACGCCATGGATACCGGATTGATTTCCTTTATTCTGGCGAAAATGGCTGAAGACTGGGCCATGAGCCCGGCAGAAAAAGGCTGGGTGGTGTCCATCGGCTTTGTCGGCATGGCGATTGGCGCCGTGTGTTCCGGCGCATTGGCTGACCGCATCGGGCGCAAAACCGTTTTCGCCGCCACGCTGGTGCTGTACAGCATCGCTACCGCGGCCTGCGCCTTTGCGCCGAATCTGGCCTGGCTGCTGGCGTTCCGCTTTGTGGTGGGCCTGGGGCTGGGCGGCCAGCTGCCGGTGGCGGTGACCCTGGTCAGCGAATACATTCCGGCGCAGGTGCGCGGGCGCTTCATCGTGCTGCTGGAAAGCTTCTGGGGCCTGGGCTGGCTCTGCGCCGCGCTGATTTCATATTTTATTATTCCGCATTATGACTGGCATGCGGCCTTTCTGGTCGGCGGCCTGCCGGCGCTGTACGCGATTGTGATCTGGAAAATGGTGCCGGAGTCTGTGCCGTATTTAATCAACCGCGGCCGGCTGGATGAAGCGCATGCCTTGGTGAAAAAGATTGAAGCCCAATGCGGCGTGGAAGTCATTGAAATTTTTCAGGTCAAGCCGGTTGCTGAAAAGCGCAGCATCTCATTCCGCCAGCTCTGGTCCGGCGTGTTTGCGCGCCGCACCCTCATGCTGTGGCTGATCTGGTTCGGCATTGTGTATTCCTATTACGGCATTTTCACCTGGCTGCCGAGCCTGCTGGTGAAGCAGGGCTACAGCATAGTGCAGTCCTTTGAATACGTGCTGGTGATGATTCTGGCGCAGCTGCCGGGCTATATCGCGGCCGCCTGGCTGGTGGAAAAGCTGGGGCGCAAGGCGACGCTGGCCGGCTTTATCGGCATGTGCGCCATTTCCGCCTACTGCTTCGGGCAGGCGGATACAGTGGCGATGATTGTGCTCTGGGGCTGCCTGATGTCGTTCTTCAACCTCGGCGCATGGGGCGTGCTCTACACCTATACGCCGGAACAGTATCCGGCCAATATCCGCGCCTTCGGTTCAGGCTGGGCGGCGGCCATCGGGCGCATCGGCGGCATCGCCGCGCCTTTGGCGGTGACCCATATGATGGTGCTGGAAAACGGCTTCAGCTATGTATTCAGCATGTTTACCGCGGTGCTGCTGGCGGTGGCGGCGGTGATTTTAGTGCTGGGCGAGGAAACCAAAGGCAAGACGCTGGAGTCGATTGGCTTATAAGCCGCAATGGCGCGGCCATGCGCATTTGCGCCTGCGCCGCCCTCCGCCGTTAAAATAGCAAAATAAGCAGTTGAACATTTCCCGGAAAATGGATAATTTTACGGCAGTAGATCCGCCATAAGACATGATTTGTCGCGGCGCGTCCGCTCCGGCCCTTGTGCCGGGAGCAGGCGCGACATAGCATAAGAACCCAAGAAAAAAATATTTGATCAGGACTGCAGGTTGTTATGACGAGCCTTGCGCATCATGCGACAGAAAACCGTTCCGTAGCGGAATTTACCGAACAAGCTTACCTTAATTACGCCATGTACGTGATTATGGACCGCGCCTTGCCGCATATCAGCGACGGCTTGAAGCCGGTGCAGCGCCGCATTGTCTACGCCATGAGCGAACTGGGCCTGAAGCCGTCCGGCAAGCCGAAAAAATCTGCGCGCACCGTGGGCGACGTGCTGGGGAAATACCATCCGCACGGCGATTACGCCTGCTATGAAGCCATGGTGCTGATGGCGCAGCCGTTCAGCTACCGCTATCCTTTTATTGAGGGCCAGGGCAACTGGGGTTCGCCGGATGATCCGAAATCCTTCGCGGCCATGCGCTATACCGAAGCCAAGCTGTCGGCCTACAGCGACCTGCTGCTGTCTGAACTCGGGCAGGGCACCTGCGACTGGCAGGACAACTTTGACGGCTCGATGAAAGAGCCGGTGAATCTGCCGGCGCGCGTGCCGAATATCCTGCTCAACGGCACCACCGGCATTGCGGTCGGCATGGCGACGGATATTCCGCCGCACAACCTGCGCGAAGTGGTCAAGGGCACCATTGCGCTGATCCGCAACCCGAATCTGAGCGATGAAAAAGTTGCGGAATACATTCCCGCGCCGGATCTGCCGACCAGGGCGGAAATTATTACCGCGCCTGCAGAATTGCTGAAAATTCAAACCGCCGGCCGCGGCAGCTACCGCACCCGTGCAGTGTACAGCATTGAAAAAAATGAAATTGTGATTACGGAATTGCCGTATCAGGTGTCCGGCTCCAAAATTATTGCCCAGATTGCCGATCAGATGCAGGCCAAAAAGCTGCCGCTGGTCAGCGACCTGCGCGATGAATCGGATCATCAGAACCCGACGCGGCTGGTGATTGTGCTGCGCTCCAGCCGCATTGATGCGCAGGCGGTGATGAGCCACCTATTCGCCACGACAGATTTAGAATCCAGCTACCGCGTCAACATGAACATGATCGGCGCAGACGGCCGCCCGCAGGTGAAATCCATCCGCCGCATTCTGCTGGAATGGATTGAGATCCGCAAAAATACTGTGACGCGCCGCCTGCAGCATCATCTCAGTAAAATTGAAAAGCGCCTGCATATTCTGCAGGGCCTGATCACCGCATTTTTAAATATCGATGAAGTGATTCAAATCATCCGCGAAGAAGACCAGCCCAAGCCGGTTCTGATGTCGCGCTTCAATCTTGATGAAATTCAGGCCGAAGCCATTCTGGAACTCAAGCTGCGCCATTTGGCCAAGCTGGAAGAAATGGAAATGCGCCGCGAGCAGGACGAACTGGAAGCCAGGGCTGCCATTATCCGCGAACAGCTGGCCAATCCTGAGTCTTTGAAAGGCCTGATCATCGGTGAACTGAAAGACGATGCGAAGAAATTCGGCGATGACCGGCGCTCGCCTATTGTGCAGCGCGAAGACGCGCAGGCGATTAATGAACAGGATATGCTGCCGGCCGATCCGGTCACCGTAGTGCTGTCTGAAGCCGGCTGGATCCGCGCGGCCAAGGGCCATGAAGTGGATGCTGAAAATCTGAATTTCCGCGCCGGCGACCAGTACCTCAGCCATGCGCAGGGCAAGTCCAATCAGCGCGTATATGTGCTGGACGATGCCGGGCGCAGCTATGCTTTAGCCATCAATACGCTGCCTTCGGCGCGCGGCCTGGGCGAACCGCTCAGTTCAAAACTGGCGCCGGCCAGCGGCGTCGGCTTCAGGCAGGTGCTGATTGCCGAAGATGACGCCGAGCTTTTGGCGGTCAGCAGCAAAGGCTACGGCTTTAAAACCCAGGCCAAGCAGCTGGATACCAATGCCAAAGCCGGCAAAGCCTTCCTAAGCTTATCTGACGGCGCGCAGCCGATGAATCTGCAGGCAGCTGAACAGTTTACGCATCTTGCGCTGCTCAGTTCAGCCGGGCGCCTGCTGCTGATTGATTTGGCGGAGCTGCCGGCGCTGAATAAAGGCAAAGGCAACAAATTGATGCAGCTAGAAGCGGATGATCAGCTTGTGTCCATGACAGCTCTAAGTTTAGATGAAATAATTCAAGTGTTTGCAGGCCAGCAGCAGCTGAAGCTGAAGGGCGATGACCTGCAGAAATACATCGGCAAGCGCGCTTCGAAGGGCCTGCTGCTGCCGCGCGGCTATCAAAAAGCAAATAAACTGTTCATTCAAAGATAATACTAGCATCCATGGATCGAAATACGTTATATATGCAAAGTATTCGTGAAATGGATGCAATATTAGGCGCAAACAAGTTAAATAATGAGCTGCTTAATATTGAGAAAAACAGTTGAATTATTAAGGATTACTGACAGGAGAATCGGGCGCTATGGAAAAAATTTGGTTCGCTGAATACCGGAAAACAGGTATTCCGGAAACTGTAGAATTGCCGCCGGAAAACACATCGCTGATTGATATTTTTGAGCGCAACTTTCAAAGATTTGGCTCACGCGAAGCCTTCATTTTTATGGACAAAGTGCTGACATTCAGTGAACTGGATGAAGCCAGCCGCAAATTCGCCACTTACCTGCAAAGCCTAGGTCTGGCCAAAGGCACACGCGTTGCCGTGATGATGCCGAACGTGCTGCAGTATCCTGTTGTGGCTTTAGGGGTGTTCCGCGCCGGCCTGGTTCTGGTGAATGTCAACCCGCTGTATACGTCGCGCGAGCTGGAGCATCAGCTGAATGACTCAGGCGCGGAAGCGCTGGTGATTATTGAGAACTTCGCCTCGGTTTATCAGGCGATTATCGGAAAAACTCCGGTGAAGCATGTGGTTGTAGCGTCAGTCGGCGACATGCTGGGCGCGCTGAAAGGCACGCTGGTGAATTTTGTGCTGCGCTCGGTGCGCAAGCAGATTCCGGCATGGAACATTCCGGGCCATATCCGCTTCAACGCCGCCATGTCTAAAGTCAGCGCCGGCAATTACAAGCGCCCGAACCTGACGCTCAGCGACACCGCAGTGCTGCAGTACACCGGCGGCACCACAGGCGTGTCGAAAGGCGCGGAATTGACCCACCGCAACCTGGTATCCAACATGCTGCAGTGCGACGGCATTTTCCAGAGCAAATTCGGCAAGCAGGACGGCCAGCCGGACGACCGGATTTTCTGCGCCTTGCCGCTGTACCACATCTTTGCCTTCATGGTATGCGCGCTTTACGGCATGTACAAAGGCCAGGCCAACGTGCTGATTCCGAACCCGCGCGACCTGCCTGCAGTAATCAAAGAGCTGCGCAAGTACCAGCCGACTTTCTTCCCGGCGGTGAACACCCTGTTCAATGCGCTGGTGAACAATGAAGAATTCAAGCAGCTGGACCACAGCAAAATGAAGATGGCGATGGGCGGCGGCATGGCTGTGCTGGCTTCCACAGCGGAAGCCTGGAAAAAAGTCACCGGCACCAACATCATTGAAGGCTACGGCCTGTCGGAAACTTCACCGGTGGCAACAGCGAACCCGCCTGCATCCATGGAGTTCAGCGGCACTATCGGCATTCCGCTTCCGCTGACTGAAGTGGCGATTCTGGATGATGACGGCAATGAAGTAGCGCTGGGCGGGCAGGGCGAGATTTCAATCCGCGGCCCGCAGGTGATGAAAGGCTACTGGAACCGTCCGGACGAAACTGAAAAAGTCATGTTCAACGGCTTCTTCCGCACCGGCGACATCGGCGTTATGGACCCGCGCGGCTATGTGAAAATTGTTGACCGCAAGAAAGACATGATCCTGGTATCCGGCTTTAATGTTTATCCGTCTGAAATTGAAGAAGTTGTTTCGCAGCACCCTAAAGTGCTGGAAGTAGCGGCGATCGGAGTTCCGGATGAGAAATCAGGCGAAGTGCCGAAGCTGTTTGTAGTGAAAAAAGATCCGTCACTGACCACAGAAGAAGTGCTGGCGTTTGCCAAAGAAAACTTAACCGGCTATAAGCGCCCGCGCTATGTTGAATTTATGGATGAATTGCCGAAATCCAACGTAGGCAAAATCCTGCGCAAGGATCTGCGCAAAACAGCCTAATTCATGCCGCATGAAAAAAGCGCCTCCGGGCGCTTTTTTTATGCTTATTTCTTCATCAGCCAGCGGTCGAAATAGCGCCGGCCCACGCCGAAAATGCCCAGGAAAATAAACATGGCGCCGAACTGCAGGCCGAACTGGCGCTGCTGGAATTCGCCGTGGCTGAGTACATTGTCAATAATGCAGTAGACGGCAATCGCAATCACCCAGTGCCACAGGGGCCAGCGCTTGATGGAGACCGCATAGAAGGCAACCCACAGCACAATGAAGGTGAAAATGGTGGACCAGATATTCATATTGGCGCAAATTACCGTCAGCAGGAAAGCCGTTACCGGAATGACAATTTTTAAAACGCGGTCAACCTGCAGCTGATTCAGGCGCTGCTGTTCCAGCACATCGAGCATTTCTTTTTGATCTGGACTGACCATATCCGGCTTACCTGCATAATTAATGAAAACACCCTATTTAACAAAATTTATTGATGAATTGCCATGCTATGATGGCGCTTATAAATTCTTTCAGAGAAAAAACGCATGCACAGCATAAGTGGGATCATCTATCTCATTTTAGGCGCCTGCTTACTGCCTTATGTTTTCACTTTCATTGCAAAAAAGGCTGCAGGCTTTACAGCGCGGGACAATCAGAACCCCAGAGCGTTTTTAGCCCGCACAGAGGGCCTGGCCAGCCGGGCGCACGCCGCGCAGCAGAACAGTTTTGAAAGCCTGCCTTTATTTGTAGGCGCGGTTTTAATGGCGGAGTACATGGTCATTCCGCAAAGCTTCACCATGACGCTGGGCATCGCTTATATTGTGCTGCGGATTATTTACGGCATTTGCTATCTGGCCAATTGGGCTGCTTTGCGCTCGATTATCTGGACGCTGTCCATGCTTTGCCCGGTCTGCCTGCTGCTGATCATTATTAAAATAACCTAAGCTGCGCCCACAGTTTGGCGAAAATTTTGACGCTGAAATGCAAAATCAGAAAAAAATCCGCAAAAACCGTTATAATTGTGCCGGTTTAAAAGACTTAACTTGTTAAAGAGCAATGCTATGAGCTACAGCAATATCCCAGCGGGTAAAGATGCGCCGAATGACATCTATGTCATCATTGAAATTCCTGCAAACGCAGCGCCAATTAAATACGAAATTGATAAAGATTCGGATGCATTATTCGTAGACCGTTTCATGGGCACAGCAATGTTCTACCCGGCGAACTACGGCTATGTGCCGAACACTTTGTCTCTTGACGGTGACCCGCTGGACGTTCTGGTGGTAACGCCGCATCCGGTAGAGCCAGGCTCAGTCATCCGCTGCCGCCCGGTAGGCAAGCTGAATATGGAAGATGACGGCGGCATTGATGCGAAACTGATTGCAGTGCCGCACGAAAAATTAACGCCGCTGTATAAAGATGTTCAGGAATATACCGATCTTCCTGAGCTGCTGATCAAGCAAGTTGAGCACTTCTTTGCCCATTATAAAGACCTTGAAGCGGGCAAATGGGTTAAGCTCAGCGGCTGGGAAGGTTCTGAAGTCGCTAAGCAGGAAGTTTTGAGCTCAATCGAAGCGTATAAAGAAGCAAATAAATAATTGCTGTGAATTCCGGCGTGCTTAGCAAAGCCTGAATAAAAAAACCTGCACAGTGTGCAGGTTTTTTTACCGCCTTAATTCACCGGGAATTAAAACAATTTTACAGGGATATCAAGGAATAAGCGCCATTCGTTGGTATCGCCGATGTAAGGGCCGTTATAAACATCGTTTGCGCGGTAGTAGGAGTTGCGCACACGCAGGCTGGCGTCTTTGGCAAAACCGCTTTGCACCGTGTACTTCACTTGGTTAAAGAACTCTTGTTCCTTGCCTTCTTCCGCAGTGCCGGCAACTTTGATGTCCCAGCCGTAAACATAGGCAGTGGTCCAGTTCAGGCCCGGAACGCCTAATTTGCCGAAATCCAAGTTGTATTGAACTTGTGCGGATTTTTCATGGTTGCCGATAAAGTCAGACAGATATGAGTTTGGCAAGTAGACGCTTTGGAAGCCGTCAGCATTCTGGCCGTAGTCATAGCCGACATTGCCTGTGTTTTGCTGGTAAGCCAGCATGATGTTATGCGGGCCTTGGTTATAGGCGCCAGAAATAGCCCAGATATTATTGGTTTTTTCTACGCCAGCAACGCCAGTATCAGCGTAATTTGATGCTAATTCACCAGTCGCAGAATAAGTTACAGCATTTTTAT
Source organism: Acinetobacter sp. WCHAc010034 (assembly GCF_001696615.3). Taxonomy (NCBI): domain Bacteria; kingdom Pseudomonadati; phylum Pseudomonadota; class Gammaproteobacteria; order Moraxellales; family Moraxellaceae; genus Acinetobacter; species Acinetobacter sp. WCHAc010034. The sequence goes on along the minus strand of NZ_CP032279.1, from coordinate 1,699,105 downwards.
CAAATTTTGTATGATAGCCGCTGAAATCATAAGTCAAGGAGCTGCCATTAGCCAAAGCTTGCTTATAGTTGGCATTGACATAATGACGGTCTAGCGCATTTTTGCTGTCCAGGCCATAGTAAGAGGCATTTAGGGCGTCGCTGAATTTGTATTTTGCGCCCCAAACTACAGCGCGGTCTAAATTGTTGCCGTCGGTATTGATCTGGTGCGACATTTGGTTTTTGGTAAATTTACCGGCTGTCAGTTCCAGTCCGTTAATTTCACGGCTGGTGGCCAGCACGCCTTCAAAATATTCAGGCACCATGCGGCCCGTGTTGCTGGCAAGGACAGGCAAGTCTAAAACTTGGGTACCGTAGCGCACTTCAGTATTGGAAATGCGCGCTTTTACATTGGCGCCGCCGCGCGCCCAGTGATCATAAGTGTCGCCAGCTTGTTTTTTGCCATTCAATGTTTCACGCGGAATCATCTGGTTGCCGGCGTTTTTATTGCTGCCAAGCTTGAATGACGCATCACCTACAGCGCCCACGCCAAAACCGACAACGCCTTTGGTATAGCCGGAGTCCAAATCAAAAATTGCAGACTGCGCATATGAGCTTTGGTCTTTCACACCTGGGGTTTTTTTATCGCGGTTGATATAGCCGGTACGGAACAGCACAGAGCCTTCAGCATCTTCAACAAAGCCTTTAGCTTCGCTTTGTTCACTTGCATATACAGTAGAAATTAAAGCAGCGTTAATGAGTAACGCGAGTGTAAGCTGTTGCGGTTTTAGCATTGGGAGAGCGCCTCATGCAAAAAAGATATAGTAAAATAGCAGTTGAATTGTATAAGTATCCATTAAAAACATACCATTTTTATTGACTTTATTACACTAAAGTTATTCGCTTTTCAGATGAACTGCACGCATGCTTATATTGCTGAAATTTTTAAAAAAATTTATTGCTTTGAATTTTTAGTAAAAACAAAAGCATAATTTTCACTTTTGGTTGACAATTGCCCGGTTTTGCGCCTGTTCAGGCGCAACTGAATGGCGAATATCTGATCAAAAGCCTGCACTTCGGGGCTTTCAGCGCAGCTCAGCTGAACATTAAATCGCCATGAAATCTATGCGTCAGGCTTATGGTCTGCAGCTGCGGATGAACCTGGAAATAGCCAGCAGATACAAGTTATTTTAAAAAATGGTATAAAAATTCAGGTTTGCAGCAGGCTGTATTCTGCCGCTTGGCTGCGGGCCATGAATTATGTGAATTGTGGCTGAATTCTGCGGCTGGCCATACCTTAGGGCAATTTCTTATGCCCCGCCAGAATTCAGGACGCTAAGCAGCCTCATATGCATCAATGCAGGGCTATGCGCTTTTTTTGTGCAGCGCCTCAAGGTGCGGTGAAAAAACATACTCAAAAAGAGGCGTTTTTCATCAGCCGCCCATGCCTGAAGCGGGATGGAAACCGGAGGACGCCGGACCTGAAGGGCTGAAGCGGCGCTTAGGGCAGCCGGCATGCCTTGAATGCCTGTATTTGAAATAAATAGATTAAAAACATTGGTTTAATTGTATGATATGCTGTTTTTTCAGCAAAGGGCGCGGCTTTCTTGCATGGAAAATTGAAGTTGGCACAGCGCTTGCTAATAACTATTAAGCAAGTCAAAAGTAAGTCAATAAAATCTATTGGGGGATTCTGAAATGTTGAAGAAAATATTTGCTGCCGCGGCTTTAACCGCTGCTTCTGGCGCTGTATTTGCTGAGGAAGCGCCAGCATTGCCGTTCGGCCTGTCTTTCAGCGGAAGCGCTGCAGTGACAACGGACTACCGTTTCCGCGGCGTAACGCAAACTCAAAATGATCCGGCTTTGCAGGGAGGCTTCACCCTAGGGCATGCTTCGGGCTTATATTTTGGACTTTGGGGTTCCAATGTGAATTTCGGCAGCGGCACGCCAAGCCTGGAACTTGACCCTTCAATCGGCTATGCGGTAAAGCTGGAAAGCTTCAGCAGCAAGCCGGTGCTGGACGTCGGCGTGCTGTACTATAACTATCCAAGCGCCAATGACCTCAACTGGGCCGAGCTGTACGGAAAACTGACCTTCGCCAATGCAATTGCCGAAGGCGATAGCCTGCTGACTAATCTGAACTATACCAATGATTATGGCGGCGTGAGCACAGACAGCTGGAATGTCAATGTGGGCTACTCGGTTCCATTCGGCTCAAGCGGTTTCGGCGGGGTGGCAAATGTCGGCTATACAGCGGTTGATGATGAAACAAAATATTCATTCAATGGCGATGATAATTATGTGGACTGGAAAATCGGCCTAACTTACGGCTTTAAATCTGTTCCCGGCGCAACCGCTGAACTGGCTGCCGTGGGCACCAATATGGATACAGATGGCGCCTATGAACCGACATCCCGCGGCGTAGAAACCGGCGCGGTATTTACCCTGACCAAAACCTTCTAAACTGCTGAATGCTGAAAAAGCCTTCAGAGCGCTGCTCTGGAGGCTTTTTTTATTCCGCCGCAGGGTGATTTCCGCGCCGCAGCGGTCAGGGCATTTGCCCGCGGTAAGAAAGCGCTTCAGAAAGATGCTGATTTTGAATGTTTTCTGCCTGGGCCAGATCGGCAATGGTGCGGGCTACGCGCAGCACGCGGTGGTAGGCGCGGGCGGACAGGTTCAGGCGCTGCTGCGCCAGCTTCAGCATATGCTGGGCGGCGCTGTCCAAAACGGCATGCTGTTCCAGCTGTGTCGGGCTGAGCGCCATATTGGCCATCCGCTGCCGCTCCATCTGCAGCTGATACGCCTGAAGCACCCGGCCGCGCACGGCGGATGACGGTTCTGCCGGCTGCGTATCCTGCAGCTCATGCGCCTGCAGGTGCGGCACATCAATATGCAGGTCAATGCGGTCCAGCAGCGGCCCGGAAATCCGGTTCTGATAGCGCTTGATGGCATCCGGCGAACACTGGCAGCGCGCATCCTGATTAAAGGCGTAGCCGCAGGGGCAGGGATTCATGGCTGCGATCAGCTGGAAATTGGCCGGAAAAGTGATTTGCCGCGAGGCGCGGGAAATCACAATTTCTTTCGACTCTAAAGGCTGGCGCAGGACTTCCAGCACTTTCCGGTCAAATTCCGGCAGCTCATCCAGAAACAGCACGCCCAAATGCGCCAGCGTAATTTCTCCAGGCTTGGGGTTGGAGCCGCCGCCAACCAGCGCAATTGCGGATGCGGTATGGTGCGGGGCGCGGAACGGACGTTGGCCAAAATCGTGCTTGGCGCTGGCAATAGAATAAATGCTGGCGACTTCCAGATTTTCCTGCATATTCAGCGGCGGCAGAATGCCGGACAGGCGTGAGGCCAGCAGGGTCTTGCCGGTGCCGGGCGGGCCTCTGAACAGCAGGGAATGGCCGCCGGCAGCGGCGATTTCCAAAGCGCGCCGCGGGCGCAGCTGGCCTTTGACATCGGCCAGATCAAAGCGGCAGCCTGGCATGTCTGAACTGCCGGGCGCTGCATACTGAGCCAGCGGCGCAGTCTGCCGCAGATGCTCGCAGACATCCTTTAAATGCCGGGCGGCGAAGACTGTAAAATCCGGCAGCTGCGCGGCTTCCTGCGCATTCTGCTCGGGCAGGATCAGCTGGTGCTGCGCGTGCTGGCAGGCAATTGCAATGCTCAGCGTGCCGCTGACTGGGCGTAAATGCCCATCCAGCGCCAGTTCGCCAATGAATTCCAGCTGTTCCGCCGCCTGTTCCGGCAGCTGGCCGGAAGCGATCAGGATGCCCAGCGCAATGGGCAAGTCCAGCCGTGAACCGTCTTTGGGCAGGTCCGCCGGCGCAAGGTTGATGGTCAGGCGCTTGGTGGGAAACTGGAAGCCGCTGTTGATAATCGCTGACCTGACCCGGTCTTTGCTTTCGCGCACGGCCGCTTCGGCCAGGCCGACAATGGTTAAAGAGGGCAGGCCGTGGCTGAGGTGGACTTCAACTTCAATCAGCGGGGCATGCAGGCCCAACAGCCCGCGGGTATAAATTTTGGCAAAAGACATTTTATTGTTCCATTATAGTGCATTTTTTTTAATCATTATGCGTCTTATGCTGCACCAAGGAGGTGCTTATTTTTTATTCTGAAGCTTCAATTCCAGCGCTTCGACCTGCTTCAGCAATTCGTTCAGGCGCAGGTTGGCGTTATTCAGCGCCGTGCGCTGGCGCTCGATTTCATCTTTGGAAACCAGATCCATTTTGCTGACCGCTTCGTTCAGCAGGGCGCGCAGGTTGTGCTCCAGATCTTTTTTCGGCTGCTCAACCTGTTGCAAAATGGCGTGCAGTAGCGTTTCAATCATTTTTTATGTCCATCTGATGCAGATAAGCAGGCAGTGTAGCATTGCCTTGCGCGAGACTATAGCATTTGAAATGAAATTATCGTGGCGTCCGGCCGCTAATAGGGTAATTCTTATGATAAATATGTCTATTTTTCGCGCCCAAAAAACGCATTAGAAGCTGAAAATAGGTTATAAATAAAACTCATGCCGATGGCGGCTAATTTCCCCCGGCCTTAGCCGCTTTGGCATGAAAATTGAACATAAAACCTTACAGGTGAAATAAGCCGAAGGAAACCAGACATGAAACTCGTAACTGCAATTGTAAAACCCTTTAAATTGGATGATGTGCGCGAAGCGCTCTCGGAAATCGGTGTTCAAGGGATCACCGTCACTGAAGTCAAAGGCTTTGGCCGCCAGAAAGGCCATACGGAACTGTACCGCGGCGCGGAATATGTCGTGGATTTCCTGCCTAAAGTAAAAATTGAAATTGCGATCAGCGATGAAATGGTCGATTCAGTGATTGAATCCATCACCCGCGTGGCCAGCACAGGAAAAATCGGCGACGGCAAGATCTTCGTCACCAATTTGGAGCAGGTCATCCGTATCCGTACCGGTGAGACAGGCGCTGACGCTGTCTAAGGCATTGGCACGAAGTTTGCTGAGTAGCTAATAACTCACAAAATAAGGTTGGGGGACACGAATGAAAAAAATACTGATTGCGCTCAGTCTATCTGGCGCACTTTTAGGCGGTTCTGCTGCATGGGCTGAACAAGCCGCAACAGCGCCAGCCTCTTCAGAAATTGCCGCAGCGGCTGACAGCACCGCTTTAATTCCTGCCGCGGAAGCGCCGGCCGTTACGGCTGAAGCTGCGCCAGCGCCTGCAGCGGAAGCGCCGAAACTGGACACCGGCGACACCGCATGGATTCTGGTTTCCACCGCACTGGTTCTGCTCATGACCATTCCGGGCTTGGCGCTGTTCTACGGCGGCATGGTCCGCAAGAAAAACGTCTTAAGCACAATGGCGCACAGCTTTGTGGCGGCGGCCATTGTCAGCATTACCTGGGTGGCGGTTGGCTATACGCTGGCGTTCAGCGGGGGCAATGCATTTGTTGGCGGGCTGGATAAGCTGATGCTGGCCGGCATCGGCACAGATGCGCTGACTGGAACTATTCCTGAAATTCTGTTTGTTATTTTCCAAATGACTTTTGCCATCATTACCGTGGCGATCATTACCGGTTCAATTGCGGAACGCATGAAATTCGGCGCTTTCGTGGCTTTCATTACCGTCTGGTCGGTGGTTGTGTACGCGCCGATTACTCACTGGGTATGGGGCGGCGGCTGGCTCGGAAGCGATGGCGCGCTGGATTTCGCCGGCGGTACGGTGGTGCATATTAACTCAGGCGTCGCCGGCCTGGTGGCTGCCTACATGCTGGGCAAGCGCATGGGCTTGGGCCGCGAGTCGATGGCGCCGCATAACTTAACCCTGACGGTCATTGGCGCAAGCCTGGTTTGGGTTGGCTGGTTCGGCTTCAACGGCGGTTCGGCTCTGGGCGCCAACGGCTCAGCAGGCTATGCTTTGGTGGCGACGCAAGTGGCTGCTGCAGCGGCGGCGGCGGCCTGGCTGATCACTGAAAAAGTGGTGCGCGGCAAATCTTCAGTCCTAGGCGGCGCATCCGGCGCAGTCGCAGGCCTGGTGGTGATTACGCCGGCAGCCGGTTTTGTCACTGTCGGCGGCGCGATGGCCATGGGCCTGATTGGCGGCGTAGTGTGCTTCTGGGGCATTACAGCGCTGAAGCGCGCCCTGAAAGCGGATGACTCTTTAGACGCCTTTGGCCTGCACGGTGTCGGCGGCATTGTCGGCGCGATCCTGACCGCATTCTTCGCCAGCCCGTTCATTATGGGCGACAAGGCGCCAACGGACATGATGCATCAGCTGTGGGTTCAGGTGGAAGGCGTTTTGGCAACCATCGCTTACTCCGCTGTACTGACTTTCGTGATCCTGAAAGTGATTGATCTGGCGATCGGCATCCGCGTTGCGTCTGATGATGAACGCATGGGCCTGGACTTGAGCCAGCACGGCGAGCGCATAGAATAATTATTCAGCGCAGCGCTCTGCATGCAATATCAATATATTGTGTAAAACAGCCCGAAAGGGCTGTTTTTTTTCCATATCTTGCGTAATGCTCTACAAAGCGCATAATTTTTGCTACACTTTGAATCCATCAGGATTTGTTCAATTAAACCGCTATGCATTGTCCATTTTGCAACGCTGCAGACAGTAAAGTGATAGATTCGCGCTTGGCGGCGGAAGGCTGCCAAATCCGCCGCCGCCGCGAGTGCATCAGCTGCGGCGAGCGGTTTACCACTTTTGAAAGCTATGAAGTCGTCATGCCGCGCGTGCTGAAGTCCGACGGCAAAAGCGAGCCTTTTGATGAAGCCAAGCTGCGGCGCTCGCTGATGCATGCCCTGCAGAAGCGTCCGGTCACGCAGGAACAGATTGAAACGGTTTTAAGCGACATTCAGCTGCAGATCCGCCGCCTGGGCGAGCGCGATGTCAAATCCCGCACCATCGGCGAAATTGTCATGCAGTCGCTGTTCGCTCTGGATCATGTGGCCTATGTGCGCTTTGCATCGGTATATCAGGATTTTCAGGATGTCGAAGCCTTCCGCCGCCAGATTGAGCAGATGCAGCAGCGTGAACACTGAATTTTCAACGAATGAGCGCCTTGCATGACTGAGTTAAGCCAAGACCAAATCTGGATGAAGCGCGCCATTGAGCTGGCGCGGCTTGGACAGTATTCCACCAGGCCCAATCCGAATGTCGGCTGCGTGATTGTTAAAGACGGCCAGCTGGCCGGCGAGGGCTTTCACCCTCAGGCGGGCCAGCCGCATGCAGAAGTCTTTGCCCTGCGCCAGGCCGGCGCCTTGGCGCTCGGTGCAACCGCCTATGTGACGCTTGAGCCCTGCGCGCATTATGGCCGCACGCCGCCCTGCGCCAAAGGCCTGGTCGAGGCCGGAGTGGCCCGGGTCGTGGTGGCCTGCCCGGATCCGAATCCGCTGGTGGCCGGCAAAGGCATGCAAATCCTGCAGGACGCCGGCATTGCGGTTGAAAGCGGCGTCTGCCGGGAAGAAGCGCAGCAGCTGAACTTGGGCTTTCTGAAGGCTATGGCCGAAGGCATGCCCTATGTGCGCCTGAAAATCGCCTCCAGCCTGGACGGCCGCACCGCAATGGCTTCGGGCGAATCCAAGTGGATTACCGGCCCTGAAGCGCGCCTGGATGTGCAGCACTGGCGCGCCATTTCCGGCGCGGTCATTACCGGCATCAATACCGTTTTAGCCGATGACTGCCAGCTGAATGTGCGCCAGCTGCCAGGCCATGCTTCGGCTGCGCATGCGGTGCAGCCGAAACGGCTGGTTTTAGACCGCCAAGGCCGGCTGCCGCTGACGGCAAAAATTTTAGCGCAGCCTGAAGAGGTGATGGTCATGGGGCCATTCCGCCAGGAGCTGGCCGATTTAGGCGTCACGCAGTTTGCCGTGCAGCCGCTGAAAGCGCTGCTGCAGGCTTTGGCGCAGCAGCATCAGATTTATGATGTGCTGGTGGAAGCCGGCGCGGCATTATCGACTGCATTTTTGCAGGAAAACTTAGCCGATGAACTGATCAGCTATGTTGCGCCGGCATTTTTAGGCCGTTCAGCGCGCGCAATGTTCAATGCGGATTTCAGCCGCATGGCAGAGCAGCTCCGCTTTAAGCTCATTGAGGTCACGCAAGTGGGTGAAGATGTGCGCTTAAGGCTAATTCCTTCACAAGAGACGCTATGAATCCAGAGTCTACGGTTTATCACAAGCGCCGCCATGCGGCCCGCACCACCGATGAATACCTGTTCCATCAGCTGGTTCCTTATCTGGGGAACAAGCGCCGCTTGCTGCATCTGATTTTAGAGGCGCTGGAAAGCACTGGAACGCTGAACCGTGAAGATGGCCGCGCGCCGATTTTTGCCGACTTTTTTGCCGGCTCCGGGGTGGTTTCGCGCCTTGCCCGGCAGAACGGCTACCGGGTGATCGCCAATGACTGGGAACCCTACAGCCATGCCCTGAACAGCGCGATTTTATCCTGCACCGATGCGCCGGCATTTAAGGAGCTGGGCGGCTATCAGAAAGCCATTGATTATTTGAACCGCCTGCCGGAAGTTAAAGGCTGGGTGACGCACAACCTCTGCCCGCGCAATGACGAAATTTATGATCCGGCCCGCGACCGCCTGTTCTTCAAGCGCCGCAACGGCATGCGCATTGACGCGATCCGCCAGCAGATCGCCGCATGGCAGGCGCAGGGCGCGATTGATGATGTTGAGATGAGCGCGCTGCTGGCGCCGCTGCTGTATTCCGCCAGCTTTGTCAGCAACACCAGCGGGGTCTTTAAAAGCTTCCACCACGGCTGGGGCGGCAAAACCCAAACCGCTTTGGAGCGCATTGAATCGCTGCTGTGGCTGACCCCGAGCCGCTTCTGCGAAACCGGCGACGCCAAGCGCCCGGCAGCTGAAATGTGGTGCGTCGATGCGCAGCATCTGGCCAATCAGATGAGCGGCTTTGAGGTGGATGTGGCTTATCTGGATCCGCCGTATAACCAGCATGCCTACAGCAGCAACTACCATGTGCTGAATGCCTTGACGCTGTGGGATCAGGCCGATTTGCCGAGCCCGGACACCAAAGGCTTTAAGAGCGGGATTGACCGCGCATGGCGCAAAGAGCGCCCAAGCCCGTATAATTCTTCCAAGCATGCCAAAGAAGCCTATGAAAAATTGCTGGAAACAATTAATGCGCGCTTTATCCTGACCAGCTATTCTACCGACGGCAATATTGAAGCGGCCGACCTGCTGCAGGCCAATCTAAAGCGCGGCCGGGTAACGCTGCTGACGCAGGATGTGCCGCGCTACCGGGTCAGCAAGCAGCGCCAGTCCGAGCGCGCGCGCGTGCTGGAGTTCATCGTGATTACCGATACGCACGCCAAATCAGGGCCGCCGATCCGCCAGCTTTTAGGCCAGCTGCATCATTTTGCGGAACTAGGCGGCGTAGACACCACCGGGGTCAGCACGCAGCTGGCGCTGTGGTAAACCCATACATTATCGAGTACCGCTATGTTTACAGGCATTATTGAAAGTTTAGGCAAAGTTGAAAGCATGCAAAGCGTTGGCGGCGATGTGCGCCTGCGCATTCAAACCGGTTTGGATATGTCGGATGTGCATCTGGGCGACTCCATCGCCACCAACGGCATCTGCCTGACCGTCATTGAGTGGGGCGACAGCTGGTACGCCGCCGATGTTTCGCGCGAAAGCCTGAACCGCACCACTTTAGGCCAGTGGAAAGTCGGCCAGCCGGTGAATGTGGAAAAAGCCATGCTGCCGACCACCCGTTTCGGCGGGCACATTGTCAGCGGGCATGTGGATGCGGTGGGGGAGATTACCGTGGTGCGCGAAGATGCGCGCTCGATCTACTACGAAGTGGCCGCGCCGGCTGAAATCGCCAGGTATCTGGCGGAAAAAGGCTCGGTTACGGTAGACGGCATCAGCCTCACCATCAACCACCTGCGTGGCAGCGTGCTGAGCCTGAACCTGATTCCGCATACCGCTGAGCGCACCAATATCGGCACCTGGAAAGCCGGCACCAAAGTCAATCTGGAAGTTGATGTGCTGGCGCGCTATATTGAGCGCCTATTGCTGGGCGACAAGGCTGCTGAAGCCACCCAGCAGTCAAAAATCAGCATGGATTTTCTGGCTGAAAATGGCTTCCTGAAATAAGCTGAACTGCAAATAAAACAGACAGTCTGGTTGAAAAATTAGACTGTTTTTTTATTTTCGGGTAATAATGCTGCACGTGATGAACTTGAACAGATGATTTGGATCGGTGCCGATGATTGATTTCCTGATGAACCTTGAGCAATGGCTGCCGATGCTGCTGGAGCAATATGGCGTATGGATTTACGCGATTTTATTCCTGGTGATTTTTGCGGAAACAGGCTCAGTGTTCATGTTCTTCCTGCCCGGAGACAGCCTGCTGATCGCTGTCGGCGCCTTATGCTCCACCACGGACGCCGTGCATCTGCATTACATGTTCAGCCTGCTGTTTGCGGCTTCGGTGCTGGGCTATACCGTCAATTACTATACCGGCAGCCTGCTGGGGCTGAAATTTTTCAATAAGCATTCGCGTTACTTTAAGCCGGCCTATATGGTGAAAACCAATGCCTATTTCGTCAAGCATGGCGGAAAAACCATTTTAATGGCGCGCTTTGTGCCTTTCGTGCGCTCTTTTGCGCCTTTTGCGGCCGGCTCCGCGCACATGAACCTCGCCACCTTCACTTTTTACAATGTGGTGGGCGGCCTGATCTGGCTGGGCCTGCTGCTCGGCATCGGCTACGGCCTGGGGCATACGGTTTCCGCTGTGGCGGATCTGGTCTGAAACTGCACGCCTGCGCAATAAAAAAGCCCGCGAGCGGGCTTTTTAGCATTCAAGCAGCAGTTAAATTCTTTTCAGATGGTTAATGCTTGGTCACCAGCAGCGAAGCGCTGCCGATGCGGGCCGGCGCATCTTCCGCAGCCGCGATTGAAAAGCTGCCTTTTTCCGACTCGCGGGACAGAAAGACCGAGACTGACTGAAAGTCGGCGCGGCTGAGCCATAAGTCCTGCGCGCTGATGATGCATTCTTCACCGGCAGGCAAAGCTGCGATTTTGCGGGTAATTCGGTTCAAGATGTCCATAGAAGTTTCCTGATCAAAACGGTGCATTCGCCGATAAAGGGGAAAAAGCCCAGAGCTTGGCGGCGCCGGGCGGATATGAACATCGTGCTGCAAAAACATGTCATTTTTATGACATTGGCTTATAAATCTGCAGCTTATGTTTTATTTTCCGGTATTTCACTGGAAAAGCCGGAATTTTTCAGGATATAGTCAATTTCTTCCTGCGCCGCGGCCTGCAGCTTGGCGCGGAAAGCTGCCACCGCCTGCTCAATCTGGCTTTCCGCCTCCAGCTCCAGGCGGATGCGCACGCTTTCCAGCTCGGAAAGCATCTGATGGTCGGAGACCGCCAAGCCTTTGGCGAAATTGAAGGGGCTGCCTTCCGGGTTTTTATGGTAGCGCGAGGTGTAGGTCAGGGTGTCGCGCTCAACAGTCTGGCGGATCAGGGCCAAAGTCTGCGCCTGTTCGGCAAAGCGGCGCAGCTCATCCTGCTGCAGCTGTTCCGCGTAGGCCTGCTGCGCCGCGCGCTTTTCCTGCAGCGAACGCTCCAGCGCCTGCTGCCTGCGGATGCGCGCCTCTTCAATCAGCTGCGCCTTGCGCGCCGCATAGGCCGCTTCAATCCGCTGGAAAGACAGCTGCTGCTGCTTTTGATCGGCTTCAAGCCAGCGCTGAATATCGCTGTCCGGCTGCAGCGCCTCGCAGATGCGCCCGAGGTCATCAATAAAGGTCTGGCGCACCGCGTCAGGCACATTCAGCCAGCGCTGCTTGAAGTCTGGACCAACATTTAATGCCACGGCGGCATCTCCTTAAGTATGAATCAGGCGCCTAGAGCTTGAACGTCTGCGGTTCAATGCCCCAGCGGCGGTACTGCTTGAATTTTTCCCGGCCAATGATTTTAGCCGGCTCATTGTTTTCAATAATTTCAATAATGTGGCTAAATTTCGCATACTGTTCAAGCGCTTGATTGTTAAAATTAAACACAATCCAGTCTGCGGCGTCCGGCAGCTGCGCGGAAATGCAGACCGGCGCATCCTGCTGGTCGATGCCGTGCGGGATAAAGCCCGCGGCGTCAAAGCTCCAGAGGCGCTCATCCAGCTGCTGGCGCAGGCCTGCATCCCCGCACCACAGCCAGATGCGCTCCGGCTGGCGCAGGATTTTGCGGCACAGGCGGCAGGCGCTTTCGACCTGCCGCTCAGGGCTTGTTTCAAACAGGTAAAAGCTGAGCTTAGCCATTCGCTTGCGCACGGCTGGCCAGGAACTGCATCAGCAATGGCACTGGACGGCCAGTTGCGCCTTTCTGCGCGCCTGAATTCCATGCTGTGCCGGCAATGTCCAGATGCGCCCAGCGGTAGTCGCGGGTAAAGCGCTGCAGGAAGCAGGCGGCGGTTACCGCGCCGGCTTTCGGGCCGCCGATGTTGGCGATATCGGCTAATGGCGAGTCCAGCTGTTCCTGATAGTCGTCAATCACCGGCATGCGCCATACGCGGTCAAAAGCGGTCTGGCCGGCAGCCGACAATTCAGCCGCCAGCTCATCGTCCGGGGTAAACAGGCCGGTCAGCACTGAGCCCAAAGCCACCACGCAGGCGCCGGTCAAGGTCGCAATATCAATCACCAGCGCCGGGTTGAAGCGCTTAATATAGGTCAGGGCATCGCACAGCACTAAACGGCCTTCGGCGTCGGTATTTAAAATTTCAACGGTTTGCCCGCTCATGCTGGCCACAATGTCGCCCGGGCGGGTGGCATGGCCGGACGGCATGTTTTCGGCGGCTGCAATGGCGCCCACTACATGAATCGGCAGTTTGGCTTCGCACAGCGCGCGCAGCGTGCCCAGCACGGAAGCGGCGCCGCACATGTCGAATTTCATTTCGTCCATGCCCAGGCCCGGCTTCAGCGAAATGCCGCCGGTGTCAAAAGTCACGCCTTTGCCGACCAGCACTACCGGCGCTTCATGGCGGCAGGCTAAGTATTCGAGGGTAATGATGCGCCCCGGGCGTTCCGAACCTTTGCTGACGGCAAGGAAAGCGCCCATGCCCAGTTCCGCCATCTGCGCCTCATCCAGCACCGTTACCTGCAGCTGCTCCGGAAATTCGGCGGCTAAAGCCAGCGCCTGTTCCGCCAGATATTCCGGGAAGCAGATGTTGCCCGGGCGGTTGCCCAAGTCGCGGGCGAAGTTCTGGCCATGCTGAATGGCGGTGATCAGGCTGAGCTGCTGTTCAGTCAGCGCGGTTTGGCTGGCAATTAAATTGACCTGTTCCAGCGCGAATTCATTCTTTTTCGATTTGTATTCATCAAAGGCGTAGGCGGCCTGGGTCAGGCTTAATGCAAATAGGTAATGCAGCTCCTGCGGCAGCGCGGAAATATCAATGCTGATCTGCTGGAATTTTTTTTGTGACGTTTTAATAATTGTTTGTGCAATTTTTGCTAACTGCGCCGGCTTTAATTCAGCTGCTTTGCCGATGCCGGCCAGCGCGCTGCTGCGGCAGGCCGGGGCTGAATCCAGCAGCGCCAGAATTTCATTCAAGCCGGCCTTGAATTGCGCAGCCTCAATAATGCTTTCTAAGTTTTTGATTTGATATAAGTCGGCAGCATTTTGAACCTGTTCAGAATCGGCTAATATCAACAAATATGGGCTGGACGCATGCGCTTGGAATGACGTATTAATTGTTAGTTTCATAGACGGTATTCGTGCCTTTTAAAATTTGCAAACCATTAAACCATTGAAACATTTTAATGAATAGGATTTCAATGTGCTGCAAGGGTATAGGTTTTATATTTTCCGCATTCGGGTAAACTAGCGCTAGTTTTATTCCCTCTCTTTTTTGGAAGAATTAATTTGATTATTCGGCGTTATCTGGTCAAGCAAGTGGTGTCGACATCCCTGGTTGTGATTGCCTTACTGACCTTGATCATGATGGGCGGCCGGCTGATCAAGTATTTTGGCGTGGCTGCGCAGGGCCGCCTGGATGCCGGCATTCTGTTCAGTATCATTGGCTACCGCCTGCCGGAATTTCTGACGCTAATTCTGCCGCTGGGCTTCTTCATCGGCCTGATGCTGGTGTTTGGCCGCCTGTATGTGGACCATGAAATGGCGGTGCTGAACGGCAGCGGGGTCAGCCGCAACCAGCTGGCGCGCCTGCTGCTTCCGATGACCGCGGTATTTCTGGCGGTGCAGGCCTTTCTGATGCTTTATGCATCGCCTTGGGGCCTGCGCAAGTTCGAGGCTCTGACCACCAGCCAGGCGGTGCGCACCGGCTTTGATCTGGTGCGCCCGAAAGAATTCATTTCCTCCGGCCCCTATACCATTTACGCCGGCGACCTGTCCGAAGACCGCAAAAATCTGAAGGATATTTTCTTCTATCAGCGCGCGGAAAAAGAAGGCAAGCCGGATGTGATTATTCTGGCCAAAGAAGCCACCCGGGTTGAAATGCAGAATGATGCGGCCAATGTGGTGGATCTGGTTGAAGGGCGGCGCTACGAAATTTATCCGGGGCAGCCGCGCTATTCGCAGGCTGAATTCCAAAGCTACCGCCTGCGCCTGGAAAATGATGCCGAAGCCAAGTTTGAAAGCGCCGAAGTTGAAGCCCTGCCGACCGCCAAGCTGTGGGCCAACCGGGCCGACCCGGTGGTGGCCAGCGAGCTGGGCTGGCGCGCCTTTGTGCCGTTTTCGATTGCCGTGGCCCTGCTGCTGGCGGTGGCGCTGTCTGAAGTCAGCCCGCGCCAGGGGCGCTATTTAAAGCTGTTCCCGGCCTTGCTGATCTTCGCCAGCCTGATTGTGGCGCTCATGGCGGTGAAAACCCGCATTTCCAAAGATGAGATGGGCATCTGGGCCTATCCGGCTATTTTACTGGCCTATGCCATCGCTGCCGCGCTGTTCTCGCGCAAGCAGAAGCTGGCGCCGAAAATTAAAAAGCAAATTCAGCGAGTGAGGTCTTAACAATGTTAGCACGCCGTATTATTGCCAAACATGTGACCAAAACCACTGCGCTCGCCATGCTGGGCGCAACCGCGGTCCTGTCCGGCCTGCAGGTGCTGTTCACCTATCTGGGCGAACTGGGTTCGCTGAAGGACGGCTATGGCGCATGGGATGCCTTCCTGCACGTGCTGTGGGGCGCGCCGAATGCGCTGTATGAAATCCTGCCGATCTCGGCGCTGATTGGCGCGGTGCTGGGCTTGGGCACTTTGGCCTCCAGCAGCGAGCTGATTGTGATGCGCTCGGTCGGGGTCAGCCTGTGGCGCATTGTCGGCTGGGTAATCCGCTCGGCATTGATTCTGGTGGTGCTGTCCTTTGCCCTGAGCGAATGGGTCATTCCCTATACCAATGAAAAAGCCGACAGCATCAAGAGCCACCGCACGGCCGCTGAACTGGGCGAAGTGAAAGGCTACTGGACCCGTGAAGGCCAGCGCTTCATCTATATTGATTACGCCAACTCGCAGGGCCAGCTGAAAAATGTGCAGGTGGTGGATTTTGATGACAGCTACCGCTTGCGCGGCAGCCTGGGCGCAGAGCAGGGGCAGTTTGTTTCAGACGGCAGCTGGACGCTGAAAAACGCCGCGCAGATGGATATTCTGAGCAATGGCGATGCGGTGCTGGAGCGCAGCAGCCAATTGCCTTTGTCTTTGGCGCTGCAGCCGAAATACGTGCATATGGTGACTTTAGACCCTGAAGACCTGTCGCCGAGCCAGCTGGTCAGCTTCATGAGCTATCTGGATGAGTACAGCCAGGTGCCGAAAACCTATCAGCTGGCCTTCTGGCAGAAAGCGGCTTCGCCGCTGGCCCTGATTGCGCTGGTGGTGATTGCCTGCTCGTTTATTTTCGGCCCGCTGCGCCAGCAGTCCATGGGCTTCCGCCTGGTGATCGCGCTGTTTACCGGCTTAGGGTTTTTCTACCTGCAGGACTTCCTCGGCTATGCCAGCCTGGTGTATTCGCCGTCGCCGGCGTGGTTTGTTTTTGTGCCGATTGCGCTGATTCTTGCGGCCGGCGGCTACCTGCTGCACCGCGCCAGATAGCGGGCAGCATCGGGCGGGGCAATCCGCCTGAACAGGATTAACGCTGCCCGGAACATAGAGTCTTGAGTGAAAATTCGGTAAGATAGCGGGATTAATTTACAGACCTGAAGAGTGCGCAATAATGACGGATGCAGCTGCTGGCAAAATTCCCCATGTTTTAGTGATTATGGACGGCATCGGACACCGCGAAGAGGTGAAAGACAACGCCTTCTTGGCGGCCCAGCGCCCGAATTTGAACGCTATGCAGGCAAAGCATCCGCATAGCCTGATCTCCGGCTCAGGCGAAGATGTCGGCTTGCCGGACGGCCAGATGGGCAACTCTGAAGTCGGCCACATGAACCTTGGCGCCGGCCGCGTGCTGTATCAGGACTTCACCCGCATCACCAAAGACATCCGCACCGGCGCGTTCTTTGAGCACGAAGTGCTGGTGGACGCTGTGGAAAAAGCCAAAGCGGCCGGCGGCGCGGTGCACATCATGGGCCTGCTGTCGCAGGGCGGGGTGCATTCGCATGAAGACCATATTGTGGCGATGGCGGAATTGGCGCTGAAGCGCGGCGCCAAAGTCCTGCTGCATGCATTTTTAGACGGCCGCGATACGCCGCCGAAAAGCGCGCAGCCGTCACTGCAGAAGCTGGATGCATTGTTTGCGCAGTATCCGGGCCAGGGCCGCATCGCGACCCTGATCGGGCGCTACTTCGCCATGGACCGCGACAACCGCTGGGACCGCGTAGAGCAGGCTTACCGCCTGCTGACCGAAGGCGAAGCTGCGCGCACAGCGGCCACGGCAGTGGAGGGCCTGGAGCAGGCCTATGCCGCCGGTGAAAGTGATGAATTTGTCAAAGCGACCCGCATCGGCGGACTGGCAAAAGTTCAGGACGGCGACAGCGTGGTCTTTATGAACTTCCGCGCTGACCGCGCGCGTGAAATCACCAAGGCCTTTGTGGAAAAGGATTTTGCCGGCTTTGAGCGAAAAACGGTTCCAGCCCTGTCCAAATTTGTCATGCTGACCCGCTATCAGGCCAGCATTGATGCGCCGGTGGCCTATATGCCGGAAACCTTGGTGAATTCAATTGGCGAATACCTGTCCGGCCTGGGCAAAACCCAGCTGCGGATTGCGGAAACTGAAAAATACGCGCATGTGACTTTCTTCTTCAGCGGCGGCCGCGAAGACGAATATCCAGGCGAAAAGCGCATCCTGATTCCGTCTCCGAATGTGGCGACCTATGACCTGAAGCCGGAAATGAGCGCCTATGAAGTCACCGATGAGCTGGTGGCGGCCATCAATTCCGGCGAATTTGACCTGCTGGTGGTGAACTATGCCAACGGCGACATGGTCGGCCATACCGGCGTCTTTGAGGCTGCGGTGAAAGCGGTTGAAGCGGTAGACGCCTGCCTGGGCCGGGTGTATGAAGCGGTAATGGCGAAGAAAGGCCATATGCTGATTACCGCCGATCACGGCAATGTCGAGCAGATGCAGGACTACGTCAGCGGCCAGGTGCATACGCAGCATACCACTGAACTGGTGCCGTTTATTTATGCCGGTCCGGCTGCTGCGGTGATTGATGAAGGCGGCGTATTGGCGGATGTCGCGCCGACGCTGCTGACCTTGATGAATCTGCCGGTGCCCGCTGAAATGCAGGGCCGCAATCTGATTCATTTAACAGCTTAAGCATAGGCAGGGGATGGAAGCATGGCGCAAGCGCACTGGAAATCTGCGGTACTGTTCAGCGCACTGAGCTGCGCCAGCCATTTTGCATGGGGAGCCGGCAAAGCGCCGGCTGCCGATGAATTTGACGGAGGCTATGAGCAGAGCTATGCGGAAATCCCGGTTGAATCCATCCAGCAGTTTGTGCAGATTTACGGCATCGTCAAAGACAATTATGTCAAGGAAAAAACCGACGATGAGCTGTTTCAGCAGGCCATCAGGGGCCTGGTCAGCGGCCTGGACCGCTATTCCAGATACCTGCCGCCGGAAGACTATAAGCAGCTGCTGCAGTATACCGAAGGCGACCTGGCCTCGGTCGATTTCAACCTGCGCTTTGATCCGGCGCTGCAGCATTGGGTTATTCATGGCCTAAAGCCGGATGCTGATTCGGCCAAACTGGGCCTGATCAATGGCGTAACAGTGTATAAAATTGAAGATCAGGAGCTGAAAAAGCTCAATCAGGATCAGGTCAAGCATTTGCTGGACGGCGCGATCGGCTCCACCCTGACGCTGCAGCTGTCCGCCGGCAGCGCGCCGATGAATCTGGTGCGCAATACCAAAATTGAAACCGATATTGAATCCAGACTGTTGAATAATCAGGTGCTGGTGCTGCATGTCAAAGTTTTCCAGCAGGATACCGCCAATGAAGTGAAGCGCCTCATTGAAAGCCATGCCTCGCCGCGCCTGAAGGCTGTGCTGTTTGACCTGCGCAATAATCCCGGCGGGCTGCTGTCGGCTGCCGTGGAGTCGGCTGACCTGTTTTTGAATCAGGGGGTGATTGTTTCGACCAAAAGCCGCTCGGAAGGCGATCAGCAGTTTCAGGCTTTGCCAAGCTTGGAATTTCAGAACCTGAAAGTCGGCATTTTGCAGAATAAGCGCTCTGCATCGGCCGCGGAAGTCTTTACCGCCGCCATGAAAGAGCATGGGCGCGCCTGGGTTGCCGGTGAAAAAAGCTACGGCAAGGGCGTGGTGCAGAAGCTGTTTCCGCTCAGCAATGGCGCGGCCCTGCAAATGACTGTTTCGCAGTACTATACGCCCAGCGGCCGGATGATTGAAGGCACAGGCGTGCAGCCGAATTTAAGCTATCCGCTCCCGCACGACATGCGGGAGGACAGCTATGTTGAGCATATTGCCGACCTGCTGCTGGCGCAGAAATAAGGCCGGCAGCGGCTTCAGGCTTCGTCGGCATCCAGCCCGAATTTCTTCAGGCGGTAGCGCAGCGAGCGGAAGGACATGCCGAGCTTTTTGGCCGCCACGGTGCGGTTCCAATGCGTCAGGTTCAGCGCATGCAGCAGAATGTCTTTTTCAATCTTTTCTAAATGCAGCTCCAGGCCTTCTTCCGGCAGCTTTCTGGCGCCCAGCGCCGGTTCAGCCGGAACCGCGCCCGCCGGCATTGGCGCAGCCGGCGCGAACGGCGCAGCGGCCTGGCGCAGCGGCGCGCTTTGCAGCTGCGGCAGGTCGATGCTGCCGTCATCGCTGAGGGTGATGGCGCGCTCAATAATATTGCGCAGTTCGCGCACATTGCCCGGATAATACTGCCCGGTCAGGAAGTCCTGCGCCCGCGCAGTGAGCTGCTTGGGCGGGATGTCCCATTCCGCGCTGATTTTCTGGATAAAATGCTGCGCCAGCAGCAGAATGTCGCTGCCGCGCTCGCGCAGCGGCGGCAGCACCAGATCCATGACATGAATGCGGAAAAACAGATCCTGGCGGAAGCGGCCTTGCTGCACCAGCGCTTCCAGATCCTGATGGCTGGCGCTGATCACGCGGAAATCCACATCGACTTCGGCGTCTGAGCCGACCGGGCGGATGCGCTTTTCCTGCACCGCACGCAGCAGCTTGACCTGCATGCTCAGCGGCAGTTCGGCAATTTCATCCAGAAACAGGCTGCCGCCGTGCGCGGACTGAATCAGGCCCTGCTTGTCCTGCGCTGCGCCGGTAAAGCTGCCTTTCTTATGGCCGAACAGTTCGCTTTCCATCAGTTCAGTCGGAATGGCGCCGCAGTTGATGGCGATAAAAGGCCCTTCGCTGCGGTTGCTGAGGCGGTGCACCAGATTGGCCACCACCTCTTTGCCGGTGCCGGATTCGCCGGTAATGAACACCGGCGCCTGCGAGCGGGCAATTTTTTTCAGGGTGATCCGCAGCTGCTGAATCGGCTGCGACTGCCCGATCAGCATTTTATGCTCCAGGCTGTTTTCCTGCGGCTGGCTGGATGCAGCCGGCTTGTTCAGCGCTTTCTGCAGCAGCTGTTCTAAATGCTTCGGATTCACCGGCTTGCTGACAAAATCAAAAGCCCCGGCTTTCAAGGCGGCGATCGCGATTTCCATGTTGCCGTAAGCGGTCAGCACGGCAACCGGCAAGCCTGCGCAATGCGCATTGATCCATTCCAGCAGCTGCAGGCCATTGCCGTCCGGCAGGTTCAAATCGGTCAGGCAGGCATCATACTGATGCCCGCTCAGGAATTTTTTCGCCTCATTGAGGCAGTGCGCGCTGTGGGTGTCTATGCCCATGCGCGCCAGTGACATCTGCATCAGCAGGCACAAGTCTTCTTCATCGTCTACCAGCAGTACCAGCGGCCGTTTTTCCACAATTTCACCCCAAAAAAAATTTAAAGCTCTGCGCGCTGGCATGTCAGCCGGAAGCAGGCTCCCCGTTGTTGTTCTGCATAAGTGAGCTGCGCCTGATTGGCTTCACAGAAGCTGCGCGCAAGGTATAATCCTAAACCAGTTCCGGTAATTTCGGTACTGAAAAAAGGCTGAAATAGCGATGCCTGATGCTGAACAGCAACGCCTTGGCCGAAATCGCGCACATCCAGCCGCATTTTCTGCTCATGCGGATAGATGTTCAGTTCAATATGCGGCGCTTCCGGGTCATTATGGCGCACCGCATTGCGGATTAAATTGATCAGCACCTGGCGCAGCTGCGCCTCATCAAAGTAAATGCAGCAGCCTTGCTGCATATGCAGCTGGATTTTATGCTGAATGTCCGCCAGATCTTCCTGCAGCAGCAGCGGAATAAAGTCATTCAGGCGCAGCAGCACGGCATGGGTTTCCTTATTCTTGACCATATTCAGGGTGTCCTGAATGATGCTGTCAATGCGCTTGGCCTGTTTGGAAATCATGCGGCTCAGCAGCTGCTGCTGTTCCGGCGCGCTGCCGGCGCTCAGGTCATTGGCCTGCACAATGGCGGCCAGCGGGTTGCGGATTTCATGGGCAATGCTGGCCGAAAGCTGGCCCAAAGCCGCCAGCTTCAGCTGCTGCACCTGCTGATTCAGCCTTTGCGCATCCTGCAGCACCAGCAGCGTCAGGGTCTGATGCGGCACATTCAGCTTCTGCACATGCACATGAATATGGTAGCGGCTCTGCTGTGATTCAAACTGGAATTTTTCGCCGTTCTGCAGCGCTTCAAATTTCAGCAGCTGAAACAGGTCCGGCTGGGCTTTGTACAGCGGGTATTTTTCGGCGCTGTAGGCCGGCGGCATGCCCAGCAGCACGCAGGCGGCCGGATTGCTCAGCACCACATGGCAGTTGTCATCCAGAACCAGATAGCCGGTCTCAATCTGCTCCAGAATGTAGCGGTTGATATTCTGCAGCCGGTTCAGCTCCAGCGACTGGGAAAAGTTCAGGTTTTCCAGAATCTGGAAGCGCCGCACCGCAATCTGGCCGCTGCCGTAAACCACAAAAAACAGGAAGGCCAGCAGCGCGCTGTTGCCGATATTCTTCAGCGAAGCAAAGTCTAAAATTGAACCCAGAAACAGCTGGTAAACAATGCTGATCACGGCCGCCAGCGTAATGATCAGGGCTTTCCGCGCATCCAGCAGCAGCGAGGCGGCGAAAATCGTGATCACAAACAGCAGGCTTAAATGCAGGTTCGGGCCGTCCAGCGCCAGCGCCAGCAGGCTGAGCGCGCTGACATCGGCAAAAAAAATCAGCACCAGCTGCCTGGGAACGGCCGCCTGGATTTTATTGAGGGCTAAATACTGCAGGCTAGTGATCACCACATAGGCCGTCAGCACGTACAGATACAGCTGCGGGTAGGGGTATTCAGGCGCCAGCTGGGTATAGGTGGCCAGAAAAATCAGCAGCAGGCAGAAGCTGATGATGAAGCGGTAAGCGCTGTACCAGCTGCCCAGATGATACTGATTTAATTCTGAATGGCTGGCGCGCTGATTCATATGGCCTGCATGCTGAAGAGGTTAGGGCTTGATCAGTCCGTAGCGGATCGCAAGGTGGGTCAGCTTGACATCGCTGTCGAGATTGAGCTTTTCAAAGATGCGGTAGCGGTAAGTATTGACGGTTTTGACGCTGACAAACAGCTTGTCGGCAATTTCCTGCGCGCTGATGCAGTTCACCACCATCATCGCCACCTGCATTTCGCGCTCAGACAGCGCATCAAAAGGCGACTGCTGGGTGTCGGACAAATACGAGCTGGCCAGCTGTTCGGCGATATCTGCGCTGAAATATTTTCCGCCCTGCATGACCTTGTTGATGGCGCGCACCATTTCAGCCACCGGCGCGCCTTTGGTAATATAGCCTTTGGCGCCGGCTTTCAGCAGCAGGGAAGGATAAGGCTCTTCGGCCAGGCCGCTGACCGCCAGCACTTTGGTTTCAGGCGCAGTCTGCAGCAGGCGCCGCGTGGTTTCCACGCCGCCGATGCCGGGCATGTTGACGTCCAGCAGCACCACATTCGGATGGTGCTGGCGGACCAGGGCAATGGCTTCCTCACCAGATTCAGCTTGACCAATAACCTGAACATCCGCGTGGTCTTCGAGCATTCGGCAAATACCCGTACGCACCAATTCATGGTCATCCACCACTAAAACTGTGATCACCTGCATTCTCCCTGTCTAAAAAACGTCTTTTTTGTTACATAAAGCAAAATAAGCTTGCAATGAAACAGCAAAATTAGCAATGCTATTCTTATCTTAAATGAAAAACTTGTTGGGCAATCCGCGCGCGGAAAATGCGCTCTATTGTGCAAATGTACGGCATATTAGAGGCAAGGCGCAAATTATTGCCCCCCTGAGTTGAGTGAACCATCGTGAAGAATTCAAATAAATCTTTAATGCGCGCACTGGGAATATCATTTTTATTCGGCATGAGCTCAATGAGTTTTGCCGAGATCATCATGAATCCCGGTTCGAATCAGGCGAGCCTCAGCTGGTCTTCTGAAGAAGCCAATCAGCTGCTGAACGGTGATGTGTCCGCTGCTGCATACAGCGAAAATGAACCTTCACCGCAAGGCTCGACCAAGGTCAGCACCTCAATCCGCAGCGCCAATGGCGCTGCGCTGTCTGCGCCGGCCAAAACCGTGCAGATTTTTGATACCAGCAGCTATTCGCACCAGCCATCGGTCAATGCCCGCGCGGCCTTGGTGATGGATGGCCAAACCGGCGAAGTGCTGTACAGCAAGAACAGCAATACCGCATTTCCCATCGCTTCCATCACCAAGCTGATGACGGCGGTGGTGATTGCGGATGCGCGCCTGAATATGTCGGAAAACATTACGCTGCAGCAGATTGATTTTGCCGGCGCAGGCGGCAAGAACTCCAGCTCGACTTTGCGCGCCGGCGATTCGATGAACCGCGCGGAAGCGCTGCTGTTTGCTTTAATGAAATCGGAGAATCCGGCAGCGGCGGCTTTGGCCCGCACCTATCCGGGCGGCCGCACAGCCTTTGTCGCAGCCATGAATGCCAAGGCCAAAGCGCTGGGCATGAACAGCAGCCGCTATGTTGAATCTTCAGGCCTGGACCCGCGCAATGTGTCTTCCGCGCGTGATTTAGGCATTCTGGTGAACTCGGCAGCGCAGTACGGCCTGATCCGCCAGTTCTCCACCACGCCAAGCTATGATTTCAATCTGGGCTACCGCGTGCTGAAATCCAGCAATACCAATGCGCTGGTGCGCAACGGCGGCTGGAATATCAATATTTCCAAAACCGGCTATATTAATGAGGCGGGGCGCTGCGTGGTGATGCATACCACCTTGAACAACCGTCCGGCGGTTGTGGTGCTTTTGGGCGCGGACACGTCAGCGGCCCGCACCAGCGATGCCACCCGATTGATGACTTGGGTAACGCAGCTGCCTAAGCGCATTTAAGCGCAGCGGTCTGAAAAAACTCTTCGATATGAAGAGTTTTTTTATGCCTGAATTAAAGCGGCGCAGCTTGTCGCGGATGAATAAATTCCAGTCGTTTTTCCGCTGGAAATAGGCTAATGTTAAGCCACAACAAAAATGACGGCATGGCGCTTATGAATGCAATGCAGCATGCGCGGATTTCCGCCAAGCGCTGGGGCGGCGAGCCCGAAGACTATTATGAAATACATGCATTTATTGACAGCACCAAAAGCCTGTGCAGCGATGCGCGGCACCGGATTCTGCATACCCTGTGGGGGGTGAATGTGGCGGTGATCCCTGTATTCGGGCACAGCCTGCAGAACAGCGCGGGCAAGTCGGTTGATGTCAAGGATCTGTGCGAGCGCGACCATCTGCTGGTGGACTACCAGCAGCGCTTTATTCCGACACTGAACGATTTTGTCAGCGCCATTGACATCAGGCTGCTGCCGCCGGACTTCGAGCGGCATGTGGAGCAGCTGCATCAGCATTATTCGCAGGATCCGGCCATATCGCAGCTGCTGCTTTCGCCGCTGGCGCTGACAGGCAAGCTGCATTCCCTGCTGCTGACCCATAACAGCTGGTTTATCGGCGACATTCTGCCGCGCCTGGGGCATCCGCTCCGGCTGCAGAATGTCGCCTGCAGCCCGGCCGATTTTTTCAACGCCATGCGCTTTGAACTGTGGATGGATAACGGGATGGCGATTCCAGCCAGCGCCCAGGCCCTGCAGCAGCGCAGGCAGGGCGCTTAACATTTAATTAACAGCGAACAACGACAAAAAAGGGGATTTTTGATGACAGTTTATGTAATCCGCGCCAAATACTTCGGCTATAACGATGAAGTGTTTTATGTTATGGGGAACCGGATTGCCAATGTTTTTGACAATCAGGCTGCCGCCGATGAGGCCTATAAGCGGCTTGAAATTCACAGCGCGCGCGATTTCGCCCTGCATGAAGTGGAGTCTTTATTTGACGCCAGTGAAAAAGAGCTGCAGGCTTTGGACGATTTTGTTTTTTCACGCTGCGGCGCGCATATTTATGAAAATGGCGAGCTTTCCCGCGATGAGCTGCCTGAAAGCCTGAGCGATGAAGACACTTTTGCATTTGTTCAGCGCGCTGAAATGCAGAAATTCCAGCTGGTGCAGTTTGAGCATGAAGCGAAGTTCTATGGCCTATGGTCTGTGAAGACGCAGCAGTGGGCTGAAGAGCATGATGAGTTTTTTGCCGGCCTGATCTATGCGGAAGATCCGGAACAGCTGAAAGGCAAAGTAGGGCATATTTTTGCGGACTACGGCCATTCGGAAATTGCCCTGCAGGGCTCATTCGAGGAGTTGTCAAGCCAGCCTGGGCTGCTGAAAGCGCTAGTCGCTGCGCAGGGCGGGCTGGGCTACGATGAACAGAAGCAGGCGCTGTACATTGGCGCCTGGGAAGATGAGGCTTTATATGCGGTCAACGCCCTGCTTAAGCAGCCGCTGTTCGAAATTAAGGAAATCGGGCTGGAAGAAATCCAGCGCCTTGAAAAAGAGCTGGCCAAACTGTACAGCTATGAGGAAGATTATGAATAGTCTTGCGCATGTGTTCTAGCCAAAAAAAACCAGCTGCCGAGGCAGCTGGTTTTTTTCATTTATGCAGCGCGGTTACTGCATATTGGACAGAATTGAGTCTTTGACCTGATCCATGGTTGCGTCAATTGACAGCATTACCGCGTCCTGGCACTGCTTGATGGCGGTGTCCGGGTCTTTCAGGCCGTTGCCGGTTACTGTGCAGACAATCACAGAACCTTCAGCAATTTTGCCGGCTTTAATGTCGCGGATTGCGCCGCCGACAGAAGCTGCCGAAGCCGGCTCTACGAATACGCCTTCGTACATCGACAGCAGGCGCTGCGCGTCCAGAATTTCAGCATCGGTCAGTTCATCAAACCAGCCTTTAGAGTCGCGCACCACGGCTTTGGCATGGTTCCAGCTTTGCGGGTTGCCGATGCGGATTGCGGTCGCTACGGTTTCCGGATTTGCCACTGGGCCGCCGCGCAGGAACGGCGCTGCGCCCGCTGCCTGATAGCCGGCCATGACTGGCAGGCCAGCCGGTTTAGGGCCGGTGAACTGATCTGTTTCAGCGTCATAAACCACCTGCTCAAACTGATCTTTAGGCTGGTTGGCGACCGCTTCGGTATAGCCCATCCAGTGCGCCGTGATGTTGCCGGCGTTGCCGACCGGAAGGCAGTGGTAGTCCGGCGCGCGGCCTAAAGCTTCGACGATTTCGTAAGCAATGGTTTTCTGGCCCTGCAGGCGGTAAGGGTTGATTGAGTTGACAATCGTCACCGGCGCCTGATCTGCGACTTCCTTCACCAGGCGCATGCCGTCGTCAAAGTTGCCGCGGATCTGCATGGTGATTGCGCCGTACATCATCGCCTGCGCCATTTTGCCCATGGCGATTTTGCCTTCCGGAATCAGCACA
Source organism: Acinetobacter sp. WCHAc010034 (assembly GCF_001696615.3). Taxonomy (NCBI): domain Bacteria; kingdom Pseudomonadati; phylum Pseudomonadota; class Gammaproteobacteria; order Moraxellales; family Moraxellaceae; genus Acinetobacter; species Acinetobacter sp. WCHAc010034. The sequence continues at coordinate 1,672,820 of NZ_CP032279.1, read as the reverse complement.
AAGGCTTTAATGCCGGCGCGGGCTGCATAGGCAGCGGCAGCGGCCGAGGTGTTGCCTGTAGACGCGCAGATGATGGCTTTAGAGCCTTCTTCAACCGCTTTGGTCACCGCCATAGTCATGCCGCGGTCTTTAAATGAGCCCGTCGGGTTCAAGCCCTCGTACTTCACATAAATTTCAACGTCTTTACCAATAATGCGCGGAATGTTCTCAAGCTTAATCAGCGGCGTGTTGCCTTCGCCTAAGGAAATTGCGCGGGTAGTTGCAGATACAGGTAAACGGTCGCGGTAACGGTCAACTAAACCAGTATAACGATTGGCATTCGACATGATGATGTTCCAATGGTGTGTAGAGCTTGGCGAGGGGGCGTTGCCGGCTCCCCTCGGCCCGGTTAATTATCCAGCGATTCTAAACGAATTCGCACAATCTCGCCATGAATGACCGGCAAGGCCTGAATTTGCGCGAGCGCTTCATCCATTTTTGATTCCACGACAGGGTCGGTCAGAATCACGATTGGAATAAGGTCTTTCAGGCGCGGCTGCTGCATGATGGCGTCAATGCTGATGCCGGCGCGGCTTAGAATTGTAGTGACATCGGCCAGAACGCCGGTTTGGTCTTCAGCGTTGATGCGGATGTAGTAGCCTGTGGTCATTTCTTCGCGCGGCAGGATCGGCAAGTCCGCCAAAGCTTCGAAAGCCAGCTGCGGAATGGTGCCTGCGCCGTCTTCGGTATAGGAGATGTCGCGGACAATATCCACCACATCGGCAATCACTGCGGAAGCGGTCGGGCCTGCGCCTGCGCCTGCGCCGTAGTACAGCGTCGGGCCGACGGCATTGGCCTGCACCAGCACCGCATTTTTTACGCCGTTGACATTGGCGATCAGCTGGTCTTCAGGGATCAGGGTCGGATGAACGCGCAGCTCAATGCCTTTGGCGGCGCGGCGCGCAATGCCGAGATGCTTGATGCGGAAGCCGAGATCTTCGGCGTATTTCACGTCCTGCGCGGCAATCTTGCTGATGCCTTCGGTGAAGACTTTGTCAAACTGCAGCGGAATGCCGAATGCGATCGATGCCAGCAGCGTCAGCTTGTGGGCTGCGTCAATGCCTTCGACGTCAAAAGTCGGATCAGCTTCGGCATAGCCCAGCTCCTGCGCTTCTTTCAGCACATCGGCAAAAGCGCGGCCTTTTTCACGCATTTCGGTCAGAATGAAGTTGCCTGTGCCGTTGATGATGCCGGCCAGCCAGTCAATGCGGTTGGCAGCCAGGCCTTCGCGCATGACTTTAATAATCGGGATGCCGCCGGCCACCGCCGCTTCATAGGCGATCTGCACCTTGTGGTCATCGGCCGCTTTGAACAGCTCGTTGCCGTGCTCCGCCAGCAGCGCCTTGTTGGCAGTAACCACCTGCTTGCCGTGCCTGATCGCTTCCATGATGACGTCATAAGCGGGATGAATGCCGCCCATGACTTCCACCACCACATCGACGTCCGGCTGACGCACAATCGACATCAAGTCAGCGCTCTGCTTTACCGATGCCGGAAGATCAAGGTCTGGACGCGGGCGGCGCGTGCCGACATGGGTAATTTGAATTTCACGACCGGTGCGACGTTTAATCTCAGCAGCATTTTCTTTTAATAGTTTAAGGGCACCACCACCCACAGTACCAAGACCGAGGATTGCCAGGCGAACTGGTTTCACGTCACACTCCATAATATTCATCAACTTTAAGCCAGCCTAGATCATAGCTAAAAAAATGCCATGACTCTAGGAGATTCACAACTTTATCGCTATCTATAAAAAACAGTAATTTAATCAATAAAAATTATTTATTTAAGCGTTCCAGCAAATCGCCAGGCTCCATGTAGCCGCCCAGGTAAACCCCGTCAGCGCTGTAGATGGCAGGCGTGCCGTTGACGCCGATATTCAGCCCCATTTCATACATGCTGCGCACCGGGTTCTTGCAGGATGCAGGCGCGATCTGTTCGCCGGCAATGCCTTTGCTGAAGGCTTCCTTGCGGTCGGCGCTGCACCAGATGGCTTCCATCATTGGAATATGCTGCTCGCCGCGCGGCCAGGCGATATAGCGCACTTCAACGCCTTTGCCGGTGATTTCATCCATATGCTCATGCAGCTTATGGCAGTAAGGGCAGCTGACGTCGGTAAACACATACACCACATGCTTGGTTTTGCCCTGCGCTTTGTAAATCAGCAGGTCTTCGGCTTTCAGCTGCTCAAAGATTTTCTTGTTGCTGGCGGCCTGCAGGTTCTGGCTGACGTTGTACAGCTCTTTGCCGCCCAGGCGCACGATTTCGCCCTGCAGGATGTATTTGCCGTCTGAAGTGGCATAGACCGAAGACATGCCGTCAAGGCTGACCCAGTACAGGTTCGGCACTTCGGTTGGCTTCACGTCAACAATTTTGGCGCTGATGTTGGCTTTTTTCAGGCCGTCCTGCAGCGTGGCGGTCAGGCGCTGCAGCGCATTGCGCTCAGAAAGGGTGGAGGCTTCTCCCGTTGCCGGCGCGCTGGCGGTCAGCGGCGCCTGTTTTTCTGCATCATTATTGGATTTGGAGCAGGCGCTGAGGCTCAGCCCGGCAGCAAGCGCGCATGCGGTAAAAATATGTGAACGGGTAAATCGCATAAACAACCCTTTTCTTTTAGCTTTATAAAACTGGTGGGTTAGCATAGCAAAAAAAAGCCGGGGCGATAAAACTTCTTAATCCGGGATTTAGCGCCGTTAAGCGCGCGGATGATGGGCGGCGTGCAGCTGCTGCATGCGCACCTGCGCCACATGGGTGTAAATTTGCGTGGTCGACAGGTCGCTGTGCCCCAGCAGCATCTGCACTACGCGCAAGTCCGCGCCGTGATTCAGCAAATGTGTGGCGAAGGCATGCCTTAAGGTGTGCGGCGACAGCTCCGCCTGGATGCCGGCCTGCAGCGCATAGCGCTTAATGGCGTACCAGAAGTTCTGCCGGCTCATGACCCCGCCGCGCTGGGTCAGGAAGAGGTAGTCGGTCGAGGTCTTATACAGGGCAGCGCGGCCTTCGGTTAAATATTTTTCAACCCATTCGCGGGCCATCTGCCCCAAAGGCACCAGGCGCTCTTTATTGCCTTTGCCGACAATGCGCAAATAGCCCTGCTTCAGGTTGATCAGCTCCAGGCGCAGGCTCAGCAGCTCCGTAACCCGCAGCCCGCAGGCGTACAGCACTTCCAGCATGGCGCGGTCGCGCAGGCCCAGCGCGGTGCTGATGTCCGGCGCATGAATCAGCGCTTCGACGTCCGCTTCGGACAGGTCCTTGGGCAGGGCGCGCCCCAGCTTTGGGGTTTTATGCGCGCTGACCGGGTTGTCGCTGCGCAGCTTCTGTTCGCGCAGGAATTTAAAGAAGGAGCGCAGCGCGGACAGCGCGCGGGCGATTGAGCGCGGGCTTTTGCCCTGCTTGGTCAGCGCCAGAAGCGCATCGGAAACGTCATCGCTGCCCCATGCCGGCAGGGGCTGGGCGCAGCATTCACTGCATTGAATTAAATCAGATAAATAGGCATTGCGCGTATGCGGGCTGACGGTCTGCGCAATCAGGTAGTCGCGGAAGCCCTGCAGGAAGCTCAGCTGTTCAGGAATGGCGACTGGGGCCGGGACACGGGGCTTTTTATTCAGCATGCAATCTTCAACTTTATCCGCTCAGCCCAGGGAAATTCAGGCTGAATGCAATGTAAATCAATTTGCCCGGCCTGTCGATGCGCAGGCGGGGAATGAGAATTGAAATCAAACCTGATTTGGTAATTATTCTCATTTGCCTGTATAATGTTTAATAAAAGTTTTTAGGATTAGGTGCGTGCGTTTATCTGATTTAAAAGTCAAGCAGTCAGCCATCATTCAAAAGGTGCACCGCATCCAGAATGGCCAAAACTCCCAGGCTGATATTGTGGCGAGCCGTTTGGAAACATTGGGCTTTATACCAGGTACAGAAGTGCAGGTGATTACCAAAGGCATTTTTGGCGGCGATCCGATTTTAATTCAAATCGGCTTTACCCGTTTCGCGCTGCGCAAAACCGAAGCTGAAAAAATAGAAATAGAAGGAGCACCGGCATGACTGAGGCGCTGCGTATTGCCCTAGTCGGTAATCCTAACTGCGGTAAAACATCATTATTCAACCATTTAACCGGCACGCGCCAAAAAGTGGCCAACTATGCCGGGGTCACGGTGGAGCGCAAAGTCGGCAGCTTCAGCCTGCCGTCCGGCAAAGCCGTGCGCGTGCTGGATCTGCCCGGCACCTACAGCCTGGACGCCACCAGTCCGGATGAAGCGATTACCCGCGACGTGGTGCAGGGAAAAATTGCTGATGAAGGCAGCCAGGACGCCTTCCTGTGCGTTGTTGACGCCACCAATTTAAAGCTCCATCTGGGCCTGGTTCTGGAAATGATTGCGCTGGGCCGTCCCATTCTGCTGGTGCTGAATATGATGGACGAAGCGCGCCGCCGCGGCATGCAGATCAATACCCAGAAACTCTCGGAGCGCCTCGGCATTCCGGTGGTGGAAACGGTTGCGGTGCGCAACTCAGGCATTGAAAATCTGATGAATGCGCTGGATCAGGGCAAGTATTCGGCGCCGCATACCGAACTCAGCGGCCTGACGGGCGATAGTCACCAGAAAGTTGCGGCCCTGCTGCATGATGTGGTGCATTTTGCCGATCAGGAAGACAAGCGCTCCGATTTTCTGGATAAGATTTTTCTGCATCCGGTGCTGGGTTTAGTCAGCCTTGCGCTGATGATGTTCGTGATCTTTCAGGCGGTATTTGCCTGGGCAGCGCCGTTTATGGACGGCATTGAAGGCTTCTTTGGCTGGCTGGGCGAATTTCTTGGCCCGCATATTTCGCATCCGCTCCTCAACAGCCTGATTGTGGACGGGATTATTGCCGGCGCCGGCGGCGTGGTGGTGTTCCTGCCGCAGATTCTGATTCTGTTCTTCTTTATTCTGGTTCTGGAAGAGTCGGGCTACCTGCCGCGCGCGGCTTTCCTGCTGGACAAGCTGATGTTTAAAGCTGGCCTCAGCGGGCGCGCCTTTATTCCGCTGCTGTCCAGCTTTGCCTGCGCTATTCCGGGCATTATGGCGACCCGCAGCATCAGTGATCCGCGCGACCGCTTGACCACGATTTTTGTCGCGCCGTTGATGACCTGCTCCGCGCGCCTGCCGGTGTATGCGCTGCTGATTGCGGCCTTTATTCCGGAAAAAATGGTCTGGGGCCTGTTCAACCTGCAGGGCTTGGTGCTGTTCGGCCTGTATATGGCGGGCATTCTCAGCGCGCTGGCGGTGTCCTTCGTGCTGAAATTCTTTCAGAAAGACAAATCCCAGCATATGCTGCTGATGGAATTGCCAAGCTACCGCTTTCCGGACGTGAAAAGCGTCTGGATTGGCCTGCTGGACCGCGCCAAGATTTTCTTAAAGCGCGTCGGTGGCATTATCTTCGCGCTGTCGATTCTGCTGTGGTTCCTGTGCACTTTCCCGCAGCCACCGGAAGGCGCCACGCTGCCGGCCATTGATTATTCCTTTGCCGGCATGCTGGGCCATGTAATGCAGCCGATTTTTGCCCCGCTGGGCTTCAACTGGCAGATCTGCATCGCGCTGATTCCCGCCATGGCTGCCCGTGAAGTGGTGGTGGCGGCGCTGGGCACGGTATATGCCTTGTCGGCAGCCGATGATGACGCGGTCGCGCAAGGCCTGTCCACCTTAATCAGCAGCGGAGACTTGGGCTGGTCCTTCGCGACCGGGCTGTCGCTGCTGGTATGGTTTATTTATGCGCCGCACTGCCTGGCTACGCTGGCCACCGTGAAGCGTGAAACCGGCTCATGGAAAACTGTGGGCTTTATGACCGTGTACCTGTTCGGCTTGGCGTATTTGATGTCTTTCCTGACCTATCAAATTGCTTCGCATTATTTCGGCTGATTTTTCCGCGAAGCCGCAAAAGAGGAGACTGCAATGATTGAAATTCTAATAGTGGCTGCGCTGGTGATCTGGAGCGCTGCCGTGGTGTTTAAGAAAGTATTTCCGAAAACAGCGGCTTCAGTCTTTACGGTGCTTTCAGAGGCCTGCGCCAGACAGGGCTGGACGGCTTTGGCCAAATGGCTGAAGCCGTCTGCCGCGGCCGGCTGCGGCGGGGGCTGCGGCTGCGCGGTTTCTGACAATGCTGCCGAAAAAAAGCCTGAAGTTCAGGCGGTGAAGTGGAAATAAAATCCGCTGCCGGAGAAAAACTGCAAACCGTCATTTTTATGACGGTTTTTTTACGCGCTGACACAAAAAAACCGCCAGAAAGTCAAAACTGAAAAAGCATTCAAAACAGCAAAGTGCTAACATTTTGTCAGTTTTAAAAACAGACCGTAAAATGGGGCAAAAATGTTAATACAGCGTGGTGGTTTAAAGGTCGTTGCCGGACTTGGAATTTCGGGGGTGGCCGCGGTTAATTTCTTGCATGAACAGGGCTACCGCGTTGCAGCAACAGATTCACGGCAAACCCCGCCGGGCCATGATCAGATCCCCGCTGCGGTGCAGACCAGCTTCGGCAGGCTGGATGAAGAGCTGCTGCTGCAGGCCGATGAAATCATCATCAGCCCGGGGCTGGACCCGAAGCTCCCTGAAATTCAGGCCGCCATCGCCAAAGGCATTCCCGTGGTCAGCGAAATTCAGATTCTGCGCCGCGCCACAGACAAGCCGATTGTCGCGATTACCGGCTCCAATGCCAAAAGCACCGTCACCACGCTGTTTGGCCTGATGGCCGAAGATGCGGGCAGAAAAGCCGCTGTCGGCGGCAACTTGGGCCGTCCGGCGCTAGATTTAATCAAGGATGATCCGGATCTGTATGTGCTGGAGCTGTCGAGCTTCCAGCTGGAAACCACTTCAAATTTGGCTGCCGAAGTGGCTGTGGTGCTGAACATGAGTGAAGATCATTTAGACCGCCATGGCGACATGATGGGCTATCACACCGCCAAGCACCGCATCTTTCAGGGCGTGAAAAAAGTGGTGCATAACCGTGACGACTCGCTGACCCGCCCGCTGGTGCCGGATGCAACGCCGATGCAGAGCTTTGGCCTGAATGCGCCGGATTTGAATCAGTACGGCGTTTTAAGGGATGACGACGGAACCATGTGGCTGGCGCGCGGCCGCGAGCGCCTGCTGAAAAGCTCAGAAATGTACATTCAAGGCACGCACAATGTGGCGAATGCTTTGGCCTGCTTGGCTTTAGGTGAAGCGATTGGCCTGCCTTTGCACAGCATGCTGGAAACCCTGAAGACCTTCAAAGGCTTGGAACACCGCTGTGAATTCGTCAAAGAGCTGCACGGCGTGCGCTATTATAACGACTCGAAAGGCACCAATATCGGCGCTACGCTGGCTGCCCTTGACGGCCTGGGCGCCGCCATTGAAGCCAAAGGCGGCAAAGTGGTGATTATTTTGGGCGGGCAGGGCAAAGGGCAGGACTTCAGCGCGCTGCGTGAATCGCTCAGAAAATACGCCACAGCTGCGGTGCTGATCGGCGAAGACCGCCCGCTGATTGAAAAGGCGGTTGCGGGCACCACGGAACTGCTGCATGCAGAATCATTGAAGCAGGCGGTGGAAATCTGCCGGCAGCAGGCGCAGGCGCATGATGTCGTGCTGCTGTCTCCGGCCTGCGCAAGTTTTGATATGTTTAAAGGTTACAGCGAGCGCGGTCAGCAGTTTGTTGATTGCGTCAATGTACTGGCTTAAAAGAACGATAAGGAAAGTTGTATGGCTGGGTTAGCTCAGACGACCATAAGTAAAATAAACGAAGCCTACGGCCGGTGGGCGCCCAAGCTGCCTGCCGAAGTCAATATGCGCAATGTGCTGATCTTCTGCGTTCTGGCCCTGCTGTGCATCGGCTCAATCATGGTGGCTTCGGCATCCATGCCCTATGCAGACCGGCTGCATGAAAACGCCTTTCACTATGTGACGCGCCACGGCATTTCCATTCTGGTGGCCTGCCTGGCGGCGTTTCTGGCCTATAAGGTGCCGATGAATGTGTGGTTCAACAACACCTTCCCGCTGTGGCTGCTGACCATCGGGCTGCTGGCGGTGGTGCTGGTGGCCGGAACCGAGGTCAATGGCTCCACCCGCTGGATCCGCATCGCCGGCTTTACCCTGCAGGCCTCCGAAGTCGCCAAAGTCATGATGGCAATTTTCACCGCGGATTATGTGGTGCGCAGGGCGGAAGAGGTGCGCAATAACCTGTCCGGCCTGTTCCGCTTAGGCGCGGTCATGATCATCACCGTGGGCCTGATTCTGGCTGAGCCGGACTTGGGTGCAACTGCGGTGATTGTCCTGATGATTCTGGGGGTATTCTTCCTTGCCGGCGCGCCGCCGATTCAGTTCATCGCGTTTCTGGCCGCCATTGTGCTGGGCTTGGCTGCGGCGATTGTCTTTGAGCCTTACCGCCTGCAGCGCGCGCTGTCCTTCACTAACCCCTGGGCCGATCCGCTCGGCACCGGCTACCAGCTCTCGAATGCGCTGATGGCCTTTGGGCGCGGCGAATGGTTTGGCGTCGGCCTGGGCCACAGCATTCAGAAAATGTCCTACCTGCCGGAAGCGCATACCGACTTTATGCTGGCGATTCTGGGTGAAGAATTCGGCTTCTTCGGCATTACCACGGTGCTGGTGCTGTCCTTCACCATGGTGGTGTGCTGCATTAAAATCGGGCACCGCGCCCTGAAGCATCAGTACCTGCGCGCCGGCTATCTGGCTTACGGCATCAGCATTATTTTCCTGCTGCAGATTCTGGTGAATGCCGGCATGAACATGGGCATGCTGCCGACCAAGGGCCTGACTCTGCCGTTCATCAGCTACGGCGGCTCGTCTTTGATTATGTGCGCGGTGATGGTCAGCCTGATTCTGAAAATTGAAGCCACCACCAATCAGGTGAATCCGAGCAAAGAGGAATCCAGCTTCTAAACCGGATTGATGCGATTCATCACGCCGGGCATGGTTTAAGGCTGTGCCCGGCATTTTTTTTGCAGTTCAGGCCAATTGCCGGTTAATTTGGCGTTTTTGACAGTAAATTCAGCGGAATGGATGGCTGCCGATGGCTTTTCTTTTAGGGCTGAATCCCAAAATAAAAAGCCTTGCATCTGCTTATGAAGGGGCTGGAAGCATTGCTGCGCAATGCGGATTTACAGATAGCAGCCCTGCAGCGCTGTGCCGCGCGGAATCCTGCGGATATCCCACTGCGCAACCGCCTGGCGCAGCATCTGCGCCGGCGCATCCAGTTCAGTTTCCGGCTGATGCAGCGCGCGCAAGGCCTGCTGCAGCAGCTGCGGCGCCTGAGTTAAATCCAGCGCCTGCGCCATGTTCTGCTTGGACAGCTTTTGGCCCTGATCATTCATGGCCAGAGGCAGGTGCATATACTGCAGCTCCGGACAGCCAAGCAGCCGGCCCAGCCAGATTTGCCGCTCGGTATTGTCCAGAAGGTCGGCGCCGCGCACCACATGGGTCATGCCCTGCAGGCAGTCATCGACCGCAACCGCCAGCTGGTAATTGATGATGCCGTCACGGCGCTTCAGCACAAAATCGCCTAAATCCCGCTGCAGATTGGAACAGTGCCGGCCCTGCAGGCGGTCGTCAAAGCAGATTTCCTGATCATCCACCTTAACGCGGATGGCTTGACCCGCGAAGGGCAGGGCCAAAGCGCGGCAGGTGCCGGCATAGATATGATTGGAGCCAAGCATTTTGCGCGTGCACTGGCAGGCGTAAACCCAGCCCTGCTGATGCAGCTGCTCAATGACCGACTCATAGATTTCAAGGCGGTCTTTCTGAAAGATGATTTCGGCGTCCGGCTCCAGCTGAAAAGCGTCAATTGAACGCAGGATATGCGCTTCGCTGCCGGGATAGATGCGGGGAATGTCGGTGTCTTCAATGCGCACCAGCCATTGGCCGGCGTTTGCCTTGGCATCGCAGTAGCTGGCCACCGCGGTGATTAAAGAGCCAAAATGCAAAGGGCCGGTTGGCGATGGCGCAAACCGGCCCGTATAAGCCATCCTGCTGTCCCCCTCCTGCAGTAAAGGAGGGGTGAGGGGTGGATTATTGGAGAACATGCTTAACCGTTGTTCTGCTTCTCTTTGATCTCTGCCAGGGTTTTGCAGTCAATGCACAAAGTCGCAGTCGGGCGCGCTTCAAGGCGGCGCAGGCCAATTTCAATGCCGCAGGTTTCGCAGAAGCCGTAGTCATCATTTTTGATGGCTTCAATCGACTGCTCAATTTTGCGGATCAGCTTGCGCTCGCGGTCGCGGGTGCGCAGCTCAATGGCGAATTCTTCTTCCTGCGTTGCGCGGTCATTCACGTCAGGCAGCGCGGTGTTTTCGTCCTGCATGGTGTTTAAAGTGCGGTCGACTTCAGACATCAGCTCAGCTTTCCATGCCAGCAGAATGCGGCGGAAATGCTCAAGCTGCCCTTCTGACATGTATTCTTCATTTTTCTTCGGTTGATAAGGCTCAATACCAAATAAGCTAGCAGTAGAACCGCCTTCAGAGGCCTTTGGCTTTGCTTTGCGGACGCGTTTTACAGATTTCTCATCTGCGGTATCAGCGTGTTCATCTAAGACTTGATTTTGGTTGTCATTCGCCATTTAGGGCATTCCTCATCATATGCATATATCTATAAGCAAAAAATATGGTGATATGCAAGTTTTTTATCCACCCTTGAGGAGATTCCTCCTGCAGGGCCGTCATCATATAGACTTTTTTTCGATTTTGATAGTCTTAGATGGCCGGATTAGATCTATCACTTTTCCATCAGATGCCATAAATTAATGGAAAAAAATTAAAATGAAAAGTTAATAACCTGAAATTTGAAGATTAATTTCAGGCTGGCTGATTTTCACCCGCACAACTTCAGTGGAAAACTCGCCATTTTCCCTTAAATGCAGCACGCGGTAGCCCGGCGCGGACTGATCCAGCGCGAAAGTGTCGCTGCGCGGCTTGAACTGCACGCTGGTGGAGGGCGTAGACAGGAACTGCACGCCATGCCATTCATGGCAGGAGTCCTGATGCACATGGCCGCACAGCACGGCCTTGACGTTGCGGTGCTTGGCAATCACATCCATTAAGTGTTCGGCGTTTTTCAGCTTGTGCTGGTCAATCCAGCGCGACTGCATGGCGAAAGGATGATGATGGCAGGCGATAATCACATGCTGATCCGCCTGCTGCGCCAGAATCTGCTCCAGCTGTTGCAGCTGCTGCTGCGCGACCCAGCCGTCAACCTGGCCGGCAACGGCGCTGTTCAGCAGCACAATGCGCCATGCGCCGAAGCTGAGCACATGCGCCTGATCGCGCTGCTGATGAAAGGGGAAAAGCGCGGTATCGTCATGGTTGCCGGGAACCTGGAAATGCGGAAGGCCCTGCTGCTGCATATGCTGCAGGTAGCGCGCATAGGTGGCCTGAACCGGCACCTGCGCCAAGTCGCCGGTATGCACAATGGCGTGAATAGGCGAAAGGCGCTGCGTGATATGCGCCATTACCTCATGAAAGCTCTGTTCTGGATTCATTCCGGCAAACTCAAGGTCTTCCTGATCCATGAGATGCGTATCCGAAATCTGGACGATGGTCCAGTCCGGAGGTGTTTCTGTATTCATCAGCAAAGGCATGTCCTTCCCCTTAGACATTCTTTATAGTATGAATTTCCTGCTGCAGCCATTGCAAGGCCATAATGACAGGCGCGTTCTTTAACCGACCGCTGACCAGCAGTTCCGGCAAGTCCGCGTAGTTCAGAATATGCAGCTGAATATTCTCGCCTTCGTCCGGCATGCCGAAAACGCCGCCATGTTCAGGCAGCTCGGCTTGCGCGCTGTAGAGGTGGAACAGCTCTGAGCAGGCGCCGGCGGAAGGGTAAAAGCTGAACAGGTGCTGCAGTCCGCGCAGTTCGCAGCCGGATTCTTCCAGGCTTTCCCTGCGGATGCAGCTTTCAGGCGATTCGGCGCCGTCCAGCACGCCGGCGATAATTTCCAGCTGCCAAGGCGAATCGGCATCATCAATTGCGCCGATCCGGAACTGCTCAATCAGGGCGAATTTCCGCTGCTCATGGCTGTAAATCAGCACGCCGGCGGCTTCCGGACGGTGAATCAGCTCGCGCTGAAGCACCGGCGTGCTGCCGTCCTGCGCAAACAGGCGGTGGCGCAGTCTGACTTTCTCGACCTGAATAAAGCCCCTGAACAGATGCTCACGCCCTTCAATGGCGTAATCTTTATTGTTATAGGAAGCTTGTTTAATAATATTCATAAGCTTAATAAAAAGTAAAAGGATGAAAACGGCTGTTTTCATCCTAACTGAGATTTAAGGGAACACAAACGCTTTTTTTTGCAGCGTTACACTTTATGGTACAGTTTTTGACCCTGTTCCTGATAAGCGGCCTTCATTGCTTCCATGCCGGCGTCAATGTCTGAGCCGCCTGCTGCTGATTCCGCAATCTTTTGATTTTGCGCATAATCACGGACATTCTGGGTGATTTTCATCGAGCAGAATTTTGGCCCGCACATCGAGCAGAAATGCGCGGACTTGTGCGCTTCCTTCGGCATGGTTTCATCATGCATGGAGCGCGCAGTGTCCGGGTCCAGGCTTAAATTGAACTGGTCTTCCCAGCGGAATTCAAAGCGCGCCTTGGACAGGGCATTGTCGCGCGCCTGCGCGCCCGGATGGCCTTTGGCCAAATCGGCAGCGTGGGCTGCTATTTTATAGGTGATGATGCCGTCTTTCACGTCTTTTTTATTCGGCAGGCCCAAATGCTCTTTTGGCGTCACATAGCACAGCATTGCTGTGCCGTACCAGCCGATCATGGCGGCGCCGATTGCGGAGGTAATGTGGTCATAGCCCGGCGCAATATCCGTGGTTAAAGGGCCAAGGGTGTAGAATGGCGCTTCCTGGCAGACTTCCAGTTGCAGATCCATGTTTTCCTTGATCATATGCATCGGCACATGGCCCGGGCCTTCAATCATCACCTGCACATCATGCTCCCATGCGCGGTGGGTCAGCTCGCCCAGCGTGCGCAGTTCCGAGAACTGCGCTTCATCATTGGCATCCTGAATGCAGCCCGGGCGCAGGCCGTCGCCCAAGCTGAATGACACGTCATAGGCCTTCATAATTTCGCAGATTTCGTCAAAATGCGTATACAGGAAGTTTTCCTGATGATGCGCCAGGCACCACTGCGCCATGATGGAGCCGCCGCGCGAAACAATCCCGGTCAGGCGGTTGGCGGTCATCGGCACGTAGCGCAGCAGCACGCCGGCATGAATGGTGAAGTAGTCCACGCCCTGTTCGGCCTGCTCAATCAGCGTGTCCTTGAAGATTTCCCAAGTCAGGTCTTCGGCCACGCCGTCAACTTTTTCTAAGGCTTGGTAAATCGGCACGGTGCCGATCGGCACAGGCGAGTTGCGGATAATCCATTCGCGGGTTTCATGGATGTTTCTGCCGGTAGACAGGTCCATGATGGTGTCCGCGCCCCAGCGGGTCGCCCAGGTCATTTTCGCCACTTCTTCGTCAATTGAAGAGCCCAGCGCGGAGTTGCCGATATTGGCGTTGATTTTCACCAGAAAGTTGCGTCCGATGATCATCGGCTCAATTTCAGGGTGGTTGATGTTGGCGGGAATAATCGCGCGGCCTTCAGCGACTTCCTTGCGCACGAATTCCGGGGTGATTTCCGTCAGGTTGCGCGCGCCGAAGTTCTGGCCGGCATGCTGGCGCATATCCGCGCCTTCGCGCTGGCGCTGGTTTTCGCGGATGGCGATGTATTCCATTTCCGGGGTAATGATGCCCTGCTTGGCATAGTGCATCTGGGTGACATTCTGGCCGGCCTTGGCGCGGCGCGGCTTCTGAATATGCGCAAAGCGGATTTCCGCGGTGCGGATGTCTTTCAGGCGCTCCTGGCCGAAGGTCGAGCTTAGGGTGTCCAGGCGCTCTGTATCCGCGCGCTCTTCAATCCAGCTTTCGCGCACATTCGGCAGGCCCTTATTCAGGTCAATGGCAACTTTCGGGTCGGTGTAAACGCCGGAAGTGTCGTACACCATCAGCGGCAGGTTTTTTTCGCCGCCCAGGCCAGTCGGGGTATCGGTCAGCGCAATTTCCCGCATCGGCACCTGAATGTCCGGGCGCGAGCCTTGGATATACACTTTAGATGAAGCGGGCAGGATGCGGGTCAGATCTTTGGCGTCTTGCTCATGCTGAGCAGACAGGTCATTTGAGGAAAGATTCGTTAACTGGTTCATTGCAGTGATCCTTATGAATGTCATCAGCGAATCAAGCGTGACCGGAAACCCTGGCGGACTGTTCTGCTGAAGCCTTCAGCTGGCTTGGGGCGGCAGCGGCGGCAGATCAATCGGAAGCTTGAGGCTTACAGATGGCTTGATTCCTACGCAGGTCTTAACCTGATCAGGTTCAACGGTACTCGCCATCAAACCCTGCACATTCAGAATTTAGGCGATCTCAGCGGGTTGTTACCCGCGCTCCGTCAAGCGGTGATGAAATCTTAGCCCAGTCTGGCGCTAAAGAATAGTCAGCTGGGCAATTTAGTCTGATGCTTATTGGTAAATGCTTTAAATCTTATTATTTTATAATGAGTTGGTCAGCGGCAGACGGCGTCGCTGAAGCAGTCTTTTTTATAGCGCGGCGCCGGATTGCGCAGATTCAGGTGCAGTTCCAGCTGCTGCCAGGGGCTGAGGCCGCTTTGCCCGCCGGCGGCCTGCTGGCGCTGTTCCGGGCTCATCTCCAGAAAATTGAGGAAGCGGCCGGCCTGCAGAGCCAGGGCGGAATCCTTCAGCTTGGCGATTTTCTGCATTTCTTCGGCCGTGCCGGCTTGCACATCCAGGCGGCCGGCATAGCTGCCGGAAACCGGGGTATCTTTCAGGCCTTTGAATAAAAATACTTTGTACTGGTACAGCAGCTGCTGCGCATCCTGCAGATAGCTGCTTTTCGGGTATTTCTGAATGTAGTCTTCCCAGAACAGCGCGCGCCGCGCGGTTTCCGGCGCATCAATCAGCAGGGACTGGTCTCTGAACGCCGGCTGCAGGTTCTGCTGCGCTAAATTTTCAATGAATATGCGCTCGGCTTCCGGCATGTACGGCGCAAAGATTTTCGCCAGATATTCGGGGCTGCGCCGGTAATGCAGTCCGCTCTGGCCGGCATCAATCAGTTCCACATAGGCCTGCCCCTGATGCTTCAGCAGGTACTGGTCGCGCAGCGCCAGCTGTTCAAAATGGCTTTGCTGAATGGTCGGATGCTGCGCCATGTCAAAGGCGTGCTGTTCAAACGCCAGCTGCTGCACAGGGCTGCGCTCGGCCTGCAGGAAGTTTTGATACATTTCATTGGAGCGCTGCAGCAGGCGCCGCTGCTGGGCTAAGTCCTGCAGGGGCAGGCAGACTTTCAGGTCCTGATTGACCTGTTCCAGAGCAAAGGTTGTGCGCTGATTATTGATCTCCAGCATATCCTGTTCCAGCTTTTGGCACAGCAGCGAGAGGTCAGCGGCTTCATGCTGCACATTCACCCCCGCCAGCTGCTCCTTAGCAGGCTGCGGCTCAGGCTGCTGCTGGCAGCCTGCGGTCAGGAGCAGGCAGAAACAGGCAAAGCTGAGCTTTGCGGCGGAAGGAAAAGGCTTTGGCACAGGCACCCGGCAATCAAATATGGCAATATAGCAGTCTGATAATGCTGCTATTCTATCGCCGAAACTGCGCCGTACTGTGTAGTATTGTGCAGTTGTTTGTTACCGCGCTGTGAGCATGGCTGGCGCAGCCGGGGAGCGGGGGCGGCAAAGAAAAATGCAGCCGTCATCAAACTTTCATAATGGATGTGCTTTAATATCCGCTTAACAATCTGCCTTAATCTGCTGCCGTGGAGTACGCCCTGTGAGTCCAAATAATCCTGTGCTGAGTCACCATATTTCTTCGCAATTCAATGAAGACATGCAGGATGTGAACACCAAATTCATGACCATGGGCGGCCTGGTTGAGCAGCAGGTGGCGAACGCCATTCATGCGCTGCTGGATACAGATGTCGCCATGGCGGTGGATGTGCAGTTTCAGGACAATACGGTTAACCGCTATGAAACTGAAATTGATGAGGCGCTGACGCTGATTTTAGCGCGCCGCCATCCGGCTGCGATTGACTTGCGCATGGTGATTGCCATGTCCAAAGCCAATACCGACTTGGAGCGCATCGGCGATGAAGCGGCCAAAATCGGCCGCATTGCGCAAAGCCTCTGTGAAGAGGGCGGTTCGCCGCGCGGCTATATGGAAACCCGCCATATCGGCAATCAGGTGCGGGTGATGATTCATGACGCCCTGGACGCTTTTGCGCGCCTGGATGTCGATCAGGCGCTGAAAGTGCTGCTGGCGGATGCCGACATTGACCGCGAATACCAGTCCGCCACCCGTACGCTGATGACCTATATGATTGAAGACCCGCGCCATATTACCCGGGTGATGAATGTGCTTTGGGTGCTGCGCTCTCTGGAGCGCATCGGCGACCATGCGCGCAATATTTCCGAGCAGGTGATTTATATGGTGAAAGGCCTGGATGTGCGCCACACCAGCGTGGAAGAAATTGAGCTGAAAGTGCAGCGCTGAGGCGCAAACAGCCAAGTCGGCCCGTTTAGAAACGGGCTGGCTTTTTATTTTAAAGCCGTTGAGGCTGCCGGCTCTGTACCGAAGTTTTCGCCTGCGCTGTCATAGTATGGTTTTTAAAAAATATAAATTAAAAACAAATATATATAGCTAAGCTATAAAGTCTGTATTACGCATGATTACCTATAAAATATGATTTCACGGGGTTTTAGCCACGTTAACTATCTCGGCAATAACGATGATGGTTGCACTGCCTCACTTTTGCTTTAGAAATTTAGATGCCTTTGCGCAGGCAAGATTTTACTTTGGAAAGACCCAAAGATACCGTCTCAGAGGTCAAGAGGATTATTGAGAATTGGCGCAATAATTCTCCTGATAAGGCCGCTGGTGCTTGAGTACGCCATAACAAAGATGAATCAGCTTCCTCATTGCAGCGCCAACCGCCATCATCTTGGTTTTGCCATTGGCCAGCAGCCTGTCATTCATCCCCTTTATGTGGGGATTATGCCGGGTTGCGACAATCGCCGCCATATATAAGCCGGCCCGTATTTTCGACGGGCCGGCTTTGGATAGGCGGCTCCTGCCGTGAATGGAGCTGCCCGACTGCCTTTGAATGGGCACCAGGCCGGCAAAGGCCGCCGCCTGGCTCGCCCTTTCAAAAGCATGGCTGCGCAAGAAGCTGAGCATTAATAAACTGGTCCGGTCTGCAATGGCCGGAATGCTGCTGAGCAGCGCCTTGTCATTTTTTAAATCAGGATGCTGATCAATGTGGTCATCAATCTGCCGGTCGAGATCCTGAATATGCCTGCTTAACTGCTTAATATTCTTATGGATCGACTGAAGTACCGGTTCTATCGTGAAGGTAGACTCCGCTTTTTCCAAACGGTTTTCTTCACGCTGCAGATCTTCACCAAGCACAGCCCTTCGATCCAGCAAAGCATTCAGCAGTTGAATATGTCCAGGCAGAGGCTGCCAAAAATGCAGATCCGCAGTCATCGCAAACCGGGCCAGAACTTCACTGTCAGCCTTGTCTGTCTTATTCAGCTTGGACATGCTCTGAGCAAAATACCGGGCTCTGGCGGGATTCGCCACACAGACTTGAAAGCCTGCATCAAATAAATATCCAGCTAGGCGTTCATGATAGACAGAAGTGGCTTCCATTAAGGCAATGGCCTGCGCAGGGCCTGCAGCATGATGATTCAGCCAGGCCTGAAGCTGTTCAAAGCCTTTGGGCGTATTCGGAAAGGTTTTGGTTTTCTTTTTGCCTGCAGAATCTTCTAAAATCAGACAGCAGTCAATTTTAGCTTTTGCAATATCAATACCGAGATAAAACATAATCTTACCTGCCTTATTTATTCAATTATTTTTTTCAGCATAACCGCCGTCTTTTCTTGCGAATCCAGCATCGAGGTGCTTAGTTACCGTCCAGAGTTGTGCAGGCAGTCAGGGCAAACAGCAGGTTTTATCTTTGGGCCAAACTTTAAGTTTTAGTAAACAACCAAACTCTGCTGTTTGCGTATAGTGAGAGCTAATCACTATGTGAATTAAGATACAAGTAAACAAAAGTCTTTTGTTGCCCATACACGGCGTCCTGAGCCAGTTTTAAGCACTGCTTTTAAACGCAGCGCAAGGATGGGCAACGTGCTGCATCCATGCCGCACTCGCGTATCCGGAGTTTCCTTTACTTAGCTATGGGGCCGCAATGCTGGCGCTGTCCGGTTTTTTATCACAGCCCCGCAGCGGAAGCGCTCAGTCCTGCTGGTTTTCCGGCAAAGCCATAAATTTCTTCTCAATCAGGCTGGCATTTTCATGCAGGATTTCAATCAGTTTCTGCAGGTTGACGAATTCGAAGCGGTTTCTGGACGCCAGCAGGGTCAAAGCCAGCGGCGGCGCTTTGCTGGAAAACTTAACCGGCACAGAGACGCCGGCGACATTCGGGTCCAGTTCGCCATTGGAAAAATAATAGCCCTGCTTCTTGATTTTTTTCATTGCCGCCAGAAAGTCGGCTTCATTGCCGGAAAAGCCGGTTTCCGCCAGCTGCGCTGCATAGCGCCGGTAATAGTCCAGAATACTGTGCTTCGGCAGGTGGGACATCATGATTTTTGCCGATGAGCCGATATATACCGGGCGCGGGCAGCCGCGCCCGTAAGACAGCAGCGGGGTGTTCTTGAAGACTTCATCGTGCAGGTCAATGCATGAATCATGATTTAACTGGGTCAGCAGGCAGGAAAACTCCGTGCGCTCGACAATTTCCCGCATAAAGGGAATGCTGATCTGCACCAGCGGGTCGGTGGTGCGGGAAATGTAGTCTAAGACCGCAATTTTGGACCCCAGCGTATAGTCGCCGGAGGTGCCGCTCAGGCGCTGCAGCAGTTCCGCTGAAACCAGCTCTTTCAGGTAGCGGTAGCTGGTCGGCTTGGAAAGGCTCAGCTCCTCACTGATGACGTCAACATTAATCACCGGGCGTGACACAGAGAATAAATCCAAAACCGTAAGAATTTTACCAAAACTGGAGAGCGCCATATGAACCTGCTTGGTTTAAATAAAAATCAAAATTTTATACAGGGTTACTTTATAACAAAATGTCTGGCGCCGTGCTGGGCTTTTATGCGCAATATGCTGCCATCCGCTGCATTCGGCATGTTTCAGCATATGGCGGTAAAAACCGATGGAAATCTTGAATGAATTCTTGCTGTCTGCTGTTTTTTATCAGTTTGCGATATTTCTGCTGCCCTGCATTCGGGCATTTAAGGCGTAAATCAGGAAAATTCAGCGGGGATTGATTGGCGGTTTTATGCCACTTTCCGCATGGCTGCAGGCTGGTATTCATGCAGACGCCGGCCGGTTTTTCGGCGCTGCATGAGTGAATGCTTCAATCAGGGGGTGAGGCCTTCAGGGCTGCGGTACCAGCTTTCAATGAATAAGGCTGCGGCGATGCTGTCGGCAGCCAGCTTTTTGCCGCGGCCCTGCGACTGGTACTGCTCCAGCTCGCTGCGCGCTTCACGCGTGGTCAGGCGCTCATCCACCATCAGGGTTTCAATATTGGTCTGATGGCGCAGACGGCGGGCGAATTTGCGCGAGCGCGCGGAAAGCTCGGATTCGGTGTCGTCCATATTCAAAGGCAGGCCGACCAGAAATAAAGTCGGCTGGTGCTGCTTGATGATTTTCAGCAGCTGATTCCAGTCCGGAATGCCGTCCTTCATTGGGAACAGCGCCAGCGGGCTGGCGCTTTCAATCATGGACTGGCCGACGGCCATGCCCATTTTCTGCGTACCGAAGTCAAACGCCATAATCATTTGCGGCGCATTCAAGTCAGGCATGTCCAATCTCAGAAGATAACCAAATGCGGTCTACCCCCATTTTTTTATAGGCGGCATCCCAGCGGTCATCGTAAGGCAAATTGAAAATCAAATCCATGTCCGATTCGCAAATCAGCCAGCCGCCGCGGGCAATTTCCGCTTCCAGCTGGTTTTTTGCCCAGCTGGCGTAGCCCAGCGCAATTTGATAGCGTCCCACGCCTTCATTATGCGCAATCGCGTCAAGAATGTCCTTGGACGTGGTAATGCAGACATTTTCCCCCACGGCGATGGAGGAATGCCAGGTCGGCTGGCCGGTATGCAGGACAAAGCCAGCTTCCGGCCGCAAAGGGCCGCCTTGCAGCACCGCATGCGGATGCACATTGTCTGCATCAATTTCCAGGTCATTCAGCAGTTCTTTAATCTGAATGCCTGAGGGGCGGTTGATAATAATGCCTTGCGCGCCGTCCTGATCATGACGGGCCAAATAAATGACCGTATTTGCAAAAAATTCATCCTGCATATCTGGCGGAGCAATCAGGCATCGGTGCGTCAGATATTGTTTGCTCACCTAAGCGTCTCCGGGCTTTAGCTCATCATTAAAGAATAGTTTTAAATTTTGTAGGTTACGGCTCTGTCCAGAGCTTTATTGAACTATAGCATTGACTTGGCCAGTTGATGCAACGAATTATATGCTGAGGATATAAATATATTTTGCGGCCGCGCTTGGGCTGGGCGCTGCATGGGCGGAATGCTGCAGATCTGGCGGCTTCAATCATCATTAACATTGAGGCGATTTTTTGTGCACAGTGTTCAGTTTAGCTTAACAAAATCAAAATAATTAGCTGTTTTATAGGAATATATTGCTTTGACCTGAATTATTTCTGTTTGTATCATATATGTAACACTGGTTAAAATAATGCATTATGCGTACTCAAATTAACATGGCCGCCGCCGCTTTGTGCTTAGCCTCCCTGGCGGCTGCGCAGGCGAATGCGGGCGCGTTTGGAACTTATGAAGAAGACGGATCGCTGTTCAGAAGCGCTTTGAATGCTGAGCCTAATCCATCGGCGGCTGCCAAGTTTGAAAGCAAGAAAAACTCCAAAGACGCGGTGCTGTATCATCTGGAACAGGCGAGGATTCTGCAGGTGAATCAGAACTATGCGGAAAGCCTGGATGCCTATAAAAAAGCCTTTGAACTGCTGGATAAGCAAAATAACCGCAGCAAAATCAGCATGACGCGCGTGGGCTTTAAAGCGCTTTCAATGGTCAGCAATGAATCCGTGGTGCCTTATCTGGTGCCGCCCTATGAACAGGTTTTGGCGCATATTTCGCAGGCTAAGAATTACATCTTTTTAAATGATGCAGAAGCGGCCGGTGTGGAAATGCGCATTGCGCAGGGCATTCAGCGCGAAATTGAGCTGGAGCACGAAAAAGAGTTCGAAAAGAAAAAAGCCAAGCAGAATGACGGCGCAAGCATTGACTATTCGGTCTTGGATGAGGCTTTTTCCGGGCTGGACCCGATTGCAGGCCGCATCAAGAATACCTATCAGAACGGCTATGCCTTTTACATGGCGGCCAATCTGTGGGAAGCTACCGGCGACTACAACAGCGCCCTGGTCGATTTTAAGAAAGCCTATGAGCTGCAGGGCAGCGCCAGCTTCGCCAAAGACGTGGCGCGCGTGGATAAAGCCGTCAGCGGCAATGCGAAGTCCGTGCCGGTGATTGTGTTTATTGAGCAGGGCATTGTGCCGCAGAAAATTGAAAATAAGCTGGCTTTTCCAATGCCGAACGGGCTGGTCAATATCGCCTTTGCAAGCTATGAGCCGAGCAGCTATGCGCCGCCGCAAAGCCTGAAAATCAAGCTGGGGGAGCGGCAGGTGCAGCAGAGCTATCTGGTCAGCGATATCGGCGCATTGGCGGTAAAGAGTCTGAAAGAGCAGACTTTGAATACCGTCACCAGCCAGATTCTGCGCGCCACGACTAAATACGCCGCGCAGCAGCAGCTGGGCCAGCAGCTGGGCGTTTTAGGCCAGATGGCGGGGAATTTAATGAATGTGGCGACCGAGCGCGCCGATTTAAGGGCATGGTCGACGCTGCCGAGCAATACGCAGGCTGCGCGTTTTGATGTGAGTCCGGGCAAGCACAGCCTGCAGGTGATCGGGCCGCAGTCCGCCAGCCAGGTCATCAATATCGAAGCCAATCCGAATCAAACTGTTTTTGTCTATGTCAGCGATGTAAACAATAAAATTTCAGCCAGTACAAGCGCTGTAACCCATTAATTTAAAAAAGAGTGTAGTGATGAATATGAATTTGAAACTGGCGGCGGCCGGCCTGCTGGCCGTAGCGCTGGCCGGCTGTACCGCGCCGAACTCGCTGTCGACCCAGACTGCGGCGGATGGCAGCTACAGCGTGAAAACGGTCAGCAACAACCCGAAGCTGGTCACGCAGATTGCCGTGGACCGGATCAATATGGGCTATGCCGGCGATTTGAAAAAAGCCTCAATTGCGATTAAAGACCGCTGGTTTGTCAGCCGCACGTTTGAATACAAGATTGTCTGGATCGATGCCAGCGGCTTTGAGGTGAATCCTGAAGGCTCGCGCTGGAAGCCGATTCAGCTGACAGGCCGTGAAATCAAGACCGTTCAATCCATCGCGCCTAACCCATCCGCGGTTGATATCGTGGTTTATTTAAGAAAAGATTAATAAGGATCAGTTCCATGAAATTGAAATTAGCTTCAGCTGCTATTTTGGCGGCTTCAGTATTGACCGGCTGCGCTTCCACTAAGGTAGGCTATGGCGATGCGCAGGCGGTTGAAACCCTGACCAAGGATTTCGGCTCTACCGACCTGCAGATGATTGCGGACAAAATGGTGGATGACATGCTGACCTTCCCGGTGATTGTCCAGCTGACGCAGAACCGCCGCCCAGTGATGTTTGTGGACCGCATCCGCAATAAAACCCAGGAGCATATTGATACTGAGTCGATTACCGACACCATTCAGAACAAGCTGATCAATTCCGGCAAATTCCGCTTTGTCGACATGACTTCCGCAAATGCGCTGGCGCAGCAGCTGGCCTACCAGAAGCAGAGCGGCATGGTGAATCAGGCGACTTCGGTTAAAGCGGGCGGGCATATTGGCGCTGAATACATGCTGAACGGCAACCTGTCGAGCATTGTGAAAAACTCCGGCGGCAAAAGCGATGTGTACTACAAATTCACTTTGAAGCTGCAGAATGTGCAGACCGGCATTGTGGAATGGACCAGTGAAAAAGAAATCCGCAAGTCAGCAAAACGCTCGACCTTCGGCCTGTAATTCCAATCCGCAGCTGCGCGCCCGCGCAGCTGCTTCGGCAGATCATAACAATGAATAAACTATTTTTAGCCCTATTGCTTGCCGGGTGCGCATCCAGTTCAGCCTTTGCAGCATTGAAAGAAGTCGTTAAAGAAGCTTCAGGCAGCGGCGCGACGCAGCATCAGGCCATTTCAGAAGCCCTGCTGGTGGCGGTGCAGTCGGTGAACGGCGCGACCGTATCTTCACGGACAGACTATGAAGAAACCGTCAGCATGACGGCTTCCAATAACCAGTGGAGCTATACCGGAAAAGTTTCGCCTGTGTTCAGCGTGGACAGCGCCGGCTCAGGATCGGTCACTAAATTTCAGGTGCTGAGCGTGTCCGGGTCTAAAGGCCATTACCGCGCGAAAGTGCGCGCGCATGTGGTGCAGTATCAGTCATCGGTTCAGGATCAGCATTTGCGCCGCATTGCAGTGATGCCGTTCCAGTTCTATGAAAAGAATAACCGCTCTGCCCAGGTCGATTCCGCTGAGGATTTTGCATCGGAACTGTCTGACCAGCTGGGCGTGTATTTGGCGCAAAGCGGGCAGCTGAGCCTGCTTGACCGCCACTATTTAAGCGAAATGCAGTCTGAAAACGAGTTTCTGCAATGGGATGGCGCGCCGCAGGAACTGGCGCGCATTGGCCAGAAAGTCGGCGCGGATTATTTGCTGGTGGGGCGCATCAATGATATTTCAGTTGCCAGCGGCCAGCAGATGTACGGGATGAATCAGGGCGCGGATCAGGTGCGCCTGACCTGGCGCGTGATTGAAGCCAATACCGGAAAAGTGGCTGCTTCGGGCGCATTCAACCGCGTCCTTGCCGACAGCGCCGTGCAGAACCTGCTGAATAACTCGCTGAATGATTCAAGCGCAGACAAAATTGCGCAGGGCTTAAGCCAGGAAGTGCTGGCGGGGCTGAAGCTGCAGCCTCCATCCTATCAAAGCCAGAACGCAGGCTTCAGCCCGACCTATGAGATGACGCCGGGGTCGAGCGAAAAGCCGGTTCAGTGGTAAGCCTTGCTTCAATAGCGCTGAAAGCAGCTTGCTCAGGCTGCAGTGAAAAGCCGGCAGATCATCTGCCGGCTTTTTTCATGCATTCTGGAACTTCAGCTGGCGCAGCTGCCGGGCATGCTGCAGCGTGGTTTCGCCGATTTCAACGCCGCCGGTCATGCGCGCCAGTTCCTGAATGCGCCCGTCTTCCTGCAGCTTGATAATGGCGCTGCTGGCGGGGTCAGTCTGCTGCTTCTGCACCAGCAGATGCTGGTCAGACTGCGCGGCCACCTGCGCCTGATGGGTAATGCACAGGATCTGCACATGCTGCGCCAGGCTGGCCAGCAGGCGGCCGACCATTTCTGCCGTGCCGCCGCTGATGCCGACATCCACTTCATCAAATACCAGAATTTCCGCATCGGTTTTTTCAGCATTCATCACCTGCATGACCAGGGCGATGCGCGACAGCTCGCCGCCGGACGCCACGCGGGCCAGAGGCTGCGCCGGAATGCCCTTGTTGGCGCTGAACAGCAGCTGAATAAAGCTTAGGCCTTCGCTGGATGCTTCATCCAGCGCTTCAAACTTAAATTCAAAATAGGCTTCCGGCAGCGCCAGTTGCTTGACCTGCGCGGTCAGCTGCCTGGCCAGCGGCGCGGCGGCTTCGCGGCGGATTTGATCCAGATGCTGCGCCTTGCCTAAAAAGTCCTGATGGGCGGCCTCAACCTGTTCCGCCAAAGTTTCCGGATCTTCCAGCTGCTGCAGCTGCTGCAGTTCCGCCTGCCAGGCTTCATATTCCTCTTTCAGCGATTCCGGCTGGGTGCGGTACTTGCGCGCCAGGCGGTGGAAAACTTCCAGCTGCGCATTCAGCTCTTCCATGCGCTCCGGGTCAAAGCTCTGCCGGTCCATGAACTGGCGCAGGCTGGCGGTTGCATCCTCCAGTTCGCTTTGCGCGTTCAGCATCGAGGCGTAAATTTCGGAAAGCTGCCCGCTGCGGCCGGCATGCGCCTCAAGGCGCCGCAAAATGGAGGAAATTTCCTGATTAATATTCTGCTCGGCATCATCCAGAGCCGCTAAGCTGCTGCTGCAGTCCTGCATGATGTGCTCATGATGGCTGAGTCGGTCAAACTCCTGCTCAATTTCCTTATAGTCAGCCTGCACCGGCGCTTCCAGCTCTTCCAGCTGCAGTTCTAAGGTTTCCATGCGCTGCTTGCGGGTTGCCTGCGCATCCAGCGCGGCCTGATGCAGGCGGATGTTCTTTTGCCATGCGCCGTAGGCGTCGCGCACCGCTTGGGCCGGCGCGTGGAAATTGCTGTAGCGGTCCAGCCAGCGCCTCGGATAAGGCGGCTCCAGCAGCTGCTGCTGGCTGTGCTGGCTGTAAAGCTGCACCAGCATCCGGCCGATTTCCTTTAATTCCGCCAGGCTGCTGGGGCGGCCGTTAATCCAGGCCTTGCTGCGGCCTGTGGCGAAAATCACCCGGCGCAGCAGGATCTCGCCGGATTCATCATCCAGCTCCTGCGCTTTCAGCCACAGTGCTTCCGGCGAACCGTCCTGATAGCTGAAGGCAGCCGTCACATCGGCCTTATCCGCGCCATAGCGCACATAATTGGTGTCGGTGCGTTCGCCCAGGCAGGCTGACAGCGCATCCAGCAGCAGGGATTTCCCTGCGCCGGTTTCACCCGTTAAAACGTTAAAACCTTGTTCAATATCAATGGCTAAATGTTCAGCTAAGGCAAAATTGATCAGAGTTAAATGTGTCAGCATAAACGCATCCGGGCTGCGAAAAGTTTGAGTTTAAGATAGACAAGTTTTGTTATCGCCACAAGACGGTTTTTATTGTTCGGTGACCGTAAACAGCGTAATTCTATCTTAATTTCCGCATCAGCATGCAATTTCAGGCGGCTCTACGCTGCAAAAAAAGCGCAGGGCCTGAATCCAGCCGAATGCCTGAGCGCAGCAGGGCCGCGCGCCTTCAGCCCGCCCGCTGATCAACTTTAGTCGATGAGATGCAAAAAGAAAATTGTGCTGCTGCGGCAGTTGTTTTAGACTCGATGCGGACCGCCATCAGCCTGCCGGCTATACGCGCAGCGCAGGGCTGGCGGACACAATGCCAAGGACGGATTCATCCGGCGCAAACATGGATTGATTAGTTGCGGCAGCGCAATTAAACTGCTTCAATCTGAAGATTATAAATATGCTTTATCTGGAGAAAATACGCATGTCAGCTCAGTTTGATCATGTATCAGTCATTAAAAAATCAAATGTGTATTTCGGCGGCCTGTGCATCAGCCATACGGTGCAGTTTGCAGACGGCACTAAAAAAACCCTGGGCGTGATTTTGCCGACTGAGCAAGCGCTGACTTTTGAAACGCATGTTCCTGAACGCATGGAAATCATTTCCGGCGAGTGCCGCGTGCAGATCGCCGACAGCGAAGAAAGCGAACTGTTCCGCGCCGGCCAGTCATTCTATGTGCCGGGCAACAGCCGCTTTAAAATTGAAACCGATGAAGTGCTGGACTATGTCTGCCATCTGGAAGGCTGATTTATTCCTGCGCATGAGCTGACTTAGGCAAGGAAATTTCAGCCCAAATCAGTTAAACTAGGCGCCAAGCATCAATCCTGTAAAGCCGGCTTTACAGGATTTTTCTTTTGAATTGTCAATTGAAGTTAGAGGTCGTTCATGGCAAAACCTGAATATTATTATGGCGTTCATTCTGTGGAGTCATTGCTGGAGCTTGAGCCTGAGCGGGTTTTAACCTTATTTGCGCTGAAGGGGCGTGAAGATCAGCGCCTGCAGCGCATTTTTGAGCTGGCGGAGCCTTTCGGCGTCAGCGTGCAGAAAGCCAGCCGCGATACTTTGGAAAAGCTGGCCGGCCTGCCGTTCCATCAGGGCGTTGTGGCGGCGGTGCGCGCGCATCCGGCGCTGAATGAAAAGGATCTGGAAGAGCTGCTGCAGGCATCGGCGCAGCCTCTGCTGCTGGCTTTGGATCAGGTGACTGACCCGCACAACCTGGGCGCATGCATCCGCACCGCAGCGGCGATGGGTGTGGAAGCGGTGATTGTGCCGCGTGACCGCTCGGCCAGCCTGACCCCGACCGCGCGCAAAGTAGCCGCCGGCGGCGCGGAAAAAGTGAAATTCATTCAGGTGACCAACTTGGCGCGCACTTTGGGGCAGATTAAAGAGCAGTTTAATGTGCGCGTGGTCGGCACTATGCTGGATGAGCAGGCGCTGCCGATTCAGCAGTTTGATTTTACCGGCACTGCGGTATGCGTAGTGATGGGCGCGGAAGATACTGGCCTGCGCCCAATTACCCAGGCGCAATGCGATCAGAAAGTCTATATTCCGATGGCCGGCAACCTGCAGAGCCTGAACGTCAGCGTGGCCACCGGCATGGCGCTGTATGAGGCCTGCCGCCAGCGCAGCAGTTAATTCTCCAGCCCTGAGCAGCAAGTTTAAAATGCAGCCGCAAAAGCAAGGCTATCTGTATGTCCTGATCACCATGTGCATTTGGGGCGGCTTTACCTTGGCGGCGCGCCTGAGCGCCAGCTGGGGCATCAGCGCATGGGATTTAACCGCGCTGCGGTTCCTGCTGGCCTTTGCCATTTTAATGCCGATTCTCATCTATAAAAAAGATACGGCTTTCCTCTGGAAAAAGGAGCCGTTCATTTTAGCCATGCTGGGCGGGGTGATTTACTGCCTGAGCGCTTACAGCGCCTTTCATTATGCGCCGGCAGCCCACGCGGCGATCTTTCTGAACGGCTGCATTCCGCTGTGCACCGCTGCAGCGGCCTATGTGCTGTTTCAGCAGGCTTTTGACCGCCACACCTGGATCAGCCTGATCATCATGCTCGCTTCGATTGGCGCCATGAGCCTGCTGCTGTACATGCAGACAGGGCAGGCTTTCGGCCTGGGCGATCTGCTGTTTTTCATCAGCGCGGTCTGGTGGGGCATCTTTACCGTGCTGCTGCGCCAATGGAAACTGTCCGCCTGGCATGCCATGTCAGGCGTCGCCATTTGGTCCGCAGTGATCTATGTGCCGGTTTACCTGCTGTTTCTGCCCAAGCATCTCAGTGAGCCTGCTCCAGTGCATTTGATTGCCCAGGTGCTGTTTCATGGCATTTTTGTGGTGATTATTGCGACCTTAACTTATATCGAAGCGATTAAGCGCCTGGGCGCCTTTAAAGCCGGCAGCATTGTGACTCTGGCGCCGTTCATCGCTGCCATTTTAGCGGTGCCGCTGCTGCATGAGCCGCTGAGCGGCGCCATGGTTTTCGGCCTGATCGGGATGGGTATTGGCGCGCTGCAGCCGTGGCGCTGGCTGATGCATCAAGATCCGCTGCAGCGGCAAATTGACCGGCAGAAACAGCAGCCCGATTAGGGCAGCTGTTTTTTAGCCAAAGCTAGATACTTCTCATGCAAGGGCTGCAGATGCAGGTATAAATGATCCAGATGGCCGTCATTCAGCACAATGTCATCGGCGCGCTGCTGTTTCTGCGCGCGCGGCATTTGCGCCGCAATGATCTTTTTGATCTGTTCCGCATTTTGCCCGTCGCGCTGCGAAGCCCGCTGAATCTGCAGTTCTTCGGAAGCGTCAATCAGCAAACTGCGCTGCGCCAGTTCATGCTGATTGGTTTCAAACAGCAGGGGGGAGGCTAGCAGCGCGTAGGGGCTGGCCGCCTGCTGCAACTGCCAGATAATCGAGCTTCTAATGGCGGGATGGGTGATCTGTTCCAGCACTTTGCGCGCTTCAGGAGCTTTAAAAATATGCTCGCGCAGCGCGCGCCGGTTGAGTTCGCCATTTTCCAGCAGAACCCAGCCGCCGAAAGCCTGCTGAATCTGCGTGAGGGCAGGCTGCCCTTTTTGCACAATTTCGCGCGCAACCACATCGGCATCAACCACGGCAATGCCCTGCGATTCAAACCATGCGCTGGCCGCTGATTTGCCGCTGCCGATGCCGCCGGTTAAGCCCACTACAAATGCCATGCCGGCTCCTTATTGACCCAGGTAAATTTTCATGATCTGCCCGCCCCAGAGGAAAGCGATCCAGCCTGCAATGGCGATATATGGCCCGAAAGCGAAGGGCTGGTTTTCCTTGCGGACTTTCAGCAGGATGATGCCGATGATGGCGCCGACCAGTGAGGACAGCAGCACAATCAGCGGCAGCATCAGCGGCCCCATCCAGGCGCCCAAGGCGGCGAGAAGCTTGAAATCGCCATAGCCCATGCCTTCTTTGCCGGTCACGATTTTAAAAATGTAATAGACAATCCACAGGCAGAGGAAGCCGATAATATAGCCCCAAATGGCTGATGCCGGAGAGGTGTAAACAGCGAAGCTGTTGATGCCTAGGCCTAAAGCCGCCAAGGGCAGGGTATAGCGGTCCGGCAGCAGCTGGGTGTCAAAATCTATAAAGGTTAAGGCAATCAGCACCCAGGTCAGGATTAATCCGAACAGCATCTGCAGGCTTGGGCCAAAGACCGCTACAACGGTTAAAGAGCAGGCGGCGGTCAGCAATTCAATCAGCGGATAGCGGCTGCTGATCGGGTTCTGGCATGCAGCGCACTTGCCGCGGAGCAGGAGCCAGCTGATGACCGGAATGTTCTGATGCCAGCGGATCGGGCTGTGGCATTCCGGGCAGGCCGAATTCGGCTTGCTCAGGGTAATCTTGCTGGCCTCGGCTACCGGCTGTTCAGGGTGGAGGAACAGCTGGCAGTCAGTGCGCCATTCCTGCTCCATCATTTTAGGGGTCCTGTAAATGACTACATTCAGGAAACTGCCGACGCACAGGCTGAGTAGCCCGATAGCAATATAAAGCGCCACCGGGTTCTGCATGAAATATGAGAGAATATCTGAAAACAATTTTAAGCCTTTTGAATGTTAGCCGACAACGGAACCCATTTGGAAAATCGGCAGGTACATGGCAATCACCAGGCCGCCGACAAGCACGCCTAATATGGCCATAATTAAAGGCTCCATCATCGAGGTCAAGCCGTCGACTGCATTGTCCACTTCATTTTCATAATGGGTGGCCACTTTATCCAGCATGGCGTCCAGCGAGCCGGATTCTTCGCCGATCGCGACCATCTGCACCGCCATGGAGGGAAATTTGTCGGTGATGCGCATGGCAAACTGCAGCTGCTGGCCGGTGGCGACATCTTCGCGGATTTTAAGCACCGCGGTTTCGTAAACTACATTATTGGTTGCGCCTGCGGTAGATTCAAGCGCGTCAATCAAAGGTACGCCGGCAGCGAATGTGGTCGCAAGAGTGCGGCTGTAGCGCGCAATAATGGCTTTATATACCAGATCGCCAAAGATCGGCGCTTTCAGCGCTGCCCGGTCCAGAAAGTCGCGGAATTTTTTGCTGCGCTTTTTAGCCTCTAAAAAGCAGGCAACCACGGCGGCAACCGCAATGATGAAAATAAACCAATAGCTTTGGAACCAGTTGGACATATTTACAACCATTTTAGTGAAAGCGGGCAGTTCTGCTCCAAATGAGCTGAAAAGCCCTTCAAAAACTGGCACTACTTTTACCATCAGGATGATGGTAACCACAATGGCAACTACAATAACAGATATCGGGTATTTCATAGCTTTCTTAATTTTCTGCTTAAGCAGTTCGCTTTTTTCTTTATAGATGGCGACACGATCCAGCATGGTTTCCAGCGCGCCGGACTGTTCGCCGGATTCCACCAAAGAGCAGAATAGGTTGTCAAAATATTGCGGATACTTGCGCAGGGCACCGGCAAAGGTGTTGCCGCCTTCCACTTCGCCTTTGATGCCGAGCACCACTTCGCGCATCGCTGGATTCTCCAGGCCTTCCGCAACAATTTCAAAGCCCTGCACCAGCGGCACGCCGGCCTTCATCATGGTGGCCAGCTGGCGGGTGAAGATGGTAATGTCTAAGGTTGAGACCTTTTTTTTCATCAGGCCTTCGAGGATGTTTTTGCGCTTTTCCCGAATACTCTTGATGGTGATGCCCTGCTTGCGCAATGTCACCTTGGCCAAAGCCATATTACGCGCAGGCAATTCCCCTTTAAGTTTGGCTCCCTTGCGGTCTATCCCTTCATAACTGAAGGTTGGCATCATCTGCGCTTTTTTAACAGCCATGAATTTATCCTTATTTTAAATAATGCAGCAATTACTCACTGGTCACGCGATTGACTTCCTGAAGCGAAGTCACCCCCTGCATGACCTTAATTAAGCCCGAACGGCGCAAATTGCTGAATCCGGCTTTATCCGAAGCATCGGCAATCTGAATGGCGTTGCCGTCCTCCATGATAATACGGGAAATCTCCGGCGTCACTTTCATTACCTCATAAATGCCGACACGGCCTTTATAGCCTTCGCGGCACTCTGAGCAGCCCACAGGCTGGTAAATCTGAAACTCTGGGCTTTGCGTGTCCGCTTCAGTAAAACCCATTTCCAGCAGACTTTGCTGCGGAATCTCTACGGCTTGCTTGCACTGCGGGCAGAGGCGGCGGGCCAGGCGCTGCGCAATCACCAGATTGACGGATGTTGCAATATTGAATGAGGGCACGCCCATGTTGCGCAGGCGGGTTAAGGTTTCCGGCGCGCTGTTGGTATGCAGGGTTGACATCACCATATGGCCGGTCTGCGCGGCCTTAATGGCGATTTCGGCAGTTTCCAGATCCCGGATTTCGCCGACCATGACAATGTCCGGATCCTGGCGCAGGAAAGACTTCAAGGCGGCGGCGAAAGTCAGGCCGACTTTATTGTTGACGTTGACCTGATTCACACCTTCCAGGTTGATTTCGACCGGGTCTTCGGCAGTTGAAATGTTGGTGTCTTCACGGTTCAGAATGTTCAGGCCGGTATACAGCGATACGGTTTTACCGGAACCGGTTGGGCCGGTAATCAGCAGCATGCCTTGCGGCTTGTCCAGCGCCTCCATGAACAGCGCTTTCTGTTCCGGCTCATAGCCGAGCGCGTCAATGCCGAGCATGGCGCTGGACGGATCGAGGATACGCAGCACCAGCTTTTCGCCGAAGAGGGTCGGCAGGGAGTTGACACGGAAATCGATGGCCTTGCTTTTCGACAGCTTCAGCTTGATGCGGCCGTCCTGCGGCACGCGTTTTTCAGAAATGTCCATCTGCGACATGACTTTCAGGCGCGAAGCCAGGCGGTTGGCCAGCTGCAGCGGCGGGTTGGCGATCTGGCGCAGTACGCCGTCGACGCGGTAGCGCACGCGGTACATTTTTTCATAGGGCTCAAAATGCAGATCCGAGGCGCCCATGCGGATCGCATCGACCAGTAGCTTGTTGATGTACTTGACAATCGGCGCCTCTTCGCCTTTTTCCTCTTCGCCGTCATCGGCATTCTGATCGGGCGCATCCGTGGCGATATCCAGATCGAAGTCATCATCAAAATCAAAGGTGCTGTCTTCAGCAAAATTCTGCTCAATCAGCTTTTCCAGCTTATTGTGCTCGACAATGATGGTCTCAGTGTTCATTTTGCTGCTGAAGCGGATCGCATCGACTGCTTCAATATGCGTCGGATTGCTGGTCGCGACAAAAAGGATATTGGAATGCTTGAAAATCGGCAGCACGCGGTAGCGGGTAATCAGCTTTTCATCAATATCTTCGCGGACAATCTGATTGGCGTCATAGGCTGCAATGTCAAAAATCGGTTCGCCGAATTCAGCTGAAATGGTTTCGGCGATGGTCAGCGACGGAATCTTCAACTCGTGGATCAGATAGGGGACAATGTCCTGATTGGCTTTTTTTGCACTCAGCAGCGCCTGCTGCATGCTGGCGGCAGATACCTGTCCTTCTTCGACCAGGCGCCGAATAAATCCTGTAAATCTTGGAGAACCCTGTAATGCTGTCATGCTTCAGTATGCCTATGCTTCAGTTTGTTTATAATTGGTATGTTAAAATTATACTTTTGTTGTATAAAAATACCATATCTTAAAGTGTTGTCACTAGCTAAGTATTGATCAAAACCTTGAACCAGTCCTTAAATCCCTGCGGTTTTTTTGCAAAATTATCCTGAAAACCGCCTGGCGGATTTCTTCCGCTGAAATTGCCTGTGTAAAACTATCATCAAAAATTGCAATTGCGTGTAGAATATGCCCGTTTTCATCAAAGTTTCTGCAGGTTATCTATGTCGGGTTCGGCGATCACACCTTGGGTTGTTGGCAATTGGAAAATGAACCCAATGCAGGCAGGCGCCAAGCAGCTGGTTCAGGAATTAAAGCAATTGCTGCTGGATCAGCCCATTGAAGAGTCTAAATGCCATATGGCTGTTGCGCCCGTTGCCCTGGCCCTGCAAAGCGTTCAGGCGCAGCTGCAGGACAGCAGCCGGAGCGTTTGCACGGTAGCGCAGGACCTGTCGCGGATTGCCGGCACTGGGGCGTATACCGGTGAAATCAGCGCGGAACTGCTGAAAGATAGCGGCATTGATTTTGCGCTGGTCGGGCATTCTGAGCGCCGCGAAATTTTCGGCGACAGCCCGGCAGTCATTAATGAAAAAGTGAAAAATGCATTGAATGCCGGACTGACCGTGATTTACTGCGTAGGCGAAAGCCTGCAGCAGCGCGAAAGCGGCCAGGCGGAGCAGACCGTGCTGCAGCAGATCTGCGATATTGCCCCGGCTGTGCAGGCAGGGCAATGGCAAAGCATTATTGTGGCTTATGAGCCGGTTTGGGCGATTGGCACCGGCAAAACCGCATCGCCGGCAGATGCGCAGGCGATGCATGCCAAAATCCGCGAAGGGCTGAGCCAGATTACGCCTGCCGGCCAGAATATGGCGATTCTCTACGGCGGTAGTGTCAAGCCGGAAAATGCAGTAGAGTTGGCGGCTTGCCCAGACATTAATGGCGCGCTGGTTGGCGGGGCTTCATTGAATGCTGTGTCTTTCCATAAAATTGCTCAGGCATTTGCGAATACAAAATAATTAGGAGTTCAGCATGCAAACTTTTGTGCTGGTGGTACATATAATCTTAGCCGTACTGATGATTGTCTTGATTCTGGTCCAGCACGGCAAAGGCGCGGATGCAGGCGCCTCTTTCGGCGGCGGCGGCGCGGCCACGGTATTCGGCGCTTCAGGTTCGGCGAATTTCCTGACCCGGCTGACGGCTATTTTAACCGCGCTGTTTTTTGTCACCAGCCTGACGCTGGCGGTTTACGCTAAGAAGCAGACCACCGATGCCTACAGCCTGAAAGCGATTTCTTCCGCGCCGGCAGCGCCGGTGAAATCGGCTGAAACTTCACCAACTGCGCCAAAAACAGCTGAATAATTTATTTAGCGCTTTCTTTTTTGAGGTGATGCGTCTAGAATGCGTCACAGCTGCGGTGGTGGTGGAATTGGTAGACACGCTACCTTGAGGTGGTAGTGCTTTCGGGCGTGGGGGTTCAAGTCCCCCCTTCCGCACCAACTTATAATCCAGAACATAAGTTGGTGCAAGCGGCGAAAATCTGTTGATGCGGGATGGAGCAGTCTGGTAGCTCGTCGGGCTCATAACCCGAAGGTCGTTGGTTCAAATCCAGCTCCCGCTACCAATCAATCTTATTTTAGAAGCAAACTGAAATAGGCGCCTTAGTTTTAAGGTGGGATGAATAATTTGCATATTGTTGATGCGGGATGGAGCAGTCTGGTAGCTCGTCGGGCTCATAACCCGAAGGTCGTTGGTTCAAATCCAGCTCCCGCTACCAATCTTATTTCAGATGCAGACTGAAATAGGCGCCGGCTTAAGGCAGATAGTTTTTGCATGTTGATGCGGGATGGAGCAGTCTGGTAGCTCGTCGGGCTCATAACCCGAAGGTCGTTGGTTCAAATCCAGCTCCCGCTACCAATTCTGATTAAGGTGCAACTTAGTCAGGCAAACCTGAATACTTTGATTGAAAAGCTTCCAGGTTTTGTATATAATTTTTGCACGTTGATGCGGGATGGAGCAGTCTGGTAGCTCGTCGGGCTCATAACCCGAAGGTCGTTGGTTCAAATCCAGCTCCCGCTACCAAGTTTCTAAAAGAGGCTCACAACTAGGTGGGCCTTTTTGCACAGTGGACTATGGTTTTCTGTGCATAATTGGGGCGATTTACGCCCTTTTTTATTGGCTATCGTGTAGTGTCGGCATTAAATTGGCCAAATCGTCATGTTCCGCTACTACAATCGTTCGCATTGACCTGTAGTGGCCATTCCGGCCATCAAATCGCACAATTTAAACGAGAGTAAATGAAGCTATCAAATAAAACCCAAGCACTTCAGGACTTAATTGCGCCGGCAGTGCAGGCCTGTGATGTGGACCTGTGGGGGATCGAATTCATCCCTCAGGGCAAGCGCTCATTATTGCGCATTTATATTGACAAGGCCGTAGATGAAAGCGCTGAGCCGGTCATGAATGAAGACGGCGAGGCTGAACTGGGCCGCGGCATTGGCGTGCAGGACTGCGTGCGCGTGACCCAGCAGGTCGGCGCGATGCTGGATGTGCATGATCCGATTTCCGGCGAATACGCTTTGGAAGTCTCCTCTCCGGGCTGGGACCGTCCGTTTTTCCAGCTTGAGCAGATGTCCGGCTATATTGGCCAGCAGGTTGCATTGCGCCTGATCAGCGCTGTAGAGAACCGCCGGAAATTCCAGGCGAAATTAGTTGCAGTAGACCTTGAAAATGAAATGATTCAAGTTGAAGTTGAACAGCAGCAAATTCTGGATATCGACAGTCACAATATTGATAAAGCACATTTAATCTACCAAGATTAATTCAATAAATAAGAATCTGAACGAATAGGTGGCTTATGGCACGTGAAATTCTTACCGTAGTTGAAACGGTTAGTAATGAAAAAGGTGTACCTCGTGAAGCGATTTTCGAAGCCTTAGAACAAGCGCTTGTTGCTGCGACGAAAAAGAAATTCTACGAAGGCACGCATTCAGAAGAAGCCCGCCTGCGCGTAGAAATTGACCGCCGCACCGGCGACTACAGCACTTTCCGCCAATGGGAAGTGGTTGCCGATGAAGATCATGAAATGCCTGCATGCCAGGACGCAATTTCTGATGTTGATCCAGCAAAATGGTCAATTGGCGATATCCGCGAGCTTGAAGTTGAATCGATTGATTTCGGGCGCATCGCTGCGCAAATCGCCAAGCAGGTGATTGTGCAGAAGATCCGCGAAGCGGAGCGCGCGCTGATTGCCGATGCTTACGAATCTAAAGTCGGCGAGCTGATTTACGGCGAAGTGAAAAAGCAGACTAAAGACGGCTTTATCATTGA
This sequence comes from Acinetobacter sp. WCHAc010034, assembly GCF_001696615.3. Lineage (NCBI taxonomy): Bacteria > Pseudomonadati > Pseudomonadota > Gammaproteobacteria > Moraxellales > Moraxellaceae > Acinetobacter > Acinetobacter sp. WCHAc010034. The sequence continues at coordinate 1,636,389 of NZ_CP032279.1, read as the reverse complement.
CCTGGGCGACAATGCGGAAGCCTATCTTGCGCGCGAAGAAATGATTGCAAAAGAAATTCTGCGTCCTAAGCAGCGCGTGAATGCGATTCTGTACAGCGTGAACCGCGAAGGCCGTGGCGCTCAGCTTTTGCTGTCGCGCGCCAAGCCGGAAATGCTGATTGCCTTGATGAAAAAGGAAATTCCTGAAATTTCTGAAGAAATCATTGAGATTAAAGCGGCAGCGCGCCAGCCGGGTGTTCGTGCTAAAATCGCGGTGAAAACCAACGATCACCGCATTGACCCAGTGGGCGCCTGTATTGGCATGCGCGGCACGCGCATCCAGGCGGTTCAGCAGGAGCTGAACGGCGAGCGCATTGATGTTGTGGTATGGTCGGACGATCCGGCACAGTATATCGCCAGCGCTTTAGAGCCTGCTGATGTATCCAGCATCGTGATTGATGAAGACGCGCATACTGCGGACATTATCTTCGCAGCCAGCGACCAGCTGGCCCGCGCTATTGGCTCGCAAGGCCAAAACGTGCGCCTGGCGTCAGAACTGACCGGCTATAAGCTGGACATGATGCTGGAAGAAGAATATTACGCGCGCCAGCAGAATGAAGCGCAGCAGTATCTGGACATGTTTGTAAGCCGTCTGGATATTGAAGAAGACCTCGCGATGGCGCTGGTTGAAATGGGCTTCACTTCAGTTGAAGAAATCGCTTATGTTCCTGCGGAAACATTTGATGAAATTGAACTGGATGCTGAAACTGTTGAACTGCTGCAGGCCCGCGCCAAAGAAGTTGCGCTGGCGGATGCATTGAAGCAGCAGGAAGACATTCAGGAGCCGAGCCCTGAACTGGCGGCGATGGAAGGCATGACGCAGGAGGTCGCGTATGCGCTGGCTGCCCGCGGTGTGGTTACTGTAGATGACCTGGCTGATCAGGCGACTGACGATATCGCAGATATTGAAGGCTTAGGCGCTGAAAAAGCGGGTCAACTGATTATGAAAGCGCGCGAATCATGGTTTAACTAGGAGGTAATATATGACGGACAAGTCGATTAAAGAGTTGGCGCTCAGCGTGGGCACCCCCGTTGAGAAGCTCCTGGAACAGGTTCGTGACGCAGCTTTACCGCAGCGTAATGCTGATGACATTATTACCGCCGAACAACAAAATGCACTCGTCAACCATTTGAAGAAAATTCATGGCCAGGACGATGGACATGCAGGAAAAATCACGTTGAAACGTAAAACGACCAGTACAGCTAAAGTAGCAAGTACATCAGGTAAGGCCAAAACCATTAACGTAGAAGTTCGCAAGAAGCATACGTTTACCAAGCCTGATCCAGAACAGATCAAAGCGGAAGCGCTAGCGAAGGCTCAAGCGGAACAGCAGGCGCGCGAAGGCAATGCGCAGCCGGCCGCTGCGGCTAAAGAAGATGCGCCGCAGCAAGGCGCTTCAAAAGCCAAGCAGGCTTTGGAAGCCATGCGTGCAGCTGCCAAGCAGGAAACTGCCAAGCAGGAAGTGCCGAAAGCCGCTGTTGTAGTCAAGCGCAAGTCGAACAATAAGCCGATTGTCAAGCAAACGGTGAAAGTGACTGAAACTGCAGAGCAGAAGAAAGCGCGTGAAGCGCAGACTGCGCAGCTGAAAGCGACTGAAGAAGCCGTGCGCCGCAAGGCAGCTGAAGAAGCGCAGCAGCGCACGCTTGAGCAGATGCGTCAAATGGCGTCTAAGTACAGCGCGGAAGATACAACTGCAACAATCCGCGTCGTGGATGATTCTCCATTGGCAGCCGGCCTGGTTGGCCAGGCTTATGAAGATTCATTTGCCAAAGAAGACCGCGAAATTAAGCGCGGAACCAATACGCCAAGCACGCGCGCGCCGAAAAAAGGCGGCCGCCGCGGCCAGGAAGAGCAGTCTTTCAGCCATAATCAGCATAAGCGCGGCTTGAAAACCAGCCAGGCGAACAAGCACGGCTTTGAAAAACCGGTTAAAAAACAGATTTACGATGTTGAAATCGGTGAAACCATTGTGGTTGCAGACCTTGCAGCTAAAATGGCGATCAAAGTGCGCGAAGTCATTAAATCACTGATGAAAATGGGTGAGTTGGTTACTCAGAATCAGGCGATTGAACAGGAAATCGCTGCGCTGGTTGTTGAAGAAATGGGCCACAATCCAGTGCTTGTTTCAGATACCCAGGCGGAAGACAATCTGCTGGAAGCGGCTGAAGAAGCGCGCGGCGCGCAATCAACGCGTGCGCCGGTTGTGACCATCATGGGTCACGTTGACCATGGCAAAACCTCGCTTCTTGACCGCATCCGCCGTTCTAAAGTGGCTGCGGGCGAAGCCGGCGGCATCACGCAGCACATTGGCGCTTACCATGTAACGACTGATAAGGGAATTATTACTTTCCTTGACACGCCGGGACACGCTGCCTTTACAGCAATGCGTTCACGCGGCGCGAAAGCGACCGATATCGTGGTGTTGGTTGTAGCTGCTGACGACGGCGTAATGCCGCAGACTGCAGAAGCGATTGACCATGCGCGCGCTGCCGGCACGCCAATCATTGTTGCAATCAACAAGATGGATAAAGAGTCTGCAGATCCGGACCGCGTACTGAATGAATTGACTTCCAAGCAGATCGTGCCTGAACAATGGGGCGGCGATGTGCCTGTAGCAATGGTTTCAGCGCACTCCGGCATGGGCATTGACGAGCTTCTTGACCTCATCTCAATTCAGGCTGAAATGCTGGAATTGAAAGCGTCTGAAGAAGGCGCTGCGCAAGGCGTAGTGATTGAAGCGCGCGTAGACAACAGCCGCGGCGCGGTAACATCTATTCTTGTGCAGAACGGCACGCTGAAAGTCGGCGACCTTGTGCTTGCAGGCTCATCTTACGGCCGCGTCCGCGCCATGACTGATGAAAACGGCCAGCGCATTAAATCGGCCGGCCCTTCAATTCCTGTAGAAATTCTAGGCCTTCCTGAAGCGCCTATGGCAGGCGATGAAGTTCTTGTGGTTAATGACGAGAAGAAAGCCCGTGAAGTGGCCGATGCGCGCATGGACCGTGAGCGTCAGAAGCGCCTTGAGCGTCAGAGCGCAATGCGCCTTGAGAACATCATGGCGTCTATGGGCAAGAAAGATGTGCCTATCGTCAATGTGGTGCTGAAAACTGACGTGCGCGGCACGCTGGAAGCATTGCACGTTGCACTGGCTGACCTTGCGACTGACGAAGTTAAAGTCCGCATTATCGGTTCAGGCGTCGGCGCGATCACTGAGTCTGACGTAACGCTGGCTGAATCTTCAGAAGCGGTGCTGCTTGGCTTTAACGTCCGCGCAGACAACACCGCGCGCCAGAAAGCTGATGCAGACGGCATTGACATCCGCTACTACAGCATCATTTATGAATTGATTGATGACGTGAAAGCGGCGATGAGCGGCAAGCTTGCGCCGGAACACCGTGAAACGATTCTGGGTGTTGCTGAAGTGCGTGAAGTATTCCACTCAAGCAAATTCGGCGCTGCTGCAGGCTGTATGGTTCTTGAAGGCATGCTGCACCGCAACAAGCCAATCCGCGTATTGCGCGATGATGTTGTTGTATTCCAAGGTGAGCTGGAATCTCTGCGCCGCTATAAAGAAGTGGTGGAAGAAGTCCGCGCCGGCATGGAATGCGGCCTTGCAGTTAAAGGCTATAAAGACATCAAAGTCAAAGACAAGATTGAAGTCTACGATGTTCAATTGATTAAACGGAGTCTTTAATGGCGGGTAGTCAGCGTCTTAAGCGTATGGCCGATACAGTTCAGCGTGAATTGTCTGAACTGATCCGCCAGGAGCTCAAAGATCCGCGCTTAGGTGGTCTTGTGACCATCTCTGCGGTGAAAGTCAGTGCTGATTTAGGCTATGCTGAAGTATATGTTACTGTGATGGGCCGTGAGCTGGGCGATGAGCAAAGTGAAGCGGCTAATAAGGAAACTCTGGATGTTCTGAATAAGGCATCCGGTTTCCTGCGCCATGAGCTGGGCCGCCGCATTAAGACGCGCATTACGCCCCGCCTGCGTTTTCACTATGACAAAACCAATGCATACGGCAACTATATGTTTGGCCTGATTGCGGAAGCAGTGAAGGATTTGCCTCCTGAAGATGCAAAAAAAGATGAAGAATAAGTCCAGTCTGGACGCGTAAAAAAGCCGCCTTAGGGCGGCTTTTTTACGGCTTGAAGAACTTGAATAAGATGCCTTTAATCGGAGCTTAAACCATGCTGCATTTGAGTGAATCTCAATTAATAGAAATAAGAAATCTTGCCCCATTGGAAGATTCTAAATTTAAATATGATCTCAGCCGATGGGGGAAGCTACATCAAGAGCTGAGCAATGTGGTGAAGCATTTTGGCGATCAGTATATTTCAAGGCAGGATGTAATTAACAGTTTTCAGGACTATTTTAACCGGAAAATAGGCATAGAGTTTCCCTTTGTACTGACGATGATTTGGGGCTTTGCAGATACTGGATATGGAACATACCGCACTAATGCATATTATAATACAGAAAATATCAGGAGGATGGAGTCAGCTTTTGCGCATGTAAAAAATAAGGATATTCAAAAATCTTATAAAGAATTGAAGAAAATCAAAGGGCTAAATATAAGTTATATTTCAAAGTTGCTGTATTTTTCAACGCGCGCTCTGAATCATTCTGATTATTATCTGATTTTTGATATCCGCGTTGCCACGGCGCTGGTAAAATTAACATGCCCGCCAAATTTGGTTAATCTGATTGACGTGAAGCCTTCAGATAAGTTTCAAAATTATTGCCAATATAATGCCGAGATGCATTTGCTTGCGAAACGGTATGATGTAAGCGCTGAGGCATTGGAAATGTATTTATTTCTGTATTGAAATAAAAAAGACCAGCCTAAAGCTGGTCTTTTTTACTGAAGGCGCGGCGGCGCGTGCGCTGCCACGGCAGCGGGCGGTTCAGCGCTTCAGGCACATCGCCGCCCATTGAGCGCAGGCGCAGATGCAGCGCGGCCTGCGCCATCAAATTTGCAGAAACCGGCGCAGTAATAAAGGCCAGCAGCGTCAGCAGCAGTTCGGCAAAGCCAAAGCGCCCGTGAAATGCGGCGTAGAGGATAGCTGCGATTAAAAAGCTGCCCAAGCCCAGCGTGCTGGACTTGGTCGGTGCATGCAGGCGCATGAACAGGTCGGGCAGGCGCACCATGCCGATGCCGCCGACCAGCATGAAGAATGCGCCGATGATTAAAAACAGGGAAACCAGTATTTCCATGGCAAGCTGCATTGCGGATCCTCCTAATCAATCACATGGCCGGTGGTGAAGTAACGGGCCAGGGCGGCGGTGGAAACAAAGCCCAGCATGGCCACCAGCAGCGCGCCCTCAAACAGCGACGTGCTGGCCCAGTAAATGCCTAAAATCACAATCAGGCAGGTGGCGTTCAGGAACAGCGTGTCCAAAGCCAGCAGGCGGTCCACAATGGACGGCCCGACAATCAGGCGGATCAGGCACAGCAGCATGGAAATGGTCACGGCCGCCAGGCAGATGCCCAGCGCATAGGGCAAAATGGTCATGAGCGCTCTCCTGAATCTACGCCAAAAATCTGCATCAAGGGTTTTTCATAGCGCTTCTTGATGCTCTGAATTTCCGCCTCGGCGTCTTCCGCACTTAAGGCATGCACCAGAATATCGCCGCGGTCCTGATCAATGCCGGCCGAAACCGTGCCTGGCGTGGTGGTGATGATCATCGCCAGCAGGGTGTTGACTTCTTCATGCTGGGTTTCCAGCGGCACGCGGAACCATTTGGGGTGCAGCTTATGGGTTGGCCCCAGCACCAGCTTCGCGATTTGAATATTGCAGACAATAATGTCCCACAGCACTACAAAAAAGAGTTTCACTGCAGGCAGCCAGTCAATATTCGGGGTGCGCGCAATAAACGGATGCACCAGCCGCGGAATGAATACCGCCAAAATCAGGGCCATCAGAATGGAGCCGGCATCCAGGCTGTAGCTCAGCATCAGCCAGCTGAGGCCGGCAATCACGGACACCAGCGGATGCGGAAACCAGCGTGCAAAAAATGAAGCGGTTTTCATGCTTAGGGCGCCTCCATCGGTTTAAGCTGCGCATCATCGGGGGCCTGGCTGTGCAGCTCCTGCCCCTGAATCTGGCGCTTTTTATATTCGGAAATATGCTCGCCCTGCAGGGTGTTTTCTGAAATCAGCAGCGGAATCAGATGCGCATTCGGGTCAGCCGTTTCGCCGCCGTATTTGGTTTCCGGCAGGTTTTCCGGATCAAACGGCTGCACGCTGATGGCATTGCCGCGCTCATCTTTCTTCAGCAGAACCTCTTCATACAGGGCATTGCTGCGCATCTGCTCCGCCGTGCTGCGCGCATAGCTGTAAATGGGCGCGGCGAATACCATGTATGCGGTCAGGCCTGCCAGCAGCAGGTAGACCGCGCTGTCATTGCGTTTTGGCGCTTTTGCAGGCAGCGCATGATAAGTCTTGAATTCAGGCGCATGCGGATTGTCTTCCGGCCGGCTGGCGCGCCAGAACAGAATAAAGCCGACGCGGGTCATGGCGATGATGCTGAGCAGGCTGACCGCTAAAATGGTCAGAATAATCAGCAGCTGATAAGGCGAAGACGCGGCTGCCTGCAGGATGAAAACCTTGCCTAAAAAGCCGCTGAATGGCGGCAGGCCGGCCATCATCAGGGCAATGGCGAAATAAGCCAAGGCTAGGGCCTTGTGCTGCTTCATCTGCGGCGCAACTTTAAAGTGGTCTTTGAATTCTCCGCGCTGCGAAGTAATCCAGCCGCACAGCAGGTAAAAGGCTGCGCCGATCAGGGTGCTGTGGACTAAATAGTACAGGCTGGCGGCCCATGCTTCGGTGCTGAACAGGGCAATCGCAATCAGCAGCGTGCCGATGGAGGATAAAATCATAAAGCCGACAAAGCGGCGCAGGCGCTCTGCACCAATCGCGCCGATCACGCCGTACAGCGAGGTGATTAAGCCGATCGGCAGCAGGCAGTTTTGCAGGATTTCCCGGCTGATCTCATCATCAAATACCGTGCCGTTCACGCGCAGAATGGCGTAAATGCCGACTTTGGTCATAATGGTGAAAATGGCCGCTACAGGCGTGGTGGCCACAGCATAGGTTTTCGGCAGCCAGAAGCCGACCGGCAGCATGGCGGCCTTAATGCCGAAGACTGCAAACAGCAGCAGTCCGCCGGCGGCGGCCAGGCGGTGCTGATCTGGCTCCAGCAAAGGCATCAGCCGGGCGACATCGGCCATATTCAGGCTGCCGGCGCTGCCGTAAATCATGCCCAGGCCAATCAGGAACAGCGCGGACGCCAGCAGGTTGATGGTGACGTAATGAATGCCCAGCTGGAAGCGCGCCTTGCCCTGGCCGTGCAGCAGCAGCACATAGGAGGCCATCAGCAGGATTTCAAAGAACACGAACAGGTTGAATAAGTCGCCGGTGAGGAAGGCGCCGCATAGCCCCATCAGCAGGAAATGGAACATGGCGTGGAAGTAGCGCCCGCGCTCATCCCATTCCTTGCTGGCGTACCAGAGCACCGGCACCGCCAGCGCATAGGTCAGCACCAGCATGAATGCCGACAGCTGATCCAGCACCAGCACGATGCCGAACGGCGCAGCCCATTCACTGAGGTTGTATACGCTGATTTGCCCTTGGCTGGCCATCGCCAGATAGCTGACGGCGGTGATCAGGCCCAGCAGCGCGGAGATCAGGCTGATGCCGCGGCGCCAAGGCTGGCGCCAGTCCTGCGCCAGCGAGCCGGAGCCGGGATTGCCCAGCAGGACTAAAGCGAAGGCGGTAAACGCCGGTATTAGAATGCTGAAGACCGGGGCGTGCTGCGCCCAGAACTGGATGAAGTCAGTCATCAAGGCTCATCCTCGCGCGGGTCAATTTGCGGTATTTCTTCTTTGGAATCAACGTGGTCTGTTCCTGATTCAAAACGGCTGCGCAGCGCCAGCTGAACAATGAATGCGGTTGTGGCGAAGCCGATGACAATGGCGGTCAGCACCAGCGCCTGCGGCAGCGGGTCGGTGGCTTTGGCGGTTTCGGTCAGCACGGCGGGGGCATTGACATGAATGCGCCCCATCGCGAACAGAAACAGGTTCACGGCATAGCCGATCATCGCCAGCCCCAGCACCACCGGGAAAGTGCGCGCGCGCAGGATAAGGTAAATGCCCGCTGCCGCCAGCAGCCCAATCGCGGAAGATAGTAAGAGTTCTAAACTGATCATATGCTTATCCTCTTGGCAGTGGGCCAGCCATGCTGGAATGGCGCGAGTCGCCCAAAACGGAAATCATCAGCATGGCCGCGCCGACCACAGTGATATAAACCCCGGCATCAAACAGGGCCGCAGTCGCTAAATGCATTTCGCCGATCAGCGGCGGCGAAACGTAAAAGTGCGCGCTGGTGAGGAACGGGCGCCCCCAGAACCATGCGCCAAGGCCGGTGAGGCCGGCAATCACCAGGCCGGCGCCGATCCAGATTTCATACAGCCGGCCGGATCTGGCGCGCAGCAGGCGTTCCGCCTGATCCTGCCCCAGCGCAATGTACTGAATGATCAGCGCCAGCGCCGTGATTAAGCCGGCAATGAAGCCGCCGCCCGGCAGGTTGTGGCCGCGCAGGAAGATGTACAGGCTGACCACCAGCGCCAGCGGCAGAATCCATGACGCGGTGATGCGGAACATCAGCGGGGAAGGGTTGAAGCGGTAGGTGAGGCCTTGGGTAATGGTGGTGCCGTGCGCGCGCATGCCGTCCATCAGGCACAGCGCGCCGATGGCCGCGATGCCCAGCACGGTGATTTCGCCGAAGGTGTCAAAGCCGCGGAAGTCGACCAGAATCACATTGACCACATTGGTGCCGCCGCCGAGCGGAATCGACTGCTGCATGAAGAACCATGAAATGGAATTATGGTCACGGGTCAGGATCAGCCAGGTGATCCAGGCGATGCCCAGCCCGCCGGCAACCGCAATTAAAGCGTCGCGCCAGCGCCGGGAAACGCTGGATTCATACGGCGTAAGCTGCGGCAGCAGCGACAGGCTCATCAGCAGCAGCACGGTGGTGACCACATCGACGGTGATCTGCGTCAGCGCCAGATCCGGCGCAGAGAAGCAGACGAACACCATGGTGACGACCAGGCCGACCGCGCCGCTGATCAGCACGGCTTTAATGCGCTCGTGATGGAACCACAGCATCATCCAGCAGGCGGAGAACAGCAGCAGCCACAGCACGATGGCGATTGCCGGCGCATGCGTCAGCTCGCGGGTTCCGGCGGACATGCCCTGCGGCAGCAGCGGCAAGGCAGCCAGAGCAATGCTGAACAGCACAATCCACAGCAGGTAGCTTTGCAGCGAGCCATTTTCTGTGGCGCGCTTGAGCTTGCGCGACTTCAGCAGCAGGTGCTTTAAAAACAGTTCAAACAGGATCTTGCCCTGCAGCCTACCCAGCAGCGGGTCCAAGTCAATGGCACGGAGCCGGCCACCTTTGGCCAGCGCGAAGTAGAATACCGCCCCGCCCAGCAGCGCGATGGCGCTCATAGCCAGGGGTAGGTTAAAGCCGTGCCAAATGGCCAGATGTGCGCCTTCAAAGGCGGAGTTCTGCGTGCTGGCCTGGGCCGCACTGTTGACAATCGGTTCAATCAGCAGGGCAGGCAGCAGGCCGACTAAAATGCACAGCACCGCCAAGGCAGTGGCTGGCGCGCGCATGCCGAACGGCGGCTCGTGCGCATCTTTATGCGGGACATTTTTGCCGACCGGGCCGTCAAAAAATACGCCATGCACCAGGCGGATGGAGTAGGCCACCGCAAAAATTCCGGCGCAGGTCGCGGTGATGGCCGAGCCGATCAGCGCCGGGCCAGAGAGTTCCCGCAGCAGTTCGGTAAAGAACATTTCCTTCGACAGGAAGCCGTTGGTCAGCGGCACGCCGGCCATCGAGGCCGCGGTAATCATGGTCAGCGTTGCGGTAAACGGCAGCAGCTGCCACAGCCCGCTGAGCTTGCGCAAGTCGCGTGTGCCGGTTTCATGGTCAATAATCCCGGCAATCATGAACAGGGCTGCTTTAAAGGTGGCGTGGTTGATGATGTGGAAAATCGCTGCGGCCACGGCTAAAGGCGAGCCGATGCCCAGCAGGCAGACAATCAGCCCCAGATGGCTGATGGTTGAATAGGCCAGCAGGCCCTTCAAGTCTTCCTTGAAGATGGCGAAGAAGGCCGCCATGCACAGGGTGAACAGCCCGACAAAGGTTACAATATTATGGTACAGGGCTGCGCCGGCAAAAATCGGCAGCAGGCGCGCCAGCAGGAAGATGCCGGCTTTGACCATGGTGGCGGAATGCAGGTAAGCGGATACCGGGGTTGGCGCCGCCATGGCATTCGGCAGCCAGAAGTGGAACGGAAACTGCGCGCTTTTGGTGAATGCGCCCATCAGGATCAGCAGCAGGGCGGGAACAAACAGCGCATGGCTTTGAATTTGCCCGCGCATGCCCAGAATCTGGTCAATCTGATAGGTGCCGGCAATCTGCCCGAGCAGCACAAAGCCGCCCAGCATGCACAGCCCGCCCATGCCGGTAATGGTCAGCGCCATGCGTGAGCCGCGCTGCGCCGCTTCGTAATTGCTCCAGTAGCCGACCAGCAGGAAGGATGAAATGCTGGTCAGTTCCCAGAAAATCAGCAGCAGGATCAGGTTATTGGACAGTGAAATGCCGAGCATGGCCGCCATGAACAGCATCAGCAGCAGGTACAGCTTGCTTAGGGAGTTCTTGGCGTTGAGGTAATAATAGGCGTAGATATAAATGAGGGTGCCGATGCCGCTGATCAGCAGGGAAAACAGCAGGCCAAGCGCATCGAGGCGGAAGCTCAGGTCAATGCCGAGCTGCGGCAGCCATGGCCAGCTTTGCACAACGGCTTGGCCGCTGAAGACATCTTTCGCTTGAGTCAGCAGCAGAATCAGGCTGCTTAAGCTGACTCCAACCGCCCCTAAGGCCGTTACCCCGCGCGAAAATCGCTTCAGCCACGGGACAAGGGTTGTGCCTAGTACCAGCGGTAACAATATAATAATCGGCAGCACACTCGCATCCATTGTCGTGATTAGGTTATACCTAAGGTGAATCTTAAGCCCTCAAGGATTACAGGACAGCAAGGAGCAGTCCAAAAATACTCGATCTTGAAAGCCAAAATGTTCAAAAAAATAAACTCAGCTGTATTGCGCAGCAAATGAACGATTGCAAAATCCGATGTGGATATAGAAATTGCAAGTAAAACCGATCATATTACAGGCGCTGCTCAACTTCAATCTTTTTTGTGTACATGCCGGAGATTATCCGCCGGCTGAAACCGCGGATGAGGCGTCTGCCTGCACCGCCGCGCTTGCAGTCGCTTTTAACGCAATACTTCCGATTGCCTGCTGTTGGCTAAAGCAGCGTATTGGGGCTGCTGTCCGGATCACTGCTGTTGAGCAGGCGGATCAGCTGCCGCTGCTGTTCGCCATTCAGCTGCTGCTGTATCTGCAGCAGCATGGATTCCGCCGCGTCCTCATCCAAAGCCGGCTCCCGCAGCGCCGGCATTTCAGCCTCTGCGCCTGCCGGCGGGCCGGTTTCCGCTAAATGCAGCTGCGCGTAGATTTCATCAAATTGCTGCAGCTGCGCAGCCTGAAACGGCAGCAGCTGGCGGTTTTCCAGCCGCAGGCACTGAAAGCCGCCCGCCTGTTCCAGCAGTTCCGGCCGGTTGCCCGAAGCGATAATCTGCAGGCGCGGAAAGGCCTGATGCAGCCGCGGCAGAATCGCCTGCGCCATGTTCTGATCCAGCTGATGGTCGACCGCGTCAATCAGCAGAATGCCTTCGCCTTCTTCGCAGGGGTACAGGCTGGCCGGATTCAGCAGGCAGAGCCGGCGCACAATGTCGCCAATCAGCGCGGTTAGATTGCGCAGGCTGTTGGACAGCTGCTGGAACTGCATGGCTTTGCCCTGAAAGGTCACCATCAGCTGCAGTTTCGGCTGGTACAGCAGGAACAGGTCGCTGATTTCCGGCAGGACAATCGCCAAGGCGCGGCGCAAAGAGCTTAATGCCGGCGCGCGGATTTCGGCATGCGCCTGCGCGATTCTGCCGGCAAGACAGTCGGCAGGCAGCGGCGCGGATGGCCCCTGCAGCCGGCGCCTATTTAAAATGTCCTGCACCATCTGCGCGTTCTGCGCATTTTCAATATCGCAGACTTCCCGGAACCACTCAAAAAAGCGCGAAAAGGTGGTGAATGGAATCGCTGAAATTTCATAGGCATGCGCCGGCTGAAAAATGGCGGGATTGTTTTTATTCAGGATATTCACTTCATTGACAAAGCGTTCGGCAGGGTAGTAGGCGATCAGCGGCAGGCCCAGCAGGGGATCATCGCGCTGCGCCTGCTGATAGCGGGCCGCCAGCAGCTCCAGCTGCCGGGTTTCGGCTTTGCTTATGCCGGCGCCTTGGCTGTTCAGGGTCTTGTACAGCTGCCAGCTGCAGCAGCCTGCATCTTCTTCCGGAGGCGCTGCGCCGGCCAGCAGCGTGCCGGCTTCTCCGGAAAAGCTGACGCGGATGTCAATTTTGGACTGCAGGCGGGCCTGCATGATGTCCTGATCCAGCATCACCAGCCCGGCGGCGCGCAGGTCTTTGCAGCGGGCAGCGAACCAGGTCAGGGCCTGATAGCTGAAGCGCAGAATGCCGGTTTTGCCTGAGCCTTGATCGCCTAAAATCAGGGTGACGGGCTGATCATGATAGCTAAACTCGGCCAGCAGGTCGCTGAAGTGCAGCGTGTGCTTCAGCCGGATGGATTCAATTCTCATAAGGCGCCTTCAGCTGGAAAGGTTTGGGATTTCAGCCCGCGGCCCGGCGCAGCGAGGCCGGCATTTCCCGCTTCAGCCGCTGCATCAGGTCATAAATGTGGTGGGTATTTAAGCTTACTTTAGCACGCGTGCAGGCCACGTAAAGCAGCCGTAACTCTTCGTCACTAATTTTATAGTCTTTGTCATTCAGCCGGAACTGATAGTCATCTTCAATATGCACGCGGTTCCATTCCAGCCCTTTGGCCTTGTGCGCGGTGGAGATGATGTAGTCTGCCTGGCCAATCGGGGTGATTTTCGCCAGCGCGCGCTTTAAGGGATCGGTGCCGTGATCATCCACCAGCTTGACCAGCGGCTTAATGTCGCTGCCGTCATTGGTTTCGCAGTATTCATGCACGTCATGCCAGGAGTTGAACCAGGCCAGTTCCGGCACATCGGTGACGCGCTTGCCCTGCTTCAGCATGGCGGCGGCGTCGACAAAGCGGTTCAGCCGGGCGTGGTCGGCCTGCAGGCTGACTTTTTCGCCATGCACCAGGCCGGCCAGCAGCAGCTCCATGGCGCGGGCGTTGGTGCGGCACAGAATCGCATCGCGCTGCTTGGTATGCGGCTTATTCACCACTTTGGACTGCAGCAGCGGATTGCCGCGCAGGGGCACGGTTTCATGCAGCGCGCCTAACAGGGCGTTGGCGTGCAGGGCAATTTCCTCGCCAAAGCGGAACGAGGTGGTCAGGCGCGATTCCGGCAGCGGCAGCTGCTGCATGGCGTTGACTGCGCCGCGCCAGGCGTAGATCTGCTGGTGCGCGTCGCCGACATAAATCACCTGAGTGCTGCGCTGCTTCAGCAGAATGCCCAGCATCAGCGGGTCGGCGTCCTGCGCCTCATCAAACAGCACATAGTCTGCGGGAATATTCGGCTCGGACAGCGCCCAGAGCTTGAGGTAGATGTCGTGGCCTATGCCGGCCTGATGATTCGGATCAATCGACTCCAGCCAGCGCCGCTCCACCGCGGGGTAGAGGTGCTTCTGCAGGGCGTCAATATCATCGGGATGCAGCCAGCTTGGCGCCTGCAGGTGGCGCGGCGCCGGATACTGCGAGCTGGTCGAGCAGAAATGGCTGACCGCATTGGCCACCAGGCTGGCGAGGCGCGACGGCATCAGCACATACTGCTCATAGCGCCCGCCCATCATGCGCCGCAGCGTAATCGGCGCCAGGCGGTATTCCTTGGCCATGAAGCTCGGGCTGAGGCGCGGCAGGCGCAGCTTGTCGGTCACGCCGCGCGGAACGCTGCGGTAAGCCAGAGAATGGAAGGTGCGGCAGTCGACATTGCGGTGAAACTTGGCCTGCGCTTCGGCCGCGATGGCCTTGTTGAAGGCCAGGTACATGCCGCGCCGCTGCGGCATGGCGTCGCTGATCATCTGCAGCGTGGTGGTTTTGCCGGTGCCGGCGTAGGCAATCACTTTAAAGGATTTGCCGAGGCGCGCGTTGTCAATGGCAGTGGCCTGCTCATAGGTCGCGCCGGGTCTGTTCCGCTCAGTCAAGGCTGCGTGCCGGCTTACAGTCAGTGCGCGCGGCTGGCTTTTTCCGCCAGGCCGGACAGGCCCTGGCGGCGCGCCAATTCATTCAGCACCAATTGCGGTTCAAGGTCGAAGTAGCCCAGCATCACAATGGTATGGAACCATAAATCCGCCACTTCATAAATTAAATCGTTTTTATGGTCTTCTGAGGCTTCGGCTTTAAAGTCCTTGGCCGCGATAATGCTTTCAATGCTTTCTTCGCCGACTTTTTCCAGAATTTTGTTCAGGCCCTTGTGGTACAGCTTGGCGACATAAGACGAATCCGGGTCAGCGGCTTTGCGCTCCGCCATCATCTGGCCTAAATAATCTAAAACTTCAACCTGTTCTGACTGCGCCGCAGAGGCATTCATTGCCAGCGTATGCGGATTGGCGGATTTTCCGCCGTAAATCTGCTCCGGGTCTTTCAGCTGCGCATCGGCAATTTCCCAGCCGTTTGGCGTCAGCCTGCGGTAGAAGCAGGATTCGCGGCCTGTGTGGCAGGCAATGCCGCCGTGCTGTTCAATCTGCAGCACAATCACGTCGGCATCGCAGTCCAGCCGGATTTCATGCACGGTTTGGAAATGCCCGGATTCTTCGCCCTTGTGCCAGAGCTTGCTGCGCGAGCGGGAGAAATACACCGCCTGTTTTTTTTCCGCAGTCAAAGCCAGAGCTTCGCGGTTCATCCACGCCACCATCAGAATCCGGCCGGTTTGATGATGCTGTGCAATAGCAGGCGCTAAGCCTTGTTCGTTAAATTTTACTTCATCGAGCCATTGCAAGTTGTTCATGTGGATTTCACCCAAAATTGTATTCAATTGAAAAGTTGCGCCTTGCAGCGCACGGCATAGTGTACGGCATCGCGCCGGCATTGAGGCATTAAATCTTGATCAATTTTTCATATGGCGGCGGCTGCGCCGGCTGAAATAAAAATAAGCCCTTGACCGGGCTTATTTTAATCTGGCGGAATTAAGCTGGACTTACCAGTGCTCGCCCGGGAACAGGCGGGCATAGGCCTTCTGCACCCAGTTCAGCTTTTCATGCTGGCCGACAGAGGCTGAAGAGCTTGGGAACAGGTTGTAGCCGATGGACATCAGCTTGTTGTTGATGTCCGGCGCAACCGAGTAAGTCAGCGATGCAAGGCGGCCGAGGTTGGTTGCGACTTTTTTCGGGCGCTTGACAATCGCGTAGGCGATTAAGTCGGCAGCCTGTTCCGGCGACAGCGTCGGCACATATTTGTAAATCTTGGTCGGCGCGATCATCGGCGTGCGCACCAGCGGCATGTAAACCGAAGTAATCGCGATCTTATGCGAATGCACTTCGGCGGACAGGCAGCGGCTGAAAGCGTCCAGCGCGGCTTTAGACGCCACATAGGCTGAGAAGCGCGTGGCGTTCGCCAGTACGCCGATCGAGCTGATATTGATGATGTGGCCGTCACGGCGGATCATCATCTGCGGCAGGATGTTCATCACCAGGCGGATTGCGCCGAAGTAATTCAGCTGCATGGTGCGTTCAAAGTCGTGGAAGCGCTCGGTGGATTCATGCACGGCGCGGCGGATTGAGCGGCCGGCGTTGTTGATGAGGATATCAATATGATCGACGGCAGCCAGAATCTGCTTGGACACTTCATCAATTGAATTCATGTCGTTCAGGTCGCAAGGGAAAACAGAGGCTTGGCCGCCTTTGGCTTCAATTTCAGCTTTCACCTGGTCCAGCGTCTCTTTGGTGCGGGCAACCAGCAGCACATGCGCGCCGGCGCCGGCCAGGCGGTGCGCAACAGTTAAGCCGATTCCGCTGGAAGCGCCTGTAATTAAGACGACTTTTCCATTCACTTTTTCTTTAAAGAGTTTTTCTAATCTTTGTTTCACAGTTAGTTTCCCTGATCTGAATAAATGTGATTCAGTGCATTTGTTTTTATTGCCTGAGCATACCGTCATTCTTGCTGAAATTCAGTAATGTTCCGTGCGGCTATGATAGCGGATTTATGCCGAAAAGCTATAATTTTAACTTGTTGAATTTAAAAATGAATTTAGAGTTATTGCTCTAAAATGGATCATCTTTATACCCATTATTCACTATGAATCAGCAATAAAGCAAGGAAATGCTGAAGAAAAATTTCCGCATCCGGGGCAGCCTTCAGCGCTTGCGCCGCAAGGCTGCCCGGCGTTCAGGGCCTCAGACCGCGGCCAGCGCCTGCTCCAGATCCGCAATCAGGTCATCAATATGCTCAATGCCGACAGACAGGCGCACCATGTCGGTGCTGACGCCGGCGGCTTTCAGCTCCGCTTCGTTCAGCTGGCGGTGCGTGGTGGTGGCCGGGTGGCAGGCCAGGCTTTTGGCGTCGCCGATGTTCACCAGGCGGGTAAACAGCTGCAGCGCGTCAATGAAGCGCGTGCCGCCTTCACGGCCGTCCTGCACGCCAAAAGACAGGATCGCGGAAGGCCTGCCTTTGACGTATTTCTGCGCCAGCGCATGCTGCGGATGGTCTTTCAAGCCGGCGTAATTCACCCATTTCACTTTAGGATGGGCCTTGAGGTATTCGGCGACCTTCTGCGCATTTTCAGTATGGCGCTCCATGCGCAGGTTCAATGTTTCCAGGCCCTGCAGGATCAGGAACACGCTGAGCGGGCTGATGGCTGCGCCGGTATTGCGCAGCGGCACCACGCGGGCGCGGGCGATATAGGCGGCTGCGCCGAGGGCTTCGACATAGTTGACGCCGTGATAGCTCGGATCGGGCGTATTCAGGACTTTAAAGCGCTCCGGATATTTGCCCCAGGGGAATTTGCCGCTGTCGACAATAATCCCGCCGATGGAGTTGCCGTGGCCGCCGATGTATTTGGTCAGCGAGTGCACAATGATGTCAGCGCCGAAATCAAAGGACTTCTGCAGGGCAGGTGTCGCCACGGTGTTGTCAACCACTACAGGCACGCCGTATTCATGCGCGATGGCCGCGATGGCTTCCAGGTCAATGATGTTGCCCAGCGGGTTGCCGATTGATTCGACAAATACCAGCTTGGTTTTTTCATCAATCAGGCCGCGCAGCGCTTCCGGATTCTGATAGTCAAAGAAGCGCACTTCAATGCCCTGCTTCGGCAGGGTATGCGCAAACAGGTTGTAGGTGCCGCCGTAGAGGGTGGAAACCGATGCAATATTGTCGCCGGCTTCAGTAATGGTCTGAATGGCGTAGGTGATGGCCGCCATGCCTGAAGCCAGAGCCAATGCGCCAATCCCGCCTTCCAGCGCCGCGACCCGCTGCTCCAGCACCGCAGTGGTCGGGTTCATGATGCGGGTGTAGATATTGCCCTGCACCTTTAAATCAAATAAATCGGCCCCATGTTGAGTATTGTCAAAGGCATACGATGTGGTTTGATAAATAGGAACGGCCACGGCTTTGGTGGTGGCTTCCGGCTGATACCCCGCGTGAATGGCTAAAGTTTCATCTTTATAAGTCATGTTGCATCATCTTCGTGAGTTGGCTATTTGATCAGTCTATCAGTTATGCATATGAATAAAAGCGCATATTTACCGAAATAAATATCTTGTTTACTGATATGGCTGAAAGTTTTTCAGCTCAAAACTGAGCGGATTCAAGCATGCGCAAGCCTGCCTGAAATTTAAACTATCCGTTAGTTGTAACATTCTATTGAAGATGCGGGCTATGCCTTATTTTTTCAGCGCTTTCATCGTATAATGCCTGCGGTTATTTGTTCACCCGATGTTGTGATTATGGGTGAATTTTGGTTTTTCAATTGAGGAGTCCTGCGTGGCCCAATATATTTACACGATGAACCGTGTGTCGAAAATGGTTCCGCCGAAGCGCGAAATCTTAAAAGACATCTCTTTATCATTTTTCCCGGGCGCGAAAATTGGCGTGCTTGGTTTAAACGGTGCAGGCAAATCTACCCTGCTCCGCATTATGGCTGGCGTAGATAAAGATTTCTCAGGCGAAGCGCGCGCGCAGCCGGGTATTAAAATCGGCTACCTTGAGCAGGAGCCGCCGCTGGATCCAAACAAAGACGTCCGCGGCAACGTCGAAGACGGCCTGCGTGAACCGCTGGATGCCTTGGCGCGCCTGGATGAAGTATTCGCTGAATACGCCGCTGAAGATGCCGACTTTGACGCGCTGGCAAAAGAGCAGGAAAAGCTTGAAGCCATTATCCACTCATGGGATGCGCATAACTTAAGCAACCAGATGGATCAGGCAGCGGCAGCGCTGAACCTGCCGGCTTGGGATGCTGACGTCACCCTGCTTTCAGGCGGTGAACGCCGCCGTGTCGCGCTGTGCCGCCTGCTGCTGTCTAAGCCGGACATGCTGCTGCTGGACGAACCGACCAACCATTTGGACGCGGAATCTGTGTCTTGGCTGGAACGCTTCCTGAAAGATTTCCCGGGCACCATCGTGGCGATTACGCACGACCGCTACTTCCTGGACAACGTGGCTGAGTGGATTCTGGAGCTTGACCGCGGCATGGGCATTCCTTACCAAGGCAACTACTCTTCTTGGCTGGAGCAGAAAAATGCCCGCTTAGAGCAGGAAAACAAGCAGGAAGAATCTTTTGCCAAAGCATTGAAAAAAGAACTTGAATGGGTTCGCTCAAATGCCAAAGGCCAGCAGAAGAAAAACAAAGCGCGCATGGAGCGTTTTGAAGAGCTTAACTCGCGCGAATTCCAGCAGCGCAATGAAACTTCTGAAATCTACATTCCGCCTGGCCCGCGCCTAGGCAACAAAGTGGTGGAAGTTGAAGGCATCAGCAAGTCATTTGACGGCCGCCTGCTGTATAAGGATTTGACTTTCACTGTGCCGCCTACCGCGATTGTCGGCATTGTCGGCCCGAACGGCGCAGGTAAAACTACGCTGTTCCGCATGATGACCGGCGAACAGCAGCCGGATACCGGCACGGTCACTCTGGGCGAATCGGTTAAAGTGGCTTATGTCGGCCAGATCCGCGATACTCTGGACAACAACAAAACGGTTTGGGAAGAAGTTTCCGGCGGTTTGGACATCTTGAGAATCGGCGATTACGAAATTGCATCCCGCGCCTATATCGGCCGCTTCAACTTCAAAGGCCAGGATCAGCAGAAGCGCGTCGGCGAGCTGTCCGGCGGTGAGCGTAACCGCCTGCAGCTGGCGAAGATCCTGCAGATGGGCGCAAACGTCATCCTGCTCGATGAACCGTCGAACGACTTGGATATCGAAACTTTGCGCGCGCTTGAAGATGCCATTCTGGTGTTCCCGGGCACCGTGATGGTGGTGTCGCATGACCGCTGGTTCCTTGACCGCATCGCGACGCATATCCTGTCATTTGAAAATGAACAGCCTGAATTCTACGAAGGCAACTATGCTGAATATGAAGCATACCGCCAGGCGCGCTTAGGCGACGCTGCGGTGGTGAAGCGTTCCAAGTATAAGAAAATCGGCAGCTGATTGCTGAATTGATGCCAAGCAAAAACCAGCCCCCGGGCTGGTTTTTTTATGCGCGGATTTTGTGGATTCAGCCTGCGGCAGGCATCAGGAGGCTGGAGCCGTGACGCCCAGGCTGATAATGGTGTAGTGCCGGTTTCTAGGAGCGGCTTTCGGGTCAATAGCCTCGCTGACTTCCAGCAAATAGCTGCCGGCCTGCGGGAAAGTCACGCTGGCTGTGCCGTCAGCATTTACTGCGGCGGACTGAGCCTGCTGTTCAGAAGCGCCTTGGGTGCGGATCAGCACTTCAGCCTGCGCCAGCGGCTTGCCGGCCTTGCTCAGCTGCAGCTGCACAGGGCGCTGCGCCTGAATTTCATTGGGGTGGGTCTGGAAGCTGACTTGAATCGGCGCCGGCGTCACGGCCACGGCAGAGGCGGCGCCTTTGCTGACATAGCTTTGGATGCTCCATTCGCGCACGGTATCAAGCTTCTTCGGAAGCTTGCCTTTAAAGTCGCCCGGAATTACAAAATCGCGTTCACTCAGCGCAGGAACCTTGTTCGCGGCTACATCGGCAAAAATCTTCCACTGCTTGTTGTGCTGCACATACTGGACCGGATGCGCGGCTTTGGCATAAAGCGTATAGGTGCCTTTTTCGGGCAGCTTCAGGTCAAAGGCCGCCGCGGATTTCAAGCCCGGCTGCGGCTGCGCCGTCAGCTGGGTCTGATCCGGCTGGATGATGCTGAACTGAACATCTTTCAGGGCGTATTCCGGCTGCAGCGCCTGTTCCGCATAAGCGCTCAGCACGGTAATTTGCGTATTGTCCGTGATATAGGCCAGCGGGGCCACATAAGGCGCATGCGCCTGGGCCTGCGCGCAGGCGAGCAAAGCTAAGGCTAGATATTTTTTCATAAAGGGTTATCCTGAAGATGAGGCAAGCTTTTGAATAAAATTTGAGTGAAAGCGATTATATCGGGGAATGGCTTTTATTGATAATAATTACTATTATCAATAAGTCTATAACACGAATCAGCTGAATTTTCAGCGCGGCTTGATAAAGCGGGGGGAAACAATGAACAGCCAGCATGGGCATGATCACAGTCATGCTGTTGTGACCGAAGGCAATGCCAGAAAATTAACCTTTGCCTTGATTCTGACATCGAGCTTTTTAGTGATTGAAGTCATTGCCGGCTTTATGACGCAAAGCCTGGCGCTGCTGTCGGATGCTGCGCATATGTTTACCGATGCGGCGGCTCTGGCGATTGCGCTGGCGGCCATTAAAATCGGCAAGCTGCCTGCGGATGACCGGCGCACTTTCGGCTATCAGCGCTTTGAAATTCTGGCGGCTTTATTTAACGCCTCAATGCTGTTTGCAGTAGCGATGTACATTCTGTATGAGGCCTATCTGCGCTTCAGCCAGCCGCCTGAAATCCAGAGCGCGGGCATGATGATTGTGGCGGTTATCGGCCTGATCATTAATTTAATTTCGATGCGGATTTTATTTTCCAGCGCGCAGGACAGCCTGAACGTCAAAGGGGCTTATCTTGAAGTCCTGAGCGATGCGCTGGGTTCGGTCGGGGTGATTATCGGCGCGGCGGTGATTTATTTTACCGGCTGGATGTGGGTGGATACCCTGATTGCGGTGCTGATCGGCTTCTGGGTGCTGCCGCGGACCTGGATTCTGCTGAAGCAGAGCATCAATATTCTGCTTGAAGGCGTGCCGGAGGAGATTGACATTGAAAAGCTGCGCAATGACCTGCTGAATTTAAACGGCGTTGAAAGCATTCATCAGCTGAAAGTCTGGGCCATCAGCTCCAAGAATGTGCATTTGACCGTGCACCTGCTTGCGCCCTGCGCAGACCGCAATGCCCTGTACCGCGAGGCCTTGGAAATGCTCAGCCATCAGCACGGCATTACCGAAATGACCCTGCAGATTGAAGAGGGCGCCTGCGCGGCGGATGCGCACCGCCATGAAGGGGATGCGCATGAGGAGGAGATGGCTGCGGATTCACATCGGCGCTAGGCGCGGATCAGCTTTCCCATTCGTGGCTGCAGTCGCGGCATTTCCATTTTTTCTGCGACTGCATGAAGGCCTGCATGGAAATTTTAAAATCCGGCAGGTCGCGGTAAAACAGGAAGCCGGCAATCAGGCAGACCGCGAATACCGCAACGGTCGCCGCCTGCAGTCCGGAGCCTGCGCCGTCGCCGAAAATCCACATCGCAATGCTGATCAGCGCCAGAAGAAGCAGGACGAAGATGGCTGGAATTAAAAACACCAGGCTCTTTGGCACAACCGGGCGTGCGGCCGGCGCGCCGGCTTGCGCAACGGGCATGATTTTCGGGCTTTGGCATTGAGGGCAGCGGTATTGCATTGCAACTCCATAATTTTAATTTACCGCTTATTTTAATCGGAATGGCGCAGAAAGCAAAAAGCGCCTGAAGAAAAATGCGCCGGCGGCTGAATTGCAGGCAATAAAAAACCCAAGCTGCAATGCTTGGGTTTTTTATAAGATGGCCTTAAATCAATTAAAGCCGCCTTGAATATGGCGTCCCTACGGGGATTCGAACCCCGGTTACCGCCGTGAAAGGGCGATGTCCTAGGCCTCTAGACGATAGGGACAAGTGAGGCAAACACAGGTAAAAAAACATTTTTTGGTGGAGTCAAGGAGGATCGAACTCCTGACCTCTACAATGCCATTGTAGCGCTCTACCAACTGAGCTATGACCCCAGTCTGTGTGTGAGCGCTATATTATGGATATCGCGCTCACGCGTCAACTAAAAAATCAATTAAATGCTGTCAACTGCATCATTTTTCGGCAATTTCAGGCTTTCATTGAGCTTTTCCCAGACTTTCGCTTCTTTTTTGCTCGGCCCGCCGGCAATTTCAAGGGCGTGGCGCAGGCGCGCGAAGGTCAGATCCGGGCCAAGGGTAACCATGGACTGCATCACCGGCGTAGATGAGGTTGAGCCGGCAATGGCGATAAAGAACGCCGGCATGAAGTCGCGCAGCTTGATTTCCATCTGATTCGCCAAGTCCATCAGGGTTTGGCTGACGGTGTCATTGTTCCATGTGAACAGGCTTTCCAGGCGCCAGATGGCGAACTGCAGGCTTTGGCGCACCTGTTCTTCGCTGAGCTTCTTGCTTTCGAACTGCTCTTTCGACAGCGTAGGGAACTGGTTGAAGTAGAAGCCGGCCCAGTTCACCGCTTCCGACAGCAGGTTGATGCGCGGCTGGATGGCTGCGGCGATGTCTTCCAGGGTCTGGCGGTCAGACTTCCAGGCCAGCAAGGTATTCAGCAGTTCAGCAGGCGTCAGGCCCTTGATCCACTGGCCGTTCAGCCAGTTGAGCTTTTCCACGTCAAAGATCGGGCCGCCCAGCGACACGCGCTGAATGTCAAAGTGCTGCACCATTTCCGCCAAGGTGAATTTTTCGCTTTCGTCCGGCATTGACCAGCCCATGCGGCCCAGATAGTTCAGCAGGGCTTCCGGCAGCACGCCGATGTCTTTGTAATAATTGATTGAAGTCGGGTTTTTGCGCTTGGACAGCTTGGATTTGTCCGGGTTGCGCAGCAGCGGCATGTGGCACAGCGCAGGCATTTCCCAGCCGAAGTACTGGTACAGCAGCTGGTGCTTCGGCGCGGAAGGAATCCACTCTTCGCCGCGGATGACGTGGGTGATCTGCATCAAATGGTCATCCACCACGTTGGCGAGGTGGTAGGTCGGCAGGCCGTCAGTTTTCAGCAGAATCTGCATGTCGACCTGCGCCCATGGAATTTCCACTTCGCCGCGCAGCATGTCATTGAATTTGCAAACGCCTTCAGCCGGCACTTTCATGCGGATGACATGCGCTTCGCCGGCAGCCAGGCGGCGCTCGACTTCGTCCTGCGCCAAGTTCAAGCCGCGGCCGTCATAGCGCGGCGACTCGCCGCGCGCCTGCTGTTCTGCGCGCATCTGATCAAGCTCTTCCGCCGTAGCGAAGCAGTAGAAGGCATGGCCTTTTTCCACAAGTTCCAGCGCATACTGCCTGTAAATACCCATGCGCTCCGACTGGCGGTAAGGCGCGTGCGGGCCGCCTATATCCGGGCCTTCAGACCAGTTCAGGCCCAGCCAGCGCAATGAGTCCAGAATCATTTTTTCGGATTCCGGCGTAGAGCGCAGCTGGTCGGTATCTTCAATGCGGAGGATGAACTCGCCGCCATGCTGCTTGGCGAAGCATAAGTTAAATAAAGCGATGTAAGCTGTGCCTACATGGGGAAAGCCAGTAGGAGATGGCGCGATGCGAGTACGGACTGTCATAACCGGATAATATTCAAAGTGTAAATTGCAGCTATTATAACGAAAAAGCCCCATCACTTAATGCTTAATTCAACATTCAGTAATGAGGCTGCGCTCAGGCTTCAAAGCGGGGGATGGCCTGCGCCCGGCAGTCAGGAGCTGTGCTGCGGGAACAGCGCCTGCACAAAGCGGGTGAAGCTCTGGTTCTGCGATGCAAGGAAATTCTGTGTCGGCGCGGCTTTCAGCGCGGTCAGCATTTTTAAATTGCCGTCCAGCTGCAGCTGGCCCGCATTTTTCTGCTGATGAATGGCTTTTTCAATCAGCGAGCCTTTTTCAGCAGGCAAAGCGGCTTTGCTGCTGGCTGATTTGCTGATGGCGGCGGCATGGCCGGCCTGGGCTGCGAAAGTCAGGCCTAAGCCTAAGCATATTGCAGAAAATAAAGGTGATTTCATTTTCAAACTTCCCCTTAAGCTGATGTTCAAATCATAGCGATTTGGCTGTTTTCTAGTAGTAATGCAGCCATTTAAGCATTTTTTGCGGTAAATTTCAGGAACTGCGTCACATTTTTTACAAAAAGGCTAAAAATCAGGCCGGCAAGCTGCCAAATCCAGGAGCTTTCTCCTTGACTGGCCTATTTGTAGCAGACAACTGTGGAGACAGCGTGGAGGCGGATGCCTTCAGCCGCCTGATTTAGCATCAATCGCGCAAATCAATGCAGGATTATGCATATGCATAAAACAGGAATGCAAGCCATTTAATAGTATAAACAGCTGATTGTTAAAAGTATTTTATATTCATATAGTGCATTTAACTGAACAGATGAGTGCAATGCCATGAAAAAAACCATCGCTGCCGGCGCGCTGGCGCTGTTAAGCGCAGCTGCGGCTGAAGCGGCCGCCGCCAGGGAGTTTCTAAATGTGTCCTATGATCCGACCCGCGAGTTTTATCAGGAGTATAATCAAGAGTTCGGCGCCTACTGGAAAAAGCGCACCGGGCAGGAGGTCAGCTTCAAGCAGTCGCACGGCGGTTCAGGCAAGCAGGCGCGGGCGGTCGCAAGCGGGCTGCAGGCCGATGTGGTGACGCTGGCGCTGGCCAATGATATTGATGAAATTGTCCGCAGCGGGCAGATTGACCGGAACTGGCAGAAGGAATTTCCGCATAATTCCGCGCCCTATACCTCAACCATCGTATTTCTGGTGCGCAAGGGCAATCCCAAGCAGATTAAGGACTGGAATGACTTAAGCCGGCCGGGCGTGGAAATCATTACTCCAAACCCGAAAACCGGCGGCGCGCCGCGCTGGATTTACCTGTCGGCATGGGGCTACGCCTTGAAGCAGCCGGGCGGCAGTGACGCCAAGGCCAGGGAGCTGGTGAAAAAGCTTTATCAGAATGTGAAAGTGCTGGATTCGGGCGCGCGCGGCTCATTGACTACTTTTGCCGAGCGCGGCATAGGCGATGTGCTGCTGTCCTGGGAAAATGAAGCGCTGCTGGCGTCGCAGGGCTTAGGCAAAGATAAGTTTGATGTGGTGTATCCGTCAATTTCCATTCTGGCCGAGCCGTCCGTGGCGATTGTCGATAAAACCGCCGATAAAAACGGCAGCCGCAATTTGGCCAAAGGCTACCTCAACTATCTATATTCGCCGAAAGGCCAGGAGCTGGCGGCCAAGCATTATTTCCGCCCGCGCGACAGCAGGGCTGCAGCCAAATATGCGGCGCAGTTCCCGAAAGTGCAGACCTTTACGGTTGATAAAGTCTTTGGCGGCTGGGCCAAGGCGCAAAATGCGCATTTTGCGAATGGCGCCATTTTCGACCAGATCTACAGCGGGAAAAATTAAGCCTGCATGCCTTAAAGCTGGCGGCATGCAGCAGCTGAACCTGATTATGCATTTTTATTATATGCAAAGATGAAAACGCTATATATCTTGAATAAGTAAAGTGTTATATGGGTTTTTATGCGCAAAAACAAGGTATTAAGATAGAATGCGCCCGGCGGCGGCGGCCGTACTGGCCGCCGGCGCGCATTGATGTTGACGGCTTTATTTTTTATATTGGGCAGCATTGCAGATCAATTTTTTAATACGCTCATGAAAACCCAATTGAAAATTTTTTTCAGCGCCGCGGTGCTGTCGGCCAGCTTCGCATTCAGCGCGGCTGCGCAGGCGGCTGACCGTGAATTCCTGAATGTCTCCTATGATGCAACCCGTGAATTTTACGATGAATTCAACCAGTCCTTCGGCGCCTACTGGGAATCCCGCACCGGTAAAACTGTAAACTTCAAGCAGTCGCACGGCGGTTCAGGCAAGCAGGCCCGTTCTGTGGTTGACGGCTTAAAAGGCGATGTGGTGACTTTGGCTTTGGCCAACGATATTGATGAAATTGTCAAATCCGGGCAGATCCAGCCGGGCTGGCAGAAAGAGTTTCCTTACAACTCCGCGCCTTATACCTCGACCATTGTCTTTATGGTGCGCAAGGGCAACCCTAAAAAGATTAAGGACTGGTCAGACCTGACCAAGCCGGGCGTGCAGATCATTACCCCAAACCCGAAAACCGGCGGCCTGCCGCGCTGGGTCTACCTGTCGGCATGGGGCTATGCGCTGCAGCAGCCGGGCGGCAATGACGCCAAGGCCAAAGACTTTGTTGGCAAAATGTACCGCAACGTCAAGGTGATGGACTCGGCAGCCCGCGCGTCGATGACCACCTTTGCCGAGCGCGGCATAGGCGACGTGCTGCTGACCTGGGAAAATGAAGCGCTGGTGACGCAGAAAACCCTGGGCAAGGGCAAATTTGACATCGTTTACCCGTCCGTTTCTATTTTGACTGAGCCTTCTGTAGCGATTGTTGATAAGACCGTAGAAAAAAATGGCAACAAATGGCTGGCTGAAGGCTATATCAATTACCTGTACTCGCCATTGGGGCAGGAAATGGCCGCCAAGCATTTCTACCGTCCGCGCAATGAAAAAGTGCTGGCCAAATACAAGGCGCAGTTCCCGCCATTGAAAACCTTCACCATTGATGAAGTGTTCGGCGGCTGGGCCAAAGCGCAGCAGACGCATTTTGTGAATGGCGGCGTATTTGATCAGATCTATAATACAAAACGCTGATTTTCAGGCTGTAAAAAAGCCGCGCTGACAGACTGAATGCCGGCCAGTTAAGAAACTGGCCGGCATTCAGCTTTTCAGATGATCTGTTTTAGGGCCTGCTTGCTCCCGGGCTTGGCTGAATGCAGCGCTTATCCGGGCGCAGGAAAGCGCTGAACAGGCAAAAAAGACGGGCTGGATTGCGCGGGCTTTTTCGGCCAAAGCTGCAAATTTAGCCGGATTGCGCCGGAAAAGGCCATCCGGCAAACTTTAAAACGGTTTTCTCTATGAAAAGTAATATTTCTGTACAAAAAGACGTTTGGAGCTTTGTTAAAACAAGGTAATAATGTGCAGTTACTTTTTTACTGTACTGAACCCATCCATATGTCGCATATTTCTGTATTACTTCACGAAACCGTTGATGCCCTGCTTGCCGGGCGCAATACAGGAATTTATGTGGACGGCACGTTTGGACGCGGCGGGCATACCCGCTTATTGCTGTCCAAGCTGGATGCCTCGGCGCGGGTGTACGCTTTCGACAAAGACCCGCAGGCTTTGGAAACCGCTGCTGCCTTGGCGCAGGAAGATCCGCGCTTCAGCATCATCCATGCCAGCTTTGCCGACCTGAAGCAGGAACTGCAGGCGCGGGGCATAGAGTCGGTGGATGGCGTCATGGCGGATTTAGGGGTTTCATCGCCGCAGCTGGATCAGGCGGAGCGCGGCTTCAGCTTTATGAATGACGGCCCGCTGGACATGCGCATGGACAATTCCCAAGGCCAGACCGCGGCGGAATGGCTGCTGAAAATTGAAGAAGAAGCGCTGGCGAATTACATCTATCAATACGGTGAAGAGCGCTACAGCCGCCGCATTGCCAAAGCCATTAAAAATGCCGGCTATATTGAAACCACCGGCAAGCTGGCGGAAATTGTCAAAGTGGCGCATCCCAAGTGGGAAAAAAATAAACACGCCGCCACGCGGACTTTTCAGGCCATCCGTATTGCCATTAATAAAGAATTAGAAGATATTGAAATTTTCCTGCCTCAAGCCGTGGATGTGCTGAAGCCGGAAGGGACTTTGGCGGTGATCAGCTTCCATTCCCTGGAAGACCGGCTGATTAAGCAGTTTATTCAAAAAGAATCGACCTTGGCGGAAGATACCGGCTGGGGCTTGCCTCAAAAGCGGGAAGATACCCGCCGCTTGAAAAAAATCGCGCGCATCCGCGCCAGCGATGCGGAAGTTAAAGCCAATCCGCGTTCACGCAGCGCTTGGCTTCGCGTGGCAGAACGTTTAGCTTAAAAGGCGAATAATGAAAACTGAAGCGATAGAAAAAACAGCTGACAATCTGAAACTGAAAAAAACCGTGGCCTATGCCATTCTGCTGGCATTGGTGTTCAGCAGCGCTGTGGTGGTGGTTTTTCAGGTCTTTGAATACCGTCAGGATTACCGCAAGCTCAGCACTTACCTGCGTGAACGTGATGACCTGAATGCGGAATGGGGGCGCCTGCTGATTGAGCAGCAGACTTTCGGCGCAACCGCGCAAATCGGCACGCGGGCGGTGACCCAGCTTCGGATGTACTCTCCGCCAGTGGCGCAAACGGTTGTTATATCTTTACCGCAGACTTCAGAAGAGAAAAAATAAGGCTAGCTGTACCATGGTGGATAAGAGAATTAAGCAGGCAGTGCGGAAAAAGCAGTCAGTGACAGGCAAGCATGTCATCAATGTTGAAATGTGGCGTTTTTACCTGATGTGGGGCGTGGTGCTGCTGTGTTTTCTCGCCCTGGTCGGGCGCGCTTTTTATGTGCAGGTCATCAATAAGGACTTTCTGCAGAATAAAGCCAATGCCAATATTTTAAGAACGGAAAAAATCCGGGCGATGCGCGGCGTGATTTATGACCGCCACGGCGTGCCTTTGGCCATCAGCACGCCGGTGATGAAAGTAGTGATGGACCCGCGCGATTATTTTGACAATAAGAAGCTGTATGAAGACATCATGGCGCAGCTGGAAAAAGAGCCGAACAGCCGCAAGCTGAAGCGCCAGCTGCCCGACAAAAATATGAACCTGGATGAGCTGGCGGATGCCGTAGGCATGGACCGGGCGGAACTGCGCAAGAAAGTCTATGAGCGCCCGCGCTCGCGCTATCTGGTGCTGAAGAAAGAAGTGCCGCCGCAGCAGGCCGAGCTGATCGCGAAGCGCGATTTTCAGGGGGTTTATACCGAAAAGAACTATAAGCGTTACTATCCGCAGCCGCAGCCCAACTCGCAGATCATCGGCCTGACCAACAGTGAAGGAAGCGGGATTGAAGGGCTGGAAATGCAGCTGAATCAGCGCCTTGCAGGCACTGACGGCGAGCAGCAGATTGTCCGCGACAAAAAAGGCAACCGCGTTAAAGACCCGGAAGTGGTGAAGGAAGTGGAGCCGGGCGAAAACGTGACGCTGAGCATTGACTCACGCCTGCAGTACATTATGTACCGCGAATTGACCGCCGCCGGCGTAGCCAATAATGCCCGTTCCGCCACCGCGATTGCAGTGGATGTGAAAACCGGCGAGATTCTGGCCATGACCAGCTGGCCATCGTATAACCCGAATGACAAAAACAGCCTGGGCAATAAAGACGCCATGCGCAACCGCGGGGCGGTGGACTCCTTTGAGCCGGGTTCAACCATGAAGCCGCTGACTGTGGCGATGGCGCTGGAAAGCGGCAAGTATATGCCGAACACCGTGGTGAATACTTCGCCGGGCTCAATGCGGGTAGGCAACCACACTATCCGCGATACGCATAATTACGGCGCATTGACCCTCGGCGGGATCATTCAGAAATCCTCCAACGTCGGCGTGGCGAAAATCGCGCTGTCCCTGCCTTATTCAACCCTGCCGACTTTCTATCAGCGTTTAGGCTTTGGCCAGCGCTCAGCGGTGAAATTCCCCGGCGAAAGCGCGGGCCTGATCCTGCCGAAAAGCAAGTGGAATGTGTCTGAAGTCGCCACCATGGCCTACGGCTACGGCCTGAACGCGACGGTGCTGCAGATGGCGGACGCCTATGCCATGATCGCCAACAAGGGCGTCAAAATGCCGCTCAGCCTGTACAAGCTGGAAGCGCCGGCGAAAGGCGAGCAGATGATCAGCCCGGCGATTGCCGATCAGGTGCTGCTGATGATGGAATCGGCCACCATGCCGGGCGGCACGGCCACCCGCGCCAATATTTCAGGCTACCGCGTTGCCGGCAAAACCGGCACGGCGCATAAGCTGCGCCCGGACCGCAAAGGCTATTCAACTACAGAATACCGCGCCCTGTTTGCCGGCGTTGCTCCAGTCAGCGATCCGCGCATCGCCATGGTGGTGGTGGTTGAAAACCCGAAAGGCACTTATTTCGGCGGCACAGTTTCCGCGCCGGTCTTTGCGCGCGTCATGCAGGAGTCCCTGCGCCTGATGAACGTGCCTTTAGACAAACCTTTAGATACTCCTAAATCCAGCAAATAGGTGATGCATGCCAATTACATTTCAACAGCTCTGCAGCGCTGAACAGCCGGCTGAATGGATGCTGCAGCCGTTCAGCGGCTTCAGCCTGGACAGCCGGAAAGTAGCGGCGGGGCAGATTTTCATTGCGCTGACATCGCTTTCCCAGCCGGAAAAAACCGCGCAGTTTGCGCAGGCCGCCTTGGATAAAGGCGCGCTGGCGGTGATTTCTGAAACGGATCTGGGCCTGGAAAACTGCTTTGCAGTGGCGGATGTGCGCCAGCTGATGGGGCAGTGGCAGAAGCAGTACCTGCAGGCCGCGCAGCCGGTGCATCCGGCGCGGATTATTGCGGTGACCGGCACCAACGGCAAAACCACCATTTCGCGCCTAATTGCAGAATTATTGACGCAGCAGGGCAAAAAGTGCGCGGTGATGGGCACTACAGGCAACGGCATTCTACCGAATCTGGAAGCCTCTACGCATACCACGCTGGATGCGCTGCAGATGCAGAATGCGCTGCACAGCTATGCGCAGCAGGGCGCAGAATTCGCTTCAATTGAAGCCAGCTCGCACGGGCTGGAGCAGGGCCGGCTGAATGGCTGCGCGGTTGAAATCGCCGCCTACAGCAATTTAAGCCGCGACCATCTGGACTATCATAAAACCCTGGAAGCCTATGCGCAGGCCAAGTCGCGCCTGTTCCAGTTTCCGTCACTGAAAGCGGCCATTATCAATCTGGATGACGCCTATGCGCCGGTGATGCTGCAGGCTGCGCAAAGCAATCCGGCGCAGCCGGAAATTCTGACCTATTCGGCCGCTGCGCAGGACGCCGATTATCAGGTGCGCGATATTCAATACAGCCTGAGCGGCGTGCAGTTTAAGCTGGCGACGGCGCAAGGCGAATTTGCTGTGCGCAGTCCGCTGCTGGGCCATTTCAATGTGGAAAATATTGTGGCGGCCTTCATCGCTGCCGAGCAGGCCGGATTTGCGCTGCCGGACTTAATCGCCGCTGCGCCGCAGCTGCAGGGCGCGCCGGGGCGCATGCAGGTGATCCGCGATGCGGACCGGCTGTTTATTGTCGATTATGCGCATACGCCGGATGCTTTAATTCAGGTGCTGCAGACACTGCGGCGCCATGCCGCGCATGATTTATGGGCGGTATTCGGCTGCGGCGGCGACCGAGACCGCGGCAAGCGCCCGCTGATGACGCAGGCCGCTTTGGCGCATGCCGATATCGCCTTAATTACTTCGGACAATCCGCGCACTGAAGATCCTGCGCAGATTTTTGCCGACATGAAGGCCGGCATCAGCTTTGCGCAGCATCAGGCGCATGAGATTCATGACCGCCGTGAAGCGATTAAATTCGCCGTGGCGCAGGCTAAAAGCGGCGACATTGTGGTGATTGCCGGAAAAGGCCATGAAAATTATCAGGAAATTGACGGCGTGCGCCACTGGTTTGATGATGCGGTGGAAGTGCAGTCGGCGATTGACGCGCAGCATCACAGTACAGATTCAGCATATCCAGCGCATTAAGCCGGCTTCATAGGAAACAACATGCATACTTCTACAACCAGTACGGCAGTTTTAGAGCCGTGGACCGCAGAGCAGCTGGTGCAGGCCACGCAAGGGCATTGGCATAATGCAAAAGCGCCTCAGGGCGCAGTCAAGCGCATTTTGACCGATTCGCGCCATGCCGAATCCGGCGATGCATTTCTGGCGCTGAAGGGCGAGCGCTTTGATGCGCATGACTTTATTGCCCAGGTGGCTGCTAGCGGCTGTGAAATAGCAATTGTCAGCCATCCTGTCGATGCCGATATTTGCCAGCTGGTGGTTGCGGATACCCGCCTGGCGCTGGGCCATCTCGGCGCTTACCGGCGCGCGCAGCATCCGCAGCTGAAAGTCATCGCCCTGACCGGCAGCAGCGGTAAAACCACGGTGAAGGAAATGCTCGGCAGCATTCTGTCGCGCATTGCGCCGGCGCTGATTACCCGCGGCAACCTGAACAATGACCTAGGCGTGCCGATGATGCTGCTGGAGCTGCGCCGTGAGCATCAGTATGCCGTGATGGAGCTGGGTGCCAGCCATGTCGGTGAAATTGACTACACCTCAAATCTGGTGCAGCCGGATGTGGCCGGCATCCTGAATGTCGGAACGGCGCATTTAGGCGAGTTCGGCGGCCGTGAAGGGATTTGCCGCGCCAAATCAGAAATTTATGCGCATGTCGCCAAAACCGGCGTATCAATTGTGCCGGCTGCGGATGACTTTGCGGATGCGATCCGCAGCGCGGTGCAGACGGAACAGCTGCTGAGCTTTGGTCCCGGCGGCGATGTGTACGCCGCGGATATTCAGCTGCAGCCGCAGTCTGCGGTGTTTACGCTGCATACTCCGGCCGGCGCGCGCCGGATCAGTTTGCCCTTTGCCGGCGGACACAATGTGCAGAACGCCGCCGCTGCGGCCGCTTTTGCGCTGGCCATCGGCATTGGCCTGGATGATATTGCTGCTGGCCTGGAGAACGCCGCAGGCGCCAAAGGCCGGCTGAATTTCATCCAGTATCAGCAGCATTTATTCATTGATGACACCTATAACGCCAATCCGGCGTCAATGCGCGCCGCCGCCGAGGTGCTGGCGCAGCAGGACGGCATCCGGGTGATGGTGATCGGCGATATCGGCGAGCTGGGCGCCAGCGCAGCGCAGCAGCATTATATGCTGGGCCGCGATCTGGTCTCGGTCAAAGGCATCAATTTTGTGGTTGCTGTGGGCGGATTTGCGCCTGCTGTGCAGGAAGGCGCGCGCAGCACCCAGTACGGAAAGAAACTGCAGGCGTTCCTGACTCAGGAACAGGCCCTGCCGCTTTTAATCAGTCTCGCTGAGACGCATCAGCCTCAGTCCATGAGTTTCCTGTTCAAAGGTTCTCGCTTTACCCATATGGAAACCTTGATGGCTGACTTGATGGAGAAAATTTAAATGCTGTTATGGTTATTTGAACAGCTTGCGGGCTATCACAGCTCATTCCAAGTTGTGCGCTATTTGACGCTGCGTTCGCTGCTGAGCGTATTGACCGCACTGACCATCGGCCTGGTGCTGGGGCCGGTGATGATCCGCAGGCTGCAGGCCTTGAAGTACGGCCAGGCCGTAAGCTCATTTGCGCCTGAGGGGCATGCCAAGAAAATGGGCACGCCCACCATGGGCGGCGTGCTGATTCTGCTGTCCATCGGCATTTCCACCCTGCTTTGGGCTGATTTGTCCAATCCCTATGTGTGGATTGTGCTGGCGGTGATGGTGATCTTCGGCGCGGTCGGCTGGGCCGACGACTGGATCAAGATCCGCTATAAAGACAATGCCGGCCTGCCGGCGAAGAAGAAATTCTTCTGGACCTCGGTCGGCTCTCTGGGCGCCGGCATCGCGCTGTACGTGATTGCCGCCCAGCAGGCCAACCCGGTGCATACCGCAGACATGCTGGATGTGCTGATTCCGTTCTTTAAGGAAATCAGCATTCCCCTGTCGGTGATTCCGCTTGGCATCGGCTTTATTATTTTCACTTATCTGGTGATCAACGGCGCATCCAATGCGGTGAATTTAACCGACGGCCTGGACGGCTTGGCGATTATGCCGATTGTGCTGGTGGCTGCCGGCTTGGGCGTATTCGCCTATCTGGCCGGCGATGTGCGTTTTGCCGACTACCTGCATATTCCCTATGTGAAATACGCCTCGGAACTGGTGGTGATCTGCGCGGCCATGATCGGCGCCGGCCTGGCGTTCCTGTGGTACAACGCGCATCCGGCGCAGGTGTTCATGGGCGATGTCGGCGCGCTGTCTTTAGGCGCGATGCTCGGCACCATTGCCGTGATGGTGCGTCAGGAAATCGTTTTTGCCATTATGGGCGGGGTGTTTGTGGTGGAGGCGGTGTCTGTGTTCCTGCAGATCGGCTCACTGCGCATGCGCAACAAGCGGGTATTCCTGATGGCGCCGCTGCATCACCATTATGAGAAAAAAGGCTGGCGCGAAACCCAGGTGGTGATCCGCTTCTGGATTATCACAATTATGCTGGTAGTTTTAGGTCTGATGACCTTAAAATTGCGCTAAGCGAATAGAATGTGAAAAGCCGGCATTTGCCGGCTTTTTTAATGCCTGAACGGCTTTGGAGAAAATGATGAATCTGCTGATGTGCCCGGTTTGCCAGAAGCAATTGGCGCTTGAGGACAGAACATGGCGCTGTGAAAACAGTCACAGTTATGACGTGGCGAAGCAGGGCTATGTCAACCTGCATGTGGTGCAGCATAAGCACAGCAAGAACCCGGGCGATACCCCGGAATCGGTGCAGGCGCGGCGCGCTTTTTTAAGCGCCGGGCACTATGCGCCGCTGCAGCAGGCCGCTGTGGCAAAGATCTGCGGGCTGCGGATTGAAAATCTGCTGGATATCGGCTGCGGCGAAGGCTATTACACCGGTGCCATGCAGCGGGAAGTGATGCAGTGCGCCGGGGTGGATATAGCCAAGAATGCCGTGCAGGCTGCGGCCAAGCTGAATAAAGGCGTGACGTGGGTGGTGGGAACCGGCGCGACCCTGCCGGTGCTGGATCAGTCGGTTGATCTGTGCAGCAGCCTGTTCAGCCCGATTCCGAAAGAAGAAATCCTGCGGGTGTTAAAGCCGAAGGGCTATCTGATGGTGGTCACGCCGGCGCCGCAGCATCTTTACGCCATGCGTGAAGCGCTGTTTGAAGAAGTGCAGGCGCATGATCCGCGCAAATTCGTCCATCAGCTGCAGGATGCCTTTGACTTGCTGGAAGAGCAGGTGATTGATGCGCCGATGCTGCTGGGGCAGCAGGACTTGAAAAACCTGATCGCGATGACGCCTTATGCCTATAAGGCCAAGCCGGAGCGCAGGCAGGCTCTGGAAAGCCAGGCGGAATTTGCGCTGAATGCGCAGTTCCAGATGTTTATTTTTCAGAAGAAATAAAGCCTGCGCTGGATCAATAAAGCCCTCTTGCGGGTAATGCTGATCAGTTAAGCGTAATTTCATTATTACTGATTGATAAATCTCCCCTAACCCCTCTTTGAAAAAGAGGGGAACACCCTTGAATTCAATACCATATTGAACTTCGAAACGCTCCCTCCTTTGAAAAAGGAGGGTTGGGGAGGATTAAAAATGCTTAACTAACAGGCATTACCTCTTGCGAGGGCTTTATTTTATTGAACCTGTTCGATTAAGTTTTCCAGCGCATCAGAGCGGGGTTTCGCTCCCGCGGGCGCTGGATGGTTCTGCAGGGCCGGCGGCGCGCTGTTTTTCGGCGCCAGCGCCTCTTCTTCACCCGGCAAGTCCTCAAAGTCATTTTGCGCCGGGCGTACTGCCGGCACAGGCGCCGGGCGGTACAGCGGCTGAGCCAGCGGTGGCGAAGCGCGGTCCTGCACTTCAGCGCCTGGCAGGACCTTGATGGTCACCTGATTGCGGTTCAGCGGCGCTTTGGCGTTTTTATCCAGGCGCACCCAGGCTTCAGGCGTGCCTTTTAAGGCATTGGCCATAAAGCTGGTCCAGACCGGCAGGGCCGCTACGCCGCCGTATTCACGGCGCCCCAGCGTGGTAGGCTGGTCAAAGCCTACCCATGCAATCGCCACCAGCTTGCCGTTAAAGCCTGCAAACCATGCATCTTTGGCGTCATTGGTGGTGCCTGTTTTGCCGCCAAGATCATTGCGCCCGATTTTCAGGGCCGCGCGCCCGGTGCCGTGCTGAATGACGTCACGCAGGATATTGGCCATGTCAAATGCGGAGCTGGATTTTAAAATCCGCTGTGCTTGGCGGTAATCCGCAGTGTCAACATCCGCCGGCTGCGCTTCCGGCAGGGTGGCGCCGGCTACTGCAAAGGCTTCATCATCCGGCGTTGAAGGCTCGGCTGAATCCGCTGGCGGCTCTTTCTCATTGATGCAGGAAATGCAGGCGTAGTCAGGGTTGGCCTGATAAATCACTTTGCCGTAGGCGTCTTCAATGCGGTCAATGAAATGCGGCTGAATGCGGTAGCCGCCATTGGCGAAAGTGGCATAGCCGGTGGCCATCTGCACCGGCAAAACCTGCGGCGTGCCTAAGGCGATGGTGTAATTGCGCGGAATCTGATCTTCCTGCAGGCCAAAGTCCATGAACAGCTGGCGGGTGCGCTCAATGCCGACGGTCTGCAGCAGGCGCACAGATACGGTATTGCGAGACAGGTAAAGCGCGCGGCGCAATGGAATCATGCCCAGATAGCGGCCGTCAGCGTTTTTAGGCGACCATTTGCCAATGGTGATCGGGCTGTCATTGACCATGCTGAACGGAGTCATGCCGCGCTCTAAAGCCAGCGCATAGACAAAAGGCTTAATGATCGAGCCCGGCTGGCGCCAGCCCTGCAGCGCGCGGTTGAACTTGGACTGGTAAAAATTATAGCCCCCTGAAATGGCTTCAATCGCGCCATTGTTCGGATTCATCGCAATCAGCTGGCCCTGCGCTTTGGGAATCTGCACCAGCGACCAGGAGCTTTTGTCCTGATTCGGGCGCAGGCGGATAATATCTTTGACTTTGACAATCTGCGAGGCCTTGCCAGGCGCATTGCCTACGCTGTTGGCATTGCGGTAGGGGCGGGCCCATGACATGCCGGACCAGGGCACGGTCACGGTTGTGCCATCCTGCATCAGCGCATCAAAGCTGGATGCGCCGACTTTGGTCACTTCTGCGGGGAAGGTATTGGCATAGGCCATAAAGCGGGACAAAGGCTCATCATGCGCTTCCGCGCCGCGCCAGCCGTGGCGGCGGTCATAGTCTTCCAGCCCATTCTGTACCGCTTCTTCAGCATAGGCCTGGCGCTTGCTGTTAATCGTGGTGTAGACCTTGTAGCCGGAGTCAACCGCCTGTTCGCCCAGAGTCTGCACCAGTTCCGAGCGCACCATCTCGCCGACGTAAGGAAAGCGGTTATTTACCCCGCGCTCAGGCATATCCAGGCTGACCGGTTCGGCAATGGCTTTCTGATATTCGGCCTGATTGATGTAGCCCAGCTGCAGCATGCGCCCTAAAATCCAGTTGCGGCGCTCCAGCGCGCGCTTGGGGTTCGCCACCGGGTTGTATTTTGAAGGCGCTTTCGGCAGGCCGGAAATCATCGCCATTTGCGCCGTGCTGAGTTCATTCAGGTTCTTGTTGTAGTAAATTTTGGCGGCCGCCGCGATGCCGTAGGCGTTTTTGCCTAAGAAAATCTTATTGACATACAGTGTTAAAATTTCTTCCTTGCTTAAATTCTGCTCAATCTTGCGCGCCAGGAAAATTTCAGTCAGCTTGCGCTTCAGCGTGCGTTCAGGGCTTAAATAATAGTTCTTCGCCACCTGCATGGTAATGGTGGAGCCGCCGGACTGCACGTTTGATCCGGTAATGCTTTCGCTGACGGCGCGGCCCAGCCCCTTGAAGCTGATTCCGCTGTGTTCAAAAAACGATGAGTCTTCAGCCGCCAGAAAGGCGTGAATAAAGGCCGGCGGGATCTGGTCATATTCAACCGGCACGGAGAGCTTGCCGCCGTATTCCGCAATCAGCTCATTATCAGCACTGTACACTTGCAAAGGCTTCAGCAATGGCGCCTTTTTCAGGGTGGACATTTCAGGCAAAGATGGGGCAATATAGAGATACATGCCATAGAAACCCATTGGAATTGAGACCAGAATAATAATTAGGATCAAAAAAAATGGATGGACAAGGCCTGAACAAGATAGCTTTTTCATAACAAGTAAGTTTTAATAAGAGCTAATGGCAAACTAATTAGCGGTCAGTATATCCTTAAGACGTGCAGATTGTTATCAGATATTGTATCTGCACAAAATTATAGACCGGCTCTGATTAGTGGGTTAATTTTATTGGGGATAAAAAAATAATAGGAATTATATAGTGTTCAGTTTCCATCGTAAGCCAAATAAGGGGTTAATGGGAGTAGATATCAGTTCAACTTCTGTTAAAGTTTTGGAACTTTCTGTAAAAAGCGGACGGTATTGGGTTGAAAGCTATGCTTTGGTGCCTTTGCCGGAAGGAAGCGTTGTTGAAAAAAACATATTAAATCCTGAAGCAGTCGGCGACTCCTTGGAGCGCGCGATTAACTTAGCCAATGCGCAGACTTCAAACGCCGCGCTTGCTGTGCCTACTTCAATGGTGATTACTAAAGTCATTGAAATGGATGCAGACATGACCAGCGATGAGCGTGAAGTTCAGATCCGCATGGATGCCGAGCAGTATATTCCTTTCCCGCTGGATGAGGCGAGCCTGGATTTTGAAGTTCTTCCAGACCGCTTATCCAACCCCGGCCGCGTCAATGTCCTGCTGGTTGCTACACGCATTGAAAATGTCGAAGCGCGCGCAGAAGTGCTGGAGCTGGCTGGCCTGACCCCTAAAATTGCCGATGTGGAAAGCTTCGCTTTGGAAAATGCCTTCAAGGTGTTTTCAGACACCTTGCCGATGGGGGTGAAAACCGTCGGCATTCTGGACATCGGCCACAGCATGACCACGCTTTCGGTCATGCAGAACAATAAAGTGATTTATACCCGCGAGCAGGTTTTCGGCGGCAAGCAGCTGACGCAGGAAATTCAGAACCGTTATGGCCTGTCTTTTGAAGAAGCCGGGCGCGCGAAAAAAACCCGAGCTTTGCCGGATGACTATGACATTGAAGTGCTTGAGCCCTTCCTGGAAGCGGTGGTGCAACAGGCTGCGCGCTCGCTGCAGTTTTTCTTTTCATCATCCCAATTCAATGAGATCGATCATATTCTGCTGGCGGGCGGCAATGCCAATATTCCCGGCCTGGCCAAGCTGCTGCAGCAGAAGCTGGGCTACCGCGTGACCATTGCCAATCCATTTCTGCAGATGGGTTTTTCACCTCAAATTGATATTAAAAAAATTGAAAATGACGCTTCATCGCTCTTGGCGGCTTGCGGCTTGGCATTGAGGAGTTTTGATTAATGGCGAAAATAAACCTGCTCCCTTGGCGCGATGAGCTGAGGGAGAAACGGAAAAAAGAATTCATCGCAGTCTGCATCGGGGCTTTTTTTATCGGGGTACTCGGGGTAGGTGCAACCTGGCTATTCTTTGACAACAAGCTGCAGGATCAGGAACAGGCGAATC
Source organism: Acinetobacter sp. WCHAc010034 (assembly GCF_001696615.3). Taxonomy (NCBI): domain Bacteria; kingdom Pseudomonadati; phylum Pseudomonadota; class Gammaproteobacteria; order Moraxellales; family Moraxellaceae; genus Acinetobacter; species Acinetobacter sp. WCHAc010034. The sequence goes on along the minus strand of NZ_CP032279.1, from coordinate 1,596,706 downwards.
AGCTGATCGTCAGCACCAATCAGAATTTGGATGTGCAGCTGAAGTCGCTGGAAGGCCTGCAGGAGCAGCGCAATGCCATTATAGAGCGCATGAAGCTGATTCAGGGCCTGCAGGGCCAGCGCCCAATCGCCGTGCATCTGCTTGATGAGCTGGTCCGCGTCACGCCAAGCAATATGTATATCACTAAATTCAGCCGCTTAGGCGATAAGTTTACCCTGGAAGGCAAAGCTGAAAGCCCGAATACTGTTGCGGAGCTGCTGCGCAATCTTGAAGCATCGCCTTGGTACCGCAATGCATTCATGAATTCGTTCCTGGTGGCGGAAGAGAAAAAGGATCAGGCGCCAAGTTCAGTGGTTCCACGGGTTGAAGAAGGCTATGGCGTTTTTGTGGTTACAGCGGACTTGGACGCGGTTGCCGAGCCGGAATTAACAGGCCAGGCGGATGCTAAGGCTGCTGTCCCGGCAGCAAATACAGCAACTTCTGCAGCGGAGGCGGCAAAATGAGTTACGACGAATTTGAAGGCTTGAATAAAGAAGCCGCAGCGCTGCCAAAGAAAAAAATGACCTTGGATAAATTCCTGCAGCAGTTCAATACCTTAGATACCAACAATTACGGCAGCTGGCCGCTGTCGGTTAAGCTCACCTGCTGGATTTTCATCATTATTCTGGTGCTGCTGCTGGGCTACTTTGCCGTGATTAAGGGCGCGATGGATTCGATTTCCAACGCCAATGCGCAGGAACAGAATTTATTGAATGAATTCAGGGAAAAAGACTCCAAGCTCCGCAACCTGCAGCAGTACCAGATGCAGCTTCAGGAAATGGAAGCCCGCTTCAATCAGCAGCTGGAGCAGCTGCCGAAGGAAACTGAAATTCCTGGACTTGTTGAAGACATTAACGTGACAGGCGTGAATTCAGGGCTGAAATTCAAGAATATCCGCCTGGAAAATGAGGTGAAGCAGGAATTCTTTATCGAGCAGCCGATCGCGATTGAGGCAACAGGCGATTATCACTCCTTTGGCGCCTTTGTCAGCGGTATTGCCGGATTATCCCGCATTGTGACTTTGCATGATTTTGAAATCACCGCATCAGAAAACCAAGAGAAAAAAACCGATATACCTAAGGTTGACTACAGCCTGAAAGCGAAAACTTACCGCTATGTCGGCAATGCTGAAAATGCAGCGGGCGCCGCGCCGGCAGCCTCAGGAAGTCAGGCTGCGGCAGCTGCCCCAGCAGGAGGAGCAAACTGATGAAAATTAAAAAAATTTCTATGTTTGTGATGCTTGGCGCTGCTTTGGCAGGCTGTGAGTCACGCATTGACGCCGTGAATCAGGAAATGGCGAATATCCGCAACCAGCCGCCGATTGCGATTGAGCCGGCGCCGGATTTTGTCCCGGCAGAAACATTTATTTATGCAGCGCAGCAGCTGAAAAGCCCATTCCTGCCGAACTCCTTGGCGACGGAACTGAAAATCATGGCGGGCAAGCGCGTTTATCCGAATTTCAGCCGCCAGCCTCAGCCGCTGGAAAGCTATGCGCTGGAAAGCCTGAATATGAAAGGCAGCCTGCGCAGCCAGGCCGGCAATGTTCTGGCGCTGATACAGACGCCGGATGGCCAGATTGAACGGGTTCAGCTCGGCAGCTATATGGGGCTCAATCACGGCCGGATTGTAAAAATTACACCGACGCAAATTGATGTGGTTGAGATTATTCCAGATGGGCGGGAAGGCTATGTTGAGCGTCCTAGAAGCCTCATATTGATTGGACCGGCACCTTAAGCTTAAAGGAATAAAAATGAGAAATAGTGTGAAAGATTTTATTTTTGGGGATGGCAATACAATGAATCAAGTATTTCGTCAGTTTGCAATGGGTGCAGTCGCTATGGCGGTCATGCAGGCGGCCAGTGCTCAGGTCAGCATGACCGGCATCGTGCCGATGCAGATCCCGGGCCAGGGCACTGAAATCCGGGTGATGTTTAATGGCCTGCCGCCGCAGCCGCAGGCGTATCAGCTGGAGCAGCCATCCCGCCTGGTGCTGGATTTTGATAAAGCGCAGCCGAATATCAAGCAGACTTCCATTCCTGTTGCGACAAATGAAGCCAGCTCTGTTGAAGTTGCGTCAGATGCGCAGCGTTCGCGCTTAACGGTCAATTTGGCCGATGCCGGCGCATTTACAACCCGCGTTGAGGGCAATACCTTTATCCTGAAAATTAATGCCGCGTCGGCTGCTGAAGCTGCGCAGCCTGCAGTGCAAAGGCAGGCGCAAGGCATTTCCAACATCGGTTTTCAGCGTGGCTCAAACGGCGAAGGCCAGATTGTTGTGGACTTGCTGGGCGGAAATACCCCTGTTGATGTGCAGCAGCAGGGCAGCAAAATCGTGATCCGCACTTTGGGCAATAAGGTTCCGGCGCATCTTGCCCGGCGCCTGAATGTCAATGACTTTGCCACGCCGGTTGCGACAATTGATGCGCAGAATGACGGCGGCAACGGCGTGATTACGGTTCAGTCTTCCGGCAGCTATGAATATATGGCGTATCAGACCGATAATAAGCTGACAGTCAGCCTGAAGCGCCCGGAAGACAAGAATCCGCTGCGTTCGAAAGCGGCCAATCATTATACGGGCAAAAAGATTTCTTTAGATTTCCAGGATATCGAAGTGCGCCGCGTGCTGCAGCTGCTGGCGGATTTTACCGAAATCAATATGGTGGCAGCCGACTCCGTGCAAGGCAATATTACCCTGCGCTTGAAGGATGTGCCTTGGGATCAGGCGCTGGATATTGTCCTGAAGACCAAGAATCTGGATAAGCGCCGCAATGGCAGCGTGATCTGGATCGCGCCGGTTGCTGAACTGATCAAAGCTGAAGATGAAGAAGCGAAAGCAATTGCGCAAAGCATCAAGCTTGCTCCAATTCAAACGGAATACATCAAATTAAGCTATGCCAAAGCGGCGGATGTTTTAAAGCTGCTGGAAGAATCCCGCGACGCTAAGGGCAGCATCTCAAACCGCACTGCGAATTCCGACTCGCTGGCGCTGGAAAGCGTGCTGAGCCCGCGGGGCAGCGCTGTTGCTGACGTGCGCACCAACACTTTAATTGTCAATGATACCGCTCAGAATATTGATAAAGTCCGTAAAATGATTGACTTGCTGGATGTTGCAGTAAAGCAGGTCATGGTGGAGGCGCGCATTGTGCGGGCAACTACAGATTTCACCAAAGAAATGGGGGTGAAATGGGGAATACTGTCGCAGGGGGTTACCAATAATGATAGCCTGCTGGTTGGCGGAAGCGATACAACGCTATGGAATTTAAGAAAACCTACTATTGATACAACAACCGGGACGGCGACTTATGATATCCAGCGCCCTGATAACCTGAATGTGGATTTAGGTGTGACAGCGCAGGGGGCCAGCAGTATCGCTTTTGGCTTAATCAGCCTGTCAGATTTCATGCTGGACCTGGAGCTTTCCGCTTTGCAGGCGGACGGCTATGGCGAGGTGATTTCCACGCCGAAAGTCTTAACTGCGGATAAGCAGCCTGCTAAAGTCGCATCAGGTACGCAAATTCCATATCAGTCTGCGGAAAGCGGCGGTGTAAATACAGTTTCTAAAACGGAATTTGTCGATGCAACCCTAAGCTTGGATGTAACTCCTAGCATTACGCCTGACGGTAAGATCCAGATGATGCTGAAAATTAAAAATGATTCAGTGGGTACGCCTACACCGACCGGCCAATATACAATTAATAAGAATGAAATCAATACTAATGTGTTGGTGGATAATGGCGAGACCGTTGTGCTCGGCGGTATCTTTGAGCAAATGACAACCTCTAATCAGACTAAAGTGCCTTTCCTTGGCGATTTACCTTATATTGGCCGCTTATTCCGTAAAGACGCGAAGACGGATAAAAAGAGTGAGCTGCTGATTTTTGTTACGCCGCGAATTGTTAATGACAGTATGGCTGGAAATCATTAATATATTTCGAATTTAGCAGAATAAATAGGTGACTCCTTGCCAAGCAAAGAGTTTGAGACCCTGCCCAATATTTATTTGGTGGGGCCGATGGGGGCGGGAAAAACAACAGTGGGCCGGCATTTGGCTGAATTGCTGGGGCGCGATTTCGTTGACAGCGACCATGAAATTGAGCGCAAGACCGGCGCAACAATTCCGTGGATCTTTGAAAAAGAAGGCGAGCAGGGATTCCGCAGCCGGGAAACTGTGGTGATTGACGAGTTGACTGCGCGCAAGCAGCTGGTGATCGCCACCGGCGGCGGTGCAGTGACTCAAGCCTCGAACCGGGCATTCTTAAAACAGCGGGGCATCGTTGTTTATCTGTATACTCCTGTCGAAATCCAGCTGCTGCGGACCTGCCGGGACAAAAACCGCCCGCTGCTTCAAGTTGAAAATCCGGAAAAAAAGCTGAAGGACCTGCTGAAGATCCGCGATCCGCTGTACCGGGAAGTGGCTGATTACGTTATTGAAACTAATCAAGGGGCTGCCCGCGATCTGGCGCAAAGAATATTCAATTTGATTATTGCCCAAAACCTACCTAAGTGAACAAGCTGGTTAAAGTCATGCAAACCTTACATGTTGAACTCGGTGAACGCCGTTACCCTATTTTCATCGGCAGTCAGCTCGACCCGCAGGCGCTTTTAGCGCCTTATATTCACGGCAAGCAGGTAATGATTGTGACCAATGCAACGGTCGCACCGCTGTATTTGGCGCATTATGAAGGCGCGGTGCGGGCCTTGGGCAAAGCGGTTTCCGTCTGCGTGCTGCCCGACGGCGAGAAATACAAAAATATAGAGCATCTGAATTTAATCTTTGATGCGCTGCTGGAAGCCGGATTTAACCGCGACTGCACGGTTTTGGCCTTGGGCGGCGGCGTAATTGGCGATATGGCCGGCTTTGCGTCGGCCTGCTTCCAGCGCGGCGTGCATTTTATTCAGGTGCCGACCACGCTGCTGTCCCAAGTCGACTCCAGTGTGGGCGGCAAGACGGGCATCAACCACCCTTTGGGCAAAAACATGATTGGCGCCTTTCAGCAGCCTCAGGCGGTTCTGGCGGATATGGCGCAGCTGAAGACGTTGCCGGAGCGCGAACTGTCCGCAGGCTTGGCTGAAGTGATTAAATACGCGCTGTTAGGCGATATTGAATTCCTGGCTTGGCTTGAAGCGCATATGGACGGCCTGGTTGCCCGCGATCCGGAGCTGCTGGCGGAAGCGGTTTACCGTTCATGCGCGCATAAGGCGCGGATTGTGGCAAATGATGAAAAAGAGCAGGGCGAGCGCGCATTGCTGAATTTGGGCCATACCTTTGGCCATGCGGTTGAATCCTATTTAGGCTACGGCGAATGGCTGCACGGCGAAGCGGTTGCGGTCGGCATGGTCATGGCTGCGGATTTGTCATACCGCATGGGCTGGATCTCCGCGGAGGATTTGCAGCGTACAAAAAAAATCATTCTGCGCGCCAAATTGCCGGTAATATGCCCTAAAATTCCTCTGGATCAATTTCTGGCTTATATGTCGCATGATAAAAAAGTGCTGAATGGCCAGCTGCGCCTGGTGCTGCTGAAGCGGCTGGGCCAGGCGGTCATTACCAGAGAATTTGATGCGGAATTGATGAAGCAGGCAATTCTGGCGAATCAGCAGTAGTTTAGAAGGAACATACAGTGGCTTGGCGTACACATTGGCAGCAGATGCAGAATTATATTTGGCTCGCGTTTGGCGGCGCCTGCCTGTTTTTTGCGCTGGTGTTCTGGGCCATTACCGATTCTGATGAACTGGTTGAAGTGGAAAAAAAGGCTGAATCGGAAGTTGAATTGCAGATTCAGCCCGAAAAAGTGGCGTCAATGAACCATCTTGGTGCGTTATTTGATGAAGTGAAGCCGCTGGATATGACAACGCGGGTGGTGACAGCTGCCCAGCATGAGGCGGAATTCCGCGGCACCAAGTTCATTAATGAGCAGAAAAGCGCTTACGCGATTGAGCTGTTCCGGGTCACGGATGAAGCCATTCTGAAAAACTTTCTGAAAAAGCAGCCGGACCGCAAGGGCTTCACTTATTTGCGCTTATCGGGCGAGGGCCACCCTGAGCAGTATGTGCTGCTTTACGGGATCTACCGCAATGCCGCCGGCGCAGAAAGCGCGCTGGCGGACTTGAAGCTGGACTTGCCGGCTTCGGTCAAGCCGGCTGCGGCTGAAATCGGGAAGTATCAGCCCTTGGTCAATGATCTGGGCTCAGATGAGCTTAGCGCAAGCAGCCAGCTGTACGAAGTGAAATTAAAAACCGCGCCACTGCCTAAAATAGATGAGGCGCAAATGGCGGCGCTGCAGGCGAAGGCGAAAGCGCAGCAGAAAGCCGCGGAACCGCCTGCTAAAGCGGCCACGACTACCACCACGGTGACGCAGCGCGATGCGGACGGCAATGTGGTGAATGTGCAGCGTTCGCAGAGCTCTGCAGAGCAGCCGGCGCATCCGAAAGCGCCAGCGCAGCAGGAAGTTGCAGACCCGTTTAACTAGCGGGTTCTAAAATAGCGCATCTGTGGATGCTTAAAATATAAAAATGCGCTTTTGTAGTGCAATAATGGCTAAAAATAAAACATATTTCACAGTTCAGTGCATTAAACCTGTTTTAAATCAGCTGTCTCTACTCAGCCTGCATCAAGTTGGCATGTTATTTGCTTTATTGGTGCGTGAATTGAATTAGTCTCCCTATTTTGGCGCGAAAATGATTCGATGAGTGTGCGAAGCAGTCAAGCTGACCTACTGACCTGAACTGATGAATCAGCAAATTATGTCCCGATGTTCATGCATAAATGATAAATTCAGTTTATCTTAAGTGCGTGAAGAAGAAATAATTTTGCTCAGCATAACAATTCATGTGAGCGGATTAAGGCTAAATCGCAAAGAAGAAATTAGATTGTTAGTGGCTCGAAAGAGCAGTGTAAAAAAGAAGGGTACGCTATGCACATGCCATCGCCTAATACTGCAGCTCCCGCTCAAGGTTTATACCAACCGGATGAGTTTAAAGACAACTGTGGCTTCGGCCTGATCGCCCACATGCAGGGTGATGCAAGCCATGACCTCCTCAAGACCGCCATTCACAGCTTAAGCTGCATGACGCACCGCGGCGGCATAGCCGCTGACGGCAAGACCGGGGACGGATGCGGCCTGCTTTTGGCTATGCCGAAGCAGTTTTTCCGCGAAGAAGCCAAAAAAATCAGCGACATTACGCTTAGTGAAGTCTTTGCTGTCGGGACTGTTTTCCTTAATCTGGATCCGGCTCTAGCAGCGCACTCAAAACAAATTTTAAGCAGGGAAATTGAATCTGAAGGCTGCAAAGTCCTAGGCTGGCGCGTTGTGCCGACCAATAATGACGCCTTGGGTTCTATCGCAATGCAGTCGCTGCCTGGATTTGAGCAGATTATTGTCAATTGCCCGATGGGCGTGACTGAAGTCGAGTTCAACCGCAAGCTGGTCATGGCGCGCCGCCGCGCAGAGCAGCAGCTGACCGCTGACCCGTACTTCTATGTCACTACGCTGTGCTCAACTGTAATCAGCTACAAAGGCCTGATGATGCCTGCATATATTGCAGACTTCTATACCGACTTGGCCGATGAGCGCTTGGCGTCGCATATTGTGGTGTTCCATCAGCGCTTCTCAACCAATACGCTGCCGCGCTGGCCTCTGGCGCAGCCGTTCCGCTATCTTGCGCACAATGGCGAAATCAATACCATTACCGCCAACCGCAACTGGGCCATGGCGCGCACGCCGAAATTCGAAAACCCGCTGCTGCCGGGCATTACCGAGCTGAATCCGATTGTCAACCGCACCGGTTCGGACTCATCCAGCCTGGACAATATGCTGGAGCTGCTGGTGGGCGGCGGCATGGATCTGTTCCGAGCGCTGCGCATGCTGGTGCCGCCGGCTTGGCAGAACGTGGAAACGCTGGATGCCGACTTGCGCGCATTCTATGAATTCAACTCTAAGCATATGGAAGCCTGGGATGGCCCTGCCGGCCTGGTGATTCAGGACGGCCGCCACGCGATCTGCATGCTTGACCGCAACGGCCTGCGCCCGGCGCGCTGGGTCATCACTAAAAACGGCTACATTACTCTGGCGTCAGAAATCGGCGTATGGGGCTATGAGCCTGAAGATGTGGTGTCCAAAGGCCGTGTCGGCCCGGGCCAGATTCTGGTGATTGACACCTTTACCGGCAAGATGCTGGACACCAATGATGTCAGCAATCATCTGAAGCGCATGCGCCCTTACCGTGAATGGCTGCGTGAAAATTCAGTGCGCGTTCAGGGCAGCCCTGAGCTTGAGGAATACCTGTGCGACCAAGGCTTGAAAGGCGATGACCTGAAAGCGGCGCAGAAAATGTTTCTGGTGACTTTTGAAGAGCGCGATCAGTTGCTGCGCCCAATCGCGGAAAGCGGCCAGGAAGCCGTCGGCTCCATGGGTGATGATACGCCGATGGCGGTGCTGTCGCGCCAAGTGCGCCATGTATCGGATTACTTCCGCCAGCAGTTTGCGCAGGTCACCAACCCGCCGATTGATCCATTGCGTGAATCGATTGTGATGTCTTTGGAAACCTGTTTCGGCCGCGAGCAGAACGTCTTTGAGCAAAGCCCGGAACATGCGGACCGCCTGATTGTGTCCAGCCCGGTGCTGTCCAATTCCAAGATGCATCAGATCCGCACCATCGGTCGCAAAGGCTATGAGATTGCCGATATTGACCTGAACTATGCGGAAGCTGAAGGCCTTGAAGCCGCCATCAGCCGCATCTGTGAAGAAGCGGCGCAAGCCATCCGCAATGGCAAAACCCTGCTGGTGCTGTCGGACAAGAAAATCCGCGAAGGCTATTTGCCGGCGAATGCCTTGATGGCGACCGGCGCGGTGCATCATCATTTGATTAATGCCGGCCTGCGCACCGACGCCAACATTATTGTGGAAACCGGCTTGGCGCGCGATGCGCATCAATTTGCCGTGATTCTGGGCTTTGGCGCCACCGCAATTTACCCATACCTGGCCTATGACGTGATCAATGACCTGATCGCCAAAGGCGAGCTGCTGGGCGATCCAATCCATGCGCAAGGCAATTTCCGCAAAGGCATTGAGAAAGGCCTGCTGAAAGTGCTGTCCAAGATGGGGATTTCCACGGTTGCGTCTTACCGCGGCGGCCAGCTGTTTGAAGCGGTGGGCCTGTCTGATGAAGTGGTCGGCAAATGCTTTACCGGCGTGCCAAGCCGTATTAAAGGCGCAACTTTTGCTGATCTTGAAAATGACCTGAAAAAACTGGCCGATCTGGCGTGGAAAAACCGCAAGCCGATCGATCAGGGCGGCCTGCTGAAATTCGTCTTCGGCAAGGAATACCATGCATTTAACCCGGATGTGATCAATTCGCTGCATAAGGCGGTGCGCTCTGGCAATTATGCGGACTTTAAAGAATATGCGGAATTGGTGAATAACCGCCCAATTGCGACCATCCGTGATTTATTCAAGCTGAAAACTGATAATTCAATCGCCCTGGAGCAGGTTGAGTCGGTTGAGGAAATCCTGCCGCGCTTTGACTCCGCCGGCATGTCTTTGGGCGCATTGTCGCCGGAAGCGCATGAAGCGATTGCGATTGCAATGAACACCATTGGCGGGCGCTCAAACTCAGGCGAGGGCGGTGAAGATCCGGCGCGTTACGGCACCATCCGCAACTCGAAAATCAAGCAGATTGCATCGGGCCGCTTTGGCGTGACCCCTGCATATTTAACCTCAGCAGAAGTGCTGCAAATTAAAGTGGCGCAGGGTGCCAAACCGGGCGAAGGCGGCCAGCTGCCGGGCGGCAAAGTGAATGGCCTGATTGCGCGCTTGCGCTACTCGGTGCCGGGCGTCACCCTGATTTCGCCGCCGCCGCATCACGACATCTATTCGATTGAAGATTTATCGCAGCTGATTTTTGACCTGAAGCAGGTCAACCCGCAGGCGATGGTGTCGGTTAAGCTGGTTTCAGAGCCGGGTGTCGGCACAATTGCAGCCGGCGTGGCGAAAGCCTACGCTGACTTCATTACCATTTCAGGCTATGACGGCGGCACAGCGGCTTCTCCGCTTTCCTCCATTCATCATGCCGGTTCGCCTTGGGAGCTGGGCCTTTCTGAAGCGCATCAGGCGCTGCGGGTGAATGACCTGCGCGGCAAAGTGCGTGTGCAAACCGACGGCGGCTTGAAAACCGGCCTGGATGTGGTGAAAGCGGCGATTCTGGGCGCGGAAAGCTTCGGCTTCGGCTCCACGCCAATGATCGCGCTGGGCTGCAAATACCTGCGCATCTGCCATTTGAACAACTGCGCAACCGGTGTTGCAACGCAGCAGGATCATCTGCGCCAGGAGCATTACATCGGCGAGCCGGAAATGCTGATTAACTTCTTCCACTTCATTGCGGAAGAAACCCGTGAATGGCTGGCGGCGTTAGGCGTATCCAGCCTGAAAGACCTGATTGGCCGCACCGATTTGCTGGAAGTGCTGCCGGGTGAAACTGAAAAGCATGCGCACCTTGATCTCAGCGCGCTGCTGGAATCTCATCCCGCAGCTGCCGGCAAAGCGCAGTATTGCCAGGTTGAAGGCAATGCGCCGTTCGATAAAGGCCTGCTGGCAGAGCAGATGGTGGCGGAAATGCTGCCGGCGATTGAAGCGGGCGCCAGCGGCGAATACAGCTTCAGGATCGGCAACTGCGACCGTTCAATCGGCGCGCGCATTTCCGGTGAAATCGCCAAGCGTTACGGCAACCTGAGCATGGAAGCGCATCCGGTTAAAGTGAACTTGACCGGCACGGCCGGCCAGTCGCTGGGCGTGTGGAACGCGGGCGGCCTGCATATCCGCCTGGAAGGCGATGCCAACGACTATGTCGGCAAAGGCATGGCTGGCGGCCGCATCTCAATCTTCCCGCCTAAAGGTTCGCCTTTCCAGACGCAGAATACCGCAATCATCGGCAATACCTGCCTGTATGGCGCAACCGGCGGCAAATTATTCGCAGCCGGCACTGCGGGCGAGCGCTTTGCGGTGCGCAACTCCGGCGCATTTGCGGTGATTGAAGGCGCGGGCGACCACTGCTGTGAATATATGACTGGCGGCATTGTGACCGTTCTTGGTAAAGTGGGCCACAACTTCGGTGCGGGCATGACCGGCGGTTTTGCATATGTTCTTGATTTGGATAATGACTTTGTAGATCATTACAACCATGAGCTGATCGAGCTGAACCGCATCTCTACAGAAGCGATGGAAGAACACAAAGAGTTCCTGTGCCGCATCCTGGATGAGCATATTAAAGAAACAGGTAGTGCTTGGGCGTATAAGATCCGCCATGAGTTTGATTTCTACGGCCGCAAGTTCTGGCTGGTGAAGCCGAAAGCTGCCAATTTGCAGACTTTGCTGAAAACAACTCAAGCTGATCCGCAATAATTCCACTACTGCAGAAACATAGGCAGGCGCGGGCAGAGCAGAAAATGCCTGCGCCTACCCACGGAGAGAGACATGGCAGAACGCCTAAACAATGACTTTCAATTCCTGGATGTAGCACGCCAAGATCCAGAGAAAAAAGATATTACTGTCCGCAAAGCAGAGTTTGTGGAGATCTACAAGCCATTTACCGCGGAAATCGCCGCCAATCAGACCCACCGCTGTTTGGGCTGCGGCAACCCGTACTGTGAATGGAAATGCCCGGTGCATAACTATATTCCGAACTGGCTGAAGCTGATTGCGGAAGGCCGGATTTTCCAGGCTGCGGAACTTTGCCATCAAACCAATACTCTGCCGGAAGTCTGCGGCCGCGTTTGCCCGCAGGACCGCTTATGTGAAGGCGCCTGCACCCTGAATGACGGCTTTGGCGCAGTGACCATCGGCAATGCGGAAAAATACATCAACGACACCGCCTTTGCTTTGGGCTGGCGTCCAGATATGTCTGCGGTGAAATGGAGCGATAAAAAGGTTGCGATTATCGGCGCCGGCCCGGCCGGCCTGGGCTGTGCGGATATTTTGGTGCGCAACGGGGTTAAGCCGGTGGTATTTGACAAGCGCCCTGAAATTGGCGGCCTGCTGACTTTCGGCATTCCTGAATTTAAAATGGAAAAAGACGTGATGAAGCGCCGCCGTGAAATTTTCACCGGCATGGGCATTGAATTCCGCTTGAATACTGAAATCGGCGCAGATGTCACCATCGAGCAATTGCTGGCGGAATACGATGCCGTGTTCATGGGGATGGGAACCTACACCTACATGAAAGGCGGTTTCCCGGGCGAAGATCTGGACGGCGTCTATGACGCTCTGGATTTCCTGATCGCCAACGTCAACCGCTGCCAAGGCTGGGAGAAAGACCCAAGCGAATACATCAGTGTCGATGGCAAAAAAGTTGTTGTTCTCGGCGGCGGCGATACCGCAATGGACTGCAACCGCACTTCATTGCGCCAGGGTGCGCGGGAAGTCACTTGCGCATACCGCCGCGATCAGAACAATATGCCGGGTTCCGCGCGTGAAGTAAAAAATGCCTATGAAGAAGGGGTGAATTTCCTCTTTAACCGTCAGCCTATCGAAATTGTCGGCGAAAACGGCAAAGTGACCGGAGTTAAATTTGTCACTACGCAGCTGAGTGAGCCGGACAGCCGCGGCCGCCGCAGCCCGGAGCCGATTCCGGGTTCAGAAGAAATTCTGCCTGCGGATGCGGTGCTTTTGGCCTTCGGTTTCCGCACCAGCCCAGCGGACTGGTTTGCCGATGTGAAGGTGAATCTGGATGGTTCGGGCCGTGTTGTGGCTGCCGAACAGCAGGAATTCAAGTTCCAGACTTCCAATCCGAAAATCTTTGCCGGCGGCGATATGGTGCGCGGTTCAGACTTGGTGGTGACAGCCATCTGGGAAGGCCGCCAGGCTGCTGAAGGCATTCTGGATTACCTGGATCTCTGATCCGGATTTCCAGCCTTCAATAAAAACCCGCTTCGGCGGGTTTTTTTAATGGGGCTTTTTGAGCTTTTCCGCTAATCCGGCAAGCGCTTCCGCCATATCTTAAGCCGCAGCCCGGACGCATACTGGGCATCCGGATTTAAATTCAGGAATCAGCAGATGACTGAAGCAGCGCGAAAACCCTATCAAAACCGCCCCAGCGCCATCGGCATCAGCGTGCGCCGGCTGCGCTTCAATCCCAAAGCGATCCGGCGGCATTATTTTGCCAACTCGCCGCTGCTGTCGCATTTTTTTACCGCATTGTCCTCGACCTTTCCGGTTGGCGAGCAGTTTTTTGTGCACAGCGTGCGCAACGTGCGCGCCCAGGTGCAGGATCAGCAGCTGCAGGCGCAAATCGCGGCCTTTATCGGCCAGGAAGCTATGCATTCCAAAGCGCATGCGGAATTTAATGCGGCGTGGCGCAGCGATGACTACAATTTAGACCGCTTTCAGGCATGGCTGGCGCGCAAAGACCGCTACGTGAAAAGCCTGCCTCCTGAAATTCAGCTGGCCATTACCTGCGCCTTTGAGCATTTCACCGCGCTGCTGGGCGGCTATATCCTGCGCCATCCGGATGCGCTGCACGCACTGGATCATGAGGCGGCCAAGCTCTGGATCTGGCACGCGATTGAAGAAATTGAGCACCGCGCGGTCGCATTTGATGTCTATCAGGCGGTGTATGGCGATGATCAGATCCGCCGGCGGATGATGCGCCGCGTTACCACCGGCTTTGCCAGCCTCGCGCTGTATTCGGCTGCCAGATTATTCATGCAGGATAAGCGCAACAGCCTGCCGAAAATCGGCGGCAATCTTTTTGGCGGTTATTTTCTGGCAAAAATGCTGATTCAGCTGATGCCTGAATATCTGGCCTATTATAAAAAAGGCTTTCACCCGGCTGAAATTGATTACGGCAAAATTCTGCAGTACTGGAAAGCACGGCTGGCGGATGATTATCAGCTCGAAAGCTTTCAGCAGGAGCTGAGGCCTGCGCCATGCGGCTGAAGCAGGATATTTGGGGCCAATTCAATGAAAAGCCATTAAAAAAAAGAAACAGCATCTGCAGGAAATAGCGCTAGAATGGAAAAATACTCAAACAAATACAAATAAATGCTCGAGGAAAAAGGCAGATGAACTTAATAAAAAACAGTGCATTGGCCATTGCATTGGCTGGCACGCTGACATTGAGCGGCTGCGGCTACAACACGCTGCAGGTCAAAGATGAAGCGGTGACGGCGGCCTGGTCTGAGGTGCAGAACCAGTATCAGCGCCGCGCCGATCTGGTGCCGAATCTGGTCAATGTGGTCAAAGGCTATGCCAAGCATGAGGAGCAGGTGCTGACGGAAGTGACGCAGGCCCGCGCCAATGTTGCCGGCTTGAAGGTCGATAAGCAGGTGCTGGAAGATCCGGCCTTATTCCAGAAATATCAGGAAGCGCAGGCGCAGATGACCAGCGCGCTGTCGCGCCTGATTGCTGTTTCTGAAAATTATCCGGATCTAAAAGCCAATGAGCAGTTCAGGGACCTGCAGGCCCAGCTGGAAGGCACCGAGAACCGGATTGCGGTCGCGCGCAACCGCTATATCGCCACAGTGCAGGATTTCAACTCCTATGCGCGCCAGTTCCCGCAAGTGATGACGGCTAAAGTCATCGGCATGGACACCAAGCCGAACTTCAGCGCGGAGCAGGGCGCGCAGAATGCGCCGAAGGTTTCATTTGACTGATTGATCCCATCATGAGGAATGCTGATGCTTGAAGGATTGAAGCTGCGCAGCAGGGCAACCGGGCTACAGTTGATCTTTGCAGCCTGCCTGCTGAGCCTGAGCGGTTCTGCCTGGAGTGAAACCGCGGCCGCGGATGGCGCGGCTGAAACTGCAGCTGCCGGAGCAGTCATTCAAGCGCAGCAGGGCAAGAACGCGCAGCCAGCGCCGGCCAATCCGGCTGCAGTGGCTTCTTCACCTGAAATTGCTGATGATATGGCGGATGGGCAATCCATCCGCGCTTTGCCGACCCTGAATGAGCCGGTTATTGATCAGGCCAATCTGCTGTCGGCTGCGGAAAAGCAGGCGATCAGCCGGAAAATTCTGCAGCTGCATGAATCAGGCAAAGCGCAGGTCGGCATTATTATTGTTCCAACGACAGGGCAGGAAGACATCTTCGGCTTTGCCATGCGGGCTGCTGAACAGTGGCAGCTCGGTTCGGCCAAGCAGGACAATGGCCTGCTGATGGCGGTTGCGGTCAATGACC
Organism: Acinetobacter sp. WCHAc010034; assembly: GCF_001696615.3. Classification (NCBI taxonomy): domain Bacteria; kingdom Pseudomonadati; phylum Pseudomonadota; class Gammaproteobacteria; order Moraxellales; family Moraxellaceae; genus Acinetobacter; species Acinetobacter sp. WCHAc010034. The sequence goes on along the minus strand of NZ_CP032279.1, from coordinate 1,581,500 downwards.
GCCGCATGCAGATTTTATCCGGTTACGGCCTGGAAGGCGTGCTGCCGGATATTGTGCTCAGCCGGATCATCCGCAATCAGATCACGCCGTATTTTAAGCAGAATCAGTATGCGCAAGGCATTCAGTCCGGGCTGGATGAAATTGAAAAAATCCTGAATATGGACCCTGAGGTGGCGGCCCAAGCGGCTCAGGCGCTGAAAGAGCGTCAGGAGCAGGTGCTGCATGAGCAGCAGGCCAGAGAAAAAACCTTCAGCACCGCGCTGTTCATTCTGATAGCCGGCATTATCGGCTCATATATTTTCGGCAGGCGCCTGAGCGCAGCCACGGCTGCGGTTGCCGGCGTGACTGCCGGACTGGTCAATGGCGCTGGCCTGCTCACCAGCCTGCTGATTGGCGGCGGAATATTCTTTTTATTGATTACTGCGCTTGCGCAAGTCATCTTTCAGGCAGTTTTGGCTTCCGGCGGAGGCCGCGGCGGCGGTTCGGGTGGCGGATTTGGCGGCGGCGGAGGCTACCGCGGCGGGGGCGGCGGTTTTGGCGGAGGAGGCGCATCGGGCTCATGGTAACCAAATCAGAAACAACAGCGGTTGTCACGCAGCCGAAGGCTGAGGAAGTAAGCAGGCCCAGCTTCAAGCGCTGGTTCAGGCACTTCATGTATATGCCTGCAGCCAAGCGCTATTTCAGCAAGCAGGATCAGCATGCTATTGCGCATGCAGTCGAGCAGGCGGAACAGGGCCATATTGGCGAAATTCAGGTGGTGATTGAAGGGCATATTCCTGCGCATCAGGCCTATTATCAGGATGTGCGGGGGCGCGCGGAGCAGCTGTTTGCTGAACTGGGTGTCTGGGATACTGAGCTGAACAGCGGCGTGCTGCTGTATCTGAACCTATGCGAGCGCAAAGTGGAAATAGTGATTGACCGGGGCATCCAAAAAGCCACGCAGCAGCCGGTCTGGGATGGCATCTGTTTTATAGTGGTTGAGCAGATGAAGCAGCAGCAGTACCGCAAGGCCATGGTGCAGGGGGTGTTTGAAATCGGCAAAGTACTGGCTGAGTTTTATCAGCATGCAGTTCCGGATCAGAAAAATGAGCTGTCAGATTCGCCGATTATTCTAAGATGAGTGTTAATATTGGGTAAATAGTGACATTCGTTGTCACTTTTAAACACATAAAACAACAAAAAAGCTATAAAAAGAAAAATATTTTTTTAAAGTGCTGTTTTTTTTGATAATTTATTTATAATCATTCTTGGCATGAATAGTGCTTTTTATAAAACAAGCTAACATGCTTTTTTAAGCTTAATAATTAAATATAAACATTTGTGGAGAATGTTATGAACGCTCAAAAGGGTTTCACTCTTATTGAATTAATGATCGTTGTTGCGATTATCGGTATTCTTGCTGCAATTGCGATTCCTCAATACCAAAACTATATCGCTAAATCTCAAGTTAGCCGTGTGATGTCTGAAGTGGGGGCAATGAAGACAGCTGCTGAAACTTGCATTAATGACGGTATTGCTGACAATGCTTGTGAATTTGGTTGGACAAGTAGTAACTTGTTGGGTGCGAAAACACTGCAAACTGGCTTAGTGGCTACATTCGGTGCTACTGCAGCAGCGGATTCGACGCTTGTTGCAACTTTTGGTGCTAATGCAGCACAAGCAATTAAAACTAAAAAGTTAACATGGACCAGAGCTGGTGCAACAGGGACTTGGACTTGTACGACAGATGTTGATGCTAAATATAAGCCAGCTGGCTGTAGCGGTACTGCTGCTGCTCCGACTTCTTAAAAATAGAAGCAGTTATTTAAATAGAGAAAAAGCAGTCTTTTAGACTGCTTTTTCTCTATTTGGGAATTTAAAATCTATGAAAAAATATTTTTTGATTTCGCCTAAAATTGATTTTTTTCTTATAGGTGGCGGAGCATTATTTGCATATTTTCTAACTTTATTATTAGATATTCCTGCTACATTTGATATTGTATTTTGGGTGTTTGTTTTGGCTTTTTTTGTAAACTCACCACATTTTATGATAAGTTATGAGTTATTTTATAGTTCTGCAGAAATTAATATATTAAAACCCGATAAATTTTTATTTGCTGGAATTGTTGTTCCTGTATTTTTATTTTTTATTTTGATATATGGTTTTATTTTTTCTAGTAAAATTTCTTTTTTATTTATGCTATTTACTATGTTTTTTTTAGTTGGATGGCATTATATTAAGCAGGCATATGGATGTTTTATTGTGTATTCTGCAGGTAATAATTTATATTACAGTGAAACTGAGAAAAATATTATAAAATACTCATTATATCCATTATGGTTCTTTTCATTTTTGAAGTTATTTACATCTGGAGAATTTAAAAATTACTGGGGGTTGGAGTATCATTTTTTCCCAATTTTATTACCATTTGCAACGCTAATGAAATGGCTCTCTTTGCTGGGTATTATGGCCTTTTTAGGATTAATGGGGTATCGTTATTTTTCAAAAAAAGCACTTCCAAATATAATTGCTTTAACTCCTATTATTGTTATATTTGTCTGGCTCTCTCCAGTTTTTTGGAATGAAATATATTTTTATATGATTCCTTTTTTTCATTCATTGCAATATTTTTTATTTTCAGGAGCTTATACAAAGAATAAAATTGAAAAAGATCAATCAGGACTAAAAGGCTGGTTGTCGTGGTGGGGGGGGGCATTCATTCTTGGTGCATTATTTTTTGAATTTATACCAAGTGCTCTAGATAAATTTTTACCTTTGGCGCCTAATATTACACCTAATTTATTTTTGATATCATTTATTTTTTTTATAAATATACATCATTATTTTATAGATAGTGTAATGTGGAGAGGGGATAATCCTAATGTTCGAAAATATTTAAAGTTTAAGTCTGTTTAGTCTTTTAGTGCAGATTATGAATAGATGTCTTTTATCTGAAGTCTTAAAAAAAGCAACTGTTGTTGTAATTTTAATTATAGCTGTATTTTTAACAGCACACTTCACTCTTATTGATCGTGTAGGATTTTGGCGATTGATTTATCCATTTCAAGCACGGTTAGCTGTATATAGTATTAGTTGCGATAGGAAGGCGCCAGAATGGATGTTCAATAGCCTTGAATATATTATTATAAATCAGAAGAATTTATCAAATCAGCTGGCATATATAGATCAAAATAATCAACTTCATGCTTGTCAAAGCGGTTGGAAAAAAACAGCTTTATTTTCTGAATACCTTTCAGAAAATAATCGTTTTCGGTACGCAAGCCTTACTAAGATTGTCACGAGTAATGCGATATTACAGTTGATAAATGAGGGACAGCTTAAACTTACTGACAAAATGATTGATTTTTTTCCTGAATTAAAATACCAAGTATTTAGGGATCCGCGAATTCAGCAGATCACCATAGCTGATTTATTGGAACACCGTTCTGGATTTGATCGGATGCGCAGTGAAGATGTAGTTTTTTCCCAGAATAAAAGATCATGGTGCCCTTATAGATTAGCTGAATTAGCGACGTTGAAACTGGATTTTGAGCCAAAGCAACGGTATGCTTATGATAATAGGAATTATTGCCTTTTAGGGGTGGTGCTTGAGCGCACAGTGAAACAGGATTATCGCAGTTACATAAATCAGCATTACGCGCTTAATGCTAGAAATATTAAGTTTGTTGATGGGGCCTATTTTCTAGATGAAGTGCAATATGATTTCAGAAATAATGATTTTTGGATGGAATCAGATGATAATAATTTTGATTTTAAGGCACTTTCCTCATCTGCTGGTTTATCGGGAAGTGCTAAACAATTAGCACTTCTAATGAGTGAGATGTTGCATAATAAACCGTTTAATCTACTTTCTATAGATTCACAAACTTTAGCTGACTGCAATATTTATCTATTCAAATCATGCAATGGTTATGCTATGTGGCAGTATCGTGCCAGTAAGAAAGCACCTGTTTTATATTTTAGGAATGGGGGATTGCCTGCAGTTACGTCTTTGGCCATGATAACTCAAAATAATGAAGTGATTGTCTGGGTTGGTAATGGTTCGTCTTTGTATGATCATGGTTATGATGAAAATTTATTAGAGAAGCATTTTTATAAAATATTTAGCTAGAGTCGCGCTGAAGAATAATTATTGGCACTATGTGCGTAAAATTGTTAGGACTTATATAAGGTTTAGATTCTTTATTTTTTAAATATTTGTTTTTTTTATAAAATTTTTTTAGGCATACTATTTGCTTTGTTAGTTTAACTAAATAGCTTCTGGTTGAGTTCTAAGATGAATAAGGGCTTTACATTTATAGAATTAATGATTGTAATCGCAGTCATTGGTATTCTTGCGGCTATAGCTGTACCAATTTATCAGAATTATATTGCTAAATCTCAAGTGATGGCTGCTGTTGCAGAACTGAATGGAGCAAAACCGCAATATGAATTAATTATTAATAATAGTTCTGCATCTGGAAGCAGTAATTTTACAGTTCCAAATATGTTTTTCTCTGATCAGCAATCACATAGGTGTAAATATGCAGTGAATGCACCTAATAATTTAGGTAATGCTGATCAGGCGTTGGTTTGTGAACTTAAAAATGTAGCACCAATATTGAGTGGCGGGGTTGTATATTTGAATAGAGATGCTGCTGGTGTGTGGCAATGCAGAACTTCAGCTAACGTAGAAAATCGCTTTAAACCTATAGATTGTATTTAAAAATTTACGCAGTTCAGTATATTATTCTATTTAAAGTTTTTTGTGATGTTTTTTATCTCATGTCAAAGCGCTTAAAGTTTTTTTTGTCACATCTTCTAGTATCTTCTGCTATTGCATTGCTTATTGTTTTATGTGTTTTTTTTATATGGTATCCGACTCCACTTGCAAAAGCAGTTGGAGTGACGCATATTTTTTTTATGCTATTAGTTATTGATGTAATTCTTGGGCCAGTTTTGGGTTTTATTGTTTATAAAGAAGGCAAGAAGACTTTAAAAATGGATTTGGCAATTATTATAATTGTACAAATTGTAGCGCTAATGTATGGTCTATACAATATCACACAGGCACGGCCCGTATGGCTTGTTCAGACGGGAGACCGTTTTGAGTTAGTCAGAAATAATGATATTAATTCTGATCGGAATATAAAATCTGATTATAAAGCTCCATCTTGGTTTACCCCTCAGTTTGTGGCAGCGGTATCAGGTAAGACAGTGGAAGAACAAAATAAATATTTATTTGAAGAACTGGAAACAGGTATATCCGCTTCATATCGTCCAGAAAGATATACTGCACTGAAGAATGAAAAAGATCGTTTAATTAAGGGGGCGCAAGAGTTATCAATATTAAATAAGTTTAATAAGGAAGAAGAGGTTAATAATATTTTAATTCAATATCCTCAGGCCAATGCTTGGTTGCCACTTTCTGCAGTAGATACGGATATGGTTGTATTAATAAATAAAGAAAATGCAGAGGTTATAAAGATTGTTGATTTAAGGCCGTGGAATTGAGCTTTATGCATAAAAATGCCAGATGACCGATCTGGCATTTTTTATATCGGCTTAAATTCTGCTCTGAATATAATTCTCAATCCCCACAGTCTCCGCTAAATCCAGCTGCGTTGTGGTCCAGTCCAGATACTCTTCTTCTTTTTCTAAAATTTCCTGAACCAGATCACGGGTCACATAATCCAGCGTCTGTTCAGCCAAAGCCACAGCTTTTTGAATAGCGTCGATGTTCTCTTTGACTTTGCGCACATCGCAATTCAGAACTTCCAGCGTGTGCTGGCCAATATACAGCTTACCCAAATGCTGCAGGTTCGGCAGGCCTTCTAAAAATAAAATGCGCTCAATGATTTTATCCGCATGCTTCATCTGGCGGATCGATTCCTTGTATTCCGCTGAACCGAGCTGCTCAATGCCCCAGTCATTAAACATGCGCGAATGCAGAAAATACTGGTTGATTGCAGTTAAATGATGGTAAAGCACCTGATTCAACTGATTGATTACATCGCGATTGCCTTTCATTGACTTGCTCCATCAGACACTTTGCCTTAAAAGTCTAAGGCAATCAAAACTGTATTGGAATAATCTTAAACAAGATCAGCGCTGATGGCGAGTAATTTATTGAACAGCAAATGAAAATCGCAATCAAAACCATAGCTTTGCAAGGCGGTTGAGGTGCAACGGGAGGGCAGGAGAATATAAAGCGGTTTGGAGCGGGAAAGAAAGGATGATCATCAGATCATTGAATTTATCATGATGATTATAGAATCAGGCTGCAACCGCCAGGCGCGCGGCGATTTGGGAAACTTCATCGCTGATGATTGCCCGCGCTTCCGGCGCGCAGCGCCCGCAGCAGGTGCCTAGGTCAAGCATATCGCGCACTTCGCGGTAGCTCTCTGCGCCATTGGCAACAGCGTCTTTAATGTCTTGATCGGTAATACCGCGGCACAGGCAAACGTACATGGATACACAGCCACAATGATTAAATAGGATAAGTAATATTATTGATAATTGTTATCGTTTGTCAATAAAAATCATTTTAAAAATCCATCAGCGCGATTGGGATTTTGAATAAAAAAACACCGCCTGATCGGCGGTATTTTTGTGCATGGCTTAAGTTATTGATTGATAATAACGATGCCGTCCATTTCCACCAGCGCGCCCTTAGGCAGGCTGGCCACGCCCAGCGCAGCGCGGGCAGGGTAAGGCTGCGCAAAGTATTCGCCCATAATCTGGTTGACCAGCTGGAAGTGCGAAAGGTCGGTCAGGAAAATATTCAGCTTGGCGATGTCCGCCAAGGCGCCGCCGGCTGCTTCGCAGACCGCTTTTAAATTGTCAAATACGCGCCGGATCTGCGCTTCAATGCCTTCCACCAGTTCCATGCTGTACGGGTCTAAGCCAATCTGGCCGGAAAGATACAGGGTATTGCCGGCGAGGATGGCCTGGGAATACGTGCCGATCGCAGCGGGCGCATTTTCAGTATGGATAACTTGGCGGGACATTGATTTCTCCTTATATTCTCTTCAGATATCATACCCGATCGGCAGGCGATGCGCCTGCTTAATCGGAATAATCAACTGGCTATAGGGGTTTCGGCAGCGTTCAGGGGCTGCGCAAGGCGGGTGACGCGCGGAAAGCCGAAATGCATGCGCAAATTGCGGATGACTTCGGCAATCTGCTTGCGGTCATGCACCACAATATTGACATAGGTTTTGTCCTCATGCGCGCGCACCGATTCCACGCCGACTTTTTCCTTGCGGCACTGGTAGATCAGCTCGGAAATCTGCTCGTCATTCATATGGATATTGATGCTGAGATAGGCGCTGAAGCTGATATCGTCAATATCTTCCGAATTCCACTGCAGCGGCATGATATTTTCAGGATGCAGGTGCTGCTCATGCAGCAGGTTGCGGCAGCGGGTGCGGTGCACAATCAGGCCGCGCCGCGATAAATGGCCCTGAATCTGGTCGCCCAGCACAGGATTGCAGCAGTGCGCATACTTGACGTCAATGCCTTCCGTACCCTGAATCAGGCGGTCAGAATCTGCCGGCTGCTGCGGTGCATCCTGCGCGAATAGGTGGTTGGCCACCAGCTGAGGCAGCAGGTCGCCCACCGCAATCTGCTCATACAGGCGGTCCGGATTGTCCAGATGGCGCCATTCCAGCAGATTTTTCCAGTCGGCAGCGGTCAGATCCTTCACTGAGCGGTTGAACAGCTTCAGCGCTCTGTTCAGCGCCTGCTGGCCCACCAGGCGCTGCTCGTCAATGTCCTGATCGCGCAGAATGTTCTGCAGCGCGCGCCGGGCTTTCTGGGTGTTGATGAAGCTGAGCCAGTCCGGATTGGGCGTGGCCAGGACATCGGTAATGATTTCGACGACCTGTCCGCTTTGCAGGGGGGTGGACAACGGCTTGGTTTCGCCGTTGATTTTCGCGCCGACGGCATGGTTGCCGAGGAACAGGCTGGCGGAATAGGCGAAATCCACGGCTGTCGCGCCCTGCGGCAGCTCATGCAGGTGGCCATGCGGAGTATAGACCCAGATTTTTTCCTGATGCAGGTAATCCAGCAGCTCATTGAAGGTGGTTTTGGCGCATTCGCCGCCCGCCAGCACATTCAGATTCTGCATGGAGGCCTGAATGGCTGAGCGGCAGGCCTGCGGCGCATTTTCGCCCAGCACCACGCCAAAGCGGGCGGCCTTGCGCATCAATTCGGTTTGAATAGTCAGCGACAGCGTGGTTTCTTCGCCTTTCAGGCGCATCATTAAGGACTGGTTGCCGCCCGGCAGCGGCCGGCGGATGTGGTCTTCGTAATGCAGCACCTGAAAGCTGCCGCGCAGAATATCCGCCAGCCGGTCGCAGTCGGCAATGCTCTGCAGGATGATTTCAAAGGCGTGGCTGTGGGTCAGTTCCTGCAGGTCAATGTCGTTTTTCACAAAGTGCCGGAGCAGCTCAATATTGTTGTTTTTCTTTTTAATCCTGCCGGCAATGCGGTGCTGCTGCAGCAGCGCGGCGAGGTTATTTTCCCATTTGGTCTGGTATTCGCAGCGTTTGGGCTTGGTCTGCAGCAGGGCGTCCTGAACATTATTGTACATATCCAAATCAAGATTCTGATAGCACAGGTGCTCAAGGTTATCGGCCATTTCATTCATGCCGACCAGGCGCGCCATAGGCACAAAAATTTCAAAGGTTTCTTTGGCGATGCGGGCGCGCTTATCCGGGCGCAGGGCATCCAGCGTGGTCATGTTGTGGTAGCGGTCAGCCAGCTTGATGATGATCACCCGCGGGTCCTGCAGGGTGGCCTGCAGGATTTTGCGGAAGGAGGCAGCCTTATTGTATTCCTTGTCGCTGGAGTGGCTCAGCTTGGTGACGCCATCCACCAGTTCAGCAACGGTTTTGCCGAATTTGGCGGCGATGTCGTCTTTATTGAAATCGGTATCTTCAATCACATCATGCAGCAGCGCAGCCATCAGCGTTTCAGCGTCCAGGCGCATATGCGCCAGAATGCAGCTGACCGCAATCGGGTGCAGGATATAGGGTTCGCCGCTTTTGCGGGTGACGCCGTCATGCGCCGCATCGGCATAGCTGCAAGCTTCGAGCACGCGATCGGCCTCGCTTTCAGAAAGATAAGCGCCGATAATCATTTTGAGCTGCTGCTTGGCTTGACTGACCTCTGGGCCTGGCATAGAACACCTTTTACTGCTGAGTTTTACAAATGAAATAGCTAATCCTCTAATGAAATGCATATTGCACAGCTTGTCAATTTTTTCATTTAAAAAAGTGAAAAAAGTTGGAAAGGAAAACCATTTTAGACTTACTTTATAACTGTTCCGGCGCAAATATAAAAGGCGGGGCAATAAAAAAAGCCTAGTTTGAAACTAGGCTTTTTGAGGCGGCCAATTTTACTGGAAAGAAAAGCCGTCTAAATTCAGGTTATTTGCAGAAAGCGCAAGATCCAGGCTGGAAGCTTGGTAGTCCTGATCGCGCTGTTTCAAAATATCTTTAGATACATGGCCTTCAGCAATTTCACGCAGCGCAACAACTGTAGGCTTGTCGTTATCCCACTCTACAGTCGGCTCAATGCCCTGACGTGCCAATTGACGCGCGCGCTTGCTTGCCACCAGTACAAGCTCAAAGCGGTTGTCTACATGGTCTAAACAATCTTCAACGGTTACGCGTGCCATAAGAATTCTCGTTTGAACAGTAAATTTTAACAGACTGTGCAGTATAAAAGGCTTTGCCTGCAGACTCAAGTTTTAATCACAAAACGCTGGCCGGGGTAATCAGCTTCTGAATCAGCTCATGATGGCGCTCAGCCTGCTGCTTCAGCGTCAGGCGGTTGGCGATAATCACCGCTTCCAGGTCATGCAGGGCTTTGTTGAAATCATCATTGATGATCACGAAATCAAAATTGACATACTGCTGCATGTCTTCAACCGCGCAGCTCAGGCGGCGCTCAATAACTTCTACGGAGTCTGTGCCGCGGTTGGACAGGCGCTGGCGCAAGTCAAACTGGCTGGGCGGCAGAATGAAAATCTGCTTTGATTCAGGAAAAAGCCTGCGCACCTGCTCAGCGCCCTGCCAGTCAATTTCCAGCAGCACGTCATGGCCTTTGGCCAGCTGTTCCTTTACCGTGCGCTGCGCCGTGCCGTAATAGTTGCCGAAAACTTCAGCATATTCAATAAATCCGCCTTCTTGGACCAAAGCCAGAAAGTCTTCTTTTTGGGAAAAATGATAATGGACGCCGTCGAGTTCGCCAGGGCGCTGGCCGCGCGTTGTGTGGGAAACTGAAACATGCAAATTGTTGACACGTTCAAGTAGGGCTTTAACGAGGGATGTTTTGCCTGTTCCCGACGCAGCGGAAACGACAAACAAGAGACCCGACATGATATTTTTCCTGATATGATAAAATATCTTCTCTATTTTAGAGCAGACGGCCGGCAAACAAAATAGCCAAGCGTCCTTTTGTTTGCATTTATTTTGCATCCGTCTGCCGCATTGAATTGAACATTGAGGGTTCTATGGAAATTGTATTGGCCAATCCGCGTGGTTTTTGTGCAGGGGTAGACCGCGCCATTGCGATTGTGAACCGCGCCCTTGAGTGTTTCAATCCGCCGATTTATGTGCGCCATGAAGTGGTGCACAACAAGTTTGTGGTGGATGATTTGCGCCAGCGCGGAGCGGTTTTTGTCGATGAGCTGGATGAAGTGCCGGACGGCAATATTGTGATTTTCAGCGCGCACGGCGTGTCCAAAGCGGTGCAGCTGGAGGCGGAGCGGCGCGGCCTGAAAGTGTTTGATGCGACCTGCCCGCTGGTGACCAAGGTGCATATTGAAGTCACTAAATATGCCCGTGAAGGCGTGGAAGCGATTCTGATTGGCCATGAAGGGCATCCTGAAGTGGAAGGCACCATGGGGCAGTATGATGTCAAGCAGGGCGGCTCTATTTATTTGGTGGAAGATGAGCAGGATGTGGCGGAGCTGAATGTGCGCGATCCTGAAAAAGTCGCCTTTGTCACCCAAACTACTTTGTCAATTGATGATACAGCCAAAGTGATTGACGCCTTGCGTCAGAAATTCCCGCATATTCAAGGCCCGCGCAAAGATGACATTTGCTATGCGACTCAGAACCGCCAGGATGCGGTGCGCGACTTGGCGGCGCAATGCGATGTGGTTTTAGTGGTGGGCTCGCCGAATTCATCAAATTCCAACCGCCTGCGCGAGCTGGCGGAGCGCATGGGCAGGCATGCCTATTTGGTCGATAACGCTGATCAGCTGCAGCGGGAATGGTTTGCGGAAAATGCAAAAATTGGCGTAACCGCGGGCGCGTCAGCGCCGGAAATTCTGATTAAGCAGGTGATTCAGCGCCTGCAGGACTGGGGCGCATCTGCATCGCAGGAGCTGTCCGGGCGTGAAGAAAATATCACCTTCAGTTTGCCGAAAGAGTTGCGCATTCCTATAACTCAGGCCTAAAGTGCAGTGTATTTAACATTCTGATATTTTTAAAAAATTGACAGATCATTGCTTTTTGGCAATGATCTGTTTTTTTATACCTTTCATCCTTATTTGTGTTTGTTTTGTAAAATTAATAGATATTATTTTCAATAGGGTGAAAGTTTGCTGGCGTTTTTGGGGGGGCATATGCATAAAAGCGGGGGATTTACTTTAATCGAGCTGATGGTGACGATGGCGGTGATGGCGGTTGTTGTGATGATGGCGGCTCCATCATTTAACAATATGCTTATAAAGCAGAATATGAATAAAAGCGCCCGAGATTTGATTGCTACCTTTACAGAGGCGAAAGCTAAAGCGGTTCTTGAGAGAAGAATCGTTACGGTTAAGCTGAAAACAAAGTGTGCTCCAGAAGATCAGCCAGATTGCTGGCAGCCTTCTGATAAAGCCGTTCTAAAAAACGTTGCGCTCAATACTGTGGAATTTAGGCCAAATGGTTTAGTAAATTCTGCTGCTGACATGACATTTGAAATTTGCAATCAAGCTTCTGGCAATACTTCTAAAAAAGTTACGATTACAAGAATGGGCACGATTCAGCTGGTTGCCGAGGGGAGCTGCACATGAATTCTTCATATGGAAGTCAGAGAGGGCTGGGGTTAATGGAAGTGCTGGTTGCACTCTTGCTGCTGGCTGTAGGGATTTTAGGCTTTGTCGCGCTTCAGTATAGGTCAATTGAGGCAACAACGGAGGCTGTTTACCGGGTGCAGGCTATGAATTTAGCGCGCGATCTATCTGAAAGGGTTCGTGTGAACCGTGATCAGGCGGATACATATCAAACTGAAACTTCAGATGCGGCCAAGCAGAAAGTTTCCGCCAAAAATTGCTATACGCAAAATTGCAGTAAAGTTGAACTGGCGGACTTTGATGTGGAGCAGGTGTATAAAAAAGCTTCAAGTGTTGGGATGAGCATTAATATGCGCACCTGTGAAGGCAACAGTGATGCGCGAAATTGCATTTATGTTGCTTGGGGAGAAACAGCAGCAACTGATGGCAATGGTCAGGGTAATTGCACTACCGGAACAAGCTATGTTGCAGCTTCAACTTGTATTGTGATGGAGTCTTACTGATGAAGCAGCTGCAAGCAGGTTTTACCTTACTCGAGTTAATGATTTCTTTAATGTTGGGGCTTATTATTGTTGCTGCTGCCAGTATGCTGTTTATTACTGGGCAAAAAAGCTACATGCTTCAGCAGGGATCGGGAGATATTCAGGACAATGCAAATTTCGGTTTGGACTATATAGTTAAAGATGTGCGGCTGGCAAATTTAGATGCTGTGGATGCAGTTTTAAATGACCGATCTTATATAGGCGGGGTGGTTTTAACTTCATCTTCATTTTCGGCGCGCATTACTGATAGCACTGGAACATTGAATATTTTCAGTAATTTAGATGAAAAATTAATTGGGCCAAGTGTTGAAGTTAATTTGCTGAGCAGAAGTTCTGGACAGGCAGCAGGCACAGCGCCGGCTTGGAGTGGCGCAAGCAATGTTCAGGCAAATGGTGCAGATTTAGCCAGTGATCAGCTAGTGATTCAATACCGTCCAGTAGAGGCCGGCGGTTTTGACTGTGAAGGGCGTGAAATTACGACAACAAATCAAGTTATTGTTCAGCGTTATTTTTTAAGGGAAGATGCTAATAAAGATTCTGGCGAACCGAATAAGGCTTTAGCATTGGCCTGCGATGCGGGATTTTATCCAATTGCCGGCAGTCCTGTGGCGGTCAGTAGTTATGGGGATGCTGGGGAAATCATCATGAAGCGGGTGGATTATTTGCGTTTTCTTTTAGGTGTTGAAAATGCTGATGGAACATTCCGCTATCTTTCCGTAAAAGATTATCTGGATGGTACTTCAGGCTTTGCTTCAACAGGCCCCCGCATTATGGCGGTGCAAATCGGCATGCTGGTGCGTTCAAATGCAAATGTTGGCGTTGATCAACTTATAAAAAATGATCAGGAGTTTCAAGTATTGGATAAGGCAGTTAAAGTCAAATCAGCTGCAAATAAGAATAAATATGTTCGTCAGGTTGTATCTCAAGAAGTAGCCTTGAGGAATGCTTTGGGAGGGCGCGGTTCATGAGCAGGTTTTCACAAAAAGGCGCAACTTTAATGGTTGTGCTGGTTTTATTGGTGATCATTACCATTATTGGAACCATGGCCATCCGTCAAGGCATGGTCTCGTTAAATGTTGCAACAAATGCTCAGGTGCAGCAGCTTTTGGTGCAAAACTCGGATGCTGCATTATTTAGGGTGGAAGATCAGAAAAGTGTGATCCGCAACATGGCGCGAGACGGAATGTTTGGATATTTACGCGGTGTGAATAATAAAAATAAGGAATTGGTTTTCTGCTATCGGGCGGATCAGGGAAAAAAAGATTTTTTTAAAATTCAGCGCGCAAGCCTTGTGGACTGGGTTCCAGGGCAGCTTGCGCCCAGAAATACGGCTTTAGGCGGAGACGGTTTCTGCAAAGCAGCAGACAGTTCCGCTAACTTTTTTACCAGCGGGCGCAAGGTGGTGATGACGCAAGTTTCAGTCAAATACAGTTCATTGCCAAGTGAAAAGCCTTTCCAGCATTCCGCGCGGGGTACATATGCCAAAACTGCAAAAGTTGAGGAGACCGAAAAAGTGAATGTTTATTCGGTTTCTCTTATGCCAAATTTAAGCTCTGCTTCGGCTAGCAAAATTAATGGTTGCCTATCGATGCAAATGAATGAAGTCAGTGAGCCTGATGACGCTGCTGCCACTATTCCGGCTTCCAGCAGGGAGAGTGTGACTGCCTGCTTAACGCGCTTAAATGTGCCTTTTACCACGCAAGTTGCCGAATATACCATTGTTCAAGCATTTAACTGATTAGGATAAAGACAATGAAAAAGATGAGAGAAAAATTAGACTTGTCAGCTTTACGCCAAAAAATATTGGCAGCCTCAGTAAGTGCTATTTTGACAGGGGGATTGGCATCCGGCATTGCTCAGGCCAGTGATGTTGATGTGTACCAGACAGCAAAGTCTGGCGATATTACTTTGATGTTTATGTTGGATATTTCCGGAAGTATGGAAAATAAAGACGGGGGGAAGATAACGAGAATTAACCGTGTTAAGACGGCAATGCAGGATTTGCTGGCAGGGAATGCAGCCGCAGGGATCACAAGGATAAGCGATGATAAAATCATTGGACTGTCAACCTTAGGAGCTGTTTATCAGAAGTGTGATTATTATGGATATTGTTATAATAATACAGCAAATACAGGGGCTATATTGGTTCCAGCCAGGCGGCTGGATGAAAAAGTAGGAGAAGCGACTCAGCGTCAAATCCTGCTAAATGCAATCAGCGGCTTGAGTGCAAATACTGCTACTCCAACAGCAAGATCATATGCTGAAGTTGTATCCTACTTAATGGGAACTAACACAAAAGGCAAGACAGGAAATGGTTATAGCTATTCTTGGAGTGAAACTAAAGATGCTAATAACTATATAGCCCCAGCGAGTTTGGCGCAAACAGCGGATCAGCAGAAGTGCAGCGGGCAAGGGGTTTATGTATTGACAGATGGTGAACCCAATAATAATAGTTCTAGTTCAGGCCTTATGAAAGCAGCTTTAGGAACTAAAGGGAGTCTTTTTGCTTGCTCGGATAGCGATTCTGGATGGAACTGTACGCATAATATGAGCCAGGCTTTACTGGATCCGACAGCGAATCCTCAGCAGTTGAAATTTAAAACAGCAGTAGTCGGTTTTGGTAAAGATTTTAATAATGTCGCCTCTTATGACAAAAATAAAACTCAGGAAGAGAACATTAATGCTTTAGGGAGTATAAATACTGATGTTAAGAGAGCAGCCTATTGGGGGATTATCGGGCAAGGTGGCTGGTATTCTGGCAATAATTCTGAAGATGTTGTTAACAGTGTAAATGACTTTATCAGTAATTTAGGCAAAGATATTCCCTCAGTTACGACAGGAACTCCGACTATTCCTAATGATGAGTTAAATCCTTCCATCCTTCAAAAATTTGCTTATTATCCGCAATTTCAGCCTACACCAGGTCAAACTTACCAGCTGTGGCTGGGGAACTTGAAAAAATACAACGTCAATAGCTCAGGCCGCTTAACAGACAGCAATAAGGATTTGATTGTAAGCAGTAAAGGCGAAATTCTGGCTGAGCGTGTGGATCTGTGGGCGCCGGCATTAGATGCTTCTGTGGCGGAGGGGGATATAAGCACTAAAGGCAGTAAATTAAACCGCTTTATGGGAGGGGTTAAATCACAGCTGTTATTAAGAGCAACAGGCACGACAGTTAACCGTAAACTGCTGACTAACCGTATTTCCTCTGGAGCTGGTTTTGTTTCAGGCAATACCCAGCTGCAAGCCATTACGCTGGATTATTTAACGACTGCTGCTTTAGATCCGGCCCGCGGTCATTTAATGGCATTGCTTGGCTATGATGTTGATCCTACAACACCAGCAGGGTTAGCGAATATTACAAAAGCGAAGCTCTCCGCTGCAGCGCAGCCTGCTGAATTAAGGCAGGTTGGAGCAGTCATGCACTCTTCCCCTTTGTTGCTGACCAGCCAGGGAAAAATTACGTATAACGATTCAACAGGCGAACTGGGCTCAGAACAGCGCAATGATTATGTTGTATTTGGCACTACGCAGGGAGTTCTGCATGCGGTAGATGCGGATACTGGCATAGAAAAATTTGCATTTGTTCCGAATGAGATTATTGAAAATCAAAAGCTTGCATTTTTAAAGCCGGAGATGGGTTCGGCAGGGCTTGGAAGCATGTTCTATGGAATTGATGCACCATGGACTGTCTATTCTGAATATGTGCTGGATAATTCTGGCAAGCTAACTGTGGGCACTGGACTGAATTCTGAGAAAGGCGCGCAAAATGTTTACGGCGGATTGCGTATGGGCGGCCGTGGCTATTATGCGCTTGATTTAAGCAATATGGATTCGCCAAAATTATTGTTTAATATTAATCCAGATGGAGCCAGCAGCGGGCCTTTAAGCTATATGGGGCAAAGCTGGTCTAAGCCAGCAATTGGCTGGGTTAAATGGGGGAAAACCAAAAGATTGGTTATGTTTGTTGGAGGCGGTTATGACGCTGGCGGCGTTGATGGCAATGCAAAAGGATCTAATGGTGTAAAAGGTACTTATGCTGGCTATGAGGGGGATGGCTACAATCAGGGAACTAATGGCCGCGGGGCAGGTGTCTATATGTTTGATGCACTGACCGGTGAGCATTTGTGGTGGGCAAGCAGTAAAGCTGCAACAAGTGACAGTACTGCTGATTCAGGAACAATTGGTCTGAAAGACTCCAATATGAAATACAGTGTGGTTAGTGAAATTACTACAGCAGACCGAGATTCTGATGGCTTAATAGATCACCTATATTTTGGTGATTTAGGCGGGCAAGTTTTCCGTATTGATATTAATAATAAAGCGGCTGCTCAAGGAGGCTTTGCAAGATCTCACCGCATTTTTAACTTATCTCAAACAGATGGGAAAGCGCCACGCTTTTATGAAGCGCCAGCATTTTCCATTTATGATGTGGAAGGAAAAACTTTTGCTGTGATTTCTATTGGCAGCGGAAACAGAAGTGCTCCATTGCAGGAATATACCGTAGGAGCTTCGGGCCGGGATTATGATGCAATTTACAATATTTATGATAAGGATGTAACTAATCCCGAACTGTATACAATGACTGATAACAAGTTTGTCACAAAGGATATTGATTTAAATTTGTCCACAGGCTTAAAGGCTATTGTGGATACCAACCGTTTTAGCGTATCAAAGTATGTAAATTTAATAGCTCCTTATTCATCAAGCGGCTGGTATTATCAATTTAAGTCAAATCTATTGCAAAGCGAAAAAGTCTATGCAACGCCAATTGTTATTAATAATGATATGTATGTAACAACATTTGATGGAAGCAAGCCTGGCTTATCCGGTGATTGCGGCGCTGGGGTGAAAGGGGAAAGCTTTTTGACAAAATTCTGCATGCCGTTTGGCCAATGCGCTCAAGCTGGCCAAGCCGGTGCATATAAACTGAATATTGGCGCAGGCATAACAGGCGGTTCTGTGGGAGCCGGTGAGAAAGGCACAGCACGATTAATCGTTGTCAATACAGATACAGCAGGACTGACAGGTGGTTCTGCAATTACAGGCGCACGCTATGATACTGGCATGAAGCTGGTGGCTCAGCGCTGGTACGAAAAATATAAATAAGGTAAATACTTATGAATAATACAAAAACGTTTGTGTTTAATAAGGGATTTAGCTTAATTGAACTGATGTTTGTCATAGTAATCTTGGGCATTATTCTTGCAATAGCTATACCCAGCTATCAAAGCTATGCACTCAGAGCGAGTGCATCGAGTGCAGAGCAGGCAATACAGGATTTGGCTATGAATCTTAATAAGCACAAAACTCGAAATTTCAACTTCCGAGGTTTTGCATTGACGCCAGATCCGATGGTATTGCCTGTGAACAGCTCTGGAAATAATGTGAAGTATGAAATAACCGTACGTGACGGTACTAGTACAAGCCTTAAATTGACTGATGCTGCTGCTTTGGGGCAAGAGTGGGTGATTCGGGCTGAATCTAAAAACCCTAAGAACTATACTTATTTAATGGTCAGTACAGGTTTCCGGTGCAAAAGCAAAACGGCGGCTAATGTCACTTACAGCAATTGCGGTACAGGCGCAGATTCGGAGAAATGGTAATGAAAGGCTTTACTTTAATTGAAGTAATGATCGTTGTAGCTATTATCGGAATATTGGCGGCCATAGCTTATCCCTCCTATCAGGAGTCTGTCCGGAAGTCTAAGCGCGCAGACATGCAGTCGCAATTGCTGGATACTGCGGCAAAAATGCAAAAATATAGAATTGCCAATTTTACATTTTTTAAGCCAGGAACAACGACAGCTATTACGCTGAGCGATATTGGTGTTGCAAGCGCTTATCCTATATCAGGCCAGCAACTTTACGATATTGAGCTGAAAAATGTAACTGCTGGGTCTTGGCTGCTGGAAGCGAAACCTAAAACAAATACAATGCAGGCACCTGATGGCGCAATTGTATTGAATTCCCGCGGTGAAAGATGCTGGACGAAAGGCGCTTCCAGCTGTACACCATCAGCCACAACAAACTGGGACGGCCGCTGAGCCCAAATTCAAAATTGTGGATAAACAAATTTTGATCTTTCTTTCGTTGTAAAGATAACGTAAAATATTGCCCTCTATGAAAGGGGTTTGAAGTGTTCCGGTGGTCGGGGCAGGGATAATCCGTAAAAACTATAAGGTTGTATCATGGTAGTTATTCGCCTAGCACGCGGTGGTGCTAAAAAACGTCCGTTCTATCAAGTTATTGTAACTGATAGCCGCAATGCGCGTGACGGCCGTTTCATCGAACGTATTGGCTTCTTCAACCCGACAGCTCAAGGTAAAGCAGAAAAACTCCGTTTAGACGCTGACCGTTTTGCTCACTGGGTTGCTCAAGGCGCTCAACCTTCAGAACGCGTTGCTTCTTTAGCTGCTCAAGCTAAAAAAGCTGCAGCTGCTGCATAATTTTTGCAAATTAACGTAGCAGGCAAGCCCATGACACCAACACAGAATGTGCCCGAAGATCGAATTCAGATTGGACAGCTGCGTTCAGCATATGGATTAAATGGGTGGCTCTGGGTCTATTCCAATACAGAACCTATGAGCAACATCTTTGACTACCTGCCTTGGTACATAGAAACCAAAGCGGGTTGGCAAACAGCAGATGTAAAACGCTGGAAACCGCATGGCAAAGGCCTGGTTGTTTCGCTGAAAGGTGTGGCTGACCGCACGGCAGCGGATAATCTGGTTGGCGCAAATGTCTGGATATCAAAATCGCAGCTGCCTCAGGCGGGCGTGGATGAGTATTACTGGTCAGATTTGAAGGGCTTAACCGTGTTGGGCCTGGACGAAGAAGAGCAGGAAGTCAATCTCGGTCAAATCCATGAACTGTTTGAAACAGGCGCTAACGATGTGATGGTGGTTCGCGCAACACCTGACAGCGTTGACGGCGAAGAGCGCATGATTCCATGGCATAAAGATGTGGTGCAGCGGGTTGATCTCGAAGCTGGTCGCATCTACGTGAATTGGGGCGTAGATTATTAATCCTTTAAGGATTGACGCAGCAGGAAAATAGAGGAGTCTGCGGTGTTTTTTGCAGTCATAACGCTTTTTCCTGAAATGTTTGAAGCGATTACAGCCTACGGTATCAGCGGGCGCGCAGCGAAGCGTGAGATTGTGCAAGTTCATTGCATCAATCCGCGGGAATTTGCTGAGGGTAGCTACAAGCGGGTGGATGAACGCCCGTTTGGCGGCGGCCCCGGCATGGTGATGATGGCTGAGCCTCTGGCGAAAGCGATCCAGCATGCCAAACAGCTTGCAGAGCAAGCGGGAGCGGTTCATGTTCCTGTGGTGTATATGTCGCCGCAAGGAAAAACCTTGAATGAGCCTGCAGTGCAGCAGTTTGCCGAATATGACGGACTGATTGTGCTGTGCGGGCGCTATGAAGGGGTCGATGAGCGTTTGATCCAGAAATATGTTGATCAGGAATGGTCAATTGGAGACTACGTTTTATCCGGCGGTGAACTTCCTGCGATGGTTTTATTGGACAGCATTATCCGGAGGCTTCCGGGCGCGATGTCTGATGAGCAGTCTCATGTGCAGGACTCATTTGTGGACGGCCTTTTGGACTGTCCGCAATATACCAAGCCAGACCATTTTGAAGGTTTGGATGTTCCAGACGTTTTAAAGTCAGGACACCATGCCAATATTGAAAAATGGCGGTTTTTGCAGCGTTATCAGCGAACCAAAGAACGCCGGCCTGAGCTGGCGGACAATGTTGAGTTGACGAAGCAGCAAAAAAAATGGCTAAAAGATTTGGATACCCAATAAAAGTATCCTTTTAATAGGCTCTTTATGCATTGAAGTGGTCAGGCATAAAGGGAAAGATAATCGGGTCTATGCGCTTTAGCCTCTATGCCCAGCGGATCTCAGACCTCTTCTGACCCGCACATATTGGAGATACCCCATGAGCGGTAAGCATCCTTTAGTACAAGCTGTTGAAAATGCACAGCTGAAACAAGATATTCCAGCTTTTGCGCCAGGCGATACAGTAATCGTTCAAGTAAAAGTAAAAGAAGGTGAGCGTGAGCGTCTTCAGGCTTTTGAAGGCGTTGTAATCGCGAAGAAAAACCGCGGCTTGAACTCTGCGTTCACAGTGCGTAAAATTTCTAGCGGTGTTGGCGTTGAGCGTGTATTCCAAACTCACTCGCCAATCGTTGCCGGCATCGAAGTGAAACGCCGCGGTGACGTTCGCCGTGCTAAGCTGTACTACCTGCGCGAACTGTCTGGTAAAGCTGCACGTATTCGTGAAAAATTGCCAGCTCGCAAAGTTAAAGCTTAATTTTAAGTTTTTGCTCGAGTTAAAAAATGCGCCTTTTGGCGCATTTTTTATATTTGCAGTTCTATTTTTACAGTCCCTGCAGCTTCAGGCGGCTGGCATGCTGGCGGTAAACATCCACAGGGTCGGGCGCAAACAGCGCTTTTAATCCCAGCACCTGATTGACTTCATCCAAATGATTCCAGTTGTAGTCATCGCGGACGGTTTTGCCGAATTTAGCGCTGCATTTGGAGACTAAGCCATCGTTATCTTTGCCGCCGTCAATCAGCAGGCTGGTAAGCTTGAGGACGGAGTCCGGGTCCAGCAGATTGGTCACGGTGCCCGCGCCTGCAAATGAATAGCTGTAAACGCCCTGATCCAGCAGCTTGCCGTCCGCGCAGGCGGCTGCCGGCATGCCTAAGGAGAATTTGGCGTTGAACTGGGCTGCGCCGGCCAGCGTCAGGCTTTTGCCTCCGGCCAAGGCGTCATGCGGATAGCTGTCCGGGTCCAGGCCTTGCGCCCATGTAATGGCTTTGGAGAACAGGTTCACCGCGCCGGCCAAAGGTGCTTCAGCAGGCGTGCCTTCGGCTTTCATTACCAGATCCGCCACCGGCGAGCCCTTATGCGGGCCGGCGATGCTGGTCAGGGACGCGACCACATCCGGGCGCACGCCGGCAACATAGCGGATGGTTGGCCCGCCATGCGAATGGCCGATCAGATTGACCTTGGCTGCCCCGCTGATGGCGCGGATTTCCAGCACCTGCAGCAGCAGCTGTTCGCCGCGCACTTCGGTCGAGTTGAAAGGCGAAACGCGGGTCGCCCAGGCGCTGGCGCCGTTGCGCGCCAAATCCGGCAGAATCTGATACCAGTAATCCAGGCCGAGCGGATCGGCTCCAACGGTAATGAAGCCGGCCATGCCGTGGCTGAACACCAGCGGATATTTGGTCTTGGCGTAGCTTGAGCTGACCTGGCCCGCAGCGGCCTGCACCGCCTGCGACGCGATTGCGGTATTCATGCCGGCTGCGGACAGCAGGCCTGCAAGCAGAAATCCATATTTCATAAACAATCCTCAGTTTTTATTTTAAGTTTGAGATAAGTGATGTGGCCTGCCTTATCGGCTTGCACCTGAAAATCCTGCATTCCTTTATCTGCTGTTATTGTTATTGTTATTGCCGCCTGTTAATTCAATGAAGCGGGCGCCAGGCTATTTTTTCATGGCATTGAATTAATTCCATGTCAATTCAGGTCAGGAAATGCGCGCAGATGTCATATTTTAAGGCGCCGGCGCGCTTCAGCGGCGCAGGCTGCTGATTGTTTGAGAAAGGAGAAGTGGGGAGGAGGGCTTGCGCTGCCGGCAAAAAATAAAGGGCGCTGCTGCGCCCTTTACTGGCCTTCATGCGCCTTAGAGGCCCTGCAGGCGGAGCCGGTTGGCATGCTGGCGGTACAGCGCCACCGGGTCCGGCGAGAAAATGCTGCGCAGGCCAAACACCATATTCACTTCATCCAGATGGTTGTGCCTGTAGTTGTCGCGGATGACTTGGCCCAGATGCGCGCTGCAGCGCGAGACCAGCCCGTCATTGTCGGTATTGCCGTAAGCAAGGGGCGCCAGCTGGCTGATCATGGTGTCCAGAACGTCCAGCAGGTTGGTGGTTTGCGCGGTGCCGGTCCATGAATAATAGCGGACGCCTTTTTCAAGCGCCGCGCCAGAGCTGCTGCAGCTGGAGGCCAAGGCCGCGGTTGGGAATTTCTGATTAAAGGCCGCCGCGCCTTTTTCGCTGATTGACGCCAGCGAAGCATCCATATTGACCGGAAGCGTGGAATTGCCTTCCGCCCAGGTGATGACAGGCCCCAGCAGCTGGCCGCCGAGTACTCCGAAGATGGAATTCAGCCCTTTGCTGTCCTGAATTTTATCCGCAACCAGCGAACCGCGGAAAGTTCCCGCCACGCCGGTCACTGACGCGACATACTGCGGCTTGACTGCAGCCACATAGCGGACGGTCGGGCCGCCGTGCGAGTGGCCGATTAAATTGACTTTATCCAGCCCGGTCAGGGCGCGGACTTCTTCAACCTGAGCCAGCAGCTGCTCGCCGCGCACTTCAGTGGACTCCAGCGGAGAGACTTGGGCCGCAAAGGTGTTTGCGCCATTGCGGGCCAAATCCGGCAGAATCTGGTAAAAGTAGTCCATGCCGAAACTGTCGAAGCCGACGCGGGTAAAGCCGAACATGCCGTGGGTAAACAGAATCGGGTATTTGGTTTTGGCATAGTCCGATTTTGCGCTGACGGTGACATGCTGCAGGCCTTCAGCTGCCTGAGCGGACTGCAGGCCGATTAAACCGGCGCCGGCCAGCAGGGCTGCGCCCAGCAGGGTATTTTTATTCTTCATTGATTTCATCCTGAATCAAAATTATTGGAAATGTTTTTTTAATGCTTACTATTCGCCGTACGGCAGTTTTCCTCCCTGGTCATGAACGGATTCAAAAGTGCTGGCCCGCAGCTGCTCTTCTCTGGTCTGGAAATGCTGACCGCGCAGCTGCTGTACGGCTTTCCGCTTGGCGTCATCGCTCATGCCGCTTTGCATGATGCTGTCGCGCTCCGCCAGATAGCCATTGACCTTGTTTTTCCAATCGGCGCGCTGCATGTCCAGCGCTTCAAGGCGCTGCGCGGCTTCCGGGCCGGCCAGGCTGGTGCGCATTTGCCGGATTTCCTCGGCCGAACCGCCGCGGGCTTTAATATCTGCAGTCAGCTTGCGCAGGTCTTCCAGCTTGTTCAGCTGCTCCAGATTTTCTTTCCAGTCCTGCGGCAGCTCATCAAACAGCGCCTTCAGCTGGCCGGCTTTTTCGCCTTCATTGAGCGTTTTGTCATTCATCACCTCCATGCGCTTGAGGGTATATTCATGGTAGGTGTTTTCGGCGCCGAACAGGCCTTCTATTTCATAGCCGGAGAAAAACTGCTTGCGCAGGTTCTGCATGCCGGCGTAAATGGCGCGGTAATACTGCGGGTCGTCCTGGCTGAGATCCGGCGCTTGCAGGCCGCCCAGGCGCTCGCGGTAATCGATATAGCGCGACCACAGCGCTAAAATCTGCGTCAGCGCAGGCTCCTTATAGCTTTGCCGGATGTAGGCGCCAAAGTCCTGCTTGATCTGATCAATGGATTTTTCGCCGTACTGGGTAATGAAATACTCGAAACAGTTGCGGGTCTGCTCATTTACAATCAGGCGCTGTGCGCCGTCGAGCCTGATCTGGCAGTTGATTTCCGTATCCTGCTGGCTGGGGCTGAAATAGGGCGCGCCATCCGGATTGCGCGCCTGCATGGCATGGTTGTTTCCGGCCGCGGCCGGCTGGCCTGCGTTTTGCGCGGCGGAGGCTTGCCCATCCTGCGGCATCAGCCAAAATACCAATGCGCCAATGATCAGAACAGCCGCTGCGGCGCTTATCCATAACTTATATTTCGGCATATCCTCATGCACCTTTTTTCTGTTTTATTGGTTTTATAATTCATGCAATGGGTCTGAATATGCCATAAATGAAGCACAAAATCACAGAAATGTTGTAAAGATTCAGTTACCATTGCGCTGTTTCCTCTCGCTTATTTTCTGCCATGAAATCATCTTCCCCTAAAATTCAGCGCCGTCATATCAGCGGTGTTTTTCTGCTCAACAAGCCGCTGGGCATCAGCTCGAATGCGGCCCTGCAGCGGGTCCGCTGGCTGTACCGCGCGCAAAAAGCGGGGCATACTGGCGCATTAGACCCGCTGGCTTCCGGCCTGCTTCCTATCTGCTTAGGCGAGGCGACCAAGTTCTCGCATTACCTGCTGGACTCGGTCAAGCGCTATCAGACCACAGTGTTTTTAGGGCGCAGCACCACCACCGGCGATACTGAAGGCGAAACGCTGCTGGAGCAGGCCGTGCCTGAATTGAGCGAAGAAAAAGTGCTGCAGGCGCTGCAGCAGTTCACCGGCGGGATTATGCAAGTGCCGCCGATGTATTCGGCGCTGAAAAAAGAAGGCCGCCCGCTGTATGAGCTGGCGCGCAAGGGCATTGAAATTGAGCGCGAAGCGCGCCCGGTGACGATTGAAGCTATTCAGCTGCTTGCGTTTACTGCAAACAGCATCACTTTGGATGTCACCTGCTCCAAGGGTACTTATATCCGCGTGCTGGGCGAGGATATCGCCAAGGCGCTGGGCACGCAGGGCCATTTGACCTATCTGCACCGCATTCAGACCGGGCATTTTGCCTTGATTCCAAGCTATACCATTGAATATCTGGAAAGCCTGAGCGAAGCCGAGCGTGAAGCGCTGCTGCTGCCGGCCTATGCGCCGGTTGAGCATTTGCCGAAAGTGCAGGTGCCGGAAGGGCGCGCGGAATATTTCAGCCGCGGCATGGAAAGCAATATTGAACATGAAGCTGCGCCTGAAGCGCTGGTGTTTGACGGCGGCAAATGCTTAGGGCTGGCGGAAATCACCGAACGCAAGCGCCTTGTGCCGAAACGGGTGCTGAACCTGTAATCTGCAGCCCGCAAGACCTGCTTATTTATCTTTAAGGCCAAAACTGTGGAAATTGAAATAATCTTAAGCCTGCTGTTCTTTGCATTTTTTGCCGGAGCAATTGATGCTGCGGTAGGCGGCGGCGGGCTGATTCAAATTCCGGCGATTATGAATGCCATGCCGCAGCTGGCGCCTGCAACCGTGTTCGGCACCAATAAGCTGTCGTCTATTTGCGGCACGGCCTCGGCGGCCTATTCATTCCTGCGCAAAGTCAGGCTGCGCTGGAAACTGCTGGCGGTGATTGCCGGCTGCGCATTTGTCAGCTCCTTTGCCGGCGCGGCCTGCGTTTCCATGATTCCGAAAGAAGTGCTGCGCCCCTTTGTGCTGGTGATGCTGATTGTAATAGCCATCTATACCTTTATGAAAAAGCAGTTCGGGCAGGTGCATACCCATCAGGAGCTGACGCCTAAGATTCTGCTGCTGGCCGCCGCCGGCAGTTTGGCGATTGGCTTTTATGACGGGATTTTCGGCCCGGGCACCGGCAGCTTTTTTATTTTCTTTTTCATCCGCTATCTGAAAGCCGACTTTCTGCATGCATCGGCGCTGTCTAAAATCGCCAATTTAACCACCAACGTCGCAGCGCTGAGCTTCTTTGCGCCGACGGGGCATGTGCTATTTGCGGTTGGCGGCATGATGGCCATAGCAAACGTTTTGGGTTCCATCGTCGGCGTGCGGGCTGCGCTGAAATACGGCAGCGGCTTTATCCGCATCCTGTTCCTGATTCTGGTCAGCGTGCTGATTGTGCGCTTGGGCTATCAGACGCTGACCGGCCAAGCCTGAACCGCATTGTACAGGCGGATACTGCCATCGAAGGCATTAAAACAGGCATGCGGCTGGAGCAAGGGCGCTGTTCTGCTTTATGCGGATTCAGCGGCCTTGCCGGATGATGACCTGAGTGTCACGCCCACAGAGGCGGCCATGACGCACAGCAGCGCCAGCCACTGCAATGCGCCGATTCTTTCACCCAGCAGCAGCAGCCCGGCTAAGGCGGCTAAAGCCGGAGAGAGGCTGGAAAGCGTGCCGTAGCTGAGCTTATTCAGCTGCTTCAAGGCTTTTAAATCCAGAGCGTAGGGAATTGCTGTGGCCAATACCGCAATCGCCAGAGCCTTGCCCCAGTACTGGGTTTCCAGCAGGGCGGGCGCATTGCGGTATAAGCCAATCGGCAGCAGAATCAGGGCGGAGAGGCAGATGGCGATGGTCAGCGCATGCATGCCGATATTCTGATGCACGACTTTCTGGCCGAAATAAATGTAAAAAGCCCAGCACAGCCCCGCGCCTAAGGCGCAGGCCGCGCCAAAAATAGAAAAATCTGCGCCTGCCGCCTGCCCCCACGGCACCATTAAGGCAATGCCGGCAATCGCCAGCAGCACCCAGACATAATCGCTGCGGCGCTGAATGGACAGCAGCGCCAAGCCTAAGGGGCCAATAAATTCCAGCCCCACTGCAATGCCTTGCGGCAGTTTGCCCAGCGACATATAGAACAGCACATTCATTACGCACAGCGCTGCGCTGTAGCACAGCAAATCGCGCCATTTTAAAAACGGCAGGCGCTTGAAAACCTGCCATGAACGGAACATCACGCAGACAATGACCGCGGCGAAGCACAGCCTTAAAATCGTGACGCTCAGCGGGTCCATCACGCTAAACAGCTGCTTGGCGAAAGATGCGCTGATTTGATAGGAGATCATTGACAGCACCATGTACAGCACGGCTATGAATTGGGCATTTGGCATAGGACGGTCGGCAGTTCAGGCTGGGCAGAGGAGTCACTGGATTATAGCAGCAATTGCGGAATAAAAAGATCATCTGCGCGCTCTGATACCAAGATGAATTCATGTGAAAAGTGCTATTAAATTGAAAACCCGGCAAATTAAATTAATAATATATTGCACTTTTTTTGTTCAATTTGAACATTGGGAAAGAATAATGACATCAAAATTACAATTTCGGGCGCTGTTTGCGGCTTGTGTTTTGGGCGCCTCTCTTGCGGGATGCGGATCGGATAATGATTCAACTTCCAGCACGCAAAATCAGGAAGTTATGGTTGAAAGATCAGTCTCAGCATTGATTCAGGCTGCGGATGGCACTGCGCTGAAAGGCGCTAAAGTAACGGTTGCTGGCCAGTCTGCGGTGACAGATGAGCATGGAGCAGCTTCTTTTAGGGTCAGCCTGCCGCAATCCGCTAAAAATGTCGTGGTCAGCTTTGAAAAAGAAGATTTTATCACTCAGTCGATGGTTTATGACGCTGCCAGCCTTGCGCGCGTGGCGGCCAATTTGCTTGCGGTAAAGCAAACAATTGAGGTCAGCAGAATTGAAGAAGAGCAGGTGATTCAGTCGGCCTTTTTAGGGGCGAGCATCAGCATTCCTGCAGGGGCTTTTGTATTGCCAAACGGCCAGCCGGCAGCAGGAAAAGCCTGGGTGAAGTTCACGCCGTGGGACATTACCGGCAGTGACCTGAATGCAATGCCGGCCAACGGCGCAGCGGTGGATGCGCAGGGCAATCCGGCCAGCCTGATCAGCGCCGGCATGATTACAGCCATCTTTACCGATGAGGCGGGCAATCGGCTGCAGCTGGCTCAAGGTAAAACAGCCGATATTCAAATGCACCTTCCGCTGAGCAGCATCAATAATCAGGCGATGGCGGTTGGCGCATCCATTCCAATGTGGCATTTCAATGAAGCCAAAGGCCTATGGGAAGAACAGGGCGCGGGAACGGTTGTTGCAGATTCAAGTTCTGCAACCGGCTTTGCGGTTCATGCTCAGGTTTCGCATTTTTCCACGTGGAACTGGGATTTTAAATTTGATAATCCAGGTTCTGTAACAGTACAGTGCAAGGCTGCCGCCCAGCCTGTGCCGTGCCACATTACGGCAAAAGTTGAACTGGAAGACGGTTCCGGCTTAACCAAAGTAAATTCAATTCCGGCGGAAGGCACAAAGATTGTGAACATGCCGTCTAAAGGGGCAATTCACTGGAGCGCAAAAGACAGTACAGGCACGCTGATCGGTTCCGAAGTATCAGGAACTTCAGGAACAGTCGTTATTGATTTGGGCACGCCTAAAACCAATAACTTTGTTAAATGTGAACTGGAAGATGGAACACCAGCAGCCTGCAGCGGCTCGTTTGCTGCGCAAGTGCAGGGTGATGAGAAAACGGCAGAGTTTACTGCCGATAAGAGCGGCGCGCGGATGCTGACTGGGCTGCAGGCAGACAATAATCAGCTGAATTGGTCTGCGCATACAGCAGCTATCTTAGTTAATGATCAGTGGGTGCGCTATACAGGAACGGCTATTTCTGATTCAAATTCCGCAGTTACAATTATTTTAAAAGATAAGGAAGTGATTGCTTCGGATAAGGGGTTAAGATTTTTTGTCCAGTGTGTTGCTGATTATGACTACAATTCGGGTACATGGGATACAGAGAATGCAGAATTGAAAGCTCAGCCGTGCGAAATTCAAATTGAAGTGCATATGGAGAATAAAGAACAGCCAGACCTGCTGAGGTTTACGGCAGCTTATGGCGAGAAAAAGCTGATTGCATTGCCAAATCAGTATAGCGGCTTCGCGTGGTTAGGCGAAGGCGATATTTCGTATTTTTTTGTCGAGGGCCGTATGCTGAAGGGTGTTTATTGTGGCAGCGCTAATAGCAGTGAGGGGTTTTCCCATGATGAGCAGCCAATGTTCCTGATAAGGCTTTGGGGCGGCGGAACGCCATCGAATGATCCAGCGTATTTTTGCCAGCAGCCTGCCTAATGAATTAGGCTAGTAAAAAAACCGCGCATCCGCGCGGTTTTTTACTGGCGCAGCTTTTCTTCCGCCAGCTTCTTGGCCCGCTGTGTGGTAAAGGTGCAGCCGATGGATGCGCTGATGATCACAGCCAAAGCCAGCCATTGCGTCCAGAGCAGCTGCTCATTCAGGAAAACAAAGCCTGAAAGCGCGGCAATTGCCGGTTCAAGGCTGGTCAGTGTGCCGAAAATCAGCGGCGATAGGCTGCGCAGCGCGATCATTTCCAAAGAGAAAGGTAGGGCGCTGGCAATAACAGCCAGCGCCAGGAAATAGGCTAAATTTTCAGGCTCAAAAACCGCAGCGGTCATGCCGGAAAACAGCGCAACCGGCATCAGGCACAGCATGCCGACGAACATGCCCAGGCATACCGTATGGTTGCCGGAAACGCCGGAAGGCTTCTGCCCGGAAATAATATACAGCGCCCAGCAGGCGCCCGCGCTTAGCGCAAACAGAATGCCCAGCGGGTCAAGCGACTGGGCAGCCTGATCAAAAGGAAACAGCAGCGCCAGGCCTGCAACAGCCAGGCCCACCCAGACAAAATCAAACTTTTGCCGCGCGTGGTACAGCGCAACGCTTAATGGCCCGATAAATTCAAAAGAAACCGCAATGCCGAGCGGCAGGCGGTCAAGCGACAGGTAAAACAGCGCATTCATGCCGGCTAAGGCGCCGCCGTAGCTGATAATGGCTTTCCAGTTCACCTGCTTAAAATTAATCTGCCAGATTTTAAACAGCAGCGCCAGAATCAGCGCGCCTAACAGCAGGCGCATGACTGATACAGTCAGCACCGAAAACTGGCCGAACAGGATTTTGGCAAGCGAGCCGCTGCCCTGCATGCTGATCATGGCGATAAACAGCAGAATCAGCGCCTGCGCATGCGGCCTAGTGTTAAAATTTGGCATAGTCTAAATTTGGTTTTGATTTCTCAGGGAGCGGAAGGGGAGAAATAAAAGCTTTAAAATAAAAAAGCCACAGTCCAAAGACTGTGGCTTTCAATACGGATTGAATTAGAACAATACGCGGACGCGGATTGTGCCTTCAACTTCGTTTAAGGTATCCAGCGCTTCTTTAGAGGCCGTCGCATCAACGTCCATCACTAAATAGCCGACATCGCCTTTAGTCATAAGCGACTGGCCGGAGATGTTGATGCCGTGTTCAGCAAACAGGTTGTTGATTTTAGACAGGACGCCCGGCACGTTGCGGTGAATGTGCAGCAGGCGGTGCTTGCCTTCGGTCAATGGCAGCGCGATTTCCGGGAAGTTCACCGCAGACAGGGTCATGCCTTTGTCTGAGTAAGCCACGAATTTTTCAGCCACTTCAAGGCCGATGTTGGCTTGCGCTTCCATGGTTGAACCGCCAACGTGCGGGGTCAAAATCACGTTTGGCAAATTGCGCAGCGGAGAAATGAATTCTTCGCCATTGGCTTTCGGCTCTTTCGGGAATACGTCTACCGCAGCGCCGGCAACATGACCTGATTTCAAGGCATCAGCTAAGTCTTCAATCACTACGCAGGTGCCGCGGGCAGCATTGATGAAGATTGCGCCTTCTTTCATTTGCGCAAATTTTTCTTTGGTCATGAAGTTGCGTGTAGACGGAACATCAGGCACATGCAAAGAAACCACGTCAGCATTTGCTAAAAGTTCGTTTAGGCTGCCGACTTGACGCGCATTGCCTAAAGGCAATTTGGTCACTGTGTCAAAGTAGATGACTTTCATGCCCAAGCTTTCAGCAAGTACAGAAAGCTGCGAACCGATTGAGCCGTAACCCACGATGCCTAAAGTTTTGCCGCGTGTTTCAAATGAACCGACAGCTGACTTGTTCCAGCCGCCTGCATGCGTATCTGTCGATTTTTCAGGCACGCGGCGCAGAAGGAGGATCGCTTCCGCCAAGACCAGTTCAGCTACTGAACGGGTATTGGAATACGGCGCGTTAAATACTGGAATGCCGCGGATCATGGCGGCATTTAAGTTCACTTGGTTGGTGCCGATGCAGAAACAGCCCACGGCAATCAGCTTATTCGCCGCTTCAAAAACTTCTTCAGTCAATTGAGTGCGCGAACGAATGCCGATGAAGTGCGCATCTTTTACCGCTTCTTTCAGCGCTTCGCCTTCAAGCGCAGTTTTGCGGTAATCGATGTTGGTGTATCCGGCAGCATTTAAAGTGTCGATGGCGTTTTGATGAACGCCTTCTAACAGCAAGAAACGAATTTTATCTTTAGGCAGGGAAAGATGTTGGCTCATTACGGCTCCGCTACAAAGGCCAAATTTAGTGGCGGTATAATAGCATAGGACTATGCCCGATATACATTTCCTTTATGGCGGGCGCGCCGGGTATTTTGGCGGAATATGTGTCAAAACTTGTCGCGTGCGGTCTAATTAAGCCTGTAATTTCAAAGGCGACATTGCAAAAGCCGTAATTTCTGCAGGATTTGCTGAAAAATGCCTTATAATGCGCATTCGTGAAAAAAGGTTTCCAGCCCAGCGCGCCTTTAATCCTCACGGTTGTCTAAGTCTTGTTCAGTAGTCATGCTTGCACAACTGAATGATTTATAGACCATTTACAACTTGTTTTACTTCTTGCAAGGTCTGAAAACGATGAACGCTCCAGTCGCTTTAACCCCAGAGTTATTGACCCAATTGACCGCTATTGTGGGTGAAAACCGCATTAAAACCGATGCGGACAGCCTCGAAAATTGGGGCCGTGACCATACCAAGCACTTCGACCCGAACCCGTCAGTCATCGTTTTTCCTTCCTCAACAGAACAAGTGCAGGCGATTGTCAAGCTGGCGAACCAGTTCAGCGTGGCCATTACCCCAAGCGGCGGCCGCACAGGCCTGTCTGCCGGCGCGGTCGCGGCCAATGGCGAAATCGTGGTCAGCATGGACAAGATGAACCAGATTCTGGAATTTTTCCCGGCCGACCGCATGGTGCGCGTGCAGGCGGGCGTGGTGACGGAACAGCTGCAGAATTATGCTGAAGAGCAGGGCATGTATTATCCGGTGGATTTCGCCTCTGCAGGCTCATCGCAAATCGGCGGCAACATCGGCACCAATGCCGGCGGCATTAAAGTGATTAAATACGGCATGACCCGCAACTGGGTGCTGGGCCTGACTGTGGTAACAGGCAAAGGCGATGTGCTGCGCCTGAACAAAGGCATGATTAAAAATGCCACCGGCTATGCGCTGCAGCATTTATTCATTGGCGGTGAAGGCACTTTGGGTCTGGTGACTGAAGCTGAAATCAAGCTGGAGCGCCAGCCGCAGGATCTGCAGGTGATGGTCTTGGGCGTGCCGGATTTTGAGGCGGTGATGCCGGTGCTGCATGCCTTCCAGGCCAAAATTGATCTGACCGCCTTTGAGTTCTTTGGCGAATTGGCGATGCAGAAAGTCTTGGCGAATGGCCATGTGCAGCGCCCGTTTGAAACCGAATGCCTATTCTATGTCCTGCTGGAATTTGAAGCGCCGTTTGAGCCGATCATGGACAAGGCGATGGAAATTTTTGAGCACTGCATGGAGCAGGGCTGGGTGCTGGATGGCGTGCTGAGCCAAAGCCTGGATCAGGTTGAAAGCTTATGGCGCCTGCGCGAAGACATTTCCGAGTCGATTGCGCCGTTTACGCCGTACAAAAACGACATTTCTGTGCTGATTACTCATGTGCCTGCATTTATTAAAGAAATTGATGAAATTGTGGCATCCAATTATCCGGACTTTGAAATCTGCTGGTTCGGCCATATCGGCGACGGCAACCTGCACTTGAATATTCTGAAGCCTGTAGACTTAAGCAAAGACGAATTCTTTGCCAAATGCCAAGTGGTGAATAAATACGTGTTTGATACCGTGAAAAAATATGACGGTTCAATTTCTGCGGAACACGGCGTGGGCATGACCAAAAAGCCGTATTTGGAATACTCGCGTTCAGCTGAGGAAATTGAATACATGAAGGCGCTGAAGCAAGTATTTGACCCGAAGGGCATTATGAACCCGGGCAAATTGTTTGATCTTTAATTTTTAAGATTGAACTTAAGGGCGCATCGGAAGATGCGCTTTTTTATGCCATAAAAACAGGCTTACATTTGGCTTATAGTGTAATGCGGATTAAAACGGCATGATGAGCCGGGAAAATGGAAATTGGGGAAAAAGATGATGTTGCGACTATTGGCGGTTTCTGCGCTGTGCCTGAGCGTTTTGTCCGGCTGCGCAGCGACGCAGAAAATTGTAAATAAAGCCGGCGGTTCCGATACGCCGCTTGCGCAGGTGCTGAAAGAGCGCCCGGATTTGCGCAAGGAATTGGCGACGGTAGAAATCCGCCAGTATTTCAACCGCGTGGAGTCGCCGACAGCTGCTGAAGTGAAAGTGACTGAAACAGGCTTGCTGGATGATTCTGTACGTTCAGTCCGCACCATTTACCGCTTTAAGAATGTAGAGGGTGACTGGGAGCGCACCAGCACGCAGAAGGAATATCAGTGCCAGCGCGGCAAAAATACCAAGGCTTTTCAAACAGCGCTGTGCCCTTAATAAATATTTGATTTATGGTTGAAAATTAAGCTGTGAGGCCTCATGGAAAGCGTATCGGTGGATGCGCTTTTTTGCTTTTGAGGCTTTATAAAAATGAATATTTTGATTGTTGGGAACGGGTTTGATTTGTCGCATTATTTGCCGACGAAGTATGATCATTTTATGGTAGCAATGGATGCGATAGAAAATTGGGATGAATCTCAAGGTGATATGAGATTTGATGATCTTTTTGGGAAAGATTATTGGCACAAAAATGATAAAACAGGTGAGGAATGGCAAAACAGTTTTTTTCAACATACAAAAGCAATGTATAAAACTGATGAGATAAAAATATCAGTTGATCAAGTTAAAGAATTGAAAGCACAATTAAAAGAAAATGTTTGGTATCAGTACTTTTCAGATCATGTTAGAGAAGTTAAAACTTGGATTGATTTTGAAAATAAAATTGAGGACGCATTGGATAGTGTTTCTGAATTATTTCAACAGATATCTGACTATTATTTAGGTCATGATGTATTGAGTTGTGAGGTTTCTCCAATAAATTTTAAGAAACAAAAATTCTTCGGAGAGGTTATTTCATTGAGTGAAAGAGTGTGTCAATTATTATGTCTACTTAATTTAATCCATAAGAAAAAAGATAATATAAAAAAAGGAGATTATAGTTTTGATGACGATAATTCTAATTTTTTTACATATTTTATAGTCAATGAAAATGTAAAAAAGTTTACTAATTATGATGTATATGATCAAAATAAGGCACTTGAAAGACTGAATGATGAATTGGCTAGTTTTATTGAGATATTTAATAAGTATATAATTTTAATCGATATAATGGAGTTGGATGTAAAGTTTTGTAAGCTTCCTATTCTGATAGATAAAGTATATTCATTTAATTATACTAATACATTTGGTAGATTTTATGATTTAACTGACAGTCAATTTTTGCATGGAAAGTCTGGTTTAACACAAAATATTGTTTTAGGTATTTCAGATTTAAAAAATGAGTATTTAAAAAAATTAAAGGCCTATGGTTTTACTAAATATCATCAAAAAATTTTCAAAAATACAAATTACAAATTTTTATATGAAAACTTGGCTAAAATTAATGAAATTATAGAAAATATAGAATTTTGGAGTAATTCAACTATTGCAGATACATGGAAAAATTCTGAACAAATATCAAGTGATCAACACACTATACATTTATTAAGAAATGAACTTAAGGAAATAAAAGGATGTATATACATATGGGGGCATTCTTTAGATATTTCTGATGAAAATTACATAAAAGAAATTTTTTCAGTAAACTTTGAAAAACATAAGAATTTTGAAATCGTTATTTATTCTTTTAGCCAGCAAGCATATTTTGATCACTTATGTAATTTGCTTCACATTTTAGGAAAAGAAAAAGTTGAATTATGGATGAAAAAAGGCTGGCTCAAATTTGAGAAAAATCCTGACATTGCTGAAATTAATGGTATAAAACCTGTCGATTTACCTAAAATCATTGCTAAAGCATCCTAAATTTAAAACACTGCAACTTATCTAGCCTAGCGAACAGAGTTGTTTGCTAGGCTATGATTAAATTATTCAAATGATAAGCAGAATAAAATGAAATCCCTTGCTTTTATTCACTTAGAAAATACATGTGTGGCTACAGGTGGCTTTGCGCCATCAATCCCGGCATTTCCCATTAATCAGGAAATGCCATTTCAGCATTTTTATTGCTCAACCGCATCGGCCCGAATATTTAAAATCCGCTGCATTGCCTAAAAGTGCAGGCGGGCATCCGCACCGCAGCTTGAAATGCTGAGCTGGCCCCAGCTTAAGCCATTGCAGAATAACGCATCAAAAATCAGCAACACAATTGCGCCAAACACTGCTAAAATGCACGTACTTAAACCTGCGGGTGTACAGGCTTAAGTGTATTGAACTCACCCAAAACATCTGTATGCCTTTATAAGCGCCCTGTGAATACGGCGTAAAAACTGCGCGAATGCCTCGCGATTTTCTGAAAATTTTAATTATTTTTTACAGTGCTTGTCATTGGGCCGACGCGTCTCTCCCCGAAATTAGACCGTGCCCAATCCTGTACGCAATCATATATGTAGATAACAATGCAAAAGGTACAAACTGCGGTTCTCAGCCGCGCCACGCTGATGTTTCCATTGGCGCTGGTATTATTTGAATTCTCTGTCTATATCGGCAACGATCTGGTCCAGCCCGCCATGCTGGCCATTACCAAAGACTTTGGCGTCAGCAGCGCGTGGGCGCCATCATCCATGTCCTTCTATCTGCTGGGCGGCGCCTGCGTGGCTTGGCTGCTGGGGCCATTGTCAGACCGCCTGGGCCGCAAAAAAGTGCTGCTCGGCGGCGTGGCGTTTTTCACTATCTGCTGCCTGCTGATTTTACTGACCCATAATATTGAAAGCTTTCTGGCCCTGCGTTTTCTGCAGGGCTTTGGGCTGTCGGTGATTTCCGCTGTGGGATATGCGGCCGTTCAGGAAACCTTTGAAGAGCGCGATGCCATTAAAGTCATGGCGCTGATGGCGAATATTTCCCTGCTTGCGCCGCTGCTTGGCCCTGTGCTGGGCGCCTTTTTAATTGACCATGTATCTTGGCATTGGGGCTTTATCGGCATTGCGCTGCTGTCCTTTCTCAGCTGGTTCGGCCTGAAAGCCAAAATGCCGCAGCAGCAGGCCAGCCTGCCGAAGCAGCCTTTCAGCCATATTTTTGATGATTTTAAGCGGGTCTTTAAAAATAAGCGCTTTCTTGGCTTGACCATTGGCTTGCCGATGGTGGCGATGCCGCTGATGCTGTGGATTGCGCTGTCGCCGGTGATGCTGGTGGAAGAGCTGGGCCTGAGCAGCCTGCAGTACGGCTTGGCGCAGTTCCCGGTGCTGGGCGGCCTGATTCTGGGCAATATTGTGCTGATTAAAATCATCGACAAGCTGCCTTTGGGCAAAACTGTGCTGATCGGCCTGCCGCTGATGCTTGCAGGCACCGCGGTTGTCGTCGCCGGCCTGATCTTCCCGCAGTATTTCCTGCACTGCGTTATTTTAGGCATGACGCTGGTCAGTTTTGGCGAAGGCATCAGCTTTTCAGTGCTGTACCGCTTTGCCCTGATGTCCTCTGAGGTGTCGAAAGGCACGGTGGCGGCTTCAGTTTCGGTGCTGATGATGTTCAGCTTTTTCTTTGTGATTGAGCTGGTGCGCGTGCTGTATGAATACTTGCATATTTGGGCGTACGGCGTGTCCTGCTTTGCCTTGATCGCGCTGTGGTTCAGTTTCCCGCGGGCCATGCTGAACAAGGTGCTGCAGCAGCGGAAGGCGGAAGGGCAGTTTTAAGGCCTGTGCAATTGCCCCGGTGATGCGCAAGTGCATTCTTGCTTATTAATAAATCGCTCCTAAGCCGCTTGCTGTCCGATAATTGAAATAAACTATGGGACAGCAATGCTGTGCAAGGAGCGTTTCGAAGGCTTTAAGCCCCGGCTTCCGGCTGCTCTAAATGCTTAATTTTGCGGTCAAAAACAAATGGCCCAAAAGGCAGGATGGAAGCGATTAAACCCAGTATGAAAACTTTCAGCGACCATTTCTGCTTTTCGCATACCGCAAACAGCACCACTAAAAACACAATAAACAATACGCCGTGCCCCATGCCGACATATTTCACTAAAATTGGATTGCCCATCATGTATTTCATCGGCATAGCGATAAACAGCAGAAGCAGGAAAGACATTCCTTCCAGAAATCCGACAGCGCGTAGAGTTTGAATATTCATGGTCACGTATTAAATTAATGAGAATGAATCTTGAGTGTACTGAAGATTGCGCTGAAAATGAACTGAAAGATTGATTATAAAATGATAGGAATCAGATATTAGCAAAGGCTGCTGGGCGGGGCAGGCTATGGCCCGAATGCTCTGCGGCTTAATTTCCTGAAGCAGCGGCTCCGTCCCGGGCTGCCGCAGCCCGGGCAAGGTTTCCGGCAGCAGGCTGATCTGCTTCAGCACCAGCTGCAGATGGCTGGACAGATCTTCCTGCGAGCGTTCAGCATTTTAATTTCCCGCAGCTTATCCGCAGTTCCGCTTGAAAATGGCCTGCCGGATTATTTAATCACCCCGCAGGCAATCCGCTCACCGCCGCCGCCCAGCGGTTTCGGGCTGTCTGAATAGTTGTCGCCGCTGGCATGCACCATAATTGCGAGGTTTTGAATATCCGCCACTTTAAGGCGCGGCGCCAGCATGGCGGCTCTGGCTGTGCCGTCGGCAGCTGCGTTCAGCAGCGGCAAATCGCCCAGATGCCCGGTCAGCGGGTTGCCGTGGTGCGGCGCCTGAGCCGGGTTGTAGTGGCTGCCTGCGGCTAAGGCTGCGCCCATTTTACCGTCTTTTTCAGCCGGCGCGCAGGAGCCTTTTTCATGAATATGGAAGCCGTGCGGGCCGGGCGGCAGATGGCTCAGATCGGCTGTAATAACTAAGCCGGCGGTGCTGTCGCGCAGCGCCACGGTGCCGATTTTCTCGCCGATGCCTTGCGCGCTGACCGCATTGATGGCTACAACCTGCTGGCTGGCTGCAGCCGGAAGCTGCGCTGTGGTGGCGCATCCGGCGGCCAGAACAGCAGTCAGCGCGCCGGCAGCGCTGAGCCTAAACAGCTTAAATAACGGGGACATCATGGCATCCTATCGGTTTTTATAAGTCTGAACCATTGAAGCAGACCCCTAACCGCAATGCCAAGGAAATTCAGTGTTTGATTGTAAAGCCTGCCGCGCCGCTTCAGCGCCGGCCCGGCTTATTTCGGGGCGCCGCCGTCTGGCTCATCCAGATCATGCGCCAAGGTGGCTTTCGGCATCATCAGCGGTTCAATGCTGGCTTCATGCAGCCATTCGCGCCAGATCGCCAGCAGCACCGCCAGAATCACCGGGCCGATAAACAGGCCCACCAGCCCAAAGCTGGCAATGCCGCCGAGCACGCCGAACATGATCAGCAGGAACGGAATCTGCGTTGCGCCGGAAATCACCAAAGGGCGGATCACGTTGTCTGCGGTGCTGACAATGCAGACGCCCCAGGCCATTACGCCAACCGCTTCAATGGTCTGGCCTTGCGAAAACAGCCACAGCGCGACGGAGGTATAGGCGACTGGCGGGCCAAAAGGAATCAGCGCCAGCAGGAAGGTGATAATGGTCAGCACCATCGGGTTCGGCACGCCCGCGACAAAATAGCTGATGCCGGCCAGAATGGCCTGCGCTATTGCCGTCAGGCCGATGCCGTAGACCACCGCGCGGGTGGTGTCTGAAATGGTGGCCAGATAATGATGCACGCGCGGGCCAATCACCATTTCCAGCGCCCTGCTTACCTGGCCTAAAATCATTGGGCCGTCGCGGTAGAAGAAAAACAGCGACATGATGGCAAAGCACAGCTTGAAGATGTTTTTGCTGACTTCATTCAGCAGCACTTTGCCGTAGTTTAAATGGCCCTGAATCCACAGCTGCACCGACTGAATCATGCTGTTCGGGTCATTGTTCAGCTCGCGCAGGGTGCGTGAAACTTCTTTGCCGATAAACGGCAGCTGGCGGATGAATTCCGGCACATTCAGGTGGCCGGAAAAGACCTGCTTTTGCAGTTCATAGTATAAATTGCGCCCTTCGTGCTGCAGCAGGAAAATCGCGAAAATTACCGGCAGGCCGACCACCAGCATCACCAGCAGGATCATCAGCGTGGCGCTCAGGGTCGGGCGGCTGCCGCAAAAGCGCTGCACCGACTGATACAGTGGCCAGGTCATGTAGGCAATAATGGAAGCCCACACCACAGGGACAATAAAGTACTTAAGCACACTGAAGCTCAGGAAGATCAGGGCGAAAAACAGCCCGAACAATAAGACTTTCTGTAAGGTAGGCGCGTACTGTTGCACTGAATTCATGATCACTGGCGAGGGTCGGAAACCCATATTAACTGAAAAACCGGCGCGCGAGAACGCGCGCCCGCCAAGTATTGGGCAATTATTGCCATTGAATGCTTAAACATATGATTTTAAATTAAAACCAATTGCTTGGATCATCAATTACCGCATTCAGCAGCGGCTGCCACTGCGCCTGCATGCTCAAATAGTTTTTCTGGCTTTTATCAAAAATGCTCAGGCCCTGCATCGCCAGCTGGCCGTAGGCTGCGCGCTCGGAAATCCAGACGGCAGGCTCCTGCTCAATTTTATTGAAGAATTCCTGAATGTCCTTGGAGCTGGCGGAGTTCGGCTTGACCCGGTTCGCCAGCAGCAGAATCTGCACCTTGCCTTTGCGGATGCGCTTAATATCCTGCAGATGCTTGAGGAAGCGCCGGGTCGAATCAATATCAAAAAATGAGGGCTGCAGCGGGGTGATAATCGCGTGCGCTTCGCTGATCAGCTGTTCGGCATGCTCGCCAGACAGCGCGCCCGGCGCGTCAATAATCAAATATTCGATGCTTTTCGGGGCGTCGCCAATCGACTTTTCATGGCGCCAGTCCAGGCTTTGGATCGGGGCTGAGCTTTCAGGGCGCTGCTTCAGCCACTGCAAGGCGGATTTCTGATTGTCGGCATCGGCCAGGGCGACTTTATAGCCTTTTTGCGCTAAAGCGGAAGCAAGGCTGATGGCTGTAATGGTTTTTCCGCATCCGCCTTTCTGATTGGCAACTAAGATTGTTTTCATGACCCTATAAATGATTTTATTCTGCTCGCCCCTAGCATATCATTCTTTTCTGCGCTGAATAGCGCGCATGACAAAAGTCGCAGCGCGAATGCAGCTTAAGCTGGATTTTAGATTAGGAAAATAAAATGTCGGTATGGATGGCAATGCTGATCGGCGCCTGCATCGGCGTGGCGCTGGCCACGCTGATTTTAAGCAATACCCGCAATGGGCGCATCCGGGCGGAGTATGAGCAATACATCGCGGAGCTGGAGCTGGAGCATCAGCAGGCGCTGGCGCAGGCGCAGAAGCGCAGCGTCAATACCAGCCGCGCCGTGCTGAAAGGCAAAATGGCCGAGCAGCTGGCGCCGATGCTGCCGGAATTCCAGTACCTGCCCAGCGACGCCAAGTTTTTAGGCGATCCGGTCGATTATATTGTCTTTGACGGCTACACTGACCTGCGTGACGGTGATGGATCTCCTGAAGACATTGAAGTGGTGCTGATTGATATTAAAAGCGGCGGGGCGCGCCTGAGCAAAGGGCAGCAGGCAATCGCCAAAGCCATCGACGCAGGGCGGATCCGCTTTGAAACGGTGCGGATAGACTTTAACGATTAGCGGATGGCGAGCGGGGGAGAGGGCAATGAAGCAGCTGCTTGGCGCATTGGCCGCGCTGGCGGCCATGATCTGGGTGTGGGCGGAATATTTCCGCGAAATCCCGCATCTGGAGCAGGCCGGCGTGGTGAAAAATTTTCAGGTTGAGGAGCAGGCCGATTTTTCCGGCGAGTTCAGGGTGCTGGGCAAGCGCTATTACGGGCCGCCGCGCACAGCTTTATACGCCACTTCGCCTCGGAGCGGAAAATTCAATGATCTCGCCTATGCCAGCAGCATTGACCTGCTGCTGGGGCAGGGGCAGCTGAAGAATCCGTATCTGGCCAAGAAAATTGATTTTGATCAGAAAATGCGCTGCTATCAGTTCACAGCAGAACCCGGCGCCGGACTGACGGATGAGGCCATCCGCGCAGACAGCTTAAGCATCAGCGCGGTTGCCGGCAGTGCGCAGGCCGCGGACCAGCTGCGCAGGCTGAAAGCCGGGAAAACTGTGCGGATTCAGGGCAAATATGCTGCCGTGACGCTGCGCAAATCGCAGCAGCCTTTTATTGTCGGCATGAGCATTCCGCGTCCTAGGCCGAGCTGCGCAATTGTGAAAGTGACTTCCATTCAGGCGCTGAATTAAGGCCGCACCGCGCGCGCCAGCAGCATGCGCTGCGCAATTTTTGGAATACCTTCCGCATCAAAATACCGGCATTCCGCCAGCTCCAGCCCGGCGCCTTTCAGGGCGCGCTCAATATTGCGGTTTAAGTGGCAGCCATCGGCAATACGCTTTTGAACCGGGGTCAGCGCCTGCTGCAGGTACTGAATCTTGCGGCTGTCGCTGTGCAGCACATGTTCAACTAAATGCAGGGCGCCGCCGGGCTTCAGCACGCGGCAAATTTCAGCCAGCGCCTGTTCAAGGCTGGCAATGCTGCACAGCGTCCATGTGCTGACAATATGATCCAGGCTGGCGCTGGCAAAGGGCAGCTTTTCCGCGCTGGCTTGAATATGCTGCACTTCAAAGGGCGCTTCATGCACCCGCTGCGCGGCCAGGCGGTAAATATCGGGGTTCGGTTCCAAGGCATACAGCGTATCGACCTGCTGGTAAAACGGCAGGTTCAGGCCGGTGCCGAAACCGATCTCCAGCACTTCGCCGGCAACCGGCAGCAGCAGCTCGCGGCGCTTGTCCATCAGGCTGGCGGTCTGCATGACCTGATTGAGCAGATGCGGAAAAATGCGCTGCCGGTAAAATTTGTAGATCATTATTGCCCTGTTTCTATTGCGGTTTTCCCCAGCTTAGCCGAAGTTTGGCCTGAGTTTAAGCGCAGGCTTGGCGCGGAATGCGGCATTGTTACCAAGTTGCTAAAGTTTCTTCAGGCTTCTTGCGTAATATAGGCTTACAGTTTAAGCATCAACCCGTGAATTTAAGCTGCATTTCAGCCTGCCGGGCGAAACTGATCAACAGCCTTTGATCAAGGCTGAAGCGCAGGCGGATGCAGGACAACATTAAAGAGGCAAACCGATGATCAAGCGTATTTTATTCAGTGCTGCCGCGGCCATGCTGCTGAATGCAGGAGTGCATGCATCGGCAGACTACAACATCGCCAAAGGCCTGGCGCCGGCTGCGAAAGGGCAGTTGGTTTCGGTGCTGCAGCCTTTCAACGGCGACTTCCGCATTTTGGGCTCAAAAATTTATACCGATGATGAGCAGGCCAAGTTTTCGCCGATTGACTATGCGGTGAGCTGGGGCCTGTTTGCGGAGCCGGAAATCGCCCGCCATATCAGCGTCAATCAATACGACCGCTATTTGAACTGGAAAATGGACAAAGTGCCGGTGCCGGCAAAGCAGGCGATGATGATGGTGTCGAATATGCACATCATTCCTTCCAGTCCGGAAATCGCCAAAAAGATTAAAACCGTCAAGCGTGGCGATTTGGTGCGCCTGAAAGGCGAGCTGGTTGAAATTAAAGATAAGGATCTGGTGTGGACGTCTTCGCTGACCCCCACAGACAGCGGTGACGGCGCCTGCGAAGTGTTCCGCGTCAGCTCAATCCAGTGGATTGAGCGGGTGAAAAGCTGAAGGCAGCATGCGGCGATAGAGTTAAGAACAGAGAAAAGGCTGAAAGAATGAAGATACAAGCGTTTGGGCTGGCGACAATTTTAGGCCTGGGCTTCAGCGGCTGCGCCAGCATGAGCTCAACCATTGACGGCAAAACCCATGTATTCAGCGGCCAGCAGTCCTGTCCGGCCTTGCTGGAAATGGAGCGCGGCCAAACGCTGCAGCTGATGCTGGATGAGAATCCAAGCACAGGCTATGCATGGTCATTGGCGGAAAATCCGCAGCTGTTTAAGGTGGAAGAAACTTATCAGCCTGACCGGCAGCCGTCCGATGCGCCGATAGTAGGCGCGGGCGGAAAGAAAACCTACCACTTTACTGCGCTTCAGGCCGGTGAGGGTGTGCTGCATTTGAAGCATGCGCGGGCTTGGGAAAAGCAGCCGGTTGATGAGTGGGTATGCAGGGTGCGGATTTCTTAAATTGGCATGCTTGCCGCCGGAACGGCACAGCCCCGCTTTGCATTAAGGGTTCAATCTGCTTTGAGCAGGCGCTTTTTACTTTTGACTGAGCCAAAAGCAACAAAAGCCCTGTATTTTTCTGATGCTGCATCCCTGCAGTACAGAAAAACGGCCGGCATCCCTGCCGGCGTCATGTGATTTTATGCAAGCTAATGTTCAATAAATGCATTGTTTAACCGCATGAAGCGCTGCAATTTATTTTGCAGTTAAAGCCTGGCCTGCAAACTGCATGCCATCCCAGCCATTTTGCATAAACTGGCGGATATTCTGATGGTCTGCGCCTTCAGGCGTAGCCAGCACGGCAGCGTAATGTTCGGCAAACAGGCTTAAGGTTTGCGCCTGATCCAGGCCATTTAATTGCGCGAAGGAAAAGACTTTGGCGCTGC
Source organism: Acinetobacter sp. WCHAc010034 (assembly GCF_001696615.3). Taxonomy (NCBI): domain Bacteria; kingdom Pseudomonadati; phylum Pseudomonadota; class Gammaproteobacteria; order Moraxellales; family Moraxellaceae; genus Acinetobacter; species Acinetobacter sp. WCHAc010034. Next base: position 1,537,563 of record NZ_CP032279.1, on the reverse strand, counting down.
CCTGATTTTCATGGGCGCCATTGGCCTGCTGGCCGTTTTGAAATGCGGTGGGCGTATGCGCATAGCGCGCTTCAATGAACGCGATGACATCGGAAAATTCCGCTTCGCCTGCCTGCAGACGGGCTAATAACTGTTGAGCCATAAGATCCTCAATGCATAAAAAATAAATGAAAACTGGGCCAATATAGCAAGTTTCAGCGCCCCGCTTCATTAGAATTTCTATGAATTTATGCGCTATAGTAAATCCGCTGCCTGCGCCCTGCAGGCAATTTTTTTGAAATTTAAATCTCTGGAATCAAGATGAATTGGCTTTTGGTCGCCTTAGGCGGCGCAATTGGAGCAAGCCTGCGCTACAGCGCCAGCATTTGGCTGGTGAAGCCGGGCGGCCTGTTTCCGTGGACAACCTGGTCGGTCAATCTGCTGGGCTGCTTTCTCGCCGGCGCGTTCTTTGCCTTCAGCCAGAAATATCCCGTGCTGCAGCAGGAAGCGCGCCTGCTGTTCATGGTGGGCATTTTAGGAGGATTCACCACATTTTCCAGTTTTGGCCTGGAAACGTTTCAGCTGCTGAAGCAGGGCCACAGCGGTTTGGCCTTCGGCTATGCATTTTCCAGCCTGATTATGGGCGTGGCGGTGCTGGCTGCCGGCTTTTATCTGCTGCAGGCTCTGCTGAAGCATTAATCAGCCGGAACGCACAGGCTGAAAGCATCAGGCAAAAAAAAGAAGCCTAAGCTGGAGGATAGGGGCTTAGGCTTCTGAATAGTTAGACTTTAAAAGTCAAAGCTTAACTGAATATGAACTTATTGTGAGCGTTTGAAACGTGCGAAGCGCTTGTTGAAGCTGGCTACACGGCCTTCGTTGCTGGCCTGGCGCTGTTCGCCGGTGTAGAACGGGTGCGAAGCGCTGGAAATATCCAGGCTTACATAAGGATAAGTCTTGCCTTGATATTCGCGGCTTTGCGCGGTGTTTAAGGTGCTGCCGATGACAAAAAACGCGTCAGCATTGGTGTCATGAAACAGCACTTCACGGTATTCGGGATGGATGTTGGCGCGCATGGTTTTTCTCCGCATCAATGTAAAATAATTAATATAAATGTTATAACATAACAATTAAAAATGCAAATACGGCCATCAAACAGCGCAAAACAAAGCATGCCCAGCCGGAACAGCTGGCCGGGCATTCCGGACCTTAGGCGCTGCGGGGAGGCACCAGCTCCTCAAATACATCGGACAAGTCATCATGCACTTTTAAATGAATCATGTTCCAGTAATGGCCTGAAACGGTGCGGTTGACCATCAGCGTGTCCGGCGAGGGCTTGAAGACATCCCAGTATTTCAATGAGGCTTTCACCAGTTCCACGCCGTCATGGTGCGCGGAGTTTTCGGCAAAATCGTAATGGGTGGTCAGCGGGCGCATCAGCACGTCCAGCCACTGCTGATACAGCCCGGCAGGGAACTTGCCTTTTTCCGCCAGCGCATGCAGGGCATCCAGCTGATCTTCAATTTCAGCCACATTGCGCTCGCGCGAGGCATGAATCAGCTGCTTGAAATGATGCACAATTTCGCTGGACAGGGTTTTCACCCCGCCAAAGTCATAAATAATCACTGTGCCGTCTTCACGGAAAGCGAAGTTGCCGGGATGCGGGTCGCAGTGAAAGCGCTTCAGGTAGAAAATTTCCTGCCCCATGGCGCGGAACAGCCGCCGGCCCAATGCATTGCGCACTTCTAAAGGCCAGGCGCTGGCGGTTTCAATGCTTTCGCCCTGCTCAAAGCTCAGGGTCAGCACATGGCGCGAAGAATATTCGGGAAAGACTTTGGGAATAACAATTTTGCTGTCGAGCTTTTCATGAAAGGCGCGGGCCACTTCTAAATTCTGCGCTTCAACCTGATAGTTCAGCTCATTGTCCAGGCTTTCCTGAATTTCTTTAAACAGGCGTTCCTGCAGCTTGCGGTCGACTTTCAGCACGCCCATCAGGCGCAGCGCCAGGCGCACCTGCTTCAGATCGCTTTCACAGGCTTCATCGACGCCGGGATACTGCACTTTCACCACCACCTGCCGGCCATCCGGCAGCACCGCCTTATGCACCTGACCGATAGAGGCGGCGGCGAAAGGCGTTTCGTCAAAACTTTTAAAAATGCTGAGCAGAGGCTTGCCCAGCGCTTTTTCAACCTGCGCCTTGATTTCCGAGAACGGCATGGCGGGCGCCTGGCGCTGCAGCTTGCTGATGGCTCTGGCCACTTCGGGCGGGAAAATATCTTTGTACTGCGAGGCAATCTGCCCGACTTTCATCACTGCGCCTTTCATTTCGCCCAGTGTGTCGGCAATCTGCAGGCCAATATCCTGAAATAATTTGCTGCGGGAGGCATTTTTCTGCTCTTCATCGGCAGTTAAATTTTTAATTGAATTGGAAACTGTTTTGCTTGCAATGCTTGCGGTCATGCCGGCAAGCTTCATAAAGCGGCGGCCTGGCGTGCTTGCCGTTTTTGCCATGTGATATGCCTCAGGTTCGTTTTTTAAATATGCTTCTGATCATAGGCGCTTATTGCAACACTGCCTACTTTAAAATGTTAAATCTTTGTTTCTATTTGATTCTTTTGCATAAAATCAGTTTTCCGGCCTTATTCTGCCGTTACATTTTTCCCGAACCGGCTTAAGATAAGCTGAAGAGCAGCATTAAAGCGGATTTTTCATGAAAATTTACAGATATTTAACCGGCAAAGATGATGTGAATTTCTGCGCCCGCGTGACCAAGGCCTTGAATGAAGGCTATGAGCTGTATGGCGCGCCGACCATGACCTTTAACGGCGCCGATGTGATTGTTGGGCAGGTGATTACCAAGGAAGCGGCAGATGAGTCGGAAATGCCGGAAGGCCTGAAAAAGGCCATCGGCAATTTGCAGTAGGATCAGTTTTATTCGTTCAGGCAAAGCGCTTTGCCGGCGCCTTTAAAGAAAAAAGCCTTTCAAAAACAGTTTTGAAAGGCTTTTTTCTGGCTTCAGCATCGCGCCGGAGCAGGGCTTAGATGCAGCTGATTCAGGATGCGGCTCCATTGCGCAGGCGCTGATTGTTCATAAACAGCCGCGTCAGCAGCAGGATGCAGGCGACCGTAAGCCCGACAATCAGCCCGACCCAGACGCCGGCAGCGCCCATTGCGGTAAAGCGCGCAAGGTAAATGCCGACCGGGAAAGCGATAATCCAGTAGGCAATCATGGTAATCCACATCGGGCCTTTGGTGTCCTGCATGCCGCGCAGGCAGCCGGCGGCGCTGACCTGCCATGCATCCATCAGCTGGTAGGCAATCGCAAACAGCACCAGATACACAGCCACCACCGCGACATCATAGTCACTGGTATACAGTGCGACAATTTCATAGCGCAGCAGCCAGAGCAGCGTCATGGAAATGAAAGCCAAAACGGTTGCCGTCATCAGCCCGATAAACTGCACTTTGCGCATGGCCGGCAGATTCTTTTCGCCGTAATAGGTGCCGACGCGGATGGTCAGGGCAATCGCCAGGGACATGGGAATCATAAACAGCTGCGAGGTAATGGAAATCGCAATCTGATGGGCCGCTACGGTAATTTCACCCAGCGGGCTGAGGATAATGGCCGCGGTGCTGAAAATGCTGACTTCAAAGAAAATCGCCAGGCCAATCGGCAGGCCGAGCTTTAAGATGCGCTTGACCCAGTAGCCGTCAATTTTTTCAAACACGGCAAAGGGCTGGGTCTTCTGATAGGCGCTGCCTTTAAAGATATAGCTGGCCAAGGCGAAGAACATCAGCCACTGCAGAATCGCCGTGGAGAAGCCGCAGCCGGCGGAACCCAGTTCAGGAATTGGCCCTAAGCCGTACATGAAAACAAAGTTCAGCGGAATCAGCAGCAGCAGGGCAATCAGGCTGATTGCGGTCACAGGGCGCGGAAAACCCAGCGCTTCGGAATAGCCGCGCAGCGCCGCATACATGGTGACGGCCGGCATGCCGAAGCCAATGGCATGCAGGAACAGGCTGGCTTTCGGCAGCAGGGCTTCAGGCACGCCTAAAACCGGCAGCAGCAAGGGCGCAATCTGCAGAATCAGGCAGGCAATGATGCCTAAAATCAATGCAACCCACAGCGACTGGCGCGCAATCACGGCAATTTTTTCAGGCGCGCGCGCGCCGTTGGCTTCGGCCACCAGCGGAGTGGCGGCAATCATGATGCCGCTGAACAGCAGCATGATCGGAATCCACAGTCCGACCCCGACTGCAATGGCGGCCAGGTCATTGGCGGATAAATGCCCGGCCATCACCGTGTCAATCAGGCCGAAGCCGGCTTGGGCAAACTGAGTGACCAGAATTGGCAGCATCAGGTGCAGCAGTTTTTTTATTTCATAACGGTTGGTTGTTGCATACGCAGCATTCTGCACAAAAATACCTATTTCATCCGGTGCTTCGGAAAACGGTTTAGCGCTGTAGGGTGAGAAGCACACCGGTAAAAATCACCACGCCGCCTAAAAGGCGCTGCCAGTTGACCGGCGTTTTTTCAGTGCCCAGCAGGCCGTACTGGTCAACAATCATCGAGGTTACAATCTGTCCAAAAATGATCAGTCCAGATAAAGTCAGAAAGCCCAGTTTCGGCGCCGTATAGATGCTGACGCTGATGGCATAGCCTCCGAGGCATCCGCCCAGCCATAAAAACCAGGGAATTTGCTGGAGCGTATCCAGATTCGGCTTTTCTGCAGGCTGAAAAAACACCATGGCAGCCAGCGCTATTGTACCAACCAAAAAGGATAAAAGGGCGGCTTGCAGCGGCGAATACAGATATTCGCGCAATTGGCTGTTGATTGCGGTCTGAAAAGTCATGGCAATGCCGATGCCCATGGCCAGCGGCATCAGCATCAGGAGCTGAGAACTTATTTTCATTCTGCCTGCGCCTCAATCCGGTCTGATTTTATTGAGTTTAGCGGATTGGCGCGCAGAATGCATAAGCGTCTTGATGCACTCATGTTAAAATGCGCCGGTACTCCTCTTTTTTTATTTTGAGCATCTTCCTTGGCTGAATTAAATCCTGCACTGGTTCCTTTGTCTTTATACATTCACATGCCGTGGTGCGTGCGCAAATGCCCGTACTGTGACTTCAATTCGCATGCCGTTCCAGACGGCAAGCTGTCTTTGGATTTGGAGCGGGAATACCTGCAGGCTTTGGTGGAAGACTTTAAAACCCAGATTGATTTTGCCCAGGGCCGCGCCATTCACAGCGTATTTATCGGCGGCGGCACGCCGTCTTTAATTTCCGCCCAGGGCTATCAATGGCTGTTTGCGCAGCTGAAAGCGCTGATTCCTTTTGACGAAAACTGTGAAATCACCTTGGAAGCCAACCCCGGAACGGTAGAGCATGACCCCTTTGCCGGCTATTTAGAGGCGGGGATTAACCGCTTATCGATAGGCGTGCAGAGCTTCAATACTGAACATCTGAAAAAGCTCGGGCGCATTCATTCCAATACGGACGCAGTGTCCGCCATTCAGCTGGCCAAAGAAGCCGGCTTTGAACGGATCAATGTGGACCTGATGCATGGCTTGCCGGAACAGACTTTGGCGCAGGCGCTGCTGGATTTAAAGCTGGCGGTGGAAAGCGGCGCAACCCATGTGTCATGGTATCAGCTGACCATTGAGCCGAATACGGTGTTCTTCCGCACCCAGCCGGTTTTGCCGCGGGATGAGGTTCTGGAAGACATTCAGGAGCAGGGCGAAGCCTATTTAAAAGCCAGCGGCTTTGTGAATTATGAAGTGTCGGCCTGGCGCAAGGAGCGGCCGTCTGCGCATAACTTAAATTACTGGCAGTTCGGCGATTATTTGGCGATCGGCGCGGGCGCGCACGGCAAAGTCACCCGGCCGGATGGCGTGTACCGCTTTCAGAAAACCCGCCTGCCGAAGGATTATTTAGCCAAAGTGCCGGCAGAGCATCTGCAGCTGAAGCGCATTGATGATGCAGAGCTGCCTTTTGAATTTATGATGAATGCCCTGCGCCTGAATGAAGGCGTGGATGCCGGGCTTTATGCCGAGCGCACCGGCCTGAGCCTGGACAGTCTGGATGAGCTGCTGGCTTCACTGCGCGCGCGCAAATGGATGGCGGCGGATCACAGCCGCTTAGCCTGCACGGAGCAGGGGCATGTGTTTTTAAATTCGGTGCTGGAAGAGTTTCTGTGATGCTGAAGGGCTTTACCTTGAAGCATTTCAGCGGATGAATGCATGCGGCAGGATATTTAAGGAAAAGCCCAGTTCAGAAACTGGGCTTTTTATTTTATTTCAATAAATTTTTCTGCATTGTTAATCTAAGAAGGTAAAAAGTCCGCTTTTAGAGCGCTTATTCTATAAGTTTTCTTAGCGGACAGTTTAATCTGCTGGATAAAGGCCTTAAATACCTATCTCTGTAAGTCTTATTAATTCAGGATAATTCTAGAAATTGCTTAGTCAGATATTTTTGCATATTCTATTTCTAAGTTTGCTTTTTCAACCAAATCTGCAGCAAGGCTGCCTTGAATGGCCGGAGCTAGGATTTTAAAATCATTCACCTGTTTCACAAGATTTCCCCGGCCGCTGACCAATTGATTTTCAGATTTTTGATAGGTTTCCATTGCTTTATCTAAATGTTTTCTAATATCTTTAAAACTATCAAGAAAGACGCGTAATTTTTGAAAGACATCATCCGCTTTGCTGGCTAAGGCCGCGGTATGTTTATTCTGCTCTTCGAACCGCCATAATTGACGCACAATATTCAAGCTGGTTAATAGCGTAGTAGGCGTTGCGACAAGAACATTTTTTTCCAGCGCTTTTTGAAAAATACTTTCATCTGCTTTTAGCGCTTCAACAAAAGCAGATTCTATCGGAATAAACATAAATATAATTTCAGGAGAGTTAATGCCTTTAATCTTATGATACTCCTTAGAAGATAATTCGGTGGTGTTTTAAAAAGTATGCTGACATTAAATGAAGCCATTATTGATGTAAAAGAAGGTTAAGTCGAAGGCTTTAAAATGGTTTTCAAGCTTTTTGGAGAAATTGCAACTTCTTCTAAAACCACGCCTTATTCGATGCCTTATTTTGCAATTATTACCTTCAATTCCTACAGTAAACAACTTACCAATACTTTGCTTGCAGTTTTTAAAAGCAGTGATGAAACTGTCCCAATGATCACTTGCAATTCGGGTGTAGTGAATACCTAATTGTTTAAGCTTTGTCTTCAACCTTTGGACTGTAGCTAAATCTCTCTTACCCCAAACATAAGCAACAATCTCACCTGTTTCTCGATGGTAGGCGTAAATAAGCCATTGTTTATTATTTTTATTTCCAACAAAAGTCCAGAATTCATCTACTTCGAGAGATTCATAATGACTTTGTTTAGGCTGAATTTGATAGGCCGATTCAGTTAAAGTCCGTAAGACTTTACCGATACTAATGCGCTCAACTTCAGCGATATCTCGTATACCGCTGCCTCTGACCATTAACTGTAATATTTTACGAGTAATGCCAGAATTACATCCTAGATAGCTCAGAGCATGGTCACCAATAAACTGACGTTTGCAGTCTTTGCATTGGTAGTTTTGTTTCCCATCTACTTTGATGCCATTTTTCTTTATACTGTCACTGAGGCAGGTTGGACATTTGATTTCTAGAGTTATTTGCATTTCTCTATTTTATCAAAATTCAACCTGCTTTTTTTTAGCATACTTTTTGATACACCACCGATAATTCATTTATTCTGTCTGAAACCGCTTTCACATGCTCGATTAATGCAACTTTTCTGTCATGCTCATTGTCAGAATTAATATATTTAGTATAAGAATTTAATGATACTTTTGAGTCGATAATTAAATGTTTATTTTGCGGGAGATATACAACAACATCAGGTCTAAGCCGGCCATCTTCCATAGTGACAGAAACCTCGCGCTTAAAGTCTGTGCCTAATTGAAGCCCGGATCGTTCCAAAACATTTTCTAAAATTAGCTCGCCCCAATTCCCTTGAGTTTTCTTTTGACCTTTTAATGCCGTTGCTAATTGATGCGCTTCTAAGGTGATTTTTTGGTTCAGCTCTTTTAACTGCGCAAGCTCTTGGCGCAGTTCTCCTTGTTGCTTCGTTTCTCTATGATGAATATCCTGCACTTCTTTCTTAAAGTTATCTATGGACTGCTGGAATGGATTAATAACTGCTGAGATGCCAACTTTACTCGTTTCTTGTAATGAAATAGTCTTGGCATCTAAAATGTCATTTGCCAATGCTTTAAACTGATTGCTCAGTTCCATTTTTTGTTTATCAAAATTAGCTATTTGTTCTGAAAAATTCTTTTCCCTTTCTTCTAATGATGTTTTGAGCTTAGAGAAATTATTAGACAAATCTAAATACTGTTGAGATTTTTCATCCAAATGCTCTTTTTGAGTTTTAAGCTGGATTTTTAATTCATTATGCTGAGTTAATAAATCTTGATGCTTTTCATAATGCTGTGTATTTAAGCTTTCCAGCTGTTTATTATGAGATTTTTTTATTTCTTCAAACGCAGCGTTTAAACCGCTAAATTCTTGTTCATTTTTATTTTTAAGATTTTCTATTGCTAATTTTTCATTAGAAACTCGCTGCAGTTCATTATTTAAATTAACTAGAGATTTATCCCTTTCATTCAGTTCAGTTGTAATTCTTTGCTGATTAATATCTTTCTGATGCTGCTGCGCCTGAATATCTTCAAATTTCTGTTTTAGTGAAGATATCTCAGCAGCCTTTTCTGTTATATTTTTTTCAAAGCTTTCAACTTTTACTTGGAGTGTGACGGTCTCTTTGCTAAGCACAGCCTTAGCAATAAAGAATCCTAAAGCTAAACAAATTAAACCAATAATAATTAAGATGATAATTTCCATTCTAATTGCCCTCTATTCAAGTTTATTATTCATACATAATAGGTAGAAAATTTATGAATTAGCAATCTTGATTTGATCGAGATATGAAGGTTTTTTTATTATGTTTCAGCATGATTTTTTATGTGCCTTGCCCGTGGCAGCATGCGCCTAAAGCCGAAGCCGGCGCAAATCTTCCCTGCCTGCAGGAAGCCTTGGATTCAAGCCGTTAATCAGGCATTTGCGTCACTTGCCCAATTCACGGCATCAGGCCAAGCAAGAAGCTGAATTTGATATTCAGCTTTTTGCATTATGCGCAGCGCGGAAGCGCCCGCTGCAGGGAAGATTACCGTTTGCTAAATCTTAATTATTGATTTTTTTAAATTAATTAACTATAAAATACTGGATGGCGAATAACTAAACTGATTTCAGCAGGCTGAGAGAAAACTATAATGGAAATTATCAGGCATCTTCGGAATGGCTCATTCATATTTTTTGGCATTATTTCAAGCGCATCCGCCCATTCTCCGCCTCAGGCCGACGCTGCAGCCAATGCGCCTCAGGCGCCGGATGAAGTGCTGTTTCAGAATGTCCGGGTATTTGACGGTAAATCTTCAAGCATCAGCGCTCCGGTCAATGTGCTGGTCCGCGGCAATACAATTCAGGAAATTTCAGCCAGCCCGATCCGGACGGCCACGGGCGCGCAGATTATTCACGGCCGGCAAAAAGTGCTGATGCCGGGCCTGATTGACGCGCACTGGCATGCAATGATGGCTGCGCTGCCTCCGGCGCGGATGATGACGGCGGAAGTCGCAGACCTGAATTTCATCGCCGCGCAGGAAGCGAACAATACGCTGATGCGCGGCTTTACCAGCGTCCGCGATTTAGGCGGGCCGGTTTTTGCATTAAAGCGGGCGATTGACGCCAATATGGTGAATGGCCCAAGAATCTGGCCTTCCGGCTCAATCATTTCTCAGACCGGCGGCCATGCAGATTTCCGCATGACCTACGATATTCCGTCTTCGGGCAATGCCGCGCTGAGCCGCGGCGAAGCCATTGGCGGGGGAATTGTCGCTGACGGAACCAATGAAGTGCTGAAGCGGACGCGGGAACAGCTGATGCTCGGCGCTTCGCAGATTAAGCTGGCGGCGGGCGGGGGCGTATCCTCGCATTATGACCCGATTGATGTCGCGCAGTATACGGAAGATGAATTCCGCGCCGCGGTCAGCGCGGCGGACAACTGGGGAACCTATGTTGCGGTGCATGCATATACGCCGAAATCCATACAGACGGCTTTAAAGGGCGGGGTGAAAGTCATTGAGCACGGCCAGCTGCTGGATGAAGACACCGCTAAAATGATGGCAAAAAAAGGCGCATGGCTGAGTTCGCAGGCGTTTATTGATAATGAATATGCCAACCCGCAAGCTGGAGAAAACCGGGCAAAGCAGAAGCAGGTTCAGGCCGGAACAGATGAATCGTTCAAATGGGCCAGCAAATACAAGCTGAAAGTCGCATGGGGCACCGATATTCTGTTCAACCCGAAAATGACCAGGAATCAGGGCGCGCTTCTGACCACGATGACGCGCTGGTACAGCCCGGCAGAAGTCCTGAAAATGGCCACATCTTCAAATGCCGAACTGCTCAGCCTTTCTGGAGAAAGGAGCCCTTATAAAGGCAAGCTCGGCGTGATTGAGCAAGGCGCGCTTGCAGATATGCTGCTGGTTGACGGCGACCCCATCGCGGATATTCAGCTGATTGCGAACCCGTCGAAAAATCTGCTGGTGATTATGAAGGATGGGCTGATTTATAAAAATCTGGCTGAATAGCCCGGCAGCCGCTGCCGGCGGGAGAAAGCTCCGCGCCTGCAGCCGGCGGATATTTTAAAAAGCCGGCGCGCAGGGGACTGCAATCCTGTAAAATTAAGCAAAAATTTCCCTTCAGGAATCCAATGCAGCGAAATATTTCAATTGATCTGCTGAAACTGCTGCTGGCGGTATCTGTCGTATTCTTGCATACGCATATTTTCTATGACTTTTCAGCGCTGCTGGGGCACAGCCTGGTTCAGGGCGTATTCCGCCTCGCGGTTCCGGTCTTCCTGGTCATCACCGGATACTATTTTTTCTATATCGATACGCTGGAAAAATTCAAGCGCTGGCTGACGCGGATTTTCATTCTCTATGCGGTCTGGATGGTATTTTACCTGCCGGTCTGGTGGGCTGCGGACGCAGCCTATAAGTTTTCGGTGATCTATAACGGCTATTTTGTGCTCTGGTACATCATCGGCGTGCTGCTGGGCGGCTCCCTGCTTTATCTGCTGAGGAATATTGGTGAAAAAAAGCTCTTCGCCACTGTGGCTGTTTTATTTGCCCTCGGCACGCTGATTCAGCAGATCGGAAATCTGCATCTGCTGGACGGCTATCTGGACTGGAAATTCAACAGCTATACCACGCACCGCAATTTTCTGCTGGTCAGCTTTCCATTTTTGACGCTGGGCTTTTTATTAAACAAGCTGGACGGCGCTGTTTTCAGACATATGGAAATAAAGCTGCGCCATGTCGGCCTGCTGATCGGCCTTGTGCTTGCTGAATCCCTGCTGAATTATTTTTTTGTCAGCAAAACCGAAAGCCTGGATCAAATGTTTTCGCTGTTTTTCGCGGCCCCTGTCATTTTCTGGTACGCCTTGAACCGGAAAATCATCGGAGAAAGCAAAAATATTGCGAGCCTGTCTACGGCGATATTTTTAATTCATCCCTTGTTTATTCATCATCTGAAGCATTATTTCCCGGGCCAGCAGACATTACTCAGCATTGCGGTTCTGCTGTGCTCTATTTTCGCCGGGCTGCTTCTGGTGCAGCTGAATAAAAAAGTGAAGTATCTGCTGTAAAAAAGAGCGCCGGAGCGCTCTTTTTCTGACTTAGAGTTTAAAACTCAGTAATCGAAGCTGAAATGTTCAGCAGCCAAAGAGGTCATGGTCTTCGACGGATTCACCATCGCTTCGGCATGGCCCTGCGTGCGCGGCAGCATGCGCTCAAAGTAGAAGTCCGCCACCTTGATTTTGGCTTTATAGAACTCAGGAACTTCCTGGCCTTCGCCGGACGCCAGTTTGGCGGAAGCGACAGCAGCCTGCTGCGCCCAGAAATACGCCATCATCACATAGCCGGAGAACATCAGGAAATCGACCGAAGCGGAAGACACGATATCGCGGTCTTTGCGGGCTGCCAGCATAATGCGGACAGTCAGCGCATTCCACTGCGCGCAAAGCTTGGTTAAGTCCCAGGCGAAACGGCGCATGTATTTATTGCGCGCATGCTGGCCGCAGAATTTCAGGATTTCAGCGGTATAGTCGCGGATCACCTTGCCTTTGGAGGTCAGCAGCACTTTGCGCCCGATCAGGTCCAGCGCCTGCACGCCGGTTGTGCCTTCGTACAGCGTGGAAATGCGCGAGTCGCGGACAATCTGCTCCATGCCCCATTCTTTAATATAGCCGTGGCCGCCGTATACCTGCATGCCGTGGTTGGCTGCTTCATAGCCCAGTTCGGTCAGGAAGCCTTTCAGGATCGGGGTATAGAAGCCCAAATGGTCGTCATGCGCTTCAAAGGCTGCGGTATCGCCGCGGGTGAGGGCATCGGCCATTTTATCCGCCAGCTGGGCCGCGTAATAAATCATGGCGCGGCCGCCTTCGGCAATGGCTTTCTGGGTCAGCAGCATGCGGCGCACATCGGCATGGTGAATGATGGCGTCAGCGGCTTTTTCAGGATCTTTCTTGCCGGACAGCGCGCGCATGGACATGCGCTCTTTGGCATAAGGCAAAGCGCCTTGGAATGCCAGTTCAGCATGCGCAATGCCCTGAATGGCCGTGCCGATGCGCGCGGTGTTCATGAAGGTGAACATGGCGTGCAGGCCTTTGTTCGGCTCACCGATCAGGTAGCCCACAGCGTTGTCAAAGTTCAGCACCGCAGTTGCCGATGCGCGGATGCCCATCTTGTGCTCAATGGAGCCGCAAGTCACCGGGTTGCGCTCGCCGGCGGTGCCGTCGGCATTTACCAGGAATTTAGGCACAATGAACAGTGAAATGCCTTTGGTGCCTGCAGGCGCATCCGGCAGGCGCGCCAGCACAATATGCACAATGTTGTCGGTTAGGTCATGCTCGCCGGCAGAGATGAAGATTTTCGTGCCGGAAATTGCATAAGAGCCGTCAGCCAGCGGTTCCGCTTTGGACTTGACCTGGCCTAAGTCGGTTCCGCACTGCGGCTCGGTCAGGCACATGGTGCCCGACCAGGTGCCGGCAACCAGATGCGGCAGGTAGATGCTTTTTTGCTCATCTGTGCCGAACTGCATGATGGTGTTGATGCAGCCGATGCTCAGGCCCGGGTACATCTGGAATGACCAGTTTGCCGTGCCCATCATTTCAGATTTAATCAGGTTCAGCGACTGAGGCAGGTTCTGGCCGCCGAACTCTTCCGGGAAAGACAGGCCTTGCCAGCCGCCCTGCACAAACTGGTCGTAGGCTTCTTTGAAGCCTTTAGGGGTTTTTACTTCGCCGTTCTCAAAATGGCAGCCTTCAGCGTCGCCGGACTGGTTCAGCGGAGACAGCACGTTTTCACAGAAATCGGCTGCGCCTTCAAGAATCATGTCTACCGTATCGGCATCGGCGATTTCGCCGTTGGACAAAGTCTGATAGTGTGCAGGGTAGTCAAGCACTTCATTCATCAAAAAGCGGATGTCGTGCAAAGGAGCTTTATAAGCAGGCATGGCGTTAATCCTAATTTGAAAATAGTTTTGGATAAGGGGCTGTCGGCAATTCTTCTATGCTTGCGGCGGCGGCTTGCCGGCAAACCCTGTCCGAATCGATGATTTTATTATTCACAATAATGGTGAAATTGCATTGATGCCGCAGACTGATAAAATTGTCAGAAATGCGAATTTGGCAGTTAAGGCTATCAGGGTTTTCTGCTGTTTCTGCTAAAGTACGCGCTGATCCTTTGGTCAGTCTTTACAATTAAAGTATAACTAAATCGGGTATTAAAAAGAATTTTATGCGTTTGAAATATTTAACTCTCTGCGTCTTGGGCCTGAGCTTGAGCGCCTGCAGCCAGCATGTCATTAAGTCCACTGCCGGCCAGCAGCAGCCTTTAGGTGAACGCGCCTCCAGCGCCCTCAACGCGGTGTTTGAAACCTCCAGCTACGATATGCAGGGACAGCTTTCCATTCAAATCCAGCCGAACAGCAAGGCGGCCAAAGGCGCCTCTGCAGCTGCCGGCCAGCCGCCGGCGCTGGATCCTGAAGTGAAAAAGCAGCTGGATCAGGCCATTAAGGCGCAGAAAATTCAGCTCAGCGCCAAAGAAAAAAGCCAGCTGTATGCCGCCATCGCCAGGCAGCATCATCCTGAAGCAGGGCTCCACGCGGACGCAAAAGCCGGCATGGCCGACAGCATGGCCAATCTGCTGAATGACTTGCAGTTCAGCTACGATGCCTCGGTGCATTACCGCCAGAAAATGGCCGCCCTGAATTTGAACCTGAAATATCAGAAACCGACCCTGCTGGTGCAGGCGCAGCTGCCGATGGTTGTGGATTTCAACAATTTCAGGCTGTATGCCAACTATTTTGCCTTCATGCCGTTTATGGTGAACCGCGAAAGCCAGGCCTCTTTCGCCTATATTGATTTTTCCAAATATAAAGATGATTTCAATCAGATCGACTTCAAGCAGCTGGCGAATTACCTGAAGCAGATGAATGCTTTACCGTATGCCTTGGCTGAACCGCAGCAGGTGAGCGCGGCTGCTTTAACCGAACAGGACAAGCAGCTGGGCGTGCACAGTAAAATCCGCTATCAAGGCACGCTGGAAGGCCTGATGCTGCAGATGAGTTTATTTGAACTGGTGAATACGCCGTACTACAGCGCACAAGTTGCCGGGCAGAAGCAGGCGCTGCAAGCCGAAGAAGCCGCTGCGCCTACAGCTGAAGCTGCGGATATTGCCGAAGCTGAAGATGCGTCCGTTGAAAGTCTGCTGGAGGTCGACGCTTACAATTCCGCAGAGCGGGTCAGCGAGCTGGTGCAGGCTCAGGCGCATGGCGCTGAGCATGAGCATGGCGCTGAGCATGAGCATGAAGCTGCCGATGCTGAGCAGGAAGGGGCAGAGGATAACGCGGAAATGGCAGCGGATGCAGCCTGCAGATCCGACGATGCATGCGATGCAGCCTCCGCTACGCTGAAGGAAGACTCAGATGCGCCGGAATCCGCTGAGGACGAAGCTTCCGCCTTGTCTGAGGAAGCCTGCGAAGCCTTAATCAATGCGGCCAAAGTGCCGGCCGGCCAGTTTACCCTGTGCCGCGAATGGTACGGCCTGGATCTGTTTGAGCCGGCTGCAGGAAAAGATGGCGGCGAATCCGCCGCGCAGCCGTCCGCGCTGGAGCAGCTGACGCCGGTGTTCATTGCATACCAGTCTGAGCAGCTGACCGATGTGCAGGGCTTTAAGCAGCTCTGGCAGAAGCATGATGCTGAAATTCAGCAGGCTTTAAAAGCGGAGCAGTCCAGCCCAACGCCGCTTATCATGGATATTGGACTGGACAAGGCCGGGCGCCTGCAGACTTTTAGCTATGATGTGCAGAAGAAAGATGAAAAATTAGGCCAGTTCCGCTTCATCAGCACCAACCAGATTTCAAATTACGGCAAAGCCAAGCCGATTGACCGCGAGCTTTTAAAAGAAGCCAAGTCCATTGAAGAAGTAACCAAAGGCTCTCTGCTGGAAAAAGTTTCCAAAGGCTTCCTGCGCGCTTTAGGGCCGGACGCAGCCGCAGCGCAGGCATCTGAAGATGAACAAAGCGCTGACGAGTATTTGAATAAAATCGCGCTGGACACATACAAGCGCACAGGTTCTTGGCTGAAGGCCTATCAGGCGGTTTTTGTGCTGTACGCGCCGATCAGCCAGTCAGATTTGAGCCGGCATTACAGCACTGCTGAGCTGAATGAAATGGCGGAAGTGTATGCCTATCATTTCAATCAGAACCTGCCTAAGCCGCAGGGCGCAGCGCTTGCCCGCCTGAATAAGCTGATTGCCAAGCATCAATTGAAGCATTCAGACAGCTTTGATGCGATTGGCTATGCCGTCAGCCGCAAGGTGAGTGAAGCGGTCAATGACTATCAGGCGCAGCAGCAGTGGGCCAAGCGGATCAAGCAGCACAAAACCCGGCAGGCGGTTTTTGCCCAGTACTATGCGGAAACTTTTGAGCAGGAATACTCGCTCAGCGATGAGCAGAAACGCCTGCTGCCGAAAGCTTCACAGGTGTTTGCGCAGGCCTTCGCCGACGACCTGAAAGGCAAGCTTTCAGAAAAGTCGCTGCAGAAGCTGCCGGAAGATGGCGCGGATTTATTTGACGATGCCATTTACCGCACAGCCTATCAAGGCGTGCTCAAGCATATGCCGAAATAACGGCAGCTTGAAATGAAAAAGAACCTCAGATGAGGTTCTTTTTTTGCCTACAGGAAATCTTTCAGGTTGGGCTTAACGCCATTCCAGATCCGGAAAGATTCAATGGCTTGCCCGACCAGCATGCCGAAGCCTTCAGATGCCGGCACGCCGCGCGCTTTGGCCTGATCTAAAAAACTCGACGGCTTGCCGTAAGCCATTTCATAGGCCTGCTTGAACTGCAGCGCTTGCGGCAAAAGCAGGGCATCGCCGCTGAGGCTGGCCGAGGTGGCATTAATGGCGATATCGAAGTTCCCCGCCAGATTGTCCAGGCTGACTGCGGACAGTTCCGCCTGCGGCACCGCCTGCTTGAGATCGGCAATCAGCTGCTCTGCGCGGGCCAAGGTGCGGTTGGCGATGACAATTTTTTTCACGCCGGCCTGCACCAGCGGATAAATCACGCCGCGGGTGGCGCCGCCTGCGCCGATAATCAGCAGCTCGGCATTTTCAAGTGTCCAGCCCAGCGCTTTAATCGCTTCGACCAGGCCTTGGCCATCGGTATTGTCGCCATGCAGCTGGCCGTCCTGCATCCACAGCGTATTGACGGCTTTGGCGATTTTGGCGCGCTCGGTCAGCACGGCGCATTCAGCAAAAGCCTGCTCCTTAAATGGCACGGTGACGTTCATGCCGGCGCCGCCTTGGCTGAAGAAGTCATGAATGCTGGCGCTGAAGCCGTCCAAAGGCGCCAGACGCTTGGCGTAGTTCAGCTGCACGCCGGTTTTGGCGGCAAAGGCGTGGTGCAGTTCCGGCGAGCGGGACTGTTCAATCGGGTTGCCGATCACGGCAAATTGCTTGCTCATCGCACAGGATCCATGTGGAGAAATGTGCATCAATATACGGCAAATTTTCCGCGCTCTAAAGCGCTAACTGCAATTTCCCCTGCGCTGAAAGCGCCCGTTTAAGGGTTGCAGACAGCTAAAACCGCATCGAGCATTAAGAAAGCCGCGCTGACAATCATGCCGGCCAGCGCAATGGCCATCACGGCTAATGCAAAATTGTCGTGAAAAGCGCTTTCAGAAAAAACGGCAGTGCTGACTGAGCTGAAAAGCGCCAGCATGAAGCTCCAGAAGCGCAAGGCGTTTGCGCTGATTTTCAGGGTGCGCATCGGGCTTGACCTCAGCAGTAAAGAATTTAATGTAGCGGATGTTTATGTCATTAAAATGTCGGCTGCCGCCTTGCATGAGCTTATGCTGCCGGGCTGGAAAATAGCGGATTCATGCGGCCGTTTGCATCTGAATGAAAAAAGCCTTCAGCGGGTGAAGGCTTTTGCGGTTCATCGGTAAAAAATCAGCCGGACAGCTTCAGCCAGTCCTGCGGCTTTAAATAGTAGTCGGTGAGTTTGTTCTCCGCCGAATCTGCCTCCCATTCCGGGCGGTACGACCAGCCGGCAAGCGGAGGCATGCTGACCAGAATCGACTCAATCCGCCCGCCGGTCTGCAGGCCGAACAGCGTGCCGCGGTCATACACCAGGTTGTATTCCACATAGCGCCCGCGGCGGTAGAGCTGGAATTCGCGCTGCGCTTCAGTATAAGGCTTGTGCTGATTGCGCTGGAAAATCGGCAGGATAGCGTTCAGATAGCCATTGCCGACCGCCTGCATGTATTTAAAGCAGGTTTCAAAATCCCACTGGTTCAAATCATCAAAGAATAAGCCGCCGACGCCGCGCTGCTCATCGCGGTGCTTGAGGCAAAAATAGTCATCGCACCATTTTTTATGCTCAGCATACACTTCAGCGCCGAATGGCGCGCACAGGTCATGCGCGGTTTGGTGCCATGCCAGCACATCTTCATCATTGGGATAAAAAGGCGTCAGGTCAAAACCGCCGCCAAACCACCAGACCGGGTCCTGGCCTTCCGGCTCCGCCACAAATAGGCGCACATTGGCATGCGAGGTCGGCACATTCGGGTTTTTCGGATGAATCACCAAAGACACGCCCATGGCCTGCGCTTTGGCGCCGGCAATGCCGGGATGGCGTCCTGTAGCGGAGGCCGGCAGCTGGGAAATATTGATATGCGAGAACATGACCCCGCCTTTTTCAATCACCGCGCCATTCTGCAGCACGCGCGAGCGCCCGCCGCCGCCTTCGGGGCGCTGCCAGTCATCAATAATGAATTCCGCCGTGCCGCCGCCGGCGCGTTCCTGCTGCTCTAAGGCAGCGCAGATGCGGGCCTGCAAATCAGTGAGAAAGTCGCGGACACGCTGGATGTCTGCTGAAGTTGGATGCTGCATCAGGGCCCTCATGGGGAAAATCAAAACTGCCTACATCAAAGCATAAAATGCTGAAAAGATTAAGGGCTTTTTCCGCCGGCGCGGGATTGCCAAAGGCGGATGACGCGCAGGCTTATTCCGACCAAAAGCCTAGGTTGAAATCCCCGCCTAAGCTCAGCAGAATATGCCTTAGGTGAATATGATCAGTTCAAATGGGGACAGCGTTGATAAAGCAGGCGGATTCTTTAATTCAGAAATACAATGTGCCGGGGCCGCGCTATACCAGCTATCCTACCGTGCCGTACTGGGATGAGCAGTCCTTTTCGCTGGAGGCGTGGAAGCGGACTTTAAAGAGCTCTTTTGATGAGTCAAACCGCAGCGAAGGCATCAGCCTGTATATTCATTTGCCGTTCTGCGAAAGCCTGTGCACCTTCTGCGGCTGCCATAAAAAGGTGACTAGGCGCCATGAGGTGGAACAGCCTTATATTCAGGCGGTGCTGAAGGAATGGGACTTGTACTGCCGGCTGCTTGAAGGCAGGCCGCTGATTAAGGAAATCCATTTGGGCGGCGGCACGCCGACTTTTTTCTCGCCGGAGCATTTAACCCAGCTGATTCAAGGCATTCTTGATAAAGCAGAAGTGGCGCCGCAGCATGAATTCAGTTTTGAAGGCCATCCGAACAACACCACGCGCGAGCATCTGCAGGCGCTGTATGATCTGGGCTTCCGCCGGGTCAGCTATGGCGTGCAGGACTATAATGAAGCCGTGCAGAAAGCCATTCACCGCATTCAGCCCTATGCGCATGTCGAGCGCGCAACCCTGTGGGCGCGTGAAATCGGCTACACCTCCATTTCGCATGATCTGGTGTTTGGCCTGCCGTTTCAAAGCCTGGATGATGTGCTGCACACCATTCAGCAGACCACCCGCCTGATGCCTGACCGCCTGGCGTTTTACAGCTATGCGCATGTGCCGTGGATTAAAGGCAACGGCCAGCGCGGCTTTAAAGATGCCGATGTGCCGAAAGATGAGATGAAGCGCCGCTGCTATGAAGAAGGCAAAAAGCAGCTGCTGGCGCAGGGCTATCATGAAATCGGCATGGATCATTTCGCCCTGCCGTCCGACGGCATGCACCGGGCCTTTCAGCAGGGCGCGCTGCACCGCAACTTCATGGGCTATACCGCCTCTAAAACCCAGCTGATGATCGGCTTGGGCCTGTCTTCCATCAGTGACAGCTGGTACAGCTTTGCGCAGAATGAAAAGAAGCTGGAAGACTACTATGCGCGCCTGGAGCAGGATGAAATTCCTGTGTACCGCGGCCATGTGCTGTCGCAGGAAGACCTGATTATCCGCAGGCATATTTTAAATTTAATGTGCAGCTTTGAGGCATCGTGGGAAAACCCGGCGCAGTCTTTTCCGGAACTGCCGCAGGTGCTGGCGCAGCTGCAGGAAATGCAGCAGGACGGCCTGCTGCAGCTGCATGATCACGGCATCCGCGTGACCGAGCGGGGCAAGCCCTTTGTGCGCAATATCTGCATGGCCTTTGACCTGCACTTGAAGCGCAAAGTGCCGGAAAGCCGGATTTTTTCCATGACCATTTAAGCGCTTTGAAAGCTGAAAAAGGCAGGGCATGGTCAGCGCTGTCCCGCACTTTTTAGCTGCACTGCCTCGTTTTTGCTTTAAAGCTTTCAAGGCCTTTGCGGCAGCCTGCGGCATTCCTGCCGCACGCATTATCCGAAGTTTATTTTACTCAGCAATGAGGCCGCAATGCGTGCATGGCTGCCTTACTGCTGCTTCATATACTGCACCAGCGCTTCAGCCGCCTTGGACTGGGTGCGGCCGGGGTGCCAGACCATGCCCAGCTTGCGGGTCATTTCCATCAGAACATCCAGCTGCTTCAAGTCCTGATTCAGCAGGGTTTTGGGCAGGACTGACCAGCCCAGCCCAATCGACACCAGCATGCGGATGGATTCCAGCGGATTGTTGCTCATGGTGATTTTCGGCTTGACGCCCTGCTTTTCAAACTCGGCTAAGGTGATTTGGCTGGTATAGGTTTGCGAAGCCGGCAGCAGGCTCGGGTATTCAATTAAATCTTTCAGGCTGAGATTGCGCTTTTGCGCCAAAGGATGGAACGGCGCCGCCGCAAAGACCAAAGGGTCATCCCAGATCGTGACATAGTTGAGGCGGCTGTCGCCTTGCGGCGGCAAGGTTAAAAACGCCAGCTCCAGATCGCCGGCCAGCACCTGTTCATGCGCCTGCTCGGAATCGACAAAATGCACATCCAGAGTCACTTCGGGAAAATTCTGCACATAGCGGCGCAAATGATTCGGCAGATGATGCAGGCCAATGTGATGGCTGGTGCCGATTTTCAGCTTGCCCTGCACCTGGCCCTGCTCATGGCTCAGGGTATTGTGAATATCGCCCAGCTCATTCAGCCAGTTTTTTACTTTAGGCAGCAGTGAATGGGCGGCATGGGTCGCCTGAATGCCGCGCCCGGCAGATTCAAACAGCTTGACACCGAAATAGTCTTCCAGGCTGTGAATGCGCTTGGTGACTGCGGGCTGGGTAATGAAAAGCTGATCGGCGGCCAGAGAAATCGATCCAGTTTCCATGACTTTAACAAAGGCTTCAAAGGCTGCGAGATTCATCTTAAATTACCTATAAAGATTTTTTATGGTAATTTTATTATTTAGAAGTTTTAAGAATTAATCAAAGGAAAGTTGCATTATTTGACTTAAAGCTGAAGATTCATGCAGAAATCCGCGCTGCGGATCGCCAAGCCTTTGGAGCTGATTTATGGAAGAAAAGGCGTTTGGCCGCCTGAAGCGCAGGGGGCGGCGGACTTGATCAGGCGCAGAGCAAGCTGAAATCTTCATGGCCTGCACGGCAGCGCGCTAAAAAGCGCTGAATACTTTTTTCAGAAAAAGAATCAGCTTCAGAAAAACATTAACCGCCGGCGGGCGGTTTTGAGGAACATTGGCAGAAAATTTTAAACGGCGACTTTCTCATTCTGCTGCGCAGTTTTCTTTTCCCAGGCTTTTTCGTGGAAAAAGAACGCCACCGCCTGCACGGTCGGTTCCAATAAGCTTAAAGCGATGGCCATGCTCAGGCTGCCGGTGACGAAATAGCCAACCAGCATCGCTACCGTAATGTGCATGATGTAGTAGCTTAAGGTTTTTTTAAACATGCGCCGGTTGGTTTCTACAAATTTTTGGATGTTTGCCATGTTAATGTTCCTCAATTGAAGCCTAAGATGTAAATAATAATTATTATCATCTATGATGTACAAGCGGATATTTTAAATTTGATCATCGGAAAAATTAATCTTGTATTTTTTTGAGCTTTTGTTTTAATCTAAGATTATAATTTTTAATAGTTTTTAGAGGGCTGTTTGAAAACTAAAATATTTGCTTTGTTGGCGTCATTCGGGATGATCGGATGCGGGGAAAGCCCTTTATTAAAGGATTTTCCTGAGAATGATTTGCTTGAAGCTGCCATCAGCTCACAGCGCATCGAAAGTGAAATGACCTTGAAGATGCAAATTTGCCATGCCTATGCGCCGCAGGAAATGGGATCTAAAATGGAAGCCATCGCGTTCCAGCGTGAACTTGGAAGGGCTTACAGCTATTATGAAAATCAGACGCGGGCATTTAATAAAAAAGTCCGGCGCTATCTGCGCGATTATCAAGATCAGTATCTTGCTGCGCCTGAACTGCGGCAGCAGGCGGATAATGCGCACTTTCAGCTGAACTTATTGCCTGCGCGTTTAGCTGCTGCTGAATATTTTGGCGCGGACAGCAGGGATGTTAAGGAAGCCTTGTCTCAAGACAATCAATTGACTTATTTCTCAAGGCTGAATCCAAATTCGGAAATCATTATGCAGGCTTTGCATGAAAAAAATAAAGCCATCGCTGCAAAGTGCGAAAAGCTGATGCAGGATTTCCTGGACGATAAAATACAGCCGGATTTTTCAAAATATGGCGATGAGTATAAAAAGATCACCGGCATGAATGGGCTGTCGAAAAATAGCTGATTTGAGCTGCCTGGCTGCGGGGCGGGCAGGATGGAATGTGAAGGTGTTAAATGACTGATTCACAGTAAATATTCAGCGCTGAATATCCTTAGCGCTGCGGCAGGCGATTTTAAGGATTTTTAATTCCAAAAAGTTTTCAAACTAATAAAAATGATAAATTAGATTTATGTAAAATCGTGGCTATAATCAATTTAATGACAGAATTACCCAGTCCAGTGGAGCAAATCGACATGGCAGGCGAAACCCAAAAAGCAAAAAATGACAGCAGCGCAGATGCAAAAACCCTGTATGACAAATTATGGGATGACCATTTGGTTAAGCAGCGCGATGACGGCTCCGCTTTGCTGTATATCGACCGCCATTTGCTGCATGAAGTGACTTCTCCGCAGGCCTTTGAAGGCTTGCAGCTGGCTGGGCGCAAGCCTTGGCGCTTAAGCGCGAACATTGCCACGCCAGACCATAACGTTCCGACCTCAGCCAAAGAGCGCTCTGAAGGGATCGCCGGCATTGAAGATGATACATCGCGCATTCAGGTGCAGACTTTGGATGACAACTGCAAAGCCTTTAATGTGGTGCAGTTCGACATCAATGACATCCGCCAGGGCATTGCGCATGTGGTCGGGCCGGAGCAGGGCCTGACTTTGCCGGGCATGACTGTGGTGTGCGGCGATTCGCATACCGCAACGCATGGCGCATTCGGCTGTCTGGCGCACGGCATCGGCACCTCTGAAGTTGAGCACGTTTTGGCCACCCAATGCCTGGTTCAAAAGAAGATGAAAAACATGCTGGTGCGCGTTGACGGCCAGCTGGGCCAGGGCGTGACCTCTAAAGACGTGGTGTTGGCGATTATCGGCAAAATCGGCACAGCCGGCGGCACCGGCCATGCCATTGAATTCGGCGGACAGGTGTTCCGCGACATGTCGATTGAAGGCCGCATGACGGTCTGCAACATGGCGATTGAAGCCGGCGCGCGCGTAGGCATGGTGGCGGTGGATGACAAAACCGTTGAATACGTCAAAGGCCGCAGCTACGCGCCTAAAGGCGGGCAGTGGGATGCAGCCGTTGCCTACTGGAATACCCTGCATTCAGATGCCGGTGCGCATTTTGACACTGTCGTGGTTCTGCAGGGCGAAGACATTGAGCCGCAAGTGTCCTGGGGCACTTCGCCGGAAATGGTGATTCCGGTTTCCCAGGCTGTTCCGACTTTGGAACAGGCCAAGGATGACGTGCAGCGCAGCGACTGGACCCGCGCTTATCAGTACATGGGTTTAAACGCCGGCCAAGCTTTGGCGGACATTCAGCTGGACCGCGTGTTTATCGGCTCCTGCACCAACTCGCGCATTGAAGATATCCGCGCGGCTGCGGAAGTCGTCAAAGGCCGCAAAGTGGCGCCGAGCATTAAGCAGGCGATGGTGGTGCCGGGTTCCGGCTTAGTGAAGCAGCAGGCGGAAGCTGAAGGCTTGGACAAAATCTTGGTGGAAGCCGGTTTTGAATGGCGCGAGCCGGGCTGCTCCATGTGCCTGGCAATGAATGCGGATAAATTGCAGCCGGGCGAGCATTGCGCATCGACCTCCAACCGCAACTTTGAAGGCCGTCAGGGCAACGGCGGCCGGACGCACTTGGTGAGCCCGGCGATGGCTGCCGCCGCCGCGATTGCCGGCCACTTCGTTGATGTTCGTTCATTTTAATCGGTTAACCGGGAGCAAAACATGAAAGCTTATACCGTAGAACAGGGTATCGTTGCGCCATTAGACCGTGCCAATGTCGATACAGACTTGATTATTCCCAAGCAGTTTTTGAAATCCATCAAGCGCACCGGTTTCGGCGAAAACTTATTTGATGAATTGCGCTATCTGGATGAAGGCTATCCGGGGCAGGACAATGCCAAGCGCCCGAAAAATCCGGATTTCATCTTGAACCAGCCGCGCTACCAGGGCGCATCGGTATTGCTGGCCCGCGCCAATTTCGGCTGCGGTTCAAGCCGCGAGCATGCGCCGTGGGCCTTGGATGAGTACGGCTTCCGCACCGTGATTGCGCCAAGCTATGCCGACATTTTCTTCAATAACAGCTTTAAAAACGGCATGCTGCCGGTCATTCTGCCTGAAGAGGCGGTCGATCAGCTGTTTAAGGAATGCGCAGCTGCCGAAGGCTATCAGCTGACTGTTGATTTGGCAGCGCAGGAAGTGCGCACGCCAAGCGGCGAGGCATTCAAATTTGAAGTTGACCCGTTCCGCAAGCATTGCCTGCTGAATGGCCTGGATGACATTGGCTTGACTTTGCAGGCGGCGGACGATATCCGCGCTTATGAAGAGCGGGCCAAAGCGGCGCGCCCGTGGGTGTTTACTGAGTTAAAAGCCTAAGTAAATTCGCGCATTAAGCTATAGTCACCATGCATAAGACTTGCTAATATCGGGGCATAATTATAGTCAGATATTGCCGGATTTTGTCAGGCTGGGTTTGGGTCATGGATAAGCTGTTTGGACGATTTGCTTTACTCGGAGCTTTAGCAGCGTCACTGGCGGCATGCCAGAGCATGGATGCCGCGCGCCTTAAGCATGCCAGTGAAGGCGCCAGCGCGAAGCGCAATGCCTTGATTTACTGCGCGGGAACCGAAGACTGCGAATTTGAGCGCCTGGATAAGATCCGCATCGTCGATGCTGACAATCGGCAGCTGGACAGGTCGGCGCTGCATGCCGGAATTCTGCGCCTGCAGGCCAAATCAGTCCGCGAGCCGAATGCCGTGTACCTTTCCGTTCCTCCCGGCCAGCATGAAGTGGTGATCCGCTTTTATCCGATTTCCAGGGATAAAGCGGAACGCCTGCATGTGATTCATCAGTTTAATGCCCACCAGCGCTATACCTTTAAGATGTACCGCAACCGCAGCAAGCAGCAGGGCAGCCTGCTGAATGTTTCTGCGCCGGATCCGCTCTGTGTGGACCTGATGCAGGAGCAGAAAACTATTCGGCGTTTCTGCAAGCCGTACAATGTCCTGAATGGGCTGGGCGAGTTTGCGGAAAAAAAATTGTAAAAATCCTGTTGGCTCAACAACTGACTTCATAAAATGGAAACCCTCATGTCAAAACAAATCTTGATTTTAGCTGGCGACGGCATTGGTCCGGAAATTGTAAAAGCGGCCGAACAGGTGCTGGCGCGCGTAAATGAAAAATTCAATTTGGGTTTGACATGGGAACAGGGCTTATTGGGCGGCACGGCCATTGATGCGCATGGCGAACCGTATCCGGCAGTGACCGCGGCGCAGGCGGAAAAAGCCGATGCCATTTTGCTTGGCGCTGTCGGCGGCCCTAAATGGGATGCGATTGAGCGCTCCATCCGCCCGGAACGCGGCTTATTGAAAATCCGCTCTGAGCTGAACCTGTTCGCCAACCTGCGCCCGGCCATCCTTTATCCGCAATTGGCGGATGCATCCAGCTTAAAGCCGGAAATTGTCGCCGGCCTGGATATTCTGATTGTGCGCGAATTGACCGGCGGGATTTATTTCGGCCAGCCGCGCGGCATCCGTGAGCTGGAAAACGGCGAAAAGCAGGGCTACAACACAGACGTTTATTCGGAATCTGAAATCAAGCGCATTGCCAAAGTGGCGTTTGAGCTGGCTGGCCTGCGCGGCGGCAAAGTCTGCTCGGTAGACAAAGCCAACGTGCTGGAAGTGACCGAGCTGTGGAAGCAGACCGTGACCGCGCTGAAAGAAGCGCAGTATCCAGAAATTAATTTATCGCATATGTATGTCGACAACGCCGCCATGCAGCTGGTGCGCGCGCCGAAGCAGTTTGACGTGATTGTCACCGGCAACCTGTTCGGCGACATCCTGTCTGATGAAGCAGCCATGCTGACCGGCTCCATCGGCATGCTGCCGTCGGCTTCTCTGGATGAAAACGGCAAAGGCATGTATGAGCCTTGCCACGGCTCTGCGCCTGACATTGCCGGCCAGAACATCGCGAATCCATTGGCGACAGTGCTGTCTGTGGCGATGATGCTGCGCTATACCTTCCGTGAGGAAGCGGCCGCTCAAGCCATTGAAGATGCAGTCGGCAATGTGCTGGATCAGGGCCTGCGCACAGCGGATATCATGTCTGAAGGCATGAAGAAAGTCGGCACAGCGGAAATGGGCCAGGCGGTTGTCGCTGCCTTGGGCTGATTGCTGTTCCAATAAAAAAACCGGGCGCTAAGCGCCCGGTTTTTTTATTGCCTGACTTACTGGCTTAAGGCCTGCAATTCATCAAGGCTTAGCTCTTGTATTTCAAATAATGGCTGCTTGAGCAGGGCGTTCAATTCAGTGACAGCATCGTAACCGGCATGGCTGCCTTCAATGCTTAAGTTTTGCTTGTCTGCATCATAGTGAAGCCCATTGTTTTTTTGAATCACTTGTTCAAGCAGGCTTGGCGCATCGCTTAAATCCGCTAAGTTGCCTTGCAGGCTCATGGACAAATAATCTAGGAAGTGCCAGTTGAAGTGATGCTGCGCAATAAAGTTTTCCTTATGGCCATATATAATGCTGCCGGTATCATAGTCCGTCATATATTCATCTTGCTGATTAAGCCAAATCACATAGTTTTTTTGCGTGTCATCAACTTCCAGCAATTGATAATGCATGATTTTGGTGAGCTTGGCGAACTCAAATAAATCATCAGGCTCCAGCTTGGGAATGCCGTCATCTTTGTCATAGGCTTCCCCGGTTTTCTCTAAAACCAGGGCTTCAACAGCCTCGTAGGCTTCTTCATCAGCTTCACCGTAGCCGAAGTCATAGCTTTCTAAATCAATGTTTTGCAATTCATCAATGATCAGGTTTTTATAGGCCTGCTCAGCTTCAGCTTTATCTGCATAAATCTGCTGGATTGCGCCTTGATGCGCATAATGGGTCTGGAAATATTCATCGTTATAACCAAAGTCAACACGGCGAATGACAAATTTGCTGCTCATATTATTCCTTCTTGCTGCAGTTTCAGGGTTAGCGGACTTCTCGGGTTTCCTCGAGCTCAATCAATGCTTTTAAAGCATGAAAATCAATTTGATGAATCTCGAAAAAGGGCTGCTAGAGTAAATCATTCACAGCTTTCAGGGCGGCAAAATCCCGGACGCTGACGCAGCTTTTCGGACTGAGCTTATGCTCTTGATAAGCCCAGGCTGCCTGGCTTTGCGCCAATTGCTGCTCAAATTCTGCAGGCGAGGCGCTCAGCTCTTCGATACTGCCGCGGCGGCGCGCATAAGAGGGGAAAATCTGCTGCAGCAAATGCTGGATAAAGGCTTCAGCGCGCGGATGTGTTTCTGGAAAATTGGCGGATGTGCCCCAGATTAATTCACCGCAAAAGTCATCTTCTTCATCAGGATTGCCATAAGGGTCTGGCAAACGCAAATAGGCTTGGTTTTCTGCATCCCAAATCACATAATTTTCATCATTCAGGCATTCCAGCTGATAAGGCAAAATCCCGAACTGTTCAGCAAGATGCAGGGTGTCTTCATCACTCAACGCATCGGGAACAACATCGCTTAAGCAGCCGTCCTGATAAAGCGCAATGCCGCTATGGTCTAAAATCCGCTGATGCACCGCTTCAATCACTTCGGCTGGGGTATAGGCAGGCACATTGTAAATATACAAATCCTGATCGCGCACTGCTGTGATGGTGAGCTGCTGCAGCGCCTGTTCAGCTGCAGTCAAGTCATCATAAACGCCGGCAATTTCACCGAGCTGGAATTGTTTTACATCGTAGTATTCATTGTCATAGTCGAATAGTTTTTTGCGGATGATGTAATGGTTCATGCGCTGTAAATCTCCTGAAGCTGCTGAAGGCTTAACGCGCGTATTTCAAAGATCGGCGTTTTCAGCAGGCTGTTGATGGCTGAAAGCTGGGTAAAACTCAGCTGCCCTATGTCAATGGCGGCAATGCGGCGCTGAGTATCGAATTCAAATGCGCTGATGCTGCTGAATAATGCCTCCCATAATTTGGGCTGACTGGTCAGCATTTCAGGAGCATGCAGGCGCAGCGTGTCTTCAAGTAATAGTTCAAAGGCATAAATTAATTCTGACCAGTCATATTCTGGAAAGTCAGGATGCCTGCTTTCAATCAAATCGCCTTGCAAGCCGTCAAAATAGGCCTGTTCCTCATTCATCCAGAGCAAATAAAACAGGCAGTCACTGCTCACTTCAATCACGACATAGCGCAGCATATTTGCGCGCTGAGCAAACTCAAAATAATCATCAGGGCTTAAGGCGGCCGGAATATAATCTTCATGCCGGCCGCGTTCATCAAGCAGTGACTGACCGCAGCGCTCTAAGCAAAATCGGTTCAGCTGCTGAAGCAGTTCAATATCTGCTTGCTGATACTCAGGCGCAAAATAATTGCCGAGAATTTCACGCGGCAAAACCTCTAAATTGAGCTGCTTGCAGGCCTGATGGGCGCTTCCGCGGTCGGCATAAACCGCATGAATCTGCGTTACATACGCTTCATCCCTGAGATAAAACTCATCGTTATAGGCAAAGCGCTGCTGGCGGATGATATAGGCTTGATTGGTCATCTGTTACTGCGCTTGATTGGCGCGCTGCTCGAGCTGGAATACATCCATCAGGCTGAGCTGCGCCAATTCAATAGGGTGTTTCAGCAAGGCATTCAGTGCGGTGACCAAATCAGGTTGAAGCAGGAGATGGAGCTGTTTCCGCTCTGCGTCATAACGCAGCTGCGGCTGCTGTGCAATGAAGTTTTGCAATAGGCGGGGCGCCTCGCTTAAGTCCGCCAAATCGCCGTGTAAAACATGGCTGGCATTTTCAATATAGCGGTCATGGCTGACGGGCGGATTCAATCCATCTGCGGCATTGCATTCGGCAGTGAAATAGTATTCAAGAAACTTGTTCTGCCGGAAATCCTCTTCCATTTGCGCATCGGTTATCGGCAAATGCTGAAGTGCGCAGAGTGATTGATGTTTTGGGTACTCATACAGGGCATACATGCATTGACCGAGCTGCTGCAATTGCTCAAATAAAGCATCCGCCGGCAATGATTTTAGAAATTCCCGGTTTGCAGCATGAGGATCAGCAGCTGAGCAAGGGGAATGGATCAGATGATTGAACTGAATAGCGGCATGATGGCAAAAATCGTATTCGAGCTGTTTCCACTGCGCGGCAGCTGCAGCCTTATCTGCAAAAATTGACTGCATATGGCCGAAGTGGCAGTCAGCGCCGTAGAGATGGGTATAATGCTCGTCCGTGTACCAATACGATAAGACACGGATTACATAGAGCTTTTCCGCTGGCATGGCCTACTCCGCAAAGCTTTGCATGTGCTGCAGTTTCTGTGCGCTTGGCGGGAAAACAGCGCCATTGTCCATCCACAGTTCAAAACGCATCGGGTTGAAGAACATGGCAGGCGTAATGTCAAATTCAATGAATTTGGCATCCGCTTTGCCCATCATGGGTAAAATGCTGTTAATGAACCAGCTGTTATGCGTAATGAGCAGCGATTTCAACTGTCCAGTGACCGCTAAAGGGGAAAGCAGGGTTGCGGAGAGCCGGGGATCATCAATTACATCGGCATGAAACTGTTCCAGGCGCTTGGCTAAGCCTTGGGCCGGAATATCCTGCATGGCGCTGACAAAGTCGGCGAGTGTTGGAATAAAGCGGTGATGGAAATCGACGAGAAGATGGTCTTTTTCACAGAGGTCTTTGACTTCAATGCTTTGACCTGCGCTGTTCTGAAAGTGATGCCCGAAGATCGGCAGAATGACTTCCTGCACGCCCCAAAAGGTATGTAGAATTCGATGCCGATTGTCGGTGCAGAGCATTTTTGTGCTGTCAATTAAGGCATGAATGCCTAAATAGTCTTCAAGTTCGCCACCGCGGCGCTTTTGTGAAATGCGGGCATGCTGTATCGGGTTCATTGTTATAATGTGTTGATGCTTTTGAATATATTAGCAATAACTTGGCGGCTGAAATATACCCAAAAGCACTTTATTCTTAATACATAAGTCTGAGCTGCATGGCTGCAGCTCAATGAAGCTTTCTGTCAGCGCGCAGCAAGGCACGGCTCAGCAGGTGCGCCCTGTCAGATGCACTGCTTTGGCGATATTCTGTTCCAGCTGAAAGCGGATTTGGCAGCTTAAATTCACATCATAGCTATTGGCCGCCGTGCCCGGAACCGGCACTGCGCTTCCGGCGCCCATGCCCAGCGCAGGATTCTGCGCCATAGGCACGGGAATGCTGATGGCGCGGGCTGCGGTATAGATTAATGCATTGCCCCTAAGCTCAGGCGCCCTGAGCTGCTGATAGCCGAGGCGCTTTAAATCCAGCTGCGCGCGGATGTCATCGCTGGATTTGCCGATAAACTGCTGCAAATAGGCTTCGCGCTGCATGGCATTCATGGAAGGGGAGGCTGCGCATCCATACAGCGCAGAAAGCGCCGCCAGCAGCAGAAAAGGTAACTGAAGTTTCATCAGCTTGCTCCAGCAAATAAATTCAGTGTAGGCGGAACTCTGCAGCGGGATTGTAGTGTTCTGATACACGGCGCAGCTGCCGCAGCGGATTTGCTATTGCCGTCAATGGCAAACGGCAAGCAATAAAAAAAGCCGCAGAATATGCGGCTTTTTTTGCTTCCGTTAAAACTTAGCGTGCGCGGTAAGTGATACGGCCCTTAGTCAAATCGTAAGGAGTCATCTCAACTTTCACACTGTCGCCAGTCAAAATGCGGATATAGTGTTTGCGCATTTTGCCGGAGATGTGGGCAATTACTTCGTGGCCGTTTTCTAGGCGCACACGGAACATAGTATTAGGAAGCGTCTCGGTGACAACGCCTTCGAACTCGATGAGTTCCTCTTTATTGGCCATAGCCTACCTGAATGATTAAATTGGAAAGGCGCAAATTATAGTCAATTTTTTTGCTAAAAACAAGATGAAATGGCCGTCAGAATAACCATCTGCCAGTAAAATAAGCGAACACGCAGGCTAAATTTTTCTGTAAAAAAGTGGCGCGGCCTGTTGTCAGTTCGGTCAATCGCAGTTAATCTAATTTTAATCTTTTTGGGTATAAATGAAGTACATACAAGGAAGGTTCTTGAGTGGGTCAGCTAACCGATGCATCCGTAGTACTGCGGTTGGGTTACCAGGCGATTCGTCGCGCCGGTTTGCCAACGGAAGAAATTTTAACAAAAGCTGGCGTGGCTTTGGGGCAGGTCGAAACCAATGAGCGTACGCCATTGAATGCGCAGTACGCTTTTTGGGTGGCGGCTGAAGAGGTCAGCAAGGACTCAGATATTGGCCTGCATCTGGGCGAGCATCTGCCTTTATACCGCGGGCAGGTGATAGAGCATCTGTTTGTTTCATCTGAAAACTTCGGTGAAGGCCTGAAGCGGGCACTGGCCTATCAGCGCCTGATCAGCGACGCCTTTCATGCCAAGCTGATCCTGGAAGACGGCCGCTGCTATCTGACCAATGGCGTGCAGCCGTGGGCGGAAAATCTGGTCAACCGGCATTTTTCCGAGTGCGCGATGTCCGGCGTGCTGCGCTTCTTTAAATTCATTACCGAAGGGCGCTTTCAGCCGATTTACATCGACTTCAACTTCAGCCAGGGCGCGCCGGATGATGAGTATTTCCGGGTCTATGAATGCCCGGTCAGCTTAGGCCAGAGGGAAACCCGCCTGTATTTTGATCCGGCCATTCTGGAGCATCCGCTGTGGCAGGCGGAGCCTGAGCTGCTGCAGCTGCATGAGCAGCTGGCGATTGAAAAACTGCAGGAGCTGGCGCGCTATGATTTAGTCGGCGAGGTGCGCCGCGCCATCGGCTCTACGCTGGAAAGCGGCGAAACCACTTTGGAAACGGTGGCGGCGCAGCTGAATATTACCCCGCGCCGCCTGCGCACCCAGCTGTCCGAGGCCAATACCAGCTTTCAGCAGATCCTGTCGGATTACCGCTGCCGCCTGGCGAAAAAGCTGCTGGCCAATACCGCTGAAAGCGTCGAGCGGATTGTATATTTGACCGGCTTTTCAGAGCCTAGCACCTTTTACCGCGCCTTTAAGCGCTGGACCAATGAAACGCCGGTGGAGTACAGAAAGCGCAAGCAAAGATGAAATGCTGCCTTATACAAATGCCGCTGAGCTGAATAATGAATGAAAAAAATAGGATAATTGGAATCGCATGAAAACATTTTTCAATACATTAAAGCGGCTTTTGGGGCAGCAGGAACAGAATGAACCCCAGCAGGAAGACTATTCGGATGATCAGCTGATCACTTGGGCGGTCGGCTGCATGCTGGAGGGATTAGCGGATGATTTTTTTGAAGCGAAAATAATCTGTTCATGTGAGCCGGCGGCAGATGAGCAAGGCCGGAAAACTGTTCAGACAAGCTATTTGGTCAAGCTTGAAGCGGAATCAGAAGACGAGCAGTTTGAGCCAGCTGACTATCTGTATCCCATCCAATGCATTGAAACAATCTTAAAGGGCAAAGAATGGAGTGAAGCTTCAATTCACTTCACTCCAAAGTCAGCGCGTTTTGCCTGGGCTTAGCCGCTGAAAGCAGAAATCATTCCGGCATGTTCAGCCAGTGCGGCCCCAGCGGGACTTTCGGCAAATCAAAATGCTCCGGGTAATGCGCCTGAATGAAATACAGGCCATCCGGCGGGGCAGTGACGCCGGCCGCCTTGCGGTCTTCGGCAGCGAAGATTTTGTCAATATGGTCAATTTCATGCATGCCTTGGCCGATTTCCAGCAGGCAGCCCATGATGTTGCGCACCATATGGTGCAGGAAGCCGTCCGCCTGAATATCCAGCACTAAATAGCAGCCGTGGCGGATCAGCCGGCAGTGGCTGACATGGCGCACCGGCTGATTGGACTGGCAGGCGGCCGCGCGGAAGCTTTCAAAATTATGCGTGCCTTCAAATTTCCTGGCGGCTTCAATCATCTTATCCGCATCCAGCGGATAGTAGGCATGCGTGACCTGCTTGTGCAGCAGGGCCGGGCGCTGCGGATTATTGTAGACTACATAGCGGTAGCGCCGCGCCTGCGCCTTAAAGCGGGCATGGAAGCCTTCATCCATTTCCTTAATCCACTGTATGGATATATCCTTCGGCAGGGTGCTGTTGGCGCCCATCAGCCAGCCGCGGATTGGGCGGATGGCGCTGGTGTCGAAATGCGCGACCATATTGGTGGCATGCACGCCGGCATCGGTGCGTCCGGCGCCATGCACAGCCACCGGCTCATTGGCAATTTTGCTCAGGACTTTTTCAAGGGTTTCCTGCACGCTTGGCACGCCAGGCTGCTGCGCCTGCCAGCCTTTGTAGCTGACGCCGCAGAACTCTATACCGATTGCAAAACGCTGCATATTCACCTCAGTTTGGATTTCAGTCTTGCCAATGCATCTGCCATTGGCCTGCAGCGTCGTATTGTAAATACATTTTAAGGGCTTTTGCATAAAGATCTGCATGGCTGTGGCAATGGCTGACCAGAATTTTCGCATCCTGAATCCACTGGCTGACGGCATAGCGCTGGTCAACGCCGCCGAAAGGCACTTGCGTGGTGATGATGACGGCGCA
The DNA here is from genome assembly GCF_001696615.3 of Acinetobacter sp. WCHAc010034. NCBI lineage: Bacteria > Pseudomonadati > Pseudomonadota > Gammaproteobacteria > Moraxellales > Moraxellaceae > Acinetobacter > Acinetobacter sp. WCHAc010034. The sequence continues at coordinate 1,503,484 of NZ_CP032279.1, read as the reverse complement.
TCCGCGCTGCTGCAGCGCCTGAAACAGCTCAATGATGGCGTCATTGACTGCCAAATTGCCTGTGCCGAAGCCTTGAATGATCAAGGCGTGCGGCGGCTGTTCCGCAATGGCCTGCAGGTTTGCCAGCAGCAGGGCGGGCGCCGCCGGCTGCAGCATCAGGCTGACGCAGTTGAAGCTGCGCGCCTTTTCGATGTGCTGCTCATGCACAATCAGCGGGTGCGGATCATGCGCCAGCGGCTCGGCGGCTGCTGTGCCGGCAAAGGCATCCAGCGCCGTGGTATGCATTTTAAGCGCTGATGAGGCGTGAATCAGCTGCCGGTGGAAAGCCAGATAGACGCCGGCGGGCGCAGCCGCCGCAGATTCCAGCGCAAAATTCAGATTATCAATGGCATCGGTAAATTCGCGGCTGTCTGTGCCCTGCACATTCAGCAGCGGATACTGGCTGCCGGTCAGCACAACATGCGCGGTTTGCGCCATAAAGCGGGCGAGCACGGCGCCGGCATAGCTGAGCGTGTCTGTGCCGTGGATAATGACAAAATGCCGGTACTGCTGCAGCTGAAGCTGCTGAATCTGCTCCAGCAGCAGCAGCCAGTCGCTGGCGGTGCAGGCGCTGCTGTCGCGGATGGCCGGCGCGGTAAAGCATTCAATTGCAAAATGCACCGGCAGCAGGTGCTTCAGCTTGGGGATAAACTGTTCAGCAGGCATCGGGCTTAAGGGTTCGCCGACGCAGCCGAAAGTGCCGCCCATATAAATCAAGGCTATTCTTTTCATCATAAAAAAAGCAGTCAAGGATGACTGCTTTAGTTTAAATCGAATTTGCTTAAGAAGCGATTTGATTCAGCAGCAGATCTGCCTGCTGGTGCTGTTCCGGTGAATACTCAGCTTCTTTTTCAGCCAGCAATTCACGGGCCGCCTCAAATGAGCCCAGCTCAATATACTGCTGCGCAAGCTCTAAATTCAAGGAGATTTCATTGACTTCAGCCAGTTCCGGGAAAGACTGAAGCAGCGGGTCGCTCTTGCCGGCAGCCGGAGTGGCCGGCGCAGAAGCAGCGCTGAGGTCAAAGCTGACGCCAGCCGGGGCTGCAGGCGCTTCAGCAGCTGGCGCAGCCTGTGCAGGCGCCTCTTCTGAAGGAGCCACCAAGTCAAAGCTCAGCGGCGCAGCGGCCTGCGGCGCTTCCGCTGGTTCAGGCGCATCGACTGCGAAAGAAAAATCCAGCGGCTTGATTTCTTCGGCTGCCGGCGCTTCAGCTTTGGCTTCAGGCGCGAAATCCAGGGAGAAGTCCAAAGGCTTGATCTCTGCCGCTGCTGCAGGAGCAGGCGCTTCTTCAGCTTTGGCTGCAGGCGCGAAATCCAAAGCGAAGTCTAAAGGCTGAATTTCGGCCGGCGCTGCCGGTTCAGGCGCTTCCGCCTTAATTTCAGGCTGCGCATTTTCCAGAGAAAATGAGCCGAAATCCAGCGGCTTTGCCTGTTCCGGCGCAGGCGCTTCAGCTTTCGGCGCAGCGTCAAAAGACAAGTCAAAATCCAGCGGCTTGATTTCTTCCGCGGTTTTTGCCGTCTGTGCAGGCTGCGCTTTTTGCGGCGCAGGGTCTAGATGCAGCTGGTCAAAGGCCAAGCCGGCTTTGGTTTCAGCAGCAGGAGCGCCCGCCATCAATGCGTCAAAATCGGCATTATTCTGCGCTTTCGGGGCTTCTGGAACCGGTTCAGGGCTGAAAGAAGTGCGGGTAAAGGCAATCGCTTCATCCGCTGCATTCTGCGATTTGTCAAAATCGGCTTTTTTCGCTTCGGCCTGCTGCAGAATACTGTCTAGCTCCAGCGAGCGCAAATGGTTCAGCAGCTGGCTGATGGCGAATTCATCTTTCTGCAGGATATGAATATCTAAAAGGTAAAGATAAAGCTCATGCTGCGTATTGTCTTTTTTCAGCGCCTGATTGATCTGCGCTTCCGCCGAAAAGAAATTGCGCTCTTGCGTCAGTGACTCAATTTTGCTGCGCACATCATCAGATAAAGGCGTGGTCTGCTTTTTTTCCGGCGCCGTGTCTTTAACAGGCTGGGTTTTATTCGGGGCAGCTCTAGCCGATGAGCCGGCTTTTTTTGCCTTGGCTTTCGGTGTTGCAGCGGTTGCTTTATCTGATCCCTGCGCGTCCTGGCGCTTTTTCAGCACCACCAGAACAATCAGCAGTATCACAAATGGAATCACATAAATCAGCATGTTATTACCCCTTGAGGATAGAGCGTTGCTAGGATCCGCTCATCCTTTTTAAATCATCATATGTAACTTTTTAGTTGATTGGCTTTTTCTCTGCCTGCCGCGCCTTCAGCTGCTGCTGCAGCTGTGCAAGCCGAGCATTTAATAATTGAATTCTATGATCCTTCTGATTTAGCGCCAACTCTAATTGGGTTACGTTTCTCTGTAATTTAACGGTTTTTTCACGAGATGTCATAACTTTTAATGATAACTCGTTCGAAGTTTGATTTTTTTCTGTGGCCTCGTTTGCAGAAGCGCGGGCTGAATCTTGCGCTTTCTCTGCCACCAGGCTCATTTCCGCCTGATTCAGGCGGTATTTGGTTTTCCCGGACTGCGCAGACGGCATTTTCGCCAGTTCCGCGGCCGGCATCCGCACTGGCTGTTTAGCCGGCGCTGCTGGGCCTAAATTCAGCGCTACGCCGCGGCGCAGGCGGTTGGCGTCGCCCTGAATGAAGGCGTGCTGATTGCTGGCCTTGATCTGCTTCATGACTTCACTGACCGGGCTGTTTTGCTGCGCCGCCATGCGTGAAGCAATGCCCCAAAGCGTTTCATTAGACTGCACTACATACTGCTGCGCTGCTGCCGTTTGGCTGCCTGGCGCCTGGCTTTGCGCCGGCGCTTTGACCGCTGCCTGCTGCGCTTTAGGGGCAAGCGCTTGCGCTTTTTGCGCTGCCATTTCCGCTGCGAATTTTTTGGCCAGCGGATCGCTGGAAATGCCGTTTGGCGCGGCAGGCGGTGCCGGCGCTGCTTTGGCGCGCTGCGGCGCAGGCTGGGCCTTGGCCGTTTCTGGCTGAGGCGCTGCTGCTTTTGCCTGAACGGCAGCTGCAGCTTTGGCCGGCGGCTGCGCTGGAACAGAGACCGCAAGCGGCTGCGGCCTTAAGGCTGTGGCGGCAATGGCCGGCGCGGCTGGGCTGCTTTTGATTAAGCCCGGCGGCGCAGACCGGCTGATGGACAGCGGCAGTTCGCCGGCTTTGGCTGCTCCGGCAGGCGGGGCAGCTGCGTACAGCGTGCTGACCGGCAGGTTCAGCGCAATATCTTTTTCATTGACAATCCGCATCGGCGCCAGCGGGCGCTCATTGCGCGCGGCCGTGATTCTGCCGGCGGCAGGGCTGCGCTTCAGCGGTATTTTCACCTGCTGCAGGCGGGCGGCATTGCCTTCGGTAATTTTGACAATAATGTTGAGTTCGGCATCGGTGATCGGGCGGGATGAAGTAATGGTAATCACCCCATTGCCGGAACCGTCCCTGCGGGTAAAGAAATTCAAATGGCCGGGGGGCTGATGGCCTGTCCCGATGGCGATTAAGTCTTCTGCAGAGGCGAGGCCGGCCTGCAGGGCTGAATTCGGGTCTGAATTGCGGAAATTGATTTCCGCATACAGCAGCTCCCCGGGCGCTGACTGAATTTGAATAGGGTCAAGCGTAATCGCATGAATGTTCTGCGAGGCAAGAATGGCAAGAATGGCGATCTTTAATTTTTTATATACATTCATCTTAATCTTTATAGCTCAGGCGATGCCGCATAGCGGAAATGATAGATTAACGGCATGTTTAAGAATAGTAAAATATAAACAAGAATACTACACAAAAAAGCCGATCAATGAAGACCGGCTTTTTTTAACACTTCAGGCCATCTGCATGGCTTCAGGCATTTTTATAGTCAATCAGGATGCGCAGCATGCGGCGCAGAGGCTCGGCCGCGCCCCACAGCAGCTGGTCGCCGACAGTGAATGCGCCCAGGTATTCCTTGCCCATGTTCAGCTTGCGCAGGCGCCCGACCGGCACCGACAGTGTGCCGGTTACCGCTACCGGCGTCAGGTCAGTCATTGACGCTTCGCGGGTATTCGGCACCACTTTCGCCCACGGATTTGAAGCGCGGAGCATGTCTTCAATTTCGTGCAGCGGCACATCTTTTTTCAGTTTCAGCGTCAGCGCCTGAGAATGGCAGCGCATCGCGCCGATGCGCACGCAGTGGCCGTCAATCGGAACAATCTGCTGGTTGCCCAGAATTTTGTTGGTTTCAACCTGGCCTTTCCATTCCTCTTTTGACTGGCCGCTTTCCAGCTGCTTGTCAATGTACGGAATCAGTGAACCGGCTAAAGGCACGCCAAAGTTGGCCGCAGGGAAGCCTTCGCCGCGCTGCAATTCAGCAATTTTAGAGTCGATGTCTAAAATCGGCGATTTAGGGTCATCCAGCAGTTCTTTGGTGTTGTTGTACAGGTAGCCCATGCCGCTGATCAGTTCGCGCATGTTCTGCGCGCCCGCGCCGGAAGCCGCCTGATAGGTCATGGAGGTGGCCCATTCCACCAGATTGTTCTGGAATAAGCCGCCTAAGCCCATCAGCATCAGGGAAACCGTGCAGTTGCCGCCGACAAATGTTTTTGTGCCTTTGACTAAGCCGTCTTTAATCACATGCATATTGACCGGATCAAGCACGATGATCGCTTCATCGTCCATGCGCAGCGTAGACGCCGCGTCAATCCAGTAGCCGTTCCAGCCTTCGGCCTTCAGCTGCGGGAACACTGCAGAGGTGTAGTCGCCGCCCTGGCAGGTAATAATGACATTCATCTGCTTCAGACTGCTAATGTCTGATGCATCCATAAGTGCTGGGGCGGTCTTGCCGCCAAACGCAGGCGCTTCACCGCCTGCGTTGCTGGTAGAAAAATAGAATGGCTCAAAATGAGCGAAATCATTCTCTTCAACCATACGTTGCATAAGGACGGAACCAACCATCCCGCGCCAACCGACCAGACCTACTTTCATGTCACTTTGCCTCGGTGCGTTAAAAAATAAAAAGGGGGTTCGAGTGTATCAAAAGAGCGCATAACTGCAAGCGCTGCAGAATGAAAACAGCATTTATATTGTGCAATATATCTTGTTTATGTTAGATGAAAAATTGATATAAATTTATGAATCAATCAAAAATTAAGAATATAAAGCGGGAAGGGCAGAATGATTGGGATTAAGGCTCTGTCTGGCATGCTTATCCGGCTGACATTCCGGGCTTTGCTTGCGCGCGGTGAACGGCGCTGCTGCGCTTGCAGGTTTTAATTCTTGATTTTATTGGAGTTGCGCTGCTGCTTTGGCCGCCGCCGTGGGATGCCTGCCACTGAAATCATTTTGGCGGAGCTTATTGTGGCGCTGGCTTGCCGGCTGAAAACTGTGGCGGATGAAACTGCGCAGGATTGCATGGGCGGCGGACTAATGCCGCAGCCCGATGCGGATTTAAGGGAAAAGTGTAAGAAATGGCTTACAGCGATTTCGGCTGATGGCGCATAGCCAGGCTTGAGGAAACCGCCTATCCTAGCTTCATCGGCGCATGGAGCAGGGAACGGAATATCCCATTAAGGAAGACGGCGCCGGCAGGAATCATCATGGATATGATGCGGCGAAGGAAAGCCACCGAAAAGAATAATAAGACTTGTGAAAGCACAAACCTCATCGGCCCGGATTTTGCAGGATGCAGAATCCGGGCTGGGCTTTATTCAGCCGCGGAAAACTAAAAAACTCAGGCCTGAACTGCTGAGGCTGCGCAGAATCAAGCCGCAGTTTCCGCGCAAAACAGGGGCGCTACTGCTGCGCAACCTGCCGGTATAGGCTCAGGGTCTGATCGCACATATCCTTCAAGCTGAACATCGTGACAGGCGCAACCGGCTGCGGCGCATCAATATGCTTTTTCACCGCATTCAATAATGCGGTTTGATCATCAGCCTCAATGAGGCCCTGCGGATAGATGTTGGACAGAATTTCCGCCACGCCGCCGCGGTTCCAGCCGATCACCGGCGTGCCGACAGACAGCGCTTCCAGAGCCGTGCGGCCGAAAGTTTCCGCCTGATTGGACAGCGACAGCACGGCATCGCTGAACGCCAGCCATTCGCGGATATCCGCGCGGTGGCCGGCAAAAGTGATTTTTTCACTCAGGCCCTTGGCTTGAATGCTGTTCTGCATCTCTTTTAAATAGGCGGCTTTTTTCGGATCTGCGCCGCCGACGACCACCGCATGCAGCTGCGGATACTGCTGCTGCAGCTGCTGCACCAGCGCGATCAGGGTTTCATGGCCTTTCAGGCGGGTGATGCGGCCCGGCAGGCACAGCACAAATTTATTTTCCAGTTCAGGAAAGTCCTTAAAGGTCTGATTCAGCCATTGCGCCGAAGGCTGGTAGCCGTGCGGAAAGGCCTGCGGGTCAATGCCGCGGTAAATGCGCACGATATCCTGCGGCGGGCAGTTTTTATAGTGATCGGTGATGTATTTCACCACGCTGTCCGACACCGCAATGACTTTTTCCGCCTGCGTCATGATCTGGCTGTAGCGGTTGACGGAATAAAAGCCATGCACCGTGCTGATCAGATGCGGGCGCTGGCCTGCCGGCATGCCCCGCAGCGCAAAATGCGCCAGCCATGCCGGCACCCGCGAGCGCACATGCAGAATATCCGGCCGATGCTGCTGAATCAGCTTTCGGAGCGGGCGGATCTGCCACAGGCTGGACAGCGATTTTTTATGCACCGGCAGGGTTAAATGCGTTGAGCCTTCCGCTTCCAGCTGCGCCACCAGACGGCCGCCATTTGACACCACCAGCGATTCATCGCCATTGGCAATCAGCGCGCGGGCAATCTCCAGGGTTCCGCGTTCCACGCCGCCGCTGTTCAATTCGGGTAAAAGCTGCATGACTTTCATTAAAATTCTCTTTCTTATTCAGTTGTATGGGGCTTAATAAATGTCTTCATAGCCTTCCGGGCGGGTCTTAAAGCGCCGGTGAAACCACATGTACTGCGTCGGGGCAATCCGCAGCTGATTTTCAATGATTTTATTGACCCGGGCAGCGTCGGCGGCCTCATCTGCGCTGGGGAAATTGTCTAAAGCCGGCTCAAGCAGCACATGGTAGCGCGGGTCGCGGATATCGCCGCTGCGGTAAAAATACAGCGGCACTGCAGCGGCTTTGGAAATTTTCATCAGGCGCCGGTGCGCGGTGACTGTGGCTGCCGGTACGCCGAAGAACGGCGCCATTACGCCCTGCTTCAGGCCAAAGTCCTGATCCGGGCTGTACCAGATGGCCTGGCCGTCTTTCAGCTGGCGGATCAGGCCGCGCATGTCGTCATGATCAATCTGGCAGCTGTAAATGGCATCGCGGCAGCGGTAAATCAGCAGGTCCAGCAAGGGGTTGTTCTGCGGGCGGTAGACTGCGCCCAGCGCAAAATAGCGGGAGCAGAGGTAGCCGCCGGCATCCAGCAGGGTGGAGTGCGTGCCGAGCAGCAGCACGCCTGCGCCGTCGGCCTGCGCCTTTTGCAGATGCTCCAGGCCTTCGATGCTGACGCGGTCTTTAAACCACTGCGGGCAGTACCATGCATTCAGGGTTTCAAAGATGCCGATCATCTGGTCGATAAAAACCTGGCGCGCCTTGTCCTGCACCTGTTCGGCCGGCCATTCGGGAAAGCAGACTTCCAGATTGCGCACGGCGGTTTTGCGCCGGGATTTTAAATATTTAAATGCCGCATTGCCTAAAAACGCGGCCAGGCGGCGCTGAACAGCCCACGGCAAAACCGCCAGAATCATCAGAAATGCAATGCCAATCCCGATGCCCCAGTACTGCGGCAGCAGAAATGACCATTGAAAGACACCGGGCTGATAATCTGGCTTTTGACTCATAAGGGCTAAATCAAATACTGAAAAATAGCGCTCAGTTTAGCATGAAGCTGAATTGAAAGAGAAAGTTCAGCCTGTATGATGCTGGTAACGCGGCGTCTACCGTTAGCCTGTGAAGGCCGCCGCCGATCCGATTTTTCGCCAGCAAGGATCGCCTGCTGATTCGGCAGCCGGAAGCTGCAAATCAGGCATAAAAAATGCCGTATCGGAATACGGCATTTAATTTGCGGGGGCGCTTAGCCTTTAGCCAGGTTTTCCAGCTCTTCCCAGCGCTCCAGCTTTTCCAGCAGCAGCTCGTCAATTTCATTTAAGCGGCTGGAAAGCTTCATGGCTTTATCGGCATCGGAAATGAACAGGGAGCCATCGGCCAGCTGCGCATTAATATCCGCCTGCTCTTTTTCCAGCGCTTCCATTTCAGCCGGCAGCTGCTCTAAAGCGCGCTGATCCTTATAGCTGAGCTTGACTTTTTTCGGTGCTGAGGCGGCAGCCGCTGCTTCAGCTTTAGCCAAGGCTTTTTTCACATCGCTTTTCTGATCTACAGCAGTTTGATCTGGACGCTGTTCCAGATAGTCTTGATAGCCGCCAATGTATTCGTCAATGTTGCCTTTGCCGTCAAACACCCATGTTGATGTCACCACGTTGTCCATAAAGGCGCGGTCATGCGAAATCAGCAGCAATGTGCCTTTGTAGCCGCCGAGCATTTCTTCCAGCAGCTCCAGCGTCACCATATCCAGGTCATTGGTCGGCTCATCCATCACAATTAAATTTGATGGCTTCAGCAATAATTTCGCAAGCAGGATGCGGTTTCGCTCGCCGCCCGACAATGCCTTTACCGGGGTGCGCGCGCGTTCCGGCGAGAACAGGAAGTCCTGCAGGTAGCTGTAGATGTGGCGGCGGCCGCCATTGACATCGACAAAATCTGAACCTTCAGATACGTTGTCTTTTACCGATTTTTCAAGATCAAGCGCATTGCGCAACTGGTCAAAATACGCCACTTCAAGCTGCGTGCCGGTTTTAACCGATCCGCCATGCTCAATCTCGCCTAAAATGGCTTTGATGAGCGTGGTTTTGCCGACACCGTTGTCACCGACCAGGCCAATCCGGTCGCCGCGCAGCACCAATGCAGAGAAGTCTTTGATAATCGGTTCTTGATTGCCGAAAGCCACGCTGAGATGCTCAATATCGAACACCAGCTTGCCGGAGCGGTTGGCATCTTGTGTTGCCATGCTGACTTTGCCCTGCTGTGAACGGCGCGCTTTAGATTGTTCACGCAGCTCTTTTAGGGCGCGGACACGGCCTTCGTTGCGGGTGCGGCGGGCTTTAATGCCTTGGCGGATCCAGACTTCTTCTTCAGCTAAGCGCTTATCAAACAGCGCATTCTGCTTTTCTTCCGCTTCCATCTGCATCGCTTTCAGTTCGAGGTAGCGCGAATAGTTGCCTTCATAGCTGCGCAAAATGCCGCGGTCAAGCTCTACAATGCGGGTGGCGATGCTGTCGACAAATGAACGGTCATGCGAAATAAACAATAAGGTTAAATTATTCTGATCGAGCAGGAATTTTTCCAGCCATTCAATGCTTTCAACGTCCAGATGGTTGGTCGGCTCGTCCAGCAGCAGCACGTCTGGCTGGGTCAGCAGCGCGCGCGCCAAAAGCACGCGGCGCTTGCGCCCGCCGGATAAATCGGCCAAATCGGCTTCCGGGTCCAGGCCCATTTTGCTTAAAATCGAGTTGACTTTGGTTTCTAAGGCCCAGCCGTCCAGCATATCCATTTTATGCTGCAGGTTGCCCATGCGGTCGCAGGCTTCCATATCGCCCAGTACGCAGGCATCACTGGCTTCATGATAGGCTCTGAGTACTTCAGCTGCTTCACCTGCGCCGTCAGCGACGATGTCAGCGACTTTGCCTGAGTCCATCGGCACATCCTGCGCCAGCATGGAAATGGTGATGCCGTTCTGCAGCGATACTTCGCCGGAATCCGGCAAGAGGCTTCCCTCGATCAGTTTAAGTAAAGTAGACTTGCCTTCACCATTGCGGCCAATCAAACATACCCGTTCACCGCGTTCTAAGTTGAAATTCGCGCCGTCGAGCAGGGAAGGTCCGCCAAACGCGAGTTGGACATCCCTTAAGGTAATGTAGGCCATAATGTTTCCAGAAAAATCTTAAATGAGGACTTAAAGTGACTAAACAGCAAAATATTGATGATCAGGGGTCATTGTCCGCACTCATTGAAGATTTGCAAGTGCGAATTGCATTTTTAGATGAATTAGTTGAGCAGCTGAATAATCAGGTTGCGCTGCAGAACGCGGAAATTACTGATTTAAAGAAGCAAATGCAGCTGCTGTACCGCCGCGTGGACGCGTCTGATTTATCTGAAGGAATTGCCGAGTTTGACCCGCTGACCAACCGCCCGCCACATTATTAATGCTTTTCCCGCTTTTGCGCCGGCCGGCTTGAGATTTCCTGCGCGCGCTGACTTTGCAGTAAAAGTCTGCGCTGAACAGGCGGATGGTTCATATTCCCTTCGGTTTCAGAGCCTGTAATGCCTCTTTCGGCATTTAAAGGCTTAAATGCCTTTGCGCAGGCAAGGCCCTGCTTTGAAAAGCCCCGCTGCTTAAAAACAGGCAAGCCTTTTGCTGTCCCTCACGGCAAAGACGCCGTGCATGGGCAGCGTGCGGCATTCCTGCCGCGCCCGCATATCTGAAGCTGATTTAAGGCGGCAGCGGGACAGCCATGCGCTGAAAGCCCTTTTCTGTATTGACCTTTCGCCCTGTTCCCGCTGTAATGCACAGCATCCCGCTGACCTGCCGAATACTCAGAATTTATGATTGCCAAAGCCGTACTGCTCGATCTTGAAAATAATATGCCGACAGCGCAGTTGCTGCGGGATATCGTCGGACACTATCCTGCGCTGTATCTGTTTAACTGCCAAGGCCGTTTTGAATATTCGCTGGAAGACTTAACGGAACTTTCCGGCTGGATCAGCAGCGGGCAGGTGGTGATTTTAGACATTCCGGAAACCGAGCAGAAAGAATTTGAATACGCCGTGGTGGCGGGACAGCTGTTGGCGCTGCTGGAAGCGGGCGCGCATGTAGAAGTTATTTCAGCCATGCCCGGCTGTGAAATGCTGCTGGAATTGATGCGGGGCTCCGGCATCAGCTGCAGCCTGATACAGATTCAGCCTGAGGCGGAAGCCTGCCGGCCGAAATATAGAATTCCCAGCCTGGAAAAAATTAAAGCCGCGCCTTACCTGCTGATGGTGAAAAAATACTGCGATGCCTTGGCCAAAATGGCAGGCAAGCCGCATAGCGTTGAATCGCTGAAGAATTCAGTGGCGAATATCCTGCAGCTGGCGCCTGAAAAAGCGCAGCATGTGGTCGGCATGCTGATCAATTTGAAGATTGTGAAGCGCTGCGATGATCAGGTGAATTTCCGCAAAAAGGTGCTGAAGCAGTGGGTGCAGCTGTGCCTGGATGAAGACGCCGCGCCTTTGGCGCAAAATATGCAGGATGCCTTGGCGCAGCTGAATGCGCCGCAAGACAGCGCTGCGCAGGCGGATGCGGCGGCGCAGAATCCGCAGCAGGGCTTATATGCCGATTTTCATCAGATTGATCCGGTGCAGCTGGAAGTGATTAAAAAACTGCATGAATTAAAACAGAAAAAGCCTAAAGATATTTATGCCCTGCGCGACTTGCTGGAACAGCTGTTTCCGAAATCCGACATCCGCCTGCTGCTGAAAGAGCTGATTGATAAAGGCTATATTTACTGGAATGGCCATGAAGTGCTGTACAGCCATGAAATGTTTCTGAATTAATTTTTATCGGCGCAACTTGCCTTTTATATTGCGCTTATGCAACTCTAATAAAGGAACATAAAGGTTGGACTATGGAAAATACTGGAATTTGGGTTGCAGTCATCATTATTGTATTTGTGCTGGGCTCTATTTTGGGACTGCGTGTAAGCCCAAGAGAAAAAGCGCTGGGAATCATGCGTGACAAAGCCCGCAAGATGGGGCTGCATCCGCGCTTAGTGGCTGCGCCGGACTGGACAAAAATTCCGATGGCCTCTGAAAAGCGCGCCAGCATGGTGGCTTACTACAGCGTACTGCTTCCGGACGCCCGCCTGCCTTTAATGCGCGCCCGCGTGGCTGATCAGAAATTACAGCTTGTACATGGCGATGACAAGTTTAAAGATTTTCCCATTGCATTAAAGGGCATTTATGCTATTGATATGCAGGCAAACTGTGTAGGACTCTATTGGGACGAAGAATCTGATTTAAGAGCTGCTCAGTTGGAAGAGATCAAAGCCTGCTTGCATTCTTTGGCTGAACTTTAATTTTATACCCATTAAAAAACAGGATTAACGGTTAATTATGGCGAACGCTCCTCGGTCCACATCCAAAAGCGCGGCAGCAAAATCTTCTGATGCTGGGAAAAAACGTGCCCTAGTGATTGTGGAGTCGCCTGCAAAAGCGAAAACAATCAACAAATACCTCGGTTCAGACTACATTGTAAAATCGTCGGTCGGCCATGTCCGTGACTTGCCCACGGGCGGCTCGTCTAAAACCGCAGAAAAAAAGCCAGCCTCCCGCGCGAAGCTGACTGAAGCGCAGAAGGCCGAAAAGGCCCAGTCCGCTTTAGTCAACCGCATGGGAGTAGACCCTGAGCATGGCTGGAAAGCGCATTATGAAGTGCTTCCGGGCAAGGAAAATGTTGTTGCAGAACTGAAAAAGCTGGCATCGCAGGTCGATGAAGTCTACCTCGCAACGGATTTGGACCGTGAAGGGGAAGCGATTGCCTGGCATTTAAAAGAAGTGATCGGCGGCGATGATTCACGCTATCAGCGCGTGGTGTTCAACGAAATTACCAAAAATGCCATTCAGGAAGCGTTTAAGCATCCGTCACGGCTGGATACCAATAAAGTCAATGCGCAGCAGGCGCGCCGCTTTCTGGACCGGGTTGTCGGCTTTATGATTTCGCCTTTGCTGTGGGAAAAAATTGCCCGCGGCTTGTCGGCCGGCCGCGTGCAGTCCGTTGCGGTCAAGCTGGTGGTGGAGCGCGAGCGCGATATCCGCAAATTTGTGCCGGAAGAATACTGGCAGGTTTTTGCCGACACCAAGTCTAAAAAAGATGACATCCGCCTGGAAGCGGTCAAGCAGGCGGGCAAAACCCTCAAGCTGCGCAATAAGGCGGAAACAGACGCTTTATTGGACCTGATTAAGGATGCGGAATACAAAGTGTCGGCGCGTGAAGACAAGCCGACCAAGGTCAACCCAAGCGCGCCGTATATCACTTCAACGCTGCAGCAGGCGGCCAGCACCCGCCTGGGCTTCTCGGTGAAGAAAACCATGATGCTGGCGCAGCGCCTGTATGAAGCCGGCTTCATCACCTATATGCGTACCGACTCCACCTTCCTGAGCGATGATGCGGTCAATATGGTGCGCCAGCATATCGAAACTGAATTCGGCGGAAAATACCTGCCGGCCAAGCCGAACCGTTACGGCAGCAAAGCCGGCGCGCAGGAAGCGCATGAAGCGATCCGGCCGTCCAATGTCGCGCTGAAAGGCGATCAGCTTGCGGGCGCAGAGCGCGATGCGCAGCGCCTGTATGACCTGATTTGGCGCCAGTTTGTCGCCTGCCAGATGACGCCGGCGGAATATCTGTCCTCAACGATTTTAGTCGATGCCAATGGCGTAGAGCTGAAAGCCAAAGGCCGCACCCTGGTCTTTGACGGCTTTACCAAAGTGCGCGGCCAGAACAAATCTGATGATGATGTGCTACTGCCTGCAGTCAAAACCGGCGAAATCCTCAAGCTGGAAAAGCTGGATCCGTCGCAGCACTTTACCAAGCCGCCAGCGCGCTTTACCGAAGCCTCACTGGTGAAAGAGCTGGAAAAGCGCGGCATAGGCCGCCCTTCGACTTACGCCGCCATTATTTCCACCATTCAGGACCGCGGCTATGTGAAGCTGGAAAACCGCCGCCTGTATGCGGAAAAGATGGGTGAAATCGTCACCGACCGCCTCGATGAAAGCTTCAATAACCTGATGAACTATGACTTTACCGCAGACCTTGAAGGCCAGCTGGATAAAGTCGCGGACGGCGAGCGCAACTGGAAAGAGCTGCTGGACAATTTTTACGGCGATTTCAAACAGCGCTTAACCACGGCGCAGGGCGAAAGCGGCATGCGCCGCAATTTGCCGGTGGAAGTCGCGGCCGTGCATTGCAAGGAATGCGACCGCCCGATGCAGATCCGCACCGGCACAACCGGCGTATTCCTCGGCTGTTCAGGCTATAACCTGCCGCCGAAAGAGCGCTGCAAAGGCACGCTGAATTTGACGCCGGTCGAATCTTTGGCGGCTTTATCCGATGACGCAGCTGCTGAAACTGCAGACCTGATGTCGAAAAAGCGCTGCCCAGTTTGCGGCACGGCAATGGACAGCTACGTGATTGACGGCGGGCGCAAGCTGCATATCTGCGGCAACAATCCGGACTGCAGCGGCTTTGAGCTGGAAGAAGGCGAGTTTAAGATCAAAGGCTATGACGGCCCGACCATTCCATGCGATAAGTGCGATGGCGAAATGCAGCTGAAAACTGGGCGCTTTGGCCCGTACTTCGCCTGCACCAGCTGCAGCAATACCCGCAAAGTTCTGAAGAGCGGCCAGCCTGCGCCGCCGCGGGTCGATCCAATTAAAATGGAGCATCTGCGCTCGGCCAAGCATGATGATTTCTTTGTGCTGCGTGACGGCGCTGCCGGCTTGTTCCTGGCGGCCAGCAAGTTCCCGAAAATCCGTGAAACCCGCGCGCCGAAAGTCGCGGAACTGCGCACTGTGGCGGATCAGCTGGACCCTAAATATCAGTTTATCCTGCAGGCGCCGGATGCTGACCCTGAAGGCAATCCAACGCTGGTGAAATTCAGCCGCAAGAATCAGGCGCAATATATTGGCTCGGAAACCCCTGAAGGCAAGCAGACCAAATGGTCGCTGGTGTATCAGGACGGCAAATGGGTTGAAGCTTAAGCTTTGATTTGTAGAAAATAAACTGAGAAAATGCTGGCGTAAGCCGGCATTTTTTATGTCAGAATAATGTTGAAAAATAAAATTATTTGGGGTGGTAGTGGAAATTCAAACTAAAAAATTTGCCGTATTAATTGACGCAGATAATTCATCTATTCATGCAATTTCTTCCGTATTGGAAGAAGTTGCCAAATATGGAATAGCAAGTGTAAAAAGAGTTTATGGGGATTGGAGCAGTGAAGCACTAAAGAGATGGAGAGAAGTATTGCTTCCACATGCGATTACTCCTGTACAGCAATTTGCTTATACGAAAGGTAAAGATGCTACAGATATGATCTTAATTATTGATGCCATGGATCTATTGTATGCAGGGGCATTAGATGGTTTCTGTATTGTGTCTAGTGATAGTGACTTTACGCCTTTGGCATCTCGGATTCGCGAAAATGGCTTAATAGTTTATGGCTTTGGGCGAAAAACGACTCCTGAACCATTTAAAAAAGCATGTGATAAATTCATTTCTATTGAAAATTTGGTAGTTGAAGAAAAAGACGAATCAAAACAGAATTTCTCTGACGAGAAAACGCTTGATGTAAAGGAAATAATAAAAGGTGAAGTTATTGAAAAAGACTTATCTAAACAGCAGATTGATAAAGCAACCTTAAACCTAATTTATAAAGCAGTTAAAGATAATTCAGATGATAGCGGATGGGCATATTTGGGTTTGGTTGGGGCATATATTAATGCAGTGAAACCTGACTTTGATACCCGTAACTATGGACATGATAAATTATCGGGATTGGTGAAAGCATTAGGGGTATTTGAAACTAAATTGCAAGGAAGCCAAATGTATTTAAGAAAGAGTAGTTTTAGTTCATTTATAAAACTTGTACAAAAGGCTATATATTCACATTCGGATCAAAATGATTGGGTCAATATTCAAGATATAATGAAATATTTAGAAAAAACAGATTTGAATGTTCGAAACTATGAGGAAGCTATTGAATCCATTCATTCAGGATGGCTTGAATTTAAGCTTGTTGGTAAGAAAAAATTTGTAAAAGTAAACAAAGTTATGGCTTAAATTAAATTTCTGATAATTGTTGAAACAAATGTGGAAAAAAATACGGATTCTGTGCCTGCTGATGATTTTGCTGATTGTCGCAGTCAATGCATGGAAAGATAAAAATCAGGATTGGAGCAAGCCGGTCTTTGTGCTGCTGCATCCCATCAATGCTGATGGCCTGCCTGCGACGCAGCAGTATATTCAGCAGCTGACCGCGCAGGACCTGCAGGGCGCGCAGCAGTATCTGCAGGCCTATGCGCAACAGTACCGCGGCAAGCCCAGCTATTTTTATTTCAATCTGGGCCGTGAACTGCGCCAGCCTCCGCCTAAAGTGCCTGAACAGGCCAATATGCTGCAGGTGGTTTTATGGAGCTTGAAATTCCGCTTTTATGCATGGCGCCAGCATCAAGGCGCAGACGGCGCGCCTAGCGTGACGCTGTTCCTGAATTATTATGACCCGCAAAGCAGCAGAGTGCTGAAGCATTCCACCGCGCTGGAAAACGGGCGCATCGGTTCGGTGAATTTATTCGCTTCCAAAAAGCAGGCTGTGCAGAACAAGATCGTGCTGGTGCATGAGCTGCTGCATGCCTTCGGCGCTACGGACAAATATGACTTCGCCACAGGCCAGCCGGTTTATCCTATCGGCTATGCATTCCCCAATCAGCAGCCCTTATTTCCGCAGGCCAAGGCTGAGCTGATGGCCGGGCATATTCCGCTGTCTGCAGCCAAAAGCAAAATGCCGAACCATTTGGAACAGACTTTAATCAATGAGCTGACCGCCAGAGAGCTGGGCTGGATTAAATAATTCGGAGGCGCTGCTGTGCGGATAACTCAAAACTTATCCGCAGCTGAATAGGCCCTGTAAATAAATTTAGGCTTCAGCTGGGCGGCGGATCATGCTAAAAATAAGCTATGCCTATATGACACTTGAGAAAAAACATGAAAACAGTAGGAAATGATTTAGTCCGCCATCAACTGCATGAAAACCGCAAATGGTATTTAGGCTTAGGCCTGCTGCTGAGCGCTTTTGGCCTGCTGCTGCTGGCCGCTTTGCCCTTCGCCACCTTATCCGTAGTGTTTATGTTCGGCGGGCTGATGATGCTGGGCGGTGCGCTGCACTTCATCGCCGCCTTTAAAATATTTGACGGCGGCTTCCGCTGGCTTTGGGCGCTGTTCGGGCTGCTGTATACCGCTGCGGGCTATTATGCGTTTACCGCGCCGGTTAAAACCGCGGTGGTGCTGACCAGCATCTTAGCCGTCATCCTGATCATTGCCGGGCTGATCCGCATTTTCAGCGCGCTTCTGTTCCGCGCCTTTCAGGGCTGGGGCTGGACGCTATTCTCCGGGCTGCTGACTTTGGCTGCCGGGGTGATGATTTTAATGTCGCCGGATGCGCCGTTCTGGGTGCTGGGCCTGTTCCTGGCGGTGGATATCTTATTCCAGGGCATTAACTATCTGACCTTGGCGTCCTATATTAAGCGCGAAGTGCCGAAAAGCTCGGCGGATGCCTGAAACAGGGCAGTACTGATGCAAGGCATTTTAAAATGAATAGAAAAGTACACGATTTGTTTTTTATTTTCACTGAATCAGCTTCCGCGCTGTGTTTCATGCTGCATGCCGGAAGCGGAGCCGGAAGAAGCCGCGCAGCTATGGAGGGCTGAAGCCGATGCCGAAGATTTTTGTTTTAGCGCCAGATTCATTCAAAGAAAGCATGAGCGCTGAGCAGGCCTGTTTTGCCATGCAGCGCGGCATTGAAAAAGCCATGCCTGATGCGCGGTGCATTCATGTGCCGATGGCGGACGGCGGCGAGGGCACCGTAGATGCGCTGATTGCCGCGCTGCAGGGCCGGCGCATTGAGTGCGAAGTGACCGGGCC
Organism: Acinetobacter sp. WCHAc010034; assembly: GCF_001696615.3. NCBI lineage: Bacteria > Pseudomonadati > Pseudomonadota > Gammaproteobacteria > Moraxellales > Moraxellaceae > Acinetobacter > Acinetobacter sp. WCHAc010034. The sequence continues at coordinate 1,485,656 of NZ_CP032279.1, read as the reverse complement.
TTTGCCTGCGCAGAAAATCCAGACCTATTTCGGCCTGATTGATGAGGGCAAAACGGCTGTGATTGAAATGGCCAAAGCCAGCGGCATCCATCTGCTGGAAAAACCGCAGCGCAATCCTTTATTAACCTGCACCTTCGGCACAGGCGAGATGATCCGCCATGCTTTGGACCTGGGCGTGAATAAAATCATTCTGGGTTTAGGCGGCAGCGTGACCAATGACGCTGGCGCGGGCATGGCGCAGGCGCTGGGGGCGCAATTTTATGACGCTGCCGGAAATGCAGTGCAGGGCTGCGGCGGGCAGCTGGGGCGCATTCAGAGCATTGATTTAAGCGCCTTGGATCCGCGCTTAAAGTCCGCAGAGATCCTGATTGCTTCAGATGTCAATAATCCGCTCTGCGGCGCCAATGGCGCATCTGCGGTCTTTGGCCCGCAAAAAGGCGCAGATGCAGGGATGGTGCAAATTTTAGATCAGAACCTGAGCCATTTTGCCGATGTTGTTGAAAAGGCCGCCAGCCATTCCTACCGGCATATTGCTGGCGCAGGCGCGGCCGGCGGGCTGGGCTTTGGCCTGATGGCCTTTGCCGGCGCAAAAATCCAGTCGGGCGTGGAGCTGGTCATTGCGCAGTGCCGGCTTGCTGAGAAAATTGCGCAGGCGGATTATGTCTTTACCGGCGAAGGCAAAATAGATTTTCAAACCAAATTCGGCAAAACGCCGTTCGGTGTGGCGCAGGCGGCGGCCAAGCTGAATAAGCCAGTGATTGCTTTTGCTGGTTTGGTTGGTGAAGGCATTGAAGAATTATATGCCTTAGGATTTACCCGGATTATCGGCATTAACCCGCCCGGCTGCGCTTTGCAAGATGCGCTGAACAATGCGGAGATGCATTTGGAAAATACCGCGGCAGCATTCATTGATGATTTAGCCGGTCATGATTAATTTTAAAATATGGATTTCCGCTGCCGCAGCATGAAGATAAGCGATGCATGCCTGTGCGCAGGCGGCGTGCTGCTTTGACCGGGCCTGTGAAAAGTGAAAACTTTGCAAGAAACCCTCGCCAGTGATGCGTCCATGCATCACTGAATAGCGGCGGCATCTGAATGCCTTCGGGGAGCTTCATATCAAGTTTTCTGCAGTCAGCTCTGCTAAACTAGCGTCATTCAAAAAATGATGAGTAGAGATGAGTTTAGCCAGCCTGATTGATGAATTAAATCCTCAGCAGAAACAAGCCGCCACCACTGAAAGCAAGCACAGTCTGGTGCTGGCGGGCGCGGGCTGCGGCAAAACCAAAACCATCGTGGCGCGGGCGGCTTACCTGATTGATCAGGGCGTGCCGGCCAATCAAATTCAGATTTTAACCTTTACCCGCCGCGCGGCCAGTGAAATTGTGGCGCGGGTGGAACTGGCGCTGGGCGCTCAAGCCAAAGGCCTGCGCGCATCGACCTTTCATACCTTCTGCATGTACCTGCTGCGCCGCATTCCCAATGCGTTTGGCTTGGAGCAGTTTTCAATTATTGACCGCGATGATCAGATGATGCTGTTCAGGCTGATTCGCGGCAAAGACGACAAGAAAAACCCCAATCAGCTGCCGAAGCCGAAAGAGCTGTGCGACCTGTATTCTTTTGCGCGCAATACCCGGCAAAAGCTCAGCCTGGCGCTGGAAAAGCAGCTGCCTGAATTTCTGGACATGAAAGATGAAATTGCGGAGATCATGAAGGAATATGAAAACCGCAAGCGCGCCCGCAGCTTTCTGGACTATGACGATATTCTGGCGGTGGTGGCTTCCGCTCTGGTGCAGTCTGAAGGCCTGGCGGATTATGTCGCCTCAATCTGCCGGCACATGCTGGTGGATGAAATGCAGGATACCAACCCTTTGCAGTGGGCGCTGCTGGAGCCTTTAACAGACCGCGTGCACTTATTCTGCGTGGGCGATGATGCGCAGTCGATTTACGGCTTCCGCGGCGCCGACTTTGAGAATATCCACCATTTTAAAGAACGCGTGCCGGATGCGCGGATTTTCAAGCTGGAAAAAAACTACCGCTCCACGCAGGAAATTCTCGACCTGTCGAATTGGCTGCTGGAGCAAAGCCCGATCAAATATGATAAGCATCTGCAGGCTTACCGTGGCGCAGGCGCGAAGCCGAAAATGCATATTTTTCCGAATGAATTTGATGAGGCGAAATGGATTGCCATCGACATCAAGGAGCGCCATTACATTGGCGGCGCCAAATGGAATGAGCATATGGTGCTGGTGCGCTCCAGCTTCGCCGCCCGCCATATTGAAGCGGCCTGCATAGCGGCCAATGTGCCGTACCGCTTTATCGGCGGCATGAAGCTGCTGGAAACCGCGCATGTCAAAGACCTGCTCAGCCTGCTGCGCGTGGCGGCCAATCCGCTGGATGATATTGCCTGGATGCGCTTTCTGACGCTGTGGAATGGCGTCGGCGATGCCGGCGCCAGCAAGCTGTCGCATCAGCTGCTGCTGGAGCCTGAAATGGATGCAATCGCCGCCAAGCTGGAAAAATTCGGCAAAGTGCCGGAGCAGGCGATTCTGCTGCTGAAGCAGATGGCCCTGATCCGCCATGAAGTGCAGGCCTGCGTCAGCCTTGCGGTGCAAGCCATTGAAGAGCAGCTGGCGGAAAACTACAAGAAAGACTGGCAGCGCCGCCAGGGCGATTTTGAGCTGGTCAAGCAGCTGGCGTCGAAGCATGGCCAGCTCAGCGAATTCCTTGAAGAATATGTGCTTGATCCGGTTTCCATCAGCGAAATTGAACGCCAGTCTGAAGATGATGTGGTGACGCTGATCACCATTCATTCGGCCAAAGGCACAGAGCAGAAGGTCTGCTACGTGGCGAATGTTTCTGCCGGGCAGTACCCGCATGCGCGCGCGCAGGGCAATTTTGATGAGGTGGAAGAAGAGCGCCGCGTGCTGTACGTGGCTTTAACCCGCGCCAAAAATGAACTGATTTTGACCAAGCAGAATCTGAATATGTGGGCGCGCGACACGGTGGATGAGCAGGGGCGCAAAGTGGAAAGCTATTTCTTGAGCGATTTAACCCGCAATCTGTGCGCGTCAGAAACCCATTACCGGCAGCGCGAGCAGACCGTGAAAAGCGCATTGATTGAGCGCCAGTCGATTAATTTAGATTTTGGCATCGATCTCGATTAAACTATAGCAATTGTATATTGATTGCGAAGTTCAAAAAGCAGGGCAGGCAAGCGCTTTTTGATGATTTTGCCTATTTTAAGGTTGTAAGATGAAAATTTTAGTTCGTAGTTTGGAACGCACCGTGACTGAAGCTGAATTGCTTGAATTGTTTCAGGCATACGGCACGGTCGAGTCATGCAAGCTGGTGCTTGACGCATCAACAGGCAAATCCAAAGGCTTCGCCTTTGTTGAAATGCCGCATGCCCGTGAAGCGGTCAAAGCGATTAAGGGCTTGAACACCCTGCGCCTGCATGGCCACGGCATCCGCGTAAAGCAGGCTGAAGACAAGCCGGCGGAATAATGGAAAGGAGCAGTGACTGCTCCTTTTTTTATGCACATTCAATTTGCAGGGCAGCAGGCCTGAAACTTTTTAATGCACGCTATGAATCAGCCCTATATTGCCCTCTCCATTGTGGCGCCAAACGGCACTCGCATTGCGCAAGGCAGAAAAACACTGGAAGTCCGCTCTTGGCAGCCTGAACAGCTGCCCTTGAAGGATATTGTGATTGTAGAGAATCAGAATTATCTGACTCAGGACGGCGATGAAGAGCCGGGATTGGCGGTGGCAATTGCCGATATTCTCGCAGTGCATCCATGGCGCAAGGATGAGCTTGAGGCGGCTTGCGCAGGCTATTGGGCTGAAGGCTATTTTGCCTGGGAAATCAGCAATGTCCGGCCGATCAATCCGCCGGCTGCGGTGATGGCCAAGCGGAAGATTTATTTTATTGAAATCGCTCATCCATAATATTCATTGTGATTTTCTGAGAATTGCGTTTAAGCTAAATAACGCACTAAAAGCCAAAATTTAGGAAATCTATTCATGTCCCGTGTTGCCCGTTTTCATGCTGACCGCACCAATCAGAAGCTGTATTTTGCCCGCCTTGCCTGCCAGCAGGCTGAGCAGTCAGAGCATGTGCAGCAGGCGCAGGCGCTGCGCGAATCTGCAGTATTTCATTTGCAGGGCGCTGTTCTGGCCTTTCTGCAGGAACTGGTGCGCTACTACCGCCTGAATGACGCTGCGCCGACCCTGAAGTCAATTGAGGACAGCATGGCGGCCAAAGGTCAGGTGTCGCCTGAAGTCGCGGTGATGCAGCAGCTGGCGCAGCGCGGCTTCATCGCTGAACTGAAGCGCGCTTACCGCATGTGCCAGTATGCGCCGGAACCGAGCGCGCCGGAGCCGGAAGACGAAACTTCTTCAAGCCTGATTATTAAAGTGACGCAAACGCCTCAGGCCTGGCTGCCGGATACCAAAATCCTGCGCGAGTGGCACCGCGCGCTGACTCAGCTGATTGACGGCTTCCGCAATGAGATGGTCGAATTTTAAGCCGATGCGCGGCTCTTGAATTCGCAGATTTTATCCCGATATATAATAGTCTAAGCAATGCAAAGCGCTCATGCCTTTGCCACCATGGTGCACATGGAGGAAGGAACTATGTCTATAGAGCAATTGAAAGAATTATTTGGAAATCAGGAAGCGGTTTTGGAACTGGTTCAGCTGGAAGGCGGTGAATTGGCATTGCGCAATGCTGGGTCAGAAAAAGAGCCTCTGGTGACCATTCATTTTAATGATGAAGTGAAAGCCCTGCTGGGCGACCAGACCCCTGTGGTGGCGCAGCATATGGTTCAGGCTGCGCTGTTCAGCCTGCTGGAAAAGCAGGTCAGCGAGTGGCAGGCCGAAATCGTGGATGAAAAGCCGCAGTTTATGAGCTGACAGGCCTGTGTGCCGAAGCGGAAGCGCGCCAAATGGCGCGCTTTTTATTTCTGCCTCAATGCTTGCTGCGGGTTAAGCCGAAATCGTCATTGAGCCTAAAAAGACCACGCCTAGGCCAATCAGCTGCAGGAAAAAAGGATTTTTAGCCTGCTGCCAGTACAGGATTAAAAACACGATGGAGATAGGGGAAAATAATAAGCAGCCCAGCCCCCATAAAATGCTGTTTCTGAATGCGGCGATTAAAAAGCCGATGGCGCCAATAATGATGATGGCGCAGCCCAAATAGATCAGCAGCATGATTTCCCTCTTTGCCTTATTGTTAAGAATATTTAAATAAAGTATTGATTAAATTTGATATTATTAAGCCCGGGCGTATTTTAACCGAAGGCCGGGAATATTCAATGCCGGGCATGGCTGCGCGGGCGGATTGACGCGCGCAGATGAAAAAGCCGTGAATCAATCACGGCTTGCTGCGCAGGGCGGGGCGGAATGAAGGCGGTTAATGCGTCGGTGCTTCCTGATGCGCGATCTGAATCTGGTTCAGAATATGATTGCTCATATTCTTCGCCATTTCCTCTTTGGCGAAATACACTTCGCCAATGTTCTCGCTGCGGATTACTTCCGCCTCTTCCTTGCTTTCTGCGCAGACCAGCACCTGAATCTGCGGATTCAAGGTTTTGGCGATATCGACAATTTTATGAATATCCAAAATATCCATAGGGGACAGCACCAGCAGGCGCGCATGCTGGATGTGCGCCTGAATCAGCACGCCGGCTTCGGTGGCCACGCCGGACACGGCTGCAATGCCTTTTCCGCGCAGCTTTTCCACAATTTCGCGGTTTTCTTCCGCAATCACCACTTTAATGCCTTTATCCATTAAGCTGCGGGCAATGCGCCGGCCGACTTCGCCGTGGCCGACAATCACCACCTGATCGCGCAGGTAATCCTGCGGCACTTCATCCGGCAGCATGGCCAGCGGGTCGCCGCTGCGCTCCAGCAGGCGGGCCAGGCTTGAGCGCTCGCGGATCCAGTTCTGAATCGGCTCAATTGCGGAAAAGACAAAAGAGTTCAGGGTGATGGAGATTAAAGCCCCGGCCAGAATCAGGTTTTGCCCTTCCAGCGACAGCAGGTTCAGGGAAACGCCCAAAGCGGCCAGAATAAAGGAGAACTCGCCGATTTGCGCCAGGCTGGCGCCGACCGTGAGCGCGGTATTGAGCGGATAGCGGAAGAACAGCACCAGCGCCATGGCGGCGATGGTTTTGCCGATCATGATGATGGCCACGACCGATAGGACATGCAGCGGCTGTTCGATCAAAATGCGCGGGTCAAACAGCATGCCCACCGCAACAAAGAACAGGATTGAGAAAATCTCGCGCAGCGGCAGGGTTTCTTCTTCAGCGCGGTGGCTGAAGTCGGACTCTTTCACCACCATGCCGGCAAAGAACGCGCCCAAAGCCATGGAAACGCCAAACACTTTATAGGCGCCAAAGGCGATTGAAACCGCGGCGGCCACAACGGTTAAGGTGAACAGCTCGCGTGAGCCTAAGCGCGCCACAATCTGCATGATCATCGGTACCAGGCGCTTGCCGATAATCAGCATGAAGGCGATAAAGCCGGCAACTTTCAGCAGGGTTGCGCCCAGCGTCAGCCAGATGCCGCTGCTGCCGGCCGCGCCTTCCAGCGCCTGCCCGCCCAGAAGCACGGCGGTGGCGGGCAGCAGCACCAGGGCCAGCACCATCACCAAATCTTCGACCAGCAGCCAGCCGACCGCAATTTTGCCGTTGACGGAGTCCAGCAGGCCGCGGTCGCCAAGCGCCTTCAGTAAAACCACTGTGCTGGCGCAGGACAGGCTGAGGCCGAAAATCAGCGCAGCGCCGAAGTTCCAGCCCCACATCATCGACACGCCCATGCCCAGCAGGGTGGCAACCGCAATCTGCAGCACCGCGCCCGGCAGGGCGATGCGCCGCACCTGCATCAAGTCATTGAGCGAAAAATGCATGCCGACGCCGAACATCAGGAACATGACGCCCAGTTCGGCCAGCTGATTGGCCAGGTGGATATCGGCGACAATGCCCGGCGTATTCGGGCTGAGGATGATGCCTGCAACCAAATAGCCGATCAGGGGTGGCAGGCGCAGGCGGGCGGCGCCATAGCCGAAAACTAAGGCTAAGCCGAAGCCGGCAGCCAGCAGGATGATGAGTTCTACGTCATGGGGCACTAACAGCTCCTTAAGCCAAGGTTAAGGGGAAATCAAAATAAGCACAAAAAGTGCCAAAAGGCCGGGAAATTTTAGCAAGCCGGGTAAAAAAAATGCAAAAAAAACGGCCTGAAGAGGCCGTTTTTTTTCAAAAAGCTGAAATTACTTAATTTTAGCTTCTTTGAAGATTACGTGCTGGCGGATTTTTGGATCAAATTTTTTGATTTCCATTTTTTCCGGCATAGTACGTTTGTTCTTAGTGGTGGTATAGAAATAACCTGTACCAGCAGTAGAAACTAGGCGAATTTTATCACGCATTGTCCTGACTCCTTAGATCTTTTGACCTTGAGCACGCAGGTCAGCAACAACCTTCTCAATGCCCAATTTATCGATGATACGCATACCTTTAGTGGTTAGGCGCAGGCGTACGAAACGCTTTTCGCTTTCTAACCAGAAACGGTGGTGGTGCAGGTTCGGCTCGAACCGGCGTTTGGTTTTGTTATTGGCGTGCGAGACGTTGTTGCCAACGACTGGACGCTTGCCGGTAACTTGGCAAACCTTAGACATGGTGAACTCCATTGCTAGACAGCACCGATTGTGCGGCTAGTCATTAAAAGTAAACGGATGAAATCATTCAAGGGGCGTTTTATATCAAAAATACGCTTAAAAGACAAGCGAATTTCTGAAAAACGCGGCATGATCGCGTGTGATAGATCATGCCTTGATCAGTTAGCGGAGAAGAGTCTTGGAAATCAGCGTGTGAATCGGCTTGTTGAACGGCGGCAGGATGAATTTCAAGCTGTACAGCTTTGGATTCGACATTACGGAACGTTCATGCGACAAACTGAAAAAACCTTCTGGGCCATGATATTTCCCCATCCCAGATGCGCCGACGCCGCCGAATGGCAGGTCGTCCTGTGCGACATGGGTGAGTACCGTATTTTGCCCGAAATGCCCTGAATGGGTACGCTGCGCGACATAGTCGGCACGCGCCTGATCAAAGTCGAAATAGTATAATGCAAGTGGGCGCGGACGGCTATTAATAAAGTCAATAACATCGTCAATTTGATCATATTCCATGATCGGCAGGATCGGCCCGAAGATTTCATGCTGCATAATGGCCATCTCCGGCGTGACGCCGGTCAGCAGGGTTGGCGCAATTTTGCGCGCGGCGGCCAGCTCTTCATGCTTCGGGTTGATTTCGGTAATCTGCGCGCCTTGCGCGCGGGCATTGTCCAAATAGCCCTGCAGGCGGCGGTACTGCTTGTCATTGATAATGGAGGTGTAATCCTGATTGCCGGCAAGCTCAGGGTACATGGCTTCGGCGCAGGCTTTAAAGCGCTCAATGAACTCCTGCGCCTTGCCGCGCGGCAGGAACAGGTAATCCGGCGCAACGCAGGTTTGGCCGGCATTCCACAGCTTGCCGACCGCCACGCGCTCGGCCACATCCTGCAGGTCGATGGACGGATGCACCAGAACCGGCGACTTGCCGCCCAGCTCTAAAATCACCGGCACCAGATTTTCAGCAGCCGCGGCCATCACGGTTTTGCCGACGGCAGTTGAGCCGGTGAAAATCATTTTGTCAAAGGCCAGATGGCTGAAGGCGTCAGAAACTGCGCCGCCGCCGTTAATCACCGCCACCAGTTCCTGCGGGAAGGCTTCGGCCAGGGCCTGTTCCAGCACGGCGCCAAAGGCGGCCGAGGAGCTGGAAATTTTAATCATGGCATGGTTGCCGGCGGCCAGAGCGCAGATCAGCGGGCCAACTGACAGCAGCAGCGGGTAGTTCCAGGGCGCAATGATGCCGATCACGCCCAGCGGCTGATACTGCACCCAGGCCTTGGCCGGCTGATGGATGATCCCGACATGGCGCTTGGACGGCTTCATCCATTCGGTTAAATTCCTGCTGTAGTATTTAATGTGTTCAAGGCAGGTCAGCAGCTCGCCGATTTTGGTTTCGCTGACCGAGCGGTTGCCGTAGTCCTGATTAATTGCCTCGGCAAATTGATCTTGGTACTTAACTAAGATACGCTTAAGCCGTGCTAAACGGTCAATGCGCTCTTGCGCTGTCGGCAGCGGATAGCGCAGATACGCGCGCTTTTGCTGTTCCAGCACATCGTGCAGGTGCGGGATTTCAAAAGAATGTGCTGTCATTGATGCTGTTTTTGTCTGACTGTTCATGCCGCGCTGCCAATTTAAAATAAGCGATTCATTATTTTTTAGAGTAAATGCTCTAAATAGTCAAGCTACTTTATGTATTAGCCTGCTAATGCATTGAACTCATGGTTATTTTAGGATGTCCCAAACCAAAACGCTGAAAACCAAAGAACGCATTCTGCAGCTTAGCCTGCAGCTGTTTAATGAGCGCGGCGAACGTTCCGTGACGACCAATCATATTGCAGCCGAGCTGGGGATGAGCCCAGGGAACCTGTATTATCATTTCCGCAACAAGAACGAAATCATTAAAGAGCTGATGGAGCAGTACCAGAAAGAAACGCTGGAAATGCTTGCGCTGCCGGATGACCGCCTGCTGGATGCCAATGACAAGATCCGCTATTTTCAGGTGCTCAGCAGCCAGCTTTGGGCTTACCGCTTCCTGCACCGCGATGTCTATCATTTGGTGGAAAACAACGAAGATTTCCGCAAGATGTATCCGCGCTTTGCCGGCCAGGTGATGCAGCAGGGCCAGAAAATCTATAAGGCCTTTGTCGATGCCGGCCTGATGGAAATGACCAACTCGGAAATTGAGGCGCTGATCATCAACCTGTGGATTGTGCTGACCAACTGGACCAACTTCCTGTACATGTCCGGCCACATTGTCGATTCCAACCATCTGGAAGAGAAATGGGTGTGGCAGGCTTTGCGCCAGATGGTGTTTCTGGAAGGGGCGTACCTGCGCGGGGAAAGCCGCCAGACCTATGAGCGCCTGCTGGAAACCATGGGTGAATCTGAGCTGTTCGCCAGCCTGTCATCGCCTAAAACGCAGGGCATGGAATAAAACCGCAGCCCTGAGGGGCCGAATGTTCGGCAGGGCCTATTCAGTCTGCCCCCAAAACGCGCTAGAATACCCGGCTTATTTTTAATTAATTCTATTTAGCGATACACACCAAAATGAATATGTCGACTGCAAACACTGCACGCCTGCTCATTACCTGTGAAGATAAGCCGGGTATTGTGCAAGCTGTATCGAGCTTTTTGTATCATCATGGAGCAAATATTACCGCACTTGATCAATACGCGACTGAAGCTCAGGGCGGGCGCTATTTCATGCGTGTTGAATTTGAATTGGACAGCCTGCAAAGCCGCAGGGAAAGCCTGCTGCAGACTTTTGAAAGCAATGTGGCTGCGCGCTACCACATGAACTGGCGCTTGGCGCTGGTCAGCGATGTGAAGAAAGTCGGCATTCTGGTGTCCAAGGTTGACCATGCGCTGCTGGAGCTGCTGTGGCGCCATGCGCGCGGCGGCCTGCCGTGCGAAATCACCAAAGTGGTTTCCAACCATGAAACGCTGCGCGAAGCGGTGGAAAATTTCGGCATTCCGTTTGAAGTGGTGCCGGTGACCAAGGAAAACAAGCGCGAAGCTTATGCCAAAATCAATGAGCTGATGCAGGGCAATGATCTGCTGGTGCTGGCGCGCTATATGCAGATTCTGGATGAAGAATTTGTGCATCAGTGGGAAATGAAGATCATCAATATCCATCATTCCTTCCTGCCGGCCTTTGTCGGCGCCAATCCGTACAAGCAGGCCTATGAAAAAGGCGTGAAGCTGATTGGCGCGACGGCGCACTATGTGACGGCGGATTTGGACCAGGGCCCGATCATTGAGCAGGACGTAGAGCGGGTCAATCATGACTTTACCGTAGAGCAGCTGCGCGAGCTGGGCCAGGACGTCGAGCGCAATGTGCTGGCGCGCGCAGTCAAGTGGCATCTGGAAGACCGCATTATTGTCGACGGCAACAAAACGGTCGTATTCCAGTAAGGCTTTGAATCTTATTTTTAAAAAAGGCATGCTTTGAGTATGCCTTTTTTGGCTCTATGCTGAGCATTTGAAAAAGCCATAAAAATAGGCAAATTAATAGTTGCAAATGAAAACACTTCTCATTTATCATTATGCTACTTTATTGTGCTAACAGATGAGCCTGATTGCAAATTCCTATTCAGAATGCAATCGCTTCTTCAAGGTAACTGATTTTAATGAGTCATTCTTCCGCTCCCATGATGCCAGCTCCGAATCCGATGAAAAAGAAAGTTATCGCTGCTTTAACCGCTGCGGTCATTGGGCATATGGGCGTGTTGTGGGCGGTCAGCCAGATGAAGACCCCTGAGCTCAAGCCGATAGAAAAAGATCCCATTCAAGTGCGCTTTGTGAAGCTGCAGGAAGCGCCGAAGCCTTTGCCTCCAAAGCCGAAGCCGCCGGAACCTAAGAAAGAGCCGCCGAAGCCGAAAGAGGTTAAGATTGTAGACAAGCCGCTGCCGCCTCCGCCGAAGAAAGTCGAGAAGGTGCAGCAGGTGAAAAAGGCCGATACGCCTAAGCCTGCGGTGAAGCCGGTGGAAGCGCCAGCGAAGCCAAGTCCAGTGATAGCGCCTGCAGTTTCAGAAAACAAAACGCCGGCTCCAGCGCCGGTTGTCAAAGCCGATCCTCCTGCCCAGCCTGCGCCTGTGTCGCCTCCAGCGCCGAGAAGCGTTTCGATTGGCGGCGGGGTGTCATGGCTGAAAGCGCCTAAGGTAAGCTTTGCGCCGGGCGAATTAAAATCTTCGTGTTCATTGGTGATTGCTATTTCAGCCAATGAAAGCGGCAAGGTCATTTCAGCTGAAGCGAAAAATTCCAGCTGCGGGCCTGCCGTCAACAGAAAAGTGGCTGCCGCCGCCAAGCGTGGACAGCTGACTAAATATATTGAAAATGGCGTGGCTTATCCAACCCGAGTGGAACAGCCATTCGATTTTCAGCTTAAATAACCGGCTAACCCTTTTAGGAGTTCGAGTATGAACTTTTCAGTTTATTGGCAACATGCTGATGCAGTAAGCAAGACGCTGTATTTCGTGTTATTGGCAATGTCGATTGCGACGTGGACCATTTTTGCACTGCGCATTATGGGCACGCGCCAGCTGAAACAAGTGGCTTTTGCCCGGCTTGCCGATGCGCTGTCTGCGCTGAAAGCGAAATTTGCGCCGTTAAGCTTTGACCAGCGCAAAGCTGTTGCAGAGCAGGCGCTGCTGCGCCAGATTGCTGCTGAAAAAGCCAATGCTGAAAAAGGCGTTTCGGTGCTGGGCACCATCGCTTCTCTTTCGCCGTTTGTCGGCCTGTTCGGCACGGTATGGGGCATTTTCCATGCTTTAGTTGCGGTCGGCAAAAGCGGTCAGGCTGGCTTGGCGCAAGTGGCGACTCCAGTCGGCGAAGCCTTGATCATGACCGGCTTAGGCTTGGCGGTCGCTATTCCGGCGGTGCTGGCGTACAACATTGCGGTGCGCTTTAACCGCACGCTGTCGAATGAGCTGCAGGATCAGGCGCACGGCCTGCTGATTGACACCATGCTGCAGCAGGAATCTGCAAAGAAGGCTGAAGTTAAAACAGCGCATGAAAGTTTAGTCGGAGGTCAAGCTTAATGGCTTTTCAATTGGGTGAAGACAACGATGCAGGCATGAATGAGATGAACCTCATTCCGCTCATCGATATTATGCTGGTATTGATGATCATCTTTCTGGTGACAGCGACCGTTGCCAACCCATCAATTCCATTAACCTTGCCGAAAACCACTGCGGAAATTATAGATCTGCCGCCGCAAAAGGTGCAGGTCAGCATCAATGCCAATGGCGATGTGGCCTGGGATGACCAAGTCATCAGCCTGCAGGAGCTGGAACAGCGCTTTGCGGAAGCGGGCAAGGCGCCGCGCCAGCCGACAGTGATTTTAAAGGCGGACAAAGAATCACGCTATGACACTGTAGCGCAAGTGATGTCACGCGCGAGCGAAGCCGGCCTCAGTGATATTGCTTTTGCAACAGATAACTGATTTGCGCAAGCATAAAAAAACGGCCCTGGAGCCATTTTTTTATGCCTGTAGAAAAAGCGCAGGCTGCTTTCAGTCCGGCTTGAGCAAGTCCTGAAATTTGCTGCGCAGCTTCATCAGTTTCGGCGGAATGGCGAAGTTGCAGTAGCCCTGTGACGGGTTGCGCGCAAAGAAATTCTGATGGTAGTCTTCGGCCGGGTAAAAAACCGGCGCCGGGCTGAGTTCTGTGACGATCTGCAAGCCATCGGCCTGCAGCGCTTCTATGGCGTGCTGCGCCTGCTGCTGCTGCTCTGCATTGAAATAGTAGATGACCGAGCGGTACTGCGTCCCGACATCATTGCCTTGGCGGTTTAAGGTGGTCGGGTCGTGTGTGGCGAAGAATACATCCAGCAGCTGGGCAAAGCTGATCTGCGCTTCATCAAAGTCAATCCGGATCACTTCCGCATGCTGGGTTTCGCCGGTGCATATATCTTCATAGCTGGGCTGCTGGGTGCGCCCGCCGGCATAGCCGCTGATAACTTTATCTACGCCTTTGAGCTGCAGAAAAACCGCTTCTGTGCACCAGAAGCAGCCGCCGCCAAATAAAGCCTGCTGCATAATTTCTTCCTGTTTGCTGTATTGATTTTAATATAGGGGCAAATTGTGAAGCTGCAATGTCCCGCCTGCGCTAAGCAAAGAAAAAGCCTGCAGATCTGCAGGCTTTAGGCTTCAGCGCGGCTGGACTGCGCTTTCAAACTGAATCAGCAGGTTGCCGTGGCGGTCCAGCAGCTTCAGGGTTTTGCCGAAAACCTGATAATGCGTCACCTTGGCCAAGGCTTCATTGTATTGCTGCTCAATGCCGCCGCTGTTCATGCAGGCCATGCGGGTACTGGCCATCTGGCTGAGCTGCAGCGTGTCATGGCCAGCTGTGTAGGCGCCCATAATGCGGTTGCAGCCGTCTGATCCCGATACGCGCTTGCTGGCTTCATCAAACTGAATGCTGGGAACGCTGCGCGCCGCCGGCGAGGCCTTAATTTCGGTATTGCCGATGTGCGTGGCAATCCAGCTGCGGTTCTGCAGCTGCTGCAGGTTTTCAGTCATTTGCGGCGGGGCCTGCATGCTTTGGCATCCGGTCAGGGCGGCAGCCGAAGCAAGCGCTGCGGCCAAAAAAAGCGGTTTTAACATTGCGGGATTCTCTTGTTTTTGAATAGGCTGAGTTTTATATAAACAAATATTTAGCTTCAGCTCCATAGGGAATTGTATCTTTGTTTTAAAAACTGCGGATGACCGGCTATTCGGCCGGCCGCGGCAGGCCCTGGCGCGCGCGCTGTGAATATTCGGCGCTGCTGATGTGCGCCATGCCGCGTACTTTGGGGTTGACGTGCGCGCGCTGATACCAGGTCTGCATATCCCATTGCCCGCTGATGGCATTCAGGTCATGCAGATAATTCGGCAGGTAGCCCGAAGCGAACAGGCGGTAATCCGCCGGCAGCGGCTGCGGGGAAACCGCCTGCGCCATATCAAAAACCAGCGTCGTGCAGTTGCTGCTGAGGGTGTTGTACCATTTCGGATGCCGGGCCAGTTCATCGGCTTTGCGCAGGTATTCCTGAAACAGCTTAATGCGTGCGCTTTCCGGCATATTGACCGGGAAAAAATAGACCTGTTCGCCGCGGATATTGCTGCGGGTATAGACAATGTCTTTTTCATCCGAAGCCACCAGGCTGAGTTCATATTTGCGGAAAAAGCCGCCTACCGCCGAAAACTCTTCATGCTTTTCCTTGCGGATTTCAATGGAGAAGGTCAGGGGCGGGGCATTGGCGAAATCGAAGCTGACCAGAGTGTGGGCAATCTGCGGCCCCATCCAGTAGGAGGTGATGATATTCACTCCGGTAATCTGATTCAGGTCGTAATGCCGCGTTTCCCAGTGTTCGGCATAGCTGCCGTCAGGGCGCCAGTCAAAGTTGCGGACATTGTGCAGGGTAACGGCATTGCCTCGCTGTTCATACCGCAGGATTCTGGACACCTCGGGCGCCCATTCGCGGTCTTGCCGGGCCTCCAGGCCGAAATACCAGAACAGGCTGCAGATGAAGCCCAGCAGGTAAATCATGGCGTCTTTGCGCCGGCTGAAAAAATGCTGCGTGGCGTATATGCCCAGGATGCTCAGCGCGAAGGCGGCCCACGCGCCGATTAAAACCCGGCTGGCCAGCCAGCCCAGCGGCTGCTGCACCCACAGCGCCATGCACAGCCACACCGAGGACAAAACCACAAACAGGCTGAACAGGGAATGCAGCGCGCCGCTTCCCAGTTTTTTCACCCATTCCGCTGCGCCGAGCTTCTGCATAGCCGCCTAATGCTGCAAATTATTCTGCTTTATTTTCGGTAAGTTGCGAACTCAAAAGCAATGCCGGTTTTGTCGTCAATATGCTGCTCGGCGGCCGCTTTTTTAAAGCTGTCAGGAATGGAAGGGTAGTGCGCATCGCCCTGCACATCCAGCTCTACATGGGTCAGTTCCAGCCGGTCGGCAATATCCATAGTTTGCGCGAAAATTTCGCCGCCGCCGATAATGAAGATGCTCTCCGGCTTTTCAGAGGCCTGCACATCGGCCGCCGCCTGCGTCAGCGCTTCTTCAATGCTGTGCGCAACTTTGGTGCCGGAAAAAGACCAGTCCGCATCGCGGGTAATGACCCAGTTGACGCGGTTGGGCAGGGCGCGGCCCATCGATTCCAGCGTTTTGCGCCCCATCACCACCACGCCGCCTTGGGTAATTGCCTTGAAGTGCTTGAGGTCTGCTGAGATATGCCACGGCAGGTCATTGCCTTTGCCGATGCAGCTGCGCTGATCCATAGCCACCACGTGTACAACTTCTAAATTTTGAAATGCCATATCGGACTCTGCTTGCTTAAACCCTTCCCTTGAGCTCAGCTGGCAAGCCCCGCCTGAAAAAGAGGGGGCTTAGGGGGGATTTCTGATGGTTGAATAGGGTGAAGAACCGCTTATACCGCCACAGGCGCTTTAATGCCCGGATGCGATTCATAGCCAATAATTTCAATATCTTCAAATTTAAAATCGAAAATATCCTGAATATCCGGGTTCAGGCGCAGCTGGCACAGGGCCAAAGGCTCGCGGCTCAGCTGCAGCTGCGCCTGCTCAAAGTGGTTGGCGTACAGATGGGTATCGCCGCCGGTCCAGACAAAGTCGCCAACCCCAAGGCCGCAGACTTGCGCAACCATATGGGTCAGCAGGGCATAGCTGGCGATGTTGAACGGCACGCCGAGGAATACGTCGGCGCTGCGCTGGTACAGCTGGCAGGACAGCTTGCCGTTCTGCACAAAAAACTGGAACAGGGTATGGCAAGGCGGCAGCGCCACTTGGCCGGCTTCCTTCGGGTTCCAGCCGGAAACGATCAGGCGCCGTGAATCCGGATTGGCCTTGATTTCATTTACCAGCCATTGAATCTGGTCAAAGCCGTCCTGTTCATACAGGCCATCGGCTTTTTTAGCCGCGCCGAAATTGCGCCACTGGTGGCCGTAGACTGGGCCAAGCTCGCCTTCCGGGCGGCCGAAGCGCGCAGTCTGCGCTGCGGTCGACCATTCATCCCAGATTGAAACCTTGTTGTCCTGCAGGTATTTAACGTTGGTGTCGCCCTTTAAAAACCACAGCAGCTCAATCGCAATCGAGCGGAAGTGGACTTTTTTAGTGGTCAGCAAAGGGAAGCCTTTGGAAAGGTCAAAGCGCATTTGATGACCGAATACAGAACGCGTTCCTGTGCCTGTGCGGTCGCCTTTATCGCCGCCGTTGTCGAGGATGTGTTGCAATAGGTCTAAATACTGGCGCATAGCTTCCGCATAATCTGAATAATGTCTTGAACTGCATTTTAGCTTCTTTTTGGCAGCGATGAAACTCCGGCCAAGCCCGCGCAGGCGTGGGCTGCATCCCGCTGCGATGGATCAAATCTTAAAACACGCAGGCTGCCCGGCGCCGGGCCGGGAATCTGGGGGACGGCGCGGCTGCGCCTTATCCGGGAAATGAAAAAAATCTGAATTAAAAAATAACTGAAAAATAGCCAGTTAAGCCTGCTGCAGGGCGGAAATATAAATTTTATTACATTTTTTTATATGAAAGCCTGCCTATTCCATCGTACCATCCCCTGCGTTCAAAGATAGGTAAAGCTCGATCAGGACTGATTGAAGAGGAGGTTGCTGCAGGATGGCTTATGATCAAAGCGCGGATATTAACAGTGTCTACGCCCCGAAAGCGGAAATCGTGATCCGTTCGCAGCAAGGCCGGAATCCCGGCAGGCTGTCCGGCATGGCGCAGGAAAAGCGCGCTGCCAAGCCGCAGAGCGTCTTTGGCGCGGACAACGGCCAAAGAATCAATATTGATAAATTTACCCAGCGCCTGCGCGGGGTTACCGCCTTAAGCAGTTCGCAGAAATGCGCCAAGAGCGTGCGCCTGGCGCTGGAATCCGCCGGCGCGAAATTCAACAGCCATCCGGTGGCCGCAGCCGACTGGGGGCATACGCTGCAGAAAATCGGCTATCAGAAAATCAATCTGGCTTTTGACCGTCCGCAAAAAGGCGACATCTATATCATCAACCGCACGCAGAAGCATGTGTATGGCCATATTGCGGCCTATTCCGGCTCAGGCTGGGTGTCAGACTTCAAGCAGCGCGACTATGCGGTGTATAAGGATCCGAATGTGCGCTATGAGTATTACCGCCTGGGCGACTGAGGCTGGTCAGCGCCGGGCAGCTTTATGCGCAGCGCTTGGCGCGGCGTTCATGCAGTGAAACTAAAAACAGCCCAACTGCGCTGAAGCCGATGCATTGAATGCTGAGTGCGGCTTTATGGCCTGGCGGCACATACAGGATCAGGCCAAGCAGCCCGGCGATGGGCAGAATGGCAAAAACAGCCTGAATGGCCTGCTTATAGGAATTTTCATCCGCAATTTTCAAATGCGCTTGGCGCAGCAGATGCACAGCCGCGCCAAGCGCTAGGCTCAGGCCTGCAAACAGCGCAGGCAGCTGCTGAATGCCGGCGCAGTAATAAATCACCGTGCAGACCGCAATGCAGATGACGAGCCGGATTTCACGCGTGCAGCGCGCCGAATACCAAAATTCCAGCATTAGGGCTGCGCTTCCGGCGGCTGATTGCGGTTCAGCAGCGACAGCGGCGAGAAAAGGCAGATCGCCAGCGCCATAAAGCCGATGCCCTGCGCGCCCGGAAGCAGAATCCCGCCGTCCTTCATCTGCATGAAAATCAGCGCCAGCAGCAAGGCGATCGGAATCCAGGTCAGCAGGCGGTACAGCAGTCCAGCGGGCTTTTTAGCGGCAAAATGCACCTTGCAGTAGCGGCAGATCAGAAACACCAGCCCGGCGCCTGCAAACATCAAAACCGCATCGGGCGCTAAGGGCTCAATCCAGTACAGCGCCGCGGTGGCGGCTGCAATCAGGGCAAAAAGCAGGATTTTTTTCAGGACTGGAACTTGAGGATTAAACCAGAATTCGAGCATGCGGTCAGGCGTCAATAAGCAGAAAGCTGAAACTTTAGCACAGAACGCGCGGAAAAATCACAGCCGGAAAAAAGCGGGGCAGCTGCCCCGCAGAAGAAGAGCGCAGACGCCGCTCAGCTGTTTTTGAGCGGGCCCCAGTCGTAGGTTTTTTTCTGGTAGGCATACCACATCATCCACAGGCCAATCAGAATCATCGGCACAGTCAGGAATTGCCCTTTGCTCATCCAGCCGATAAACAGCTGGCCATTGTCCGGCTCGCGGAAGAACTCCACAACAAAGCGGGCAATGCCGTAGCCGATCAGGAACAGGGCAGACACGGCGAAGCGCGGGCGCGGCTTGGAGCTGAACCACCATAAGACAATAAACAGGACCAGCCCTTCGCACAGCGCCTGATAAATTTGCGAAGGATGGCGCACCAGCTGCAGCGGGTCGGTCGGGAAGATCATGCCGAAGGCGAAGTTCGGGTCAGCCACCGGGCGGCCGTACAGCTCACCGCCGATGAAGTTGCCGATGCGCCCGAACATCAGGCCGGTCGGCACGCAGGGCGCAATGAAGTCCAGCGTCTGGAACCAGGTCATTTTATATTTTCTGCACCACAGCAGCATGGCGATCATCACGCCCAGGAAACCGCCGTGGAAACTCATGCCGCCAGTCCAGACCTGGAACAGCCACAGCGGATTCGCCAGAAACTGCTCAAAGCCGTAAAAGAATACATAGCCGAAGCGCCCGCCGACCACAACGCCCAAAGCGCCGTAGAAGATCAGGTCGGAAACCATTTCCGGCGTCCAGCCGTCACGCTGCTTGGCGCGGTGAGTGGCCAGCCCCCAGGCGAATAAAAATGCCAGCAGATACATCAGCCCGTACCAGTGGACTTGCAGCGGGCCCAGCGACAGCGCAACAGGGTCTATATTCGGATAGGTCAGCATCGCTGCTCCTTGTCATTATGTTTTGCACAGATTTTAGCTGAATGTGATGAAAAATGTTGTACATTCAATGTGTAAAGATATTGAGTGGCGTTTATGTGCATTGTGGCTTTTGCTTGGCAGGTTCTGGAAGGCACCCCGCTGTGCCTGATTTCCAACCGTGATGAATTCTATCACCGGCCCGCGGCCGAACTGCAGCGGTGGGAGAACAGCCCGATTGCGGCCGGCCGCGATCTGCAGTCCGGCGGGTCGTGGATGGGCGTGACGCCGGCGGGGCGCTGGGCGATTGTCACCAATTTCCGCGACGCTCAGGACAGGCGGAGCTATCCGACCTCGCGCGGGCATCTGATTCAGCACTTTTTAGAGTCAGACTTGGCGCCGATCCGCTTTGCGCAGGCCTTAGAACAGCAGCAGCGCGAGTATGCCGGCTTCAACTTGTTTATCGGCGATCAGCATCAGGCGGTGTATATGAGCAACCGCGGCGAAGCGCCGCAGGTGCTGGCCAAGGGCGTTTATGTGGCGTCCAACGGCCTGATGACGGAGCATTGGGAGAAAACCCGGCATTTGCGCAAGCGATTTACCCAGGAACTGCTGCCGATGCTGCAGCATGCGGATACGCCGCCGGCGGATTTGGAATTCGCGGTGTGGGATATTCTGGAGGATGAGCGCAAGATTATTCCGCAGCTGCTGCCGTTTACCGGCATCAGCGCTGAGATGGAAGAGCTGCTGTCTTCGACCTTTATTCAAAGCCCTGCTTACGGCACGCGCTGCTCGAATTTTCTGAGAATGCAGGACCGGCAGTGGCTGTGGCAGGAAAAGCAGCAGCAGGGCGCGGCGCAGGGCAAAGTCATTGAGCTGCAGCTGCCGCTTCAGCCATAAAAAATGCCAGCGTGATGCTGGCATTTTTTATGGGGTCAGGGTTTATGCGCCTGCAATCACGCCGCCGTCTTTGCGGGTAATCACAACAGTTGCAGAGCGCGGGCGGGCCGTTGTATTGCCCGAATCTGTTTGTGTGGCAGGCCAGTGGCTGGTCGGCGCATCGTAAGATTCTGAATCTTCACCCGGATGCTGCACATTGATAAAGATTGCTTTGTAATCCGGCGTCATGGTCACGCCGGTAATTTCACATTCTTTAGGCCCAGTGAGGAAGCGGCGCAGGTTTTCATCATTGACTTGCGCGCCTGCAAAGGTATCGATATTCGACGAAGTCTTGACTTGGCCGCCATCACCGACTTGGCCGGGCAATGCTGCCAGCATCATGCAGTTGGTGGTGTCGGTATATGCGCCGTCATCGGTCTGAATCCACAGTACGCCGCGCGGGTCAAACCACATGCCGTCCGGAGAGGACAGGTCGTTATTGTCATTCAGGCCTGACAGGTTGATGTTTTCAGCCATGCTGGCTTCAGCGCCAAACAGGTAGATATCCCAAGTGAAGCTTTCAGCTGTTGTTGTGTCGCCCGTTTCGCGGAAGCGGATAATATGGCCGTTGACGTTGCCTTTGCCGCCTTCAGGGTCAGAATAATTGCGCGGATTGGCTGCATCAAGCGCATGCGCTGTTCCGCGGTTTGAGTTGTTGGTTAAGGTTACATAGACTTCGCCATTTTCCGGATTGACAGCAACCCATTCCGGGCGGTCCATTCGGGTTGCGCCGACTTCATCCGCAGCCAGGCGGGCAAAGGTGACGATATCTGCCTGCGACTCGAAAGGATAGGCGCTGCTGCCTTCATCTAAGCCATTTTTGCCGTATGCAAGCTCAATCCATTGGCCTGTGCCGTCATTGTTGAATTCGGCGACATACAGCTTGCCAGAGTTCATGTATTTATCGCCGGCAGCATATCCGCCGTTAACGTCTTTGGCATCCCACTTCTGGTCGGATACAAATTTGTAGATATATTCGCCGCGTGAATCATCGCCCATATAGAAGGCGAGGTTGTCATCTGCGCGCAGGCGGCTGGCGCGGCAGTCTTCATGCGCAAAGCGGCCTAAAGCGGTGCGCTTTACCGGGTTTGAACGGCTGTCAAAAGGATCGATTTCTACAATCCAGCCGAAGGTATTCGGGCCGTTGCGGTAGTCCTGATCTGCCTCATCTGCAGTGACGTCCGCAGTCCAGCGGTCGTACATGTCCTGAGCGTAATAGCTGCCCTGAGCCGTTTCCCAGGCATAGCGGGAGTTCTTGTCCAGATAGGCAACACGGTCCTGATCGTCCAGATTAGGGATTTTTTTCCCTTGCTGATCCAGAACGTAAATAATCTCGCCTTTCGCATTCTTTTTAGGCGAGCCATCAGGGTTTTTCTCATAAAGATAATCAATGCTTAAGCTTAAGCCATAGCGTTTTAGTGCTTTTTTCTCTTCAGGCGTACGTTCGTATTCATCGCTTCCTGAGCGCTGGAAATAGCCAATGAAGTTTTCTTCCGTGGTTAAGTAGGTTCCCCATGGCGTATAGCCGTTGCCGCAGTTGTTGTGCGTGCCGCGCGTCTGGCGTCCAGCAGGAGAGAAGCGGGTGCACAGCAGAGCACTGCCTGCCGCCGGGCCGGCAAACTCCATGACTGTCGATGCCGTGATGCGGCGGTTGAACAGCGAGTTTTTGACAATTTCAACTTTCTGCGTCGCTTTGTCTTTTTTCAGCTCGATGACTGAAACGCCGTGAGCATTGACTTCACGGATGACTTCTTCTTCCGGGCGGCGTCCATTTACCTTGGTCGGCCCTTCTGGGTGCAGGAAGGTCGGATTGATGTATTCATGGTTCATGACCAGCAGGCCGCGCTCAGATGCATTGGCATCATAGTTCAGAGCGTTGCTGTTCAAGCCGAAATAGCTCATGCCGTCGTGGCAGTCGCCTGAACGGTACATGAAGCTTGGGCCTTTAGGCACGTTATTGTCATCCCATGCTGCATATGCCGGGTTAATTGGATCGCCCATGGCATAAAGGATGCTGGCCTGATAGCCTTCCGGAACAGTCACAATGTCATCTAAATTTTTAGAAACCGGCTTGAACGTCAGTTTTTTCGGCTTTTCCGCAGGGTCTGCAGGCGGTGTTGTAGATGCATTGCCGTCATCATCGCTGCCGCAGCCGGTTAAGGAGGAAGCCAGCGCCAGAGCAACTGCTCCGCTGGCTGTTTTCGTGATCAGGCTGCGGCGGGAGATGCGCTGCTCAAGAATGTCACGGAAATGTTCATTATTTGAGGCGTTGTTATCAAGTTCCTGATCTTCATGATATGGCGACAGCTCGGTCATCGAAGTAATTCCTAAGTAGAGTCAGTTGAAAAGGCATGTTTTTCTAAAGTCCTCTCTAACTTAAGGCGGAAGTATGACGACCGCTTGACTGAGGGATGACAGTCTGGTGAAAAAAATAAGACAAAATGATGAAAAAACAGGGTTTAAGCTTGCACTTCATGCTGAATGCGCTATCCAGCTGAAGGCTTCGAGGAGCGAATTATTTTGAAGGGACTGAGGATGGGTTTAGGCTGCGCATAAAAAAGCAGGCCGGAGCCTGCCTGAACTTAAGAGCTTTCGGCGTTTCTTCTTTTTTCCAGCAGCTTGCCGGCCAGCAGTCCCAGTTCAAACAGCATCCACATCGGAACGGCCAGCATGATCATGGACAGCGCATCGGGCGGGGTGACAAACATCGCGACAAAAAAGCAGCCGACCACAATGAAGCGCCGTTTTTCAACCAGCTGCTGCGTTGTAACCACGCCAATTAAAATCAGCAGCAGGGTAATAATTGGAATTTCAAAGGTAATGCCGAATACCAGAAACAGCTTCAGGCAGAAGGCTAAGTAGCTGTTGATGTCGGTCATCGGCGCGACCGTTTCAGGCGAAACGCTGATGAAAAAGTGCAGAATGGACGGCAGCGCAATGTAATAGGCAAAAGAAATGCCGAGGTAGAACAGGCCGATGCTGCCGATCAGCATCGGCAGGGCCAGCGCTTTTTCTTTGGCGTACAGCGCTGGCTTTACATAGGCCCACAGCTGATAAATGATGTACGGCATGGCCAGCATCAGGGCAATAAAGAAGTTCAGCTTAAAGGGCGCCATGAAAGTTGCAGTCACATCTGTAGCAATCATGGTCGATGTTGCCGGCAGCTGGGCGCGCAGCGGTTCAGACAGTATTTGGTAGGTGCGGTTGGCAAAGGGCAGCAGGCAGAAAAACAGGCCAATCAGCAGGCTGACAATTTTAAAGAGATGCTTGCGCAGCACCACCAGGTGCTTGGTGATCGGCATTTCCTGCAGCATTTCCTGTTCGCGGCTGTCCACAGTATTCGGCAGCTGCGGCTGTGAGGTTTGCGTCATACCGCCACCTTATAGTTATTCAGCTGCAGCGGCATGGCGGCGCCGCAGGCCGGCTGTTTTGAAATGGCAAGCAAAGGCGCCTGAGGCCGTTCTGCAGGGGTATAGCGCAACGGGGTGTTTTTATGGTCCGGATGGGCGGGTTCGGGCTGATTTTCCGCAGCGGATATTTTCTGCTGCTGCAGCGCATTCATTTGAGCCTGCATTTTTTCTTCAAGCTCCTGTATGCGCTTCATTTCATTTTGCATTTGCTCGCGCAGCTCAGACAGCCGCAGCTCGCGGTCTATGTCGTTTTGCACATTGCTGATGGTTCTCTTGATCTTTGCATACCATTTTCCGGCAAAGCGCGCGGCTTCAGGCAATTTCTCCGGGCCAAGCACCAGCAGAGCAATAATGGCAAAACACAGCAGTTCAGTCATTCCAATATTCAGCATGAATCAGCACTCACACTTAGCTTTTCACTGAGCTTTCAGCGCTTTTGACTTGGGCGTCGATGGTGCGCGGTTCTTTCAAGGCTGCAGCTGCTTCATCATCTTTAATGGATTTTTTAAAGTCTTTGACTGCGCCGCCAACATCTTTGCCCAGATTTTTCAGCTTTGATGTGCCGAACAGCAGAATGACGACAATTGCAAAAATCAGCACATGCCAAATTGATAGTCCTGCCATGATTTTTTCCTCTTTTCATTTTCAGACGATTTCAACAGCTGCGCATGACAGGGATGTGACATCCAGATTGCAGTTTGAAGACATGCTAGTTTTCAGCGCGCTCAGGCGCTGAATAGTGATAGCATGGGCGGGACTGATCTGCAGGACGGTAACGGTGGCTTTGCTTCTTCCGGTTTTTGGCTTTCTGTGCGGGCTTGGGCTGGCCTCAATTTCAGCCGCCGCGTCTTTAAAGGCGCTGCTGGCCAGCGGACTGGCGCGTTGCTTTATTCCAATTGTCATTATTTACAACATGGTGTTTTATCAGCCCAGCAGCCTCAGCTTAATGCTGTTCAGCTTTGCGTCCGCCGTGCTGCTGTTTTATTTTTTCCTGCTTATTTTAAAAGACAGATTGCGTGCTTTATGCGTCAGCTATGTCAATCTGGCATGGCTGGGCTTTCCCTTTGCCCTGGCGCTGTTTGGCCAGGAAGTCAGCGCGCCGATGGTCGCGCTGTATGTCGGCGGTTCAATTTTCGGCAATATCTGGGCGGTCACGGCAGTCAGCGCAGCTGGACAGCCTTGGACATCGGCTGCCCAAAAAGTGGCATTGTCTCCGCCGGTTCTGGCGCTGCTGCTGGCGGGAGTTTTCCGGCTGCTGGGCCTGCAGTATCTGCAGGAGCATCACTGGATTGATCTGATTTATCAGTGCGCCAAAATAGGCATGAGCTTTAGCGGCATGTGCGTGCTGGGCATGTGGATGCGCCGTACCCGCGTATCCGGGCAGGATATTCTGCGCAGCAGTCGGATATTCGCGCTGAAGCTGCTTTGCGGCGCGGCGGTCTGCAGCTTGGCGTACGCCTTTGCGCCCATCCCGCAGGTTGAGCGCTATATCGGCGTGATGTTCCTGCTGTTCTGCCTGCCGCCGGCAGCCAATATTGTGGCTTTGGAAACGCATTATCAGGGTACGGGCACATCGGCCCAATACATCGCTTCAGGCACAATAGTCAGCTGCGCGCTGGTGGGCTTATACGGGCTGGCGCTGCATTTTATGCCAGTCTCTTTCTGGCTGCTGGGATAGGCATCTGAACAGCTGCATTGCCCCGGCTCAGGCGCCGGTTCAATTCAGCGGGTCAGTGCAGCCGGCTTTGAATCAGCTGCTCAAACCAAAGCTCTGAGCGGAAGGCGTCAAAAGCGGAATGCCCGCGCATCAGCTCCAGATCAAATGCCTGGGTTTTTACATATTTTTTCAGCCAGTGCCGGGAGAGTGACGGCTCGTTTTTCGCCACCGAGGCATAAGCCAGGAAGAAATAAATGTCGCCGTAGTCATCATGCGTCATCGGCTTTAAAATCTGCTGGGTAATCAGCGCAAAACGCGGCTCACGGGTAATTTCAAAATACAGCATGTAGGCTTTGGCCAAATGCAGCGACAAATTGACATACAGGCTGAGCGGCATTTCCGCAAACTCAATCCGGCTCTGCTCCAGCAGCACCACGGCTTCCTGCAGGAAGTGGATCTGCTCCTGGCGCATCCGGCTGAGCATGACCAGCTGCAGGCGCAAATCCGCGCGCTCCAGCGCAAGCTCGGCGCTGTTTCCCTGCAAATACAATTGATCTGTTTCACCAATACGTTGAATGATATGTTTGGTGTGCTCAGGCATTGGCGTTTTCCTCATCTGTCAATAACAGCTATATGAGGGCGGACAGCGCAATTTAAAGCTTTACCAGATGGAATTGCCGCTGCGCAGCCAGGCGGTGATGGACAGGCGCTGATGCTTGGCCTGAATCACTTCATGCAGTAAGTCACTTTGAAATATCGCAATGCGGTTCGGTTTCGGCTGAATGATATGCCACTGATCATACTTATCCTGCAGGCGCAGCTCGCCGCCCCAGCCGTCCTGCCAGTCTTCATGCAGGTAATATACCGTGGAAATCACCCGGTCATTTTTGCGCTGCGGGTTGTCGCGGTGCAGGGCGTAAAACTCCCCCGCGTTATAGCAGGCGAAATGCGCTTCCACTTCCTGAATGCCCAAAAAAAACGCCTGATTCAGCTGATCTGAAAGGGCGTTTAAATAGCGGATGTGCTGCTGCGCGGTTTGCAATTCTTCATTGATCCATAAAATATGGTCGCTGCGGATTTTGCTGACCACGCCATTTTGAATGGCGGCCTCCCGGAACTGGTTCAGGCGCGAGGCGCATTCCTCAGCCAGCGCATGCACATATTCAGGGGAATAGGCGTCATCAATCAGGGCGAATCCATGCTGATCCAAATCATCTAAGACTTGATCAACATTCCAGGACTTTGGGAGAAGAACTGTTTCCATAAGCAAAAAACCGCAAAAGTGGTGAGAAAAAGGGTGAACCATTCTAGAGCAAGATAAGCATCGGAATGAAACTATTTTTCATGCTAAAATAGCCGTTGATATCAGGAATTGTAGAAACATGAATTACCGTCACCATTTCCATGCAGGCAACTTTGCCGATGTTATGAAGCACGTGCTGCTGCTTCAGCTGCTGGCCCGGCTGAATGCTAAAGATAAGCCATACCGCTATGTCGATACGCATGGCGGCGCGGGCAAATATGATTTATCGACATCGGAAGCGCAAAAATCGGGTGAGTTCTTAAACGGTATTCATCGCCTGGTTAAGCTGGATGATTCGGTCAAGCGCACTGCGCCTGAAGGCGTGCAGCAGTATTTGAAAATTGTGGAAAAAATGCGCTCGAATTTCGGCAAAGGCGCTTATCCGGGCTCGCCGTGGTTTGCGCTGGAAGGCATGCGTGAAATTGATAAAGCCACAATTTTTGAAATGCAGCGCGATGTCTTCCAGCAGCTGCGCCACAATATTTTTGACAAGCGCGCCGGCCTGCATGAGCGCGATGCCTATGAAGGCCTGCTGGGCGTTATTCCGCCAAAGGAAAAGCGCGGCTTGGTGATGATTGACCCGCCTTATGAATTAGAGCGCAAAGATTTCCCGCAGCTGGTGGAATTGCTGGTGGCAGCCTATAAAAAATGGCCGACAGGCGTATTTGCGGTCTGGTACCCAATCAAAGACCGCGCGATGATCGAGCGTTTTGAAAAGAAAATGTACAAGACCGGCATCCGCCGCCAGCTGGTTTGCGAAATCTGCGTATGGCCGGACGATACTCCGGTCGGCTTGAACGGCTGCGGCCTGCTGGTGATCAACCCGCCTTGGAAGTTCTCTCAGGATGCCGATGAAGCGCTGCAGTGGCTGTTCCCGCACCTGCGCATGAACGAAAATGGCGGCCACGCGGCGGTGCGCTGGCTGGTTGGCGAGTAATACAAGTTTAAGCTGAAGCAAGTTGCAAGGTCACAGTTAGGATCGAAGAATGACAAATATAAATAAACCTGAACGGGAAATTTCCGCCAAAGAAGAAAGCGCTTTTGACGGCATTACTTTTGAGGTGGAAGAGGAAGAGCACACCCACGAAGGGCAGAAGGTC
Organism: Acinetobacter sp. WCHAc010034; assembly: GCF_001696615.3. Taxonomy (NCBI): domain Bacteria; kingdom Pseudomonadati; phylum Pseudomonadota; class Gammaproteobacteria; order Moraxellales; family Moraxellaceae; genus Acinetobacter; species Acinetobacter sp. WCHAc010034. The sequence goes on along the minus strand of NZ_CP032279.1, from coordinate 1,457,743 downwards.
AAACGTCGCGGCATCTACCTGTGGCCTAACTTAATCACCACGGCAGCGCTGCTGTCGGGCTTCTATTCAATTATCGCCAGCATGAACGGCGAATATACCCAGGCGGTGTACGCCATTTTCATTGCGGCTTTATTTGACGGCCTGGATGGCCGGGTGGCCCGCGCAATCGGCGCGCAAAGCCCGTTCGGCGAGCAGTTTGACTCTTTGTCTGACTTGCTGGCCTTCGGCGTGGCTCCAGCTATCCTGATGTACAGCTGGAGCCTGAATGATCTGGGGCGCATCGGCTTGGCGGCCTGCTTTGTCTATACCGCCTGCGCCGCGTTCCGCCTGGCGCGCTTCAATGTGCAGATCGGCGTGGTCGATAAGCGCTACTTTATTGGCGTGGCCAGCCCATTGGCCGCGGTGATGGTTATTTCACTGGTGCTGGTGGCGCGTGATTTTCCGGAAGTCTTTGACCTGCGTGAAACCGGCGTTCAGGTTCTGAATGCTGCCGTTATTGTTTCAGTCGGCCTGCTGATGATTTCAAACATTAAATACTATTCATTTAAAACTGTAGACCGCAAGCGCGTTCCTTTTGCGGTCCTGCCGATCATCGTCTTTGTCATGGCTGCCGTGACCTATAACATTCCGGTCGGCATTTTAGTGATTTCGCTGATTTACGCGCTGTCCGGATTTGTCACTACATTCCTGGCGCGGAAAAATACGGCAGCATAATCATGTAAGGAGTCTGATATGCAGTTGTTTCCAGATTTTTTAGATCAATCCAAACAGCTGAATCAGACTCCGGCGCAGCTTCAGCATAATCTTCCTTTGCATGCGCAAACCCGGCAATACAAAGCCATACTGCTGGCGCTGAAAATCCCCAATCTCCCTGCGCCGCTGCATTATCTCAATTTCATCAGCATGATTGGCCAGCCGAATGCGGCGGTTTTGCGCAATGGCGCCGCCATGCGGCATGCTGCGCAAAATACCGCAACGGTGATGTCCAGCATCAGCCCGCATATGGCTGGCCAGTTCAGCCGCTATTCTGTGCACAGCGACTGCATTTTTAAGCCCGGCTCCTTTCAGTTTCTGGACCGGGAAAACTTCAGCGGCGCCTTTCCTGAATTTCAGCTGCGGCGCCTTGACCGCGAACTCAGCTTTGATCTGGAAATTAAAACTGCCGAAGCGCCGTGCTATTTCAGCAAGCTGAGAATGGGGCTGGCAGAATACTGGTCACAGCTGTGCGAATGCACAGGGGAAATTGGCTATAAAGGTCAAAAGTACCGGATTCAGCAATTAGGCTCGCTGGAATTCGCCCGCGCCGTCAATTTCCCGTTTTTGCCTATCGCCTTTTATACCGCGCAAACCATTAATCTCAGCCGGCGGCGCCAGCTGATTGTGATGCAGGCCCGCGACCGCCTGAACCGCATTCTGCAGTCCAGGCTGTATCTTAAGGATTTCAATTCAGCGCAGGTGCAAATGCTGGATGAAGGTGTATGCCTGAAAGTGCACCGCGTTTATCCGGCAGTGACTACGCCGGATCACCGTAAAATGTATCTGCCGCGGGAATTTGAATGGACGGCATCCAGCGGCGCTGTGCCTATCCGGATTCAGGCGCAAAGCCGCGGCGACTTCAAATTCGGCGCCGGGGCAGGCTATGCAGGCAGTTTCAGCTATCAGGTGAAAATAGGCGATGCGGAAGAAAGCGGTGAAAGCGGCTACTGCGAATACATCGATTGCCGCCCTTTAAACTGGCAGGAGAAGAGTAAAAAAGAAAAACTGCTGGATAAGCTGGCGGGCGCAGTGCCGGTTTTATTGAAAAAATAGAAAAAAACGCGCATTTTGCGGAATAAATAAGCACTCAAAGCGCATATTCCGAAATATTTAAAAAAAGGCCTTGCGTCTGTAATTTTTTCCCCTATAATGCATATCCATCGGCGGTGATGTTGATTAAAACTTGTTGAGAAACAAGGATTTAGCTAGATTGGTTAAATTTCTGAATCTTGAATGAGTTTAAAAATAATCATCAAAACCAGTTGACTTTCTTTTGAAAGAGAGTAATATAGCCGACCTAGCTTGATGCTGACGAAGCATTGAGAAGATCATTAAGAGAATATGAAGAACAACTTGTGTGGATTTTTACCGGTTGATCGATCGAAATAATTTTCATTGATTGATGGTAGAAATTACTCGAAGTTTATTTGAGAAATTAATGTCAGAAAATTGATGAGCCAGATTTGGTGTTTTGAATAAAGCACTATTGATTTTAAACTGAAGAGTTTGATCATGGCTCAGATTGAACGCTGGCGGCAGGCTTAACACATGCAAGTCGAGCGGGGAAATGTAGCTTGCTACATAACCTAGCGGCGGACGGGTGAGTAATGCTTAGGAATCTGCCTATTAGTGGGGGACAACGTTTCGAAAGGAACGCTAATACCGCATACGCCCTACGGGGGAAAGCAGGGGATCTTCGGACCTTGCGCTAATAGATGAGCCTAAGCCAGATTAGCTAGTTGGTGGGGTAAAGGCCTACCAAGGCGACGATCTGTAGCGGGTCTGAGAGGATGATCCGCCACACTGGGACTGAGACACGGCCCAGACTCCTACGGGAGGCAGCAGTGGGGAATATTGGACAATGGGGGGAACCCTGATCCAGCCATGCCGCGTGTGTGAAGAAGGCCTTTTGGTTGTAAAGCACTTTAAGCGGGGAGGAGGCTCTTCTAGTTAATACCTAGGATGAGTGGACGTTACCCGCAGAATAAGCACCGGCTAACTCTGTGCCAGCAGCCGCGGTAATACAGAGGGTGCGAGCGTTAATCGGATTTACTGGGCGTAAAGCGTACGTAGGCGGCTTTTTAAGTCGGATGTGAAATCCCTGAGCTTAACTTAGGAATTGCATTCGATACTGGGAAGCTAGAGTATGGGAGAGGATGGTAGAATTCCAGGTGTAGCGGTGAAATGCGTAGAGATCTGGAGGAATACCGATGGCGAAGGCAGCCATCTGGCCTAATACTGACGCTGAGGTACGAAAGCATGGGGAGCAAACAGGATTAGATACCCTGGTAGTCCATGCCGTAAACGATGTCTACTAGCCGTTGGGGCCTTTGAGGCTTTAGTGGCGCAGCTAACGCGATAAGTAGACCGCCTGGGGAGTACGGTCGCAAGACTAAAACTCAAATGAATTGACGGGGGCCCGCACAAGCGGTGGAGCATGTGGTTTAATTCGATGCAACGCGAAGAACCTTACCTGGCCTTGACATAGTAAGAACTTTCCAGAGATGGATTGGTGCCTTCGGGAACTTACATACAGGTGCTGCATGGCTGTCGTCAGCTCGTGTCGTGAGATGTTGGGTTAAGTCCCGCAACGAGCGCAACCCTTTTCCTTATTTGCCAGCGGGTTAAGCCGGGAACTTTAAGGATACTGCCAGTGACAAACTGGAGGAAGGCGGGGACGACGTCAAGTCATCATGGCCCTTACGGCCAGGGCTACACACGTGCTACAATGGTCGGTACAAAGGGTTGCTACCTAGCGATAGGATGCTAATCTCAAAAAGCCGATCGTAGTCCGGATTGGAGTCTGCAACTCGACTCCATGAAGTCGGAATCGCTAGTAATCGCGGATCAGAATGCCGCGGTGAATACGTTCCCGGGCCTTGTACACACCGCCCGTCACACCATGGGAGTTTGTTGCACCAGAAGTAGGTAGTCTAACCGCAAGGAGGACGCTTACCACGGTGTGGCCGACGACTGGGGTGAAGTCGTAACAAGGTAGCCGTAGGGGAACCTGCGGCTGGATCACCTCCTTAACGAAAGATTGACGATCGGTAAGAATCCACAACAAGTTGTTCTTCATGACGATGTATCTGAGGGTCTGTAGCTCAGTTGGTTAGAGCACACGCTTGATAAGCGTGGGGTCACAAGTTCAAGTCTTGTCAGACCCACCAAATCTGCAAACTGAAACAGAGAATCAGAAACATTGGCCTTATGATAAGCTGGGGACTTAGCTTAGTTGGTAGAGCGCCTGCTTTGCACGCAGGAGGTCAGGAGTTCGACTCTCCTAGTCTCCACCATCACTTTAGAGTGATTAAGCTGAGAAGTTAGATTATAGAATTTAGTAAATAAGATCATTTGATTTTAGTTTATTAAGTTCTGTGATTTATCACAGTTGACTGCAGTCCGACGAGGATGCAGTGAATCATTAACAGAATATATTTGAGTTGAAATAATTTGTTCATACTCGTTTTAGCCAGCTTAACAAGCAATTGTTAATGCTGAATGAAATGAGTTACTAGCGAAATTAACTGAATCAAGCGTTTTGGTATATGAATCTAATTGAAGCTGTACAGTGATTAAGTTCACGAAACTCTAACTGTGGCAATTAAGTTTGCGACGCGAAATACTACTTGTAAGTATTAGCGACTGTTTGGGGTTGTATAGTCAAGTAATTAAGTGCATGTGGTGGATGCCTTGGCAGTCAGAGGCGATGAAAGACGTAATAGCCTGCGATAAGCTCCGGGGAGGCGGCAAATATCCTGTGATCCGGAGATTTCTGAATGGGGAAACCCACTTGCCATAAGGCAGGTATCGCAACATGAATACATAGTGTTGCGAGGCGAACGAGGGGAAGTGAAACATCTCAGTACCCTTAGGAAAAGAAATCAATTGAGATTCCCTCAGTAGCGGCGAGCGAACGGGGAACAGCCCATTAAGTCATATAAGTTCTAGCGGAATGCTCTGGGAAGCGCAACCGCAGTAGGTGATAGTCCTGTACGCGAAAGGGCTTATATGATGATGTCGAGTAGGGCGGGGCACGTGAAACCTTGTCTGAATATGGGGGGACCATCCTCCAAGGCTAAATACTCCTGACTGACCGATAGTGAACCAGTACCGTGAGGGAAAGGCGAAAAGAACCCCTGTGAGGGGAGTGAAATAGATCCTGAAACCGCATGCATACAAGCAGTGGGAGCCGGCTTAGTCCGGTGACTGCGTACCTTTTGTATAATGGGTCAGCGACTTACATTCAGTAGCAAGGTTAACCGCATAGGGGAGCCGTAGGGAAACCGAGTCTTAATAGGGCGCTTAGTTGCTGGGTGTAGACCCGAAACCAGGTGATCTATCCATGAGCAGGTTGAAGGTTGGGTAACACTAACTGGAGGACCGAACCCACTGTCGTTGAAAAGCCAGGGGATGACTTGTGGATAGGGGTGAAAGGCTAATCAAACTTGGTGATAGCTGGTTCTCCCCGAAAGCTATTTAGGTAGCGCCTCGGACGAATACCATTGGGGGTAGAGCACTGTTTCGGCTAGGGGGTCATCCCGACTTACCAAACCGATGCAAACTCCGAATACCGATGAGTACTATCCGGGAGACAGACTGCGGGTGCTAACGTCCGTAGTCAAGAGGAAAACAATCCAGACCGCCAGCTAAGGCCCCAAAATTATAGTTAAGTGGGAAACGATGTGGGAAGGCATAGACAGCTAGGAGGTTGGCTTAGAAGCAGCCACCCTTTAAAGAAAGCGTAATAGCTCACTAGTCGAGTCGGCCTGCGCGGAAGATGTAACGGGGCTAAAACTATATGCCGAAGCTGCGGATTTGCAATTTATTGCAAGTGGTAGGGGAGCGTTCTGTAAGCCGATGAAGGTGGATTGAGAAGTCTGCTGGAGGTATCAGAAGTGCGAATGCTGACGTGAGTAACGACAAAACGGGTGAAAAACCCGTTCGCTGAAAGACCAAGGGTTCCAGTCCAACGTTAATCGGGGCTGGGTGAGTCGACCCCTAAGGCGAGGCCGAGAGGCGTAGTCGATGGGAAATTGGTTAATATTCCAATACTTCAGTATAATGCGATGAGAGGACGGAGAAGGTTAAGTCAGCCTGGCGTTGGTTGTCCAGGTGAAAGGTTGTAGGCATGTATCTTAGGCAAATCCGGGGTACTCTATGCTGAGAACTGACAGCAAGCTGCACTTGTGCAGTGAAGTGGCTGATACCATGCTTCCAGGAAAAGTCTCTAAGCTTCAGTTATACTGGAATCGTACCCTAAACCGACACAGGTGGTCAGGTCGAGTAGACCAAAGCGCTTGAGAGAACTCTGCTGAAGGAACTAGGCAAAATGGTACCGTAACTTCGGGAGAAGGTACGCTGCTGGCGGTGATGGAACTTGCTTCCTGAGCTGCCGGCAGCCACAGAAACCAGGCCCCTGCAACTGTTTATTAAAAACATAGCACTCTGCAAACACGAAAGTGGACGTATAGGGTGTGATGCCTGCCCGGTGCTGGAAGGTTAATTGATGGGGTTAGCGTAAGCGAAGCTCTTGATCGAAGCCCCAGTAAACGGCGGCCGTAACTATAACGGTCCTAAGGTAGCGAAATTCCTTGTCGGGTAAGTTCCGACCTGCACGAATGGCATAATGATGGGGGCGCTGTCTCCAGCAGAGGCTCAGTGAAATCGAATTCGCCGTGAAGATGCGGTGTACCCGCGGCTAGACGGAAAGACCCCGTGAACCTTTACTGCAGCTTGACATTGAACTTTGATCTTACTTGTGTAGGATAGGTGGGAGGCTTTGAAGCCGGGACGCTAGTCCCGGTGGAGCCAATCTTGAAATACCACCCTGGTAATATTGAGGTTCTAACTCTGTCCCGTTATCCGGGACGAGGACCATGTCTGGTGGGTAGTTTGACTGGGGCGGTCTCCTCCTAAAGAGTAACGGAGGAGTACGAAGGTGCGCTCAGCGTGGTCGGAAATCACGCGTAGAGTATAAAGGCAAAAGCGCGCTTAACTGCGAGACCCACAAGTCGAGCAGGTACGAAAGTAGGTCTTAGTGATCCGGTGGTTCTGTATGGAAGGGCCATCGCTCAACGGATAAAAGGTACTCTGGGGATAACAGGCTGATACCGCCCAAGAGTTCATATCGACGGCGGTGTTTGGCACCTCGATGTCGGCTCATCTCATCCTGGGGCTGAAGCAGGTCCCAAGGGTATGGCTGTTCGCCATTTAAAGAGGTACGCGAGCTGGGTTTAGAACGTCGTGAGACAGTTCGGTCCCTATCTACCGTGGGCGCTGGAAATTTGAGAGGATCTGCTCCTAGTACGAGAGGACCAGAGTGGACGAACCTCTGGTGTACCGGTTGTGACGCCAGTCGCATCGCCGGGTAGCTATGTTCGGAAGGGATAACCGCTGAAAGCATCTAAGCGGGAAGCCTACCTCAAGATAAGATTTCCCTAGGAATTTATTCCTCTAAAGAGCCGTTGAAGACTACGACGTTGATAGGCTGGATGTGGAAGTGCGGCGACGCATGAAGCTGACCAGTACTAATTGCTCGTGAGGCTTGACTATACAACGCCCAAGCAGTTGTATACGAAGCATCAATTGATTCGAAATCAAACGATCAAACTTGATTTAGTTGAAAAGCTAAGTAAAATTGAACAAATTGCATAAACTCAGATATACCTGTTAATAACTCATTTGGAAAAAACCTTGGCATGCACTGAAAAGTGAACAGATAAGACCAAGCGAGTATCCATAACAGTTGTGCTGGCGACAATAGCGAGAGTGAACCACCTGATCCCTTCCCGAACTCAGAAGTGAAACCTCTTTGCGCTGATGGTAGTGTGGGGTTACCCATGTGAGAGTAAGTCATCGCCAGCTCATTATTCAAAACCCCCTCCGATAAAATCGGAGGGGGTTTTTTTATGCGTGGAAAAAATAAAAACGCCCAGCCGGGCATCCCGGGAGTCCGCAAAGCCTAAAGCTGCCGGCGCGCATGCTTCAGCGCTGTGCGCAGGCCTTCTTCCAGTGCTGGATGGTAGAATGGCTTATTCAGAACTTCATCGACCGTCAGGTCTTCTGCAATCATCCAGGCCAGCAAATGCGCAAGGTGTTCTGCAGATTCGGTAAAAAGTTCAGCGCCTAAAATTTTCCGCGAAATTTTATCCACATAGATTTCAGCAGCGCCTCGGTTTTTGCCCAAAACAATCGCGCGGCCTTGCTTTTCATATGAGGCAGTTCCTGTCACAAACTCGGCATTGCTGTCCGCCAGCTGTTTAAAGCTTTTTCCAGCTATAGCCATTTCAGGCGAGCTGAACACGATTCCTAAAGAGGTAAGTGTTTTCATGCTTTGAACATTTGGAAAATTTAAGCAATTCTGGACAGCTGTTCTGCCTTCATGGGCTGCTTCATGCTGAATTGGCGTAGCTGTATGCGCATCTCCTGCAATAAAAATTGGATAATCGGCTAATTGTTTCGTTTCAGCATCAACAGGCAAGCGCTTTGCATCATTAAAAGCTGGATTAATCTTTTCTAATTTGAGCTGTGTTAAGTTGCTGCTGCGTCCTGTTGCTGAAAGCAGGAAGTCTGCATGCAGAACTTTATGCTCGCCATTTTCCGTATAGCTGATTTCGACGCCTTTTGCTGTGCTTTTAACAGTTTGCGGAAGAACTTCAAATTTAATATCTAATTCTTTCTGCAGCTCATTTTGCGCCAGCTGCTGCAGACCAGGGCTGCTGAGTGTGCCGATTCTGCGGCTGCGCGCGAATATTGCTGTTTTAACGTTTAGCCGGTGCATAGCCTGCGCTAATTCGACTGCAATCACGCCGCTGCCGATCACGGCAATAGAGCGGGGCAAATGCGGCAGTTCAAAAATGTCATCTGAGGTAATGAGTTTGTCTTGCAGCTCGGCTTTCCACTGCGGGTTGAATGCAGGGCTGGAGCCGACGGCAAGAATAAAGGCTTTGGCCTGATAGTGCTGCTGATTGACCTCTACGGTATTTGCATTCACAAATGCGGCATGGCCTGATATTTTATGCGAAGCTTTCCAGCTGCTGACGTCTTTGAGTGTGGCGGCGGTAAAGCGGTCACGCAGGCCCCTGACATGCTGCATCACTCCGGAGGTGTCAATTTGAGCAGTGACCTGAAGCGCGGTTTCTGATGCATGCTGAATGTCATGCATGCGGTTTGCTGCCGAAATCAGCACTTTGCTTGGCATGCATCCTACGCGGGCGCAGGTGGTGTCCCAAGGGCCGTCATTAATAATCAGAATATTTTGCGTATGCTTTAGCGCTTCTTTATAAGCTGCGATGCCTGCTGTGCCTGCACCGATAATAATAATGTCGTACATATAAAGTAATTATAAATATGAAAATAATCTCAGGCTAACATAGTAAAACATTTAGGATGCTTTTGTTTACATAAAGCTGCTTCTATGGTTACATATCGAAGTTTGCGAAATTAGACTATAACTTTTTGATCCAGAGGTTTTTGGGGAATTTTAATGAATAAGAAACAAATGAGTTTAAAACTTTCAGCAGTTGCCTTAGCCACTTTATTGGCAAGCTGTGGCGGCGGCGGCAGTGAGGGATATTATAATCAGGGAGGCAGCAGTTCAAATAATGGCTCTTCTACAGTTACGGGCGCTACAGCTACTGCTTTACGTTACAGCTTAGATAAGGATTCATTAATTATTGGCGGGAATCTAAATATAGATCTTGTAGCGATTGATCAATCAGGTAATGTGATCGCTGATAAAGTAACTAATGTCAAAGTGAAAAATTTATCAAGCACAACAGCAACAATCAGTAAGCTTGGTACTAATGATTCAGGTTGGACATCATATAAACTTACTATTGCTGCTTCTAAAGATGCTTTTGACAGAATGCCGCATGATGTGATATTAGAATTAACAGCTGATGGTGTGACTCAAGAAGTAACGGTTCCCGTTGCTGGAGGAGTTGTTGATATTGATTCTCAAATGACTTCTGTGAAAAATGGCGGTACAGCTTCTGTTAAAGTGCGTGCTGTTGATGCGCTGCAACAGCCATTGATTGGAAAAGTTGAGCTTCGCAATAAGAATAATGATGTAATTTCAACAGTTACTTCTACTGATGCAAAAGGAGAGGGAGTAGCAACAATAAGCTATAATGATGTTTTGAAATATGGTTCAGATCATCATTTAGATTTATATGCTGTATTTGTTACAGCTAAGGCGAGTGAGACCAGAACATTAAGCTCAAGTGCTTTAGGCTTTACTGCTACAGTTGAAGATACATCCGTTCTTGCATTTACGCACAATCCATCTGATATTAAATCGGGTCAGACAAAAGATGTTGAAGTAACGGTTTATGCTGCTACTCAGGCAGAACTGGCAGGAAAAAGTGTTGTTTTTGAAACAAGTCTAGGTGCTATTACATCTTCAGCGCCGGTTGCTAATATACAGCAAAATGCAAATGGCCAATGGCAGGGTACAGCTAAAGCGGTTTTAAGTACCAATACTGGTACTGGAAATGTAATTGGGAATGCTACCATAGCAGCAACATTTAACGGTAGTACAATTACAACGCAACAGTCAATTAATGCACTAGCAATAGCAAATTTAAGTATGCAGGCATTGGCTACTACCGTCGGTGTAAATACAACAACAAAACTTTATGTAACTGCCAAAGACTCACAGGGATACTTAGTGAAAGGAGCAAAAGTAAGCTTCAAAATTATTACAGATCCATCACTTGGCATATTATCCCGTGTAAGCGCTGTAACAAATGATCAAGGCATCGCCACCATTGATTATACGGCAGGTCCTTCTGCAACACAGTCTAATGCTGTGGCATTGCAAGCAACTTCAGGCTCAATAATTTCAAATATCTTAAATTTGACGGTGGCAAATCAGTCCGCATATATTTCAATTGCTGAAAGCGCAAGTTTAGATACATCTGAACTTACATATTATACTAAGAGCTATTCAGTTAACGTAGTGGATAGTTTGCAGCGGCCATTGAAAGGGCAAATCATCAGTCTTGCAATTAAACCAGTAGCGTATAATAAAGGCACGTTACGCTGGAATAAAGTTGATGAAAAATGGGAAATTGATTATAAAACGCGTTATGCATGCAGTGAATTCAGCACTGGCGCTATTTTATTGACCAATAATGTCACTCAGTCTGGCCAGCAGTCAATTACTGGCACGACTGATGAATCTGGAAACTTAAACTTTAAAGTCCGCTATGGTAAAAACTATGCTTGGTGGAGTGAGGCGCATGTTATTGCTTCAGCAACAGTTTCAACACGCATTTACAACCAGTCTGTTGAGTTTGATGCACCTATGGCATTAGAAGATGTTAAAAATGAAGGTACGCCGGCAAATAAAAATAGCCCATTTAATACATTTACTTGCCCGAACTGACAATAAAAAAACAGCGCTTCGGCGCTGTTTTTTGTGCTTGGAGCCCTAAATTGCAGTCCCCACGCTCACGCCAACTGTAGGCCTGACATTCATAGAACTGCAGCCGGTGAAGGCAAGAGCGCAAACCAGTACAACTAGAAATTTATTCATTCAGCAAGCCTTGAGCTTTCGCCTGATTGAATAATGCTGAAGAGCGCGCGCCGCTTCTGCATACCATCAGGATCGGTTTAGGAAGCTCATTATAGTATTTGGCGAATTCAGCTACGTCTGTTTGAGAAATTTTACCGCCTGTTACAGGCTGGTAAATCACGCTGACCTGCGCCTTTTCCGCAATGCTGCGGAGCTGGCCTACAGTCACGCTGTTGCCCTGTTCCTGATCAGGCCGGTTCACAATCACCGATTTAAAGCCTTGCTGCTTTAACAGCAGGGCGAACTTTTCGGCAGTCATTTGCCCCGCGGCGCTGACTTTTTCATTCAGGACAATGTTGCTGTCCTGCGCCATGGCAGGCGCAGCGCAGAAGAATAATAAACTCAGAAGCAAGCTTTGGAGGGAAAGCTTAGTCATCCAGCAGATCCATCTGCTTGGCCAGCTGGTACAGATTGTTTGAGCGGTTGCCTGTGCGGCAGAACATCAGCACCGGCTTAGGCAGTTCGTTGAAATGATTGGCAAAAGCGCGGACATCAACTTCGGTGATCTGGCCGGCTACGACAGGCTGATAGACATAGTCGAGGCCGGCAGCGCGGGCAGCGTCTTCAATTTGCGCGCTTGTCGGCTGCGCCGGGCCGCCTTCCATGTCCGGGCGGTTATTGATAATCGATTTAAAGCCTTTTTCAACCACTTGCGCCACATGTTCAGGGCCAATTTGACCTGCAAAGCCGACATTTTCGCTCATTCTGTCACTCCATAATTTAAATAATACAATTATTCTTTATGATAGCATTAAGCATTAATATCAGCTTGATGTATTGAAATTTTTATAAATGACAACAGCCATAAAATAATGCATGGAGTGCGTATGCACGCTTATACGGTTGAACCGCTGTATGTGAAAAGCGGTCAGGAAGTGATTGCTGCCGATTTCTACCGCCCGCAGACAGAACATAAGCCGGGTGTCATTATTATGGCGCATGGGCTGGCCTGCCTGCGCCAGTTTAAGCTGGTGCAGTTCGCCAAGCGCTTTGCGCAGGCCGGCTATGCGGTCGTGCTGTTTGATTACCGCTACTGGGGCGGCAGCACAGGGCGCCCAAGGGAGCTGGTGTCGCTGAAGTCGCAGCTGGAGGACTGGCGCACCATGCTGATGCATGTGGGGCAGCGCAAGTCGATAGACAGCCGCAAAATCGTGCTGTGGGGCATTTCCTTAAGCGCCGGCTATGCGCTGGATATCGCTTCAGAAAATAAGAACATACAGGCGGTGATTGCGCAGAATCCATTTGTGGATGGCGCCGAGAGCGCCAAGCTGTATCCGCTGCAGCAGCTGACCAAGGCGCTGAAAATCTCCAGCCAGGACTATATGGGGGCGAAAGTCGGCATGTCGCCGCGGACTTTGCCGGTAGCGGATGAGCAGGGCCTGTGCTTTGCGCCGTCTGCAGACGCCTGCCAAGGCTACCAGTCCATCATTCATCCGGATTATTACTGGAGCGGGGAAATTCCGGCGCGTGTGTTCTTTAACCTGATCCGCTACCGGCCGATTCAGAATCTGCGGCGCATAGCCGTGCCGGTGCTGTATATCGCATCAAAAAATGACGGCTTGATTCCGATAGAAACCAGCCGTGAAGCGGCCACCAACATTGCGCCCTATGCCGAATACCATGAGTGGGAAATGCAGCATTTCGACATTTATCACGGAAAATGGTTTGAAAAAGCAGTGTCGGTTCAATTAGACTTTTTAAATAAACATATTGGAGTTGGCTAAATGATCATCGTTTGCCCAGGCTGCAGCGCCAAAAACCGCGTGCCTGAAGAAAAGCTTGCAGCAGGCCCCGCATGCGGGCAATGCCATCAGGCGCTGATTCCGCTGGCCCCTATAGAGCTGAATGAGCGCAATTTCAGCAGCTATATTTCCGGCAGCGATCTGCCTATTTTAATTGATTTATGGGCGGACTGGTGCGGGCCATGCAAGATGATGGCGCCGCATTTTGCCCAAGCGGCAAAGCAGTACCCGAATGTGGTTTTCGCGAAAATCAATACGGAAGAAAATCCCCGCCTCAGCAGCGCTTTCAATGTCCGCAGCATTCCGACGCTGGTGCTGATGAATAAAACCAGTGAAATTGCTAGAATAAGCGGCGCGCTGCGGTCTAGCGAGCTGCAGCGGTGGCTAGATCAACAATTAACTGCTCAGAAATAGGCAAGAGCCCGGAGTTAAAGTGTCAGATTCTTATGTAAAGCCGGAAGGAACCCTTTCCCTGCAAACCATCGCCATGCCGGCGGATACCAACTGGAGCGGCGATGTCTTTGGCGGATGGATTGTGTCGCAGATGGACTTGGCCGGCGCAATTCACGCGGAGCGCTTCAGCAAGGGCCGCTGCGCCACCATTTCCATCAATCAGATGACCTTTCTGGTGCCGGTGAAAGTCGGCGATGTGATCAGCTGCTATACCAAGATTCTGAAAGTCGGCAATACATCCATTCAAATGCAGATTGAAGTGTGGGACAGCCATGACAGCTCGCGCGAGCCGGTGCGCGTCACCGAAGGGGTCTTTACTTTTGTCGCGGTTGATGTGAAAGGCGCCAAGCGCCAGATTCCTGAAGAAGCCAAGCAGCTGTTCGCCGCCCGGCCGGCTTAAGCTGCCGGCTTTGCGCCAGAAAAAATCCCAGCCATTATGCCGGGATTTTTTTTATGCGCAGCGCGCAGCCTTCAGAACATAGTGTTGCTGTTGGCGCCGGGTTCCGGCACCGCCTGCTGCACATCCCAGTGTTCCACGATTTTGCCGTTTTCTACCCGGAAAATATCCACCACGGCTGTGCCGCGGTCTTGGGCATTCTGAGTGGAATGCACATGCAGGAAGACCAGATCGCCTTCAGCAGCGGCGCGCTTGATCACGCTTTGCGCTTGCGGATTGTCTTTAAAATACTGGGTGAAAAAGTTCACGAAAGGCGCTTTGCCGTCAGGCACGTCCGGATTGTGCTGAATGTATTCAGCGCCGATATAGCGGTCCGCATAGCGTTTGACCTGATGCTTGAGGAATACGCCTTCATAAAAATCCGCAACAATTTTCTTGTTCTGTTCCGCCTGAGAAACAGCGGAGGCTGATGCGGCGGCGGACTGCGCAGGCAGGTGGCTGCAGGCGGAGAAGAGCGGAAGCGCCAGCAGCAAGGCGGACGCGGGCAGGAGTTTTTTCATTATTCGGCTCAAAGATGGGAATGCTTGCTTATCCTGAGCTGAAACGGCCGCTTTTGACAGCAAAATTATGTTATGCGCCGGTGCGGGTTTTGTAACAATAAAACTTACCTAAAGGTAAGTTTTATTTACATTTATTAATTTTTCATGAACTATTTTTTCAGGCGGGATTTGGACACCCAGGCCCAGACCATTTCGCACTGCACAGGCTCTGCGCCGGATTCATCGGTAACCGTGACGGCAACCAGCGTTTCACCTTTGTCGGTGCTCTGCATCTGCTGCTGCTGTTCCGGCGTCAATGTGGCAACCGCTCTGATCGCGCCTTTGCTCGGGCGCTTATAATCAGCTTTTAAGCTTTTGATCAGCACGACTGCGCTGTCCGGCACATTCATCGCGGCCGCAAAGCCGGTTGCGGTTTCCGCAATCAGCGCCATGGCGCAGGCATGCGCTTGCCCAATATGATTCTGCATGGCTTTATGATTGGCCAGGCTCACCGTTACGCGTGAAGCCGTGACTTCCTCATAGCGGATTTTTGCCGTGCCGACCATCGGCACAATGCGTCCAAAAGCTTTAGACCACAGGGCGGTGCGGATGCCCTGCGGAAATTTAGATGTGCTCTGAACCAGTTTGGATAAGCGGTTGCGCTGCGCCATGTGTCCCCCTGCTTGGCAGAGTATCTGCCTTAGTCTTTGAAATTGTTGAACTGTAAAGGCACGCCAAATTGCTGTTCCTTCAAAAACGCCATAACTTGCTGCAAGGTATCGCGTTTTTTATCAGTGATGCGGATTTTGTCGCCCTGAATGGAAGATTGCACTTTAATGCCGCTTTCTTTAATGGCTTTATTAATTTTTTTCGCGGTATCTGAGTCAAGGCCGTCCTTCAGCTTGATCACCTGAATGACATTTTTGCCGGAAGCGGTCATTTTCTGCGGGTCCAGCGCCTGCACATCGACTTTGCGCTTATAGAAGTGGTTTTCCAGCATGCTGTACACTTGCTCGCATTGGAAGTCGCTTTCAGTGCTGATTTTGACTTCCTTGTTTTTTTCATTCAGTTCGATAGAAACATCTTGGCCGCGGAAGTCAAAACGGGTCGCAATTTCTTTTTGCGTGTTTTGAACCGCATGATTTACCTCAAAAATTTCTAATTCTGAAACAATATCAAAAGATGGCATGGATTAAACCTTTACAAATGGAAAGAATATCTGAGATGCTAGGGATGTTTTCTTCATTTGCCAAGTGTTGTTTACATCAAAGGAGTGCACAATGATCCGTAAGCAAGAAATTACAACATTTGAGTTCCCAGAAAATGCCGTGATCTGGGATGTACGCGATTCAAGCGCTTATGCTGAAGCGCACGTTAAAGGCGCTGTGAACCAGCCGATTGGCGGTCTTTCAGAAAGCAGCCTAACTCAGGTGTCAACGGATCAGCCGATTTATATTTTATGCGGCGGCGGAAGCAAAGCGCCGCGCGCAGCTGAAAAGCTGGAGGGTTTTGACAGCTCGCGCGAATATGTGATTTTAATGGGCGGCACACGCGCCGCCCGCGATGCCGGCCTGCCTTTAGAACAGGGCAGCTGAGCTGGAACAGAAAAAAGCGCCGCAAGGCGCTTTTTTATGGCTTCCGTTTTGACCGGCCGGCCCTTTTCCCTGCAAAAGAAGAGAGCATGGACGGAAGGGCTTAGCCGGCGCTGTTCCTGAAGTAAGGCTTTTTCTGCTTGGCTTTTTTCTGAAAGCGCGCTGCGCTGAGCTTTTGCAGAAGGGGGGCGGAAAGCGGGCAGGCTTCGCCCAGCATCAGCGCAGCCAGCACTTCGCTGCACAGCGGCGCATATAAGAAGCCTTTTGAGCCTAAGCCGGCAAAGCTGTAAATTTCCTGATCCTCCCGCAGCTTGCCCAGCAGCGGAAAATAGTCCTGAGTCTGCGCGCGCACAGACGCGCGGCCCTGCCAGCTTTCCACTGGCGCCAAGGACTGCGCGTACTGGGGAAAGACGCTGTGGATAAGCTGATAGTTATGCACATGGTCTTCCTGCAGCACCGCGTCATCCTCGCGGTTGGGATGGAATGATGCGCCAAGTATCAAATGGCCTGCATCCAGCTGCATGCAGTAGCCGCCGTAGCTGTAGGCCTGCTCCGCATCTAAAGGGGTTTCAGAATTTTTGACCCAGCTGACCTGGCCGCGGATTGGCTTCAGCAGCGGATAATCGGCAAAAAGCCGGCCACTGTGCCGCGCTGCGCAGACAATGGCATGGTCATATTCCGCCAGCAGCTGATGCTGGCTGAAAACCTGCACTGCGCCAGCCTGCTGAATTTGCGTGATTTCCGCCTGCCGGAACTGAATCAGCGGATGCTGCAGAATCTGGTCGCGCAATTGATGCGGCGAAACTGCGCCGGCCTGTAGCAGGTTCAAGCTGGAAAACGCTGTTGCGATTTCGCTGCCGGCCGCGCTTTCCGCGCGGAGAACCGCTGCCGGGTACTGTTCGGCCAAGTCCGGCAGCGCTTCCTCATGCTTTAGCGCCAGCTGGCGCACGCGGATCGGGCGGAAGGCGCTGAACTGCGCATAGTGCGCAATCGCGTGCCGCCAGGACAGGCTCATCAGATGGGCATGGCTTTTCCCGATGGCGGGCAGTTTGGGATTCAGCAGCGCCAGCGGGTTGCCGGAACCGCCGGCCAAAGGCGCTGACTGGTCGTAAACGGTCACCTGATGCCCGCGCTGCGCGAATGCCCAGGCGCAGCTTAATCCGGCGATGCCGGCGCCAATCACCGCAATCTGGCGCTGCTTCAGGGCAGGCTGAGGGCTGAGGCCGGTGTTTTCCAGCGCGCCGGCGGCTTGCGCAGCCTGATCATCTGGAGGAGCCGGGTTCCAGATGCCTTTCAGCATCTCGCGCTTATGGCCAAAGCCGCGCGGGCGGCGGATGGCAATGCCATGCTGCCTCAGGCCGCGCTTCAGCACCCCAGCCACGCTGAATGAGGAGAAGCTGGTGCCATAGCCGGACAGGCGCACAATATGGCTTAGAACATGCTCTTCCCACATGTCGGGGTTGCAGGAGGGCGCAAAGCCGTCCAGAAACCAGGCATTGACCTGCCGGGTCCGCTCCATGGCCGGAAACACATCGTGCGCGTCGCCCAGCCACAGGTCCAAAGAAAAGCGCTCATCCGGAAAAGACAGGCGGTGGCAGCCGGCCAGCGGCAGCGGATACTGCGCGATCAATTGCTGCGCCAAAGGCTGCAGTTCCGGCCAGGCCTGCAGCGCGCGGATTAAGTCGGCCTTGGACAGCGGAAATTTTTCAACGGAAACGGCATGCAGCCGGCTGCGGTTGTCCGGCCGGACCTGCCGCCACAGCTGCCACAGGGCCAGAATATTCAGCCCGGTGCCAAAGCCGGTTTCGCCCACGCTGAAATATTCAAAATCCTGCAGCTGCGCAAGGCGTTCTGGCAAGTCATTGCCGTTTAAGAAAACATGGCGGGTTTCCAGCAGGCCATTGTCTTTGGAAAAGTACACATCGCCGAATTGCCTGGAAACAGGAATATCTATTCCGTCCACAGTTTGCCAATCAAGATCGGCGGTTTGAATCGCGTCAGACACAGCTCAGCCTTTCACAGAAAATTGAAGAGGGCGCCTTACCACTGGCGGCGGCGCTTGGTATGCACATAGCCGGCAATCAGGAAGCCCAGCAGCACGCCGACAGCAATCGTGGCTGCGCCGTACAGGAACATTTGCGCGCTGCGCTCGCTTTGCAGCACCTGAACCTGCACGCCCAGGCTGTCATTTTTCAGCTGCAGCTCCTGATTCTGCGCCAAGGCTTCCAAATTGGCTTTTTCCAGCTGCTGCAGGCGCGAATGCTGGTCTTTGACCAGCGCCTTGATTTTGGCTTCCTGCATGGCTTTGTTCTGGGCCTGCTGCTCTGCAGTCAGCGCTTTATTTTCCAGAACAGGCGCGGCCGGATTGGCTGCCGCCGGTGCAGCCTTCGGCTTGCTGGCCGGCAGGGTTTGCGGCGGAGGCGCTGCGGCAGCTGCTGGCGCAGCCGGGGCCGCTGCCGGAGCAGTTTCGACTGCCCATGCGGAAGTGCAAAGTATGGAGAGGCCCAGTAAGCCGGAAACAGCAGCGCGCATGAACTTATCCTTTAGGGAAAGCTTTGTTGAAAGGCTTTACATCAATCTGGCCGTAGATGCCTGCCTGAAGGAAAGGCTCATCCTGCAGCCAGGCGTCCAGCGCTTCGCGCGAGTCAAAATCGGCAATGATTGTGCTGCCGTAAAAGCCCGCCTGCGGATTGGCCGGGTCTTTAGGCATAGCGCCGGCTGCAATCAGGCGGCCTTCGGCATCTAATTTTTCCAGGCGTGCAAGGTGCTGAGGGCGCACCGCAAGGCGCTTTTCTACTGTACCTTCATTATCTGTACAGGTCACAACGAATAATGGCATGTGGGATTTCCCGAATTTTAAAGCGGAGGGGCTATTCAGAGGTCTTAAAGTATCTGCGCAATACGATAAACTGAATAATGATAAAGGAAAACATGACGATCATGTCGCCGAATGCGGTGAATTCGCCCCAGTATTTTCCGCCCATGTACAAATAGGCAAAGAAGATATGCAGGCAGGACATCACCACGAACATGCAGGCCCAGGCGAAATTGAGTTTCTTCCAGCCGTTTTCAGTCAGGTTCAGCACCGGGCCGAACAGGCGTTCAATCAGCGGCTTGCGCTCTTTGCTGAACCAGGGCGAAAGCAGGAATGCGCCGGCAAAGACCAGATTCAGCAGCACCGCTTTCAGGCGGATATAGAAGTCATCGCTGAGCATCAGGGTGATGCCGCCGAAGATCACGGTCATGAACAGCACAATCCACTGCTGCTTGTCCAGGCGGAACTTCTGCATGACGAACATGGCGCCGTATACCGCCAACATGGAAATAATCAGACCTGTGGTTGCCGCCAGAATATTATTATTGTCGATACCGCCGGTGGAGCCGATCAATTGCAACAGGGGATGCTCGGTATCTTTCGGATCTACAGTTTTATATAAGTAAAAGAAAATAATGAGCGGCACAAAGTCTAAAAGTGCTTTCATGTTAGAGTATCTAATCTCTGATCAAATAAATGACATAGTATAAGTGATGCATGGCGTAGATTTACATACACACAGCAATATTTCTGATGGAACTTTGTCACCGGAACAGCTGGTGCAGGCTGCCTCAGCCATAGGCATTCATACGCTGGCGCTGACCGATCACGATACCATGGACGGCTTGGCTGCAGCTGAAGCGGAAGCCGTAAAGTCAGGCATTGCCTTAATTTCCGGGGTGGAAATCTCCAGCCAATGGTCGCGCCCGGCCACCAAAAAAAGCTACGGCGTGCATATTGTGGCGCTGAATATGCAGCATCCCGCGCCGCTGCTGGCGCTGCTGGCGCAGCAGAAGCAGATCCGCGCCGCGCGCGCCCGGCAGATCTGCGATTTGCTGATCCCGCTGACCGGGCAGGACATTTATGTCGATGTGACCGCCAAAGTGGACGGCATTGCGGACCGGATTACCCGCACCCACATTGCCAAAACCCTGGTGGAAAAAGGCTTGGTCAGCCGGCCGCAGCAGGCCTTTGACAAATACATCAAGGAAGGCAAGAAGGCCTATGTCAAGTTTGACGGCCCGGGGCTGCAGGAAACCATTCAGGTGATTCATGCCAGCGCCGGCTTTGCGGTGCTGGCGCATCCGACCCGCTATGACTTGTCGGCAACCAATATCCGCTATTTAATTGAACTTTTCGCGCAGTCCGGCGGCGATGCCGTGGAGCTGCCGCCGGCGCTTGAGCCGTTGTCTACGCGCCAGATGGTTGACCGGATGATTGCTGCGCATGGCCTGAAAGTGTCTGTAGGCAGCGATTTTCACGGCGGCAACATGCCGTGGATCAAGCTGGGCAATATTCCGCAAATCAAGGAAGGGCAGGCGGGGATTTGGGAGAGCTTCCGTTAATTTTTAATCTTTCTGCTTCCCCTTTGGTGAAAGAGGGCTTTGCTCCTCCCTGAATGAGTTTTAAGCACTGCTTTAAAACGAAATGCAAGGAAGGGGGGTTAGGAGGGATTATAAAAGATTATTATCCTGCGCCTGAATCGGCGGCGGGGTCGGTTTGCCCAGCGTTCCCAGCAGCTCAATTTCAATGGTGCGCACCATTGAATCCAGCGGCAAGTCATTGCTCTGCGTGCCGAAAGGCTCTTCAATTTCCGAGCTGAGCGCATCCAGGCCTAAGAAGGTATAGGCCAAAATGCCCACCAGCAGCGGAGTGGCCAGGCCCAGCGTGGAACCGAGGCTGAACGGCAGGATAAAGCAGAAAAAATACACGGTGCGGTTCAGCAGCACGGAATAGGCGAAAGGCAGCGGCGTGGTGGCAATCCGGTCGCAGCCGGTCAGCACCGTGCTCAGCTCCATGACATGCTGATTCATCTGGGTATACAGAATGTCTGAAATTTCCCCATCCTTCATCGCCTGCATCAGCTCCCATTGAATCAGGCTCAGCGTGTACTGCGGCGCATTGGCCTGCTGATACAGCTGCGAAATGGCCTGAGGGCTCATGCCGCTGGTTTCCACCAGTTCAGTCGGATTGGCGGTCTGGTGGCGCAGGCGGTCCCGCAGCACATTGGCAAACACAATCACATGCTGAATCACGCGCTCGCGGCGGCCCTGGCTGAGCACGCGGCAGTCGCGGTCAAAATGCCGCGCATTGGCGATTAAAATGCCCCAGAGCTTGCGCGCTTCCCACCAGCGGTCATAGCAGGCCGAATTCTTGAAGCCCAGGAAAATTGACAGCACCACGCCGATTAAGGTGAAGCCGACCAAAGGCAGTTCCGGAAAATGAAACAGGCCGACATAGGATAAGCCGCCGATAATGGCGGAGAGCAGCATGACCACGCCCAAAGGCGGCAGCACTTTCGGTAAAATCGTGCCGCGCCAAGAAAAGAGCAGCTTAAATACACTGGGTTGGTCACGCACAATCATGTTATTAGAATCTTCACGGATTTTGACTGATCTTCATATGCGTTCAAGCCTTTGTCAATATGTGTTTTATTCTGATTTTACCGCGCTGATCAGGCGGTGCTCGGCAAAGGAAAAGCAGCCTTCGGCAGAAACAATGCAGTGGTCAATCAGGCGGATTTCCACCAGGCTGCAGGCCTGCTGGATCTGCGCTGTCAGCTGCAGGTCGGCCGGCGAAGGCTCCGGCCTGCCGAAGGGGTGGTTATGCGCAATCACCAGCGATGTGGCGTGCTGGGAAATGGCGTGGCGCAGCAGCTGGTTGATGGAAATTCCGCAGGCATTCAGTGAGCCGAAAAACAGCTTTTTAAAGCTGATTTTCCTTAAATGCGCATCCAGGCACAGCGCGCCGAATATTTCCTGCGTTTCACCCAGAAATTCAAAGCGCAGAAAGTCCAGCAGCTGCCGGGAAGTGCCCAGCGGCAGCGCGGTCTGCCGCAGCTGCTGCGTGACATAGCGCCGGCCCAGCTCTTTGACCGCCATCAGCTGCGCGTATTTGCTCGCGCCTATGCCGTGGAACTGGCTTAAGTCATCCAGCTGCGCATCTAAAATCGGGTTCAGGCTGCCGAAATGCTGAATCAGCAGGCGGCCCAGTTCAACTGCGGAATGCTGCTGCGAGCCTGAACGCAGGAAAATCGCCAGCAGTTCAGCGTCAGACAGGCTTTGCGCGCCCTGCGCCAGCAGGCGCTCGCGCGGCCGTTCCTGTTCCGGCCAATGTTTGATTGAAAAATTCATTATTTTTAGGCTTTTTTATTATCTGCGCGTTTGGTTTTCCCAAGTTGAATCTTGGGTCTGGCCATATTTAATGCTATTGTGAGCGCCACTGCAACAGATAGGTAGCCTGTTCGTGAGTTTTGATTTAAGTGTAATTCCAAACAAAAACATTATATTGGGTGTTTCCGGCGGCATTGCGGCCTATAAAAGCGCGATTCTGGTCCGGCGCCTGAAAGATGCCGGATTCAATGTGCGCGTGGTGATGACCGAAGGCGCGCAAGCCTTTATTACCCCGCTGACTTTTCAGGCGCTTTCAGGCAACCCGGTGCATACCAAGCTGCTCGACCCGGAAGCGGAAGCCGGCATGGGGCATATTGAGCTGGCGCGCTGGGCGGATTTGGTCTTGATTGCGCCGGCAAGCTGCGACACTCTGGCCAAGTTTGCGGCCGGTTTGGCCGATGATTTATTGTCGACGCTGTATCTGGCGGCGAAGGCGCCGGTTTGGGTAGCGCCCGCCATGAACCAGCAGATGTGGGCCGCCAAAGCCACGCAGCGCAATCTGAATACGCTGGTGGAAGATGGCGTGCATGTGATTATGCCGGATGCAGGCGCGCAGGCCTGCGGCGATGTCGGCTTGGGCCGCATGCCGGAGCCGGAAGATTTAGCCAGCCAGGTCACGCAGTATTTCCACCGCGCGCAGCGCGCGATTGCGGAAAAATTTGGTCTGCTGGCCGGCAAGCATGTGGTGATTACCGCAGGCCCAACCCGCGAAGCGATTGACCCTGTGCGCTATATTTCCAACCACAGCACAGGCAAGATGGGCTTTGCCCTGGCCGCCGCCTGCTACGCAGCCGGCGCGAAAGTCACCTTGATTGCCGGGCCGGTCAGCCTGGAAACGCCGAATGGCGTGCGCCGCATCAATGTGCAGTCTGCGGTGCAGATGCTGGATCAAAGCATGGCGCTGCTGGATCAGGGCTGTGACATCTTCATTGCTACGGCAGCCGTTGCGGATTACCGCGTGGCGCAGGTGGCGGAGCATAAAATTAAGAAAGCCGGCGATGAGCTGAATGTTGCTTTGGTGAAAAATCCGGATATTGTCGCCACCATTGCGCAGCAGGCCAAGCGCCCGTTTATGGTCGGCTTTGCCGCCGAAACCCGTAATGTTGAGGAATACGCTGCCGGCAAGCTGGTGGCGAAAAAGCTCGACATGATCGCCTGCAATGACGTATCGCGCGCAGACATAGGTTTTGCTTCCGATGAAAATGCCATGATTGTGTTCTTTGCGGAGCAGTATCAGATGCAGAAACGGGATCTGGATAAAGCCCCGAAGCAGGAGATTGCGCAGCAGCTGGTGGAGGCGATTCACGATGCCCTGCATCATGAAATGGCGCCTGTTTAAAAAAATCTGTTCCCCGGTCATTAAAATGCAGCGGATCCGTTGCATTTTTTATAGGATTTACACTATGTTTAATGCGTAAAATTAAAATTTCAGCGCAATTAAACCGCAGCAATAGCCACAGTTTTTAAATGGATCTTTAAAAGGACAGCAGCATGATCAAAAAAACTTTAGCCACCTTTATCTTTTCCGCAGCTTTGTCGTTCAGCAGCCTGAGTTTTGCAGGAAATCTTGAGCATAATATGGAAACCCTGGCCAAAAACTTTAAAGCCTTCAACAAGGCGGAGAACCAGAAAGATGCGCTGAAAGCGCTGGACAATATGAAGGCGGCGGCTTTAGACGCCAAAAAAATCAAGCTGAAAACCAAAGATCCAAAAGCGCCGACCTCAGACGCTTTATATGACCAGCTGACGGCGCAGATTGACAGCACCCGGGCGCTGGTTCAGGCCGGAAAGCTGGATCAGGCCAAAGTGGAAGGCAAAAAAATCGCTGCGGTGAAAGAACGCGGCCATGCGGTTTATAATCATCACTGAGGCTATGCGCAGCCTGCTGAGCTGTAAATGCGCAGCTCAAGCCGGAACATAAAGAAAAGCCAGCCAAGCAATTGGCTGGCTTTTTACTGCCAATACGCAGCTCTGCTGGCTGGGGCATCAGTGCGAAGCCTGATATTCCCGGGCTTCGTCTTCAGTGCGCTGCATGGCGTCCTTGATCTGCTGAATCGCGCTTTCAAGATCGGCAAAAGTTTTGGCATTGCCGCCGCTGAGCGCCTGGCGCCATTTGCGCGCGCCCGGCAGGTTTTGAAACAGGCCTAAAATATGCCGGGTGATAATTGACAGTGGCGCGCCTTGCGCCATGCGCTGCGCAATATACGGTAGCATCTGCTCGATGATTTCAAAGCGGTCCGGCATGTCCAGCTGCCAGAGCTGGCCGAGCTCGGCCAGCAAATACGGATTGTGATAGGCTTCGCGGCCAATCATCACGCCGTCAACATGCTGCAGATGCGCCTGAGTTTCGGCAAAGGTCTTCACGCCGCCGTTAAGTTCAATCAGCAGTTCCGGGCGTTCGCGCTTTAAGCGGTAGACATCTTCATAGCGCAGCGGCGGCACATCGCGGTTTTCTTTCGGCGATAGGCCTTTCAGCAGGGCAATCCGCGCATGCACGATGAAATTGCTGCAGCCGGTTTTGGTGACAGTATCGACAAAATGCAGCATTTCTTCATAAGACTGCATGTCGTCAATCCCGATGCGGTGCTTCACCGTTACAGGAATATCCACCGCATTGCGCATTTCGGCAATGCATTCCGCAACCAAGTCCGGCTCAGCCATCAGGCAGGCGCCGATTTTATTGTTCTGCACGCGGTCGCTCGGGCAGCCGACGTTTAAATTGACTTCATCATAGCCCCAGTCCTGCGCCATTTTGCTGCACAGCGCCAAATCTTTAGGATTGGAACCGCCCAGCTGCAATATAATCGGCTGTTCCTGCTGGTTGAAATCCAGATGGCGCTTGGCGTCGCCGAATAAAATCGCGCCGGTCGTCACCATTTCGGTATACAGAATCACATTCGGATTAAACAGGCGCGCAAAAAAACGGTAGTCTTTGGTTGTCCAATCCATCATCGGCGCAACGCTGATCCGCGGAGATTGAGGGGTTTCAATGGTTTTGCTAATGGTCATTAAAAATCATACCTTTAATCTGCATTTCGCAGCCTGCGCGAAGCTGTGTAAACCTGTGTTTAGGCGGGTTAATCGGTTTGGATTTACACCATAAGCACAAAATAGTTTGCGGTGTAAATTACAGCCTGCAACGGCGCTGATGGCTGTGTGAACCATGCTGCAATCTGAATGAAGCGGGCAAGGGGCCTTGTCTGGGACAGGCGCCATAATCAATATTCGGGCGCAGCCGGGAGCGGGCATGCACGGGCGCAGCGCTGATCCGGCCGCCGCCAATCGCGCGCAATAGTATCACAAAAATAAAATCCGCACATTTGGCGGAAAGGGGCCAAAAAATTAAGGAACTTATTGCTAAGCTCCTTAACTGATCAGCGGGCCGCAAGCGGCTTCTGTATGGCCTGAAAGCGCAGCGGTTAAGCCTGGCCTTCGGCAGCAGCCGCTTGAGCGCGCTCAAGGTTCGCTTCAAATTCAGCATCAAAGTTGATTGGCGTCAGCAGCAGCTGCGGGAAGCTGCCTTTAGTGACCATATCGTTCACCGCTTCGCGCAGGAACGGGAACAGGATGTTCGGGCAGTATGCGCCAAGAATGTACGGCAGGCGCTCTTCCTCAACACCGTCAATCAGGAAAATGCCGGACTGAGTGACATCAACAATAAAAGCCGTATCGCCGGCATTGTTGGCCTGCACCACAACTTTCAAAGACACTTCAAAATGCGTTGGATCAATCTTTTCAGCCGAAGATGAAAGGTTGATGTTCAGCTCAGGCTGCCATTCTTTGGTAAATACTTGCGCCCCAGGCACTTCAAAAGAAATATCTTTAGTATAAATGCGCTCTAATGCCAATTGCGGTTGAGCTTGTTGTTCTTCACTCATTCTTAAATCCTTAATTATGAAGATGTAATGTTATTGCGGCGGTTAAGCCAGTAATTCATCGAGCTTGCCTTCGCGCTCTAAAGCGTAAAGCTGGTCAAAGCCGCCAATAAACTGCTCGCCGATAAAGATTTGCGGCACGGTGCGGTGATTGGTGCGCTGCATCAATTCAACGCGCGCTTCAGGCGCTTCGTTGGATAAATTAATTTCTTTATAGGCGACGCCTTTGCGCTCAAGGAGCTGTTTTGCGCGGATGCAGTATGGGCATACGGTGGTTGAATAAATCGTAACTTCAGCCATGTTGTTTCTCCTTTAGCGTATTATTTGCTTTTTACCAGTGGCAAGCCTTGCGCTTTCCAGTTGCTGATGCCGCCGTCCAGGCGGTAGGCATCGGCATGGCCGACCTGCTGCAGCGCTGAACCGGCCACTTGGCCTAAGTTGCAGACAAAGACCAGTGGGCGGTCAGAAGTTTTCAGTTCTTCAACATGCTTTGTAATTTGGCTGTACGGAATGTTGCGGCTGCCGCTGATGTGGCCTTCGCGGAAATCTTTCGCATCGCGCAGGTCAATCAGCATGGCGTTTTTCGCTTTAACCAGAATCCCCAGCGACTGCGGTGAAATTTTGCGGCCATTGCGCTGGCCTTCTAAAAGGAAGAACAGCACCACTAATACAGCAAGTGAGCCAAATAAAAAGGGGTGATTCCCCATAAACTCGAACCAACGTTCCACAAGTCACCTAATCACAATTCAAAAACTGCCAAGAGTATAGCTGATAAATATGGTGATCAAAATCACTGCTTCAAGGGCAGGGGCGGAATAAAAACTAATTTTTTTGCTGCGCCTCGGCAATTTCATCAATCAGGCGCAAATAGCTTTCCAGGCGCCGGGGCAAAATCTCGCCTTTAGCGGCGGCTTCGCGCAAGGCGCACTGCTTTTCATGCTTATGCGTGCAGTTCCTGAACTGGCAGCAGCCGAGCAGATTGAAAATTTCCGGAAAGCCGTGCTGCACGCTTTCAGTATTCAAATGCCACAGGCCGAATTCGCGGATGCCGGGCGAGTCAATCAGGGCGGCGTTGTCGCCGAAAGCAATTAAGCGGGTTGAGGTGGTGGTGTGCTGGCCCAGTGCCGAGTTTTCAGAAATCACATTGGTTTTCTGCGCGGCTTCCGGAACGATGGTATTGATCAGCGAGCTTTTGCCCACGCCGGACTGGCCGACAAAGGCCACGGTTTCGCCGGCCAGGCGCTGCGCCAGCGCGGAAACATCGCCGCTGGACTGGGTCTGCATGACTTCATAGCCCAGGTCTTTATATTCCTGAATAAGGGTCAGAATCGGATCATTTTCCTGAACCAGATCCATTTTGTTCAGCACCAGCAGGGCGGGAATCTCGGCATTGGCGCAGGCCACCAGATAGCGGTCAATCAGGCTTGGCGCAACTTCAGGAAAGGAGGCGAAGACAATTACAATCAGGCTGACATTGGCCGCCACCGGCTTGACCTTGTGGTAGCGGTCGGGGCGGGTCAGCAAAGACTGGCGCGGATGGATGGCGGTAATAATGCCCAGGCCGGTATTCGGGTCGGCCTGCCATTTGACCCGGTCGCCGGTCACTAAGGCTTCCAGATTGGTGCGGGTATGGCAGCGCCAGATGCTGCCCAGCTCAACTGGCTTCCAAAACGGTTCAGGCTCGCCTGCGCAAACCTCAGGCTTTTCCGGATGGGGATGCGGAACGGACAGGGCCTGAACTTCCAGCTGGCGGCCGTAATGCTGCACGACCAGCCCTTCAAGATCATTGGAGGTATCAATTTCTTCCTGACGGGATTTGTGCTGTTGCTGAATGCGGCGCTGCTGCTGTTCGGTCAGGCGGCGCTTACGGATGAGGGCCATTCATATCCTAAAAAAACCATGGAAACCAGATGGCAAAAATAGCATGAAGCCGGGCCTATTTACAGCGCGCGGCCAATAAATTTGCTACTATAGCGGTTTTTCAGCCTAATAAGATTGCACATTTATGAGCAGCACGCCGGATACCCGCCTGATTTGGATTGACCTTGAAATGACAGGTCTGGATACCGATAACGATCAGATTATTGAAGTTGCGACCATTGTGACGGACGACAACTTGAATATTCTGGCGGAAGGCCCTGTTTTGGCTGTGCATCAATCGGACCGCGTACTGAACGCCATGGACGAATGGAACACCCGCCAGCACGGCCAGTCCGGCCTGATTGAGCGCGTGCGCCGCAGCAAGCTGACCGCGCAGGACGCCGAGCAGCAGACGCTGGACTTCCTGAAGAAATGGGTCAACCCGAAATCTTCACCGATGTGCGGCAACTCGATCTGCCAGGACCGCCGCTTCCTGCACCGCTTAATGCCGGAAATGGAGCAGTATTTCCATTACCGCAATCTGGATGTGTCTTCGGTGAAAGAGCTGGCGAAGCGCTGGCGCCCGGAAATCATGAGCGGCCTGAAGAAAAACGCCTCGCACTTGGCGATGGATGACATCCGCGATTCAATCGCAGAGCTGAAATATTACCGCCAGTATTTCTTTATTATGAATAAAGACTGAGTTCCGGCAGCATAAGGAAGAGGCGCACAGCCTCTTTTTTATTGCCTGCGCTGAGGCCGGCAGGGCATACACTTCGGCGCTGAATTTGCTAAAATAGCGCGCTCTCCCTGCTGAAGATTAAGCCGAAGAATGACTGAACTGCTCCAAGATGATGAATATGAACGCCGCTTTTCCGGCGCAGCCAAAATTTACGGCGAGGGCAGCTTTCAGCATTATGAGCAAAGCCATGTCATGGTGATCGGCATCGGCGGCGTCGGCTCCTGGGCGGCGGAAGCCTTGGCCCGCACCGGCATTGGCGAATTGACCCTGATTGACATGGATGTGGTGGCGGCCTCGAATATCAACCGCCAGCTGCCGGCCATGACGGCAACGCTGGGCCGGGAAAAAATTGAGGTCATGGCGGAACGCTGCCGCGAGATCAACCCCAGAATTAAGCTCAATCTGATTGATGACTATTTAACGCCGGAAAATCTCAAGGAACTGCTGGCCGGCGCGCCTGACCTGATTTTAGACTGCATTGATGACGTCAAAGCCAAGCTGGCGCTGATGCTGCATTGCCGCTTCAATAAAATTCCGCTGATTGTGTCCGGCGGGGCAGGCGGCAAGCTCGATCCGCTGAAAATCCGCGTGGCGGACCTATCAAAAACTGAACAGGACCCGATGCTGGCGAAACTGCGCGCGCAGCTGCGCAGCAAGGGCATCTGCAAAAAGCCCAAAGAAAAATTCGGCATCACCTGCGTGTATTCAACGGATAATCCATTTTCCAGCGCGGAGGTTTGCGCCAGCGCCGGCCTGCGCTGCGGCGGCTACGGCTCTGCGGTAGTGGTGACGTCCAGCTTCGCTATGATTGCGGTATCGGAAGCGCTGAAAAAGCTGGATGCAAAGCGCGTGAAAATTTGAAGCAGCATGCATTTTCTGAAAAACAAAAGCGCCGGTTCCGGTGCTTTTTTTCAGCGCAGGACTTAGAATAAGCCGCAGTATTCTAAATAAAAAATTTGACGGTATGGGGTTGCTATGTGGTTCATGCTGGTATTGATACTGGGGATTTCTGGGCTGGCATTCTGGATGTGGAAGCGTCCAGATCCGGTAAAGCGCGATCAGTCCGGCGCGGCGCAGCATGATTTATGGCTGGACCATATTGATGCGCAGCTGCAGCATGCCGCGCGCTTAAGCGGCGCCAGCCAGCCGGATTATCAGCAGGCTTATCAAATTTATGACGGCTTGGCTAAGCAGCATGAACTGCCGCAGGCCTATACGCAAATGGGGCTGATGCATCTGCATGGGCTGGGGCGCGAGAAAAATCAGCAGAATGCGGTCAGCTTTCTTGAAAAGGCGTTCCGCTCAGGCGGCGACGATGCGGCGTATCAGCTGGGCCTATTCTATGAAGATGCGCTTCAGGATGTGGAAAAAGCGCTGTACTGGCACCGCCGCGCGGCCGCATTAGGGCATCTGGATGCGCAATACCGCATAAACGCCTTGTCGCATCAGGGCGATGGGCTGGCTGAACAGCATTTGGCGCTGCTGCAGCGCAATGCGGAAAATGGCCATGCCAGCTCGCAGCATCAGCTGGCGCAGCATTACTTAGCTCCGGGGGAAGCGCAGCAGATCAGCGCCGGCCTGCATGCGCTGTTTCAGGCGGCGGAGCAGGGGCATTTGCCTGCCCATCAGCAGCTTTACGAATGCTGGCAATTCGGCTTATTTCTGCCGCCCGATGAAATGCGCGCTTTGCAGCATATGAAAGCCTGTATTGCACTGGGGGATCAGCGCCAGCTGCCGGCTTACCGGCAGGCGGTGCTGATGGGGAAATATGACGCCGGCCAGCGCCAGCGGGTCTGGTCAGACTTAATGATTCAGGCCAAAGAGCATAAAAGCCCTCAGGCGAAGGCGCAGCTGGGCGATGCCTATTTTCACGGCTGGCATGCCGGCAAGAATGAAACTTTGGCTTTCCGCTACTGGTCAGAAGCCGCGCAGGAAAAGAATCCTGAGGCGCTGTGCGCGCTCGCGGCCCTGTATTATGAGGAATATCTGGTAGCTCACAATCCGCAGAAAGCCTTTGCGCTGTATCAGCATGCGCATCAATGCAGGCCAAGCCATATCAGCCTTATGGGGCTGGGGCTGTGCTATCTGCACGGTACCGGCACGGCGCAGGACGCCGGGAAGGCGGAGGCGCTGATCCGGCAGGCGGCTGTGCAGGGCTGGCGTTATGAGGTCAGCAGCAGTGCGGATCAGCACTATGTGATTGGCCTGTTTTACTGCCTGCCGTCTTATCCTGTGCCGGACCGGACAAAGGCCGCAGCTTATTTGCAGCAGGCGTCTGAACTTGGCTCTAAAGAGGCCTTATGGATGCTCTACCGGCTGCATGCAGGGCAGCTTTTTGCGGAACTGCATGATCCAGCGCAAGCCCATAACTGCCTGCAGCAAGCTGCAGACGCCGGCCATGCTTTAGCGCAGGCGGAATTAGGCCGGTTTTACGCTCAGGAAAACAGCCTGCATCAGAGCTCAGCCTTGGCGCTGCACTATTTAAAGCAGGCGGCCCAGCAGGGCAATGGCGCTGCCCTGAACCGCCTGGGTGAAATTCATGCGCAGGGCTTAGGTGTAGAAGCAGACTTAGAGCTTGCGCTTGAATATTACCGGCAGGCGGCTGCACAGGCCGATGCCGATGCATACAGCCATTTAGGCCAAATGCATCTGTATGGGCAGGGCGTTGAGCGCAATTTGGCTGCGGCTCAGGAATGGCTGGAAAAAGGCCGCGCCATGGGGCATGCGCGCTGCGCTGAACTGCTGAAAAACATTGAAGCGTATTTCAATCAGGAATCAAAGTTTTAATCAAAAAACTGAGGCTTCAGCTTAATGCTGATCAGTTAAGGAGTTTTGCAATAAAAGACTTTTACCAAAAATACAAGCTATACAATTGTTTTTTAAACAGCATTTAATTCACAATGGAAATTCCCTCTCCTTTTCAAGGAGAGGGCTAGGGAGAGGATTTTATTAAAAAAAACCCTTCATCCCAACCTTCTCCCTGAGCCATGTATGGCGCAAGAGAAGGAGATTTCAATATTAATTTTACTGCCAATAAATGATCATTTATTGATTTATGAAACAGATCTATTTGAGTAGCTCTAGAATTTAAAAAGAAAAAGCCAGTCAGTTTCTTAACTGACTGGCATTAATGCTTCAGCTTCGGTTTTTTTCTGTTGGCAACTCCTGCCAGTTACTCTTAAGGCAGCTGCCGCACCGGGCTGCCGCCCAATGCCTGCATTAAGGTGACATAGGCATTGTACTGGCTTTGCTTGGTCTGCGCCAAAGTCAGGCGCGCATTGCGCGTGGTCTCCTGCGCATCCAGCAGGTTTTTCAGCGCCACCGCGCCGTTGCGGTAGCGCACTTCCGTCAGGCGTTCGGTTTTTTCCGCCAGCTGCAGATTGCGCTCCTGCAGCGCCGCCTGCTTATTCAGCTCAGTGCGGCTGGACAGGGCGTTTTCCACATCGGCAAAGGCTTGGTACAGCGTTTGACGGTGCTGAATAATGGCTTTTTCATACTCCAGGTCACTGACCGCCAAATCCTTCTTCATATCATTATACTGCAGGAAAGGCAGGCTCAGGCTGGTGCCTAGAGTCAGCGCCGGGTTCTGCAGCAGACTGCTCAATGAGGTGCTGGACGCGCCCAGATTTCCGGTCAAGCTGATGGATGGATAATAGCCGGCTTTGACCGCATCTTTAGCCGCCAGCGCCTTGCGCAGGCGCAGCTCGCTGGCCTGCAGGTCGGGGCGGCGCGACAGCAGTTCTGCCGGCAAGCCGGATGCAATCTCCGGCAGCGCAATGCGCGGCAGGCGCTGCGGTTCGGCAATATTCAGCTGCTGCACCGGCTGATTCAGCAGCGTGGCAAGAGCAGTGCGGGCTTGGACTTGCAGCTGCGCGGTCTGGCTTAATGCCGACTTCTGGCTCTGCACAGACTGCTCCGCCTGCGTAAGGTCCAAGCCTGAGACTGCGCCGGCGCGGTATTGCGCGCGCACCAGTTCATAGGTTTTTTGCGCCGTGGCCAGATTCTGCGCCGCAATGGCGCTGCGTTCATTTAAATAGCCCAGCTGCCAGTACAGGCTGGCCGCTGTGCCCACCAGGCTTTGCGCAGTGGCCTGCAGATCCTGTTCGCTTGCGAGCGCTTCCCATTTGGCCGCTTCAGTCTGGCGCGCCAGTTTGCCGAATAAATCCAGCTCGTAGCTGACCCCGGCGCTGAGCGATAAGCCGCGCGATGCATCGTCGCCAGAATGCAGGTCTATATTATGTCCGGCAGAAGCGCTGGAGCTGGCGCGCAGGCCCTGCTTATTCTGAGCTAGCCCTGCTTTTAGGCGGGCTGTCTGCAAGTTGATTCCGGCTACAGCCAAGTCTGAATTGGCATTAAAGGCCTGCTGAATCAGCTGGTTCAGCTGCGCATCGCCAAACAGCGTCCACCACTGGTCCGCATAAGCGTCAGCCTGCACCTGCCGGCTCAGCGCTTGGCTGTTTTGAAAGTCCGCCGGCATCTGCAGCGCCGGCGCCTGATAAGGCGATTTGACAACGGCTGCGCAGCCGGCCAGTGCGCTGGCTAAGATTAGGGCGCCTGCCAGCCGGGTTAAATTCATCTGCATGTTCATTTCCTTATTCTCTGGACAGGGCGTCGACGGGGTTTAAGCGCGCGGCGTTGCGGGCGGGAATAAAGCCGAACACAATGCCGATCATGCTGGAGCAGGCAAAAGCCGCCACGATCGAGGTGGTTGAATAGGCCATCTGGAAGGTATCGCCGGCAAAATGGCTGATAATCTGCCCAATGCCTAAAGACAGCAGCACGCCTAAAATGCCGCCCAAAATGCAGACCAGCACGGCTTCAATCAGGAACTGCTGCAGAATGTCGCTTTGGCGCGCGCCAACCGCCATGCGCACGCCGATTTCCTGCGTGCGCTCAGTGACTGAAACCAGCATGATGTTCATTACCCCAATGCCGCCGACCACCAGCGAAATCACCGCAATCGCGGACACCAGCAGCGTCATGGTCTGCGTGGTCTGCTGAATGGTTTCGCGGATGCTGTCGGAGTTCTGGGTAAATACATCCTGCGCGCCGTGGCGCTGTTCCAGCAGGCTTAAAATCGCATTTTCGGCGGCCGCGCTCGGGTATTCATCCTTAACGCGCACAATAATGCTGCGCACATTGGCCTGGCCCAGCATGCGGCTCATGACGGTTGAATAGGGCAGATAAACGTTCAGGCTGTCCGAGCTGCCCATCATGCCTTTCTGCGCGTCGGTCACGCCAATGATCCGGCTCGGCACGCTGCCCAGCAGAATCACCTGCCCCAGCGGGTCGGCGCCGTCGCTGAAAAAGGCGTTTTTGGTGTTACTGTCAATCACCACATTCTGAGTCTGCTCAGTCACGCTTTCCTTGTCGAAAGGCTGGCCTGATGCGAAGGTCATGCCTCTGACATAGAAGTAGTCTTCACTGACGCCGTTGACGGTGGCTGAGGCTTCGGTGTCTTTGAAGCGCACCGTTACGCTGCTGCTGACCGTCGGGCTGACGCCGTCTACATAGGGCTGTTCAGCCAGCGCCGCGGCATCGGCCGGAATCAGGGTCTTCACCTGCGATGACCTTGAGTTGTCGCCAAAGCCCCGGCCCTGATACACGGTAATGGTGTTGGTGCCTAAGCTGCTGATGTTATCCAGAATCTGCTTTTGCGAGCCGTTGCCCAGCGCTACCACCGAAACCACCGAGGCAATGCCGATGATGATGCCCAGCATGGTCAGGAAGGTGCGCATGCGGTGCGCGTTCATCGCCAGCAGGGCCATGCGGAAGGCTTCGCCTAAGCGGTCGGCAGCCGAGCGCCAGGACGAAATCCGCTTCTGCTCCGGATGGATCAGCGCCTGCCTTGCCAAGGGCTCATCCGCATTTTCCGGGGTATTCGGCAGGTCGGAAACAATGCTGCCGTCGCTGATTTCAATAATGCGCGTGGCGTTTTTAGCCACGTTATGGTCATGCGTGACCAGAATAATGGTATGGCCTTTGGCGTTCAGTTCGCGCAGGATGCGTATCACCTCAATGCCACTGTTCTTATCCAAGGCGCCGGTCGGCTCATCGGCCAGAATCACATCGCCGCCATTCATCAGGGCACGGGAAATTGAAACCCGCTGCTGCTGCCCGCCGGAAAGCTGGCTGGGGCGGTTCTGGGTTTTATCGCCCAAGCCCAGTCCTGCCAGCAGCTCTTTGGCGCGCGCCTGCCGGGAAGATGCGTCTGCGCCGGCATAAATTGCCGGAACCTCAACGTTGCCGGCCGCGGTTAAATCGCCCAGCAGATGATAGCGCTGGAAGATGAAGCCGAAATATTCGCGCCGCAGCTGGGCCAGCTCATCCGGCTCCAGCTCGCGGGTTTCGCGGCCTTTGACTTGGTAGCTGCCGCCGCTGGGCTGATCCAGGCAGCCCAGAATGTTCATCAGGGTGGATTTTCCCGAACCGGACTGGCCGACAATCGCGATCAGTTCGCCGGGGTAAATTTCAAGATCAATGCCTTTTAAAATCTGAACGGTGCTTTCGCCGGCAGGGAATTCACGGGTCAGATTCTTGACGGCAAGCAGAGGCTGCTGATTCTGGCTCATGATTACATTCTCATCGGGCCGCGGCTGCTGCGCTTGGCCGCGTCATTGCTGGTGTCTGAACCGTCCGCAATCACTACTTTTTCGCCCTGTTTCAAGCCGCGCAGCACCTGCACGGTAACGCGGTTATTCAGCCCAAGCAGCACCGGCTGCGGCTTGGCTGTGCCGTCGGCCTGAACCACGCGGACTGTTGCCACAGAAGCTTTGCCCTGCTCAACCAGCGCTTTTTCAGCTGCGGTCAGCTGCAGGCGGCTGGCCGGCGCTGCATCGCCTTCGCTGCGCGGCTGCTGTTCAGCGCTGCCGGCACCGGCATTTGCGCCAGACTTGCTGCGGCGGTTCGACGCTTGAACCGCGGCTGCGGGAACAGTCAGCACATTCCGCGCTTCATCCAGAATAATATACACCTGCGCGGTCATATCAATGCGCAGCTTGCCGTCTTCATTCGGCACATCAAACAGCGCGTTGTAGTATACCGCCGTGCTGGAGGATGAAGAGGTGTTGCTGCTGGTTTCATTATTGATGGAAGAGGGCGCCGGCTCCACCTGGCGCAGCTTCGCATAGTGCTTTTTCTCGCTGTTGCCCAAGGTGGTGAAGTACACTGTTTGCCCTTCGGAAACTTTCATCACATCGGCTTCGGAAATTTCCGCCTTGACGGTCATGGTATTCAGCTTGGCCAGCTTCACAATGGTCGGCGCGCTTTGATTGGCGTTCACGGTTTGGCCTTCTTCAGTCACAATCGCCACAATGGTGCCGTCCATTGGCGCAATAATCCGGGTATAGCCTAAGTCTTCTTTGGCGGTGGCCAGGGTCAGGCGCGACTGTTCAATTTGCGCATTGATCGAGGCGATTTCAGCCTGCGCTGTTTTATAGCCGGCCAAGGCCGCTTCCAGCTCGGCGCGGGAAGTGGCGTCCTGCGCGTACATGGCTTGCTGGCGCTTATATTCCGCCTCAACTTTAGATAAATTCGCCTGCTTGACGGTCAGCTGCGCCTGCTGGTTTTTAATGCTGGCTTCAGCGGTTTTTAAATCATTTTCCTGGCGCACTGAATCAATTTGCGCAATCAGCTGGCCCTGCTTGACCTGATCGCCCAGCGCCACATGCATCTTTTTCACCTGGCCGGACACCTGCGCGCCGACGCTGACCATTTTGGTGGCTTCCAGCACGCCGGTCGCCAGCACGGAATTTTCAATGTCGCCGCGGCTGACTTCCGCGCTGATGTATTCCGCCTGCTGCGCTTTCGGCTTGAAGAAGTACCATGCGGTAACCGCAGCTGCCAGTATGCAGACTGCTATCATCAGGATTTTAGCGGGTTTTATTTTTGGCATGATTTTGGGCGCGCAGAAAAAAAATTGCTCAAATTATAAAAGTTAATTAAGGATAAAGCGTGAATATTTGAGAAGATACTGCAAATGAGAATTATTAATTCGATGCGCTGAAGGCTGAGAACAGGGCATTTGCGGGAAAAATGCCCAATGATGATTTTCCGCAGCCTGAGTTTTTCAGATTAATTGAACAGCTGCCGGCCGCACATGCTGGCAATCGCCTGCTGCGCCAGATGCTCAGGATTTTCGCAGCCCAGGCCCTTAATCGAGGCGTCAATGCGCAGCAGCAGCGCCGGCCAGGTCACAAAGCTGCCGGGATCAAGCCGGCGCAAAGCCTGCTGATACTGGCTGACTTTGCTTTTCCAGATGCCCAGCTGCAGCGCATTCTGCGGCTGTTCAAACAGCTGCATCAGCAGGCGCATTTCCTTGCTGATGCTCCACAGAATCAGCGGCATCGGTTCGCCGGAGGCGGTCAGGTACTGGAAAATTTTAACCGCTTGGCCGAGATTGGCCTGCAGCAGGGCATCGCTTAAATCAAAGGTGCTGTATCTGGACTGGTCCTGCAGGCAGGAATGCAGATGCTCAACCTGAATGACGCCGGCCTCAGCAAAAGTGTCGCTGACGCGCATTAAGCTGTTTTTGGCCGCCAGCAGGTTATGCTCATGATGCTGCTCCAGCCATTGCCAGGCGTCGCTGGCCAGCTGAATGCCGAGCTTCTGCGCTTCGGCCGCTAAAATCTGCTGGCGGTCTTTCGGGTAATTTGCGCTGAGAGCAACATTCACGCCATTGGCGTCAATTACTTGAAAGAACGCGGTTTTCAGGCTGCTGCTGTCCTGCTTGGGCATCACCACCAGCAGCAGATTCTGCTCATTGTGCTGCAGATAGCTTTTCAGCTCTTTCAGCCCGCCGGCATCCGGCTTGATATTGCCGTGCACTTCAACCGCCAGCTGGCTGGAAAACAGCGACAGGCTGTTCAAGGCGTTAAATACGGTTTTCCAGTCACTGACGCTGCTGATGTCATAGCGCTGGCGCTCAATCTCCTGCTTTTGCCAGCTGGCGCGGAACGCATCCAGCAGATTCTGTTCCAGCAGCGGTTCCTGGCCGTGCAGCACCCAGGCGCCGCGGGCCTCATCAACACGCTTCAGCGCCTGCAGGTAATCGAGCTTCATAAATCGCGTTCAGCCTATTCGGCAGCAGGGGCAGCGCGCTGAACAGCCAGCGGCAGGCGGTTG
Source organism: Acinetobacter sp. WCHAc010034 (assembly GCF_001696615.3). Lineage (NCBI taxonomy): Bacteria > Pseudomonadati > Pseudomonadota > Gammaproteobacteria > Moraxellales > Moraxellaceae > Acinetobacter > Acinetobacter sp. WCHAc010034. The sequence goes on along the minus strand of NZ_CP032279.1, from coordinate 1,419,875 downwards.
GAGGAAATCTGGCGGGCAATCTGCTGCGCCACATCATCAATAATCACCTGATTCAGGAATTTCTGCTCCTGATCATCAGTGTTGACCGTAGCGACATCATACTGGTATGAACGGGAGGCCATCACGGTGCGCGGTTCGGTCACAGGGTTGCCCTGCGCATCTTCAATGCGGAAAGTCACATTTAAGCGCAGCAAAGTTTCGACCAGCTTGCCGTTCAGCTCAAGGCGGCGCGGGCTGTAATCCAGAACGCGCAATACATAGTTATTCGGGTTATTGCTGATTCTGACTCCGGCTGCGCCAAGGTAGATATTCAGTTTTTCTTCAAGCTCTTCGGTATTCTGCGGCAAAGCCAGGCTCATGTTGGCATAAGTCACCGGCGCAACATTCGGACTGGTGCCTTTTAAGTGGAAGCCGCAGCCGGTTAAGCCTGCACCCAGGCCCAGGGTTAATACAATTGCTGCAGCGCGCTGAACCAGATGCATGCGGTGTCCTCTGTAAAATATTTCCCGGCGTATGCGGGCATGAGACGGATATTGTTTCGTTCAATGCATGGGATTGTAAAGTCAAAGCCCGCTGACTGGCAACGGGCTTTGTTTAGGATTTGTTTTTAAGCTCTTTTGGGAAGTTCCTTCTCCCTGAGGGAGAAGGAACTCTAAAGGTTTTAAACCACCAAATTCACCAGCTTATTCGGCACAACAATTTCTTTCTTGGTTGGGCCAGTCAGGAACTGCTGCACTTCAGGCAGGGCTTTCGCCTGCGCCAAGATGTCATCTTTAGATGCATCTACCGGCACTTCCAGCTTGCCGCGCAGCTTGCCGTTGATCTGAACCACAATGATCTGCGTATTGCGGGCCAGCGCAGACTCATCCACAGCAGGGAACAGCGCTGCCGTCAAATCAATGCCGAACTGGGTCAGTAAAGTCTGGCTCAAATGCGGCGCAAATGGCGCCAGCAGAGTCAGCAGCGCCGTGATGGATTCGCGCGCCACAGCCACATCATTGTCATTCTGGGCTTCAAATCTATTGTTCGCATTCAGCAGTTCCATCATGGCGGCAATCGCCGTGTTGAATGCATGGCGGCGCTCAATGTCGTCACCGACTTTCTGAATGGTTTCGTGCGTCTTGCGGCGCAGGTCTTGGGCGGCAGTTGAAAGCTGGGCAGCGTCAATGGCTGATGCAGGGTTGCCTTTTTCAAGGAAGCCGGCAGCCAGGCGCCAAACGCGCTTCAGGAAGCGGTTAGAGCCTTCAACACCGGCATCCGACCATTCAAGCGACTGGTCAGGCGGAGCCGCGAACATCATGAATACGCGCGCTGTATCTGCGCCGTACTGGTCAATGATCGCCTGCGGGTCAATGCCGTTGTTTTTCGACTTGGACATTTTTTCCTGGCCGCCAACCACAACTTCCTGGCCGTCGCCGCTGTATTTAGCGGAAAGCACGCGGCCTTTTTCGTCTTTTTCAAGTTCGATGTCCGCCGGATTGAACCAGGTTTTCTTGCCTGACTCCGCTTCACGGTAGAAAGTATCCGCCAGCACCATGCCTTGAGTGAGCAGATTGGTGAACGGCTCATTGCCTTGCACCACGCCTTCATCGCGCATCAGTTTATGGAAGAAACGCGCATACAATAAGTGCAAAATTGCGTGCTCGACACCGCCGATGTACTGGTTCACCGGCAGCCAGGTTTGCGCCGCTTCAGGCTTAACTAAACCACCAGTAAAATCAGGAGATGCATAGCGCGCATAGTACCAGGAAGATTCTACGAAAGTATCCAGCGTGTCGGTTTCACGGCGCGCATCGCCGCCGCAGCACGGGCACTGGGTTTCATAGAATTCAGGCATTTTATTCAATGGGTTGCCTGAACCGTCCGGAACCACGTCCGTCGGAAGCACAACCGGAAGCTGTTCTTCAGGCACCGGCACCTGGCCGCACGTGTCACAGTTGATCATTGGAATTGGGCAGCCCCAGTAGCGCTGGCGCGATACGCCCCAGTCGCGCAGGCGGAACTGGACTTTAGAATTAGCCAGAGCTTGCGGTTCTAATTTTGCCAGGAAAGCATCGTAGGCGCCCTGCAAATCCAGGCCGTCAAATTCGCCGGAATTAACCAGCTTGCCTTCTTTAGAGCCGTACCATTCCTGCCAAAGGGCTGCATCAAAGTCCGCATCATCTGCGCCTTTGGCGTCAATCACCTGCTTAATGCTCAGGCCGAATTTTCCGGCAAATTCAAAGTCGCGCTCATCATGCGCCGGAACCGCCATCACCGCGCCAGAACCGTAAGACATCAGTACATAGTTGGCAATCCAAACCGGCACTTCTTCGCCAGTCACAGGATGCTTCACAGACAGGCCGGTCGCCATGCCTTTTTTCTCAGCAGTCGCTAAGTCCGCTTCCGCGACTGAACCCATGCGGCATTCTTCAATGAACGCTTGCAGTTCAGGATTGCCTGCTTCTGACTGGATAGCAGCCGCTTTCAGCGCCATCGGGTGTTCCGCAGCTACAGCCACATAAGTCACGCCCATTAAGGTGTCGGCGCGCGTGGTGAAGACTGTTAAGCCGTCTGCATACACTTCAGGGCGGGCTGAAGGGAAGGTGATTTCCATGCCCTGCGAGCGGCCAATCCAGTTGCGCTGCATGGTCAGAACCTGCTGCGGCCAGCCGTCTTTCAGGGTGTCTAAATCATCCAGCAGTTCCTGCGCATAGTCGGTAATGCGGAAGTAGTACATTGGAATATCGCGCTTTTCCACCAGTGCGCCGGAACGCCAGCCGCGGCCGTTTTCAACCTGCTCATTGGCCAGCACAGTCTGATCCACCGGATCCCAGTTCACGGTGGAAAGCTTGCGGTAGATCAGGCCCTTTTTATACAGCTGCACAAATAACCATTGTTCCCAGTGATAGTATTCCGGCGTGCAGGTGGCGAACTCGCGGTCCCAATCCACTGAAAGGCCCAGCTTTTTCAGCTGGTCACGCATATAGGCGATATTTTCAAAGGTCCATTTTGCCGGAGCAACCTGATGCGCAATGGCTGCGTTTTCAGCAGGCAGGCCGAATGCATCCCAGCCCATCGGCTGCAGCACGGTTTCGCCTTTTAAGCGGTGGAAACGGCTGATGACGTCGCCAATGGTATAGTTGCGCACATGACCCATATGCAGTTTGCCGCTTGGATAAGGGAACATCGAGAGGATGTAGCGGCGCGGACCTTCTGCAGTGTCGGCAACTTTAAAGGCTTTGCGAGTTTCCCAATCCTGCTGGACGGCAGGTTCAATCGCACTGGCTTGATATTCAGGGTCAATGTGAGTAGTCATAAACGTAATATAAGAACAATGGTTAAAAAGTTTGTTGCACAGCATAGCGCAAAATACACCTAAAAGTGAATTTTGCGCGGCTATTCTGCAGGAATAATCCTGAACCGCAGATCAGGCGATTATTTTGCCTCTGAGGAAAGCGCTTGCCCTTGGCGCAATGCCGCCTGGGCTTCCTGATGCACCTGCTCTTTTTCAGCTGCAGCCTGCTGCGCTTCTTGCGCGGCGGCCTTGGCCTCAGGATGCGCCTGTCCGCCTGCTGCCGGCGCCGGCGCAGCGGAATTTTTCCAGCCGTAGGTTTCCACCTTGCCTTTTTTCTTGGCGCTTTTCGGCGGCGGCGTAGCGGTATAATGCGTCGAGCCTTTGGCATCGACCCACTTATAGAAATTTTGCGCAAAGCTGCTTTGCGCGCTCACAGCCAGCGCCAAAGCCGCGGCTGCGCTTCCCAATTTAGCAAAAGGCATTTTCATGATGAATTCAGTTCCTTGATCCGGTCAGAAGCGCAGTTTTCAGCTGCGCAATAAGCTGAAATTTTGCGCCTTTTTTTGCGCCGATGCCATCCCTTTTTATGCCGGGCTGGCTGGCCGGCGCCATGCGCGCCCGCTGCCGTAAATTTGCGCAGATTTCATGACTCTTCCGGGGGCGTGTGCTGCGCCGCGGCCGGCAGGCAGCGGCAGGGTTCAGGCTGAATTGATTAAAATTATTTATCCAATATATAAAAGAAATGAATAAGTTGGGCGAAAATGGAAAAAAATGCAGGCGCTGATGCCGGCCGCCGGGAACTGCGCCAAGCTTAAAAAATAAACGGTCTGTAAATAAACAGGAAAAAGCCAATTTTTAAACTTGACATTAATAGTTTAAACAACAAAAATGCTGTTTTAGTTTTATATGCCTTAGCCGATCACCCTTCGAATAAGTGTCATGTCATGCAATGGGCAGCTGCTCTAGCCGAGAAGCTGAACAAAGCGGATAAAACGGGCTTATCCCAGCGCGTTTTGGATCTCATACTGCTCAAACAGCAGTCGGGTCGGAATTTTTTCCTATTGCCATGAAAACTATGAAATATGTGTGCTATAACAGTGCAGGCAGTCAATGAACGAAGCGTCGCAAGTGTCTCCCATTTTGCGGCTAAAAAAAGATTAGGGTGAATCACGTTGGAACTTTTATCTGGTGGTGAAATGCTTGTTCGCGCATTAGCGGACGAAGGCGTTGAACATGTTTTTGGGTACCCAGGCGGCGCAGTACTGCATATTTACGACGCGCTATTTCAACAAGACAGAATTAACCATTACCTCGTGCGCCATGAGCAGGCGGCCGGCCATATGGCCGATGCCTATTCGCGCGTAACAGGCAAAACCGGTGTTGTGCTGGTCACATCCGGCCCGGGCGCAACCAATACCGTTACTCCAATCGCAACAGCCTATATGGACTCCATCCCGATGGTGATTTTGTCCGGCCAGGTTGCTTCGCATCTGATTGGCGAAGACGCGTTTCAGGAAACCGACATGGTGGGCATTTCCCGCCCAATCGTGAAGCACAGCTTCCAGGTGCGCCATGCCAGCGAAATTCCGGCCATCATTAAGAAAGCCTTTTATATTGCGTCTTCCGGCCGTCCGGGACCGGTGGTGGTCGATATTCCTAAAGATGCGACCAATCCGGCGGAAAAATTCGCTTACGAATATCCTGAAAAAGTGAAAATGCGCTCTTACCAGCCGCCGCACCGCGGCCACTCCGGCCAGATCCGCAAGGCGATTGATGAGCTGCTGCATGCCAAGCGTCCAGTCATTTACTCGGGCGGCGGCGTGGTGCAGGGCAATGCCTCTGAACTGCTGACCGAGCTGGCGCATACTTTAGGCTTTCCGGTAACCAATACCTTGATGGGCTTAGGCGCATTCCCGGGCGATGATCCGCAGTTTGTCGGCATGCTGGGCATGCACGGCACTTATGAAGCCAACATGACCATGCATAATGCAGACGTGATTCTGGCCATCGGCGCGCGTTTTGATGACCGCGTGACCAATAACCCTGCGAAATTCTGCAAAAATGCCAAAGTGATCCATATTGACATCGACCCTGCGGCGATTTCAAAAACCATCATGGCGCATATTCCGATTGTCGGCGCGGTGGAGCCGGTATTGCAGGAAATGCTGGCGCAGCTGAAGCAGCTGAACGTGTCCAAGCCGAATCCTGAAGCTATGGCTGCCTGGTGGTCGCAAATCAATGAATGGCGCAAAGTTCATGGCCTGAAATATGAGATCCCGGCGGACGGCACCATGAAGCCGCAGCAGGTGGTTGCAGCTTTGGATAAACTCACCAACAGCGAAGCGATCATTACCTCTGACGTTGGCCAGCATCAAATGTTCGGCGCGCTGTACTACCGCTACAAGCGCCCGCGCCAATGGATCAACTCCGGCGGCTTGGGCACCATGGGCGTAGGCTTGCCGTATGCTATGGCTGCCAAGCTGGCTTTCCCGGATCAGCAGGTGGTGTGCATTACCGGCGAAGCATCCATCCAGATGTGCATTCAGGAGCTTTCGACCTGCAAGCAGTACGGCTTGAATGTGAAAATCCTCTGTCTGAACAACCGCGCATTGGGCATGGTGAAGCAGTGGCAGGATATGAACTATGAAGGCCGCCATTCCAGCTCTTATGTCGAGTCCTTGCCGGACTTCGCCAAGCTGATGGAAGCGTATGGCCATGTCGGCATTCAGATTGACCATGCCGATGAGCTTGAATCCAAGCTGGCGGAAGCAATGGCGATTAACGACAAGTGCGTATTTATTAACGTTATGGTTGACCGCACCGAGCACGTTTATCCGATGCTGATTGCGGGCCAGTCCATGCAGGACATGTGGTTAGGCAAAGGGGAGCGCACAAAATGAGGCATATTATTTCTGTACTCGTTGAAAACGAAGCGGGCGCGCTTTCCCGTTTAGTGGGCCTGTTTTCGCAGCGCGGCTACAACATTGAAACCCTGAATGTGGCGCCGACTGAAGATCCGACACTGTCGCGCCTGACGCTGACCACCTATGGCGATGACCATAAGATTGAGCAGATTACCAAGCAGCTGAACAAGCTGGTTGAAGTGGTTAAAGTGGTGGATTTGTCAGAAGGCGCGCATATTGAGCGTGAGCTGATGCTGATTAAAGTGAAGGCTTTAGGCGCAGCGCGCGCGGAAATCAAGCGCACCGCTGACATTTTCCGCGGACAGATTGTGGATGTAACGCCGACGACTTATACCATTCAGCTGGCGGGCACAACAGACAAGCTGGATGGCTTTATTGACGCGCTGGCGGAAAATACCATCCTTGAAGTTGTGCGTTCCGGCGTATCGGGTATCGCGCGCGGCGAAAAAGTTTTAACCATCTGATTTTAAACAAATACACTCTCTTCATTTATTCAGGAGAGGGGCTTAATTTAGTGAAAAACAAGAAATCACTAACTTAGGGTAAGGAAACACAGCATTTTAGCGGAGACAGCAATGCAAATTTTTTATGATAAAGACTGCGACTTATCTATCATCCAATCTAAGAAAGTAGCGATCATCGGTTACGGTTCACAAGGCCATGCGCATGCGCAAAACCTGAAAGACTCTGGCGTTGACGTAACTGTGGGCCTGCGCGCAGGCTCCGCTTCCTGGAAGAAAGCTGAAAACGCAGGCCTTAAAGTTGCTGAAGTTCCAGCTGCCGTTGCTCAGGCTGACCTGGTGATGATTCTGACTCCGGATGAATTCCAGTCACAGCTTTACCGCGACGTGATTGAGCCGAACATCAAGGAAGGCGCAACTTTAGCATTTGCTCACGGTTTTGCTGTTCTTTACAACCAGGTTGTTCCGCGCGCCGATTTAGACGTGATCATGGTTGCGCCTAAAGCGCCGGGCCACACAGTGCGTTCAGAATTCCAGCGCGGTTCAGGCGTGCCTGACTTAATCGCGATTCATCAGGACGCTTCAGGCAATGCCCGCAATGTTGCGCTTTCTTACGCTTCAGGCGTAGGCGGCGGCCGCACCGGCATTATCGAAACATCTTTCCGCGAAGAAACTGAAACTGACCTGTTCGGTGAACAGGCTGTGCTTTGCGGCGGCGCGGTTGAGCTGGTTAAAATGGGCTATGAAACTTTGGTTGAAGCCGGTTATGCGCCGGAAATGGCTTACTTCGAATGCCTGCACGAGCTTAAGCTGATCGTTGACTTGATGTTCGAAGGCGGCATCGCGGACATGAACTATTCAGTATCGAACAATGCTGAATACGGCGAATATGTAACAGGTACTGAAGTAATCAACGAACAGTCTCGCGAAGCGATGCGCAATGCGCTGAAACGCATTCAGTCTGGCGAATATGCGAAGATGTTCATTAACGAAGGCGCGTTGAACTATCCGTCTATGACTGCCCGCCGCCGTCAAAACGCTGCGCACGGCATTGAAGTGACAGGCAACAAGCTGCGCTCTATGATGCCTTGGATTCAAGCCAACAAAATCGTAGACAAAGAAAAGAACTAAGCTTTAGTTGAATCTTTAAAAACCCTTGTTTTTACAAGGGTTTTTTATTGTGAAATAATTGTTGTTACGTAGCCTTGCGCTTCGGTTAAAGCAGTGCTTTAACCTTGCTCATACCTTGGATTCAAGCGAACAAAATCGTAGACAAAGAAAAGAACTGATTTTCTGATCTGATTGATTTTTATGCTGTAAAAACCCTGCGTAAGCAGGGTTTTTTTATGGGCTGCAATTACAGCTCCATGCCGGTGCGGGGGCAGGGTGAGGCATGAGCATTCAGCTTTGGAACGCCCTTCTTTAAAAGGGTGACCCTTTGGAGATGGGCCGCATAAAGCATGCAGCTTAACCAATCTGCAGGCTGCCGGCTTGCATCTGCGTTTAATAATTCTGTGATAGAGTATTCAGAATCCATTCTTTATTCTGAGTGTAGCCTGACAATGAATATTAAAAATCTCCTTTGTATCGCTGCATTAACGCTCTCCGGTTTCAGCTTTGCGGAAACCGCGCCGGCTGAAGCAGCCCCATCCATGGAAAATAATGGCCTGAAGCACTTCCATAATGTCCGCGTTTCCATGCAGCGCATGCTGCGTTCCGCAGACGGCCAGTATTTTCTGGATTTATACGCCGGCATATGGAATCCGCACGGCACCTTAAAAGACCTCAAAAATCAAAAAAGCATAGCCTTTAAAGGCATTCAGAAGGGCGATCAGCTGAACCTGAAATCGGTCAGCGTGGACAGCATGGATGAAACCGCCACGCAGTATGCCTTGGAAGGAAAATTGAACGCCAATACTGGGCAGATGCCGTCGCTGCTGACGTCTGCGGATAAAGCGGTAAATGCTGAGATTGCATTTGAGCCTGCATTCAAGGCGGCGGATAAGCCGGTTATTGTATTTAAATTTTACGGCCTGGACGGCGAGCAGCAGCCCTACGGCAAAGCGCTGAAGCGCGTGGATATCATCAATAAAAACAATAATGCCGTGATGCAGAGCCTGACTGGATTTACCGCATTTGCCGGCAGCATCGGCTTTCTGGACATCAATTTTGACGGCTATTACGATGTGGTGCTTGCGGATACATCGGAGAACCGCAAAGTGGAAGACAAGCGCTTTATTTACTGGATGTACAATCCGAAAACGCAGCAGTTCCAGCGTTCCCCGCAGCTGGAAAAAATAACTGGCTTTCCGGCCCTGCAGGGCGAAAATCAGCAAATTGATTTCGGCGGCGGCCAGCTGTATCAGGTGCAGAATGGACTGCTGAACCGCATGCCGCAGGGGGAATGATGCATGCGCCAGCTTCAGCATTGCTGGAAAGCCTGATCCGCGCCGGCTGAAAGCAGCGGAAGAATCTTTAAAATGCCTGCAGCAATTGCCGGCATTTCAGCGCAGCCGTGCCGGTTTTTTCCGGGCGGGCAGCTATCTAATTTCCCTATTTTTTCCGCCTGACGCTGCGGAATGCCGCCTGAAGCAAAAGTGCGGCTGGCCCGAAGCAGTCCTGCTGGCAGGACTGGGGTCAAGCGCGATTGTGTTAAGGCCGGAAATAGCCGGCAATAAGCACTGGCCAAAACCGCGCCGCGCGGGATTAGCGCGGCGGAGGAAACGCAGCGCTAAGCCTTTCAGCCGGCAGTGAATTTCACATGGCAAAAGGGAAAAATCATTTAAATTCAGAAAATCCGGCAATGCTGCGGAACAGTGTGCTTTTGCAATAAAGCTTGATCAAGATTTATTTTTTTTGTAATTCTGTGACCGGTTATGTAAAAATTTCTGCGGAAATTACGGCATTTATTGCAGAAACAATCCCTATTTGGGGATGTTTTTATTTGTTAAATTGATCAGCCTTAAAGCAGTGATAGACGTTTCCAAAAACACTGCGTGAATGTTCAATTAAAATTGCGCTGCAGCTGCGCTGAATTAGGCAAAACAGAGCCGAAGTGTAAATTAATGTAAGTTTCTTATAAAAATATACTCATGGAAATACATAAATTTAGTGCATGAAAAACGCGCGGCGCAGCTTTTTGCATTTTCTGTTCAAAAAAAATTCCGCTCAGGCCGGAATGCGCATCGGCTGGGAAAACGCACCTTAAACAATGATGTATTTATGGTTTATTTATATAAGTGTGATTGATTTCATATTTTGTGTGAAAAATGCCGCATAAATTATTTTTAATGAAATTTGTTGAACAATGGTTATGCCATCAGAAGAAATGACGATTGATTAGATTAATCACTCCAAAGCTAAACAGTCCGATCTGGGAAAATGGCTGCTAGATAATAATTCACAAATGGAGAAAACATCATGGCTAAATTAATCGCAGCAGGAATATCTGCACTGGTTTTAGGTTTATGCTCAACAGCAATCTATGCAGGCGAGACAGACTCAAAACGGCCGCCTAAAGGATGCGGCGTTGAGTGTCATGACAAAATTGATATTGAGCTGAAAGTTGAACCGCACTGCGATATCAAGGTATTGACGCCGAAACTTGTACTTAAGGACAGATCGGGCGGCGACAGTGAAACCGGATATTTCAAAGTGGGCGCAAATGCGGTCTATAAGCTGGACTTGAGCACAGCAAACGGCGGCAAGCTGAAAAATGGCTCCAACGCCATTCCGGTGACATTCGAGACTAAACGCGGCGGAACAACCATTCCTATGGGCGTTTCCACAGGCCATCCTGCCACTGGCGGCGGCTGGGCAAGCTACAGCGTGAAAGCCAGCATTGACGAAGTCGGCGTCAGCTATCCGGTCGGAACATATACCGAGCAATACAAAATTAAAGTGTATTTCTAAGTTCCGGCAAGGCTTTGACCGCAGGCAGGCTTGTCATCGGCAGGCCTGCTTCTGCAGCAGAATATCCGCAGCGGCGGGCTGCTTAAAATAAAAATAAGGACAAGGATATGCGTAAATTATTACTGAATGCGGTATTTGCCTCACTGGCCGCAGTGTCAGCCCTGACGCAGGCCGGACTGAAAATTACTCCCATCCAGCTGTATATTGGCGACAAAAGCAATCAGCGCAGCGCCACAGTTACGCTTGACTATACCGAAGTGAGCGCGGCTAAAATTTTTGAAGCCACAGCAGTCAGATGGACGCAGAATGAAAAAGGGGAAGATGTTTACACGCCGGACCCGGATGTGCTGATTAATCCTAAAAACTTTGTGCTGCAGCCGGATTCCAGGCAGCTGGTCCGTGTGGGGTTCCAGCAGCCGGTAGGCGAGATGAACCTTAAAGAGGAAGGGGCCTGGCGGGTTTTATTCAATGAAATTCCGCCGGTGGAGCAGGAAAACTCAGTCAGCTTCCTGTTTACAATTTCACTGCCGCTGTTTATCGGCGCGCAGAATCAGGCGGATCTGCGCCCCAGCGTCAAGTACCGCGCCAACAGTCTGATTCTGACCTTAGCCAACAACGCCAATTCACATATTCAGATTAAAGAAATTTCCCTTGTGGACAGCAGAGGCAATGCGGTTGCTTCTTTTCCTGAAATGAAATATTTGCTGGCAAACCAGCGGGGCGAGTTTGATTTAGGCCAGGTCAAGCTGGCCAGCGCGGAAGCGTACAAAGTGATAATAAAAACGGACAAAGGCGAAGCGCCTTTGGAGATTGCCTTATGAGGTGACCGTCATGATCAGAATCATTGCAGTAATGCCTTGCATAATAACGGGCGCATTCTGTATGACGCTGCTTCATGCTGCTGAAGATAATTTGATTTTAAGCAATGTCTGGCTAAACCAAGTTGACCGGGACACAGAGGTTCTGGTCTTTGAGCAGGATCAGCAGCTGTATGCGGAATGCAGTGTTTTAAAGCAGTTGAAAGTCAAAGTTGAATTAATGAGCCGAAGCGGGCGCAAGCCGGAATTTTGCCTGCTGACGGCGACGGGCATCAAGTCTGAACTGGACAGCAGCCTGCAGGCGGTGAAAATTGAATTGCCGGGGAATTATTTTGAGGCGCAAAGCCTGTCGGAAAGCCCGCTGCTGATGCCGGATAAGGCCTCGCTGGGCGGTTTTGTCAATTATGACCTTTATTTTGAAGATGCGCAGGGCAGCCGGGAATACAGCGCGCTGTCTGAGATTGGCCTGTTCCGGGATTACTGGCTGCTGGATCACGCCATGCTGGCCAAGCATGTGGAAGGCGGCGAAGGCAAGCGCAGTGAAATGCTGCGCCTGAACAGCACCTTCAGCATCGATTTTCCGCAAAACTACACGCGCCTGATGCTGGGCGACAGCACCACGGTCATGAACCCGTTTATGAATTCCCTGCGCTTCGGCGGCCTGAGCTTTGGCACCAGCTATACCGAGCGCCCGGATTTCATTTACTGGAATGCGCCGACTTTGAGGGGCAGCGCGGCCCTGCCTTCCAAAGTTGACCTGCTGCTGAACGGCGTCAGCATTTACCAGCAGCAAGTGACCCCGGGCGATTATGTGCTGCAGACCGGCGCCAGCATTCAGCAGGGGGGAGATGCGCAGGTGGTGGTGGAAGATGTTTTGGGCAACCGGACGGTGCAGACCTTTCCGCTGATGATCAACAACCGGCTGCTGCTGCCGGAGCTGAATGAATACAATATCAGCCTGGGCAAGCTGCGCTATAACTACAATATTGAAAATGATGATTACCGCGAATTCTTCAGCAATCTGTACTTCCGGCGCGGCGTCAGCCATGCGACAACGCTGGGCTTCAATGCGGCCTACAGCGAAGAGGTGCAGAATCTGGGCCTGATGTGGACGCAGTCCGCAGGCAAAATCGCGGTGCTGGATATGTACGCCGCCGGCAGCCGTTCAGCGCAGGAAGACGGCTATTCCGCCGGGACAGCGCTGACCCGCTCCTGGCGCAAGGTGTCTGCAGGCGCATCCATCGCGTATGCATCGCATGGCTACCGGATTCTCGGCTATCAGGACAGCCTGAGCGTGCCGAAATACGACATTCTGGCGTATCTGAATGTTTATGACGTGCCTAGGGTGGGCAGCGTGAACGCCAACTATGTGCAGCGCGAATATTATGATGATGCGGAAGGCTATTCGGTAGACAGCAAGATGCTGAATCTGGGCATTTCCAGAAGCTTCAGCAGCAGCCTGACTTTAGGCCTGACTTATTTCAATGATTTTGCCCCTGAGGGCGATCAGGGCCTGTACTTTTCGCTGAACTACAATTTCGACAGCAGCCGCAGCCTGTATGCCAGCCATTCTACGGAAGATTTCAGCCGCCTGCAGTTTGTGCAGAACAATGTCGCGGAAACCGGCCTGGACTATACCCTGGGCGCCTATCAGCGCGAGGGCGATGTGACTTATCAGGCCTATGGCGCCTACGGCACCCGATTCGGCGACCTGAGCGCGCAGTACCTGCAGTCGCCGGATTATGACTCCAGCATGCTGTCGTACCGCGGCGCCCTGGTGGTGCTGGGCAAAAAAGCCGCGCTGACCCGCTATGTGGACAATGCCTTTGCCCTGGTTCAGGTTGGCGACTATGCCGATGTGGATATTTACCGCTCGCTGTCGCCGATGGGCGCAACCCGCAAGGACGGCAGCTTCTTTGTGCACAATATTGTGCCCTATGTCACCTATGACATTTCCTTCAATCAAGACCAGCTGATGATTGATGACAAGATTGATTATTCCAGCAAGCGCATCATTGTGCTGGATAAGCGTGGCTATGCGCTGAATTTCCCGGTCTACCAGACCCGCCTGATTGTGGCGCGCCTGCTGGATGAGCAGGGGCAGATTCTGGCCCGCGCCAGCGAAGTGTACCTGAATCAGAGCAAAAGCGAGTTCTTCCCGGTCGATGGCGAAGGCAAGGTCTATTTATACGGCTTGAAGCCGGATGTTTATGCCGTCACGGTGAAAACTGCGGGCGGAAAAAGCTGCAGTGCGGTGCTGGCGGTGCCTGCGGAAGCTTCAGAGCAGTCCGCTGCAAAACCGCTGGACTTATTATGCAAATAAGGAGAGGAATCATGAAAAGCCTTATTCCGCTGCTGCTGTGCATGGCGGCCGGCAGCCCGCTGGCGCATGCGGAGCAGTGCGCGATGGCCGCGGTCACTGAAAGCAGCATGCGCCTTGCCGGCTACTTGCGCAGTCAGGCGGCGTCCAGCTTCAGGGTGCGCTGCGACCAAGCCTACAATATCCGCTTCAGCAGCATGAACTTGACCAGTTCAAACGGCGACAGCTATGTGCGCAACGGCGCATTCAGGCTGGCCACGCGCATGCGCATTGAAGGCGCCAATAAAAATGAATGGAATGCGCTGCTGTCGCCGCGGACCGCTGGCCGCGACAATAAATTCGCGGTTGTGGTGGAGCTGGAAGAAACCCCAAGCGTCAGCACGCCGGCCGGCATTTACCGCGATGTGGTGTATGTCAGCCTGGCCTTTTAATCCGCTTGGCGCTGCGCTTTAAGGCGGCATATACTGCCTTGAAGCGCATTTTTCATCTTTAACTTTAAACTGTCACGGCAGCATCATGAAACTGCAAGAATTGCAGCCTATGCTTGGGCTAAAACTCAAATGATAGGTAAGATATGGAACAGGTATCTGCATTCGGTCATTTAAAACAACAAGATTTTCCGGAAAGCTTTAAATTTTATTTTAAGAATAAAAGCGCGCAGAATGTGCAGAATGATATCCGGGTGCTGAATGACCTGGTGCGCCCGAGGCTGAAGATTGCGCTGGTGACAGAAACCTGGCCGCCGGAAATCAACGGCGTGGCTTTGTCGCTTTTGCAGCTTTGCAGGGGCCTGCAGCGGCAGGGGCATAAAATCCTGCTGATCCGTCCTGAACAGAAGCAGGGCTGCAGCCAGTTTTCGCCGAATAAGGAATGCCTGGTGCTGGCGCAGGCTATTCCGCGCTACCCGAGCCTGAAATTCGGCTGGCCGCAGTTTCTGAAAGTTTCCGGCGCAATTGAAGATTTTGAGCCTGACGTGGTGCATATTGTCACCGAAGGCCCGCTGGGGCTGGCTGCCCTGCAGGCGGCGAAAAACCGCAAGATCCCGGTTTCCAGCGGCTTTCATTCGGCCTTTCAGGATTTCAGCCGCTTTTTCGACTTGGCCTTTCTGCTGAAGCCGATTCAGCGCTATCTGTGCTGGTTTCACAACAATACCCAGCTGACCTGCGTGCCAAGCAAAGATACGGCACGTTCCTTGCAGGCCTTAGGGGTGGACTGCCCGATGGCTGTAGTGGGCCGCGGGGTCGATGTGGAATGCTTTCATCCTAAGCATGCATCGGCGCAGCTGCGCCGGCAGTGGGGGGCGGATGAGCAGACCGCCGTGCTGCTGTATGTCGGGAGGCTTTCGCCGGAAAAAGAAGTGCATGCTATTATTAAGGCATTTTCAGCCTTGCAGAAAATCAGCAGGCAGAAGACTTTGCTGGTGATTGTCGGAGATGGGCCGGACAGGGAAAAGCTGCAGCGCTTAAGCGGGAGCGGCGTGATATTTACCGGCAGCTTAAGCGGGGCGCGGCTGTCAGAGGCTTATGCCAGCGCGGATGTATTTGTTTTTGCTAGCCAGGTGGAAACTTTCGGCAATGTGGTGCTGGAAGCCATGGCCAGCGGCTTGCCGGTGCTGGCCTATGACAATGCCTGCGCGCAGCAGCATGTGAGGCATCAGCAGTCAGGCTGGCTGTGCGCCTTAGGCAGCAGCGCCGAATTCCTGCGCCTGATGTGCCAGCTGCCGCAGCGCAGCGTGCTGAAGCGCATGGGGCTGGGTGCGCGGGAAGATATTCAGGATATTGGCTGGCAGTATCCAGTTCAGCAATTCGAACAGGCGCTTTATTCGGCAGCGGAGGCCATCGCATGATGGCTTAAGCCGGCCCGGGCGCTCGAGGACAGAACAATGAAATTCAAGAATGCAAAAATAAGAATGCTCGATCTCGATTTAAAAGGCTGCATCTACCTCAATACTTTTTCCCGCTCAAAGCGGGTGGCGCATTTTTTCAAGCTGGTCAGCCGCCTGGGCGACGGCGTGTTCTGGTATGCCATGCTGGCGGCGGTCTGGCTGCTGCAGGGGCTGCTGTACGGGCTGCAGATGCTGTACCTGATCATCAGCAGCCTGGCGGGCACCGGCATCTATAAAGTGCTGAAAAAGAAAACCGTGCGCCCGCGCCCCTATCAGGTGCATCAGGTGATCCGCCTGGGCGAGCGCCCGCTGGACCACTTCAGCTTTCCTTCAGGGCATACCCTGCATGCGGTGATGGTGACGGCGATTTTAGGCTATGTGCAGCCGCTGCTGCTGATCCTGATGCTGCCGTTTACCGTGCTGGTGGCGCTGTCGCGCATGGTGCTGGGGCTGCATTATCCCAGCGATGTGGCGGTCGGGGCAATGATTGGCGGGGCGGTGGCCGGCGGAATTGTATGCGGCGCGCCGCTGCTGAATATTGTGCTGTAAATTTTCACTGCCGGATCCGGCAAAACGCACGCAGCTTTTGGGAAATTTGCTAAAGTACGGCATTATTCAAACAATTTTAGGAAGACTCATGGGCTTACGCTGGACAGATACTATTGATATCGCAATTGAGCTGTATGAAGCGCATCCAGATGTCGATCCGCAGTGGATCCGCTTCACCGACCTGCATGCCTGGGTTTGCGCCTTGCCGGAATTTGCTGACGATCCGGCAAAATCCACCGAAGGCCTGCTGGAAGCCATTCAAATGGCGTGGATTGACGAAGCCAGCTGATCCCTGCGCTGAAAAAAGCAATTTTTTTTACATCTCAAAAGCGGAAAATAGCGCATTATTCGGTATAATGCGCCAAATTTTCCTGTCAACATTGTGACTTAAGGAGCCAATCATGGCTATTGAACGTACTTTATCTATCGTAAAACCAGACGCAGTTGCTAAAAACCACATCGGCGACATCTTTGCCCGTTTTGAAAAAGCTGGCCTGCAAATCGTTGCAACTAAAATGAAGCACCTGACTCAAGCTGAAGCTGAAGGCTTCTACGCTGAGCATAAAGAACGCGGTTTCTTTGCTGACCTGGTTGCATTCATGACTTCTGGCCCGGTAGTTGTTTCAGTGCTTGAAGGCGAAAACGCAGTTCTTGCTCACCGCGACATCCTTGGCGCGACTAACCCTAAAGAAGCGGCTCCAGGCACTATCCGCGCTGACTTCGCTGTAAGCATCGACGAAAACGCTGCTCACGGTTCTGACTCTGTAGCATCTGCTGACCGTGAAGTGAACTACTTCTTCGCTCAGACTGAGATTGCTCCGCGTACTCGTTAATTCGCAGTATTCAAGCCAGATAAGTGCTATTATGCTTATCTGGTTTTTTTATTCCCTGAATAAAGCTTTGCTCGTTTATTGAGCTTCTCCTTTCATCTATAGACATGGTTTAGGTAATTACACATGAGTAATGAAGTGGCCGCTGTATCGGCAATTTCTGATGTGCAGCAACAATCTCCGTCCGCTCCGGCACAGCCTGCTGCGCCGAAAGTGAACTTACTCGGCATGTCGCGCCCGCAAATGGAAAAATTCTTCGAAGATATGGGGGAGAAGAAGTTCCGCGCCGGGCAAGTGATGAAATGGATTCACCAGTTTTTTGTCACCGACTTTGCCGAAATGACCAATATTTCAGGCAAGCTGCGTGAAAAATTAGAAAAAATCTCTGAAATTAAAGCGCCTGAAGTGGTGCACCGCAACTATTCCAAAGACGGCACGCGCAAATGGGTATTCCGCGTCGGCGAAGGCGCCGGCTCTCTGGTGGAAACCGTGCTGATTCCAGCCGAAGACAAAACAGGTTCGCGCAAGACCCTGTGCATTTCTTCGCAGGTCGGCTGCGCGCTCGACTGCTCATTCTGCTCAACCGGCAAGCAGGGCTTCCAGCGCGACTTGAGCCAGGCGGAAATCATCGGCCAGCTGTGGATGGCCAATCTGTCCTATATGGAAGATGTGCCGGTGGCTGAGCGCGAGCGTTCGGTGACCAATGTGGTGATGATGGGCATGGGCGAGCCGCTGCTGAATTATGACGCCGTGCTGAATTCCATGCGCATCATGCTGGATGACTTCGCCTACGGCATGTCCAAGCGCCGTGTGACGCTGTCCACCTCCGGCGTGGTGCCGAAAATTGACCAGCTGGCGCAGGATATTGACGTTGCGCTCGCCATTTCGCTGCACGCGCCGAATGATGCGCTGCGCAATGAGCTGGTGCCGATCAATAAAAAATACCCGCTGGAGCAGCTGATCGCCGCCTGCCAGCGCTATATCGGCAAAGACGGCAATGAAAGCTCGCGCAAGCATGTGACGATTGAATATGTCATGCTGGACGGCGTAAACGACAAGCCGGGGCATGCGCAGCAGATGATCCGCCTGCTGAAGAACCTGCCGAGCAAAATTAATTTAATTCCTTTTAATCCGTTCCCGCATGCGCCCTACGGGCGTTCCAGCCGCAACCGGATTATTTCTTTCCAAAAAACTTTGTCTGATGCCGGATTTGTGTGTACGATTCGTCAGACCCGCGGCGATGATATTGACGCCGCCTGCGGGCAGCTGGTCGGGCAGGTTGCTGACCGCACCCGGCGCGCAGAGCAGTGGAAACAGAAAGTTGCGCAGCAGAACGAAATCCTGCGCACACAAGGATAATAAGAGGCGGCCAATTGAGAACCTTAAGGTATAAACTTGCTTTCATTTCATCTTTAAGCCTTGCAGCTTTGGCGCTGACGGCCTGCCAGACCCCAGATCTCGGCAAAAAAGATCCGGAGAAGGCAGCCAAAGTGCGCACTCAATTGGCGGTTGAATACATTAAGGCCGGCGACCTGGACGCGGCCAAGCGCGCGCTGGATCAGGCGCTGGAAACGCAGCCGCGCGACGCCCAAGCCAATATGATGATGGGCGTGCTGCTGCAGCAGGAAGGCAGCCCGCTGAATATGGAAAAAGCCGACAGCTATTTCCGGCGCGCCATTTCCGCAGAACCGAAAAATGCGCAGGCGCGTAACAACTATGGTACGTATTTGTATCAAATTGAGCGCTATAATGACGCGCTTGAACAGCTGAACATCGCCGGCGCGACACTGGGCTATGATCAGCGCGCGCGCGCGCTGGAAAATGCCGGCCGGATTTACCTGAAGCTGGGCGATGCCGCGAATGCTGAAAAATCATTCAAGCAGGCCCTGCAGGCCAATCGAGATTCCTTCATTTCAATGTTAGAGTTGGCGGAAATTTTTTATTTAAACCAGCAAACCGCTGCCGCGACGCAAATGTATGAACAGTTTGTGCGCGCAGTCGGGCAGAAAAACCAGAGCGCCCGCGCGCTCTGGATTGGCATCCGCACTGCGCGTGCGAATGGGGACAGTCTGGGCATGCAGGCGCTGGTCAACCAGCTGCGGGCGCTGTTCCCTGAAAGTCCCGAATACCAACGTTATTTGCAATTACAGTACAGTACTGAGGCCGTATGGAAGTAAATCCTAATTCACCGCAATCGAATGGTTCGAGCGCTGCTCCAAATGCGTTAGGAAATGTACAGCGCCCGGGCGAGTACTTGCGCCAAATCCGCATTACCCAGAAGCGCGAGCTCAGCGACGCCGCTGCCGAGCTGAATATTCCGGTGAAAACGCTGACCGCGCTGGAGCAGGATGAGTATACGTCTTTGCCTGAAGCGACCTTCATCAAGGGCTATTACCGCATTTACGCCAAACTCCTGAATGTGGACGCGACCAGCATTATTCAGCGTTTTGATGAGATTTACGCCAATGATACCGGCCTGCTGCCGAATCACGCCCTGAACAATTCGCCGATTAAAATCATGGGCAAGCTGCCGGGTTCAAACCGCGACCGCAACCGCAAATGGATCAAGCGCGGCCTGATCGCCCTGCTTGCGCTTGCGGTTCTGGGCATTCTGGCCGCCGTGATTCAGAATATGTCCAGCGGCGCGGACAGCGATGCGCAGGCCTTGGCGCCGGAAGCGTCTGATGTGCAGGTGCTGAGTTCTGGCAGCAGTGGCGCCGTATCCGGCGACCAGCTGAGCCTGCAGTTCAACCGCCCGACCTCTGTGCATATTGTTGACTCAGCAGGCAAGGTGCTGGCGACTGGCCGCCAGGCTTCCACTTTAGATTTATCCGGCGAAGCGCCATTCCAGATCCGCCTGGATGATGCTGCTGCCGTGTCACTCAGCTTAAATAATGAAGCGGTTTCATTGTCGCCATATACGGTAAACGGCAAGGCAGAATTCCGTTTATCACGCTAATGGACAGGGGTAGAGCGAAAACATGATTGCAAATCCAATTCAGCGCCGTCCGACCCGCAAAATCCGCGTCGGTTCGGTGCATGTGGGCGGCGATGCGCCGATCAGCATTCAAAGCATGACCAATACTGAAACCTGCGATGTGGAAGCGACCGTGGCGCAGATTCAGCGCTGCGCCGATGCCGGCGCGGACATCATGCGGGTTTCTGTGCCGAGCATGGAAGCCGCTGAAGCGTTCGGGGAAATCCGCAAGCGCGTGCAGGTGCCTTTGGTTGCAGATATTCATTTTGACTATAAAATTGCGCTGAAAGCTGCCGACATGGGCGCTGACTGCCTGCGGATCAACCCGGGCAATATCGGCTCTGAAGCGAAAATCCGCGAAGTGGTGGCTGCGGCGCGCCATCATGACATTTCCATGCGGATTGGCGTAAATGCCGGCTCGCTGGAAAAAGACATTCAGAAGAAATACGGCGAGCCGACCGGCGAAGCGCTGCTGGAATCGGCAATGCGCCATATTGATATTCTGGACCGCCTGAATTTTCAGGAGTTCAAGATTTCGGTCAAGGCCTCCAATGTGTTTTTGACCATGGATGCTTACCGCCTGCTGTCGAAACAGATTGACAATCCGCTGCACTTGGGCGTTACGGAAGCGGGCATTTACCGCACTGGCTCGGTCAAATCGGCTATCGCCTTAGGCGGCCTGCTGATGGAAGGCATCGGCGACACCATGCGCATTTCGCTGGCGGCTGAGCCTGAAGAAGAAGTGAAAATCGGCTTTGATATTTTAAAGTCACTGGGGCTGCGCTCCAACGGCATCAACTTTATTGCCTGCCCGAGCTGCTCGCGTCAGGAATTCAACGTGATTAAAGTGATGCAGTCGCTGGAAGAGCGCCTGGAGGATATTCGCACGCCGATGGATGTATCGGTCATTGGCTGCAAGGTGAATGGCCCGGGTGAAGCTAAAGAGGCCGATATCGGCATCGTTGGCGCAAGTCCGCGCTCACTGGTGTACAGAAATGGTGAAAAAAGCCATTTAATTGATACAAATCAGCTGGTTGATGAAATCGAAACGATGGTCCGCCAGCGGGTTCAAGCGCTTGAAGAAGCTAAATCTAAAGAAATTATACGCAGTAAATCATGAGTTCAATTGTCGCAATTAAAGGTTTTAATGACATTCTTCCTACGCAAACACCAGCGTGGAGGCGTCTTGAGCAGCATTTAGCGTCCTTAATGGATGCCTACGGCTACCAGCAGATCCGCCTGCCGATTGTGGAGCAGACCACGCTGTTCAAGCGTTCGATCGGCGATGCGACGGATATTGTCGAAAAGGAAATGTACACTTTTCTGGACAAAGGCAATCCGCCGGAGTCCCTGACTTTGCGTCCTGAAGGCACGGCGGGCTGTGTGCGCGCCATGCTGGAGCATAACCTGCTGCGCGGCGCTGCGCCGCGGGTATGGTATGTCGGGCCAATGTTCCGCTATGAAAAGCCGCAGAAAGGCCGCTACCGCCAGTTCCACCAGTTCGGCGTGGAAACTTTCGGCGTGGCGACGCCGGATCAGGATGCAGAGCTGATTCTGATGACGGCGCGCCTGTGGAAGCGCATGGGCGTTGCGGACAAAGTGCAGCTGGAGCTGAATACCCTGGGTGAATCTGAAGAGCGCGCAGCTTACCGCGCAGCGCTGGTGGAGTTTTTGAACGCGCATAAGGATGCGCTGGACGAAGACTCGCAGCGCCGCCTGACGACCAATCCATTGCGCATTCTGGACTCAAAAGACGCGCGCACGCAGCAGATTCTGGAAAATGCGCCGAAGCTGCATGACTTCATGGGTGAAGACACCATGCAGCATTTTGCGCAGCTGCAGCAGTATTTGACCGATGCCGGCATTGCGTTTGTGATTAACCAGAAACTGGTGCGCGGCCTGGACTATTACAACAAGACCGTCTTTGAATGGACAACTGCGCATTTAGGCTCGCAGGGCACAGTCTGCGCCGGCGGCCGCTATGACGGCCTGGTGGGCCAGCTGAAAGGCAAGCCGGATCAGACCGTTCCGGCTGTGGGCTTCGCCATGGGCATGGAGCGCTTATTGCTGCTGCTGGAGCAGGTCGAAGACAATGCGCCTGTGCGCGACTGCGAAATCTTCCTGGTTTCCGACGCTGCGGTGCAGGGCAAGGCTCTGGTGCTGGCTGAGCAAATCCGCGACCAGCTGGAAGCGGCCGGCAGCGCTGTCCGCCTGAAAGTCGGCTCGCAGGGTTCAATGAAGAGCCAGATGAAAAAAGCCGATCAGGCCGGCGCGCTGTATGCGGTGATTTTCGGTGAGCGTGAGCAGGCCGCGCAGCAGGTGTTAGTCAAGGAGCTGGCGACAGCGCAGCAGACTGAGGTTGCAGCAGCCGGCTTTGTGCCATTTATTATTGAACAGCTTTCTTCAAAATAAGCCATAAAACATAAGGAAAAGGGTCGTCAAATGAACGCGTTAAGTGATGATGAACAACTTGATAATTTAAAGTCTTTCACTAAGAAGTATGGCTCTGCCATGATTAGCGGGATTTTAATTGCGTTGATTGCCTTTTTCGGCTGGGAATACTGGCAAAAGAAAAATTTAGCTGCTTCGCAAATTGAAACAGCTAAGGTGCAGCAGCTGATGGACAGCGCAAGAAGCGCGCAGGGCGATGCTTTTACGCAGCTGTCTACAGCGGCTGACAGCATCATGAAGGCTTCTCCGGATTCGCCGCAGGCGGTTCAGGCGCAGCTGGTCATGGCCAAGCTGGCGTATGACAAGGCGGATTATGCCGGTGCGGAAAAAGCGCTGAAAAAAGTTGAAAATGCCAAAGACAGCGATGCCGGCCTGCTTCAGGTAGTGAAGCTGCGCCTGGCCTATGCGCAGCTGGCGCAGAAGAAATATGATGAAGCGCTGAAAACTCTGGCTGCGGTCAATGATCCGGCATTTAAAGCCACTGCCGACGAAGCGCGCGGCGATGTGTATGTTGCCAAAAATGATATTGAAAATGCCAAAAAAGTATATCAAAGTGCATGGGATGCGCTGCTTGAGCGCAAAGAAGAGCGTCAGATTTTACAAATTAAACTCGAAAGCGTAGGCGTTTTAGTCGATGATCCTGAAATCGAACGCCCGATTTTAGAGACACAAATGGAAGCAGCTGAATGAATAGAAAATACAAAATTGCCTGTGCGCTGACTGTTTTAACGCTTGCGCTTGCAGGCTGCGCCAGCAAAGGCGCTAAAGTTGAGGAAGCGAAGCCGAATCCTCTGCCGAAACTTGTACAGGCTAAAACGCTGGTTCCTGTATTTTCTACAAATGTCGCTTCCGCAAGTGAAGCCGACCCGCTGCGCTTGCGTTTAGATGTCGATAATGGCGTAATTTTTGTCATCAATCCGAACGGCGAAGTTGAAGCCTACCGGGGCAAGCAGCGCCTGTGGCAGAAAAAAGTCTCCAAGCAGGGCTTAAGCTCAGGCGTTGAAGCGGCTGACGGGCTGGTTGTTGTCGGCAGCAGCAAGGGCCAGCTGTACGCGCTGGATCAGGCCACCGGCGAGGAAAAATGGAGTGCGCAGCTGTCCGGCGCGATTCTTGCGCCTTCGCTGATTCATGCCGGCCGGGTGATCAGCATCGCCAATGACGGCACGGTATATGCGCATGAAGCGGCCACCGGCAAGCAGGCCTGGACCTACAATCTGCCGAATGTGCAGTTCAGCCTGCGCGGCCAGGCTGCGCCTGTGCCGCTGGATGCGCGCAATGTGCTGATTGCTTCAGCCAATGCCTATATTTATGCCCTCGATGCCGTCAGCGGCGCGCCGAAAATGCAGCGCCGTGTTGCCGTAACTGAAGGCCGTTCAGACATTCAGCGCCTGATTGACATTGACGGCGACCCGGCCGTTGCCGGCCAGTTTGTGGTGACCACAAGCTATCAGGGCCAGGTCACTGTGCTGGATCTGGTTTCGCAGCAGGTGGTGTGGAGCGAAGACGCCAGCAGCATTCAGCGCCCTGAAGTACAGGGCAACGGCGTATTTGTCGCGCAGACCGATGGCAAAATCACCGCCTATGAAATTACTACCGGCAGCAAGCTGTGGGAAAATGACCAGCTGCTGAACCGCCAGCTGAGCAACCCGGTGATGCTGGGCAATGTCCTGGTGGTCGGCGATATGGACGGCGTGCTGCACCTGCTGAACCCGGCGACCGGCGAAATTGTCGGGCGCTCAAAAACCAGCGGCGAAGTGCGCACCTTGCGCGTCATTGACGGCCAGCTGTACGCTGCGACGCGCAAAGGCGCAATGAGTGTCTGGCAGAATCGTTAATTTTTGCAGCTTATGCTAAAATAGGCAAACTGTATTTTTCAACGCGGGGGATTGCGCAGTCAATGCCCCGTGTTTTTATTCAGGCATTTGTCCTAATTCTTATTCTTCCAATACTTTCTGATGTTCAGACCAGACCTAGCTGGCTGATCTTGAATAAAGGTTAATCTATGAAACCCGTAATTGCGCTCATTGGTCGTCCGAACGTCGGAAAATCAACGCTGTTTAACCAAATCACCAAGAGCCGCGACGCTCTCGTTGCTGACTTTGCCGGCCTGACCCGTGACCGCAAGTACGGCGATGCGACATTCCAGAACAAATCCTTCATTGTAGTGGATACCGGCGGCATCGGCGAAAGCGAAGGCGGCATTGACTCCTACATGGCGGAGCAGTCGAAAACCGCGATTCACGAAGCGGATATCATTATTTTTGTGGTGGACGCCCGCGCCGGCCTGCTGGCTTCAGATGAGCAGATCGCCCGCGAGCTGCGCACCCTAGGCAAGAAAGTCTACTTGGCCGCCAACAAGGTGGACGGCGTGCATGCCGAAGCTGCGCTGGTGGAGTTCTACAAGCTGGGCATGGGCGAGCCGATGCAAGTGGCTGCCAGCCACGGCCGCGGCGTGCAGCAGATGCTGGAAGACGTGCTGCAGGATGTGCCTGAAGATGAAAATCCGGATGAGCATGACAAAGACACCGGCCTGCGCCTGGCGATTATTGGCCGTCCAAACGTCGGAAAATCGACGCTGGTCAACCGCCTGCTGGGCGAAGACCGCGTGGTGGCGTTTGACCAGCCGGGCACAACGCGCGACTCGGTCTATATTCCGTTTGAGCGCGACGGCCGCAAATATACCCTGATTGATACCGCCGGCGTGCGCCGCAAAGGCAAAGTCGATGAAATGATTGAGAAGTTCTCAATTGTGAAAACCCTGCAGGCGATGAAAGACGCGCATGTGGTGGTGATTGTGGTTGATGCGCGCGACGGCATTGTCGAGCAGGACCTGCACCTGATCGGCTATGCGCTGGAAGCCGGCCGCGCCATGGTGATTGCGATAAACAAATGGGACAACATGTCCGACTATGACCGCAAGCAGTGCAAGCTGGATGTAGACCGCCGCTTTGACTTCATTCCGTGGGCGAAAATTCACCTGATTTCCGCGCTGCACGGCACCGGCGTCGGCGACCTGTATCCTTCAATTCACCGCGCTTATGACTCTTCGCATCTGAAGGTGTCGCCGGCAAAAATCACCCAGATTTTAAGCGATGCGACCGATGCGCATCAGCCGCCAATGGTGGGCGGCCGCCGCATCAAGATGCGCTATGCGCACATGGGCGGGCAGAATCCGCCGACAATTGTCATTCACGGCAACAAGGTCGACAAAACGCCTGCGGATTACCGCCGCTATTTGGAAAATGTCTTCCGTAAAGTGTACAAGCTGGAAGGCACGCCGGTAAAAATTGAATTCAGAACCTCTGAGAACCCGTTTGAAGGGCGCAAGTCGCAAATGGATGAGCGCACGGCAGCGCGCAAGCGCCGCTATGTGCAGAAATTCAAGAAAGCCGAGAAGAAATTTAAGCGCTGATCGGCCTGAATCCTCAGTTCAGCCGCTGAACTGAAAGAAAAGCCTGCTTCCTGAAAGCGGGCTTTTTCATGCCCAGCCGGAACGCCGGCGCATTCAGCTGCTACCTGAAGCCGTCTTCATTTTTATCGACTTCAATTCTGAACAGCCTGCTGCCGTTGCGCGCATACACCAAGCGGCCGGCGCCTTTGTAGTAGGCTTCAAAACGGTACTGATCCTGCGAAAAAGCGCCGGCAATCGGAATCCAGGCCCTGCTGGTCTGGCGGATTTTATGGTCGGCCGGTATGCCGACCAGATCTTCAACCTGGCGCTTGGACATGCCGATTTTCAGCGCTGAAAACGGCGAATTCTGATAGTCGCCGATGATTTCTCCGTTGAAGCTGCCGTCAAGGGAGGCTGCCTGAAGTGCAGGTTTTGAAGATGCGGCCTTTTGGCCTGATGACAGCGGCATGGAAGAGCACGCGATTAAGCTTAGGCTTCCGGCTAAAACACAGATTAATTTTTTCATAATCAAGCCCTTTTTATCTGCACAGTCCTTGGCGGGGCTGCTCGGTGGGTGCGGATGAAAGCGCTTTACGGGCCGCAGTTTTTATATCGGCTTAAATTGATTTTATTGACTGAATGAGCATTTAGCTGTTGGTGTGTGAGCTCATTAATAGGTGCGGCGGCAAAGTCATTTTATAATACAGCATCTGAAAAAGCCTGAAAAACACTATTTGTTTTCAGGCTGTAACGGGCTTTTACGGCCTTTTGGCCAAAAACAGATTGCCCAGCCGGCTGACAAACTGCGGGCTGATTTTTGTCAGGCTAAACAGGATCTTAGTCTGCATTCCCACCGGGCGGTGCGTGGGCGTGAATGCGCCGGCATGGGCCGTAGCCAGGCTGAAGATTTGCGCCGCCACATCTTCCGGCGTCAGATGCACGCCGATCTTATGAATGCTTTCGGCATTCATGTCTTTCACCATCGCGGTTTGCACAAACAACGGCATCACGTCCAGCACGCGAATGCCGTATTTCTGCCATTCGGTATCCAGGCTTTCGGTCAGCCCGCGCACGGCGAACTTGCTGGCGGAATAAGAGGCCAGATCGGCCTGGCCGTAAATTGCCGATGCTGAAGACAGGTTGATGACCCGCGCAAAAGCCGCGGCTTTCAGGTAGGGAAAGGCGGCGTGGCAGCCGTTGATTACGCCCTTGACGTTGATGTCAATGGTGCTGTGATGGGCTTCAATGCTGGTCTGCTCAAAAGGGCCTGAATGCAGAATGCCGGCATTATTCACCAGAATATTCAGTCCGCCGGCCCATTGGCTGAACTCCTGCAGGGCGCTGCGCCAGTGCTGGATATCGGCTGCATCCAGCAGGCCGGCTTTGGCGTTCGGGCCGAGCTGCTGGGCCAGCTGCTGCGCCTGCGCCGCATTAATGTCGTAAATGCCGACTTTAAAGCCGTGCAGGTAAAATAATTTGGCCGCCGCGGCGCCAATGCCCTGAGCGGCGCCGCTGATCAAGACGCTTTGCATGCTATTCTTCTCCTTATGATTTTTTATTGCTGAGCGTATTTTGAGCATAGCAAATTCTGCGGCTGAAAGAATACGCTGCAGCTTAAATAATGCCGTTTAAACGATAGAGGTGCACCATGGAACAGCTGTTGAACATCATGCGCGAGCTGCGCGAAAAGTGCCCCTGGGACCAGCAGCAGACCCCGCAGTCGCTGACGCGCTACGCCATTGAAGAAGCCTATGAGGTGGAGGCTGCGGTGCGCTCGGGCAGCGCTGAAGAGGTGCGCGATGAGCTGGGCGACCTGCTGCTGCAGGTGGTGTTCCAGTCGCAGATGTACAGCGAGCAGGGCGCCTTCAATTTTCAGGATGTGGTGCAGGCGGTTTGCGCCAAATTGATCCGCCGCCATCCGCATGTGTTTCAGGCTGAGCAGTTTGCGCAGCTGACGCCGGAAGATGTGGCGGAGCTGTGGCAGGAAATCAAGCGCCAGGAAAAGCAGGGCAAGGCGGTGTCGCGGCTGGATCAGGTCAAGCATGGGCCGGCGCTGCAGCAGGCGGAAGGTATTCAGAAAAATGCAGCCCAAATCGGCTTTGATTTTCCGGATGCTGCAGAAGCTTACGGCAAGCTGGAGGAAGAGCTGGCGGAATTCAGGCAGGCGCTTGCCGGCGGAAATTCCGACGAAATTGCCGAAGAATTCGGCGACTGCTTGTTTTCTCTGGTGAATGTTGGGCGTAAAATGAGCATCTGCAGCGAAACAGCCCTATTGGGCACCGTGCATAAATTCCGCGCCCGTTTTGCGCATATCGAAGCGCAGGCTGCGCTGCGCAATCAAAGCATAGAAGACCTGTCACTGGCTGAAATGGATCAGCTGTGGGAACAGGCCAAACAATTATTAAAACAGCAGGCTTTACATGAAAAACCGCAGCTTGAATAAGATTCAGCTTTTAATTCTGCTGATGGCATTGATCGGCATCAGCATTTCCTGGGCAAATGCGGAAACGGCGCAGAATGCGTCCTATGCGCAGTGGAAATCGGAACAGCAGGCGCAGGACAGCCGGCTGCAGAAAGCGCCTGCTTCCGGCGCTGTCCAGCAGAACTATTACCTGTCCAGGCCGGCTTTAGTTGCGCCGTCCAGCAGCCCGAAAATCAAGCTGAACAGCGCAAATTCTGAGCAGTTTCAGCAATTGAGCGGCATTGGCCTGAAAAAAGCCGAAGCGATTGTGGCGTACCGTGCAAAAAATGGAAAATTTAAAAGCATTGAGGAAATTCAGCAGGTTAAAGGCATCGGGCCGGCCATCTTTGCGAAAAATAAAGCCCGCCTGGGGTTGTAAGGCCTGAATCTGCGGAAAATGCGCCTGAAGCTGCAGCGCAGTATCGAGAGAATCAAATTGCCCTTTGATTGTGTTAGAGATATGATTAGCGACATCTTAAAATTTTACGTTCAGGCGTAGGAGACAGCGTCTTTTGCAAACTTTGCGCGCGTCAAAATGCGGCTTATCCGCTGCACAATTACCTTCTTCCATCTTGGATGTGATTGATGCCTTAACCAAGGCGGGCTATGAAGCCTATATCGTCGGCGGCGGTGTACGCGACCTGATGCTGGGTCTAAATCCGAAGGATTATGATGCGGTCACCAATGCCACCCCCTCTCAGGTGCGGGAAGTCTTCGGCCGCCGCTGCCGCATCATCGGCCGCCGCTTCGAGCTGGCTCATGTCTATTCAGGCCGCGAACTGATTGAAGTGGCGACGTTCCGCGCGCCGCCGAAAAAAGAAGTAACCTCGGCCTCCGGCATGATTCTGCGCGACAACAACTGGGGCAGCATTGAGCAGGACTTCGCGCGCCGCGATTTCTCCATCAATGCGCTGTATTATCAGCCGCGCAAAAACGAAGTGCTGGATTTCTGCAATGCGGTTGATGACATTAAGCATAAAACCCTGCGCCTGCTGGGCGATCCGCTGCAGCGCTTTGAAGAAGATCCGGTGCGCATGCTGCGCACGCTGCGCTTCG
This sequence comes from Acinetobacter sp. WCHAc010034, assembly GCF_001696615.3. Taxonomy (NCBI): domain Bacteria; kingdom Pseudomonadati; phylum Pseudomonadota; class Gammaproteobacteria; order Moraxellales; family Moraxellaceae; genus Acinetobacter; species Acinetobacter sp. WCHAc010034. The sequence continues at coordinate 1,390,563 of NZ_CP032279.1, read as the reverse complement.
CCGCCAAGCTGAATTTCAGCATTGATGAAAAAATTCTGGACATCTTTACGCCGGAAATTACCCAGCTGCTGCGCGATGTGTCGCCGCACCGCCTGTATGATGAATCTCAGAAGCTGTTCACCATGGGGCATTTGAACCGCGTCCTGCCGATGCTGATTGATTTCGGCATCTGGCGCCAGCTGTTTGCCGAAATTCAGCCGGAGATTACGCCTTTCATCGAGCGCGCGGCCAAAAATACCGATCAGCGCATTTCAATCGGCAAGACCATCAATCCGGCATTTTTCTATGCTGTTTTGCTGTGGAAGCCGTTTCTGGAGCGCTGCGAGTTCTATGCAGGCAAAGGCGTGGTAGCTGCCGAAGCGCGCGCCCAAGCCGGCTTGGATGTGTTGAAGCGCCAGGCCACGCGCACCGTGATTCCGCGCTTTGCTGAAACCTTTATCCGCGAAGTCTGGGAAATGCAGACCCGCCTGCTGAACCCGAAACCGCAGCAGATTGAGGCTTTGTCGAGCCATGCGCGTTTCCGCGCCGGCTTTGACTTCCTGCTGATCCGTGAAAAATCCGGCGATAAAGCCACACAGGGCATGGGCGCATGGTGGGATGCCTACCAAACGCTGTCCGCCGATGAAAAAGAGCGCGCAATTGCTGACTATAACCGCCAGCGCGCCAAGAGCCGGCGCAAGGCTTCGCAGGCGCCGGCTGAAGAAATCAAGCTGTCTGGCGCGGTGCAGCAGGCTGAAATTGAGCCTTTGGTGAATGAGCCGGAACCGCGCAGCCGCCGTTCCCGCAAGGCGAAAAGCCCGGCGGAACCGCGGCGCCATCCTGCAGCGCCTGAGGCATCCGGCGGCATCAGCGCGGATCATCCGATCCTGAAGCGCAAGCGGGTTCAGCGCGACTTAAGCCAAGTGATTTTCGGGCCCACCCGGTGAGCGCAGTCACTTATATCGGCCTCGGCAGCAACCTGGGCGATTCGCGCCAGATCCTGACCGAGGCGGTGCATAAGCTGGCATCGCTGGGGCAGGTCAAAGCCTCCAAGCTGTATCAAAGCCCGCCGATGGGGCCGCAGGATCAGCCGAATTATTTAAACGCGGCCGTGCAGCTGCTGACAGATTTGGCGCCGCTGGCTTTGCTGGATGAGCTGCAGCGCTTTGAGCAGGAATCCGGCCGCGTGCGCCTGCGCCATTGGGGCGAGCGCACGCTGGACCTGGACCTGCTGCTGTATGGCCAGGAGCAGATTCAGCATGAACGCCTGACGGTGCCGCATGCCGGCGTCATGGAGCGCGACTTTGTGCTGATCCCCCTGCTGGACTTGGATGCTGAGCTGCAGCTGAAAGGGCAATTATTAAAAAATCTGCCGATTCTGGAGCATCCATCGCTGGATGTGCTGGATGCCGGAAACTGGGCAAATATTTAGATTTTGAATGGCTGCAATGCATGGCCATAAGAGGAACATCCAGATGATTAGTTTAAGTGACTTAAGAAAATTTAAAGCGCAAGGCCGCAAATTCTCCTGCCTGACTTGCTATGACGCAAGCATGGCGAAGGCAATGGAAGTCGCTGAAATTGATACTATTTTGATCGGTGATTCTTTAGGAATGACCATTCAGGGCTGCGACTCAACCTTGCCGGTGACGGTCAATGACATGGCTTACCACACGGCCGCCGTGCGCCGCGGCAACAGCCATGCATTCATTCTGACCGATCTGCCGTTCATGAGCTATGCCACGCTGCATGACGCCTTGATCAGTTCCAGAACGGTAATGCAGGCCGGCGCGCATATGGTGAAGCTGGAAGGCGGCGCCTGGCTCAGTGAAACGGTTACGGCATTGACCCGCAACGGCATCCCGGTCTGCGTGCATTTGGGCCTGACCCCGCAGTCGGTGCATGTTTTTGGCGGCTATAAGGTGCAGGCGCGCACCCGCGAGGCTGCCGATCAGCTGATTGCGGACTGCAAGGCTGTGGTTGAAGCCGGCGCCGCGGCGCTGCTGCTGGAATGCGTTCCTGCGCAGGTCGGCCGGGAAATCAGCGAATTGTTCCCGGATACCCCGGTCATCGGCATTGGCGCGGGCGCGGATACAGACGGGCAGGTGCTGGTGGTTCAGGACATGCTTGGCCTGAACTTCGGCCATGTGGCTAAATTCGTCCGCAACTTTATGAAAGAACAGGCCGGCGCAGCTGCGATTGCCGATGCGTTCAAGGCGTACCATGCTGCGGTGCAGGAAGGATCATTCCCAGCCAAAGAACATACTTTCCAAATTGAGCTGTAAATCATGAAAACTGAAATAACCATTCAAGGCTTAGCTGCGTCACTCAGCCCGGCGCGTTCAGCGCGCAAAATTATCGGCTTTGTGCCGACGATGGGCAATCTGCATGAAGGCCATTTGAATCTAGTGCGCGAAGCGCGCAAATTATGCGATGTGGTGGTGGTCAGCATTTTCGTGAACCCGATTCAGTTTGGCCCGAATGAAGATTTTGACAGCTATCCGCGCACGCTGGAGCAGGACCAGCGCTTGCTGGCTGAAGCGGGCTGCGATATTGTTTTTGCGCCTTCAGTCGAGCAGATGTACGGCAATAAGCCGCGCCTGACCAATATTACAGTCGGCGGCATTACCGATGACTTATGCGGCCTGCAGCGTCCGGGGCATTTTGACGGCGTTGCGGTCGTTGTTACAAAGCTGTTCAACATTGTGCAGCCGAATTACGCTTTCTTTGGCCAGAAAGACTACCAGCAGCTGGCGGTGATCCGCCAGTTTGTGCGCGACCTGAATATTCCGCTGGAAGTGATTGGCGTGCCGATTGCCCGCGCAGCCGACGGCTTGGCGCTCAGCTCGCGCAACGGCTATTTAAGCCCAGAAAACCGCGCGGTTGCGCCGAAAATCTACCAGAGCCTGAAAGCCGCCGAGCAGCAGCTGCAGGCTGGCGCCGCCTTGCCTGATGCGCTGCAGAACATGAAAGCAGCCTTGACAGAGGCGGGCTTTGCTGTGGACTATGTAGAGGCGCGCGCTCCGGACCTGCAGAAAATTGAGCAGTTTAATCAGGATATCGTGCTGTTCGCAGCCGCCAAGCTGGGCGCGACCCGCCTGATTGACAACCTGCAGGTGAAATATCCTGCTTCATAACGCTATAGGAAGGGCAGCAGTGCAATGAAACGCATTTTAATTGTTACAGGCCAGTCAGGTTCAGGCAAAAGCTCCGCTTTGCAGGTGCTTGAAGATTTGGGTTATTACTGTATTGATAATTTGCCTTTGGCTCTGCTGCCGGAGATTGTCGCAAAGCTGGACCGGGAAAATAACCTTGAGCAGCTGGCGCTGGGGGTGGATGTCCGCAGCACGCGGGAAGACCTGCAGGAATTTGACCACGTTTTTCAGCAGCTGCAGCAGCACGGCTCGGTCGATATCATTTATCTGACCACCCGCGATCAGGAGCTGATTTCACGCTTCAGCGCCTCGCGCCGCCCGCATCCGCTGTCCGGCCGCTTTAAAAGCCTGAACGCCTGCATTCAGGAAGAAAAATCGCTGCTGCTGCCGATTCAGATGCGCTCAACGGTGCATATTGATACTACAGACAAAAGCGTGCATGATTTAAAGCATATACTGCTGTCCAAGCTTGGGCAGGCCAATAATCTGATTTTAATTCTGCAGTCTTTCGGCTTTAAGCACGGCATTCCGCTGGATGCTGACTATGTGTTTGATGTCAGGCATTTGCCGAACCCGCACTGGGATTTGGAATTAAGGAAATATTCCGGCCTGGATCAGCCAGTACAGAAATTTTTAGAGCAGAGTCCGCAAACTGAGGAAATGTTCAGCGACATTTACCATTTTCTGGACAAATGGCTGCCTGCCTTTGCCGAAGGGCACCGTCACTATATGACGGTCTCCATCGGCTGCACCGGCGGACAGCACCGCTCTGTTTATATTGTGGATAGACTGAAAAAGGCCCTTGAGGCAAAATGGTCTATTCAGGTCCTACATCGAGAAATGAAGCACTGGTCATGATTGACACAACTGTTGACGTAATTAATAAACTGGGTTTACATGCGCGTGCGTCTGGAAAACTGATTGAAGTCACTGCGAAATTCCGCTCGTCGATTCAGATCGGCAAAGGTGATAAATTAGTGGATGCAAAAAATATTATGTCTTTGCTCATGCTTGGCGCGGGCAAAGGCACAACTTTAAGAATAGTGATTGATGGCGCAGATGAAGAAAAAGCTTTATCTGAGATTCAGGCGCTGTTCGCAGCGAAATTTTACGAGGCAGATTAACCGTGGCACGTCGACCGAACCGTTTTACTGAAGATGACTTTGATTCTCTAGAAGGACGTGCAAGCAAAACTGAACAGAAGAAGGCTGTACAGCGTATGGCCGCTTTAGGTGAACAGCTGGCGCAGCTCAGTCCCAAGCAGATTAAGAACCTTCCGGTGGAAGAGCGCCTGATTGACGCCCTGCTGGATGCGCAGGCGATTACTTCTTTTGAAGCGCGCCGCCGCCAGTTCCAGCGGGTGGGCAAGCTGCTGCGCAATGAAAATGAAACCGTGATCCTGTCGTATTTGACCCCGAAGCAGGGCTTGAAGAAAACCGCACAGCTGCAGCGCTGGGTAGACCGGATCATTAAAGAGGGCGACCCCGCCATTAATGAATTCAGCAAGGTGTATAACGCGACTGAACGCCATACGCTGCGCCAGCATCTGCTGCGGGTTCTGCGCGACATGAAGCAGGAGCTGCCTGAAGCTGAAATTGAAGCGTCTAAGCTGAAAATGTTCAACTATGTGCAGCAGGTGGCGCTGATTTCAGATAACTGATCTGCATCACTGCAGTGTTGAATGCTGAAAAGCGGCTCTTTTTGAGCCGCTTTTTTATTGCTGTTTTGCGCCCTGCAGGGCGCATTTTTGAAAAAAGGGGGGCAGCTCAGCTGAACTCGCGTTCAGCGCGCTCTTTTGCCCAGTCGCGCAGAATGAATTTCTGCAGCTTGCCGGTTGAGGTTTTCGGAATCTCGGCAATCACCACCTCTTTAGGCACTTTAAAGCGCGCTAAATGCTGCCTGCAGAATTCAATGATTTCTTCCGGCGCCGCCTGCTTGCCGGCTTTCAGCTCAACAAAGGCGCAAGGCACTTCCTGCCAGCGCGGGTCAGGCTTGGCCACAACGGCAGCGGTCAGAATGGCCGGGTGCTGATACAGCACCTCTTCCACTTCCAGCGATGAAATGTTTTCGCCGCCGGAAATGATCACATCCTTGGAGCGGTCAGTGATTTTTGCATAGCCGTCCGGCTGGCATACCGCCAAATCGCCGGTATGGAACCAGCCGCCGGCAAAAGCTTCGGCGGTGGCTTGCGGATTTTTCAGATAGCCTTTCATGACAATATTGCCGCGGAACATTATTTCCCCCATGGTCTGGCCGTCATGCGGCACCGGCTGCATGGTTTCCGGGTCAATCACCTTCATGCCGTCCTGCAACGGATAAGGCACGCCTTGGCGCGAATGCAGCTGCGCCTGTTCCTGAATAGACAGCTCGCTCCAGCCGGCCTGCGACGCGCACAGCGCGGAAGGGCCATAGGTTTCGGTCAGGCCGTAAACATGCGTGACGTTAATGCCGATATTGCGCATGCCTTCAATAATGGCTGCCGGAGGCGCCGCGCCGGCGACCATGACTTCCACGCGGTGATCGAATGCGGTTTTCTTGTCTTCCGGGGTGTTGATCATCATGGAAAGCACAATCGGCGCGCCGCAGAAATAATCCACTTTATGGCGCGCAATCAGCTTGAAAATCTGCTCCGCATCGACTCTGCGCAGGCAGATATTGGTGCCGCCGTTGGCCGCCATGGTCCAGGCGAAGCACCAGCCGTTGCAGTGGAACAGCGGCAGGGTCCATAAATAGGTGGCGCGCGGCGTCATGCCGCAGGCGATGATATTGCTGGCGGCGTTGATATAGGCGCCGCGGTGGTGGTAAACCACGCCTTTCGGGTTGCCGGTGGTGCCGGAAGTGTAGCTCAGGCTGATGGCGTCCCATTCATCCTGCGGCAGGTGCCAGGCAAAATCCGGATCGCCTTCCGCGAGCCAGTCTTCATATTCAATCTGGCCGATCGGCGTGGAAAAGCCGTCCAGATATTCGGAATCATCCACATCAATGACAAAAATATCCTGCTGGACTAAAGCCAGCGCTTCCTGCGCCACGGCTGCAAATTCAGGGTCAACCAGCAGCACTTTGGTTTCCGCGTGCTCCAGCATGAAAGCGATGGTTTTGGCATCCAGCCGGGTGTTCAGGGTGTTCAGCACCGCGCCGGCCATCGGCACCGCGAAATGCGCCTCAATCATGGCCGGGATATTCGGCAGCAGCACTGAAACGGTGTCATTCTTGCCAATGCCCAGCGCCTGCAGCTGATGCGCGAACTGGCAGCAGCGCTGGTAGGTTTCACGCCAGCTGATATGGCGGGAGCCGTGAATGATGGCGTCTTGATGCGGGTAAATATAGGCCGCGCGCTCTAGATAGCGCAGCGGCGATAAAGCCACAAAGTTGGCCGGTGTCCGTGGCAATTCATCATATGCGCTCACCATTTCAGAAACTCCCTGTCTGCAGTATTTTTGTCATTGCAGCAACAATATGCAGTCTTCGGCGGTCTTGCATTAATGCTTTAGTCGGAGTGCTGCGCTTGAATATGCAGCTTATTGAAAATACTGGATTAAAAACCGCGTTAAAGGCTGAAAATGAACCCTGCGGTTCTGCCGTTTGATTTTTGCATGCAAATAATTTAGCCCGGAAAAGCGCTTGAGCGCTGCGCAGCCCGGCTGCTGGAAAGCAGGCATGATCAGGATAAAAAAGATTTTTAGCCGGAAAAGGTTTAATCATTCGGCTAAGGCGTGTAAAATTTCAGTCGATTTTCATCTATCCACCGTTTTTATCTTTTGAGGCGCAGCCCTCGATCATAATCTCGCGGTGATATGCTCCATTGTACGGGGCATCACTCCTTAAGGATTTCCTATTATGCCAATTATCACTTTGCCAAATGGCGATCAGAAAGAATTTGATCACGCCGTATCCGTCATGGAAGTTGCTCAAAGCATCGGCCCCGGCCTTGCAAAAAATACCGTTGCAGGGAAAGTCGATGGACGCTTGGTTGATGCATCTGACCTGATCAGCGCGGACGCCAGCCTCCAAATTATTACCCCGAAAGATGACGAAGGCGTTGAAATTATCCGCCATTCCTGCGCGCATTTAGTCGGCCATGCAGTGAAGCAGCTGTTCCCGGAAGCAAAGATGGTCATTGGCCCGGTCATTGAAGAAGGCTTCTACTATGACATCTGGATGCCGCGCCCGTTTACTTTAGACGACATGGCGGCCATCGAAGAGCGCATGAAAAAGCTCATCGATCAGGATTATGAAGTCGTTAAGAAAATGACCCCGCGTGATGAAGTGATTGCAGAATTCACCGCGCGCGGCGAAGAATACAAGCTGCGCCTGATTGCGGACATGCCTGAAGAAACCCAGATGGGCCTGTATTACCATCAGGACTATCTGGATATGTGCCGCGGCCCGCATGTGCCGAATACCAAATTCTTAAAATCCTTCAAGCTGACTAAAATCTCCGGCGCGTACTGGCGCGGCGATGCTAAAAATGAACAGCTGCAGCGCATTTACGGCACGGCATGGGCGGACAAGAAGCAGCTGGCTGCTTATGTCAAGCGCATTGAAGAAGCGGAAAAGCGCGACCACCGCAAAATCGGCAAAGCGCTGGACTTGTTCCATATGCAGGAAGAAGCGCCGGGCATGGTGTTCTGGCATCCGAACGGCTGGACCATTTACCAAGTGCTTGAACAGTACATGCGCAAAGTGCAGGAAGACAACGGCTATCAGGAAATCCGCACGCCGCAGGTGGTCGATTTCACGCTGTGGGAAAAGTCCGGCCATGCAGCCAACTATGCCGACAACATGTTCACGACGCATTCTGAAAACCGCAACTATGCGGTGAAGCCGATGAACTGTCCATGCCATGTGCAAGTCTTCAATCAAGGCCTGAAGTCTTACCGTGACCTGCCAATCCGTTTGGCGGAATTCGGTTCATGCCACCGCAACGAGCCGTCAGGCTCACTGCACGGCATTATGCGCGTGCGCGGCTTTACTCAGGATGATGCGCACATTTTCTGCACCACAGAGCAGATTGGCCCTGAGGTTGCAGACTTCATCAAGCTGACTTTGGATGTCTACAAAGACTTCGGCTTTGAAGAAGTGCAAATGAAGCTGTCTACGCGTCCGGAAAAGCGCGTAGGCGATGACAAGCTTTGGGATATGGCGGAAAAATCCTTGGCGGATGCCTTGGACGCAGCAGGCCTGGCATGGGATCTGCAGCCGGGCGAAGGCGCATTCTACGGTCCGAAGATTGAATTCTCCCTGAAAGACTGCTTAGGCCGGGTATGGCAATGTGGTACAATTCAGTGCGACTTCAACCTGCCGGAACGCCTGGACGCATCTTATGTGACTGAAGACAATGACCGCGATCAGCCGGTTATGCTTCACCGCGCAATTCTTGGCAGCTTCGAGCGTTTTATTGGTATACTAATTGAACACTATGCAGGCTTTATGCCGCCTTGGCTGGCGCCAGTGCAGGCATGTGTGATGAACATTACCGATTCGCAGGCGCAAGCATGCGGGTCAGTGGTCGCAAAACTTAAAGAAAGCGGCATCCGCGCGATTTCAGACTTGAGAAATGAGAAAATCGGCTTTAAGATTCGTGAACGCACATTAGAGCGCATTCCTTACTTGCTGGTGCTTGGGGACCGTGAAGTCGAGGAAGGTACAGTGAACGTCCGTACCCGCTCTGGAAAAAATTTAGGTACTATGTCAATCGACGCTTTCGTTGACCTAGTGAAAGCAGCCGTAGCCGAACGCGGCCGGTACATTGTGGAGTAAAAGCGATTAAACAGCCTGACCGTAATCAACAGGGCGGAAAATCTAACCGTCCTGCCTTGAATGATGAAATTCGTGCAAAAGAAGTCCGTCTTGTTGACGAAAATGGCGAGCAGAAAGGCATTGTAAGCTTAACTGATGCCTTGCGCGCAGCTGAGCAGGTTGAACTTGACCTGGTTGAGATTGTAGCCAATGCTGAGCCGCCGGTTTGTAAAATCATGGACTTCAATAAGCATTTGTTTGATCTGAAGCAAAAGCAGAAGGAAGCGAAGAAAAAACAGCATCAAGTACAGGTGAAGGAAATCAAGCTGCGCCCGGGTACAGATGTCGGTGACTACAACGTGAAGCTGCGCGCCATCATCAAGTTCCTTGAAGAAGGCAACAAGGTGAAAATCACCCTGCGTTTCCGCGGTCGTGAAATGGCTCACCAGCAGCTGGGTCTGGCTCAATTGCAGAAGATTGAAGCAGATGTGGCTGAATGCGGCGTAGTTGAACAGACGCCGAAAATGGAAGGCCGTCAAATGGGCATGCTGCTGGGTCCTAAAAAACGCAAGTAAGCATCTCCCGCTTGATGAAAAAAAGCGCTGCATTGGCAGCGCTTTTTTATGCCTGAGATTTCTGCCGGCCGGCTATTCAGCCTGAGAAGATTCAGCCGGCTCCGCCTTGCGGCCAATTGGAATCTGGCGTGGCAGCTTTTCTTCCGGAACAATCCGCTGCAGCTCAATTTTCAATAAGCCGTTGGTGTAGTCGGCGCGCTGCACTTCAATATGCTCATCCAGGCGCAGCGACAGTTTGAATGAACGGCGCGCAATGCCTTTATGCAGATATTCGGCGGTGCTGTCATCGGCCTGCTCGGCGTGCTTGCCGGAAATTGTCAGCAGCTGATTTTCCAGATTAATCGCCAGCTCATCTTCCGCAAAGCCGGCGGCGGAAACCACAATGCGGTATTCATTGTCGCCGGTTTTTTCAATATTGTATGCCGGATAGTTCGGCGTTTCGCTCTGCATGGCGTAGTCAAACAGATCGTTTAAACGGTCAAAGCCGATGCTGCGGCGGAATAGCGGGCTTAAGCTTAAATTACTCATTGATAGAACCTCCTGCGTTCAGCAAAGTTGTATAAATAAGAAACTTAGGCTGCCATCTTTGCATTGACGGCAGCTGCAGCAAGACCGGCTGATCATTGCTGTACTTTTAATATCGGTATGCTGGGGAAAAATTCAAGAGATAAAATGCATTTCAGTTGAAATTATCCCATAACGATAATTATGCTGAAAATACAAGAGCTGCCATTCAGGTTTCAGCAGTGCAATTTCAGCTTAACTTAATGTTTCCTCGCTGAAATCATGCTATAAACGGTAATAAAACTCGGCAATGTGCACTAAAACGAGAAAAGCAGCAGGATCTCCACATGATTGATTTGTATTATTGGGGCACGCCCAACGGGCATAAAATTACCATTGCCCTGGAAGAAATGAGCCTGGATTACCAGATTTTTCCGGTCAATATTTTAGAAAATGATCAGTTTCAGCCGGATTTTTTAAGAATATCGCCGAACAATAAAATTCCCGCCATTGTTGATCAGGACGGCCCGCGCGGCGAGCCGATTTCGGTTTTTGAGTCGGGCGCCATCCTGCAGTATCTGGGGCGCAAGACCGGCCTGTTTTATCCTGAGGATGAGTTTGAGCGGGTTGAGGTTGAGCAGTGGCTGATGTGGCAAATGGGCGGCTTGGGGCCAATGCTGGGGCAGAATCATCATTTCAGCCGCTTTGCGCCGGAACGCATTCCTTATGCCACCGAACGCTATGTCAATGAAACCAAGCGCCTGTATAAAGTACTGAACAATCAGCTGATCGGGCAAAAGTATGTGGCGGGTGGCTATTCGATTGCCGATATGGCGATTCTGCCGTGGATCCTGCGCTATGAATGGCAGCAGATTCAGCTGGAAGACTATCCTTATGTCAAAGAATATGTGGAGCGCCTGACGGCGCGCCCTGCCGTGCAGAAAGCTTTAGCGATAAAGGTCGGATGAATTGCGCCGCTGCCCAGTTATGCTAAGATGCGGGCAAGAATGAATGAAAACCACCCAATGCTGCGGTGGTTTTTTATTGGATGGGATGGATGAAAGCATTTTTTTTAAATTTAACCAGAATTGTCGAAAATAACCCGCGCGTGTATTTTGCGCTGATTGCCGGCATCGCTGCATGCCTGATGCTGTTTATTGTGGAGGCGGTGCATATTCAAAAGCTTGCGGAAGCAGCCCAGACTCAGGATCAGGCGGCGCTGCGGGAAATCCTGCAGCCGGTTGCTTCGCGCTATACCTGGTCGCGCATTTTAGCCCTTGCCGTGATGATTTTCTGGTCGAGTACAGAATACCGCAAGACCAAAAAGCAGCTGGGGCTGTAACCTTTAAATGACCGCGCTTCTGCTGCTGTTCCTGTCTGCATTCGGCGCGGCCACCCTGCTGCCTTTGCAGTCGGAAGCGGTATTGCTGGGCCTGCTGATGCAGGGCAGCCATGCGGCGGGGATGCTGATTGCGGCCGCCAGTTTGGGCAATATTCTCGGCTCCTGCGTGAACTGGTGGCTGGGCCTGAAAGTAGAACACTATAAGGATAAAAAGTGGTTTCCCGTTTCGGCGGGCAAAATGCAGCAGGCGCAGGGGATTTACCGGAAATACGGCTTCTGGTCACTCTTGCTGAGCTGGGTTCCGGTTATCGGCGACCCGATTACCCTGATTGCCGGCCTGCTGAAAGAAAATTTTCCGCGCTTTCTGCTGATGGTGAGCATTGCGAAAATCGGGCGCTATCTTTGCATTTACCTGCTGTTTCTTGGGCTGATTTAAGGCTTCGCGCCGTCAAAATAATCGCTTTATGGGCGCTCCCGGCCGGCGCAGCGGTTTTCTGCTGAAGCGCTGTCCAGGACGGGCGCTCTGCAGGCATTCATTGCGGGCAATCCGATAATTTAAAAATAATGCGGTCTTCAAAGCTTAATTTCCCCCACTGCAGGAAATGCCGGGGCGCATCAATCCGCGCATCCTGCAGGGCGCCGATGACCATTTGATCGATCTCTGCAATGCCGGAGCTTTGGCTGATTCTTATGCCGGAAATCTGCGCATTTCTGGCCACTTTAAATGCAAAGCGCACTTCACGGTCTGCACCCTCCAGCAGGGGCATGGCCAAGGCAAGCTTCGGCAGCTGCTGATATTGGAACGGAACGGGCTGATGGGCCAGTTGTTTCTTGATATTTTCCGATTTAAAGATGTAGCGGCAGACATAAGGCTGCGGCTTTCTGGATTTTTGCGTACTGGAATAATCATTGGCTTCAAATAAGAAAGGCTGGCTAACTTTCACCGGATAGCGCACGCCATTTTCAGCATAAGGCCTAAAGCGGGCCAGCTTTATGGCCCTGATGACCATTTCATCCAAGTCCGGCAAGCCGGAACTTTGCTGGATGCGCACATTGGTGATTTGGCCCGCAGTATCGGCTTCAATTGCGGCAATCACGTTTCTTGGCTTGCCTTCCAGATCGCCCGGCATAATGCGCACGCGGGGCGGCCGGCTCCAGCTGAGGCCCGCCGAAGTGCCGATATTGACCTGCTTAGGCTGAGGCTGGGCGGCCGCAGCCTGATCTGAAGCTGCCTGCAGCTGCGCGCCGGCGCCTAAGATCAATGCGGTCAGAAGCTGTTTTTTTATACAATTTATCATCATGCTTATTCTTTTAAGAGGAGGTGCGCTGGAAGAATCAAATCCCCAGCGCCAATCTTGCGGATTTTAAGGCTTATGGGCAGCGGTTCAGCTTGAACTGAATTTCATCCTTAAAGCTGGACTGTTTATACAGCCATAAGGTGCGGGCTGTGCGTTTTACCGAAATTTGGCTGCCGGACAGCGCTTGCGCAACTGTCTGGTCCAGCGCGTAGATGCCTGAACCCTGCCGGATCTTGATTTTTTTGACGCCGCCATGCTTGTCCGCCTTAAAGCTGAATTTCACCGTGCGGTCGTGGCCATTCAGCTGTTCAGCATCAAGCTGAAGCGCAGGCTGCTGCAGATACTGAAATGCTGTCCGCTTTTCATTCTGCTGCGCCTGCCAAACTTTTGAATTGAATTCATAGGCGCAGTTTCCGGCATTTTTATCCGTCAATTTCAGGTTGAATGCCTGATAGCCGATTTGCGGCGCGGGCTTGCCGCCTTCAATATGCGGCTTCACTTCGGCTTTTTCCACCGCGCGCACTAACATCTGATCCAGCCTCTGAATGCCGGTGCTTTCTTCGACCGTGGCTTCCTGCACATTGCCGTTTTCATCGGCAAATACGCGGATAATGGCTGCGCGGCTCTTTTGATTCAGGTCTTCATTGCTGTAATTCGGCTGCGGAAACTTGGCCCATTGAATGCGGGTGGTTAAATGCGCGGGCAGCACATCAATGCTCTGCGCCGGCAGCTGATGGACTTTTTTCGGCGGTGCGCTGTAGGCTGCGCTCAGCGGAAAGCCAAGCAGAACAGATAGGCACAGAATTTTTTTCATAGGGCAGGGTCTTCAATCACTCGAAGAGGAGCATTGGCCAATATTGAAGCGCAGTATTTCCTGAATTGAAAATACTGGCAAGTCTAAATCTGCAAATAATGCTTATTTTTCTGCAGCTTTGGCGGCGCCTGCGCCAAATGCGCTGTGCTGGCCTGACACGGATATGGCCGGCAGCAATGCTTTGCATTGGCCCCGGCGCTGCCGCGGACCGGATCATTGTGCGGCGGCTATAGGAAACAGCGCTGAAGCGGCCACGGCTGGATTTTAATTTCCGATGATGCTTTTGTTTTAACCGGAGATGGATTAGAATACCGGCTCCCTTACCTGCAGGTCGTTTTTGCAATGGTGCAGACGTTCCGAACAGGTGTTTAAAGAGGTTGTTATGGCTAAGTTAAAAACTCGCCGTGGTGCAGCTAAACGTTTCAAAGCGACTGCAAACGGTTTCAAGCGTAAACAAGCGTTCAAACGCCACATTTTGACCAAAAAATCTGCTAAGCGTATCCGTCAATTACGCGGCTGTGTAATGGTTCACGTAAGTGACGTTGCTGCAGTTCGCCGTATGTGCCCATACATCTAAGGAGATTATAAATGGCTCGTGTAAAACGTGGTGTACAGGCTCATCGCCGTCATAAAAAAATTCTTGCCCGTGCTAAAGGTTACTACGGCGCGCGTTCACGCGTATATCGCGTAGCGTTCCAAGCGGTAATCAAAGCAGGTCAATACGCTTACCGTGACCGCCGTCAAAAGAAACGTCAATTCCGCGCTCTGTGGATTGCACGTATCAATGCCGGTGCACGCTTAAACGGTTTGTCGTACAGCCGCATGATCGATGGCTTGAAAAAAGCTCAAGTGATCATCGACCGTCGCGTACTTGCTGACATCGCTATGCATGATGCAGTTGCATTTGCTGCTTTAGCTGAAAAAGCTAAAGGCGCATTAGCTGCATAAGCTTAGAGATTCAAAGAAGGCCGCTTTTTAGCGGTCTTTTTTATTTTTAGTGAATTGGATTTTCAATAATAGATAATAATCAGAGATAGATGATGCAAGACGAACAATTTTTAAATGATTTAATTCAACAAGTCCAACAAGGTCATCAATTTAAATATTTATATTTCTGGGGACATACGCCAAAGCAAAACAATCATGTGGATAAAAGTTGTTTTAGCCAGTGGTTTCCATCGCCATTTAAACAGGATGGTGCTAAGTATCTTACGGCAGAACATTATATGATGGCGCAGAAAGCCAGGCTGTTTAATGATGAAGAGGCTTTTGCGCAAATCCTGCAGGTGAAGCATCCGAACGATGCGAAGCAGCTCGGCCGGAAAGTGCGGAATTATGATGAACAGCTGTGGCGGGAAAAGCGCTTTGAAATTGTAGTGCAGGCGAACCTTGCTAAATTTTCCCAGCATCTGGAATTAAGCGCTGTTCTGCTGGCGACGCATGACCGCATTCTGGTTGAGGCATCGCCGGTAGACCGGGTTTGGGGCATCGGCATGGCGCAGGATCATGAGCATATTCAAGACCCGGCGCAGTGGCATGGCTTGAATCTGCTCGGTTTTGCGCTAATGCAGGTTAGAGCGCAGCTTTTGGCGCAGCCGCATTGAGCTTTTAAAGGGGGGGATATGCGCCGGCAATATCATTTTAGAAAAACCGGGGATGATACCCATATTTGGGATGTGCACCGCCTCGTTGAGCTGACGCGGGCTTTTCCGGTGAAGAAAGTTGCGCTTGCAGGCATTCAAGAGCTGAACGAAGCCTATTGGTTTCCAGACCAGCATCCAACAACACAGCAGATTATTGCGCATTTTCAGCTGGTTCAGAATGCAGATTTAAGCTATCCGATTATCCTCTGCGCAGAAGGCCGGGTGATGGATGGGATGCACCGCGCTGCCAAGGCCAGCTTGCTCAAGCGGGCAGATATTCTGGCAGTGCAGTTTGAGCACACACCGGCGCCTGATTTCATCAATACCGCAGAGGATGAGCTGGACTATGCAGATGGCTGATCCTTGATCAGGGCGAATGGCTGCTATTGCGCATGACGGAAATTGCCGATAATGCATATTATGCGGATATAAAGATAACCCGTTCTGAGGGCAGTATTGCGGATGGCTGAAATGAAAAGAATCAATGTTGTGGGAACTTCTGCCACAGGAAAATCAACATTCTCCAGAAGCTTGGCGGCGAAGCTCGGCCTGCATTATATCGAGCTGGATAATCTGTTTTGGCTGGATGACTGGCAGGAATGCCCGGATGAGGTGTTTTTTGCCAAAATTGAGTCTGAGGCGGCAAAGGCTGCAGCCGGCTATGTGATAGATGGCAATTATACCCGCGCCATTCCGGTGAAATGGGCGGAAATTGATACGGTTATTTGGCTGGACTTGCCCTTTCCGGTAAATTTATACCGTTCCATCAAGCGCGCTGTGCAGCGGGCCTGGTCGAAGCAGAATTTATGGGAAAACTCCAATAATCAGGAAAGCCTGCAGCGCATGTTTGGGCGCGATTCTATTGTCTGGTGGATGATCACAACACACCGGAGAAACCGGCAAAAGTATTTGCGGATGATGAATGCGCCTGAATATCAGCATATCCGCTGGATTCATTTAAAGAGTCAAAAACAGATCGATGCATTCCTGCAGCAGCTTAATGCCTGAACTGGATAGAATGCATTGAATCCGCCGGCGGCAAGTTTTCTTGGTTACATAAATCGGCTTTAATTCTGTGAAGTCTATCTGCTTAATAAATAAAAAGATCAATCATAAGGACACGATAAGATGCTTGCGGAAATTACAGGTGTAAATCAGGCGCGGATCAGCGTGAAGCTGGAAATGATTCCGCGAATTGGCGAGTCGGTCAAAATTATGTACGGGCCTGATGCTCAATTGGAAGGGGAAGTGGTGGCGGTGCAGCATTATATTAATCAGCATGCCGATGAGCATAAAGTGCAGATAGAAATCAGGCCTTTTAATTATTTGATTACGGCTTAAATTGGCGCTTAAAAAAGCGCCCGGAAGGGTAATGCTTAACTGACTGGCATTAACCCGGAAAGGCGCTTTTTATTGGCCATGCATAGGCTGGCCTTTACTGAAGCCTGCAATTAAAGCCCAAAATAATAGGCGAAAATACAGATAATCACCGTAATTAAAATTAAGGCGAAGACCCCGGTTTTTCCAGATTTATGCTCTGCAGGGCCGGGCTTTGCCGGAGAGGAGCCGGCAGCAGGGGCGGCATGGCTTTCCAGCGGCGAAGTTATTTCTTTTGCTGTGAGGCGCGCGGTTTTATAGTGATTGGCGGCTTTGACAATAAATTTTGCGCTTAAATCATCCAGCTTTTGGGAAAAATGGCGGATATTCAGCTGCTCTTCCGGGCTGAGCACTGCGCCATCCTCATCATAGGGATGCTGAATTTTGGCTTGAATGAAATCAGAGAGCGCTTCCAGCCGGTACAGCGTGCGGTGCGCATAATCCGCCTGATAATCGGTCGGCAGCAAAGACAGCGGCGGCGCATCTGCAGATTCAATATTCTGCAAGGCTGTGCCGTAATAAGGCAGCTCAGCCTGCGCCGGTTCTGCAAAGCCGGCAGCGAATTTGCTGCTGAACAGCTCATTATCGGTATAAACTTGAATATCGTTCCAGTTCGGCTGCTGCAGGTCGGCATCAATCAGCTTGGATAATTTAGAATTCAGCTCAAAGCGCCAGAAGGTTTCCTGGCGCAGCGCAGGCCGCTGCGCCGGCGGGGCTTCATAGTCATTGTCGGCGGTGTACCATTCCGCCAGCTCCTTGCCGAAAATCCACGCCTGCTTTTTATGCGCTTCATGGCTGACAATAAAATGCGCAAAAGGCAGCAGCTCAACATTGCCGTTCGGATTTTTTTCCTCATTCAGCAGGCTGGAGCTGTGCAGGCTGATGCGGGAAACTCCGCGCTTTTTCAGGCCTTCCAGCCAAATCTGAAAATGCTGCGCCAGCAGGTGCTGTGAAATCAGGTCGCGGAACAGAAAGCTGTGCTGATCAAAGATGGCGTGCTGCACCCAGCGCTGGAAACTCAGATCCTGCCCCAGGTATTCATTTCCGTAGGCAACTAAAGCCAGCTGCCGTTTCCAAATTTGATCGAGCGCCATAATGATTGATCTCATTGATATTGCGCTTATCTTATACTTTTTTTAATTCCGGATGCTATGCGAATTTTACTTGCGAATGCGCTTCATCATCATGGCTAAAAACTGTTAGAATAACGGGTTTTTTATATATTTCTAAATTGTTGCTTTGAGAGTTACTATGTCGTCACTGGAAGCCCTGACCGCTGAAGCGCTCGCTGCGATTGCAGCAGCTCAAGACCTTGCTGCACTTGATCAAGTTCGAGTGCAATTTACGGGCAAGAAAAGCCAGCTCGCGGAACAGTCTAAAGCACTGGGTAAAATGGACCCGGAAGCGCGCAAAGTTCAAGGGGCTGCCATTCATGCGGTTCGTGAAGCCATCAATGCTGCGCTGACTGCGCGTCAAGCTGAACTGCAGCAGGCGGCGCTGGAACAGCAGCTGGCCAGCGAAACGATTGACATTACCCTGCCGGGGCGCGGCCAGAGCATCGGCAGCATTCATCCTGTGACCCAGGTGCAGGAGCGCATTTGCCAGTTCTTTACCAAAGCTGGCTTTAGCGTGGCGACTGGCCCTGAAGTTGAAGATGACTATCACAACTTTGAAGCGCTGAACATTCCGGGCCATCACCCTGCGCGCGCCATGCACGACACTTTCTATTTCGATGCCAATCATTTGCTCCGTACCCATACTTCCGGCGTGCAGATCCGCACCATGGAAAACAGCCAGCCGCCGATCCGCATTGTCTGCCCGGGCCGGGTCTACCGCTGCGACTCTGACCAGACGCATTCGCCGATGTTCCATCAGATTGAAGGCCTGTACGTGGCTGAAAATACCAGCTTCGCTGAACTGAAAGGCCTGCTGGTGAGCTTATTGAATGAATTCTTCGAAAAAGACTTGAAAGTGCGTTTCCGCCCGTCTTATTTCCCATTTACTGAGCCAAGCGCGGAAGTGGACATTATGGATGAGCGCGGCAAATGGCTGGAAGTTCTGGGCTGCGGCATGGTGCATCCGAATGTGCTGCAGGCTGCCGGCATTGACCCTGAAAAATACAAAGGCTTTGCTTTCGGCTTAGGCGTAGAGCGTTTCGCCATGCTGCGCTACGGCATCAATGACTTGCGCATGTTCTACCAGAATGATGTGCGCTTCCTGCGCCAGTTTGCTTAAAAAATTTAGACCTCTCCCTAACCTCTCCTGAAAGGAGAGGGGCTGTCCATGCGTGACTTAGGGTTCTCCCCCCTTGAAAAAGAGGGAGTGAGAGGAGGATTCAGGAATTCAGATTTACAGGTTTTTAACGAAATGAAAATTAGCGAAAATTGGCTGCGCGCATGGGTTAACCCGGCAATTGACAGCGGCACTTTATCTGACCAGCTGACCATGCTTGGCCTGGAAGTGGATGACATGGTGCCTGCCGCCAAGCCGTTCAGCGGCGTTGTAGTCGGCGAAGTGCTGACGGTGGAGCAGCATCCGGATGCGGACCGCCTGCGTGTAACAACAGTCAATATCGGCAGCGGCGAGCCTTTGCAGATTGTCTGCGGCGCGCCGAATGTGCGCGCGGGCATGAAGGCGCCGGTAGCGACCATCGGCGCTGTCCTGCCGGGCGATTTCAAAATCAAGAAAGGCAAGCTGCGCGGCGTTGAATCGCAGGGCATGCTTTGCGGCGCGTCTGAAATTGACCTTGAAGATAAAATTGACGGCCTGCTGGAGCTTCCGGCAGATGCGCCTGTGGGCATGGACATCCGTGAATATCTCGAGCTTGATGATCATGTGATTGACATCAGCATTACGCCGAACCGCGGCGACTGCTTCAGCATCCGCGGCGTGGCGCGCGAAATTGGCGTGATCAACCAGCTGCCGGTGGCTGCGCCTGAAATTAAGGAAGTGGCGGCGGCGATCGCAGATCAGAAAACTGTGATTGTCGATACCGACGGCTGCCCGCGCTACCTGGGCCGCGTCATTAAAAACGTCAACACCAAAGCGCCGACGCCGGCATGGATGGAGCGCGCATTGGCGCGTTCAGGCATCCGCCAGCACAGCATTCTGGTGGATATCACCAACTATGTGCTGATTGAGCTGGGCCAGCCCCTGCATGCCTTTGACGGCGGCAAGGTTGAAGGCGCGGTGCATGTGCGCCAGGCGGCTGCCGGTGAAAAGCTGGTGCTGCTGAATGAGCAGGAAGTTGAGCTGCAGGAAGATGTGATGGTGATTGCGGATGATGCGAAAGCATTGGCCATCGCCGGCATCATGGGCGGCCTGTCATCTTCCGTTACCGATGAAACCGCAGAAATTTTCCTGGAATCCGCTTTCTTTGCGCCGCTGCATATTGCCGGCCGCGCGCGCCGTTTTGGCCTGCATACCGACGCTTCGCAGCGCTATGAGCGCGGCGTGGACTTTGAACTGCCGATGGCGGCAATGCACCGCGCATCACAGCTGATTGCTGAATTGGCCGGCGGCGAATTTGGCCCGATTACTGCGGTAGAGCAGGCTGCGCTTTTGCCGAAGCGCGAAGCGATTGCGCTGAATCAGGCGCAGGTCGATCAGCTGCTGGGCTATGCGGTTGAATCTGCATTCATCAGTGATGCGCTGAGCCGCCTAGGCTGCGCTGTTACCGTGAAGGCTGAAGGTGAATGGACGGTTGTGCCTCCTTCGCACCGCTACGACATGGCGATCTATCAGGACTTGATTGAAGAAGTGGCGCGCATCCACGGCTATGACAACATTCAAATCAGCCTGCCTGTGATGGCTGTGAAACTGGCTAAATATGCAGACCAGTTTGAACTGGGGCAGCTGCGCCAGACTGCAGTGACTCTAGGCTATCAGGAAGCCATCAGCTTCAGCTTTGCCGATGCCAAGCTGGAAAAACAGCTGAATCCGCAAGTTCAGCCGCTGGCCTTGGCTAATCCGATTTCCAGCGATCTGGCGGTGATGCGCTCAACTCTGCTGTCCAGCCTGATTCCATGCGTTCAATACAACCTGAACCGCCAGCAAAGCCGCGTGCGCTTCTTTGAGCTGGGCCTGCGTTTTGACTATCAGGGCGCATCCAGCATTCATGACCTGAAGCAGGTGCCGGCATTTGCCCTGATCGCTGCCGGCCCGCGCACTGCAGAATCCTGGCATGGCAAGCCTGCAGAGATGGATTTCTTTGACTTCAAAGGCGATGTGGAAGAGATTTTAGCAGCGGCGCGCCTGAAGGTGGAATATGTGCGCTCAGAGCGCGCCTGGCTGCATCCTGGCCAATCGGCTGAGATTCTGCTCAATGGCCAGTCCATCGGCTATTTGGGCCGCCTGCACCCGTCTTTGGAAGCTGAGCTGGATTTAAGCGCCACTTGGGTGGCTGAATTGGATCAGCAGGCTATTTTG
Organism: Acinetobacter sp. WCHAc010034; assembly: GCF_001696615.3. Classification (NCBI taxonomy): domain Bacteria; kingdom Pseudomonadati; phylum Pseudomonadota; class Gammaproteobacteria; order Moraxellales; family Moraxellaceae; genus Acinetobacter; species Acinetobacter sp. WCHAc010034. The sequence continues at coordinate 1,369,709 of NZ_CP032279.1, read as the reverse complement.
CAAACTTATGTATCTAATTTTACAGAATTATCACGTTTTCCATCGGTTAGACGTGATATTGCGCTTTTAATTAGTGATAAGATTAATGTTAGCGAAATTCAGCAGCTTATCGAAAAAACAGGCGGCGAACTTTTAGATTCTGCCTGGCTGTTTGATGTGTACACTGGACAAGGTGTTGAAGAGGGCAAGCGTTCGCTGGCATTTGCCCTGCTTTGGCAGCATCCGTCACGCACCCTTGAGGATGCTGAAATTAAATCGGGTATGGATAACATACTGCAAGTATTGGAAAATACTTATCAAGCGACATTGAGGGCTTCATGACAGCATTAACAAAAGCAGAAATGGCTGATCATTTAAGTGAGCTCACGAGTTTAAACCGTCGTGAAGCAAAGCAAATGGTCGAGTTATTCTTCGACGAGATCAGCCAGGCGCTCATCTCCGGAGAACAAGTCAAGCTATCTGGTTTCGGCAACTTCGAGCTGCGCGACAAGCGCCAGCGCCCGGGCCGCAATCCGAAAACGGGTGAGGAAATTCCGATTTCCGCCCGCCGTGTAGTCACCTTCCGCGCCGGCCAGAAATTCAGGCAGCGTGTGGGAAATGAGCAGATCGATTGATCTGCTTTTTTTATGCAGATCCGCAGGGCCTGCTTTGCAGCGGCGGCCTGAAGGCTAAGCGCGCTGAGCGCTAAGCTGGGATAAGCCAAAGGCTGGAAACGGTGATTGTATTTAAGGCTGTTGCCGGCGGGCTTTGCTTAGTTTCAGGCGTAAAAAAAGAGAGCCAATGGCTCTCTTTTTTACTGACTAATCGTAAGGGATTAGTGAGCAGCTTCAGAAGCAGCTGGAGCAGCTTCAGACGCAGCAGCTGGAGCAGCTTCAGAAGCAGCAGCTTCAGAAGCAGGAGCAGCTTCAACAGCAGCAGCAGAAGCAGCAGCTTCAGCTTCAGATGCAGCTACAGTAGCTTCAGAAGCAGCAGCTTCAGCAGCAGGAGCTTCTTCAGTTTTTTTAGCACAGCCAACGAAAGCTAAAGTAGTAGCAACTGCAGCAGCAATAGCGATTTTTTTGAATAACATGGCATCACTCTCTAAATATGAGATTAAAAAAAACCTTAGTTAGCCTGTTGTGCGCTTTTTTATGCCTAATTTATTCTTAGGTATTAACAATGCGGAGCAGCCTAACTGGTATGCAAATATGCTATCACTGAGCATTTTGAATTGCTACTGCTGCTGCTGAAAAAAGAGCAAAAAAATGGCAAAAATGCGCAATTTATTAACAGAAAATAACAATCAAGAGAAAGGTTTATATTGGATAAATGCTAAATAAGCTCCTAAAAAGCATCAGGTTTTTTTGAATATTATTTTTAGAATCATTTGCTTGAAAATAAGTTTACATAAGTGCGGGGCAATTGTGTCTTTGTGTAAGCAAAGTCAACCAAATAAAAAGGCTATCGTTATAGATAGCCTTTTCAGATTTTTCCGCTTAATTTGACGCTTTGCGCTTCATTTGATCGAAAAATTCATCATTGGTTTTGGTTTCCTTCATGCGGTCCAGCAGGAATTCCATGGCCGCCAGCTCATCCTGAGTATGCAGCAGCTTGCGCAGGATCCAGACTTTGCGCAGGTTGTCTTCAGACATCAGGCGTTCTTCGCGGCGCGTGCCGGATTTCTTGATGTTCATGGCCGGGAACACGCGTTTTTCCGCAATGCGGCGGTCCAGGGTAATTTCCTGGTTGCCCGTGCCTTTGAATTCTTCATAGATCACTTCATCCATTTTGCTGCCGGTTTCAATTAAGGCCGTAGAAATGATGGTCAGTGAGCCGCCTTCTTCAATGTTCCGGGCTGCGCCGAAGAAGCGCTTCGGGCGCTCCAGGGCATGCGCGTCGACACCGCCGGTCAGCACTTTGCCTGAAGACGGAATCACTGTGTTGTAGGCGCGCGCCAGGCGGGTGATCGAATCCAGCAGGATCACCACGTCTTTTTTGTGCTCGACCAGGCGCTTGGCTTTTTCAATGACCATTTCCGCAACCTGAACGTGGCGGGCAGGCGATTCATCAAATGTCGATGCAATCACTTCGCCGCGGACTGTGCGCTCCATCTCTGTTACTTCTTCAGGACGCTCGTCAATCAGCAGCACAATTAAGAAGCACTCCGGATTGTTGCGGACAATCGACTGCGCGATGTTCTGCAGCAGCATGGTTTTGCCGGCTTTTGGCGGCGCCACGATAATTGAACGCTGGCCTTTGCCGATTGGCGCAACCAGATCCACCACACGCGCGGTTAAGTCCTCAGTGGTGCCGTTGCCCAGTTCCATCACCAGCTGCTCGGTCGGGAACAGAGGGGTCAAGTTTTCAAACAAAATTTTATTGCGTGAATTTTCAGGGGTGTCGTAGTTAATTTGATTAACTTTTAATAATGCAAAATAGCGCTCGCCTTCTTTAGGCGGACGGATTGTGCCGGTAATGGTGTCGCCCGTACGCAGGTTGAAGCGGCGGATTTGTGAAGGGCTGACATAGATGTCGTCCGGCCCTGCAAGATAAGAGCCTGCTGCTGAGCGCAGGAAGCCGAAGCCGTCCGACAGAATTTCGAGAACGCCGTCACCAAAGATCTCTTCGCCGTTCATTGCATGGCGCTTTAAGATGGCAAAAATGATGTCTTGCTTGCGGTTACGCGCCATTCCTTCAAGGCCCATAAACTCGGCAATTTTGATGAGTTCGCCAATCGGTTTTTTCTTGAGTTCAGTTAAATTCATAGGAGGTCAGATAAGAATCAAAAATTCTAGGGTACAGGATGGAAAGGAAGCAACATTCAGCCGCATGCATGCGATTAAATTACGCAATTGTATTTGCACAATAATAACAATTCAGAGGACTGATTCATTGTTTGGAGAAAAATGTGTAAAAACAATTTCTATTGCCGGGCGGCGATCTTATGTGTTGTGTCTTGTAAGAAAATGACAGGATTGAAGATCCTTTATTTCTTGACTTAGCAATATAAGAGAGAAACAGGGTTTTGTCAATTTATCGGCAAAAAAAATACGCTATTGGAAATAGCGTATTTTCTGCAGTCTGCGTCCGCTTGAAATCAGATGTTTTCGTCAATAAACGCAGCCAGTTTGGATTTTGGCGCAGCGCCTACCTGCTGCGCAACTACTTCACCGTTTTTAAACATCAGCAAAGCCGGAATGTTGCGGATATTGTAGTTTACAGCAGTCGCTTCGCATGCAGTCACATCGACTTTTACAACTTTCACTTTGCCTTCGTATTCAGAAGCCAGCACTTCTAAGACCGGCGCAATCGCTTTGCATGGCGCGCACCAGCCCGCCCAGAAATCGACCAGCACCGGCACATCAGATTTCAGTACGTCTGCGTCAAAGTTTTCATCAGTTGTGTTTACAATATTGCCTGACATGGATTCTGCTCCGGAATAATTTTTAAGATGGCTTTATGAATATTAGTATTACATAGCCGTCTATAACAGTGTAGGGGGTTATGTAAATTTTCGGATTTTATGGTCAGTTTGTCTAATTGATGCTCACGATTGCGCTGATCGTGTAACACAATTGTCATAACTGCGGGAAAATAAGCTTCCCGTTTCAAGCGGCGCATAAATGGCTTTTAAATTGCAGGCTGGTGAATTACTCTAGGCACAATTCTGTCTAGGTTTGTTTTAAGTCATGTCTGATTTTTTGATTGATGAAGAATTACTTGCTGCTATTGATATGGGGTCAAACAGCTTTCACCTGGCGATTGCGCGCGTTGATCACGGTGAAGTAAAAAAAGTTGCTTCAATGTCAGAAAAAGTGCAGCTGGCAGCCGGTTTGGATGAAAATAAAAACTTAACCGAAGCCGCGCAGCAGCGGGGCTTGGCTTGCCTGGCGCGCTTTGTCGGGCGCTTAAGCTCGGTGCAGCCGAACCGCCTGCGGATTGTAGCCACCAATGCCTTGCGCCAGGCCAAAAATGGCCATGAATTTATTCAGAAAGCCGCTGAAATTTTGCCGAAGCCCATCGAAATTATTGCCGGCCGTGAAGAAGCCCGGCTGATTTACCTGGGCGTATCGCATACCATGGCCAACAGCGGCCGGCGCCTGGTGATTGATATCGGCGGCGGCTCGACCGAACTGATTATCGGCGAAGAATTTGAGCCGATTCACACCGAATCTGTGCAGATGGGCTGCGTGGCATTTACCAAGGCCTATTTTGCCGAAGGCGAAGTCAATCAGAAGAGCTTTGATAAGGCCGTGACCGCTGCCCGCAAGGAATTATCCGGCATCGCCAATACCTATAAAGCCGCCGGCTGGGATACCGTGGTCGGCTCCAGCGGAACCATTAAGGCCTGCCGCCAGATTACCGTCAACATGGGCTGGAGCAACGAGCGCGAAGAGCTGACCCGCGAAGGGCTGGAAAAATTAAAAGACAAGCTGCTGAAGTACAAGCACGTTGCAGAAATGGAGTTTGACGGGCTGAAGGAAGACCGCCGGGCAGTTTTGCCAGCCGGGATTGCCATTTTATATGCCGTATTTGAGGTGCTGGGCATTGATAAGCTGGTGTATTCAGACGGCGCTTTGCGCGAAGGCGTGATGTATGACCTGCTTGGGCGCTTTCAGCACGAAGACATCCGTGACCGCTCCGTGCATGCGCTGATCGGGCGCTACAATGCCGACGCCAAGCAGGCCGAGCGCGTGGTGGCTACCGCGCAGCAGCTGTTTGACAATGTCGCGCTGCAGCTGGAATTAAGTAGCGATGACAGCGACCTGCTGCGCCGCGCTGCCTATCTGCACGAAATTGGCTTGGCGATCAGCCACAGCAGCTATCACCGCCATGGCGCCTATCTGCTGCAGCATTCAGATATTCCGGGCTTTTCGCAGATTGATCAGAATCACCTGTCGCATCTGGTAGCGCACCACCGCCGCAAGCTGCGCAGCGATGCCCGCGCCGATGTGATGAAAGTCGGCGGTAGCAAACTTGTTTACTTATGTCTATTGCTGCGTTTAGCAGTTTTGCTGAATCACAGCCGCAGCGATGAGATGCTTCCTGCCATTGAATTAAGCGCCGGCAATGCGCAACAATGGCAGCTCAGTGTTTCTGGCGATGCCAAGCAATGGCCTCTGCTTGTTGCGGACTTGCATGATGAACAAGTGCAGTTCAAGCATTGGGATATTGAATTGAATATTCAGTCGGAACAGTTTATCGATTAACAGATGGGTTAATTCAGGGATAATGGTCGACCTATGAGAAATAAAGCAGCGCAATCTAAGGCATGGGCTACAGTTCAAATTGCACGTCATCCAGAGCGTCCGCAATACTTGGATTATGTGGGTGAAATTTTTACTGAGTTTGATGCTTTGCATGGTGATCGCTTATTCGGTGATGACGGCGCGATGGTCGGCGGCCTTGCGCGCTTTGAAGGCCAGCCGGTGATGGTGGTTGGACAGCACCGCGGGCGCAGCACGCGCGAGAAACTGCAGCATAACTTCGGCATGAGCAATCCGGAAGGCTACCGCAAGGCGCAGCGCCTGATGGATATGGCGGAACGCTTTAACCTGCCGGTATTTACCTTTATTGACACCATGGGCGCATATCCGGGCGTTGGCGCAGAAGAGCGCGGCCAGGCCGAAGCGATTGCGACCAGCCTTGCGCAAATGTCCAGCCTGAAAGTGCCGGTCATTGCCACCGTGCTGGGTGAGGGCGGTTCAGGCGGCGCGCTGGGCATTGGCGTGGCGGACCGCGTGGTGATGCTGTCGCACAGCATTTATTCGGTGATTTCGCCTGAAGGCTGCGCATCTATTCTGTGGAAAACAGCAGAAAAAGCCGAGCAGGCCAGCGAAGCTTTGGCTTTAACGGCAGACAAGCTGCAGAAAATCGGCATTGTGGAATATGTGGTAGATGAAGGCGAAGGCGCGCATCTGAATCCTGAACAGGTGATGCAGAATTTAAAAGCTGTGCTGAAGCAGGCTCTGGATGAATTGATGCCGATGGATGCAAAAGAACGATGCGAAGCACGCTATCAGCGTTTAATGAAATTTGGCAGCAGCAATTCAGGTCTGACTGCTTAAGCCAGCTGGAAGCTTTTCCCGAACAGGCTTCTTTCTTAATTGGATGCAGCGGCGGCATGGATTCCATGCTGCTGCTGCATTTAATGTCTTTACTGCGCCCGCAGAATATCCGCGCCATTTATATTGACCACCAGCTGCAGCCGGAAAGCGCGGCTTGGGGGCGGTTTGTCGCTTCCGCCTGCGAAGCGCTGAATGTGCCCTGCATAGTGCAGGCGGTTCAGGTGCAGGGCGGCAATCTGGAAAATCAGGCGCGCGCGGCCCGCTATCAGGCCTATCAGCAGCATTTGGCGCCGGATGACATACTGGTTTTAGCGCATCATCAGCAGGATCAGGCGGAAACCCTGATGCTCCGGCTGCTGTCCGGCGCAGGAATTCACGGTCTGGCGGCCATGCGCCAGGTTGATCAGCGCGGCCCGCTGACCATTTGGCGCCCAATGCTGCACCTGGCGCGTGAGCAGATTTGCCAATGGGCAGCGGAGCTGAATGTGCAAAATATTCAGGACCCGACCAATTCCGACATTCATTATGACCGGGCATGGTGCCGTGAAGCGCTCTGGCCGCTGCTGCAGTCGCGCTTTCCGAAAATGCAGCAGGCGCTGAGCCGCAGCAGCAGCTTAATGCAGGATGCGGAACAGATTCTGGCCGAGGTTTTGGCGCAGGACATGGCTGCATGCGGAACGCCGCATGCGCTGCAGCTGAAGCAGCTGGCAGCCCTGCCGCCGCCCCGGCAGCGCCAGCTTTTATCGGCGTGGATGAGGGGGCAGGGCCAGTACCGCCCGCCTTTTGAGATGGTGCAGCGCCTGATTCATGAAGTTATTCATTCCAAAGCCGATGCGCAGGCAGCGCTGCACTGGAACGGCTTCTACTATGCGCGCTTTGCGCAGCAGCTGCACCGCCTGCCGAAGGCGGAATATTTGGCGGCGGCTCATGAGCAGGCGGCGACTCAGTGGCTTGATTTTCAATTAAACGAATTTACTCAGGTGCTTGCAGGTAATTTTTTGATTCAGCCTGTGCAGGGGCTAGGCCTATCTTCCGCTTTGCTGGGGCAGGAGCTGGCGCTAACCCAGCGCCAGGGCGGAGAAAAAATCCATCTGCATGGCCGGGCGGGCGCATGGCCGTTGAAAAAGGCCATTCAGCAGGCGCAAATTTTTCCCTGGCTGCGTCATAGAATTCAAATATTAAGCATAGATAATGTTATGCTAGGTGTTTTTACGCCCAATGGCTTTTGGCTGGCGGACTCGCCCTATTGCGCTGCAGCGGGGTGGCTGCCGCAAATAATTTCTTCAGATAACAGCAAGATCGGATCTTCATCATGAGCGCAGTTCTCAATTGCAATATCACTTTTATTGGCGGCGGCAATATGGCGCAGGCCCTGATTGGCGGCCTGCTTGCCCGCGGCTTGCCTGCAACGCGCATTACAGTTTCAGATCCTGTCGAAAAAGTCCGTTTGATGCTGGCTGAAAAAGATGTGCATGTGACCGATGACAACGCCGCCGCCATCCGCGATGCGGATATTGTTGTATTTGCGGTAAAACCGCAGGTTTTTGCCGGCATTTTAAAGCCGCTGAAGGGTCAGCTGGAAGGCAAGCTGGTGATTTCGATTGTCGCCGGCGCGGAAATTTCCACCATTGCCAGCATTTTAGAAACCGGCCGCATTGTGCGCGTAATGCCGAATACACCGGCGCTGGTGCAGACCGGCGCGCATGGCCTGTTTGCCAATGAAGCCGTGACGGCGCAGGACCGTGAGCTGGCAAGCCAGGTTTTGGCTTCAACTGGCCTGACAATTTGGGTAAACTCTGAAGCGCAGATTGATGCGGTCACCGCGGTTTCCGGCTCCGGCCCTGCATATTTCTTCTATATGATGGAAAGCATGATCCGCGCAGGCAAAAATCTGGGGCTGGATGAAAAAGTTGCTACAGCCTTAACCCTGCAAACCGCTTTAGGCGCGGCGCAAATGGCGATTACCAGCGCAAACAGCCCTGCAGAACTGCGCAGGAATGTCACTTCGCCAAACGGCACAACTCAGGCGGCGATAGAAGTGTTTGATCATGCGCATATTTCGCAAAACATTCAGGCGGCTTTGGCAGCGGCGCAAAAGCGCAGCCAAGAGCTGGCGCAAGAACTGAGTGACAGCATCAAATAACTTGATTTAATTTAGGAACGTTCTCATATGGGTGCAAATTCTGCGCTAATTTTTGGCATTATCATTAACGTTGCAATTTTGCTCGTATTTTTCCGGTTTTTAATGCAATTGGCTGCAGTCAGCCCGTATAACCCTGTGGTGCTTTCTACGGCCAAGGCCACCAAAATTGTGGATGTATTCAGCCGGATTTTTCCAACTGTCGGAAAGGGCCGGGTGAATACCGCGGCGCTGATTCTGCTGGTGGTGCTGTACATTCTGAAAATTTACGGCGTGATGCATTTGTCCGGGGCTGCGGTAAACAGTCCGGTGCACCTCATCATCATGACTTTTGTCACCATGATTCAGGATTTGATCCGCTTCTGCCGCTATTTGATTTTCGCTTCAATTATTCTGAGCTGGGTGGTGATGTTCACGCAGTCGCGCTCTCCGTATATTGAAGTGATTCAGGAATTGGCGGAGCCATTGCTGGCGCCATTCCGCCGTATTTTGCCGAATATGGGGATGATTGACCTGTCGCCAATTGTGGCAATTTTAGCGCTGCTGGTTGCGGAAACCATTATGCGCGAAGTGGCGATTGCCATGCTGACAGGCCTGTAAGCGCAGGCAGCCGTAAAAAAGGACTCGATTGAGTCCTTTTTCTTTATGGGTTCGGCGGAATCAGATTGTCTAAATCCTTGTCGTTGATTTTATCCAGTTCAGCAATATCGGTTTTGATGCGCCATGCTCCTTCATCATCTACAGGGTTCGGCAGGCGCGCCTCCAGCCAGTCGCAGACTATATCCGGCGGAAAGTCGGCGTGATTGCACTGAATCACCCAGGCGAGGAATTCCTTGGCTTCGCCGTTCATATACGGCGGCGGCGATACCGGCAAAAACTGCGTCGGCAGGCGCTCATTTCTGGAGATGTAATTCAGAACATGGCCCAGTTCCTGAACCGTTTGCCAAGCCAGCGGATGCTCAATATTAATCTGAAATTTGAACCACCATGCCTGCTTGCCGTCTGTGCCGTAAGCGTCAATCATATCCTTCTGAACGCTTGGGATTTTACAGAAATATTCATACAGCCGGTCAAAATTTAGCTCTGCCACAATCAATGACTCAGTAACCAAAATTATATTCTAGCATAAGCCTTCTGCATTTCCCGCCTGATTATCCTGATGCGGCGCGGGGCGGCGGCCTGCTTTACAAATCTTTGCGTTTGCTGGATTTTTATCCATTTTTTATCCTAAACTGGGAGGTAATATGGAATGAAAGAATAGGCGTGGAGTCCCGCATGAAAGCATTAACCGCATGTGCAGCTGGAAGCCTGATGCTCTTAGGCGCCTCAGCTCCGGCAATGGCCGAAAACCAATGGGGCAATTACCGCGGCGTAGAAAGTTCAAAACCGCAGCACCGCCCGCATCCGCCGGTGCATCAGCCCGGCTATCCGGACTACCGTCCGCATTACCCGCAGCGCCCTTATCCGAACCGACCGCATTATCATCATCCGCCGGTGATTCAGAACGGCATCAGCATTCAGTATCAGGCGCCGACAACCATCACTCAGAACTCGCAAAGCTACAGCTGGGTAAATGGCGATCCGAATGCGGCGCATATAGAAAGCTCTACGCAAACCGTTATTACCGACTGGCGCCGCCTGGGCCTGCCGGCGCCGCCAAACGGCATGTACTGGATTTATGAGAACGGGCGCTATGTGCTGGTGCCGAATAGGTAGGGCGATTGCGGCTGCTTTGAAGGATGGGGGCTGTTTTCAAGCCCGGAAATCTGCGCGCAAGCCCCGCTGTGGTCAAGCGGGGATTTTCTGATGAATTAAGCCAGCTCATCATCCTGCGGGCGCGGGGTTTTGCCTTCGGGCAGGGGCTTTTCACTGCGCTTTTCGCGGATGACCGACGGAAAATTCCATGAGGCGAAGCGCACCACTAAAATCGCAAAAGCCAGAATCAGAATTGAACCGGTGATAATCACCAGATCCATGTCCGCTTTATGGTCATGCTGAATATCCGAGATCAGCAGGCGGGTCAGGGCGGTAATGGCGATGTAAATCAGGAAGCGCACAGGCATGTGGTTGGTTTTGAAATAAATCCCGACCATGGCGCCCAGTTCAAGGTAAATGAACAGCAAAAGAATATCGTCAATGGTGGCGAACTGCTTGACGGCCAGAATTTCAAAAACGGTATGCCCGGCCGACCAGATGACCATACAGCCGATAATAAACAGCGCGATATAGTGAAAGCTTTCTACGGCGATGTTGCCGAATTTGTCGAGGAGGATTTCAATTTTCTCAACCCGGGGATCTTTATTGCTCATGCTTTCCTCCTGATCTATGCTGATTTTATACCATTAAAAACTATGCAAATTTCATGCACATGACGGAATTTTTCTGTTTTCCGCTGAAATAAATGGTGCTAAATTGCCTGCTGGCGATTAATTCTGCTGAGGCCTGCCCGATGTATTTACCCGAACATTTTAAAGAAGAAGACTGCGCAGAGCTGGCGGCGCTGATGCAGCGCTATCCTTTAGCCACGCTGATTGCGGCTGGTGATGACGGCGAACTTGAGGTCAATCATATTCCGCTGGAGTATGCGCATGCGGATGGGCAATGCGGCGTGCTCAGAGGGCATATTGCAAAAGCGAATCCTTTGGCTCAGCTGCTGGAAAAGCCGCGCAGCGTTTATGCTGTTTTTCATGCAGATCAGGCCTATATCTCGCCAAACGGGTATCCCTCCAAACTGGCGGATCACCGGGCTGTGCCAACGTGGAATTACCGCGCGGTTCATGTAAAAGGCCGGATCCGCTGCGTAGCGGATGAAAAATATCTGCGGGGTATTTTGGCGCGGCTGACGCGGCAGCATGAAGCTCAGCAGCCAGTGCCGTGGAAGATGGGCGATGCGCCGCAGGATTTTATGCGGGATCAGCTGAGTAAAATTGCAGCTGTAGAGATTGAAATCATCTCTATGGTCGGCAAGTTTAAAGTCAGTCAAAATCGGACCAAACCCGATGCGGAAGGTGTGGCCAAGGCATTGGAGCAGAGCCATCCGGAAATGTCCCAATCGATCCGCAGGCATTTTCCTGAATAATAAAAAAGCCTGCTGATGCAGGCTTTTTAGGCTTGAACTTAATTAAGCTTGATTTGTAAAGTAATCTTCGCTGAAGTTCATCACTACTTCAGCGCCCGCTTTGACTTTCGCAATGCGCAGCGCCAGTTCAGGCAGGATGCGCTGCACGAAGTACAGGGCCAGCGCCAGCTTGTTCTGATAGAACGCGCCGTCTTTGGCTTTGGCTGCATTGGCAATGCGCGCAAACATATAAGAGAAGCTCAGCAGGCCAACCGCATGCAGGTAATCTACTGCTGCCGAATTGGAAAATTCCGCATTTTCACGGGCAGCTTCCAGAACGTACTGGGTTACGGCTTCGACTTCAGTGGCTGCATCCAAAGTGGCGTCTTTGATGAAATTCAGATCCGCATCCAGGCCATTGGCGAAATCGCGGATTTCCTGAATGTATTCTGCAATGAATTCACCCTTGCATTTAATGGTTTTGCGGCCAATCAAGTCTTGCGACTGCACGCCGTTGGTGCCTTCGTAAATTTGCGCGATGCGCAAGTCGCGCACGCACTGCTCCATGCCCCATTCGCGGATAAAGCCGTGGCCGCCGAAGACCATCTGCGCATCCAGCGTCGCCTGGAATGCGGTGTCGGTTAAGTAGGCTTTGGCAATTGGCGTCAGCAGGGCAACGCGGTCATTGGCCTTTTTCACCGCTTCGGCATCGGTAGAGAATTTGGTGATGTCCAGCTGCTGGCCGACATATACCGCAAATGCGCGCGATGCTTCGTTATTGGCGCGCGCATTCAGCAGCATGCGGCGCACATCGCCGTGCACCAGAATGCTGTCGGCGGCTTTGTTCGGCGACTTCACGCCGGAAGCGCTGCGGCCTTGAATGCGGTCAGTGGCGTACTGCGCGGCATTCTGGTAGGCGAATTCGGACGCGCCTAAGCCCTGAATGCCCATCGATAGGCGCTCATAGTTCATCATTACGAACATGGCAGCCAGGCCTTCATTTTCTTTGCCTACCAGGTAGCCTTCCGCGCCGTCAAAGTTCATCACGCAGGTGGCGGAAGCCTTAATGCCCATCTTGTGCTCGATTGAGCCCGGGCCAGCCGCATTGCGCTCACCCAAAGAGCCGTCCGCATTGACCAGGAATTTCGGCACGATGAACAGGGAAATGCCGCGCGAGCCTGCCGGCGCATCCGGCGTTTTCGCCAAGACTAAGTGGATGATGTTTTCAGCCAGATCGTGGTCGCCGCCGGTAATGAAGATTTTCGTGCCGGTGATGCTGTAGCTGCCGTCGGCATTGCGTTCCGCTTTGGTTTTGATAATGCCTAAGTCTGTGCCTGCATGCGGTTCAGTCAGGCACATGGTGCCTGACCATTCGCCGGAATAGATTTTAGGCAGATAGGTTTCTTTCTGCTCCTGCGATGCATAGCTGCTTAAGGCCATGCCGGCGCCGACAGACAGCAGCGGGTAAAGCATGAAGGACGGGTTGGTGGCGAACAGCATTTCATCTGCAAGCACCGTCAGCATTTTCGGCATGCCTTGGCCGCCCCATTCTTCATCAGCCGCTAAGCCGATCCAGCCGCCTTCCGCATACTGCTTGAAGGCTTCTTTAAAGCCGGCAGGCGTGGTGACCTTGCCGTTTTCATATTTTGCGCCTTCTTCATCGCCGGTGCGGTTCAGCGGATGCGTGACGTTTTGCGCGAACTTGGCCATTTCTTCCAGAATGGCTTCTGCTGTCGCAGCATCAACATGCGCCAGATTTTCATTGGCTTGCCAGAATTGTTCTGCATTGAATACATCATTGAGGATGAATTTCATATCTGCGAGCGGCGCGTTATAAATTGGCATGATTCGGACACCTGTTTTTGTTTAAATTGGGGGAAACCGTCAGTCTAAACGCTGTATTTTGCGCATGTTATAGGACTAAGGATTAACATTTATCTGTATTTATAAAGAAAAAGGACCGTCATTACTTTGGCAGTCCTTTTTCTTTTGTGTACTCATGAGTACAGTTTTTTAGAATGCCGTATTAGAAAGCAAAGTGTTCAGCATCCAAAGACATCAACGGCTCCAAACCGCCTGCGATAACTTCTACATGAGAGCGGACGCGCGGCAGGATTTTCTTGAAGTAGAAGCGGGCAGTGGTGACTTTGGCGTTGTAGAAATCAACCTCGGTCGTGCCGGCAGCTAAAGCTTCCTGAGCTGTCAGCGCCATGCGTGCCCACAGGTAAGCCAGTGTTACATAGCCGGAGAAGTACAGGTAGTCTACCGCAGCAGCGCCGACTTCTTCAGGGTTCTGCATGGCGCGCATGCCGATCTGCATGGTCAAGTCGCCCCATTCTTTGTTCAGCGCAGCCAGCGGCTCAACAAATTCCTTCATCGCCTCATTGTCTTTATTCGCTTCAGCAAATTTATGAATGATCTTGGTGAAGTCTTTCAGCATTGCGCCTTGCGTGCCCAGCACTTTGCGGCCCAGCAAGTCCAGCGCCTGAATTTCAGTGGTGCCTTCGTACAGGCAGGAAATGCGCGTATCGCGGACAATCTGCTCCATGCCGTGTTCAGAAATGAAGCCGTGGCCGCCGAATACCTGCACGCCGTGCTTGGCGGACTCAGAACCGGTTTCGGTCAGGAACGCTTTGGCGATAGGCGTCAGCAGCGACAGGATGTTGTCGGAAGCCTTGCGCTCTTCTTCAGTCGCGCCTTGCTCTACGGTGTCCGCATGCAGGGACAGCAGGTAAACCAGCGCGCGGCCCGCTTCAGCAAATGATTTTTGCGTCAGCAGCATGTTGCGCACAGCTGGGTGCACGATGATAGGATCGGCTTCTTTTTCCGGCGCTTTCGGGCCAGACAGCGCGCGCATTGCCAGGCGGTCTTTCGCGTAGGCCAATGCGCCCTGGAAAGCGCCTTCAGATGCAGACAGGCCTTGAATGGCCGTGCCGATGCGCGCAGTGTTCATGAAAGTGAACATGCAGTTCAGGCCGCGGTTTTCCGGCCCGATCAGGAAGCCTTGAGCGTTGTCAAAGTTGATGACGCAGGTTGAGTTGCCGTGGATCCCCATTTTGTGCTCGATGGAGCCGCAGCGCACAGCATTGCGCTCGCCTAGAGAACCGTCAGCATTGACGCTGAATTTAGGCACAATGAACAGGGAAATGCCTTTGGTGCCTTTCGGCGCGCCCGGAAGGCGGGCAAGCACGATGTGAACGATGTTGTCCGCCATGTCGTGTTCGCCTGCGGAGATGAAGATCTTCTCGCCGGTGATTGCATAGCTGCCGTCAGCATTCGGTTCAGCCTTGGTGCGGATGATGCCCAGGTCAGAACCGGCATGCGATTCGGTCAGGCACATGGTGCCGGTCCAGACGCCTGAAACCAGATTCGGCAGGTAAGTGTCTTTCTGCTCCTGAGAGCCGTGGTGCTCTAAAGTGCGCACAGCGCCGTGCGACAGGCCCGGGTACATGCCCCATGCCCAGTTTGCCGTGCCGACCATTTCAGAAATGACGTTGCCCAGGGAAACCGGCAGGCCTTGGCCGCCGTACTGCTCTTCCGCAGAAAGCGACGGGAAGCCCAGCTCGATGTATTTTTTATAGGCTTCTTTAAAGCCGGTAGGCGTAGTCACCACGCCGTCGTTCCATGTGCAGCCTTCGCGGTCGCCGACTTGGTTCAGCGGAGACAGTTCGTTTTCGCAGAAGTCCGCAGCGGCTTCTAAATACTGGTCAACCAATTCACGGCTTACGGTTTCTTGGAATGCAGGCAGTTTTGCGTAATGTTCTTCAGCATTTAATAATTCATGCAAAACGAATTGCATATCACGTAAGGGCGCTTTGTATTGTGGCATATCGGTTTCCTCAATACTGGTGTGGAACCAGCGTTATTATCCTGTAAATTGAGATTAGACGCATCTTCGCTGACGCGTATATGAATGGCTTAATCCTGCAACATCTTCTAATTAGGTACAAGCTTTTCTAAGGGTTTTCTTAGTGACTGTAAAGTCAAAGATTTATGGCTTGAAAATGCTAAGTGCATTGAGTGTAAATGGTTTTGTGCGAATTGGAATGACACAAATAGTCAAAAAGCGTAAAAAGTTATGTCCAGCAAAAAAGGCGCATAAAGCGCCTTCGGGTCTTTGGCCGAGCCTGCGGCCCTACATTGCCTTGGCGGGCGCAGGGGCTGCCGGGTGCATCGGCATTTTCGGCTGGAAGCGCACTTCGCACTTGCCGTCAATGGTTTGCGCGCCGGCCTTGATTTGAACCGCAGCACCGTCCGCCTTGCCTAGGCAGGCTTTTTGCACCGCCTGCTGCATGGCTTGGCGCTGCGCCAGGCGCTGGTCAAACTGCCGGGTGAGTTCCGCGCGCTTGGCGTCGGTCAGCGCTTCGCCGCGCTGCATGTGCATCGAGCCATGCATGCTGCCGTGCATTGGGCGGTGCCCGTCAGGCATTGCATGCTCTCCGCGCGCCGGCTTATCCGCTTTAAAGCCCATAATGCAGGTGCCGTCCACCGTTCTGCCGCCGGCTGAAACTTGAACCGCAGCGCCCGGCGTTTTGCCGCCGCAGGCCTGGCGGATCTGCTTCATCATGTCATGGCGTTCCGCGCGCATCCGCTGCATCTGCTCGTGCTGTTCCGGCGTCATGCCGCGCTGATGCTGCGCGCCGTGCATGTTTTGCGGATGCTGCATTTCTTTTGCCGCATTGGGGGACTGGCACGCCGCCAGCGCGCCCATGGATAAAATCCCTGCACCGATTAAAGCTGTTTTTGTGATGTTATGCATGCTGATCTCCAACGCCGGAAAAGCTTTATCTGATGCGCTTAAGATTAAATAATAATGATGAAGAAACAATGGAGGGCTTTTTGAGGCCGTGTTCGCTACAATAAGCGGTATCGAAAAAACTGAGCTGCGCTATTGAAAATCCGCCGTGTGCCCATTGCCTTGCGCTTATTCCTGACCGTGCTGCTGACGACGCTCGTCATTACCACAGTCAGCTTAGGCGTGCTGCACTGGAATATGCAGCGCAACTTCACCAAGTATGTGTCCGATGTGGAAATGCAGAAGCTGGATCAGCTGATTGGCAATCTGGCCGAAGTTTATGATATCTACCATGACTGGGGCAATGCGATTCAGGCGCAGATTCTGCAGATGGAAGGCAAGGCGGGGCCGGATGACTATGACCGCCTGTCGCGCTGGTGGCTGCGCCGCCAATACGACATTGCCCTGCAGCAGCGCTATTTTCAGGACAATACTAATACCATGTTTAATGTCACCGGCATGCAGCAGCCCAGCAAGCAGCCGGTCGATCTGGATGAGCTGAGGCTGCTGGAGCTGAATCTGCCTTCAGAATTTCAGCCTTTTGAGGGCTTAAAATTTCCGCTCAGCGCCAATCAGCATGTGTTCCGCCCGGCTGAACCGAAAGAAACCAAAGACGGCAAGAAGCCGCCGCTTCCGCCGGCTATGCCGAACAGCAGCGGCAAAAAGCAGTTTATTCAAATGCCGGACCGCCTGGGCCTCAGTTCGCGCCTGTCCCTATACGATGCAAAGCGGCAGTTTGTGGTGGGCGAACCTTCGGAAGATCAGATTTCCTACCGGCCAATTATTGTGAAAAATCAAGTGGTCGGCTATCTGGGGCTGAAGCCGGTGCTGGATCAGGATGACGCCTTGAGCATCAACTTCTTCAGCAAGCAGAAGCGCTACCTGCTGCTGGTCTACGGCTTGAGCTTTATCGCCAGCCTGATCGCCTCGCTGCTGCTGGCGGCGTATTTCAGGAAGCCGATCCAGCGCCTGCTGAACGGCACGCGCGAGCTGACCAAAGGCAACTATCAGCATCAGGTGAAGGTCAACCGCAATGATGAGCTGGGCGATTTATCCAATGAGCTGAATCAGCTGGCGGTGATTCTGGATCAGCATGAAACTTCGCGCAGGCAATGGGTGGCTGATACATCGCATGAACTGAAAACCCCGCTGGCGGTGTTGCAGGCGCAGATTGAAGCGATGCAGGACGGCATCCGCAAGCCGACGCCGGAGCATTTTGCCTCAATGCTGGGGCAGGTCAACAGCTTGAAAAAGCTGACGCAGGATTTGGCCGATTTGGCGCAGGCTGAAGCGCAGCAGCTGCAGTGCTATCTGACGGAGGTCGATCCGTGGGAAGCCGCGCTGCAGGAAATTGAAAATTTCAGGCCGAAGTTGGATCAGGCCGGCTTGACGGTCACCGCGCAGGGCGAAGGCTGCCTGCTGCAGCTGGACATCGACCGCTTTAAGCAGATTATGCTGAACCTGCTGGGCAACAGCATCCGCTATACTGAAGCGGGCGGGCAGGTGCATGTGCATGCTGAGCAGGATGCTTCGCAGTGGACGCTGTATGTCGATGACAGCCCCTACGGCTTGACGGATGCGCAGCTGGCGCAGCTGGGCGAACGCTTTTACCGCGCGGATGATTCGCGCACCCGCGCCACCGGCGGCACAGGCTTAGGCCTGGCGCTGTCGGTGAAAATGGCCAAAGCCCTGGGCGGCGAGCTCAGTTTTGAGCATTCGCCCTTAGGCGGCTTGCGCTGCAGGCTGACTTTTCCCAAACAGATGAAACAATAAGGACAGAAACATGAAGCATATCATGCTGGTTGAAGATGAAACGGAACTTGCGCAGCTGGTGCGCGATTATCTGGAGGCAGCTGGTTTTGCAGTCAGCATGTTTCATGACGGGCAGGAGGCGTATGAAAGCTTTATGCAGCGCAAGCCCAGCCTGATGATTCTTGATTTGATGGTGCCGCGCATGGACGGCTTGACCATTTGCCGCAAAGTGCGCGAACAGTCTGATCTGCCGATTATTATGGTGACTGCGCGCACCGAAGAAATTGACCGCGTGCTGGGCCTGAACATGGGCGCGGATGACTATGTCTGCAAGCCGTTCAGCCCGAAAGAGCTGGTTGCCCGCGTGCAGGCGGTGCTGCGCCGCCTTGAGCGCAAGGCGGAGCCTGAAAGCAGCGGCCTGTTCCGCATGGACAAGGCGCAGCAGCGCATCTGGTATCAGCAGAAGTCCCTGAATTTAACCCCGACCGAATTCCGCCTGCTGGAACTGTTTTTAGAGCATGTCGGTCAGGTGTATTCGCGCGCGCAGCTGCTGGATCATATTAATCCGGACAGCTTTGATGTAGCGGACCGGGTGATTGACAGCCACATTAAAAACCTGCGCCGCAAAATTTCTGACGCTGCTGAAACCGGAAACCGCCATGAGTGGATTCAGGCGGTGTACGGTGTGGGCTACCGCTTTGAATATCCTGAGGAATAATATAAATATAATTTTAAAGCCATTGTAAAGTCCATAAAAAGTCTTTATTTTTTATGGGCTTTTTTTTATTTATAATTTTAAGAGGGTGGGGTAAATGATTTTCAAAAAAACTATATTAGCAATAAGCTGTTCATTTGTTTTAGCTGCCTGCGGCGGCGGGGGAGGCGACAGCAGCGGTGGAACAGCAGCTCAGCCGAAAAACCCGACGGATGGCAGCGTTATTCAGCAGCCGGAAAATGATCTGGCAAATGCAAAGAATCTTATCCAGTCACTGAACAATATTATTGCTTATTATGATGGTTTTGCAGATATTGAGGAACGTTATAAGGCGCCAATACAGGCCGTTAGCGATACAGCTGGTGATATTAAAGATGCTGCCGATGTCGTTGTGACATTGACGCGTTTAGCGCAAGAGGATGCGCAGGGGCAGACAAAAAATTATACCGCTCAGGATTTAGAGCGTTTACTGGAGGGTGAACGAGGCACTCCATCTTATATTTTAAAAAATAATACGCTGCAGATAGCAGTAAGCGCGAACAGTGTTAAAGTTGCAGGCACAGTGACGGCAAAAGCTTTTCAAAGCTTCAATTTATCTGCTGTTGCGCAAGACGGCTGGCCTAGCAGATGGTATGAGGATTCTAAATATCATATTTATGGAGATGAAATTGCCATTAGCGTCAATAATTTTACTTTCGAAGAGCCGATTACTGATCAAGTTGCTTTAACTCTTAATGCTAAAATTGGCGCAGGCAGCAGTTTAGAAAGTAAAAACTTAGTGAGCAATAAAACTGCAAAATTCAGCTTTGCAGATGCAAGCACGCTTTCCGTGACTTATGCCAATGCAGCCAAAATGGATGATCGTGCTGAAGATGAAGTTCCGCAAAATGCTCAATTAAAACTTTCAAATGTTAAGTTTGAAAGTGAGGGGTTGACTGCAGTATTGGCAGAGTTTTCAACTCAAGCAAAAGCGGCTCGGTTGACCGATGGCGTGCGAACTTATAATCAGTTAATCCCTTCTGAAATTGTATTAAAAGGAAATCTTGCGCTAGATAAAGAGCTGCTGAATTTAGATGCAAAATTAAGTCTTTATAATGATTTTAATAAAGTTTTTGATGTGCGTACAGAAACGCCTGAGAGCTTTATTAATGCAGGGTTGAGCATTAAGTTAACAGGTAATTTGAAAGGTGCGGGAAATATCGTAACGCCATTCTTCTTGAGCGTAAATGCAAAACGCGCCGAGCTAAGTAAAGGAACGGCAGATATAGAGATGGATCCGTAAATTTGAACAACTCCTATAAGTGATATTCTGCTCCTCAAATGATGTTATAAACATCAATATATGGAGTATTTTATGGCACGTAGACCAAGAAGAAATCATTCAAATGATTTTAAAGCTAAGGTAGCACTTGCTGCGATTAAAGCAGAAAAAACACTTGCTGAATTGAGTGCTGAGTTTGATGTTCATCAAAACCAAATTATTGACTGGAAAAATCAATTGATCTCAGCTTCCTCGCAAGCTTTCGATCAATCAAAAGCTCCAACAGAACCACCCATCGATCTAAAAAAACTACATGCAAAAATCGGTGAGCAGGCATTAGAAATTGATTTTTTAGAAGGTGTGTTGAAGAAACTGGGCCGCTTCAACCACAAAAGTTAATCGACGACTCACTTCAGATTTCAGTATCTAAGCAAGCTAAGCTGCTGAAAGTCTCCCGTGGTTGTTATTACTATCGCCCAAAACCTGTGAGTGCATCAGATCTGAAGCTGATGCGATGTATTGATGAATTACATATGCAATATCCTTTTGCAGGCAGTCGTATGATGCGTGATTTGTTGAATCGTCAAGGACATCATATAGGACGACGTCATACACGTACTTTAATGAAGAAAATGGGTATTCAGGCGTTATATTGCAAACCAAATTTAAGCCAGGCTAATCAAGCTCACCGTAAATATCCATATCTGCTCAAAGGATTGGCTATTCAGCGCAGTAATCAAGTGTGGTCTACGGATATAACGTATATCCCTATGGCAAAAGGCTTTGTTTATTTATGTGCTGTGATTGATTGGCATAGCCGCAAGGTACTTGCGCATAGAGTATCGATTAGTATGGAGGTGGATTTTTGTATTTCGGCTTTAAATGAAGCGATTGAAAAATATGGTCGACCTGAAATATTTAATACAGACCAAGGCAGCCAGTTTACCAGTGATGCATTTATTGATGTATTGAAATCAAATGGCATTCAAATCAGTATGGATGGTAAAGGTCGATGGGTAGATAATGTGATGGTTGAACGATTATGGCGGAGCGTTAAATATGAAGAGGTGTATCTCAAAGCTTATAGCAGTGTCACAGATGCGAAAAAGCAATTAAGTGCATATTTTGAGTTTTATAATTTGAAACGACCTCATTCGAGTCTAGACAAAATGACACCAAATGAGTTTTACTATGATCAGCTACCCCAACAAAACAAGGTGGCTTAACTAGAGCGGAATATCACTTATAAATACGCTTTTAGTTGTTCAAACAAGTGGGACCACCTCTTATTGAGGTTGCTGTAGATAAATCAGTGTTGGATATTCAATTAGCGGCTCAGCAGCTTAATTCTGAAGCTGCAGTATCCGCAGTGATTAAAAATAAAACGGGAGCATCGGTCAGCATTGCAGATATTGATAACTTTACGCAGGCTGACATTATGGTAAATGGAAAATCGCAAGGTAAAGTGACGAATAACGCAGGCAGATATGTAGCGTCATTTACTGATAAAACGCTTGTATATATTACCCCTTAAACTTTTGAGCAAAAAGGACAGCTTCTCGCTGTCCTTTTTCTTGTTTGACTTTTTTATGAAAAAATATTTGTTTTTAATCAGTTTATTTCCTATTGCCGTGCAGGCTGCAGCAGTGAGGTATTCCGTCAATGCTGACATGTACAGTGAACCGTTGCCGATTCATGCTTTTTTGGATGACTGGCAAGACCCGAATTTTAAATCGGGTGAAAATGCTTTTGCCCATGGAAAAATGAAACTGAGCGTGCAGCAGGGGCCATGGAATACAGGCTGGGTGTGGAGCTATGACTACGCGTTAAATTTCAGTCCAGATATGGCAAAGCTGTATTATCAAATCGAAAATGATTTGCCCATTGATGCTAACTCTTCCTATGACCTTTTTCTAGAAGCGCAGCATGTCGATAGCATCGGGGCGAGGCTGGCTTATGACTGGGCATTAAATCCGGACTGGACTGTGACTGCGGGCGTTACCGCATTAATCGGCCGCCATTATGTCGATGGTCAGTTTAATGCTTATGGCCAAACCACAGATCAGATTAATCTGATGGACCGTGTTTCTTGGCTGAATGGCCAATTGGACTATAGCTATGATGTGCCGGCCTTAAAAGAAGACGAATTGGGCTTGGGCGATTTGCGCGTGAAGCAAGGCTATGGCTATGCTTTGGATTTCACCGTAAATGGGAAAATTAATGAGCAGTGGAAAGTGAATTTACAGCTGGAAGATGTTTTCAGTTACCTGTACTGGGATCAGGCGCCTTATTCGCGCTATGAAATTCACTACGATAAGGATAATCGCCCGCGGATGGATTTATCCGGCCGGGTGGATACCAGACAGCAGTATAAGCAGGAACTTCCTTATAAAATCCGGTCTGAAATTGAATACCGCCCGATTCAGCCGCTCAGCTTCACTTTATCCAGCTTTTCTAATCCTTATTTGACGCTCTTTCAGCTGAACAGCTACTGGGAAAATGATTTTGTCAAATTAGGCGTGCACACAGAACCGCAGACTCAAGCTTATGGCGTGTCACTGCAGCATCAGAATGTTGGATTCAAGTATATGGCGGATGCCTTAAATACCAATCAGGCTAAAAGGATGGGGGCAAGCCTGTATGCTCAATATGTATGGTAAGAAGTTTTGCAGGATGCATTGCAGTAAAAGTGCGGAATTAATGTAGCCGGTATGAAAAATCTGAAATATCGGACTCATTGCGTCAGCGGGAGATTCTTTCTTATGCGCTGGCTTGAGCTTTTTTCAGCTGGCCTGCAGGCCGGTTTCTGAGCTGATGCAGGCATCCGCAGATGCCTGCATGGCTAAACAGGCTGAAGCTTAATTAATGCGCTTCATCCCAGTTGCTGCCTTTGCCGACTTCAACCACCAAAGGCACTGAGATCGGCAGCACGGACTGCATCACCTCCTGCAGTTTCACCGCCAGTTCATCGGCAATCGCTTCATCGGCTTCAAAAACCAGTTCATCGTGCACCTGCAGCAGCATTTTGGCTTGATCTTGCGGCAGGATTTTATCCACTTCAATCATCGCCATTTTAATGATGTCGGCAGCCGAACCCTGCAGCGGCGCATTAATGGCGGCCCGCTCAGCGCCTTGCTTGACCATTTTATTGCTGGCCATAATGTCCGGCGTGTACAGGCGGCGGCCTAAAATGGTTTCGACAAAGCCCTGCTCGCGCGCCACCTGGCGGGTGCGTTCCATATATTCCAAAACTCCAGGATAGCGCTGGAAGTACTTGCCGATGTAGCTGCGCGATTCTTCGCGGCTGAAGCCGAGCTGGCGGGTCAGGCCAAATTCAGACATGCCGTAGAGCAGGCCGAAGTTGACAGCTTTGGCCTGGCGGCGCTGATTGCTGCTGACCTCATCCAGCGGAATGCCCAGAACTTCAGCAGCGGTGCGCCGGTGCACGTCCTGGCCATGCTTGAAGGCGTCAACCAGCGCCTCATCCTGCGAGAAATGCGCCATCAAGCGCAGCTCAATTTGCGAATAGTCGGCTGCCAGCAGAACTCGGCCTTTGGGCGCAACGAAGGCTTTGCGGATCTGGCGGCCAATGTCTTCGCGCACGGGAATGTTCTGCAGGTTCGGGTCGGTCGATGACAGACGCCCAGTTGCGGTTAAAGCCTGATGGTAGCTGGTGTGCACGCGGCGGGTGTCATTGTTGGCCTGTTTCAGCAGGCCGTCGGTATAGGTGCTTTTCAGCTTGGACAGCCCGCGGTATTCCAGAATCAGCCCGGCAATCGGATGCTCGAGTTTTTCCAGCACGCTTTCGCTGGTGCTGTATTGCCCAGTCGCAGTTTTTTTGCCACCTTTCAGGCCCAGCTTTTCAAACAGCACTTCGCCGACCTGCTTCGGCGAGCTGACATTGAAGGCTTCGCCGGCGAGTTCGGCAATCCGGTTTTCCAAGTCCTGCATGGTCTTGGCGAATTCTGCGCCCAGCTGATCCAGAAACTCCAGGTTCAGCTCAATGCCGTTTTCTTCCATCATGGTCAGCACGCGGGCCACTGGCATTTCAACATTGTGCAGAATATTGATCAGTTCAGGATGCTTGCGCAGCTTGGCATCCAGCACTTCATACAGGCGGTAGGTCACATGCGCGTCTTCGGCGGCATAGTGGGCCGCTGCGGCGATTTCAATCTGATTGAAGGTCTTCTGCTTGGCGCCTTTGCCGGCCAGCTGTTCAAAGGTGGTGGTTAAATGGCTGAGGTATAAGCGCGCGACATCATCCATGCCGTGGCGGGTCGCGACCGAATTCAGGACATAAGACGCCAGCATGGTGTCAAAATACCAGCCGCGCAGCTCAATGCCTTGATTTTCCAGCACATGCGCATCATATTTGAGATGATGGCCGATTTTCTGCACCGAGGCATCTTCCAAAACCGGCTTGATTTGCGCCAGAACAAGGTCCCGGTTCAGCTGCTGCGGCGCGTCTTCATAGTCATGCGCCAGCGGCACATAATAGGCATCCTGCGCGTCAAAGGCGATAGAAAAGCCGACAATTTGCGCAACGCGGTAATCCAGGCTGGTGGTCTCAGTGTCAAAGGCGAAGCGCTTTTCTGTATTGAGGCGCTGCAGCAGCCTGTCCCATGCGTCCTGAGAAAGCACGGTGTGGTAGCTGGCCTGTCCTAAAACATCATCAGTGCTGGTAATTGAAGCCTGATCTTCCGTAATGACTTGCTCTTCAGCCTGCGCATTCTTGATGATGGCTTTGGAGTTCTGCTTATAGGCCGAGCCGTTCGGATTATTTGGATGATCCAGCGACTGCAGCTGGTTGCGGAACTCCAGTTCAGTGTACAGGCTGCGCAGCTGTTCAGTATTCGGGTCGAGCAGCTTCAGGTCATCATAGCCCAGGCCGATATCCAGATCGCAGACAATGCTGGCCAGCTGGTGATCCAGCGCAATGCCGTCCGCATGCGCTTTAATGTTCTGGCCGACTTTGCCTTTAATTTTGTCGGCATTTTCTAAAATGCTGCCGATGCAGCCGTATTCGGTCAGCAGCTTGGCCGCGGTTTTTGCCCCGACGCCGGGCACGCCCATAATGCCGTCAGAGGCATCGCCCATCAGGGTCAGGTAATCAATGATCTGATGCGGCCAGACGCCAAATTTTTCAAATACGCCGTTCACGTCCATCGGCTTGTCTTTGAAGCTGTCTTCTAAAGTCACGCGCTCCGTCACCAGCTGCGCCATGTCTTTATCGCCGGTGGAAATCAGCACCTGCTGGCCGGCGGCTTCAGCGCGCTTGGCCAATGTGCCGATAATGTCGTCGGCTTCGGCGCCCGGCAGCATATACAGCGGAATGCCTAAAGCGCGGATCAGCGCATGCAGGTAGGGAATCTGCTCAGCCAGTTCTTCCGGCATGCTTGGGCGGTCGCCTTTGTAAATCGGCGACAGCTCATGGCGGAAGGTCGGTTCCGGCGTATCAAAAATCACCGCCATATGCGTGGGCTGAGTGCGGCGCATCAATTTCTGAATGGCGGAAATCGCGCCGCGGATGGCATTGGTATGCAGCCCTGTTGACGTGGTTAAAGGGGGTAAAGCGTGAAACGCGCGAAATAAAAAGTATGACCCGTCGACCAGGACAAATGGCGGCATCGAAAAATTCCTCATCCAAAAAACCCTTTCATTGTACGTGATTTTTTCAGCCCGCGCTGAAGCTTGATGATCCCGGCCGCTTACCGAATATCTGATAAAGACGAGGAATTTAAGCGCTCAGCTGCGGTATCATCAGCAGTAAAAGGGCAGGGCGAAGCAGGTATGCTGAAAGGGCAGAATGAAATCAGAATGATCTGGCTGATGGCGCTGATTATCGCCGGCATCGGCATGTGGTATGCGGAAGTCCGCCAGTTCAGCTATTTGTGCGCTTTGGCGTTCGCCATCAGCGTCATGCACTATGTCGATGACCTGCAGAAGCCCGCTGATCAGCTGGCCGCTGAAGCCGGCCTGCCGCTGGAGCCGACCTCGAAGCTGCCGCTGTATATTTCTTCGGTCATGGCGCTGGCGGGCAGCCTCGGCCAGATTGGCTTTCTGACGGCTTTGGGCATCACCGCATGGATTTTCTTTTTCCTGCGCTGGCTGAAGCGGCTGGAGCGCAATTTATTTTCAATCCAGCTGCAGCTTCAGCGCCGGCCGATGCATGCAGGCAGCGCGGAAATGCCGCCCGCCGCGCAGGCTTTGGCGGCGCCGGCAGCATCAGCGCCTGCTTCGCCTGAAGCCGGCTTAAGCGGGCAGCTGAAAGTCTGGCTGCTGCAGGGCAATCCGGTGCTGAAAGCCGCAGTTGCGGTGCTGGTGATTGGCGTAGTGCTGCTGCTGCGCTTCGCCACCGAGCATTGGCAGCTCAGCCTGGCGCTGAAGCTGGCCTTGGTTGCCGGCGCCAGCGGCGCCGTGACGGTTCTCGGCTATGGGCTGCAGCGCCGCAACCGCGGCTTTGCTTTGGCCTTGGAAGGGCTGGGGCTGGCGGTGCTGTGCCTGACCTTATTTTTCGCTTACTACAATCAGGTTATCCCGGATATCTGGAGCGCCAGCGCCTGCTTCGCCGCCATTATGGCGCTGACGGTCTGGCTCAGCTTAAAGCAGCAAAGCATAGAGCTGGCGCTGATGGCCCTGCTGATCGCCTATATTGCGCCGTTCACCTTGCCGGTGCGCAATGCCACCGCGGTCGAATTCATTGCCTATTACCTGCTGATTAACGCAGCGGCGGCGGTGCTCAGCACCTTAAGGCCGTGGAAAATCCTCAATCAGATTGCCTTTTTAATGACCGTGCTGATTGGCGGCGGCTACGCTTTCTATCAGGGCCATGAGCAGGAGAGGGCCGCGCTGGCCGGATTGACGCTGGCGCATACCGCGGTGTTTGTCTGGCTGAGCTTCCGCTTCAGCCAGCTGCTGGCCAAAGATGATCTAAGCGGCTTTCAGCTGAAGCCGGTTCTGGATATTGCGCTGATTTTCGGCGCGCCGCTTGCCGGCTATATTTTTCTGTACCTGATGTATTTTGAAGAAACCCGGCAGCAGGCCGGGTTCAGCCTGGCCTTTGCCGCCCTGTATCTGGGCCTGCATCAGCTGTCGAAGCGCAACCGGGCGGTCGGCATGATTTCGCAAAGCTATTTCAGCCTGATGCTGATTTTTCTGGCGCTTATTCCGCCCATTCTGCTGCCGGAGCCGTGGAGCGCAGCCGGCTGGGCTGTGGAAGGCGCAGTTATTTTTACCGGCGCGCTGTACCGCCGCTCAGACCTCAGCCGCTATTTGGGCATGGGGCTGCTGGCTGTGGCCGGCTTATCCGGGCTGTATCACTTTACTATGCAGCATGCATTTCCGAATAAGGTCTACTGGGTGCTGTGCATCAGCTATTTCGCCGCGGTGCTGATCGCCAACAGCGCGCCGGCATTTCAAAAGCAGCTGAGCAATGGCACGGTTGCCTTTCAGTGCCTGCAGATGCTGTCTGCCACGGCGCTGCTGCTGCTTCTGCTGCTGGATGAAATTGACGGCCCAATCCAGACGGCGCTCAGCCTGCTGATTACCGCTGCGCTGTACAGCCTGATGAATGAGTGGCTGCTGCGCCGTAAGGCGGCATGGTCATGGCTGCTGCCGAAATGGATTGGCCTGATGCCAGTCTATATTGCGGCTTTGGCGCTGGTGCTGGATTTAAGCCATGAGGGCATGGTGATGTGGCATTCCGCTGCAGAGCGCCTGCTGTTTATGCTGAGCGGTCTGCTGTTGACGGGGCTGTGGCTTCGCCCGCTGCTGGGCATTAAGGAAGAAAAAGAATGGGTGAGCCTAGGCGTTTTCTCCAGTCTGGCGCTGGCCAGCCTGACTCTAATTCCGGGCATGCCGTATTTAAGCGTGGTGATTTTGCCGTTGATTTTCGGCGCATGGTGCTGGAAATCCGCGCAGCCGGAGTGGCGCATGTTCTGGCAAAGCCGCAATGCGCTGGCGCTGATGCTGCTGTGGATCATCTGCTCGCAGCTCTTCAGCCGGCAGGCATTCCAGCTGTACCTGCTGCCGCTGCTGAATCCTTTTGATGCCGTTAGCCTGGCCATGCTGGCGGTTTTCCTCTGGATGCTGAACCTGCAGATGAAAGCCGGCCTGGACCGGAGCATGGGTGCGGTGCTGACAGTGCTGGGCCTGCTGTGGCTCAGCAGCTATGTGGCGCTGCGCGCGCTGCATGTCTATCTGGGCACGCCCTATAATGAATGGCAGATGTGGCAGAATGCCGCGGTGCAGCTTAGCTTTACCCTGCTGTGGGTCAGCCTGGCTTTTATCTGCATGCTGGCAGCGGCCAAGCGCGGCTTGCGCTCGGTATGGATTCTCGGCGGCAGCATTCTGGTGCTGGTGACGCTGAAACTGGTGCTGTTTGACCTGTCGCATACCGGCACCTTAACCCGGGTGATTTCATTTATGGGCGCAGGCTTTGCCATGCTGATCATTGCCTATATTGCGCCGATGCCGGAAGGGGAGCGGAAAGCATTGGATAAGCCGCAGCTTTGACCGGCGCTGTTATAGATGCGGCTGCGCTGCCCCTTCAGCTGAATGCTGGATTGTTCATCCGCAGGCATTCCGCGCCGCAATGCTTTATTTCAAATTCGGTTCACGCTTGATTTCCTGCGCATTGGCATAGCGGTCAACTTCATCTGGCTGCACAGGGCGCGATAGCGGATGGTCGACAAAGCCCATCTTCGGCACAGGAATCTCAATCTGGTTTTCCAGAAAGCCGTTGCGGATGCGCTCCTGCATCTCATCGCGCACTTTCAGGAAGTTTTCCTGCTGGCACCAGACCGCAAACAGCAGTTCAATCGACGATTCGCGGAATGCCGTTACCGTTACGGCCGGCTTCGGGTCAGCCAGCACCAGCGGATATTTCTGGGCCACATCCAGCAGCACTTCGCGCACCTTGATAATGTCTTCGTGAAAATTAATCGCCAGCGTAATCGGAATGCGCCGGATCGGAAACTTGGACAGGTTATGCACCGGCGCGCGGATCAGCTGCTCATTCGGCAGGCGCACATAGACATTGTCTTGGGTCAGCAGCTTTACCGACAGCAGGTCAATCGAAATCACTTCGCCTTCAATGCTGTTGCCGCGGATCAGGGTGATTTGAATAGTATCGCCAATCTCAAATGAGCCTTCGCCAATCAGGAACATGCCGCTGATCAGGTTGGAGGCGGACGTCTGCGAAGCGAAACCCAAGGCCACAGTCAGGATGCCGGCCGCGCCTAAAAATACGCTGAGCTTAAAGCCGGCTTCCTTTAAGCTGGCCATCACAAAAATCAGAAAAATGAAATAGAAAATGCCGCGGCGCCAGACCAGCTGCTGATGCGCGTTGAAGCGGCTGCCGATGGTGCGGATAAAAGTATTGGAAACAAAGCGCGCAATTAAAAAGCCAATCAGGCTCAGCATCAGGGCAACCAGCAGTTCGGTCAGGCGGTCGGCATTGATGCTGCCGAAAATGCCTTTCAGGCTGCTGGCGATTTCTGCGGGAATATTAGTATCAGCCATGATTGCCCCTTAGAAAAATGAATCGAACATGTTGAACAGGGCGCCCGCCGGCTCTCTAGGCGGATGCACATAAGTCACTTCGCCGGCCAGCGGCGGGGTGCGGTTTTCAATCCGGATGCGCGGCGGCCTGTCTGAAGCTTCATGCAGCACTTTAATCTGCGAAGTCCACAGGCGGCCGGTGCTCTCGCTGTAAAATAAAGGCAGGGCGGGAATCGGCACATTCATGCGGTCAAAGCGCAGCTGCTGATGGCTGATGTTGTGGAATTCAATCGGCGTCACGGCGCGGAAGGCGCGGGTTTTCAGCTGATGCAGCTCTGTCCTGCCGTCTACAGCGGTCGCGTAGCAGATTTCCCCCACGCACATATTCGGGCCGAACCAGGTGTCTTTCGGCAGAATCACCGGCAGTTCAAATAAAGGCTCCCTTTGCCCGTCAGCAAAACCGGCAATCCACAGCGGGGTGCTGATGTACAGGGTGCCGCGCTGTCCGGCGGGAATATAAATCGGATCAACCGGCTTAATCACCACCGAGCGGTCAGCCAGCCGCGGCATGAGCTGAATGCTTTCATGGGTATTTTTAAACATGTAGCGCTCGACCTTGACCGGCTGCGGAAAGGCGAATTCAGGATCATTGATCTGATGCCACTGCTGCTCATAGTCATACTGCACAGCCGGGCGGTGATATTCCAGGCGCCATTCCTGCAGGCCGCGGGTCAGCCGGAACAGCAGGGAGCCGAACTGCCATGATTTTGGCCGGTTCAGCTCAAAGTGATGCTCTCCCCACCATTTCAGCTTAGGCGCTTCCGTTTCCAGTCCGTCATTCTGTAAAGACAATGGCATTTTCCCTCTGTAATAAAACCTGAAAAAACAGACTTCACGCTGTCATGCGCTTAGAGTACACTCAAATCAATTTTTTCATCATTATAAACTGTGATGCAAATGCTCAAACAATTACAAATACCCTACAGTTTTGCCAAGCGCCACGGCGTTCTGCTCCGCTATGAGGGCGATCAGGCGGTTATTGTGCGCCGCAGCAGCACGCCTTTGCCGGCGCTGCAGGAAGCGCGCCGCTTTTTGGGGCACGCCGCGCAGCACCAGTTATGCACCGATCAGGAATTCAATCAGCTGCTCAGTTCCAGCTTTGCCGGCGATACCGGTGAGTCGCAGCAGGTGGCTGCCGGTCTGGAAGACCATCCGGATCTGCTCAGTTTGGCGGACTCGGTGCCGGAAGCCGAAGACCTGATGGATCAGGAAGATGATGCGCCGATTGTGCGCCTGATTAACGCCCTGCTGTCGGAAGCCATCCGCGTGGGCGCATCCGACATCCATATTGAATCTTTTGAAAAGAAATTATCCGTGCGCCTGCGGGTGGACGGCCAGCTGCGTGAAATCGTGCAGCCGCGCCGCGAGCTGGCGCCCTTGCTGGTGTCGCGGATCAAGGTCATGGCCAAGCTGGATATTGCTGAAAAGCGCGTGCCGCAGGATGGGCGCATTTCGCTGCGCCTGGCTGGGCGCGAAGTGGATGTCCGCGTGTCGACCCTGCCGTCGTCCTACGGTGAGCGCGTGGTGATGCGCTTGCTGGACAAGCAGGCGGGGCGCCTGAACATGACCCATCTGGGCCTGATGAATAATGACTATGAGCGCCTGAAAGTGCTGGTGCACCGTCCGCACGGCATTATTTTGGTTACCGGCCCGACCGGTTCAGGTAAAACCACTACCTTGTATGCGGCACTGTCTGACCTGAATGACGGCTCAAAAAACATTTTGACTGCCGAAGACCCGATTGAATATCAGCTGGAAGGCATCGGCCAGACGCAGGTCAACAGCAAAGTGGATATGACTTTTGCCCGCGCGCTGAAAGCCATGCTCCGCCAAGACCCGGATGTGGTGATGGTCGGCGAAATCCGCGATCTGGAAACTGCGGAAATTGCCGTGCAGGCGTCTTTGACCGGCCATCTGGTGCTTTCGACCCTGCATACCAATACCGCGATTGGCGCCGTGACCCGCCTCAAGGACATGGGCATTGAGCCGTTCCTGCTGTCCAGCTCATTAATCGGCGTGATTGCGCAGCGCCTGGTGCGCACCCTGTGCGCGCATTGCGCCACTTGGCATGCCGCCGATGATTTTGAACAGCAGCTGTTTGCCCATATTGAGCATGAGGCTGAACTGCAATTGCCGAAGCCGAAAGGCTGCGATCACTGTTCGCATAGCGGTTTTAACGGCCGTACCGCCATTTATGAAATTGTGCCGGTCGATGAGCAGATGCGCCGCCTGATTCACGGCAATGCGCCTGAGTTTGAAGTTGAAGCCTATGCGCGCAAGCACTCCGGCTCAATCCGCGACGATGGCCTGCGCAAGGTGCTGGCCGGCAAAACCACGCTGGAAGAAGTGCTGCGCGTGACCAATGAAGCCGAAGCAGCAGCATGATTGCGCCCATAATAAAAAAATCAGGCATTTGCCTGATTTTTTTATGCTTAATGCGTGCTAAACGCCTTCAAAATGCGGAAGCGTTCTATCCTGAAACAGCTGCTTCAATTTCAGGATAGATGCAGCCAGCGCTTAAGTAATCACATTCAATGTGACATTGATATTATTGCGGGTCGCATTGGAATAAGGGCAGACAATATGCGCTGCGTCTACCAGCTGGCGCGCTTCGGCCGGGTCCATGCCTTCCAGGTGAATATTTAAGGTGGCTTCTATGCCGAAGCCGGTTGGAATAGGGCCAATGCCGATTTCGCCTTCAATATACGCATCTTTGGCGATGTTCAATTTATCCCGGCCTGCTACAAATTTCATTGCGCCTAAAAAACAGGCTGAATAGCCGGCGGCGAAAAGCTGCTCAGGGTTGGTGCCGCCGCCGGCGCCGCCCATTTCCTTAGGCACGGCCAGCTGCACATCTAAAATGCCGTCCGAAGAGGTTGCCCTGCCGTCGCGGCCGCCCGTTGCTTTCGCTTTTGCGGTATATACTGCTTTTTCTAAAGCCATGTTTGTTCCCTGCGGATTAAATGCGAGCTGTTATCGTGGAATATTTTGCTGGAATAATAAGCAGTGATTTTGTAATTTTTATCGGCAGCGGGACTGTATCAGGGCAGGCGCTAAAAGCGCGGGAGGATTAATACTGCAGCAGCACCCGGTGCTGGATTAGCGGCATGGACTCGCGGAGCTTGGCCTGTTCGGCGGCATCAAACGGCACGGTAATCAGTCCAGCGCCTTCGGCATGGTGAATATCCAGCAGCTGGCCGCGGCAGCCGGCTGCGCCGGTATGGCCCCAGGTTTGGCGCTTTTCGCCGTGCCAGCCCTGCTGCGCAGCGCCCAGCACCGCGCACTGGCTGTCCATGGCGCGCGCCTGAAGCAACAGCTGCCAGTGCTGTTCGCCGGTGGTGTGGGTGAACGCTGCCGGCGCCGTGAGAATATCCGCGCCCTGCGCGCGCAGCGTCAGCGCCAGTTCGGGAAAGCGCAGGTCGTAGCAGACCATCAGGCCAATATTGCCAAATGGCGTTTTGGCCACAACCGCATCTGTGCCCGGTTCAAAGAATCTGGATTCCTGATAGCCGCCAACCGCATCGCCGACCTGCACATCAAACAAATGGATTTTGTCGTAGCGCGCTTCGGTTTTTTCCGGGCTGATGCAGAGGCTGGCGGTGCGCACGCGGCCGTCCTGAATGACGGAGCCGTCCGGGCGGAACGGGCAGGGCAGCGTGCCGGCAACAATCCATATCTGATGCTGATGCGCCAGCTGTTCCAGGCGCTGCTGAATCGCTTCAAACTGGGTGGCGGTTTCACGCTGCTTGCCGGCAGCGAAGCAGGCGAAGTTTTCAGGAAAGACGATCAGGCTTGCGCCCTGCGCTTTGCTCTGCCGGATCAGCGATTCAATGACAGTGAAGTTCGCTTCAATATCATTTTGGGAATTCATCTGGGCTGCGGAAAGGAAAGTCATAATCGCTGAAGGTCTCTGAAGTTGCTGAACCGGCTAGGCGTTCTGCTGCACAGCTTTTTTGTCCAGGCTGTCCTGTTCTTTCTGCAGCTGCTTGACCAGCGGCTCAAACATATTCTGATTGCTTTCATTGAGCTTCATCAGGGTTTTGTGCGCATCTAAAACGGTATTCAGCATGCCGCCGTGGGTAATATGCTCTTCCATTAAGGCGCGCGTGCAGACTTTCGGATCGCCGCAGTAATCAAGAATCACAAATACCTGCCCCAGGCCCATGCTGTTGGCCAGTGTTGTGATATCTGAGTTTGTAGACAGCATGACTGCCTGAATGTGGTGGATTTGCTTGAGCTTTAAGCCCAGTTTAGCCAAAACACCTAAAACTGTACTGTCAATAAATGTCGCTTGGGTTAAATCTACGATCGCGCCGATGACATTTTCTTGCTGTTCAATCTTATTGAGTAACTTGTCTAAACTAATGCAGGATTGAGCACGCACTTCGCCAATAAGCTTAAAAATATGCGTTCCATTCAAGCTTGCATATTCAACATGACCGGTTGACATATAAATGCCATTTGCAGAGAAGGATAGAAAATTATCCCATAGGGCCACTGCTTACTCAAGTAGCCAACAGTCTTATAAGCTGGGTAAAAAGTCTAAATAGCTGATTAATCAATTAATTCATTCGGCATAAACTTAAGATGGCAATATCGTCCGCAACGTGGTCAGGCGCTTGAAATGATTGATTTTGCAAATGATGCACCAATTGCCCCAGCTGCTCATTCAAGCCGCCGTCAAAAGGCTCCAGCGCGCCGTCTGAGCAAATAATGAATTTTGCGTGCTTATTTAAAATACACTCGAATTCTTCTACTTCCAAATCTTCGGTTAAGCCCAGCGGAAAGCTGCTGGTGGTTAAAATCTTCGGCTCCTGATTCGGCTCAAATAAAATGGCGGGCGGATAATGCCCTGCGCTGGACCAGCGCAGCAGATGCGTTTCCAGATTCAGGATGCCCGCAAGCATGGTAATGTGCTTTTCAATATTTTCCTGCACCAGCATGCCGTTCAGCTTTTTAATCAGTTCGCGCGGGGTTTTGGAGCGCCCGTGAAAGGCCGCCATCCATGACGTCAGCAGGCTGCTGGTGACGCCGTGGCCGGAAACATCGGCCAAATAAAAGATGATTTCCTTATCGCTGATTTTCCAGTAATCGTACCAGTCGCCGGACAGGTAGGCGGAGGGCTGGAAAAAAGTTTCAACTTTATAGTTGGTCAGTTCGATAGGATTGGGCAGCAGCTTCTTTTGCAGTTCGGCAGCCGAAGGCAGGTCGCGGCTGTCCTGGTTGCGCTTGTACTGCGCATCAATCTTAATTAAAGCCTGCTGCGGATTTGCCGGCAGCTGATTCCACAGCCAGCCGGCCAAGGCGCCCTGTTCCCATGCCAGCGCCAGCGCGGCGCCTTCATTTTCAAAAGCCAGCACAATGGTCGGCAGCGCCCATTTATGCGCTAAATAGTCGGCGGCATCTGCAATCGCGATAATCGTTGGATCATACAAATCGAGATCTTCAATATTAATCATCTGAACACTGGGCAGTGCTGCGATAACCTGATCTAAATAGGGAATATCACGCGTCGGCTGAATGAAATACATAAAGAAATAGGATGGCCCTTGGGCTGGCATTGTTCAACTACTATAGCAAGCAAATCATTGCTGGAGGAAAAAATCGCCTCCAGCTGGATGAAAAACACGCTTATTCTGTGGCGGCATTGCCGGAATCATCTTCTGAAGAGTTCTCCGGCGCATCGGCAGCAGGATCTGCATCTTCATCCAGTTCCGCATCATCATCAAAAAACAGGCTGTCTTCCGCAATGCCTTTTTTCTCGCTGACGGCAAAGCTGATGCGCTGCAGATAAAAATCGCGGATTTGCGCGTATTTGTCGCCCTGCAAGGTGCTTTCCAGGTCTAAAAGCTGCGAGCGCGCATCAATGCCGCGCAGGGCCTGTTCGGACCAGTATGCGCCATCATGATCTTCAAGCAGGTATTTCTGCGGGCGCGCCTGGCTGTCTACCGCAAGGCCTGCGCCTTCGCGGATGGTGCTTGGGCCAAAAACCGGCAGCACCAGATAAGGGCCGGAAGGCACGCCGTAGTAGCCTAAAGTAATGCCGAAGCCTTCCGCTTCAGAAGTTAAGTTCAGGCGGCGCGCAGGATCAGCAAAACCCAAAGTGGTCAGCGTATTTACAGTAAAGCGGCCTAAAGACTTGGCGGCGCGCGCCGGTCGGCCCTGTATCAGCTGATTGACCGCATTCCACGGCTCATTTAAATTTTTGCGGAACTGGCGGTATGAGCTGCGGACCTCATCAGGCACTTTTTCTACATACTGAATTGCAAGCGGGCGCGCAATGCCGTTATCCAAAGCCTCATTGAAAGCATACATCTTGCGGTTGAACGCTTCAAAAGGGTCTTTTTCCTCATCAGCCTGCGCTGCATTGGCATTGACTGATAGCTTTTTAGCAACTTCAGACGATTTAGTCAGCGCAGCTTGGGCCAGCTGCTGCGTTTTTGATAGGCTGGCTGCCTCCGCAGCTGCAGCTTCTTCAGCCGGCTGATTGGCAAAAGCTGGAGCAATGCCGGCAAAACACAGCAGGCCTGCATAAAAATAAAAAGAATGACGCATATATAGTCCTGACGCTTTTTACTCAGCAAAAGTGTTCACCTAATAATAAGTAAAAACGTTCCAATAAGCTTTAATAATTGCTATTAAAGCAAATTTGATCAAATTATGAATAAAAAAATGCAAAATGCATAAAAAATACCCGTCCGGAGCGAATTTTCTGAAATATTTAAAAAAAGGCCTTGCGTCTGTAATTTTTTCCCCTATAATGCATATCCATCGGCGGTGATGTTGATTAAAACTTGTTGAGAAACAAGAATTTAGCTAGATTGGTTAAATTTCTGAATCTTGAATGAGTTTAAAAATAATCATCAAAACCAGTTGACTTTCTTTTGAAAGAGAGTAATATAGCCGACCTAGCTTGATGCTGACGAAGCATTGAGAAGATCATTAAGAGAATATGAAGAACAACTTGTGTGGATTTTTACCGGTTGATCGATCGAAATAATTTTCATTGATTGATGGTAGAAATTACTCGAAGTTTATTTGAGAAATTAATGTCAGAAAATTGATGAGCCAGATTTGGTGTTTTGAATAAAGCACTATTGATTTTAAACTGAAGAGTTTGATCATGGCTCAGATTGAACGCTGGCGGCAGGCTTAACACATGCAAGTCGAGCGGGGAAATGTAGCTTGCTACATAACCTAGCGGCGGACGGGTGAGTAATGCTTAGGAATCTGCCTATTAGTGGGGGACAACGTTTCGAAAGGAACGCTAATACCGCATACGCCCTACGGGGGAAAGCAGGGGATCTTCGGACCTTGCGCTAATAGATGAGCCTAAGCCAGATTAGCTAGTTGGTGGGGTAAAGGCCTACCAAGGCGACGATCTGTAGCGGGTCTGAGAGGATGATCCGCCACACTGGGACTGAGACACGGCCCAGACTCCTACGGGAGGCAGCAGTGGGGAATATTGGACAATGGGGGGAACCCTGATCCAGCCATGCCGCGTGTGTGAAGAAGGCCTTTTGGTTGTAAAGCACTTTAAGCGGGGAGGAGGCTCTTCTAGTTAATACCTAGGATGAGTGGACGTTACCCGCAGAATAAGCACCGGCTAACTCTGTGCCAGCAGCCGCGGTAATACAGAGGGTGCGAGCGTTAATCGGATTTACTGGGCGTAAAGCGTACGTAGGCGGCTTTTTAAGTCGGATGTGAAATCCCTGAGCTTAACTTAGGAATTGCATTCGATACTGGGAAGCTAGAGTATGGGAGAGGATGGTAGAATTCCAGGTGTAGCGGTGAAATGCGTAGAGATCTGGAGGAATACCGATGGCGAAGGCAGCCATCTGGCCTAATACTGACGCTGAGGTACGAAAGCATGGGGAGCAAACAGGATTAGATACCCTGGTAGTCCATGCCGTAAACGATGTCTACTAGCCGTTGGGGCCTTTGAGGCTTTAGTGGCGCAGCTAACGCGATAAGTAGACCGCCTGGGGAGTACGGTCGCAAGACTAAAACTCAAATGAATTGACGGGGGCCCGCACAAGCGGTGGAGCATGTGGTTTAATTCGATGCAACGCGAAGAACCTTACCTGGCCTTGACATAGTAAGAACTTTCCAGAGATGGATTGGTGCCTTCGGGAACTTACATACAGGTGCTGCATGGCTGTCGTCAGCTCGTGTCGTGAGATGTTGGGTTAAGTCCCGCAACGAGCGCAACCCTTTTCCTTATTTGCCAGCGGGTTAAGCCGGGAACTTTAAGGATACTGCCAGTGACAAACTGGAGGAAGGCGGGGACGACGTCAAGTCATCATGGCCCTTACGGCCAGGGCTACACACGTGCTACAATGGTCGGTACAAAGGGTTGCTACCTAGCGATAGGATGCTAATCTCAAAAAGCCGATCGTAGTCCGGATTGGAGTCTGCAACTCGACTCCATGAAGTCGGAATCGCTAGTAATCGCGGATCAGAATGCCGCGGTGAATACGTTCCCGGGCCTTGTACACACCGCCCGTCACACCATGGGAGTTTGTTGCACCAGAAGTAGGTAGTCTAACCGCAAGGAGGACGCTTACCACGGTGTGGCCGACGACTGGGGTGAAGTCGTAACAAGGTAGCCGTAGGGGAACCTGCGGCTGGATCACCTCCTTAACGAAAGATTGACGATCGGTAAGAATCCACAACAAGTTGTTCTTCATGACGATGTATCTGAGGGTCTGTAGCTCAGTTGGTTAGAGCACACGCTTGATAAGCGTGGGGTCACAAGTTCAAGTCTTGTCAGACCCACCAAATCTGCAAACTGAAACAGAGAATCAGAAACATTGGCCTTATGATAAGCTGGGGACTTAGCTTAGTTGGTAGAGCGCCTGCTTTGCACGCAGGAGGTCAGGAGTTCGACTCTCCTAGTCTCCACCATCACTTTAGAGTGATTAAGCTGAGAAGTTAGATTATAGAATTTAGTAAATAAGATCATTTGATTTTAGTTTATTAAGTTCTGTGATTTATCACAGTTGACTGCAGTCCGACGAGGATGCAGTGAATCATTAACAGAATATATTTGAGTTGAAATAATTTGTTCATACTCGTTTTAGCCAGCTTAACAAGCAATTGTTAATGCTGAATGAAATGAGTTACTAGCGAAATTAACTGAATCAAGCGTTTTGGTATATGAATCTAATTGAAGCTGTACAGTGATTAAGTTCACGAAACTCTAACTGTGGCAATTAAGTTTGCGACGCGAAATACTACTTGTAAGTATTAGCGACTGTTTGGGGTTGTATAGTCAAGTAATTAAGTGCATGTGGTGGATGCCTTGGCAGTCAGAGGCGATGAAAGACGTAATAGCCTGCGATAAGCTCCGGGGAGGCGGCAAATATCCTGTGATCCGGAGATTTCTGAATGGGGAAACCCACTTGCCATAAGGCAGGTATCGCAACATGAATACATAGTGTTGCGAGGCGAACGAGGGGAAGTGAAACATCTCAGTACCCTTAGGAAAAGAAATCAATTGAGATTCCCTCAGTAGCGGCGAGCGAACGGGGAACAGCCCATTAAGTCATATAAGTTCTAGCGGAATGCTCTGGGAAGCGCAACCGCAGTAGGTGATAGTCCTGTACGCGAAAGGGCTTATATGATGATGTCGAGTAGGGCGGGGCACGTGAAACCTTGTCTGAATATGGGGGGACCATCCTCCAAGGCTAAATACTCCTGACTGACCGATAGTGAACCAGTACCGTGAGGGAAAGGCGAAAAGAACCCCTGTGAGGGGAGTGAAATAGATCCTGAAACCGCATGCATACAAGCAGTGGGAGCCGGCTTAGTCCGGTGACTGCGTACCTTTTGTATAATGGGTCAGCGACTTACATTCAGTAGCAAGGTTAACCGCATAGGGGAGCCGTAGGGAAACCGAGTCTTAATAGGGCGCTTAGTTGCTGGGTGTAGACCCGAAACCAGGTGATCTATCCATGAGCAGGTTGAAGGTTGGGTAACACTAACTGGAGGACCGAACCCACTGTCGTTGAAAAGCCAGGGGATGACTTGTGGATAGGGGTGAAAGGCTAATCAAACTTGGTGATAGCTGGTTCTCCCCGAAAGCTATTTAGGTAGCGCCTCGGACGAATACCATTGGGGGTAGAGCACTGTTTCGGCTAGGGGGTCATCCCGACTTACCAAACCGATGCAAACTCCGAATACCGATGAGTACTATCCGGGAGACAGACTGCGGGTGCTAACGTCCGTAGTCAAGAGGAAAACAATCCAGACCGCCAGCTAAGGCCCCAAAATTATAGTTAAGTGGGAAACGATGTGGGAAGGCATAGACAGCTAGGAGGTTGGCTTAGAAGCAGCCACCCTTTAAAGAAAGCGTAATAGCTCACTAGTCGAGTCGGCCTGCGCGGAAGATGTAACGGGGCTAAAACTATATGCCGAAGCTGCGGATTTGCAATTTATTGCAAGTGGTAGGGGAGCGTTCTGTAAGCCGATGAAGGTGGATTGAGAAGTCTGCTGGAGGTATCAGAAGTGCGAATGCTGACGTGAGTAACGACAAAACGGGTGAAAAACCCGTTCGCTGAAAGACCAAGGGTTCCAGTCCAACGTTAATCGGGGCTGGGTGAGTCGACCCCTAAGGCGAGGCCGAGAGGCGTAGTCGATGGGAAATTGGTTAATATTCCAATACTTCAGTATAATGCGATGAGAGGACGGAGAAGGTTAAGTCAGCCTGGCGTTGGTTGTCCAGGTGAAAGGTTGTAGGCATGTATCTTAGGCAAATCCGGGGTACTCTATGCTGAGAACTGACAGCAAGCTGCACTTGTGCAGTGAAGTGGCTGATACCATGCTTCCAGGAAAAGTCTCTAAGCTTCAGTTATACTGGAATCGTACCCTAAACCGACACAGGTGGTCAGGTCGAGTAGACCAAAGCGCTTGAGAGAACTCTGCTGAAGGAACTAGGCAAAATGGTACCGTAACTTCGGGAGAAGGTACGCTGCTGGCGGTGATGGAACTTGCTTCCTGAGCTGCCGGCAGCCACAGAAACCAGGCCCCTGCAACTGTTTATTAAAAACATAGCACTCTGCAAACACGAAAGTGGACGTATAGGGTGTGATGCCTGCCCGGTGCTGGAAGGTTAATTGATGGGGTTAGCGTAAGCGAAGCTCTTGATCGAAGCCCCAGTAAACGGCGGCCGTAACTATAACGGTCCTAAGGTAGCGAAATTCCTTGTCGGGTAAGTTCCGACCTGCACGAATGGCATAATGATGGGGGCGCTGTCTCCAGCAGAGGCTCAGTGAAATCGAATTCGCCGTGAAGATGCGGTGTACCCGCGGCTAGACGGAAAGACCCCGTGAACCTTTACTGCAGCTTGACATTGAACTTTGATCTTACTTGTGTAGGATAGGTGGGAGGCTTTGAAGCCGGGACGCTAGTCCCGGTGGAGCCAATCTTGAAATACCACCCTGGTAATATTGAGGTTCTAACTCTGTCCCGTTATCCGGGACGAGGACCATGTCTGGTGGGTAGTTTGACTGGGGCGGTCTCCTCCTAAAGAGTAACGGAGGAGTACGAAGGTGCGCTCAGCGTGGTCGGAAATCACGCGTAGAGTATAAAGGCAAAAGCGCGCTTAACTGCGAGACCCACAAGTCGAGCAGGTACGAAAGTAGGTCTTAGTGATCCGGTGGTTCTGTATGGAAGGGCCATCGCTCAACGGATAAAAGGTACTCTGGGGATAACAGGCTGATACCGCCCAAGAGTTCATATCGACGGCGGTGTTTGGCACCTCGATGTCGGCTCATCTCATCCTGGGGCTGAAGCAGGTCCCAAGGGTATGGCTGTTCGCCATTTAAAGAGGTACGCGAGCTGGGTTTAGAACGTCGTGAGACAGTTCGGTCCCTATCTACCGTGGGCGCTGGAAATTTGAGAGGATCTGCTCCTAGTACGAGAGGACCAGAGTGGACGAACCTCTGGTGTACCGGTTGTGACGCCAGTCGCATCGCCGGGTAGCTATGTTCGGAAGGGATAACCGCTGAAAGCATCTAAGCGGGAAGCCTACCTCAAGATAAGATTTCCCTAGGAATTTATTCCTCTAAAGAGCCGTTGAAGACTACGACGTTGATAGGCTGGATGTGGAAGTGCGGCGACGCATGAAGCTGACCAGTACTAATTGCTCGTGAGGCTTGACTATACAACGCCCAAGCAGTTGTATACGAAGCATCAATTGATTCGAAATCAAACGATCAAACTTGATTTAGTTGAAAAGCTAAGTAAAATTGAACAAATTGCATAAACTCAGATATACCTGTTAATAACTCATTTGGAAAAAACCTTGGCATGCACTGAAAAGTGAACAGATAAGACCAAGCGAGTATCCATAACAGTTGTGCTGGCGACAATAGCGAGAGTGAACCACCTGATCCCTTCCCGAACTCAGAAGTGAAACCTCTTTGCGCTGATGGTAGTGTGGGGTTACCCATGTGAGAGTAAGTCATCGCCAGCTCATTATTCAAAACCCCCTCCGATAAAATCGGAGGGGGTTTTTTTATGCATATAAAAATTATAATTGATAAGCTGATTATGAAAATCTGTATAAATCTGATCAGTCATTGATTTTAATATATTGATCCTAAAGAATTTATTACTATTGAAAATGCCACATGCTGTTCATTCATATTTTGCAAGCCATTACTGCTGATAATGAAAATGCAGTAAGTTTGCGTAATCAGCTAAGCTGTTTAAAAGGCTGAACGCCTTAGTTTAAATAATCTGTATTATTTTAATAAAATTGTGCTATAAATAATTAAAACGGCACAATAATTGCTTATAAGTTGCGCCATCAGGCGAGGGAAAATCATCTATGAAGCTATCGGTTGGATTAAAAGTTGCAAATTCGCTGTCTTTAACGCCGCAGCTGCAACAGGCCATTCGTTTGCTTCAGCTTTCCAGCCTCGAGCTGGAGCAGGAGATTCAGGCGCAGCTGGACAGCAATCCGCTGTTGGAGAAAGCTGAAGAGCAGGCGAGCATTGAAAGCCTGTCTGCGCTGAACGAGCTGGAGCAGGAGCGCAAGGATTTAACCAGTGAGCTGAATGCGGACCACTTGCCGGATGATCTGCCGGTGGATACCGATTGGGATGATGTCTATACTCATCAGCCGACCAGTTTGGGCGCAGCCGAATTTGAAGAACGGGAAGACAACCGCCAAGGGCATTTAAGCCTTAAAGCGCATATGCTGGAGCAGGTCAATCTGCTGCATTTTTCCGCGGTGGATAAGCTGATTGCGCACTGCATCATTGACTCACTTGATGACAAGGGCTTTTTAGACTGTGAGCTGTCAGAGATTACGCAGTCCGTTCAGCATCTGCTGCAAAGCATGGATTATGATGAGCTGGTGGAAGATGATGAAGCGCTGGTTGTGCTGAAGCATATACAGCGCTTAGACCCCATCGGAATCGGCGCGCGGAATTTAGCTGAATGCCTGACGGTGCAGCTGGAAAACTTGCCTTTAAATACCGTGAACCGCAGAGAGGCGATGCTGCTGCTGCAGCATTATGAGCTGCTGATCAGCAATGAGCTGCCTAAGCTGGTGAAGCAGACGGGCTTGAATGCCGAGCAGCTGAAAGCGGCTGTGGAGCTGCTGAAAACGCTGAAAGCCCATCCCGGTATTGAGTTTGAGGACCGGGATTCCGATTATCAAATTCCTGACGTGGTGGTTTCGAAAAAAAACGGCTGCTGGCATGTAC
Source organism: Acinetobacter sp. WCHAc010034 (assembly GCF_001696615.3). Lineage (NCBI taxonomy): Bacteria > Pseudomonadati > Pseudomonadota > Gammaproteobacteria > Moraxellales > Moraxellaceae > Acinetobacter > Acinetobacter sp. WCHAc010034. The sequence goes on along the minus strand of NZ_CP032279.1, from coordinate 1,326,662 downwards.
AGCTGAATCAGGATGTGATGCCGAAGCTGCGCGTAAATTCATTTTATGCCGGCATGATCAAGCGCGCAGACCAGAGTGATGATAACCAGTATCTGCGCAATCAGATGCTGGAGGCGAAGAATTTCATTAAAAGCATTGATGAGCGGCATAAAACACTGCTTAAAGTCGCCACCTGCATTGTTGAGCATCAGCGCGCGTTCTTCGAGATTGGCCCGGAAGGCATGAAGCCCTTGGTGCTGCGGGACATTGCGGAAGAAGTGGAGCTGCATGAATCCACGGTATCGCGGGTGACCACCAGCAAGTATATGCTGACGCCGCGCGGCCTGTATGAGCTGAAGTATTTCTTTTCCAGCCATGTCGGAACCACTTCCGGCGGCGAAGCCTCGTCTACGGCCATCCGGGCCAAAATCAAGAAAATGATTGCCGATGAAAATATACGCAAGCCATTGTCTGATAACGCAATTGCAAACATGCTGAAAGATGAGGGCATTGATGTGGCGCGGCGCACGGTCGCAAAATATCGCGAATCGTTACATATTCCGTCATCTTCTGAACGAAAAGTCTTGATCTGATTTTTGAAATCTGACTATTCTAGAGGTTCATTATGACGAAATAATGAATCTCTTTTTTATTTAAGGAATGGCCGGAATGACTTGATGTGAAATGCATAGCTCCAGCAATTTGCAGTTATCCGAAGCTTTTGGCCAGTTCTTGCTAATCCTAAAAGAAGGTGAGGGATAGATTTATGCAAATTACAATTCGCGGCCATCATTTAACTGTTACACCTGCTATTGAAGAAGATATTCGTTTTAAGTTTGCGCAGATGACCAAGCATCTGGATCAAGTCAGCAGCATGCAGGTCAAGCTGACCAAAGACCATCAGATTGACAAGCGCTCAAGAAAAGGCAGCTCAAACCATATTGCGGAAGCGATTATCCGCTTGCCGGGGGCGGAACTGTTTGCGCAGGCGACTGCGGATGATATGTATACTTCCATCAGGAAGCTGACAGAAAAATTAAAAAGGCAGCTGCATAAGCACCGGAAAATGCAATTGACCTATCTGCCGCTGGCAGTTTAGCGCTGAATTTGCGCCAAAAAGAGGTTTTCATCAACCTCTTTTTTTATGTATATATTGTGCGTGATTAATGAATTATTTTTTTGATTTATAGTAAAATGGCACGTTTTACACCCTTAGTCCTATAAGAGGTCTTGTGATGAATAGTGAACAGCTCACTGATATTTTGAAAGCTGCTTTTCCAGAGGCTGAAGTTGCAGTAAGTGGGCAAGGCGGCAAATTTGATCTGCGCATTGTGGACGACCAGTTTGAAGGCAAGCGTCCGGTTGCGCGCCAGCAGTCCGTTTACGCGCCGCTTAATTCCTATATTGCCAGCGGTGAAGTTCACGCAGTCACTATTCGCGCAATGACCAAAGAAGAATGGCGTAAAGCAAGCCTGTTCGGAGCTTAATAATTAAATGGATAAATTTTTAATTCAGGGCGGTGTTAAGCTCGAAGGTGAAGTGCGGATTTCCGGCGCAAAAAATGCAGCGCTTCCGCTGCTGGCGGCGATGATTTTAGCCGACTCCCCAATTACCTTAACCAATGTGCCGAATCTTAAAGATGTGAATACATTGGTAAAATTAATCGCCGGGCTGGGTGTTCAGATTTCCTATGAAGGCGATACGGTCAAAGCGGATACATCGACGCTGGACAATCAGTTTGCCCCGTATGAGCTGGTTAAAACCATGCGCGCCTCTATTTTGGTGCTTGGCCCGCTATTGGCGCGCTACGGCAGTGCGCAAGTTTCATTGCCGGGCGGCTGCGCAATCGGTTCGCGCCCTGTGGATCAGCATTTAAAAGCATTGGAAGCTCTGGGCGCGCATATTGAAGTTGAAAATGGTTATGTACATGCCAAAGTCGATGGCCGCTTAAAAGGCGGCGAAGTGGTTTTTGACATGGTGACCGTAGGCGGCACTGAAAATATTTTAACCGCGGCGGTGCTGGCAGACGGCGTGACGACAATCCGCAATGCAGCCCGTGAGCCGGAAATTACCGATCTGGCGCAAATGCTGATTAAAATGGGCGCCAAAATTGAAGGCCTGGACACCGATACTCTGGTGGTGACCGGCGTTGAAAGCCTGCATGGCTGTGAATATGCCGTGGTTGCAGACCGCATTGAAACCGGCTCATACCTGGCGGCTGCGGCCATTACCGGAGGCCGGGTAAAAACCACCCATACTGACCCGAACCTGCTGGAATCAGTGCTGGACAAGTTTGAGGAAATGGGCGCGGAAGTGACCCGCGGCGATGACTGGATTGAACTGGACATGCTGGGCAAGCGCCCGAAGGCAGTCAGCTTTCAGACCTTGCCGCATCCGGAATTTCCAACCGATATGCAGGCGCAGCTGATGGCGGTAAATGCAATTGGCCGCGGCTTTGCGACAATTTCTGAAACGATTTTTGAAAACCGTTTCATGCATGTGCCTGAACTGGCCCGCATGGGCGCCAACATTCAGGTTGAAGGCAATGATGCCGTAGTAACTGGCGTAGACAAACTGTCGGCGGCGCCTGTGATGGCGACAGATTTGCGCGCTTCATTCTCCCTGGTTCTGGCTGCCTTGGCGGCTGAAGGGGAAACGCTGATTGACCGCATTTATCATATTGACCGCGGTTATGAAGAGATTGAAGCAAAATTACAAGGTTTAGGCGCCCAAATTAAGCGAGTAAGTTGATGAGCGATATGAGAAACGATGATCCAAACTTTGACGTTATGGGCAATTTTGATCATGGTTTAACTTTAGCATTAAGCAAGGGACGCATCTTAAAGGAAACTTTGCCGCTGCTGGAAACAGCAGGCATCAATCTGCTGGAAGATCCGGATAAATCCCGCAAGCTGATTTTTCCGACCACGCATAAGCAGGTGCGCATTTTAATTTTGCGCGCGTCTGATGTGCCGACCTATGTTGAAAACGGCGCTGCGGACTTGGGCGTGGCAGGCAAAGATGTGCTGATGGAGCATGGCGCGCAAAACGTTTATGAGCCGCTGGATTTGAAAATCGCCAACTGCAGGCTGATGACGGCAGGCAAAGTCGGCATGTCGCGTCCGAAAGGCCGCTTAAAAATTGCCACCAAATATGTGAACCTCACCCGCCAGTACTATGCGAGCCTCGGCGAGCAGGTGGATGTGATTAAGCTCTACGGCTCAATGGAGTTGGCGCCATTGGTCGGCTTGGGCGACTACATTGTCGATGTGGTCGATACAGGCAATACGCTGCGCGCCAACGGCCTTGAGCCATTGGAAGAAATCTGCACCGTGTCTTCGCGCCTAATCGTCAACAAAGCCAGCTTTAAGCGCAAGCAGCAGCTGCTGAACCCGATTCTGGCGCAGCTGGAAACGGCTGTTGAGGAGCGCCAGCAGGCAAAGCAGGCTTAACGGATGCTGACTGGAAGAAGCCGCCTTTTGAGGCGGCTTTTTTAGCGCTGCAGATCATGCTTCGGCTATGCAGTAAGACTGAATATGCATCAGTTTGCGCGCATCATCAAAAGCATAAATATCGCATGCGGCGATGCGGCTGTCCTGATCCGGCTTGCGGAACAGCGCCTGTCCCTGAACAATAACGGTATTTCCGCATTGATGAACCGCCTGAACTGTAAACTCATGCGCCACTGTACTGAAATAAGCTTCAATGGCGCGGCCATGCTTTAAAACCGCAGCGGCGCCTTCAATCCGCTGCTCACCGATGATCTCCCAAACCGCGGCTTCAGCCAAAGCATCTTCAATTCGGCTGAATTGGCCGGTGGAAAACAGGCGCGCAATTTCAGTCATTTTCATAGGCCGTCCATTTATTGTGCTGCTTAAATAATATGCATTTTAGCCTTAAAGGAAAGCGGCCGGCCAGCAGGATTGCCAATTCAAGCCAAAGGAATTTCCCATAAAATACGCAGGCTGGGCGGCTGATTGATGCCCACAAAATAGCGGAAACAAGGTAAACTAAAGTTTTCTACATCAACCTTGTGGGTAAATTGATGCGACGTTTATCGACTCAAGATCAAAACTTCAAGCAGGCTTTTGCTGACCTGCTGGCTTTTGAGACTGTCAGTGATCCTGAACTTTTAAAAACCGTAGACCAGATCATCGCGGATGTGCGCCAGCATGGCGATGCTCATGTTCTTAAGCTCACTCAACAGTTCGATCGGCATCCAGCGCATCAATTTTCAGACCTAGAACTGAGCCAAGAGCAGCTCAAAGCCGCCTTTGACAGTTTAAATACTGAAGTCCGTGAGGCTCTGGAACTGGCCGCCGGCCGCATCCGTGAATTCCATCAGGCGCAAAAGCAGGAAGGCTGGACTTATGTCGATGCCCTGGGCAACACTTTGGGCCAGAAAGTCACCCCGCTGGACCGCGTCGGCATTTATGTGCCGGGCGGCTTAGCGTCTTATCCGTCTTCAGTGCTGATGAATGCGGTGCCTGCGCAGGTGGCCGGCGTGCCGGAAATCATCATGGTGGTGCCTGCGCCGAACGGCGAGCTGAATCCTCTGGTTCTGGCGGCAGCTTATTTGGCTGGCGTTCACCGCGTATTTACTATTGGCGGCGCGCAGGCGGTAGCAGCCCTGGCTTACGGGACGGAAACAGTTCCATCTGTAGATAAAATTACCGGGCCGGGCAACCGTTTCGTAGCGGCCGCCAAGCGCGCGGTATTCGGCCAAGTCGGCATTGATATGATTGCGGGCCCTTCTGAAATTCTGGTGTATGCGGAAGGCGCAAACAATGCCGAATGGCTGGCGATGGATATCCTGTCGCAGGCGGAGCATGACACCGTTGCGCAGGCGATTTTCATCACGCCGGATGAGCAGCTGCTGAATGAAGTTGCGCAGGCGGTGGAACAGCATTTGGCGGCATTGCCTAAGGCGAAAATTGCCCGCACGTCAATTGCCAACCGCGGCGCCTTGGTGCTGGTGAAAGACCGCCAGGAAGCGGTTGAGCTGATTAATCAGGTGGCGCCTGAGCATTTGGAGCTGTGCCTGGATGAGGCGCAGGAAATGTCGGAAAGCATCCGCCATGCCGGGGCGATTTTCATGGGGCGCTATACTCCGGAAGCGATTGGCGACTACTGCGCAGGGCCAAATCACGTCCTGCCGACATCAGGCACCGCGCGCTTTTCATCGCCGCTGGGCGTATATGATTTCCAGAAGCGCTCCAGCCTGATCATGTGTTCGCAGGACGGCGTGAAAAGCTTGGCGAAAACCGCTGATATTCTGGCGCAGCAGGAAAATCTGGATGCGCATGCGCGTTCGGCGCGCTACCGCTATCAGTAATTTAAATCCTGCCTTAAACCTGATTCTCAAAAAAAGTGCCTTCTCCCTCAGGGAGAAGGCTTGGATTAGGGTTATTTTGTCAGGCGAATGTTTTAATCACTTCTCCCTTGCGGAGCAATGTTCCTTATCTTCTGAAAGGAGAGGGAATTCAGAGAATATAAAATGTCTAGCATTACCACAGAACAGATGCGCTTTTGGAGTCCGGCCGTGCGCGAGCTGGAGCCTTATGTGCCGGGCGAACAGCCGAAAATCCAGAATTTATTAAAGCTCAATACCAATGAAAATCCGTATCCGCCATCGCCTAAAGTAGCGGCGGCGGTGCAGGCGGTATTGGCAGATTCAGCCGATGCGCTGCGCTTATATCCTGACCCGGATGCATCCGCTTTAAAGCAGGCGATTGCGCAGCAGCAGCATGTCGAAGCCAGCCATGTCTTTGTCGGCAATGGCTCGGATGAAGTGCTTGCGCATATTTTCAAGGCATTTTTCGTGCAGGAACTGCCTGTGCTGTACCCGGATATCACTTACAGTTTCTATCCTGTTTACAGCCAGTTCTTCGGGGTGAGAACCAAAATCTTGCCGCTGAATGATGATTTCGAAATTGCGCCAAATGACTACAAGCAGGCCAACGGCGGCATCATCATTACCAACCCGAATGCGCCGACCAGCATTGCGCTTGGCTTATCTGCGATTGAAGAAGTATTGCAGGCCAATCCGGATTCCGTGGTGGTGATTGATGAAGCTTATGTAGATTTCGGCGCAGAGTCTGCGGTAAGTTTGGTGGAAAAATACGACAATTTGGTGGTCTGCCAGACTACTTCCAAATCGCGTTCACTGGCGGGCTTGCGGGTCGGTTTCGCGATTGCGCAGCCGCATCTGATTGCGGCGCTTGAAGCGGTGAAAAACAGCTTTAACTCCTATCCAATTGACCGCTTTGCGATTGCCGCTGCTGTGGCTTCATTTGAAGATCAGGAATATTTTGAAGCGCAGTGCCAAAAAGTGATCGCCAGCCGCGGCAAGCTGGCTGCGGATCTGGAAGCTCTCGGCTTCAAGGTTTTGCCGTCCAAAGCCAACTTTATTTTTGCTTCGCTGCCGGCGAGGGATGCCGGCGAGCTGGCGGCTGAACTGCGCGGGCGCGGCGTGATCGTGCGCTATTTCAATAAACCGCGGATCAATCAGTTTTTACGCATTACGGTTGGAACGGATGAGCAGAATCAGCGCCTGGTTGACACTTTAAAGCATGACATTCTGGCTTAAATTTGCCTTGGCCTGTTCAGGCTAAAGCTGAATGCAGGCGATAAAAAGCGGATCTTGATTTGATATGAAGATCCGCTTTTTTAATGGCTTTTGGGTCTGGCTGGGAATGAGTTTAACCTTCAGGCTGGCGCCAGGTGTTCAGCAAATTCAGCATGGCGGAAACTTTGTCAAAGCATTCCTGATACTCTGCATCGCAATCTGAGGCGATGGTGATGCCGCCGCCGGCCCATAAAGACACCTGATCCTGATATTTCTGAATGGAGCGGATCAGAATATTCCATGACCCTGTGCCGTCCTCATTAAAATAGCCCATGGAGCCGCAGTAGGCGCCGCGCGGCGCGCCTTCCAGCTCATCAATAATCTGCATGGCGCGGATTTTCGGCGCGCCGGTAATCGAGCCGCCCGGCAGGGCGGACAGCAGCATTGCAAAAGGATTCACATCATCTTTCAAGGTGGCCGTGACTTCGCTCACCATATGATGCACCTGATTGAAAGATTCAATCGCAAACAGTTCTGGCGTTTTGACGCTGCCGGTTTCCGCATAGACGCTCAGGTCATTGCGCAGCAGGTCAACAATCATCACATTTTCCGCCTGATCTTTTTCGGACTGCTGCAAAGCCTGCTTTGACTGCAAGTCTAAAACCGGATCACTGAAGCGCGGCATGGTGCCTTTGATCGGCTTGGTGACAATTTTGCGTTCAGCTTCAAAATCAATGAATAATTCCGGCGAGCAGCTCAGCAGTTCAAAATCATCAATGCGCAGATAGCCTGAATAAGGCGCATCGGTCAGGCTCCAGAACTGTTCGGCCGTATCTAGCAGCCTTCCATTAGCCTGCGCGGTGAATTCCTGCGTCAGGTTGATCTGATAGCAGTCGCCGGCCTTAATGTATTCCTGAACCTGCTGAAATGCAGAGGCATACTGCGCTTTAGGCCAGCGCGCAGCGCAGGGGGCTGTCAGGCGGAAGCTTTCCGCATGGTTCAGATCCCGCATTGACGATTGCAGCAGGGCTTCAACTTCAGCAAAGTCCCCGGCAGGGCAGCGCAGCGTCCATCCAGCTGCGCTCCATTCCAGATAAGTGCTGAAGCGGCCTAAAAACAGGCTGGGCTGGCTTTTCTGCCGCAGGGAAATCTGCTGCGCTGCGCCGTAGTCATAGCTGATGAAGCCCATGAATCCGCCTTGAAAGCTGCGGCTGCAACCGCTTGCTGAAATGCCGCCGCGCAGTTCCGGCAAATGCTCAGCTTCCTCTGCGGCATAGGCCATCAGGCCGTTTTTTGCGTAATGCGTCAACTGCTGGCCATTCAGCAGGAAATATTCATCCGCCAGAAATGCAATCACCGGATGCCCGTTATTCTGCAGATACACAGCATGCGGAAAATCAGCCAAGGACTTTAAAATTAAGCTGGGCGCAATGTTTTGATTAAACAAAATTTTTTCATGGATTTTCGGGTTTTGCATGCTGAAATAAAATGCAGGATTTAAAAGAGATAAGCCTATTTTATCGCAATGCGGAGGGCTTGTTGGTGTAAATACCGTTTATCGGCAACAGAAAGATTGCGACCAACAGCAGTTGATCAAAAAATGGCGCAGATATACTTTAGTCAGGCGGGCAGACTACTCAAGGAAAGATATAACGGCTGCCATAAAATAAATAAGCAGCGGTTTATATCGAGTGGTTGACAATCAAAAAAATAATACTCTTGGGAGAGTAAAAGATGAAAAAGTTCACTAAACTTGTTTTAGTTTCTTCTATGGCAATCAGCGCAAATGCAATGGCAATGCAGGCAATGGATGATGCCTCATTGGGCGCAACCACTGGTCAAGACGGCATTAATATCGGCATTGGCATCTCCAAAATTGAAATCGACAAAGTTTTAATCCACGATAATGACGGCTTAAATGGAACAGCGGCTAATGCCGGCGCAATTGTGATTAAAGGCAACGGCGTTTCCAATATGGTCGGCGGCGTAGAAACGAACGTTGTGAAGGATAAGGGTATTGTTATCGGCGCAAACTATGCCGATGGGGGGAAATACTTACTGGCGTCACGCAACTTGGCTGACTTGAAAATTGACAGTGACGCTGGCGCAGGATCAGGCAACACTGCATTCATCAACATTGCTGCGCAAGTTTCAGGCCTTGATATCAATATCGGTGAAATCGGCGTAACAGCTTCCGGCACGGCTGGTGCAGGCACCAATGCAGGCACAATCCGCCGCGGCGGTGACAGCAACAACTACAATGCAATTTTAAGCGGACTGTCGCTGAAAACAGGCAAAATGGATGCCAATATTCAAGTGGGCGCAGCTCCTCAAGGCGCTATGGTTAAGCTGAATACTAAGATGATCGGCGGCTTGGAAATCCAAAACCTCGGCATTCTGGATAATTCAACCAATGGCGCAGCTGTGGGTTCTGTTTCAGTGGCCGGTACTCCAACGCCAGTAACAACGAAGAAAGCGGGTGAAATTTTCATTGAAAGCATCAAGCTTGCTGACGCAGCTGGTTCAGATTTATCGATTAATTCTGATATTCAAGTCTTCAACGATGCTTATGTCGGCGGCGGCAATACACTTGGCAAAGCGGCGCATATCCGCATTGTCAGCAATGACACAGGCGCGAAAGATACGTATATCAAAGGCATTCATCTGGGCAGCCGCGATGCAGCTTCAATTGGCGATGTAGAAGTGCAGGGCATGCAAACCTACTACTCAACCGCTCCGGGCTCATACACGAAAGGCGCAGTTATTACCATTTCTGGCCACTAAGATTTAAGCAGAAAAAGCGCGTGAAATTCACGCGCTTTTTTTTACATAAAAATGCTGAAAGCCAGCAAAAATATAAAAAAAATACTGTTTTTTTGTGAAAAAAAAGGTATCTTGCATAGTACATGGATGTAGGGCTCCGGCTCTAAAATAAAGATAAAAAGGCATAGATTTGCCGATAACTAAAAAAGTCAGAACATATGTTAGAGATAGCTCTAGGCTCGGCATTGATGTATTACTTTGCCAAAGAGTCCTTCGATATAAAAGAAAAGCCGGCAGGGGCAGTGTATTACACTGAAACTCTGGATTCGCGCAATGACTCCTATACGCGGATGCACCGGGAAACCGTTAAAATCAAGCCTGCCATTGAAGACCAGTTCCGCGGAATTGTGCGCCAAGCCTATGACTACAGCTGCGGCTCAGCGGCATTAACCACTTTGCTCAATGGCTATGTGGGCACGCAGCTGACCGAACAGCAAACCATGAAAGGCTTGCTGAAGTTTGGCGAAACAGAAAAAATCATCGAACGTCGCAGTTTTTCATTATTGGACATGAAGCGCTTTGCCGGCGCCCTCGGCTTGGAAAGCGGCGGCTACAAAGGCGAGTTTGCTGATTTGGTCAGTCAGGGCCAGCCCGCGATTGTTCCGATCTCCTATGCGGGCTTTAAGCATTTTGTGGTATTTAAAGGCTACAAAAATGGCCGGGTTTATGTGGCAGATCCGGCGCTGGGCAATATCAGCTTTGATGAAACGCGCTTCAAGGAAATTTGGGAAAATAATACTTTATATTTAATTAATGTTGCGCCTGAACAGCGGAAAAACTTACTGGCATTGCAGGATGCCGATATGCGCCATGTCGAAGATGCGACAGTCAACCGCTACGCATTTGCCGATATTCAGTATCCGCAGTTTTACATGGACAAAATTGCGGACAAAGCATCTACAATCCGGCTCGATAAAAACATGAATGAAGAGTCGGAATCTTACGGGCAGCCGGCATACAATTATTTGCGGCTCTACTATAAGAGCAAATGATTTTTTTGAAAAAAGCGAAATTAAAAAAATAAAAGCAGTGGGATGGAATATGAAAAGTAAATGGATGAACAGAACCATATTAGCCATGGGCATTCAGCTGGCTATTGGCGCAGCCTATGCCGCCGAAGAGCCTGCGCTGGGGGAGCATGAGCCGGCAGGCCAGCAGCAGGAAGCCGCTGCGGAACAGCCGGCTGTAGGCGGTTATGATGCTGTTGAGCAGCCGGATGCGCCACAGGCTCAGGCATCAGATGCGCTGCAGCAGCAGGCGGGGGACGCCAGTCAGGAAACGAATCTGCAGGAAGTTTTCACCTCGAATGAGCGCCAGTATTCATTGATTAAAAAAGGTGATATTTCATCTTATTATGATATTGACTATACCTACTACCGCGACACCCAGCTGGATATGGAAATGGCCAAAGGCCAGCTCTATCAGCTGCGCGTTCAGGAAAATGCCACCCATTCCATCACTAACACTTTCACGCTGCAGTACGGCGTGCTGGATAACCTGACCTTTACCGCATCGCTGCCTTTGGTGGCGAAATCAGATTTGCTGAAGGATGCCTCGACTGCAGGCCTGGGCGATATTTCGCTGGGCGCGCGCTGGGAGCCTTTCCCGCTGAAAGCCGGGCGGATGCCTTTAATCCTGTTTGGCAGCCTGTCCACCAAGACCGGCGACAGCCCTTATGAAGTCAATGCTGCTTCAGATTTGGCGACAGGCAAGGGCTATTATTCTGTGGGCGTGGGCGCAAGCACGCGCAAATATATTGATCCGGTGGTGCTTTTCGCTTCGGTTTCCGCCAATTACGGCCTGAAAGAGGATGATTTGAATCAGCGCCGCGGCACCCGGGTGATCAAGGAGTTTGATCCGGGCATCAGCGGCGGTTTCACCTTCGGTTTTGCATACTCATTCAACTATGACGTATCCATGACTATGTCCTATCAGCAGAGCTTCAATACCGGCGCCGAATTCGGCTACAGCACGGGCGAATCGTATTCGCCGGCTGACCAGACCAGTTCAACTTTAGCGATTTCCCTGGGCGTGCGCGTATCTCCGGACACCATTGTGAATGGCACGGTCGGCTTAGGCTTAACGGAAGATGCGCCGGATGTTTCGCTCGGCCTGTCTTTCCCGCTGGATATTTTAGGTTTCGGCAAGAAAATCCGCTAAGAGGGCTGGCGCATGAATCAAATTCGACTCAGCCCGCTCGTTAGCGCGATTATTTTAGCGGGCTGTTCCAGCGCGGCGTTTGCGCAGCTGGGAACAAACTTATCTGTAGATACGCGCGCTCTGGCGCTGGGCAATGCGGTAACCGCAGATCCGCCGGGCATCAGCGCCGTGCATTTCAACCCCGCGGCTTTAACGAAAATTCAAGGCCTGCAGACCGATGTGCAGGGCATCGTTGCAAATTTTGATATTCAGCGCGAGTTTTCCGTTCCCGCCGGCTATAACGTTTTCGGCTATTCCGATGATCCGATCGTCTGCAATGACGGGCCTGAAGTTGCATCGGATATCTGCACCGATTTTAAAGGCACAGTGCACGGCGATGTCGAATACGCCAGCCTGTATGTGCCGGTTTTGAAGAAAATGGTGGATCTGGGCGAAGGCATGCCGCTGGCGGCGCCGACTGCAGGCATCGCCTATAACCCGCCGGGTTCCAAGGCCACTTTTGCCACGGCAATGTATGCGCCATTGATTGCAGGCTTTGGCGCTGAAAACGGCAATCCCGGAAACTATATGGGGCAGCAGGTTGCGCTGGAGCGCATCACCTATTTGTCGCCGTCCATCGGCTATCAGATCAATGACCAGCTGTCGATTGGCGGCGGCATAGGCATGTCCTATCAGGCGATTGGCCTGAAAACCGATCTGCGCTTTCCCAATGAGCTGATCGGCATGCTGCGCATGATTGATGAAGTGGTCTGCACGCCGTTCAAGGAAAATTCAGACATTATCACTGATATCCTGCTGCTGGGCATGTGCAATGCAGACGAAGGCATGAACCCTTTTGGCCGTTTTGGCCAAATGCAGCTGGCGATGGAGCAGTCGCTCAGCCCAAGCTACAACCTGGGCGTGCTGTGGGAGCCGACGGAAGATTTCAGCTTCGGCATGGTGTATCAGAGCGCAGCCAAAATGCGCTTAAAAGGCAAGTACCATATTGACAACGCCAAGGCGCCGCAGGAAATGATCAAAGGGCTGATGTCCTCTCCGACCGGGCAGATCCTGGCTTCGATTCTGGGGTTCCCCAGCTCGGTTCCCGCCAGCGAATCCGGCCTGGTGGCGATGGATTTTGAATATCCGGCGCATTTTCAGGCTGGCGTCAAATACAAGCTGATGCCGGATTTGCAGGTCAATTTTGATGTGGGCTGGACCGACTATAAGGCATGGGACAAGTTCCGCTTTGAGTTCGACCGGCAAATTTCAGCGCTGAAAATTGCGAAACTGCTGTCTGAAAATATAAGCGATGCTTCCTTGGCGCTGCCGTTGGAGTTTACCTCGCCGTGGAACTTCGGCATCGGCCTGGAATATTCTGCAACAGACCGCCTCAAGCTGCGCGCAGGCTATGAGCCGCGGGCCAGCGCCATTCCTGACGGCAAGCGCAACACCATGATTCCCATCAATGGCGCGCAGCTGTTCGGCTTAGGCGTCGGCTACCGCTTTGATGCCGATACCGATCTGGATTTGTCGATTGGCTTCCTGCGCAGCAAAGACAATATTCCGGCCAACAGCAGCAGCATGGCGAACCAGACCGGGGTAAACAATATTTTATTAAACCCCTATGCCGGCCTGAACGTTAAGACCGATACAAAAATTACGATTCTGGGACTGAACTATAGAACACGGTGGTAGGGTAGGAATAAGGATGAAAGGGAATTTATTGATGCAGTCGGTGCTGGCATGCGCAGTGATGCAGGCGCCGGTTTCCTATGCAGGCGCATTTCATACCATTATTGGCCCGGATGGCCGGCCGATGGTGGTGCAGTTGCCGGATCAGGCAGCGAAGCCGGCTGTGTCATTGGCGGTTCAGAACGCGCCGTCAGCCGCGGCGCAGGAAGAGCGCTTGCCGGAGCCTGCAGCGCATTTGAATCCAGCTCAAGCGCAGAAAATTCAGCAGGCGCTCCAAGATCTTGAGCTTTCATCCAGGCAGCAGGAAATGCAAAGCATCATGCCGCCGCAGGCCTTGCTGGAATCCTCAGTCAATGTACCGTCAGCAAAGCAGCCGTCGGAACAGGCTGTCCGCCAAGCCGATGCACAGCCGGCAGCAGCGTCAGCGCCTAAAAAAGCTGCAGCTGAAGAGCCTGTAGCGCAAGCGCTTCAAAAGGCTGCTGTCCCGGCGCAGCCGGGCAAGGCTGTTGCGGAAAACACTGAGCCGCGGAAAAAGCCGCAAGCATCCTTCAGGGTCTTGCCGCCGGAACTTGTACAGAAGCGGCCTGAAGCGCCTCCGCCAGCGCGGAGCAGCGCCGAACAGCGCGCCGGTTTTTCCGCGCTGGGCGCCGAGCAGTATGTCAACAGCGAGTATCTGGAAGGCAAGGAATTCAATCTGGAAGGGAAAAAGCGCTTTTATGCGATGCCTGAAGGCGTGATTGACGCCAAAGCCGGTTCAACCCGGATGCAGATGGTGGAGCGTGAAAAAGGGGTCAGTAAATCGGTGCTGGATTCTCTATTTAAAGCCAGCCGCCCGGCTGCGCAAGGCCCAGTGGTTTTGTCGGCTTCTTATTACCGGGTGTCCAGGGCTGATGCGGTAAATGGCCTGGGCCAGCAGTGCTTTCAGGATAAAAAAATCAAAAAAGCCAAAAGCCTGAAGCCGCAGTCTGAGGTGAATCTCTGGCCGCGCACGCCATTGCATGATGAGTTCGATTTTGAAGTGGTCCGGGTGGAAAACGCCATACAGAATATCCAGATCAACTCTTATGCATCCAGACAGGACAATCCGGCATTTTACTGGCCATTTGCGGTGTTTCTGGACAGCCAGGGCTGCGTGCTGGAAGGCGCCGGCGGCTATAAGAATAATGACGCTGGCCCGGACTACCTCTACCGTGAGCGCATTGAGGGGGTAATTCAAGTGCCGGATAAAACTGAATATATTTTACTTACGCCCTTAGCTGCAGCCATTGATGTGGAGCAGCGCGCATTGGCGAATTATGGGCAGCTTAAATTAATTGCAATCCGTTAAGGACAAAACTAGAGAGTCAGGATGAAAAATAAAAGAATATTGCCGTTTGCCTTGGGCGCATTGGTCGCCGCTTTAAGCGGCTGCGGCGGTGAAAGCGCCAATATTATTCCGGAAGCTTATGACACCAGCACCGAAAATGGCGCCTGCTACAGCAATACCGCCGGCTGCATGGAATTTGTGCTGGACTATCCTCTGGAAGGCTTGAATTTCACCTGCTCAAGCGATGCAAAAAATAAATTCATTACCTTATTCAATGTGAATGAAAGCGTATCTAGCGGCGCCTGCAAAATGGGCGATACCGTGACTTTCTATCTGATGGGGGGCAAGGAGCGCAAAATTGACTTAGGCAAAGTCAATTTAAGCGCGATTTCCAATGTCGCCAGCGGCGCGTCGCCGCCGCGCCTAACGCTGCTGGATATTGCCGGCGGCATCACCGGCCAGGCCGCTCAGGCGCTGAACAAGAATGATGATACGGTCAAAGCCGCGATGCGCCTGGCTAAAATCATTCAGGCGATTGGCCTGAAAGATGCCCGGATTGATTCCGCTGCGGATATTCAGCCGGTATATATGGATGCGGAAAACCGCACGGGCCTGGAAGGGCTGGCCAAGTCTGTCACCTTGGCGGATTTCAAGAATCCGGATGAGGCTGCATTCAGCCAGCTTTTCAGCCCTTGGCTGAACCTGCAGCAGGTCAGTGATGACGACGCCTTTAAGGTGGTGGCTAAATTAGCCAATATTTCAGCTGCCGGGGTTTTCCAGCCGGAGTTCGCCTTATTTTCTGCGCCGCAGCTGATTGTTTCCGGCATCAGCGGCTCAAACGGCTTAGTCGGCTGCGATAAAGCGGAATGCCTGCCGAAAGACACCGGAAAAATCAATTCATTCGGCCATTTTCTGCTGATGACCGACCGCCAGGGCATGACATTCGGCAGCGGAGTGCAGTGGCGCGGCAAAGTGGAGAAAGAGCTGACGACCATCGGCGGAGTCAATTTGGAGCTGATGCTGACCGCGAAGCCCAAGCAGATGACCGCCGCGCAGCAGGACAACTGGATTGATCCGGTGACTCATGAAATTGACCGCAAGCGCCAGCTGGGCTTTAAATTTGACTTCAATGAAGCCGGCACCGAGCCGCTGATTATTAAGCAGGGGACTTTGCTGGCGGATAAAATGGTTGCAGGCGCCGGCGGCGGACTGTACAGGGCGCTTGCCGGCCTGAGCAGCTCCGCTGCGCTGACCGCGCAGGACGAGGCGCGGCTGGGCCGCTGGGAACAGCGTGTCAGCGGCGCAGACTATAAGGGAACGCTGGACCTGTACAAGCAGTTCCCGATCACCTATTTGGATAAAAAAGTATTCAAGACTGAAGGCAATGTCAGGGCGTCGCAGAATTACATTTTCCCGCTGTATGCCGACCTGACGTTCAAGTTTAAAAATGCAGAGGTGAAGCCGGTCAAGCTGGGCATCGTCATTGACCGCAATGGCGATATCCGCACCAATATGCGCCCGAATGTGCCGGACGATGCCTTTACAGACCCGATGACGCCGCTGGCGGATTTGTCCACAGATCCGGCGAACGGCTGTTCCGGCAGCGATGTGCTGGATCCGCTGCTGATGCAGGATGATTCAGGCACCCAGCAGTACCGCATCGGCACGGTTTCCAGGGCATTCACCAGCGGTTCAAAGGTGACGCCAAATGCATTGTCACTGCGCATGATTTTGGGCGGCGAGGCCTTCGGCACGCTGAACGGCGCGCTGATCGGCATGAACACCACGATAAAAATTTCGCCTGATACCAATGAAAATATTGTGGTCGGCGGCGCGCTGCTGCAGATGGCCAGCCTGCTGAATGCGCAGGCAGGATCGCGCCCTTCCGGAGTCGCCTTCACCGATTCAGCCGGCAGGGCGGCGCAGTGGGGCAACAGCTTCGCCAGCTTTAACCGGACGTTCAGTGTGAAGAACCCGAATGATGCTGAGGCCAAAGCGCTGGCTAAGCTGACGGGCGGTGAAATCGGCTTTGAGCTGGCGCCGTGCTATGAAATTCAGTCCAGATAAGCGCAGGCTGATCGGGTGATTGATGCCAGCCAAGTAATTGGCTGGCATTTTTTATCCGGGCTGTTTTTTGATGCGCGCAAGGCGCCGCGGCGGCTAACCCGAAAAATCAGGGCGCTTATTTCAAGTTTTATGCTTTATAGCGGGGCGCGGATGGCGGGCTTTGGGCTGTGCGGCTGTCAGCCTGTATGATCTAAGCGCGTGCCCAGCGTTTCTAAATGCATATTGAATTGGCCGCTTTTGCGGTCTGCAAAATAATGCTTCAGCGTGCGCTCTACGCTGGGGAAGGCCAGCTCATCCCAGGGAATTTCATCTTCGCTGAACAGCCGGGATTCAATGGTTTCTTCGCCGGCGCCGAATTTGCCTTCAAGCAAATCGGCCTTAAACAGCACGTAAATTTGGCCAATGCGCGGAATGTTGTACATGCAGTACAGCTGCTGAATGCTGACCTCGGCCTGCGCCTCTTCGCGGGTTTCGCGGGCTGCGCCCTGCTCCATGGTTTCAAACAGCTCCATGTAGCCTGCAGGCAGCGTCCACAGGCCGTAGCGCGGCTCAATCGCGCGGCGGCACAGCAGCACCTTATCCTGCCAAAGCGCTAAAGCGCCGCAAATCACTTTAGGATTCACATAATGAATAAAACCGCACTGGGTGCATACACGACGGACTTGGTGGTCGCCAAGAGGAATTTTTTCAGCTGTTTTATCGCCGCAGTTCGTGCAGAAGTTCATATTCAAGGTCAATGATCTAGCTTAGCGCCAGCATAACTTAAAAATAGAACTTTGGCATCATTTCTGAGCAGGGGCGCAAAAATTGAGCTATGATGAAATCAGCGGAACAGCAAAGGAAGCGCGGATGAATGATCGCTCATTAACACAAAAACTGCAGCAAAGCCTGCGGTTCTCCCCGCGCATACAGTACGCGCAAGCCGCTGTGTTAATTGCGGTGACCGATGAAGCCGATCCTAAAATCCTGCTGACGCGCCGTTCAGCCTACCTGTCCAACCATGCCGGCGAAGTGTCCTTTCCCGGCGGCAAGCGCGACCCGAATGACACCAGCAACATTGTGGCGGCGCTGCGTGAAGCGCAGGAAGAAACCGCGCTGAACCCCTTTGATGTACAGCTTTTGGGCGATTTGCCGATGCAGAAAGCCAGAAACGGCATGCTGGTCAAGCCGGTTGTCGGGCTGATACCGCCGCAGGTCGAGTTGATTGCGCAGCCGTCAGAAATTGACCGGATTTTTTTTGCCTCGCTGGAAAAGCTGATGCAGGCGCCTCCGGTTCCTTATGAGGTGCGCTATGCGCATCAGTCGCTGTATTTCCCCAGCATGCGGGTGGAAAATGAAATTGTCTGGGGGCTGACCGCGCGCATGCTGGTTTCGCTGTTTCAGTACGGTCTGGACTATCAAAAAGACTGGCCGTTTTTAGTCAATTCGCCCGCATTCACGCTGCGCTGAAACCGTGGCGGAATCATTAATTTCGGGCAATTTTTCAGGGAAGAATCATGCTGTATAAATTTGAAGGGCATGCGCCGCAAGCCGCGCATCAGCCTTGGGATGGCTGGGTAGCGGACAGCGCCGCAGTGATCGGGCAGGTTGAACTGGGGCGGCAGGCCAGCGTCTGGTTTGGCGCCGTGATCCGCGCAGACAACAGCCGGATTAAGCTGGGCGATTTCAGCAATGTGCAGGAAAACGCCGTGCTGCATACCGATGCCGGGATTGAAATGCATATCGGCAATTACGTTACCATCGGCCATCAGGCGACGCTGCATGGCTGCACAGTCGGCGACAACAGCCTGATCGGCATCAATGCGGTGGTCCTGAATCATGCGGTGATTGGCAAAAACTGCATCATTGGCGCCAATGCGCTGATTCCTGAAGGCAAAGTCATTCCGGACAATTCCGTGGTCATGGGCTCGCCGGGCAAGGTGGTGAAAACGCTGGATGACGCCGCGGCGGCCAAACTGCAGCAGAGCGCCCTGCATTACGCCGCGCATTTTCCGAAGTTCATGCAGCTGGAGCCTGCGCAGCTGGATTAATTCAGCATCATGATTTTCTCAGCCTGGAATCTTCCGGGCTTTTTTGTATCCAAAGTTGGAACTTCTCGCGCAGCACCGGCGAGTGGAGTATCATGTCCGTCGTTTTTTAGACTGATTTAATTAAGGTTGTGCATGAAAGTGCTGGCACTGGAAACTGCCAATGAGCAGTGTTCCGTCTGTATTGCAGATGAAAATCAAGAGCTTTATTTCCAACTCGATGCGCGCGCGAAGGCACAAACGCAAACGATCCTCCCTTTGATTGAGCAGGGCCTGGCTGAAGTCAATATTCAGCTTTCGGGCCTGACTGCGGTGGCATTCAGCCGCGGGCCGGGCTCATTCAGCGGCGTCCGGATTAACGCCGCGGTGACGCAGGCGCTGGCCTGGGCGAATGACCTGCCGGTGATCCCTGTTTCAACACTGCAGGCGCTGGCGCAGGCCGCCTACCGCACAGCGGGCCTGACTGAAGTGACCGCCGTGCTGGATGCGCGCATGCAGGAAGTGTATATCGCCAGCTTCAAGCTGGATGAGCAGGGCATTATGCAGCCCGCAGACGAAGAACAATTATTAAGCTACAGCGAAGCGGAGCAGGCGGTGAAATTCACCCTGATCGGCTCCGGTTCAGATTTAGTTAAGCCAGAACAACTACAGTACAAAGCTGTCAGCGCAACAGCGCAGGATATCGCGGCCATTGCGCGCGCGCATGCGCAGCAGCGCAGCTGGGTGGCAGCGGAGTACGCCTTGCCTGTTTATCTGCGCGATAATGCATGGAAAAAAATCCCGGAACAGGGCAAACCGTAATTAGGAATTTGTATGGATCTTTTACTGCTGCTGAAAGCGGCGATCATGGGCATCGTTGAAGGCATTACAGAGTTCTTGCCCATTTCAAGCACGGGGCACCTGATTTTAGCGTCCGAATTAATGAACTTCTGGACCAAGGAAAAAAGCGATGTTTTTGTCATCGCAATTCAGATGGGCGCGATTGCCGCGGTCATTTATGAATACTGGTCGCGGCTTTGGGGCGCCGCCACCGGCATGTTTACCGGCGAGGAAAAAGGCCGGCGCTTAGGCTTCAGCCTGATCATGGCGTCGATTCCGATTGTGCTGGTTGGCCTGACTTTTGGCCAGGCGGTGAAAGAGCTGCTGTTCAATGATATTGCTGTTGCCATCGGCCTGATTGTCGGCGGCCTGATCATCATCTGGATTGAAAAGCATCCGCCGAAGGTCAATGCGCAGGAAGTGGAAAACATCAGCTATAAGGAAGCGGTCTGGATTGGCCTGATTCAGGTGCTGTCGTTAATTCCCGGCACATCGCGTTCCGGCGCGACTATTATTGGCGCCATGTTCCTTGGCGTATCGCGCAAGGCTGCTACGGAGTTTTCATTTTTCCTCGGCATTCCGGTGATTATTGGCGCGGGCCTGCTAGACCTGTACCAGAGCTACGACGTGTTCAAAAGCAGTGAAGACTGGGCGGTGCTGGCGACCGGCATTATTGTGTCATTTGTTTCTGCACTGATTTTAATCCGCGCGCTGGTGGCCTATGTGGCGAAGCGCGACTTCATGGCCTTCGCATGGTACCGCATCGCATCCGGCCTGGTGATTTTGCTGTTCGCATTTACAGGCTGGACATTATGGTAAGCGGCATGCGCCTATATAGCGAAGCTGAATTTGAGCCGCAAGCGCGGCAGTTCGCTGCGGCGCTGGCTTCGCGCGGGGTGCAGGTTCAGCTTGAAGCTGTGGAAAAGCTGAATGCGCGCTTTTTCCGCCTGAACCCGGAACTGGCTTTAAGCGCGGACGCGGACGGCCTGTGGCTGTGCGCCGGCGGCATGAAAATGCGCCCGGACTGGAAAGCGGAAGCGGGGCGCTTAAAGCGCGCTTCGCTCAAGTCTGAAATGATTGCGCGCGCCTGCAATTTGGCGGAAAAACCGCAGCTGATTGACGCGACGGCGGGCCTGGGCCATGACAGCCTGCTGATGGCGCATTTAGGCGCCCAGGTCACGCTGCTGGAACGCCATCCGGTGCTGTTCACCCTGCTGGAAGATGCACACCGGCAGGCCATGCAGGACCCGTTTTTAAGCGCGGCGGCGTCCCGCATCCAGCTGGTTTTTTCAGATTCTGCGGACTATTTAAGGCAGCGGGCTGCGCAGCATCAGGCAGCCGATGTGGTGTATCTGGACCCGATGTTTCCGCAGCGTGATCAGCATCAGCAGGCCGTGAAAAAGCAGGCGCAGGTGAAAAAGCAGATGCAGCTGCTGCACCTGCTGCTGCCGGAACACGGTGAAATGGATTTGGGCGATAACCTGCTGGCCTTGGCGCAGGCTATTGCCAAGCGCGTGGTGGTGAAGCGCCCGAGGCTGGCAGTGTTTTTAGCCGGGCAGGCGCCGCAGCATCAGTGGCAGGGCGATGCCTGCCGCTTTGACGCCTATTTTCAGCATGATCTTATGCTTTAATGCGCAATTATTTCAAAAACATTTAAAGATTTGCGATATAGTTGATCATCAGCATTGATAAAACCCGCATCAGGCATAAACTGGCTGATGCGATTAAGCGAGCAGCGGCTACTATAAGATTCATATGATCGACTTCAAACCTTCCATCAATTTTTGGCATGATTTTAAAAGCAACCAAACTGCGGGAATGTGGCTGTTTTTGGGGTCGAGGCGTTCGCTGCAGATTGTGCGCCCATCTATTGTACAGATGGTGTTCTGGGGCATTTTGGGCGGCTGCGCCAATACCCTGTTCAGCTGGCTCAGCAGCGGCCAGGCCGGCGAATTCAACCCGCAGGGCCTGGTCAGCTATGCGCTTTGGCCGTTCATTGCGCTGATTGTCGGCATTTTCCTGTCGCAGCGGGTCAACAACCCGCGCCTGATGCTGGTGCCGGCCCTGCTGTGGCTGGTGCTGGACACGCATATTATGCTGTTCCAGTGCCTGATTCAGTATTTGGGCGATCTGGATATCCTGCCTTATGTGCTGTATGACTATATTCCCACCTTATTCATTATCCTGTTTGTCTGGCAAAGCCTGGCCGTGGTGTGGGTCATCTCGCGCGAGCTGAAATGGCCGTGGTGGGAGCGCGCGCTGATTATGCTGGCGACTTTATTCACTTTGGTGGTTTGGCAGGTTTCGGTAAAAGACCAGCCGATCTGGAAAGTGGAGGAAATGCCGCCGACCTTTGCCGAAGACGCTTTCTATGCGCAAAGCCGGCTGCTGAACAAATCGCTGGATTCGATTGAATACGGCGAATTTGCCCAGTCGCACTGGTACTTTCTGGGGGTGGCCGGAGCCAGCTATCAGGATGTCTTTAAGCTGGAAATTGAGCGGATTAAAGAGCAGTTTGATACGCGCTTCGGCACCTATGGGCGCTCGATTGCGCTGGTGAACAACCCGGCGACGCGCACTGAAATTCCGATTGCCTCGAAAACCAGCATGGAATTGGCCCTGCGCCGCATTGGCCAGCAAATGAATAAGGACAGTGATGTGCTGTTCCTGTACATGACTTCGCACGGCCTGCCGAATGTCTTTGAAATGGAAAATGCGCCTTTGGATTTGGCGCAGGCCGATCCGAAATGGCTGCGCGAAACCTTGGACGCTGCCGGCATCCGCTGGCGGGTGATTGTGATTTCATCCTGCTATTCCGGCAGCTTTGTTCCGGCGCTGCAGGATGAAAATACCCTGATCATTACCGCATCGGCGGCCGACCGCCAGTCATTTGGCTGCTCCAGCGAAACCGACTACACATATTTTGGGCGCGCCTTCTTTGATCAGGCCATGCGCGAGCAGACCTCAATTCAGTCGGCTTTTGCGCAAAGCAAAGACACCGTTGCCCAATGGGAAAGCGCGCAAGGCTTTGAGCCTTCGGAACCGCAGTGGTCTATCGGCAAGAATATGGCGCTGATGCTGCCGCAGCTGGAACAGCGCCTGTTCCCGCCGGCGGGCGCCGCGCCGCAGAAGGCGCCTTAGCATTTAAAATCAGCTTTTGAAAACAGGGATGAGGGGAAAAATATGGAATTGGTGCAAAGCAATAAATGTTTTGACGGCGAGCAGCGGATTTACCGCCTGCAGTCCGAAGCATTAAAGTCTGAAAGCCGGTTCAGCATTTTCCTTCCTGCGCAGGCTTTAAGCGGCCGCGCCTGCCCGGCGCTGTTCTATTTGGCGGGGCTGACCTGCACTGAAGAAACCTTCGCCATTAAGGCGCATGCGCAGCGCCTGGCGGCCCGGCTGGGGCTGATTTTAATTGCGCCGGATACTTCGCCGCGCGGCAGCCATGCCGCTCAGGGCGACAACTGGGACATTGGCCAGGGCGCAGGCTTTTATATCAATGCGCTGCAGGCGCCGTGGGCGGAACATTATCAAATGGAAAGCTATGTCGCGGACGAGCTGCATCGCAGGGTTATCCATGAGTTTCCGGTTCAGGCGGACGCCATCGGGATTTTCGGCCACAGCATGGGCGGCCACGGCGCATTGACGCTGGCGCTGAAGTATCCGGAAAAATTCAAGTCAGTTTCGGCTTTTGCGCCAATCTGCGCGCCGAGTCAGTGCCCGTGGGGCGAAAAAGCCTTTTCAAATTATCTGGGGGATGATCAGCAGGCTTGGCTGGCGCATGACGCCGCGGCGCTGATGCAAAGCAAGGGCGCCCTCTTCAGTGAAATCCTGATTGATCAGGGCCTGAATGACCAGTTTTACAGCCAGCTGAACCCTGCGCTGTTTCAGCAGGCCTGCGAGCAGGCAGGGCAGGCGCTGACGCTGCGCGAACACGCCGGCTATGATCACGGCTATTATTTCATTCAGAGCTTTATGGATGACCACCTGCAGTTCCATGCGCTGCAGCTGCAGAATTCATAAAAAAGCCTGCTGCAATTCAAGCGCTGCATTCCGCCGGGGAACAGCGGCGCTGCAAGAACAGATCCGGCAACCTATTATTAAAATAAAGATAAGGCGCATTCATGCAGAATTCAGAACAGTATACCGCGCAGAACCCCGATCGATCCTTAGCCCTGGCGGAGGCTTTTGACGCGCAGGAAGTCGCAGCGCCCTTTGCTTTGGGCCGGCAGTACGCTTTCCGCTTCAAGGGCACCGCCGCTGAATATTTCGGCATATGGATCGTCAATATTTTACTGACCATCATTACCCTGGGCTTTTATGCGCCGTGGGCCAAAGTGCGCCGCCTGCGCTACTTTTACGGCAATACCTGGTTTATCCAGCGCCGCTTTGATTTTACCGGCGTGCCCGTGAAAATTCTGGCCGGGCGGATTATTGCGCTGCTGGTCTACGGCGCATTTACCTACGCCATGAACCATTCGGCCAGCATGGTGCTGGGCGGCCTGCTGCTGATTTTCTTTGCGGTGCCGTGGCTGGTCCGCTCCAGCATCCGTTTCCGCGCGCGCAACAGCAAATTCGGCAACAGCCGCTTCTTTTTCGCCGGCAGCAATAAAAGCGCATATTGGTGCTTTCTGAAATGCGTTCTGGTCACCGTCTTCACCACCGGGCTGTTTTTTCCGGTTGCGGTTTGGCTGTATAAGCGCGAGTGCCTGAACCAGCTGTATGCCGGGCAGCTGAGCTTCCAGCTGAATGCAGATTGGCCCGCGTATATGCGCGCCATGTATATGCCGGTGTTTCTATTCATCGGCGCGGTGGCGCTGCTGGCGGCCGTGCTGGCGCTGCTGTTCAGCACCACCAGCGGCCTGAGCCTTAGCCATTATGCAGGGATGTTTGGCGCCGGCTATTTAGCGGCCTATCTGCTGATTTGGCCGCTGATGCTGGCGCGGATTTTCATTACCTCATGGAACAGCACCACGCTGAACCGCAGCCAGTTCACCACAGACTGCAATCAATGGCGCTATGCCTGGATCATCATGAGCAACTGGCTGGCCAAAATCATTTCGCTGGGGCTGCTGACGCCGTGGGCCGCCATCCGCCTGTACAAGTATCAGGCCGAATCCTTAAAGCTGGTGCTGATTGACCATCCGGATCATTTAATCAATCAGCTGCAGCAGGACCACAGCGCGATTGCTGAAGAGCTTAGCGATATTTTTGACCTGGATATTTCGCTCTAAGCGCAGGAGATGCCGATGAACCCTGCTGCTGAAGCGGTTTTTTACGATGGAATCAGCGCCCGGCCGCAGCCGGCGCAGGTGCTGGCGCTGGATAATCAGGCGGTGCTGGTGAAATACGGCCTGCAGCTGGAGCAGCAGCGGCGCTATGCCTATGCCGATATGGTCTTGATTGGAGCATTGGGCGCAATTCAGCCGATCATTGAACTGAAGGATGATGCACGGCTGGAATTTCAGGGGCCGCTGCCGGAATGGTTCAATCTGGGCAGCAAGGCGCGTGCGCACTCCATCTGGAAGCTGGAGCGCACGCCCAGCCTGATTCTTTTCAGCGTGCTGTTTGCGGCAGCCGCGGCTTTCGCTGCGGTCAAATGGGGCCTGCCGGCTGCGTCATATTACGCAGCCCATCAGCTGCCGGCGCACACCATGAACAGCTGGGGCGATCAGGCGGAAGATTATATTATGGACATCACCGGGGCCACGCAGCTGCCGCTGGCGCGGCGCGATGCGCTGCGGCTTAAATACCGGCAGCTGGCGGCCGGCGCGCAGCCGGCAAAAGTGGTTTTCCGCAGCGGCGGCAGCATTGGCGCCAATGCCTTGGCGATTCCCAACAATACCATTATTGTCACCGATGAACTGGTGCAGCTGGCGCAAAATGATGATGAGCTGCTGGGCGTGCTGGCGCATGAGCAGGGGCATCTGGCGCAGCGCCACAGCCTGCAGCAGGCGCTGTCCAGCCTGGGCATCAGCGCTATGCTGCTGATGATTACCGGCGACAGCTCGGATCTGCTGACCACGCTGCCTGTGGCCTTGATTGGCGCGGGCTATTCGCGGGACTTTGAGTCCGAAGCCGACCTGTATGCCTTGAACACTATGCAGCAGCATCATATTCAGACTATCCACTATGCCAACTTCCTGCAGCGCCTTGCAGACAATGCCGGCGAGAAAGTCAGCAGGGAGCGTTCTTGGCAGGATTTTCTCAGTTCACATCCGGCAACCTATGAGCGGATTGAAGCGGTGAAGCGCTTTCATGCGCAGCAGGCCTCCAAGCCCCAGCGGTGATTTTTCCGGAATGCTGTTAATCCGAGCGCTGCCATGCCGCCTGCAGCGGCTCCTGCCCCATGCGAATTAAATGCTCCAGCACCACCTGTTCCAGCATCGGCAGGTCTGCATCCGCCTGCTGCGCCGTGATTTCCACCGCCAGATGATCCGCCTGCGGCCTTAAATCCACCGTGGCGGAAGGCATGAAAATCTGCAGCAGCTGCCCATGCTCAGCCACTTCAAATTTATGCTTCCAGTGATTGAGCAGGCGCTTCGCCATGCGGCTGGCCTGCTGGGTTGCAATGTGCGCCTGTGTTTTGACTGCCATTTCAGTGATCCGTATTGCAAGAATTTTTCAGAATAATCTTGACCATAAGCGATTCTGAAAATAAGCAAAAGGCAAAATCTGCAACGCTGCGTTTTATCTGCGCAACAGCGTAGCGGGGGAAGCGCCGGCAGGCCGGTTTTGTTATAATGGGGCAAATCATACTCCCCGATAGCCAGGTTCCCGAATGTCCAAGCCTTATTTAATTGCGCCCTCTATCCTGTCCGCTGACTTTGCCCGCTTAGGCGAAGACGTTGAAAATGTGCTGCAGGCCGGCGCAGATGTTGTCCACTTTGACGTGATGGACAACCACTATGTGCCGAATCTGACCTTTGGCGCGGGCATCTGCAAGGCGCTGAAAAAATATGGCATTCAGGCGCCGATTGATGTGCATTTGATGGTTTCTCCGGTTGACCGCATGATTGGCGACTTTCTGGAAGCCGGCGCGGACATTATCACCTTTCATCCGGAAGCCACCCACCATATTGACCGCTCGCTGCAGCTGATCAAAGACGGCGGCGCGAAAGCCGGACTGGTATTCAACCCGGCTACGCCGCTGCATTATCTGGACTATGCGCTGGATAAAGTGGATCAGATCCTGCTGATGAGCGTCAACCCGGGCTTTGGCGGCCAGAAATTCATTCCAATGACGCTGGAAAAGCTGCGCCATGCGCGCAAAATTATTGATGCTTCAGGCCGCGACATCCGCCTGGAAGTGGACGGCGGCGTTGGGCCGGCCAATATCCGCGCCATTGCGGAAGCGGGCGCTGACATGTTTGTCGCGGGTTCGGCGATTTTCGGCAAGCCGGATTACAAAGCTGTGATTGATGAAATGCGCGCTGAGCTGGCGAAAGTCGGCGCAGTTGATGCATAAGTTTCAGCAATAAGTTGCTCGCAGTCTGTGGATAACTTTGTGGTTAACTGTATGGATATCTATGTAGATAACCGCATGGATAATCTGTTTAATTAATAAGCGATTACGCATCAATAGCTTATTAATTAGACGTAAATTGTATAAAAAGGACTCGTTTGAGTCCTTTTTTTCTTGACTGAAGCGCCTGAATTGCTGGATGTTTATTCATCTTTGGTTGAAAATAATGCTGCCTGAAAATAGCGCTGCTTTGTTTCAGCAGCGGCGCGGCCGACGGCTAATCCGATTTCAGAATAAATTTAAAAAGTTGTGCATAAGCCTGCAGTTCTTTATGATAGAAATCCAGCAGCTGTTTTTGAATGGCTGCGGAAAACTGGGCGCCACTGCCCAGCCGGGATTTATAGATTTGTTGAAGGCAGAATAACTTTGCTGAAATTTTTGCAGCGGCATGCAGGCTTCGCTTTTCTGATGGCATTTGTCATCGGATGGAGCAGTGTTGCCCTTGCAGCGCAAAAACCGGCGCATCAGCTGATGATGGCAAGCGCTTCTGCAATCCAGTCGGCAGCTTCCGCGCAGCATCAGCAGCATTCAGCGCATCAGGCGGTGCAGCATGATGCATCCAATATGCAGATGCCGGACTGCCATCAGCCCGGCGCAAAAATCAAGGCTGGACAGGCCTCTGTGCATTGCGCCTCAGACATGCAGAGCATGGACGGCGCCACGCAATGCGGCGGCTGCGCGCTGTGGCATTGCCAGGCGGCGCCTGCCTCTCTGGAAATGCAGCCGCTGCATTTGCAGCTGCCGGCGCTGAGCGCATTTTCAGAACCGCCGAACGCCATTTACACCGCGCAGCACCTGCAAGGCCACAAACTGGAGCTGCTGCGCCCGCCTAAAGCTTAATCCTTATTTTAAAACATTATTTTTAAATAACAGGATTAAGCCATGTCTATTAAATTCAGTCAAAGCCTGCTTGCAGGCGTATGCCTTGTATCGTCATCGTGGGTATTCGCCGCGGTAAAAGAGTATCAGCTTACCATTGAGGAAGGCCCGGTCAATGTCACCGGAAAAGCCCTCAAGCGCATTACGGTCAACGGCCAGTTTCCGGCGCCGCTTCTCGAATTTGAGGAAGGCGACAATGCGGTGATCCGGGTCAAGAACAAGCTTAAAAATAAAGATTCATCCATTCACTGGCATGGCCTGCTGCTGCCCGGAATCATGGATGGCGTGCCGGGCTTCAACGGCTTTAACGGCATCAGCCCGGATGAAGAATTTGTCTATAAATTCAAAGTCCGCCAGAGCGGAACCTACTGGTATCACGCGCATTCCAAAGGCCAGGAGCAGGACGGGCTGTACGGCTCGCTGGTGATTTATCCTAAAGGCAAAAAGCCGCTGGCGCCGCATGAGCAGGCTGAGCGCGACTATGTGGTGATGCTGTCGGATTTCCATGAGCAGAGCAGCGACCGGATTCAGAAAAATCTGAAGATTTCCGCAGAATATTATCAGGACCAGCGCGAAACCCTGGGCGATGTGTGGAAGCAGGTCAAGCGTGACGGCCTGAAGGCGGCATGGTCTGACCGCAAAATGTGGAATCAGATGCGCATGCTGAAAACCGACATGTCGGATGTCACCGGCTATACCTTCCTGATTAACGGCAAAACCCCGCAGCAGAACTGGACAGGCATGTTCCAGCCGAATGAAAAAATCCGCTTGCGCTTTATCAATGCCTCGGCCATGTCATTTTTTGATGTGCGCATTCCCGATTTGAAAATGACGGTGGTCAGCGCAGACGGCCAGCCGGTGCAGCCGGTTGCTGTGGATGAATTCCGCATCGGCACGGCGGAAACCTATGATGTGGTGGTGGAGCCGAAGGCAGGGCATTACCAGATTGAAGCCGAGTCGATTGACCGCTCAGGCTATGCGCTGGGCACCTTGCAGAATCAGGCGCTGCCTCAGCAGGGCATCCGCATGCCTGCGCCGCGCCCGCGTTCGCTGCTGACGATGGAAGACATGGGGCATGGCTCGATGGAAGGCATGGACCATTCCAAAATGAATGATGGCGAAATGAAAGGCATGGATCATTCAAAGATGAATCATGACGCGAGGCAGGGCATGGATCATTCAATGATGAATCATGGCGCGATGCAGAATATGGATCACTCCAAAATGAACCGCCAGACGCCTGCAATCCCGGCAGCTGCGGATCACTCCCAGCATGCGCAGCCAGCTGCTGCCGGCGCATCTCAGGCGCAAGCCCCGGTTTACGGCTGGGCCAATGCATCGATCCCTCAAGGCGACAAGGCGCTGCAGTACAGCGACCTGAAAGCTTTAACCCCGCAGCCGGACACCCGCAGCGCGGAAAGCGAGCTGGTGATCCGCTTAGGCGGCACCATGGAGCGCTATGTCTGGACCATCAACGGCAAGAAATTCAGCGATGCTGAGCCGCTGAAGGTGAAATACGGCGAGCGCATCCGGCTGAAATTCATCAATGACAGCATGATGGCGCATCCGATGCATCTGCACGGCATGTTCATGCAGCTGGAAAATGGCCAGGCGCCTGCGGATATGCCGAATAAGCATACCGTGATTGTGCCGCCGGGCAAGACCGTGACCACGCTGCTGACTGCGGATGAGCTGGGCGAATGGGCCATCCACTGCCATCTACTGTACCACATGTCTGCCGGCATGATGAATAAGCTGATTGTCGCCAATGTGACGGACGGCAAGCTGTCTGCCGCGCCAGTGCAAGCGGAAACTAAAGCGGCGGATACTGCCGGAACGCAAACAGAAATGAAGGGGGATGCTCATGCGCACCATTAATAATCTTTTTCTCAAAGCAGTTTTGCTCAGTTCTGTTCTGCTTTCGGCTTCATCCGCAATGGCTGCGGCGCAGCCGGATGAGCATGCCCAGCATGCAATGCGCCATGCCATGAATCACGCCATGCCTCATGGCAAGCCAAGTGCTGCGCAGAACGGCAAAGCCGGCGCATCCCAAGCCAAGCCGGCCCAGCCTAGCCAGCAGAAAAATCCGCAGGCCGCGCATTCAATGCAGGGCTGCGCAGGCCACTCAGCCCAGCAGCACGCGCAGATGGCGCAGGACGGCAATGCGCAGCCTTGCAAAATGATGAATCAGGCTGCTGAAATGAAAGGAGATGCTCATGCAGATCATTAATCTTTTTTCTCAGTCGGTTTTGGCGGGCTCAATGCTGATGGCCAGCGCGTTGGCCATGGCGCATGAAGGGCATCATCAAATGCCTGAACCGGCGGAGCTGCCTGTACAGATGAACGCCAAGCCGGCGGCTGAGGCCAAAACACAGCAAGCGGACGAGCATGCTGCGCATCATCCGGCTCCGGCTGCAGCTTCCGAAGCTGCGCCTGTTTCACACGGCAGGCATGATCACCGCAAAGAGCACGGCGCGCAGATTTACAGCATGACCACTGTGGACAGCAAATGGCTGCGCGGTGAAGACGGTGACGGCGCGCTGAAGTCCGAGCTGGAAACCCGCATCGGCACAGATGAAAATAAGCTTTTCATCAAGGCGCATATCAGCAAGCATGAATCGCATGATGCTGCATATGATGTGAAAGCCCTGTACAGCCGCAATATTGCCGATTTCTGGGATGCGCAGGCGGGCCTGCGCTACCGCTATGAAAAACAGGAATTGGATCAGCATGCTGCAGATGCGGAAGAAAAGCTGGATGCTGTGCTCGGCCTGCATGGCATGGCGCAGTATTTCTTTGAAACCGATGCCTATCTGTATCTGGGCGCAGATGATTTTGCGGCCTTAAGCTTAAAAACCGAACGCGACCTGCTGCTGACGCAAAAGCTGATTCTGCAGCCGTATCTGGAAGCGGAAGCGGTGCTGAATGATGATTCGAAATACGCGAAAAAAACCGGCTTAAGCAGCGCATCGCTGGGGCTGGAAACGCGCTATGAAATCAGCAAAAAGTTCATGCCGTATATTGATGTTGCCTATGAATATTCTAAAGGCAATGCCCAGACGGCATGGCAGGACGCTTCCGGCTCTGAACGCGGCTGGGTATATGGCGCAGGCCTGCGCATTAAATTTTAAATAAGCCGGCCAGTTTAAACCCTTTAAAAAAACTGCTGGCGCGCCAGCAGTTTTTTTTGGCTGGAATAAGGGGAATACAGCGCGGGCGCCGGACGGTTTTTTGTAACTCTGGTTAAAAAATGATGAACAATCAAGTATCATAAAGCCATTGAAGCGGGGGAACGGCCTCCCTTGATGCAGCGCTATGTCAGCCTGAATCAACAAAAAACGTCAGGACGGCCTGACTCTAATGAAATGGAGAAAGGCATCATGGCCTGGATTGTTCTGGTTTTAGCCGGCATTTTCGAAATTGTCTGGGCATATTCGATGAAGCTTTCAGAAGGCTTCACGAAGCTGACGCCCAGCGTCATTACCCTGTTTTTCATGATTCTCAGCTTTGGCCTACTGGCTTACGCCATGCGGACTTTGCCTTTGGGCACGGCCTATACCATTTGGACCGGCATCGGCGCGGTCGGCTCATTTCTGGTCGGCGTTCTGGTGCTGGGCGAGCCGGCAACCGCGATGCGCATGCTGGCCGCGGTTTTGATCATTTCCGGCCTTGTGCTGATGAAGCTTTCGTCGTCATAATAAAGCCATGCCTTCAGCTGGGAAAGCGGCGATGAAACTGTCTTATATGCATTTAAGTTCTCCGGTCGGGCAGCTCAAGCTGGTCGCCAATGCGCATGCGCTGGTTGCCGTGCTGTGGGAAAATGAAAACCCGAAGCGCGTGAGGCTGGCGGAATTGCTTGAAGAGGCGCAGCATCCGGTTCTGCTGGAAACCGCCAGGCAGCTGAATGAATATTTTGCAGGGCAGCGCCGGCAGTTTGACCTGCCGCTGGACTTTGAAGGCACCGCTTTCCAGCAGAAAGTCTGGCAGGCGCTGCTGAGCATTCCTTTTGGCGAAACCCGCAGCTATAAGCAAATTGCCGAACAAATTGGCCATGCCAAGGCCATGCGCGCAGTCGGCGCCGCCAACGGCAAAAATCCAATTTCAATTATTGCGCCGTGCCACCGCGTGGTTGGCGCCAATGGTAAACTGGTCGGCTTTGCCGGCGGTCTGGAAAATAAAAGCATTCTGCTGGAAATTGAAGGCAGCAATTGATGTGGCAAAAATAATCTAAATGAATGGCTTTAAATCCGTATCCGGCTGCGCTGAATCCGCTTTCCGCTCAGCCGGCGTCCGCATTCTGCTGAACAGCTTCCGCCAGCAGGAAAGATAAAAATCAACGGCATTTACTGGACAGATTCAGTAAAATAGCCGCACCGAAATCAGTCTGAATAGGTCAGCCATGCTTCCTTTATATGTCACCAGCGGTGAGCCTGCCGGTATAGGCCCTGATATTTGCCTGAGTCTGGCCAGCCGCGCGGATCAGCGCCCGGTTGTGGTTTTGGCGGATAAGGCCATGCTGCAGAAGCGCGCAGAAATTTTAGGCTTGGATATTGCGCTGCTTGACTATGCCGGGCAGGCCGCGCCGGCAGGCAAAGGGCGGATTTATGTTGAGCATGTGGCGCTGAGCAATGACGTCGTTTTGGGGCAGCTGGATGCCGGAAACGCCGCCTATGTGCTGGAGCAGCTGCGGCGTTCGGCAGATTATGCCCTGTCCGGGAAAAGCGTGGGCGTCGCAACGGCGCCTGTGCAGAAATCGGTGATGAACGATGCTGGCATTCATTTCAGCGGGCATACCGAATACTATCAGGAATTTGCCGGCGTGCCGCGGGTCGTGATGATGCTGGCGACCAAAACCCTGCGCGTGGCTTTGGCGACGACGCATCTGCCTTTGCGTGAAGTGGCCGATGCCATTACCGCAGAGCGCCTGCATCAGGTGATTGATATTTTAATTCATGATCTGAAAAGCAAATTTAAAAAGCAGCATCCGCATATTCTTGTCTGCGGGCTGAATCCGCATGCCGGTGAAGGCGGCTATCTGGGCCGCGAAGAGATTGAGGTGATCAACCCGGTGCTGGAAACTTACCGCGCGCAAGGGGTCAATATGAGCCTCAGCCTGCCGGCGGATACGCTTTTTACCCCTGAAAACCTGAAAGATGCCGATGCCGTTCTGGCGATGTATCACGATCAGGGCCTACCTGTGCTAAAATCTCAAGGGTTTGGTGAAGCCGTTAATATTACTTTAGGCTTGCCGTTTATCCGCACTTCTGTCGACCACGGCACAGCGCTCTCCCTTGCCGGCACTGGACTGGCTCAAAGTTCAAGCCTGCACGCTGCTGTTGACCTGGCGCTTGACCTTGCCCGCACTTAATTCACGTTGGAAATTTTTTATGTATCAAATTAATGCCTTAAACCCAAAAGATGAAGGGCATCATACGCGCAAGCGTTTTGGTCAAAACTTTTTGCATGACCAGCGTGTAATTGCCAAAATTGTCCGTTCAGTCAATCCGCGCGCGGGCGACAATGTTGTGGAAATCGGCCCCGGCCTGGCTGCGCTAACTTCGCCTTTAATCGGCGAATGCGATGCCCTGACGGTGGTCGAGCTGGACCGCGATCTGGCTGCCGGCCTGCCGGGCCGCGTGCCGCATCCTGAGCGCCTGACCATTGTGGAAACCGACGCGCTGAAGTACGATTTTACTGAATTGTTCCAGGAAGGCCGCCCGCTGCGCGTGGTCGGCAACCTGCCTTACAATATTTCGACCCCGCTGCTGTTTCATCTCTTGGAATTCGGCGACAAAGTCAAAGACATGCACTTCATGCTGCAGAAAGAAGTGGTAGACCGCATTACTGCATCGCCAAACAGCAAGGAATATGGCCGCCTGTCGGTGATGATTCAGTACTACTGCAAGCCGACCTTCCTGTTTGAAGTGCCGCCGGGCTCATTCAATCCGCCGCCGAAAGTGACCTCCGCGGTATTCCGCCTGGAGCCTTATGCGGTGAAGCCGATTGTGGCGAAAAATGAAAAAGCCCTGGCGCGCCTGGTGTCGCATGTGTTTACCCAGCGCCGCAAAACCTTGCGCAACAGCCTGAAAGGCATGCTGGCCGAAGGCGGCTTTGAACATGCCGGCGTTGACCCGATGGCGCGTCCTGAAACGCTGTCACTGGCCGACTTTGTGGCCTTGTCTGATCAAATGGCGGGTGTTTAAATGACGTGCCCGGTTGTCAGGTACAACTACGTCATCGGCGATGTGCAGGGCTGTTTTGAAGCGCTGAAAGCGCTGCTGAAGGAAATCAAATTTGATCCGGATCAGGATTTCATCTGGTTCGCCGGCGATCTGGTGGCGCGCGGAGAAAATTCGGTCGGCACCTTGCGCTTTGTCAAGAAACTGGTTGAGCGCGGCGCAGCTGCCACTGTTTTGGGCAATCATGACCTGACCTTGCTGGCGGGCGCGCGCGGCCTGAAAGCGGTTAAGGAAAAAGACCGCACCCGCGATGTGATTGACGCGATTGACAGCGATGACTTGATTGACTGGCTGCGCCGGCAGCCTTTGTGCCTGTTCCCGAATGAGCATACCATTTTGACCCATGCCGGGATTCCAGGCATTTGGTCAGCCGAACAGGCCGCGGCTTTGGCCCGGGAAGTTGAAGCGGTGATCGGGCATGAAGATTTCGCCGTGATGGATGCATTCCTGCAGGAGATGTACGGCGCCCAGCCGGATTTGTGGTCGGATGACTTATCCGGCAATGCGCGCCTGCGCTGCATCACCAATTACCTGACCCGCATGCGCCTGACCGATGCGCAGGGCCGTCTGGAATTCAGCTTTAAAGACGCTTTGGATGAGCCGATGCCGGAAGGCTTCCAGCCGTGGTTTGAGTTTGACTCGCAGGCTGCGCGGACGCACCGCATTGTGTTTGGCCATTGGGCAGCCCTGCAGGGCAAGACCATTACGGACTGCATTCAGAATGTTGACGGCGGCTGCGTCTGGGGCAATCAGCTGGTTGCCTACCGCCTGGAAGATCAGGCGCTGTTTAAGGCGGACAATCCGCTGTTTTAAGCCTTGTCCGGCCTGTCAGTTTTGACAATCCCGCCTTGCGCTTGCGCGCAGCACATCAGGTAGCCGGGTTTTAAAAAAGCCAACGCCCGGTGAGTTTCACCGGGCATTGGCTTGAAATGCATGCCAGCCTGTTTCAGGGCTGGACTGCAGAATCAGTCGAGGCGGATCCAGGTCTGGCTGCGGCCCAGCGCCGAAACGCCCATATAGGCCCTGAGCGTCAAGCGCTTGCCTGAGGCGTTCAGCTTCATTTTCGCATCGTAG
The DNA here is from genome assembly GCF_001696615.3 of Acinetobacter sp. WCHAc010034. NCBI lineage: Bacteria > Pseudomonadati > Pseudomonadota > Gammaproteobacteria > Moraxellales > Moraxellaceae > Acinetobacter > Acinetobacter sp. WCHAc010034. Next base: position 1,291,522 of record NZ_CP032279.1, on the reverse strand, counting down.
ACTTTGCCGGCCAGCGGATCAATCACCCGGCCGCGCTCATAATTGCCCGTGCCTTCAACATGCTTCAGGCCCTTGAGGATATCCATGCCTAAAATAGGCTGATTGGTATAGGGCGCAGGGCAGTTATTGCAGGTTTTCTGCGGCGTATAGCCTGGACGAGGGGTAATTTTCACAATCTGGCCGGTATAGGTGCCGTTGCTTTCTTTGCTGATTTCAATAATCGCTTTTGGAGAGCCGGATTTATCGTCAATTTGCTGCCAAGTGCCGGTTAAATCCTGCGCCAGCGCAGATCCGCTGACCGCCGCGCCAAGCAGCAGGCCCAATGTTAAATTACGCTTCATGAATCTTCCTGTATGGAGTATAGACATTTTTAAATTTCGGTTGGCGCACAGGCTTATTCTTGGCGAATCCAGGTCTGCGTGCGCCCAATGGCGGAAATGCCGACATAGCCCCTCAGCTGCAGGCGCTTGCCGTTTGCGGACTGCTTGCCTTTCAGGCTGTATATTTTGCCGGAAAGCGGGTCAATAATCTGGCCGTCCGCGTAGCGGTTTTCTCCCTCGAATTTTAAATTTTTAAATACATCCAGGCCTAAAATCGGCTGATTGGTATAAGGCGCGGGGCAGTTGATGCATTTTTCCTTCGGCGTGTAGCCGGGGCGCGGGGTGATTTTTGCAATTTTTCCGGTAAATGTGCCGTTGCTTTCCTTACGGATGTCAATAATTGCTTTCGGTGATCCGGTTTTGTCATCAATCTGCTGCCAAGTCCCGGTAAGATCCTGGGAAAATACAGCAGAATTGGCGGAAAGCAAGCCGGCAAGTGATGCCCATATAATTTTTTTCTGCATCTAAACTTTTCCTTTTTTTTAATGCACTATTCAACCTTTGAATCTGTCCTATGTTAGGCAAGATTGAGCAATTGCACAACTCAGGCCTGAACAATAAAGCGCCGTAAAGACTGCGCTGCTTCAGCTTTATGCAGCAATGCGGGCATCAGTCATGCCGGATCCAGGTTTGGCTGCGGCCCAGCGCGGAAACGCCGATATAGCCGCGCAGCGTGATGCGGTTGCCGTTCGGGCTGAGTTTGGCTTTGGTGCTGTAGATTTTTCCGGACAGCGGATCAAGAATCTTGCCGCTGACGAAATTGCTGCTGCCGCTGGCTTTCAGCCCGGTCAGCACATCCAGGCCTAAAATCGGCTTATTGGTGTAGGGCGCAGGGCAGTCGACGCAGGTTTCTTTCGGGGTATAGCCGGGGCGCGGCGTCACTTTGATAATTTTGGCCGTATAGGTTCCATTCGGCTCTTGGCGGATTTCCAGCACGGCTTTAGATGAGCCGGTCTTATCGTCAATATTTTTCCACAGCCCGGTAATATCATTGGCATATGCGAAACAGGGCAGCCCGCTGATCAGCAGTGCGGAAATCAGTTTAAATTTTCTCATCAAAACATTCCTTTTTTAGCATGAAAAAACATAACTAGATCATAAGCCTGTTTTTTATCCAAAACAATCAGTTGAAAATGATTACCCAGTCATATTTTCTGCAGCAAAAAGATAAATGACGGCAGCCAGACCGCGGTAAAGACCGCATTCACCGCCATGCCGAAAGCGGCGTAGCGCCCGGCTACGCTGCCGCGCTGCCATGCCTGCGCCGTGCCGATGGCATGCGCGGCCAGCCCCAGCGCCAGCCCGGAGGCGCGCTCGTCATTGATGTGGCGCAAAATCAGCGGCGAAAATGCTGCGCCGATGACGCCGGACAGAATCACAATCAAAATCACCAGAGGAACCGGCGAATGCAGCAGCGTTGCAATATTGATGGCGATCGGGGTGGTCACTGCGCGGGTGGCGAAGGCCATGATGGTCGGGTCAGACAGATGCAGCAGGTAGGCGAGGCCCATCGGCAGCGCAACCGCGCTGATGCTGGCAAAGACTAAAATGCCCGCTACGGCTTTCAGCGGCAGATCATCGTAGCGCATGGCGGCCAGCGGAATGGCCAAGGCCACGGTGACATAGCCGAGCAGGTCATTGAACAGCGGATTGACCTGCGCCATGTAGCTTTCATAAGGAATGCCGAACAGGTACAGCAGGGCAATGACAAAAAACATGCCAATCACAATCACAGGAATCTGCGGCAGTTTTTTATTCACAGGCTTGGCCAGCAGATAGGCGGCCAGAGTCAGGAAGAATCCGTAAAATATTGCGAGCATATCCTTTCTCCTACAGCCACTTTTTCGACATTTTTGCGTAAATCCACAGCGGAATCAGGGTGCTGACAAACAGTACCACCAGAAACATCGGAATTTCATCGCCCAGATGCAGCATCATCAGCAATGAGCCGGCGCTGATCGGCAAAAATGCAAAAGCGCTTTCCTTCATGATTTTATTGTTGGTGTCGGTTAAGCGGGCAGGGATTTTCCTGAATTTCCGCCAAAGCGACAGCACAATCAGCAGGCTGATCAGCCCGGCCAAATTGCCTAATTCAGGGTGGCTGAACTTCCCCATGAGCCATACGGCGGCCTCACGGAACACGACAATCAGGGCAACTGTGCCTATCCATGCTTTCCAGTCGATGCGCTTGATCCAGTCCATTTTTGATCTGTCATTAAAATTTCACCTATCACGTTTTAACCGATTTAGTCCTTGATTTCAAACTCTTCCAGCGGTTTTTCGAATAGACTGGCGCGTTCACCTAAAATTTCCTGCAAAGGCAGATGCGCCTGCCGGATCAGTTGCTCGAGCTTGTGCGGCGCCATAATCACATGCAGGTGCAGGCTGCCCTGGTCATCATAATTTTCGGATTGAATCACATTCAGCTCATACAGCTGATTGCGCAGCTTGCCGTAGGCCGGCTTCAGGCGCAGCTCAAAACTCTGAATATTGCCCATCAGGCATTCATGCACGGCCTGGCGCAGCAGGTCCAGCCCCTGCTGGCTGTGCGCGGACACATACACGCGGTCTGGCTGATGCGGGGCCTTGTAGACAATTTTGGCCTGTTCGCCGCTGCGGTCAATTTTATTGTAAACGCGCAGCACTGGAACATCCGCGCCGATTTCCTTCAGCACCTTTTCTACCGCTTCAATCTGCTCCAGCATGTCCGGGCTGCTGGAATCAATCACATGCAGCAGCAGCGTGGCTTCCGCGGTTTCTTCCAGCGTGGCTTTAAAGGATTCCACCAGCGAATGCGATAGGTTGCGCACAAAGCCGACGGTATCGGCCAGAACCAGATTGCCGATGCCGTCCCAGGTCAGGCGGCGCAGCGTCGGGTCAAGGGTGGCGAACAGCTGGTCGGCGGCATACACGTCGCTGCCGGCCAGAATATTGAACAGGGTGGATTTTCCGGCATTGGTGTAGCCGACTAAAGATACAGTCGGAACAGCGGCTTTCTGGCGCGCCAGGCGGCCCTGCATGCGGGTCTGCCTGACTTTGTCAATTTTGGCCTTGAGCTGGCCCATGCGGATGCGCAGCAGGCGCCGGTCGGTTTCCAGCATGGTTTCGCCGGGGCCGCGCAGGCCGATGCCGCCTTTCTGGCTGTCCAGCGTGCCGTGGCTGCGGATCAGCCGCGAAGACATATGCTGCAGCTGCGCCAGCTCAACCTGCAGCTTGCCCTCATAGGTGCGGGCGCGTTGCGCGAAGATGTCTAAAATCAGCTCCGTGCGATCCACCACGCGGCAGCCGATGATTTTTTCTAAATTGCGCGCCTGAGCCGGGCTGAGGCCATGGTCAAAAATGACCAGGTCGGCTTCCTGCTCCGCAGCTAAGGCGGCGATTTCTTCAGCTTTGCCGGAGCCGATAAACAGCTTGGCATCCGGCTTGATGCGCTGCGCATGCAGATGCTGCAGAATTTCAGCTCCGGCAGACTGCGTCAGCAGGTGAAATTCTTCGGCATCCAGGTCTTCCAGCATTTGCACTGCAACGCTGACTAAAATGACCCGTTCACCGCCATGCTGTTTATTTAAATGATCCACGCGGCAAAAACTCCTGTCTAAAGTTCTATTCTAGGCGAAAATGCGCAGCCTGACGATGCGCCGGCGCTTTAAATTGTCAGGGAAGGCCTCCGCTGCGCGGGGCCGGCCCGGCTGCGCTGGATTTAAGGCGCGTTCAGGGCGGGAGGGCGGCCGCGGAAGCGGCATGGCTTAGGCCGCTGCTGATGAGTGAAAATCAAATCAAAACAAGGCTGAAATAGCAGTTAAGGCCATGGCGGCCGGGCATGGGAAAAGCTGGCATGCGCTTCGGCCGGTGCGGTCAATGCAAAATCCGGCAGTTCAGTATAGTATGGTGCAGAATAACTGCCGGGAAATTAGACGTCTTGTGATTAGCGATAACCCTATGCATCAACCTGCAAAACCGAAATCTTCCAGCCTGAAAGGCTTCTCCAGATTTGCGCTGTATCTGAAAAAGATCGCCGCGGCGGCTGGCGCTGTAACCGAAGGCTTTTATCTGGTTTTCCGCCATCAGCTGTATAAAGACCCCAATAATCCGGTCAATACCCGCTATGTGCAGTATTTCTGCCGCAAGCTGTGCAAAGTCTTCAATATTGAGGTGCAGGTGCACGGCGACATTCCGCGCCAGCCGGCGCTGTGGGTCAGCAATCATATTTCATGGCTGGATGTTGCGGTGCTGGGTTCCGGCGCGCGGGTGTTCTTTCTGGCCAAAGCTGAAATTGAAAACTGGCCGCTGCTGGGCAAGCTGGCCAAAGGTGGCGGCACTTTATTCATTAAGCGCGGTTCCGGCGATTCGGTGAAAATCCGTGAACAGATGACTGCGTTTCTGAAGCAGGACAGCCCGGTTCTGTTTTTCCCTGAGGCGACCACCTCTGACGGCACGCGGATCAAGAAGGTGCATGGGCGCCTGCTGGGCGCCGCCATTGAGGCGCAGCGCCCAGTGCAGATCTGCCTGATCTGCTATGTCAACCAGCAGGGCGAGCTGGACATGGTCGCGCCGTTTATCGGCGAAACCCCTTTTGCCAAGCATGTGCAGAATGTGCTGGAAATGCCGAATGTCGCGGCGCATTTGATTGCCTTGCCGGCGATTGATTCCGCCGGGCATACGGTGGAAAGCCTGACGCAGGAAGTGCAGCGGAAAATGACCGAAGGCCTGGCCCAGCTGCATGAGCGGGTGCTGAAGCCTTCGGCCTAAGCGCCGCTTTCATCGGCAGAAAAAATCAAGGCTTACATAAAGCCTTCAATCGGCAGCCAGGAGATCATTTTCATGCCAGTCCGCTGCCACCATTTCATTTTAGGCTCTTTGTGGTAGATGCGGGTTTTGCCGTTATCCAGCTTAATTTTCCAGTTTATGCGCTGATTGGCGTCCAGCATCAGCTTGTAGGCGTATTTGCTGAGGTTTTCATCCATGGTGTGATGCACCGCGCGCGCCAAAGGCGGGCTGTTCAGCAGCACGCCGATTTCGGTATTCAGGTAGGCGGAACGCGGGTCAAGGTTGAATGAGCCGATAAAGACCTGCTTTTCATCCAGAGCCATCAGCTTGGCATGCAGGCTGGAGCGGCTGAGGCCTTTCATGCTGACTTTGGCCTTGCTGGCCAGCTCATTGGTATTGATATTGAGGTTTTCCGCATCCGGATTGAACAGGAATTCATACAGCTGCACATCATTTTCCAGCAGCTCCTGCCGGTATTTGCCGTAAAACGCATGCACCAGCGGCACGTCATTGGCTTTAAATGAATTGGTCAGCACGCGGACCTGCACGCCGCTGTCGGCCAGCTCTTTCAGCTGCTTGACGCCGTCCTTCTGCGGCACAAAGTAGGCCGATACAATATCGACGCTTTGCTCCGGCTGCTCCAGATGCTTCAGCAGCTGGAAGTTGAGGTGCTCTTCTTTTTTGGCTCTGGCTTTGATTTTACTGGGCGAATCCTTGACTACTTCGGCTTTGACCCAGTCCAGCTGAATGCGGCTGTTAAGCCATGTGTCAAAGGCATGCGAGCGGTTGGCCAAGTCTAAATAGTTCTGTACGGTGACTTCCTGATTATGCTCCTGCAGCTGCTGCTTCAGGCCGTCAAAGCGCAGGGTATAATGGCGCGGATTGACCAGCTGCCTGACCGGAAAGGCGTAGTCATCATTCCAGTATTCATCAAAGGAATGAATGATTTCATCGGATGCCGCGCCGGCCAGCATCACATCAACATCGGAAAACTGGTAATTGTCGCTGACGTTGTAGTACTGGTTGCTCATGTTGCGCCCGCCGATCAGGGCAATCTGGTTGTCGGCAATAAAGCTTTTGTTGTGCATGCGCCGGTTGATGCGCTTCAGGTCCAGCACCATATCCACAGGGCGGTAATGCCGGAAACGGTAAGGGTTGTAGAGCTTGACCTCAATATTGGCATGCTGGTCCAGCGCAAGGTAAATGCCTTCCATCTGCTTAGCGTTGTTGTCGTCTATCAGCAGGCGGACTTTTACCCCACGGTCCGCCGCCTGAATAATGGCATGCAGCGCCATGGCGCCAATTTTGTCATTGTCCCAAATGTAGTACTGCAGGTCTAAGGATTTTTCCGCCTTGTTGATCAGCTGCAGGCGCGCTGCCAGCGCTTCCAGCGGATCGTACAGCACATGAAAGCCTGTCAGGCCGGGGTTGGCGTCGCGCAGCGGCTGCACAATTTTGGCCAGCGCCGTGCCTTCAGTCGGCGTGCTGAAGGCATATTCCACCGGCTGCGCCGCCTGCTTGGGCAGCGTGGAGCAGGCTGGAATCCCCAACAGCAGGCTGCAGCTGAGCGCGGCTGCGGCCAGTTTAGAATGGCTAAACGGCTTTGCAGCGGCGGCGGCTTCAGGCGTCAGATTTGGGGAATGGGTCATGCGTGCGGAAAATCGGAAAATTAGAATTGAGTATAATTGCCAGCTATGAAAAGATAAATATCAGGACGGTGAAATCCGTCCGGTCAAATTGTTGGGGATTGGTATGTGGGATTTGAATTCCGTGGTGTTGTATTTTTACCTGGGCATGGGGCTGCTGGCGCTGTGGGGCGTTTCCCAGGCGTGGCTGAGCCAGTCCCGCACGGAAACCATCCATCCCTTTAAAGCCTTTGTGCACCTGCTGGCATTTTACCTTTCCTATCTGCTTATTCCGCTGTTTTTCTTCAGCATGTATGCCGGCTGGAGCGGCTATTACTCGCTGCATGAAGCCGCATTCGTATTTTTAGTTTCAGGGGTGTTCTGCTATGCGCGCTTTATTGAGCCGCATCTGGTGCATGTCAAGACCACGCGCTATCAGCTGCATGCCGATAAAAGACTGCTGAAGCCGGTCAAAATCGCCTTGGTGGCCGACCTGCATATCGGGCTGTTCTCCGGCCATGAGCGCCAGCTGAAGCAGATTGTCAGCAAATTGAATCAGGCCCAGCCGGATCTGGTGGTGGTGGCCGGCGACTGGACCTATGAGCCGGAAAATACCCTGGCGCAGGAGCTGGCGGTGCTGAAGGAAATTCATGCGCCGGTGTATTCGGTCAACGGCAATCATGACGAGCAGTATCCCGGCCCGCCGATTCAGGCTCTGCTGCGCAATGCGCTGGCGCTGAACAATGTGATGGACATTGAAGGCCAGGTGGTGGAGTTCAATGAATTCCGCCTGATCGGCATTGGCGACTTATGGGCGGGCAAGGCCGATATGCGCTTTATGCCGGAACTGCCTCAGGACAAGCCGTGGGTGATTCTGTCGCATAACCCGGATACCGTGGACATGGTTCCTGCGCTGCCGTCGCGCCCGCTGATGCTGTCCGGGCATACCCACGGCGGGCAGGTGGAGCTGCCGTGGCTGACCGACTATGTTATGAAAAAAGTATCGATTCTGGGCCATAAAAAAGGCCTGTACCGGCATGAGCATGCCGATGTCTTTGTCAGCGTAGGCACCGGCATGGTCGGCGTGCCGCTGCGCTTCCGGGTGCCGCCGACCATTGACATGATAGAATTGATATAAAGATAAAATGCTTGTTTTTTGCGCAAAACTGTCATTATATTAAAAGGCAGCTGAGCGCGGCGTTTGAAGCGGCGGCGGTGTCATATTTTCTTCAATATGCGCCTATATGCTGGTTCTGAGCGCAAGGCTTTGACGCACTGCATGTTTAAGAATAAGAGTATAAATATATGCTGGAATTTCATAAAGAAGTTGGAACGCTATTCGGGCTCACTGAGCAGCAGTCTGCGCGGCTGGAGCAGGGGTTAAAGCAGCTGGAGCAGGAGTTTTCCGCCGCTCCGGATGCAGGGGACAGCGCATTTGCAGCGCGGTTCTATCAGAAATTTGAACAGCTGGCCGCGCAGAATGGCCTGTCTGAGCATGATATTGAGCCCTGCGTGAATGTGCTGTATTTCCATGAGGGCCATCAGCAGCTGGTGAGCTATATTGTGCCCAGCTACTACAATTCCGGCGGCGACCGCGAAGTCTTTGCCGATACCTACCAGCTCATGATGGAAGCGCAGCAGCAGTCCAGCTAGGCTGTGCAGTTTTTTAGATGAAAAAGCCGGCGCCAATGCGCCGGCTTTTTTTGATGGCGGCGCCTTAAATCTGGCTGTTGACGTCATCGTTTTTGGTTTCACGGATCATCAGGAAGGCGGCCAGTGAAAGCAGCGAGGCGGCGGTCAGGTAGTAGCCGACCGCGTACAGGCCGTATTCAGTCGCCAGCTTGGTGGCGATCAGCGGCGCAAAAGAAGCGCCGAAAATGCCGGCCAAATTGAAGGTTAAAGCCGAGCCGGTGTAGCGCACTGAAATCGGGAAAATTTCGGACAGTACCGTGCCGATCGGGCCGTAAGTCAGGCCCATGATGGATAAGCCGATGCACAGGAACAGCAGCACAGCTGCGGTATGGCCGGACTCCAGCAGCGGCGCGAAGGCTAAGCCGAACAGCGCGGAAATTGCGCATACGGCAATAGAGGTGGCTTTGCGCCCGAATTTTTCCGCCAGGACTGCAGACAGCAGAATGAAGGTGGCAAAGCACAGGGTCGCTGAAATGCAGAATGAGGGGATTAAATCACGTACAGATAGATGGCCAGAAAATGTGATCCTGCACCTATCAGTACAAAAATATGCCAGATAGCATGAGCATATCTTACTCTTTTTAATGCATAAAACAATGCGCCGACGGTGTAGGAAATCCCGCCAGCAATCAGCCAGGTCAAGGCTTGAGCGCTGAGGAAGCGCTGCATGTCGTCAATCACCAATAGCGCCAGCCAGCCCATGGCCAAATAGGCGAACAGGGAAATTTTCTGGAAAGAATGAATGAAAATTAACTTGAACAGTGTTCCTATAATGGCGATCACCCACAGCGCAATCAGCAGGTAATGGGCTTTTGCGGTCGGCAGGGCGATGGAGAGGAAGGGCGTATAGGTGCCGGCAATCAAATAATAAATTGCGGTGTGGTCGAGTTTTTTATAAAAATAGCGCCGGTCTGCGGTGACGGCCATATGGTACAGCGCCGATGCGGAAAACAGCAGCACCATGCTCAGCGCATAGACCCACAGCCCGAACCATTGCCCGGCAGGCAGGTAAGCGCCTTTAATAATTAAGAAAATGCCGGCAATCAGCGCCAAGGCCGCGCCTGCGCCGTGGCTGAGGAAGTTCAGGCGCTCTTCCAGCGGGTCATAATCGGGAACTAGTGGAGCGTTGTTTATCATTTAATGTCGCTCAATATAAATATACAGGTGTATAGTAATTCAATTTTGCATTTGGCGTAAGAAGATTTAAACTTCAGATGCAATTCTTTTCAGGTTTTACTTATGTCCGCTCCGGCTCCCCTTTTTCCACAGGAACAGCAGTTCTTAGATGCGTTTCAGCAAGCCGTTGATGCGCAGCGCTTCGAGCGCCTAATCCTCAGCCAGTACAAGGGCGAGCTTGAACAGCTGGAGAAAATCACATTGCGGGTCATTTCCCTGCAGAATGAACAGGTTATGAGCTGCCTGTACCGCTATAAAACGCAGGATGTGACCAAGAATTATCCTTTAAATCAGGCCGCGGCTCAAGCGGCTGAGCTGCTGCAGCGCTGCAGGCAGGCCAACCTGTTTACCGCAGATGAAGAGCTGCAGCTGAAAAAGAACCGGAAAAAAGCCCTGCTGACTGTCAGCCAGCTCAAGCCGGAGGCTAAGCCCGGCCAAGAGCAGCAGGGCCATGACCGCGCCAAGCGCCGCTATGTCGATCAGGACAGCCCGTTCCTGCAGCTGCTGGGCATTGCCGACGCCAAAGCGCAGATTATTCCCAGCATGGCGCGGAAATGGAAGCAGATCAATAAATTTGTTGAAATTTGCGCCGGCGCAGTGGAGCAGATTCAAGGCGCGGACCGGCCGCTGCATGTGGTGGATTTCGGCGCAGGCAAAGGCTATTTGACTTTTGCCCTGTATGACTATTTGGCCAAGCAGCTGCAGGCGCCTTTTGTTACCGGGGTCGAGCTGAATCCGAAAATGGTGGAATTCTGCCGGGAGGCTGCCGAGGCATCCGGCTTTGCGCAGCTGGACTTTTTTCAGGGCGATGTGCGCACCTATGCGCCAAAGCAGCTGGATGTGATGATTGCGCTGCATGCCTGTGACGTGGCCACCGACTTTGCCATACACAGCGGCATTCGCCTCAATGCGCAGATGATTATGTGTGCGCCGTGCTGCCACAAGGAGCTGCGCCCGCAGTTGCGCAGCCCGAAAGTGCTGGCGCCGATGCTGCAGTTCGGCATTCACGCCGGCCAGCAGGCGGAAATGCTGACCGATACCATCCGCGCGCTGCTGCTGAAAGCCTACGGCTATGACACCAAAGTTTTTGAATTTGTGGCGCTGGAGCATACCAGCAAAAACAAGATGATTCTGGCGACCAAGCGCAGCGGTTTTACCGCGCCTGATCCGGAAGTTTTGGCGCAGATACAGGCTTTGAAGGAAATGTACGGCATTCAAAAGCATTCCTTGGAGCTGCTGCTGAATGACCAGTGGGATCAGCAGAATATCGGCTGCAAGTGCTGAGAGGCAGTGATGGCGGACTTTAAGATTATTTCCGGCGCATGGGCGCAGCTGCAGGCGGAGGCTGCGCCGGTGCGTGAACAGGTATTCATTCAGGAACAGCAGATTGCGCCTGAAGATGAGTGGGATGCGCAGGATGCCATCTCGCAGCATTTTATTGTTTTAGATCAAGGCCGGCCCATTGCGGCCGCGCGCCTGCTGCCGAATAACAGCATAGGCCGGGTGGCGGTGCTGAAGCCGTACCGCGGGCAGGGCATAGGCCGGCTGCTGATGCTGGAAATCATGCGTCAGGCCCGGCTGCAGCGCCGTGAATTTTTAAAGCTGTCATCGCAGGTGCATGCGGTGCAGTTTTATGCCGGGCTGGGCTTTGCTGTCGAAGGCGCGCAATATCTGGACTGCGGCATTGCGCATATTGATATGCGGATAAAACTTTAAACTTTAGGCCACGGCCGGCTTAAATGCGCATCTATAATGCCTGTCAATTAAGACATTGGCTGGTATTTTCTTTTTAAATCCTAGATTGTATTTGATACGCGGAAATGTCATCCGCGACCTGCGTGGTCTTTTAAATGGACTGTTTTTGCAAATATAGTTATGTAAGTGCAGAAAGTGAACAGGTTTTGCGGATGACAAATGTTTTTGGTTCTTTTGGCGAAACAAAAGAACAAAACGAGCTCCAAAAATTCAATTTAAAAACGGTAAGACTCCGCCGTGAATAGCCCTAAAAGTTAAGGACTTTATTGCGAAATTCTTTAACTGATCAGCATTACATCTTATGCCGCCTGCTTTTCTGTCAAGTCATGCGGTTGATTCAGCTGGTTTGGCAGGCAGCCTTTCAGCGCGGCATATCGGCAATAAAAAAGCGCTGATCAGAATCAGCGCTTTTTCCGGATCATCTGAAATCAATCAGCGGCTGTGCGCGCTGCCGGATGCAGGCTCATGCTGCATGCCTTCCATCGCTGCGTGCTCGGCAGCCAGCATCTGATGCTCTCCGGCAGGCGCAGGCGCGCCGGCTTCACGGGCTTCTTTCTGCTTTTGCGCTTCAGCCATTGCCTCTTCAGACATCGCAGGCGCATTTTTAAATGCATGCTGCTGCGTACTCTGCTTGCTTTGCTGGCTTGGCATGTAGTCCGGTTCATTGCTGACCGCAAGCCAGAAAAACAGCATGAACAGTCCGCCCAAAATGCAGAAAATAATCAGTGCTTTCCAGCCCCAAGGCGATTTTTCAGGAGATGAATGATCAGTCATAGCAGCATACTCAATCGGATAAAAATAAATCTAAAAACATGCAACTTTATAACATAAATATCTAGGAATCCTAAGCCCATAAATCATTTTTAGCCCGGCGCGGCCTCCGCCGGGCTAATGCATGTGCTTAATTTTTAAGGCTTGACCTTGGATCTGCTCCATAGTTTGTACTGCAGCATCAACAGGCAAGAAGGGCAACAGATGAAGCGTTATTTGGATGAAACACCGCTGCTGGATTTTTCCAATGAGGCGCTGCAGCAGCTGATTCAGCAGCGCCAATGGCTGGCGCTGGACAGCATCTCCAGAGTCAGGGCAGTGTATAACTTTGTCCGGGATGAGATTCCGTTCGGCTATAACCGCGCAGATGATCTGCGCGCTTCTGAGGTGCTGCGGGACGGCTATGGGCAGTGCAATACCAAAACCGTATTGCTGATGGCCCTGCTGCGCGCGGCCGGCTTGCCCAGCCGCATTCACGGATTCACGATTGATAAGGCGCTGCAGCGCGGGGCAATCCGCGGCCTGTGGTACCGGCTTTCGCCGCGGAATATTCTGCACAGCTGGGCTGAAGTGCATGTCAATGATCAGTGGTATATTTTAGAAGGGGTGATTCTGGATTTGCCCTATCTGCAGCAGCTGCAGAAAGCCCATCCTGAGCGCAAAGGGGCTTTTTGCGGCTATGGCGTCTTTACCGACTGCATGGACAGCCCGCCAGTTGAGTGGAATTTAAATCATACATTTATTCAGGATAAAGGCATCAATCAGGATTTCGGCGTGTTTGATGCGCCGGATGATTTTTTCAGGCAGCATCAGCAGCAGCTGAGCGGTCTGCAGGCGCTGACCTTCCGCCTGCTGGTGCGCTATCTGATGAACCGCAATGTTGCCAGAATCCGCAATGCATCAGGATGACAGCGGCTGATGCGCCAGATTCAGCCCAAAGGCCTGCGCGGCGCTGGGCTGGATTCAGGAGGCTTAGATTTTTCCGCCCTGAGCGGCTTTGTCGCGCAGCATCTGCGGCGCTTTAAAGCGTTCGCCGTATTTGGCCTGCAGCGTATTGGCGCGGAGCAGGGCTTTTTCCAAGCCATACTGATTGAGGAACTGCAAAGCGCCGCCGGTCCACGGCGCAAATCCGATGCCGAAAATAGAGCCGATATTGCTGTCTACAGCGGATTCCAGCACGCCTTCCTCCAGGCAGCGCAGGGCATCCAAAGCCTGCACAAACAGAAAGCGGTCAATCATTTCCTGCTCTGGAACATCAGTGTCTTTTTTCCAGCAATTCAAGCCGTCCCACAGCTGCTTTTTGCCGCCTTCCGGATAGTCATAAAAGCCCGCGCCGGCAGCTTTGCCTTTGCGTCCGAATTCATGAATCATGCGCCGAATGACTTCATCGGCGCCGGACAGCGGCAGCTCTTGGCCTTGCGCCCGCAGCGCCTTGCGGGTTTCATCCGCGACATGTTCGGACAGGCTCAGCGACACTTCATCCTGAATCGCCAGCGGGCCAACCGGCATGCCGGCTTTCAAGGCCGCCATTTCAATGCGGGCTGGATGCACGCCTTCGGCCAGCAGGCGCAGGCCTTCCTGCACAAAAGTGCCGAAGACGCGGCTGGTAAAAAAGCCGCGCCGGTCATTCACCACAATCGGGATTTTGCCGATCTGCTGCACGAAGTCATAGGCTTTGGCCAAAGCTTCTGCAGAGGTGGCTTGCCCTTTGATGATTTCCACCAGCTGCATTTTATCCACGGGGCTGAAGAAATGCAGGCCGATGAAGTTCTGCGCATTTTTCGAGGCTTTGGCCAACTCGCTGATCGGCAAAGTCGAGGTGTTGGACGCCATCAGGCCGCCGCCGGCCAAATAGGCTTCCGCTTCCTGCGTCACTTCAGCTTTCAGCTGCGGATTTTCAAATACCGCTTCAATGATCAGCCCGCAGCCCTGCAGGTCTGCAGCCGAGGCTGTCGGAGTAATCAGGTTTAAAATCCGGCTGCGCTGTTCAGCGCTGATGCGCCCTTGAGCAACCTGCCGGTCCAAAAGCGTTTGGCTGTAAGCTTTGCCTTTTTCGGCATTTTCCAGCGAAACATCTTTCAGCACCACGGCAATGCCTTTGCAGGCCGCGGCGTAGGCAATGCCGGCGCCCATCATGCCTGCGCCCAGTACGCCGATTTTGGCTGCCTGCCATTTCGCAATGCCTTGAGGGCGGCTGGCACCGGCTTTAATGGCGTTCAGGCCATGCCAGAATGCGCCAATCATGTTCTTGGCAATTTGCCCGGTAGCCAGATAGGTGAAGTAGCGTGATTCAATGGTCAGCGCGGTCTCCACATCAACCTGCGCGCCTTCCACGGCGGCGGCCAGAATCGCTTCAGGCGCCGGGTAGCAGCCTTTGGTTTTATCGCGCAGCATGGCAGGCGCAACCGCCAGCATTTGCGCAGCCGCGGGGCTTTCCGGGCCGCCGCCGGGAATTTTATAGCCTTTGGCGTCAAAGGGCTGCTGCGACGCTTTTGCGGACAGCGGGTTGGCTTTAATCCAGGCCATCGCTTTGTCCAGCAGCGCCTGTTCAGAATCCGCCGTATCGTGAATCAGCCCCAGCGCCTGGGCTTGCGCAACGCCGAACTGCCGGCCTTCCAGCAGCAGGGGCAAGGCAGTCTGCAGGCCAAGCAGGCGCACCATGCGCACAATGCCGCCGCCGCCCGGCAGCAGGCCCAAGGTGACTTCCGGCAGGCCGAACTTGGCTTTGGGGTCATTTAAAGCAATGCGGTAATGGCAGCCTAAAGCCAGCTCCCAGCCGCCGCCCAGCGCAGTGCCGTTCAAGGCCGCCGCCACAGGCACGCCTAAGGTTTCAACCGCGCGCAAGTCCGCTTTGAGCTTTTCCACCATGCTGAAAAATCCGGCGGCCTGTTCAGGCTGAACCTGAATCAGTTCATCCAGATCGCCGCCAGCAAAGAAGGTTTTTTTGGCGGAGCGGAATATAATGCCGTTCAGCCCGGTTTCCGCTTTCAGCCTTTGCACTGTTTCATCCAGCGCGCTGCGGAATTCCGCATTCATGGTATTGGCAGACTGCCCCGCAGAATCAAGAGTCAGGATCACAATCTGGTCCGCATTTTTATGGTATTGAATTGCGCTCATTGTATTCTCCTTAGACCAGCTCAATAATGGTGGCGATCCCCATGCCGCCGCCCACGCATAAGGCCGCCATGCCGCGCTTTTTGCCCCAGCGTTCCAGCTCATCCAGCAGTGTGCCTAAAATCATTGCGCCTGTTGCGCCCAGCGGATGCCCCAGCGCAATGGCGCCGCCGTTGACATTGACTTTGGCCGGATCAATCTTCAGCTCATTGATAAAGCGCAGCACCACGGCGGCAAAGGCTTCATTGACTTCAAACAGGTCAATGTCGTCAATGCTCAGGCCCGCTTTGGCCAATGCCTTGCGCGCAGCCGGCGCAGGGCCGGCCAGCATGATGGTCGGGTCAGTGCCGGCCAGCGCGGCGGCAAGCACTTTGGCGCGCGCTTTCAGGCCTTGCGCTTTCAGCGCTGTTTCCGAAGCCAGCAGCACCACAGCGGCGCCATCGACAATGCCGGAGGAGTTGCCGGCATGATGAACGTGATGAATCTGCTGCGCTTCCGGATACTTCTGCAGCGCGACGGCGTCAAAGCCCATTTGCCCCATCATGGCAAAGCTCGGATTCAGCCTGGCTAAGCCTTCTGCTGTGGTGTCCGGCTTAATAAATTCATCTTTTGCTAAAATCATCAGGCCTGAACGGTCTTTCACCGGAATCACCGAGCGCCCGAAATAGCCCTTGGCCTGCGCGGCGGCGGCTTTTTTCTGCGACTGTTCGGCAAAAGCGTCAACATCGGCGCGCGAATAGCCGTCTAAGGTGGCAATCAGGTCCGCGCCGATGCCTTGCGGCACGAAGCCGGCTTTTAAATTGGTTTCAGGGTCGAGCGCCCACGGCCCGCCGTCCGAACCCATCGGCACACGCGACATCGATTCCACGCCGCCCGCCACCACAAGGTCTTCCCAGCCGGAACGGATTTTCTGCGCCGCCATATTGACCGCCTCCAGGCCGGAGGCGCAGAAACGGTTAATCTGCACGCCGGCCGCCGCATTGTCCCAGCCGGCCGCAATGGCTGCCGTCTTGGCGATGTCCGCGCCCTGATCGCCGACTGGCGTCACGCAGCCGAGTACAATGTCATCGACCTGGGCGGTGTCCAGCTGATGGCGGTCTTTCAGTTCATTCAGCAGGGAAGTCAGCAGGGTGATCGGCTTGACTTCATGCAGCGCGCCGCCTTTTTTTCCTTTTCCGCGGGGCGTGCGGATGGCATCGATAATATAAGCTTCGCTCATAGCCTGTCCTTTTCATTAAAATTTTTATGCGCTGTTTGAGTGTAATGCTTAATTGATGAAGCGCAATGACAAGAACGGATCAGATCATCTGAGATTTTTTGCCAATCTGTAAACTGAACGAGGTGCCGGCGGTTCAGGGGATAGAGGCTGCAAATGAAATTAAGAATCAATTGCGGAAATGCTGACAATCTGGAAGCGCCGGCGTTAGAATAGCGCCTGCATTTAAGGAAAAATAATCAGAAAAAAGGATGAAGATCTTGAGCAAAATCAGTAAAAGCGTATTTTCAGCAATCGGCCTGATGCTGCTGGCCGGCTGCAGTTCCGCATCCGATCCGCAGCTGCCGGAAAAAGCAGGGAAGCAGGCAGAGATGAAAAAGTTCGCGAATGAAATTTCCGCGCAAAGAATGCTGCTGGTGCTGTCAGCGCCTTCGGTGCATGACCCTTATTACAAAGCGGCTTTTCAGCAGATTGTCGATTTTCAGATTGATTATGCCCGGTCGATTTTAGGCCATGACAATGTGGTGATTATTGCCGATGAAGACACCCAGCCGTTTTATGCGGGCAAAGTGCCGGAAGATATCCTGCTGGTTGATGATGTTCGCGATATCTGGATGCGGGATTTCAGCACGGTCAACCCTGCGCAGCCGGTGCAGTTTACTTATACCTGGGCGTCGATGACGGAAAAGCAAAGCCGGCAGGTGCAGAAAAGCTTTAATGATTTTGCCGACCGCTACGGCATTCAGCGCCGCCATAGCGGCTTGCTGCTGGATGGCGGCAATATTGTGGATGATTATGCCGGCCGCATAATCACCACGGCGCGCTTTATGCAGGATAATGAGCTGACCTATAAGCAAGCTAAACAGGAACTGAAGCGGGCGCTGGGAGCCAGCCAGGTCGCCATTTTAGAGCCGGACGAGGAAGTCCTTGCCCATTCGGACGGAATGGCCAGCTGGGTGGATGAAAATACGCTGCTGGTGAATGATTATTCCCAAACGCCGTCTTTTAGAACCTTGGTGCTGGATGAGCTGAAGGCGTCGTTCCCGGCAGCAAAAATTGTGGAAGTGCCCGTGCAGTACCAAACCAACCCGCGGGGGCAGTGGGAGGGCTTTGAGTCCGCCTGCGGGGTGAACTTGAATGCTGCCGTGACCTACAATTACATTTATGTGCCGACCTTCAATATGCCGCATGATCAGGCGGCGCTGAATATCATCCGGAAAAATACCTCTCAACAGGTCATTCCGGTCAATGCTGAAAGCGTTTGCCCGATGGGCGGTAGCGTGCGCTGCCTGACATGGCAGCTGAGCGGAGAAAACGCCAGGAAACTGATTCTGGCTGCGCGGGAGCTTTAACGTTGTTTTGGCGCAAGGCTGAGGCTGGCTGTCAGGATTGATCTTTGAAATTGATTCTTATGCGGCTTTTATTGCATTCATTGTTTTATGACTGATGAATAGTTTTCTATTAAATATAAAATGCTTAAGGTAAAAGAAAAGGGCGGTGAACGCCCTTTTTTATTGGCTGAAAACCGTTATTTAGCAGGCTGTCCCCATGGGTTGTTTTCCCGTTTTGTTTCTGTCGCAAACCACACGATTAAAAGAATTGCGCCAATGAGCGGAATGAATGCAATTAAATACCACCAGCCTGATTTGCCAATATCATGCAATCGACGTACTGCAACTGCAAGCCCGGGAACGAGCAGAGCTAATACAGCAATCGCATACACAAGGTATTCAGTACCGGCAATAGCATCTAGAATTTGCGCCACAACAAGAATGATGAATTGAACGAGAGTGAAAAACCAGAATTCTTTACGGCGTGCGCGCCCTGTAAAATTCGCATAGTTCTTGAGGCATTTTACAAACCAGTCAATCATGTTGAAGTTTTCTTCAGATTGATTTTGATTGGAAATTTTATCAAGCTGATGGGAAAGGGTTTCCACAGCATTGGAGCTGTGTCCAAGGGCGATATAGATTTGTACTGCGTTGCCTTCAGCATCTACAGCAAAATCTACTTTATCGCCGCGTGCCGGCGGGCGCTGTCCGCGCCATTCCGCACCGCTGAAAGTGTAGCGGTTCTGATCATCAGCGCTGATAACGCCTGAATTTGTCTGAATAGAGAAATCTAAAATAGCCCCTTTCATTTTTACCCTCTGCTGTTGTGTTAATAGTTTTTAAATATTTATTTTATTCAATTGGATAATATCATGTGATTCATTTTTTTTTTGAATATGGGTTAAAAAAATCCCGCTGCGGGAGCTGTGGATTCAATCATAAAATGAAATTTCTTAAATTCTAAATTACTTTAATAATTAGCGATATAGAGTAGATTGAATAATCTTAAAATACATTTATTTAAGTAAAATTTAAAGAATAAATTGAAATAAAATACAATTTATAAACCATAAAATGAAATTTTAATGAATTCAATAAATAAAATACTACATTCATTGTTTGTTCTAAAAAATATTATTAAATCAATTAATTAATAATGGAATTTTAAGATGGGTTGATGCTTAATTAGAAAAATTATACTTGATGAGGTAGTTTAAAAAACTGCTATATAGGTGTTCATTAGTTCTCTTAGACCTCATTCTATATAATATTTTAGAGATACATAATTTAACATAAGTGATGGTTTCTACTCAATTTCGTCAATGGAAATTTAAGTTGATAAATATTTAGATCATCAATTCTCTGCATTAGCAATCTAAAGAAGCTTGGTAATGCTTGTGCGATCAAATAAAAAGTTCGGAAAACTATCATAATTGGGTCCTGATATAGGTTGAATCTTTCCAAGGCGAATTGCATTGTTAACATCTTGGCGTGTTTTTCCAGTAGATTCAGCCAGTTCTTGTGTACTTAATGCAGATATCCTGAGTTTCTTGATATTTTCCAAGTCATCCACATGGGCATAGCGTTGACCTAAGCCATCATTAATTAAGCTCAATCGACCTGATTTAAGCCAATCAATTTCAAGTCTGCGCTTGTTAATTGATAACCAAGTGGGTATGTCTTGTAGTTTTATAAGATGCGGATTATTTCGGAATTCGGCAAGGTATTGCAGTACTACTTCTGATTTAAAGTAACGTTTGTTACCCAGTTCTCCATTATGTTGCACCGCTTGTATAAAACCCTTCTTTACTAAACGTGAAACTTTTTGAATATTGGCATTATCTCCCAAGAGTTCAGCAACTGTTTGAGCATCCATATAATCTGTTTTGGCTTTGTTTTTTGGGGTCATTTGTTCTTTTTTTGGTCTTCCAGTGCGAGTTTTATAACTTTGCAATTTATCCAATTCTTGTTTGTTGATGCTGATAATATCCTTACGCTCAAAGATATAGACTAAACCATTATCAATGGTTGGTCCTGAGACTGGTTTTATTCCAAGGTGCATTGTACGCTCAGAAATGTTGGTAGCATTTGTTTGAAAGATTTCTGCAATTTCACTTGGCAAAATGTATTTAGTTTTGAAACGGTCTAATTCCTCTGCTGAAACAAAACGCTGTGCAGATTTTATATTTATTGTTGCCATTTGATACTTTAAAAGGCCTGCTGACATGATTCGATATATTGCATCACGGTAGCTATTTAATGCGACAATAACATCATTGATACTTAATAATTCATTTGTCTCTTTATTTTTTGTTTTGATATCAATCAATTGTAGCAATTCATCTTTAGAGAAACTGACACCCAATAGACCATTTTCTTTATCAAAGTTCACTATAGAAAGTCGTCCTTCAAGTGCGGCATGAATTAATTCATCGAATGTATGCGTTGAATTGTAATGATATTTCTTAAAATAAAGCGAAAGGGGAATAACTTCATGTATAGATTTTGGTTTTACTGAGTTACCAATAGCGGTTAATAAGTCATTTAATACCTTAGTATCAATCAAAATATCACGGTAGCCATCAACATCAGGACCACGAAACGCAGTAATAATCCCACTCTTTAACAGGTTTTTTGTATTGTGAAGCGATAGCCTTAAAATTTTAGCTGCTTCATTCAGCGTAACTAGCCTTAATAATATATCTCTTAGTTCAGTTACATTATCTAGTGAGTACTTCTCATCAGATGAAGGCGATTTCAAATTAATTTTGATAAGCCGAGCAAAGCTAGAATCAGACACGGAGAGCATATTTTTAGTTTCTTCTTTTGATAATAGTTTTTCTTGCATCAGATTCTGGTTTTTTGGCTTTAGTAATATCGATGGCGTTTGTTCTGAGCGTATAAAATTTTCTAATTCATACTCTACCGCTTGATAGATGTCAGGCTGTAATTTACGTAATGGGGAACGATCCAAAGCCATACTTAGGCGAAAAAGTAGAGCTGGTTTACTAAATGCTGGATAGATGGCACGATTTATTACCACAATTTCTGTTAGAAACTGATGAAAACTTTCTGGCCAATTAGCAAATGGTTTGAACGCATTTAGAGCTTCAGTGTGCCTATTACTTATAATTTGAGAACTAAGGTCTAATTCTGTATTAGACCAAGAATACCTGCTGGATAACATATAGCCAAGATGAATGACTGCATAAAATGATTGCATATCTTTGATTAGTGGATGTCCTTTGATCGAATGACCAGTGACTGCTTGTGCAGTCATATCTGCTAGTAGTGTTTCAGAGCTTTCAACTTGCCGTGAATCTGCTGCTTTTATTTCAGCACCACAGCGACATTTCAGTAAGTTTGTTCTTGACCAATTAAATACTGAATGACATGTCGAGCATGTATCCTGTAGTAGAGATAAGTGTTTAAGGCACACTATATAAGATGCAACTGTCCATATTTTTCGATGATAAGAAGACTCCGTTAAGCACTGTACACAGATTGCGGGATTTCTAAAATTCATTAACTCATCGGAAATACTTGCATGACCGACTCTGAAATATTGGCTTTTATTGAGAGTAATCGACTGAAAAATTAGGTTGTTCAAAGTATTTTGAGGTTTATTTGTGAGATGAGATAGTCGTTCTATATTTAATTTACCCATGCAAAGAGCACGTATTTTATGAGCCTTTACCTCACAATCATTGTCATCCAAAAGCGATAATATTGGACTCAAGGATTCATAACAGTTAGCATCCGATAGGCGTAGTAAGTACCCGATCATACTTTCATCTAGATTAGGTTCTGGACGCTTTAATAGTCGTTTTTTCATACGCTCATCAATCGATTAACGGCGGGTTATGGTATCTCTGATTGTCAATTCTTTTGGCTTGGCTTTGACGCGATTATTAGTGCCAATTTCTGAGTGTGTAATCCTACTTGTTGCTTTCCAAGAAGAAATTACAGAAGTCTCTACTAGAAATGGATTATTGGGGAGGGTGGTGTCGTATTGAATTGAATCAAAAGCTGTGGCTAAATGAGCTAAAGTCAAACATGAATCATTATGCCTAATGGCATCATAGGCAGCGTGCTTTATCAATGACATGATATTTGCTGCCGTTCCCTGACTTGCTACAAAAAGACGGTAAGCAATTTCCTCTGAAGCTAAATTACTATACGTATCAAATGGAAGTGATTTATCTACTTCAGCTAAAAATTTTCTAAATTCATTTCGGTTGGCTTCACTATCCCACAAAAAGGGAGTTAGGCGTTTCTTGATCAGAAATCGGCGGCGTAGTTGAGGGCTTTGATGCAAAATGGCTTCCGATTCTGGCATGCCAATTAGTACAACTGGAATTTTAGTAATTTCGATAAACATCTTGATCCAATCTGCTACTAAACCAATAACTCTTTGTGTTTTATTATCAATTAGATGCTGGAATTCATCTATAATGATGACTTCTACATTACATTGATGGACTAAAGCATATAAGCGGTTGCTTTGAGTTACAGTGTTTCCATGGGTAGCTGCTAAATCACCAAGGTCACTTAGCATTGCGGTTGCTACGCTTTTAATTGTGGCGCTGGCAGGTATAGATGTTTTAAAGACAGGATGGATGTCGCCATCAGGCATTTCGATTGGCGGCCAACGACTAGAATATTGCCGAATTAGGCTTGTTTTTCCTACACCTGATCCTCCAGTGATAAACACACACTGAGGCTCTTCTGAAAATTTAGACATTTCACGACATTGCTCAATACAATCAAGAATGCTTGTGAGTCTAGGATATTTTATAAAGATAGATTCAATTTTTCTGATTTTATCTGTATTAGCTGCAAGAAATTCTGCTAAATCACTCATTATTAATACCTCCCAAGCTGTAATCAGAAGACCAGTCATCCGCTTCATCATAAAATGACGTGAGTGGTATTTTATCGCTAGAAACAGGGTCGATTTTTTTCTCAACCTCGGTAGCCTGATTTTCTGGAGAATGATTCATTTCTTCATAAATAGAGTTTTGTTGTTCATTTGACTTAGAGGATAGTACTGAGTTCTGAGAAATATCTTCGTAGCGTGCAACTTTTTGAGATAATTGAGTTTTCCTATTTCTTGAAGTACGTTTACTTTTTTCAACAACTCCTTCAATCCTATCAGCAGCTTCCATTAAATTACTCATATTTACAGAAGATTTTGCATATTCACGGGCATTCCTTCTGATTACTTGATGTTGAAATAAAGTTTTACCCGTTGCATATTTCTGGTTTATTGCTGGAACGCTGAAATATTCCTCTTTGATTGGATCAAGAACAAATATATGAGAAATATTGGAAGGATCTATTTTTATAGTCACATTTGGATTGTCTAGAATTTTTTGCCTCAGTAAAGCTAGTTCTGAAGAGTTGTAGATTAGACCTTCATAGGCGATTCCAGTCCTCACAATTTTGCGTTTGTCATGAAGTCCTAGAGTAATATTCACTTCTAATGCACTCTTGGGGAGTAATGGTGGATATATCAGTACACTTTTACGCCATTTTTCTGCTGGTGTATCACCAATGCGTTCTTTGAAAGTTTGATGAAAAATATCTATCACCCATATATACATAATTTCTACGAATGATGAGAAATCTATTACTGCATTCTTAATAGGATTGTAATCGGCAAATTTCCCGAGATCTTTTAGGCTTTTACCTTCCATACCATTGAGTAATTTTTGATTTATAATTGAGAAATATCGCTCAATGGAAGCTTTAAACCAAGGGTGGAGCGGAGGTGCATATTGAATGTTAATCCCTAGTTGAATACATGCTTCTTCGAGCGCAATGCTATAGAATTCTTTACCGTTGTCTACGATTAAAGTTTCGAATACACCAAAAACATCCCATATATTTTTAACAGAAGGAAAGATTTTGTTTATTTCAGCTTTAGGGCGTGTTCTCATTTGAAG
This sequence comes from Acinetobacter sp. WCHAc010034, assembly GCF_001696615.3. Classification (NCBI taxonomy): domain Bacteria; kingdom Pseudomonadati; phylum Pseudomonadota; class Gammaproteobacteria; order Moraxellales; family Moraxellaceae; genus Acinetobacter; species Acinetobacter sp. WCHAc010034. Next base: position 1,267,747 of record NZ_CP032279.1, on the reverse strand, counting down.
AATGGATTTTAAAGACTTAAAATAATATTCCAAATTACTTGTATTTCAATATTATTCAATGGCACGTACTCTTTTAACAGATAATATTTGGCAGCAAATCCAGGATACAATGCGATTGCACGGTTGCTACTGTTCAAAGAATAGTAGAAATATCATGGAAGCTATCTTATGGAAACTGCGTACAGGCGCGACATGGCGTGATATTCCTCAAGAATTTTGTCCTTGGCAAACTGCTTATAATCGTTTTAATCGTTGGGCAAGTAAGGGATTGTGGAATAAATTTTTTTTAGATTACGAGGCGTCTTGGATCAAGAATGGGTATTCATTGACGGAAGCTACATACGCGTGCATCAGCATGCAAGTGGAGCTCGGAATGGTTTCGAAAGAGCAATTGGACAATCACGTGGTGGGCGAACAACAAAAATACATCTTGCAACCGACGCGAATGGATTACCGATTGATTTTAAAATCACTGGGGGTCAAGTCCACGATAGCCAAGTTGCAGAGCAATTGATAGAGGTTGTAGAAGAAGCAGATTATTTAATTGCAGATAAGGGATATGATGCTGAGACCATCAGAATATTTATTAAAAATAAAAATATGATCCCAATTATTCCAATGAGATCAAATAGTAAAAGATTAAATAAAGAATTTGATAAATATCTATATCGATTAAGGCATTTAGTTGAGAATGCGTTTGCGAGGTTAAAACATTTTCGAGCGATTGCAACCCGATTTGATAAGCTTGCACGAAATTATCAGTCTATGATTTACATTGCTTGCATGTTTATTTGGTGCAAAGCCAAATGAGGACACGCCCTAGGCAATATAGCTACTTTTAGACACTCCATGACACTAAATGCACTTGCTGGAGTAAAACTAATGTAAAATCCTGTGACAGAGCCGGTATAGTGATCTATTGCGGCAGTAATATACGGTTTGCCCAAAGGAAAACCAGTTTGATCATCAATGACGAATAAATCTAATTGGGTGTGATCTATTTCAACCCGTTCTAATGGTCTAGTTGTTGTGACACCCATCTGGTAGACTCTAAATTCCATTTCGGCAGCATGTTTTCCTTCTCGATGTAGAGTAACTAATACAGGGTCAAGTGCTTTAATTTTATTGATTAGAGTAGTTAAACTCGGTGCTGTTAAGGCCTCACTAGGTATCCTGAATTTATTTTCTTTCCAAATATTTCTTTTAAGCTCTTCGTAGACTGTTGTTATTGATGGTTTATGCCCCTTCAGGTAAACATCCTTAATAGCGGAATCAATTATGCGTTCGACTTCTGGATCAAGACGCTTACTTCGGTTTCCCTTTTTTCGCTCATTTTTAATTAGTGAGCGTATGTCTTCACTAGCATTCTTATAATTTTTATGCCAACGATATACTGTAATTGCTGAAGGGGGTGTGGGGTCTCCAATTTGAAGAGCAATATTTGCAATAAGTGGATCAAGATATTTTTTTGTGAACGATGGAACTTTTTGTTCCTTTAGAATATTTAGATATGTTGACCTTCTTACAGCCTCCTTTTTTTGTTCTGATGATTTTGTTGAAAAATCTGCTAAGGCACGTTGTTCTGCCGTAATTAAAGGTTTGGTAGCAATTTCAGGATCAATAAATTGAAGTTGATTGTTAACTAGGTGACCTAATGCTTCTGAGTAGGGTATTGAAATCTTCAGAGCATCCGTTGTTCTTGAAAGTTTTAATATTTTAGTTTTGGGATCAAGGCTTTCTATTTCCCATGCTGAACCTTGATAAGCGACATAGTGTCCATAAGAAAATTGATAGCTACTCATAGATCATCTCTCCAGCATACCAAGTCATCTCTATTTCGGTATTAATATGAAGAGGCTTCTCCATATCGAATCGAGCGCTACCGTTGTAGAGTAAGAGATACGCAAGTTCCATTTCTGCTCCAAAGTCAACACAATGATTTTGTAGTACTTTTAGAGTGTGTTTAGAATGATTTGGTAAGGCTCGTTTGATTTTTACAAGTATTTCAGGATTAAGTATTAAGCGAGCGTATCGGTATAGAAGTCGAATATTATCTAAGTAGCTGCCTTTACGAAGATGTTCATCAGTTATTAAATCGTATATATGTCCATGGAGATGAAAGTGTGCAGCACGAGCAATATGTTTGCGTTTGAATTCATCCTCCATTGTTTTCTTATATGGCTTAACTTCTAAATATTGATATTGACCTGTTTGTAAGCTGTGACGCATGACCTCAAAGTCTGGAGTATGACGCAGCTTTCTATCTTCAAAGATATAGGAAATAATTAGTGGTTGTGAACGGTAGGCAATTACATCTCTATCAAACTCAAGCCAGTAGCAACAGTCTCTTTCTATTTGAGACTCCCATTGGATAATATGCTGCATCTTTAAGCTAGCAAATTTTCCAATTACTCGGTCTCGCCCTCGATTGGTAATACGCCTAACACCATGCATAGCCATCTCGAAAACTCCAAGAATTTTCTTTATGAAAATTAATGATAGCTTGATTTCATCTTATGGTTGGATAACTCTCTGTTCAAGAAAGATTACTTTTTGTAATGTTAGATTTTTAGACTTATTAGATAATAGTTTTTTTGCCTTTTTGCCTTTTTGCCTTTTTGCCTTTTTGCCTTTTTGCCTTTTTGCCTTTTTGCCTTTTTGCCTTTATTTTCATCTATCAAATATTTATTGAATTTATTGTTTTTTGAGCATAACGATATAGTTAGAATATAGATAGTGTGAAATTTATTTGTTAATTAAATCAATTGGTTTATAAGAATATTAAGCAGTTAAGCAGGCACATTCAGGATCTCGACCGGCAGATTGATGACCACATTGATCAGAATCCTGATTAAAAAAATGACAAGGCGCTGCTCAGCAGCATTCCGGCCATTGCGGACCGGACCAGTTTATTAATGCTCAGCTTCTTGCGCAGCCATGCTTTTGAAAGGGCGAGCCAGGCGGCCGCCTTTGCCGGCCTGGTTCCCATTCAAAGGCAGTCGGGCAGCTCCATTCACGGCAGGAGCCGCCTATCCAAAGCCGGCTCTTCGAAAATACGCGCCGGCTTATATATGGTGGCGATTGTCGCAACCCGGCATAATCCCCACATAAAGGGGATGAATGACAGGCTGCTGGCGAATGGCAAAACCAAGATGATGGCGGTTGGCGCTGCGATGAGGAAGCTGATTCATCTGTGTTATTGCGTACTCAAGCATCAGCGGCCTTATCAGGAGAATTATTGCGCCAATTCTCAATAATCCTCTTGACCTCTGAGGGTATCTTTGGGTCAAACGAATGGTGTTTTAATATTAAAAGTTTGCTATATGGCTAACATTAGCCATAATAAGCTAAAAGTTTGCTATATGGCTAACATTAGCCATAATAAGCTAAAAGTTTGCTATATGGCTAACAAAACTTAGGAGCTACAGATTGATATGGCTACAAGAGGTGAAATAGGTAAAGAGATACGTTTGGCAAGAAAAGCTTTAGGCTATACACAGAAGACCCTTTCAGAAAAGATTAAAGTTAATAAAACAACAATCTCTGAGATGGAAAATGGACGCTTTACAGGTTCATTTGACATATTTGAACGTGTAATTGATGGTGTTGGCTTACAATTCGAAGTCGGTAAAAAAAAGCATGTATTCCCACGATGGGATGAAATTGAAGCACTCTTTGCAGAAGATGACGAATAAAAATTACATTGGTTTTATAGTCTACAAACGACCCGGTTGTCAGATCATCTACTGAAGTGAGTTTCTTCCACTTTGGGACAGTCTTTTGATTGATACTGTAGCGCTTGGCTAGTACTCTTAAGCTCTCTTGACTATTTTGTATTGCTCGACACACTGCCTGTGTCGTTGTGGCGCTGCTGTGTAGAGCTTATTCCATAGTGCTTCCTTCCATTTATGTGAGAATATTGCACCATTAAAACCTGGGACTAAACACCTAGATAAAATAAGTACTTAAGAACATATTCGTAGGGTACAATATTTTGTACATTACTTATTAAAAATGGTCATAAAGTACATAATTCTGTATCTTCTAAATATTGAATATTCATTTAAATTGAGTGAATTTTATGATCCATTTATTCCAAAAATTATTTTTATTATTTTGAAGAGTGTAATCTGTGAACTTTGCCTTTACCTCTTAGGTAATTGATCTTCTGTGATAATAGTTATTTTTAAACCAAATGTTGTAAAAAGCTTGATAATTGTATTCAAAGTTGGATTTCCATTGGGTTGTTCAAGTTTTTGTATAGCTTGTGGGGAGATTTTTGTTAGCTTTGACATATCTTTAAGTGTTAGATGGCATTCAGTTCTCAGGAATTTTGCTACGATATGAATTGGCCAATCAGGGTTTTGATTGATGGTCTCTAATACTTTATATCGATTAAGATGTACCTCAATAGTTGTAATAGATTTAAAGCGTTTATCCATAAGATCCTCATTAATGAGCTGATTATAATTTTCAGTTTACCATCCCCTTATGTTTTTCTATTATAATAAAAAAATAATAGTATTTTAATTACCTATATATCTATTTTAATAGAATAATATAGATAACTATACTGTTACTACGAGATGTACTAGCTCAAGCCTGAGCTGACAGTTACCTATTTTTTATTGTGCCTGTCAGGTTAAATTTGAGCTAAATTCTTCTCAGCTCAAATTCGTTTTCCATCAAGTAAAGTTTCAAATGGTGTACGGCCATAGCACATTTTTCCTTGATGAGTCCGTTCAGTATTATAGAATTTCAGCCAACCGTCTAGGTCAACTTGTAATTCTTCCAGTGAACTATAAAGCTTCTTCCTAAACGTAATTTGATAGAATTCCTGTAATATCATTTTATGAAAGCGCTCACATATTCCATTTGTTTGTGGTGAAGCGGCTTTTGTCTTGGTGTGATCAATGTCATTGAGGGCTAGATACAACTCATAGTCATATTGTTTTACCTTCCCGCAATACTTCTGTCTGTAAAAATACGAAGCATTGGTAAATCCTGAGATTGATAGAAAGCTAATACACGATCATTGAGCAAATCAGCCACGGTATAGAGCTTGCAATAAACGACTTTACTATAAATATCGATAAATGTTTGCTGGCAGATCCGTCCAACACCCTTAAGATTGCTGACATAAAAAGGTATCTTGCTCACCCAAATAGCCAGGATAAGCTGTTTCTATTTCACCACATGCTGTATCAGCTTCATGTATGCGTTCAAGTGTTGCAATCTGATGATCATTTAAATGCCATCCTGTGCCACTTTAGCTTCGAGTGCTTTTAAACGCTTTTGAAAGTTATCTGGAGGAGCCAAATAGAGCGAACACTACTACCTGAAAAAAATACACCCTTCTTGCGTAATTCATTAAAAAGTTACCTTTGTTTACACCTTTATCAAAACGGGTAACTTTCTCTTTTTCAAGAGCTATGTCCGATCAAATCTGAACTAATACAGTCTCAAATGACAGGGTTATCTCTAGCAATCGGTCAATGAATTCGCAGTAAAAAATTAGAAAAGAATATCATTCAAGAGATATTCTTATTGCAATGTGGTATTGATCGGAGCTATATGATGTGTATTGAACGTGGTGAGTGTCATTTGCAGTAATAGATTAGAGTGGCATGATAGGATGGAAGTTCAAGCCTAATATAGCATTTCATTTCCACAACTAATCATCCGTTAAGGCTTCAATAGGCTTAAGATTTGAAGCACGATTCGCAGGTATGTATCCAAAGACTAATCCAATAATTGATGAAAATAATAAAGCAAACAATGCCACCGACCATGAGAATATCATTTTATATTGAAGACTGAATGCATTAAAAAGAAGGCTTGAAATAAATGCGATACTTCCCCCAATCAAGCCACCCACTAAGCATAAGACTGATGCTTCTATCAAGAATTGCATACTAATATCACGTTTTTTAGCACCGATTGCCATTCTTAATCCAATTTCTTTAATTCGTTCCGTGACTGAAACAAGCATAATATTCATCACACCAATACCACCAACCAGTAGTGAAATAAAAGCAACGGCTGAAATAAAATATGTGATGGTATCTATATATTTCTTTAAGGATTTTGCTGCTTCATCACTACTAAAAATCTGGAAATCTTCAATTTGATGGCGTGCAATTAAAGTTTTTCTTACCTTTTCTTGTACTTTTTCAGGTTCAAAATTTTGTTTAACAACCACAGTCATCCCATTTAAAGGACTTGATCTAGACATTTGTGCTTGCAACGCCGTATCTGGCACCCACATTGATGGAGAGCTGCTGCCATAATTATTTTTGGCAATTCCCACCACTTCATATAATTGTTTATTAAACAGAACTGTTTTATTCAATGCGGCCTTATTCTGTACGAAAAGCTTTTTAGCAGTCTGTTCATCAATAACAATCACTTTGGCATTCTCTTTGACATCATCTTTACTAATGAAACGCCCTTGCACTAAGGAAAGGTTGGAAATTTTGAGGCCAAAATCATCAGATCCTTGTGCGGTAACTTTTAAATTTTTATTCAGATATATTAATTTACCTGAGACGTTTATATTTGGAGATATATGCATCACTTCAGGAAGGACTTTAAGCGCTGTTACATCATCAATATTTAAACGGCTTGACGATGCTTCTAACTCACTTCGTCCTGGATAAATCATTAACGTGACTTCCTTCAGCCCCTTCCAGTCACTTAGAAATTTTTGATTTGCGCCACGCCCTATTGCAATGATGATTGTGACTGAGCAAATTCCAATAATAATACCTAGCATTGTTAAAAATGATCGTAATCTATTAGACCATATAGAGTGAATGGACATTTTTGAGGCTTCAAAAATTTGAGAAACCAAACTAAATTTAGTCTCTACAGCAAATTCTTCTCCACCTAATACTGAAACCGTATCCTTATTTTTTCGGTCAGATAATATTTCTCCATCCTTAATTTCAATCACCCGGTTCGCCCGTTTAGCAATATTACTATCATGAGTAACAAGTATGATTGTATGGCCAGCTTGGTGTAGTTTTTCTAATATCTGCAGAACTATTTCACCACTTTTGGAGTCCAGTGCTCCTGTTGGCTCATCCGCCAGAATTACTTCACCACCGTTCATTAACGCGCGAGCTATACTAACTCGTTGTTGCTGACCACCCGACAACTCATTGGGCTTACTATCGTATTTATCCTCAAGGCCTAAATCAGAAAGTAACTTCATGGCCCGCATCCGGCGTGCACTTGCATTTAGACTTGAATAGATCGCTGGTAACGCAACGTTTTCAAGCGCACTGACTGAGTTTAATAAATTGTACTTTTGAAAAACAAACCCAAAGCTTTTTAACCTCAAATCAGCTAACTCGTCAGGACTTAGAAGATCAATGCGTTTCCCGCGGAAAGAAAATTCACCAGAAGTAGCTGTATCTAAACAGCCTAACAAGTGCATAAGTGTAGATTTACCAGAGCCAGACTGTCCAATGATAGAAATAAACTCGCCCTGTTCAATCGAGAAGGAAATGTCTTTTAGAATATGTTGCTGATTCTTTTTTTGCCCCATAAATTTATTCAGATTTTTGACCTCAATCAAAACAGAACTTGCCTTAGAATTTGTACTCAAGGATCAGCTCCTGTGCTTTCAGAATTCACACCATCCTGAAATTCAGTTAATACTTTTTCACCGTCTTTAAGTCCTTGCACTACTTCGATCTGCGTAAAATCAGATATACCTGTTTTAATTTTCCTTGGAGTGATTTTTTTATCAGCACTATAAACTGAAACCGTTGTTTGATCGCCATTTTCAAAGATTGCTGTTTTTGGGATAGCAAGTACGTTTTTTTTCTGATTAATTATGATTTCATTTTGTGTAGTCATGCCAATGCTTAACATTTTGCGCGGATTTTCGACAATCATACGTGCATAGTAGTAAACCGCTGAATCGGTATTTTCAGCCTTGTTATCATAAGTCCCTTTCGTTAATGTCGTTAATGCGGGATCAATGCTTATAACTTGCCCATTCAATTTTATGGCAGGGTCTGCAAGTGTGCTGAAGATAACAAGCATGTTGGGTTTAAGCTTTGTATAGTCACCTTCAGCAATTTGCATTCTAACCTCCATCTGCTCCAAATTTGCAATCACGGCAATCAATGGAGTTGTTTGAGCAAAATTAATTGTTTGCCCTGCTTCGACAGGGAGTGAAACAATTGTGCCTGTAAGTGGGGATCTAATTTGAGTATACCCCAATTCAGTTTGTGCTGTATTAACATTAATTTGAAGCTGCTTTAGGCGTAGTTTGGCACTTTCAACACCCATTTCATCTTGTTTTAATTTATTTTCTGCCTGTTCAAGCAACTCTTTAGACTCAGCTTCAACCTCAAAAAGTTTCTTTTTTCTTATGAAGCTCTTTTCTGATGTGGCCAGCGACATTCTTTTGGCTGCTAAATCCGCTTTAGCTGATTCAAGTTCTGCTTTTGCCGTATTTAATTTGTCGACTTGTGTTTTAGAGTCAATCTCTACAATTAAATCGCCCTTCTTCACAGATTGACCTAGTTTAATATGCAATTTTAGAATTTGACCTGATACTTGCGCTCCGACAGATACAAGTTCAGTTGCATAGATTTCTCCTACAGCCTTTACATTTTCTGTTATATCGCTTCTTTGCACAGTAGAAATACTAGGAGTAGCCTCAGTAGTATCCTTGATTTTACTGTAATAAAAGATAATTACTGCAGCGCACAGCAATACGAAAAATACTATCAAAAACAAACTTAACTTTTTTCTTATAGCCATAACTTAGTCATGTGAATGAATTATTTTTAACATGTAGTCGTTTTACAATTTTGTAGATAGTAAAACGACTACTACTACTTTTACACTAACACATCAGCTTCCGCTTTTTACTAAATTTTGTGATTGCACAAGTGGGAAATGTAGCTGTGCATCAGCTAACTTAATAAGTGAGTCCGAATGAGAAACAACAATAAGTGTAGAAACATTCTTTCTAATAATATCAAAGACTTTTTTGGCCATTATAGAATCTAAAGCCGAAGTAGGTTCATCTAGAATAAGGACTTCTGGTTTGGCTAGAATTGCTCTTACAAGATTAAATCTCTGTACTTCTCCACCAGAGAAAAACTTGAAGAGTTCATCTATAGGGGAGTTCAAAGATATATTATTATTTACCAAAATTTTATAAAGATTGAACTCTTTAAGTATCGCAATTAGTTCTTCTTCAGAGTAGTGTAAATTATTGTTATATAATATGTTTTCCATAACACTTCCTGAAAAAATAAAACTTTTCTGAGGAACAAATGATACTACATCATGGATTTTTGAAGAAAATGAGTTAGATATGTCCAGATCACCAAAAAATAATTTCCCACTATCGATTTTATTAATACCTAACAATAAATTAATGAATGTTGATTTTCCAGAACCTGTCTCTCCCTTAATAACTAAGAATGTCCCCTTAGTGATTTCAAAGTTAAAATTTCTTAAAATTTCTACATCATTGACGCTGTAATTTACATCTTGGAAGCGGTAGTAAGTTTCTTCTAGCTGATAGCTGCTTTCGACAACAGCGTCTTTTGGACTCTTGAAATATTTTTCTAATTTTTCGATAGAAACAAAATGGCCATTCGTTTGCATCAAGTTCTGTGAAACAAGGACTAATGGTGCGCTAAGTTCAATGATATAGGAACTAATTAAAACAAAATCACCTGCAGTGAATTGATTGCTATTGAACATGTATACAGAGTAAATCATAGACCCTGTTAAGAACACACCAACAGCAAACACTTGATATATCATCAACATACCAATTTTCAAATTACCATGAAAAACTCTCTCGATATAGTTTTGACAAATTGATCTAAATTTATTTGTCTCAAAATCACCAGAACCTTGGGATTTAATATTGTAGACAGAGTTCACTTTTTCTAAAAAGAACTTTGATTGGCTATTGTCTGCATCATAAATCTCATTAAAGTAGCTCCCACTCTTCCTTATAAGCATGAGTGTAAGCACAAAAATAAAGATCGTTGCAACAGAGAAAAATAAAGTAAAACTAAGGCTAATCTTGAATGAAATTACTGAAATTATAAGTAAGAATTGGATGATAACAGGAAGAAGAACTAAGAAAATCGTATATATGATCTGCCCAAATGCGAGCGATCCGCGCTGCACATCCGAGTTCAGAACACCAGTGTCCGTCTTATTTACAAAGTCAATTTTTGATCTTATAAAATTAGCAAAAGACGAAAAGATTATATTCGCTTCAATATTAACCATAAAGTAAGCTGAAAAAATATTGGTAGTCCATGTTAGGACTTTAAGTGCTACCCACGCAGTTGAAAAACTAATTGCTAGTAACAATATTAGATTATTTTTGTCAATAACATCAGTAATCAGAATATTATTTGAGGAATCAACAATCAACTTCATTAAATATGGCAAAAATGTTGTAAGTGCTGAAACTAAGATGGTAATAAAAAGAAGAATTGCAGCGTGGAGATATATTTTGGCATATCTGTCCTTAATTAAATTTAAATAAAACAAAAAAAGTTCCACTTTACTTTTCATAGTTCAAGCTCAATTTTAATCACTGGTAAACATGTTAGTTTTAAAACATGTAATAGTTCTAATTAATAAGTTTATTTCCATAACAATAGTCTAGTATTAAGTTTTTTTAAAAAATAAACCAAATAGAAGTATGCTTACTGTAATAAATAATGCTGATCTTCTAGAGCTAAATCAATCTTTTTTTGTATACTCATTGAGTCTTTTTATATATTTCAACCTATTTCCCCAAAAAAATAAGTCATTAAAATATTGGTAAACTATTAATCTCTAAAAGATATTTATACATATTTTATTTTTATTAACCATTGGTTTTTATTATAAATTTTATCTAACAAGATTATAAATACAAAAAGTAACATTACAGATACATTGTAACAGATTAAAGAATGTACAGTAAAAAACTCCAAAACAATCAAAGGAAATACTGATGAAAACTTTAATTAAGAAATTTTCTAAAAATGCTAAAACCACAACACTTCAAGCAACATCGAATATTAATGGTAGAGGCGTAGGTCCTATTATTGAAGTTCGTTTGGGTGTTTATAAATTTAACTAACACTTAAACAGGTAAAGAAATATTAAGATAATTAATATTTCTTTACCTTTTTTAATTTAATAATAAAAACCTTTTAAATAACATTTAAAGCCATGATTAACAAAGTAAATATTAAAGATTTAGCCAGTACAGTTGTTCTTTTTAATGGCTTCCTAAAGATTGAAAAAAATAGTGAAACTCTCATTATTTACAATCAATATAACTCAAATATTTGTTTTTATTTAGAGTTTGATGAGGAGTTTCTATATTTATCGGAAAACTTCTATGATCTTAAATCTTTTGATAAAAATAATATAGATAGAAGTGTTCTTTCAAGGAGTCTTGGGGGGGATATATTTGCGCATGATATATTTATAAACAATATTTACCCACTATACCATGGGTATAAGTTGATAAAAAATGGCACATCAATTGAGATTGATTTGATTGAGAGGTCATGTAGTAATAATGATCCTGCAACATGCTTATTATCAGTTCTGGATAAAATTAGTGACCAAGATAATATTGCTGTAAGTTTTTCTGGTGGCTTAGATTCAACTGCCATACTGTATTCTGTAAAAAATAAATTTCCAGATAAAAATATAATTGCTTTTACATGGCATAATAAAGGGTCATCAAACAATGATTTAAAGTACTCACAAAAAATTTGCAATGAACTGTCAGTCAAGCTATTAACATTTGACTTAGATACTGGTTTTTTATTGAATGACTTTAAAAAAGAAACGTCTATTTTCTCGCCTTTCCCCTTTACCTACTTAACAAGTTTAGGTTTTGTTGAACACTATGTTTCAGAATTAAATCAATACTTTAAAGGGAATCAATTTGTCATTCTTGATGGGCATGGTGGAGACCACTTATTTTTCCAGTCCATTCCGTATGAGTTACTCGACTATAAGTTTCTGGCAAAAATCAAAGAATATTCAAAGTTATATTCGATAAACTATTTTAAAATAATCAAGAAAATTATGCTCCATACTCTGCGGCCTTCTAAAAAGGTACAAATGGACATCTATCGAAAACAGAATATTTTTGAAGCTTTATTTGCATGCTCTGTTGCCTCCATAAGATTGCCCAAACATATTAAATTTTTTTTCCCATATGTTACTCCTGAAATGATTTCTTGTTCTGAAAGTTTTGAAATATCTGAAACATTTAATGAAGACTTTACACGTTTACATTTTAGAAAGTCTTTTCAAAAAATGTACAAATCTGACTATTTTTTTAGAATAAATAAAGGTCACATGACAGGGGCATATCAACGGGAACTCAAAAAAAATTATGAGTTTTTTTCTAATATCCTAGAGAATGGCTATTTATATAAAAATAAAATTATAGATATAGACTTGCTGGGCAAAAAATTAAAGCTTGCTTCATTAGGAGTTGGTGGCTTTGATACACATTTAATGAATTCTATTATTTTTGAAATGATATATAAGGAATTAAGCGAGCAATAGTATGAAAAATGTGATAAAAAATGATTATTATGCAATTAGTTTAGATAGCGAGATAGTAATATTAGATTTGGAATCTAATTGTTTTCATTTTTTAGATAAAGAACAATCTTTTGCTATGAATCAATATATTAATGACTCTAGTTCATTTGATAGTAAATTAGATGACTATCTTTTTCTCTTTGAAAAAAATATAAAATCATCTGAGATTGTACGGTATAATGATATTGAAGGCATTGATAACTATTCATGGGCTGATGTTAGTCATTTCGTAAAAAATGACGATAAAGATATTAGCTTTCATGATAAAATTTTTATAATAATTATTTACTGTATTTTTTTCACAGGAAAAAATTATTTTTTCAAACAAAAAATTAATCTACTAAAGTTTCTAAAGAAAAACTCTAAATGTGTCAATAAGGATTTTGGCTATGTCAATTCAGCTGCCAGTTTTATTCATAAAGTGTCGTCTAAACTCCCTTTTGATTTAAAATGCCTAGAGAATTCCTTGATACTTGCATACTTCCTCACTCTTAAAAAATATGACTTTAATCTTAAAATTGGAATTCAAAAGTATGATTTTTTATCTCATGCTTGGGTTGAAGTAGATGATGTTGTGATTTCAGATATGCCAGATTTATCAGATAAGCTTGCTATAATATTAAAAATTTAAAATTTCATCATCTAATGATTTTTAACCTAAAATTCAATTGAAACTTGGTTGTTTGTCAAACAGCCAAGATATTGTCAGTTCTAAGTTGGATTATTACAGGATTTAAAGTTTGAATTCTTCATGGATATTTATCCTTCATAAATACCTCATTAATTAACTATTTTATTTCATTAAAGAATATTTATAAAGTCAGTAGCTATTCACTATTAGGTATGATATGCCTTTCAGTTTTGAGTTTTCAATGAGATTTTGTTAATACTAATAAAGTAGATTTCTTGTTTTGGTTAAAATTTCATCGGAAATAACTTTTGATTTTAAAGAAATATTAAAGCCTAAAATAGTCAAAAATGATACTTTCGCAAGAGCTCTAGTATAGATAGAATTTATATTTTTTACTTAAAATAAGATATTGAAATATATTGATTAATTTGAATTTTATAGTAAAACTATATGAGCAATGTCATTTTCAAAGGAGATATTTTACTTTTCTTCTCGTAACTTCTGAAATGAAAATACATCTTAAGCTGAATATAAAAGGAGAAAAGGATGTCTCAGTCACCTGAGCTTGCTGGAGGAGAGGGTTTCACGTTTGAAGGTCATGTTGCTGCATTTTATTTAGCTGCTTTACTAGCAGAGAGAGGTGCTCCAGGGTGTGATGGAATAGTAACTAATGTGGCTGTTCAACAACGAGATTTCGAAAAACCATTAGATGATGTCATCGTAGGTTGGAAAGGTGCTAGTGGTCAAATTGGAACATTGAGTTTACAAGTTAAACGAGCATTAACCATCAGTAGTGCAGCTACTAACGGTGATTTTAGAGATATTATTCGCGATAGCATATCTACTTTAAAAAATTCTCAATTTAAGAAAGGTGTAGATAAATATGGTGCTGCAGTTGGCACGATTGCTACAAATAAATTCAGGGATCTGACCACATTATGCAATTTGGCTAAGGAAAGTAATGATGCTAAACATTTTTTTGAACGATTTACTTCTTCTGGAAACGCAAGTGATGAACAAGAAACGATAAAAAATGATATCGAGGCATTGCTTAAAGATATTTGTGGCGGGCCTATTTCTCAGGAAGAATTACATTCTTTCCTTTCACATTTTATTGTTATTAAATTTGATTTTTTACATGATGGTGATGTCGATTCACATATTGCAGAGCAATTCATAGGCTACAGTTTGGCCACAGCCGATAGAGATAAATACTCTCTCGTGTGGTCTCATCTAAATAAACTTGCAAGAGCTTCTGCAGGTAAGGCCGGGCAATTTGATCGAAAGAGACTGGTTCAGGATGTATCCAAAGTGGTGAAACTCAGAATAGCCCCTTCTTTTGAACAGCAGCTTGATGTACTCAACAATTTAGGCCGATCCTATATAAATCTTATTCCACATGATATTAATGGTTTTACAATATCAAGAAAGTCATTAGAAGTTAAATTAGAAACTACGTTACTTAATACTCGCTTTCTTCAAATTACCGGATTACCTGGTTCTGGAAAGTCCGTATTGTTGAAGCAAATGGCAGAGAAATCTCTAGCAAATGGAAATATATTTTTTTTAAAATCGGATCAATTAATAGGTAATAGTTGGATTAATTATTCCGCTCAAAATGGAGTTGCGACTCACAATCTTGAAGAGCTTCTTTTAGAAATTAAAGTAACTGGAACTCCTACATTGTTTATTGATGGAATAGACCGTATAGAAAAACAAAATCGCCCAATAATTGAAGAAGTAGTTAACACAATTCTCAACTCTCCTGCATTAGAAGATTGGAAAATTGTAGTGACACTGCGCGATACTGGAATTGAACCCTTACGTAACTGGTTAGGTCATATTTTAGATAAAATTTCAGTAGACACAGTTCAAGTAAGTTTATTCAATGAAGAGGAGTCTCAAGAGCTAGCGGTCCAATTTCCGAATCTTAGAGCCTTACTCTTTGGTTCACCAACAGTAAAAGATGTAATTAGAAGGCCATTCTTTGCAAGAGTAATGAGCACATTTACTTATGCTAGCTCATTCAAACCTCAATCAGAGCTAGAGTTGATTCAGCATTGGTGGGATAGGGGAGGATACAATGCATTAGGGCAAGAGCTTGTCAGTCGTCACTCTGCGCTCTTAGAACTAGCTGAAAAGAAAGTAAAAAATTTAACTCGACCTATCAAGATTAGAGAGCTAAATCAGGCTCATAGTCTTATTGAGAGTTTTCACAGTGATGGATTAATACAAATCAGTTCAAGCAGAACATCTGTCAATTTTTCACATGACATTTTTTTTGAGTGGTCTCTGCTGTATGTCTTAATTGAACAAGAAGAAAATTGGTTAACTAAAATAGAAGAGTTTGGTCAACCGCCAGCAATTGCTCGTGTAGTAGAGCTATTAGCTCAATTCGAATATTTTAATAATACTTGGTCAGAAACTCTTAAAAATACAAAATTCTCTACTATGCGCTCCCAATGGCTAAGAGCTTGGCTATTAGGTCCAATCGGGCATGCTAATTTTCTAGACAGCACTCAAGATTATATGAAAGTAGTCTCTCATAATAATTTTACGTTACTTGGAAAAGTATTGGTTTGGTTCCAAGCAGAAAAGACTATTTCAAACCCTATAATACTAAAATCAAAATCAGACATAAGAATTGCCGATAATTTAGCGTGGCCTTCGGATATTTCTCTTTGGAATCGTCTAATTAATTTTATTCTTGGCAATACGCAAAATATCCCAAAGGCGCTATTCCCGAATATCGTGACCTTATTTAATGTGTGGCAAAATTTGCACAGGTACTTACCAAATCGGACAACCCCAAAGATTTTAACTCTTGTTTATGAATGGCTTTCTTTAACAGGAAATGATATTTCAGGCTTGAGTGAAGGATGGGTTGATATTGATAATATAAAAGATTTCCGAGAGTCTTTAGTTAGTTTGATACTTACAGCAGCAGAAGTTTACCCTGAATTTACTAACAGGTACTTGGTTGAAAATATCAACTCAATGCAAATTGAAAAGTCTATTTTTAAGCATGTAATTGATTATTCCCCCCTTCTTGCACTAACGCATTCAACTTTATTAGTAGATTTTACTCTTAAATATCTCTTAGAAGATCTGCCTATTGATCAGTTAAAGATGATCTTAAAAGATGATTCTATATCTGAACAGAATTATGAATCTATTCTGTACAAATCTAAGACTCAAAGAACAACAGGCGAACAAAGCCTATTGGACAGCTCTACCTATGAATTGAGAAAGCGTAGATCTTCAGATCTTTCAAAAAATCTTTGCATTAAAGCAGGCTCAAGAGTTTTCGATTCTCCTTCTCCTTCTCCTTCTCCTTCTCCTTCAAAGGAACCCTTTCATTCCTTGTTTCAGCATTCAGCTACAGAAGCGCTTCGTTTAATTACTCTTCTATCGAATCACGCTATAACGGCTTGGAGACAACAGCAAAGAATCACTGAACAACTATCGCCTATACCACTAGAACTAGACTTTCCCTGGGGTAAACAAATATTTTGGGGTAACCAAAAAGAATATATTTGGAACAAACACTATTGGACTCCACCTGGTCTAGCTTGTGCTTATATGGCACTAGAGTGTTGGTGCTCAAATCAGATAAGGCTAGGAGAGGCACCTGATCAACTTATTGAAAGAATAGTTAAAGGAAATACTTCAATAGCGATATTAGGAATTGCAGTAACGATAGTTTTAGATAAAGCATTAGTTTCCCAAACGGCGCTTCCGTTAATAGGAAGCCAAAAGATTCTGGAGGCTGATCTTTTTCGTATGAAAAATGATCTCAGCTTTAACGGCACTAAAGAACTACTAATAGGGTTATTTCCTCGGTATATATTTCAAAGCAGTGATGATTTAAAGGAAAGTTTTCAACAAGCTATCTTAGCTTTTAAAGACAACTTAGCTTTCGATTATCATGAACAAATTCATGGCTCCGAGACCATTAAGAATCTTGAAAAGTCAGCCTTAAAATATGCTGAACTTGCAGATCCACTAACTTATAACTTTCAAAAAACTGATGATCCAAAGGTGCTTACTGTAACGCATAATAGTCCCTCAGCGTCCCTTCCTGAAAATGTTAAGGCTTCTGAAGAGTCTTATGAATTTATCTCTCAAATTGAGTTAAGTTCTTGGGTCGAAAAATCATTTGAGAATGGGGTGTTAAGTGATAAGTATTCAATTCAGTCAGCTATTGAATACATTAAAAAATATGATAGTGCAGATCTATTTCAAGATCCATGTGACGATTTCACAGATTCAAGTACAAGAAAGCGAATGCGGCAATGTGCAGTTTCAGCTGTTGTTGCAGCCGTACTTAAATTTCGTACAAATATATTTGAAGAGGATATTAGTTGGGCTAGAGGAGTGATTGAAAGAGCGAGACTAACACCTATAAATTCTTATGAATTATCAACACCAGATGCTGTTTACTCTACTCATCCACTAAAGTTTGTAGCAAAAGGTCTTTCTGCTGAGTTTGAGCATGAAACTAGTTCTGATAATACATTAAGTCATTTATTCAACTTGATTGCTCATCCTTCTCATGAAATAGCTATAACAGGGCTTACGGAATTATTAAAATTTTGGGATAAAGATTCTAAAAAAGTATGGGCTGCGATTTATTACGCCTTTTCTTTATGTCATGACCATTTGAAATATAAAATATACAGAGAATTTGAGAAGATAGAAGTAGCTTACAATGCTTTGTATGAGTCAATAAATACATATTTTCAATCTGATGAAGAGTGGATGTCTCTTCCAGTCCCTTCTGCTCCGTGGAAAAGATTAGAAGATGAAGTTATTCAAGCTAAAAAAGAGCGAGATGAAAGAATAGCAGCAGCGTACAGAAAAAATGGATTTCCAAATTTTAATTTTAATGATCATGAGAAGAATCATTGGGTTAAAGCTGATGTAGGATGGGATACTAGTTTTGCTGAGAAAATTATTTCGGTTTTACCGATTGAAACAATTATTCAAAGTTCGTCAAAAATATTCTTTTTAGATTTTGTGTCTGATCTTGTTAAGTGGACAATTGAAAAAGTACAACCTTCTTGGCAAAGCAAGTCAGATCGATTTAATTATGAGGGAGATTTATATGAATGGGTTGATACACTAGGGGCTCTGATAGGAAAAATTTGTAGTGTTTTATCCTTAGAAGAAACTAAATTACGATTTCTTGATCCTATCTTGACTCTTAAAGGGGATATCTGCTGGGATTTTCTCAGAGCTGTTACAAATGCTTATGTCAGTGCAAGTTTATATAAAGCTGAGAAAATATCTGAGGATGCTGTTCCGACTATATTGCTATTTCTTGAGCGTTTTCTTCGATGTACTGAACTTCAACAAGGCTCTCATCGAGCAGGTGAGTTTCATGGCATAGACCTTCCTGAAGTTGCTAAAATACTAATGTTCACAAACGTGGAGCACGACAACTCTGCGTGTCGCTATATTAATGGAGATTGGTCAGAAATACGTACAATTATGCCAGTAATAGACCGATTTGTTCGTGAGGCTGGCTGGTCAGCCGATATCATGCACAACTTTCTAACTTTATGTGAAAGGGCTAAAGAATACTATCCGAGTGAAGTATTTTCTGATCAGATATTGCATATAATTTCTGTAAATGGGTTTAGTGGTTGGGAGTATAAATCTTTATATGCAAGAATTTCGGAACTTGTTCAACATTTTTCAGATAGAGATTCTCCATTAGAATTCCAAGTACGTCAAAAAATGTTGGAAATTATTGATTGGCAAATTGACATGGGGGATAGGCGCAGTGCAGCATTACAATTGAGTGAGACTTTTCGCGAAGTTTATTCTGCAGCATAACAATCAGTAAGAATATGATTACTTGGGAAAACTAGTGCTA
The DNA here is from genome assembly GCF_001696615.3 of Acinetobacter sp. WCHAc010034. Classification (NCBI taxonomy): domain Bacteria; kingdom Pseudomonadati; phylum Pseudomonadota; class Gammaproteobacteria; order Moraxellales; family Moraxellaceae; genus Acinetobacter; species Acinetobacter sp. WCHAc010034. The sequence continues at coordinate 1,248,614 of NZ_CP032279.1, read as the reverse complement.
TAAGTTAAGAAACCGCAGCCCCCCACTTTTTCTAGCTCATTAATACCGTGAAAGTGTCTACTAAAATTTAAGTGGACACCTATTTATGTATTTAAAGACAGTTATAAACAGTGCATCAACGCTAAAAAGCTCCGTCAGAGTCCAAATCTCATATCAACTGTTATTTAACGGATAAAGGATATTTTAGTACTATAAAATTTAAATAATAAGGTGAAATAATGCTGAATTATGGGATGCTCATGAGGTTTATACGAAGATTTCTTATATTTTTTGGAATTATTTCATTTATATTTTGAAGTAAAAGATAATGCCATAATATTTTATGACATTATCTTATTGCTTTAACTAGGTTTCAGCTTATGGTTTAATTTATTTCAGCTTATGCTTTGTAAATTTCAACTTATGCTTTAATCAACAGGATTTTTCAAAATTTTCCAATTACCAGCTTAGCGCGCCGCCAGTCTGATAATCCGTAACGCGGGTTTCAAAGAAGTTCTTCTCTTTGCGCAAGTCCATCATTTCCGACATCCACTGGAATGGGTTGTTCACGCCGGCAAACTGTTCAGGCAGGCCAAGCTGCGCTAAACGGCGGTTGCAGATGAATTTCAGGTATTCTTCCATCATGGCTGCATTCATGCCCAAAACACCGCGCGGCATGGTGTCGCGCGCATATTCGATTTCCAGCATGGTGCCTTCCAGAATCATTTGAATGATTTCCTGCTGGAATTCAGCCGTCCAGAGGCCCGGGTTTTCAATCTTAATCTGGTTGATCATATCGATGCCGAAATTCAGGTGCATCGACTCATCGCGCAGAATGTACTGGAACTGCTCAGCAACGCCGTTCATTTTGTTGCGGCGGCCCATCGACAGGATCTGGCTGAAACCGCAGTAGAAGAAGATGCCTTCCAGCACGCAGTAGAACGCGATCAGGTTGCGCAGCAGGATCTGGTCATTTTCAGGCGTGCCGGTTTGGAACGTCGGATCGCTTAAAGACTGGGTGTATTTCAGGCCCCAGGCCGCTTTGCGCGCAACAGACGGAACTTCGCGGTACATGTTGAAGACTTCGCCTTCATCCATGCCTAAAGATTCGATGCAGTACTGGTAAGCATGCGTGTGAATCGCTTCTTCAAAGGCCTGGCGCAAAATGTACTGGCGGCATTCAGGGTTGGTGATGTGGCGGTAAATCGCTAAAACCAGGTTGTTTGCAACCAGAGAATCTGCAGTCGAGAAAAAGCCCAGAGAACGCATGACAATGGTGCGCTCATCTTCGGTCAAGCCATTTTCAGACTTCCACAGCGCGATGTCGTGGTTCATGTTGACTTCCTGCGGCATCCAGTGGTTTGCGCAGCCGTCCAGATATTTCTGCCAAGCCCATTCGTATTTGAACGGCACCAGCTGGTTCAAGTCAGCGCGGCAGTTGATCATGGCTTTGTCGTCAACCTGAACGCGCTGCGCGCCCATTTCCAACTCTTCCAAGCCCGGGGCCACATCCAGCGTGTCTAGGGAAGCAGATGCTCTTGCCAGCGAATCGGCTGGATTTGATCCTCGGCTGGCAGCGGTTCCAGCGGGTTGTGCAGCTGCCACACGCGGCGCCGCGTTGTGTGCATCAGATACCACTTGCGCATCAGCCGCTTTCTTCGGCTCGACGGGCGCAGGCTGCTGTGCTGGTGCAGCTTGTTTCGGTTCATCATCTTCGAAATCGTCCCAACTTAGGATAGACATAACAGTTCTCTCTTCGTTGCTTTATATCTTTTATGAGACATCCAGCCGTTGAAGCTAAGACATCCTACTATACGCTCATTCTGTGTAAGCAAAATTAAGTTTTGCCGATGGATGCTCTAATTTTATGCGGAAGAGCAAATATCCTCACTACTTATTTTGATTACGCGATTTATATGCCTTGAACCAGAAATAGGCGATCGGGACATAAAAAGTCAAAATAAAAGAAACCACCAAGGCAACAAGTCCTAACTGATAGTTATGCGTCATGTGCATCATGATGGTTTCCTTTAATTGTTAATAACTCTTTATAAAAAGAAGCTATTAAATAAGTCAGACAATACGAATTGATCACTTATTAGCTGAAATAAAATTGGAGACATTAACCACCATCCAAATTTTTTAACTAAGGTCACAAGTAAATCAAATAGCTTTTGTCTTATATGTTCATTGGGGAAAACTAATTTTCCCGCTTGAACTAAAATTGTATAAATTGCTTCACAATATCTTTGGGCTTGCACCCAATATAGAGAAAGAGTTTCAAATTTCTCCATTCGATTTTTATGATCCGCTTTTTCCTTTTGGGTTAGCGTCAGCTTTTTACCAAAGACATCTTTCTTCTTAGACATAAATCCTCACTACTGAAAACCTATGCTACGTGTGGCCACATTATGAAGTTTTATCAGGTAGGGCCACAGAGGTAGCCTTTATTCTGATGTAGATATCCTTAGTTAATTACTGACAAGCTTCACAATCAGGATTGTCAATTGAACATGCCATTGGCACTGGCGCTGCCTGAGCAAAACCGTCTTCTTCAGCCGGAGCTGCAGGCTTCACTTCAGCGGCAGGCGCTGGAGCCGCGGCTGGCGCAGGCGCAGCAGTTGCTTTAACCGCATTCAATGCGCCAGTGTTAATGGTCGATTTCTCTGCAGAAGTTGCGCCCAATGCACGCAGGTAATACGTGGTTTTCAGGCCGCGCAGCCATGCCATTTTGTATGTCATGTCCAGTTTCTTACCGTTTGCACCAGAGATATAAAGATTCAGAGACTGAGCTTGGTCAATCCATTTTTGACGGCGTGATGCAGCATCCACAATCCAGCGCGGCTCAACTTCAAACGCAGTCGCGAAGATCGCTTTAAGCTCTTCAGGAATACGTGAGATTTTTTGAACAGAACCTTCGAAGTGTTTCAGGTCGTTAACCATCACAGAATCCCAAAGACCGCGCTCTTTCAACGCACGTACCAAATACGGGTTGATCACGGTGAATTCGCCGGACAGGTTGGATTTCACATACAGGTTCTGGAAAGTCGGCTCAATTGACTGAGACACGCCGCAGATGTTGGAAATCGTTGCTGTCGGCGCAATCGCCATCACGTTCGAGTTGCGCATGCCGTCTTTCTGCACTTTGGCGCGCAGCGTGTCCCAATCCAGGCGCTGGGTGCGGTCAACTTCAAACATGCGTTCCGGGCGGGATTTCGCAACCAGATCTAAAGAATCAATCGGCAGGATGCCTTGATCCCATAGTGAGCCTTTAAAGGTTTCGTAGCTGCCGCGCTCAAGCGCCAAATCGCTGGAGGTCTGGATCGCATAGTAGCTGATCACTTCCATCGACTCATCGGCAAAATCCACAGCCACTTCAGAACCGTAAGCCAGCTGCATTTCGTATAAAGCATCCTGGAAGCCCATGATGCCCATGCCGACAGGGCGGTGCTTCAGGTTGGAGTTTTTCGCCTGCGGCACAGCGTAATAGTTGATGTCAATCACGTTGTCGAGCATGCGGACTGCAGTTTTCACCGTGCGCGCCAGCTTTTTGCGGTCTAATACGCCGCCTTGCACATGCTGCACCAGATTGATCGAGCCTAAGTTGCAGACTGCGATTTCATCGGCATTGGTGTTCAGGGTGATTTCTGTGCACAGGTTGGATGAATGCACGACGCCAACATGCTGCTGTGGAGAACGCAGGTTGCAGACGTCTTTGAATGTGATCCACGGATGGCCTGTTTCAAACAGCATAGACAGCATTTTGCGCCACAAATCTTTTGCGCGGATTTTCTTGTGCAATAAATTCTGTTCTTTGGCAATGCCTTCGTAGTATGCATAGCGTTCAGCGAATTCTGCGCCAGTCAAATCGTGCAGATCCGGCGTTTCAGACGGCGTGAACAGTGTCCATTCCGCATCTTCAAATACGCGCTGCATGAACAGGTCTGGAACCCAGTTTGCCGTGTTCATGTCGTGCGTGCGGCGGCGGTCATCACCTGTGTTCTTGCGCAGCTCCAGGAATTCTTCAATATCCAGGTGCCAGGTTTCAAGGTAAGCGCAGACCGCGCCTTTACGCTTGCCGCCTTGGTTCACCGCAACGGCTGTATCGTTGGCTACTTTCAGGAAAGGCACAACACCTTGCGATTTGCCGTTGGTGCCCTTGATGTAAGAGTTCAAAGCACGAACAGGCGTCCAGTCATTGCCGAGGCCGCCGGCCCATTTAGACAGCATCGCGTTGTCGCGCATTGCGCCATAAATGTTGTACAGGTCATCGCCGATAGTGGTTAAGTAGCAGCTGGATAATTGCGGGCGCAGCGTGCCTGAGTTGAACAGGGTTGGCGTAGACGCCATGTAGTCAAAGCTGGACAGCAGGTTGTAGAACTCAATTGCGCGCGCTTCTTTATCATCTTCATTCAATGCAAGGCCCATAGACACGCGCATGAAGAACAGCTGCGGCAGCTCAAAGCGCACGCCGTCAGAGTGGATGAAGTAGCGGTCAAACAGTGTTTGCAGGCCCAGATAGGTGAACTGATTCGAGCGTTCCGGCTGAATCGCCGCAGCCAGTTTGGCCAGGTCAAAATCCAGCAGTTCCGGCGACAGCAGCTCAAGCGCAATGCCTTTCTTTAAGAAGGTTTCTAAAGCGTCGCTTTCCAGCGTGTCTGCAGGCAGGCCGAGGAATTCCAGGCCGGTTTCAACCAGGTTGTCGCGCAGCAGGCGCGCAGTCACGTAAGTGTAGTTCGGTTCCTGCTCAATGCGCGTGCGGGTCGCCATCATCATGGTGGTGGCGATGTCCGACTCTTTTACGCCGTTATACAGGTTTTTAACGGTTTCATCGATGATCGCTTGAGCGTCAATGCCTTCCAGGCCTGCAGCAGCCTTGGCGATATTCGCCTGCAGCGCGCCCAGGTCCAGCGGCTTCAGCTGGCCATTTGCGCCGGTAATCTGCAGGGTCGGGTGATGGTTTGCGCCGGTCTGCTTGCGCGCTTCGGCGCGCTGTTCGCGGTAAATCACATAAGAGCGCGCAACTTTCTGCTCGCCTGTGCGCATCAGCGCCAGCTCAACCTGATCCTGAATTTCTTCAATATGGATGGTGCCGCCGGATGGCAGGCGGCGGTTAAAGGTGTTCATCACCATTTCGGTCAGCTGTTCGATGCGGTCGTGAATGCGGCTGGAATCAGCGCTTTGCTGGCCTTCAACAGCCAAGAACGCTTTGCCGATTGCTACAGAAATCTTTTCTGCATCAAATGCGGCGACATCACCGGTGCGCTTGATCACCTGCAATTGGCCTGGGGTAGACGTGATTACGCTCATGTCAGCATAGCTCCATTGTCATCTATTGTTATGTTTATGGACCGTTTTTACTGGGCAAAGGCTATGCCGCAGTGTTTGAGGAATAAACACAAGACTTAGTGGTTTAAGATTGAATTGGACACAAGATACGGGAAAATTCAGGTCAGATCAATATTGACATTTTATTAAAAGTTTCGATCTTCTGCGGCGCTGAATCCCCGCCAAAAAGCCCGGTTTTTTTACCGTTCTGCTTTAAGCCTTATCGGACAAGGGCATAGCATAGCAAAGCTGAGTTTAACTGCTTATAGATAACCTTGTGGATAACTTGAAAAGGCCGAAACTTATTGAAACCGGCGCAGGTCAGTTTGCTGTAAATATAGGCGCAGCCTGCTTTTTTGCTGTTTTTGTAACTTTTCATGCGGGAAAGATGAGCCAAGGGGCTGTTATTTAGAAAAAGATAGATAATTCAATGTTTAATAAAATTTAACAAAAAGCAGCCGAGATGTATCAGTTTGGTGAACAGCATCTTGTTTACAATGTAAACGTGTGTATATTGCAAAATATATTGAATCGTATCTGCCGGATTTTTAAAGGATACGTCCAGTCATGCAAAGGGGCATTCCATGAGCCAGGAAGAAAAATTACCAAAAATCTTAATCGTTGAAGACGATGAACGTCTTGCCCGCTTAACTCAAGAATACCTGATCCGCAATGGGCTTGAAGTCGGGGTAGAGCCGGACGGCAACCGCGCCATCCGCCGCATTATTGCAGAGCAGCCGGACCTTGTGGTTCTGGATGTCATGCTGCCGGGCGCTGACGGCCTGACCATCTGCCGCGAAGTGCGCCCGCATTACCATCAGCCTATTCTGATGCTGACGGCGCGCACCGAAGACATGGATCAGGTTCTGGGCCTTGAAATGGGCGCAGATGACTATGTGGCCAAGCCTGTGCAGCCGCGCGTGCTTTTGGCGCGCATCCGCGCGCTGCTGCGCCGCACCGACAAAGTGCCTGAAGATGAAGTCGCGCAGCGCATCGAGTTTGATGATCTGGTGATTGACAATGGCGGCCGCTCAGTGACGCTGAACGGCGAACTGGTGGACTTCACCAGCGCCGAATATGACCTGCTGTGGCTGCTGGCCTCCAATGCCGGGCGCATTCTTTCCCGCGAAGACATCTTTGAGCGCCTGCGCGGCATTGAATATGACGGCCAGGACCGCTCAATTGACGTGCGCATTTCCCGCATCCGCCCAAAAATCGGCGATGATCCGGAAAACCCGAAACGCATTAAGACCGTGCGCAGCAAAGGCTATCTGTTCGTGAAAGAAACCAGCGGCATCTGATGGACGCCGCTCCTCATGATTTAAATGCAGGGCACGCTTAAGTGTTAAAACACAGTATATTTCTGCGCATTTATGCCGGCTTGGTCATTCTGGTTGTTTTGGTGGCCCTGTTCGGCTATTTGCTGGTGCAGATCATCAACTACCAGCGCGCGCAGGAATACCGCGAATCCCTGACTGACGGCATGGCCTACATCATCAGTGAGGGCATTGCGCGCCAGCCGAATGAGCAGCAGCGCATGGACTGGATTTCAGACGCATCCAACCTGCTGGAATTGCCGATTTACTATGTAAAAGCGGACAAGGTGGATTTAACCCGCGCCGAAGCGAAGCGGCTGGAAGAGCGCAAAGCGGCTGTGCGCTGGGATGCGCAGACTCTGGTGGCCTATATCATTATCGGCCTGAAGGATGATCCGGATCATCTGCTGTATATCAAGGCGGAAAACATTACCGAGCGGCAAATGAAAGCCCTGCCGGTGTTTGTGCTGGACTATCTGGTGTATTACCCGGGGCAGGAAAGGGAATACCTGCAGCGCATTCAGCATTATTTCTCCTATCCTATGCAGATTGTCAATGTGCAGAGCCTGCCGCTGGATTCGGAGCAGATCGGGCGCTTGCGGCTGGATCACAGCATTATCCTTTACCGCGACAGCGCCTCTGTGCGCGGCACCACCATTTCCATTGTTTCACCGATTCCAAGCTCCACTTCAGATGTGCTGGTGATGGGCCCGGTGCCCCTGTTCAACTGGATGCCGTTTCAGCTGGCGGCCGGCATTACCCTGCTGAGCCTGTTTGTGCTGAGCCTGGGCGTGTACGGCCTGCTGGTTCCGATGCAGCGCAAGCTGCGCGCGGTCAACTATGCCCTGAATAAAATGAAGACCGGAGATCTGTCCGTGCGCCTGCCGGTGGACAGCACCGATGAAGTCGGCTCGCTGGCCTCCAGCTATAACTCCATGTCTGACCATATTCAGCGCCTGATTGAAGCGCAGCGCGAGCTGATGCGCGCGGTATCGCACGAGCTGCGCACGCCGGTGGCGCGCATCCGCTTCGGCATGGAAATGCTGGCGGATGAAGAGGACTATGAATGCCGGCTGCAGCAGGTGGACATGATTGACAAGGATATTGAAGCGCTGAATACCCTGATTGATGAAATCATGACCTACGCCAAGCTGGAGCAGGGCGCGCCGTCTTTGGATTTTGAGCGGATTATCCTGTTTGAAGTGCTGGATCAGGTGCTGATTGAAACCGAAGCGCTGAAAACCGGCAAGACGCTGGAGCTGCAGGCGCCGCCGCTGGCGGTGGTGGTCGATGCCGAGCGACGCTACCTGCACCGCGTGGTGCAGAATCTGGTCGGCAATGCGGTGCGCTACTGCGACAGCAGGGTGCTGATCAGCGGCGGCTTGAGTGAAGACGGCATGGCCTATGTCTGCGTTGAGGATGATGGCCCGGGGATTCCGGAAGAAGAGCGTTCGCGGGTTTTTGAAGCGTTTGCCCGGCTGGATGACAGCCGCACCCGCGCTTCCGGCGGCTACGGGCTGGGCCTGTCAATTGTCAGCCGGATTGCCTACTGGTTTGGCGGCACGGTCAGCATTGATGAAAGCCCGGAGCTGGGCGGCGCGCGCTTTATTATGGCCTGGCCGGCGCAGCAGCGCTTTAAAAGCCAGAAAAGGAAAAATGCTGAACCGCAAAAGGATGCCGGTTCAGAAGCTTGAAGGCGGCATCCTGCCGGACAATAAAAAAGCCATTTATTGATTAAATGGCTTTTTTATTGTCCGGCGCGCCTGCTACTCATGCAGGGTTGCGTCCGGCGCAATCACCGGCTTGCCGGATTTCAGCCCATCCAGGGCATCCGGGTTGAAGTCGATCAGCAGGGCGTTGTTTTTCACGTCAATGGCATGGCTGCTGATCAGCCTTTCATCGCCGTTCAGCGTTTCGACCCGGTATTCATCCGCAATATTCATGATGCCGTCAAGGTTGGTGGTGGATGAAGCCTTGTCTTGGCGGAACAGTTCATAGATGTCGCGCAAATCAAAAATTGCATTATTGGCGTCCGGGTGCTTCTCTATATAATTTTCGATATGGCGGATAATAAGCTGGGCAAACAAAAAGTAGTCTGGCTCATGGGTAAACTCCAGGTTCATGTATTGCTCCTTTTTTTGTGATTTGTCGGCTTTAATTAGGAATAGCATAAATATTTTTAAATGCAGATAGATAGTTGAAATTTGCTGCAAAAAAATACACAAGCGGGGGCTTGGGCCATTTACAGCTGAAATGCTGCGCAAAGGGCAAATGTAGGTAAAAAGTAGGCGGGCCGGCTGAAATGCGGAAAAAAAGAATTTTAAAATATTCAAGCTGCCGTTTGGCGCGGATTGCGCGCGTTTCTTCCGCGCCGAAGCGCGCGCCTGCAAAACCTGGCGGGCGTTTGGCGCGAATTCAGCCGCTTTTTGCCGGGCGCCTTGCGCTTAATTAATGAAAAAATTGAAAAATTTATAAAAATAATCATAACTTGAAAGTTTATTAGATAAAACGATAGCTTTAGCATAAATAGTGCTTTAGCCGGGAAACGCAAGAAAAATGTCTAATAAATCATCCCAAAGACTAAGGCGCATAAGCTAGCAAGAGGCATCATCAATCGGGTACAATTGGCGGGATTAATTTTGTGTTTGGTGTATTTGAAGGCCAATACATGCATTCTTTGTTAATAAATTAGGCCTGCCAGGAGTTATCCCCGCATGAGTGCCATTACTCCATACGAATGGGCAATCATTGCCTTCGTGATCGGCGTTACATTTCTATGCGTCTTTATGCTCACTGTCCCATTACTCCTAGGGGGTAAGTCGTGGGGGCGTGCGAAGCAAGAGCAGTTTGAGTCAGGTGTGGTAGGTGCTGGTGGAGCACGTATACGCCTGTCCGCAAAGTTCTATTTGGTTGCAATTTTTTTCGTCGTATTCGACTTGGAAGCGCTTTACCTCTACGCATGGGCTGCCTCAGTCCGTGAAGTAGGCTGGACTGGCTTTGCAACCGCTGCCGTATTTATTTTAGTTTTACTCGTTGGCTTGATTTACGAATTTTCTACTGGCGCCCTGAACTGGTCGCCGTCAGACAAGCGTAAGGCAGCAGGGATTAAACCTAAAGTTGGTTCGCCAAATATGGATCTTGCAGAAATTACCCGTTTCAACTCAATTGAAGAGCTGGTTATTGACCCTACAGGTCAAATCCCGGCTCAATCATCTGGCCGCGTGAAAGATAAATCGCCGGCTAAGCCATCTGTCAAGGAGTAACCCGGGAATGAAATATACATTGACCCGTGCGAATCCGGATGCTGACCAATATCCGCTTCAAGAGCGCCAAATCGTTGCAGATCCGCTTGAAGAAGAAGTGAATAAAAATGTGTTCATGACCCGTTTAGAGGACTTGGCGCATACAGCAGTAAACTGGGGCCGTAAAAACTCGGTGTGGCCGTTCAACTTCGGTACGTCGTGCTGCTACGTAGAGTATGCAACGACTTTAACCGGCGTGCATGACCTGTCGCGTTTCGGCGCTGAAGTAATCCGCGCTTCGCCGCGTCAGGCGGATTTGATGATTGTTGCAGGCACCTGCTTCGTGAAAATGGCTCCGGTTATTCAGCGCCTGTATGAACAGATGCTTGAGCCGAAATGGGTCATCTCCATGGGCGCCTGCGCCAACTCAGGCGGCATGTACGACATTTATTCAGTCGTGCAGGGCGTCGATAAAATCATTCCTGTGGATGTGTACATTCCAGGCTGCCCGCCGCGCCCTGAAGCATTGATTCAAGCATTGATGCTGCTGCAAGACCAAATTCAATTAGAGCGCCGCCCGCTGTCTGCGGTAATCGGTGATGATCTTAAGCCAGTATATAAGCCAAAGATGCAGCCGGAACGCGACCGCAAGCAGGCGCAGCGCATTGCTGTGAAAAACCTGCGCTCTATGGATGAAATTAAATAATCTCAGCGGCAAATGTTTGATGCACCCGGTCTGGGTGTAATTGCCGTTCAGGTTGACTGAATTTGTATTAAATAGGAAGCCAAGCCAATGGCTGAAACTGAAAACGCTATGCCAGAGTCAGCGCAAGCTGATTCACGCCCAGCATTTGCAATTGTAGAAGAGCTCAAAACCAAATTCGGTGAGAACTTCTACGTGCAAGCGACTTTTGAAGACTTTCCGACAGTCTGGGTTGAGCGCGCGCGCGTACAGGACGTTTTAATGTTCCTGCGCACAGTGTCACGTCCATACGTGATGCTGTTTGACTTGTCTGCGGTAGATGAACGCCTGCGTACCTACCGTGACGGCCTGCCTGCGTCAGACTTTACAGTGTTTTACCACTTGCTGTCACTGGAACGCAACAGCGATATCCGTATTAAAGTTGCTTTAAGCGAGAATGATGCAAATCTTCCGACAGCAACCAACATTTGGCCAAACGCCAACTGGTACGAACGCGAAGCTTACGACATGTTCGGCATCAATTTCGAAGGGCATCCGATGCTCCGCCGCATTTTGCTGCCGACTTACTGGGAAGGCCATCCGCTGCGCAAGGAATATTCCGCGCGCGCGACTGAATATACCCCGTATATGCAGAATCAGGCGAAGCAGGACTTCGAGCAGGAGCACCTGCGTTTTGTGCCTGAAGACTGGGGCCTGAAGCGCGGCAATGCCGATGAAGACTTCATGTTCCTGAACTTGGGCCCGAACCATCCGTCAGCGCACGGCGCATTCCGTATTGTGCTGCAGCTGGACGGTGAAGAAGTCAAAGACTGCGTGCCGGACATCGGCTATCACCACCGCGGCGTGGAAAAAATGGCTGAGCGCCAGACCTGGCATTCATTCATTCCGTACACAGACCGTGTGGACTATCTGGGCGGCTGCGCGCAGAACATGCCTTATGTCATGGGCGTAGAGCAGCTGGCGGGAATCACCGTTCCTGACCGCGCGCAGTGCATCCGCGTGATGATGTCTGAACTGTTCCGCATCAATAACCACTTGCTGTTTATCGGCACGGCGATTCAGGATGCCGGCGGTATGACGCCAGTATTCTATATGTTCGCAGACCGTCAGAAAATCTATGACGCGATTGAAGCAATCACCGGCTACCGCATGCATCCGGCATGGTTCCGCATCGGCGGCACAGCGCATGACCTGCCAAACAACTGGCAGCACCTCATCCGCGAAATCCTGGACTGGATGCCGAAGCGCATGAACGAATACTACACAGCAGCGCTTAAAAACTCTGTGTTTATTGGCCGTACCCGCAACGTGGCGCAATACGATGCGAAATCCGCATTGGCTTGGGGCGTGACCGGCACAGGCCTGCGCGCGACCGGCATCGACTTTGACGTGCGCAAATACCGTCCTTACAGCGGCTATGAAAACTACGACTTCGATGTGCCTCTAGAGTACGAAGGCGATGCTTACGCGCGCGTTCTGGTGCACTTCCGTGAAATTGAAGAGTCGCTGAAGATCATCAAGCAGTGCCTGGACAACATGCCTTCCGGCGCATATAAAGCGGATCATCCATTGGCTGTGCCGCCGCCGAAAGACAAAACGCTGCAAGATATTGAAACCTTGATTACGCACTTCCTGAGCGTATCCTGGGGCCCTGTAATGCCGGCCGGCGAAGCTTCCGTTATGGCGGAAGTGGTGAAAGGCGCGTCTAACTACTACCTGACTTCAGACAAGTCAACCATGAGTTACCGTACCCGTATCCGTACGCCGACTTTCACGCACTTGCAGCAAATGCCTTCAGTGATTAACGGCAGTCTGGTATCTGACTTGATCATTTATTTAGCGACTATTGACGTCGTTATGGCTGACGTGGATCGCTAAGGGGTAAACGCATTATGATGATTTTGACTGATAAAAAGCCGCGTGTGAACGTTGAGGGAATTTTGACTTCGGAAGAAATTCACGATATTGAGCATCACATTGATCACTACCCGTACCCGCGCGCAGCCTGCCTGGATGCGCTGAAGTGCGTACAGCGCCGCAACGGCTGGGTAGATGACGCGCAGGTCAACGCAATTGCCCAGATGCTGAGCATGAGCGTTGCTGATCTGGAAGGCGTGGCAACATTCTATAACCGCATTTACCGTCAGCCGGTAGGCCGCCATGTCATTTTACTCTGTGACTCGATTGCCTGCTTCCTGATGGGCGCAGAAACTTTGGCGGAAGCGTTCCAGCGCGAGCTGGGCATTCAGTTTGGCCAGACGACTGCTGACGGCCGCTTCACGCTGCTTCCAATCTGCTGTCTGGGGAACTGCGACAAAGGTCCAACTTTAATGATTGATGAAGACACGCACGGCTTGGTTGACGTGGCATCAATTAAACAGTTATTGGAGAAGTATGTATGAATACCGAACCAAAACCAATTTATGGCGACGGCAATCCGGAAACTCATCCATTAACTTGGCGCCTGAGCAAGCAGGAGCATGTCCGCAGCGCAGATGATTATGAAGCGCTGGAAGGCTATGCCGGCTTTAAGAAAGCCATCACCATGCCACCGAAAGACGTGCTGGACGTGATTAAGGCTGCTACGGTCAAAGGCCGCGGCGGCGCAGGCTTCCCGGCAGGCATTAAATGGTCGCTGATGGCGCCGAATGACGGCGGGCCGCGCTACCTCATCTGCAACGCCGATGAAATGGAGCCGGGCACTTTCAAAGACCGCCTGCTGATGGAAAAGCTGCCGCATCAATTGATTGAAGGCATGCTGATTGCCGGCTATACGCTGGAAGCGACGCAAGGCTACATCTTCATCCGCGGCGAGTATATCGAAGCGGCTCAGTACCTGAACGAAGCATTAGAGCAGATCCGCGCCAAAGGCTACCTGGGTGAAAACATCCTGGACAGCGGCTGGAACTTTGAGCTGCATGTGCATACAGGCGCAGGCCGCTACATCTGCGGCGAAGAAACTGCATTGATCAACTCGCTTGAAGGGCGCCGCGCGAATCCGCGCACCAAGCCGCCATTCCCGCAGGTTGCAGGCGCTTGGGGCCGCCCTACGATTGTCAACAACGTAGAAACCTACAACAATTTGCCGGCAATTATGCTGCGCGGCCCTGAATGGTACATCGGCCTGTCTGCAGGCAAATCCAAAGATCCGGGCACTAAAATTTACGGCGCATCAGGCAAAGTAAAATATCCGGGCCTTTGGGAACTGCCGTTCGGCACAACTGCGCGCGAAGTGATTGAAGACCATGCCGGCGGCATGCGTGACGGCCTGACGCTGAAAGCGTGGCTGCCGGGCGGCGCGTCTACAGACTTCCTGGCTGCTGAGCACATTGACCTGCCGATGGATGCGGAAAGCATCATGAAGGCCGGCTCGCGCTTGGGCACCTGCCTGCTGATGGTGGTGGATGAAACCCAATGCATGGTTTCAGCAACCCGCAACCTGGAAGAGTTCTTTGCGCGCGAATCATGCGGCTTTTGTACGCCATGCCGTGACGGTTTGCCTTGGGCAGTGAAAGCGCTGAAAGCATTGGAAGACGGCACAGGCAAGAAAGAAGATATTGACCATTTGCAGGAACTTACCCGTAAGCTGTGGATTGGCAAAACTTTCTGTGCGCATGCTCCAGGCGCGATGGAACCGTTGATGGGCGCACTCAAATATTTCCGTGGCGAATTTGAAGCGAAGGTAGTGAATGCTGCCGCTCAAGTTAGCAACGCAGAACAAGCTTAAGGAATTCGACTATGGCTACAATTCATGTCGATGGCAAATCGTATGAAGTCAATGGTTCAGAGAACTTGCTGCAAGCATGCTTGTCTTTGGGCATCGACATCCCATACTTTTGTTGGCATCCATCCTTAGGTTCTGTCGGCTCTTGCCGTCAATGCGCTGTGACTCAGTATGCGAATCCGGAAGATACCCGCGGCCGCTTAGTGATGTCATGCATGACGCCTGCATCAGACAATACCTACATCTCGATTGAAGACAAAGAAGCGAAGGATTTCCGCGCGTCGATTGTTGAATTCCTGATGACCAACCACCCGCACGACTGTCCGGTCTGCGAAGAAGGCGGCCACTGCCACCTGCAGGACATGACTGTAATGACGCAGCATGACCGCCGCCGTTACCGCTTCACCAAGCGCACGCATTACAATCAGGAGCTCGGCTCATTCATTTCGCATGAAATGAACCGCTGCATCGCCTGCTACCGCTGTGTGCGCTATTACAAAGACTATGCCGGCGGCACAGACTTTGGCGTGTATGCAAGCGCGTCGCGTGTTTACTTCGGCCGTCCGGAATCAGGCACTTTAGAGTCTGAATTCTCCGGCAACCTGACTGAAGTCTGCCCTACAGGCGTATTCACCGACAAGACCCACTCAGAGCGCTACAACCGTAAGTGGGACATGCAGTATGCGCCTAGCGTATGCCAAGGCTGCTCTTCAGGCTGCAACATTTCTCCGGGCGAGCGCTATGGCGAACTGCGCCGCGTAGAAAACCGCTTCAACGGCGAAGTCAACCAGTACTTCCTGTGCGACAAAGGCCGTTTCGGCACCGGTTATGTCAACCGCGCTGACCGTCCGCGCCAGCCGCAGTTCCGCAATGGCGGCAGCGTAACAGCTGTTTCTGTAGATCAGGCGCTGGATACGGTAATTGCCAATATCCAGGGCAAAAAAGTTCTGGGCATCGGTTCGCCGCGCGCTTCGCTTGAGTCCAACTTCGCGCTCCGCGAATTGGTCGGCCAGGAAAACTACTCGACTGGCATGCCGCAAAAAGAGCAGAATCTGGTTGAATTGGCTGCCTCTATCATGCAGACCGAGGGTGTCTACAACCCGAATATGCGTGAAATTGAAAGCTATGATGCCGTGCTGATTTTGGGTGAAGACTTAACCCAGACTGCGCCGCGCATGGCCTTGTCTGTGCGCCAGGCTTCGAAAAACAAAGCCAAAGAAATGGCTGCGGAACGCCGTACCCAAGACTGGCTGGCTGAACCTGTGCAGCGCATTGCGCAGGATGAAAAATCGCCAATCTACATTTTGGCTGCAACGCAAACGCGTTTGGCTGATGTGGCTACAGGCGAAGTGGTTGCTTCTCCGAACGACATCGCGCGCTTAGGCTTCGCCATTGCGGCTGCGGTGAAAGGTGAAGCGGTGACTGGCCTTGCTGACGATGCGAAAGCATTTGCGCAAACCATTGCCGATACGCTGAAAGCTGCCAAAAAACCGCTGATCATTTCAGGCACAAGCCTGCAGGATCCGGCGATTATGGAAGCTGCTGCGCAAGTTGCGCAGAATCTGGGCGCAAATGCCGGCCTGACACTGACGGTTCCTGAAGTGAACTCAATGGGTCTGGCGATCTTCGGCGGACAAAGCCTGGAACAGGCCTTCGCGCAGGATTATGACGCGGTAATCGTTGTTGAAAATGACCTTTACCGCCGCCTGCCGGCTGCGCAGGTTGACGCTGCCTTGGCAAAAGCCAAAGAAGTCATCGTGCTGGATCATTCTGAAACTGCAACAGTGGCCAAAGCCTCTGTGGTGCTTTCAGCTGCCAGCTTCGCGGAAGGCGACGGCACGGTTGTATCACAGGAAGGCCGCGCACAGCGTTTCTACCAAGTGTACGACCCGAGCTATTACAAGCCGGAACTGGCGATCAAGGAATCTTGGCGCTGGCTGCATGCCCTGGAAACAGGCGTGAAAGGCAAAGCCATTTCCTGGACCTTGCTGGATGACGTGATTGAGTCAGTTGCGAAAAACGTGCCTGCGCTTGAAGCGATTCAGGATGTAGCGCCGGATGCGGGCTTCCGCGTTCACGGCTTGAAAGTTGCGCGTGAGCCGCGCCGCTATTCCGGCCGCACCGCAATGCGCGCGCCGCTGTCTATTCACGAGCCTAAGCAGCCGGTGGATGTCGATTCAGCCTTAACCTTCTCTATGGAAGGCTATGTCGGCAATCAGACGCCGTCTCCGCTGGTGCCGTTTGCATGGTCTGCAGGCTGGAACTCGCCGCAGGCCTGGAACAAATTCCAGGACAATGTCGGCGGCCACCTGAAAGGCGGCGACTCAGGCATCCGCTTGTTTGATCGCTTGCCGAAACGCCCTGCGCGCACATTTGTTGCGCCTGCGCCAGTTGCAGTGCACCCGGAAAGCTTCCGCTTAGTGCCGATGCACCACATTTTCGCTTCGGGCGAATTCACCATTAAAACGCCGGCAATGGAATCCCGCATTCCTGAAGCTGCTTTTGCCGTGGGTGAGCAGGATGCTGCGCGCCTGAATGTGCAGAATGGCCAGAAGATTACGGTGCAGGCTGGCGAAGCTGCAATTGCGCTGCCAGTGCAAATTATTGACTATTTACCGGCAGGCTATATCGGCTATCCGGTTGGCCTTGCGCCGACGGTCTCTCTTGCAGAGCCTGTTTCAGTCGCGGTAGGAGTGTAATTCATGGAACAAGAATTAATACGTCAAACGCCGCTGTGGGCTGAGAACTGGCCAATCGCCTATTCTGTGCTGCAGGCGATTGTCATTTTGCTTGTTGTGGTTTTGATCGCTGCGCTGATGTCGTTCATTGAGCGCCGCTTATTGGGCTTATGGCAGGACCGTTACGGTCCTAACCGTGTCGGCCCGGGGGGGATGTTCCAGATCGTTGCCGACATGCTGAAAATCATGTTCAAGGAAGACTGGACACCGAAGTTTGTTGATAAGCTGACTTTCCGCTTAGCGCCGGCAGTGGCGATGGCCACTGCGGTGCTGTCGTTCATGGTCATTCCGGTTTCGCCGTATTTAGGCGTGGCGGACATGAGCATCGGCCTATTGTTCTTTATGGCAATGGCGGGCATTGCAGTCTATGCGGTGCTGTTCGGCGGCTGGGCTTCCAACAACAAATATGCATTATTAGGCGGCTTGCGTTCGGCAGCTCAAACCATTTCTTATGAAGTGTTCCTGGGCATCTCGCTGATGGGTGTGGTGGCAATTGCCGGCTCATTCAACATGCGTGAAATTGTGGAAGCGCAGCGCGATGTCTGGTTTGTTATTCCTCAATTCTTAGGCTTCCTGATCTTTGTGGTTGCGGGCGTTGCGGTAACTCACCGCCACCCGTTTGACCAGCCGGAAGCGGAACAGGAATTGGCTGAAGGTTACCACGTAGAATACGGCGGTATGAAATGGGGCATGTTCTTCGTTGCGGAATACGTCAACGTGGTGCTGATCTCTGCATTGATCGTGACTTTATTCTTCGGCGGCTGGCTTGCGCCATTCAACCTTGAGATTCCATTCATTCCAGCAGCATTCTGGTTCATTATCAAAACAGCATTCTTTGTGATGATGTTTGTCTTGGCGCGCGGTTCCTTAATGCGTCCGCGCTATGACCAAGTGATGAACTTTGGCTGGAAAATTTGCTTGCCATTGGCGCTGGTCAACCTTTTGGTTACCGGTGCTGTGATTCTGATGAATCAGGCCTAAGACAGCAGGGAGAACAAAATGTTTAAGTTTCTAGCTGGAGTCGGGTCAATTGTACGTTCACTGTGGATGGTTTTTTCACACGTGACGCGTAAACGTGACACCATTTTATATCCGGAAGTGCCGGCCGAAGAAATCGTGCCGCCGCGCTTCCGCGGCCGTATCGTGCTGACGCGCGACCCAGACGGCGAAGAGCGCTGCGTTGCCTGCAACCTGTGCGCGGTTGCCTGTCCTGTAGGCTGCATTTCACTGCAGAAGGCGGAACAGGAAGACGGGCGCTGGTATCCGGAATTTTTCCGGATCAACTTCTCGCGCTGCATTTTCTGCGGCATGTGTGAAGAAGCCTGCCCGACAACTGCAATTCAGATGACGCCAGATTTCGAGCTGGGCGAATACGTGCGCCAGGACCTTGTATACGAGAAAGAGCATTTGCTGATTTCCGGTCCAGGCAAATATCCAGACTACAACTTCTACCGCGTAACCGGTATGGCAGTTGCAGGTAAAGGCAAAGGCCAGGCGCAGCGCGAAAGCGCGCCTGTTGACGTGCGGAGTCTATTACCATGATGTGGCCGTTTTATTTGATGGCGCTTGTGGCCATCGTCTCTACGATTCGTGTTGTGACCAACACCAATCCGGTACACGCTTTATTAAGCCTGATCGTATCGCTGCTTGCGGTAGCGGGCATGTTCATGATCGTAGGCGCGCCGTTTGCCGGCGCGCTGGAGATCATCGTCTATGCCGGCGCGATCATGGTGCTTTTCGTATTCGTTGTAATGATGCTGAACTTGGGGCAGCAGACTGTCGAGCAGGAAAGCAAATGGCTGACTTCATCTGCATGGGCATACCCGGCGCTGATGAGCTTCCTGATGGGCCTGGTGCTGGTATGGATGCTTGGCTCTGACTATACCAAAGCGACTTTGGTGATGGGCGCGGAAATTGTCGGCCCGAAAGAAGTTGGCCAGTCGCTCTTTACTCAGTACTTATTGCTGGTTGAAGTAGCCGCCATGCTGCTGCTGGCAGCGCTGGTTGCTGCGTTCCACTTAGGCAAACGTGAACCAGGTGCAGAAGAGGAAAAAGAATAATGGGCAACATTCCTTTAGAACACGGCTTGATCGTTGCCACCATTCTTTTTGCACTGGGTTTTTACGGTGTAATGGTGCGACGCAATTTGCTATTTATTTTGATGAGCCTTGAAATCATGATGAACGCTGCTGCTTTAGCGTTCGTTTTGGCAGGCAGCGCATGGGCGCAGCCGGACGGCCAAATTATGTTCATCCTGATCTTAACGCTTGCTGCGGCAGAGGCTTGTATCGGTCTTGCCATCGTCCTTCAGTTCTATCATCGCTTCCATCATTTGGATGTGGATGCTGCTAGTGAGATGCGCGGATGAGCTATTTATATTTAACAGTACTATTTCCGCTGATCGGCTTTATCCTTTTAGCGGCCGGCCGCCAGAAGCTTCCTGAAACTGTCGCGGCTGTTATCGGGGCAGGGTCTGTAGGCCTGTCTGCATTATTTGCATTGATTGCCGGCTTGGACTTTGTCAATAACGGCTCAGTTGCAACCACGCAGCACCTGTGGACCTGGTTCAGCGCCGGCAATTTGGCGCCGGGCTTTACCCTGCATCTGGACGGCTTGTCATTGCTGATGATGGGCATGGTGACAGGCGTAGGCTTCCTGATTCACATCTTCGCGACATGGTACATGCGTGGCGAAGAAGACTTTGCGCGTTTCTTCTCCTACTTCAACCTGTTCGTAGCCAGCATGCTGCTGCTCGTTCTGGGCGATAACTTAGCGTTACTGTTCCTGGGCTGGGAAGGCGTGGGCCTGTGCTCTTACCTGCTGATCGGCTACTATTACCAGAACCCTGCAAACGGCTTTGCGGCCATTAAGGCATTTACGGTAACCCGTGTTGGTGACGTATTCCTGCTGATTGCGCTGTTCTTGATTTACCAGCAGTTCGGCACATTAAACATTGCTGAAGTAGTTGCTGCTGCGCCAACAGTTATGACGCAAGGCTCTTCAATGGCGATCTGGACTGCATTGATGCTGTTCCTGGGCGCTGCCGGCAAATCCGCGCAGATTCCATTGCAGACTTGGCTGGCGGATGCGATGGCTGGCCCGACGCCGGTATCTGCATTGATCCACGCTGCAACCATGGTTACAGCGGGCGTTTACCTGTGCAGCCGCATGTACAGCGTGTTTGAAATGGCGCCTCAAGTGATGATGTTCATTTCGATCACCGGTGCGGTAACCTTGCTGGTTGCGGGCTTTGCGGCTCTGGTGCAGACAGACATCAAGCGTATTCTGGCTTACTCTACCATGAGCCAGCTGGGCTACATGTTCATGGCTGTCGGCGCGGAAGCGTATCAGGCTGGCCTGTTCCACATGCTGACGCACGCATTCTTCAAGGCATTGTTATTCCTGTCTTCCGGTGCGGTGATTCTGGCTTTCCATCACGAGCAGAACATTTTCAAAATGGGCGGCCTGTTCTACAAGAACAAATTCCTGTTTGCATGTTTCGCGATTGGCGGCGGCGCATTGGCGGCGATTCCATTCGTTACCATCGGCTTCTTCTCAAAAGACGCGATTCTGGGGGCGGTATGGGTGAAAGGCCAAGCAGTTGCCGTGTATGACTGCCTGTACTGGGCGGGTGTCGCTGGCGCATTCCTGACTTCAATCTATACATTCCGCTTAATCTGGGTTGTATTCTTTGGCAAGGAAAATACGCCTTACCACGAAATCAAAGGCATCACTTACTGGGGCCCTCTGGCGGTTCTTGCGGTATTGTCAACCGGCTTGGCTTATGTATTGAAAGTGCCGGTCGCGAATATCCTGAACGCTGCGAAAATTCCGGCATTCAATGTGCCTGAAGCTCTGGAGCACGGCATGCACAGCGCTGAATACACCGCTGTCGGCATTGCGCTGGCAGGCCTGGTGATCGGCGTTATTCTGTTCGCTTTCGCTTACGGCGCTGTGAAGTCTTTTGCTAAAACTTCACTGGGCGCTGGCTTGGCGAATATCTGCCGCAATGCGCTGGGTTTCGATGCGCTGTACAACATTGTATTCGTTAAACCGTATCTGCTGATCGCGAAAATCTTAGGCCGTGATCCGATTGACGGCTTATGGCTGGTTCTGCCTGCGCTGGTTAAAGGCGGCAACAGCTTCACAAGCTCGCGTCAAACCGGTTCATTGCGTGAATACGCATCAAGTATGGCGCTGGGTACAGTGGTTCTACTGATGATCTTAGTCGTGATTCAGGTCGTGGGGAAATAAAATGGAAGCTCCAAATAATTTAATTCTGCCCGCTCTGATCCTTATTCCGTTCATTGCAGGTTTCGCATGCTGGCTGGTCGACAAGCTCGACAAGCACTTGCCGCGCTATATCGCGCTGATCGGCATGCTGGTGACTTTGGCCTTGACCATTGCGCTCTGGCAGACCGGAACATATACCTATGAATTGGGCGGGGCAGCGCCAACATGGGCTGCTGAATTCAAGCTGCCTTGGATTCAAACCTTAGGCATCAACATTCACCTTGCGGTGGATGGCCTGTCGCTGCTGATGGTGGGCTTAACGGCCTTGCTGGGCGTGCTGGCAGTCGGCTGTTCATGGGGCGAGATTCAGAAGAACGTCGGCTTCTTCCACCTGAACCTGCTTTGGTCTTTAGGCGGCGTGATCGGCGTATTCTTAGCGATTGACATGTTCCTGTTCTTCTTCTTCTGGGAGATGATGCTGGTTCCGATCTACTTCCTGATCGCGCTTTGGGGCCATAAAGGCGCAGAAGGCAAATCGCGCGTTTACGCAGCGACGAAGTTCTTCATTTACACTCAGGTTGCCGGCCTGGTGATGCTGATCGGCATCCTTGGCCTGGTGGCTGTCGGCTATTCAATGAATGGCGTGATCCGTTTTGACTACAGCTATTTAATGGCTGTAGCGCATACCATTGAAGCGCAGGCGCCAGCGCTGGCTTATGCCTTCATGATCTGCCTATTCATCGGCTTTGCGGTAAAGCTTCCGGTTTTCCCATTGCACGGCTGGCTTCCGGATGCGCATGCGCAAGCGCCGACAGCAGGTTCTGTCGACTTGGCGGGTATTCTGATTAAAACCGCGGCTTACGGTTTGCTGCGTTTCGTAATTCCATTCTTCCCGGCAGCGTCTGCGCAGTTTGCTGACATTGCGATCATCTTCGGCTTAATCGGCATTTTCTACGGCGCTTGGTGCGCTTTCCAGCAAACCGATATGAAGCGCCTGCTGGCCTACACGTCAATTTCGCATATGGGCTTTGTGCTGCTGGCAATCTACGCCGGCAACATTCTGACTTTCCAGGGCCTAATGATCATGATGCTGGCGCACGGCCTGTCATCTGCTGCCTTGTTCATCATGTGCGGCCAGATTTATGAGCGCCTGCATACGCGCGACATGCGCCTGATGGGCGGCATCCGCGGCCAGTTCCAGTACCTTGCGTTCTTCCTGATGTTCTTTGTGGCAGCGCTGGTCGGCATTCCGGGCCTGGGCAACTTTATCGGTGAATTCCTGATTCTGATGGGTTCTTACGCTAAATTCCCGGTGTTTACTATTTTGGCGGCGGTCAGCCTTGTATTCGCAGGCCTTTACGGCTTGATCATGATTCACAAAGCATTATTCGGCACGCCGAACGAAGAGCAGAAGCAGCATTATGCAAATCCGTTAAAAGATTTGAATGCGCGCGAAATTGTTATTCTTTTAGTCTGCGCGCTTGGCCTGACTTGGCTTGGCCTTTACCCGCAAACCTTCCTTGATATTTCCAACTCAAGCATGGCGTGGCTGGCGAATAGCTACATTCCTGTTCAAGAAGCAGTTGATACGGTGCAGCAGGCAGCAATTCAACTTGAAAATGTGGAGATCCAATAAGCCATGAACTTCACAATGTCATTTTCAGAGCTTATGCCTTTAGCGCCAGTCATGATTGTTGCCTTGACCGCAATTGTGGTGATGCTGCTGACGGCGATTAAGCGCAATCATAATTTAGTTGCAACGACATCCGTTATCGGCTTGAACCTTGCAGCGCTTTACATCATCTTCGTTGTGTTTGCAGGGCAGTATGCCCCTGCAAACGTGATGAACCTGTTCATCGTCGATCCGTTTACGATGCTGTATCAGTTTGTGATTTTAATTGCGGCGCTTGCCTGCTGCACTTTATCGCACGCTTATATTGAAACCTATAAAGACAACCGTGAAGAGCTGTACATCCTCATGCTTGCGTCCGTAACCGGCGCAATGCTGATGGTGGCAAGCACGCACTACGCTTCTTTCTTCATCAGCCTTGAGCTGATGTCGATTCCTGTATATGGCCTGCTGGCCTATACGCATCAGCGTTCGCAGTCGCTGGAAGCAGGGGTGAAATACCTGGTGCTGTCAGCAACGGCTTCTGCAATGCTGCTGATGGGCATGGCGTATATTTATGCCTACACCGGCTCTTTAAACTTTGTAGCGGAACCGGGCAAGCTGTTCACGACCTTCAGCCAGCCGGCTGTGGTATTGGGCTTGGCGCTGATTGTATTTGCGGTGGCGTTCAAGCTGTCTCTTGCGCCATTCCATAAATGGACGCCGGATGTGTATGCCGGCGCGCCTGCGCCAGTGGCAACGTTCCTTGCGACCGTGGCTAAAGTTGCGATGATTGGCCTGTTTGTGCGCTATGCACTGTCTTCCGGCCTGATCCTGTCAGACAGCTTCGTTATTATTCTGACGATTATTGCAGTGCTTTCAATCCTTGCAGGCAACCTGCTGGCGGTCCGCCAAGTGAACCTGAAGCGCATCCTTGCGTATTCTTCAATTGCTCACTTCGGCTACCTGCTGGTGGCTGTAATCAGCGCGCGCAATACCGACTTCCTGCAGGTTCAAGGCTTTGCAACATTTGAAAGCGTGAACGTGTATGTGATTACCTATGTGCTGACCACCATCGGCGCGTTCGGCGTGGTGACATTAATGTCCAGCCCGTACAACAACACAGATGAAGCCGGCAGCTTGGCGGAATACCGCGGCCTGTTCTGGCGCCGTCCGGTGCTGACTGCAGCTTTGACTGTAATGATGCTGTCTCTTGCAGGCATTCCATTAACCGCAGGCTTCATCGGTAAGTTCCTGGTGATCAAGACTGCCGTTGCCGGCCAGTCCTGGTTCCTGGTGGCGATGGTGATTATCGGTTCAGGTATTGGCCTGTACTACTACCTGCGCGTGATGATTGTGATGTACATGACGCCTCCGGACCATCCGCGCATTGATGCGGTTGACCATTGGGGCCAGAAAGTCGGCGGCATCATGGTGCTTGGCGCGGCGGCTTTGGTGCTGCTGATCGGTGTTTATCCAGACCCGGTTATTGCAGTATCTAAAGTGGCATTCTTCGCCATTTCGCCTGAATTGCAGCAGTTCATTCTGGCTTTAGTGCAAAGCGGCTTTAACTGATTAATTGACTGATTAGTCCAGTTATTACAAAAAAGCCTCCGACTTCGGGGGCTTTTTTATTTTTATCATTTGATAAATGCCATTATAATAGCTGAAATTTGGGTGGTGTTTTAAAAAGTATGCTGACATTAAATGAAGCCATTATTGATGTAAAAGAAGGTTAAGTCGAAGGCTTTAAAATGGTTTTCAAGCTTTTTGGAGAAATTGCAACTTCTTCTAAAACCACGCCTTATTCGATGCCTTATTTTGCAATTATTACCTTCAATTCCTACAGTAAACAACTTACCAATACTTTGCTTGCAGTTTTTAAAAGCAGTGATGAAACTGTCCCAATGATCACTTGCAATTCGGGTGTAGTGAATACCTAATTGTTTAAGCTTTGTCTTCAACCTTTGGACTGTAGCTAAATCTCTCTTACCCCAAACATAAGCAACAATCTCACCTGTTTCTCGATGGTAGGCGTAAATAAGCCATTGTTTATTATTTTTATTTCCAACAAAAGTCCAGAATTCATCTACTTCGAGAGATTCATAATGACTTTGTTTAGGCTGAATTTGATAGGCCGATTCAGTTAAAGTCCGTAAGACTTTACCGATACTAATGCGCTCAACTTCAGCGATATCTCGTATACCGCTGCCTCTGACCATTAACTGTAATATTTTACGAGTAATGCCAGAATTACATCCTAGATAGCTCAGAGCATGGTCACCAATAAACTGACGTTTGCAGTCTTTGCATTGGTAGTTTTGTTTCCCATCTACTTTGATGCCATTTTTCTTTATACTGTCACTGAGGCAGGTTGGACATTTGATTTCTAGAGTTATTTGCATTTCTCTATTTTATCAAAATTCAACCTGCTTTTTTTTAGCATACTTTTTGATACACCACCGAAATTTGATCTTAACCTTTTAGGTGTTCTCCCGTGGCCATCCATGAAATCCGTCATCCGCTTATCCGCCATAAATTAGGCCTGCTGCGCCGCGCCGACATCAGCACGAAAAACTTCCGCGAACTTGCGCAGGAAGTGACCATGCTTCTGACTTATGAAGCCACCAAAGACCTGCCGGTATGCGATCATGAAATTGACGGCTGGAATGGCAAAGTGACTGCTGACCGCATTGCCGGCAAAAAAATTACCGTTGTGCCGATCCTGCGCGCGGGCATTGGCATGCTGGACGGTTTTTTAAACCTGATTCCAAGCGCAAAAGTTTCTGTGCTGGGCTTAGAGCGCGACGAAGAAACGCTGGAAGCGCGCACTTACTATAAAAAATTAGTGCCGGATGTGCAGAACCGCCTGGCGATGATTATTGATCCAATGCTGGCGACCGGTTCATCGCTGGTGGCGGCGATTGATGTCCTGAAAGCCAGCGGCTGCAAAGACATCCGCGTGATGGTGCTGGTGGCGGCGCCCGAAGGCATTAAGCGTGTTGAAGATGCGCATCCTGACGTGACTATTTTCACCGCATCCATTGATCAGGGCTTGAATGAAAACGGCTACATTGTGCCAGGCCTTGGCGATGCCGGCGATAAAATTTTCGGTTCAGTGCAGAAAGACTGATTTTTGCAAGGAACAGAAAAGAGGCTTTTAAAGCCTCTTTTTTATATAATGCATATAAAGCATTTGAAGACTAGGGCAGTAAAATGAAAGACGAAGTGTATCAGGGTAAAGTCAAACAATATGATCCTGCTAAAGGCTATGGCTTTATTGGTTCAGAAGAAGGAGATGTGTTCTTCCACATTTCAGATTTCCCTGCGGCGGAAGGCGAGCCGAAACGCAACGAGCGGGTGAAATTCAGTGTTGTGGATAATGGCGGAAAGTTCAAAGCCATTAAAATTGAACGGGTTGAAGACAATTCCGCCAAAGCGAAAAAGTCCAAAGTGTCTGCGCACAATAAGTCGATCACATCAACGCTGCTGTCAAATTTCCGTCGCTGATTGATCTGATTTTAAAAAATGGTAAAAAAGAGGCGCTGGCGCCTCTTTTTCATTGCAGGTTTTAATATAAGAGACTTTTGTCATAAGTCATTTTTTTAATAATATTTGATTCATAATGGGAATTCCCTCTCCTTTTCAAGGAGACTTGCGCGGAATACCGCTCAGGGTGAGGATTTTATTAAAAAAATCCCCTCATCCTAACCTTCTCCCAAAGGGAGAAGGAACTTTCAATATTAATTTCACTGCCAATTAATGATCACTTGTTGATTTATGAAAGAGATCCAATGATTCTGCTGTAAAAATAATGAGATCAATAAGATGTTTATTGAGGGGCAAGTTTAAAGCTGATCATATTGTGCGTTTGGACTTAAACGCGGAGCCGTTGCATCAAGGCGCCGGCAGTGCAGGCTGGGAAGAAAGCCGCGCTGCGCCGCGTGATCAGGCGGGGAGCGGCAAAGCCAAATATATCACGCTGATTGGCTTGGTGATAATTGCCGTGCTGGCCGCGGTAACGTATGGAAAATATCGGGACTATCAGGCGCAAAAGCAGCTGAAGGCGCAGCAGTTGATGCTGGAGCAGCAGCGCATTGTAGAAGAGCAGCGTCAAGCGCAGGGGAAACTGCCGGATCAGGTGCTGACGGAGCAGGGGCGCAAAAACTTAGCAAGCCGTCCAGAGCAGATTCAGGCCGGCAGGCTGCCGTCAAGAGCGCCGGCTGAACAGGAAAATGCGCGTTCAGCGGCTGCTTCCAATCCGGCATCGGCCTTTAAATGCGATGGCCGGACGCATTGCAGCCAGATGCGTTCCTATGAAGAGGCTGTGTTCTTTATTCGGAATTGCCCCGGCACAAAAATGGATGGCAATCATGACGGCGTGCCGTGCGAACGCCAGTTTGGAAAATAAAAAAAGCGCCTTAGGGCGCTTTTTGCTTACTTCTCGCAGAATTTCATAAAGGCTTTCAGTCCCGGGCCTTGGTATTTCTGGCGGTGCACCAGCATGAACAGCGGGCGGGTCAGCTGCCAGAACGGGGTTTCTAGAACCACCAGCTGGCCTTTTTCACGCAGCGGCTCAATCGCCAGCTTGGAAATGCAGGACATGCCTAAGCCGCCGGCGACAATTTTAAGGATGGCTTCATTATGGCCCAGCGTTAAGCGGATATTGGCATCCGGCAAGTCTTTCAGAATTGCATTGTCAAAGACTTCGCGCGTGCCTGAACCTTCTTCGCGCAGAATCCATTCCACATGGTTGAAGTCCGCGGCGGTCAGTGCGCGGTTCAGCTGCGCTAGAGGATGGCTGGGCGCGCAGCACACGGCCAGCTCGTCATCGCGCCAGTGAATGCACTGCAATTGCGGCAAATGGCAGGAGCCTTCAATCAGCGCCAAATCCAGCTGAAACTGATTCACCGCTTCAATCATCTGGCGGGTATTGCCGACCTGCAGCTGCAGATGCGCCTGAGGCTGAATCTGCAAAAAGTCCGCCATCAGGTCCGGCATTAAGTAGTCGCTGATGGTCAGCGTTGCGCCCAGGCGCAGGTCAATGCTCTGCAGCTCGCCTTTGGCCGCCTGCTCAAACGCTTCGCAGCGCCCCAGAATCTCTAAAGCCTGCGGCAGCAGGAAACGGCCTAAGTCATTGAGCTGCAGGCGCTTGCCCAGGCGGTCAAACAGCGGCGCGCCCAGGCCATCTTCTAAATCTGCTAAAGCCATGCTGGCAGCGCTTTGCGTGAGTTTTACGGCATCACTGGCTTTGGTTACGGTGCCTTCTTGAGCGACTGCTACAAAAACAGCCAGCTGGCGTAAAGTCATGCGCATGAATAGAGCCTTAACATTTAAAAAATATTAATAAATTATGCCGTCATGCTAACATGAGCGCAGTCTTTCATGCCACGTTGAAATCATGTCAATTGAGAAATTTAGCTTAGAAAAAGTCTTATCTGTACACCGTTGGACCAGCACTTTATTCAGCTTTACCATGACGCGGCCGGCGCATTTTAAGTTCACGGCAGGGCAGTTTGCCCGTATTGGCTTGAAAGCGGGAGATGATTTGGTGGTGCGGGCCTACTCTATAGTGTCCTCGCCATTTGATGAAACTTTGGAGTTTTTCTCAATTGTGGTGCCGGACGGCGCATTCACTTCCAATCTGCAGCATCTGCAGGTTGGCGATGAGCTGTATTTGGAAAAAATCCCTTACGGCTTTTTAACCTTGGCGCGCTACCAGCTGCCGCTGCCGCAGGATCTCTGGCTTTTGGGCACAGGAACAGGCTTGGCGCCGTTTTTATCCATGCTGCAGGACTTTGAAACGTGGCATAAATATCAGCAGATCAATCTGGTTTACAGCGTGCGCACTGAAGCTGAATTGGCCTATGCGGAGCGGATTGAAGAAATCGCTGCGGTTTTTGGCGAAGGGCATCAGGGCTTCCGCTTTATTCCGGTGATCACCCGTGACCCGCATGCGCCGCTGCATGAGCGCCTGCCGGTGCTGATTGGCAATGGCGCGCTGGAACAGGCTGCCGGATTGGCGCTGAATCCTGCAAGCAGCCATGTCATGCTGTGCGGCAACCCGCAGATGGTCGAAGACACCAAAGAGGCATTGAAGGCGCGCGGGCTGACGATGAACCGGCGCGGCGAGGGCAATATTGCGGTGGAGAATTACTGGTAAGCTTCTCAGCAGCCCCTGCCTATTTTGAGGAAGCTTTCATCGAATCAGCAGCAGCCATTTGATTTGGACTGCGCCCGCCTTTGGAAAAGAGAGGCCGGAAGGAATGATGAGAAGCTTTAGCTAAAATAAGCTTCCATAAATTAAAAATCCTCCGCACAGGAGTAATGCCAGTCAGTTAAGAAATTGACTGGCTTTCTCTTTTTTTAACTTGCGATAATATTTGATACGCGGAGGCGTCATCCGCAACCTATCTGTCCTTTGAAAAGGACTGTTTTTGCAACAAAATTATTTAATTGCAGAAAGTGAACAGGTTTCGCGGATGACAAATGCTTTTGGTTCTTTTGGCGAAACAAAAGAACAAAACGAGCTCCAAAAATTTGATTTAAAACGGTAAGACTCCGCCGTGAATAGCCCCAAAAATTAAGAAGTTTATGGTGAAACTCCTTAACTGATCAACATTACCGCATAGGAGGATTTTTAATTGAAGCCGCTTAATGCACAAACATATCCATATAATCGCGGATTTCCTGAATGGCGGAGTCGACATCCGCTGTGAGCCAAGTCGGTTCAAAGAAGCCGGCATAGTGATCTAAGCGTTCTTGAGGCACCACCAGGCGCACTGGGCATTCTTCTTCCAGCAGGCGCCAAGGAATAATCGGCACTTCATTGTCCAGAAAAGCCGTCACATTGCGTATGTCAATAATCATCGCATTAATGCAGTCTGGAAAAGGCATGACAGAAAACTCTTCTGTGCGGCGCCGGAAAAATTCCAGATCTCCCCATTTCAGGACATAGCTTGGCTTATTGAATTCAATGATTCCAATCAGATGCTGATCACGGGTGTAGTGCAAAGCGCATTGATAAGTGACGTCAGTGTCAAGATCAAGCGTCGCACTTTGCTGACGGTACGCCATAAATACTCAGGACATCAAAAATAAGGTGGACAATTATAGCTCATTTCCCGCTAAGAGGGCAGTATTTTGGCGCAATCGGCCGCTGCGGGCGGGCAGTCCGGAAAATGCAGCCGCTGCAATTCTCAGGATCTGGCGGCAATTTCCAGCCGGCCTGCGCGCGCCCGATAGCCGGCGGCTGCCTGAATTTACAAGATTGCACTATCCTGCAATGGTTCTTCACACATGCTGGCACAAGGGCTTGATAGTATAAAAAAACAGCAATTGAGTAATGAAAGTGAGGGGAATTATGACGCATGATTTTAATAAACCGCCCCATACTTCGAGTTCAGAAGAAACAACTCAGAAGAAACGCATCCCTGTTTATATTTTAGCTTTAGTGGGCATATTTTTTGTAGCGCTGCTGGTCTATATGTTTGCAGACATTAAGCCGGGTGCAAGCGATGCGCCTCCAGGGCATCCAAATTCGCAAGCGCAGCCGGCTGCGCCAAGCAATCCGCCTGCAGGCGGTGAAAGCGCTGCCAAAGGCGGCAATGCCGCGGGCGGAGCGAACTACTAGCTGCGCAGCTTTAGATGCGGTTTTAAAACTGAAAGCCTTAGCTTAGCGCTAAGGCTTTTTTTGCAAGCGCTTGTGCTCTTTTGTTGTAGTTCTGCAGTCCAAGGTTGATTAAAAAACAGTCAAAACCTAAGGTTGATTGATAAAGCGCATAAGGTTTGGCCGGACACAGGATTCCGGAGATCCGCAGAAAAATAGGCGAAGCTATAACAAAGAGGGCGTAAAAATGAATGATTATTCTGGAAGCTCAGGCGGGCGTTTTGATGCCATGTACTATTGGGATCAATTCCACCCCATACTGAGCGCCGTGGCGATTCTTTTTATCGGCTGGATTGTGGCCTTGCTGGTGGCTGCCGGCATCAAGAAAGTGCTGCAGAAATTAGGCGCCGATCAAAAGCTGTCAAGCGCAACGGGGCACCGCTCCAATATTGAGAGCATTATTTCCCGTGTTGTATTCTGGATTATTTTAATTATTGCGGTTATTGGCGCCTTGAATGTGCTGAACTTAACCAGCGTCAGCGGGCCATTCAGCAGCATGATCCAGCAGTTCCTGCTGTTTATTCCGCAATTGCTGGCTGCGGCCGCGGTGGGCTTTATCGGCTGGATTGCAGCGAATCTGGTGAAAGCCGGCTCGCAAAAGCTGCTGAACAAAACCCGGCTGGATGAAAAGCTCAGTGCGGAAGTCGGCGTCAGCCCGGTCAGTGAAAATATCAGTGAAATCGCCTACTGGCTGATTCTGCTGCTGTTCCTGCCGATTGTGCTGTCCATTTTAGGCTTGAACGGCCTGCTGCTTCCAATTCAGAATATGGTCAATGAAGCGGTGCTGTACTTGCCGAATATCTTCATTGCGGGCGTGATCATTTTTGCCGGCTGCATTCTGGCGAAAATTGTCCGCGGCATTATTGAAGGCCTGGCCGGCAGCTTGAACCTGCAGCAGCAGGCGGAAAAAATCGGCCTGTTTAAGCAGTCTAACCTTCCCCATCTGCTGGGTTCGTTTGTTTATGCTGTGGTGATTATCACCGCGCTGATTATTGCATTTGAAGCGCTGGGCATTGAGGCGATTTCTCAGCCGGCAACCGCCATGCTGCATGAAATCATGTTTGCGATTCCGAATATTATCGCCGCCGGCCTGATCCTGATTCTGGCCTATATTGTTTCGCGCTTTGTGGCCAAGCTGGCGGCGGAAGTCATTGCCGGCACCGGCGTTGACAGCCTTCCGGAAAAACTGGACGCGCAGCGCTTCCTGGGTGCAACCAGGCTGTCTGATGTTGCCGGCTATTTAATTGTGTTCTTTACCATGCTGTTTGCAGTGTCTGAAGCCGCCAACCGCTTGGGCTTCGATCAGATCAGCGCTTTAATCGCCATGTTCATTCAGTTTGGCGCAAATATCCTGCTGGGCGCGGTGATTCTGGTGATTGGCTTCTGGCTCGCCAATATCGTGGCGAATGTGGTGCAGCGCGGCGAGTACAACAGTTCGCGCTGGCTGGGCAGTTTAGTGCGCGTGCTGATCATGGGGCTGGTGGTGGCCATGGGGCTGCGCGCAATGGGCATAGCCGATTCAATCGTCAATCTGGCCTTTGGCCTGACCCTTGGCGCGGTTGCGGTTGCATTTGCGCTGGCCTTCGGCTTAGGCGGGCGCCAGCCTGCGGAGCGTGTGCTGACGGATTTAATTGACAAAGCCAAGAAAGAGGGCTGCCAGCCGAATCCGCTCAAAGATCAGGCGCGCGCCGGCGGTTTCGGCATGCCGGCAGCATCGGCTCAGGCGCCGGCGGATGACGGCTATCCGGTGCGCCAGACCGAAGCGCCGGGCGTGGCGGAGAAGGAAACGGCAACACCTGACCAGCTGGATGTCGATCCGGCTCAGGCGCCAATCAACAATCCTTACGGATCGACGGGAGAAAATGAAAAAAATCCTGATGCGCGCTCCGGCAAGGATGACCCGAAATAACCTGTTCAATGCTTAACGGATCGGCCACTCTAGGGTGGCCGATCCTATTTTGAAGTGAGGTGAATCATGCCGAAAAAAGCGCCCCATAAATTTCTGGCGCCCATCATCATTGCCGGGATCACAGCCGGCTTTCTCGCCAGCGCCTGTAAATTCATTTTCGCAATGAAAAAACGCGCCGAAACAGCGCCTGATGAAATGCTTATGAAAAATAGTGAGAAAGAAAATGAAAAAAGTGTTTGAAAATTAAACATTGTTTGATACTTTCTAAAGTATTGAAGCTAAGAATATTTTATAAGGCATAAATGCTTAGTTTTAATTATACGGAAATATATGTGCATTATGCTGAGTCAATGAATGACAAAAAATGAGGGTTAAAACAATGTTTAATAAACTGATTTCAACTTTAAAAGTAAAAGCGCCGGTTCAGGCGTCATCTCATGCTGCGCTGGCTGCGGCGAAAATGGAACAGGCGGTGAGCCGCCTGGCAGCTTCAAAGAAAATCGCATTATTCCAGACCGATTATTTGGAATAAAATACTCTATTACTAACGCTATTCTTAAAGAAAGGCGGCTGCAGCCATGCTCAGCCGCCTTTCTTTATGCGTACAGCTTTTTAAACGTACTCGGAGGCTGCATGCGCAGAAGCCCATGCCCATTGGAAATTGTAGCCGCCTAAGTGGCCGGAAACGTCCAGCACTTCGCCGATAAAGAACAGGCCCGGCTGCTTCTTGCTTTCCATGGTTTTGGATGAAACCTCCGCCGTATCCACCCCGCCCAGCGTGACTTCTGCGGTGCGGTAGCCTTCAGTGCCGGACGGCTTGACGTTAAAGGCCTGCAGGCGCTGCGCAATCTGCTCCAGCTTGTCATCGCTGAGATTGCCGATGGCGGTTTCAGCCGAATCCGGCCAAATCAAATTCTGCAGTTCAGCCACCACGCTTTTTGGCAAATGCTCGCTGAACAGCGTGCGCAGCAGGACTTTCGGCTGGGTGCTTTTTCTGGATTTCAGAAATTCTTCGATATCCAGCTGCGGCAGGAAGTTGATTTGAAAGCTTTGGCCGGCATTCCAGTAGTTCGACAGCTGCAGCGAGCTTGGCCCGCTCAGCCCGCGGTGGGTGAACAGCAGCGCTTCGGTAAAGCTGTTTAAGTCATTTGACAGGGTCGCTTCGACCGCATTGCCGCTGAGGCGCGCGGTGACTTCCTTAAAACTGTCGGAGAAGGTAAAAGGCACCAGTCCCGCGCGGGTCGGGTAGACATGATGGCCGAATTGCTTGGCGATTTCATAGCCAATGCCGGAGCCGCCTAAGGTTGGAATGGACAGGCCGCCTGAAGCCACGACAACAGATTCCGCCTTAAAATAGCCCGCAGAAGTCGCCACCTGAAAGCCCTGACCATCCAAGGCATTCACCGCTTGCACTTCGCAGCCGGTTTTGATTTCGACTAAGCCGGTTTTGCTGCATTCTTCCAGCAGCATGGACAGAATTTCTTTGGCGCCATTCAGGGTGAACAGCTGGCCATGCTTGCGCTCTTCATAGGCAATGCCGTATTCGCAAACCATGCCGATGAAGTCCCAGTTGGTGTAGCGGGTCAGCGCGGAAATCACAAAATGCGGGTTATGCGAAATGTAGTTTTCAGGCTCGACATACAGGTTGGTGAAGTTGCATTTTCCGCCGCCGGACATCAGAATTTTTTTGCCGGCTTTATTGGCTTTTTCCAGCACCAGCACTTTGCGGCCGCGCTGGGCAGCTTTATAAGCCAGCATTAAGCCTGATGCGCCTGCACCTAAAACCAAGACATCCGCTTCCTGATGAACCATGTGCATTACTCAATCGCCGAAAAGTGGGCAATTATAGAAGATTTAAATGGTTTTTAGTATGCCGCCGGATTAACTGAAAAAATTCTGAAGATTATTCTATACTTGCTGGCCTGTATGATTGGCCGGCTGCGCTTTTTTCTGTTCCGCCGCCATTATTCAGCAGTCATTTTGCAGCGCTTATTTCTATAATTCATTGGGCCATATTGCTGATTTTTCCAAAACTGAATTCATAGCTATCTGCGTGGCGGGAATACAATATAAATGATGAAAAATAAGCTGCAGCTGGACACAACCTGTCTGGATGCCTGTTTAAGCTCAATGCCAGCTGAGCGGGATTCTTTATCTATAGTCTTATACTGTGAAGAATGAAATAATTTTTTGATATATTTCAAGCCGAAAAAAGCCAAAAGCTGATAGATGGCGCAGATAAGTATGTTGAAACAAAAAAATATATGCCTTTCAACTATGAGGGCGGATTAGCCGTTTTGCTTTATATCGAAGATAAAAATGGCTGGGCAAAAGATTAATTCAAGGGGTAATTTTATGAAGGTTTTAAATCTGTTTTTAGCTGCAGCTTTATTTGCATGCACCACAGCCAGTTTTGCTGCGCAGAGCAAACGGGTGAGCGTAGTTGTAAAAAAGGTGAATGAATTCAGCGAGTCTGGCGATGGCTACACATTCACGACCACAGATGGAAAAGAATATTATGTTTATAATGCCGGCGGCTCTTCCCCGCGCAAAGGCGAAATGCATATTAAGAAAGGCGCAGCACTCTGTTTAAAGCTTAACTCACCTGACGGAATGGGGGATATTGATTCCATTGCGAAAGGGAAGTGTAAAAAATAGCACCTATTTCAAAATAGCGGTTCAGGCATATGATGAAGCCATCGCATGATGGCTTTACGTTTGTAATTTCCCTTGCAGCCCGCCGCTATGGATGATCAGCACGCGCTGATCTGAAGCGATTTCACCGCGCTGAATCATCTGGCTGATGCCAAACAGCATTTTACCTGTGTAAATCTGCTCCAGCGGCAGTGAGTGTTCGGCTTCAAACAGCCGGATAAACTGCAGCAGTTCAGGCGTAGTTTTGGCATAGCCGCCGCAGCAGTAATCATCAATAATTTCCCAGTTGGTTTTTGTGGTAAGTTTTGCGACATCATCATTCAAAAATAAGCCTTTTAAGGCCGAAAAGCCTAAAATCCGCTGCTGTGGCCGGCTGGCTTCAATCAGGCCGGCTATTGTGCCGCCCGTGCCGGCAGCGCAGCAGATCAGGTCAAAATTATTTAAATCATTTTCCGTTAAAATTTCCCTGCAGCCTTGAATGGCCAAAGCATTGGTGCCGCCTTCAGGAATCACGTAATGCTCCGGATAGCTGGCTTGCAGCTGCGCCAAAAATTCAGCCGTGTGCTTTTGCCGGTACTGTTCCCGGCTGATGAACCGCAGCTGCATGCCGAACTGCTGCGCCGTCTGCAGCGTCGCATTTAAAGGGCGCGCTGCCAGTTCCTCGCCGCGGATCATGCCGGCGCTGGCAAAGCCGCAGGCATGGGCGGCATAGGACGCGGCGGCGATATGGTTGGAATAGGCGCCGCCAAAGGTCAGTACTTTTTTAAATCCTTGGCGCTGGGCGTCTAAAAAATTGTATTTCAGCTTAAAGAATTTGTTGCCGGAAATCTGCGGATGCACCAAGTCCAGACGCTTGATGGTTATTTTCACGCCATGCAGCTGCAGGGTCTGATAGGGAATGGCGCGGGCAAGCGAATCGAACATAAGGCGCAGGCAAAAAGTGGATCTGCGCTATTGTAGCGGATTCGGCGCAGAAATCTTCAGCCGGCTAATCTGCAGGGGCGGTATCCACCGAAGCCACCACCGACATGCCCGGGCGCAGGCGTTCAATGCCTGTTTGATCCGGATCAATCGCAATCCGCACCGCAATGCGCTGCACCACTTTGGTGAAGTTGCCGGTGGTGTTGTCGGGCTTCAGTACGCTGAACTCGGAACCGGCCGCCGGAGAAATCCGTTCGACTTGGCCGCTGAATTGCTGATGATTCAGCGCATCGACGCTGAACCATGCTTTTTGCCCAATCCGCATATTGGAAATCTGGGTTTCCTTAAAGTTGGCGCTGACCCAGCGCTGCTGCGGAATTAAATACATCAGCTGCGTGCCGGCAGCCACATACTGGCCAATGCGCGGGCTGACTTCGCCTAGCTGCCCGTCCATCGGCGCGGTGATCACGCTGTAATTCTGCGCCGTCTTGGCTTGCTCAAACTGCGCCCGCGCGCCGGTGACCTGCGCTTTTAAGCCGGCCTGCGCAACCTGCGCGGTTTTCAAGGCTTCCTGCGCCACCAGAATATTGGCTTCCGCCTGATGCAGCAGAGCAAGGCTGTTTTTCACATCGGCGCTGGCCTTGTCCTGTTCCGTTTTAGAAACCGCGCCGCTGCCGCCTAATTGCTGATAGCGCTGCAGCTGGGCCGCGGAAAGCTCATAAGCCGCCTGCGCCTAATCAGCCTTGGCCTGAGCCGCCGAAATATCCGCTTTGCGCTGCTGAATCGCTTGAGTCTGATTGGCCAAATCATTTTCCGCCTGATCAATGCCGGACTGCGCCTGAATCACCTGCTGCTCATAGGTGGCGGCGTCAATATGCATCAGCGACTGACCCTTTTTCACCATTGCAAAATCAGTCACCAGCACATCTTTGACATAGCCATTGATCTGCGAAGACAGCACGGTGGTTTTGCCTTTGACATAGCTGTTTTCGGTGGACTCGACAGCGCTGTGGAACGGGCCGATTTTCCATGCCCATAAAATCAAGCCGATGCCCGCCAGCAGGACCAAAAGCATCAGCGCCAGCACCCGCGCATCGGTGGGGATGAGCTTGCTGGAGGGTAGCGGGGCAGGGGCAGCGGTTTCCGCCGGTTTTTCCTGTTCTGACATGAATTTCTCTAAATTTAATTTGGGGGGGACGGTGCGTTGGGCTGTCATTTTCTGATGCCGGGGCTTTGAGGGCAGAGCATCCTGCGCTGCTGCTAGCTGGAATCCGGCCGCAGGCGCTGCTTATAGCTGCGGTACTGGCTGGCTGCAATGATGAACAGGCCCCAGAACAGCAGCAGGAGGGCGAACAGCTTATTCAGAAAAATCACATCGCTGTAGGCGCGGACTTGCGCTTCTTCAGTCACGCGCTGATGCAGCGCGCGCAGGGCCTGATTCTGCTCAAGCGCAGGGTCTGGCGTGTAGGCACGGCTGCTTTGGCCATCGCTGAGCAGGCGCTGCTGCACCTGCGGGCTGGCCAGTGGCAAATCATTGATGATTTCCGCCTGATAATGCTGCGTGCGCATTTGCTGATAGCTGGAAAAAAAGGATGAGCCGACCAGCCCGCCGAAAGTCTGGCTGGCGGAGAACAGCACAATAAAAGTCACCATATGGCTGGGGCCTTTCTGCAGCGCGCTGAGAATGCCGGTCAGCAGCAGCGGGCCAATGAACATGCCGCTGGCGAAGCCGGCCAGAAACTGGCTCAGGTAGAAATTTTCAGGGCGCACTGCGCTGGTCAGATGCTGATCCAGCGCGCAGGCAATCAGAATCAGCAGCACTGCGCCCAGCAGGTGCAGGATGGTTTTTTCACGGGAAAAGGTCAGGGCGCTGAAAATAGTCCCGCCGATAATGCCGGCCATAATCACCGCATAAAAGGTGACAAACTGGTCTGGCCCCATGCCCATCGTTTTGAGGAAATTCACCGCGGCATAGCTTTGCTCCGACATTAAAAAGCGGATGGCGAATGCGCCGATAATAAAGCGGACGGTGGATGACGCGCCCAGCCAGCGGGTAATGATCAGCGGGTTGGCCCGGTAATGCTCATATGTCAGGCCGGCAGCGATCAGCAGCAAAGCGCCAATCAGCGCATAAGCCAGCCAGCCGGCATTCAGCCACCATAGAATCGGGCCTTGGGTCAGCACAATGCACAGCAGGGCAAAGCCGGAAGCCAGCAAGGCAAAGGTGAATAAATCCTGAAATTCAAAAACCGCAATGCGCAGGCTGCGCGGCAGCTTCAGCGATACCACCATCGCCAGGCAGCACAGCGCCAGGCCCAGCTCAAAGGTGTACAGCAGCATCCAGTCGTTGACCCCGGTCAGATAGGGCGACATAACCCACGCCAGAGGGATGCCGAGCTGCTGAAAGCCGAGCGCCAGATAGAGGCCGCGTCCGAAATTGGCGCGCTTAAAGGCCTGCATGATGTAGTACATGCCCAAAGAGCTGAGCGGGGCCGCCGCCAGCCCGCTGGCGATGCGCACAAAGACTGCCATTTCAAAGGTATGCACATAAATATGCAGCATCAGCACGGCAATAAACAGCACCAAGCCGATTTCCGAAAACAGCCGCAGCCCGTATTGCTGGCGGGCCTTGAATAAAATTAAATTCGCGCTGACATTCGCCATGGCATAGGCGGCCGGAATCCAGGCGGCTTCAGACGGCGTCAGGCCGTATTCGCCCTGAATCAGCGGCAGATTCGCGGTGATAAAGCCGTTGCTCAGGCTGCCGGAAACAGCCACGAACAGGCCGATAAAAAAATACAGCAAGCGCTTATAGGCCGGATGGTCAATTGCTGCCGGCGAGCCTGGCAGCATCGGCTTTTCATCGGCCGTCCAGTCGGGCGCAGGCTCCAGCAGGCGGGGAGGCGCAGCCATGTTCTGCTGCTATGCCCGGATGCCGTTCAGCAGCAGATCGACTGCGCGCTCCGCTAAGTCGTGCTGATCGCGCTCTGTAATGCCCTGCAGTGACGCGCGCAGGATCGCCGTGATCATGGCATAGTCTTTGGCGCTCAGGTCCGGCCGGCAAATCTGATGCTGAATGGCGGTATCAATCAGCGGCTGCAGAATCGCATCGCGGCGCGCATAAATCGCCACCATCGCGGGGTCTTCGCGGGAAATCACCCGCCAGTATTCCATCAGCGCGGTCAGATAGGGCAAATTGTGAATATGGTTTTGGATCAGCCTGATAAAGCCGTCAGGAAATTCAGCATAGTTCTGCGCATGCCGTTCTAAGCGGTTCAGCGCCTGCTCCATCAGCGCCAGCACCAGTTCGCGCCGGTCTGCAAAGTTGCGGTAAAAGGTTGCCCGGCCCACTTGCGCTTCATCAATAATCAGCTGCAGCGGCGCATTGATGCCGTGCCTGCGGAAAATTTGCAGGGCGGCGGAGAGCAGTTCTTCGCGGTTTTGGGCGGCGCGTTCTTGGCGTACAGACATGAGGCGTTATGGCATTTTAAGGATCATGCCGGGTATTTAACGGACAAAAATGTCCGTTGTAAATATTCAGCCGTGTTTGTTTTTTGTAAGCTGAATCATTCAGTCTGATTAAAATCAATAAAATTCAAATGGATGATTAATATTAAGCGCAATATTGCAGCACCTTGAAATGCTAGGCCTAAACGAAAATACTGCTGTAATTTTATGCAATAGTGCTATGCTGGAAAAACAGAACAATAAATATGGAGGGGATAGTATGAAAATGTTATCCGCAGCCATCACCGCATGCATGCTGCTGGGCTTAGCCGGCTGCGATGCGAAGGACGACTTGAATAAGCCTAAAGCGGAAGTCCGCACCATGATTATTGGCGGCGTGCCTGCATCTGACCATGACTATCAGCTCAGCGCGCGCGAGCAAAGCGCCAAGCAGGCGGATTAAAGCGCTTTTTCACTCTTTACCGCGCATTGGCGGCGCGGATGCGCTGAATCAGCGCATGCAGTTTTGCCGGCATTGAAAAAGATAAGAGCGCCCGGAAGCGCTCTTATGCTGGATATTTCCTGCTGGATTTTAAATTAATGGAAAACGGTTTCCAGCGCCTTTAAGCCGACTTTCGGGTCGAGCAGGCCATTGTAGATCTCTGGAATTTCACGCTCTACGCCAAAGAATTCATAAATCGCCAGCATGGCGCCGCGCACGGAATATTCCACGGTAAACACCACATCATCTTCAATTTCCACAAACTGGCCCAAGAAGGCAAAGTTCTGCGAACCTTGCGGAATGACTAACGGGCGGTCACCCGGCTTGCGGCAGGCGAACAGCGCAGAGGCATACGGCATCATCGCGGTTGTCACATCGGTCGTCTGCAGCGCATGCTCTAAAATGTCATCGAAGCCCAGCTGCTTGATCAGCTCGGTTAAAATCTCTTTGCCTGTGGCTGCGCTCATCGGCTTTTTGATGTAGTCGCCGTCATGGTCAATTTGGAAACCGTAGCCCCACAGGGTGTACGTGCCTTCAGGCAAGTCGGCAAAATGCGGCTGCGCCGGAACTACAATTGATAAATGCCAGCCGGACTCGAACCAGGTCATCAGCGCGCCGGTGCCCGGCTCATTGCCGGTGTAGTCAATAATGCGCTTTAACAGCACATCATCTTTCATGGTCAGGGTGAAAGACTCCCATTTATGCTCATCGACATTGCCGCAGAAAGTCATTGGACGGCCAAAATCCGGCGCTTTCTTGGCTAAAGTTTCCCACAGCGTCCAGCCGTGATCCTGACGGTCGCGGATTAAGGCCGGCACATCATCATTGCCGCCGTAGCGCGAGTCTGCAGTAATCGAGCCTAGGGTGAAAATAGCCAAGTCATGCGCTTTCAGCTCGATCTGCTCTGTGCCTTCAGGCAGCTTGACATACAGGCGCTCAGCGCGGCGTTCCTGAGTCTGTTCATCGGTGATGAAGTCCGCATCGGTCACATAATTGCCGAAGCGCACATCAACGCCCTGCGCCACCAGCCAGCGCTGCAGCGGCAGAATCATGGAATCATACTGATTGTATTTGGTGCGCTTTACGCCGGCGAGGGTATGAATGCGCGGCAGCTCCTGAATGAAGCGCAGGAAGTAGCGGCGCAGTTCAGCGGCGCTATGCCATTTTTGAAAAGCGAAGGTGGTGCGCCACATGCGCCAGAAGTTGGTGTCAAAAAAAGCCTCATCAAAGAATTCATCAATGCGCCGGCTGCCGATTTTTTCTTCCTTAGAGGCCAGCAGGCGCAGCATTTGCGCGCGGTGCAGGGTGTTCAGGCCCAGTTTGGCGGCGTCGGCAATCACATGGTTGGCGTCAATCAGGCGCGCTTGGGCATGGGTTTTCACCTGCTCATTAAATTCACGGCATTCTTCGCGTACGGAAATTTCCGGGTTTTCTAAAGACGGAATGCTGGAAAATAAGTCCCAAAGGCATAAATAAGTTTCATCGGTCAGCATGCGCCCGCCGCGCGTGACCCAAGCCTGCGCCGCATGCGGAGTATGGCCGCCGTCCATTGAACCGCCGGAAATATCCAGCTCTTCCAGAATATGGATATGCTTTGCCGGCACTTTAGCATCGCGGATCGCAAAAGCCGCCGCCGCCATGCCTGCAATGCCGCCGCCGATAATCCAAAGATGTGACTGCTGCGCATCTAAAGCACTGCGTTTGTTATTTTTCATTGTTTGCCCTCGTTTGATCAGTATTATGCGTGGAAGGTTTTAAAAACCATAAAATTAGTATGTCTTTTTATATATGAAAAATGCATGAAATTTAAAGCGCTTAAATGACAATTTTTTGTAATGGTGAAGCCGTTCTTTATGGCTTTTTTGGATGTTTTGTAAACATGATGTAATTTTGATGTATGATTAAAACATTGAATTAAAAATAATTATTGAGTTTTTGCTCTATTGTGGCTGGGCCGATTGAGTCAGTTTTAGATAATTTACAAGTGTATTTAATTTTGAATTAAAATGCAGCGGCTCATCCTGAAAAAGAAGCCGGCTGGAAAAAGGCAGCTGAAAAAAACCGATAAAGTGAATTCCGCCAAAACGGCGTTTAGAGTAAAATCATTCACTGGAAAATTCTCTCAATATTCGAGGCCTCACTTGGAATCATTTTGGATTTTGGGCTCAATTGCATTTGCCCTGATGCTGGGCGCAATGAGCCCCGGGCCGACCTCGATTTATGTCGCGAAAAATTCAATTGCGATTTCACGCAGGCATGGCCTGTTTACCGCGCTTGGCACAGGCGCCGGCGCTGCCGTTTTTGGCCTGCTGGCGGTGCTGGGGCTGCAGGCCTTTTTGCTGGCGGTGCCGTCGGCCTATTTTGCTTTAAAAATCTGCGGCGGCCTGTATCTGCTGTGGCTGGCCTTTAAAATCATCAAGCATGCCAAAGAGCCGATTGAATCGGATGCAAATGCGGCTTCGCAGATGACGCTGCGCCGCGCATTCATGACGGGCTTAATTACGCAGCTGTCCAACCCGAAAATTGCGATTGTGCTGGCGAGTATTTTCACTGCGCTGCTGCCGAAAGAAATCCCGGCTTACTTTTATTTTGTGCTGCCGGTTTTGTGTTTCTTTATTGATGCGGGCTGGTGCTCTTTGGTTGCCGTGGCGCTGTCTGCAGAGAAACCGCGCCGCGTGTATTTGAAGTTTAAGGCGGTGTTTGACCGCGCAGCGGGCGCCGTGATGACGGCGCTGGGGCTGAAGCTGATTTTCGGGATGAAGTAATTGATTGAATGAAAGCGCTCAAATGAGCGCTTTTTTTTATCGCATAAATCTGCATGCGGATTTCCGCTGCATGGCTTTTTTATAAGGCGCAAGGGTAGCTTTGATTTTCCTAGCTGCTGTTAAAAGTCCGCCGGTTCAGTCATCTCCCTCATTCTCCCTTTAAGCGCCTTCGCGCAGGAAATGCCCCCGCTAAGATATTCACAGCAATTCTTAAAGTTCTGAAGTCAGCCCTATTAATTAGCATGCAAGGGTTAAACAGAATGCAAATGCATTTCCCATTCTTTGAAAATTAAATGGCATATTGAGCATCTGTATTAAAAATTAAGTGCAAATCTGTATCTTGACTTTTTAAGATAAAAGAATGGTTTTTAAATTTAAAATGTTTTATAAATTAATAGCTTATATTTGTTTCACTTTTGATTGAATACGCGCTAACATGATGCAAGTTAGCATATTTAGGTGGTGAAAATGAGTTTCTGGAAAAAGAAAAATAAAGCAAGCTTTGTCTATTTTATTATCACTTCATATTCACTGCTCGGCTTTGGGATTGGCTATGTCATATGGGAATTTGTCCTGAAAGGCTAAGCTCCAGCCATTTGCCGATGCAATAAAAAAGCCTCTATTTTATTGAGGCTTTTTGATGCTCTGAAAATTAAACCTTCAGGCATTTTATCACTCAGTTTAGCGCCAGGCTCAGGTGAAATCATCCAGATATCTTCGCCGGCGGCCAGTACCATGCAGTTGAAAATGCCAGCATAAGTTTTAGGTTTAATAATTTATCAATCTTTAAAATGCACAGGAATCCATTGATAGCTTTTTCCATCAGCTGAATAAATATGTCCAATGCCGGGGAATGGCAGGTGTGGCGCTGCAATGGTTTGCCTGCCTGTTGCATATTCAGCAAATTGCTTTAAGCGAGTCTGCACCGCTTTTTTCGGGTCGATATCATAATCAATGGCGGTTTCTGGCTTATCAAATTGCACCGTATGTGAATGCACAATGTCACCAATAAATACCACGGTTTCATCTTTGGTTTTCAGTTCATAGCTAAAATGTCCCGGTGTATGCCCCGCAGTATTAATCACTTTAAAGCCCTGAACTTGATCGCCTAACTGATACGTTTTGAAGCGCTGTTTGGCTTGATAGGGCGCAATCGCTTGTTTAATTTTTTCAACAGTTCCTAAGTAACCTGCTTGTTTTTCTTTCGGGAGTTTGTTGACTTGTTTCGGGTTTAGCCAATAGTTCGCTTCATCGTTCGAAACATAAACTGTTGCATTTGGAAAGTTTGCCACTGCATTTTGGCTAATGCCACACACATGGTCTGGGTGCAGATGCGTCAGCAAAATAGTATCGACTTGTTCTGGTTGATAGCCTGAGGCTTTTAAATTGCTTAACACTGAACCCAAATGTGCGCCAAAACAGCTCGCAGCGCCGCTATCCACCAAAACCAGTGAATGGCCTGTATTCACGAGGAATGCATTGATTGAAGTCTGCACGCCTTTGTCTTGATCGGCATAGTATTTCTTTAAAATTTCATGTACTTCTTTTTCATGAATATTTTGAAAGAGTTTAGGTGACATGAAATTCGTGCCATCGAGCAGGGCAGTGATTTGTACATCACCCGCTTGGTATTGGTAATAGCCTGAAACCTGCTTTTGTTTTTCAATGATTGGGAGCGTTTGTGCTATTTCTGCATGGCTAAGTAAAGGGAAGCTGCTCAACAAAGAGGCTGAAAAAAGTAGGGCAGTTTTTTTCATAAG
Source organism: Acinetobacter sp. WCHAc010034 (assembly GCF_001696615.3). NCBI lineage: Bacteria > Pseudomonadati > Pseudomonadota > Gammaproteobacteria > Moraxellales > Moraxellaceae > Acinetobacter > Acinetobacter sp. WCHAc010034. The sequence continues at coordinate 1,204,114 of NZ_CP032279.1, read as the reverse complement.
ATGATTAAGTTTATTAGAGACAAACTTTTTTATCATGAATTCAAATAAAATTGGGTATTTGAGTGAAGAAAAAAATCCGCTTTTGTAAGCGGATTTTTATGGGATTTCGCTGTTTTAATGTACCACTTTATTGTTGAGTTATCTTGGAAAAGTCTACCATTTCAAATTCTTCAAGATCGCAATTTGCCAGTGCGCATTTCTGCTCTGTATAGGCTGCTTCACCTAAATTCTGTTTGGCCTTATTTGCCCAAAACTCTGCTTTTTGGGTGTCTTGCTGTTCAACCGGAAGTCGAAATCCATATTCATCTGCAAGTGTCATTTGTGCAGCGGCAGAACCTTGCTGTCCCGCTTTTTCAAGCAAGGGGATGTATCGTTCAGTATTTGAATAGTATTGTGCCAGAAGATAACTTGCATAAGCATCATTTTGATTTGAAAGCTTTTGGATTGGCCTAAGGTCGACTTGTTCTTTTAACTCTGAATCTTGTGAAAATAGAGCAAATTCTAAAAGCGCAAGAGATGCGCTTGGGTCACCTTGTTTGATATAGCGATTAATTTGCTTTAAAAATAAGTTTTGTTGTTGATCGAGATATTCTTTTATCTTTTCCTCATTATTTTGTAAAAGCAGCTGTTTTAATGCTGGATCAACTTTTGTATTTTTATTCGTGTCATTCGATTGAAATAACGTATTGAATGTCAGTTGAATTTGATTTTTGGCTTTCTGTACTTGCGGGCTAAATTGAGGTTGAACTTCTTGGGCTAAAGCAATTTGAAAAGAAAAAATGGTGAAAAAGAAGAAAGCTATTATTTTCTGGAACATGTTTTACCTGATGTATTTATCATTCATTTAATATTTTGGTTGAATTATATAAATAAAAAAAGGGCTTACGAAGAAGCCCTTTAAATTTTATATATTAAGAAACTTTATCGCCCGGTTTGGCGCCAGACTCAGGTGAAATCACCCAAACACCTTCGCCATTGCCGGCAGCCAGTACCATGCCGTTTGAAATGCCAAAACGCATCTTGCGTGGCGCAAGGTTAGCAACCAAAACCACTAACTTATCTTTTAAGTCTTCAGGCGCATAAAACTCGCGGATGCCGCTGAAGACATTGCGCGGTTCAGCTTCGCCTGTATCTAAAGTCAGTTGCAGCAGTTTATCCGAGCCTTCAACCGTTGCAGCTTCTAAGACTTCGGCTACACGCAGGTCAACCTTCATAAAGTCTTCAATGCCGATGATTTCCGCTTCGCCAATTTTAGGCTCAGCTTTTTTCTCGGCTTTCTTTTCTTTCTTCTTCTCAGCTTTTGCAGGCTCAGCCGCAGCCGCTAAAGAGTCTTTAGAGGCATCGACCATCGCCGCTACAGCTTTAGGGTCTACACGCTGCATGAGTGGCTGGAACAGCGCAATTTCATGATTCACTAGAACCGTTTTGCCTGATGCAAAATCAAAGCTTTCAAGCTTCAAGAAATCTTGCACTTGAGCGGCTAAAGTCGGCAGTACTGGCGCTAAATAAACCGCAAGCTGGCGGAACAGGTTAATCCCTACCGAACATACGTCGTGTACTTGTTGTTCTTCGCCTTCAACTTTCGCCAAAGCCCACGGCTTTTTCTCATCAATATACTGGTTGGCTTTATCTGCAAGCGCCATGATTTCACGGATGGCCGCAGAGAACTCGCGCGCTTCATAGGCTTTGGCAATAGAGCCGCCCGCATCAATAAAGCTTTGCACCAATTCAGGCTCCGCACATGTTGCAGATAACTTGTTGTCAAACTTGGTGTTGATGAATTTTGCGCAGCGGCTGGCGATGTTCACTACTTTGCCGACCAAGTCAGAATTCACTTTCTGCACAAAGTCATCGAGGTTCAAGTCAGAATCTTCAACTTTGTCAGAAAGCTTGGAAGCGAAGTAGTAGCGCAGGTATTCAGGGTTCAAATGCTGTAAATAGGTTTCCGCTTTAATGAAGGTTCCGCGGGATTTTGACATCTTTTGGCCATTTACCGTCAGGAAGCCGTTTACGAACAGGCCTGTCGGCGTGCGGTAGTTGGCGCCTTCCAGCATGGCAGGCCAGAACAGCGCATGGAAATATACAATGTCCTTGCCAATGAAGTGATACACCTCATTTTGCGAATCTTTTTTCCAGTAGTCGTCAAAGTTCAAGTCCGGGCGCTTGGTTTTAACGTAGTTCTCAAAACTTGACATATAGCCGATCGGCGCATCGACCCAAACATAGAAATACTTGTTCGGCGCATCCGGAATTTCAAAACCGAAATACGGCGCATCGCGCGAGATATCCCAGTCATTTAAGCCATTTTCAAACCATTCATCCAGTTTGTTGGCAATTGAAACCGGCAGGCGGCCTTCGTCGCGGGTCCATTTCTGCAGGTATTCGCCAAAGTTCGGCAGCTTGAAGAAGTAGTGGTCTGAAGATTTTTCGACCGGCGTTGCGCCGCTTAAGGTCGAGCGCGGGCTGAGCAGCTCGGTGGCGTTGTAGGTGGTGCCACAGACTTCGCATGAGTCGCCGTACTGGTCTTCCGCCTTGCATTTCGGGCAGGCGCCTTTAATAAAGCGGTCAGACAGGAACATGCCTTTTTCCGGGTCAAACAGCTGGGTGACAGGGCGCACCGCAATATTGCCGGCTTCACGGTTTTTAATGTAGATTTCTTCCGAGCGCGCTTTGTTTTCGGCGCTGTTGGTCGAATCATAATGATCGAAATGCACGCTGAAGCCGTCAAAGTCGCGCACATGCTCTTTCTGCACGCTGGCAATCTGCTGTTCCGGCGTAATGCCGTTGGCTTCAGCGCGCAGCATAATCGCTGTGCCGTGAGCATCGTCCGCGCATACATAAGTCACGTTATGGCCCATTGCACGCATGGCACGAACCCAAATATCTGCTTGGATATAGCCGAGTAAGTGACCCATGTGGATCGGGCCATTGGCGTATGGCAGGGCATTAGTGACTAAAATATTACGCACGGATATAGCTCTCTCATTCGTATTTTATATAAGGTCAACGATTTTACCTTAGATAGCTGAGAGATGCACAAGGGAATAGGTGAAATGTTTTCAAAAGTAGATTTTTCTATATTCGCCGGAAAATAACGGCGATAATGAAAAAAGATAGAAAACAGCATTTAGAGCGATAAGCCCATGACCGATGACGATTTTGATTTCGACCAGCCTGTGACCCGCATTCAGCAGAATGCGCAGGGCAAAAAGCAGCTGGGCAATCAAATTTTAAAACAGGCGGAACAGTATTTGGCGGAAATGGGTTCGGCTGCCCACGGCCGCCTGGTGAGCGCATTAAGGCAGTGCGCGCAGCAGGAGCCGTATTTTGCAGTACTCGCCGATCAAATTGAATTTGAAAGCGATGCGCCTGCCGCCAATGACGCGCTGAACCTGCTGTATTTCTGGAAAATGGCCAATGAGAAAGAAGCCGATATAGTGGTGTTTTCCCTGCTGGACTTAATTCAGAAAGACTATTTCCAAAATGAATTGCTGGCGGCGTTTGACGCCTTGGACATCGGGCCAAATCAAGGCCAGCACCGCCAAGTCCTGCAGGAAGCATTGAAGATGCATCAGCTGCAGTGCTATGCCGGCAGCGTTACCGTGCTGTACGGGCAGATTGAAGGCATTCTGACTGCAGATCTGCTGCAGCGCGGCTACCTTGCGCAGAATCAGACTAAATTTGTCGATGCGTATAAAATCGTGCCGGGCTTAAAAGGCCATGAAGTGAAAAGCCTGTGGCATAAGGTGAAAATCGCCTGCGACCTGAACCCGTATTTTATGGAGCTGGAAGCCTTTAAAATGGACAGCAGCTCAAATGTCACCGCGACACGGCATAATATTGTGCATGGCGCAGATGCCGCGCATTTCACGCAGGAACGCAGCTTTGTGCTGTTTATCTGGCTGTTTGCTGCCGTCAGCTTTATCAGTACAGTCAAGCATTAAACCCATAGGCGATGGAGCTGCAGGCTGCTTGAGATGCAATTGAAGCAGCCGGCCGCAGTTTTAAAACTGCTGAAATGCCCGGCTGGTTTCAGGGTCGAAGTTCTGCGCTGACCAGCCTTTTAATTTTCAGCGCTTTCTCAAAATGATCCAGCTGATGGGTTTTAATCCACCATTCGGCAGCCTGCATCAGCATTTCCGGCTCATCATTTTTATTGGCAAAAAAAGCGTAAAAAGAAAGGCCGACATTTTCACCTTTCTTGGCGATTTTATCGTCACAGATTCGCATGATTCTTGATTGCAGTTCGGGGTTCATTCAATTTGCATCCGTGTCCGGTTTTTCGGAAAGTTCTATTCAAAAACAGTATGCTGCAGCATGCCGCTGATATGCGCAATGATAAAATGCTATGCAGTTCTTGTGATTCGACTCAGCGCTTGAAACAGATTATAAATGATGCAGGATGAGCTAAACCGCCATTTGTAACATCAAGTAGGGTATTTATTGCAAATTGCAGTTTTCGCATCCATGCGCGGCGGATCTGTATATAACTGGATGATCAATTTGGCTGCAAACGCGCGGTTTGCACCTCAGTTTTAAAATAATGTCTAAATGAATCAGAAGGGTAAATAAAATGACAGACACTAAATTCGCCGATTTGAAGAATAAGGCGGCCGAACTGGATCATGAGCTGAAGCATCAAGCCGCAGAAGCCAAGCTTGAAGGCGAAAAGAAACTGCATGAGCTGAAGCGCGCTGCGGAAACGCGGCATGCGCAAGATAAAGCTGCGGCGGCTGAAAAAGTGGATGACCTTAAGGCCAAAGCGGAAAGCGCCAAGGCCGCAGCGCATGAAAAGCTTGATCATTTAAAAGCGGAAGCCAGCCAAAAACTGGACGAAGCCAAGCTGAAAGCTGCCGAACTGAAGCAGGACGCCACGGAAAAATTTGATGAACTGAAAGTGCAGGCGACAGAGAAGCTGGATGAGCTGAAGAAAAAAGCTTCAGAAACGCTGAGCAAGCTGAAAAAGGATGATCAGGCTTAAACCGCCTTTTCATCAGCTTTATCATATGCGTAATACGGACTTCAGAGTTTAGCTATATATTCAAGAAACCGAGTATTGACTTAAACATTGGCATGATCATTTATAGCTAAGTTTACTTAAATGGCTCCGTGAAAATCGTCTTTAGCATCCTAAGCTTCTGAGTAAAATCAACTTCGGATACGCGAAGTGCGGCATGGATGCCGCACGTTGCCCATCCTTGCGCTGCATTTTAAAGCAGTGCTTAAAACTGGCTCAGGACACCGTGTATGGGCAACAAAAGACTTTTGCTCCTTTGGGTCTTTCCAAAGGAGGGGCTTGCCTGCGCAAAGGCTTTTAAATTTTTAAAGGAAAAATGAGGCAGTGCAAGCGTCATCCGTTAATTGCCTAAATGGTTAACACGCTAAAAACCTAATGAAATCATATTTTATAAGAAATTATACATAATACAGACTTTAGAATTTGGCTATAGCCTACCGCAAAATCCTGTTTTTGATCCTGCTGCAGGACTTGATGCTGATCTGATAATGGCGCTTAAAACCTAGCGTTTTACTGGGTATTTCAGCTTTATCTTCAAGCTTATGCGGAACGGCGCTTAACCTTGGCGCTATTTGCCGTTAAACTAGCGCTAATCTGCTGTATTTCTGCTTTTCTGGAGTAACTCTATGTCGTGGCTTTCTTCGCTCAAATCTGTTTTTTCACCGGCTCAGGAGGTGAAGGAAGAAGAAATCCAGCAAGTGCTTCAAAGCTATATTCTGCCGAATTCGGACAATGCGCTGAAAGACCGGATTACCCAGGTGAATGTGCAGGGCCGGGTGCTGCAGATCAGCATAAATACTTATCCTGCAGAAGCGGATGACCTGCAGCGGATACATGACGAGCTGGCGGATGCGCTGGAAAAATGCGGCATTGCGGAACTCAATATGCATGTGATTCAGCAGAAAACCGGGCATGGCGCCGGCGGCTGCGGCCATCAGCATGCAGAAGGCGAAAGCTGTTCAAGCCAGCCGAAAGCGGAAAATGCAGCGCCGAAAAGCAATTTGCCTCCAGTGATGGATGCGGCGGCTTCCGCGCCGGAACCTCAGGCTGAAGCAGCCGATCCGAACAATCCGCCGATTCAGAAAGCTGCGCCGCAGCAGCGCGATGTGCCGAAGCATCCGCGCATTCAGAATGTGATTTTAGTTTCGTCCGGCAAGGGCGGTGTGGGCAAATCCACCACCACGGTAAACCTTGCCTTGGCGCTGCAGCAGCTGGGGCTGAAAGTCGGCGTTTTAGATGCCGATATTTACGGGCCAAGCATTCCAACCATGCTGGGCAATGCCGGCAGAACGCCGATGATTGAAGCTGAAAACTTTGTGCCGCTGGATGCCTATGGCCTTGCCGTGCTGTCGATTGGCCATTTAACCGGCGATAACAACACGCCTGTGGCATGGCGCGGGCCGAAAGCCACCGGCGCATTGATGCAGCTGTTTAACCAGACTTTATGGCCGGACTTGGATGTGCTGGTGATTGACATGCCGCCGGGCACTGGCGATATCCAGCTGACTTTGGCGCAGCGCATTCCAGTCACCGGCGCCGTGATTGTGACTACGCCGCAGAACGTTGCGCTGATGGATGCGACCAAAGGCATCGAGCTGTTTAACCGCGTGAACATTCCGGTAATGGGCGTTATTGAAAATATGTCGACACATATCTGCTCGAACTGCGGCCATGAAGAGCAGATTTTCGGCGCCGGCGGCGGCGACCAGCTGGCGGAGCAGTATCACATTCCTTTATTGGGGCGCCTGCCTTTGAATGTGCAGATCCGTGAAAATGCCGATGCAGGCAAGCCTTCGGTGATTGCCGGTGATGACGCTGCCGACAGCTATCTGCAGATTGCGCAGAAAATTGCCGATAAACTATCTAAAGCGGCTAAAGACGATAAGCGCATTTTTTAAGGCACTATGATGCGCGCGGCTTCTTAAGGTCAATCAGAAGCCGCGGCCATGCAAAAGCAGTTGCTGCATTTTCTTCAACTCTGCCAATAGCTGCGCCTCATCGTCATCCAGGGCTTTATTCAAAGCGGCGAGCCGGGCAGCGTATGCAAGTTCGGCTGAATAGGTTTTTATTTTTAAGCCTATGAATTGTAAGTGTAATTTATAGCCGGCTTAACATAATCAGGTCTATCGCGGGTTTAAAGCCATTCTTTTGATCCTCTTGTTCCACTTCCTTATCACGCTCCAGCGCCACAGGATACGGGTCAGCAGGCAAAGCAGCATTGCGCCGAGCAGCGCTTCCAGCATCAGGCCAGCCAGCAGGATTTTGGCCAGATGAAAATCAATATGGCCCTGTCCGAAATGTTCAGCCCAATGCAAAATCTGGTGCAAAATACCCAGCAGCATGTCCTGATCAATCATATTGACCTGAAAAATTCTGCTGCCGAGCCAAAAGCCAAGATATAAAATCGGCACGACAGTCAGCGGATTGGACAGCCAAGCCAGCGTCAGGCTCAGAGGCAGATTGGCCTCGATCAGCAGCACGGTCAGCACAATAAAAACACTGTGAAAAGGCACGGGCAGAATCCCCCAGAAGGCGCCGATCAATACGGCGAGGGAAATAGACCTGCGGTTCACGTACCAGAGCACAGGGTTGAAGGCGCGCTGGCCAAAAACCTTGATAAATTTCAGCTGACTGACTTTTTCCGGCGAGGGAAGCCAGGATTGAAAAAAATGTTTTGCCATAAGCAAGGGCGCTTTAAAGGAATGGGCATGGTGCATGGCTGGGCGCAGCCGCCTGCCTGAAGCTGCAGGAAAAATATGCGCCGATTAAAACCGCTCAACCTGAAATTCAGCTTAAAACCGGCCAAAGCGGATGCGCAATTGGCCGGTTTTAAGCCGCATCCGCCTTTAAATTAAGCAAGGTGTTTGAAAAGTAATCAATTGTGACCAAATGGTAATTTTGATATTTAAATTCTAAGTATATGAAAATTATTGATTAAATAGGATTGTTCAGGTTTTTATATATCGCCTTACAAATATTTTTTTGCGTCCTGATTTGAACTGATTTAATCTGCGTTCACTCAAAAGTGAGTTTTGCGTATGATTTCATGGTTTTTCATTGGCTTAGTTGTCACTATTTTGCTGACACCGGGGCCTACTAATACCTTGCTGGCGTCATCGGGCATACAGGTGGGCGTGCGGAAATCTTTCCGTTTAATTCCTGCAGAAGCATTCGGCTACTTAATTTCAATTACCCTATGGGGGGTGTTAATTGGAAAAGTCGCTGTGCATTTCCCCTTGCTGCCGACCATTCTGAAATTATTCAGCGCGGCTTACATCCTCTTTTTAGCCGTCCGCCTGTGGAAAACCGCAAATGTTTCGCAAGACTACAATCAGGCGACTATTGGCCCGGCGCAGCTTTTTGCCGCGACCCTGCTGAATCCTAAAGCCCTGCTGTTCGCTTCGGCTATTTTTCCAGCCATTGCCTGGGCAGATCCGCGCTACTATGCAGCCCATATGACGGTTTTCCTGCTGCTGATCATTCCCATTGCATTTTTATGGACTTTTATCGGCTCAATTCTGACTTCCAATAAAATCAGCTGGCTGAATCAGTGCAATCTGCAGAAAATGGCTTCACTGGTGCTGATGAGCTTTTCCATTCCGCTGAGCTATTCTGCGCTGCTTAAGCTTTAATGCGCTGGCGCGGTGCGGCGGCTGCGCGCAATTATGCCGCGGCGGCGGCCGGCTTATTTTCATTGCGCCCGATTTCAGTTAAAGTACCACGCTATATTTGAATAAAAGCATTTTTGGATAGAAACATGGCCATTAAGTCTGATCGCTGGATTCGCGAAATGAGCGAAAAACACGGCATGATTGAACCGTATGCAGAGAACCAGGTCCGTTATGATGAAAATGGCGACAAGCTGATTTCCTATGGCGTGTCCAGCTATGGTTATGATGTGCGCTGTGCGCGTGAATTTAAAGTTTTCACCAATGTGCATTCCGCCATTGTGGATCCAAAAAACTTTGACGATAAAAGCTTTATCGATATTGAGTCGGATGTCTGCATTATTCCGCCCAACTCATTTGCCTTGGCGCGCACAGTGGAATATTTCCGCATTCCGCGCAATGTTCTGACAGTTTGCCTGGGCAAATCGACTTATGCGCGCTGCGGCATTATTGTCAATGTCACGCCGCTGGAGCCGGAGTGGGAAGGCCATGTAACGCTGGAATTTTCCAATACCACTAATTTGCCGGCGCGCATTTACGCGGGCGAAGGCGTGGCGCAAATGCTGTTCTTTGAGTCAGACGAAGTCTGTGAAACTTCCTACAAAGACCGCGGCGGCAAGTATCAGGGTCAAACCGGCGTAACGCTGCCTAAAGCGTAAAACTGTAGAATTTTGAATAAGCAGGCTTTTTAGCCTGCTTATTTTTTACCAGCTTCATTCATCGGAAAGCGCGGCATTTCAGCCGGATTATTTTGCAATTGCGCAATTCTTCAGCATAATTAAAAGTTAAAAGCAGCTTGGCATAACTCCATCATGGAATAGATGGGACAAAACAAATTACAGTGCCGGGAAAAGGAATAAATATAAGAAAGATGCAGCGCATCTGATAACAGGACGGTCGAGATGACTCATTCAAAAAAAGCTTACAGATTCCGCCAGAACTGTGTGGCGGCGGCGGTCAGCATGCTGCTGGCGCCTTCAGCTTTTGCACTTCAGAATTTATCAGATGAGCGCCTTGCTGAAACAACCGGGGAAGGCGTCGCCCTGCTGCCGGAAAATTTCAAGATAGTCTTTCAGGGGCCGAATGACATTTCCGCAGCCTCAAGCTATGGAACGCTGACTGACAAAGCCAGCCTGCTGGAAGCCTCTAAAAAAGACACCGGCTTTATCCGGATTATTCCTGCCGGCGGCAATTATGAAAAGCTGTATGAGCAGAACAGGCAGAAAATCTACAATGATAAGTTCAACGCAGACTATACCTACAAGCTGCAGGACAACTACAACCAGCATTACCTGCCGAAATACAATCAGGTCTATTCCTCGGTAAAAAACAATGCGGATTACCGCGCGCAAATCCGGGCGCTGTATGCGAAGGATTTTGATGCGGACTATGCTAAATATTCAGCGGACAACGCTGCGCAGATCAGCACTCAGACCACGCAGCTGAGGCCCACAGCTCCTTGGACAAGCCGCTATACTGAACTGTACAATCAGCGCAGGGCAGATAAGCAGATATTGGGGAGCTGGTACTCGGAAACAGAGGCGGAATCCAGAGCATGGGCGGAAAATGCAGTTGCAGGAGAAATTAAAAACTATATTATCAGTACAGCCGTCAATGCCAGCATAGATCAGCGCACGAATAACCGGCTGGAAGAAAGCGCTGCCCTGAAGGCTAAAAATGAAGCGGATGCCTATTATGAAACATACCGGCAGCAGCTGTATAATGGCGCCCGCGACTCGGCTCAATCCTTGGTCAGCTCAACTAATCTTGCAGAATCCTTAAAAGCCTCCAGAACCAAGGCGGACGTGTTTATTTATGGACTGGCGCTGTCTAAAAGCAATGGCGACCTGAGCCAGCGCTACAGCAATCAGGGCTTAAACTGGGGCAGTGCGGAAAACCCGTGGCTGTTCAGGTCAGGCACAGCCAAAGACATTCAGCAGTTTAAAAAAGAAAATAAGGCCGATATCGCCTATCTTGCGCTGGAAGCCCCTTTAGCCAGAGAGGGCGGAAACAGCGCATCAGACCGCATTAAGCTGGGCTTCTGGACAGACATTTTTTCCAGATCGCTGGACTCCAGCAGCCAGGTTGACCCGGTTACCGGCGCGCCTGTGAGCGGCCTGGACAAGGACTACCGGCTCAGGGCGCAGTTTGTCGCCAATGGCCTGAGCATTGACGGCTCGCAAGTGCGCTTATTCCAGACCCAGCCATCCAGCACTGCGCAGCATAATCAAACCTTGGGCATGGCCAGCGTTCTGCGCCTGAACACCCATAATGATCCTTCAAAATTAAGCATGAATGATGCGGATCTAAACGCCAGAGGGATCCGCCTCAGCACCGCAGCCAGAACCGATAATGATGACGGCGCTGCGCCTACTCCAGCCATGGACGGCAGTTTTGCGCCAATCTTCAATGAGTCCGATGGCCTGTACTTATACAGCGCCAATATCAACTTGGTGCTGGGCAATATATATCAGCCTTTTGTGCTGGGTTCTGAGGGCGGCAATATTATCCTTGAGCTGACCCGCATTCCAAATGTGCCTGAAATTTATACTAAAATTTACAGCTATTATGCAGATACCGATGGCGCCAATCCGCTGGTGAAAACCAGGGAGGGTGCGTCGGCTGTTCAGCCGCAATTGAAGGATTCCGACGGAATCTACCGGGTGCTGGAAGGGTCAACCTGCAATGTCAGCGCCTGCGGCTCAAATACCTCTGAAATTAAAGCCGGAAGCGCAACGCTTAAATATCAGGGAAGCAATGCCACGCACAGCAGCATCGCAATCGGCAGCGTCACCCGTGATCCGCTGAGCAATACGCTGAAGGCGAATAGAGCTGCGGATTCTACCGGGGTGGTCTTCAGAGGGCCTGCAGCCGGCAGCGCGCCGGTCAATCTGGGCTCAGCAGCGATTGACGGCGTCCTGATCCAGCATTTTAAAATAAAAACAACCGGCCTCTAAGGAGCAGAGCATGCTGAATAAATCACTGAGCGCTGCGCTGCTGCTGGCTGCCGGCGTCTGCCATGCAGAGCTGTCCGGCCTGAATGCGCAGGAAATGCAGGATGCGCGGGGCCAGGGCGGCGCGGATTTAAGCTGGACGCTGTCTTTAAACCACCGCTATGCAAATGACATGAGCCTCAAGGATATCTCAGTGCGCGATGCGCAGGGCAAGGTCAGCCAGGCATTTTACAGCTATGACTGCGTGCGGGATGTGCAGTGCCGCTTTGCATTTTCCCCGAATAATCATAAAGACGGCGATAATCAGAAATGGCTGGTGTTTAAGCAGATTCAGGGCACGATCCAGATTGAGCAGTTTTCATTGGCGGGAACCACCATTTTAAACAAGGACGGCAATCCGCAAACCGCCATGAAGCTTTCATTTTTAGATGACAAGCCGCTGAAGGTCAGGAATCTGGGTTTTGCAAATCTGTCGGTTGAAACCGATGACGCCAGCCTGAAAGGCTATTTGAAAGAAGGAAAATACAGCCAGTATGACGCCTATACGCTTAATGCGAACGGCGACAAGGTATACAGCAGGGCGGATGTTCCGGCCTTTGACCAGGGGGCTGAAAAAGGCTTTATGGGGCTGAACATGCATGGAAATATGCATATATCTGGCGATTTGAAAATCTTCAGCTACAACTGCGCCGGCACAGGAACCAGCCGCTGCTGACCTTAAAGGTTTCAAAAGGATGTTGGAATGCACAAAATAATAAAACTGAACTTGCTGGCGGCGGGCATATGCCTTGCAAATCACGCCTATGCGCTGGAAGCCCTGAATGACCGCAGCCTGGGAAATGTCACAGGGCAGGACGGCATTTCCATTACTCATGAAGTCGCGCGCGCAGACATTGAGCAGCTCAACTGGGCCGATTATTCAGGCGCCAATGCCCCTCCAATCAAGCTGGGCCTGCATGATGTGAAAATCCAGTCCGCGCAGAATCATCAAAATATACAGACAAAACTGGACTTCGATGTCGGGGTGACGCATCCGGACAATACGGCGAGGGAAGGCGCAGGCATTGCGCTGCGGGCCAGCGTTTCGCCGTTTTCCGCGGCGGCGGCTAAAATCATGCTGCTGTGCGAGCCGAATTGCGCAGCCGGAGAAAGCGGCCAGAACCTCGGCAGCCTGAGCTTTTCGACCATTTCGCCTCTGCAGATTTATCTGGCCACAAGCAACGGCCTGTTTAACCGCAATGACAAGGCGTATTTGGAATTTCAGCTGCAGAATGCCAGCATCAGCTATGGCCAGAACGGCCAGAATCTGACACTGAAGGATTTCAACTTCAATTTTTCTGCCGACGGCTATCTGTATATTGACCGTGACGAAGGCATTGTGCTGACCACCAAATCTCAGGATGGAAATACAGACCATATCGTCAATCTGGGCCGGGTCGAAGATCAAACCGATGTGCATGCCAGCCGCGCAGGCAAAGCCAGCAATCCCGGCGTCAGCCTGGATCTGCGCTACGGGGATGCATCCAGCCAAGGCAATCTGATCCGTCTGGGCGCCTCAGGCGGCCTGAGCAACGCGAAAATACTGTTCAATGCCAATCAGGCGGGCATTGCTTCATTTACCCATGTCAACCGCGGTGCAGGCAATGCCGCCGAAACGGTAACAGCAGCCGCGGCGGGCTACGGCTTTAAGGACGGCGGCGGCCTGCATTTCGGCGTTTCCGCCGATTTCCTGCATAGCGGCGCCAATCCGACCGTATTTGAACTGGGCCATACCGGCACAGGCAGCTACGCCATTGAGTTTTCAAACCTGACCCGCCTGAACGTGCGCAATTCAAATGACCCGAATGCTGCGCGCAATCAGCAAAACGCCTATATTGATTTCGGCGATATTTATATCAACAGCATCCGGAGCAACGCTTTAGGCTTTGTGATTAATGAGCAGATTAAGAATATCTTAGGCGCGCCGGCTTATGAGTTGGTGTATAACCCTGCGCCGTCCGCCAATGCGCAGAATATGGTGCTGGTGGCTGTCCGCGGCATGGACTTTCAGGCGATTTCCCGCAAAGCGCGCTTTATTTCGGACAACTCTATTGCGGACATCAATGCCGAGCCTAAACAGGCCGCCACCTGGGGCCTAGGCATCCCGATCTATAATCTGAACGCGAATACCGCCCTTTTTGCGAAAGACTATACCAATGCCAAAGGCGCGCTGAAATCCGGGCTGGGCTATGACTTCGCCATGTCTACAGACGGCTACGGCATAGATGCCAAAACCGGCACACCGAATACCACTTCAATTATCGTGATTGACGGTGCTGCCGGCAGCCACGGCGAAGAAGTGAATTACTATGCCGGCTTAAGGAATATTGATTCCTATATCAAGGCCAATGGGGTGATTGGCTTTGAAGATCAGGAAATCTATATCCGCGCCGACAGCCTGCTGGTGGCTGCGCGGGCTGAAATGGCCATCGGCCAATTGCCCGGCTCGCTGTATAACTGCGCAGCCGGACAGGCTTCATGCGAGAAGAAAGTTGTGCCGATTGACAGCTTTGCGCGCAAGGATGATGTGCTGGCCAGCATCGCCTTCAAGCTGGACGGCAAAGGCGAGCTGTTTATCATTCCGGGTCTGGAAAGCGCCAATGGCACGCCGGACACCAACTATTTATCGCTCAAAGCCAATTTTGAATTCAATCCGCTCAGCGGCGCTGCCGACCGGGGCAGCTTCATCAGCATCATCAATGAGGATGTCAAAGCCGCGGGAACCGCGGAATCCAGCGTTAACCTGAATAGGCTGCAGGGGAATATTGGGCTGGAAACCCGGCTGCATGTGCAGAAAGATGCTGTGGTGATGGACAGCCAGGTGAAGTTTAACCGGCTGGGCACGGCATCGGCTGCGGGCCAGGCCTTCACTGCGGAATTGGCGATTGCGCCGGCAGGAAATATGCAGAAAATTGCGGATATCGCAATTACCGGCGGCGCTATGCGCAGCAGCTTAGGCATAACACCAAGATAAAAGAAGAATTTAAAGGGAATTGCAATGAAAAAAATACTGGTTGCCGCTGTCATTGGCAGCATGTGGGTGAGCGGAAACGCCGCGGCGTTCCGCAGCCTGTCCGATGCCGAACTGGCGAAAGTGGATGGGCAGGCCCTGCTGAATTTTTCCAGGGACGCCTACAGCTATACCACATCCAACAGTGAATCTGTCAGTTTTTTCAAATTAAGCCTGGATGCTGAAATGGAGCTGAACACCAATATCAAGTCGCTGCAGCTGGGCTGCGGCGGGGTGAACGGGGCTGGAAAATGCGATATTGATATCGCGAATTTAGCGCTGAGCGGCCTGCCCAGCCGCTACGACAGCAACGGCGTGCCGGTATATGACAATGGCCGCGCCAGCACCAGCGCGAAAATCACCAATCCTTTCATTGAATTTGCGGTAAAGAATGGCGGCCAGGCTTCAACGCGGGAAATTGTCGGCTTCCGGCTGGGGGCAGCTGAAATACTCGGCATGCTGACTGCAGGCACGGAAAATTCACGGGATCCGTCAGACGGCATCCAGTCTTTCAGCGGCTATATGAAAATGGCGGCGACACAGGGGGATGTGAATACCAAAGCATCCAAATTCGGCGTAACGGAGTCGCAGGAAATTGAGGGCAACCTGCATGCGCTGGGCCAAGACCGGGTTTTCAGAAGCGATCATACCAATGCGAGCAATACCGGAATTACCGTTCCAAGCATCAATGTCAAATTCAATATGCCGGAAACCGTGGTGACCGGAAAGCGTATGACTCAAGCGAAGGTGGCTGGCATTTCCGCGAATATTCCGGCTATTCCGCTGGCAGCCGGCGAAAATGCCTCGCAGGCGGAAGTAGACCGCTTTAAGAATGATCAGCTGTATGTTGGCTTTGATCCGATTCTGGGCATTGCAAAATCTTCATTATTTAAAATGGGCACCGGTTCGAAAATTTCACAGCTGAATATGGACATCAGCTTTACTCAGGCGCTGAGCATGATTCATAACCTGCCCTTAACAGGCACTGGCGGCTACCTTTCGCTGCAGAGTGAAGCGGTCAAATGGTCTGGAACTGACCGGGAAGATATCGCGCAAACCGGCTGGTGGATGTCTCTGAAGGATCCGGTGCAGCTGGGCTATCTGCAGGCGCAGGAAGAAGTGGATATCTCTGCTGTGCTGCCGCAGGTTGCCGACTTGGTGACCGCATTCATGAAGACGCCGGAACAGGAAGTGAATGTCGGCACATGGGAAGCGCTCGGCAGCCTATTCAATGTGCCGGTGGTCAGAACGCTGAATATTGACCTGGCCACCGCCACGACGGCAAATCCGGCGAGCATTTCCTTGAACAGCCAGATCCTCAAAAATCAGCAAGTGGTGTCCAACTGTTTCGGCGGCCTGAAATTCTGCTGATGCGGCCTGCATAAAAAATCCCGCTTCCGCGGGATTTTTTATGCATCGGCTAAGCGTTATTTTGCAATTTTAGCCAATAATTCTTCTTTGGAAATATTCACCGACTCAGCATCGCGGCGGCCTTTGTATTCAAAAGTGCCGGCATCCAAGCCTTTTTCGCCAATCACAATGCGGTGCGGAATGCCGGTCAATTCAAGGTCAGAGAATTTCACGCCCGGACGCTCATTGCGGTCATCCAGCAGCACGTCATAGCCGGCGGTAGCCAGTTCCGCATACAGCGCTTCAGCCGCTTCCAGAGTGCGCGGCGATTTATGCGCATTCATCGGCACAATCGCCACTTCAAACGGCGCAATGGCCGCAGGCCAGATAATGCCTTTGTCATCGAAATTCTGCTCAATGGCGGAAGCCACCACGCGGGTTACGCCAATGCCGTAGCAGCCCATGGTCACGGTCAGCGGCTTGCCATCTTCGCCGAGGACTTTGCAGTTCAGCGCTTCAGAGTATTTCTGACCCAGCTGGAAAATATGGCCGACTTCAATGCCGCGCTTGATTTGCAGCGTGCCTTTGCCGTCCGGAGACGGATCGCCTTCCACCACATTGCGCAAGTCGTAGACTTCGGTGAACTGGGCATCACGCTCCCAGTTGACGCCGGTTGCATGCTTGTCCGCCTCATTTGCGCCGGCGACAAAGTCAGACAGCACAGAGGCTGCACGGTCGGCAATTACGGCAATGCCTTTTTCCGCTAAGCCTTGCGGGCCGATAAAGCCGGCGGTTAAGCCCAGTTCGGCAATCTGCGCTTCAGAAGCAAAGGCCAGCGGCGCGGCAATCAGCGGATGCTTTTCAGCTTTGATTTCATTCAGCTCATGGTCGCCGCGCAGGAACAGCGCAACGACAGGCGCAGCCTTGCCTTCTTCAGCAGCGCCTTGAACCAGCAGGGCTTTGACGGAATGCGCAGGGTCGGTGCCCAGGAATGCCGACACATCAGCAATGGTTTTCTGGTTTGGCGTATCAACAATCTGCAATGCCTCCGCAGGCGCTGCGCGTTCGCCGGTCAATAGCGCTTCCGCCATTTCAACATTGGCTGCGTAATCAGATTCAGTCGAGAATGCGATATCGTCTTCGCCGCTGGACGCCAGCACATGGAATTCATGCGAGCCTGAACCGCCAATCGAGCCGGTGTCTGCCTGCACTGGGCGGAAATTCAGGCCAAGGCGGCTGAAAATTCTGCAATATGCTTCATACATATTGTCATAAGTTTCCTGCAGCGAGGCCTGATCGGCATGGAAGGAATAAGCGTCTTTCATGATGAATTCGCGTGAACGCATCACGCCGAAACGCGGGCGGATTTCGTCGCGGAATTTGGTCTGCACCTGATAGAAGTTTGCCGGCAGCTGCTTGTAGCTTTTCAGTTCGCTGCGCGCAAGGTCGGTAATCACTTCTTCGTGCGTAGGCCCAAGCACAAAGTCATTGCTGTGGCGGTCTTTAAAGCGCAATAATTCAGGGCCGTACTGCACAAAACGGCCGGATTCCTGCCACAGCGACGCCGGCTGCGTCACCGGCATCAGCACTTCCAGCGAGCCGGCGCGGTTCATTTCCTCACGCACAATCGCTGCAACTTTATTCAATACGCGCACGCCCATCGGCAGCCAAGTGTACAGCCCGGATGCCAATTTACGAATCATCCCGGCACGCAGCATCAGCTGATGTGAAATAACTTCAGCATCGTTCGGGGTTTCTCTCAACGTTGCAAATAAAAAGCGGCTCGCGCGCATGGAAAACTGTCCTGAAAAATTAAGCGTTAAAGCAGGGATTATACAATAAAAAATGAAGCGGGCATTTCTGAATGCAGCCTTATTGGCATTTAAAGGCGTTAAAAAATCAGGTGGTGTTTTAAAAAGTATGCTGACATTAAATGAAGCCATTATTGATGTAAAAGAAGGTTAAGTCGAAGGCTTTAAAATGGTTTTCAAGCTTTTTGGAGAAATTGCAACTTCTTCTAAAACCACGCCTTATTCGATGCCTTATTTTGCAATTATTACCTTCAATTCCTACAGTAAACAACTTACCAATACTTTGCTTGCAGTTTTTAAAAGCAGTGATGAAACTGTCCCAATGATCACTTGCAATTCGGGTGTAGTGAATACCTAATTGTTTAAGCTTTGTCTTCAACCTTTGGACTGTAGCTAAATCTCTCTTACCCCAAACATAAGCAACAATCTCACCTGTTTCTCGATGGTAGGCGTAAATAAGCCATTGTTTATTATTTTTATTTCCAACAAAAGTCCAGAATTCATCTACTTCGAGAGATTCATAATGACTTTGTTTAGGCTGAATTTGATAGGCCGATTCAGTTAAAGTCCGTAAGACTTTACCGATACTAATGCGCTCAACTTCAGCGATATCTCGTATACCGCTGCCTCTGACCATTAACTGTAATATTTTACGAGTAATGCCAGAATTACATCCTAGATAGCTCAGAGCATGGTCACCAATAAACTGACGTTTGCAGTCTTTGCATTGGTAGTTTTGTTTCCCATCTACTTTGATGCCATTTTTCTTTATACTGTCACTGAGGCAGGTTGGACATTTGATTTCTAGAGTTATTTGCATTTCTCTATTTTATCAAAATTCAACCTGCTTTTTTTTAGCATACTTTTTGATACACCACCAAAAATCAAGGCATGATTTTGCCGCGCAGCGCATCAGGAAATGCTTAAAGCCCCCAGATCAGTGAAAATCACCGGCACAGCCATCAAGGCCAGCAGGATGGAGATCCTCCGCTTGTTGCGGCATGCGCCAGCGCAGGGCTGGCGCGGAGGAAATAGGCGCTATGCAGGGCGGATGGCATGCCTGCCATTTTCTGCAATTTCAAATATAAGATTTTGAATAAAAACAGTTATTCCATGGCTTTCAAGCGGGAAATAATGCTGTTGTATTGCGCTGCCGTAGTGCGGTAATTGTTCTGCAAAGACTGAATGTAGTCTTTTTTCGCCACAATATTTTTCTGGTTATTGGCCAGCATGGCCTTTAATGGCGCGGGCACAGGCTCGCCCTTGCGGAAGTGCTCGCGTTCCTGGCGCACAAACAGAATGCGGTCATTCTGCAGTTGCTTCAGCTGATCCTGCTGAAACGCCAGCTGCTTATTGATCTGGGTTAAAGCGTCATTTTTTTTCAGCGCAGCGGTGCGGCTGTTATTGTAGGCGCGCTTCAGCTTGGCGTCCGATTCAATCTGCCTGGCTTGCGCCGCCCGTTTTGGCGCTTGCCTAATATCGGCTTCTGCATTATAAGGTTTATTGCGCTTAATCACCTGCATGTTCTGGTCAAGCGCTTCATAGCCGTAGCGGATATGGTTCGGCGTCACGCTGGTGCTGATGTTCGCTACGCCTTTGCTGTCATAATAGCGGTACCATGCGGTTTTAGGCTGCTGGGAAGCGGGAGCGGCTGCCAGCGCAGCATGCGACAGCAGGCAGGCCAGAAAAATGGATTTTCTCGGAATGCTTTTGTAATCAATGCAGGCAAGTTTGCGCTTAAACTGACTCAACATTGGACTCCCCAGTTGAAAGTTGACTAAATTACTTATTTTTAAGTAATAAAAATGTTATATTAGTCTTAAAATAGAGAATTAAAAACTATTCTAAGTTAAAAAAAAATCGTTGGTCATCGGAAAGTGTGAAGCTGTTGTTGAAATTGCGGAATACTGTGCTGGTGAGCAGAAATTGTCCATTGAAAATACAAGTAAATATATGTTAAAAATGTTAATAACTTGTAAAAACACAGCTGCTGACAAAATTTGTTTGTACATCCAAAATTGTAGGGTCATTAAATGGACGATAAATTCCAAAATCTAAAAGTCATGGTGATTGATGATTCAAAAACCATCCGCCGCACAGCGGAAACGCTTCTCCAGCGTGAAGGATGCGAAGTTGTGACTGCAGTCGACGGCTTTGAAGCTTTGGCTAAAATTGCCGAAGCGAATCCGGATATTGTATTTGTAGATATCATGATGCCCCGTCTGGACGGCTATCAAACCTGCGCCTTAATCAAGAATTCGCAAAATTATCAGAATATTCCTGTCGTTATGCTTTCAAGCAAAGACGGCTTGTTTGACCAGGCTAAAGGGCGGGTTGTCGGTTCGGACGAATATTTAACTAAACCGTTCAGCAAAGATGAATTGCTGAACGCTATCCGTAATCACGTAACCGCTTAATTTAGATTTATATATTGGGGAATGGCATGGCACGTATTCTGATCGTGGATGATTCGCCTACTGAAACTTTCCGTTTCAAAGAGATTCTGGGCAAGCATGGCTTCGACGTTATTGAAGCTTCAAATGGCGCTGACGGGGTAACCATGGCGCAGGCAGAGCTGCCGGATCTGGTGCTTATGGATGTGGTGATGCCGGGTGTAAACGGCTTTCAGGCGACCCGCCAAATTGCGCGCGGCGCAACAACAAAGCATATTCCAATTGTGATTGTCAGCACCAAGGATCAGGCTACTGACCGGGTTTGGGGCAAGCGCCAAGGCGCATGCGATTACCTGACCAAGCCAGTAGATGAGAAACAGTTGATTGATGTGATTAAGCAACACCTCAATGCAGGATAAAGCTCTATGGCAGCAAACGGATTTATCGAATTACTTCGACTCGCAAAGCGTGGAAACAAAAACTATGTTTCTACAGAAAATGAAGTAAACCGATGGTCAGGCATTGCTTTTGAGATGATGGGGCAGTACTTCGTTGCCCCTTTAGGTGAAGTATCTGAAGTGATTTACCCGCCGAAATGCACCCCAGTGCCGAATACGCAGTCCTGGGTGCTGGGCTTGGCGAATATCCGGGGGCGCCTACTGTCTGTGTCTGATTTAGCGCACTACATGACGGGGCACCGGAGCAGCTACTCACCGACTCAGAAAGTGCTGTGCATCAGTCATAATGACCACTATGTCGGTTTAGTTGTTGATCAGGTTTTGGGGATACAGCATTTTAACAAGAAAAGTTACTTTTCTGCGGGCACTGAATTAGACAGCAATTTAAAAGAATATTGTCAGGGATATTTTCACCAGCATAATCAGCAGTGGCATGTCTTCTTATTCAGCAGCTTGATGCAAAATCCGAAATATATGAACGCATCTATAAAATTTATAAATTAATTGCCGCGCTAAGCATCAAGGCGAAAATCGGGGAGAAGCTGCATGGGCTTTAAACTTAAGAAGAAAAATACAGGCGAAAGCATGGGCCGCAAAGGTGGCAATGCTTTACTTGCTAAGATTCACTCACAGACAGATCAGCTATCGCGTGTATTTGGTGACAGTGAAAAGTCCAAGCCATTAATTTTGGGTGCAGGCTTCTGTCTATTTGTGGCAATTTTCCTGCTACTCTATCTGTTCTACAGCGTGCCACGCAACAATGAGCTGACGCGGAGCCTAGGTGAGCTGCGCTTATTGTCGCAAACGATTTCCCGCCAAGCCACGGAAGCGACCGCTTCAGGCACGCCGGAATCAATTAAGAAGCTGACTGAGTCGCAGAAATCCTTCGCTGAAAATTTAGTTATCGTGCAGGATTCGCATCCGTCAACTGAAGCCATGAAGAATGTGGAAAGCCAGTGGAAGCAGGTATCTGAAAACATTAGCCTGATTTCATCGCAGCAGAAAATCATCAACAAGCTGTATGACACCAACATTGCGATCGGCGAAACCATTCCGGGCATTCAGGCTGAATACAACCTGATGGTTGACCAGATGGCGCGTCAAAACATGCCGTCAAACCAGGTGGTTATTGCGAAAAACCAGGTGTTTATTGCGGAGCGTATTCTGCGCTCAATCAGTTCGGTGCTGACCGGCAGCGAAAGCTCGCGCGAATCTGCGGATGACTTCAGCGCCGATACCGAAACATTCGGCTCCTACCTGAATGCGCAGCTGAACGGTAGCGCGGAACTGGGTGTAGAGCGCATTGCTGACCCGGCTTTGCGTGAATCATTGACCGGCATTAAGGCTGAATATGATGACGTACTGAAATCAGCGGCTGCAACCATTCTTAAAAACTCGAATCAAATTGTAAAAGTGCGCCAGGCTTCGGCTTCAATTTTTGCGCAGTCAGATGAGCTTTTAGGCAACTTGAATAAGCTGTCCAGCGGTTCAAACTGGGAGATTGCAATTCCGGCGCTGTTCCTGATCCTCTGCCTGGTCGGCTTCCTGATCTGCGTATTCCGCCTGCTGACCCTGCGCGGCCAGTCAGATAAGCAGCGCGTAACCCGCCTGCAGGAAGAATATGACCGTAACCAGAACGCGATTCTGCGTCTGCTGGATGAGATCGCTGACTTGGCGGACGGTGACTTGCGTTCTTACGCAACGGTATCTGAAGACTTTACCGGCGCCATTGCCGACTCCATCAACTTCGCGATTGACCAGCTGCGTGACCTTGTATCGCGAATTACTGAAACATCGCAGGAAGTCGCGCAGTATACGGCGAACACGCAGGGCATTACCAACCAGCTGGCTGAAGCGTCTGAGCATCAGGCGCAGGAAATTGCCGGCGCATCCGCCGCGATTAACGAAATGGCGATGTCAATTGACCAGGTATCCGCCAACGCCGAAGAATCTGCAGTGGTAGCGGAGCGTTCGGTGCAGATTGCCGCCAACGGCGCGCAGGTTGTAAACCGTTCAATTGAGGGTATGGATACAATCCGCGAGCAGATTCAGGAAACCTCCAAGCGTATTAAGCGTCTGGGTGAATCTTCGCAGGAAATCGGAAACATCGTTGCCCTGATTAACGATATTGCCGACCAGACGAACATTCTGGCATTGAACGCCGCCATTCAGGCATCGATGGCCGGTGAAGCGGGCCGCGGTTTCGCGGTGGTAGCCGACGAAGTACAGCGCCTTGCGGAACGTTCCGCATCTGCAACCAAGCAGATTGAAGGCTTGGTAAAAACTATTCAGACGGATACCAACGAAGCGGTTATTTCGATGGAGCAGACTACTTCGGAAGTTGTGCGCGGCGCAAACTTGTCTAAGGATGCGGGCGTGGCGCTGGATGAGATTCAAAGCGTATCCGGCAACCTGGCGAAACTGATTGCCAACATTTCTGACGCTGCAAAACTGCAGTCTGCTTCTGCAGGCCATATTGCAACGACGATGAACGTTGTACAGGAAATTACTTCTCAAACCACAAGCGCAACTTTTGATACTGCGCGTTCGGTATCTGAATTGGCAAACATGGCCGAATCATTACGTGAATCTGTATCTGACTTTAAACTTCCTGAATAAAGTCAGAAAGCTTGGGGGGAGCGGTGCGCCTTGCCTGAGGGCAAGGCGCATTGCGCAACACAGATAAAGCATCGTCAAGATGAACTTAACGCAGCACAGTTAGGTCACGCGTGATGGTTACAATTAAGTTTGAGCACCCTGCTTGGTGGCAAAAACGTAAGAAGCCTTAGCTATGAAAGAAATATTAAAAAATTTAGTAGAAACGACTACGCTTCCGGAAGATAGCTATCTAGATCAAGATGCAGAAATTCTAGAGATTTTTGTTGAAGAAATAGAGGAAATCTTTGCTGAATTAAATTCTTTATTTACGGGTTGGCTGCAAGCGCCGCATAACCAAGACATGCTGACTACGATTCGCCGTCATTTCCATACCTTAAAAGGCTCGGGCCGCATGGTGGGGGCAAAATCTGCCGGTGAAACTGCATGGATGGTGGAAGATGCCCTGAACCGGGTGATTTCAGGCGCGCTTGCGCTGACGCCGGTCATTCAGAAATATGCTCAAGCCGTGCTGAATGTCTATCAGTACAAGCTGTATCCGCGCTTTAAAGCCGTGGAAGAGCTGGATGTTGATTTGCGTCCGCTGGTGCTGCTGGGGCAGCAGCTGCAGCAGGGCCTGAGCCCTGAGCCGGCTCTGGAAGAGTTGCTGAGTCTTGCCGATACGCTGACTGCAGCGGACGGCATAACCGGCCTTGAACTGGCCGAAGCGGCGGCTCCGGCCGGGCAGGCTGCCAGCGCTGGCGAAGACAGCTATATTGAAGAAACGGTTTCGATCTTTATTGAAGAAGCGGAAGAGCATTTGCATGCGATTGACCAGTTCCTTAAAACAGAAGATGAAAAAGTTCAGGATTACAACGGTTTAATCCGCGCACTGCATACCTTGCGCGGCAGCTCGTCGATGGCGCAGATTGATCAGGTATTTGAAGCGAGCACCAGGGTTGAAAACCTGTTTAAGACCCTGCTGCAGGAAGAAATTGTTTCGACCTCGCAGGAAACTGCGCTGCTGATCCAGTATGCGGAATTTGTCCGCGACTATCTGCACACCTTGCGCGGAGGCCCAGCCAGCCAGCTGGATGCCATTTACGAAACATTCAATACCGCATGGCATGATTACGGCTTTGCTGCTGAAGATGTGGATCAGGATGCCAATCCGCAAGGCTTGGTGTCGAAGCTGATTGAGCTGAATATTGACCAGCTGCTGGATGCCGAGTTTGAATTTGACAGCCGCGCCAAGGCTGAATTCCCGCAATACCTGCGCGCGCTCAGCGCTCAGGCGCAGCAGCTGCTGGAACATACGGATAACCGCGCTTCAACCGGTATTCATGACTTCACCTCGGAACTGAAGCAGGGCTACGATGCTCTTGCGGAAAAGCTGCAGCTGCTGAACCTTGATTACGGCTATGAATTATTTGCCCAGGCGCATCAGGAATTCATTCATCTATTCGACACCTTGGCTGCCGGACAGCGCGTGGTGTTAAGCGCGGAAGCGCAGAAATTGCTGGGCGAACTGTCCGCCTTTGTGCAGCAGGATATTGAACAGGCCGCGGCGCCTGATCAGGCGCCGGAAGCCGCAGTTGATTTTGCGCAGCTCAGCCAGCGCATTGCATCTGACCGCGGGCAGCAGCGCTCTGCTGAAGCCAATACCGACTTTGATTCAGAGCTGCTGGAAATTTTCCTTGAAGAAGCGGATGAGCTGCTGGCCGGGATTGATCAGGACCTCAGCACATGGTCGAAAGACCAAAGCAATATCGGCGCTTTGAACAATCTGATGCGCTATTTGCACACCTTGAAAGGCGGCGCAAATATGATTTCAGCATCGCATATCGGCCTGATTGCGCATGAGCTGGAGTTCGTGTATGAGCGCATTATCCGCCAGCAAATCAGCATCAGCCCGGCGCTGATCCAGATTATCCGCCTAGTGCAGGATGATGTGGCTGACCGCATTCAAATTATCCGCGATAAGCAAATCGACTATCCGGCGCCTGCTACGATTGATATTATTCAGAATATTCAAGCATTAGCTGCCGGACACGCCTCGGATGCGCATGCAGCGCCTGAAGCTGCGCCAGCGGCGGAAGAGCCGGCTGCGGAAGATATTACGCTTCCTGCGGCTGAAGAAGTTTCTGCGCCAGCTGAGCCGGCTGTTGCTGCGGAAGCGCCGGCACCGTCAGAGGCTGCTTTCTCTGAAGATGACACGCTGCGCGCAGTGGTTGAGGAAACCTTCCTTGAGGAAGCTGAGGAAGTGCTGGCGGCTGCGGAGCAGCTGCTGGCGCAATGGTTTGAGCAGCGCACCGACCGAAGCATTTTGCTGCAGCTGCAGCGTGCGGCCCACAGTATTAAGGGCGGTGCGCGCATGGTGGAAAATGAGCCGGTGGCGGCCATTTCCTATCAGCTGGAAACTACCTTTGAACAGTTTGCGGTGCATCATTTCAGCTCAAACGCCTATGATGTGCTGCTGCAGACCACCGTCAGCTGGCTGAAGCAGGCGATTTTTGAGAAAGACTACAGCAATTTTGACAGCATCAGGCTGAGCCTGGAGTCAATTGAGCTGGTTGACCTGACTGCGCAGCTGCCGAACCGCACCGGCAAGTCCGCTCAGCCGGCGGCCGCGCTGGGCTTTGAATTTATTCAGGGCGATGGCGCCGAACCGCCGTCGATGCAGGGCGAGTGGAAAGATGCCTTAAATGCCGGCAGCAGCAATGAAATGATCCGGATCTCCGCTGATCTGGTTGAGAAAATGATTGACCTTTCCGGCGAGAATTCAATCAACCGTTCGCGCATTGAAATGGATCTTGGCCAGCTGGGCAATACCCTGAATGAAATGGAGCTGGCGATTAAGCGTCTGGCGGATCAGCTGCGCCGGATGGACGGCGAGCTGGAATCTCAGATTCTCGCCAAGCATGGCACGGACAATTCGCGCTATGAGGACTTCGACCCTCTGGAAATGGACCAGTATTCATCCTTGAATCAGCTGTCTAAGTCGCTCGCCGAGTCGGCTTCGGATTTGGTTGACTTCAAGAGCACGCTGGCGGAGAAAATCCGTGATGCGGAAGGCCTGCTGCTGCAGCAGTCGCGTATTCAGGCTGAAATTCAGGAAAGCTTGATGCGCACGCGTCTGGTGCCGTTCTCGCGCATGCTGCCGCGCCTGCAGCGCATTGTGCGCCAGACCTCATCAACACTGAACCGCCCGGCGGAACTGATTGTGCAGAATACCGAAGGCGAGCTGGACCGAACCATTCTGGAGCGGCTGGTGACGCCATTCGAGCATATGCTGCGCAACGCGATTGACCATGGCTTGGAAGATACAGCAGAGCGCTTGGCGCTGCATAAGCCGGAAGTCGGCAGCATTGTGCTGAATATCAGCCGCCAGGGCACCGATGTACTGGTATCCTTCAGTGATGACGGCAAAGGCATCAATGAAGAGGTGATTAAGGCCAAGGCGCTGAGCCAGGGCCTGATCAAAGCCGATCAGTTCCTCGACAAGCAGGAAATCCTGCAGCTGATTTTCCATCCGGGCCTCAGTACCGCCAAGCAGGTGACGCAGATTTCCGGACGCGGCGTTGGCCTGGATGTAGTGCAAAGCGAAATCAAAGCCCTAGGCGGCCATGTTTCGGTTGATTCGGAACTGGGCCAGGGCACGACCTTTACCATCCGCGTGCCGACCACTGTAGCGGTCAGCGACGCCCTGATGGTGAAAGCCGGCGATCAGCAATTTGCGATTTCTTTGGCGCAGATTGACCGTATTGTCCGCATCTCGCCGTCTGCGCTGGAAGAGTATTTCTCCAGCAAGGCGGATGTGTTCAAAATTGACAATGCCAGCTACAAGCTGCGCTACCTGTCGGAATTTGTTTCGAATCAGCCGATTCCGCGCTTAGGCAGCGTTGCGCATTCATTGCCGGTGCTGCTGATTAAGGGCAACAGCGGGCAAACTATCGCTTTGCTGGTTGACCAGCTGATCGGTTCCCGCGCGCAGATTGTAGTGAAGCCGATTGGCCAGCAGTTCTCGAATGTCGGCGCTATTGCAGGCGCGACGATTCTGGGCGACGGCCAAGTCTGCCTGATTTTGGACGGGCAAAGCATTGCCCGCCAGATTCAAGCCACGCAGCGCGTTAAGCGCGGTTCGGATCAGCGCGATCATTCACGCCGCGGCAATGCCCGCCGCTTAGTGATGATCGTGGATGACTCGGTTACGGTGCGTAAAGTGACTTCGCGCCTGCTGGAGCGCCAAGGCTATGATGTCGTCACCGCCAAAGACGGCGTGGATGCCATGGAGCAGCTGGAAAACGTAAGGCCGGATCTGATGCTGCTGGATATTGAAATGCCGCGCATGGACGGTTTTGAAGTGACCAACCTGGTCCGCCATCATGACATTCATCAGGACTTGCCGATCATCATGATTACCTCGCGTACCGGCGAGAAGCACCGCGAGCGCGCCTTCAGCCTGGGCGCAACGCACTATATGGGCAAGCCGTTCCAGGAAGCGGAACTGCTGGCCAATATTGAAAGTTTAATTGCAGAAAAACAGGGGTAATCTATGAGCCAGACAGCTGTACCGAATGAGATTAGCCAGCAGGAATTGCAGCATCTGATTACGGTTTCGACCGGGTTTATTGACGCCTATATCATCGACTGCTGCGGCAAGGAAGCCATGCTGCTGCCGCAGAACATTGTTTTATCTGCGCTGGACAGTGAAACGCAGGTTTCGCATGTGCAGTGGCATGAATTGAAGCTGCCGGTGTATGCGGTGAATGAGCCGGCGCGGAAAAGCGGCGTTGCTTTGGTGATTGAAGGCGATGATGTGCATCAGCGTTTTGCGCTGATGTGCAATGAAATGCCGCGCTCTATCCGCCTGCGCATTTCCGAAATTGTTGATGAAGAGCATGCGCTGAGTGATCCTGCGGTTTTCCAGTATGTGCGGATGAATGATCAGCTCTATCATGTGCCGAATCTGGCCTATATCCAGTCGTCGATTGGCCTGTAAAACAGCTTGATGAATAAAAAAGGAACTCCGCGGAGTTCCTTTTTTATTGCGGCCGCTGAAGCCGGATCAAGCCAGCAGGCCGGTTAGAATCTGTTCATAAATTTCAGCCAGCGGCTCCAGGTCGGCAACATTCACATGCTCATCAATTTGGTGGATGCTGGCGTTTAAAACGCCTAATTCCAGAACCTGTGCGCCAGTCGGAGCGATAAAGCGCCCGTCAGAAGTGCCGCCGCTGGTTGAAAGCTCGGCTTCTACGCCGGTGACATTGCGGATGGCGTTTTGGGCGGCATTCACCAGTTCGCCAACCGGAGTCAGGAAAGGCAGGCCTGAATGCGTCCATACGATATCGTATTCAACATTATTGCGGTCCAGAATTTCCAGCGTGCGCGCTTTCAGCTCTTCCGCGGTGACTTCTGTTGAATAGCGGAAGTTGAACAGCGAGGTCATCACGCCCGGCACGACATTGGTTGCCCCGGTGCCGGCATTAAGATTGGAAATCTGGAAAGAGGTGGCAGGGAAGTATTCATTGCCGCTGTCCCAAACCGTTTCGCACAGCTCGGCCAAGGCTTTGGATGCCGTATGAATCGGGTTTACGGCAAGGTGCGGGTAGGCCACATGGCCCTGCTTGCCTTTTACCGTAAGCCTGGCGTTGAGCGAGCCGCGGCGGCCGTTTTTAATGATGTCACCCAGCTGATGGGTGCTGGACGGTTCGCCGACCAGGCACCAGGTCATTTTCTCATTGCGCGCTTCCAGCGCTTGAATAACCTTCACCGTGCCGTTGATTGCCGGGCCTTCTTCATCTGAAGTGATCAGGAAGGCAATTGAGCCCTTGTGGTCCGGATGCTTTGCAGTGAAGCGCTCAGAGGCAATCACCATGGCCGCCAAAGCGGTTTTCATGTCGGCGCTGCCGCGCCCGTACAGCTTGCCGTCGCGGATTTCCGGGGCAAAAGGCGCTGAATTCCATGCATCCAGATTGCCGGTCGGCACAACATCGGTATGGCCTGCAAAGCAGAACACTGGAGACTCCGTGCCCCGGCGCGCCCATAAATTGTCAACGTCTTCAAAACGCATATGTTCAATATTGAAGCCCGCTTTAGCCAAGCGGTCAGCCATGATATTTTGGCAGGTGTGGTCGACAGGGGTAACGGAAGGCTGCCGTAAAAGCTCTAGGCTGAGATCGAGTGTCGCTGAGGATGAAGTCATGCTGAATCTGAAAGTCTAAAAAGTCGCAATATAATAGGCGAATCGGCAAAATAAAGGAAAACTTAAACATAAAAAAACCTTAGCGCGCGGTAAGGTTTCTCATGCCGGAATTGAATTACATTTTCTCTTGGGTTTTTTCAGCGGTATTGGTGACGGCATCGCCTGCTTTGGAGACATCTTTGCCCAGGCCTTTAACGGTGTTGCAGGCGGTTAAGGCGAAAACCGCAAGTAGTGAAACGGCAAGAATTTTTTTCATCGTCATCTCCAGATTAAGGAATAGTCAAATTATTCTGATGTGAGCTTTAGATTAAAAAATGTGCTGCTTAAACTGTATGCAGTTTTTATTGCGCTTAAGTAAGCGAATGTAATAAAAGGCCCGGCCGGCGGAACATATAGTAATGCTCCTGACAGGCTGCTTTATACAGGCCGTCCGTCCACCATTGCGCCGCATGGCTGCTGGGCTGCGCCTGCGGGCAAATCCATTCATGGCGCTGCAGCCGGTAAAATTGCAGGGCGGCGTCCGGCAGGCGCTGTCCCCACAGCCCGATTCGGCGCGCGGGATTGATCCAGTCCGGCAGCGCGGCGCAGCTGGAGCGCTCAGGCAGATACAGCTGGCCTTTCAGGATGCAGAAGCGGCGCTGAATCTGATGGTTCAGGGCATCTGCAAATTGAAACTGCTTTTCGGTGAAATGATGCAGCTTGCGGCTGAGGGTATCGCTGCGGTTCAGGCCATGCCAATGGGGCAGGGAGAAATCGCGCTCCGCCAGATAATATTTCAAGGCAGCTTCCCAGTGCTCAACTTCACCGGTTTCGGTGTTGAGCAGGACAAAGTCCAGCTCGCCCAGCGTTTTCGGCCCGTCTATCTTCTGAATGCTGTGGCCCAGCAGCCGGTAAGGGTGGTGCCCGCTGTCCAAAAGCCAGAACCAGAGGAACATTTCGAAGCGCAGGCCCAGCCGGGTGCTTTTCAGTTGCTGCAAAAAATCGGCCAGCGCTTCAGGATGCCGGTCCAGCTGCTGCAGGCGGGGCCAGTAATTTTTTAAATGCTTATTCCAAGTGGCATCGTCATGCAGCTGGAATGGATGCGTTATGGCCAGGTCCGCAGGCAGGCTGCGCAGAATATTCGGGCTGCCGATGCAGAAGGCCAGCTGGCGCACCAGCGGCTGCCGCAAGGCCAGCCAGGGTTCATCGTGTTCAAGGTTTAAAAAATTCAGATGCATGCGTGGCCTGAGGAAAGTGCAGAATAACAGCGGATAAAATGCAAAAACGCTTTATACTACCTCAATTCTGGACTTAGGGCTGTGGTATGAGAACGCTGTTTTGGCGCAGCCTGGTGGTGATTTTTATCATACTGGGCTTTATTGGTGCGCTGCTGCCCGGCATGCCGACAACTGTTTTTCTGATTTTAGCGGCTTGGGCGGCTTCAAAAGGCTGGCCGCAAATGGATAACTGGCTGCTAAACCATCCTAAATATGGCCCGACCTTGCGCGCCTGGCGCGAAAACGGCACCGTGCCCCGCAAAGCCAAATGGGTCGCCAGCGTGATGATGCTGATCAGCGCGGTGATTATGCTGTTTACCGCCGCGCCTTTAGCGGTGAAAATTTTTACCGATGCCGCGATGCTGATTGTGGCGGCATGGCTGTGGATGCGCCCGGAACCGCAGGGCCAAGCGCTCAGTCCAGATAGCGAACATGCAGAGAAACAGAAAATAGGGAAAGAATCATGACCCAATATGCGCTGGATCAGGCAGATATCATTATTGATTTAAAGCGCCAGACCCTCAGCCTGAACAAGCTGGATAAGATTTACGTGATTTCTAGCGGAAAAAACGGCATTGGCGAAACTGAAAACAGCGGCAAAACCCCGCGAGGCTGGCACAAGGTTGCAGAAAAATTTGGCCAG
Organism: Acinetobacter sp. WCHAc010034; assembly: GCF_001696615.3. NCBI lineage: Bacteria > Pseudomonadati > Pseudomonadota > Gammaproteobacteria > Moraxellales > Moraxellaceae > Acinetobacter > Acinetobacter sp. WCHAc010034. The sequence continues at coordinate 1,172,715 of NZ_CP032279.1, read as the reverse complement.
AACGCGCCATTGAATGCGGTTTTCATTGCGCGCCAGCCGACCGGCGAGGTTTACAGCGCCCAGCTGGCGGCCCAGTATCCTGAACGCGACTGGATTCTATCGCGGATTTTATGGCTCAGCGGCCTGGAATGCGGCTTTAATCAGGGCGAAGGCTGCGACACCTATCAGCGCTACATCTATATTCACGGCACGCCGGATACAGAGCCGATGGGGGTTCCGATGTCGCACGGCTGCATCCGCATGCGCAATGCGGACGTGGCGGAGCTGTTTGAATTGGTGCCTGAAAATGCATTGGTTTATATTGCAGCGTAGGCCGCCTGCAGGCGGGCGCTGCAAATGCGCCCGGTTTTTTAGTCCGCTCAGTCCCTTATCTGAATAGCTGGCATACTGAAGCCTGATGAAATCCTGCTGTATAGGAAAGAGATTTAGGAGGTTATGCGCAATGCAGGCTTTGAAATTCAGCTGCAGCTGCGGCAATCGCTGCTGAAAAGGGATCAGGCAGCGTTGCAAATGCGCCTGAAAAACCGCGCTGAAATAAGTTATGCACTTAAAAATTAAACAAAAATGCCGGTTTTTAGCGCAGATCACCTATTTTTTAATCACTCGGGCGCAAAAAGTGGAAAACTCGCAGAAAAGCGTTTGACACCCGGTGAGGATTCTCTATAATGCACCTCATCAAACGATGAAGACGTTTTGAAAGGGCGCTTAGCTCAGTTGGTAGAGCGTCTGCCTTACAAGCAGAATGTCGGCGGTTCGATCCCGTCAGCGCCCACCAAGCTTTTTCAGCGTTAAGACTTTAAAGTGCAGCGGTAGTTCAGTTGGTTAGAATACCGGCCTGTCACGCCGGGGGTCGCGGGTTCGAGTCCCGTCCGCTGCGCCACTTTAAGTCTTAATATTCGTTTGCCGCAATAGCGACATTGTGCAAATGCAGCGGTAGTTCAGTTGGTTAGAATACCGGCCTGTCACGCCGGGGGTCGCGGGTTCGAGTCCCGTCCGCTGCGCCATTTACACAATCGGTCTTTTGAGGGCGCTTAGCTCAGTTGGTAGAGCGTCTGCCTTACAAGCAGAATGTCGGCGGTTCGATCCCGTCAGCGCCCACCATAATCTTTGCGATGCAGCGGTAGTTCAGTTGGTTAGAATACCGGCCTGTCACGCCGGGGGTCGCGGGTTCGAGTCCCGTCCGCTGCGCCATTTGCAAAGAATGCAACAACCCCTTTAAGGGCGCTTAGCTCAGTTGGTAGAGCGTCTGCCTTACAAGCAGAATGTCGGCGGTTCGATCCCGTCAGCGCCCACCATATCTTTTAAGATATAAAGTGTGCTTCGTTAAGAAGCGACGTGATGCAGCGGTAGTTCAGTTGGTTAGAATACCGGCCTGTCACGCCGGGGGTCGCGGGTTCGAGTCCCGTCCGCTGCGCCATTTATCTTAAGGTGTCTTAAATTCCTGAGATTTAAGATATTCAAACACCAAGACTACGCGCTTCGCTTGTCTTGCGTCATAAAAACAACAACGTTGTTTTTATTCCTCAGGGCGCTTAGCTCAGTTGGTAGAGCGTCTGCCTTACAAGCAGAATGTCGGCGGTTCGATCCCGTCAGCGCCCACCATATATCTGTTCCTTTGCTTAAAACTTGCTTAGCGCATGATTATTTCATAGAATCCGCAGTCTATAATAATTAATATACGCATGTGATCTATGAGAAATCCATATCAGCGCAGGGCCGCGGCTAAAACTCAAATAACAAATTTCAATCCCCAAGATGCCTATAAACAGTTCCTTGAAGCGCTGGTTGCGCAGGGCGGCTTAACCGCTTTGTATCAGGACGGCTGGGCGCTGTGCGCGACGCCGACCGGCCAGAAAGCCTTTGCGGTCTGGAAAAATAGAAGCCTGGCCAAGCTGCTGATTAAAGATAATTGGGAAAATTACCAGCCTGAAGAAATCAGCCTGAAGGATTTTATTGAAAAGGTCATCCCGTTTTTGCGTGAGCAGCATACTGCGCTGTCGCTGGATTTGACGCCGGAAGGGCAAAACATACTTGTTGCCCCGGAAAAGCTGCTGCTGGATCTCAAAAAATATTTATATCAGGTGTATGCGCAAAAGCCGGAAATTTTCCAAAACCGCGATATTCCGCAGCCGCGCAGCATCCGCATTAATTAATCTGCGCGGCTAGAGGCTGCTGCCTCAATATTCATTCAGCAGCCAGCCGCTGAGGAAGGCGAAATATTCCCGCAGCCATGAGTTGTAGCGGATATACAGCGGAGTCGGCGCGCTGACGGCATAGATATTGCTGTAGCCCTGATGCCCGGCAATGGCTGCGGCCCTGAGCACATGGAAATCGCTGGTGGCGATGGCGATCGGCTGGTCTAAGCCAATCTGCAGCCGCTCTAGAACCGCTTTGCTGTTGATGAGGTTCAGCTCCGTGCTGGTGCTGTGGTCTTCCAGATGAATCCGTTCCGCTGCCAGATGATGCGCCTGCACAAGGTAGTTCTGCATTACCGCCGCTTCAGAAATCTTTTCGTTAAAGCCTAAGCCGCCGGCCATAATTAAGGCCGCGTCCGGATTTTTTAAGGCAAGGGCTGCGCCTGCATCAAGGCGCGCTTTCAGCGTAGGCGAGGGCTGGCCGTGTTCAAGGCCGCTGCCCAGCACAATGATGGCTTTGACAGGCGGAATCTGTTCTGACTGGCTGATGGAGTGCTGCAGATAGGCGAAAAATCCGGCCAGGCTGATCAGCCAAATTCCAAATCCGGCCCATGACAGAGTCCAGGCTTTCCGCAGCGCGCGATGCTGCGCTAAAAAGCGCTGGATTGGCGCATGAAACAGCGCGATGCCGATAAACACAGCCCCGATCAGCATCGGCAGGATAATGCCTAAATGGATTTTATTCAGTGAAACCAGCCATAGGCCATCCGCCAGCAGCAGCGCGCCCGGAATCAAAAGCAGCAGTCTTTTCATCGGTTTAAAGTCTTAAATCTGTATTATTGAATTGTGGAATGCAGTTTAAACAATTTCCGGACAAGAAAAAACCGGGTATAGGAGCCCGGTTTTTCTGTTCAGGCAGGCTGAACCTCAGTAGACATCGCGGCGGTAACGGCCGTCCTGCTTCAGCTGTTCAACGCTTTCAGCGCCTAAAATATCGGTCAAGGCAAGGTCAACATCGCTGGCCATGCCGCGGATGCTGCCGCAGACATAGATGACCGCGCCCTTTTCAATCCATGCCTTCAGTTCCGCAGCCTGTTCGCGCAGCTTGTGATGGACATAGATTTTTTCCGCCTGATCGCGCGAGAAGGCTAAATCCAGGCGCTTCAGCATGCCGGTGGTCTGCCATGCCTCAATAGTGCTCTGGAAGAAGAAGTCATGCTCGCGCTGGCGCTCGCCGAAAATCAGCCAGTTGTCGGTATAGTCAGCACGGATGCGCGCGCTCAGCAGGCTCATTAGGCCTGCAATGCCGGTGCCGTTGCCGATGCAGATAATCGGCCGGTTATCGTCAATCAGGTGGAAAGACGGGTTAGTGCGGATGCGCAGGGCGATGGCGCTGTTCAGCGCTGCATGCTGCCCCAGCCAGCCTGAGCCGAGGCCGAGCTGGCCTTGCGCATCGGCCTGCTGGCGCACCACTAAGCGCAGGAGCTGCTGCTGCGGGATGCTGGCGATTGAATATTCGCGCGCCGGCAGCGCAGGGAGCTGCTCCAGCAAATGGCGCATATTGGCAAAAGGCTCGACCTCCACCGTTAAATCGCGGTCCCAGAGCATTTCCGCAATGCTTTGGGCTGCTGCGTCAACCGGCGTATTGGCTGCAACAGCATGCTGCTGCAGGAAGGCTTGAATGCGCTCGGCGCTGTTGCCGGGCTGAATCTCGGCAATATCGCCGGCCTGCCAAAGCGCCTCATGATTAGGCTTAAGCTCCAGATTGAATGCCGGCGCGCCCAGGCTGTCCGGATTCAGCAGCCTGCGCGCGGTCAGCGTCCATGCGTCAAAGGTTTTCTCAAGGGTCATGGCCTGCAGTTCGAGCTTCGTCGCTTTGGCCAGGGCCGCGTTCCATGCCTGAATGGCGGCTGCATCGCCGTTATCCACTTCAATGGTCTGGAAGAGCTGCACGGCGCCATTGCTGCTGAGCCATGCGTCAATGCGGCGGCCGAAGCTGCAGTAAGTTTCAGGATATTCCTGAGAGCCGAGCGCCAGCACGGCATAGCGCAGATGGCTTAAATCCAGCGCCTGCGCCATCAGTTTCTTTTCAAAAGCCGAGGCTAAGTCAGGCGCTTCACCGGTGCCGTATGTGCTGGCGACAAAGAGGATTTGCGGCGCATTTTTCAAGTCCTCCGCAGTCAGCTGCTGCACGGCTTTCACGGCTGCCGGCTGGCGCGCTTCCTGCAGGCTGGCAGCAGTGCGCCAGGCCAGCTGTTCAGAAACGCCGGTTTGCGATGCGTAGGCAATCAGCCAAGGCTTGGCATTGAGGTCCGGCGCTGCGTCAGTCAGGTGGCTGCGCGCCAGCTGCGTCAGGCGCTTTTGCTTGCGGCGCTTCAGATACAGCATCCAGCCGGTGATAAAGAACAGCGGCATGATCAGCGAGGCCAGCATGGCGAAGAACTGATAGACCGGGCCAAAGAAGCTGCCGCGGTGCACGGGCAGCATGCTGCTCATGATTTTCTCGTTCAGTTTCTGGTCTTCGTACAGTTCAAGCTTGGTAATGGCGCCAGCCTGATAGTCATAGGCGGCCTTATTGCGCGCGCGTTCATGCTGCGGCTCGGCATCGACAAAAGACACTTCCATTTCGCCATTGGCTTTTTTCGGAATGTTCAGGGTGATGCTGGAATATTCACGGCCGACCTGCGCATTGAAGCCGGTCCAGGTCTGGGTTAATGCCGCGCTGACCTGCTCCGGGCTCAAGCCTTTGGAACCGCGGCCTTCAGCTTTATTCTGCCCCTGTTCAGCAGGAGCCGCGCCTGCCGGGCTTGGCTTATTGCCTTCAGCGGCTGGGCCGCCTTTGCCCTGCGCCTTGGCCTGCATTTCAGGCTGCGCGCGCTCTACGCCCATTACTTTGAACATGCCGTCGCGCCACCAGTCATATGACCAGTACAGGCCGGTAAATGCCAGCAGCAGGTAAAAAATGATGACCCAGGTGCCGACGACAGCGTGCAGGTCCCACAGGAAATTGCGGCCTTTCAATTTCGGCTTGACAAGCAGCCATTGCTTAGCCGAATGTTTTTTCGGCCAGCGCAGGTACAGGCCGCTCAGCACAAAGTAAATCAGCATGAGCGTGGCAGCCCCGGTAATCTGCTTGCCGGTTTCGCCGACCGTTAAGTTGCGGTGCAGCTGCTGAATGAACTGGAAAAATTCACGGCCCTTAATTTCCGGCAGCACGGCAGCGGAATAGGGGTTGATCATCATGTTGTAGCCCTTGCGCGCGCCTTCCTTGACGATATTTACTGTGGAAGAGGCGGCCGGGTCTTGGGCGATGGTGATGCTGTTGATTTTTACTGCAGGATCGGCCTGCTGGAAATGCTGAAAGATTTGGGCAGGGGTTAATTTTTCTTTCTGTTCTGCCTGAACCGTATAGCTTTCAGGGTTCAGCCATTTCTGAATCGGCTGTTCATAGGAATAGATTGCGCCAGTTACACCCATAAGCGAAAGGATGAGTCCGGCAGTAATCCCGAGAAACCAATGAATTTGAAAAAGGATTTTTTTAAACATGGCGGTCAATGTTTGGCGGGCTGACTGGGTGAGGCGGATTATAACCTCAGATTAAGAAGACTGTATGGATTTTAAGGATAATATTTATTCTCATTATCATTACTGATTAGCAGTATAAGAAATTCAGATGCAGCCATGCCGGGCAGCGCAAATCCACTTTATTATGGCCTGCTGATGAATTTTCCCTAACCCTGAATTGTGAAGGGCGCAAGATAAAAGAGAGGATGAAAGCATTGCTGTTCATCCTCTCTTCGCCGCAGTGCTGGGCAAGGCGGCGTTAAAAATGCTTAACCGGCCGGCATCATTCACATGCCAAGGCTGTCCGCGTCGGCGCAGCGCTTAAACCGATTTCGGCTCGCCGACAGTTTCAGTCAAATGCTTGCGGATGGTGCTGAAAGGGAAATTCTTGCTGTCCAGGCGCTTAGGCAGAATGTAGGCGCCTTGCTGGCCCTTAATCTTGAAGTTGACCAGAATGAATTCCGGCGTGTTGTACCATTCGTAGATGTCTTTCCAGCCCACGGTCATATTGCCCATTTGCATGCCCATCTGCTGCTGCATGGAAATGCCGTGCGGCTGCACGCCCAGGCGGATGCCTTTGATTTCCTGCACAGGGGTTTCTTTTAATTTGCGCTTTACATACCACTCAATGCCGAACTTGCGGGCAAGGAAATAGATGACCACGCAGGCAATCGCTACCCAGCAGAAAATAGTGGAATAGTTCTTAATCAGGATAATTCCCAGCAGGGCCAGGGCAATAATTGCGCCCATAATCAGCCAGGCTTTTTTGCCGATTTTATAGTTGCTGCGCGACAGCACAAGCTGGGCATGGCGCTGTTCTTCTTCAGAAACTTCATAAGCTACTGGCTGCAGGGTATAGGCGTATAAATTTTTTGCGGTCATGGTCAAACTAACAAATTTCAAACTTTAAAAAGTTTAGCATTATTTAAGCCGATTCAGTGAGTATATTGTTCCAAAATCATCCGAATTATAATGAAGCCAATTCTGTCGCATGCTGGTCATGGTCATGGCTTAAATTCTGCTTTAAGCGGCTCAGCTGCTGCAAAATGCTGAACATCAGCGACAGCTGCTGCAGGATAATCAATGCCTTCTGATCTTCATCATTATTCTGCGATAAGCGCTGGCGGATGGTCTGCAGCATATTCTGCGCAGTCAGATCCGGAACTTCATCCCTGAGCAGCGCGCCTTGAATGTCATCCAGCGCTTTGTCCAGCAGGGTGAGGACTTCCTGATCCTGAATTTTTCCGCGGTGCGCGCCCAAGGCTGCGATATAGCTGATGAAGGTGTGGTTGAGGCACAGGAACTCAAACGCCTGGGCTTTCTGCGCGGGGTCAAAATCCGGCTCGGTGGCTAAAGTTGAAATCAGCGAGGCGACATCGGCATCGGTATTATGGGCGGCGCGCCGCACCACGCGGTAATTCAGGCCGTTGTTGCGGCCGTTCTTATACTGCTCCACCACTTCGCTCAGATAGCTGCACTGCGCCTGCAGCGAGCGCTTGATGGTGCGCGGCAGGCGGCGGAATTTCCAGTCCGGAAAAATAAAGCTGACGCCGAACCATGCCAGCGCGCAGCCGATTAAGGTGTCAATCATGCGCGGCATGGCGGCGGCAAAGCCCATGCCGTCCAGATTGAAGTTGATCAGCGCTAAAATCGTGATGAAAGCGGTGGCCTGCGCATACTGCTTGCTGCGCAGTTCAAAAAACAGCACGCCGCTGAGGATCAGCAGCAGCAGCTGGCCCTCGATGGACGGAATGAAATACAGAACCGCATAGCCCAAAATAATGCCGATTAAGGTGCCGACAATGCGCAGATACAGGCGCCGCTTGGTGGCGTTGAAATTCGGCTGGCTGACAAACAGCGCGGTCAGCAGAATCCAGTAGCCGTACTGGATATTGGTCACCTGCACAAAAATATAGCCGATAAACAGCACCAGCGAGACGCGCACGGCATGCCGGAACAGCACAGACTCCGGCGTTAAATGCTGCTTGACGCGGATCACGATATCGTCCCAGCCTTTCAGGTCGTCATCTTTCAGCTGATGCTCTATATGCTTGGCTTTGTCGAAATTCATGTGGCGCTCGGTTTCAACGTTGCGCAGCTGCGAATCAATGGCTTTCAAATTCTGATACAGCGAAAATAATGAATTGACCCAGACCTGATCGTACTGCTGTTCAGCGCGCAGTTTTTCCAAAGACAGCCGCAGGTTTTCAAAGGCATGCTTGAAGCGCTTGCTGTGATGATACGGCTTGCGCTGCATGATGCTGCTGCTGAGATCCTTGCAGGCCTTGCCCTGAATGGACAGAATGCGCTGAAAGCGGAACAGGATGTCGCTGTGCTCAAAGATTTTCGCCAGCTTCTGATAGTCAATATGTGAGGAATCCGCGCGCTCGTGGATATCCTGCGCGACAAAGTAGTACTGCAGGCTGCGCCGCGTGTCGCGCTGGCCGCGGTCGCCCTTTAAGCGGGTCAGCAGGGCAGTCTTCATGTCGTTGAAGATGGCGATCAGCTTGCCGTTTTCCAAAGACAGCTCAATCATGCTCTGCTGATAGCTTTTTGCGGTCATATCGACATCAAACAGGTTGGATTTGGCAAACAGGAAATCGCCCAGGGAGGAATAGCACTGCGCCAGCTTGTCCTGCACTTGGCGCACAGGAAACAGCAGGAAGCTGACGGTGGACAGCAGGCCGTACCACGCCGCGCCAATCACCAGCAGGCTGGCCTGCATGTACCAGTTGTCAAATAAGTGCACGCCCAGCATCGAATACACGGAAATCACCAGGCAGCCGTAGGAAATTGTAGCGTAGCGCCGCCCCAGTGAGCCGAGCAGAATCCAGCCGATGCAGGACACAATCAGGCCAATCGCGAACAGCATCGGGTAAGGAAACAGCAGGTAAATGGAAACCGCCGTGGCGAAAAAACCGATGTAGGTGTAAATCAGGTTCATGATGCGCACGGAAAAGCGGTCGTCAATATCGCTTAAGCCGGCCGCCACAACGCCCAGCGTCAAGGGAATGGTGTACATCTGCTGGCCCAGAAAGTACGGCGCGAAAGCCGTCCCCGCAAACGCAATAATCATGCGGACGTTGTACATGAATGTCGTGTTGTAAGTCGCCTGCTTCAGGCGCGCGAGCCAAGAGTTCAATGTTCATCCTTTGCTGTCAGATTCGGCGCGGCCGGGGGCATCTCTGAATTGTGTGATTTTTCACTTTGAATATGCGGAAATAATACTATGACCTGTGTAAACTTGTCTGCATTCTCAGCATTTAATCATGAAATAACCCTATGCAGGACGCACAGCGCACAACCCGGTATTCCAGCGCATGGATCATGCTGCTGGCGCTTTTGACCTCGCTTGGCCCGCTGTCCATAGACATGTATCTGCCGGCTCTGCCTCAGATGGCGCAGGATTTCGGCGTCAGCACGCAGAGGATCGCCAACACGCTGCCGGCTTACTTCTTAGGCCTAGCGGCCGGCCAGCTGATTTACGGCCCGGTCAGTGACCGGATTGGGCGCAAGGCGCCACTGTATTTTGGCCTGTGCCTGTACATTGCAGCCAGCCTGATTTGCCTGTTTGCGCAAAGCGAATGGAGCCTGATCGCCGCCCGCATTCTGCAGGCTTTGGGCGGCTGTGTCGGCGTGGTGATTGCGCGGGCCGCCATCCGCGACCGCTTGGACCTGCAGGCCTCCGCGCAGGCGTTTTCCAGCATGATGATTGTGATGGGAATTGCGCCGATTATTGCGCCGGCGCTGGGCTCATTGGTGCTGAAATTTTTCAGCTGGCATGCGGTTTTTGCTTTCCTGGGCCTGATCGGCGCAGTATGCCTGCTGTGCGTGCATTTCTTCTTTAAGGAAACTTTGCCCGCCAGCCGTCGCCTGCACTTGAACTTCAATCAGGTGCTGCTGCTGTACATGGCGATTTTCAAGGATCCAAGCTTCAGGCTGCCGATGCTGGCCGGCTGCTTTTCCGGCGGCGTGCTGTTCTGCTATATCAGTTCCTCTGCGGCCGTGCTGATGGACGGCTACGGTCTGAACCAGCAGCAGTTCGCCTATGCCTTTGGCGCCAATGCATTTGGCATTATGCTGTTTTCCGCCCTGAATAGGCGCCTGGCGCCTAAAACCGGCGTCATTCAGCGCCTGAAAATTGGCCTTTATCTGCAGCTGGCGGGCACGGCAGCGCTGCTGGCCGCCGGCCTGGCGCCGCATGCGCCACTGCTCTGGGTAATGCTGGGCATGTTTCTGGCAATTTCAGGCATAGGCTTTACCGGCCCGAATGCCATGGCGCTGGCGATGTCGCAGCAGGGCGCGCGCGCAGGAACCGCCAGCGCAGTCATGGGCAGCATGCAGTTCGCCTGCGGGCTGGCGGGCGGGGTGATGCTGAACTTCATGCTGTGGAGCGCATTGCTGAACATGGCGGGAGTCATGCTGCTGTTTATCGCGCTTGCGCTGCTGGCGTTCAGCCGGCTTCAGCGCGGGCAAAACGCCTGAACGGGCGCATGAGGCAATGCTGCTTCAGCGCGCTGCCGCCCGGCAATTGAGCTTTTTCAGGCTGGATGGCGCTGCGCAATGCCGGCAGGCTGGCTTATTTTTCCCGCGGCAGCGCCAGCTTTGCTGCTGGATCATGAAAAAACTGATAGAATTAAAATACCTTTAAGGTATTAAAAAATATCTAAAAGGTATCAAGTTGGAAGTTTCGGCTAGTGAAAAACCCGCCGCAGGGTGCAAATCTATTTTGCGCGTCAATATCTTAAATGGAAATAGCCGGTTAAATCAGGCCTTCATGATGTTTTTGCGCCACAGCCGGTGCGCGTCAGGCTTTTGCATGCTACTAAAGCACAGATAGCCAGCAGCAGGATTGTCCGTTCAAATATTAAATATGGGGCGTCAGGATGGACAGCTCAATTTTAAGAATACAGCGCAGCGGATGGACTGAATAAAACCGGGCGGTTCCAACTGGACCAAATATTGCAAGGAAAAACCGCCATGATCGGCATGGCAAAAAAAGGAGCTGTTTTTTGCGCTTGAACGGTTTGTAGGATGAATAATAAGCCACCGCGCTTATTATTTATATAAATTACAAAAGCGTAAAAACAGCAAAGCAGTATGGGATTTTTCCTGTAAATATATGCAATCATGGAAAAGTTTGCATTGAAGCAAAAAAAAACGCATTTTCATCTGGAGAATATATGAATTTCGCTCAACTTAAAAAACCTGCAGTTCAATACAGTTTAGCCATTGCTGTTTCAGCCATTATGCTGAATTCTGCGCATGCAGCCACAGCTGAGCAAAAGGAAGTTGCGCAGCTGCGCGCTGAAGTTGCGGAACTGAAAGCGCTGATCAAGCAGCAGCAGCAGGTTCAAGTACAGCAGCAGGCTGACATTCAGCAAGTTAAAGCGCGCCCGGCTCCAGCGCCGGTAATGGCGCCTGCAGCTTCGCCGCTGGCATCATTGAAATCTAAAGCTGGCGCAGATGTGAATCTGTACGGTTTTGTCCGCGGTGATGCGAACTACATTATTGAAGGCGCGGATGATGACTTCAACAAAGTATCATCTACAGATGGAAAAACTAAGGATAAATTGCGCGCTACTGCGAAAACAACGCGCTTAGGCTTAGACTTTACATCGCCTGTCGGCGGTGACAATAAAGTCGGCGGCAAGCTGGAAGTTGACTTTGCTGGAACAAATGAAGCGCTTCGCATCCGCCATGCATACTTAACTTACAATAACTGGCTGTTTGGTCAAACCACGTCTAACTTCCTGTCTAATCATGCGCCGGAAATGATTGACTTTGCGACTAACGCTGGCGGCGGCACCGCGCGCGTTCCGCAAGTGCGCTATAACTTCAAGCTTGCGCCGCAAACTCAACTGTTTGTTGCTGTAGAAGAAGGGGACAGCAAGTTTACCCAGCTTGATAAAGATGCTAAACCTGCAGATTCGGCAACTAAATATAGCGTGCCTAGCTTGACAGCTAAAGTAACGCAAGGCTTTGCCGGCGGCAAAGGCGCAGCATCTGCGCGCGCTTTAGTGGAAAATTATAAATCTGCTGATGACAGTGCGGTAGCTTGGGGCTTGGCTGCGGGTACGAGTTTTGAAGTAAGCAAGCAGCTGAAATTGACTGGCGATGTTTCTTATTCTCAGGGCAACAGCAACTATTTATACGGCGCCAATTCCGCTTATGTGCTTGATGGCAAGAATATCGAGCAAAATGAATTTGCAGCTGTTCAAGTAGGCGCGACTTACAAGTTTAATGATAAATTGCGTTCGACTTTAGCTTATGGCGCATTATTTGCTGATGACGGCACTAAATATGCTAAATCTGCATTGAGTGCGAATGCCAACGAAGAAGTGCAGCAGGCGTGGCTGAATGTGATTTATTCGCCAGCGAAGCCGATTGATTTAGGTGTTGAATATGTGAATGGCAAGCGTAAAAACTTTGCCGGCAATTCATTTAATGATGACCGCGTTGGCCTGATGGCGAAGTACAGCTTCTAATTGCAGCTGTAAGCTTTTAAAGAAAAAACAGGAGCGTTATGCTCCTGTTTTTATTTATTTTATTTTTCAATCTGGATTGCTGTAAAATCATCTATAGGCCTTTTTCCGGGAGCAATTTATACAGGCGCGGACAGCGTTTGATGGAAATAATTGTAAAAAAATAAAGATTTTCTATAAAAAAACTGCATAATGTCGCACTTTTATTCATATTGATGGTTGCTCAGAAGCTTTTAGCTGAAATATGAAGCGTTGCATGCCTGCCTTTAATGCATAAAATGAAGGGACAGGCCGTGTTCAGTCATTTTTTGGACGCCGCATTTTAGCGGAATGCACGCCGCTGCTATTTGCTGAGTGAAGCATCAGACGGGCCTGACTTGTGTCTGCGGGCAAGGACAATGCAGATCAATTGTTATTGATTTCCGCATAAAATCCGCGCTTGCTGTTTTAAAGCAAGAATGAACCATAATCTGTATGGACTATTTATTATGGAATTTACTTTTAATGCATTTTATACCTTAATCGCCGCAGTCATTGTTTTGCTGCTTGGACGGTTTCTGGTTAATAAAATTGATTTTTTAAAGCGCTATAACATTCCAGAACCGGTTGCGGGCGGTCTGGTTGCTGCAGTCGTCTCCCTGATTGTGCACAGCTTATGGGGTTACAGCATTACCACCAGCAGCCAGCTGCAAACCAGCTTCATGCTGATTTTCTTTGCGTCGATCGGCTTAAGCGCCAACTTTGCCAAGCTGCGGGAAGGCGGCCTTGGACTGGTTGTTTTCCTGGTTGCAGTCGCTTCATTTATTGTGGTGCAGAATTTTGTCGGCATCAGCCTGGCGACTTTGCTGGGCATTGATCCGCTGATTGGCCTGATTGCGGGTTCTATTACCCTGACTGGCGGCCACGGCACTGCGGGCGCCTGGGGCGAAATTCTGGAAACCCAGCACGGCATCCAAGGCGCGCTGGCGCTGGGCATGGCAAGCGCGACATTCGGCTTGATCATTGGCGGCATTATTGGCGGCCCGTTGGCGAAATTGCTGATCAACCGCTATGAACTGGCTACGCCGCGCACCAATGAGCAGATTAAGAAGAGCGACGACACGCCGCTGGCGGATATCAATTCAACGGAATATGTGCCGTTTGAATATCCACACCGCGTGCGCTTGATCACCGCAGACAACGCCATCACGACATTGGGCCTGTTTGCCGGCTGTTTGGCTTTCGCCGAATTCATGACCGGCTACAGCAAAGGCACCATGTTTGAGCTGCCGACTTTTGTCTGGGCATTGGCGGGCGGTGTGCTGCTGCGCAATATCCTCGAAGGCATTTTCAAGGTTCAAATTTTTGACCGCGCCATTGATGTATTCGGCAACGCTTCACTGTCGCTGTATCTGGCCATGGCATTGCTTTCACTGAAACTGTGGCAGCTGGCCGATTTGGCTGGCCCGCTGGTTGTGATCCTTGGCGCGCAGACGCTGACGATGGCGCTGTATGCGGCGTTCATTACCTTCCGCGTTATGGGCAAAAACTATGATGCTGCGGTATTGGCGGCGGGGCATTGCGGTTTCGGCATGGGCGCAACGCCGACAGCGGTTGCAAATATGCAGGCGATTACCAATATGTATGGCCCATCGCATAAAGCCTTTCTGATTGTGCCATTATGCGGCGCATTCTTTGTCGACCTTATTAACGCGACCGTGATTCAGCTTATTCTTAAGTTCTTCGCGTAACAGTGGTCTTAAAAAAAGCCTTGTACAGGGCTTTTTTTAAGCTTGTCAATATTTAGGCTGTAGAGGGATTCACAGTGAATGAACAATTAAATGAAGCCTTGCTTGCCTTGGTGAATAAGCTGAATGGCCCCTTATGGGACTTTCTGGTTATTTTTCTGGTTGCGGTAGGCATTTTCTATACCGTGATTACGGGCGCCGTGCAGCTGCGCTTATTCGCGCACAGCCTCAAGGTGATGAAAAACAGCCGCAAGGCAGGCGATGATGACCACGGCATTACGCCGTTTCAGGCCTTTGTTACCGGCTTAGCCAGCCGTGTCGGGGTGGGCAACGTTGCCGGTGTTGCCATCGCTATTGCGATTGGCGGCCCGGGCGCCGTGTTCTGGATGTGGATTACCGCATTTTTAGGCATGAGTTCAGCATTTGTAGAATCCTCGCTGGCGCAGCTGTTTAAAGTGCGGGACACTGAAAATCAGCAGTTCCGCGGCGGGCCGGCGTATTACATTACCAAAGGCCTGAAGCAGAAATGGCTGGGCGCGCTGTTTGCAGTGACGCTGATTTTTACTTACGGCTTTGTGTTCAATGCCGTGCAGGCCAATGCCATTACCGGCGCAACCTCGCATGCCTGGGGCTGGGACCGGGCCAATCTGACCTTGGAGCTTGGCGGCCTGCATCTGGTAGTTTCATGGGTCGGCCTGTTTCTGGTGCTGATGACTGCCCTGATTATTTTTGGCGGGATCAAGCGCATTGCCAAAGTCGCTGAAAGCTTTGTACCGCTGATGGCAGCGCTGTATCTGGCTGTGGCTTTGTATATTGCCGTCATCAATTTCCAGATTCTGCCTGATATTTTCAAGCTGATTTTCAGCAAGGCCTTTGAGTTTGATGCGGCTGCCGGCGGCTTCTTTGGCGCCATGGTGTCTATGGCCATGATGATGGGCATTAAGCGCGGCCTATTCTCAAATGAAGCGGGCATGGGTTCTGCGCCGAATGCGGCTGCGGCTTCAGATGTGAAGCACCCTGTTAATCAGGGCCTGGTGCAAATGCTGGGGGTATTTGTTGATACCTTCGTGGTGTGTTCATGCACAGCCATCATTATTCTGGCTTCCGGCCTGTATGAAAATGCCGGCTTTGAAGGCGTAGCCTTGACGCAGATGGCGCTGGAAAGCCAAATCGGCAGCTGGGGCGATGACTTCCTGGCGGTTATTCTGTTCCTGTTCGCCTATTCATCGGTGATTGGCAACTATGCCTATGCCGAAGGCAATGTACAGTTCCTGAATAACAATGCCAAAGTCATGTTCACATTCCGCGTGTTTGTGCTGCTTATGGTGTATTTCGGTTCAGTCATGAGCGTGCCGCTGATCTGGAATATGGCGGATTTGTTCATGGGCGTTATGGCCAGCATTAACTTGTTCTCTATTTTGCTGCTGACTCCATTCCTGCTGATGCTACTGAAGGACTATACTTCGCAGCTGAAGCAGGGGGTGAAAGAGCCGGTATTTAAGCTGGACAATCATCCTAAATATAAAGACAAGGTTGATTCCGACATCTGGTAATGCAAAGCCGGAAATAACCGCTAAAAAGCCTCAGTCATGAGGCTTTTTTTATGGGCGTGTCCCGTCAGTCCGCTTAGCCGGCGGCGGCATCAGGCAAGATTTAATCAAAGCCCCGCAGCATAGAGCGTTCCTCCCGGCAGGTTTTGAATGGACGGTTTTTCGATTATAATTTGACTGCATGGCCGTGTAACGAATCATAACAGTGATTGGGTTTTGACCGCTTTAGACTGTGCTTCTTGCAAGACAATCAATCAATGCCGTTGGAAAATCCATAGTGAATATGAAATTTGCTTTTGCTGCTTTGGCCTGCGCCAGCCTTGCCGGCTGCCAAACAATCGCGTCTCAGCCTGCAGATGCCGCGGCGCCTGTGCTGGCGGAAAAAGCGCCGGCCTTGGCGGTAGCGGAAGCCTATGCCGGCAAAGACCGCATTGACTTTAAAAAGCTGAAGCAGCAGGAAAAGCGCCCGATTATTGCCCTGGTGCTGGGCAGCGGCGGCGCGCGCGGCTATGCGCATATTGGCGCAATTCAGGTGCTTGAAGCCAACGGCATTAAGCCGGACTTTATCGTCGGCACAAGTGCGGGCAGCATCGTCGGCTCGCTGTACGCTTCAGGCAAATCAGCAGCGGAATTGCGCGAAGTGGCGCTCAGCATGAAGCCGAATGATGTCCGCGATATCCGCCTGGACAAAAAAGGCGTGCTGGACGGCAAAAAAGTCGAAGACTATGTCAATGAGCAGGTCAATGACACTCCGCTGGAACTGCTGAAAATTCCAATGTATGTGG
This sequence comes from Acinetobacter sp. WCHAc010034, assembly GCF_001696615.3. Classification (NCBI taxonomy): domain Bacteria; kingdom Pseudomonadati; phylum Pseudomonadota; class Gammaproteobacteria; order Moraxellales; family Moraxellaceae; genus Acinetobacter; species Acinetobacter sp. WCHAc010034. Next base: position 1,156,469 of record NZ_CP032279.1, on the reverse strand, counting down.
TGGCGACCGAGCTGCAGCAGGGCAGAAAAACGGTTTTTAATGCCGGCAATACCGGGCAGGCGGTGCGCGCTTCAGTTTCCATTCCCAGCATGTTCATTCCCGCGGTGATCAATCATGAGGAATATGTCGACGGCGGGCTGGTCAGCCCGGTTCCGGTGGATGTCGCCCGCGATTTAGGCGCCGATATCATTATTGCCGTGGATATTCTGGCCCAGCCGATGCATACGGAAACCAGCAATGTCTGGGGCCTGTTTAACCAGAACATCAATATCATGCAGTACTATCTAGCCAAAGAAGAGCTGAAGCGCGCGGATGTGGTGATTCAGCCGGATATCCGCGAGAAGGCGCATATTTTTGACGTGAAAGGCCGGGAAGCCACCATGCAGGCGGGCATTGAGGCGGCTGAACTGAAGCTGAATGAGCTTTCCCGCGCCTATGCTGCGCATAAATATGCGCAGGGGCATAAAATCATGCAGTTCAGCGCCCAGCAGTAAGACACAGCCTGCATTTCAAAAGCCGTGCATCAATCTCCGGCGGTTTGTATTATAATATTTTGATATTTAAAATTATATTTGACCGGTTTTTGAGCTTTAGGGGCGGCTGTCCAGTTTTTTGATTGGCTATGCGTGCTGAAGCAGAGCTGCTGAGCGCTTAAACCGGTTGCTGGAATTAAGGCGGGGTTGAAATGCAGACATTGAAGATTGGCCAGCAAGTCACTTTAGCCTTTATGGAGCCGCGGGTTTTCAGGGTGACTGCAGTGAACATTGACGGCTCCTACAGCATTGAAACCCAGCTGGACCATCTGCAGGGCGGCCCGCAGAAATTAAGCTATGACAATGTCCCTCTGGAAATGCTGAAGGTCTTAGCGCCAGTCTTATAATTGCCCAGCCTGCAGCTTTTAAGGGCATAGCTGATTTCTGCCTGTATCTTTTTGTAATATCCGATGCAAGGCGCTGTGAGGGATTTGCTGTTAAATGCGCTAAATCCGCTTAATACTCAGCCATTTAATGAAAATATATATGTTTTCCTGAATGGCTGCGCAATCACTATAAATAATAGTGATGATTTTTTTGCCGGCAAGAACATTTTATTTAGATTAAAAACGATATAATAATCACACTTATCAATGCTATTCGACCGAGTCTAGAGAAACGCGATGTCCCCATTAGATCAAATTGCTCCAGTATTAGATGACCAGTCTGAGTTAACTATGTCCGTCCTGATGACCCCGGACATGGCCAACTTTTCAGGCAATGTGCATGGCGGAACTATTCTGAAACTGCTGGATCAAGTCGCTTATGCATGCGCCAGCCGCTATTCAGGCAGCTATGTGGTTACGCTGTCGGTAGATAAAGTGAATTTTAAAGAGCCGATTCATGTGGGTGAATTGGTGACTTTCCTTGCCAGCGTGAACCATGTCGGCCGCACTTCAATGGAAATCGGCATCCGCGTGGAAGCGCAGAATATTCAAAAGCGCACCGTGCGCCATACCAACAGCTGCTATTTCACTATGGTGGCGGTCGATGAAAGCGGCAAGCCGAAGCCGATTCCGGCGCTGAATTTGGACAATGACTGGAAGCGCTGCCGCTTTGAAGCGGCGGAACAGCGCAAAATCGCGCGCCTGCAGGAAAATCATCATCCATCCTGCAGCATTTACAAGAAGTCAGCACACAGCTGATTTGCTGCTGAAAATTAAGACCGCTGCATGGCGGTCATTTTTATTGGCTGCATGCCTCACCGGGAACTGCGCGGCCATCTGCGGCCGCAGCGCTCATCCGCATCTTGGCGCAAAGCAGGGCAGGCCAAAGGCATTATTGAACCCGGTTTAGATACAGCCCGTCTACCGTCATGCTCCACATGCCGCTGCTGTTCAGATGCGGCGCTTCAGACACGGTAAAGTCTGAACTGAATGGGCCAAAGCCAACCTGAATCCGGTTGCCTTCAAAGGCTTTGATCGGGCCTGAAATTGCGGTGCTGGAATTAACCTGCTGCCTGCTGTAGTCCAGGCGCCCATCGGCGCTGATGGTCAGCTGCACGCTGCTGTCGTCATTTTGCCAAGTTCCGGCATAATTGCGCTTGTCTTGCGGCAGGGGTTCTGCGCATGCGCTGAGCAGCAGAGTTACAGCGGCTGCCGTAAAAGCGGTTTTGAGCATAGTATTGTCCTAAGCGTTTCTTCTTCTACTGATTTTCTGATTGTATTCGCCGCAGGGGCAGTGCCGATTTTAGCAGTCCGCAGGCAGCGGATTCAATTGAAATTTGATGCCTGAATGCTGAATTTTCATAAGCCCTTCAGCGTCTTAGGCTGAAAGCGGCAGGCGCGGTTCCGCCTGCGCCGGCCATGCATCAGGCTGGATAAGCAGGGCATCGCCTTGCTGCCTAGGCCGTCTGCAGCTTGCGCGGCCAGCAAATGAAAAACAATCAAGCGCAGAAGGGCAGTCCGCCCCGCATGGCAAGCCGGCATGCACCGCTGCCCGCGCGCAGAGCTTGCAAGCGCCGGCGCTTAGCGCTATAAGAGGTGCAAATTGAACAGTCTGCAGCAGGTGATCTTGTGAAGCTCATTTCCGCCCCCAGGGCGATTCCCGTGCATATTATTTCCGGCTTTTTAGGCGCGGGGAAAACCACGCTGCTGAAGCATCTGCTGAGCCAGAAGCCTGAAGGCGAAGTCTGGGCGGTGCTGATGAATGAGTTTGGCCAGATTGGCGTCGATCAGCAGCTGCTGCCGCAGGATCAGGGCTTTGCGGTAAAGGAGCTGCTCGGCGGCTGCCTGTGCTGCAGCAGCCAAATGCCGATGCAGCTTGCGCTGTCGCGCCTGCTGTCGGAGGCCAAGCCAGACCGCCTGTTTATTGAGCCGACCGGGCTGGGGCACCCTGCGCAGCTGCTGGAGCAGCTGACCGAACCGCATTGGCAGGCGCACCTCAGCATGCGCGCCTTGGTGACGGTGGTGGACGGCTCGCGGCTGCATGACAGCGCGTGGAGCCAGCAGAATCTATATGCCGACCAGCTGAAAGCGGCGCAGATTATTGCCGTATCGCATGCGGACTGCATGAGCGCAGCCGATCAGCAGGCGTTGGCTGCGCTTCAGGCCGAATACCAGCCCTATCAGCAGGCTTGGCTGCCGGCGCCAATGGGCCAGCTGGATTTGGCTGCGGTTGATATTGCTTATGCAGGCGCGGTGCGCAAAATTCAGCCCCTGCTGCAGCTTCAGAAAAAGCTCCAGGCTGCCGAAGCGCTGCCGGAAATCAAGCAGCTGCCGTACCATTATGTCGAAACCGCGCAGGGCTGCAGTGTGGCGGGCTGGAAAATGCCAAAGCGCTGGATTTTTGATTTTTACGCGCTGCTGGATCTGCTCTGCGAACAGCGCGACTGGCTGCGCATTAAAGGCATTTTCCATACGAATGCCGGCTGGAAAAGCTTTAATTTCAATCCGGAGCAGTTCAATTACCAAACGGCCGAAGAAAATATTGATAACCGGCTGGAAATTATCTACCGGCAGCCGCGCGAATGGCTGGAATTTGAAACGCAGCTGATGAACTGCCACGCGAATGAGGGAAAATAGCACAATCTTCCCCTGCAAAAGCCGGCTAAATCTTATATGCTAGGCGCCAAATTTGAGGACTTTTTTATGGCGCTGAAAGCAACAATTTATAAAGCGGACTTGAACATTGCCAATATGGATGTGCATCAGTATGCGGATTTCCAGCTGACTATGGCGCTGCATCCGTCAGAAACCATTGAGCGCCTGATGGTGCGCATTCTGGCCTTTGCCCGCTATGCCGGCGAAGCGCTGGAATTTACCAAAGACCTGTTTGAAACAGACGAGCCGGCCTTGTGGGAAAAAGACCTTACCGGCCAGCTGGTGAAATGGATTGAAGTCGGCAGCCCGGACGAAGACAAAGTCAAAAAAGCCTGCGCGCGCTGCAGCCGGGTGGCGATTGTGACTTACGGCACTGCGGTGGATGAATGGTACAAGCGCAACAGCAAGCTGAAAACTTTAAAGAATCTTGAAGTCTGGAAGCTTTCCACTGCGACTACCGAAGCGGTTCAGGCCTTGTGTGAGCGTACAATGCAGCTGCAGCTGAACGTGATGGACGGCGAATGGACGTTAATCGGCGATAGCGCGCAAGCCGTAATTGAGTGGGAACAGCTGCAGTAGCCCGGCAGCCTCAGCTGGCCGGCATGCAAGTAAATTTTACTGAAAGGCGCCTGCGGGGCTTGCATCTTTCAGGCAAAGCTGGGTATATCTGAAGCAGGAAAATTACACTAAAGGCCGAGCATGCCTGCTGACTTGTATCATCTGCTGATTGCATTGGGGATTGGCGCGGTTATTGGCGCAGAGCGCGAATACCGCAGCAAGTCTGCGGGGCTGCGCACCATGATTATGGTGAGCATGAGCTCCTGCCTGTTTACCATTCTGTCTTTGAAAATCGGCGTTGCCAACCCGGACCGGCTGGCGGCCAATATCCTGACCGGCCTCGGCTTTTTGGGCGCAGGGGTGATTTTCAAGGATGAAAACCGCATTTCCGGCATTACCACCGCAACCACCATCTGGATGACCGCGGCCATCGGCATGGCGGTGGGCGCAGGCTATATTGTGCTCAGCCTGTTCGCAGCCTTTATTGTGCTGATTGTGCTGATCCTGCTGATTTATGTGCAGGAGCGCATTGAAGACCTGCATCAGGCGCGCACTTACCGCATTGTCTGCGCCTATCAGCAGGAAACGCTGGACAAGTATGAAGAGCTGTTTAAGGAATACGGCATGCAGGTGATCCGTAATACGCAGCATAAAACCGAGCATAAAATCACCGGGCGCTGGGTGCTGATCGGCCCGGCAGCCAATCACCGCAGGCTGACTGAGTATTTATTGGATGATCAGAGCATTACGGAACTGAGCTTTTAGCCAATCGGGCAATAAAGGCTAAGTAATTTTCCGGCAGCTGCTTATAATGCAGCGGTTCAGGATTTTATTTTTTAGATGCATGCAGGTACACAGCGATGTCAAATGAATTGGAAATTATTGATTTAAAAATCGGCGAGGGCAAAGAAGCGGTTAAAGGCGCGCTCATCACCACGCACTATACCGGCTGGCTGGAAGACGGCACTAAGTTTGATTCATCGGTTGACCGCGGCAGCTATTTTGAAACTGTGATTGGCACCGGCCGCGTGATTAAAGGCTGGGATCAGGGCATTATGGGCATGAAAGTCGGTGGCAAGCGCAAACTGATTGTGCCTGCGCATCTGGCTTACGGCTCACGCAAAATGGGCAATATCATTCCGGCGAACTCCAATCTGATTTTTGAAATTGAGCTGTTTGATGTCAAAACCCGCGACTGATTTTTAATCCGGCGCGGCGCGCAGCGGCAAGGATGCTGCTGATCAGCAAATGAAAAAAAATATTTGGAAATCGCCAATTTTAACCGTACATTAAGCGTATAAATAACAATATTCAGGAACTCAAGCACGTTGCTTTACTTGCATGATGCAATCCGTTTTTTCTGGATTTTTTTACTTCTCAGCTGCGCCATCATTTTCGGGCATTCTTCCGCGCATGCCCAGTATGAGCCTGCGCCGCCGTCTTTTTACCAGCAGCACAGCGAATACATCAACAGCGTCGATTTTACCGAAGACAGCAGCGTGCCGCTGCAGGGGCAGTGGCTGTTCTATCCGCAGCAGTTCCTGACAGAATCCAGCGCCGTGCTGGCGCCGCGGGTGGTCAGCCTGCCGGCCTCATTCAAAGAGCTGACCGGAAGCAATCAGAATTACGGCACCTTTGTCGGCTACTTTAAAATGCCCAAAGCCTTTATCGGGCGGCGCATTGCAATCAAAATTCCGAATCAGTACGGCGCTTACCGGGTGTATTTAAACGGCGACCTGCTTGTGCGCCTGGGTGATGTCGGCAAAACGCCGGCAGCGCAGGTCACTGAAAATGCGCCGCGGATCGCTTATTTTGTGGCGGAAAATGAATATTTCACCTTAAGCATTCAGGCCTCGAATTTTTCCACGCTGCATGGCGGCATTGAAAATCCGATGCGCATCGGCGTAGCCCAAGTAATCAACCGCCAGTTCCAGCAGCTGATGATGAGCATCGCCATGGTTTGCGGCGCGGTGCTGGGCATTGGCCTGTTCACCATTCTGTTTGCGGTTTTCCGCGGCTCAAAGCAGCGCAACAGCAAGAGCATCTTTGTCTTCGGCATCTTTATTGTGTTTCTGGCGCTGCATAACATGTTTTCCGCGCCCTATGCCTACACGGCCTTTACCAATATCAGCTGGCTGTGGGGCACGCGGCTGGAATACCTGTTTACCTACTGTGCCATTCTGTTTTTCATCAGCTATATTCACCTGCTGAACCGAAGATACCTGCATCCGTTGAACTATCAGACCGCCATGCTGCTGCTGGCGCTGAATATTGCCGTGACCCTGGTTTCCGTGCCGGAAATTTTTGAGCCGCTGGCGCTGTACAGTTCGGCGTTCAGTCTGTCTGTATTGGCGAATTTCGCCTATGGCTTTTACCAGACCCTGAAGCATGGCGAAGCTTATTCGGTGCTGAACCTGTGCGCGGTGATTTTCCTCTGCGTGACCTTTTTAAATGATTTCCTGCTGATGATGAACTGGATTGATTCGGTCAATCTGTCGTTTATTTCCACCAGCCTGTACGCGCTGCTGATCATGTTCCAGCAGTCCAGAAATTACGCCTATCACACTTACTATACCGAGCAGCTGAACAATACTTTGATGGAGCTGAACAGCCTGCTGGATCAGAAAGTCAAGGCGCGCACCGAGCAGCTGCATGAGCTGAATGCCAAACTGGAGCATCAGGTTAAAATTGACGCCCTGACCGGAGCATACAACCGCCGCGCCTTGAATGATGAAATTCAGCAGCGTTTTGCAGAAACCCTGCGCCAGCATCACGGCACCTTGATTTTTGCCATGCTGGATGTGGATTATTTCAAAAACTACAATGATTACTACGGCCATCTGAAAGGCGATGAAATCCTGCAGCAGCTGGTGCAGGTGATTTCCGCGCGCTTGCCGCCGTCGGCTTTCCTGGCGCGCTATGGCGGTGAAGAATTTGCAATTGTGATGCAGAATGTACCGTTTCCGGCCGCTGCGGAACTGCTGGACGCGGTTTTGGATGCTGTCCGCCGGCAGCGCTTTGAGCATTGCCGCAGGCAGGACGCCAAGGCTTATGTCACCATCAGCATGGGGGTGGCTTGCATGCACCGCCAGCAGCGCTATGCCGATATTCATGCCCTGATGAAGTCTGCCGACGCGCAGCTGTACGCCGCCAAGCAGGCGGGGCGCGACCGGCTGCAGGCTGTTTAAGCGGTGCAGCGCAGACTTGGCGCAGCGTTTTTTATTTTGATCTAAAAGGTCATAATCTGTTTAAAAAATATCCGCCTGCGCCGTGTTATGATCAGGCTGAATGAGTAGGAAAGCATCTGCGGGATTCGGCTATGGTCAAACTGTTACTGCTGCTCTGCATTTTGACCGCAGCCGCCGCGGCTTGGGTCATTGCGGTAAAAATATATAAAACACAGCAGTTTATCCGGAAGCGCTCAAAATATGCGGCGCCGCCGGAGCGCGCCGGGGTGACGGATGCGCCGCCGCGCGCCCGCGCGGAACAGCAGGCGGATGCCGAAGAGCAGCGCCTGTTTGATGACATTGCCGAACTGTTCATGCAGCGGCCTCAGCTGCATGGCCTTGCTGAAGCGGAACAGCTGCAGGCCAGCCTGCTGCGCAAAATGCCGGCCAATTCCACAAGCCAGATCCGCAAAATGGATTTAGGCGAATGGTCCATTTACTGGGCCTTGGGCGGGCAGTCTTTGGAATACTATGCCGGAAAGTATGGCGTATTCTATGCGCATGTTGACCGCTTTGGCGCAGAGCGCCGGCAGGAAATCCGCGTTCAGGATTCCGCCAGCTGATGCAGATTCAGCTGATGCAGGATGCGCGCCTGCAGCAGGGCCAGATAATTCTGCTCGGGGCGGATGCGGCTCATTAAAATCGCGCCTTCATAATCGGCAACCGAAAGCGCAGCCCACTGCGCAGCGCGCTGCTCATCCATGCCTTGCCGGAAAAATTCATAAAAGGCCTGTTCCCAGTCCTGAAAAATGGCCCTGACTTTTTCCGCAATCTGCTCCGGCAGGTTCGGCCGTTCCGCGCTGAGCATGCCGGCCAGGCAGCCGGTGCCGCCGGAACTGAAAAAATGCGCCGCGCCGGCATGCGCCTGCAGATAGGCGGCGGCCAGATCCTCATGCGGGCGGCGCAGCTGCTGAAACAGGCTCTTGCGCAGCTGCTGGTGCGTGGCTTCTAAAATCTCATGCAGCAGGGCGTCCTTGCTGCTGAAATCATAGTAAAAAGCGGCCTTGCTCAAGCCGCAGGCCTGCGCCAGCCGGCTGACGCTGGCGGCGGTATAGCCATGCTGCTTGAAGCACAGCGCGGACCGCAGCAGCAGCTGTTCGCGGCTGAGCTTACGCGGGCGCATGGGCAGGCTGTCCTGAAGGCTGCATTTGCGCAAACTGCTGCAGCGCCTGATCCCAGATTTTTTCCGCGCCTTTGCGGAAATAGCCCATATGGCCGATTTCCCTCAGGCCGTAGTCCTGCGCCGCCATGTCGATAAACTGCAGGGGCGCATTGCGGTAATGCTGCATGAAGGCATGGCGCGATGCCGGCAGCGCCCAGTCATCATCCAGCGCGGAAACGGCGAAAATCGGAGTCTTCACCTGCGCATACTGGCTGTGCAGCGCCTGCTGTTCCGGGTCGGCAAAGAAATACGTCGGGTTCCTGCACCATCTGCGCCACTGATGATAGACATCGGCCGGCAGGTCTGCGCCCATGTTCAGCCGGCTCCACGGCAGATAGCCGGCAGCCGCCACCATCGGCGGGAAAATGATATTCCAGATGACCTGAACTTTAACTTTTTCCTTCAGCGGCATATAGCCGTGCCAGCCGGCGCCGGTGCCGTAGCACTGCATGGCCTGCACCAGATGATGATTGCGCGCAAGCCCCAGCGCCTGCCCGCCGTATGAATGCCCAATCATGTAAACCGGCAGGCCGTCTTTGGCCAAAACGTCAATCGCGCTGCTGAGGTCATAGCGCCCCCAGTCCAGATAGGACATGCGGAAGCCTTTCAGGCTGTCCGGCGCAGACTTGCCAATGCCGCGGTAGTCAAAGGTCAGCACCTGAAAGCCCCGCCGCGCGGCGTATTCGGCAAAGCGGCGGTAAAAGCCCTGCGGCACGCCGGTCGCGCAGGACACCACAATGCTGGCTGCGGCCTGCGGCGCTGCATACAGCGTGCCGGTCAGCGCATAGCCGTCGGCTGCGCTGAATTGGATTTCAGTGCTGCGCACAGGAATGTCCGGGCTGGACTGAGTCTGAGGATGTGAGTTTTTCATGGCGGCTTGGGTCCGGATGATTGCTGTGAGTTTTAAATTTACTTGCCTTGAAACTTCGGGTCGCGGCGCTGCAGCATGGCCATAACGCCTTCCTGAGCGTCTTCGGAACGGAGCAGCGGCTGCAGATGCTGCTGCAGCCGGGCAAAGGCGGCTTCAGGGCCCTGCATTACGCCCTCCTGCGCGGAAGCCAGTGTGGCCTGCACCGCCAGCGGGGCGGCGCGGCAAATCTGCTCCGCCAGCTCAATGGCGCGGGACAGCGGCGGGGCTTCGGTAATTTCATTAATCAGATTCATCTCCAGCGCGGCCTGTGCGGAAAAGCGCTCGCCGGTCAGCAGGAAGCGCATGGCTTTGGCCCAGCCGGCCGCCTGCACAAAGCGCACCGTGGCGCCGCCGAAGGGCAAAATGCCGCGCTGCACTTCCATCTGGGCAAACTGGCAGTTGTCCTGCGCAATCACCAGATCGGCGTTCAGCATCAGTTCAATGCCTGCAGTAAAGCAGTAGCCCTGCACGGCGGCGATCACCGGCTTGGCGCGCTTTCTTGCGCCGGTGCCCCAGGGGTTGATCTGATTTTCCGCAAAATCGAATACGCCCGAGGCAAGCTTGGGCTGCAGTTCCGCAAGATCAAGGCCTGCGGTAAAATGTTCGCCGTGCGCAAAGATCACCGCGCAGCGCAAGCCGGGATGATTTTCATATTCGGTAAGCGCCAAAGACAGCTCATGAATCATCTGGCTGTCAAAGGCGTTGCGCTTTTCTGCCCGGTCGAGGCCAATCAGCATAACCTGCCCGCGGATTTCATGGCTGACGTTTCCTTGATGCTGCATATTCTTGTCCTTCTGCTGTGATTTTTTTATGTACTGATACTTTTTAAACGGCAGTTAGAATACTGTCAATTCATAAAGTGTGACTGCGCAATTCAGCAGCGGGAAAGGCTTAAAAACACCAGAAAAGATGATCCGGCTTTGGCCGCGGCGCTATACTGGCGCAGCAGGGCTGCAGCCATTTGGGGGATAGCATGCTGATAGACTTTCAGCTGGAACAGCAGAAAAAATTTGATGCGCTGGCGCGCCGCATTCTGGACAATCCGCAGGCTTATTTAAGCTTTGATTCAATTGCAGATTTTTATGCAGCCCCGTGGCTGCAGCGGTTTCCGCGCGGCACGGTGTGGACGGCAGCCGGCCTGGACGACGGCGCGGAAGAATACTGCATCCTGATTCAGTATCAGGCGCAGCATTTGCGGATAGACTATGGGCCGCAGCTGGCCGCTGCGTTGCTGGACCGGCAGGGCGTCAGGCATCACTGCCTATTTAAAAAGCGGCCGTGATTCTTTAAAATAGGCGCGCAAGCCAAAGATGCACTTCCAGCGTTGCCTGCAGAGGGATTGTCCGGTTTTGGACATCATGGCGGCATTTCATTGCCATACAGTCAATGACAGCGCCAGAACAGCAGGATTAAATGGGCGCGCAAGATTTTCACTGCGCATTTGACGCGAAATAAGAACAACTAAGACGGATACTCAACAGGAACTCAAAAATGGCACATCAATTTACTGTCAACGTGGCAATTCAGGGCGTTTCACTGGAAGACTTCAAGCGCCTGGCCGCCGATACCTCCTTGCATGAAGCGGTATGCAGGCGCATTCCCGGCGAAAATCTGGAAATTCTGGAATCGCAGAAAACTGGGGATATGTATACCTTAAAGCGCGCTTATAATTTGGATGTCAATATTCCGGACATCGCAAAAAAACTGCTGAAGGATGCCTTCCGCCTGCACCGCACCGATGTCAGCGACTTGGCCAAGATGACTTCGGAAGTGATTTTAGACCCGAACCTGCCGCTGGAAGCGCGCTGCCAGCGCCAAGTGACCGGCGATGCATCACAGATTCAGTTCCAGCTGGAATGGACGGTGAAAGTGAAAGTTCCGCTGATTGGCGGCCTGCTGGAAAAGCATGCAGAAGCTGAAATCCGCCGTTTCAGCCAGCTGGAGCTGGAAATTGTGGAAGATGAGCTGCGCAAGAATTTGTCAGCTTAAGAAGATCTGCCTTGCTCCGAAGCGGACTGAGGCTGATTTGCAGAATGCCCGGTGCGCCTCATCGGGCATTTTGCATTTTATGCGGCGGCGCGGCCGGCCATGCGGGCTATTTGAAAACCATAAAAGCGGCTGCAGATACTCGGCAGAATGATCGGCCTATTTTTCCTGCTAATGCTCACTTAAAAACGCAGAAAATACGGCAGCATGGATAATGCAATGCCAATCATGCTGAGAAAAATGCTGCTTTCGATAAAATAGGGGAAAATCATTAGCGCTAAGCCTGCAGCAAAGGGCACCGTCATTTTCTGCTTTTTGCCATACAGAAAGTAGCCTAAGCCAATCGAGCTGAAGATAACGCCGAGAAAAAGCTGGGTCGCATTCATTGTGATGTGCCGAAGGTTATTTTTATCAGGTAAATATTATGCCAAGATTCTTAAATGAAAATGATAGAAGCTGAATTAAATATCCAATACGATGCTATTCATTATTCTTGCAAAAAAATTATAGGTTCCGATGAGCGTGATTTTACCTGTAGCGCAGCGTGGCGAAGAGATTTTAAAGCTTAAAGCGGCGTCCGTCGCAGACGCGGAATTTAACAGTGAATGGCTGCGGCAGCTGTCTTCTGCTATGCATGCCACCATGCTTGAGCGTAATGGCGTAGGCGTCGCCGCACCGCAAGTGTATATTTCCAAGCGGGTGATTATTGTGGCATCGCGTCCGAATCTGCGTTATCCAGATGCGCCTGAAATGGAGGCGGTGGTGATGGTTAATCCCGAAATTTTAGCGTTTTCTCAAGCTGTGTGTTTGGGGTAAGAGGGCTGTTTAAGCGTGCCGAATGAGCGCGGGCAAGTTGAGCGTGCGCAAAGCATACGGGTGCGTTATTTCACACTAAATGGCAAGAAAGTTGAGGCGGAATTTTCAGGTTTTCCTGCCCGTATTATTCAGCATGAAGTTGATCATTTGGATGGGGTGCTGTTTGTAGACCGATTGACTGCTTAAAAATTATCAAATGATGAAACCCTATAATAAAAACTTAAAGCAGCCGTCTCGTGATTTGCGCAGCAGTATGACGGATGCAGAACAGCTGCTGTGGCAGAGATTAAGGCGTAAGCAAATTTTAGATCTGCAGTTTTATAGGCAGAAGCCGATGCTAAATTTTATTGTGGATTTTTATTGCCCAGCAGCGAATTTGGTAATTGAGTGTGATGGAGGGCAGCATTACACAGAAGAGGGTTTAGATGCAGATCAAAATCGGGATAAGGCTTTGAGTGAATTAGGGCTTATGGTTCTAAGATTTTCAAATAGTCAGATTTTGACTGAAACGGATGCTGTTGTAGAGCAGATTTATTGTGTTGCGGAGTTTAGGCTGGAATCCCCCTAAATCCCCCTTTTGCAAAGGGGGACTTCACGCGAATTTAATGTCGGTATTCAATTCGCGGAACTCCCTCCTTTTTAAAGGAGGGTTGGGGAGGATTAGCTATTTTAGAGATCATCAATTTGATCGTATTCTGTGTCAATTTGATTCGTGGTGTAATGTATAGTCTGAGTATGAAAATCATCTGCTTGAGTTTTATATTGTGCAAAAAATACAGGATTATTTGGTGTGCTTTTAGAAAGACTTAGATCTATATAAGTAACCTCGTAACAATCTGGTTCTCGCCTAACAATTTCGGCTAGTTTTTGCAAATATGGTGAGAACTTTTGATATTCTAGTTTTAAAGTAGAAGGATCAACTGCTAATTCAGTGATAGGTGCTATAGAATATTTATATTTTACATTAGTTTGAAATTTATCTTTTATTTGTGTAGCTTCTAGTTCAAAAGAATTCTGTTTTAATTTCATTTGAAAATATTTTACGTTGCGCCCTTGTAAAGTCTGCATTATCTGCTCTATATCATCTTTTGGGGCTTTTAATCCAAAATATATAGCTGTTACGGCTCTGAAATCGTATATATTTGAGCCCTGATTTTCTGTAATGACCCGTAATTCATTTTCGTAATTCCAACGTTGAGATTTAAATCCAAGCATTATTTTAATTAATTTATCAGGATCATTTTGATTTATAACAGTTGAAAGATCAAAATTAGGAATTTTATTTGAATATTGGATATCGAAAAAGCGATGTTTAGGGTCCTGCTTTGATAAAAGTTTTTCCAGATTATATTCTATACAAAAACCTTTATGACTATCAGCATAATGTGCCCAAAGAAGTTCATCATTATAACACTTACTTAATGAGAAAATACCAAGCTTGGTATCTTTCATATCTATAATATTTGTAAGGCTTTGCTCAATTAAAGCTATATTGTTTTTGTGTTGATAAAAAACATTCTTGAGAATGTTAATTTGTTGTTGATAACTATTGCTAGTTATTAGTCCTTCGCAAGGGTCGTTGAGTTGCTTTGTATTTGATGCCCAAAACTCATTATTTTTTAAGGACTTTAAATCTCTTTCAAATGCACCGCCACGATATTTATATACAAACATATGTAAACTCTTCTGGGTTTATTAAAATTATAAGTCTATATTGTTATTTTTCTGAAATTCAATTGTAATCATTTTTGCTTATATTAATCCCTCCCAACCTCCCTTTAAAAAAGGGAGGAGCTGTCACGTAATTCATTTAATCACATGATAAAGTCCCCCTTTGCAAAAGGGGGATTTAGGGGGATTCTAAGATTAACAAATCAAGAAACCGAATCATCCAAATTCGGCGCTAACCAGCGCTTCGCCTCATCCAGCGTCCAGCCTTTACGCTGCGCATAATCTTCCAGCTGGTCGCCGGAGATTTTGCCCACATTAAAGTATTCACTTTGCGGGTTGGCATAGTAAAAACCGCTGACAGATGACGGCGGCCACATCGCAAAGCTGCTGGTCAGGTAGGTGCCAATCTTATCGGTCGAACCCAGCCAGTTAAACAAAGAGGCTTTCTCAGAGTGTTCAGGGCAGGCAGGGTAGCCCGGCGCAGGGCGGATGCCGACATACTTTTCTTTAATCAGCTCTTCATTAGACAGCTGCTCATCGGCCTGATAGCCCCAGAACTCCTTGCGGATGCGTTCATGCAAATGCTCCGCAAAAGCTTCGGCAAAACGGTCACCTAAAGATTGCGCCAAAATTGCAGAATAATCATCCCCTTTGGCCTTGTACTCATTGGCCATTTCTTCCGCGCCAAAAATTGACACGGTAAAGCCGCCCAAATAATCCTGCGCCTGATCTTTCTTCGCCACAAAGTCCGCCAGCGACAGGTTCGGCTTGCCGGTGACTTTGTCAGACTGCTGACGGATATGATGGAAGGTGTGAGTCACCGCAGCGCCATTTTCATCGTACACTTCTACAGAATCTGCAGCAGAACGGTTGGCCGGGTAGATGCCAAACACTGCACGTGCATCGAAGCGTTTATTCTCAATGATGTCTTTCAGCATCTCTTGCGCTTGATTGTACAAGTCAGTTGCCGCTTCACCGACCACTTCATCTGTTAAGATTGCTGGGAATTTACCCGCCAAACTCCATGAAATAAAGAATGGTGTCCAGTCAAAATATTCCACCAACGTTTCAAGCGGATAATTGGTGATGGTCTGCGTGCCGATAAAGTTTGGCTTGGCAGGCTTATGGGCTGCAAAGTCAATTTTCAGGCCATTTTCAACAGATTCAGCATAAGTCAGCTTGGCTGCTTTCGGCTGCTTATTGGCAATACGCTCACGCACTTTTTCATATTCAGCACGCGTTTCTTCAACAAACTTCGGCTTCATTTCTTTGGACAGCAATGTCGTTGCCACACCCACCGCGCGCGAAGCATCGGCCACGTAAATCACCGCATCATTTGAATATTGCGGGTCAATTTTAACGGCGGTATGCGCTTTGGATGTGGTTGCGCCGCCAATCAATAGCGGAATGTTAAAGCCCTTGCGCTGCATTTCCTTGGCGACAAACACCATTTCATCCAGCGACGGCGTAATCAGGCCGGACAGGCCGATAATATCGACTTTTTCATCAATTGCGGTCTGCAGGATTTTTTCCGCAGGCACCATCACGCCCAAGTCCACAATGTCATAGCCGTTGCAGCCCAGCACCACGCCGACAATGTTTTTGCCGATATCATGCACGTCGCCTTTCACGGTAGCCATCAGCACTTTGCCTTTGGACTGGCTGCCGGATTTTTCCGCTTCAATGTACGGGTTCAGCCAAGCCACCGCCTGCTTCATTACGCGGGCGGATTTCACCACCTGCGGCAGGAACATTTTGCCTGAACCGAACAGGTCGCCGACCACGTTCATGCCGTCCATCAGCGGGCCTTCAATCACGTCCAGCGGGCGCTTGGCCTGCAGGCGCGCTTCTTCGGTATCTTCATCAATAAATGCGGTGATGCCTTTGACTAAGGCGTATTCAAGGCGCTTTTCAACCGTGTCATTGCGCCATTCAAGGTTTTCAACCTGCTTTTGCGCAGCGCTTTGGCCGCGGTACTGTTCAGCCACTTCAAGCAGCTTTTCAGTGGCTTCCTGGCCGCTTTCGCCCTGATTCAGGTTCAGGACAACGTCTTCAACCGCGTCTTTCAGCGCTTTAGGAATGTCATCGTAAATCGCCATCTGGCCGGCATTGACAATGCCCATGGTCATGCCTTGCTTGATGGCATGATAAAGGAACACTGAGTGAATTGCTTCACGCACCGGCTCGTTGCCGCGGAACGAGAACGACACGTTGGACACGCCGCCGGAAATCATTGCATGCGGCAGGTTCTGCTTGATCCAGCCGGTCGCTTCAATGAAGTCCACCGCATAGTTGTTGTGCTCTTCAATGCCGGTTGCCACGGCAAATACGTTCGGGTCAAAAATGATGTCTTCAGCAGGGAAGCCTACATCATTGACTAAAACATCATAAGAGCGCTTGCAGATTTCGCGCTTGCGGGCAGCTGTATCGGCCTGGCCGGTTTCATCAAAGGCCATGACAATAATGGCCGCGCCGTACTGGCGGCACAGGCGGGCTTTTTCGACAAACTCGTTATAGCCTTCTTTCAGCGAAATGGAGTTCACCACCGGCTTGCCCTGCACGCATTTCAGGCCGGCCTCAATGATTTCCCATTTCGATGAGTCAATCATGACCGGCACTTTGGAAATTTCAGGCTCAGACGCCACCAGATTCAGGAAATGCACCATCGCATTCTGCGAATCCAGCATGCCTTCATCCATGTTGATATCGATGATCTGCGCGCCGGCAACCACTTGCTGCAAGGCAACATCCAGCGCTTCGGCAAAGTTTTCTTCACGGATCAGGCGCAGGAATTTTTTCGAACCCGTCACGTTAGTGCGTTCACCAACGTTCACAAACAGAGAATCATCGGTAATGTTGAACGGCTCTAAACCGCTTAAACGGCAAGCAGGTTTGGTTTCAGGCACTTGGCGTGGCTTGATGTCTTTTACAGCATTGTAAATGGCGCGGATATGATCAGGGGTTGTACCGCAGCAGCCGCCTGTGATGTTGATCAGGCCGCTTTCCGCAAATTCTTTAATAAATGCCGCCGTTTCTTCAGGGGTTTCATCATAGCCTCCGAAAGCGTTCGGCAGGCCTGCGTTCGGATGCGCGGAGACAAAAGTGTCGGCAACGTCAGACACGGTTTTGATGTGCGGGCGCATGGCGTCTGCGCCCAGCGCGCAGTTGAAGCCGATGGACAGCAGGTCGCCGTGGCGCACCGAGTTCCAGAAGGCTTCGGCGGTCTGGCCAGTCAGGGTGCGGCCTGAAGCATCGGTAATGGTGCCGGAAATCATCAGCGGCAGTTCGCGGCCAATCTGCTGGAAGACTTCCTTCACCGCAAAAATGGCCGCTTTGCAGTTCAGCGTATCAAATACGGTTTCGATCAGCAGAATGTCTGCACCGCCTTCAATCAGCGCGTGCGCGGCTTCAATGTAGTTTTCTTTCAGTTCATCAAAGGTAATGTTGCGGAAAGCCGGGTCGTTGACATTCGGTGAAATGGAGCAGGTGCGCGATGTCGGCCCCAGCACGCCCGCGACAAAGCGCGGCTTGTCCGGCGTGGAGTATTTTTCGCAGGCGGCTTTGGCCAGGCGGGCGGCTTCGAAGTTGATTTCATGCACCAGATCTTCCATATGGTAATCTGACATGGAAACGCGGGTGCCGTTGAAGCTGTTGGTTTCAATGATGTCTGCGCCTGCATCCAGATAGGCTTCGTGAATGCCCTGAATAATCTGCGGTTGGGTCAGTACCAGCAGGTCATTATTGCCTTTGAGGTCAGAGGCCCAGTCTGCAAAACGCTCGCCGCGGTAGTCGGCTTCTTCTAATTTATGGCGCTGAATCATGGTTCCCATCGCACCGTCAATAATCAGGATGCGTTTGGCGAGAAGCGCTCTCAGCGTGGCAAGCGTGGACATAAATAACCCCAATCCGATGGAATATAAAATCGGCGATATATTAACAGAATTCAGGCGCTTTTTACGGATACTCGCCAGTTATGGGCTGCGCTGAACCAGCTTTGCTGAATATTTAGCCGTAGCGCCCTGCGCAGAATAGCCAGCCAAAGCGGCGGTCTGCTTAATGAAGCTGCAGCATTAATGCGTCATTATGGTGCTCGGGCAATCTTTTGTAATAATCCGCCATGAAATATTTCAAAAATATTTAAGCCTTGAAATATTTCAGGTTTATCCTTTTAAGTGCGCAATATTTGAAAACAAATATTTGATTTTTATAATTTAAGTTGAAGGATGGCGCGGGCGCGCCGGCAAGAATTAAATGCAATAAAGTATGAAAAACTGCTTTATATGACAGCGCTTTGTCATATAATTGTCACAATTTAATTGAACAATATGGGGATTCTTAAATCCTCCATTCCTGCTTGCATGAATTCTAATCAAACTCCCGTAGATTCAGCACAACCATCGACTGCCGCTAAGAAGTCGACGAATGTTCATGTGCCTACACCGAAATTTTTTATGCCGGTGTTTTTAACCGTTATTATTTCAACGCTTATTTATATTGGATTTCAATTAACTGCTGATTTGGCGCATGTTCCCGCGTTAAGCCTGTATTCCATGATTCTGCTGGGCACAGCTTTGTTCATTGCGCTCGGCTTTGAGTTCGTCAACGGCTTCCATGATACCGCCAATGCGGTCGCTACGGTGATTTACACCAATGCGCTGTCTGCGCCGGTTGCGGTGATGTGGGCAGGCTTCTGCAACTTCCTGGGCGTAATGGTCGCCAGCGGCGCGGTTGCCTACGGCATTATCGCCCTGCTGCCGGTGGAACTGATCATGAATGTCGGTTCCGGCGCAGGCTTTGCCATGGTTTTCGCCATGCTGATCGCTGCCATTTTATGGAACTTGGGCACGTGGTTTTTGGGGATTCCAGCTTCAAGCTCGCATACGCTGATTGGCTCGATCCTTGGCGTCGGCATTATGAACTACCTGCTGAACGCAGGCAGCGGCGCCAGCGGCATTGATATGGAGCAGGTGCTGAAAGTCGGCAAAGCGCTGCTGTTCTCGCCGCTGATCGGCTTTGCATTCGCTGCGCTGCTGTTCCTGCTGGTGAAAAAAGTCTTCAGAAAGCAGCTGGAACTGTTCCAGCCGCCGGAAGGCAACAAGCCGCCGCCGCCGCTGATCCGCGCTATTCTGATTTTCACCTGCACAGGCGTAAGCTTTGCGCACGGTTCAAATGACGGCCAGAAAGGCATGGGCCTGATCATGCTGATTCTGATCGGCTGTGTGCCGCTGGCTTATTCATTGAATAAAAACTTAGATGACAAGCATATTCAGTCTTTCGAGCAGCTGTCCGTGCAAACTGCAGCGGCGGTTTATCCGCAGCATGCGCAGATTGCCGATGAACAAGCCCGTGAAGTCCTGACCAAATACATTCAGACCAAAGAAGTGAATGCTGAAGTTGTTCCCGCTTTGGCAAGCCTGACGGGCCATTTGGGCGAGCGCGTTGCGCAATACGGCGGCGTGGATGAAATTCCTGAAGCGCAAGTTTCGGTGATCCGCAACGACATGTACCTCAGCACGACGGCATTCAAGCGCCTGGATAAAGCGGATCAGCTGCCGGCGATGACGGCTGAGCAGAAGAAAACTGTGAAGGCGTACCGCAGCAATCTGGATTCATTCCTGCAGTACATTCCAACATGGGTGAAAGTTGCGGTTGCTTTGGCATTGGGCTTAGGCACGATGGTCGGCTGGAAGCGCATTGTGGTGACTGTGGGCGAGCGCATTGGCAAAAACCACATGACTTATGGCCAAGGCATGTCGGCTGAGCTGGTGGCGATGTCAACAATTGCAGCGGCTGATGGCCTCGGCATGCCGGTATCCACCACGCATGTCCTGAACAGCGCGGTTGCGGGCACCATGGTGGCGAACAAATCCGGCCTGAATGCGCAAATGGTGCGCACCATTCTGTCGGCATGGGTGTTCACTTTGCCGGCAACCATCTGCCTGTCAGGCGCACTGTACTGGCTGCTGCTGAAAGTCTTCTAAGCATTTGCCTAGATTGCACAGAGATCAAAAAACGCTGCCTTGGCAGCGTTTTTTTATGGATTGGAGAACAGCTTGAGGCTGAAATCATCTTGCGGGTTTACCGCTTTTTCAGCTTGCCCAGCACTTTGTCAAGCGGCAGCTTTTCCGCGGCGAAACCATATACCGCGGCGAAAGGCAGCGCTGTGCGGGCTAAATAGGCGACACGCCATAAGCCGCCGTGATTGGCGCCTTTCATCATCAGCTCCAGCGGATGCGCGAGTTCCACTTCCGGATTGGCCGCCGACTTTGGACTGCGCAAATCATGCACCCACAGCGCCGCCATAATCGCATTGGTAGTTTCCGGCTTGAAGGCTTCCACATCAAACAGGCTGGCGCCGTTAAAGGCCGCTTTCAGCAGCGGGTTTTTCGTCACGGAATGCGTTGTGGTGGATGGCGCAATATTAATGCTGACCCGCTGGCCCTGATGGCGCGCCAGTGTTGCGCGCCACTGCTGAATGCGCTTGGCCAAAGCGTAGTTCGGGCCTTGCTCCACCACCAGGCAGTCGGCAATGCCGTAGTTTTGGCCATTGTCTGAAGCAATCAGGCCGTGCAGGTTTTTTCTGAACAAATTTTGGCGCGAAAGGGCGGAAATGCCGGTGCTGATCAGCTGCTGCGCTTTAGAGCGCTGCGCAAACTTATCGGTGGAGGCCTCAATCACTTCTGCGGGCACGGCATAGACATCGGTCGGGGTGCACATATACATCAGGCTGGTGCCGGCCTTGTGCGCGCTGACATGCTGCATAATCGCATCCATCGCCATGGAAACACGCACATGCTTTTCGCCGTCCAAATAGGCGATAGCGGCCAAATCCAGCTGATCAGGGTTCTGCAGCAGCCACTGCGCAATTTCCGGAATCTGCGTCAGCAGGTTGGCGCCTAACTTTTCCTTCAATACAGCCGCAGGCGTATCTGCAGCAAGCGCTTCCGCGCTTGGCGCATACAGCGTGGCATTGCCTTTGCGGACCGTGTCTAAAATCCGGCCCCAAACGCGGCTGTTCGGCAAATCTACCGCAACAATATTGGCCTTCCATTTGGACAGCCAGGTCAGCGGGCCGGCTTCAGAAGCCGCGCCGAATAACACCATGGTGCGGTCAGACAGGTCGAACCATTCCGGATGGGCGGCCGCTTCCCTCAGGGCATCGGCATGGCTCGGCTCTACAATGCCGGCATCCTGCCATTTCTGAATCTGCGCCAGCAAGGCGTCGCCCCGCAGCTTCTGGCCATGATAGGGCACATGCCATTCCGGCGCTTCAGTACTTTCGCCTTTCAGCTTGATGGTATGCAGCGGCTGCGCGTCCAGCTGCATGACATTTTTCAGCAGATGCTTTTCGCCGTTGCGGAAAAACTCGAAGGTATGGTGCGCTTTATTCAGGCCGGCTTCGGCAATCTGAATCGGCTTGCCGGCGTTCTGAATGCCTTGCTCAACCAGCGCCTTAAAATAGCGCGGGTACTGCTTGCGCCAGTTTTTTTCTGCAGTGGCCTGCAGCGAAGCGCTGTGGTCAACGCTGGCTAAGGCTTCCGCAATAATTTCCCGGCCGGTTTTAGAGGTGCTGGGCTTGTGCTTTTGCGCTGGGTTTGGAAACTGAAGACCGTCTATGGAGCTGGACATGCAAAATATCTCACGTGATCTAATTATTAATATACAGATGTATACATTATCTATGCCAGATCGTTTTCCGGAGTGGCAATAACTTACAAAATTGCATGAACTGCTGAAGAAAATAGCTAGGCAGCTGTCTGGGCGGCATCCAAAGAAAAGCCTTCATATCTGAAGGCTTGCGCATGCATTAGGCTCAGCAGCGGCCCTTTTTGGCCTGTCCAGGCGGGCAGAAGCCGCCATGATCATGCGGGTAATGGCCCCAGTCCGGGTCAACGGTAATGCTGCCTTCCCGGGTATGCACGGCGCATGCGGACAGGGCGCTGAAGCACAGCATGCTGAGCGCCATGATGATTCTTTTCATTGCGGTATCCCTCTTTATATTTATATTTGCGGCTGCGCTTTTATTTTAAGCAATTTGCGTAGGAAGGCGCAGTGAAATTTGCTGCTGCGGCGCAAAGACTGCCCCATAAAGCACTGCATTTACGAACTGTTGCAAAATAAACTGCTGAAAATGGATTGAAATGTGATTTGCATCACACTTATTATAATGGCTAAGAAAAACAAAAAGAACGGGCAGGCTTACTTATGAACAGATCCAATCAGGTATATATCTTCAATGCGCATAAATCAGGCTTCGCCTCCGCGGTTTTTTCCAGCTACCGGCAGGCCGAGGGATGGATCAAGCGGAATTACTTAAGCGGAATTTTGACGGAGTATCCGCTGAATCAAAGCTGCTATGACTGGGCTAAGGCGCATGGCCATTTTAAGGAGCGCTCTGCAATTGACCGCGCGCCGATTTTCATTGCCAAATTTGTTTCGGCTTATCAAAAAAACTGGCATTTTTCGCATGGCCAGCTGATGGAAAGCATAGATGGCTGATGCAGCGCGGCGTATTGGCCAATAAAAAAGATGCCGGCGGCATCTTTTTTTAGCGCGTTTTTGTCTGTCAGATGGCGCTTAAAATGGCATCTGCAGCAGCTTATTGAAGAAATGCGGAAGCAGGCGCGGCTCAATAATAATGGTCATGATCACCCCGTAAGCTGCGCCCCACAGATGCGCGCTGTGATTGACATTGGAATTGCCGCGCTTGCCTGACCAGATGCTGTAGGCAACATACAGCACCGCAAAAATAATGGCTGGAACCGGAATGAAAAATACAAAAATCAGCTTCCACGGCTCAAACAGGATATAGGCAAACAGCACCGCGGAAACCGCGCCGGAAGCGCCTAAGCTGGCCCAGCGCGCATCATTTTTATGCTGCAGGTAGCTGGGAATAATGGCAGCGATCAAGCCGCCCAGATAGAACAGCACAAAGCCCAGGTCATAAAAATACTGGCGGTAAAACGCTTCAATAATGCTGCCGAAAAAGAACAGGGTAATCATATTGAACAGCAGGTGCGTGCCGTCCGCATGCACAAAGCCATGCGTGATGAAGCGGTCAAACTGGCCGCGCTGCATTGCCGGAGGCCAGAAAATCAGGCGGTTCATAATGTTCTGGTTTTGAAAGGCAATGAAGGAAACAATGACCGTAATCAGGATGAGGATAACGGTGTGGTTCAAAGCTGAATCAAGCATAAATTGGCGTTCAAATGAGCAGTATTTGTCGCCCATAATGCCATTAATTTAAGCGTCAGCGGGAACTTTCAGGATAATTCCGACAATTTTGGTTGATTTTTTCGTAATGCACCGCATCTTCAGTTAAAATAGCGGCTTCAGCATGAGGAAATATTGTTATGTCGACTGAGAATACCAGCACTGCAGTTGCAGAAGAGATTCCAAATTTATTGATTACACCCAATGCGCAAGAGTACTTAAAAGACTTGCTGGAAAAACAAAACACGCCGGGCATTGGTGTACGTATTTTTGTAGAACATCCTGGTACACCGCGCGCTGAATGCTGCATGGCTTACAGTGCGCCTGAAGAAGTCGTGCCTACAGATTACAAGCAGGAATATCCTGATTTTCCTGCCTTTGTTGATGCGCCATCTATTCCTTATCTGCTGGATGCAGTCATTGATTACAATAAAGACCGCTTTGGCGGCCAGCTGACGTTCCGCGCGCCGAACTCGAAAGTGCCGCGCGTTGGCCCGGATGCCTCTGTAGAAGAGCGCATTACCTATGTGCTGCAGTCAGAAATCAACCCGGGCTTGGCGGGGCATGGTGGCAACTGCGCACTGGTGAAAGTGGTTGATGACGCTGAACATGGCCTGACCGCCGTGCTTAAATTTGGCGGCGGCTGTCAAGGCTGTTCTGCCATTGATGTGACTTTAAAGCAGGGCGTTGAAACCACTTTAAAGCAGCATGTGCCTGAACTGATGCAGGTGGTGGACGAAACTGACCACAGCCAGGCGGAAGGCGCTTATTTCAAGTAAGCCGGCCTGAATGAAATGAAAATAGCCTCTCAATAGAGGCTATTTTTATATGCATTATCTGTAAAAATAATGAGAATAATTATCAATAGTAATTGCAATATGTTTATCGTTTGTTAAAATCCGCGCATAAATTTACTTTATTTCTCCATTATTTGACTGGGTGTGGGTATGAATAAACAGTTATTGCAATCTGCTTTGGCGCTTTCTGTTGCAGCGGTTATGAGCGCTGCGGCGCAGGCAAAAGATGATGCGCAGCAGCATGCAGCTAAACTGGAAACCATTGTTGTGACTGCGAGCAGTCAGGCTGTAGATGCTAAAGAAGCGCCGGCAAGCATCAGTGTAATTACGCGTGAAGAGATTGAAAAACAGCCCGTAGGCAGTCTGGGCGAGCTGCTCAGCAAAGTTCCCGGTGTAACAGGCGGAATCAGCCCAACGGGCGAGGGTTCAAAAATCAAGCTGCGCGGCTTGCCCGACAACTACACGCTTATTTTGGTGGATGGAAAGCGTATCGGCTCTTCCCGCGATACCAACTACCGTCCGGACTTGGGCCGCCAGGATTTAAACTGGATTACGCCGGATAT
Organism: Acinetobacter sp. WCHAc010034; assembly: GCF_001696615.3. NCBI lineage: Bacteria > Pseudomonadati > Pseudomonadota > Gammaproteobacteria > Moraxellales > Moraxellaceae > Acinetobacter > Acinetobacter sp. WCHAc010034. Next base: position 1,131,992 of record NZ_CP032279.1, on the reverse strand, counting down.
GATTGAGCGGATTGAAGTTGTCCGCGGCCCAATGTCCTCACTGTATGGTTCTGATGCAATGGGCGGCGTCATTAATATTATTACCAGAAAAATTCCAAGTGTGTGGGGCGACAATGTCACTCTGAACTATACTCAGCCTACAGCGTCTTCAAATTTGGGCTCTTCTTTGCAGACCGGGGTGATGGCGGCCGGCCCTTTAACTGACACGCTGGGCCTGCGCCTGACAGCAGGCATGACTGAACGTGAAGCGGATAAGAAGCGCCAGGCGGGCAAAGGGACGACAGGCGCTCAGGATCAAAACTACAATGCAATGCTGCATTATCAGCCCACAGATAAGCAGACTTTCAGTTTGGAAGTTGGCCATAGCCTGCAGAAAAATAAAAAAGGCTCCAGCATTAATGCAGCGACCGGCGCGGAACAGGAAACCAGCTGGGGAGCAAATGAACTGGAACATAATAGCTACGGCTTATCACATGACGGCGAATGGGCAATTGGCAAGTCCAAGCTGAATGCTTACTACAATGATTATGATTCAAGCGCCAGCAGTTATGCGACCAAGTCAAATGAAATGATTGTTGAAGGCAGCCTGACCATGCCGTTTAAGGCGGCCTTTGATCAGGTCTTAACAGTTGGCGGCCAGTGGAAAAAACAGGAATTGACCAATACCCGCATTATTGGAACTTTGCCTGGCGGAAGCTGGGATGGGCAAAACTACGGCAATCCTAAGGTAGACAATAAAACTTGGGCGTTATTTATTGAGGACAATATTTCACTTCTAGATAACCTTAGCCTGACTTTAGGCAACCGCTTGGATCATGATGATAATTATGGCTCGCATCATAGCCCCCGCGGCTATTTAGTTTATAGCCCTAGCGATGATCTGGTGATTAAAGGCGGGGCGGCGAAAGGCTTCCGCGCGCCGACAGTCAAGGAAGCGTCTCCCGGCGGAGCGACAAGATCCGGCGGCAGGGGCTGCATTGGGCTGAAGGGGAAAACCTGGTATGACGAAAAGGGCGATCCGCATACATATACAAGCGGCGGCTGCTATATGACGGGCAATCCGAATCTGGCGCCGGAAGAAAGCGTCAACTATGAAATTGGGGTAAATTATACCGGTTTTGGCGCAGACTTAGGCGTGACCTTCTTCCATACGGATTTCAAAAACCGGATTGACTATGTGCCTTTAGGCTACTACTACGGCAACTGGTTTACCCGCAATGAAAATACCGGAAAGGCAGTAACCCGCGGCGTGGAAATGGTGGCGGATTTTCCGCTTTCAGAGCGCTTGAAATGGAGCAATAATGCAACGTATTTCTTGAAAGCGGAAAATAAAGATACAGGAGAGGCATTAATTGCAACGCCAAAATTAACAGTGAATTCCGCATTAAGCTGGCAGCCGATTGAGCCATTAAGCGTGGAATTGTCTGCACAGCATTTAGGCAAGCAGTATTTGACCAAAAATACAGCGGATTCAAGCATGCAAAAACGCCATACCGTTATGAATTTATCCAGCAATTATGTTGTAAATGATCAGCTGACGGTCCGCGGCGGCTTTACTAACCTGCTGGATAAGAAGCTGTCCAACGGCAGCAATGAGTATATGGTGGAGCGCCAGAAAGTCTTCGTTGGCGCAACGTTTAAATACTAAAAGAATCAGGGCGGAAGCGCGTTTTCCACCCTGACTGCGTCTACGCCGCCAGCTGTCAGCGTTTCTGTTGAAGCCCTGACAGCCGGCGGAAAATCTGATTCTAATCTAAGGTCAAATCTTTTGCGCAAGCCTATTGCGTTAAAATCCGCTGCGCCTCTTCCGAATAATAAAACAGCTCCAAATGCGCGCGCGCGCGTTCCCGCAAATACTGCGAGCTGATCAGCTGCTGCATCAGCGGATTGAGCAAATCCTGCAGTTCCTGCTGAATTAAAGCTTCATCAATATTCAGGTCGCGCAGCAGCAGGTCAAAAGGGCGCTCCTGATTGCGGATATACCAGGCATACACGCCGTCATGCACCTGCTGCTTCAAATAATCTGATTGGCGGATGTGATCCCAGATTTCATGGCCTAAGCCCACGGTTTCAGGCAAATCCTGCACTTCAATGTAATTTTTCAGCACGGCAACCGGCATGCTTTTGATTTTATGCCAGAGATTGGCCTGAAAATGATACAGCTTATGGTCATCAAAGTGCTGATTCAGCACGTGTTCGCTCATTTGGCTGAACTTCAGGATATTCTTCTGCAGATACCTGCTGACTGCGCTGTCCAGATTGGTGTCGGTGACATTTTCCAGCACCGATTTGCCCATTTTCATAAAGCGCGAAACGCCGGGCACGCTTTTGGCAATCACCGAATTATCCGCATAATCCTGAATGGCGTGCTGAATCAGCTGGGTGATCATGGCGGAAAAAGCCGGGTTATTGACCACGGCCTTAATCAGGCGCTGGCGGTGGCCGCTTTTGCTGGCCACGTACTGCGCAATTTTATCCACGGTCAGAACCGGAATAATATCGGCAATTGCCGTGCTGTCATTTGCCGGGTGGATCAGCGAGAATTTAATATGCTCGGCAATTTGCCCGGTCAGAAAACTGCTGGCAGGAGTTTGCAGAATCTGCTTCTGAATCAGCGCATTAATCTGTTCAAAGCTCCACAGCTGCTGCAGGGGCTGCTTTCTGAACCAGTGATAAAAGCTTAAAAACTCGCTCTGAAGCGTATCCGCCTGAGCAAAGTTCCGGTCTAAAAAATTAAGCTGAGCGTCAATCAGGCGCTCTATCATCGGGTTCTTCTGCATGCTGTCCTTGAAAGCTAAGCTGATTTAAAACTTAGCTGATCAGTTTAAAGGGATAAGTTTATCCGCAAGCGGGTTTTTAAACTTTTGGCTTTTTGCAAGGAAAGGCAGGTAATGATCCGCGACCTCCCGCTCAGCCTCTAAAATCGGCATATGGCCGACATTGTTAAGGATGACAGGAGCCTCTGCGCGTTTCAATAAGGATTTCAGCTCATTTGCGGCTTCAACATTAATGATTTTGTCCTGCCTGCCCCAGAGAATCAGGGTAGGCGCTTCAACCGCTTGGGTCAGGCGGGCAAAGCTGTCCGGAGTATAAATCCGGTTCATCGCCACCACCTGATCAATCATTTTGCTGGTTTGATCTGACTGCGCGATCAGCAGCTTTTCCTGCGCCTGCTTCAGCTTAAAAGGCATCGCCGGCGGGCGCTGCATCAGCTGATGCATCACTTCGTCTAAATCGCCCGGCTTGGAAACAATCAGATGCTTTAAGGCATAGGGGTTTTTGGAATAAGTAGTCGTGGCCTGCCTGTAAATGCCGGCGCTGTTCAGCAGAAACAGGCTTTGCGTGTCAAAAGGGTACTGCGCGGCGTAAACCGTGGCAATCGAGCCGCCCAGCGAATGCCCGGCAATATTCAGCCGGTCTTCAATCTCAATTTTTTCGGCGAACTGGCGCAGCTGCTCGGTGACATTCGGTACGGAAACATCGAAATTGGCCGGCACCCGGGTATCGCCATTGGTCGGCAAGTCCGGAATGATGACGTGGTAATACGGCGTCAGGTAGTGCGCCACGCGGTTCCAGTTGTCGCGGCTTCCCGCAAGGCCGTGAATCAGCAAAATGGAAGGGTTGGCGCGGGAGCCGCCTTCGCTGTAGCTCCAGGCCACATTGCCGACCTGCACGGTCTTAGCCGTCAGCCCGGCCGCCTTGCGCTCCTGAAGCAGGTGGTTGAGCAGAATCTGCGGCGGAATCACGGCGGGCGGTAGCGCGCTGTCCGCATCTGCAAAGCTGGGCTTGCCTAAGAGCAGCAGGCAGCTGAGGCAGCCCAGTTTCAGCGCGCGGCTGAGTGTCGAATGCAATCCTTTCATTGACTGGCTTGATCCCTAAATACAGCTTGAATGTGTTATGGCGTTTATTGAGCAATGGCCTGCGCGGGAACATCTGGCTTAGGGCAGGCGCTTTGGAAGATATTGTAGTCCAAATGGCAGGCTTGTCACGTTAAGCTTTTTTGACCCAGTTAGTTCAGATTGCATGAAATGTGAACTGCGCCTTGAAAACTGAGGCAATTTTCATAGAAAAAGATTTATGCATTGGCATTTTACGCCGTTCTGAGCGCGCCAGCCGTGGCGCAAAGCGCAGCCCGGCGGCGCGCCGCTTGAAAACAAAAGCCAGGAAAAAACGCTCTGAGAAAAACTTGCCAGCGAATGTTTTGCAAGTGACATTCCCCAGACGGCGCATTAAAATGTGAAAACTTCAAATAAGGATGGAAGAACATGCTAACAGCAGAAGAAGCTTTAGATCGTTTAAAAAAAGGCAACGAACGTTTTGTTAATGGTCAAACCAAGCATCTTACGCTTTTGACGCATCAGCAGCGGGCGGAAATGGCGGAAAGCCAAGAGCCGTTTGCGATTGTGCTGGGCTGTTCAGACTCGCGCGTGCCGGCGGAAATGGTTTTTGACCAGGGCTTGGGCGACCTGTTTGTGATCCGCGTTGCGGGCAATATTGTTGCGCCGTCACAGGTCGGCAGCGTGGAATTCGCCGCTGACAGCTTCGGCTGCCCTCTGGTGATTGTTCTGGGACATACCCACTGCGGCGCGATTCATTCAACCATCGAAGCGCTGATGAATCCTGCTTCGCCGCCTTCGGCAAATCTGATGTCGATTGTGAACCGCGTGCGCCCATCCGTTGAAATTTTACTGCAGACCGAACTGAAAGATGATCTGGAAAAATTATCTGTTCATGCGGTGCGCTCCAATGTCTTCGCTTCCGTCAACCAGCTGCGCCACGGTTCAGCGGTGCTGGAAAACCTGATTGCCAAAGGCAAGCTGAAAGTGGTTGGCGCAGAATATTCACTGGAAACCGGCGAAGTAACTTTCTACGATTTCTAAGCTGATTTTCCGGCAGATCCTTCCTATCAGAGTTGTGCAGGGCGCTTTTTATAAAGCGCCCTTCGCTTTTTTATAAGCTGCTTTTGATGTAGGGATAGGCATTGTTCAATAAAATCGGCTGCGCCTTGGCATTCGGATGAATCAGATCATTCTGCATCAGGCTTCTGTTGCCTGCGACGCCTTCCATAAAGAACGGCAGCAGCTTCACGCGGTACTGCAGGCTAACGGTCCGGTAACTGCTTTCAAAAGCGCTGCTGTAGGCCGTGCCGTAATTGGGCGGAATCTTCATGCCGAAGACCACCACTTTGGCTTTGGCCTGCTGGCTTTTTTCAATCAGCTGCGCCAGATTTTTCTGAATCATCTGCGGCGGCTGGCCGCGCAGGCCGTCATTGCCTCCCAGCTCAATCACCACCACATGCGGCCGATGGGCCTGCAGCAGTTTCGGCAGGCGCGCCAGAGCGCCGCTGGTGGTTTCGCCGCTGACGCTTGCATTGACCACTTTATGCTGTTTCGGATACTGTTGCTCTAAGCGTTTCTGCAGCAGATGCGCCCAGCCCTGCTGCGGCTGCAGCCCATAGCCTGCGCTTAAGCTGTCGCCGACAATCATAATGGTTTTGGCGCAGGCCAGCATGGGCGCAAGGCACAGGCCCAGCGCCGCCAGGCGGAGAAGGGCGCGGAGTTTTTGACCGCGGCGCTGCATATGATTTTGCATACGATTCTGCATAGAGGGAAGCTATGACCCAATTGATGACTGAGCCATCCATCATGCCACAGGCGATTATTTCTGCACAGCAGTTGACGCAAAAGATCCAGCTTGCGGATAAAGAGCTGCGCATTTTTGAAAATTTGAACCTGCAGATTCATGCAGGCGAGCAGGTCGCGATTACCGGGCGCTCCGGTTCCGGAAAATCCACCCTGCTGGGGATTCTAGCCACGCTGGATCAGGCCAGTTCGGGGCATTTGCAGGTCTGCGGAGAAGCCATTGAGCAGCTGAATGAAGAGCAGCGCGCTGCTGTGCGCTTAAAGCATATCGGCTTTGTGTTTCAGTCCTTTCAGCTGCTGCCGCATCTCAGCGCGCTGGAAAATGTCATGCTGCCTTTGCGCCTGCAGGCGCATTTCAATTATGCGGAAGCGGAGCGCAAAGCCCTGGCGCTGCTGGCCAAAGTCGGGCTGGAGCGCCAGGCTGCGCAAACGCCGAAAGTGCTGTCCGGCGGCGAGCAGCAGCGGGTGGCGATTGCCCGCGCGCTGATCAGCCAGCCGCAGATTATTTTTGCCGATGAGCCGACCGGCAATCTGGATGGCGCAACCGCCAGGGAAATTGAACAGCTGCTGTTTCAGCTGAACCGCGAATTGGGCACCACGCTGATTTTAGTCACCCATGATCCGCAGCTGGCGGCCCAGTGCCAGCGCCATTATGAACTGGCCGATGGCCAGCTGACTGAGCATCTGCAGAGGGCATGAGATGAACGCGCTGTTCCGTCCGTTATTAACGCAAAGCTTTAAAAGCACCGGGGTTTATCTGCTGATTATCGCCCTGACCCTGGCCATCAGCGCGACCACTGCGCTGAAGTTCAGCAATGCGCAGATTCAGAACGCGGTAGCTCTGCAGGCGGCTGAAATGCTGGCGGGAGACTTGGTGCTGAGCGACAGCGCGCCGCTTGCCCAGTCATGGAAAGATCAGGCGTCGCAGCTGCAGCTGAAGCAGAGCGAAGTGACGATGTTCGGCTCGATGGCGCATACCTCAGATCAGTTTGTCATGGTCAATGTCAAAGCCATTGACGGGTCTTTTCCATTGCGCGGCGATCTGCGCCTGCAGCCGGCGGCGCAGCGGATTCAATCCGGCGAAGTCTGGCTGAGCCAGCGCGCGATGGATCTGCTGCAGGTGAAAATCGGCGATGCGCTGCATATTGCCGATGGCGCCTTCAAGGTCACAGCCAAGATTGCGCATGACTCCAATCAGGAACTGGGCTTCAGCGGCTTTTCCCCGACGGTGATCATTTCCCGGCAGGATGTCGCTAAGACCCATGCGGTGCAGGCCGGCAGCCGCATTGAATACCGCCTGCTGCTGGCGGGAGAGGCTGAAAATACCCGGCAGTTTGAACAGCGGTTTAAGCAGCTGCGCCATCCCGAAGCGGGCGCCAAAACAAAGCTGGCGGATGAACCGGCGGCGGATGAGCAGAGCAGCCTGCGCTTAAGAAACGCCAGTGAAGGCAATACCCGCCTGATGAAGCCGATAGCCAATTTGGATACCTTCCTGCAGCTGGCGAATATTTTGACCATTCTGCTTTGCGGCATTGCGATTGCCTTAAGCAGCCAGCGCTATGTGCAGCAGAATCAGGATCATATCGCGCTGATGCGCTGCATGGGCGCGTCCAGGCAGCAGATTCTCCGGGCTTATCTGGCGCTGCTGGCGGCGGTCTTTGCAATTGCCATGCTGATCGGCAGCCTGTTCGGCATTGGGCTGGGCTATGGCCTGCTTCAGCTGATGCTGCAGCTGATTCCGCATTTGAATGTGGCTTTTTCCGCCAGCGCGATGCTGCTGGGGCCATTGCCGGTGGCCATGCTGACCAGCGCCGCGGTGCTGCTGGGCTTTGTCTTGCCGAGCCTTTGGCAGCTGCTGAATACCCCGCCGATCCGGGTCATCCGCCAGCAGGAAAAGCCGCTGCAGTCCATGCTGTGGATGCTGCTGGCCGGCACCGCCAGCCTGGCGCTGTTCAGCGCGGTGCTGACTGAAAACCTGGCGCTGACCGCAGCAGTGATGGGCGCAATTATTGCGCTGTGCGCGGCGCTTTACCTGCTGGTCTGGACTGTGCTGAAGTTTATCCGCAGCCTGAAGACCGGGCTTTCCGCCTATGTGCGCACGCCGTATCAGACTGCATTTCAGATTACCGCGCTGGCTTTGGGCCTGAGCCTGATTACGGTGCTGGCGGTGCTGCGCACCGACTTGCTGGAGCGCTGGCAGCAGCAGCTGCCGGCAGGCACGCCGAATCAGTTTGTTTACAGCCTGCCGCCCTTGGACATGCCCGCATTCAGGCAGCAGCTGGACGCGCACGGCTGGACAGGCACGCCGCTGTATCCCAACGTGCGCGGGCGCCTGGTGGCGAAGAATGATCAGCCTTTTGCCGAAGCGCTGGTGCAGGGCAATAATTCGCTGCGTCGTGAATTGAATTTGACTCAGGCGGCATCCTATCCGGCAGACAATAAAATCCTCAGTGGTGCGGCCGAATTCAGCCGGAGCGGCCAAGTCTCGGTCGAGGCGGAAACCGCCGCGCAGCTGGGCATTCAAATCGGCGACCGGCTGACCTTCAGCCTGCCTGAAGGCCCGCTGCAGGCGCAGGTGGTTAACCTGCGCAGCGTGGAGTGGGAAAGCTTCAGCCCGAATTTCTTCTTTATTTTTTCACCGCAGACCATGGATGAAAATGCCGGCAGCTATCTGGGCAGCTTTTATGTGCCGGATGCAGAAAAGCCGCAGCTGATTGCGCTGATTCAGCAGTTTTCCAATACCGTATTTATTGATGTCAGCCTGATTCTGGATGAAATCAAGCGCATTGTCAGCCTGCTGGTGCAGATCGTCAGCATTTTAGCGGCGTTGGTGGCGCTGTCCGGCATTTTGGTGCTGGCCGCCTGCCTGAATCTTCTGATGGATGAGCGCAAGCGCGAAGTGGCTTTGCTGCGCGCATTCGGCAGCTCCAGGCAGAAAATGAAGCGCATGCTGAGCATGGAAATCGGCTTCATGGGCCTGATTGCAGGCTTGGTGTCTTGTCTGTTTGCGGAAGTGATCAGCGCCGTCGCCAGCTATAAAATGGAGCTGGCGGTGCAGCTGCATGGCGGAATCTGGCTGATTCTGCCGCCGCTGATGGCGCTGCTGTGCGCGCTGATAGGCCGTTACCGCCTGAGCTATCTCTGCGATATTCCGCCGCTGCAGAGCCTGCGCGAGATGAATCAGTAGCTTCACCGCAGCGCTGAGTTCCGGCTTATCCGGCAGCGCGGTTCATCCATTCAATCAGCTCCTGCCAAAGCGGGGCAATGTGCGCCACCAGCGACAGGCAGTATTGATAAATGAACCAGCAGGCGGCCAGGCCCAGCAGCAGGCTGGCCAGGTTGACCATTGGCGCGCGCTGAATCTTCTGCCCGAAATACCAGGCGGCAGCCAGAAAAGCCCCCATGAGCATGCCGCCGATATGGGCTGCGTTGTTGATGCCGCTGATCATAAAGCCCATCGCCAGGTTGATGGCCATCACGCTGACCAAAGTTTTTTTGTCCAGCAGAAAGCGCTGCTGCGGCAGCACCGGCAGCAGCGACAGCACCGTAAGGGCAGCGCCCAGGCCCATCACTGCGCCCGATGCGCCGGCGCCGACGCTCGGCAGCAGCTCGCGGCTGGCTTCGCCGGTGCGGAGCAGCTCATATGTGTCCTGAATCGACACATAGCCGCTGAGCAGGGAACCGCTGATGCCGGCCAGAAAATACAGGCCGATGAAATACATGCGTCCCAGCATCTGTTCGGCAATGCTGCCGAAAATATACAGCGCCCACATATTCAGCATGAGGTGGATCAGGCCGAAATGAAAAAACATGCTGGTGAACAGGCGGACGGGTTCCGCTAAAAAGCTTAAAGGTGCATAATCAGCACCCCAGCGGATCGCATCGGCAGTGCTTGGATTGCTGATGTCCATGCCATGCAGGACTTGCCACGCAAACAGCCCGATATTGACGGCAATCAGCAGGGCAGTGAACCACCACAGCTGAATTTCAAGTTTAGTGTTTACTTGAGGAGGTGAAAGTTCTGGCATGCTATTCTTTTGCGGTGATTATTCGTTTAATAACAAGCTTAACATGAAAAAACAGATTTTCCGGAGCAGCCGACTGACATGAAAGCCTTTCTTGCCCGCACTTTATTAATTCTGGTCAGTCTGGCGCTTTTGGTGCAATTGTGGATTTTCGCCAGCCTGGCCTGGTGGCGCACTCATCCTGTAGATACCACCATGATGATGCGCCTGGACTACTGGTCAGATCCGTCTGAGCCGATTAAGCATGAATGGCGCGATTACAGCCAGATCAGCGATTACATGAAGCATGCCGTAGTGGCGGCCGAGGACGGCAAGTTCCTGCAGCACAATGGCTTTGACTGGGAAGGCATGCAGTTTGCGCTGGAGCGCAATAAAGATCAGGGCAAAGTGGTGGCGGGCGGCTCCACGATTTCGCAGCAGCTGGCCAAGAACCTGTTTTTATACAATAAGCGCTCATTTCTGCGCAAAGGCCAGGAAGCTGTTGCGACCTGGATGATGGAGCGCATGTGGTCGAAAGAGCGGATTCTGGAAGTGTATTTGAACTCGGTGGAATTCGGCGATAATATTTACGGCGTCGAAGCGGCGACGCAGCACTATTTCGGCAAAAGCTCGCGCAGCCTGAGCCGCGAGCAGGCGGCGTTTCTGGCGGCGATTCTGCCTAATCCAAAGTATTATCAGGAGCACCGCGCTGACCGCAAGCTGCAGTACCGCAAGCGCATGATCCAGCGCTATATGCGCTACAGCCGCATTCCCTGACACATGCCGCTGTGCGGGTAAAAAAAGCCTCAAAATTCAGGCTTTTTTTTATGAAATTGTCACAAATTTGAAGCATACTTGTGGCCATGCACCGCACTTTTAAAAAGCATAGGTTAGATATGAATACGGCAGCTGAAACTCCGCCTGCACAAACTGAATATACTTATAATGACCGCTATATCAATCGCGAACTGTCGATTTTAGATTTCCACCTGCGCGTACTGGAGCAGGCGGTCGATCCGCTGCATCCTTTGCTGGAGCGCATGAACTTCCTGCTGATTTTCTCACGCAATCTGGATGAGTTCTTTGAAATCCGTGTGGCGGGCGTCATGGAACAGCTGGACTTAGGCAATGAAAGCCGCAGCCCGGACGGCCTGACGCCAAAGCAGGTGCTGGATCAGATTTCAGAAACTGCGCATGCCGCCATTGAGCGCCAGTACCGCATCCTTAATCAGGAAATTTTAAACAAGCTGCGCGAAGAAGACATCTGCTTCCTGCGCCGCGGCGAACTGACGCCTGCGCAGTCGGCATGGGTGAAAAAATATTTTCAGGAGCAGGTGGCGCCGGTTCTTACCCCCATCAGCCTGGACCCCGCGCATCCGTTCCCGCGCCTGGTCAATAAAAGCCTGAACTTTATTGTGACGCTGGAGGGCAAGGACGCCTTTGGCCGGCAGATTGACCTGGCGGTCGTGCCTGCGCCGCGCTCATTGCCGCGCGTGGTGCGACTGCCGGATGAGCTGACCGGCGGCAAAGAGCATCATGTGATGCTGTCCGCGATTATCCATGAGCATGTGTCTGACCTTTTCCCGGGCATGACCGCAACCGGCTGCTACCAGTTCCGCGTGACGCGCAATGCCGACTTGGCTTTAAATGAAGATGTTGAAGACTTGGCCAAGGCGCTGAAAGGCGAATTAAGCTCGCGCCGCTTTGGCCGCGCGGTGCGCCTGGAAGTGACGCACAACTGCCCGAAGCATATTTACGACTACCTGCTGGATGAGTTCGATCTGGACGAAGAGCAGCTGTACAAGGTCGATGGCCCGGTCAATCTGGCGCGCCTGCTGTCCAATTTCAAGCGCCCGCATTTGCGCTACGACTCGCATACGCCGGTCATTCCCAAGGTACTGAAAAAATCTGAAAACATTTTCAGCGCCATGCAGAAGCAGGACATCCTGCTGCATCATCCTTATGAATCCTTTGCGCCGGTGATCAACCTGCTGCGCGAAGCGGCGCGCGACCCGCAGGTGCTGGCGATTAAGCAGACCCTGTACCGCAGCGGCGCAGATTCTGAAATTGTGCAGGTGCTGGCCGAAGCGGCCCGCAACGGCAAGGAAGTGACCGCGGTGATTGAGCTGCGTGCGCGCTTCGATGAAGAGTCCAATATTGCGGTGGCCAATGTGCTGCAGGAAGCCGGCGCAGTGGTGGTTTACGGCATTGTCGGCTATAAAACCCATGCCAAAATGATTCTGGTGGTGCGCCGCGAGAACAATAAGCTGGTGCGCTACGTGCATTTGGGCACAGGCAACTATCATGCTGGCAATGCGCGGATTTATACTGACTACGGCCTGCTCACCACCGACAAAGAGCTGTGTGAAGATGTGCACCGCATTTTTCAGGAGCTGACCGGCATGGGTAAAATGGCCAAGCTGAAAAAGCTGCTGCATGCGCCTTTTACCCTGCATGCGCAACTGATCAATTTTATTGATGATGAAATTGCCAATGCCAAAGCCGGCAAGCCGGCGCAGATTATTGTCAAAGTCAATGCGCTGACCGAAATGCAGCTGATCAATAAGCTGTATGAGGCATCGCAAGCCGGTGTGCAGATTGACCTGATCATCCGCTCCATCTGCTGCCTGCGCCCGGGCCTGCCGGGGCTGTCGGAAAATATCCGCGTGCGCTCAATTGTCGGGCGCTTCCTTGAGCATACCCGTGTGTATTACTTCGGCAACAACGGCGATGCGCGCATTTACTGCTCAAGCGCGGACTGGATGGACCGCAACCTGTTCAACCGTGTGGAAGCCTGCTTCCCGATTGAAGATCCGGCCCTGAAGAAGCGCATTTACCAGCAGGGCCTGCTGAACTATATGCAGGACAATCAGCAGTCCTGGCTGCTGCAGGGCGATGGCACATGGGTGCGCGTGCAGGCTGTGGAAGGCGAAGCGCCGCATAACTCGCAGCGCCTGCTGCTGGAACTGATTAAGTGATCCGGCGGCAAAGCGCCGGAACAAAGTGATTGACAGGGCGCCTTGAGCGCCCTGTTTACTGCGCTAAGCCGAAGGGCCGAGCGCAGCCAGCTTTCTGAAGATATTCCTGATCAAGCCGTCAACCTGATAGGCGGAAAGCTTTAACTGCGCGGCTGCCTGTTCAGCCGTGCTGGACTGGCTGATCAGCTGAAGAATCTGCTGTTCAGCCGGGCTGAGCTGTCCGGCGGCTGCGAAGCTGCCGGCGCTATTGAATGCTTCTTGCTGCAGGCGGCGCGCAAGCTGCGGGTGCAGCGCTGCGCCGCCGCGCAAAATGCTTTTCATCTGCTGCTGCGCGGCTTCGGCGGATGCGCCGTCCAGCAGGTAAGCGTCTGCGCCGGCCTGAAGGGCTGCGGAAATCAATTCAGCCTGCGCTGCCTGATGGAAAGTCACTAAATGGCTGGAAGGGCAGCAGTGTTTAATTGTTTTGATGAAATCCAGGTCGGCGCGTTCAAAAGCGCTGTAAAAAATGAGATTGGGCAGATGCTGAATCATCATCTTTTCTGCGCCGTCAAGGGTCTGCCCGGACATAATCAGTTCCTGAGGATAGCCCAAATTTTTCAAAATATGCCGCAGCAGCGGCTCGGGCAGGGCCGCGCGGCGGTTAATCATCAGCACCGGTACGGGCAGAATGAGATCATTGAGCATGAATTCAGGCACTCTGGAATCAATTGCATTAAATTTTTTATCTTCAGCGCAATCAACTTTGCATTAAAAAGCCGGAAAATAATATCCCAAAAAATAGGTATTTATAGGGTGAATTATATTTAAGTGGCTGTCATTAAAAGTTATTTATACGTTTTTTATTCTGTATTAAGGTGTTGGCGCTGCCTGCCGGCTGAGGGCCTGATCTGCCTGGCTTAAGACGCCGCCTGCAGAGGATTTTCCGCGGCGCAGCCCGCATCTTCCAGCCGGCAGATTTGAATAATGGTTAAAAATACCCAAAACTGGGGATATACCCAGCTTTATCAGCCGCTTAATATAACGCATCTTCTGGCTTATCTGGCTAGCCGGAAGATTTATAAAGGATATAGATGATTTAATACTCGAGTGTGAAATCATCTGTATGGTTTCCTTAACTGGGCAGCTGTAATTGGCTTGCCCTTTTTCTTTTGCGCTTAATCTTAAAACTTCAGCAGTAAAAAAGGAGCACTGCATGCTCCTTTTTCTGTATTTGAACTTACTGCATGGATCAATTAATGCAGGTCTTGCGTGATTTTCTGCAGAATCTGCAGCAGCACGTCAAATTCGCTTTGCAGCGGCGTGCTTTTGCGGGTCACCAGGGCCAGCGTGCGGCTTGGGCCTGCTTCAACCGGCTTAACCGCTAGATTCTGATCCGCCTTAATCATATTGGTATGAATCGCGATTTCAGGGAGCAGGGTAAAGCCTAAATCTGCAGAAACCATTTCCACCAAAGTCGGCAGTGAGCTGGCTTTCAGGCGGTGGTCATTTTTGCGTTCGCCAATCGGGCATGCGCTAAGGGCATGGTCACGCAGGCAGTGGCCTTCTTCCAGCAGCATCAGGCGCGACAGATCCAGATCATCCAGAGACACCGCATGGGCAGCGTTCTGGTCAGCGCGGTGATGCACAAGGTAGAGGCTTTCTTTAGCAATTTCAGCAACTTTTAAGCCACGGGTGTCAAAAGGCAGGGCCAGAACCACCATGTCTAAATTGCCGTGCTCCAGCTTTTCAACAATTTTTTCACTTTGCGCTTCATGCAGATGCAGCTGGATTTTAGGCAGCTGCTTATGCACTTCGTCTAAAAGCTGGGAAAGGATAAACGGCGCAATGGTCGGAATAATGCCAAGATGCAAATCGCCAGTGAGCGGCTCACTCATTTCACGGCTTAGGCGCATTAAGTCCTGCGCATCGGCCAAGAGAACACGTGCTCGGGCAACAACCTGCTCGCCGAGCGGCGTTAAACGGACATTTTGACGGTCGCGTTCTACAAGTACGCCGCCCAGCAGGCGCTCAAGTTCCATGATCCCGCCCGACAAAGTCGACTGGGTGACAAACGAACGGCGCGCAGCTTCGGTAAAATGCAGCGTTTCAGACAGTGTTACGAGATATGACAGCTGTCTTAAAGATGGTAATGCAGCCATAGTGTCCTAATGTTTATGATTTAAAGTGATCGGCAAATAAACCGCTAAGATATGGAATAAAGTGCGGTGGGATATCATGCCCCATTCCATCAATTAATTCAAATTTAGCGCCGGAAATTGCTTTCGCAACGGCTTTGCCGTGGCTGGGCGGGAGCAGGCGGTCACGGGACCCGTGCAGCACCAGAGTGTTCTTCTGAATCTGCTTGTCCAGCTGCAGCAGCGAACCTGTACATAATATGGCTAAAAACTGCTGAAGTATACCTGCCGGATAATAACTGCGCTGGTACAGGCGGCGGGCGGTCTGAATCGCTTCAAGCTGATTGAAGTAGCCCGGAGAGCCGATAATGCTGAAGACCTTCAGGCTGTGATTGATGATGCCGTCTTCATCATGAGAATCCGGCTTGCCGATCAAGCTGAACAGCTGCTTGGGAAACGGCGGCGGCAGCAGGGGCTGATTGTTGCTGGTGAACAGCAGGCCCAGATTTTTAATCTTTTCAGGATATTTCGCGGAAAGGATCTGCGCAATCATGCCGCCCATAGAGGCGCCGATGACATCGACCTGATCCAGCCCCATGCGGTCAATCAGCAGGGAGGCGTCTTCCGCCATATCATACAGGTCATACGGCGCGCCCTGGTTTTCCAGGCCCACCGCGAAGCGGCTCATGAGCTTGAAGGTATTCAGGCGCGGGCCCTGGCTTCTGATTTTTGAAGACAGGCCGGTGTCGCGGTTGTCAAAGCGGATGACGCGGTAGCCCTGATCAATCAGTGATTTGCAGAAAAAATCAGGCCAATACAGCATTTGCGCGCCTAGACCCATGACCAGAAGGATGGGCGGATGCTCAGGATCGCCGCCGACTTCGACATGCAGTTCTATGCCATTGCCTAGATCGACTTTGGTTTCATGCATAAATGCCGTATATGGAGAATTGCTAAACTGCAAGGCGCTATTCATGTTCATTCTCCTTTAAAAGGACGCTTTTGTTTAAAAAACGTCCTTATATTAAACGCTTAAATTGCGGCCGGAATCAAGTCCGGAACCAGCTTGGTCAGCGCAAGGCGCTGCTTGCCTGCGGTGGCGCCCAGCAGGACAAAGCCGCGCAATGTGCCGTCGGCATCCACAGCTTTCGCCAGCATGCCGTCTTCCAGCTCTTCGGTTTCCCAGCTGACATCGGCGTCAACTGGCGCCGGCAATACCGTCAGCGGCGCAGCCGGGGTTTTAACCGCGACCGGCATGGCCGGGTAGTGCACCGCAGTCTGTTCGCCGTTCAGGGTTTTCGCCAGAGCGCGCGCCTGCTGCATAATCGGCATGACATAAGGCAGCAGCGTGCCGTTGACTTCCGCGCAGTCACCCATCGCATAAATGCTGGCCTGGCTGGTTTCCAGCCCGGCATTGGTCACTACGCCGCGGCGGGTATGAATATTGGCGGCTTTGGCCAATGCGGTATTCGGCTGCAGGCCAATGGCGGAAAGCACCGCATCGGCTTTCAGGCTCTGGCCGCTGGCCAAAGTCACGAAATAGCTGCCGTGCTGGTCTTTGGAAACTTTTTCAACGGTGGTGCCAAGAACAAAGTGAATGCCGGTTTTTTCCAGATTCTCTTTAAATACTTCAGCCGCATGCGCGGGAAGCAGGCGCCCCAGCGGCTGCGGCGCCAGGTCAATCACCGTGACGCTGTGGCCGGTATTCTGCAAATCATTGGCAAACTCGCAGCCGATCAGGCCCGCGCCTAAAATCACGACGCGCTTTTCATGGCATTCATCAATATGCGCGCGGAAGGCTTTGTAGTCATTCAGGCTGTTGACCACATGAATGTCATCGCTGCCGTCGCCGGCAATCGCAAGGCGGATCGGATTCGCGCCGACAGCCAACACCAGCTTGGAATAATCCTGCACAGAGGCTGCGCCGGCGGCATTTTCCAGATGCAGCTGATGCGCCTGCGCCTCAATGGATTTGACCCAAGTATGAGTGACAATTTTCATGTTCAGCTGCGCGGCCATTTTGGCGGCGTCGCCCAGGGCAATCTGCTCAGGCGCCTTCTTGCCGGTGAAGGCGTTGGACAATGTCGGTTTGGCGTAGTTTGCGGCGTCATCGGCGCAGATCATGATGAGTTCTTGTTCAGTATTCAGCTTGCGGAATTCGCGCGCTGCGGCGTAGCCCGCCATGCCTGAACCGATAATGACTATAGGGTGCATACTCTGCTCCAAGCGCAATAGATATGATGTAGGCCTAAAAAAAGACCAGAAGGCAGCTGGTCTTTTGCTTTAAGTATTAAATCTCAACCATTTCAAAGTCGGCTTTAGACACGCCGCAGTCCGGGCAGGTCCAGTCGTCAGGGATGTCATCCCATTTTGTGCCCGCCACAATGCCGTCCTGCGGCCAGCCTTCTGCTTCATCATAGATCCATCCGCAAACGATGCATTGATATTTTTTCATTTGACTCTCCAAAAACTGATCTAAATATAAGGATCAGTAAAAACTCATATACTGCAACACTTTAATAATGTGATTTTAACGGATGCGGCTTTAACAGCAAACTCATGCATTAAATTTTTACGCAGTTCCTATTATAAAGTAAAGTGCATAAGAGTTTAATCAGTGAAATTAGAAGCAGAATATCAGGCGGGGACAAAAAATGTCAGAAAACCCGCCATGGGCTGAATTTTAGCCCTGATTGGCGCCGTCTGAGCGGATAAATGGCGTTGCCTGCAGGCTTTCCGCCTTGATTTAGACTAAAGTCTAGAAGAATATAAGCGCCTGATTTATTAGAATAAGATAAGGTTAATACATACCTGTTATTTATTTAAAAAATGAACTTAATAAAATCAATAACTTATAATTTTCAAGGCTGTTCCGGTATTAAGTGTTGGCTGTTCATTGCGCAGTTTTAGCGCTAAAATTAAGCTATTCCTTTCTTATTTATATAGTTCTCCTATGCGCAATTTGTCTGCGGTATTGTGGTCGCACATTCGTACTGTTCAGGATTTTCCTAAGCCGGGTATTTGTTTTTATGACCTGACGCCATTATTCATCAATAACATCGGCCCTTTGACCGACGCTTTGATTGCCGGCATTCCGGCAGAAAAACTGGCGGAAGCGGAGAGTTTTGTTGCGGTGGAAGCGCGCGGCTTTGTGCTGGCGAGCCTGCTGGCGCAGCGCACAGGCAAAGGCCTGATTTTGGTGCGCAAGGCGGGCAAATTGCCGCCGCCGGTGGTGGGCGTGGGCTACAGCCTGGAGTACGGCTTAGACCGTCTGGAAATGTCTGCAGAAATTAAAAGCCAGAAAGTGATTTTGGTGGATGATGTGCTGGCGACCGGCGGAACATTGCGCGCCGTGAAGCAGCTGGCCGAAAAGTGCCGTCATCAGGTGTTGGGCGCCAGCATTTTTCTGGATTTGCCGGACATGCATCAGGATTTAGGAATGGAGATTTGGCCGGTTTTGGATGAAAAGTCCAAGCCGGAATCTCAGGCAGCTTAAAGCGCCCATTCGGAAATGCGTTCAGGCCATCAACCTGAACGGGAAAAGCCCTGTGATATGCAGGGCTTTTTTATTTATGCAGGAAATTCTGTTCAATCTGCCGGATCAGGCCATTTAAATTTTCCGGACAGATCAGCCGGTGGTGGCCGCCTTCCAGCGCCTGAATCTGCATATAGTCTTCCAGCTGCTCCTGCGCCGCGCGCATATCCAGAATTTCATCGCCCAGTTCCAGATAGGCCAGCTGCGGAATATCATGATCCAGATCTTCATCGCAGATTGCGGGATAATCTTCACGGAAATGCGGCTGCAGGCTGGGGTTGGCGATAACGCAGGGTATCTGGTGCGCCAGCGACATTTTCAGCGCCCAATAGCCGCCCAGGCTGTGGCCGACAATGATATCAGGCTTAATTTTCTCAATAATTTCATCATAAAAGTCGGCAACGGTCTGGAAATTCAGGTTGCGGTAGTCGACATTGATGCAATATTTCCGCTTGGCGTCAATGGCATGAAATTTGGTTGATTCACGCGAAGAATCTAAACCATGCAGAAATAAAATTTTAGATACGCAGGAGTTCATTGTTTTTGTTCGCACTGGCTTTTTCAATAATTGCTGAGGACTGAAAATAATTCACTTTTCAACCAATATATTTGAATATTGTAGTGCGCCTGAGCAAATAAGGAATTTAGATTTTGGTCTAATCTACTAAGGGCGAATGGCTGAAGCGGCGGGAAGGCGCAGAAGCATGAAACCGCGTTGCGGTGCGCTGTTGCGCTGCGCGGAAATCCCTGCAGAATCAAATGGAAATGCGCATGGCGCCACGCGCTTGCGGGTCTGGCGCATTGCGGCGATGCATGGATCCGGCCGCGGCGCTGGAAAATATCCGGCGGAAATTGGCCTGCGGCATTGCGGCGCAGGCAATTTGCGCGGCCGGCCGCGGCGCAGGCCAGCTGAAATTATCAGAGAATCTACGAATTTTGCTGTATTTCTGCTATGCTATGCGACTTCCATTTTACTAATCATATTCGAGGCAGAGATGACGCAACATAACGCTCAATCGACTTCTGAACAGCTTCTTTCCGAAAACGATTTAATTGCACAGCGTCATGCCAAGTTAAAGCAAATTGAAGAAGATGCGAAGCAAAGCGGCGTAAGCCCTTGGCCGAATACATTCAAGCGCGAGCATTATGCGCAGGATTTGCAAGTTGAATTCGCTGACAAATCTAAAGAAGAAATTGAAGCAGGCGAGCGCGTGCAGGTCAGTGTTGCCGGCCGCGTGATGCTGAACCGCGGTTCATTCATTGTGATTCAGGACATGACTGGCCGCATCCAGCTGTATGTTGCGCGCAAAGAGCTTGAGCCTAAAGTGCTGGAAAGCATTAAAAGCCTGGATCTGGGCGATATTATCGCTGTTGAAGGCTATATCGGCCGTTCCGGCAAGGGCGATCTGTATGTCCACATCGAGCATTTTGAGCTTTTAACCAAGTCGCTGCGCCCGCTGCCGGACAAATTCCACGGCCTGAACGACACTGAAGTTAAATACCGCCAGCGCTATTTAGACTTGATCGTCAATGAAGAAACCCGCAAAACTTTTGAAATCCGCGCCAAAGTGGTTGCCGGCATCCGCAGCTATTTAATCAATGAGCGTTTCATGGAAGTTGAAACGCCAATGATGCATGTGATTCCGGGCGGCGCGTCTGCGCGTCCATTCCAAACGCATCATAATGCATTGGACATGCCGCTGTTTTTGCGCATTGCGCCTGAACTTTACTTAAAGCGCCTGGTTGTCGGCGGTTTTGAGCGGGTATTTGAAATTAACCGCAACTTCCGCAACGAAGGCGTTTCAACGCGCCACAACCCTGAATTCACCATGATTGAATTCTACCAGGCCTATGCAGACTATAAAGACCTGATGGCTTTGACTGAAAATATGCTGGAAAAGCTGGCGCTTGATATTCTGGGTTCTACCGATGTGCCTTACGGCGATGAAGTGTACAGCTTCAAAGGCCCGTTTAAGAAAATTTCAATGGCTGACGCCATTCTTGAGCACAATCCGCAGTTCACCGCGGAAAATGTCGCTGACCGCGACTTCCTGGCCAAATTCATTCAGGAAGAGCTGAAAGAGCAGGTTAAGCCGGGCTTTGGCTTGGGCCGCCTGCAGACCATCGTGTTTGAAGAAACGGTTGAAACCAAGTTGCGCCAGCCGACATTCATTACGGAATATCCTGCGGAAACTTCGCCTTTGGCGCGCCGCAATGATGACAACCCGCACATCACCGACCGCTTTGAATTCTTCATCGGCGGCCGTGAATTGGCGAATGGCTTCTCTGAGCTTAATGATCCAATCGATCAGGCTGAGCGTTTTCAGGCGCAGGTTGCTGAAAAAGACGCAGGCGACGATGAAGCGATGCATTTCGATGCGGACTTTATTGAAGCGCTGGAATACGGCTTGCCGCCGACAGCCGGCGAAGGCATCGGCATTGACCGCCTGGTGATGCTGTTCGCCAATGCGCCAAGCATCCGCGATGTGATTTTATTCCCGCATATGCGCCATAAAAACGCATAAGCTGCAAATGCTGAAAAACCCGCGCCATGCGGGTTTTTTTTCGCGCAGATGCCAGCCATCCCGTATCGGATCTGGCATCAAAAGATTAAAAGTATGGCTGGTTTTGAGCAAGGCTTTGCTGAATTTTAGGCAAAAAAATACGCAATGATTGGGGTTTTCATTGCGTAGAACAACGAATCCGCTTTCGCAGCTTCGGTAAAGGAGAAATATATGGCTTCAGGTTTCCCTAAAAGCATAGGGTAATCTTAGGATGAACGGCCAGTCACGTCATCAGCATTCGCGTTACGGCATGTTAACTAACGTTAAAAACTTGATATTTGTGTGATGTATTCAACATTGTTTGATTTTTTAATCTGCTTTTCATCACAAAAAATGAACACTGGGAAATAATGCCGGCCAGCTGAGGAAATTGCCTGCTCTTTGTTGCTGCATCTGGAAAAGTTGCGGAAAATGCCGATTAGTGGATGCAGGCGGCTGCATAATTGCTGCTTTGCTTTTGATGATCAATCAAACCGCAGCGTTAAAATCCGGCCAATTGGGCCGGAAAAGCGCTTTAAGCGGCCTCCTTAAATCCTAAAACTCGATCACCACCGACGGAACGCTGCGCTGCGCCTCACCATGATATACCGCCTCTATATTGTTGCCGTCGGGGTCAATTACAAAAGCAGCATAATAGCCGGGATGATAGGAGCGCTCACCCGGTTCGCCGTTGCTGCGGCCGCCATGAGCCAGCGCCGCGCGATAGAACGCATCCACAGCTGTGCGGTCTTTGGCCTGAAATGCCAAGTGATGGCGCCCCGTCAGCATGCCCTGCGCAGCCGGGCTTTCCGCTGAAGATACGACGAGTTCATCCGCCCAGAAATAGCCTTCAGCTGTGGCGGTGATGGGGATCTCCAGCACAGCCAATACGGCTGCATAGAAATCTTGGCTGGCCTTAAGGTCGCGTACCACAAGCTGAATGTGGTCAATGAGCCGTCCGCGGTGCAGCTGAGTTTTCATGCCATTCTCCGTATCTAAGGGCCGAATTGCCGCGTATTCCAGTTCATCATAAAGTTAAAGTAGCGCTTTGCAACAGCATTTTTCGGCGCAGCTAATAGCTCCGCTTAAAAAAGAAAAAGCCGGCCAGTTTCTTAACTGGCCGGCTTAAAGCAGCACTTTTTAAAAGCTTTATTTAAAACTTACGCGCTTAGAAATGAAAAACGCCTAAGCCGGATTTCACTTCATCTAAAGTCTGCTGGGTAATATCGCGGCATTTGTCTGTGCCGGCCTTTAAGATGTCCATGATGTAGTCAGGGTCTTTGGCAAGCTCCATGCGGCGCTCGCGGATTGGACTGATCAGCTCTTTCAGCACGCCTTCAAGGCGCTTCTTCACGGTGCCGTCGCCTAAGCCGCCGCGGCGGTAGTGCGCTTTCAGCTCTTCAACTTCTTCCTTATTGGTGTCAAAAGCGTCCAGATAAGTGAAGACGATATTGCCTTCCACTTGGCCCGGATCTTCAATGCGCAGGTGATTCGGGTCAGTGTACATCGCGTTGACCGCTTTTTTGATGTCCTTGTCCGAAGCGTCCAGAACAATGGTATTGCCCAGCGATTTAGACATTTTCGCCTTGCCGTCAAAGCCCGGCAGGCGGCCCATATTGGACAGCAGCGCTTTGCATTCCGGCAGCAGCTCACGGCCAATCTGGCGGTTCAAGCGGCGCACAATTTCGTTGGTCTGCTCAATCATCGGAATCTGATCTTCGCCGACTGGAACCACGGTGGCCTTGAAAGCGGTAATGTCGGCAGCCTGCGCAACCGGGTAGCACAGGAAGCCGGCAGGAATGTCACGCTCAAAGCCGCGCATCTGAATTTCAGACTTGATGGTCGGGTTGCGCTCCAGGCGCGCCACAGTGACAAAGTTCAAGTACAGCATGGTCAGCTCATTCAGCGCCGGGAGGCAGGACTGAACGCAAATGGTTGTTTTTGCAGGGTCGATGCCCACAGCCAAATAGTCTGTCGCAACTTCAATAATGTTGCGGCGGACTTTCTCAAAGTTGTCCGCATTGTCTGTCAGCGCCTGCGCATCCGCCAGCAAAAGATGCTGATGGTGGGAGTCCTGCAGGCCTACGCGCGAACGTAAAGAGCCGACAAAGTGGCCGAGGTGAAGCTGTCCGGTTGGGCGGTCGCCAGTCAAAATCACTGGACGGTTATCTTGATTGCTCATTATTTGTTCCATAATAGCAGCCAGCGCTGCAGTACGTTTTCAAAGAATGGCAACATTGTACGGCATTATTTTTTTTTATGTCAGTAACAATAAAAACCCAGCTGAAAAATATCTGTGATTTAATAAGCCAAATGCGGAAAAACCTGCAAAACCCTTTAGAATTGCAGAAAAATGAATAGGAAAAACAACAATGGCCAGCAGCCTGTTATTGCTTTTAGATGATATTGCCACGGTGCTTGATGATGTTGCGGTCATGAGCAAAATGGCCGCCAAAAAAACCGCAGGCGTTTTAGGCGATGACTTGGCCTTGAATGCGCAGCAGGTCAGCGGCGTGCGCTCAGACCGAGAACTGCCGGTTGTCTGGAGTGTGGCGAAAGGCTCTTTTGTGAATAAGCTGATTCTGGTGCCGCTTGCGCTGCTAATCAGCGTGGTTGCGCCGTGGGCGATTAACCCCCTGCTGATGCTGGGCGGCCTGTTTCTGTGCTATGAAGGCGTGGAAAAACTGCTGCACAGCCTGCAGCATAAAAAGCCCCAAACGGCGGATGAAGCCCAGCGGGAACTGGAGCATACTGAAATTGACCTTGCGCTCTATGAAAAGGATAAGGTGAAAGGCGCTATCCGCACCGACTTTATCCTTTCTGCAGAAATTGTGGTGATTTCGCTGGGCACAGTGGCCGCAGCCGGCTTTCTGACTAAAGTCAGCGTACTCAGCTTGATTGCCATTGCGATGACGGTCGGCGTTTACGGCTTTGTGGCGCTGATTGTTAAAATTGATGATATTGGACTGCACTTGACTGAGCAGGCTTCAAGCGCGAAACAGCGCATTGGGCGCGGCCTGCTGGCCTTTGCTCCAGTGCTGATGAAAACGCTGTCTGTGGTCGGAACGGTTGCGATGTTTCTGGTCGGCGGCGGCATCATCAATCATGCTGTGCCGTGGATGCACCATTTTTCCGAAGGTACGGTAAAATATGTGCAGGAGATTCCGAGCGCCGGCAGCATTATCGGTGCAGTTGCCCAGAACTCGCTGAATCTGCTGATCGGCTTGATTGCCGGACTGCTGGTACTGTTGGCGGTCGGCTTGGTGAAAAAGCTCTGGCCTAAGCCGGCATAACTGCGCATGCGGCGCGTTCGGCCGGCTGAGGCTCTTAAGATAAAGGATAATCGTTATGCGTTGGAAAGGTCGCCGTGTCAGTGAAAATGTCGAAGACCGCCGCGGCGGGGGCGGAGCCAAAGCCGGAGGCATCAGCATTTTAGGCCTGATCGCGGCGTTTGTGGCGTGGAAGTTTTTTGGCGCCGATCCGCAGCAGGCGTATCAGGCCACCAAGCAGCTGACCGAACAGGGCGCAGCTGCCGAAACCAGAGGCTTGGACAATCCCACGCCGGAGCAGCAGGAAGCCATTGCCTTTGTCGGCACAGTGCTGGCGGATACTGAAGATACCTGGGCGCAGGTTTTTCAAAGCCAGCTGGGCGCGCAATATGCGCCCCCTAAGCTGGTGATGTTCAGCGGCGCAGTCAGTTCAGGCTGCGGCGCGGCGCAGTCCGCCATGGGGCCGTTCTACTGTCCGGCCGACCGGAAAGTCTATATTGATACCGGGTTCTTTAAAGACATGCGCACGCAGATGGGCATTTCCGGCGAGCAGAATCAGACTGAGCTGTCCAGGCAGGATCAGGCCGGCGACTTCGCGCAGGCCTATGTGGTGGCGCATGAGGTGGGTCATCATATTCAAACCTTGCTGGGCATTTCAGCGCAGGTGCAGCAGGCGCGCGCGCAGGCGTCCAAAGTTCAGGGCAATCAGCTGTCCGTGCGCCAGGAGCTGCAGGCGGACTGCCTTGCAGGCATTTGGGCGCATCATAATCAGCAGCGCACGCAGTTCCTTGAACCGGGCGATATTGAGGAGGCGATGGATGCGGCGCATAAAATCGGCGATGACTATCTGCAGAAAAGCGCCACAGGGCAGGTGGTGCCGGACAGCTTTACCCACGGCAGCAGCGCGCAGCGCATGGCGTGGTTTCAAAAAGGCCTGAAATCCGGCCAGATGGACAGCTGCGATACCTTTAATCAGCCTGTTTAACCGTAAATTTTGCTGAAGCAGGGAACAGTAAAGCATTGTTCCTGTTTCTGCATTTAAAATTGCATCCTTATTTATTCAGGAATTTTTTGAAATTGCGCAGGATGCGGAAGCTGACAAACAGCGAAGCCAAGGCGAATAGGCCTATGCCAAAAACCACATATTTCAAGTCAGCAACATCCTGCAGATAAAACTGCTGAATCTGTTCAGGTGTATAGCTCAGGCGCTGGCTGCGCTGCGTTCGGCTGTCAGTATATTGCACATTCTGAATATAGTGGAAATTCCCAGCTTTAATTAAATCAATGTTTTGCACCTGCCGAGTCTGCTGCTGATTGTATTCATCCAGGCAAATTTCCGGATAGTGCTGGCAGGCAGCTTTGGCTATATAGCCGTTTTGCGCAATTGCGACATACACGGCCTGATCCGGCTTCTGATTATTGGACAGCAGCACCAGCTGCTCCTGCGCGGTAGACTGCAGATGAGTTTTCTTTGCCTGCGCAAAATTCTGCTGCGCCTGAGCAATTTCATAAGCCTTGGAAAAGCAGGTCAGCAACAGGGCCGCAGTGACGGTAAAAATCACAGCAGCGAAACAGGCGCGGAAAATAAGCTTGATAGTGTGATGCATAGGGGCAAGAGGTGCTGAGTAGGCCAAAGCGGATGCATGGAATGCATGCAAGAGCCGGTATGTTACCGCATCACCCGATGCAATTGTGAAATAAACTGAACTGATACAGGCGCGGGCTGGGAAATTCGCTAAAATATTTCAGATATAAATGCTTTTTGATAAAGCATTTATCCGTTGAATGTATAGAATTCCCTATATAGCGCCGCAGATCAGAGAATTGGAAACAGCATGGGAAACTTTTTTTTCTTACAGGTTTTTACCGTCATTTTTGCACTGTCTATTGCAACCACTATTTTCAATAAGCGGATCCTCGGCTTTCCTCAAGCCATTGGCGTCCCGATTGTTTCCGCAATTTTCGTGTTTATTCTGCAGTGGGGCGCAAGCCTGCTGAACGGCAACCAGTTTGTCACGATCAATATCCACAACATTGAAGAAGCGGTCAGGCATATCGACTTTTATGATTTCCTGATCAATGGCGTGATCTGCTTCATTCTGACTTCATCTGCGCTTAAATTTAAGGTGTCTGATCTGCACAGCTACTGGAAACCCATCAGCATTCTGGCCAGCATCGCCCTAGTGCTGTGCGCGGCGTTTTTCGGGCTTGCGCTGTACGGCTACCAGTTCCTGATGGGCCAGCATGTTGACCTGCTGGTTCTGCTCCTGCTGGGCGCGGCTTTGGGGGCGACCGACCCGATTGGGGTGAAGGGCGTGCTCAGCTCCGTGCGCGCCCCGCATCACCTTATGGTGAAGCTGGAAGGCGAATCTCTGTTTAATGACGCCATGTGTATTGCGCTGTTTATGACGCTGCTGAATGTGCTGAAAGGCGAGCATTTTACCGTGCTGGGCGTGCTGGAAACGCTGCTGTATGAAATCGCTGTTGCGGTGATTATCGGCTGGGGCTTTGGGCAGGGCATTCTGCGCCTGCTGCGCGGCAAGCATGAAATGGAATCGCTGATTTTAACCACGGCTTTGCTGGCCTGCGGCTCCTATCTGGTGGCGCTGCTGGCGCATGCCTCTGCGCCGATTGCCTGCGTGATTGGCGGCCTGATTGTCGGCAACCGCTGGAAAGAAATTCTGGAAGCGCGCGAAATCCGCGAGGTCAACCATTTCTGGCATACCGTCGAAGGCATCATCAATTCCTTCCTGTTCACCTTGATCGGCTTGGAGCTGTTTATTCTGGATTTAAGCATCAGCTTGATTCTGGGCGGGATCGTCGCGTTCCTTATTCTGCATGCATCGCGCTTCGCCGCCAATTACCTGTCCTTTGCATTTTTCCCGAGTTTCCGCCAGAAAAGCTATAACGGCAGCCTGGCGATTTTATCCTGGGGCGGGGTGCGCGGCGGCATCTCGCTGGCGCTGATTCTGGCCGTGGCCAATGTGCCGCAGCTGAGCGAATACAGCAGCATTCTCATTGGCTATACCTTTATTGCAGTGCTGCTGTCCGGCGTGGTCTGCGGCTTAGGCCTGCCGGCGGTCATGAACGCCTTCTATCATAATCCGAATGAAGAAACGCAGGGCTTTAAGGGCTGGTATCAGCGCATGTGTCATAAGATGAACCGCAAGGGCTTTCAGTATACGGTTGGTGAAGATGCATACGGCAATGAAACCATCACGGTATACAAGCCTGAAAGCCTGATTGATGAAAAGGCGGATGACGGCGTGGCTGCTGTGCATAATCCAGAGCGGGTTCAGGAGGTTAAGCGCCTGGAAGATCCTAGCAATTTTTAGGCGGGCCGGCTGGAGCGCTATCCGCCGTTATTCTAATTTGAGCAGTTTGCTTTAAACTCAGAGCGCCTTTGCATTTCTTTTTATGGCCGGTGGCCGGATTTTAAAGGATATTGATATGATGCAGAGCCGAGAGCTTGTACAGCAGATTCTGGCTGTCGTTGCGCTGATTCCGTACGGAAAAGTCGCAACTTACGGGCAGGTGGCGAAATTGGCCGGCTTGCCGAAGCATGCGCGCCTCGTCGGCTATGCGCTGAAGCATATGGATGCGCAGGCCGATCTGCCGTGGCACCGGGTGATCAACAGTCAGGGGAAAATCAGCCTAAGCAGGCTGGATGAGCGCGGGGAAAATATTCAGCAGCTTTTGCTGCGGCAGGAAGGTATTGCGGTCATTGGTGCTAAAATTGACCTGAAAAAGCATCAATGGGTGGCCTAAGCCTGAGTTCTCCATGCGCATGCAGGAAGAACTCAGATTCAGAATTACTTGCGTACAACAAGCACAGGAATATCAGAAGCGCCCAAAACACTTTGCGCAACGCTGCCTAAGAAAAATTTCTTAATGCCTGTGCGCCCATGAGAACCGATCACAATCAGATCCGCCTTGGTGTCCCGCGCGGCGTTGGCAATTTCAGTATGCACAACTTGGCCTTCCAGCAATTTTGTTTCAACTTCAACGCCGTCTGTATGGAATTTGGCTTTTACTTCAGCCAGGGTATCAATAATAGAAGTGCGGGCGCGCTCAATCAGGTCGTTGGTCTGCGATGCGGAAATGTATTCAGCAGCGATGTAGGGGTCGAGCACTAAAACCTGAACAACAGTAATTTTGCTGTTGAATGCCTTTGCAAATTCTGCAGCTTTCGCCACCGCAGCGTAAGAAGTTTCTGAGCCATCAACGGGAACTAAAATATTTTGAAACGCCATGTGAATTCTCCTTATTGTCTAAACATTTTATAAGCAGCTGCTTAAGTTTGCATTGTATGAAAAATAACTGCCTTGGCTTGATCATAGCGCGAAACAAAAATAAAGAAAACCTAGCGGATTTATACGGATATTTCTGAAAAAGTTCAACAATATCAAAAGATATGAATGACTTACTCTATGCATGGTGCATGCTGAAACGTCTTGTTGATATTTATCTAACACTAAAGTTTGATGCGGAATTCAGATCAATGGCGGCTGTGAATGCGCAGGCAGCCGGTGCGGGGCATTTTGCTGCGGTGAATCTGCGCCTGTATTCCCGCCGAATGGCGCTTTTACCCGGTTCAGGCAAAGGGAGGCTGCCAGCGCTCTTGCGGGCTGCCAGCTTCAGCCTCTCTAGGCTAACTGCTCAATTTTTAAATGAAAATATGAAAACTTCCGGAATAAACCGCAATTTTGCTTATTTTTTAAGTTATTGATGCGAAGTTGGGTGAAGTATGAGCATTCGCGGCTGAAAAAGCTTGACGCTCGCTAGCTAAGTTAAGATAATGCGCACACAGTTTACGGCTATGTAGCTCAGTTGGTTAGAGCACAGCACTCATAATGCTGGGGTCACAGGTTCGAGTCCCGTCATAGCCACCATTTTAAAAGGCCAAGCTCTCAGCTTGGCCTCTTTTTTTGCCTGCGGAAAAGCGGTCCGGCTTTTTTTGCTTTGGGCTGCTTCTTGTTTCAGCGCTGATCTTTTTCCCCTTCATCAATCATCAATGCAGGCTGCGCGCCAGCATTCAAATCGGGCCTTTGCGCGCAGTTTCCGCATAAAAAAAGCTCAAACCGGAGTTTGAGCTTTCTGCTGCATGGATTTCAGTGCGGCATTAGACGCCCGGCTTCCAGCCATTGACAATCGGGTAGCGGCGTTCGCGGCTGAATGCGCGCGAGCTGATGCGCGGGCCAATTGCGCCTTGGCGGCGCTTGTATTCATTTAGGTCCACCAGGCGGATGATTTTAGCCACGGTTTCCGCATCGAAACCTTTGGCGATAATATCGTCCTGGCTGGCGTCTTCTTCAATGTAGGCGTACAGAATGGCGTCCAGCATATCATAAGCCGGCAGCGAATCCTGATCCTTCTGATCCGGGCGCAGCTCTGCGGAAGGCGGGCGGCTGATCACGCGTTCAGGAATCACCGGTGCGGCGGCGATGCTGTTGCGGTATTTCGCCAGCTCAAAGACGATGGTTTTATACACGTCTTTCAGTACCGCAAAACCGCCGGCCATGTCGCCGTACAGCGTGCAGTAGCCGACTGCCAGTTCAGACTTGTTGCCGGTTGACAGCACCAGATTGCCGAACTTGTTGGAAAGCGCCATCAGCAGCGTGCCGCGCGAGCGCGCCTGCAGGTTTTCTTCAGTCGCATCCGCTGGAGAGTTGCCGAAAAACGGGTACAGCGCATGCATGAAGCTGGAAACAATCGGGTTGATTTCGGCAATGCCGAAGGTCACGCCCATGGTTTTGGCCTGCGCCGCGGCGTCTTCCACGCTGATTTGCGATGTATAGGTGTACGGCATCATTACCGCCTGAACATTCTCAGGGCCAATGGCGTCAGCGGCGATCGCCAGCGTCAGCGCCGAGTCGATGCCGCCGGATAAGCCGAGAATCACGCCGGGGAAGCCTGAACGCTGTACATAGTCGCGGGTTGCCATTACTAGGCTTTGATAGATTTCAGCCATCGTGTCAAGCGCAGGCGTGACCGTACCGGTTTTGAAAGCTTTCTGTTCGGCGTCAAATTCTGCCAGATACAGGCCTTGCTGGAAGCTTGGCGCCTGCAGCGCAACCTTGCCTTCCTTGCCGATGACAAAGCTGGTGCCGTCAAAGATCAGGTCATCCTGTCCGCCGGCCTGATTGCAGTACACCAAGTTCAAATTCATCTGCTTGGCCAAGGCGGACATGGTTTCCACGCGGTGCTGCGGCTTGCCGACTTCATAAGGCGAAGCGTTCAGAACCAGTACGGTTTCCACATTCAGCTGCGCCAGCTGCTGCACCGTCGGCAGCGCCCAGATATCTTCGCAGATCAGCACGCCGAATTTATGGCCAAGGTATTCAAAAACCAGATGCTGATGGCCTTCGCTGAAATAGCGCTTTTCATCGAAAACGCTGTAATTCGGCAGATTCTGCTTATTGTAGACGCCTAAAACCTGGCCGTCCTTCATCACGGCAGCCGAGTTGTAGCGCTGGCCGTCTTCAGTCTGGTTCACAAAGCCGAAAACCAGAACAATGCCTTTAATTTCAGCCAGCTTGTCAAAAGCCTGCTTAGTGCGCTTGCTCAGGCTCGGGCGCAGCAGCAGGTCTTCAGCCGGATAGCCCACTGTAGACAGTTCCGGGAAAACAATAATATCGGCATTTTGTTTTTTGGCTTCATTTGCCTGTTCCAGCATTTTCTCAGCATTTGCTTCTAAATTGCCGATATGCGGAGAGAACTGAGCAAGTGCAATTTTAAAACTATTCATTTCCAACTAAATCCTATTCCTATAGGGTGAATACACTTAAGAAGCTGATATTTATCATTGTAATTATTCAGCAGAGTGCATTTTCGGTACTGAAAAAGGCGGCCTTGAGGGCGCAAATAAAACATCATCACGCTGTGATGCAAAGAATTTCTTCCGTGGCTTAAAGCGTTTAAAGCCAATGCTATTTTATCTGAATTTGGTTTAGATACTAGAGCCAATTCATAGGTTTTAGCATTGAAATGGGGCGGGATGCCTCATTCAGCCTGCGCCGTGCGGCATCTTGCGCCTGATTTTGATGCAAAATGGAGAAACGCATCCAATTTAATTCCGGCTGTTCAGCCAGTCCGGCGCTGTGAGGCCTGCGGCTGAAGGATAATATTCTGAATGCGCTTGAAAAAGATATCCCGCGCAATATCGCCCTGCTGTTCAATATTGTAGTCAAAAAAGGCCTTGCCGGCTTTCAGCCGGTATGCATAGGGATTGTATCTGCCGAAGCTGAGGAAAAAGGCGCTCTGCAGGATGGCGCCCCGTAGCAGCACATGAATATTCTGCTGATACTGGTAAATATGCGCCATTTCATGAATGAACAGGCCCTGAAAGGCGCGGCTTTCCGCGGAATAGTCGGGGCTGTAATTCGGCGCTCTGGCATGGATCGCGCCGCAGGGCGCCATGAAGACATGCCTGGCTTGCCACGGCAGGTAAGGGTGATTCATGATTTTGACTTGGCTGTAGTCAATCAGGCTGCCGAAAACCGGCCTGCACAGCGCGATTTCGCCTGCGGTTAAGCCGCGGCACTCAAAGTGCTCCAGCTTCAGGATTTTAATCAGCAGCGGAATGAAATAGGGCATAAGCGGTCAGGCTGAAGGCAGGGGCTGCCGGTAGCTTTAAGATAGCAAATTTTTGCCGGCGCGGAGGCTTTAAAGCGCTGCAGGCTGCAGATGGCGCGGCCCGACTTATAAAACTCGCATGGCCTGAATGGATATCAATCTGGCGCGATGTGCGGAATTTCCGGTTATTTGGTCAGACAATTTTGATCTTCGGCAGTATTTGCCAGTTTAAAGGCGGTTTCTGCAAATGGCATCGCGGCGGGCTTGGCTTACTTTTTAAGCATGCTGCTTTGGGCAGCTGCGCTTGGCCACTTTTATTTCCGCAGTCCGGATGCGGGCCTGAAAAAGAGCAGGAACTATGCAAACCATCAGTCCAATGAAGAAAATCCTCATCAAAATGCTGGCTGGGCCGCATTTTGATGCCGGCCGGCAGCCGGCGGCTATTCCAATCCGGCATATGAAATTTGATTTTGAGCCGCACAGGCTGGATCACAGATTTTGCATGAATGCGGAGCTGGCCAGCGCCTACTTTGCCTCGCTGTCAATTTTCCTGACCTATGGCGAAGGCTTGGTGATTGACACGGCGCGCTATCACCGTGAACGGCTGCAGGACCCGCTGCTGAAACAGCGGGTGACGGCGCTGATTGGGCAGGAGGCGCAGCACTCAAGGCTGCATGAAGAACTGAATGACGCCTATATGCAGCAAGGCCTGCCGGTCAAGCTGTTCCGCAGGTGGGCGGGCTGGGTGTTTGATTACGGCTTCAGCCGCCTGCCGCAGCCGATGAAGCTGTCTTTGATGGCGGGCATTGAGCATTTCACTGCGGTGCTGGCGGAATACATGATGAAGCATGAGCAGGTATTCTTTACTTCGCAGGATGAAAAGCAGCGCGCGATCTGGATGTGGCACATGCTGGAGGAGTCTGAGCATAAAGACATTGCCTATGATGTTTTTCAGAGCCTTTCTAATAATTACGCCCTGCGCATCGCCGGCTTCTTCCCGGCGCTGATCACGATTTTAGTGCTGATTTCAGCGGCTTCGCTGCTGGTGCCGGTCTGCCGGCGGCCGGAAAACCTGATCAGCTGGCGCTACTGGAAGGACATGCCGCGCAGCACCCGGCTGCTTTTCGGCCTGCAAGACGGCGTTTACGGCAGCAGCTGGCGGCATATTTTTGACTATCTGCGCCCAGGCTTTCATCCGAATGATTATGACACCTCGGAATTTTTAGCTTATTACAAGGCGCGCCTGCTGAACCCTGAAACAGGAGTTTTAGCGCCGTATTTCGTAAGGGAATTTACTCCGGCATTTAAGGCATAAAAGGTAAAGAAGGGGGATAGTAGGGGCTTTTCAGAAGAAAAAAACACCCACCGGCGCTGCATGGATTTTTTGAAATTTTTGGATAGTCAGCTGGCTGAATTTCGGCCATAAAAAAACCGCCACAAAGGGCGGTTTCTTTCCAACGGCTCATTCTTGCGAATTAACGGCCTTGGATATCGCGCTGCGTTTCGCCAGTGTAAAGCTGACGAGGACGGCCGATTTTGTAAGGGCCGCTGTGCATTTCCAGCCAGTGGCTGATCCAGCCAACGGTACGCGCAAGCGCGAAAATTACCGTAAACATTTCTGTCGGGATGCCGATCGCTTTCAGGATGATGCCTGAGTAGAAGTCTACGTTCGGGTACAGGTTGCGTTTGATGAAGTATTCATCAGACAGCGCAATGCGTTCAAGTTCCATAGCCAGCGCAAGCTGAGGATCGTTGATGCCAAGCGCGCTAAGAACTTCGTCGCAAGTCTCTTTCATGACTTTAGCGCGAGGGTCGAAGTTTTTGTAAACGCGGTGGCCGAAGCCCATCAGTTTAACTTCTTTAGTCTTCACTTTTTCCATGAAGTCAGCAACGTTTTCTACCGTGCCGATTTCATCAAGCATCTTCAGAACGGCTTCGTTCGCGCCGCCGTGAGCAGGGCCCCAAAGCGCAGAGATGCCTGCAGCGATACATGCATAAGGGTTAGCGCCGGTAGAACCTGCTAAACGCACTGTAGATGTAGACGCGTTTTGCTCATGGTCAGCATGAAGCGTAAAGATGCGGTCCATTGCTTTCGCAAGAATCGGGTTGACTTTGTAGTCTTTGTCCGCAGGCGTAGCAAACATCATGTACAGGAAGTTTTCAGCGTAGTTCAGGTCGTTACGCGGATACATGAATGGCTGGCCGACAGTGTATTTGTAGCTCCACGCAGCTAAAGTAGGCACTTTAGCAATTAAGCGGATCGCTGTAATTTCACGGTGATCAACATTTTCGATGTCTAAGTTGTTGTGATAGAACGCAGAAAGCGCGCCTACTACGCCAACCATGATCGCCATCGGGTGCGCATCGCGGCGGAAACCATTGAAGAAGCGGCTGACTTGGTCGTGAACCATGGTGTGGTTGCGGACTTTCGCGTCAAATACTTCTTTCTGCTCAGCTGTAGGAAGCTCGCCATTCAGCAGTAAATAGCAAGTTTCTAAATAATCAGCTTTAGTCGCTAACTGGTCGATTGGGTAACCGCGGTGCAGAAGCACGCCTTTGTTACCGTCGATGAAAGTGATTTTAGACTCGCACGCAGCTGTCGCCATAAAACCAGGATCAAAAGTGAAGTGGCCAGCGGCCAACACATCTTTAACGTCGATTACATCTGGGCCCAATGTGCCGCTGTAAATTGGTAATTCAATTTCTTTGCCATCAAGCTGTAATACGGCTTTCTTGCCAGTTGCTTCAGACATTCAATAGATCTCCTGTCCTGGTGAATGTAGATCTGACTCGCAGTGCTAATCTTGTAATGCACGAATCAGACGGTTCAAAAATTTGCTCTAAGATTAGAGGGAACTGAAATTTTGTCAATTATACTTATGGATAAAAGTGATGTCCGCACAGTGGCTTAGTCAAAACTTACTCCGGTAAAGATGAATAAAATCACAGCACCGGAGCGGTATAATAAGTCAAATTGCAGGGAAGGTGCAGAGAAAAATACGGATGCTGCGTTAATTCTAAGCGATTTTTAATTCTTAAAAACTCTGAAGTTTGATGCAAGTTCAATATAATTTACTGCTTAAATTATTATAATTCTCGTAACTTAGGGCTGTTGCGCATTTGCGGCTGATGTTTTCTTACTCATATTTAAAAGCGCTAACTGCCTAGCTTTTACCGGTCTATTTGGTTAAAAAATAGCTGATTTTACTGTGAAATTTGGCTAAATAATCGTCGATATTGGTTAGGATGGCGCAGAATCTGCTGTTTATCTGCCCGGAAATGCTTTAAAGCAGCGGGATTGCGCGCAAGCTAAGTGATTATTTCGGCTCATGATATTAATACTTTATTATTGAAAATAAATATTAATTATTTTTTTAATAAATGAAGTATTGGATATTGACCCGCAAGGTCATAAAATAATGCGGATTTATTAAAGTCTTGTCTTTGTTCATCTTTAGTCTAAATTAAAAAAAACATTCCGCGGCTGCAGGCGCTGAAATGGATTCTGATTTAATATTGCAAAACCAACAACATAGTGGCCTTTTTGCGGCGCGCCCGCCGGGCTTGCTGTATTGAATTAATGTTAATGATTCTTATTTAAGGCTTTTTTTGGATATTAAGCCATTGTGATTGTTTGTATTTTGATAGTTCACGTTTTATAATTCAGTGTCGTTAAAAGTTAAGGCTGCTATTTTATTAGAAATATTGGCCTGACAATGCCAGCTTTCCTTCGAATTAATTCAAACAAACTCCGGATGGAGTTTTTACTACAGGATGCCCGCTGTGAAAAGCAACAGACCTGTCAATTTGTCCATGGGTCAAGTTTTAGAAGTAAACTTAAAATCCCCTGTGGCTATTGCATCAATTCTACACCGTCTTTCTGGTGTCATCGTATTCTTACTCGTACCGGTACTTTTGTGGCTTTTAGACAAATCACTGTCTTCGCCAGAAGGATTTGCTGAAGTTCAAGCAATCTTTGGCGGCTTCATTGTGCGCTTCATTGTATGGGTATTTGTAGCCGGCTTAATCTTCCACTTTATTGCGGGTGTTAAGCACTTACTTGCGGACCTTGGTTTTGCTGAAGAACTGCAAAGCGGCCGTATCGCAGCTACTATTTCATTGATCTTGTCTGCAATCGGTATTATTGCAGCATTTGTATGGATTGTTCTCTAATGAAAAGTGCTACAGGTTTAACGGGTTCAGGTTCCCGCGATTGGTTTATCCAGCGCGTGAGCGCTGTTGTGCTGGCTGTTTACACTGTTGTGGTATTTGGCTGGATCCTTTGCAATGGCGGATTCAGCTTTGAGCAGTGGTATGGCTTTATGATGACAGCTCCAATGAAGATTCTGTCTTTATTGGCGGTCTTATCTCTTGTTGCGCATGCTTGGATCGGCATGTGGCAGGTGTTCACAGACTATGTGACTACCCGCCAGATGGGTCCTTCAGCTTCAGGTTTACGCCTAGTGCTGACTTCAGCAGTCATTATTGCTGTATTTGCATATGCGATCTGGGCAATCCAGATTTTTTGGGCGAATTGATAGGAAGAGATCATGGGCGCTATAACCCCTAAAGAAGATTACACAAATATTCCACACGAAACCTTCGATGCAGTCATCGTCGGTGGCGGTGGTTCAGGCATGCGCGCGTCTTACCAACTTGCTCAAGCTGGTTTGAAAGTTGCTGTTTTAACTAAAGTATTCCCAACCCGTTCGCACACTGTTGCAGCGCAGGGCGGCATTGGCGCGTCTCTGGGCAACATGCAGGAAGACAACTGGCACTACCACTTCTACGACACTGTGAAGGGTTCTGACTGGTTAGGCGACCAAGACGCAATCGAGTTTATGACACGTGAAGCGCCGCAAGTGGTTTATGAATTAGAACACTTGGGCATGCCATTTGACCGTAACGCAGACGGTACGATTTACCAGCGTCCATTCGGCGGCCACTCTGCAAACTACGGTGAAAAAGCGGTTCCGCGCGCGTGCGCAGCGGCTGACCGTACAGGCCACGCGCTTCTTCACACGCTTTATCAAAGCAACGTGAAAATGGGCACGCAATTCTTTGTTGAATGGATTGCACTTGACCTGATCCGCAACGAAGCGGGTGACGTTCTTGGTGTAACAGCAATTGACCAAGAAACGGGTAAAATTGCAGTATTCCAAGCAAAAGCGACATTGTTTGCTACAGGCGGCGCAGGCCGTGTTTACCGTGCATCTACCAATGCTTATATCAACACCGGTGACGGCCTTGGTATGGCTGCGCGTGCAGGCATTCCATTGCAAGATATGGAATTCTGGCAGTTCCACCCAACGGGTGTTGCTGGCGCAGGCGTATTGCTGACTGAAGGCTGCCGCGGTGAAGGCGCAATCCTTCGCAATGATGCAGGCGAGCCATTCATGGAACGCTATGCACCAACTTTAAAAGACTTGGCGCCGCGTGACTTCGTATCACGTTCGATGGACCAGGAAATTAAAGAAGGCCGCGGCTGCGGTCCGAAGAAAGACTACATCTTGCTTGATATGACGCACTTGGGTGCTGAAACGATCATGAAACGTCTTCCATCTGTATTCGAGATTGGCAAGAAATTCGCGAACGTTGACATCACTAAAGAGCCAATTCCAGTTGTGCCGACGATTCACTACCAAATGGGCGGTATTCCAACGAATATCCACGGTCAAGTGGTTGTGCCTGAAGGTTCTGAAACTGAAGCATTTACAGCGCATTACGACAAAGACAGCGATGTCTACTCGACCAATGCTGGCGACCGCAACTTTACCAAGCCTGTTAAAGGCTTCTATGCAATTGGCGAATGTTCTTGCGTGTCTGTACACGGTGCAAACCGTTTAGGTACCAACTCACTGCTTGACTTGGTTGTATTTGGTAAAGCTGCCGGTGAACACATCATCGACTACGTGACTAAGCACAGCGGTGATGAATACCAGCCGCTTCCTACAACTGTGCTTGAGCAAACTGTTGCGCGTATCCGTAAACTGGATGACTCAACAGCAGGTGAAAACGCTCAGGAAGTTGCAGATGCAATCCGTGACATCGTTCAAGATCATGCGGGTGTATTCCGTACAACTGCGCTTCTTGAAGAAGGCGTGAAGCAGATTCTTGCGATTGAGCCGCGCGTACGCAACATTCACTTAAAAGACAAGTCTAAAGTATTCAACACTGCGCGTGTAGAAGCTTTAGAAGTTGAAAACCTGTATGAAGTGGCTAAAGCGACATTGATTTCAGCTGCAGCCCGTAAAGAGTGCCGCGGCGCGCATACGGTTGTAGACTTTGAAGAGTCACCGGATCACCCAGCTTACCCGTATGGCCGCCGTGATGATGAGTGGATGAAGCACACATTGTGGTTCTCTAGCGATAACCGTCTTGAGTACAAGCCAGTACGCTACAAGCCATTATCGGTTGCTGCAATTCCGCCTAAACCGCGCACATTCTAATTGGGAGAAGTAAGATGAGTAGAGGTACTCGTACATTTAATATCTACCGCTACGATCCTGATAAGGATAAAGCACCGTACATGCAAACTTTCAAGCTGGAGCTGACTGACAAGCACCGCATGCTGCTTGACGCGCTTCTTGCATTGAAAGTACAGGATGAAACATTGACATTCCGCCGTTCATGCCGTGAAGGTATTTGCGGTTCGGATGGTGTGAACATCAACGGCAAAAACGGTTTAGCGTGCCTTTGGAACCTGAACGACCTGCCGGAAGTGATTACAGTCCGTCCTTTGCCAGGCTTGCCGGTGGTTAAAGATTTAGTTGTGGATATGAATCAGTTCTACGATCAGTACAACAAAATTCATCCATTCTTGATCAACAACCAGCCTGCGCCGCCAAAAGAGCGCTTGCAGTCTCCTGAAGACCGTGAGCACTTGGATGGCTTGTATGAATGCATTCTTTGCGCATGCTGTTCAACATCATGCCCGTCATTCTGGTGGAACCCGGACAAGTTCCTGGGTCCTTCAGCATTGCTGAATGCATACCGTTTCATCATCGACTCGCGCGATACTGCAACGCAAGAGCGCTTGGCCCGTCTTGACGATCCATTCTCGCTGTT
Source organism: Acinetobacter sp. WCHAc010034 (assembly GCF_001696615.3). Lineage (NCBI taxonomy): Bacteria > Pseudomonadati > Pseudomonadota > Gammaproteobacteria > Moraxellales > Moraxellaceae > Acinetobacter > Acinetobacter sp. WCHAc010034. The sequence continues at coordinate 1,093,264 of NZ_CP032279.1, read as the reverse complement.
CCGCTGCAAAGGCATCATGAACTGCGTATCTGTATGTCCTAAAGGCCTGAACCCGACGAAAGCAATCGGTCACATCCGCAACATGCTTTTAGATGCTGCGGGTTAATCTGTAGACTGATTTATCAGTTAGAAAAAGCACACCTAATGGTGTGCTTTTTTGTTTTTAGCCGCTTAAGCGGAATAGCTGGCTGCAAAGCGGCTAAGTTGGCACTGTTTTTGTTTATAAGTGGGAGGCGCGCTTGAATTGCGCCAGATTGATGAAAAGCGGCGTGATTTAAAACAAATCTCATAAATAAGTGCAAGTATGGGTCTGCAAAAAGGTTATTAAGATGTTAAGATGTGAGCTGAAAGAGGGCATATTGAAAGATGATGCTCTCTTTTCGTATGTATTTGCTGGAGTAGACTTTGGTCTACATTGAAACTGGTTTTTATTTAAAGCACCATATATTAGATGAAATTTTGGCATATGTATTTCGCCAATTTATGAAAGGTATATGTCAAAGAAATCAATTGAAACAGCGGAACGTGTTAGCATTTAACGCACCCCTGTATGTGAAAATTGAGCATGAAATATGTACATATTTTCAACATTTAGCTGTGCTGAGGCGGGATATAAAAGGCAGGGAAGTCGGTTTAGAAAAAACAAGGCGCAGGAATTATTTTTTCTAAGACGATTTGCAAAAAATTGCCCGGTTCGGCTGGGTATAACAATGAGTAATGATGCCGCTGAGGGGCGTTGTTGTTCATTAATCACATTAGGAATTCCTGATGTAGTGATAACGCGCCTCATGGCTGATGCCTAATGGGGACTAGTGTCATGTTACCAATTTGACATTATTAATCATGGGTTCGCTTAAAAAGCATCCTGAAATGTTTTTGCAATAGGAAATGGGTCCACAAATGCAAGAAGTTGCTGACGCACTGCGTCTTGACACAGAACTTTCCGCTGACAGTGCAGCGTATATTGAAGAACTTTATGAGCAGTATCTGACAGCTCCAGACTCAGTAGAAGCTGACTGGCGCGAATACTTCGATAAATTCCCTAAAGGTGATCAGCCGCACAGCAATGTACGTGAGCAATTCCTGTTATTAGGCCGCAATTCAAGCCGTGTTCAGCCTGTGGTTCAAAGTGCAGTAAGTTCTGAGCATGAGCGCCGTCAAATTGGCGTATTGCAGTTAATCGCGGCGTACCGCAACCGCGGCCATCAAAAAGCGAAACTCGATCCATTAGGCCTGGCTAAGCGTGAAATTGTGCCGGATCTGGATCTTGCAGCGCATGGCTTGACTCAATCCGATTTAGATACGCCGTTCAACACCGGCAACCTGGCGATTGGCAAAGCTGAAGCTACGCTGGGTGAAATTGTTCAGGCTATGGAAGCGACCTACTGCGCTTCTATCGGCACTGAATACATGCACATTGTAGACACCAAAGAAAAACGCTGGATTCAGCAGCGCCTTGAAGGCGCGCGCAATCAGTTCGGCTTCAATGCAGATCAGAAAAAGCACGTATTGGAGCGCTTAACCGCAGCTGAAGGCCTTGAAAAATATTTAGGCAGCAAATTTGTCGGCGCGAAGCGCTTTGGCGTGGAAGGCGGCGAGTCTTTCATTCCAATGGTGAATGAGCTGATTCAGCGCGCAGGCTCTGTAGGCTGCAAAGAAGTGGTGATCGGCATGCCTCACCGCGGCCGCCTGAACTTGCTGGTCAACATCATGGGTAAAAACCCGGCAGACCTTTTCGGTGAATTTGAAGGCAAATCACTGCATAAGAAAGGTTCTGGCGACGTTAAGTACCATCAGGGCTTCTCTTCAAACGTTATGACTCCGGGCGGCGAAGTCCACTTGGCATTGGCGTTTAACCCGTCGCACTTGGAAATTGTCGGGCCTGTAGTTGAAGGTTCGGTGCGCGCGCGCCAAGTGCGCCGCAAAGACATTGGCGGCGATGACGTATTGCCGGTCATTGTTCACGGCGATGCTGCATTTGCAGGCCAGGGCGTTAACCAGGAAACCTTCCAGATGTCGCAAACTCGCGGCTATACGGTAGGCGGTACGGTTCACATCGTGGTAAACAACCAAGTCGGCTTCACAACCTCTGATCCGCGTGATGCGCGCTCTACAGAATACTGTACCGATATCGCGAAAATGATTCAGGCGCCGATTTTCCATGTGAATGGCGATGACCCTGAAGCGGTGCTGTTTGTTGCGCAATTGGCGCATGACTTCCGCCACACTTTCCGCAAGGATGTGGTGATTGACATGTTCTGCTACCGCCGCCGCGGCCATAACGAAGCGGACGAGCCGGCAGCAACGCAGCCGATGATGTATCAAGTCATCAACAAGAAAGCTTCTACGCGTACGCTGTATGCGGACCAGCTGGTGCAGGAAGGCGTGCTTGACCGCGCTGCGGCTGACCAGATGGTTGAGCAGTACCGTTCTGACCTTGAAGCGGGCAAGCATGTTGCCAACGCGCTGGTGCTTGAGCCGAACAAGAAAATGTTTGTGGACTGGTCTCCATACCTTGGCCATGAATACACTGATGAATGGGACACGACTTTCCCAATCGAACGCTTGAAAGAGCTGGGCGCGAAAATGCGCGAGCTTCCTGAAGGCTTCGTGATGCAGCGCCAAGTTGCAAAAGTGATTGATGACCGCCTGAAAATGCAGACCGGCGAAATTCCATTGAACTGGGGCGCAGCTGAAACTCTGGCTTATGCAACTGTTCTGGATGAAGGCTACCTGTTCCGCATTACCGGTGAAGACGTGGGCCGCGGCACATTCTCGCACCGCCATGCCAAACTGCATAACCAGGTTGACGGTTCAACCTACATTCCGCTGTGCAATTTGAAAGAGAATCAGCCGCGCACCGCGATTTATGATTCGCTGTTATCTGAAATGGCTGTGCTGGCATTTGAATACGGCTATTCAACCACTTTGCCGAAAAGCTTGATCATTTGGGAAGCGCAATTCGGCGACTTCGCAAACTGCGCGCAAGTGGTGATTGACCAGTTCATTTCTTCCGGCGAAACCAAATGGGAACGCGTATGCGGCTTGACCTTGCTGCTTCCGCACGGTTTTGAAGGCCAGGGCCCTGAGCATTCATCTGCACGCCTGGAGCGTTTCCTGCAGCTTTGCGCTGAAGACAACATGCAGGTGATTACTCCGACAACGCCTGCGCAGATTTTCCACGCCATGCGCCGTCAGGCTGTCCGCCCGATCCGCAAGCCGATGATTATCACCTCTCCAAAATCGCTGCTGCGCCACAAACTGGCGGTTTCGACACTGGAAGAGCTGGCAACCGGCACATTCCAGACAGTAATTGATGAAATTGATCAAATCAGCAAAGCGGACGTTACCCGCCTTGTACTGTGCGGCGGCAAAGTTTATTACGACCTGCTGGAAAAACGCCGTGAGCAGGCCCTTGAAAACACAGCAATCGTCCGTATTGAACAATTGTACCCGTACCCGGAAAAACGCCTTGCAGAAGTGCTTGCTTCTTATCCAAACGTAAAAGAAATCGTTTGGGCGCAGGAAGAGCCGAAAAACCAGGGCGCTTGGCTATTCATCGCGCCGCGCTTATATGACGACGTAATGAAAGCGGGTAAACAGGTACGCATCAGCTACGCAGGCCGTCCGGCATCTGCGGCGCCTGCCTGCGGTTCACCTTATTTGCATGCAAAACAACAAGCTCAGCTCGTGAATGACGCTTTAGCGATCGTGGCTGAATAACAGGAGATTTTTAGTAATGGCAACCGAAATTAAAGCACCGGTGTTCCCAGAATCAGTTGCTGACGGCACAATTGCAACTTGGCACAAGCAGCCTGGTGAAGCAGTATCACGCGACGAAGTGATTTGTGATATTGAAACTGACAAAGTTGTGCTGGAAGTTGTAGCTCCTGCAGACGGCACGATTGCAGCTATTGTTAAAAATGAAGGCGACACAGTGCTTTCCGCTGAAGTGATTGCGCAGTTTGAAGAAGGCGCAGTTTCCGGCGCAGCGCCAGCTGCCGCGCCTCAGGCTGAACAGAAAGCTGAACCGGCTGCTGCAGTTCAAGCTGCTGCCGGCGCTGCTGTTGCTGATCAGGCGCCTGCAGTGCGTAAAGCATTGACTGAGTCTGGCATTCCAGCTGCTGACGTTGCGGGCACAGGCCGCGGCGGCCGCATCACCAAAGAAGATGTTGCCAACCATCAGGCTAAGCCGGCGGCTCCTGCAGCTGCGCCATTAAGCGTAGCGGTAGGCGAGCGCATTGAAAAGCGCGTTCCTATGACCCGCCTGCGCAAGCGTGTTGCTGAGCGCCTGCTGGCGGCGACGCAAGAAACTGCAATGCTGACAACGTTCAACGAAGTCAACATGAAGCCAATCATGGAAATGCGCGCTCAATACAAAGACGCATTTGAAAAGCGCCACGGCGCGCGCCTTGGCTTCATGTCATTCTTCGTTAAAGCGGCGACTGAAGCGCTTAAGCGCTACCCGGCAGTTAATGCTTCTATTGACGGCAATGACATCGTTTACCACGGCTACTATGACATCGGCGTAGCGGTATCTTCTGACCGCGGCCTTGTTGTTCCTGTGCTGCGCGATACTGACCGCATGAACTATGCTGAAGTTGAAAACGGCATCCGTGATTTCGCTTATAAAGCGCGTGACGGCAAGCTGGGCATTGAAGACATGACTGGCGGTACATTCACCATCACCAATGGCGGTACTTTCGGCTCACTGCTTTCTACTCCAATCCTGAACACGCCGCAAACTGCAATCTTGGGCATGCATAAAATCCAAGAGCGTCCAATGGCGGTAAACGGTCAAGTGGAAATCCTGCCGATGATGTATTTAGCGCTTTCTTATGACCACCGTTTAATCGATGGCAAAGAAGCGGTAGGCTTCCTTGTAACAATTAAAGAATTGTTAGAAGAGCCAGCTAAACTGATCCTTGACCTTTAATTTTAAAGAATAAAACATGGGCTTAGAGCGATCCTCTAAGCCCATTTTTGGAGATAAAAATGTCTCAACAATTTGATCTTGTTGTAATTGGCGGTGGCCCAGGCGGCTACGAAGCGGCGATCCGCGCAGCGCAGCTGGGCTTTAAAGTTGCCTGTATCGAAAAACGCATTCACAAAGGCAAGCCGTCTTTAGGCGGCACGTGCTTAAACGTGGGCTGCATCCCGTCTAAAGCGCTGCTTGATTCTTCTCACCGCTATGAAGATACCGTTCATCATTTGGATGACCACGGCATCACAACTGGCGAAGTGAAGTTTGACCTTGCAAAGCTGCTTGCGCGTAAAGACAAAATCGTTGACCAGCTGACTGGCGGTATCGACCAATTGCTGAAAGGCAACGGCATCGAGTGGCTGAAAGGCACAGGCAAATTGCTTGCGGGCAAAAAAGTTGAGTTTGTATCTCACGAAGGTGAAACTCAGGTTTTAGAGCCTAAATACGTGATTCTTGCGACAGGTTCTGTTCCTGTGAACATTCCTGTAGCTCCAGTAGATCAAGACATTATTGTTGATTCTACCGGCGCGCTTGAGTTCCAGGAAGTGCCTAAGCGCCTTGGCGTAATCGGCGCGGGCGTAATCGGCCTTGAGCTGGGTTCAGTATGGCGCCGTCTGGGTGCAGAAGTTGTTGTATTTGAAGCAATGGATGCATTCCTGCCGATGGCTGACAAAGCTTTGGCGAAAGACTACCAAAAGCTGTTGACTAAGCAAGGCCTTGATATCCGTGTTGGCGCTAAAGTTGCCGGCACAGAAGTTAATGGCTCTGAAGTAACTGTTAAATACACCCAAGGCGGCGAAGAAAAAACTCAAGCATTTGATAAGCTGATCGTTTGTGTAGGCCGCCGCGCCTATGCTGAAGGCTTGCTGGCTGATGACTGCGGCATCAAATTGACTGAACGCGGTTTGGTTGAAGTAAACGATTGGTGTGCAACGTCTGTTGACGGCGTATATGCAATTGGCGACTTGGTTCGCGGCCCTATGCTTGCGCATAAAGCGATGGAAGAAGGCGTAATGGCTGTTGAACGTATTCACGGCCATGCAGCGCAAGTCAACTATGACACCATCATTTCTGTGATCTACACGCATCCAGAAGCGGCGTGGGTTGGCTTAACAGAAGAGCAAGCCAAAGAAAAAGGCCATGAAGTTAAAACCGGTCAATTCGGTTTTGCCGTGAATGGCCGCGCTTTAGCTGCCGGTGAAGGCGCTGGTTTCGTGAAGTTTGTTGCGGATGCAAAAACTGACCGTTTACTGGGCATGCACGTGATTGGCCCTGCGGCGTCTGACATTGTGCACCAAGGCATGATCGCGCTTGAGTTTGTATCTTCTGTTGAAGATCTGCAGCTGATGACCTTCGGTCACCCGACATTCTCAGAAGTGGTGCATGAAGCTGCGCTGGCAGTGGATGGCCGGGCGATTCACGCCATTCAGCGTAAACGCAAATAAGATGAAGAAAAGAGCGGCTTAGGCCGCTCTTTTTGCATTTAGTGGTTGTTTTTGCATGAATAATCATCTAAAAATAAAGAGAAGAAAGTTTTAAGAATTATTGGTGCTGATGATCAGCATTGGCACATAAACTGCAATAACAAAGCGAAAAAAACAGTAAAAGGTAAACAATGAATCTACATGAATACCAAGCAAAAGCATTGTTGAAAAAGTATGGCATGCCTGTTCAGGAAGGCATTCTTGCGTCCAATGCGGAAGAAGCCGTTCAGGCTTTTGAACAGCTGGGCGGCAAGTTTGCTGTGATGAAGGCCCAAGTGCATGCCGGCGGCCGGGGCAAAGCCGGCGGCGTAAAGGTCGTCAAAACCGCTCAGGAAGCTGCTGACTATGCCGGCAGTATTATCGGCACGCGCCTGGTGACCTATCAGACCGATGCCGGCGGCCAGCCGGTCAGCAGCATTTTAGTTGCCGAAGATGTTTATCCCGTAGAGCGCGAGCTGTATTTAGGCGCAGTCGTTGACCGCTCCAGCCGGCGCGTGACGTTCATGGCATCGACCGAAGGCGGTGTGGAAATTGAAAAAGTCGCCGAAGAAACCCCGGAAAAAATTATTAAGGTCGAGGTCGATCCTCTGGTCGGGCTGCAGCCGTTTCAGGCGCGCGAAGTCGGCTTTGCCTTGAAGCTGAAAAATGAGCAGATCGCCCAGTTTGTGAAGATCATGACGGCCGCCTATCAGGCCTTTATTGAAAACGATTTTGCGCTGTTTGAAATCAATCCGCTGTCGGTGCGCGAAAACGGCGAAATCCTCTGTGTAGACGCCAAAATCGGCATTGACTCAAATGCTTTGTACCGCCTGCCGGAAGTGGCTGCGCTGCGCGACAAGTCGCAGGAAAATGAGCGCGAGCTGAAAGCCTCTGAGCATGACCTGAACTATGTGGCGCTGCAGGGCAATATCGGCTGCATGGTGAATGGCGCAGGCTTGGCCATGGCGACCATGGACATCATCAAGCTCTACGGCGGCCAGCCGGCAAACTTTCTGGATGTGGGCGGTGGCGCGACCAAGGAGCGCGTGATTGAAGCCTTCAAAATTATTCTGGCGGACAGTTCCGTGCAGAGCGTGCTGATCAATATTTTTGGCGGCATTGTGCGCTGCGACATGATTGCCGAAGCCATTATTGCGGCGGTTCAGGAAGTTCATGTAACAGTCCCTGTTGTTGTTCGCTTAGAGGGTAATAACGCTGAATTGGGTGCTAAGTTATTAGATGAATCGGGTCTGACTTTAATTTCTGCCACTGGCCTTGCCGACGCTGCGGAAAAAATTGTCGCTGCAGTGAAAGGCTAAGGGAGCATCAAGCATGAGCGTATTAGTAAATAAAGACACAAAAGTATTAGTGCAGGGCTTTACCGGCAAAAACGGCACATTCCATTCAGAGCAGTCCATCGCCTACGGCACCAAAGTGGTGGGCGGGGTAACGCCGGGCAAAGGCGGGCAACGCCATCTAAACCTGCCTGTGTTCAACACCATGAAGGAAGCGGTGCGTGAAACTGGCGCAACCGCAACCTCCATTTATGTGCCGGCGCCTTTTGTGCTGGATTCGGTGATTGAAGCAATTGATGCCGGCCTTGAGCTGATTGTGGTGATTACCGAGGGCGTGCCGACTTTAGACATGCTGAAAGCCAAGCGCTATCTGGAAACTAATGGCAATGGCACCCGCCTGATTGGGCCGAACTGTCCGGGCATTATCACGCCAGGCGAATGCAAAATCGGCATTATGCCGGGGCACATTCATCAGCCGGGCAAAATCGGCATCATCTCGCGTTCAGGCACGCTGACTTATGAAGCGGTTGCGCAAACCACCAAGCTGGGCCTTGGCCAGTCAACTTGCATCGGCATCGGCGGCGACCCGATTCCGGGCATGAATCAGATTGACTGCCTGAAGCTGTTTCAGGAAGATCCGCAAACCGAAGCCATCATCATGATTGGCGAGATTGGCGGCACAGCGGAAGAAGAAGCAGCCGAGTACATTCAGGCCCATGTAACCAAGCCGGTCGTCGGCTATATTGCCGGCGTGACTGCGCCGAAAGGCAAGCGCATGGGGCATGCTGGCGCGATTATTTCCGGCGGCAAGGGCACTGCGGAAGAAAAATTCGCAGCCTTTGAGCGCGCTGGAATGGCTTATACCCGCAGTCCGGCGGAGCTGGGTTCGACCATGCTGCAGGTGCTGCAGGAAAAAGGCCTGGCTTAACTTTTCCGGCACAGTCAAAAAATGCTCCTGTTACAAGGAGCATTTTTTTTGCAGTGCTGAAACTGAGAAATGCGGCCCAAAACCGGCTTAATGATTGTTTACATAAATCATCGAAAGACTGGTTAAATTTAAACCAGAATAAGACTATATTGAGAGTTAAGTCATATTCCGTGACTTTATAAAAATTACTCAACTAATGCGAATAATCAATGGCTTATAAAACTTACTTATGCCGATTATGTTTTTATTCGATTCTTTCCAGTCTTCCGTCAGTGGTATTTGCAGCCGAGTCAGTTGATCAGCAAAGAGAACAGAGCGTTGCAGACATTCAAGGCGGGAAGGTGAATCAGGGTTTAGATCAATTAAAAACATTGTTAGAGCAGGACCCGCAGAATCAGAAACTCATTGCAGACTATGTTGTGCTGCGTTACGCCAATGCAAAATTTACCGATTCAGATAAAGCTTATCTGATGAATATTGACCCTGCCACATTCCCTGATTACGGCAAGGTGAGTGTCCTGAAAGCGCTGCGGGATATCAAGCAGTACGACGCAGCAATTCAATGGGCCGCGAAATTCAGCAGTGTTGACCCGTCGCCGCAGTGGATGCTGTGGCAAGGCGTGCTGCAGGCCGAAGCCGGGCAGAAAAGCCGCGCGCGCGAAATACTGGAACAGGCGAATCTGCAGCCGCTGGATGCGGATTATCAGTCAAAGCTGGCCTATGCCTACCGCCTGCTGGATATGCCTGCAGACTCCCTGAACGCCGCGCAGCGCGCAGTGGAGGGAACGGAAAGCGTAGATGCCCAGGAGCAGTATGTCTTGGCGCTGATTATGAACAGTGACTATGCCAAGGCGCGGCAGTATATCCAGTTAAAGCAGCTGGATGCATCGCGTCCTACACTGCGGCATGTGCTGAAAATGAGCGAGTTTTCAGAACGCATTCAGCAGGGCATTCAGGCCGCTAAAAATGCCGTCACCATGAACCGGGGGGAAGAGGCTTTTATTTCGCTGGACGCAGTGCTTGCAGAGATGAAGGCCTACGAGGCGCAATTGCCTGCAGACCCGGCTTTAAGGCGGCACTTTTATTATGAATACATCTTTGCGCTGAATGCGCGGAACCTGCCGGAACAGGCGGTGGCGCAAATTGCCAAAACCGGCGTTGGCCCAATGGAAATGCCGACTTATGTCAGGCATGCCCTGGCGGACAGCTATCTGCGGATGCGCCAGCCGAAGAAAGCTGAGAAGCTGTACAAGAGCCTGTTTGCTGAAAAAAATTATGCGGACTACAACGTTTATGCAGGCCTGTACTTCAGCCTGATTGAGCAGGAAAAATTTAAAGAGGCCGATAAGCTGCTTGTAGAGATGGATAAGCAGCTGCCGACCTTCAGGTACAGCAATGCCAAAGGCGTTGACAAAGTCACGCATGATGACCGCACGGAGTTTATTGGGCTCAAAGGCTTGAATTATGTTTACCGCAAGGAGCACGGCAAGGCAGAGCGGTATTTTAATGAAATTGTGGCGAAGGCGCCGGCAAACATCAGCTATCAGAATAATCTGGCGATTGTGCAGCGCTGGCGTGAAAAGCCCGAACTTTCACAGCAGACGCTGGATCAGTGGAACAGCGTTGAGCCTATAGACCAGTCCAGCCAAATTACCAGCATGCAGAATGCGCAGGCGCTTGGCCAGATTCAGTCATGGCGCCAGCAGACTCAGCGTTTAATGCGCAGCGCCGGCGATGACACCGGCGTGCAGCAAAGCAAAAAGGCGCTGGATGACCGGCGCCATGCCACAATTCAGCACCGGAGCACATTTTCCAAAAGCGAATCGGACAATGACGCTTTGCTGGGCAGGCTGAAGGGCTCCAAAGAACAGGAAAGCGGAACGCGGCTGAACAGCCCTTGGCTCAATGACAATTACCGCCTCTTTGCAGATCACAGCAACCGCTGGGCAGACTACGAACAGGGGAAAATCAAGGATCAGCGTGTTGGCTTGGGGCTGGAATGGGCTTCAAACCGCAAAGCTGCCTCCATCATGCTGTCGCAAAGCACAGACGGTGACCGTTTTGGCGTGCAGCTGGACTGGTCTCACTGGCTGAATGACCATTGGAGCTATGCGCTGGGCTTTGACAGCCAGGCGGATATTCCTTTGCAGGCGCTGGCGCAGGGCCATGAAGGCGAAGGTTATAGCATGGGCCTGAACTGGCAGGCCAATGAGGCGCGCAAAGCGGGCGCGGCCTATAAATTGATGGATATTAATGACGGCAATGCCCGCCAGGAACTTTCCGGATTTTTCAAGCAGCAGCTGTTTCAGGCGCCGCATCATATCACCAGCGCCACGCTGCGCGGCGGCTATGAAAAAAATGATCTGGGAGACTACGCGCCTTATTTCAACCCAAAACAGAGCTACAGCGCAGAAGCGGTGCTGGAGCATGACTGGATAACCTGGCGCAGCTATGACCGGCATTTCAGCCAGCATTTTGAAGCCGCTGCGGGAACCTTCAAGCAGACAGGCTTCTCAGGCAAGCCTATTTACAACCTGTACTACCAGCACGACTGGCAGCTGTCACGCACGTGGAAGCTGAACTATGGCGTTGGCTGGGGAGTGCACCCTTATGACGGAGAAGATGAAAGAAGAACTTATGCCGTATTTGGATTTGAGGGGCGCTTCTAATGAAAAAAATCAACAAAACATTGCTGCCGCGCGCTTTGGCGCTCAGCCTGCTGGCGCCGGTTCCGCTCTATGCCGGAGCGGTGCAGGCGCCGCCCGGCAAGAGCCAGGCCGCGAAGCCCGAAAGCCTGCTGCGTGAAAATCAGTTTATTCCTTTAACCTTTCATGATGTGCGCGATGATGTGGCGAAACAGGGTGACCGTGATGTATACGCCATCAGCACGCAGAATCTGTCGCAGTTTTTTGCCTGGATCCGGCGTGAAGGCTGGCATCCTATCCGCCTGCAGGATGTTCTGCAGGCGCGCGAGAAGCAGCAGAAGCTGCCTGAAAAGGCGCTGCTGCTGACTTTTGATGACGGCGCGGTCAGCAGTTACCGCCGTGTCTTCCCTTTGCTGAAGCAGTACGGATATCCGGCGGTTTTCGCCATTCCGACCAGCTGGATCAACGGCAATACCAAAGACGCCTATGAAGCCTATGGTGCAGGAAATTTAATGAACTGGGACCAGATGCGCGAAATGCAGCAGTCCGGCCTTGCTGAATTTGTCTCGCATTCAGACAACCTGCACCGCGGCATTCTGGCCAATCCGCAGCTGAATATGGAGCCTGCCGCCACCACCCGCCAGTACTATCCTGCCGAAAAGCAGTATGAAACGAATGAGGAATATCAGGCGCGGATTGTTGCGGATTTGCAGAAATCCAAGCAGGAGCTGGACCGGCAGCTGGGCATTAACACGCTGGCGGTGTTTTGGCCCTACGGCGCAGTAACGCCAGAGACTGAAGGTCTGGCGCAGCGGGCCGGCATTCCCATGTCATTCAGCTTGGGCAATGTCGCCAGCCTTGCGGATTCAGAAAAAACCTATCAGCGCGCGCTGATTATTGACAACCCGACGCCTGAACAGATTCATCAGGACATGATCGACTTTATTGCGGAAGCGCGTGCGCCGCATAAGCAGCGCAAAAGCTTCCTGAACTTCAACCTGGCTGAATTGCAAAGCCGCGACACCAAGGAGTTTGACCAGAAGCTGGGACAGCTGCTGGATCAGATCACCGCATTCAAGAGCAATACGCTGCTGCTGAAAACGGTGATAGACAACAATGCGGATGGAAAAATTGATGCGGCATTTTTTCCGAACGCGCAGCTGCCGGTGCAGCAGGACTTGCTGAACCGCACCGCCTGGCAGACCAAAACCCGCATTTCAAACCGCGTTTATGCGGAGCTGCCGATGAGCCTGGAGCTGAAGCAGGGCATCAATCTGGCCGAATTGACGGCAGATTTGGTGAGAAACAACAGTTCGATTGAAGGGCTGATGCTGGAAACCGGCGATACGCTGGACTGCGCGCTCAGCCAGGCCAGCTGGTCAGCGCCATGCGCGCAGCAAGTGAAGCAGGTCATGGCGATTAAAGAGCGGAGCAAGGAGCAAGCGCATTATTACGCCAATATTAGCAACGATTATCAGACGGCTTTAAAACTGAGCCTGAAAGACAGTTCTCTGGCTGGCTTGAAGCCGCTGGTGACTCAGGCGTTAAAAACTTCGGACTTCCTGTACCTGACGTTGAATCCTGTGCAGCAGCCCGAAACATTCAAAGCGTTAATGAAGCAGGTTCAGACCCTGGATGCGGCGCAAAGGCAGCGCTTGATTGTCAGTCTGGACGTAGGCCCGGATATGAATGCAAAAGACTGGAAGCGCTATCAGCAGGACTTTCAGGCGCTCAGGACTGCATCTATCCAGAAGATCGGAATTAATAATTACCGGCTGCCGGATGGTCAGCGCATTCAGCAAAACCTTTATCAAAGCTTAAGCCTGAATGACAGTCCATTGACTTACCGCGACCCTTATCAGCAGGGATGGAGAAGGCAATGACAGAATTGATGCAGGCATTGAGCTTTAACGACTTTTATTTCGGATTCGCTTTTTTATACCCGCTGTTTATGGCATGGCTCTGGATTGCCGGCGGCGTCTGGTTTTATTTGAAGCGGGAATATAATCAGCCCGACTTGCCGAAGCCCAGCGGCCAAGGCTGCAGCATTATTGTGCCGTGCTTTAATGAAGAAGGGCAGCTGCACGAAACCATCCGTTTTGCCATGCAAAGCCAGTACCCGGAGTTTGAAGTGATTGCGGTGAATGATGGCAGCACGGACCGCACCGGGGAAATACTGGATCAGCTGGCGGAGCAGTACCCCAAGCTGCGGGTGGTGCATTTGGCGGAAAATCAGGGCAAGGCTTATGCTTTAAGGGCCGGCGCAATGGTCAGCCGCTATGAATATCTGGTCTGCATTGATGGTGATGCCTTGCTGCATCCGCATTCCGTGCTGTGGATGATGCATCATCTGGTCAGCTTTCCGCGCGTCGGCGCCGTCACCGGCAACCCGCGCATTATCAACCGCTCGAGCGTCTTGGGAAAAATCCAAGTTGGCGAGTTTTCTTCCATTATCGGGCTGATCAAGCGCGCGCAGCGCGCCTATGGCCGGATTTTTACCATATCCGGCGCCATCGCCGGTTTCCGCAAAACGGCGCTGAACCGCATTGGCTACTGGCGCGATGACATGATTACTGAGGATATAGATGTGTCATGGCGCCTGCAGTTTGACCACTGGGATCTGCATTATGTGCCGCAGGCGCTGTGCTACATCTACATGCCGGAAACATTCGGCGGGCTTTGGAAGCAGCGCCTGCGCTGGGCGCAGGGCGGCATTGAGGTGCTGTTTGCCTATATGCCTAAAATATTCAAATGGTCTTTAAGGCGCATGTGGCCCATTGCCTTTGAATCCGTCATCAGTGTGCTTTGGGCATACGTCATGTTCGGCATTTTCGCGCTGTATTTCTATGGGCTGTTTTTCTCCCTGCCGGGCGAATGGGCCATTCAGTCGCTGGTGCCGCAATGGTACGGCGTGATTTTAGGCGTGACCTGCTTAATTCAATTCTTCGTCAGCCTGTGGATTGACAAGCCTTATGATAAGGGCCGCATGCTGCGCAACTATTTTTGGGTCATTTGGTATCCGCTGTTCTTCTGGATTCTTGCCATGCTGACCACGGTATTCGCCTTGCCGAAAACCATTTTAAAAACCCAAAAGCGTGCCCGCTGGGTCAGTCCAGACCGGGGGTTCAGAGGAGATGCAAACGATGAATCAGCTCAATAATTTTAAAATGCTCAGAGATGAGCCGCTGGAACTGCCTGAGTATATTGATAAGCCGGAGTATGTGCGCCGCAAAGGCGCAGGCTACAGCCTCATGGCGCTTGGCTGGCTGATGTGGATGTGGCTGTTTGCGCCACTGCTGACCTTGCTGTTCTGGTGGTTTGAAGGCAGCGTGGTGTATGCGCAGGTCAGGGGACAGGTGCAGCCGATGACCAGCATATCGCTGATGAAGCTGAGCCTCTGCATCGGGGTGCTGATTGTCGGCCTGCTGGTCTGGGCCGGCTATAACTGGATCAGATTTCATGGCCGTGACCGCCGTCAGGCGCCGGACAGTGTCACTGAAGGGGAGTTGGCGCGGAGTTTCGCCATAGAGCCCCGCGACATTGTGCAGATGCGCAGGGCTAAAAATATGACCCTGCACTATTCAGAGCAAGGGCAGCTGCAGAATTATGCAGTTAATCTGCCTCAGAAAATGCGCGCTTAAGCTGGGCTGCATCGGGGTGCGCATCGGCAAAATCGTCAGGATAGTAGCCGATATGCTGCACGCCGTGCTGCTCCAGCAGCTTCATGCTCTGCTGCAGCTCCCGGTCCGGTATTTTCTTCTGGGTAATCCAGTCGACCGCCTGCAGTTCAAAAATCGTATGGCTCAAATTAGGGTCATATTTTTTTGCCTGCTGGATTAAGTCCAGATAAAACTGCCGGTGGTTTTTGGCTTTTTCCATATAGGGCATGGCCATAATTGCATTGTAGTCATAGTGCTGATAGGTGCTGGCCGGTGATTGGCTGTACCATTTTTCACTGTCGGGGTTCAGCAGCGCTTCGGCATACATATTGCGCGCAAACTGCAGATTGGGCTGGCGCTGCTTGAGAATTTCGCTGATGCCGGCCGCGAACTGATCCAGATAGGCAGTTTTATAGCGCGCGAATTTCAGCTGCTGCGGATGCTCCGGCTGGCGCAGCAGCGCAGCGCTGTCAAAACCCCAGCTTTTATAGGCCTGATGCGCCACTGGGCTGTCATCCTCAAAATCGCTTAAGGTCACGTCGTCATGGTAAAGAATGCCGTCGACCTGATTGCGCTGAATGAAATCTAAGAAAATCTCAGCTGCATACTGCATGTTTTTCGGGTCAAACGGCGAGATGCGGATATAGCCGTGGGTGTTTTTCTGGCTGCTCTGCACATAGTTCAACTGGTATTTTTTCGGAAACTCCCAGGCAATCAAAGGCAGCCAGGCATACACTGCCTTGACCTTGGTTTGCTGGCGGATTTGCTGTAGCACCTGATGAAATAAGTCTTCCCGGACAGGAATATGGCGGTTTGGAAAATAGACCTGATCTGCCGAGCCGTTGGCGTCAGGGTCAGCAAAAGCCTGCAGGAAAATGGTATTGGGCTGAACCGCCTGAATGCGCTGAATCAGCGCCTGCAGGTTTGCCCGCTGCTGCGCTTTATCGGTGTCATAGATGTAATCCAAGTCGATATGCATGATGCGCATGTGCTGCAGATGGCGCTTTGGAAGGTCCGCAGATGAGGGCGCCGGCGCTGCATTGCGCTGCACCAGGGCTTGCACGGGGTGGTTACTGATCTGCACCGTATCAGCATGGGCGCTGCAGATGCTGATGAGGGCGCCAAGGCAGGACAGCAGCCCCAGGCGGTTTATTTTTCTAAAGGGTTTTGAAGGCATTTTTATTCTTCCTGTAGGTCCAGCATGCAATTTAATATAGTTGCAGCGCAGCGCGATGGATAGCGCTGTTTGGTCAGGAAATTGTTGCTTTTTTGATCATGTTTTTAAGGCTGGCGCTGCTCTGAGGGCGCGCAGCGGAAAGGAAAAATGCGGCCGGATGGCCGCATTTTTATGATGCCTGAGTCCTCAGCTGCTCAGATGAGGCGCAGGGCATTAGGCATTGGATTTCAGGCTTTGCGTCATGCCGTTAATATCGCCGCCTTGAATGCCCAATTCGCTCATTAGGCTGTCAATCAAAGGCGCCTGAGAGCGGTAGCGCAGGGCGCTGTTGACCACCTGGTCGGACAGGGCCACAGCGCCGCCTTCATGCTGCGCATCACTTTGGCAGGAGCCGGCATGGCCGCCGTGCAGGCCGTTAACCTGCAGAATCTTGATGTCGTCAATATTTTCCATCGGCTTCACGCTTTCACGGATAATTTCCGGCAGGTATTTCAGCATGGCGAGGCGGATCTGCATTTCAATCTGTTCAGAAGACAGCACGTTGTTGGCTTCGTTGACGGCACGCGTCCCTTCCGCATCAACCTGATACTGCTTTTCCATCGCCTGCGCCAGCAGGATTTTCGCATCGGCTTCGCCTTTGGCTTTCAGGCGGGCCTGTTCGGCTGCCGCTTCGGCAGCGATGCGGATCGCTTCTGCATCATCGGCTGCAGCCTGTTTGCCGGCTTCCGCCGCCACCGTAATGGCAATCGCGTCTTTTTCCGCAGCCTGCTTGGCCGCCACCAGTTCAACGGCTTTCTGCCGTTCGGCGCGCTGGGTTTCCCGCACGGTAATCACTTCCTCTTCGGCTTTGACCGCCTCAGCGCGGGCGCGGTCAGCCTGCGCTTTAGCCTCGGACTCTTCGCGTGATTTCTCAGCAATGGCAATGGCGCGGATCTGCTCAGCCAGTTCAATGGTTTTCTTCTGCTCGACTTGCGCCTGTTCAATAATCTGCGATTTCTGAATATTCTGATTTTCAACATCACGGGCCGCGGTAATGCGCTTTAAATCGACTTCACGCTCGGCGGCGATGCGCGCTTCTTCCGCTTCGCGCTTCTTGCCGGCTTCCTGCGCTGCAATTTCAGCCAGCTGTTCCGCGCGGCGCACGGCAATCTCGCGCTCCTGCTGCAACTTGGCGTATTCTTCTTCGCGCAGAATCTGCAGGCGAGCCTGTTCAGCTTCCAGATTTTTGGTTTTAATCGCCAGATCAGCATCCTGCTCAATTGCGTTGCGCTTGCGGCGGCGGTCTTCAATGGTTTCTGTCAGCTTGGTCAGGCCTTCGGCGTCGAAGGCATTTTGCGGGTTGAAATATTTAAACCCTGTTTGGTCTAAACCTGTCAAAGAAACAGTTTCCAGCTCTAAGCCGTTTTTATGCAGATCTTCAGAAACCACCTGCTGCACTTTCTGCACAAAGTCGACACGCTTTTCATGCAGCTCTTCCATCGCCATTTCGGCAGCCACTGCGCGCAGAGAGTCGACAAATTTGCCTTCGACCAGATTCTTCAATTCATTCGGCGACATGGTTTTCTGCCCCAGCGTTTGCGCCGCCGTGGCGATTGATTCCGCCAAAGGCTTGACGCGCACATAGAACTCCGCCATCACGTCCACGCGCATGCGGTCGCGGGTAATCAGCGCCTGATCATCCGCGCGGCGCACTTCCAGGCGCAGGGTATTCATGTTTACAGGGATAATTTCATGCAGCACCGGCAGCACAATGGCGCCGCCGCCTAAAATCACTTTTTCACCGCCAAAGCCGGTGCGGACAAAAGAAATTTCCTTGCTGGAGCGGCGGTACAGGCGGGCAAGGATAAAGCCGATAAAAATCAGGGCGGCGAAGATCACGCCGACCGTGGCCAAAAGGCCGCTTGGAATAAGGTCTAACATGCAGCTGATTCTCTATAGTTGTATTTAAAGTTAAAATGAAATTTTATCAAGGCAGACTGGCCTGAAAGCCAATTTTAGTTTTCTGGGTCAGCACCACGGCCTGGCCCTGCAGAAAGGTTTCATCTGTTTCGGGTTCGACCAGCACATAATGCAGCTGACCATGCTGGTCGCGCACTTTGGCCTGCGCCGGAGAATTCGGCTTGGCTTCGCCCAGGATGATGACGGCTGTGCGCCCAATCAGTTCTTCGCTGTAAATCGCCGAGGTTTCATCCTGCGGCAGGATTTTTGCGATCAGCTGCGCGCTGCCGCGGACCAGCGGCATGCACAGGAACAGGCAGGCGGGGGAAATGATCCAGGCATTCAGCAGCGTGCCGGTCAGCTGCTGCACAGCGCCTTGCAGAATCAGCCCGCTCAGCCCGTAGACGGTCAAAAAGATAATCAGCCAGACAAAAAGCGGCACGCGGCCTAAATACAGCCAATCCAGCGCTTTGCTGAGCAGGCTGTGATCGGCATCGACGCCGATGTCCGCCTGATGTCCGGCGCCATCCGGCAGAAACTGCTCCAGCAGGCCTTGCGAGCCGCCGCCGATCAGCATCAGCGCCATTTCAAAAATGCCGAACAGGAACATCAGGCACAGGCTGATGCTGAATACAATATTGGAAGGATGCGTCAACAATTCCCACATTATATTTATCTCTATATTATGATTATAAATAATTGGAAAAAATAAGTTTCTGGCTGAAATTTCCCCCTCAGCAGAAGATAGCATTTAACGCAGCCGATGTGTATGCAAAATGCCGTAAAAATCTTCATGAAGCGCTGAATAAATATAACAGTAAACTTATTGGCAAGGAATTGATGCCTTTGCTTTTTTAGCCTGCATGGCCGTCAGGCCGGCTTAGGGCATTTAATGATAGCCTTATTGTAATCAGCTTTGACTGAATGGCGGCCAAAGCTGCAGGGCAGGCGGGCGGATTGGGCTCAAGGCCTTGATTAATTATCTTTTATAAGCAATATCAAAAAACTTCTATATGACGAATTTGCATATAAATATAATAAAACAAGCAATAGTACAGATAACTAAATCACTATAATGAATATAAATTTTCAAAAGTGTCATAAGTACACGTTTTTTCTAAGCTGGTGTTATTCATGTCGTTAAATGAGGAAAGACTTACTCATCTTAAACAGCTGGAAGCTGAGAGTATTCATATTATCCGTGAAGTTGCTGCCGAATTTGAAAATCCGGTCATGCTCTATTCAATCGGCAAAGATTCCGCAGTAATGCTGCATCTTGCAATGAAAGCGTTTTATCCCGCCAAACTTCCATTCCCGCTGCTGCATGTAGACACGGGCTGGAAATTTAAAGACATGATTGCGTTCCGCGACAACATGGCGAAACAGCATGGCTTTGATTTGATCGTGCATCAGAATAAAGAAGGCGTTGAAGCTGGAATCAACCCTTTTGACCACGGCAGCTCAAAATATACCGACATCATGAAAACCCAGGGCTTAAAGCAGGCTTTGGATAAATACAAATTTGACGCCGCTTTTGGCGGCGCGCGCCGCGATGAAGAAAAATCGCGCGCCAAAGAGCGGGTGTATTCATTCCGCGACTCCAAGCACCGCTGGGACCCGAAAAACCAGCGCCCTGAACTTTGGAATCTTTACAACGGCAAAGTGAACAAGGGCGAAAGCATCCGCGTGTTCCCGCTGTCCAACTGGACTGAGCTGGATATCTGGCAGTACATTTACCTGGAAAGCATTCCATTGGTTCCATTGTATCTGGCTGCGGAACGCCCTGTGGTGGAGCGCAGCGGCACGCTGATTATGGTGGATGACGAGCGCATGCCTTTAAAAGAAGGCGAAGTTCCGCAAATGAAATCGGTGCGTTTCCGCACTTTAGGCTGCTACCCGCTGACCGGCGCAGTCGAATCAACGGCCAACACCTTGCCGGAAATCATTCAGGAGATGCTGCTGGCGACCAGTTCAGAGCGTCAGGGCCGGATGATTGACCATGATGAGGCAGGCTCGATGGAGAAGAAAAAGCAGGAAGGCTATTTCTAATCTCCCTTGCGCAGCAGTCTGCCCGCCTCTTTTAAAAAGAGGGCTGGGGCGGACTGGAAAACCGGTTTCTAAAGAATTTGTGGAGTTTGAGCGATGTCTCATCAATCAGAATTGATCAGCCAGGATATCTTGGCGTATTTAAAACAGCATGAAAACAAAGATCTTTTGCGCTTCCTGACCTGCGGCAACGTGGATGACGGCAAAAGCACCCTGATCGGCCGCCTGCTGTATGATTCAAAATTGATCTATGAAGATCAATTGCAGGCGGTGACCCGCGACTCTAAGAAAGTCGGCACTACAGGCGATGCGCCGGACTTGGCGCTGCTGGTTGATGGCCTGCAGGCGGAACGCGAGCAGGGCATCACCATTGATGTGGCTTACCGCTATTTCTCAACGGAAAAGCGCAAGTTCATCATTGCCGATACGCCGGGGCACGAGCAGTACACGCGCAACATGGCGACCGGCGCTTCCACCTGCGACCTGGCGATTATCCTGATTGATGCGCGTTACGGCGTGCAGACCCAGACCCGCCGCCATACTTATATTGCCAGCCTGCTGGGCATTAAGAATATTATTGTCGCCATCAATAAAATGGACTTGGTGGAATTCTCTGAAACGCGCTTCAATGAAATTCAGGCGGAATATGCGGACTTCGTCAGCCAATTGGGCGAGCGCAAGCCAAGCAATATCATCTTTACGCCTATTTCCGCATTGAACGGCGACAACGTGGTGAATAAATCCGCCAATACGCCTTGGTACACCGGCGAAACCTTAATGGGCACGCTGGAGTCCGTTGAAATTAACCGCGACAGCGAGAAGCATGATTTCCGTTTCCCGGTGCAGTATGTCAACCGTCCGAATCTCGACTTCCGCGGGTTCTGCGGCACGATTGCGCTCGGTGAAATCAATGTGGGTGATAAAGTTACGGCCCTGCCTTCAGGCAAGTCGTCAACGGTTAAGGAAATCGTCACTTTTGACGGCAACCTCCAACATGCATTTGCCGGCCAGGCGGTGACATTGACCCTGAATGATGAAATTGACGTGTCGCGCGGCAACGTGCTGGTCCGCGCGGATCAGGCGCTGCCTGCCATTTCCCGCTCGGTGAAAGCGACTGTGGTTTGGATGGCGGATCAGCCGCTGGCGCTGGGCAAGCTGTACAACGTTAAGATTGGCACGCAGACTGTTCCCGCCAAAGTAACCGGCATCAACTACCGCACAAATGTGAATACGCTTGAGCAAATGCAGGTGGATCATCTGGATTTAAATGCGATTGCCAATGTCACGGTTGAATTTGATGCGCCGGTGGTCTTTGACCGCTATCAGGACAGCCGCTATACCGGTTCATTCATTTTCATTGACCGCTTAAACAACGTCACAATTGGCGCGGGTATGGTGGAAGAATCTGTGGAGTGGGCAGCGCACAGCAGCCCTGTGACTGCGGAAGACCGCGCAGCGCGCTTAGGCCAGAAGCCGGCGTCTATCGCTGTTTCAGCAAAAGCGCTGGAAAATGCGCAGGCGCTGGAAAGCCTGCTGATGCAGCAGGGCGTGGTTGCACTTGCTAAAGCGGGCTTAAGCGCTGAGCAGGCTGCATTGCTGCGTGAAACTGGCGTGGTTGTGGTGACTGACCTTGCGGAAGGTGCAGACGTCAGCTACGCGGATGAAGCTGCGGAAGCGCTGGCTGAGAAAATTGTTGAGCTAGTCCGCCTGTAAGGGATTGGATGGATTGAAGACAGCCCGCGACAGCGGGCTTTCTTATTGCCGTAAAAAGCTGGCGGCTAAAAAATAAGCGCTCAAATAATGATATATGGTTCACGTAAATAATTTCCCTATACAATGGCTTGTAGAGGGGGTATTTATGAAAAAATTATTAACCTGAGTTCGATATAAAAAAGAAACAAAGAAAAAGCCTTTGAAGTTGTAAGATTTTGGTTCTCAAGACAAAAAATCACAAAATAAAGGCTTTCCTATGGATTATATTACTGAAATCTTCTGTGCAATAGATGATTTCTGCAAAGATTTTGAATCCGCGCTAAATACAGCCCTCATTTCAGACCGCCAGCCAAGGCGGCGCAGAGCCAAGGCCCTCTGCCTGTCCGAGATCATGACAATCGCTGTGCTGTTTCATCAGTCCGGTTTCAGGTTCTTCAAGTATTATTACAGCCATATGATTCAGCCTTTCTGGAAATCAGCTTTTCCTGCACTGCCCAGCTATAACAGAATGATTGAGTTGCTGCCTCAATGCCTCACAGCGTTAACTTGCTTCTTTCATCAAATTAAAGGCCAATGTACCGGGATCAGCTTAATTGATTCAACTAAACTGCCCGTTTGCCATAACCGCCGCATTGCAAGGCATAAAGTTTTTAAAGGCCTGGCAGAGCGGGGAAAAAGCAGTATGGGCTGGTTCTACGGATTTAAATTGCATATGGTTATCAATCAATTAGGTGAAATTATCAATATTGCATTTACATCAGGAAATGTTCACGATGTCAAAATGCTGGATGTGTTAAGCAAAGGCTTAAGTGGAATTTTACTCGCAGATAAGGGATATATAAGTAAAGCCAAGGCTGAAAGCTTATCTCAGCAAGGCATTAAGATCTTAACCATGGGGCGTAAGAATATGAAGAATCCGCCTGAATATAACGAGGAAGAAAAACAGCTTCTCTCAAAGCGGGGATTGATTGAAACAGTGAATGATCAGCTGAAAAACCTGCATCAGATTGACCATACCCGGCATCGTTCGGTTAATAATTTTATGGTCAATCTGATGGCTGCAATAGTTTCTTACTGTTTATCACCGAATAAGCCGGCCTTTAGAAATATGCTTAATTAGTAAGCATATTAAGTCGAACTCAGGTTATTATTTTTAATTGGCTTATGTTTATCTTTTGGTGCAGAAGCGAAACAGGGCGCTGAAAATACCGCAGCGGTTAAGCGGAAAATTATCCAGCAGTCGATTGAAAGCTATCCGGGAAACTGCCCTTGTCCATACAATACTGCGCGCAACGGCAGCCGCTGCGGCAAACGCAGCGCGTATAACCGCGCGGGCGGCTATGCGCCGCTTTGCTATCTTGAAGATGTCAGTGAGCGGATGGTGAGGGAATATAAAGGGCGGGGCTAATGTAGCCGCCCTTATTCAGGTGGGGTACCAAAAGCTTAAAATATTCATTTCACTTAAAAAAGGCCCTGTGTTTTTAATACAAGATATTCCCTTAAATCCTGTGGATAGCCTTGAATCAATGCGAGAAATGTATCCTTGCGGCCTTGATATAAAGCACGGGAGGCTTCCTCATAATTCGGCATATTGCCCAGCATGGCGGACATAAAGCGGTCAACAGTCTGCTTCGCCAGCATGATATTGCTTTCAGAGGCCGGGTTATTCAGTTCCTTATCAATTAATTTGCGGATTACAGCCGAAGCGCTTGCACTCTGCAAATCCAGCCAATCCCAATGCTTCTGCTGCAAGGTAATTTCACGCGAAATCACGCCTAATTTAGGACGGCCAACTTTCTTGGCAGCTTCAGGCGCAGCATAGCGCTGCTGAATTTCAGTTTCAGAACCTGAAATATTTACATCAATCTGCTGGCCGGTTTGATCATTAAAAATCAGAACCGCTGCTGAGTCATCCGCTTGATTTTTTAGCGCCAAAGCCACCTGCAGCAGAGAACCGGTTAGCAGGTGTTTATCGCCGGTAAAGGCGCTATAGGTGTGTTCAGTCTTCATATAAAAAATGTTCTATATATTTTGTCCGGGTAAAATTATATTATCCGGGTAAAATTAAAAAATCAAACAAAAAATGATCAGCTCAGCATTGTTTCATGGTTGATCTGTGCTCAAATAGGTCTAATAAGTGTAAAAAACGTACAATAGGGGGAGGGCTTGTTTTGCATGCGCTGTGCAGCTGGTTTCTGTGCAAAAATAAAAGGGAAATGCAAATGCCTGATCTCATCCTGACAACATTTGACTGGGTTCCGGAACCGCCAAGAGGCTATGTGCGGGATCTCCGCGTGCGCTGGGCGCTGGAAGAAGCCGGGCTGCCTTACACAGTGCAAAGCACGCCTTTTAAAGACCGCGGCACCGAACATTTTGCGCATCAGCCCTTTGGGCAAGTGCCGTGGCTGACGGATGGCGATATCTCAATTTTTGAGAGCGGAGCCATCCTGCTTTATCTAGGCGGACTCAGCGGCAAGCTGCTGCCGCAGGATCCCTGCGGGCGCAGCGATGTCATTCAATGGGTATTTGCGGCGCTGAACTCCGTGGAAATGGCCAGCCTGCCTTTATCATTTTACCGCTTTACCCATGACACGGCGGAAACGCCTGCCAGAAAATTGATGGATGCATTCCTCCGCGCGCGCTTGCAGCATATGGAAAAGGTGCTGGCAGGGCGCGAATGGCTGGCTGGGGCTTTCTCTGTTGCGGATATCCTCATGGCGGATGTGCTGCGCTTGGTGGGCCGCTTTGGCGGTTTGGCGGAATATCCAGCCTGCAGCCCTTATGCAGCCCGCGCCACAGCCCGCCCGGCGTTTCAAAAAGCCTATGCCGATCAGATGGCGCATTTCGCTGCTGCGGATGAGGCGCTTAATCAGAGGTGAATCAGCGGAAATCGGCTTTAAGCATCCATGCTATCCACAATGCTTTTCATTTCAGCCAGGCTTTTAACTCCGGCAATCCTTTTAATAATTGCACCATTGCGGAAAATCAACGTGGAAGGCAAGCCGTAAACGTTATAGCGCAAAGTCAGAATCGGCGACTGGTCAATATTCACCTTGCCGAATTTAATCTCAGGATTCGCCTGCGCATAATGTTCCGCCAGCTGTTCAAATACTGGGGAATTCTGCACGCAGGGCGCGCACCAGCCGGCATAAAAGCGGATGACCGCAAGGCCCTCGAACCATTCAAAGGCGCTGTAGTTGTCTTCATGGTATTCAATCACGGCTGGCATGCGTTTTCCTGAAAATCCTGCAGATTAATCCTGAAGCCAAGTCATGGCATATTCTGCATGTCCTGTATTTTCATCAATACCTTGGCTGATGACTTTAAAGCCGTGCTTCTGATAAAAACTTACGGCAGGGGCATTTTCAGCATAGACGCTTAAATGCAGTTCACGGCGCTGCTGCTTTAAAAAATCAAGCAGAGCAGAGCCGTATCCATAGCTCTGCTGCTCCGGCGCAACAAAAAGCGCAGCCAGAAATGCATCTGGCCACAGCAGCGAGGCAAAGCCCATGACCGCATTATTATCTTCTATCACATAATTTTCAGCCAAGGGCAGGTAGGTGTCCCGCATACTGATCAACTGATTTTGCCAGAAGGCGGCGGGAATGAAATCATGCGCCTGAATGGAAGCGTCCAGCCATATCTGCAGCATGGCCTGCATGTCATCCGCGGCGGCTTTTCTGATGGCCCTCATGCTTTACCTATATCAATTGGCTGAATAATAAAGTGATTATACATAAGTCCACTGTTATTCATTCTATGCAAAGTTTATGCTGCAATACATCAAAGCGGAAAACAATTGAATCAATCAGGAAATAATTATGTCGCACGCAACGATGCAGCAAGTCATTATTACAGAACCGGGCGGAGTGGATAAGCTTGCCTATGAAAGCGTGGCCGTGCCTGCGCCTCAAGCGGATGAGGTTTTAGTGAAAGTGCATGCTTTCGGCATTAACCGCCCCGACATTCTGCAGCGCCAGGGCCTGTACCCGATGCCGAAAGGCGTCACCCCGGTGCCGGGCCTGGAAGTAGCAGGCGAAGTGATTGCTGTCGGCAGTGATGTCACCAAATTCAAAGCCGGCGATAAAGTCTGCGGCCTGACCAACGGCGGCGGCTATGCGGAATACTGCGCCGTGCCTGAAAGCCAGGCTTTGGCCATTCCGGCAGGCGTCAGCTTTGTGCAGGCGGCCGCCATTCCGGAAACCTTCTTTACCGTATGGGCGAACGTGTTTCAGATGGGCAGGGCCAAGGCTGGCGAAACCGTGCTTGTGCATGGCGGCGGCAGCGGCATTGGCACCACAGCGCTGATGCTGTGCAAGTCCTTGGGTATTAAAACTTTTGCCACGGTGGGCACGGATGAAAAAGTGCAGGCGATTGCGGACTTAACCGATGCCATCAACTATAAAACGCAGGATTTTGAGCAGGTTATTAATGAGAAAACCGGCAATGGCGGCGTAGATGTGATTTTGGATATGGTTGGCGCGCCGTATCTGGAAAAGAACCTTAACCTGCTGCGCCGTGACGGCCGCCTGGTGTATATCGCATTTTTGGGCGGGGCGAAAGCCAAAGAGGTGAAGCTCGGTCAAATCATGATGAAGCGCCTGACCATTACCGGTTCAACCATGCGCGCGCGCAATACCGCAGAAAAAGCTGAAATTGCGCAGGGCCTGCAGGAGCATGTTGCGCCGCTGTGGGCAAAAGGCGAATGCCTGCCGATGATCTATAAAACATTTAAGTTTGATCAGATTCAGGATGCGCATGCCTGCATGGATACTGGCGAGCATGTGGGGAAAGTGGTGGTGGAGGTTATTGCCTGATTCCGCTCAGCGTTGTTTCAAGCCAGTTCATTGAACTGGCTTTTTTTATGCATAGGCGGAATTTCTGAAAAAATATAACGGAGATTAAAAAAATCGCATCATATTTTATTCTGCTGTGACATCACCTGTCACAGGCCGCGCTTAGATTATGGGAAGGCCCTATTCATTAGAAAATTTGATCAATTCATTGCGGGCCGGACTGGATGAAAGATATGAAGAGGGCGCTGATTGTGAAAGTTGATAAAAAACCTTATACGGGACGCCATATGCTCAAGGCCTTAGCCCGCCTTTTTAAGGCATTGATTCAGCAAAAAGTGCAGTGGGGTGAATTGCCTAAGTATTACGCGGCCATGCTGCATTTCGAGCGTTATTTAGACCGGCTAAATGATCGGAAAAGCCAGTCCGCTGCGGCAAGCTAAGCGCCGGCTGTTTCTAAATTAAATATATGAATTAGATAAATAAAAATTGCATTTTCGTTTGTGGAAAAAATGCATTAATTATGCTTTTATGGGCCTGAGCGGTATATCATGCAATAAGCGCTGCAGCTGAGAAGAAATCAAGGGTAAAAATATGACGCGTGAAGCGACGGCGCATGAGCGTTTGGCAGACCGTTTGGCGAATATTCTCACTAAGCTGAATATGGGCTGCCAGCTCAGTGTGAAAGAGCTGGCGGAAGAGTTTTCGGTAAATCCGCGCACCATTACCCGCGATTTTGACCGCTTAAGCCGTTTCCTGAATTTAATTGAAGATCCGCAGAGCAGGAAGTTCTATTTGGAGCCGAGCCATCTTGGCAAAATTACGCCCAAAGATATTCAGAACTTTGCCAAGCTTTCGGGGATCAGCCACCTTTATCCGAGCCTGGATATGTCCTTTCTAAAGGAGCTGCTGGACAGCCGCGCAAATCAAATATACAGCGCCAAAGGCTATGCTTTTGAAGATGCCGCCCAATTCACCGATATTTTTAAAGTGCTGGGCAATGCGATTCAGAACAGCCTGCAGGTGGGGTTTTTATATAAAAATTAACCCCGGCTGGTTCAGTCTTACCGCTTGATTCATCATCACGGCAGCTGGTATCTGGCTGCCGTGCGCAAAGACGAATTGCGCACATACAGGTTAAGCCACATCAGCCTGAATTCTTCCAGTCATACCTATTCAGCGTTTCAGCCCAATGCGGAAATTTTAAAGCTGCTGGAAGATGAAGAGGGCATTTGGTTTGGACAGGAAAAGAAGGAAGTGATTCTGTCCATTCATGCGGATGTCGCCAGTTATTTTAAGCAGCGCCGCCTGCTGCCGGAGCAGCAGTTGGTGAAAGAGCTGGATGATGGCGGGCTGCTGGTTTCCAGCCGCATCAGCCATGATATTCAGCTTTTGCCTTTGGTGCGGTTCTGGATTCCGAATGTGAAAGTGGTGAATCCTGAGGGCATGCAGGCTGAGCTGGAAAATGAGCTGAAGCGGTATTTAGGGAGCTAAGTGACCTTTATGGCATGGCAGCCGGCGCCAATCAAAGTGCAGTGTCCTAAATGTAAAGCGGCTGCTATCTTTGCGCCCAAAAGTGATGTGATTGCATTTTTTCCACACTGCAGGAAGTGCGGGGAAGGGATGGAAATTGCGGGAAAGCCTGGTCTATGGGATTGGGTTAAATATCCTATTGTTTTTTAAAGATGGCTATAAGGGAAAGAGGGGCTTGAGAGGCTGGGGAGAGATACCCTATTTGTTTTTAGTTTGTTTGTTGGAAGGGCGCTGAATTCCAGGTATAAAAAAACCAGCTTAGCGCTGGATTTTTTATTGCACCATTTTAAGAAGTATTAAAATGGTGCCCGAGGCCAGACTCGAACTGGCACGCCTTGTGGGCGGGGGATTTTAAATCCCCTGTGTCTACCGATTTCACCACTCGGGCATTTTAACAAGATTGGAGGCGGAGGTCGGAATCGAACCGGCGTACACGGAGTTGCAGTCCGCTGCATGACCACTCTGCCACCCCGCCGCGTCTTGTTGATGCGTATATTAGCAATCTTTGAAAAAAAAACAATACTAGAAATCGCGCAGATGCGCATAAATTCAGCATACGGAAGAAAATCGGCTAAATAATCATGTATTATTTGCGAAATTGATTCATATCTACTTTGGAGATGTGCCGTGGCATTAGTTTTAGATGGTCGTGCATTAGCGCAACAAATTGAAACTGACTTGTTAACCCGCGTAGAAGCGTTAAAAACGAAAACAGGTCGTACCCCAATTTTAGCGACGATTTTAGTTGGTGATGATGGCGCATCTGCGACGTATGTGCGCATGAAAGGCAATGCCTGCCGCCGTGTCGGCATGGATTCTTTAAAAGTAGAGCTTCCGGCGGAAACCACAACTGAGCAGCTGCTGGCTGAAATTGAAAAGCTTAATGCCAACCCGGATGTTCACGGCATTCTGCTGCAGCACCCGGTGCCTGCGCAGATTGATGAGCGCGCCTGCTTTGATGCTATCTCGCTTGCCAAAGATGTCGATGGCGTGACTTGCCTTGGCTTTGGCCGCATGGCGATGGGCGAAGCAGCCTACGGTTCTGCAACGCCTGCAGGCATCATGACGATCCTGCAGGAAAATAACATTGAAATCGCCGGCAAGCATGCCGTTGTCGTGGGCCGTTCCGCGATTTTGGGCAAGCCGATGGCGATGATGCTGTTGCAGGCCAATGCAACTGTGACCATTTGCCATTCACGCACGCAAAACCTTGCAGACTTTGTGAAGCAGGCGGATATCATTGTCGGCGCAGTAGGCAAGGCGGAGTTAATCCAGAAAGACTGGATCAAGCAAGGCGCTGTTGTGGTTGATGCAGGCTTCCATCCGCGTGACGGCGGCGGCGTGGGCGACATTCAGCTGGCAGGCATTGAAGAAGTGGCTTCCGCTTACACGCCTGTTCCGGGCGGTGTCGGGCCAATGACCATCACAACGCTGATCCGTCAAACTGTTGAAGCAGCTGAAAAAGCTTTAGGTTAATGTCCTGAAGCTAATGATTTGATAGTTGAGTGTCCAGAGTGCTTCTCAGCGGAGTCTTACCTGTTCAGTTTAATTATTGAATAAACCTGCGGTTGGCCCTACTTTTGAAAGGCCAAAAGTAGGCAAAAGCCTTTGTTTCACTGACGTTACGTCCATGTAACGCAGTGAAACGGCGGCATCCATGCCGCCTGACGCGAAATTAATTTGAGTTGTGAATTCTCACTAGAATAAAAATGGTAGCTATGAGCCGCACCTTCCAATTTCCCCAAGCCCCAGAACATTTGCTGCAAGCCCTGCATGACGTCATTCCGGGCAGTGAGCTGCAGGCGCAGCAATTGCCGGAAACGCCAATTGCGCTGTGGCTGATTCCGCCGGTATTTCCAATGGACCGTCTGGATGATGAAGTCATCCGCCGGATTTGGAACGATACGCCGTACTGGATCTTCTGCTGGGCATCCGGCCTTGCCATGGCGCAGTGGCTGCTGGCGGAACCGCATCATGTGGAAGATAAAGTGGTGCTGGACTTCGGCGCAGGCTCCGGCGTAGTGGCGATCGCCGCCAAAATGGCAGGCGCCAAGCGGGTGATCTGCTGCGATATCGACCAGATCAGCCTGGCAGCCTGCCGTGCAAACGCCGCGCTGAATCAGGTGGAGCTGGAATATCTGGATGATCTGTACAAGGCTGGGCAGGTTGATGTGCTGCTGGCTGCGGATGTGCTGTATGACCAGTGCAACCGCTTTTTCTTGGATGAATTTTTAAAATTCGCCCCAGAGGTGTGGGTGGCGGACAGCCGTGTGAAGAATTTCAGTCATCCGCATTATCAGAAACTGGATGAGCGCAGCGCAACGACGTGGCCGGATCTGGATGAAGCCAAAGAATTCCGCAATGTGAGCTTTTATAAGACGCTATAGCTAGCGTCTTATTTGTTTCAGGCTTCAGTTCGCTCGGGATTAAGAGCAGGTGTAGCGCACGACGCGTAAAGTCGCAGGGCGGGTGTCCAGCGCCTGCTGCGCAGCTAAGTTGTCGCTGTTGCGCAGATCCGGGGTGTTGGACAGGCCAAAGCTTGCGCGGATATTGCCGATTTGGCGGCCAAATTGCGGGTCCTGCACGGCAGGGTTGGCAATTTCATTAACGCTCAGAATGCTCAGCTTAAAGGTCTTGTTGACGCCCAGCACTTTCTGGCAGGCGCGCTGCAGCTTGTTTTCATCCAGCTGCTGGTTTTGGCGGCCCGCCAGCGTATAAGCCAAGGTTGCCGAATCTGCCGATTTGCTTTCAATTTGATAGCCGGATTGGCCGTTATATGCGCGCGGCGCGCTTTGGCATGCAGTTAAAGTGATTGCCGCCATACCCAAAGCTAAAAGCTTATATGCCATTTTCATATTGGTCTGCCCATGTTGTTATCATTTCAGTATGCCATAAGCCTGCGCATTTCTCGATGCTCAATTCGCCCGCTTTTTTAATTGAGTCCGCTTCAGCCCGCCGGAACCGGCCAGCCTTTTTAATAGGCCTAGCGGATGCATTCATCATCTGCAGTCTGGCTGTGTTTTTTGCATTTTCATTGGAATGAGGCGCTGGTCCGCAAGCCCTTATGGAAATCTATTTTTTATGTGATTTCCTAGCCTTAGGCCTGCAAGCGGATTCAGATGCAGATAAATCCGCTGAATTGCAGCTGAAGTGTTCCTTTTAATGAATCTGTTATGCATTTGCTGTGGAGTAGAGGCGCGTAAAGGCGGCTAAGCCGGCAGTGCTTTGGATGCTGCGGCGCAAAGATTTATTAGCGCTGAAGCCGTGTTTTTGCTATGTTTAAAGCCTGATTAGAATAACAGCAGTGTTTGACGCTGCAGAATAAAAATACGGCTGCTTAAGGAGGCGCATATGCATGATAATCAAACCCTTTATGATATTGCTGTAATTGGCGGGGGGATTAACGGTGCTGGAATCGCTGCCGATGCAGCCGGGCGCGGGCTGTCAGTATTTTTATGTGAAAAGGATGACTTGGCCTCGCATACCTCATCGGCCAGTTCAAAGCTGATTCACGGCGGCCTGCGCTATCTGGAGCATAAGGAATTCCGCCTGGTGCGTGAAGCTTTGGCGGAGAGGGAAGTCCTGCTGGCGAAGGCGCCGCATATTATCCGGCCGATGCGCTTCATCATGCCGCATCAGCCGCATTTAAGGCCGGCATGGCTGATCCGCACCGGCCTGTTTTTCTATGACCATTTGGGAAAAAGGGAAAAGCTGGCGGGGTCGAATCATGTTATTTTCCGGCCGGAAGACAGCCCATTGAAAGATGAAATCATCCGCGGCTTTGAATATTCAGACTGCGCGGTGGATGATGCGCGGCTGGTTGTGCTGAATGCCATGCAGGCGCGGGAACTGAGCGCGCAGGTTGTCACGCGGACGCGCTGCCTTTCGGCCAGAAGGGAGGCGGGCATTTGGCTGATTGAGCTGGAAAATGCCCAAGGCGCCTATCAGATTCAGGCCAAGGCGCTGGTCAATGCCGCCGGGCCTTGGGTGGCGCAGTTTATTCAGCAGGCCCTGCAGCTGAAAGCGCCTTACGGCATCCGCCTGATTCAGGGCAGCCACCTGATCGTGCCTAAGCTGTATGAAGGCGATAAAGCCTATATCATGCAGAATGATGATCAGCGCATTGTCTTCGCCATTCCGTATCTAAGCCGCTATACCTTAATCGGCACGACCGACAAGGAATACTTGGGCGATCCGGATCAGGTTGAGATTACCCAGGAAGAAGTGATGTATTTGCTGGACGTCTGCAATGACCATTTTAAAACACAGCTGACAGCTGCCGATATCCTCAGCACCTTTTCGGGGGTGCGCCCGCTATGCGATGATGAGTCGGATAATCCGGCGGCTGTAACGCGCGATTATACCCTTGCCCTGAGCCGGCAGCCTGAGGGCGAGGCGCCGCTGCTGTCGGTGTTCGGCGGCAAGCTGACCACTTACCGCAAGCTGGCGGAAGCCGCGCTGGCGCATCTGCAGGCGTTTTTCCCTGAAATGGCCAAGCCCTGGACGGCTAAATCGCTGCTGCCCGGTGCGGAAAACTGGACATCGGTGGAAGATTTGGCGGCGCAGGCCATGCAGAAAGTCAGCGGTGTTCCGCAGGCGCTTGCTGAGCGCTGGGCGCATGCCTACGGCGCGCGCCTGTGGAGTTTTTTAAATCAGGCATCTTCTGTGCATGAATTGGGGTTTAATTTTGGCCATGGCCTGTATGCGCAGGAAGTGGATTATCTGGTTGAGTATGAATGGGCTGTCAGCAGTGAAGATATCCTAAAGCGGCGCACCAAGCTGTATTTGCAGTTTACAGATCCTGAAATTCAAGTTTTGGATGAGTATTTGGTTGGATTGCATGAACGCAGATTGCAAAAGGATGTAGCATAATTGCTTGATTTTAATTAAGTTAAAAGGCAAAAATATATTAATGAAGATTATTATTTAAAATTGAAAGCAGACTGTATCGAAGGTATACGCACTATGCGGACATGCTGGTTGAAAATGATGAATATAATTGCGGGGAGGCTCATCGCTGGAGCTCAATAGCTGACTGCTATTTAAAAATTTTAATGCTGAATTTTACTGCTAGTCAGCCCGGATTTCGTTGCTTGCACTGGGAGAGCAGCTGGATTATGACTATTGGGAATATGAGGTGTTAAATTTATGTTTTCACTTGACGCAAGATGGCTATAAAAAACCGGCGGGTGAATTATTGTATAATCTTCATTATGATGATTTGTGCAGTGTAATTAGAATAATGCGCGAAAATAATGATAAGGCTCAAGCAGCTCAAATTTTAGAATGCTATATAAAAGATTGGCATACGTGCCGAAAGGGGGATTTTTGGCATAATGGGCACAATAAAATGCCAGATAGCACATATTATTCCGGCTACTGGACTTTTAAAGCTGCTGCTTTAGTTTATTTATTTGATGTATTGCTGTTGAAGAGCATGTATTACCCTAAAGACTTGGTCGAATAGGCCAGGACTGCGCATTAAAAAAGCCGCTTCCGCGGCTTTTCTATTTTCAGATTTCGACGCCGCCCAGCGCCTTGCAGTCAACAGGCGTATTCCATTTTACTGCTGTGCCCCACATTACCGGGCGCACAACGCGCCAAGGCCAGAAGCCGAATCTTTGGCTGGCATTGTAGTTGATGACCACGTTGCCGCCCACCTGATGCGCCCGCTCTGCAAAGCGCGGATACAGCTCTGTTACGCTGCCGTAAGTGCCTTTGGCGACTTTAATGCGCTTTTTAATCTGAAACTGGCTGGCATCCGGCGTGCCTTTGATTGCGCAGACATGAAGCGCAGGCTGTGCCGTGTTTACGGCCTCAGCTTCCGCTTTCGCCATAGCGAGGCTGGATAAGCCAAGCAGGCTGGCTGCCAGTGTGAATTTTTTTAGCATGAATTTCCCCTTTTATGGTTTTTTGTTGATTTATAAAGTTAAGTCAAAACAAACAGATTGAAAAAAGACCGCGTACGCGGCCTTTTTTCAATTTCACCTGCAATTAAGCAGATTTTTTAACAGCTTCTAAAAGCTCGTCTTGACGGGCTTTAAGCGCTTTTGGCAAACGATCACCAAGCTTGTCAAACAGCTCAGTGTGGCTTTCCAATTCTTTGATCCACTGATCTTTGTCTTGCGCAGTTACAAGGTCAAACTGTGCTTTAGTGAAGTCAGAACCTGTCCAGTTCAGCTGTTCATACGTTGGAACCAGGCCAATTGGCGTTTCAACTGCATCAGCGCGGCCTTCACAGCGGTCAATGATCCACTCCAGAACGCGCATGTTCTGGCCGAAACCAGGCCATACGAAGTTGCCTTCAGCATCACGGCGGAACCAGTTCACGTTGTAGATGCCTGGAAGCTTGTTGCCGGCAGCTTTCGCTTTCGCAGCAACTTCTTCACCAAGTTCTAACCAGTGGGAGAAGTAATCCGCCATGTTGTAGCCGGCAAATGGAAGCATCGCGAATGGGTCGCGGCGCACAATGCCTTGCTGGCCAACAGCAGCAGCAGTAGTTTCAGAGCCCATTGTTGCAGCTTTGTACACGCCGTCAACCCAGTCGAATGCTTCTGAAATTAGAGGCACTGTGTCCGCGCGGCGGCCGCCGAAGATGAATGCTGAAATCGGCACGCCAGCTGGATTTTCCCAGTCAGCGTCAATCGAAGGGCACTGGCCGGCAGAAACGGTGAAGCGCGCGTTTGGATGCGCAGCTTTTTCTTCGCCGGTATGTGGCTTGCCTTTCCAGTTGGTCAGGTTGGCAGGCGCTTCTTTAGTCAGGCCTTCCCACCATACTTCGCCGTTGTCAGTCACAGCAACGTTGGTGTAGATCACGTCTTTATGCAGTGTCGCCATGCAGTTCGGGTTAGTCTTGGTATTTGTACCAGGCGCTACACCGAAGAAGCCTGCTTCTGGGTTAATTGCGTATAAGCGGCCGTCTTCACCCGGTTTGATCCAAGCGATGTCGTCACCTACAGTTTCGATTTTCCAGCCTTCGTAGCCTGCCGGCGGAATCAGCATGGCAAAGTTGGTTTTACCGCAAGCAGAAGGGAATGCCGCTGCGATGTAGTGTTTTTCGCCTTTCGGGTTGGTCACGCCAAGGATCAGCATGTGTTCTGCTAACCAGCCTTGCTGGCGGCCCATAGATGATGCAATACGCAGCGCCAGGCATTTTTTGCCTAACAATGCGTTGCCGCCGTAACCCGAACCGTAAGACCAGATTTCACGGGTTTCTGGGTAATGAACGATGTATTTTTCAGGGTTGCAAGGCCATGCAACGTCTTTCTGGCCTTCTTCCAGCGGCGCGCCTACAGTGTGCACGCAAGGAATGAACTCGCCGTCAGTGCCAAGAACGTCATAAACGGCTTTACCCATGCGAGCCATTTTAGACATGCTGACTGCAACATAAGGAGAGTCAGTCAGTTCGATACCGATGTGCGCAATATGAGAACCTAAAGGGCCCATAGAGAATGGAACCACGTACAGCGTGCGGCCTTTCATTGAGCCGTCAAACAGGCCATTCAGGCGGGCGCGCATTGCAGCAGGCTCTTCCCAGTTGTTTGTTGCGCCGGCATCTTCCTGCTTTTCTGAACAGATATAAGTGCGGCCTTCAACACGAGCAACGTCAGAAGGATCAGAATTGGCAAGATAAGAACCAGGATGAGTTTCTTGGTTAAGCGCTTGCATAGTGCCGTTAGCGATCATCAAGTTGATATAACGTTGATATTCTTCTTCGCTGCCGTCACACCATTCAATTTTCGCTGGTTTCGTTAATTTTGCAATTTCTTCCACCCAAGCAATAAGCTTAGGGTGGCGAACGAATTCTGGTGCGTTCACTTGGGTCATGGTGAGGCCTATCTTAAATATGTACAAACTGTACAAAGTCTGATCTGCGCAATGGAGCGCATTACGCAGATGAAATATGAAAAAAAGTGGCGCTATTAAAGCATAATTTCATAAAAAAAATAAGACTAAAGAACGGGTGGATTTTTTTTGGAAGATTATGATATTTTTAGTTAAATTTATTTAAAATCATATGTTTATATTGTTTTGATTGGTTTTTATGTAATATTTCTTAATTTTATGAGTATTATTCATTATATTAATTTTGTT
This sequence comes from Acinetobacter sp. WCHAc010034, assembly GCF_001696615.3. Classification (NCBI taxonomy): domain Bacteria; kingdom Pseudomonadati; phylum Pseudomonadota; class Gammaproteobacteria; order Moraxellales; family Moraxellaceae; genus Acinetobacter; species Acinetobacter sp. WCHAc010034. The sequence continues at coordinate 1,056,996 of NZ_CP032279.1, read as the reverse complement.
TAAAATCATTAATTTATTCTTTAATTTTATTTGAGAATTATTATTGATTAAATAAATGACGCCAATTTGAATTTTACATAAAGGAACTTTTATTTGCCGATAAAATCGACAGAATTAGAATAAGTGCTTTAAAAACGTATAAAAAATGTCAAATCAAGCCCAGCCGCTGTCTATTGTCTACAATCGCAAATCCGGCTTTCATGCAGCCAATAATGCTGAGGTTTATGAGAAGCTGGTGTGGCTGCTGAGCGCATTCGGCTATGAAATCCAGTCTTTTGAAATCGGCCAGCCGCCGGATTTTGACGCGCTGATGCAGCGGGTGATGCTCCGCCATCAAGATCCTGATAATTTAGGCATTATTGTTGCAGCCGGCGGCGACGGCACACTGAATGCCGTAGCGCAGCGCCTGATGCACAGTCCGGTTCCGATGGGGATCTTGCCGCTGGGCACTTTCAACTATGTGGCGCGGGTGCTGAAGATTCCGCTGGATCTTGCAGAGGCGGCCAGGGTAATTGCGCAGGGCGCTGAAAGGCCGGTGCATGCGGCGCAAATCAATGACCGCATCTATTTGAATAATGCCAGCCTGGGCCTGTATCCGCTGTTTATCCAAAAGCGCGAGCTGTACAACCGGCACTTGGGGCGCTTGGCTTTGAATGCCTACACTTCCGGGCTGGATGTGCTGATCCGCGGCCGCAAGGAGCTGAAGCTGCAGATAGAAGCGGACGGAGTTAAATATCCGGTGACTACCCCGCTGATTTTTTTTGGCAATAATCAGCTGCAGCTGGCTGACCTGAATTTGCGGATTGCGGAAAGCGCGGCCCAAGGCAAAGTGGCCGGAGTGGTGGTGGCCAAAAGCGATAAGCTGACGCTGTTTAAGCTGCTGTGGCAGCTGATGCGGGGCAATATCGAAAAAGCCCCGGATGTTTACAGTTTTGACGCTGATCAGGTCACGATTCACTCGGCGCGCAAAAAGCTGACTGTGGCGCTGGATGGGGAAATTGCCGAAATGCAGACGCCGTTGCGGATCAGCGTGCAGAAAAATGCCTTAAAAGTAAGGGTGCCGCATGCTGCTGCATCTGTCTGACCTGCATTTCGGCACAGAAAAGCAGGCCTGCATCCGCGCGCTGCAGCAGTTCTGCCAAACACATGCGCCAGAAGCGGCGGTGATCAGCGGCGATTTAACCCAGCGCGCGCGCTATGGGCAGTTTTTTGCCTGCAGGCAGTTTTTAGAGAGCCTGAATTTGCCCTATCTGGCGGTGCCGGGCAATCATGATATTCCGCTGTACCATGTATGGAACCGGGTATTCAGCCCCTTTGCCCGCTATCAGCTGTTTTTCGGCAGCCTGGAAGGCGCGCTGGAAACCGAGCATTTTTATATTCTGGGCGTGAACAGCATCCGGCGCCGCTACCATACCCGCGGCCATATTTCCTTAGAACAGATCCAATGGATTAATCAGCAGTTAAAGCAGGCGCCGCCGCATAAGCTTAAGCTGATAGCAGCCCATCAGCCATTTTATACGCCGCCGGATGATCCGCATGGCGTAAAAGACTGCCCGGTGCTGGGCCGGCTGGCGCTGGAAACCTGGAGCCAAAGCGGCCTGCATGGTCTGCTGCATGGCCATTTGCACCAGCCTGCGGTCTATGACTTAAACCGGATTTACCGTTTGGGCGCGCCGCATCCTGTGCTGGATATTCACGCCGGGACGGCGACATCTTACCGCCTGCATCAGGGCCTACCGAACAGTTTCAACACCCTGAACCGCCAGGGCGATGTTGAGCACTATTATTTTGATCAAGCCAGCCAGCTGTTTTTAGCCCATCCGAAGCAGCCTGCGCAGCCATGAAAGCGCGGGAACGCATAAAAAAAACACGGAATTGGAAATATTTTTTAATTTTGCCCTTGAAGCGCTTTTTTCCATCCCCACAAAAGTGTCATGAAATTATTTTGATAATGGCCGAATGGAATTCAAAAAGCCATTATCTTTTCACTGTATAAAAGACTTAGTCTGATGGAGTTTCAAATGAGCAACATTCGTCCTTTACATGATAACGTTGTTATTCGCCGTGTTGAAAAAGAAACAAAAACTGCGGGTGGTCTGATCTTGAGCACTTCAGCAGCTGAACAGCCTGCTCAGGGTGAAATCATTGCCGTAGGCAATGGCAAAGTTACTGACAATGGCGTGCGCGCTTTAGACGTAAAAGTGGGCGACAACGTGCTGTTCGGCGCTTATGCCGGCACAAAAGTAAAAGTTGACGGTGAAGAGCTGTTGGTAATGAAAGAGTCTGATATTTTAGCGGTTCTTGAAGGTTAATTCAGAACATTCATTTGCTGTTTAAGCAATACAATTGATTAAAATTTAAGAAGATTTGGAGTTTAGCATGTCAGCTAAAGACGTAAAATTCGGTGATTCAGCGCGTTCTAAAATGATTGCAGGCGTAAACGTGCTTGCAGATGCGGTAAAAGTGACTTTAGGTCCTAAAGGCCGTAATGTTGTGATCGACCGTTCTTTCGGTGCACCGCACATCACTAAAGATGGCGTAACGGTTGCGAAAGAAATTTCTCTAAAAGACAAATTTGAGAACATGGGCGCTCAATTGGTTCGTGAAGTATCTTCTAAAACCAATGACATCGCGGGTGACGGTACAACAACAGCAACTGTACTTGCGCAAGCAATTTTAAATGAAGGCATCAAGTCTGTAACTGCGGGTATGAACCCAATGGACTTGAAACGCGGTATTGACCTTGCTGTTAAAGCATTGGTTGCTGAAATTAAAGCTACAGCTAAGCCTGCATCTGACACCAAAGCGATTGAGCAAGTCGGTTCAATCTCTGCAAACTCTGACGAAACTGTAGGTAAACTCATTGCGCAGGCAATGGAGCGCGTAGGCAAAGAAGGCGTGATTACCGTTGAAGAAGGTTCAGGCTTTGAAGATGCTTTGGACGTTGTTGAAGGCATGCAGTTTGACCGCGGCTACATCAGCCCGTACTTTGCCAACAAGCAAGACACTTTAACTGCTGAACTTGAAAATCCGTTCGTTCTGCTTGTTGATAAAAAAATCAGCAACATCCGTGAATTGATTACAGTTTTAGAAGCTGTTGCGAAAACCGGCAAGCCGCTGTTAATCATTGCTGAAGATGTTGAAGGCGAAGCGTTGGCGACTCTTGTCGTGAACAACATGCGCGGCATTATCAAAGTATGTGCAGTGAAAGCCCCTGGTTTTGGTGACCGCCGTAAAGCAATGCTGCAAGATATCGCAATTTTGACTGGCGCGACTGTGATTTCTGAAGAAGTAGGCATGACTTTAGAGCAAGCTTCTCTTCAAGACCTAGGTACTGCGCACAAGATTACTGTGTCTAAAGAGAACACTGTGATTGTTGACGGTGCTGGCGATGCAAACCAGATTGCTGAACGTGTAACGCAAATCCGCGCGCAAATTGAAGAATCAACTTCTGAATACGACAAAGAAAAACTGCAGGAACGCGTTGCTAAACTGGCAGGCGGCGTTGCAGTGATTAAAATCGGCGCTGCGACTGAAGTTGAAATGAAAGAGAAGAAAGACCGCGTTGACGATGCGCTTCATGCGACTCGCGCTGCGGTTGAAGAAGGTGTGGTTGCAGGCGGCGGTGTTGCGCTGGTACGCGCTGCAGCTGCGCTTGACGGCGTAACAGGTGTAAATGATGACCAAAACGTAGGCATCAACATTTTACGCCGCGCAATTGAAGCGCCGCTTCGCCAAATCGTAGCAAACGCAGGCGATGAGCCTTCAGTTGTCATCAATGCGGTTAAAAATGGCGAAGGCAACTTCGGCTACAATGCAGCGACTTCAGAATATGGCGACATGCTGGAAATGGGTATTCTTGACCCGGCTAAAGTAACCCGTTCTGCGCTTGAGCATGCGGCTTCTGTAGCTGGCTTAATGCTGACAACTGAATGCATGATTACTGAAATTCCGGAAGACAAGCCGGCTATGCCAGATATGGGCGGCATGGGCGGTATGGGCGGCATGATGTAATCTGCGCTCATAAAGCAGCGGGCTGAATTTTAAATATTCTATTTAGAATTTTGCTGGCTGTCCGCAATTGATTTAATTGTGAAAAAGAGGCCGCTTTATTGCGGCCTTTTTTATTTTGGAAATTCATGCAGAAGCTTCAAGCGCATTGGCTTTTCCAGCTGCGTGGCCTGCAGTTAAAAAATAAATCAGCAGAAAATATGCAAGATTAGATGAAGCGCAAAGCCAAGGAATGGCCGGTTCATTAATCTGCTATTGCAGTTTTTCATTCAAGCCTGCATGGCGAGTTAAGCGTTTGCACTGTAAATGAAATGCAAGCCAGCTTCAGCCTAAAGCGGGCTGTTTTTGAACAGTTTGCCTTATGCGCCTGCGCAGGGTTTTCAGCTCAAAGTTAAATCTAGATTTTTGAAAAAATTGGCATATATTTATGTTCAATATATAAAAAAACCTTTGTTTATATAGTTTTTTTTAGGCTAATATAAGGCCGATAATAAAGCTGAAAATGAACTAAAAAGTAAAAAAGGGGGGCTGCGATGAGAAGATTACCTGTCTATTTATTATTGGATACCTCCGGTTCTATGCTGGGTGAGCCGATTGAAGCGGTAAAAAATGGCGTGGAAATGCTGGTTTCTTCACTGCGTCAAGATCCCTATGCTTTGGAAACTGCCTTTTTATCAATTATCAGTTTTGATACAGCGGCGAAGCAGTTAATGCCGCTCACCGAAATTGCCATGTTCAATCCGCCGGCGCTGCAGGCCGCAGGCGCAACCCAGCTTGGGGAGGCGCTGGCTTTGCTGGCTGATAAGATCAGTCAGGAAGTGCAGAAAACCACGCCTGAGACCCGCGGCGACTGGAAGCCTCTGGTCTTTATTATGACCGATGGCGTGCCGACGGATGACTGGAAAAAAGGCTTTGAAAAACTCAAGCAGGTTAAAACCGGCATGGTGGTTGCGTGTGCTGCCGGACAGCATGCGGATACTGCGGTGTTAAAGCAGATTGCGGAAGCTGTTGTAGAGCTGGCGACAGCAGACAGCAGCGCAATTAAAGCATTTTTTAAATGGGTTTCCGCCAGCATTTCTGCCGGCAGCCAAAAAGTGGATGCAGGGCAGAAAGAGGTGACCGGCCTGAATGACCTTCCGCCGCCGCCTCCGGAAGTAAACGTTGTACTTTAAGCAGCATACTAATAATTAACACTGGCATAAAAAAGGAACAATAAAATGGGAATCACCTTAGCAAAAGGGCAAGGCCTGACGCTGGAAAAATCACAGAATAATTTGTCACTGGTGACCATTGGTCTGGGATGGGATATTGCAGAGCAAAAGAAAGGCCTGCTGGGCGGCTTATTCGGCGGGCAGCCTGCCGAATATGATCTGGATGTAGTGGCTTTTTTATGCGATGCCGACGGCAAAGTGCGCGATGTCGGCAGAGATGCCAGCGGCAAGCCCACCCTGAAAAACAGTGATGTGATTTACTTCAATAACTTAAAGCACCGTACCGGGGATATTTGGCTGACCGGCGACAACCGTACTGGGGCAGGCGATGGCGATGATGAGCAGATTGTCGTGAAGCTGAACAATCTTTCCAGTGATTTTCATAAGATTGCCTTTATTGTGCAGATTTATGAAGGCGCAAAAAACAATCAGCATTTTGGGCAAGTGCAGAATGCATTCATCCGCGCTGTAGATGCTTCCGGCAAGGAAATGGTGCGGTTTGATTTATCTGGAAAGGGGCAGTATGACCAGCAGCGCTCGCTGCTTTTTGCTGAGCTGGTGCGTGAAAACAGCGAATGGAAATTCAACGCGGTGGGTTCATCATCCGCTTCAGATAATTTTGTAGAATGGTTAAAAAAATACCTGTAAAGAAGAGATAAAAATGCGCCGCTTACCTGTTTATATTCTGCTGGACACTTCCGGCTCTATGCGAGGCGAACCGATCCATTCCGTAAATGTGGGCCTGCAGTCCATGCTCAGCGCGCTCAGGCAAGACCCTTATGCCTTGGAAAGCGTTTATTTAAGCGTGATTACTTTTGACATGGAAGCTAAGGTTTACCTGCCTTTAACGCCATTGGATCAGGTGCAGCTGGCTGATATTGATGTTCCGAATGTCGGCGCGACTTTTATGGGTGCGGCCTTGGAGCTGCTGGCTGCGGAAGTGCAGCAGAACGTCAAAAAAAGTTCAGCCGAACAGAAGGGCGACTGGCGCCCGCTGCTGTTTTTAATGACCGACGGCTCGCCATCAGACGTCTATGCCTTTCAGCAGATTGCGCCGGAAATCAGGCAGATGAATTTTGCTTCGATTGTGGCCTGCGCTGCCGGGCCTAAGGCGAAAACGGAAGCCTTGCTGCAGCTGACCCAGCAGGTGGTTGTGCTGGACACGATGGATTCGGCGGCTTTCTCCAGCTTCTTTAAATGGGTTTCTGCCAGTGTCGTGGCTGGAAGCAGCAGCGCTGGCGTATCTGATTCTATTTCTTTGCCGCCGCCGCCCTCAGAAATCCAGCTGGTTCTTTAAGCGCTGTGCTGAAAGCTATTCCGGCTTTCAGCATTAATTTATTTTAATGATTAACTGCGATAACAATATAACTTAGGTGAGATTATGCGCCGACTGCCTGTTTTTTTCGTCATTGACTGCTCGGAGTCAATGGTCGGTCAGCCGCTTCAAGCTGTACAAGAAGGTGTTGATTTCATTATGAACAGCCTGAGAACAGACCCTTATGCCTTGGAAACAGTGTATGTCTCGGTGATTGCTTATGCCGGGATTGTCAGAACACTTGTACCCTTGACGGAATTGTTTGCCTATCAGGCCTGTGAATTGCCCTTGGGTGGCGGCACGCATTTGGGGAAAGCGCTTGATCATTTGGCGAAGGAAATAGAGCGCTCTGTGATTAAAACCACTGCAGATGTGAAAGGCGACTGGAAACCGGTGGTGTATTTATTTACCGATGGGCGTCCTACCGATGATTATGAGGGCGCCATCAGCCGCTGGAAAGCCAAGTATGAAAATAAAGTGACGCTGGTTGCCATCGGCTTAGGCCAGGATGTGGATTTTTCAATCCTCAAAAGGCTGACAGAGCACTGCATTTCAGTCGATCAGATTGATCAGGACTATGTGAAAAATTTATGCAAATGGATCAGCGCTTCCGTCGTTTCGCAGAGCATCAGTGTCGGGCAGCATCAGGACCGGCAGGATTTATTGCCGCTGGATGAGCGCTACATGCACCTTGCCAAAGAGCGCCTGACTTTCCGCAAGTCTAAGGCGGATGACCGGACTGTCACCATTGTCGGGCGCTGCCAGAAACTGCATCACCCCTATATTCTGAAATATTCGCGGCGCCTGCAGTACGGCGAACTGTCAGATTTAAACATCAATATTTATAACTTTAAACTAGAGGCCTGCACTGGAATTTCCGAGGATTATTTCAGCTGGACAGATCATGCTGCGGAAAAAGCCAAAATCAATACCTCTGTGCTGGACGGCAGCGCAGGCTGTCCGCACTGCTATGCGGAAACGGCTTTTGCAATGTGCGCCTGCGGCAGCCTGATGTGCTATGACGGCTACAGCGAATATGCGGTTTGCCCATGGTGCCAGCGTCAAATCAGCTTTTCGGTTTCGGGCGGCGACTTTGACCTGACGCGCGGACAGGGCTAAGAATATTATCAGCGGACTGATCACAAGGGCGGAAAATGGCTGAATTGAAGTGCAAGATTAAGCAGATGCTTGAAAAAAATGAGCTGGGGCTGCAGGATCAGTTTGTTGCCTATATTTCACAGGACGAAAATTTAAGCCAGCTGTCCATGCTGCTGCGCGCCTTGCGCCTGCAGCCGGCGGGTTTAAGGGCTGAAATTTCAGAGCCGGCGCATGCTGAATGCGGCGCTCAAAATCAGGCTGAGCTTTTGCATGATTCAGCAAGTGCAGATGCAGGGCTTGCGGATGCGGCCGTGCGATTGACTGGGCAGCAAAGCCTGCTGCATGTGTCTGAAAATGCTTCTGTTCATGAGCACGCGTCTGCCGAAGGCGGACTGGGCCATGCCATGCAAGCAGAGGAACAGCAGCCGGATGCGACAGCGCTTCAAGCCAATTCGGCTGATGCGGAATCAGCCGGGTCAGGCGCTGCGCACCCAGAGCTTTCACCGGCAGAACTTAATAAAAATTCAGCGCTTTCGCCAACTCATCCGGGCGAATCCAGCGCAGAGGATGAAGCGGAAAAAAACCGCAGGGCAGAGATCACCGACGTGTTTAATAAATCCAGTTTTAATGATCCGAAATTCCAGGCCGATAACGCGCGCGCCGGGCAAGCGTATCAATCTAGGCTTTCGATTATCTCCAATCATGCTGCAGATGATGTGCAGTTCAAAGCGGAGAGCTTTAAGTTTCCCTATGCGCATTTTTATTTTGACGCCGCTACGCAGCAGATCCACGGCATGCCTGAAAAAGCCGAAGAACTGGAATTTTCATTTCAGTACTGTATGCATCAGGAGACGCGCACCGCCAGCTGCAAAATCAATGTGATTCCAGACCCGCGCAGCTTATGGAAAGTCATAGAGCCTGAGGGCGGGCAATTATTTCCCAAAGCGCATGCTGACTTTAAAAGCATTGATCTGGATGATTATAAAATTGTGGCTGCCAGCCGAAGGGGGCGTTCGCATGAGCATGGCGGCGCATTCCGTGATGATGATTTCAGGATTTGCAATATCCCCGGCAGCCAGTGGTCAGTGATTGCCGTCGCGGATGGGGCCGGCAGCGCCGAATATTCGCGTGAAGGCTCGCGCATTGCGGTGGATATTGTACAGAATGAGTTTCAGCGCTACTTGAATGAATATACCATTGCGGTCATTAATGAAGATATCCGGAACTGGCAGATTGGCGCTCAGGATGAGCGAACCAATGCCATCGCTAAAAAGCTGAATCAGCAGTTTTTCAATGTCTACTATGAAATTTACCGTTCCATCATTGCGCAAATAGAACAGCATGCGCAGCAATTAGGCGTGGCCGGAAAAGCTTTTGCAACGACTTTACTGGCGGCGGTGGTCTGCCGGCACAACGGCAAAACCTTTATCAGCGCCTTTTCTGTCGGTGACGGCGCAATTTCGGTCTATGGCCAGGGCCATGCGCGCTTGATGAATGCTGCCGATGGCGGCGAATATGCCGGGCAAACCAAGTTTTTAGACCGGAGCATTCATCAGGAGCTGGGCGCCCGCATTAAAATCGGCTGCTTTGCAGATGTGGAAGCGGTCATGCTGATGACGGACGGCATTTCAGATCCGCTGTTTGAAACCGATGCCGGCCTCAGCAATCCGCAAAAATGGCAGGCGCTGCATCAGCAAATTGAGTCGCTGCTGCAGTCCGAAAACGCCGCTTCAGCACTGCTGGACTGGATGCACTTTTTCACGCCCGGACACCATGATGACCGCACCATGGCGGTCTTGTGCAGCAAAAACAGCGCATAAAAGCTATCACGCATTGAGTATCAGGTAATTCAGGTATGTCTGCAAAAATCATTAAATGTACAACCACAGATGGGCGCGCAATCGAATTTGTGGATGAAGTGATCGGTTCCGGCGCCATGAAAGATGTTTATTTCTCGCCGGATAAAAGCTATGTCGTCTGCTTTTTCAGCAGGGAAAAGAATAAATTCTATGAATCCAAAGCTGCGCTTGAACAGCAGAAAGACCGCCTGAAAGAAATTGTCGGCAATAAATGGAATGGCATTTTTAACGGCGCGGGCGGCGCCTACTGGAAAAATATTTTCTGCTGGCCGGACGGCTTGGTTGAATACAACAATTTATTGGGCATTACCGCTCCAGCCTATAAACAGCAGTTCTTTTTTGAATATGGCTCGAAGAATAACGATTTTCTGAAAATTCAAGGCAAGGAAAAAGAAGGCAAATGGTTTGCCAGCGCCAATAATCAAAACCGGTTTTTAGATGAGCGCGAAAAAGGCACATGGCTGAACTACCTTAAAATCTGCATTCAGATTTCACGCGCCGTGCGCCGCATGCATGCAGCCGGGCTGGCGCATTCAGATTTGTCCTACAAAAACGTGCTTATCGATCCGGTCACAGGCAGCGCCTGCGTCATTGATGTGGACGGCTTGGTTGTGCCGGGAAAATATCCGCCGGATGTCGTTGGAACACCGGACTTTATTGCGCCTGAAGTGGTGATGACCAGCCATCTGTCCAAAGAAGACCCCAGCCGCTCTCTGCCCAGCATAGCAACCGATAAGCATGCGCTGGCGGTGCTGATCTATATGTATCTGCTTTACCGCCATCCGCTGCGTGGTGGAAAAATCCACGATATGGACGACCCGCAGAAAGATGAAAACTTAAGCATGGGCGGGCAATCCTTATTTGTAGAGCATCCTGCTGACCCGAGCAACCGGGTGCGCGCAGAGCAGCTTAAGGCTTCCCAGCTTCCCTGGGCCGATCCAAGCCAAATTCCCTATAGCGTTTCAGGGCCTTATTTAACGGAATTATTCAATAAAAGCTTTATTGACGGCCTGCATGACCCGGCCAAGCGCCCTTCCGCAAATGACTGGGAAACTGCTTTGGTGAAAACGGTTGACTTGATTCAGCCCTGCCAAAATGCCGCCTGCAGCCATAAATGGTATGTATTTGACAATACGACCAAGCCCCGGTGCCCATTTTGCCATACGCCTTTTTCAGGAAAGCTGCCGGTTTTGAATCTGTATTCCGCGCGCCAAGGGGGCAGCTTCCGGCCCGATAACCACCGCCTGATGGTCTGGCCGGGGCAGTCTTTATATGCTTGGCATGCCAATAATATGATTGCGCCGAATGAACGGCTGGCGCCGGAACAAACCCGGCGCAAAGGCTATTTTGTGCTGCATGATGAGCGCTGGTGGCTGGTGAATGAAGGCCTTCCTGATTTAACTGACGCCGCCGCAAAAACAGCGATTCCGATTGGAAGTAAAATTGAGCTGAGCGACGGCGCGCAAATTCTGCTGTCCAAGGAAGACGGCGGCCGTCTGGCGGTTGTGCAAATGGTGCAGGCTTAAAAGCTTAGAAAGATGATGAGCTGGCAATAAACTTATCGTGGGCGCAATGATGCTTGCTTAAGCCGAAAGTTCTGTAGCGGCGCAGAATCATCTCCGCCCAGTTGCGGTGTGTAGCAGGTTCGAGCATTGAGCCATGGCTCTTAAAGACGCTTTTTGCGTCATGCGACAGAATCTGCTGCGCTTCCTGAAATTCTTCGGCATTGACCTGAAAGGCCTGATGAATGTATTCAAGCTGCGAAGGGTGAATTGCGGTTTTGGTATAAATGCCGTTATTCATATCCTGCTGCAGCTCATCAATCAGCAGCTGGGTATTTTCAATATGCTCGCAAACCGGCGAGCTGAGCTGGAAGCCTGAAGGAATGAATAGGCCGCTCAATTGTGAAATCAGCATGCCGATGGGGGTTTGGTAAATTGTCGAATTTTTAGGGCGGCGCAGGTGCAGGCAGGACAGTAAATCGTTGCCGCCGATCCGGAGGCATAACGTTTTATGGAAGTCATATTTCAGCGCCTGATTCAGTTCAATATTATGCCCCATATCAAAAATTTCCCGGGTTTCCAGAGTCGGCATTAAATTCATGTTCGGCGGCAGCACGTCCATCCATTGCATCAGGTTGTGCAGGGTGAATTTAGGCAAAATCATGCCGCTGAAGCTGCGGTTTAAATCCCAGTCTGCAATGTGCTTGGCCATTTCAATATTGCGCGGACGGACAAACACGGCAGGGGACTTGAGATTGGGCGCGTCAGCGCGCCTTTGCAGCAAATGCTTCAGGTTGACCATTGCCGTCTGCACATCTTTCTCCAGCACAGCATCTTCCAGGCATACTGCAACGGATTTTAATGCCGGGAATTTATGCCCTTCAGTGACTTCCCACAGCTGTTCATGGGTCGCGGGGATGTACATGGTCGCGCCCAGTTCAATCGCGTGCTGTAATTTCTTCATTATTGTTTTTTCTCAACTTTTTTTATCAGTGTCACTGCGTGATAGGGGCCTAGCTGCCCGCCTAGAATATCGACAGGAATAGCGCGCTCTTGGGCAAAATGCAGCAGCAGCTGCACATCCGGATGGGCTGAATCTTGAATTAAGATGCGTTCCGGCACGCGCCTTAATACTGCGCGGGTCGCTTCGGCAATGCTGGGCTTAATCAGGTTGATATTGTCAACGCCATAATGCTGCGCAATCCACTGAACGGCATTCAGGCTGCGCTGCTGCTGCTGTGAGCGCATTGCATTGCTCCAGCCGGCTTTTGCCGCGTGCGGCTTCTGCTGAATTAAATCCAGAATCTGCAGAATGAACTGCAGCGATAAATCATCGGCTTTGAGGTGGCCGTAGATTGCGCAATTATGCCAGTTGTCAGGGTTTAAGCAGCCGTCCTGCATTTGGCTTTGGCTGATGTCCTCGCTTAAAACGCTGCGCGAGGTCAGGCCTGAAATCACCGAGCCTAAAATGCCGAATGGAATCAGCCAGTCTTCGCAGCCTGCGCTGAGCCAGGAATAGCCGCCCAAGTCTGAAAGCGTGACTAAGCGGGGAATTTCCCATCCATCGTCAAATAACTCAGGATAGCTGCTGAGGCTCTGCGTCAGCTGCCGGCAAATGGCGCCTTTGCCGGTCCAGCCGTCGACAAAGACAATATTGTCCGCGCCATGCTGCCGGATAATGGCATTCAGCGCAGCCAAGTCCAGGCCGCGGTCGCGGATAATGCTGATGCCGTAATGAAAGCAGGGCTGGGTTTTTTCAAGCTGATGCTTGAGCAGTACGCCTAGCGGCACGCCTGCGCGCACAAGGCTGACCAGTATCACCGGCTGCGCTGGAAATCTGGCGGAGAGCGAATGGCCCAGCTGCTGAACTTCAGCGGCCAAGCGCTCTGCGCCCAGCTTCAAGGCGTGCTGGAAATGCGCCATGTGCTCGGCCGTTGGCGGCTTTTCTTCACTGATCATTTCTGAATAGTGCTTTAAGCCGGACTGAATCAGGCGCTCTTTTTCTGCAACAGGGGTAGGCTGAATATCGCAGGCTTTAAGTAAAAAGGTAATATCCTGCGGGCGGTAAGAGCCGTGAAAGCCTAATTCCGCAAGCGCTGCATTGACGGCTGAAAACTTAGACATGGCCTAAAAATCCTTTCTGATGATGATCCTGGATTAAGCTTTGCGCCAAAAACTTGTCCAGCTGGCTGTTTTTAGGCATGCCAAACCAGTCGCAGCAGGTTAAAAATCCGGCATCTGAAAGGCTGTCGCCCCATCCTAAAACTGCGCGCTCGCGCTGCGGGTCGTGCTTATTCAGATAAAACTCAACCGCTTTCTGCTTGGAAACATAATGCGGGATAAGCGCTAAATTATTGCCATTCAAGTGCACATAGCAGTGCTGCATGATTTCTGCAGGTAGGTGCTGCACCAATTGGCTTAAGAACAGAGGCTCCGGCGCAGCCTGCTTGGCGTAGGCGTAGACAATCCGGCCATTTTCCTCGACAAGCTGGGTGCGGATAGCGCCAAGATGCTGCGCTGCATTCTGCAGGGCTTGCGGCAAATCCTGCAGCAGCCCGCCTAAAGCGGCGGCATCCCGCTGCTGCAGCGCCAGCCAGTCCTGATCAGCCTGCAGCCCGGTGTCCAGAACGGTTCCGCCATGCGTGCAGACGGCGCCATGCTGGAAAGACAGATTGACCCGCTTTAAGCCATTGACCGAACGCGCTGTAACCGGCACGACATCGGCGGACTGAAACAGCCAGTTTGCCAGCACCTGCTGCTTGGGGTGCATATAGGACAGGGGCTGGCCCATTTTATCGACGGTGGCGATTTTATGCTGCGCAGTTGGCGCCTGCTTGCGGTGAGTTTGAAACAGCGTATCATCCAAATCTACAAAAATCAGCGGCTTAGGGTTCATAGCTAATCACTTCCAGATTCTGTATTTGTTCAAATAAGCTTGGGTCTACGCTGTCTTTGGCGGTTTCCACAATCAGCAGAACCCGGTCAAACTGCTGATGCTTGACGTTATAGGCATAATTGTTGATATTCAGCCCATAGTTGTCGGTAAAAGCGCAGATGCTTTCAATGGCATGGCCCTGCATAATCGGGGAGCGGGTGGTCGAGCTGTAATATACATCGCCGCCTTGCTGTTCAAGCTGTTCCGCAATCAGAAATGGAATCCAGCTGAATTCGCCTGAACCTAAAACCAGAATTTTTTCATCCGGCCGCTTCAGCTGGACATGCGCCCAGGCGCTACAGTCCAAATAGCCCGGTTCACGCCCCCAGTCATGTGGCGCAATAATTTTTTGAGCTTCTTGCGATGTTGAGCTGACATCGGGCATGCTGACCTCAATTTTATTTTGGCTGGCTTCCCAATGCCAGTTGCCGTGCAGAAGTGAAATCACTTCGACAGGCATGCCCACATCCAAATCACTGATGCGCTGTTCCGCCCAATTAACTAAAGTGACCAGAATGATGCGCTCAACATGCGCCAAGCCGGCATTTTTCAGGCTGTGAATTAAGTTTTTAAAAGTTTTGCCGGTTGATATTTCATCATCTACTAAAATTAAGGTTTTAGCGTTTAAGAGCTGCTGATGCTTTTCCGGGTCATGGCTCGACAGAATGAATTGGTCTTGCGCATGGCTGTGCTCTTCTAAAAACAGCCCAAGCGCAGGCAGTGAACTGACAGGGTGGCGCGTGGTTGTGGAAAATATCGCATTTTGCCCAAAATCTTTTTTAAGTTCGCGGTAGACGCCGGCGCCTAAGCCGACGGCGGTTTCAGCCATGCCGATAACTGCAGCCGGAAAAGGGACATCTTTGGGCACGAGCGCAGCCAGATCGGCATAGCTCCGGTTCATCAGGGACGGAGCCACGGGAATATGCTTCCCTAAGACTTTAGAAACAAATAAAAAAGCGCGTTTAGGATTAATCCGCTCCGCAAAGCCCAGGAGCTGATCCAGAGGCCAGTCAGGATGATGCTCATTTACCGTAACGCAGATTTTACCGCGGCTTAACTCAACTTGCTTCATAAACAATCGCTTTCCATTTTTATGCTTTGCTCTACAGGGATAACTTGCACCGGTGAAGATGCCTTTGCTCTGATCAGCGTTAAAGAAAGCTTATGAGCAATCAGTTCCGCCATTAAATTGACGCCGGTATGCTGGCTGTAGGCAAAACCGCCGGCGGGCCTTGGATTAATCTCCAGAATGCGCCAATTCAGGTTCCGGTCTTGCTTGAACTGAATATTAATGAGTCCGTCACATTGGAAATGCGCAACTAAATCTGAGCAAATGGCATGGCAGGGATGCGCTAAATCGCAAACCTGAAAAAATTTATGCTTTGTGCGCGTGACTTGCGCCAAGATTTTTCCGGCATCGCAGGCAATATCCACGGAACATTCCTGCCCGTCCAGATAAGGCATAATCAGATAATCAATAGCCGGATTCAGCTGACCATAGGCTTCAATAAACTGCCGGGTATTGCAGATGCTCGAAATCTGGAATTTTTTAAAATAATCCGCATCATCCTGAAGCTGCACAAATCCGGCGCCGTAAACGCCGTGCACAGGCTTGGCGCAGATTTGCGGGTAAAGCGCCTGATACTGCTGAATTGCAGCTGCCAATTCAGCCGCATTGCTGACTTTGGCGCAGGGAATATGCGGCAGGCCAATCGCCTCGCATTGCTGCGTGAAAAGGTATTTATCATTGACCGCGGCGTGCTGCGCGTCGCCGATTGCTCCGGTAATCAGCTGGATATTATTTTTTTGAAATTCTTCCCGCTGCGCTTCTATAAAGTGCGCATGCTTGCCGCAGAACAGCAGATCTACCTGATGCTGAATGCATTTTTCCAGCAGCCATGCTGCCGATTGGCGAATAGGAGGCTGGCGCTCAAAATGGTCTGCATACATCTCAAGTTCAGGGCGGCTGAGGCTGTGCGATGCAATGATCTTAATGGAGTCTGATAAATTGGATTTTTTCAGCAGCTGGATAACATCTTTCTGGCAGGAATAGCATTCGGCTATCCAAATGGTATATTGTTGTTTCACAGGAAGTTTTTGTCTCAACAAAGCGTTAAATTTATAATAAATGGCGAATATGTAAACGGTCTGTGGAATATATAATTTTTTAAGCTTGCGTGGCAATCTGTTTTTGCGCGGTTTTCCAGCACATGATTTAGCCTGCGCTAAAATTAAGCAAAAAAACCGTCAGAAGCTTTGGCGCACGGATTTTTTTGTGTTAAAAAGGTTTAGCATTTGTTCAATATTTAAATTTCAGATTGAATACGGTTTGGTAAAAAAAAATTCATTAGAATTATGAGTTTTAATAAAAAAATTTATTGGCTTAGGGGGAAGTATGCAACTTGTGGCGGGCGGGAATATAGGGCTTGACGCTCAGACTGTTGAGATATTGATTAAGACCGCAGTGCCAGCCCATGTCGATTTAGACATTGCTGCATATTTGCTTCAGCAAGGCACGCAGAAGGTGCGCGGCGATCAAGATATGATCTTTTACGGGCAGACATCTGCGCCCAACCAAAGCGTGATTCTGTCCGAGTCAGCGTCTAAATCGCCTTATTTGACGAAATTGCGGATTAATACCGCAGCGATTGACCCGCAAATTCAAAAAATAGCCATCTGCGCGACTTTAAGCGAGCCGCATACGCTCAGCATTCTGCCTGCCGTGCAGCTGGAGCTGTGTTCAGCCGGGCAAGTGCTGGCGACAGCCGCTGTGGACACGCAGCATAAATCTGAAAAAGCGCTTATCTTGGGTGAAGTGTATAAGCATAATAATAAATGGAAATTCCGCTTCGTAAATCAGGGGTTTAATGGCGGGTTAAAGCCGCTGTCCGAAAACTTCGGTGTTGAGGTTGCCAGTGAAAGCAGTAACCCTGCACCTGCACCTGCACCTGCACCTGCACCTGCACCTGCACCTGCACCTGCATCAAGCATTAATTTGTCTAAAATTAAGCTGGATAAAAACAATTCCAGCATTAACTTAAGCAAGAAAGGCGCCGGATTCGGCAAAATTTCGGTCAATTTAAACTGGAACAGAGGCCAGCCCCAGTCCCAGTCTTTTTTCAAAAAACTCAGCCGCTCGAATTCTGTTGATTTGGATCTGGGCGCAATGATTCAGTTTAAAAATGGGCGGATTGCCTTGGTGCAGGCGCTTGGAAAGCAGTTCGGCCATTACGATCAGCCTCCATTTATGCACTTGGATGGCGATGACCGGACTGGATCTGCCTCGAATGGCGAAAACCTGTACATTAACGGCGACCGGTGGGAGCATATCGAGCGTGTTGTTGTTTATGCCTATATTTATGAAGGCGCTGCTCAATGGGCCGCAACAGACGGTGTGGTTACGATACGGATTTCGAATCAGCCGGAGATTGAAGTCCGGCTGACAGACGGCAATCATTTAACCACATGCGCCATAGTTGAATTAAAGAACGCCGCCGACAGCATTCAGGCGAACCGCGAAGTGCGCTATTTTAAAGATCAGAAGTATCTGGATGAGCATTACAGCTTCGGCTTCCGCTGGTCGCATGGCTCCAAAGACTAATAAGCAGCGAAAATAATTTATAACCTTAGCTATTTAAAAATGAGGAAAGCATGGCTATTTCATTGAACAAAGGCGGAAACTTATCCCTAAGCAAAACAGACCCGTCATTAACTCAGGTGCTGGTCGGTTTAGGCTGGGATGCCCGCGCTACAGATGGCGTGGATTTTGACTTGGACGCTTCAGCTTTTTTACTGGGCGCAAATGAGAAAGTCCGCGGCGAGCATGATTTTATTTTTTATAATCAAACCCGGTCACAGGATGGTTCTGTCGAGCATACCGGCGACAACCGCACAGGCGACGGCGACGGCGATGATGAAGCGGTCACCATTGATCTTGGCAAAGTTTCTCCGGAAATTCAAAAAATTGCCATTACGGTGACGATTCATGATGCGGATTCCCGCGGGCAGAACTTCGGCCAGGTGCAGAATGCGTTTATCCGCGTGGTGAATAATCAAAGCCATGTTGAAATTGTGCGCTTTGACTTGAATGAAGATTACTCAACTGAAACAGCAATGATTTTTGGCGAATTATACCGCCATAACGGCGAGTGGAAGTTCCGCGCTGTCGGCCAAGGCTATAACGGCGGCTTGCGCGCCATGTGCCATCAATACGGCATCAATATCTGACGCGCTGAGTAACCGCATATGAAGCATTTTAGGTTTTCAATAATTTTCACCATCATCTGTATGGCTTTAGCAGGCTATTGGGGCTTTACGCATGGGCCGGAAGCCGGCTTGATGATGATGCTTAAAGTGCTGGCCATTACTGCTATTTTGGCGGTCATGGAAGTTTCTTTATCATTTGACAATGCGGTGGTTAATGCGTCAGTGCTTAAGCATTGGGATCAGTTCTGGCGTACGCTGTTTTTAACCGTAGGCATTATTGTGGCTGTATTCGGCATGCGCCTGATTTTCCCATTGCTGATTGTCGGCGTGACAGCGGATATGAGTATGGTTGAAGTTGCCAAGCTGGCGCTCAACGACCCTAAAACTTACTCAGATAAGCTGATGGCGCATCATGCTGAAATTGCAGCATTCGGCGGCATATTCCTATTATTGGTGTTTCTGAACTTTTTATTTGATGATGAAAAGGATGAGCATTGGTTCCATTGGCTGGAATCCAAGCTGGCGGATTTGGGAAATATCCAGGCAATTTCAGTTTTCATCTCATTGGCGGTATTGCTGACTATCGCAGGCTTTGTGCCCGAAGCTTCACGCCTGGTTGTTGTCATGGCGGGCATTTGGGGCATTGTGGTCTATGTTGGCGTGCAGGTCATCGGGCATTTGCTCGAAGGCAGCGGCAATGATGAAGGCGAAAATGAGGAGCAGGCTGAGCAGAATGGCGGCGCAACAGCAACCGGCACAATTGTAAAAGGCGGAATCGGCGGATTCCTTTACCTTGAAGTGCTGGATGCATCCTTTAGTTTTGATGGTGTAATTGGGGCTTTCGCAATTACCAGTGATGTGGTAATTATCATGCTGGGTTTAGCTATCGGTGCAATGTTCGTGCGCTCCATGACCATTTTTCTGGTTGAAAAAGGCACTTTGGATGCCTATGTATACCTAGAGCATGGCGCCCATTATGCAATTGGCGCATTGGCATTGATTATGCTTGCCAGCGGTACCGGCGTGCATGTTCCAGAAGTTGTAACAGGTTTGATTGGCGTAGCATTTATTGTCTGGGCAGTAATTTCGTCAATTTCATATAGTAAAAAGCAGCAACAATTCGAAGCAATGGAAGAGGGAAAGTAAAATGGCAATTAGCTTGTCTAAAGGCGGTAACATTAATTTATCGAAGACCGCTCCAACAATGAACAAAGTGGATTTGGGCCTAGGCTGGAATCCCCGCGTAACTGACGGCAAGGCATTTGACTTGGATGCAGTTGCATTTTTAACCGGAGAAGATGGCAAAGTGCGCGTAGACGGCGACTTCATTTTCTTCAATCAGAAAACATCGCCATGCGGTTCAGTTAATCACAAAGGCGATAACCGCACAGGCGACGGCGACGGCGATGATGAAGCGATTTCAGTCGATTTGTCCAAAGTCCCTGCAGATGTTGCAAAAATTGTTTTTGCAGTAACAATTCATGAAGGGCAGCAGAATGGCCAGAACTTTGGCCAAGTGGATAAAGCCTATATCCGCGTCATTAACCAAGATTCAAATGCTGAAGAACTTGCCCGTTTTGACTTGTCTGAAGACGGCAGCACAGAAGTTGCCATGATTTTTGGCGAATTATACCGCCACAGCGGCGAGTGGAAGTTCAAAGCGGTAGGCCAGGGCTTCAATGGCGGCCTTGGCGCTTTAGCCGGAAGCTATGGCGTAGCTGTATAACACTGGATTTAAGTACTAAAAGAGCAATCTTTTAGTACTTAAAAGTGATTTTAATCCTGAATTTAAGATTATTTTTAAGTACTAGAATTGAGCAGAATAACAATGAATTTAATTTCAGGCCAGAAAATAGCATTAGATAAGCTTATTCAGAATGGACAGGTTTTTACCGTAAAAATAGTGGCCAAAGCGGATTTTCCGGTTGATATTTCCTGTTTCGGCATTGGCATGGATGACCGGCTTTTCCATGATGATTATATGATTTTCTATAACCAGCCAAAATCTCCGCAGCATGAGGTTGAGTACCGGGCTGAATCAGAATCGCATTTTTTCCATTTTGACTTAAGCAAAGCCAATCCTGCAGAAATTCACCGCTTTGTCATCTGCGCAACCGCAGATGCGGTGAATTCAACCATGCATGACTTGATGGATGCCTGTGTGGAAATTTTAAGCCAGCAAGGGCAGGTGCTGGCGCAATATAAATTGGATTCCAGTCAGTTTAATCTGGAAAAAGCCATTATGCTGACTGAAATTTACTGCAAGGGCGGTCTTTGGCGCATGGCCGCCATTGGCCAAGGCTTCAATGGCGGATTAAAAGCATTAGTCGAGCATTTTGGCGGTGAAGTCGCCGCGGAGGAGGGCGCTGAGCTGTATCCTTCTGCAGCGCAGCAGTCTGCGCCGGCAGCATCCGTAATTGATCTGAAAAAGCGCGTTGTGCTGGATAAAATAGAAAAAACTGCGCCGCATTTGATTGATTTGGCCAAAAAATCCTTGATCAGCTTGGAAAAGAACAGCCTGATTGGCGCTAAAGCCCGGGTGGCCTTGATTCTGGATTATTCCGGCTCCATGTCAAATCAGTATAAAAACGGCGATGTGCAAAAAGTTCTGGACCGCATCATGCCCTTGGCTGTTAATTTTGATGATGACGGAAGCTTTGAATGCTGGGCTTTTGCTGAGAAAGCCTTGCGTCTGAGTGACGTAAGCTTAAGCAATTTAAAGAATTATATTGAAACTGAGCAAGGCGGGCACAAAAAATGGAATGCCGGCGCCCGCTATAACAATGAGCCTGCGGTGCTTGAAAGCGCGGTTGAATATTTTACCAAAATCAGTCCATCCCAGCTCCCGGTTTATATCGTATTTATTTCTGATGGCGGCGTGTCAGAAACCCGGAAAATTAAGCAGATTTTGAAACATGCTTCGAATTATCCGATTTTTTGGCAATTCGTCGGCATTGGCGGCCGCAATTATGGCGTCTTGGAGCAGCTTGATACGATGGCTGGGCGCGCTGTAGACAACTGCAGTTTTTTTGAAATGGATAATATTCACAGCATGCCTGAAAGCCAGCTGTATGACCTGCTGCTGCAGGAGTTCCCTCTCTGGCTGAAAGAAGCCAAACTTCAAAATATCATTCCGAAATAAGGATACAACATGGCGAATTTTCAATTGGCTGGCAGCCCGGAACCATTCCTGCTGGTGGATTTGCAGAAAGGAGAAAAAATCTTCTGTGAATCTGACGCCATGGTCATGATGGAAGCGAATCTTGAACTGGGCGGGTCGCTCAGGGGCGGCTTATTCCAGTCTTTTATGCGCCGCTTCACTACGGGTGAATCCCTGTTCCAGCAGGAAATAAAAGCTTCATTTGGAAACGGGCAGTGCCTGCTTTCGCCGAATCTGGATGGCGATATGCAAATCCTGGACATAGGCCAGAACCAGTATGTGCTGTCAGATGGCGCATTTGTCGCGGCGACAGAGCATGTCAATGTAAGCGCGAAAGTGCAAACCAATATTGGCGGAAGCCTGTTCGGCGGCAATGGCGGTTTTGTGGTGATGGAAACTGCTGGACAAGGCCAGCTCTGCATTTCAGGCTGCGGAACTTTGCTGGAAGTAGATGTCAGCGCGCAAAATGGTGAAACCACTATAGACAATGGCCATGTTGTCGCGTGGGATTCAAGCTTAAGCTACAGCATCGGCTTGCCAAGTTCACAAAACCGGGGCTTGATGGGCAATCTATTTAACAGCGTGACCAGCGGTGAGGGAATGGTGCTGAAGTTCAGGGGGAATGGCAAGGTGGTCATTTGCTCAAGAAACCGCAAGAACTATGTTACATGGCTCGCGTCAGTTTTAAATTTAAATAACAATAGCAGGTAAAAGGGTACAGATATGGGTATTAGCTTAGTAAAAGGGCAGAAAATTTCTCTTGCCAAGGCAGACGGCGCATCATTGACGCGGATATATCTTGGCGCCGGATGGGATGTCGCTAAAGGCGGCGGCTTCATGGGAGGCTTATTTGGCGGAGGCGGCTCTTCAATTGATTTGGATGCATCGGCAATTTTATTTGATGAAGCCAAGCAGCCGCTGGACAATGTCTGGTTTGCGCAATTGCGCAGCCGCGATGGCAGCATCAGCCATTCTGGGGACAATTTAACCGGTGAAGGCGACGGCGATGATGAAAAAATCTTTGTTGATCTTGCGCGCGTGCCGCCGCAAGTAAAATCTATTGTATTTACAATCAGCAGCTTTCGCGGGCAGACATTTGAAAAAGTTGAAAATGCTTTTTGCCGTGTAGTAGATGAAACAAGCAATACTGAAATTGCGAAATACAATTTGTCGGCAAAAGGCAAGTATACCGCGCTGATTATTGCGAAAGTTTACCGCCATGACGGCGCCTGGAAAATGTCAGCGCTTGGCGAATCATGCAACGGTAAAACGATTCACGATATTATTCCGTCAGTTCTGCCTTTATTGTAAGCAGGATAAAGCGTAAAAAACCCAAGCCCGCCTTGGGTTTTTTAAGTTATGCACAGCGGCAAGCATCGTCATCTATAAGCAATCATATGCCTGGCGGTTCTCCCTTTTTGAATATGCCTGTCAATTTATATTTGAGCTGTTTTCCGGATACTGGCTCATCATCAGCATTCCAGCTGCATGCTGAGAATCATGATCTGTATTTCCGAAATTTTACGGCAGCGGGAGGTGCTCCAGTGTGGAAGTCTGTATGTACAGCCTATTCTTTCTTTTAACAGTTTAACTTTCATATCCTTAAGCATAATATTTGGCTAATGGATAATTGAAAGACATTTGCTTACAAAAAATCAATGTCCTGCTAGATGAATACATACGTTAATAATTTTAATGAAAAAACTATTTTAAATTCATGCATGGTCTTAAGCTGTCGTAAAGCATGATGTAATTCATCTGCTGAACCCGGTTCATGAAAAATCCCTGCTTTCGGCAGGGATTTTTTTCGCTGCGATTAATCAACAATTCACCCTTTTTTGACTTTGGCGCGCTTAGGTTTATGCTTAATCAAGAATAATAAATAAAGGGGCGGAGCCAAATGGATCAGGAAATGGAAAATAAGATTATTGGCACAGTGTATGATGCAGCCTTGGATGCTTCGCTGTGGCCTGAAGTGATCCGTCAGATAGTCGAGTTTACGCAAAGCAAAACCGCGGTTTTGACAGCCTTGGACCGGCTGAATCCTAATTATGACTTTGAGCACGCCTTTAATATTCCGCAAGCCGGCTTGGACGCCTATCAGGATGAGCAGGTCAGGCTGATTGATATGGCGCTGCATATTCCGCTATGGAAGCAGCAGGGCGTAGGCGGAGTGATTCATCAGGATCTGAGCGGCTATGCACAGCTGTCCAATTCTGATGAGTTTATTTTCTATGAAAAATGCCTGAAAATCACCGGCATCAGCTATATTGCCGGAGTGCTGCTGGATCATGGCGAATACCGCTGGTCTGTTCTGGGCATACACAGGGCATCTGAACAGCCCGCTTTTGCACAGGACGAGCTGGATTTTCTCAAAAGAATAGGCGTGCATATCCGGCGCGCCCTGCAAATCCATAAGCAGCTCAGCTTTGCCCGAATTGAAAATAAAAATTTATACCGCGTGCTGGATGCCATTAAAGTCGGCATTATTTTGATTGATGAAAAGCGGACGCTGTACTATGCTAATCAGCGCGCGCAGCAGCTGCTGGAGCACAGTAAAATTTTTGAATTTGACGCGCAGAACCGGATCTTTATGGCGCGCATGTATCAGCAGAAATTTGAGCAGCTGATTCAAACCACGCTGCTGGAAAGCCGCAAAAATACCGAGGATATTGGCGGTGTGCTGGCGGTCAATCATCAGAATGGCCAGCAGTTTATGCTGACGGCTACGCCATTCAGCAGCATTGAGCGCTTTGAAAATTTAAAGGATAAAAATTATGCCGTGCTTTTTATTTCAGAAGTCGGGCAGCAGTATGCGCTGGCAACGCCGTATTTAAAGGAAATTTATACCTTATCGCCCAGAGAGTGCGAAATTTGCGAACTGTTTGTAAACGGGTCAAATCTGGAAAAAATAGCCGTGCATTGCAATCTGACTTTAAGTTCGGTGCGGACCTACGTCAAAAATATCTATGGAAAGCTGCAGTGCAATTCACAGGCCGAACTGTTGCATAAGCTGATGGGCATGACGATTAATTTTGAACATGTATGCTAAAAAAGACCTTGGCTGTCCAAGGTCTTAAAATTGCGGGCTTGAAGGAACTGCGTTAAAAGCAGCCGCCGGCTTTAGAAGCGCTGCATTTCCGCGCTTTGGTCATCGGCATTCGTAATGTGGAGAAGGTCGCCGTCTAAAGTATAGGTGAATGAGTACAGTTCATATTCCTGAGCAGAGATGTCGCCCCATGTGTCCACTAGGCCTGCGCATCCATTGGTATCGTATTGCACCGCTGTAGCCGCCAAGACGCCATTTGCTGCCGAATAGGTTCCAGACTCAATGCCTTCATCGCATGCACCATAAGCATTGGTTGAAATCTGAATATAAGAGCCGTCTGTGAAGAAAGAAGCGATTTGACCGTTGAGTTTCCATGAGCCGTCGAGGCTGCCTGCTGTATTTTCAATTTTAGTAAATTCATAGGACTGGTCACCTTCCTTCAGCAGCAGCTTGCCTTTGGCGCTGCCGTACAGCAGTTTCAGCTGTGCTTCAGGATCGGACAGGCCCCATTCGCCATTGCTGTCAATTTCGAAGCCATCCAAACTGTCCAGATCGCCATTCGCTGCGTTCCATGTCATTTGGCCCACTTCTATGCCGGATTCGCCTGAGCCATCTGTCTCTGCAGGGCCGACTTCGCCCAGCGTGAAATGGAAGGCTTTTTCATCATCTTCACCGCTGGTTGTGCCGTCAATGTAGAGCACAGTTTTCGTGCCTGTAGCCTGATCTTCTAAGAGCCATGCCCCAGTATGGTCTTTAAGGAAGGAATCAAAGAAGTTGTTTTTTGCATCCTGCTCTGAAACCAGCTCTGTGCCGGCGGCTTCAATGGCCAGCGCCAAGGTGGCGTCTTCTTCAAAGGATTCTGTAGGCAGGGTGAAATCGATAGTTTTATCTGCCAGCGCATCTACAGTTGCCTGAGAAATTTCAATGCCGTTAGTATGGTCTTGGTCGGCATCCAGCGACTGCAGGAAAATCATCACATTGACGCGGGCAGTTTCGGCATTTTCATTTGTATCTTGATAAAGGTCAAGCGGGGTAATTTGGGCCTTCGCATTGACGGTTTCTCCAATTTGGATGCCGCCTACATAGAATGAAATGGTATCGCCGTCTTCATACTGGAATAAGCCTTTTTCAGCTTCATTTTCAGATGCGCTGGTTGTGCCTTCATGCGTCGTGTTGCCTTGGGCATTGCGCGAAATATATTTAACGCCGCTGACTGGTCCATCAGAGAGTACGCCGGTTTTAGTAGTAGGCTGCGGGTTGCCGTTTGAAGATGAGTCGTCGTCAGAGCTGCCTCCGCATGCTGTTAATAATGCAGCTAAGGACAAAACAAGTATTGTTCTTTTCATCGTCTTTCCCTCAATATATTTTTATGTGAGATTGTGAAACCGATATTAGGGGGAGGCGGACGTTTTTGAATATCCTCAAATGAGGAGGGTGAAGAATAATTATTCTGTTTTAATCAATGATTAAAGTTTAATAAGTTGAAATTTCATTTATGTATTCAATAAAAAAGCCCCGGAAACCGGAGCTTTTTTTTGCAAACGGGCGCTTAATTCAGCTCTTTGTCCAGCTTGTAATTCAGCTGCGTTTCAATCGCCTCGCCGGTTTCAATGTCGCGGACTTCTGCAAAATTTTCCCCGATAAAGAATTTGCGCTTATCGGCGGCCTGATCCAGTGTAATGACCGATGGATTTTTAGCGTCAAAACTGAAAGCGCCTTTGGTCTTGAATTCGTTTCCTTTGCCTTTGCCGAGGTATTCTTCTGTAAGTTCATAGGTTTTGTCAGACTTCAGCTCAAGCTCCATTTCGATGCCTTCGCAGTCAGCGCAAGGCAATACGCCCTTGTATTTTCCAGCCCAGTCCAGAGAAGTTTCAGCTGTATCGCCAGCAGGCAGAGTGCTGGCCGGCGCAGATGCTTCGCTTGCAGGCTGCGCAGCAGCGCTGGCGGCAGGCGCGGCGGAATTCGGGGTTTCAGGCTTGGAACAGGCTGCCAGCGCAACGCTTGAGAGTGCAAGCATAAGGAAAGTCTTTTTCATTCAAATCGGCCTTTTTATCATTTGATGGATTTAAGTTACTAAAAAGATTAAAAAATGGCTAGAGTATTCTTGTAATGCCTGCGCATTGATTAAGTCGGGAAAACGCGCGCGGCGGCCTGCATTTCAATCAGGCGCAGCGCCGGCTGGGGAGTTTTTCCTGACTAATGATTTTATACATTTATAAATTAATTGCTGGTTTATTGACCTTTTTGGTCTATCTAATTTTTCCAGCGCAGTTAGAATCAGCGCCAGATAAATGTGTATATGGTGCATTGGGTGTTTGAAAAATTAGCTGAGCAAAGCCTGAATTTGATGGGCTGGGAACTGGATAACCATTGGCCGCTGGATTTGGCGCAGTGCGTCATGATTGCGGCGCCGCATACCAGCAACTGGGATGCGCTGTATGCGCGCTTAGCCTTGAAAGCCTTGGGGGTGAATGTCCGCCTGACCATTAAAGACAGCTATATGAAGCTTCCGTTTGGGCCTTTTGTCCGCGCTATGGGCGGCATTGGAATTGACCGCAGCCCGAAGGCGGAAGGCGCGCAGCGCTTAAGCATGGTTGAGGTGATGACCAACCTGTTCAAGGAGCATGCTGAACTGGTTATGCTGGTCACGCCGGAAGGAACGCGCGCGAAGCAGGAACAGTGGAAAACCGGCTTTTACCATGTTGCGCTGAATGCGGGCGTGCCGATTGCGCTGGCCTATATGGATTATGAGAAGAAAAAAACCGGTGTAGGAAAAATTGTTTATCCTACAGGCGATTATGAAAAAGACATGGCGGAAATTATGCAGTTTTATGCGCAAATCAGCCCGAAATTTCCTGAAGATTTCAGCGTAGACAGCCGCTACTATTCTGCCGAATAAGGCATTTCAGGTGAAGGTTGCGCAGCCGCTGCATTCGGCGGCTGTGTCAAACTGCAGCACAATGCTGCATGTTGCAGGAAAAATCAAGCTTTCACGGCTGGGAAAGCGCCCATTTAAAAGTTTAGTTTTCATCCAAAATATTTTGATGGACGCCGCCTAAATTTTGGCAGGCTTCTTTATAAATGCTGTACTGCTGCTCAATGACGGCGGAAAGCGGTATCGTAAACAGCTTTTCGCCATTTTTATAGCTTTGAATATATTGCTCAGCCTTTTGCCTGGCGCCGTGCAGCGACTGCTCATGATAGGCGGTAATCGGGCTGTGCGCCATTTGCGCGCTTTCAATCTTATTGCACTGAAAGTCTGCCAGCAGTTTTTCAGCATTTTTAATGTCCTGTGACGCGCCAAGCGGGCAGCCCGTCAAAAGAATAGCTCCAGCAAATGCGGCGGGCAATTTCATAAGTGAGATGGGGGAGATGAAGAAGTGCGGTATTGTATAAATTTTTGCGGCGCCTGTTTTGCTCAGGGTTTGCTGAATGCCTAAAAAACGGCTTATTGAAGCCTGTGCAGCTGCTGGACAGCGCCGTCCTGTACCGTATTATGCAAGCACGTACTGAGGCTGTCCGCGGCGTGCAGATTCATGCAGGGCCAATTCCTGCAGCTGGCGCAGTTTGCGCCGTACTGGCGGAGCAGGTCAGGAGGCTTGCCGGAAACCGCAGGCAGAGCCGAATAAGTAATTAAAATTTCAGAAAATTTAAGTTAGCATGGGCATATCTTATTTTATCAGGGCTGTTATGAAAGCATTGGCGGTTTGGGTCATGCTTGGCTTGTCTGCCGGCAGCGCGGCGGCGCAGGAGCAGGAAGGCGTTGTTGTAATGGATGAAAGCCTGCAAGGCCTGCATGAGCAGGAGCAGCGCGCGCTGGCTTCGAAAACCGCACAGGATGCGCAGGATTACGGATTGGTAGAAAACCTATTCTTTGAAAATGAAATTGTAAAAATTTATAACTACACTGCTTACGAAACCGATGGCGCAAAGAATAAGTTTCTGTCCGGCCAGTCCGAGCAGATCGGCCTGCAGGATTTTGCGGTTTCATTCGGCTACGGCATGGAGTTCCGCGTTAATCAGCGCCACAGCGTTGGCTATGAATATCTGTCAAATTTTCCATATGACCGCGGGCAAATCATCCGGCTGTTCTGGAATTATGTGTTTTAGCGCCTGCGCAGCCTGATTTTTCCTTTAAGCGGTTAAACGCCTTTTGCATAGGCAAGACCTGTTTGGGAAATTCCCGCAGTTCATAAAAAACAGGCAAAAGCCTTTTATTGCGCCTGCTCGGCATCCTTGCCGTGGCGGGTATTATATATCTGAAGCTTATTTTGCCCCGGATCAGGGCGGCCCTGAATCTGCCGGCTGTCTAAAATGGGCCAGTTAAACTATTTTTTGAAACAGCCCAGCGCGCACTGTGCCGGCCTTGGTTTCTTTAATCTGCTTCCAGGTCGCCGGCAGCTTCAGCTGGGACAAGTCCCGGTCAGCTTCAACATAGATCAAGGCATTGGCTTTAATAGCCGGGTCAGCTAGCTGCGCCAGCGTTTCCCAAAGGTCAAGGCTGTAGGGCGGGTCTAAAAACACCACATCAAACTGCTCTTTCAGGGCAGGAAGCGCCTGCTGCGCTGTGGCGGTTTTCAGCTTGGCATGCTGCGCGGTGACTTTCAGCAGCTGCAGGTTGTCGATTAAAAACTTGGCCTGTGTGCGGTCGGGCTCAATCATCACCACTTGGGCCGCGCCGCGCGACAGCGCTTCAAAGCTCAATGCGCCGGAGCCTGCGCAAATATCCAGAACCTGCGCATTTTGAATATCCCACATCAGCCAGTTGAACAGGGTTTCGCGGACACGGTCAGGGGTTGGGCGCAGCCCGTCAATGCTGGCAAAAGGAAGCTGGCGGCGCTTCCAGTCACCGCCAATAATTCGGAGTTGATTTTTCATAATTTAATCTGATTCTGCATGTGTTGGCGGAGGGGAAGCTGGCGCATTGGCGCTGCTTTGCAGCGGATTTTCGCCGCTTGGCAATTCGCTTGGCTTGATGCCGGCAGTCATCAGGCCGCCGCTGACTTGGGCTGCCGAAGGGCGGATTGGCGCTTTTTTGCGGTTCAGCAGCCAGTAGTCAAAAATCGGCCGCGCCAGCTGGGCGGCGGAACCGCCGTGGCGGCCATTTTCCCAAATTACGGTAATGGCGATTTCCGGCTTATCCGCTGGAGCAAAGCCGACGAACAGGCCGTGGTCAAGCTGGCGCTCGGTTAATAGCGATTCATTGTAGCGCTTGCCCTGTGCAATGCTTTTAACCTGCGCGGTGCCGGTTTTGCCGGCAATTTTATACATTGGCGTGCGGATGCGGCGCCCTGTGCCGCTCTCAATCACATCGACCATGGCGTCGCGCATTTTAACCCAGTCTTCAGGCTGGCCATTAAACTCAATTTTTCCATCCGGCGCATTATGCACGGTATAGGGCTTGGTGCCTTTGCTTTCACGCAGCACATGCGGCGTGACGTGCTGGCCCATATTGGCGGTAATGGCGGTGGCCATGGCCAGCTGCAGCGGGGTGGCGGTAAATGCGCCTTGCCCGATGCTGACCGAAATGGTTTCACCTTTCAGCCATTTGGCTTTCCGCGTGCGCAGTTTCCATTCAGGGCTTGGATACAGGCCGGAACTTTCGCTCGGCAAGTCCACGCCGGTTTTTGCGCCGTAGCCGAACTGGCGCATCCAGCTGTTCATGCGCTCAATGCCCATGCGGTAAGCCAGAATATAATAGTAGGTATCGCAGGAAATCACCTGCGACTTATGCAGGTTGACCGCGCCGTGGCCGGATTTTCGCCAGTCGCGGAAGCGGTGCGAATCTCCAGGCAGGGAGAAATAGCCCGGATCGGAAATGGTGGTGTTCCAGTCGACCAGATTGTAGTGCAGGCCGCCTAAGCCAAACATCGGCTTAATGGTGGAGCCCGGCGGATAGGAGCCTTGCACTGCCCGGTTGTACAGGGGCTGGTCAAGGTCATCGCGCAGCGCGGAATAGTCTTTGCCGCTGATGCCGGTGACAAATAAATTCGGGTTAAAGCTTGGGCTGGAGACTAAAGCCAGGATTTCGCCTGTGCCCGGGTCCATGGCGACAATCGCGCCGCGCCGGCCGGCCAGCTGCTCAGAGGCCACCATCTGCAGGCCGTAATCCAGCGATAAATACAGGTCATTGCCGCGGACCGGGTCTTTGCGGCCTAAATGGCGCAGCACATTGCCGTGCGCATCGGCCTCGACCGATTCATTGCCGGGCAGGCCGTGCAGCAGCTCTTCATAGTATTTTTCAACCCCGATTTTTCCAATCAGGTTGGTTCCGGCATATAAGTCTTTATTAATGCTTTTTAATTCTTTGTCATTGATGCGGCCGACATAGCCAATCACATGCGCAAACAGCTCGCCGTGCGGATAGTAGCGGGTCATCTGGGTTTCAATGTTGACGCCCGGAAACTGGAATTTCACTTCGCTGAAGCGCGCAATTTCAGTTTCGTTCAGGTTCAGCTTCAGCGCTACGCGTTCAGTCTTTTTCGAGGTTTTAATCCGGCTCCGGAAGCGCTGAATATCTTCTTCAGATAGGTTGATGACTGGCGCCAGGCGCCGAACCGTGTCGTCAATATCATCAATATCGGCGCGGCTCATGGTGGCGGAAAAGACCGGATAGTTGTCCGCCAGCAGAACCCCGTTGCGGTCATAAATATAGCCGCGCGCCGGCGGCAGCGGCTGCAGGCGGACGCGATTCTTGTCTGAGTCGGTGGCGAACTTGTCGTAATTGGCAATCTGCAGATAAGAATAGCGCGCAACCAGCAGCAGCAGGAAAAAAATCACAATGCCCAGTGAGAAATAAATGCGGTTGCGGAAAATGCGCTTTTCTTGCTGTACATTTTTTAAAGGAAAGTGCTGCTTCATACGCGGTCGGCTTAAGTCACACAAAGGGGAAATTGAGGCTGACCATTCTACCGCAAGTTCAAAAAATTTGATAAGCGAAAAGCGCCTCAGAAGCGCCGGATCTGCTTAAACTTTGACTTTGCAGACATTAAAAAAATAAAGCGCTGTCTATAAGTGTTCATATAATTCTGATAAAGTCAAAACCGCATAAAAATAGGACTGTATTACAACTAAAAAAGCCTAAAATTAAGGACAATGGTGAAAATAATGAACAAAGTTTTTTCTTTGCTGGCGCTTGCTTTGCTTGCAAATGCCGCATCAGCGCAGGACAGCGCCTTTTTGCCGGAAGCGAAATTGGCGGACGGTTCAGTTAAAGCGCTGTATGCAGGGGCGGGTTTTACCCAGAAAATGATTCATTTAAATGCTGAATGGGTGAATCCCTACGGCATTGCGTATGCCAAAGCGGGCGCTTTCCTGAATGGCGATAAAACCTTCGGCGGCCAGCTGGGTTTCCGCTATCCGGTGCATTTCACCGGCAAGGACAAAAATGGCTATTACCTTGGCGCCTATGCCGGCCATATTGAAAGCAAAGACACCGGCACAGAGTATGAAAGCCGCTTAGGCGGCGGTGTTGATTTGGCTTATGTGATGCTCAGTCCGGAGCGGATCAGCACCTTCAGCGTCGGCATAGGCGCAGGTGAAAAACTGACCGGTCAAAATGGGCGGACGGTCGCAGATACAGAACCGAAGCTACAATTCTCCTATACTCTAAGTATCGGTTTGTAGTGAAAATATTCGGCTTTATATAATTCAATATTTCCCCCGATTAAAATTAAATATGGAAGAGATGCATGCTTGAGTACGTCAATGAGTTGTGGCAAACCTTTTTGAACCGCCCGGATTTTTGGGCAGTGCTCAGCATCATCCCTGTTACGGCTTTTGTTACTTGGGCGCACGTCTGGATGGCGCTGAAAATGGTGTTCTACCCGATTAACTTCTGGGGCTTCCACCTTGGCCCGCTGCCTGTGGGCTGGCAGGGCATTGTGCCGCGCAAGGCCGGGCGCATTTCCGGCATTATCACCGACAACACCTTATCCAAGCTGGGCTCGCTGCGCGAGTTTCTGGAAGCAATGGACCCGGAAGACATGGCGCGGATTATCGGCGAGCAGGTCGGCTTCGAGCTGGAGCATCTGATTGATGAAGTAATGCTCGAGCGCAATGCCGTGCTGTGGGAAAATTTGCCCTATTCCATCAAGCGCCGCATTTATGCGCAGGCCAATAAGCAGATGCCGGGTATCTTAAGGGAACTTGTGACTGAGCTGACCATGAACGTCGAGTCACTTGTCGATATGCGCGAAATGGTGGTCAGCCAGATGGAAGGCGACCGCCGCTTAATGGTGCGCATGTTTTTGAAAGTCGGGCAAAAGGAAATCAACTTTATCTGGCACATCAGCGCCCTGATCGGGATGTTCTTCGGCATCTTCCAGATGATCGTCTGGTTTGTGGTGCCTTGGCACTGGACTGTGCCGTTCTGGGCATCGGTCTGGGGCTTTTTAACCAACTGGATCGCGATCTGGATGGTCTTCAACCCGATTGAGCCGCACTATGTTAAATACCCGCAACTCTTTGAATTAACAAAAAATCGTAAGTTCCCTTGGCTGAAGCCTGTGCTTCCGCGCATCGGCACCTACAATATTCAGGGCGCATTCATGAAGCGCCAGGAAGAAGTGTCTGATGTCTTTGCCAGCGTGGTTACTGAAGACCTGATTACGCTGAAATCGATCATGACTGAAATGATGTACGGCAGCAAAAAAGACAAAACCCGCCGCATTGTCAAGCGCCACATCAATGAAATTATGGAAACTCCGCTGGTCAGGACTTCTTTGCAGCTGTCTTTAGGCCCGCGTGAATACGCAAAACTCAAGACGGACTTGATTGATCGTTCAATTGAAATTACGATGGTGCCTGTATGCGACCCTGCGTTCAATGCGAGCCGTGCACAGAAAATCTATCAAATGTTCAGAGACCGCATCCGCGAGCTGACGCCGAAGGAGTTTCAGAATTTATTACGTCCTGCATTTCAGGAAGACGAATGGATTTTAATTTTACTGGGCGGGGTAACGGGCTTTATTGCGGGCACCATACATTTGTTTGTGGCTTTCTTATAATTAGATGCTGAAGAATATGTCGAATGTTTTGACATGAGCAAGGCGTCAAATACAATGTTTAAATGAGGATGTTTTTTTATGCGCATTATCTTACTCGGTCCACCTGGAGCAGGCAAAGGCACTCAAGCTCAGTTGATCTGTAAGCGCTACAATGTCCCGCAAATTTCAACCGGTGATATGCTCCGTGCTGCAATTCGTGAAGGAACTGAACTTGGCCTGCAAGCTAAAAGCGTGATGGACAATGGCGGCCTGGTATCTGATGAGCTGATCATCGGTTTGGTGAAAGAGCGCATAGCGCAGCCGGACTGCGTCAATGGCTGCATTTTTGACGGCTTCCCGCGCACAATTCCTCAAGCTGAAGCGCTTGAAAATGAAGGCATCAGCATTGATCACGTGATTGAAATTGATGTGCCGGATGAAGAAATCGTGCAGCGCCTTTCCGGCCGCCGCCAGCACCCGGCATCTGGTCGCGTATATCACATTGTTTACAACCCGCCTAAGGTTGAAGGCAAAGATGACGAAACAGGCGAAGACCTGGTGCAGCGTCCAGACGATCAGGAAGCAACCATCCGCAAGCGTTTGGGTTCATACCATACAGAAACTGAACAGCTGGTCGGCTTCTATCAGGGCCGCGCAGCTTCTGGCGAAAACGCGCCGACTTATGACAAATTGAACGGCTTGCGTCCAATTGAACAGGTTCAGGCAGAGCTTTTCGCTATTTTAGACCAGTCTAAATAATCCCTTTTGCGGGTTTTGACTTTCAAAGAGTCCTAAGTCATATTAGGGCTCTTTTTTATTGCGCTGTTTCTGGAGAAGGCTTTGCAGCAGGTTGCGATTATTTTAGTTTTGCTGGTGTGCGCGGCCTCATTGCTGGCTTTGCTGTATTTCAGCTATAAGCTGCTGAAAAAAACGCAGCAGCAGGAGCTGCTTGAGCGCCGCAGCCAGCCTGCGCCTGAATATAAGCTGCATCCCAAGCTGCAGAAAGAGCAGCAGCGCGGACAGAACCGGCAGGCGGATGAGGAAAAAGATCCGCCGCCAGAGCAGTAGGCGGATGTTCAGATCCTAAGCCGGCCAATTTGATTTGGATCAATTGGGCCGGATCAATGAACTGCGGAGGCTTTAAGCCTCTATATTTTTCACTGGAATCGGGCGGGCGGCGCCAAATTCATAGCGGTCCGGCCAGTTGCAGACATCCGACACCACGCATTCAGCGCATTTCGGCTTGCGGGCAATGCAGCAGTAGCGCCCGTGCAGAATCAGCCAGTGATGCGCATCAATGATAAATTCTTTAGGAATGACCTTGATCAGGCGCTGCTCAACTTCCAGCACGTTTTTTCCTACAGCCAAGCCGGTGCGGTTGCCTAGGCGGAAAATATGGGTATCAACCGCCATGGCGGGCTGGCCGAAGGCGGTATTCAGCACCACATTAGCGGTTTTCCGCCCGACGCCCGGAAGCGCTTCCAAATCTGCGCGGTTATCCGGCACTTGGCTATTGTGCTTTTCAATTAAAATCCTGCAGGCTTTAATCACATTTTCGGCTTTGGAATTGTACAGGCCGATGGTTTTAATGTATTCCTTCAGGCCGTCAACGCCCAGGGCATAAATCGCCTCAGGAGTATTGGCCACCGGAAACAGCTTGTCGGTTGCTTTATTGACGCTGACGTCGGTGGCTTGCGCGGACAGGGTTACAGCCACCAGCAGCTCAAAAGGGCTGGAAAAATTCAGCTCAGTTTCCGGATGCGGGCGCTGCGCGCGCAGGCGTTCAAAGAAGGTCTGAATCTGCTTTTTGGTCATGTTTTTCACCGCCATATTCATGCTCCCTGCAGCGCATTCAGCTGCTGGCTCAGTTCCTGCAGCAGCGCGCGTTTTTTTGCATCATCACGCACACTCAGCTGCTTTTCCAGCTTTTTAACCTGCGTGCGGAGCTTCGCCAGCTCAATCGCGGTTTTGGCGTCCTGCACCGGCGCTATTTTTTCTGACTGATCCGCAATTTCAATCTCAGGCACGCTGCTGTCCTGGCTGGAAAACTGCGCGAATAATGCGCTGTCAATCTCCGCGCGGACCACCGGCCCCTTGCGGTGCATGCGGCGCTGCTCTTCACGCTGAATATGCGCATAGTAGCGCGCGCGCAAATCATTCTGCTCAGCCAGGCGGGCGGCCTCAGACGGCAGGGCCTGCACATCCTCCACCAGGTCAATGCAGTCTACCGGGCAGGGCGGAATGCACAGTTCGCAGCCGGTGCACAGCTCAGCCAGCACGGTATGCATCAGCTTGCCGGCGCCAATAATCGCATCGACAGGGCAAGCGCTGAAGCATTTGGTGCAGCCGATGCATTCATCTTCACGGATCACCGCCTTCATGCGCTGCGGCCGGCCGTCGCCTTGAATGGGCCACACGCTTGGTTCGGCAGGCAAGGCTGCGCGCTGCAGCAGGGCGGCTAAGGCGTCTGCAACCGGCTGGCCGCCCGGCACGCATTTATTGGCTTCTTCACCTTCGGCCATCGATTTTGCATAGGGCAGGCAGCCGTCACGGTGCCCGCAAAGCCCGCATTGCGTCTGCGGCAGTAGGGCGTCAATTTTTTGGATGAGGGAAATTTGAGAATTCATGAATAACCGGAAATGCTGGGCAGGCGGAACAGGGCGGTAGCGGGGGGAAATGAATTTTAGCATGTTTTAGCCCGCCGCGCTGTGCGCAAATTTAGGGCTGTTTGTGCGTTATTTTTGAACATAAAATGCCAGTCCATTCATGCCTAAAAGTTTATTCATTGATAAACTATGATCATGTAAAATATATTTAAATATATGTTCTTAATATAAAATTAAAGTATTTTGAAAAAGGTATTGTGGATTGCGGGCAAAAGATATTTAATGTTTTGCGCCAAAATTTATCATCGATTTAAAATTTGACCAATTTTGATTCATCTTTCTGCTGAGGATTAAGAGTTGAAATATAACAGCCTTAATGAGTTTTTAAATTACGTTAAAACACGTGATGCACATCAACCAGAGTTTCTTCAAGCTGTTGAAGAAGTCATGACCAGCCTGTGGCCATTCATTGAAAAGCACCCTGAATATGCCGACCACGGCCTGCTTGAGCGCTTAGTCGAGCCTGAACGCGCCATTCAGTTCCGCGTTTCTTGGGTCGATGACCAAGGCCAGGTTCAAGTCAACCGTGCATTCCGTGTACAGTACAACTCGGCAATCGGGCCATTCAAAGGCGGCATGCGCTTCCACCCGTCTGTAAACCTTTCAATTCTTAAATTCCTGGGTTTTGAGCAGACTTTCAAGAATGCTTTGACTACATTGCCTATGGGCGGCGGCAAAGGCGGTTCAGACTTTGACCCTAAGGGCAAGTCTGAAGGTGAAATCATGCGCTTCTGCCAAGCCCTGATGATTGAGCTGTACCGCTACCTCGGTTCAAATACCGATATCCCTGCGGGCGATATTGGCGTCGGCGGCCGCGAAGTCGGCTATATGGCGGGCATGATGAAGAAGCTCAGCAATGACACTTCTTGCGTGTTCACAGGCAAGGGCCTGAGCTTCGGCGGCTCATTGGCCCGCCCTGAAGCGACAGGCTACGGCACGGTGTATTTTGCTGAAGAAATGCTGAAAACCCGCGGCGACTGCTTCAAAGGCAAAACTGTAACTATTTCAGGTTCAGGCAACGTGGCACAGTACGCCGCTGAAAAAGCGATGTATTTAGGCGCGAAAGTGGTTTCGCTGTCTGACTCTGCGGGCACGGTATATGTAAAAGACGGTTTTACCGATGCCTTGCTGGCTGAAGTAATGGAATTGAAAAACGTCAAGCGTGGCCGTATTTCTGAGTTTGCATCTAAACATGGCTTTGAATATCTGGAAGGCCAGCGCCCTTGGTCAATCAAATGCGATATCGCGCTGCCATGCGCAACGCAAAATGAGCTGGATCAGGCGGATGCCGAAGCGCTGCTGGCAAATGGCGTGATCTGTGTAGCTGAAGGCGCAAATATGCCTTCTACATTGGATGCTGTAGAAAAATTCGTTGAAGCGAAAATTCTGTATGCGCCGGGCAAAGCGTCAAATGCCGGCGGTGTCGCCACTTCGGGCCTTGAAATGTCCCAGAATGCTTTGCGTTTAGGCTGGACTTTTGAAGAAGTGGATGAGCGCCTGCATGCGATCATGAAAGAAATTCACCGCAACTGCGTGAAATACGGCACGCAGGAAGACGGCACGGTAAACTACGTCAACGGCGCGAACATTGCCGGCTTTGTTAAAGTCGCTGACGCTATGCGCTCGCAAGGCGTTTACTAAGCGCCGCGCTTCTTTGCAAAAGACGTAAAGAAGCAAAGAAATAGAAAACCGATGCGCAGGCATCGGTTTTTTTATTTGAACCCGCTGTTATTTAACAGTTTCACGCTCAATAATCATGTCTTGAATATAAACGTATTTAGAATGGTCAGCCGGCGGATTTTTCAGCTCGTAGCGCTTAATGCGCACAATTTGGCGTTCTTTCGGATTATGCTTGAAGCCTTCAATGCCGCCATAGAAGAAGGTCCAGTCTTTGTCGGCCTGAGTTTTTACGCCGTTTTCCGCATATTTGATTTCACGCACCTGCAGGCAGGTTTGCGGCGCAACGCCTGTGCATGGCTTGGTTTCAGGAGAAATTTCTAAGAAGATGGTTTCAGCCTGCGTGCCGTATTTCGCTTCCGGCGTCATTTTTCCAGTAAAGACGACTTTTTCGCCATTGGCGGCAATTACGGTCAGCGTCGGCTGCTCAGGATCATTCAAATTAAGCATGAATGGCGCTTTGCGGCTGCTGAACAGGTTTGAAGCTACGCCTTCCTGCGCCATAGCGTTTGGCGCGCAGGCCATTTGCGTTGCCATCAGGTTGCCGGTAACAATCTGGTTATTCTCAACTTTCCAGCTGGTGCCCATGCCATTGCAGCTGGTTGCAATGCTTAGGCGGCCTGCTGCGTCAAAATTCAAGACTAAAGGCTTCGGCGCATCTGCAGTATTGGCGCTCCATTGATAGGAAGCTAAAGTCTTGTCGGCGTTTTGCTGCTGCAGTACGGACACGGCTAAATCTCCGGCTTTTTGGATGTCACCCGATTGGCAGGCCGCGAGGGCGAAAGGAAAAAGCGCAATTGCTAAAAATTTTAAGTTCATGGTTTGCCCAACATGCTTTTAATTTAAATAAAAAATTAAATAACTGATTTCAATAACAAGATTTAGAATAACCGATTCAGCTTTGAAAAAAATGGATACATTCTGATTCTTTGCGTATCAGAATGTATATATAAGTATTTATTTGTTAATTTATAAGTATTTCTTATGCATTAGTCGAAGCGGTAAATATCCATGCCGAGTGAGCCCATGCTGAAGCTGCTGTGCACAATATTGAAGCGGTGGCCTGCGCCCATGGCAAAGAACAGCGGCGCAAAATGCTCCAGAGTCGGATGATTGCGCTGCACATGCGGAATGCTTTGCCAGTCCAGCACCGCATCATAATTGCTGTGGCTGAGCCTGCTGACCACATAGTTGCGGAATTCAGAAGCCCATTCGGGCACAGCGGCGGACTGGCTGTCCCAGGCCAGTTCACGCAGATTATGGGTGATGCTGCCTGAACCGATCAGCAGAATCTGCTGCTCGCGCAGCGGCGCCAGGGTCTGGCCGATTCTGTAAATTTCCTGCGCGGACAGGCTCATCGGCAGGGAAATTTCCACCACAGGAATATCCGCCTGCGGATACATATGCAGCAGCGGCATCCACACGCCATGGTCGCGCGGGCGGGTGCTGTTGGCATGCGCGGCAAAGCCGGCTTCGGCCAGCAAATGCAGCATATTTTCCGCTAATTCAGGGTTTCCCGGAGCCGGATAGCGGATATCATACAGTTCTTCCGGAAAGCCGCGGAAATCATGCCAAGTTTCAGGGCGCGCGCCGGTGCTGACCTCCAGATCACGGCTTTCCCAATGCGCGGACATCACAATAATGGCTGCCGGCTTGGGCAGATTCAGGCCGAGGCGCTGCAGCGCCGGCCCGACCTGCTCCGGATTCAGCGCAAGCATGGGTGAGCCGTGGGAAATATATAAGCCGGGGAGGGTGTGCAGGTTCATTGCGGTCCGCCTGATTAACTGTGCTGAAATGATTTTGGCCAAAAAGGCCGCGGAGATAAACAGCGCTTAGCACAACAGACTGTTGCGCAAACGCAACGCCGCCGCTCCGGATGCTCAGCCTGCGCGGTGATAGGGATGATTGTGGTTGATGCTCATGGCGCGGTACAGCTGCTCAATCAGCATCACCCGCACCATCGGATGCGGCAGGGTCAGCTTGGACAGTGACCAGTGCCAGGCCGCCGCTTTGCGCACGGCTTCTGAATGGCCGTCCGGGCCGCCAATCGCCAGAACCACATCATTGCCTTCCAGCATCCAGCCTTTCATGGTTTCGGCCAGCTTTTCGGTGCTGAATTCACGGCCGCCGACTTCCAGCGCAATCAGCACCTCGTTCTGCTTGACCGCGCTTAAAATGCTGTCGCCTTCAATTTGGCGGTATTTCAGAATATCCGCTTCGGAATCATTTTTGCCGCGCTTCGCCATCGGCAGCTCAATAATCTGCGTTTGCACAAAGGGCTGGATGCGCTTGAAATAATCTTCAAAGCCCGTCAGCACCCATGCAGGCATTTTTTGACCGATGGTCAGAATCCGGATTTTCATAACAGGCTGCAAGCAATGGAAAGGCCTTATTATAGCGGTGAAACGGCGCTTTGCTAAGCGCCGGAACAATTTGCAATTGAATTGTCACAGTTGTTGCTGTTTTAATATTCAGCAGGGCAGCGGATGCTTGCGGAATGGACGGAAGAACAGCAATGATGCATATAATTAAAAAAAGTTTGCAGCTGTGCTTATTCGGCTGCATGGCTCTGCTGGCGGCCCTGCATGCGCAGGCCAGCATGCCGAAAGCTGCGGAACCGAAGCATTTAACCGTGTATATGGAGCAGATCATTGGCGACGGGTCTTACCGGAATTTTAAAAATGCGCAGGAACTGAACCGCGTATCGGCATGGATCCGCGAGCAGATGCGCCTGTTCGGCATTCCCTGCCAGTATCAGAATTACAAGGTCAATGATGAAGCCTACCGCAACGTGGTCTGTTCGCTGAAAACCGCGCATGCCGGCAAGGTGATTGTCGGCGCGCATTATGATGTGTTTGAGCAAAGCCCGGGCGCGGATGACAATGCTTCCGGCGTAGCGGGCGTAATTGAAACGGCGCGGCTTTTAGCCGCGGAAAAAGCCCGCCTGAAAAAAAGCGTGGATTTTGTTTTCTACACGCTGGAAGAGCCGCCGTTTTCCCACACTGAAGATATGGGCAGCTATGTGCATGCCAAATCCATTGAGAAGCTGGGCGATAATATTCAGGGCATCTATATTCTGGAGATGATCGGCTATTTTGATCAAAATTTTGTGCAGCAGTATCCTGCCGGGCTGAAATGGTTCTATCCAAGCCACGGCAATTTTATCGCTGCGGTCGGCAATCTGCAGTCGCGCGAATTGACCGCAGGCTACTGCAGCGCGATGAAAAGCTTAAATCTGCTGCAGTGCGAGCGCTTGATTTCCCCGTCCTTTGTGCAGCATATGGATTTTTCAGACCATCTCAGTTACTGGGAGTTCGGCCTGCCGGCAATTATGATTACCGATACCGGATCTTACCGGAACAGGAATTATCACAGCGAGCAGGACACGCTGGCCGGACTGGACACCGGAAAAATGGCGCAAGTGGTGAATGGCTTGGTGAATACGATTCTGAGCGAATGACATGCATAAAAAACGCAGCCCGGAAAGCCTTTGGACTGCGATAAAAGATCACCTGCCTGGAGATGCAGATGACCATTTTAGTACTTGGTTCAGTACTCAAAAGAAACATACAGCGCATATGCATCTAACATTATATATGGCGTTAATTTTGCTTATTTTCAAGTGAGATTTGTAAAAATGCTTAAATCTAAGGCAATGGGTTTAGTACAATTTTATGATTTTAATTGATTTAATCGGAAATTTGCGGTGAGCCGCAGGCTGATTGGG
Source organism: Acinetobacter sp. WCHAc010034 (assembly GCF_001696615.3). Taxonomy (NCBI): domain Bacteria; kingdom Pseudomonadati; phylum Pseudomonadota; class Gammaproteobacteria; order Moraxellales; family Moraxellaceae; genus Acinetobacter; species Acinetobacter sp. WCHAc010034. The sequence goes on along the minus strand of NZ_CP032279.1, from coordinate 1,015,593 downwards.
CTGCCGGTTTTTGCATGGCGGATAAAAAACAGCCCTGTTGAAACAGGGCTGTTATTACGCTATTTATAAGATAATGAGAGCTAACTGTAACTTTTCAATGAACGTATAAAGAGCAAACACGATAGAATTTTAAGCTTACTTTTTCAGTAGCTCAGCTAAAGTCAGACCTTGTTCATTGATCCATTCATGCTGTAAGTTAAATCCCCAATCTGGATTCAGTCCAGATAATGAATATTTGTCAATTAAAAATTTTCTGAGCTTGCTGAACGAATATAACTGCTCTTCATCATCCATTTTTAAACAATTTGTCCCTATTTTTACAATGCTGGCGCTGACATCCTTGTTTTGTATTTCAGGGTAAGCATCTTGTAATGGTTTAAAAACAACCCTTTGACCAATAGCTAATTTCTCAGTATTAAATAATTGAGCAATAACAGATTCTTTACGATTTTTTCTTTTTTGCGCACGTTCTTCAGCCACTTTTTCTTTTAAACGGACTAAATAATCTGCAGATTGGGGCAAGGGTATCAACTGCTGAATATCATAATAAATATTGCCTTTATCTTTTTGCAGATTAAGTTTTACACATTTAATGTCTAAATCCCGCTCATTAAGCCATAGAATTGAGGTGGTAATCTCGATAGAAAAATTTGCGGCGACAAGGATTATTTTTACATCTTTAGCGAAGTCGTCTTCATCTATTTCAGTCCATTCAAGAAATGTGAGAAGCTCTTTTTTAGCATCGAGTTCTTTTGAATGCTTTTCCAAGTAGGTCTGAAAAGTTGAAATAGCCCGGTCAAATGTCATATTTGCAATCATTGCAGCGTAACGTATAGCCTGCAGCTCCATATGGCCTTCATTGGAACGCTTGATTTCAATCACAACAAGGTTTGCATCTTTATCAATACAAAGGATGTCAATGCTTCGTTTGCTGTCTTCCCAGTCACTGAACTCAGTGGCTATGACTAACAAATCATCCCCGATAATTTGAATTGAATTTGCTAAGTATGTTTGTAAATCTTTTACTTCATAAATTTTTTCGGTTTCAAGCTTGGTGTGCTCAAGCTCTTTGAATTGATTATCTTCTGCTTTATAAATAGCCAAAAAACTCTCCTGCTCTTATAACTTCTAAATAGAAACAGCCCTGTCGAAACAGGGCTGTTTTTTAAACGCTGGATGATTAGTGGCGGGCGGCTTTAGCTTCGCCCGGCGCTTTCACAATCGGCGCTTTCGGCAGCGGCTTAGGCATGTCGACTAAAGCCAGCGGCAGAATCTCATCGATGCTTTTCACCGCTTTAATTTCCAGGCCTTCCTTCACGTTTTCAGGAATTTCCGCAAGGTCGCGGACGTTGTCCTGAGGAATGAACACCAGCTTGATGCCGCCGCGGTGAGCAGCTAAAAGCTTCTCTTTCAAACCGCCGATGCGCATTGCGCGGCCGCCGAGGCTGGTTTCACCGGTCATGGCGATATCCGGGCGGATTGCAATGCCTGTGAAGGCTGAAACAAGGGCCGTAGTCAGCGCCAAGCCGGCAGACGGGCCGTCTTTCGGCGTCGCGCCTTCAGGCAAGTGCACATGCACATCGGTTTCTTCAAAACGCGAAGCTTCAATGCCCAATGCATCTGCGCGGGTGCGCACTACCGTCATGGCTGCGGTAATGGATTCCTTCATTACATCGCCCAGCGAGCCGGTGGTAATGAATTTGCCTTTGCCTTTGACGGCTGCCACTTCAACGGTCAGCAGTTCACCGCCTACCGAAGTCCACGCCAAGCCGTTTACGCGGCCAACCTGCGCTTCTTCTTCGGCCATGCCGAAGTCAAATTTATGCGGGCCTAAATAGTCCGGAAGGTTGGCGGAGGTTACGTCCAGCTGCAGGTTTTTGGCCTTTTTGCTGACCGCTTCCTTCACCACTTTGCGGGCAATTTTAGACACTTCACGCTCAAGGCTGCGCACGCCGGCTTCGCGGGTATAGCGCTGCACGATGTCGCGGATCGCCTCTTCATGAATGGTCAGCTCTTTTGCGCGCAAGCCGTTGTTCTTGATTGCTTTCGGAACAAGGTAGCGTTCAGCGATGTTGATCTTCTCATCTTCGGTATAGCCCGGCAGGCGGATGACTTCCATGCGGTCAAGCAGCGCTTCCGGAATATTCATGCTGTTGGCGGTACAGATGAACATCACTTCAGACAGGTCAAGATCAAGATCTAAATAGTGATCGTTAAACTTGCTGTTCTGCGACGGGTCCAGCACTTCCAGCAGCGCCGAAGCCGGATCGCCGCGGTAGTCCTGCGCCATCTTGTCGATTTCATCGAGCAGGAACAGCGGGTTTTTTACGCCGACTTTGGTCAGCGACTGCACGATTTTACCCGGCATCGCGCCAATATAAGTGCGGCGGTGGCCGCGGATTTCCGCTTCGTCGCGCACGCCGCCCAGCGCCATGCGCACAAACTCGCGGCCTGTGGCTTTGGCAACCGACTCGCCCAGCGAGGTTTTACCCACGCCCGGAGGGCCGACTAAGCAAAGGATTGGGCCTTTAAGCTTTTTCACCCGTGACTGCACGGCAAGGTATTCCACAATGCGGTCTTTGACGTCATCCAGGCCGTAATGGTCGGCATCCAGAATTTCCTGCGCTTTGCTCAGGTTGATGCTGACTTTGCTGGCTTTATTCCAAGGCGTATCTAAGATTACCTCTAAATAGTTGCGCACCACGGCAGCTTCACTGGATGCAGGCTGCATGGCTTTCAGCTTGCGGAACTCCGCTTCAGCTTTTTTGCGCACATGTTCAGGCAGATCGGCTTCGGCGAGGCGTTTTTCAATTTCCGCCACGTCGTCTTCCGCGCCGCCATTCATGTCGGACAGCTCGCGCTGAATCACCTTCATCTTTTCATTGAGGAAGTATTCGCGCTGATTCTTTTCCATTTGGCGCTTTACGGAATCATGCAGCGTCTGTTCAATCTGCTGTTCTTCAGACTGCTGCAGCAGATAAGTCATCAGCTCCTGCAAATGCGCTTCAAACGCATCGTGCTCAAGGAATTTCTGCTTAATGTCAATGTTCAGCGGCACGCGTGTCGCAACAAAGAACAGCAGCTGCAGCAGGTCATCAATTTTGTTGGCAGCAGCAATCAGTTCGCGCGCATTGCGCAGTTTGGCTTCCGCATACTGCGCAAACATGGTGCGCAGCTCTTCAATGCGGGCTTCCTGAGCCTCGCTTTTGACCGCAACCGTCATTGGGCTTAAGGCATGCTCCGCAGACAGGTAATCATCATTGTCGATGATTTCAACCAGCTTGGAGCGGTGCAAGCCTTCGATTAATACTTTAATGCAGTTTTCATCATTTTCGTGATTCACAACTTGCACAATCTTCGCGACAGTACCGTATTGATATAAATTGTCGTGATCAATTTCTTCTGTAAGCGAATCTTTTTGTGCAACTACAAATACGAGATTGTCACTGTTACGAGCCACGTCAACTGCATTGATCGATTTTTCACGGCCTACGAATAGCGCAATCTGCATGTGCGGATAAACCACCACATCACGCAGCGCTAAAAGCGGTAATACGCTTGGAACCTGAGGCTCTAAGGTTTCTTCATTCATAATAATTTCAGACATGGGCACTCCTAATGAGTGACAACGGTGTTGCCATGTTTTTATAGTGATGGGTATTTCAAAAAATACAAGGGCAGGGCAAAACAAATTGTATTAAAAATGAGTAAATATGTGATTTTAAAATAATATTAACTGTCAAAATGATCAATTCAGCGCTTAAAGCGCAAAAAGCCGCGCGGCGTCAGCAGGGCGTCCAGCGGCTGGTCCCAGGCTTCGCGCGGCAAGGCCTGCGGCATGCACTGAAAATCATGCGCAAGGCCCAGCCGGACAGGCTTGCCCGGCGCTGAAGCGAGGGTTTTGTCATAAAAGCCGCCGCCCATGCCGATGCGGGTGCCGTAAATGTCGCAGGCCAGGAGCGGCATAATCAGCAGATCCAGTTTTGAAACATGCAGGCCGCGCGCCTGCACCGGTTCTTTCATGCCCAGCGGATGGCGCGCGAAGCGCCGGCTGCGGTACTGATGCTGTGAAATGCGTACCCAGACCAGGCGCTGGTTCATGCTGCAGATCATGGGCAGATAGACCGCTTTGCTGCGGGCAAAGCAGTACTGCATGATTTTCTGCGTATGGACTTCGCCAAAGGCGTGCAGGTAAACGCCGATTTTGCCGGCCTGCTGAAATTCGGGAATGCGGATTAAGCGCTTGAGGATGGCTTGCCCGGCCTGCCTTTGCTGGAACTCATTCAGCGCGCGGCGCTGCTGCCGGAGGGTTTTTCTCAGCGGGTTCAAATCGTATGGCATGCGGCGTGAGGCGTTTAAAAATTTCGCTACAGTCTAGCCTTTTGCATGCGCGCTGCAAAGGGCGCATTGAAGATTTAACTGTGCTGCGGCGGCCAGAGGCTGCAATCTGCAGGCAGGCTTTGAGGCGGCGGATTTGCGGTTCATGCATTGAAGCGGATCTGCATGATGCCTGAAAGCGGCGCCGCAGCCTGAAAGCATGGCTTGAAAAACTGAAGCTGCGCCCAGCCAGCCATATGCATGGATATGGCTGAGGTGAATTTTCAGTACGGCTCTTTTAGTACTGCGCTTTCAGTGTGAGCAGGAAGCTTCTCGGCTCGCCATAGAAGTTGCCGTAGCCTGAGGTGCCAATCGTGCTGTAATATTTCTTATCAAATATATTATTAACATTTAAAGCAATGTTCAGGTTCGGGCTGATTTCATATGCCGTCCGCAATGACCAGACCGCATAGGCGTCCTGCGCAAACTCATAAGCAACCATAGGGCTGCCGTATTGATTGGTCACAGGGTCGTAGGTTGGCACCCTTCCGGACTGGAAGCTTTTGCTCTGCGCATTAACCCCGCCGCCAACGCTTAAGCCTTCAAGAAATTCTGAAAATTTGTAATCTGTCCATATTTTCAGCAAATGCTTTGGCGTTAAGGTGCTGAACTGCGCATCATTCTTCCGGCGGTCTTCATTTTCATTGAATGTATAGCCGACTGCGATATTCCAGCTGTCGGTAATCAAGCCGTTCAATTCAACGTCAAAGCCTTCACTGCGCTTGCTTCCGGCTGCAACATAGCAGCACCATGAGTTGCTGTTGGCCATGGACTGCCAGCCTAAACTTACCGCTTCATGGTCTTTTTTAATTTTAAAATACGCCAAAGAAGCCAGCAGGTTCGGCGCTAATTCAGTTTTTATGCCGAATTCCAGATTGCTGCCTTCAACGGGCTTTAATGACGGCCCGGTCAGGGTTTCCAGATATTTGCCTTGCGGCGTATGAATTTCTGCGAAGCTGCCGTAAATTGCAGTATTGGCAAACAGGTCATAAGTTAAGCCATAATAAGGCGTAAATTTTTTAGCTTCCTTATAGGTGTTTGTACTGCCTGTATTATGGTTCTGTATTTCAGTTTCATCTTTTAAAGCGTAGCGCCCGCCCAAAATCACTGCAAGTTTATCTGCAGGCTTAAGCTTTAAAGAACCGTAGCCGGCTGCCGTAGTGCTTTTATTGGTGCTGTTTGTTGCCCACGAGCTTGGCGGATAATCCCACTCAGGCGGCGGCGCAGGGTTAAAGGCATTGCCTTTGCCGTACACAATCCAATTTTGCTTATAATCTTTGCTATTGTATTTTGAATCCAGGCCAAGAATCAGTTCATGCTGCTGCCCCAGCCAGTCAAAGCTTCCCTGCACATTGGCATCTGCAGTAAATTCTTTAAATCCGGTGTCATCCTGATAGCGCCACCATGTAGATTCCAAGGTCTGGTAGTTGACGGCATCTTCCATTTCCGCGCCGTTAATGCCGTCATCCCCCATGTTATAGCGCAAGTTTAAGCGGGTCTTCCACTGCTCATTCAGCTCATGCTCAAGGTTGGAAAAAACAGCAATATTTTCCCTTTCCATCCAGCTCCACGGCGCGCCCATTGTGGTGCTGCGGGAAAAGCCGATATCTGCGCCATCCTGCCAGCGGGGCAGGCTGGCATTGAAGGCCTCGGTTCGGTCTTTTTGGTAACTGGCGCCTGTAAACAGGCGGGTTTGCGGAGTTAAGTCAAAATTCAGCGCGCCATACAGCATTTCACGGCGGTTATGCGTCGGCTTGTAGAAAAAGTCCTGATCCTGAAGCACGGCAGCTGCGCGCCCCTGAATGGTCTGACTGGCGTTCAAGGCGCCGGTTGCGTCCAGTTCAGCCCGGTAGTTATTCCAGCTGCCTGCCGACAGCGTGGCTTGATACGCCGTATCCGCCTGCGGGCGCTTATGGCTGAGGTTGATTACCCCTCCGGCTTCACCGGCGCCAAAGAGGCCGTCGGCGCCGCGCAGCAGTTCCACCGTCTCATACTGCGCCATGTCTGCGCTGTTATTCCGGTCCTGAATATCGGAGACTCCGCCGCCGTCGTAGCGGATGTTTTTAATGGCTAAGCCGCGCGAAGTATAGTTGTTATTCAGCCACTGCTGTTCCCGGGTAACGCCTGTGGTCTGCTGCATGACATCATCCAGCGTTTTCAGGCCCTGCTGGTCCATGCGCTCGCGCGAGATGACGGTAACAGACTGCGGCACGTCTTTTAAGTTCTGCGCGGTTTTTCCGACATGCACCTGCTGCTGCGCTGCTGCAGTGACAGAGATTGTCGGCAATTGAACTGCATCCGACGGAGCGCCGGAGTTCGCGCTGCCCGCTGGCTTTTGAACTTGCGTGTGGATGGTTTCCAGCGTCACCATTTGCGTTTGGCTGCCGGCCGCTGCGGCTTGCGGCTGAATGCTGTATCCGCCATTGGCCAGCTTTACCGCCTTCAGCGGATGAGGCTGCAGCAGCAGGGATAAGGCCTGTTCGGCCGAATAGCTGCCGCTTAAGCCTGCGCTGGAAGCTTTGGACAATGCCTTGGCGTCATAGCTGATGGTGGCGCCTGTCTGAATTGCCAGCTGTTTAAGCGCCTGATCGAGCGGGCTTTTTGCAATGGAAATGCTGTGCGCGCCGGAGGCGGCGAAAACGGAAGCTGGCGTTAAGCTGACGGCGGCCAGCGGCAGCCCGCAAAGCGCCGCCCGGACGGCAATTGCCAAAGCGTGTTTTGTTCGGTATTCCTTCATGAGCTTTCTCATATGAGCGTTATTTCTGTATAGGTCGTGCGGCCGTCAAAAAAAGCTCACTTTTTTATCTGTTTTTTTTGCTTTTGTGCTTTGGATTATGCGGAGAATAAGCCGCGTCAAATTGCGGGCAGGGCTTTGGCGCGGCTGGAATTTATCTGTGCTTAAAATGCGGCGCGGATTTTCAGCGCCGGCTTATGATTCAAACTGCCTGCGTTTATTTTTTATGTACCTGAAGCAGGTAGGGGCTGTAGTAGCTGAGCTGTAGCTGATGGCTGAACGTCAAGGCCTCTAGGCTTTGCGGTATGTCTGACAGCGAAAAGACTCCGGAAACTGGAATATCCTGAAGATCCTTATCCAGCATATAAGTGCCTTTCTGATAGCGGTACAGTTCATGCAGCACTTTTTTCAGCGGCCAGTTTTCCGCAACCAGCAAATGCTGCGTCCAGTACGGGCGCTGATTTGTCAGCGCTATCGGCTTGGAAATGCGGCTGCTGTCAAAAACCGCGCGGTGACCCTGATGGATAATCTGGCTTTGTGCCTGATGGCGCGGATGGATGGCCACCGCATGCTGATACACATTTACTTTGGCTCTGCTTTCATCATCCTGAAGCACCGTAAACTGCGTGCCGAGTGCTTCCAGGCTGCCGTATTGCGTTTCTACAAAAAAAGGGCGCTTGCGCTGATCTTTGGCGGTTTCAATATAGACTTCGCCTTCAATCAGCTCAACTTCCCGCAGGCTTTCTGTAAAGCGCACATTGGCATAGCTGCCGCTGGCTAAAATCAGTTTGGAGCCGTCCTGCAGGGCATAGCTTCTGACTTCCCCGATGCCGGTTTGATAGTCCGCCTGCCATTTATGCCATGGCAGGCAATAGACAGCCAAGCCAGCGGCCAGCAGCCCGCACAGGCTGAACAGCAGGTTTTTCTGCAGCAGGGAATTGAATTTCCGCTTTGAATCTGCAAATGCGCTGGGCTGGAAATTGGGGGGCAGCGCGGAAATTCCTGCGGTTAATTGCCCCGCCTGCTGAATTGCCAGGGCATGTTCAGGCTTGGCATTTTTCCATTGCTCAAACTGCCGCCGCTGCTCATCGGTCACTTCGCCGGAATGCAGCGTCACCAGCCAGTCGGCGGCCTGATCTAAGATGTGTTCAGCAATTTTTTCTGAGGCAGGCATAGAGCTTGGAAATAAGCGGTTTAATTTTAGCCATTATAAAGGCTTATGCAGGCAAGGAAAGCCAGTTTCATATCTCTTTTCACCGTAGCTTCAGAAATATTCAGCTGCTCGCTGATGGCGCGGTACGTGAGGCCGTCCAGCTGCGACAGCAGGAACACCTGAGTCGCCCGCTGCGGCAGCTTTTCCAGCACCTGATGCACCTGATGCAGGGTTTCCCGGATGCAGATTTCATGTTCCGCCGACGGATGAAATTCTTTGGGCAGATGCGACAAAGCCTCTAAATACAGGCGCTCGATTTGCTGATGGCGCCAGTGGTCAATCATCACATGCTTGGCGATGCCCAGCAGCCAGGCTTTCGGCTCTTTAATCTGTTCATAGTTGTAGCCGCTTTTCAGGGCGCGGCAGAACACTTCCTGACTTAAATCTTCAGACTGATGATGGTGCTGGAGTTTATGCTTAAACCAGGACAGTAAAGCGCTTTGGTGGCTTTGATAGATATGGCCGAACCATAACTGCTTTTGTACATTCAAATTCATAGAAAAGCCTGAAGGCGGACAGCAGAAAGCCTCAAATCCGGGGGGAGATATGAGCGCATCTTAAGTAAAACTTAATATTAATGATAATCATTATTAAATGCAATATTTAATGTTACAAACTGCAGCATTAAATATTGAGCTGTTTTTGCGTTTCATCCGTCTTAGTCATAAATGCCCGCTAAAGGATCTGCGAGTAAGCAGTGAATAGACGAATGAAGCCTTCAATTTCCCAATTTAATGACCAGCAGGGTTACCGTTTCAGGGTGCTGCTGCGTATTTTGCTTGCCTCCTTGGGCGGTTTTTGCATTGCCAATTTAACCGTGCCGGTGGTTGGCCTGATGTTTCCAGAGCAGCTGGCGCTTGCGGTATATGCCGGGCTGCAGCTGAGCTTTGTGGTGTGGCTGGTTTTTATTCTGGTGATATTCAGCATTAAAAGCGTTTTTCATGGATTTTGCCTGACTTTAGGCTGCATTGCGGGCCTAGGCCTGCTGGCGGTATTGCTGAAGCCGTGGGGAACACTATGAAGGAAGGCTTCCGCCAATGTATGGCTTGGCTGCATACCTGGACTGGTTTGGTGGTCGGCTGGATACTGTTCTTTGTATTTTTAACAGGAACAGCAGGCTATGTGCAGATTGAACTGACGCGCTGGATGCAGCCGGAAAGGGCCATGCAGGCTGCGGCCGTTCCAGCGGAAGCAGATCAATTGGGCAAAGCCTATGCCTATCTGCAGCAGCAGCCGGAAGCGCAGCAGGCTGAGCGCTGGGGCATCAATCTGCTGTCAGATGCGCGGGGCTGGGATGAATTCTCAGTGAACTGGTCGCTGCCGGCGCAGGAAGGCCAGCGTTACGGTGAATACCGCACGCAGGTTCTGGATGTGAACAGCGGGCAGCCGCCGGCGCAGCAGCTCACGCCGCGGGAAACGGGCGGCGGCGATGCGCTGTACCGCATGCATTATGCCCTGCATTACCTGCCTTATGACTGGGCCATCCGCATCGTCGGGATTTGCACCATGCTGATGTTTGCGGCGCTTATTTCCGGCATCATCACCCATAAAAAGATTTTCAAGGACTTTTTCACTTTCCGTCCCGCCAAAGGCCAGCGTTCATGGCTGGATGCGCACAACGTTATCAGCGTGATCGCTTTACCGTTTTATCTGATGATCACTTACAGCGGGCTGATTTTCTTCGCCAATGCCTATATGCCGTTCGGCGTGCCGATGGTTTATGGTTTCGGCGAGAAAAATTCGGAGCGCTACTATGAGGAACTGTATCCCGGCGCGGGCTTCGGCGCCGATGCATCAGCCACAGCGCAGCCGATGGGGCAGAGCGCGCAGCATTTTGTTCCAATTCAGCCGCTATTGCAGCAGGCGCAGCGGGAATGGGGAGCGCAGCGCATCGGCAGCGTGAATTTCTATCCCGCCAAAGGCGGTGAGCCTGCCAAAGCGGAGTTCTATAAAGTCAGCCATGACAACATTTCCAGACAGCGCACTTCGCTGAGTTTTGATTTATCCAACGGGAAAAAAATTACTGACAATTCGTCTAATCAGGACAAAGCGCCGATGCAGTTTGCCTTGGCTGTGCTGGGGCTGCATGAAGGCTCTTTTGCCTCACCGCTGATCCGGATGCTGTACGTCATGAGCGGGCTGCTGGGTACGGCGATGATTGCCACCGGCCTGGTGCTGTGGACGGTAAAGCGCCGGCCGAAACAGCTGAAAGCCGAACGCATGAGCTTTGGCCATGCGCTGGTGGAGCGTTTGAATATTGCCATGATTGCGGGACTGCCTTTAGCGATTGCAGTGTATTTTTGGGCCAACCGCTTAATTCCGGCAGATCTGGCTGACCGGGCAGCTTGGGAAATCCACAGTTTATACATCACCTTGGCGCTGAGTTTTCTGTATGCGCTGTACAGGCCAATTGCGCGCGCTTGGCTGGAAATTCTGAGCGCTGCCTCTCTGGCTTATCTGCTGCTGCCGCTGCTGAATGTGCTGACCACAGAACGGCATTTGGCGGCTTCGCTGGCGCATCAGGATTATGTGCTGGCCAGCATTGACCTTGGCTTTCTGTTTTTGGGCGGTGTGCTGGCTTGGGCTGCCTACAAGGTCTGGCTGAAGCGTGAAGCGATTTTGAAAAAACCGGCAGCCAAAGCCAAGCGCCCGCCAAAACAGGCTCAGGCTGCTGCGGTTCAGGCCAGTGAGGAGCTGCCATGAGCCTTGATGCAGTCAATATTTTAACCGCCTGCGCGCTCTGCTATTTGGGCATGTTCGCATTGAACCTGTCCATGGAGCGCAATGCCAAATCCGTCCTGAACCGCGCGCTTTCTTCCAGATTGTCCAAGCTCAGCTCTGGCTTGGGCTGGTGCGGCCTGCTGCTTGCGCTGTGCGCCGGCATTTCGGCATGGGGCTGGGCGGTCGGTATGACGGCCTACTTCGGCATTGCCGCTGCGGCCGCAGGCTGCATCGTTTTTATTCAGTCTTACCGGCCCCGGCTGAATTTACATTTTTCTGCAGTCTTGCTGTGTCTGGCGCTTGGGCTGCAATTTTTTCGAATATATGGGTAAGCGTTGTTGATGAGTGATCTAACTGAAAATTTAAACCGCCAAAAAAAGCCTCTTGCCCCTAAATTTAAATATTTAACCGGATTAATTCTTATTCTGGCTATGGGCGCAGGCTATGGGTATTGGGCAGCTGCATCCTCCAAGCCCGTGGAAGAGTTCAGCCAATGGAGCAAGCCGGTTCCTGTGCGAGTCGTTGCGGTTGAGCGCCGTGATTTAAGCGTTGAACTGAAAGCGATTGGCACGGTTATTCCTGCGCATACGGTGAATGTTCAGAGTCAGGTTTCAGGCGTACTGCAGCGCATTTATTTTCAGGAAGGCCATTTGGTTGCCAAAGGTCAGCTGCTGGCGCAAATAGATCCTGCGCCTTTTCAGGTAGAACTGGCTCAGGCGCAAGGCACGCAGCAGCAAAATTTGGCGCAGCTGCGCAATGCCGAAACTGAGCTGGCGCGCTATCAATTGCTATTTAAGCAGGACTCGATTGCCAAACAGCAGGTGGAGCAGCAGCAGGCTTTGGTGAATCAGTTGAAAGGGCAAATTCAGGCCAATCAGGCGCAAGTGGATGCCGCGAAACTGCAATTGTCTTATACCAAAATTTATTCCCCTATTGCAGGGCGAGCTGGATTTAAGCAAAAGGATGCCGGCAATTTAATTCAGGCCAATGAACAGGCTGGCTTAGTCACCGTGACGCAGGTTCATCCGATTTATGTGCAGTTCGTGGTTGCGGAAAATTATTTAGACACCTTGCGCGCAGCAGCCGGCAAAGGGCAGAAAGCGCAAGTCAGCGCATGGGACAAAGCCGAACAAAAGCAATTGGCTTTAGGACAGGTGCAGGCTTTAGATAACCAAATTGACCTCAATACCGGGACATTAAAATTAAAAGCGGTATTTGATAACCGCGATGACGCTTTATTTCCGAACCAGTTTGTCAATATCCGCCTGAATGTCCAAACCATTCAGAATGCGGTCAGCATTCCGAATGATGCCATTCAGCATGGCGCAAAAGGCACCTATGTCTATGTGATCAATACTCAAAATAAAGCTGAAATGCGCATGCTGAAGCTGGGCGTGACTTCGCAGGGGCAAACTGAAATTTTAGCTGGACTGAATGGCACCGAGCGCGTGGTTTTAGAAGGCATCGACCGGCTGTCGGATGGGCAGGAGGTGCAAATTGTGCAGGAAAATCTGCAAGCTGCTTCAACTCCGCTAGCTGCTGGATAAAGCATGAATATTTCACGTTTCTTTATTCTGCGCCCCGTCGCCACAGTGCTGCTGATGCTGGCGCTGCTGTTCAGTGGGCTGCTGGTGTGGCGTCTTCTGCCGGTTTCCGCCTTGCCGCAGGTGGATTATCCGGTTATTCAAATTTACACTTTCCAGCCGGGCGCCAATCCAGATACGGTGCAGCGCACGCTGACGGCGCCTTTAGAGCGCGAAATGGGCAAAATTGCCGGCTTGAAGCAAATGTCTTCGGCCAGCTCGGTCGGCGCATCGGTCATCACGCTGCAATTTGAATTAAGCGCAGAATTGGGTGTGGTGGAGCAGGAAGTGCAGTCCGCGCTCAGTACAGCCAGCAGCAAACTGCCTAGTGATTTGCCGACGCCGCCGATTTACCGCAAAGTCAATCCGGCGGATGTGCCGGTCATTACGCTGGCGGTCAGCTCCAAGACTTTGCCGCTCACCACGGTCTATGACATGGTGGATACGCGGGTTGCGCAGAAACTGTCGCAGCTGTCCGGCGTCGGCATGGTCAGCCTTGCCGGCGGGCAGCGTCCAGCCATACGGGTGCAGATGAACCCTGCTGCGCTGGCGGCTTATAAAATGAGCGCTGAGGATGTCCGCACAGCCATTAATGCGGCCAATGCCAATCAGCCCAAAGGCAGCTTTGACGGGCCTTACCGCACCACCATGCTGGATGCCAACGATCAGATCCGCTCTATTACGGATTATGAAAACCTGATTCTGCGCTGGAATGGCGGCGCGCCGATCCGCCTGAAAGATGTCGCGAAAGTGATGGAAGGCAGTGAAGACCGCTATATGGCGGCATGGGCGGACAGCCAGTCCGCCATTCTGGTCAATGTGCAGCGCCAGCCAAATGCCAATGTCATTCAGGTGGCTGATCAGATTAAGCAGATTTTGCCGGAATTGCAGCGCAATCTGCCTGAAAATGTGCAGATCAGGGTGCTGACAGACCGCACCGAGAGCATCCGCAGCGCGATTCATGATGTGCAGAAAGAGCTGGTGTTTGCAGTCTGCCTTGTGGTGATGGTGACCTTCCTGTTTTTAAGAAATCTGTCTGCCACGATTATTCCGAGCATTGCCGTGCCCTTGTCAATCATCGGCACCTTTGTGCTGATGCATTTTCTGGGCTTTTCGGTCAATAACCTGACGCTGATGGCTTTAACCATCGCCACAGGATTTGTGGTGGATGACGCGATTGTGATGCTGGAGAATATTGCCCGGCACCGCGAATCGGGCGAAAGCCTGATGCAGGCAGCGCTCAAAGGGTCGAGGGAAATTGGATTCACCCTCATTTCCCTAACCATCTCGCTGATTGCCGTGCTGATTCCCTTGCTGTTTATGGGCGATGTCGCGGGGCGGCTGTTCCATGAATTTGCCGTGACTTTGGCGGCGGCGATTGGCTTATCGCTCGTGGTGTCGCTGACCTTGACCCCAATGATGTGCGCTTATTTGCTCAAAGATGCCAGGCATGCGCCGCGCCGCAGCCGCTGGAGTCTGGATCGGATTATTCAGCACTATGGCAAGGCGCTGCAGTGGGTATTCCGGCATCAGGCGCTGACGCTTGCAGTGATGCTTGGCACCGTGGTTTTAGCTGGTGCATTGTACTGGGTGATTCCTAAAGGCTTTTTCCCGGTACAGGACAGCGGCGTCATCCAGGTGGTGACCGAAGCGCCGGATGATATTTCCTTTGCGGCCATGAGTGAACGGCAGCAGGCGCTGGCCAGCCAGATTTTAAAAGACCCTGCGGTTGAGAGCTTATCTTCATTTATCGGCATTGACGCCAATAACCCTAAACTCAGCAATGGACGCATTCTGATTAACCTGAAAGCGCATGCCGAACGCGACGGTGCGGATCAGGTCATGGCGCGCCTGAAACAGCAGTTCAGCCATGTGCAGGGAATTAAAGGCTGGATGCAGCCGGTGCAGGAGCTGAGCCTTGAGGACAAAATCAGCCGGACTCAATACCAGCTGAGCTTAACCGCAGCCAAAGCTGAAGATTTGCAGCAGTTCAGCCCGGTCTTTGTTGAAGCCCTGCGGTGGCAGCCGGAGTTTTCGGAGGTGGCCAGTGAGGACGGCGGCCAAGGCCTGCAGGCATTTATTGATGTCAACCGCGATGCGGCTGCGCGTTTGGGCTTGAGTATTGAAGATATCAGCCGGGCCTTGCAGAATTTGTTTGCGCAGCGCCAAATCGCCACTTTATATACGCAGGCCAATCAATACCGCATTGTGCTGGAACTTGATCCCGGCTTGACGCAGGGCATTGATGCGCTGAATCAGACCTATATTCAGAATGCCAGCGGCGAAGCGGTGCTGCTCAGCTCCGTGGCCTCGGTTGTGCAAAAGCGCGCTCCGGTTCTTTTGCAGCAGCAGGCGCAGTTTCCCGCGCATAGCGTGTCTTTCAATTTAGCGCCGGGAGTTTCCCTCGGTGAGGGCATTCAGGCTATTCAGCGTGTTGAAGATTCCCTGAATCTGCCAGCGGAGGTTAGTGTGCAGCTGCAGGGCGCAGCTGCAGCCTTTGAAAATTCACAGCAGCATACCTTCTGGCTGGTACTGGCGGCCATTGTGACCATGTATCTGGTGCTGGGCATGCTGTATGAAAGCTTTATTCACCCGATTACCATTCTTTCGACCCTGCCTTCGGCGGCTATTGGCGCGCTGCTGGCGCTGTTTGTGGTCGGCCGTCCGCTGGATATGATTGCCTTGATTGGCATTATTCTGCTGATTGGCTTGGTCAAGAAAAACGGCATTATGATGGTAGATTTTGCCTTGGCAGCGCAGCGCAATGAAGGCCTCTCAGCGCAGCAGGCGATTTATCAAGCCGCCTTAATGCGTTTCAGGCCTATCCTGATGACCACGCTGGCGGCTCTAGTCGGCGCCATTCCGCTCATGCTGGCTTCAGGTTCCGGCGCTGAACTGCGCCAGCCTTTGGGCATTGTGATGGTGGGCGGCTTGATTTTAAGCCAGCTTCTGACGCTATTCACCACACCGGTGGTTTATCTATTTTTTGACCGCTTACAGCGGCCGCATCACAAGGCCAAGCCAGCGGTGCCAGCCATGAATGAGATGGGAGATGCGCCTTGAATTTGCTCTCCGCTTTTATTCACCGTCCTGTGGCCAGTGTTTTACTGGCAACCGCGATTGTGCTGCTGGGCATATTGGCCTATTTCCGCTTGCCGGTCGCGGCTTTGCCGCAGGCGGATATTCCAACCATTGTGGTTCGGGCCAGCTTGCCGGGGGCCAGCCCTGAAAGCATGTCGGCGACGGTCGCTGCGCCGCTGGAACGCGCCATGATGGGTGTTTCCGGGGTAAAAGGCATTAATTCATCCAGCAGCCAAAGCGCAGCGCAGGTGGTGCTGCATTTTGATCTGGATACCGACATCAATGAAGCGGCGCGGGAAGTGCAGGCCGCCATTAATGCCGCCATGCCGCAGCTGCCTTCGGGCATGCCCAGTCCGCCTGAATATTTCAAGATCAATCCGAGCCAAAGCCCAATTTTTTATCTGGCATTCAGCTCAAAGCATTTATCGGCCGGCAAGCTGTATGAAATCGCCAGCAGCCAGCTGCAGCCGGCTCTGGCGCAAATCAACGGTGTTGGCGATGTCAGCATTGATGGGGCATCCATGCCGGCGGTGCGGATTAGCTTAAATCCGAATGCGCTGATTTCGCAAGGCGTATCGCTGGAGCAAGTCCGCAAAGCTGTGGCTAAAAGCAATGTGGTGCAGGCTTTGGGCGTGGCGGAAACTCAGCAGCTGCGCTGGCAGGTGGCGCTCTCGGCCAGTTTGAAAAATGCGGCGGATTTTGCTAATTTGGTCATCCATCAGCATGGCCAGACTGCCGTTCGCCTTAAAGATGTCGCCGACGTTCAGGACGCTGCAGAGAACCGCTATGTCAGCGGTTTTCATAACGGCGAACCTGCGGTCATTATTAAAATCAGCCGGCAGCCGAATGCCAATACCGTGGCTGTGATTGAAAAAATTAAACAGAAACTGCCGCAGCTGCGTTCGCAGATTCCCGCCGATGCACAGCTCAGCATTGTGATGGATGGTTCGGAAATAATCCACGCTGGGCTGAATGAAGCGCGTGATACTTTACTGTTTTCGATGCTGCTGGTGATTATTGTGGTGGCGTTGATGCTGGGGCGCCTGCAAAGCGCGCTGGTTCCAAGCATTGCCATGCTGGTTACCTTGATTGGCGCATGCAGCCTGATCTATTTGGCCGGTTTTTCGCTGAATAATCTCTCCATTATGGCGGTAATTGTAGCAATCGGTTTGGTGGTGGATGATGCGATTGTGGTGCTGGAAAATATCGAGCGCCACATTGAACAGGGAGAGCCACCTGTACAAGCTGCGCTCAAGGGCATTCAGGAAGTCGGCATGACTTTGATTGCCATGAATCTGGCCTTGGCGGTGATTTTTATTTCCGTGCTGTTTATGGGTGGGGTGATCGAGCGGCTGTTCAGAGAGTTTTCCTTAACGCTGGTGTTTATCGTGATTTTATCGGTTTTCATCTCGCTGGCGCTTACGCCAAGCTTGTCAGCTCGCTGCCTGAAACCGCTTGAAAATGCTAAAAATAATACTTTATACCGCATTAGCCATAGCTGCATGCAGAAACTCAGCCAAGGCTATTTGCATTCATTGAAATGGATGATCGGGCATAGTTATGTGGTGATTTTACTGTGGGGCGGCGCCATTGCAGCCTCGGCCTATCTGTATCAGGCGCTGCCGAAACGGGTACTGCCCGAACAGGACACTGGGCGCGTTGCAGCGTTTATCCGCGGCGATGACGGATTTTCTTTCCAGATTATGCAGCCGAAGATTGTGGCGTTCAGCCAAAGCCTGTTAAGCGATCCGGCAGTCAAAGATGTGATAGGCACATCGGGCGGCGCAGGCGGAACCACCAATTCCTTTTTAATGGTGAACCTCAAGCCCAAGGCCGAGCGTGACGGTAAAGCTTCACATGAAATTGTCGAGCGGATAAAGCAAAATGCGCCGTGGCAGGCTGGCGCGGTTTTTTCAGCATGGGTCGAGCAGGAGCTTGAACTGGATGATCCATTTTCCAGCGGCAGCGGGCAAGATCATATGCTGCTGCTCCAGTCGGATAATGTTGCGCTGCTGCGTGAATGGGCGCCAAAAGTTGCCCAAGCGATGCAAAAGCTGCCGCAGCTGGAAGAAGTGGAAACCATGGGTGATGAAGGCGCGCAGCATGTCACGCTGGATATTGACCGTGAAGCAGCGCGGCGCTTGGGTGTGGATATTGAAAGCATTTCCAGCGTGCTGAACAACTCATTCTCGCAGCGCCAGATTTCCACGATTCATGATCAAAGCAATCAATTTCATGTGGTGATGGAAGTTGATCAGCATTTTACCCAGCAGCCGGAATCGCTGGCCAATGTGCAAGTCCCGAATCAGCAGGGCGAATATGTGCCGCTCAGCAACTTCGCTGCATGGTCTTATGGCATCAGCAATGACCGGATTTACCGGCGCAATCAGTATGCTGCCATGGGCATTGGCTATGTGCTGAAGCCAGGCTACAGCGCTGAACAGGCGGATGCAGCCATTCGTGGCATTTTGCCGGAAATTATGCTGCCGAATGAGATTTTCATGACTGCAGACAAAGATGTAGAAGCTGAAAGCTTGCAGGCTGGATTAAGTACGCCATTGCTGGTTCTAGCGGTGATTGGCCTGATTTATATTCTGCTGGGGGTGACGTATGAAAGCGTGATTCATCCCCTGACGATTTTATCCACGATTCCAGCGGTGGCCTTAGGCGCATTGCTGACGCTGCGGCTGTTTAATTTTCAATTCACCTTAATTGCGCTGCTGGGCATGTTCCTGCTGATTGGCATTGTGGTGAAAAATGCGATTCTGCTGATTGATTTTACCCTGCAGGAACGCCGTACAGGAAAATCTGCCCGTGACGCGGTGCTGTTGGCAGCGGCTTTGCGCTTCCGCC
Source organism: Acinetobacter sp. WCHAc010034 (assembly GCF_001696615.3). NCBI lineage: Bacteria > Pseudomonadati > Pseudomonadota > Gammaproteobacteria > Moraxellales > Moraxellaceae > Acinetobacter > Acinetobacter sp. WCHAc010034. Next base: position 997,031 of record NZ_CP032279.1, on the reverse strand, counting down.
CGATTTTAATGACCAATACAGCGGCTTTGCTGGGCGCTATTCCTTTGGCATTCAGCTGGGGCGAAGGCGCGGAACTGCGCCAGCCCCTAGGCGTGGTGATTGCCGGGGGCTTGGCGCTGGGGCAGCTGCTGACGCTATATACCACGCCAGTTATGTATCTGCTGCTGGAAAAAGCCGCGCAGCGCTTGCCGCGCCTGAATAGAAAGAATGCCTTGAGCTTAGGAAAACAGGAATAAAGTGGGATGCAGAATGTGCTCTATAAAAATGCGGTTTGCCTCAGTGGCCTTATGCTATTGACCGCATGCGCTTCGACCGCTGTTGTGCGGCCGCCGGAATATCAGGCGCCGAAGATTCAGGCGGATGAACAGTATAAATATGCCGGTTTAAACTGGACAGCAACTGGCGCATTGCAGCCGGCTGGGGCGGACTGGTGGCAGATTTATCAAGACCCCATGCTCAGCCGGCTGATGCAGCAGCTGAATCAGGAAAATTTAAGCCTGCAGCAGGCGGAAGCCCGTTTCCGCTATGCCAATGCATTGCTGCAACAGCAGCAGGCTGCCCGTCAGCCGAGTTTGGCGCTGAATGCTTCTGCAAACCGCAGCGGCGGCAAAAATACCGCTTCAAGCAGCCAATTCGGCAGCGAAATTCAGGCCAGCTGGATCCCGGATCTATGGGGGCGGGTGGCCAAAGCCATAGAAGGCCAGCAGGCCAATCTTGAAGCCATCGGCGCAGAATTGCAGGCGGTCAAATTAAGCCAGCAGCTGCTGGCTGCAGAAGCCTATTGGAATATTCGCGTGCTGGATGCGCAAATCAGTATTCTTCAGCAAACGCAGCAGAGTTATGCCCGTTCAGTGCAAATTTTAAAGAATCAATATGTTGCCGGCATGATTGCGCGTGCAGATGTGATACAGGCAGAAACCCAGCTTAAGCAGGTGCAGATACAGCAGCTGGAACAGCAGCGGGAGCGCCATTTGCAGGAGCATATTCTGGCGGCCCTGCAGGGCAAAACGGCAGCGCAGTTTCAGCTGGCAAAGCAGCAAAGCGCATTGCAGGCGCCTGCTGTTCCAGTGCAGCTGCCTAGCCGGCTGCTTTTGCAGCGCCCTGATGTGCTGCGCGCTGAGCGCGAACTGGCTGCGACCCATGCGCAGCTGGGGCTGGCGCAAACGGCATGGCTGCCGGATGTCAGCATTGGCTTGAACAGCGCCGTGAACAGCCAGATTTTCAGCCAGCTGTTTCAGGCTCCGCAGTATTTATGGTCGGCAGGGCTGAAAGCCGCTGCTGTGCTGTGGGACGGCGGCCAGAGAAAAGCCGGCATTGCCGCAGCGCAGGCCAATTATGATGAAAAAACCGCAGCCTATAAGCAGGCTGTGCTGACAGGCTGGAAAGAAGTGGAGGATGCGCTGATGCAGTCCGCCAGTTTCAGGCAGCAGCAGGCAGAGCAGGTTAAATTGTCTGCGCTGGCTGCGGAAAATGAGCGGGCCGTTACGCGGCGCTATAATGCAGGTCTAGTGAGCTATCTGGAAGTGGTGAGCGCGCAGAATTTGCGGCTGCAGGCTGAACAGGCCGCCTTAGAGCTCAAGCAGCTGCAGCTTAAAAATACAGCACAATTGATTGCAGCATTGGGCGGAAATTATTCTTAATGCGCGGCGCTGCCGTGCCGGTCTTGGGCAAAAGCTCAGGAGCAGGCCCGTCCGGCGCTTCAGCTGCATGCGCAGCCCGCTGTGAGGGAATTCAAGCGCTGTATACCGCTGTGTTGAGGATGTAAAACGATTGTGAGCTAATAATTTTTTTTGTTATGAAATCTATGGATTGTGGTATAGCCATATTGACGCCGCAGCGGTATGGCTAAAAAATATTCAAGTTGATTGAGCATGCTGCATGCCGCTTTCAGGCGTGGGCGCTGCATGCTTTTGAGCTGGATTGCCTGCGGGCGGTAAGGCTCATCTGAATGCGCCGCTTATGCTTTGAAAACTGAACGCCATCAGCAGCCTGCTGATGGCGCAGCAGCGCTTTGAATCCTGCCCGGTGCAGCGTTTTCAGCAGGCTTAGGCCGTAAATAGGCTGGACTGTTCTTGCGCCGGCGGATATCACTAAATTCCGTAAACAATGCCCCAAAAAAGGAGGTACTGCGGTTCTGATACCAATTTCCGCCTGACAGCTCACCCTCCAAATGCCTTGATGCAGGAGAATTCGGGTCTTAGGCGTGACCAATGCAACCTCCTGTTTTGGAGAAGATGCGATGAACTTTCTGAAAATATTAATCATTGCCGGATGGTGTATCCTGCCCGCGCAGGCCGTTCTGGCTGCTGATCATGCCATGGGAGCCAAAGGCGGCCACTCGGCAGCCGATCATAATGCGATTGCCAGCGCAATCAGCGCGGCGCCGCAAAAAGTGGGCGCGATGGCTGCGGTTATGGCTATAGACGCCAAGGGCCAGATGCGCATGCTGCGCAAAGGCAGCAACGGTTTCACCTGCATGCCCGACAACCCGGCAACGCCCGGCCCTGACCCCATGTGCATGGATCATGCAGCCATGAAGTGGGTGGAAGCCTGGATTGGCCATAAAACCCCGGCAGCGGGAAAAATCGGCCTGATGTACATGCTGAAGGGCGGCACCGATGCTAGCAATGTAGACCCCTATGCTGTGAAGCCCAGCGCCAGCAACCATTGGCTTAAGACTGGCCCGCACATTATGATCGTCGGCGCGGATCAGAGCTTCTACGATATGTATCCGAAAGCGGCCCAGCCTGACACCGCTGCGCCTTATGTGATGTGGCCAGGAACCCCTTACCAGCATTTGATGATCCCCGTCCATTAAGCGGCGTGGCACTCATTTCATGCCTGTAGGCTTAGAGAGGTCAAGCGCAGCAAGGCTGAATTCAGGCTGGAAGCAAGGACAGATGGCATTTTGCTTCCAGCCAGCCAAAGCCCGCGCTGCATAATGAACGGTGCTGATGCTGTGCCGCTGACCTTATTTAAGAGGGAAGAGAGCGGGTTAATGCTTTATTCCGTGGGGGACTTTTCATGAAGGCATCGCGCCTCCGCCATAGCCGACTTCTGAAGGAATCATCACAGCAAACTGCGCCTGTCCAGTGCTCAGTTATGCTGGCTGGCTTTAATGCACTGAACTAAGCCATGCAGGGCCTGCTGGATCTTTTCAGTCATTTCAAATGAGCAGTTCACCCGGATATGATTGTGCTTTTTGCCGGTACGGTAAAATAATGCGCCGGGAGCCACGCTGATGCCTTTTTCCAGCAGCTGATGGTAAATCAGATTGCTGTCAATCTGCGCCGGCAGGCTAATCCATAAAAAATAGCCGGAAGGGTAATAATCAACTTTGCAGCCTTCAGGCAGATGCGCGGCTAAGTAATGGTAATACTGGCTTTTTAAGCGCTTCAAAGTATTGCGCAGCGTTTTTAAATGCTTTTCATAATAGCGGTGCGACAAATAGTCGGCCAAGGCATTCTGGATGAAAGAATTCACTGACAGTGTGCTCATCAGCTGCAGATGCTGAATATGCTCTGAAAATTTGCCGGCATAAACCCAGCCCACCCGGAAGCCAGCGCCTAAAGTTTTGGAAAATGAAGAGCAGTGCAGCACTAAATTCTGCTGATCAAAATACTTCATCGATAAAGGCTTTTTATGATCAAAATACAATTCTTCATACACGTCATCTTCAATTAAATAGATTTCATGCGCATGCAGCAGCTGAGCCAGCTGCAGCTTAATTTCATCGCTCACCGTAAAGCCGATTGGATTATGGCTGTTCAGCATCAGCAGGCAGACTTTGACTGGATAGCGGGCAATAGCATTCTTAAAAGCATCTAAATCAATGCCGTGTTCGGGGTGCTCCGGAATAGTTATCACTTTCAGGCCAAGGTGCTCGGCAGCCTGCCATGCGCCGTAAAAAATGGTTTCCTGCAGCACAATACAGTCGCCGGGCTGGGTCATGGCCTGCAGGGATAAATTCAAGGCGTCCAGGCCGCCTGAAGTAATGACGATATCGGAGGGATCCGTGGGAATGCCCTGCATGCAGTAGCGCTGCGCGATCAGCTTTCTGAGCTCAAAATTCCCCGGCGGCAGGCTTGGCATCTGCTCATAGCTCAGGCGGTGCTTGGCCCGCTGGCCTAAAGTCTGCATCAGCTTGGCCGAATACAGCAGCTGGCTGTCAGGAAAGGCGCTGCCGAAAGGAATGATCTTTTCCGACTGGATGGATTTTAAATATCTGAAAACCGTGGAGTTGATTTCTATTTTGTCATTCAGGATCACGCTATGGGAAACAGCCGGCAGGGCATCTCCGGCAATAAAGTAGCCTAATTTTTCTTTGGAATAAATCAGCCCCTGCGCTTCCAGTTCCTGATAGGCGTTCATTACAGTAATCAGGCTGAATCCTGAGGCTTCCGCCTGCTGGCGCAAAGACGGCAGCTTGTCATTCGGCTTCCAGAAGCCGCTTTCAATCAAATGCTTCAGGCTCAGTGCCAGCTGTTCTGACTTATACATAAGGCTTGGCGCTCAAATAAAGAATTTATGGACAGCTGCAGGCAGCTATCCATAAATTTAAGTTAAAAATCGTCAAAATGCATGCTTATTTTCAATAAGCGAAGCTCAGCATCAGCCTGAAAAATCCTGCAATTAAGGCCAGTGATGCAAAGCCTAAGCACCACAGCAGGATAAACCATAATGATGGGCTGAGCCGGTCAGCAGATTTTTTCATTGATGCCTCCTGAATTAATGATAGCCTTCATCGCCGATGCGGACTTTGTCGCGGAAAACCCAGTACGACAAAAATGTATAGGCGATAATCACCGGAATCAGAATTACTGCGCCGACCAGGGTGAATTTCAGACTGGATTCAGGCGCAGCGGCCTGCCAGATGGAAACCGACGGCGGAATAATGTTGGGCCACAGGCTGATAATAAAGCCGGTAAAGGCCAGAACAACCAGCGCAAGGGTGTAAATAAAGGGCTTTGCATCATGCTGCTGTCTGCAGGCGCGCAGAATCAGCCCGCTGAAAAGCGCGACCAAAACCGGCACCGGGCTGAAGTACAGCAGATTCGGCAGCGCAAACCAGCGCTGCGCAATTTCAGGATGCGTCAGCGGGGTATAGATGCTGACCGCGCCGAAAATAATCAGCAGCGCAATCAGCAGCTTTGGCATGAGCTGATACATGGCCTGCTGCAAATCCGCTTCTGTTTTTAAAATCAGCCAGCCGCAGCCAAGCGCCGCGTACATGGCGACAACGCCGATGCCGGTGAAAACAGAGAACGGCGTCAGCCAGTCCCACACGCCGCCGCTGTAAATGCCGTTTGTGGTCTGAATGCCCTGAATATAGGCGCCCAGAATCATGCCTTGGAAAAAGCTGGATAAAACTGATCCCCAGATGAAGGCCTGATCCCACAGGTATTTGGTGCGCGTGGCCTTGAAGCGGAATTCAAAAGCCACCCCGCGGAAGATCAGCGCAACTACCATCAGAATAATCGGGATATACAGGGCGGAGAGCACGGTGGCGTAAACCAGCGGAAAGGCTGCAAACAGGCCCGCGCCGCCCAGCACCATCCAGGTTTCGTTGCCGTCCCACACCGGCGCGACAGTGTTCATCATCACATCGCGTTCCTGATGGCTTTTGATGAACGGGAACAGAATGCCGATCCCCAGATCAAAGCCATCCATCACGACATAGATCAGCACCCCAAGGCCGATAATGCCCACCCAAATTAAAGCGAGGTCAATCATGCGGTTTCTCCTTGTTTTGAGCCGCTTCCGCTTCATCAATCGGTTCATCCACCGCGCTGAGCGGGCGCAATGGAGTTTTAAAATGGCCCGGGCCGGCTTGCTGCGCTGCTAAATGGCCTGAAAATGTAGGGCCGGCTTTAATCAGCCTGAGCATGTAGTAAATGCCGCTGCCGAAAACCACGGCATAGACCAGCACAAAAACAATCAGGCTGAATCCGACCTGATCTGCGGTTACGCTGTGGGACAGGCCGTCCTGCGTGCGGATCACGCCGTAAACGACCCACGGCTGGCGTCCGACTTCAGTAGTGACCCAGCCGGCAAGCAGGGCGATATAGCCTGTAGGCCCCATGACCAGGGCGAATTTATGAAACCATGAGGCTTCATACAGCGCGCCTTTCTTGCGCAGCCACAGCGCAGTCAAAGACAGCAGAACCATCAGCATGCCCAGCCCGACCATGACGCGGAAACTCCAGAAAACGGTGGGCACATTCGGGCGGTCTTCAGGCGCAAAGTCTTTCAGGCCGGTGACTTTGCCGTCCAGCGTATGGGTGAGGATCAGGCTGCCTAAATAGGGAATGCCGATTTCGGCTGCATTGGCTTCTTTTTCCATATCCGGAATGGCGAACAGCAGCAGCGGCATGGCATGGTCTTCGTTGGTATTCCAATGCCCTTCAATGGCGGCCAGTTTTGCCGGCTGATGCTTTAGGGTATTCAGCCCGTGATGGTCGCCAATCACGACTTGCAGGCAAGAGGTGATGAGCACCATCCACAGGCCCATGGAAAAGGATTTTTTAACCAGCTCATCGCGCCGGCCTTTCAGCAGATGCCAGGCGGCGGTTCCCACCACCAGCAGCGAAGACACTAAAAAGGCCGCTGCAGCCATATGCGCGAAGCGGTAGGGAAAAGACGGATTAAAGACAATCGCCCACCAGTCTGCAGGGACAATGATGCCGTTTTCTATGGCAAAGCCCTGCGGGGTCTGCATCCAGCTGTTTGAGGATAAAATCCAGAACATTGAAATGCAGGTGCCGACCGCCACCATAAGCGTGGCGAAGAAATGCGCTTTCGGGCTGACGCGCCCCCAGCCGAACAGCATAATGCCCAGAAAGCCGGCCTCGAGGAAAAAGGCGCTCAGCACTTCATAGGTCAGCAGCGGGCCGGTAACGCTTCCGGCAATCCGGGAAAATTCACTCCAGTTGGTGCCGAACTGATAGGCCATGACTACGCCTGAAACCACCCCCATGGCGAAGGCGACTGCAAAAATCTTAATCCAGTATTTGAACAAGTCTTTATAAACAGGGTTTTGGGTGCGCAGCCATTTCCATTCCAGCAGCGCGAGAAAGCAGGCTAAGCCAATGGAGGTTGCAGGAAAGATAATGTGAAAGGAGACGGTAAAGGCAAACTGAATTCTGGCCAGTTCCAAAGCGGTTAATCCGAGGCTCATCGCATGGCCCCCCGGTAACTAGGCTGCCTGACAATCGCCTGGCAGCTGTCCGCGCAGCGCGCGGAAAAAAGCATAGATCGTTTCATGAAAACTACCTACCTGGAATAATTGTCAAGATCTTGCATGACAATGCAGCCCAGAGGTAGGTACAGAAAATGAAGAGAAAAAATATAACAGGCGAGGGATAAAACAGAATGCTGTTATATTTTTAATGCTGTCCTGCATCTAAAGGAAAAATGCGGCAGCGCAAGCTTTAAAAACCGAAGAGGGCCTAAAGCATCGGTATTTTTTCATCAAAAATAAAATATATATTATTGTTTATTATATAAATTTTAAATATTTTAAAAAAATCATCCTATTGCAGTGCAGGCAATAAATGCGGGCCAGCATGGGCCGAATAGCGGCTTTAAGCGCGCTGTTATATTTTTATCGCATGCTTTTGCAGCTATACATTTTTCCGCTGCAGCAGCAGACTGCGGACAGTGCTGCTGGTCTGCAGCGCCGCAAATGCATGGTTCAAAATGATGACAGGTGGTCCCTTATGTTTATTACCGAGCAGCTGAATTTAATTTCACAATTAATAATCGATAAGCCGATGTCAGAAAAACCATTGGGCTTGCTGGAGCAGAAGTATGTGAATCTGGAAGCAACGCTGCTGCGCGCCAAGATTCTGCGCAATTTCGCCAAAAAAAGCGGCCTATATATTGTGCAGTCTAAGATAGAAGAGCAGCAGTCCAATTTAGGCTTTTTATTTTCGCCTTTCATCCTAGCCAATCTGAATAAGCCTGTGATCTACAGCACGCCGATGGCGCAGCCTGTGCTGAATATTTTAAACAAATACTATACCGCTGACAAAGCGCCTAATTTCAAAATCAATGAAACACTGGAGTCTTTCAGTATTTATATAGATCTGGAAAACAGCCATTTAGCCGCTGAAGATTTTATTTATCTGTCGGTGTTCAGGGCGCTTTGCCGCTCGGATATTCTGCAGATTTTCATCATTAGCGATTTAGCCGTCTGCAGTGAAATCAGGCAAAAGCTGGAAAATTTTTTCAATGTGAAGATCAGCATTATTTCCAAGCTGAAAAATCAGGCCATTCTTGAGAGTTCCGCGCTGAATATCCGGAAACTGCTGTTTAAAAATAAAGATGACTATTATGTCCGGCTCTGCGCTGAGTTTTCTGACTTGAATGCGGAAATCATCAGCATCAGTGAAGGCTTCAATATGGAGCAGTCTAAAAACCTGATTGAAGACATGTTTTATTCTGAACATATTTATGAAAAGTTGTCCGTCTACGGCGAATTTTTTCAAACCAGGCTTAAAAATGCGCAGGCCATTTAACTGTTTTTGAAAAATTGAGCAATTTGGAAGTCATATGTTTTTATATACAGATTTTGATCAGAATTTACTGAATGAGCGCGTTGCCCAATTCCGCGATCAGACGCAGCGCTATTTGGACGGCAAGCTTACGGAAGAGGAATACCGGCCTTTAAGGCTGCAGAATGGCCTGTATATTCAGCGCTATGCGCCGATGCTGCGGATTGCCGTGCCTTATGGCCTGATGAACTCCAGCCAGCTGCGCAAAGTGGCTGAGGTTGCGCGTAAATATGACCGCGGCTATGCGCATATTTCCACGCGCCAGAATATCCAGCTGAACTGGCCTGAATTAGCCGATGTTCCGGATATTCTGCAAGCGCTGGCTTCTGTGCAGATGCATTCTATTCAAACCAGCGGCAACTGCATCCGCAATACCACGACCGACCAGTATGCCGGCGTGGTGAAAGGCGAACTGGCAGACCCGCGGCCGACCTGCGAATTGATCCGGCAATGGAGCACCTTCCATCCGGAATTTTCCTTCCTGCCGCGGAAGTTTAAAATCGCGGTGTGCGCCCATCCTGATGAAGACCGGGCAGCTACGGCATTTCATGATGTCGGCGTCTATATTGTTCAGAACAGCGCCGGGGAGCTCGGCTATCAAATCAAGGCCGGCGGCGGCTTAGGGCGCACACCGATTGCTGGCGCCGTGATTAAGGAATTCCTGCCGCGCCAGGACTTAATTGCCTATCTGGATGCAATCATGCGGGTTTATAACCTGCATGGCCGGCGCGATAATAAATATAAAGCGCGGATCAAGATTCTGGTTAAGGCTTTAACGCCGGAGGTTTTTGCTGAAAAAGTGGAAAAAGAATTCGCTTTCACTCAGGAAAAGCTGCGCGTGGCGCCGGATGTGTTAAAGAAAATGGATGCGGTTTTTTCCCCGTTTCCTTACCGGCGCATGGATGATGCGGATTTAACGGAGCTATTCGACGCATTTCCAAAATTCAAGCAGTGGCATCAGGTCAATACCCATGCGCATAAAATGCCCGGCTACCGCATTGTGACGATCAGCCTGAAGCGGGCAGGCGTTGCGCCCGGCGACATGACATCGGATGAAATGGAGCTGATTGCCGGACTGGCCGACCAGTACACTTTTGGCGAACTGCGCACCACCCATGAGCAGAATATCGCCTTGGCGGATGTGCAGCAGGCCGACTTGTTTGCAGTGTGGAAGGAGCTGGATCAGGCCAATCTGGCGCGGGCGCATATCGGCTTTCTGACCGATATGATCTGCTGTCCCGGCGGCGACTTCTGCTCATTGGCGAATGCGAAATCCATTCCGGTCTATGAAGCCATCGCAAGGCGCTTTGACGATTTAGACGCTTTGTATGATCTGGGCAAGGTTGATTTGAATATTTCAGGCTGCATGAATGCCTGCGGCCACCATCATGTCGGCAACATCGGCATTTTGGGGGTAGATAAAAAAGGCGCTGAATATTATCAGGTTACTTTAGGCGGCAATTCTGATCATGATGCCTCAATTGGCGATATTTTAGGGCCGTCTTTTCCGGCCGCGCAGATTCCTGAAGTTCTGGAAGAAATTTTAAATACCTATCTGGATTTGCGCCTGGCAGGGGAGGCTTTTCTTGAAACCTATCAGCGGGTTTCCATTCAGCCTTTTAAAGAAAGGGCTTATGCAGAAGCGGCCGGCAGCTGAACATGCCGACTTTATCCAGCTTCACGCGGCTGCGGAGGGCCATGCTCCAGATCATCATCATTCTGGCGATTTGGGCAATTGCGTCGCTGCTGCAGCAAATCATGCATTTGCCCGTCGCCTCTGGAATTCTGGGCTTCTTTATTCTGCTGCTGCTGCTGGAAGTGAAATGGCTGCAGCTGGAAGAAGTGGAAAATGGCGCGGACCTGCTCTTGGGCGAACTGCTGGTATTTTTCATTCCTCCGGTGGTCGGGGTTATTCAGTATCAGGAGTTGCTGCTGGCCAGCGGCTGGAAAATTATCGCCGCGATTGCCATCAGCACATTCATGGTTATGGCGGTTTCGGTTTTTACCGTCAGAATGTTTCTGCAGCAGGGCGAGGCTGAATGATGGAACTTTGGGGTTTGTTTTACTTTGCCTGGACCGTGCTGTGCTATTTCTTTGCGAAGCAGCTGTTCATCCGCACCCAGAAAATTTACTGCTCGCCGATTATTGTGGTGCCAATACTCAGCATTGGCCTGATCTTGCTGCTGCATCACAGCTTTCAGGATTATTACCGCTATACCCAATATCTGGTTGCGATGCTGGGGCCGATCACCGTGGCTTTCGCCATTCCTGTTTACCGCTACAGGGCGATGATCCGCAAGCATTTTAAGGTATTGATCATCAGTTCCGGCGCCTCCATGCTGATTGGCATTTTAAGCAGCTGGTTCTTGGCAAGCTTGCTGAATTTTGAGGAAATCGTCAAAAACAGCCTGCTGGCCCGCTCTATTTCCATTCCCTTTGCCCTGGTGCTGACTGAGAAAATCGGCGGTTCCATCAGCCTGATTCCGCTGTTTACCGTCATTACCGGACTGGTTGGCATGCTGTTTGGCGACTTATTGCTGCTGTGGATGAAGTATAGGCACCGGATTGCGCATGGCGCGGCTTTTGGCAACGGAGCGCATGCCATGGGGATTGCCCGGGCGCGGCAGCGGCATCCGGAAGAAGGCGTGATTGCCAGCCTGTCGATGATTATTTCTGGAATTATTATGGTGCTGTTTGCGCCGGCGGTAATTGCCTTAATCAATTTTATATAGCGCGCATCGCATGGCAATTCCGCCGATCTGCATTTGCATAGCGCGGCTTCAAAGACGGTGAGCATTAGCCAATAGGGCCGGCAGCGGCGCGTATTTGCGCGGCTGTTTTTGCGGCAAGGCTTAGGAAAGCTTAGTCTTTATTGGATGGATCATTTTCATCATATTGATAGATGCCTGCCCGGTAGCGCTGTGTTGCATCGGCTTTCCCTTCATCCTGCTTGCAGCGTTCGAGCGCTTCGGCCAGCAGCGCCTTGGAAAGCTCTTCCCACAACTCTGAGGTTTTCATTCTTAAATGATCAACGGACTGCGCGGTTAATTCATTCGCAAAAATGGCCTGCTCTAAAAAGCGGTTATTCTGTTCGGTTAAATTATGGATGCCGGCTGCCAGATGGTCGGCCATATTTTCAGCAAAAATCTGCTTTGTTGTATCCTGTTCCGGCGCCGGGGTAAAGCTTTCCTGATGCAGGATCACTGTTCCATCAGACTCACTGACCAGGCCAATGCGCTTGAGTTCCGATAAAATAGAGCGGGGGTGCTTTTCTGTTGAGATCTGCTTAACCAAATACTCAAAACTGTTTTCTTCGCCGGCAATGGCTAAAATATTGGGCAAAGCTTTATGCACCCATAGCGCAATGACGCGCGCCGGCACACTGATGGGCAGCGTGTCGGTATAGGCTTGGATCAGCCGGTGGTCTCCGCCGTTTTCCGAACGCAGCGCGCTGACATCGCGCCGGTTTAAGCCTGAAAGCAGGCTGATGGATGAATCGGTTTTTTTCTGATTTAAATGTTCAAGCTCTTTAAGCGCCTCATTGTAAAACAATGAGCGCAAAGCCATTGAAAACTCTGCATAGCCAATGCCGGATTTTACCAGCCAATGCACAAGTTCACTCATAACCTTGAGCGTATACTCTAAAGTCGATCCAGCGTTCTGCGGCAAAGAAGTAGATCGCTGCTGCTGATCTAAATTTGAACTATGGATTAAATTCTTTTTCATATACTGCTATATATTTGAAATATAATTAAAGATAAATCGGCCTTGAATAATAGCAAACTCATTGCATGCAATAAAATATTTTTTGTTGGTTTTATTATTCCAATCGTTATTAAATTAACGGGGAAACTGTTTATATTATTTAAACGTACTATTATGAAAATAGCAAAAATCCCTATTTTATTCGCTGTTTTTCCCTGTTTATCTTTATAGGATGGAGATCAGGTTGTACGCATAAGGTTTGCTCTTCATCTGGCTTTTATGCATGTTAATGCTTTTGAACCTGCGCCTAATATACACAATAATTTTGTTTTGTACACTCTGTTCTGATAGCCGTATTCTTGCTATTTCTATTAAAAATAAATGCCTTAGATTTAATTTTTCTAGCTTTGTATGACAAAAACTATACAGTAAGGCCAAGTTGCGGAGGTTCAAAGGAAAGCCAAGCGCAGGTGGAGTCGGTTCAGTGCAGGTGCTTCAACCTGCAGGATGGGAAGCAGAACAGTGCATGGTATCGGCCTGATTTTCATCTATCCAATCATGCGGGATTTTAATAACACTTGCGAAGGCAATTAAAAAAACTACAGGAAGCCTAATATCTGTGGATGCTGATATATTATCAGCAGGCGCTGTCGCCTGAAACTAAATGCAGTTTATTTTTGCGAGCTGCTGTTCAGAATAATAACGCTAAAATTTCTTATGAATACTTGGGGGTAAGTATTTAAAATTTAAAAGCTATTTGATAAATGATTTTCATATTTCTGATGGAAATTAAGAGTATGTGACGCGGTTTGGCGGCTGTTAAGCGCATGGACTGAAGAGGGAGTAAAGGCTGCGGCTCCAGCAGGAATGAATTGAAAAATACAGCGCATAATTGATCTGGAAGTATATAAAAGGAGTGGTTTGAGAGAAAAATAGCGCAATGAATTAAGAGAGTGCAAGCTTTATAGCACTGTACAGCAAGCTGTTTCAGTATTCGGCGCATATTTTTCTCAGCTATTCAGGCTGTTTTATGCGCGGGTCTTTTCATTCAAATAGCGGTGTTTTTTAGCTTAAACTTCATTCAATTTCAGAATAATAAGACGCCGGATATTCCGCATAAAAAGATTATTTGATAAAATGTTTAAAATGAACATTTTAATTTTTTATCTTATTTCTTGACTTCAGGCAGTAAGAATCCGCATTCAGGTGAGATCAATGTGTGATAGCCGTTTTTATGCTTTTATGTTTTGCATATTGTTTTTAACCGGATGCGGGGAAAATTTTTCTGTTGGCGGGGTAAGTTTGGGCGGTTCCGGCACAGGGGTAGGCTTTCCTGATGTTAATCCTTCACCTGGCGACCCCAAAGATGCCGTAGTTGACCCGTATGGATTCAAATTCTATCTGAAAAGTTCAATGCCGCAGATACAGGCTTTTCCGGCAGACCTGGACTGTTCAGGCATACGCCGCAGCATTCAGCTGGAAAATCTGGAAACAGGCAAGCTGGCTGCTGAAGGGGATGAGGTTGATTTATCGGAAACTTCCGCAGCAAAACCGAACAATATGGTAGTACAGGTTACGGTGCAGAATTTAACGGATAAGCCTATTTTTGAGCATATCCCGGCATGTGCAGCGCCGGTCAAGCTGCTTGATCAGGATGGCAATGCGGTCAGCCAGGGCGCAAATTTCAGCTGTTCAAATGGTGAAAGCCTGCAAGCCTATGCAGCCGGAGAATGCAGGGTTTTCCGCTATGAGTTCAGCTTGCCACAAAAGGTTTCGGCCTGGTCCCTAAATTACAATACCCGCTATACAGACACCAATAATATTGAGCTGAATCAATGTCCATCTTTGTCATTCAATATGAATGTTGAAACGAAGAAAGACGATGGCGTGTTTACTGGAGGCATTGGCCTGATTATTCCGGGCATGCCTGTTGAGGATAGCCAGCCTTGCGGGGCGGCTGAGCCGCCATTAACACCGCCTTAAATAGATATCGATTTATTCGCGGAAGGCCTCTGAAAAGAGGCCTTTTTTTCGCCTGAGTTTTTTTAGATGCAGGATTGTTGAAGGAAAAGCGTCTTTTAAAAGCAAAATAAAGAAATATTTTGTTACATACTAAAATGTGCAAATTGAACATTTGATTGTTAATTAATGTTCAATTTGCACATTTTTTTAGCCATAATAAAAATAACAAATCACGCTCTTTATTGCTAAAGAGAAATGCATCACTAAAAAGGTATGGAAATGAATAAGATTTATAAGATCGTTTGGAATGCTTCTCTTGGGGCGTGGGTGGCGGTTTCTGAAATTGCAAAAGGTAAAACAAAAGCGAACAGCGGTACTATCGGCAATGCTGCAAGCAGCGAAAAAATTGAAATAGCAGCAAAAGAAGCATTTAATTACAAAGCCTTATCCTTAGCGGTACTGACTGTACTTGCACCGTCTTTTGCATTTGCTGCTATTGGCACCAATTCAATAGATACGCCAAATTGTTCATCAGGGGCAACACGCAGCAGCGGGGATATTGCTGTTGGGTGCGGAACTGATTCCAGCGGAACAAATTCTATTGCAATTGGCGGAAATGCGACTACTAAAGTGAATGCAGGCAATACTCAGGGAGGCCAGAGTATTGCAATAGGCTACGATGCCCAAACTAAAGGCGATCAATCTGTCGGTTTAGGCGCAAATATCAGGGCAGCCGGCAACTCATCTATTGCGATTGGCGGAGATGATTTAAACAAAGTAGCCGGAACCAATAATAATACCGCTGCTGCCGTGACCTATAAGAACTTAACAGGCGATAATTTAATCCGGACGTATGACAATTTAACAGGCCCTAACAACCAATATTATGGAACGACAACGGGGGATGGCGCTGTTGCTATTGGCGTTCAAGCCTCCGCATTAGGCAATCTATCTACATCATTTGGCACACGTACACAAGCCAATGGCGTAGCTTCAACGGCATTAGGGGTTGGTGCGACATCAGATAAAGATGGCAGTGTAGCTTTAGGCGCCGGCAGTAAAACAGACGGTGCTGCAACAAAAGTGCAAAACGCTACTGTGAATGGTGTGGGCTTTACAGGCTTTGTGGGTGCCAGTGGCTTTGCGGGTACAGCGTCTGATGCGGGCCGTCAAGTATCGGTCGGCAACATTGGCAATGAGCGCCAAATTAAAAACGTTGCGCCAGGAGCGATTTCAGCAACTTCGACAGACGCGATTAACGGCAGCCAGATTTATGCTGTAACAAATACCCTAATAGGCCAAATGCAAACAAACAAAGCTGCTTCACCTGTGGTTTACACAGATGCTTTCGGCAATAAATTGACTAAGGCAAATGATAACAATTGGTATGCTTCTGCTTCTGTCGATGCTGACGGGGATAAAATAGGCACGCCGACTGCCGTTGCTGCAGCCAATGTCATTACTTCGATACAAAATGCAAATGGCTCAACGACGGCTGCGGCTAAATTGACTAATGTTGCGGATGGCACAATTGCCGCCAACTCAAAAGATGCGGTGAATGGCGGACAGCTAAAAACGGTCAGTGATGCGCAAGGCAAGACAGACAATTATGCGGTTAAGTACGATGATAATGCAGGCGTGCCGAACAAAGACAGCGTGACCTTAGCAGGTACAGCATCCGGCAGCGTGAAAGATCCGGCAACAGGCAAGATCACCACCAGCGGCGGCACCAGCCTGAACAATGTGGCCAGCGCAGGCGATTACACCGATATTGCTAACGCAAGCAAAGGCGTAAACGCAGGCGACTTGAACAATGCGGTCATTGATGCCAAAACAGCAGTGACCAACACAGGCATCAAGTTCGGCAATGGTACAACAGCCAACCAATACAAATTGGGTGACACGATCAATGTCAAAGCTTCAGCAGACGGCAGCATCACCAGTACAGCGACGGCAGATGGAGTACAGCTTGGCTTAGGCAATACGGTTAAAGTCGGCAGTGGTGCAACACAGATCACGGTTGATGGCAGCACAGGAAAAATTGGTGGATTAAGCAATAAGACATGGAATGCAGCAAGCATCACCAGCGGTCAAGCAGCGACAGAAGACCAATTGAAACTTGTCAGTGATGCACAAACTGCAACAGACAGTACAGCAGTGAAGTACGACAGTGCAGCGACGAAAGACAAAGTGACTTTAGGCGGCGGAGCAGCGGGTACGACGATCACCAATGTCAAGGCGGGTGCAGTCAACGCAAGTTCAAGCGATGCCATCAACGGCGGCCAGCTGCATGCAGTATCGAACAGCATTAAAAATGCAATCGGCGGCAATACCAGCATAAATGCAGTGACTGGAGCCATCACCACCACTAACATTGGCGGCACCGGTGCGAACACGATTGATGGTGCAATCAACAGTGTAAGCAATACAGCGAAAGCAGCTAAGACCGAAGTTAAAGAAGGCGGCAATATTAAAGTCACTTCAGCCGTTGGTGCAGATGGTCAAAGCATTTACACCGTAGCAACAGCGAAAGATGTAAGTTTCGATAAAGTCACTGTGGGCGGTGTTGTACTGAATAAAGCCAACAATGACATTACTGGTTTAAGCAATAAGAACTTATCGGCAGCAGACTTTGCTACACAGGGCCGCGCAGCGACAGAAGAACAGCTGAAAATGGTCAGCGATGCGCAAGGTAAGACAGACAATTATGCAGTTAAGTACGATGACAACTCCGGTGCGCCGAACAAAGATAAAGTGACCTTAGCGGGTACAGCATCCAGCAGCGTGAAGGATCCGGCAACAGGTAAAATTAGCACTATTGGCGGCACCAGCCTGAACAATGTAGCCAGTGCAGGCGACTACACCGATATTGCTAATGCAGGCAAAGGCGTAAACGCAGGCGACTTGAACAATGCGGTCATTGATGCCAAAACAGCAGTGACCAACACAGGCATCAAGTTCGGCAATGGTACAACAGCCAACCAGTTCAAGCTGGGTGATACGATCAATGTCAAAGCTTCAGCAGACGGCAGCATCACCAGTACAGCGACGGCAGACGGCGTACAGCTTGGCTTAGGCAATACGGTTAAAGTCGGCAGTGGTGCAACACAGATCACGGTTGATGGCAGCACAGGAAAAATTGGTGGATTAAGCAATAAGACATGGAATGCAGCAAGCATCACCAGCGGTCAAGCAGCGACAGAAGACCAATTGAAACTTGTCAGTGATGCACAAACTGCAACAGACAGTACAGCAGTGAAGTACGACAGTGCAGCGACGAAAGACAAAGTGACTTTAGGCGGCGGAGCAGCGGGTACGACGATCACCAATGTCAAGGCGGGTGCAGTCAACGCAAGTTCAAGCGATGCCATCAACGGCGGCCAGCTGCATGCAGTATCGAACAGCATTAAAAATGCAATCGGCGGCAATACCAGCATAAATGCAGTGACTGGAGCCATCACCACCACTAACATTGGCGGCACCGGTGCGAACACGATTGATGGTGCAATCAACAGTGTAAGCAATACAGCGAAAGCAGCTAAGACCGAAGTTAAAGAAGGCGGCAATATTAAAGTCACTTCAGCCGTTGGTGCAGATGGTCAAAGCATTTACACCGTAGCAACAGCGAAAGATGTAAGTTTCGATAAAGTCACTGTGGGCGGTGTTGTACTGAATAAAGCCAACAATGACATTACTGGTTTAAGCAATAAGAACTTATCGGCAGCAGACTTTGCTACACAGGGCCGCGCAGCGACAGAAGAACAGCTGAAAATGGTCAGCGATGCGCAAGGTAAGACAGACAATTATGCAGTTAAGTACGATGACAACTCCGGTGCGCCGAACAAAGATAAAGTGACCTTAGCGGGTACAGCATCCAGCAGCGTGAAGGATCCGGCAACAGGTAAAATTAGCACTATTGGCGGCACCAGCCTGAACAATGTAGCCAGTGCAGGCGACTACACCGATATTGCTAATGCAGGCAAAGGCGTAAACGCAGGCGACTTGAACAATGCGGTCATTGATGCCAAAACAGCAGTGACCAACACAGGCATCAAGTTCGGCAATGGTACAACTGCCAGCCAGTTCAAGCTGGGTGACACGATCAATGTCAAAGCATCAGCAGACGGCAGCATCACCAGTACAGCGACAGCAGATGGCGTGCAGCTAGGCTTAGGCAATACGGTTAAAGTCGGCAGCGGCGCCACACAGATCACGGTTGATGGCGCATCAGGCAAGATAGGCGGTTTAAGCAACAAGACATGGAATGCATCAAGCATCACCAGCGGGCAAGCAGCGACAGAAGACCAATTGAAACTTGTAAGTGATGCACAAACTGCAACAGACAGTGCAGCAGTGAAGTACGACAGCGCAGCGACGAAAGACAAAGTGACTTTAGGCGGCGGAGCAGCAGGTACGACGATCACCAATGTCAAGGCGGGCGAAGTCAATGCAGACTCAAGCGATGCCATTAACGGCAGCCAGCTTCATGCAGTATCGAACAGCATTAAAAATGCAATCGGCGGCAATACCAGCATAAATGCAGTGACTGGAGCCATCACCACCAACAACATCGGCGGCACCGGCGCGAATACCATTGACGGCGCGATTACAGCTGTTAAAACAGCGGCGGACAAAGGAATCAGCTTTGGAGGCAGTACTGGCGCAGCGAATAAGTTTGCTCTGGGCGATACAATTAAAGTTGAAGGCGACAGCAATATCGCCAGCACGACAACAGCAGCAGGCGTACAGCTTGGCCTGAGTGACAGCATCAGTGTTAAAGATGCGGTCAATGTCGGCAGCGGCGTCACGAAAATTAAAATTGATGGCGCAAGCAATACCATCGGCGGTTTAAGCAACAAGGCATGGAATGCGTCCAGCATCACCAGCGGCCAGGCGGCGACCGAAGACCAGCTGAAGTCAGTCAGCGATGCGCAAGGCAAGACAGACAATTATGCAGTTAAGTACGATGACAATTCCGGTGTGCCGAACAAAGACAGTGTGACCTTTGCAGGTACAGCATCCGGCAGCGTGAAAGATCCTGTGACGGGCAAGATCGCTACCACCGGCGGCACCAGCCTGAACAATGTAGCCAGCGCAGGCGATTACACCGATATTGCTAATGCAGGCAAAGGCGTAAACGCAGGCGACTTGAACAATGCGGTCATTGATGCCAAAACAGCAGTGACCAACACAGGCATCAAATTCGGCAATGGTACAACTGCCAGCCAGTTCAAGCTGGGCGACACGATTAATGTCAAAGCTTCAGCAGACGGCAGCATCACCAGTACAACAACGGCAGATGGCGTACAGCTTGGCTTAGGCAACAGTATTACTGTAGGCAGCGGTGCGGGTTCTAATCCTGTAACGATCAATGGCACTGCAGGCAAGATCGGCGGCTTAAGCAACAAGGCGTGGAATGCGGCCAGCATCACCAGCGGTCAAGCAGCGACAGAAGACCAGCTGAAGTCAGTCAGTGATGCGCAGGATAAAACGGATGAGTTTGCAGTCAAATATGACAAGAATGCGGACGGTTCAGTCAATAAGGGCAAAGTAACCTTAGGAGGCGCCGGCGGTACGACGCTTACGAACATCAAGGCGGGCGAAGTCAATGCAGACTCAAGCGATGCCATCAACGGCGGCCAGCTTCATGCAGTATCGAACAGCATTAAAAATGCAATTGGCGGCAATACCAGCATAAATCCAGTGACTGGAGCCATCACCACCAGCAACATCGGCGGCACCGGCGCGAACACGATTGACGGCGCGATTACAGCTGTTAAAACAGCGGCGGACAAAGGAATCCGCTTTGGAGGCAGTACTGGCGCAGCGAATAAGTTTGCCCTGGGCGATACGATTAAAGTTGAAGGCGACAGCAATATCGCCAGCACGACAACAGCAGCAGGCGTACAGCTTGGCCTGAGTGACAGCATCAGTGTTAAAGATGCGGTCAATGTCGGCAGCGGCGTCACGAAAATTAAAATTGATGGCGCAAGCAATACCATCGGCGGTTTAAGCAACAAGGCATGGAATGCGGCCAGCATCACCAGCGGTCAAGCAGCGACAGAAGACCAGCTGAAATCAGTCAGCGATGCGCAAAAAGCCACGGACGATGCGGCGGTGAAGTATGATAGCGCAGCAACGAAAGACAAAGTGACTTTAGGCGGCGGAGCTGCGGGCACGACGATCACCAATCTGAAAGCAGGCGCAGTCAACGCAAGTTCCAGCGATGCCATCAACGGCGGCCAGCTTCATGCAGTATCGAACAGCATTAAAAATGCAATCGGCGGCAATACCAGCATAAATGCAGTGACTGGAGCCATCACCACCACCAACATTGGCGGCACCGGTGCGAACACGATTGATGGTGCAATCAACAGTGTAAGCAATACAGCGAAAGCAGCTAAGACCGAAGTTAAAGAAGGCGGCAATATTAAAGTCACTTCAGCCGTTGGTACAGATGGTCAAAGCATTTACACCGTAGCAACAGCGAAAGATGTAAGTTTCGATAAAGTCACTGTAGGCGGTGTTGTACTGAACAAAGCCAACAATGACATTACCGGTTTAAGCAATAAGAACTTATTGGCGGCAGATTTTGCTACACAGGGCCGCGCAGCGACTGAAGAACAGCTGAAAACGGTCAGTGATGCGCAAGGCAAGACGGACAGCTATGCGGTTAAGTACGATGACAATTCCGGTGTGCCGAACAAAGACAGTGTGACCTTTGCAGGTACAGCATCCGGCAGCGTGAAAGATCCTGTGACGGGCAAGATCGCTACCAGCGGCGGCACCAGCCTGAACAATGTGGCCAGCGCAGGCGATTACACCGATATTGCGAATGCAGGCAAAGGCGTCAACGCAGGCGACTTAAACAATGCAGTGATTGATGCCAAAACAGCAGTGACCAACACAGGCATCAAATTCGGCAATGGTACAACTGCCAGCCAGTTCAAGCTGGGCGACACGATCAATGTCAAAGCCTCAGCAGACGGCAGCATCACCAGTACAACAACGGCAGATGGCGTACAGCTTGGCCTGGGCAACAGCATTACTGTAGGCAGCGGTGCGGGTTCTAATCCTGTAACGATCAATGGCACTGCAGGCAAGATCGGCGGCTTAAGCAACAAGGCATGGAATGCGGCCAGCATCACCAGCGGCCAGGCAGCGACAGAAGACCAATTGAAACTTGTAAGTGATGCACAAACCGCAACAGACAGTGCAGCAGTGAAATACGACAGCGCAGCCACAAAAGACAAAGTGACTTTAGGCGGCGGAGCAGCAGGTACCACGATCACCAATGTGAAAGCAGGTGCAGTCAACGCAAGTTCAAGCGATGCTATTAATGGCAGTCAGCTTTATACCGTATCGAACAGCATTAAAAATGCAATTGGCGGTAGTACGACTATAAATGCAGTGACTGGCGCTATTACCACGACCAACATTGGCGGCACCGGTGCGAACACGATTGATGGTGCAATCAACAGTGTAAGCAACACAGCGAAAGCAGCTAAGACTGAGGTTAAAGAAGGCGACAATATTAAAGTCACTTCAACCGTTGGTACAGATGGTCAAAGCATTTACACCGTAGCAACCGCGAAAGATGTAAGTTTCGATAAAGTCACTGTAGGTGGTGTTGTACTGAACAAAGCCAACAATGACATTACTGGTTTAAGCAATAAGAACTTATCTGCAGCAGACTTTGCTACACAAGGTCGTGCAGCGACTGAAGAACAATTGAAGCAAGTGATTTCTAGCAACATTACCGAAGTTGTCGATGCTAGTGGCAATAAAGTCAATATTATTGATCAGGTTGTAAATACGAAGCTTGATAATACCAATCAAGATTCATTGTTCTTAACTTATAACAAGCAAGGACAGGAAACTACCGATCGTTTGACGATTGGTCAAACTGTTCAGAAGATGAATACAGAAGGTACGAAATTCTTCCATACCAATGCGGACACGTCTAAAGGTGATTTAGGCACAACCAATGATTCAAGTGCAAGTGGTCTAAATTCTACTGCAATAGGCGTTAATGCCATTGTTGCTGCGGGCGCAGATAGCTCAGTTGCTCTAGGTCATAATGCTAAAGTTCAAGGTATACAATCAATTGCAATTGGTAATGGTGCTGAAGCATTAGGTACACAATCAATCAGTATTGGTACAGGGAATAAAGTTAAAGGCAATCATTCTGGTGCAATTGGTGATCCAACCATTGTTAATGGTAGTAACAGTTATTCTGTGGGTAACAATAACCAAGTGCTTACAGATGATACTTTTGTACTTGGAAATAATGTGACTAAAACGGTTGCTGGTTCTGTTGTATTAGGCACAGGTTCTGCTGCCACAACGGGTGCAGGCGTTACAGGTTATGCGTTATCTACTGCAACAAATGCAGATAAGGCAGCAATCAATAAAACAACCTCAACGACTGGCGCTGTTGCAGTTGGTGATGCAGCAAGCGGTATTTATCGTCAGATTACGGGTGTTGCAGCAGGTACTCAAGATGCTGATGCTGTAAACGTTGCGCAATTGAAAGCGGTTGGTAATCAAGTTGTTACGACCCAGAATTCACTTGTGAAGAGTTTGGGTGGTAATGCGGCTGTCAATGCGAATGGAACAATTACTGGGCCTACCTATAATGTTGCGAAAAGTACTCAAACGAATGTTGGTGATGCTTTAGATGCATTAGACAAAGCCATTACATCTACGGCTATAACCTCTAAAACAACAGTGACGAAAGGTCAAAATATTGTTGTGAACAAGAGCAAAAATCTAGATGGTTCAGATAATTATGAAATAGCAACTGCGCAAGATTTAATGGTTGATTCTGTTAAAGCGGGCAACACTGTTCTCAATAATGCGGGTATTACGATTGGCAATAATGCTGTTGTGTTGAATAACACTGGATTGATTATTGCTGGTGGGCCAAGCATCACAACTCAAGGTATTAATGCTGGCAATAAGCAAATTACCAATGTTGCAGCAGGTACAAACGCAACCGATGCTGTGAATAAAGGGCAATTAGACTCAGCAATTAAAAATGTAGCGAATGATGTCACTCAGCTTTCTAACAATGCGGTGAAATATGACACTGCATCTAAAGATAAAATCACATTAGGCGGCGCGAATGGCACCACAATTGCGAATGTCAAAGATGGTGCTGTTGCTCAAGGTTCGAAAGATGCTGTAAATGGCGGCCAATTGTGGAATGTTCAGCAGCAAGTGAACAAAAACACAAATGACATCCAAGGCATTCAAACCAGCATTAGCAATATCAACAATGGCAAGTCTGGCTTAGTGCAGCAGCAAACGCCAAATGGCGACATTACTGTTGGCAAAGATTCGGGCGGTACGATACTCAATGTATCTGGCACTCAGGGTGACCGTATTGTTACAGGCGTTAAAGATGGGGCAATTAATGCAGTATCTAAAGATGCGGTAAACGGCTCACAGCTGAACACAGCCAATCAGAAAGTGGCTGAATACCTTGGCGGCGGCGCGAAGTTTGAAAATGGCGGCTGGGTTGCGCCAAGCTATACCGTAGGCCATGGCAGTACGGCGCAAAGCTATGCTGACGTTGGCGGTGCAGTCGATGCCTTGAACAAAGCGGATCAGGCCCTAGGAAACCGCATTACCAATCTGGGTGACCGTTTAGAGCAAGCCTTTACTGAAACTAATCAGCGTATTGATGGTATTGAGAAGAAAGCCAATGCCGGCATTGCTGCTGCTATGGCGCTTGAAAATGCTCCATTTATTGCAGGCAAATATACCTATGCTGTGGGCGCAGCCTACCATGGCGGTGAAAACGCAATTGGCGTAACTTTCCGTAAAACAGCAGATAACGGACGCTGGTCATTAACCGGCGGTGTTGCGGCGGCATCGCAAGGCGATCCAAGCGTGCGCATCGGCATCAGCGGTGTAATTGACTAAGGCCCTAAGGACTGGAGAAAAACAGGCACAGTTTTTCTCCATACTGCAAAAAAATTAAGAGTAATCAATATGAAAAAAGTTATTGCAATCGCGCTTTCAGCGGCGCTTTACAGTCTTGCGCTGCCATCTTATGCAGCAGCGCCAGAAGCGGCTGAGCAGGAAGAGATTTATTTTCCGGCAATCGAAAAAAGCTACCTGAAGCAAGTCAAGCGCTATGAATACGCCACCGCTGCGCGTTTAGGGGAAGGCTTAAGCAAAGATCAAATCCGCCACCTGCTCGGTAATCCTCAGTTCAGTGAAGGCATATTTGCAGTTAAAACATGGAATTATGTTTTAGATATCCGTGTTCCGAATACACAAGACTACACGCGCTGCCAATTGCGCATCGATTTTAATAAAAATCTTGCTGAGCGCCTGTCCTGGAAAGGCGAAGCGTGTGAAAGCATGATGCTGCGCAGCATTTACGGGCAGCAATCCTCTGACGCTCTGCCGGTGTTGTCAGCTGCGGGTTCGGCTAATATTCTGTTTGCATTTGACCGTTATGATGCCGGCGCAATCCAGCAGGGCCTGCAATCGGCGGCCGTAATTGCCCGGAAAATTAAGGATTCCGGTTCAAATCGTGCTGTGATTGTTTCAGGCTTTGCTGACCGCATTGGCAATACGGTCTATAACCAGAGATTATCGGCGCAGCGCGCAAATACAGTCGCGGATCTGCTGGTGCTGTATGGTGTTGAAGCCAGCCGTATTCAAATCAATGCGAATGGCTCAACAGAGCAGTATAAATACTGTGAAGGCAAATATTCGAATGCGCTGGTCGCATGTCTGGCGCCAAACCGCCGCGTCAATATGAGCTGGTAATGATTTTCTCTTTTAAACCAAAGTCAGTTGTGAGATAGACCTTCAGCAAGAGGGAAAAGAAAGCGCTTTTCCCTCTTGCTGGCTAATTCAAGGGAGAAGAGAGTGAAATAATTTACACGAGCCTTAATAAATATCGAAAGCATTGATTATAAAAATGGAAGTTTTTCCTATTATTTAAACAGCAGAATTATAAAAAGTGATGCTAGGCGCTGCATTGTTTATGCTATGGGGAAGCTATTTGAAGATGCAAATTCATATTCTGATGATGAACAATACTCAGATGCCATAAACAGCTTTAAAAATCTCAGCCGGCTGCATTTGACATATAAAGATTGCATAACTGAAAGACTATGCTGACTGGCTAAAGCGTTTCTTTTTATTTTAAATAAAGAGCTCCGAAGATGCCGCTGCATGTCGTTACCCTGAACCCGATGAGTTCAAGGTGGACGCGACGCATACTTGCCGGGTTTCCCATACGAAGATGGGCATACACTCTAAATATGCAGAACGCAATCCGTAAGTTTAAGTATCGGCAGGGGAATAGACCCGCTGGCGAACACCTCAGAGTAAGCCCAGTATAACCAATAAAGCCCAATTGGCAAATCATCTGAAGTTCAGGAACGGCAAACTTTCACTTGATTGATGGAACTTTACGCAAAAATCCAGCTTATCCGGCCAGGCCTTCGGCTTCCTCTAAAATCGCCTGCAGCAGGCGCTCGCAATGCTCATATTCCTGCAGGCTTTTATTCATGCTCAGCACTTCCTGCATCAGCTCCAGCGCGACCATAATAATCAGCTTGCTTGGCTCCATGCGAGGCGCTTTGCGGCGGAATTCATCATATTTGCCATTTAAAAGCTCCGCAGCCCGCTCCAGTTCAGCCTGCTTATCTGCGGTGGTTGCTAAGCGGAAGCTGTGGCCCAAAACGCGCAAATCTACGGCTATTTGTTCGCTCATGCTCATGCTTCCTCATTGGCTTCGGTTGGGTGGGCTAACTGCTGAATTTCCTGCGCATGCTGATCCTGCGCCGTGCCTAAAACGGCTAAACGCTGAATAATCGCTTCAACTTTGGCTTTGGCATGCTCATTTTTCTGCAGCAGGCGCTCGCGTTCCTGCTGCAGCGCTTGAATTTCCTGCTGCGCATGGCGCTGCTCATTCTGCATTTTTTCTTTGACCACGCGCAGCTCATTGCGCTCCGCCAGAATTTCCTGAAAGCGGTTCTTCAGGTCGGTGCAGCTCTTTTCCAGCCGGCTGTAGCGGTCAGCCAGCGAGGTGGCGTCATGGTTCAAATGCTGAAACTGCGCGCGCGATTCAGTCAGCTGCTCTGTCAGCGTTTCAATTTCTTCTTGCTTTTTTGTGATGATGCCGTTTTTATGCACAATTTGCGCATGATGCTGTTCATTTGCAGAATCCTGATCTTCTGCAAGCGAAGCGTTTTTACTTTCATAATGCGCAAGTTTCGTTTTTAAAACGCTGAGATGCGCTTGCAGACGCTGTAATTCTTCTAACATATCGAGGTCGCACAGTATGGCAAACAAAGGTAATATATAAGAAGTATAGAGATTGGATAAGCGAATGCAAGACGATATTTCAGGTTGGACCGAATGGCACCGCAATTTTCGTGAAATTGAGGAAATTTCCAGCCCCAGCGAGCTGCACGGCCTGCTGACCGGCATTGTGTGCGTGACACAGGTGCCGACCCGCGAAGAGTGGCAGCAGATTTTAGCCACGCTTGAAGTCACCGAAATCAGTGAAGAAGCCATCGCCATTTTAGCTGATGAAACCGAAGACATTGCGCATGCCCTGTCTGAAGATGAACTCGACTATTTGCCCCTGCTTCCGGATGATGAGCACAGCTTGGCTGAGCGCGTGCAGGCGCTGGCAGACTGGTGCGCCGGCGTAGTTCTGGGCTTTGGCTTGGCTTCCGGGCATCTGCGCGCTGAAGAGCAGGAGCTGATTGAGCATCTGCAGGATGTAGCATCGGTTGAATTTGAAGAAGCTGACGATGATGACGAAGGCGAAGAAAGCTATCAGGAACTGTACGAATTTGTGCGCCTGATTCCGGTCAGCCTGTCGATGGGGCGCAAGAAAATTGAAGTTGCCGAAAGCCCGCTTTTGCAGCTGTTTTCCGCAAAAAAATCCGGCGAAGCGAATAATGTTGTAGAAATGTTTACGCCGCACCGCCCAAGCTGATTTTGGGCGCAGCCATTCCACTTTTAACATGCATTCAAGAGCGATAAGAAGTATTCAGATGAAGAAATTAACCCAAGCTGACTTTCAGGAACGCCGCGCTGTTTTAGCCGGAGAAATGGGGCTGCGCAGCATTGCCGTTATCGCCACCAGCCAGGTGGCCATGCGCAACCGCGACGCAGACTACAAATTCCGGGCGGACAGCAGTTTCTTCTATCTGACCGGCTTTGCAGAGCCTGAAGCGGTTGCGGTGATTGAAACCTTTGATACGGCAGAAGAGGGCTACAGCTACAGCCTGTTCTGCCGCGAACGCAACCGTGAAATGGAAATCTGGAATGGCTACCGCGCCGGCATTGACGGCGCGGTTGACGATTATGATGCAGACGAAGCCTATGCCATTGATCTGCTGGATGAAGAAATTCTTGGCAAGCTGCAGAACAAAGACAAGCTGTTCTACCGCATTGGCCAGCAGGCCGATTTTGACGCCCGCGCCGCAAAATGGATTGCGGCGGCCAATGGCGAATCGCGCCGCGGCACGTCTGCGCCTGCGCAGGTAATTCAGCTGGACCGCATTGTGGATGAAATGCGCCTGCATAAATCTGAGCAGGAGCTTGAGCTGATGCAGATTGCATCGGATATTTCGGCAGAAGCGCATACCCGCGCTATGCAGGCGGTCAAGCCGGGCATGATGGAATACGCGCTGGAAGCTGAGCTGAATTACATCTTCGGCAAGAACGGCTGTGTGCCGTCTTATAACAGCATTGTCGGCGGCGGTGAAAACGCCTGCATTCTGCATTATGTGGAAAATGACCAGGAACTGAAAGACGGCGATTTGGTGCTGATTGACGCCGCCTGCGAATATCAGCTGTATGCCTCTGACATTACCCGGACTTTTCCGGTAAACGGAAAATTCAGCCCGGAGCAGAAAGCGCTGTACGAAGTGATTCTGAAAGCCCAGCTGGCTGCGATTGATGCAGTGCGTGTCGGCAATTCCTATAAAGAGCCGCACAATGCCGCGGTGCGCATTATGGTGCAGGGCCTGCTGGATTTGGGCATTATGCAGGGCGATATTGAGCAGATCATTGCATCTGAAAGCTACCGCCAGTTCTATATGCACGGCACAGGCCACTGGCTGGGCATGGATGTGCATGATGTCGGCTCCTACAAGCAAGGCGATGACTGGCGCGCGTATGAAGCGGGCATGGTGGTCACGGTAGAACCGGGGCTGTATATTGCGCCGGATGATGAAACTGTAGATGCAAAATGGCGCGGCATCGGCATCCGCATTGAAGATGATGTGGCTGTAACTCAAGATGGCCCGCGTGTATTAACGGCAGCTGTGGTGAAGTCGGTTGATGAGATTGAAGCCTTGATGGCGAAAGCGCAAGCTGTTTAAGCTGAGTTTTGATAAAAGCCGATCGAAAGATCTGATGCTGATCAGTTAAGCGTCATTTCATTATTACGAATTGATAAATCTCCCCTAACCCCTCTTTAAAAAAGAGGGGGGACACCCTTGAATTCAATACCGTATTGAATTTAGAAACGCTCCCTCCTTTGAAAAAGGAGGGTTGGGGAGGATTAAAAATGCTTAACTGACTGGTATTAGATCGAAAGATCGGCTTTTTTATATCCAGCATTAATATTAAATGTGTCGGGAAAAAGGCCCGAATATGGGCCTTTGCTATAAAAAGGATGAAGTCAGATCTTAAACTGGAGCATGGCATTATTCATTAAAGCCTCATATCAATCACGATACGGCCATCAATTTTACCGTGCTCCATACGCTCGAAAATATCATTAATATTTTCCAGCGGTTCAACATGAATATGTGCTTTGACCTTGCCGCGCGCCGCCAAATCCAGCGCTTCTTTTAAATCCAGACGTGTCCCTACAATTGAACCGCGCACTGTAATTCCCTCCAGCACCATATTAAAGATCGACAGGTCAAAAGTACCCGGCGGCAAACCATTTAATACCATCGTGCCGCCGCGGCGAACAATCGACACCGCTTGCTCAAATGCCTTAGGGGAAACGGCTGTCACCAGCACACCATGGCATCCTTCACCTGTCGCCTGCAGTACGGCTTCTTTCACATCAGTTTTTAATGCATTAATTCCGACATCTGCACCGAGTTTTTTTGCCAGTTCAATCTTTGAGTCATCCACATCAATCGCCGCCACATTAAACCCCATGGCTTTGGCATACTGAATGGCCACATGGCCTAAACCGCCAATGCCGGAAATGGCTACCCAATCTCCAGTTTTAGCCTCAGTCATCTTCAGTCCTTTGTAGACCGTCACACCTGCGCATAGAATTGGCGCAATTTCAAGCAGATCGACGCCTTCGGGGATCACACCCACGTAATCACCGTCTGCCAGACAGTATTCCGCAAAACTCCCATTGACAGAATACCCGGAATTCTGCTGCTTTTTACACAGCGTTTCCCAGCCCGCATAGCAATGATCACAATGGCCGCAGGCCGAATACAGCCAAGGCACACCGACGATATCTCCCACTTTTAAATGTTCAATACCTTCGCCAATTTCAATCACTTCACCGACACCTTCATGCCCAGGGATAAAAGGTAAAGCGGGTTTAACTGGCCAATCTCCATGCATAGCATGCAGATCCGTATGGCAAACACCTGTGGCAATAATTTTTACCAAGACTTTTCCAGGACTGATTTTAGGAATTTCAACTTCTTGTATTTGCAGCGGCTGATTAAATGCAGTCACTACTGCTGCTTTCATCGTTGTCATATTTACGCTCTCCATATGAGATATATTGAGGTCACTTTTTAGACAGTCTTGTTTTACTATAAAATAAAAAGAAACAGTTTTGGGTTGCCAATTTGTTGGAAATGCATTTTTCAGGCCAGTTTCTTATCCGCGACTCGGGTTATACTAACTATTTAATTAATAAAAGTTAATTATGGCTTTAGTAGAAAAAGTAGTACCTGTTATATTTCGGCATATAAATCAGAGTACGGAAATACTGGTTTTTAGGCATCCACTTGCTGGCATTCAAATTGTAAAAGGTACTGTTGAAGCCAATGAAAAGCTAGAAGATGCAGCTTTACGAGAGCTTTATGAAGAATCAGGGATTTCTTCAGCAAACATTCACTCGTATTTAGGTTTACATTATCCGTCTGAACCAGGGCCTAATTGGCATGTGTTTGTATGTCATACAGCAGAGATTTTAAAAGATAATTGGAAACATTTTTGTAATGATGATGGTGGACTGGAATTCAATTTTTTTTGGCATAACCTTTCTGACCCGCCGACATCAGAATGGCATCAAATATTCCAAGAATTATTAGAGTTTATAAAATCAAAGGGGGCTTAGGCAGTTCAACTTTTTTAGTTATTTGCTCATTGCCTTTATTTACAACAGAAATTGGACAGTATGAAAGATTTATCTCGCTTAAAGAATAAGATTCAAGCACAGACATTAAAGCTAGTGACACAAAGGAATGGCTCTTCCGTGTATCAGGGAGAATCTTCTCAAGGAGCAGTTTTTGTCAAAATAGCTAAAAATTTTACTGCTAATGATCGCTGCTGTGAAATATTAGAAGCGCTCACAGACTTTCCACTCACGCCAAAGGTATTGAATAAGTTTGAATGGGAGGGTTCCTCTGTCATTGTCATGAATGCCATAGAAGGCACACAAGTCGATCAAGTATTAAAGAGCTGTACACGGGCGCAGAAAATATCTTTGCTTAGGGCTGCTGGGTTAAGTCTAGGCGATCTTCATCGTGCAATTCCACAGACCCGTTTATTTAAGATGAGGTTCTGGCAAGATCGAGATGGCTTGTTGACACATTCGGTGCTGTGGGGGCAGCATCTGGAACTAATGATCTCAAAATGGATGTCACGTATAAATCCACTGTCATCTGATTATCATGAGTTTAGTGATCAATTGAATGAGTTGCGCCAATACAGTAAAGACTTATGTGAGCCAACATATATCAGTTTACTGCATTGTGACTATATCGGGCGAAATATCCTGGCAGACAGCGATAATCGAATTTCGGGTGTTATTGACTTTGAAGCCGCCCGCATTGGAGATGCCGTCTATGATTTAGCGAAAATTGTTTGGGTCGACATGGATTTCTCTGATCTGGAATTGCGAAATGCCTTCTTAGAAGGTTGGGAGTATGCGTATAAGCAGGCAGTACCTAGAATGAAGTTTCTATGCTACGTAGGCATTCAATGCCTTGCGGCAATCGCTTGGACAGATAAAAATCATTCCGCTGATGGTACAGATCCTATTTTTCGCGCTTCTGCAATTCGGACGTTGAGGACTGTGTTAAAGGAACTAAAAGCTTAAAGGACGGTGATCTTCATAAGCTTTAGCGCATCGCTTTACAGTGGAAGCGTGTAAAACATCCATTTCATTATAAAAAATAAAATCTTTGAGGTAATATAAAATGAATTGATTTTTGCTGCGTGAAAATAAAAAAATTATGGGTACTCGAATGACAGGAATGGTGTTTCCATTCCAAGGCGATATTAAAGAAGTAAAAGCTATTATTTATAAATGGATGCAGCATGAAATTGACATTATTGATTCGTATACAAATATTCGTATACAGTCGATTGATGGAAATTTCATTCTTGTCGATAATGCAGATATTTTCTATTCTGCATACAATAACCCTGAGTTATGGCAAGAATTATTGGATGATTTGCCCTCAAAGGATTGGGTGATTTTTTTTGAATGTGTAGATAATTGTGATGGTTATAGCTATCTGATTTATAAAAATAATATAGAAGTTAGACGGGTTTTGCAGGAAGAAGATGAAGACGTGTATTTTGAAGGGGAAATACAAGACTTTGAAAAAGAATGGCTTAATTTTTCAACATATTATGAACGTGAATATTTAGAAAACGGTAAGTTGAAGACAGAAAAAATAACAGATTGCGATTTTTCATCCGAATTTACAGAAGATACAGAAAGTTATTTTAAGCACTATCACATTGCTTCAAAGAATCAGTCAATGTATCACACAGCATTGGCGCGCAGATTGCTGGTTGAATTATTCGAAAGCTATTTAGGTTTTGATATTATTGATTGTGATTATGAAATTAAGCAATCATTGAGGATTGATTATAAAAAGATTCCTGGATATGAGAGAATTCTGAAGCGCGCACAGAAGGGAGATGCAATTGCTCAAAATGAGCTTGGCAAGATGTATGAAAATGGAGATGGATTAGTTCAGGATTATGCTTTAGCGCAATATTGGTATCAGCAAGCTGCAGATATGGAAGATCAATTTGGACAGCTCAATTTAGGCCTGCTTTATCTTGGCGGTAAAGGCGTGCAAAAAAATGATCTGCAAGCATTGTTATGGATAAACAAGTCAGTGGCTCAAGGCAATGCTGATGCACAAACTGTTCTGGGTGAAATGTATGAAAAGGGTGAGGGGGTTGAACAAAGTTTTACGGAAGCTTCAAATTTATACCGCAAAGCAGCAAAGCAAAGAAATGCAGTTGCGCCTTATAGGCTTGGCTTGATGTATGAGTATGGGAATGGTTTCGATATAGATTTAAAAGTTGCAAAACGCTGGTATTATCAAGCTGCAGGTAATTTTAATGAAGATGCGCAAAAACGGCTGGATGAGCTTCTGTAAGCTTTAGATTCATTTTGAATAATGTATCATTCCAGTTCAACTCCAAACAACAATTTCCTATTTCATTATAAAAATGCATGTCCTTGATGTAATATAAAATCCATTACAGCTTATACGTATTTCGATTGAATCTCCTGAATTCGAATACCTCATAAAAAGGATGAAAGCATGCAGCAAGAAGTCATCATTGTTGGCGGCGGTATGGTCGGGCTCAGCC
Source organism: Acinetobacter sp. WCHAc010034 (assembly GCF_001696615.3). Lineage (NCBI taxonomy): Bacteria > Pseudomonadati > Pseudomonadota > Gammaproteobacteria > Moraxellales > Moraxellaceae > Acinetobacter > Acinetobacter sp. WCHAc010034. The sequence continues at coordinate 963,984 of NZ_CP032279.1, read as the reverse complement.
TGGCCTTAATGTTGGCAAAGGCGAATATTCGGGTAAAGCTGCTCGAAGCCATCAAATATCCAGACTATGATGATGCAAATCTTGCGCCTTATCATTCCAGCTTCGATGCGCGCAACAGCGCCTTGTCGCGCCGTACCGTGCAGATTTATCAGGAGCTTGGCCTGTGGGATGCCTTGCAGGAACACGCCACGCCTATTTATGAAGTGCACATTACAGAACAGGGCGGTTTCGGCAAAGCGCGCTTAAAAGCGGAGCAGGAAAAAGTCGAAAGCTTTGGCCAGGTGATTGAAAATGCCTGGCTGGGCCGCGTGCTGCTGCAGCAGGTTAAGCAGGAAGCATTGATTGAACTGATTGACGGCGTGCAGGTCACATCACTCACCCAAGATGCAGATTTGGCCTATATTGAAGCCAGCCGCGGCGAAGATAAAATCGCTTTGCAGTCAAAATTGGTGATTGCCGCTGACGGCCGCGACTCATTCTGCCGCAAAGCCCTCGGCATTGGCGCATCAGAGCATGATTATGATCAGGTGGCGATTGTCACCACCGTGCAGACCTCTAAGCCGCATGGCCATGTCGGTTTTGAGCGCTTCAGCCCATTGGGGCCTTTGGCGCTGCTGCCGCTGCCGGGCGAATACCGCCGTTCAGTGGTGTGGCCAGTGCAGAAAGGCACAGAAGGCGAATGGCTGGGCGATGAAAATGATCAGCATTTTCTGGATGCCCTGCAGCAGACCTTCGGTGACCGCGCCGGAAAATTCCAGAAAACCGGCAAGCGCTTCAGTTTCCCTTTGTCGCAAGTTCTGGCGGAAAAGCAGGCCGCGGGCCGTGTGGTGCTGATGGGCAATGCGGCCCATACCATTCATCCCGTGGCAGGACAGGGCTTTAACCTGTGCATGCGTGACGCCTATGTGCTGCGCCGCTATTTAATGGAGCAAACCGCCAAAGGCGCAGATTTGGGCGAAGCGGCCATGCTGCAGCATTATGAGCAGTCGCGCCTGACCGACCAGCAGCGCGTGATCAAGTTCTGCGATAGCGTGGTGCGCGGCTTCAGCAACCAGAATCCGCTCTTAAAGCTGATCCGCAATACCGGCCTGCTGGCCTTTGACACCATTCCGGGCATTAAGCCGCTGGTCGCAAACTACGCAATGGGGCTGAAAGCATGAATGCCGTCAACGCAGCGGTTCAGGACAAAGTTCAGGATGCCGTGCTGGATGCGGTGATTATCGGCGGCGGCTTGGTCGGCGGCTTAACGGCCCTGCTTTTAGCGCAGGGCGGGGTGCAGGCGACGGTGCTGGATGCCGCGCCGATTTTAGACGCGGAAAAGACCTTGGCCGTAGCCAATCCGCGGGTTTTGGCGCTGAGCCAGGCCACCATCCACCTGCTGAAAACTGCCGGCGTCTGGGACAGGCTGGCGCGCCAAATGCCGTACAGCGCCATGCAGGTCTGGAATAAAAACGGCTACGGCGAAATCAATTTCGGCCAAGCATCAGAAAAAACACCAAGCGCAGAGCAGGCCCTAGGCTCTATGGTTGAGCCGAGCATTTTAAACCTCGCCATTCAGCAGCAGATGCTGGAACAGCTGCAGGATTACCGCACCCAAGTCAAAGTCAGCCGCGTCGAAGAAGGCGTGGGCGTTTGGCATATTCATCTGGCGGATGGAACCCAGCTGAAAGCCAAACTGGTGATCGGCGCGGACGGCGCCAATTCCTTTGTCCGCGAGCAGGCCTTTATTGACCTGGATGTGCTGGACTACAAGCAGGCGGGCATCAGCTGCGCAATCCGCACCGCGCAGCCGCATCTGCATACTGCGCGCCAGATTTTTCTGGAAACCGGCCCGCTGGCCTTCCTGCCGATGGCCAGCCTAGACCCGGCGCAGGACGGCTACTGGCAGTCAATCGTCTGGACTTTGCCGGATGACTATGCCGATGAATACGCAGCGCTGCCGGATGCTGAATTTAAGGCGCTGCTGACCCGTGAAAGCCATCACATGCTGGGTGAAGTGCTGGAAGCAACCCCGCGCGCGAAGTTTCCGCTGAAAGCGCGGGCGGCGCAGCAGTATGTCAAAGCCGGACTGGCGCTGATTGGCGATGCAGCCCATGTGATTCATCCATTGGCCGGGCAAGGCGTGAATATCGGCTGTCTGGATGCGGCGGTGCTGTGCGACGCCTTGCTGCATGACAAGGCGCGCGGCGTTTGGGCGTATGAGCAGACGCTGCGGCGCTATGAGCACCGGCGCAAAGGGCAGAATGACGCCATGATGCACAGCATGTCGGCGATTGGCTGGATGGAAAGCTCGGCCCTGTTCCCGGTGGTTTGGGCGCGCAATTTCGGCCTGAAGCAGGTGGAAAATCAGCAAATGCTCAAGGATGCATTCATGGCGCAGGCCAATGGTTTGCCGCTGCTGAAAGGCACGCGCTATGGCGCATAACTGCGAATAGCGAGTTTTTTAAGCAAACGTAAATGTATGATTACGATTTTGATTAAAAAAGATACGTTTTTTTAAGGGTTGGCTCTATGCGAAACGTGAAGAGATTGCTAAATTTCTTGTAACTTAAAATCAGGTTTTACCCTGACCGGTATAAGCAGTCATTCGTGGGGAGAGCAAGATGACAGATATGAATGATTATGATGATGCAGACGATTCTGCAGTAGACGATGATGAAGCCAAAGCCGCTGAAAAAGGCGCATCTGACGCATCCGAAGGCGCATCTGACGGAGATGTGGCGGAAGCGGAAACACTGACTGTGACAGCAAAGCAGAAGCAGCGCCAGGCGCTGGAAGATGAAGTCGCGGCCTTTTTAGCGCGCGGCGGCCGGATTACTGAAGTGCCGCCGGACGAAGCGGCGCAGGACTGAAATTTAAAAACACCGCTTTCAAGCGGTGTTTTTCTTTTGCAGCTGTTTCTTTGTGAGCGCATAAATCGGATAAAAAGCAAAATGGGCCAGCAATAAAAACATGCAGTTAAGAATGAGTGCAGCCCAATAAGGCGGCGCGTGCATTGCGCCGGCAAAGGCAATGAACGCTTGAAAGATTAAAATAAAGCTGAGAAATACATAGCTCCAATAGCGGGAGCTGTTCCAGAATGGCGTCCAGCGCAGAATATTTCCGGCAATAAAGAACAGTGAATACACCGAGCCGGTTAAAGCGACGGCTTGAGTATCGGGAAAAATCATCTCTTCAAAAATATAATGGCGGTAAGGCCTGAAGCCATGGTAAATGATATGCAAGAGGCCAAGCAGCCAAAGCAGGTTGAACAGATAAACCGGTTTTAATTTCAGAGTTTTCATTATATTTATCAGCTGGAAGTATAGGCGGGCTTAAGCATTATTGCACAGTCAGGCGCTGCCTCATTTTTTCTTTAGAGGTTTAAAGGCTTTTGCGCGGGCAAGCATGGATAACTGCGGAAAGGATGCCGCAGTTATCCAAAGATTATTTTACCTGGCTGCGGGCCAGCAGGGATATTAATCCTTATCCTGTGTAAGCTCCAAAGCGCGCTGATAGGCCACTTTCTTCTTAATGCCGGTTAAGTCCGCCGCCAGCTGAGAGGCCGCTTTGACCGATAAATCCTGCAGCAGGCGGGTCAGCAATTGATCCAGCTTTTCCTGCTCCAAATCCTTTTCTTCGGTTGCGCCGCCAATCACCAGAACAATTTCGCCTTTCTGCTGATTGCGGTCAGATTCCACAAATGCCGCCAGTTCACCCAGCGTCATCTTTTTGATGGTTTCAAAGGTTTTGGTAATTTCGCGGGCAAAGCCGACCGGGCGCTCTGCGCCAAACACGTCGGCCATATCCTTGACGCATTCCAGAATGCGGTGCGGCGCTTCATAAATAATCATGGTCTGGGTTTCATCTTTCAGCTTTTGCAAAGCGCTGATGCGCTGTGACTGCCGTGACGGCAGGAAGCCTTCAAAGCTGAAGCGGTCGCTGGGCAGGCCCACCGCGCTGAGGGCGGCGATGGCGGCGCAGGCGCCCGGAACGGGAATCACCTGAATATTATTTTCCTGCGCGGCGCGGACCAGCTTAAAGCCCGGATCGCTGATCAGCGGCGTGCCGGCATCGCTGATCAATGCCATATTTTCACCCTGCTGCAGGCGCTGAATCAAATGCTCAATTTTATTGCTTTCATTGTGGTCGTGGCAGGCGGTTAAAGGGGTGGAAATGCCGAAGTGCTTTAGCAATTGCGCTGAAGTTCGTGTATCCTCGGCAGCGATAAGATCAACCGACTTCAGCACATTAATTGCACGATAACTGATATCATCTAAGTGCCCGATTGGAGTCGCAACAACAAATAACTGAGCACCCATAGGTTTCTCCATGTTTAATAATAAGCGGAATAATAAGAAAAATTTACTTGCACGGGCGCGGAAGGGAGGAATGGCTGGCGCCTATGCAGAAGTTTCGGCCATTTTACCTGAATCAGGCCCTATGGCGCGAGCCGCAGGCAGCGTCCGGCAGGCTTTTTGCAGCGCATATAAGGCTTCTGACTATAAAGCGCCGGCTGAATTTGTCAATGCTGCCGGAAAAAGGCTGGGCGCGTTGTGAATATGCCTGAAATGAATTTGGGGCAATGGGCGGAGCGGCAGGCGCTGAAGCTGGCGGAACTGCAGGGCTATGCTCTGGTGCAGGCCAACTATCACAGCCCCTACGGCGAAATTGACCTGATTGTGCAGCGCGGGCAGGAGCTGTTGCTGATTGAAGTGAAAGCGCGCTCCAGAACCGCCTATGCGCAGGCTGCTGAAACAGTTTCCGCGCGCAAGCAGCGCAAAATGCTGAAAACCGCCCTGCATTTCCTCAATGCCCGGCCAGCGTTTCAGCAGCACGACTGCCGCTTTGATGTGATTTGTTTTGATTTTTATCAGCGCTTTGCAAAATCGATACAGCATGATTTTTCCAATTTCACTTATGATCAGCAATGGATAGAAAATGCTTTTACTTTTGATCAAGAGTTTATTAATCTTTGAACAAAACATACTGTGTAAATGCATAGATAGAAAACGACTGAAAAATATTGAGATGAAGGAGTCCTGCTGAGTGTTTAAGCGTATTGCAATGACCATGCTATGTGCCGCAAGTTTATCGGGCTGCGCAAGTTTTATTTCCGGCGGCACAGGCACTGCACCAGTAGGGACAGAAAGCGGCGCGCGGTCTTTAGGCCAGGTTTTTATTGATTCTTCCATTGTCCGGACAGCGAAAATCAACTTATACAAACTGGATTCGCGCTTTAATCAGTCGCGAGTCAATATTGACAGCTTTCACGGCAATGTGCTGCTGACCGGACAGGTGCCGGACGCGCATTTGAAGCAGCTGGCGGAAGACAATGTCAAAGCCATGAGCGATGTCAAAACCGTGCATAATTTCATTACGGTCGGCAATCAAATCAGCTACAGCACCATCATGCAGGATACCGCGGTTACCGCAAATACCCGCGGCTTAGTGATGAAAGCGGCGGTGGTGTCGGACAGCAAAGTCAATATTCACACAGAAGACGGCGTGCTGTATGTGATGGGGCGCCTGAATACAGCTGAAATCAATGACCTGAACCAGCTGCTGCAGCAGGTCGGCAATGTGACTAAAATTATCACCTTGGTGGATAATATTGAGCAGAATCCGCAAGCTGCCCGCACGGCGGCCAGTGTTTCATCGATGCCCCTGAATGCCGAGCCGGATGTAAAAACCCCAGTCGCAATAGATCCGGATACAGCTGAACCGACCAATGCATCTTAATGTGAAGCGCTGGAAAGACCAGCTGAATCAGAAAATTGAACTTGCGAAATTCCTTTACCGGAATTTCCGCATTTATGATTTCGGCAGCTATGCTTTAAACCGCTTAACGCCAAAGCAGGGCTATACGGTTCAGAAAAACGTGGCCTATGGCCTGAAAGCGCGCCACCGGCTGGATTTGTACCGCAGCAGCTCGCCGCGCCAGCAGCGCCCGCTGATTGTCTTTGTGCACGGCGGTGCATGGATGCACGGCGATAAAAAGGATTACAGCTTCATCGGTGAAGCTTTTGCCAAAGAAGGCTTTGATGTCGCCGTGATCAACTACCATTTGGCGCCCAAGCATATTTTTCCAAGCTATATTAATGATTTGAGCCTGGCGCTGAACTACCTGCATCAGTCGCAGCTGAAGCTGCAGATCGCGGCTGAAAATATTGTCCTGATGGGGCATTCGGCCGGGGCTTTCAATGTGATGTCGGCGCTGTATCATCCGCATCCGTACCAGCTGCAAAGCCGCGATAAAATCCGCGCGATTATCGGCCTGGCCGGGCCGTATCATTTTGACTACAAGGGCGATCCGCTCTGCGCCGATGCCTTTGATCAGAATATGCCTTATCAGCAGGTCATGCCGTATTATTTTGTCGAGCAGAACAGCATTAAGCATTACCTGTTTACGGCAGCCAATGACAACATTGTCGGGCACAGCAACAGTTCAGATTTTGACGCCAAGCTGAAAGAGCGGGGAAATTACAGCCGGCTGATTTCCGTGCCGCGGGTGGGGCACATCACCATGATCGGCTCGGTGTCGAGTCTGTTCAGCCGCTTCTTCGCCACCAAAGCTGAAATTATGCGCGCGCTGGATGACGCCTTGAAATAAGGGGCGGGAAAGCCGGCCTAGAGCCAGGCCCGCGTATCGTCGGCCGCGGCAGAGCCATGCACCGCATGCATGATCATGGCATGCGCAATGCTGCCTTTGAATGGAATTTCCGGCAGCTGATCAAACTTGAAAAAGGCGGCGTCGCTGATTTCTTCCGGCTGCAGCGCAATATCTCCCGCAGCGTACTCGGCTTTAAAGGCAATCATCAAATTGCTTGGAAACGGCCACGGCTGGCTGGCCAAATACTGAATGCCTTTCAGCGACAGGCCGACTTCTTCCAGTGTTTCGCGCCGGACAGCCTCTTCCAGCGTTTCGCCCACTTCAACAAATCCGGCAATCAGGCCATACATGCCGCTGTTTTTATTGCGCGCACTTTTGGCCAGAAGAATTTCGTCCTTGCCGCGGGTAATCACGGTAATCACGCAGGGATTGACGCGGGGATACTGATGATAGCCGCAAGACGGGCAGACCATGGCGTATTCGCTGCCATGCGCTTCAGTCCGCTGGCCGCAGTGGCTGCAGAATTTATGATTGCGCCGCCATTCCAGCAGCTGGATTGCGCGGCTGGCCTGCTCAAACTGCTCAACCGTCCACAGCTGCAGCAGCTGGCGGATCGGCACCAGCTGCAGGCCTGCGGGAATGGATTCGTCATCCAGCAGGTCGCGGGCAATCACCTGATCACCCGCGCTGATCAGCAGGTCGCTTGCCAGGCTTTCAACCCGCGGCAGCTGATAGCGCTCATCGACCAGAAGCAGTTGCTGCTTGAAAATATAGGCAAGGGACAGCGCGCTCATCAGGCTGCCGATTTCAGCTTGCCGCTGCTGTCCAGTGCGACTTTAAACATGGCGTGCAGCACCGGCTGCTTGCTCTTCAAGTTGTCAATCAGCATGTCTGCGCTTGCGAGCGTGTCCAGCACATTGTTGATGTCAGCTACCTTCAATTCGGCTGCAGCATCCAGGCGCTCCTGCAGGAAGCCGGCGGCAGCGCTCAATGCCTCTTGGCCGGATTCGGCATTTAAGAACAGCAGGGCGCCGCCAATTTCACGCAGCTGCACCGGCACCGCTTCTAAAGGCGCTGCATCCTGATCTTTGACATGCTGCACCAGCGCTTGGCTGGACAGGTCAATCAGTTTTTTAGTTTCATTCAGCAGGGCTTCATGCGCTTCGTCCAGGCGGTCGAGTGAAATATTCATGTTGTTCACGCGCAGCTGCAGGCGGCTGGAAGTGTGGTGGCGCTCCAGCACGCCAATCGAGTTCATTGCAGACAAAATGCCGTTCATCAGCTGCTGCGCAAAGCTGTCATCTTTCAGAATTTCGCTTTGGCTCAGCGAGGCTGCCTGGCGCGCAAGGTCATTGTGCGCTTCATTCAGATTCAGCACTTTGAAAATATTCGCCAGCTGCAGCAGCTTGCCCTGCAGTTCCTGGGTTTTTTCCGGTGCCATGTTCTGATAGTTGAACTCAATATCATTGCGGATTTGCGCCATTTCAGCGGTCACCAGATTGCTGATGGTGTGCATGGTGTCGAAATCAGGGCCATACAGATGGCGGCTGAACACCTGCAGCTGGGTGTCGGTCAGCAGGTCTTCGCCGATATTCAGCTTGGCGCGGATATGCTGCGACACTTCATCTTCCTGGCTGATGCACAGGCTCAGCACATTCGCCAAGTCTAAAAGCGAAGCTTTAAAGCGCTCCGGCGCGCTGAAGTACTGCGCGATGTTGCGCTCAATGCTGACTAGGGTGCGCAGGCGCGGCTCATTGATCAGCAGCTGGTCAATGTGATTGAAAGCGGCGAAGACCAGATTCCAGTACTGCTTGCTCGGGTGCTTTTCTGACAGCCCGCTCAAATAGGCGCCGGCCAGCTTAATGGCCTGAAGGTCCAACTCGCTTTCTTCCTGCTTCAGCAGCTTGCTTAAGGCCAGCTTGTACAGGCGCTGCACATATTGGGATTTTTCCAGCGCAGGCGCCTGCGGCAGGTCAAAGTCCGGGGTGATGCAGTCCAGCAACGCTTCAATATGCTGGCCTTCCGCAGTTACCGGCTTGCCTAAAGCCAGTTCAAGGCGGTTCAGGGTGTCCAGCAGGAACTGCGGAATTTTGACTTCGCGCAGGCAGATGAACTCCACATAGCGCTTCAGCATGGTGGTGCCTTCGCTGAGCGCCACCACATCGGTGGTGTTGATAACGGCAGGATTCCCCATGATCTTGCGCATCAGTTCCGCCGAATATTGGGCGATTTTCGCCAGGCTGGACATGTCAATTAAAGCCAGCACTTGCGCGCACTGCTCAAACTGGTTCAGCGCATCATCAATGCCGAAAGGTAAAGTCTGATCTTCTACTAGGGTGCTGACTGCTGATTCGACTAATTTAATCGAGTTATCAACCTCATTTTTTATTATCAGCAGTGCTGTCGGGTCAAAATGAATAGAGGTTTGGTAAGACATGGATCTGCACCTTTCCTAGGGTTTTATCTTGTTTATGAGCCGCCTGCGTTCAGGCGGGCCATCTTTTGTTTAACTATAGCGTAAGTATTAACGGTTTAAATACAAAAAGTAACAGGGAATGTAGATTTTATTTTGCAAAAAGGCAAGGCGTGCCATGTTTTTCTGCAAATTCCTTGACCCAATTCTCATGCGCCTCAAGCTCCGCCGCGCTCGGCAGAATCAGCGGCAGCTCAATTTGCACGGCCTGTCTGTCGGTTTGCCCTTGGGCATGATCGGCATAGGTCAGGGCATCCATATCAAAGGAAACCTGGCCGCCGGTCATCGCCAGATAAACATCTGACAGGATTTCCGCATCCAGCAGGGCGCCGTGGAAGGTCCGGTCGCGCTGCGGAATTTCATAGCGCCGCACTAAGGCATCCAGGGAATTTTTCTGCCCGGGATGCTTGGCCTTGGCCATCGCTAAGGTATCGGTGACTTCGCAGACTTCCGACAGCGCGGGAAAGCCGACGCGGGTGAATTCCATGTTCAGGAAGTTCATATCGAATGTCGCGTTATGCGCGATAATTTCCGCGCCTTTCAGGTAGTCAAAAAGCACGCCTGCAATTTCCGCGTATTCCGGCTTATCCTTTAAGAACTCATCGCTTATGCCGTGGATGTTTTCCGATTCGCCGACCGGCTTTTTCGGGTTGATGTAAATATGGATTGAGCTGCCGGTGAGCTTGCGGTTGATCATTTCAATCGCGCCGACTTCAATAATGCGGTCAGTGTCCTGAAAGTAGAAGCCGGTGGTTTCTGTATCCAGAATCAGCTGGCGCGGGCCCTGCATTTCCACCGTGGCCGGCGTAATCACAATCATTGGATGCATGGGCGCTGCGGCGGGACGCTGCGTGGAGGCTTCACCGGCAGCCGGCGCATCTGCTGGAATGCCCGCCGCTTCCGGCATTTCTTCCGGCTGTTCCGCTGCGTCCAGGGCGTCTTCAGCCTCAAGCTCATCTTCGGCATCGGCCAGATCCAGGCCGAAAGGGTCGTTCAGCAGCCAGTCAGCTTCCGCTTTTTTTTTAGGCGCGCCATCCATGCCGTTTTTGATTTTTGCCAGAGTTTCGTCGGCGCCTTGGTTGGCCAGCTGGTCGGCCATTTCATTGCCTGGGTGGCCGGCATGGCCTTTAATCCAGTGCCATGCAATGTCGCGGCCCTGGCAGGCGGCGTCCAGCTTTTTCCACAGGTCCGGGTTTTTTACATCTTTCCAGTTTTTCTTTTTCCAGCCGTGAATCCACTCGGTAATGCCTTGCTTGACATATTTAGAGTCCGTCCAGATTTCCAGCTTGGCGTCTGCAGGGCAGAACAGCACGCCTTCAATGGCAGCGCTCAGCTCCATGCGGTTGTTGGTGGTTTCGGCTTCGCCGCCGCAGAGCTTGTGCTCTGCGGATTCAGTGATGACATATGCTCCCCAACCGCCTAAACCTGGATTGCCGCGACATGCGCCATCAACGTAAAGAGTGATTGTTTGTGACATAAATGTGAATCCGCAAATAAGGCAAAGATAAGGGCAGTATTGTATAGCGCAATTGGAATTGCGAAAGCGATATCGCTGCGATTTTTTAATTTCTTGTAACATTTATACCGAAATAGCGTTAAATTAACGCCTTGTGTCTGCGTCCCGCTTCACTACAATGGCAGATCTAAAAAATAAATTTTATACGAGTTGTTTGGATTTTTTTATGTATAAACCAGCCTTGATCCGGTGTCAGCCCGCTTTGCCTGCATTATTTAAAATTACAGTATTGGGTTCAGCATTGGCCGCTTTAGGCTTGACGGGCTGTTCATCGACGTCAAGCGCAACGCAGGCATCGAAGTCGAAAATGGCTGGGTCTTCTGGCTATCTGGATGCCGGCAGCCTGGATGGCCTGGAAGATCTGCTTTCCGCCACCGATATGCGCGCGGTGGAAGGCGACCGGCTGCAGGTTTTAAAGCACGGCGATGTGTGGAAGCGCATGACGGTGGGCTTTAAGATGGATTTAAACCATTGGGACACCCGCATTGAGGCGCAGCGCGGCTGGTTCGCTTCGCGCCAGCCCTATATTGACCGCTTAAGCGCGCGCGCGTCGCGCTATCTGTACCACACGGTGAAAGAGGCGGAGCGCCGCGGCATGCCGACCGAACTGGCGCTGCTGCCGGTGATTGAAAGCTCGTATGACCCGGCCGCGACTTCCAGCGCTGCCGCTGCCGGCCTCTGGCAGTTTATTCCCAGCACCGGCCGCATTTACGGCTTGAAGCAGACCAATATGTATGACGGGCGCCGTGACGTGGTTGAATCGACCCGCGCCGCTTATGAATTTTTAGGCAGCCTTTACAATCAGTTCGGTTCATGGGAGCTGGCTTTGGCGTCCTACAACGCAGGCCCGGGCCGCATTCAGCAGGCGATTAACCGCAACAAGGCTGCCGGCCTGCCGACAGACTACTGGTCGCTGAAGCTGCCGCAGGAAACCATGAACTATGTGCCGCGCTTCCTGGCGGTTGCGCAGATTGTTAAAAATCCGGGCGAGTACGGCGTCAGCCTGCCGCCGATTGCCAACCGCCCGCACTTCAGGGAAGTAGTGGTCGGGCCTGCTAGCCTGAATGAAATTTCAGCCGTTACCGGCTTAAGCCGCGCCGAACTTTATGCGCTGAACCCCGGCCACCGCGGCGAAATCATTGACACGGCCAGCCCGATGAAAATTCTGATTCCTGCAGATGTCAGCCCGTCTGTAGACGGCAGGCTGAAAAAAATGCAGTCCAGTTCAGGCGGCTACTGGGCCGGCGGCTTCAGCCAGGACTTGCCGAAAAATAATGCCGTGATTGCGCCATCGCGCGAAGCGCCGCCGGATTTGAATTCCAAAGTGATTGTGCCGTCTGCGTCTGTGCCGCCTTTGATTGCTTCGGCAGCTAAACCGGCTGCCGCCAAGCCTGCTGTGAGCGATTCCAGCGCCGCTGCTTTTGGCCGGCCGCAGGCTAAAACGCCGCAAGGCTCATCGGCTCTGGCAGCCTTTGCCTCCAGCACCGATATTCCCAGCGCGCCGCGCATTCCTGTGGCTGTAACGCCGGCTGCGCCGGTGAAAGCGGTTTCAGCAGAGCCGCCGCTGTCCGCCAAAGAGCGTGAGCAGATCATGGCCGCCATTCAGGCCGAAGGCCAAAGCAAAACTGTGGACGAAGTGCTGAAGCCTGTCGCCAGCAAGGCGGAACAGGACGAAGTGGTGCAGGAGCTGAAAGCGCTGGCGCCGCAAGGCACGGAAATTGTTGACCCCTATGACGGCAAAATCAAGCTGACCGCGATTCAAACCAGCTTATCCGTAGCTGAGCAGCAGGGCAAAGAGCTGACCAAGGGCTTTGCCTATCCTAAAGGCGTAGCGGAAAGCACGCGCCCGGATTCAGACGAAGCGAAGCGCAATCTGGATAAAAACTACATTAAAACCGACTCTGAAATTGTTGTTGTTGCGCCTAAAGGCAAGCGCAGCACCTATACGGTTCAGCCAGGCGACACGCTGGCCGTCATTGCGATGAAAAATGGCGTGAACTGGCGCGATGTGGCCAAATGGAACCAGATGGATGCGTCCTCGACTTTATATGTCGGCACCGTGATTTATTTGTATGACGCGAAGCCTGCAGCGCCGCCGGAACAGTCCAAGGCCAAAGCCCAGCCGGAAAGCTATGTGGTGAAAGCCAATGACAGCCTAAGCGGCATTGCTAGCCAGTTTGGCCTATCGGTGAAGCAGCTGGCGGATTACAACGGCCTGAATGCCAGCAGCGGCCTGCTGGTCGGGCAGAAGCTGTCGCTGAAAGAAACTCCGGCTTCTAAAGCGAAACTGGAAGCGGACAGCAAAAAGGCCGAAGCGGAGAAAAAAGCCCAGAAAGTGCCGACCAAGTCCTATACGGTGAAGCGCGGCGAATACCTGAAGCTGATTGCAGACCGCTATGCCTTGTCCAATCAGGAGCTGGCGGATTTAACCGCCGGCCTGACTCCGTCCAGCAGCCTGCTGGTGGGGCAGAAAATCAATGTGCCTTTAAATGAAGTCAATGGCACCGCGACTTCATCCAGCGCCAAAGCGGATGAAAAATCGCCTGTTTCCAGCGCGAAGCCTGAGGCCAAAGCTGAAGCCAGCTATAAAACCGAAAGCTATGCGGTGCAGCGCGGCGACACGCTGTACAGCATTGCTTCGCAGGCTAAAATGGCCATGAGCGAACTGGCGGAGCTGAATAAAATTTCCGCCAGCAGCGGGCTGCTGGTCGGCCAGACTTTAAAAATTCCAGCCGGCGCAATGGTTCCTGAACAGTATACGGTGCAGTCCGGCGATACCTTGTCCGGCATTGCGGGGCGCTATAATCTGGGCATGGACTATATTGCTAATGTCAACGGCCTGAGCCGCAATGCGGGCCTGCGCGCAGGGCAGCGCCTGAAATTGACCGGCGATGTTCCAGAGGTTAAGGCGGAAGCGAAAACCGAAAGCAAAGCCGCCGCCAAGGCCGGCAGCCGCGGCAGTACTGGACTGGTCAAAGACAGCCATGTGGTGAAATCCGGCGAAACCCTCAGCGCGATTGCGCAGAAATACAGCCTGCAGCTGAACTATTTGGCTGAGCTGAATAATTTAAGCCGCAGCAGCGCCGTGCGGGCGGGCCAGCGCTTAAAGCTGACTGGTGATGTGCCGGATGCGCCGGTGCTGGAACAGCCCAAGGCCAGCAGCAAAGCGGTTTCAGCTGCGCCGCGCAATGCCGGCAGCACAGAAAGCTATGCCGTAAAGGCCGGAGAATCGCTGAATGCGATTGCCAGCCGCATCGGCATCAGCGCAGCGGAACTGGCGGAAATGAATAATTTAAGCCCGCGCGCCGGCTTGCGCGTCGGCCAGAAAATTGCCATTCCGAAGACCATCAGCGAATACCGCATCAAGCGCGGCGATACCCTGATCGGCTTGGCCAGCCGCTACGGCATGGAAAGCAATGCATTGGCGGAAATGAATGACCTGCAGCCTTCCGCGCAGCTGCGGATTGGCGATGTCATTAAAGTGCCGAATTAAAGCCGGCCTAGTACACGGAGCAGTATGCATATGCCGTCCGCAGCCAAGCGCCTGATTTTCGCCTGCGGCGCTGCATTGACGCAGGGCGCGTGGGCGGCGCTGCAAACTACGCCTTTTGTTGCCGTGCACAGCGCGCCGCTGTATGTGGGGCTTTCCGCCATGCCGTATGCCAACCCGGCTGCGCCCAAGGGCGGCTATTTAAGCAGCTCCAGCAACGGCACTTTTGACAATCTGAACAGCATGAACGGCAAGGGCAGCGCCGCGGACGGGGTGAATTACCTGTTTGACAGCCTGATGAGCAGCTCTTTGGATGAGCCGGGGGTGATGTACCCGCTGCTGGCGGAAAAAGCTACTTTTGATCCGCAGAAGCCGGCCTATGTGATTTTCCATCTCAATCCTAAAGCCAAATTCAGCGACGGCTCGCCGCTGACGGCAACCGACGTCAAATACAGCTTTGACGCCTTTCAGACCAAGTCTAATCCGGGCCTGCAGATGTATCTGGCGGATTTGGCCAAAACTGAAGTGCTGTCCAGGCATCAGGTCAAAATGAGCTTCAAGTCGGACAGCAATGCCGAAATGCCGCTGATTTTGGCGCAGATGCCGATCTATTCCAAAAAGGACTGGAGCCGCAAAGACTTCAGCCGCATTACCCTGCAGCCGATTTTAGGCTCCGGGCCGTATTTGATTGAGCGCATTGATGCCGGGCGCAGCATCAGCTATAAGCGCAATCCGGATTACTGGGGCAAAGACCTGCCGGTGAATAAGGGGCGCTATAATTTTGACCGGCTGAAATATGTGTATTACCGCAGCCTCGACATCGCTTTTGAAGGCTTCAAGTCCGGGCAGTATACCCTGCATGAAGAATTGACTGCGCGCAAATGGGTGACGGAATACCATTTTCCGGCAGTCAAAGCCGGCATGGTGGTGAAATACCGCTTCCAGCATTACAACCCGATTGCCACCCAGAGCTATGTCTTCAATACCCGCCGCGCGCCGTTTCAGGACATCCGCCTGCGCCAGGCGCTGACCTATGCCTACGATTTTGAATGGCAGAACAAGGCGCTGTTTTATGGCCAGTACCGGCGCCTGCAGAGCTTTTTTTCCAACAGCGAACTGGAGGCCAAAGGCCTGCCGTCGGCAGCGGAACTGGCTGTGCTGAAGCCGCAGCTGGCAAAGCTTGATCCGGTGCAGCGCGCCGGCGTACTCAAAGACTGGAAATATTCGGTGTCTGACGGCAGCGGCTTCAACCGCAGCAATCTGCTGATTGCGCGCCAGCTGCTGCTGAATGCCGGCTATACATTTAAAGACGGCCGGCTGCTGGATAAATCCGGCAAGCCGGTTGAAATTGAATTCCTGATTCATCAGGACGGCCTGCAGCGCACTTTAATGCCCTTTGTGCGCAATCTGAAGCGCCTGGGCATTCAGATGACGATCCGCCAGGTGGATGTGCCGCAGTACATAGAGCGCATGCGCACCAAGGACTTTGACATGACTACGGACGCCATGCCGCAGTCCCTTAGTCCAGGCACGGAGCAGGCGCAGTTCTGGGGCAGCGCCTCGGCGGATCAGCCCGGCAATTACAACTATGCCGGCATTAAAAATCCCGCGATTGATGCGGTTGTGCAGCAGCTGATCCGCGCGCCTGACCGCGCCAGCCTGGTCACCCGTACCCGGGCCTTAGACCGTCTGCTGCGCGCCGGCTATTATCAGATTCCCACCTATGGCAAAGGGGAAAACTGGCTGGCATACTGGAATATGTACCGGCAGCCGCAGCGCAAGCCCAAGCTGTCGACAGGCATTGACTACTGGTGGAGCGATGCCGCGCAGGCGCAAAAAGTGGCGCATTATCTGCGCAGGAAATAGGCCCAAAGCATAAGGATAATCAATGATGGGCGCATATATCGTAAAAAGGCTGCTGCTGATTATTCCCACCTTATTGGCGATTTTGCTGATCAATTTCATGGTCATTCAAATTGCGCCGGGCGGGCCGGTCGAGCAGGCGATTCAGCGGGCTGAAGCATTTCAGGGCATTGGCGCTGCCGGCGGTGGAGAAACCGCGCAGAACAGCAGCAAATATCAGGGCGCCAAAGGCTTAAGCGAAGACATGGTGAAAAAAATTGAAGCCCAGTACGGCTTTGATCAGCCCGCGCCGGAGCGCTTTTGGCGGATGCTGAAAAGCTATGCTGTTCTGGATTTCGGCACCAGTTTTTTTAAGGATAAGCCGGTGACCCAGCTGCTGTGGGAAAAGCTGCCGGTTTCGCTGTCTCTGGGCTTATGGAGCACGCTGCTGATTTACGCGGTGTCCATCCCGCTGGGCATTAAAAAGGCCCGCCGGCATGGCCTGCTGTTTGATAAAGCGACCTCGGTGCTGCTGGCGGTGGGCTATGCCATTCCAGCCTTTGCTTTTGCGATTCTGCTGATTGTGTTCTTTGCCGGCGGCTCTTATTTTCAATGGTTTCCGCTGCAGGGCCTGGTGTCTGAAAACTTTGCCGAGCTGAGCCTTTGGGGAAAAATTGCCGACTATTTCTGGCATATGGCGCTGCCTTTGCTGGCCATGATGATTGGCGGTTTTGCCGGCCTGACCTATTTGACCAAATATTCCTTTATGGAAGAGCTGAATAAGCAGTACGTGCTGGCCGCCCGCTCCAAGGGCCTGACCGAATCGCGCGTGCTGTACGGGCATGTGTTCCGCAATGCCATGCTGATTGTGATTGCCGGCCTGCCGGAAGCGCTGATCGGGATCTTTTTTGTCGGCAACTTATTCATTGAAATTATTTTCAATCTGGACGGGCTGGGCCTGCTGGGCTTTGAAGCGATTGTGCAGCGCGACTATCCGGTGATTTTCGGCACGCTGTTTATCTTTACCCTGCTGGGGCTGATTCTGCGCTTAATCAGCGATGTGCTGTATCAGGTGATTGACCCGCGGATTAACTTTGAATCGCGGGGGGCGAAATAATGACGCCGATGATGCAGGCGCGCGTGCAGCGCTTTAAGCGCAATAAGCTCGGCTTTGGCTGCTTTATTGTATTTGCGGTTATTTTCGCGCTGTCTTTGGGCGCGGAACTGATCGCCAATGACAAGCCGCTGCTGGTGAAATATGGCGGCAGCCTGTATGTGCCGGTGCTGAAAGCCTATCCGGAAACAGCCTTTGGCGGCGTGTTTGAAACCGAGGCGGACTACAAAGACCCTGCGGTGCAGCGGCTGATTAACGATAAGGGCTGGGCGCTTTGGCCGCTGATCGCCTATTCATTTCA
Organism: Acinetobacter sp. WCHAc010034; assembly: GCF_001696615.3. NCBI lineage: Bacteria > Pseudomonadati > Pseudomonadota > Gammaproteobacteria > Moraxellales > Moraxellaceae > Acinetobacter > Acinetobacter sp. WCHAc010034. Next base: position 946,656 of record NZ_CP032279.1, on the reverse strand, counting down.
AACTCCGAATCTGGATTTAACCGTGCCTGTGCCTTCTGAGCCGACCGCGCAAAACTGGCTGGGCACGGATGATCAGGGCCGCGATGTGCTGGCGCGCATCCTCTACGGCCTGCGCGTGTCGCTGCTGTTCGGCTTCGCCTTGACGCTGGCTTCCGCCGTGCTGGGGATTATTGTTGGCGCCATACAGGGCTACTACGGCGGCTGGATCGATTTAATCGGCCAGCGCATACTGGAAGTCTGGGGTGGCCTGCCGATGCTGTTCATGGTGATGATTCTGGTCAGCATGTTCAGCCCCAGCGTGTACTGGCTGTTTGCCATTATGCTGCTGTTCGGCTGGCCGGCGCTGGTAGGCCTGGTGCGGGCGGAATTTCTGCGCGCGCGCAATTTCGACTATGTGCGGGCTGCGCGCAGCCTGGGCGTGACTGACCGGACCATCATGTTCCGGCATATTCTGCCGAATGCCATGAGTTCCAGCCTGTCGCAGCTGCCGTTCATGCTGACCGCGAATATTACAGCCTTAACGGCGCTGGATTTTCTCGGCTACGGCTTGCCGCCGGACGCCGCCTCCTTGGGCGAGCTGCTGCTGCAGGGCAAGAATAACTTAAATGCGCCGTGGCTGGCCTTATCCGGCTTTTTCACTTTAGCTATTGTGCTGTCTTTATTGATTTATATCGGGGAGGCGGCGCGCGATGCATTCGATCCAAGACAGCACTAAGCTGCCGGACAGCCAGGCCATGCTGCGCGTCAGCCATCTGCATATTCAGCATGGCGCGCAGGCGCTGGTGCAGGATCTGAGCTTTGAGCTGCATGCCGGGCAAACGCTGGCAGTGGTGGGGGAAAGCGGTTCAGGAAAATCCATCAGCAGTTTGGCGCTGCTGGGCTTGCTGCCGGAAAATCTGCAGGTTTCAGGCCAGGCCCTGCTGCAGGGCCAAGACCTGCTGGCGCTGAGCCAGGAACAGTACCGGCAAGTCCGCGGCCATAAAATCGCGATGATTTTTCAGGAGCCGATGACTGCGCTGAACCCCCTGCACCGAGTAGAAAAAATTATCGGCGAAACCCTGCTGCTGCAGGGCTGGCCTAAGGCCAAAACCCGCGAACGGGTGATGCAGCTGCTGCAGGATGTCGGCATTGCTGAGCCGCAGGACAAGCTGCGGCGCTATCCGCATGAGCTGTCCGGCGGCCAGCGCCAGCGCGTGATGATTGCCATGGCGCTGGCGCTGGAACCGGATATTTTAATTGCCGATGAGCCGACCACTGCGCTGGATGTCACGCTGCAGGCGCAGATCCTCAGCTTGCTGAAGTCATTGCAGCGCAGCCGCCATATGGCGGTGATTCTGATCAGCCATGATTTGAATCTGGTGCGGCGCTACGCCGATCAGGTCATCGTCATGAATAAAGGCCTGGTGGAAGAGCAGGGCCAGGTTGAGCGGATTTTCAGTGCGCCGGCGCAGGCTTATACCCGTAATCTGCTGAATCAGGATTTTGGCCAAGCCTTGGCGGTGCCTGAACAGGGCGTGTTGCTGCAGCTGACGCAATTGGGGGTGAAATTCCCGATCAAGCAGGGCCTGCTGAACCGGGTCAAAGGCTATTTTACCGCCGTAGAGCCTTTGGATTTATCTGTGGGGCAAGGCCAGTCGATAGGCATTGTCGGCGAAAGCGGTTCGGGCAAAACTTCGCTGGCTTTGGCGGTAGCGCGCTTAATTGAAAGTGATGGCAGGATTGTGCTGCAGGGGCAGGATTTGAATGCGCTGCAGGAAAAGCAGCTGCGCCCGTTGCGCAGCGCTTTCCAGATGGTTTTTCAGGACCCGTTCAGCAGCCTGAATCCGCGCCTGAATGTGGAGCAGGCGATTGGCGAAGGGCTGGAAATGCAGAAGCTTTCGGCTGCTGAAGTTCAGGCTAGAATTGATGAAGCCCTGCAGAAAGTGGAGCTGCCGGCGGACTTCAGGCTGCGCTACCCGCATGAGCTGTCCGGCGGCCAGCGCCAGCGCGTGGCTTTGGCGCGGGCTTTGGTACTGCATCCCAAGCTGCTGATTCTGGATGAGCCGACTTCAGCCCTGGACCGCAGCACGCAGCGCGCAATCGTGAAGCTGCTGCGCGATCTGCAGCGGGAATATCAGATGAGCTACATTTTCATCAGCCATGATTTGCAGGTGGTGAAGGCGCTGTGCCAAAAGGTGCTGGTGCTGCGCCATGCCAAAGTAATGGAGTTTCAGCCTACGGAAGCGCTGTTTGCGCAGCCGCAGACTGAATATACTCGCAAGCTGATTGAAGCCAGTCAGTATTGAGCCTTGGGCTGTCAAGCGGAAATTTTGACAAGGGTGATTGTCATAATTTGCTTGACGGCCGCAATAATCGCTTTAGAGTGATAAATCTAAAGCAATAAAAATGGACGCTTATCATGAGCCACCTTGCCGAACCGATTCAAATCCGCAATACCCTGTTTAAAAACCGCATCATCAAAGGCGCAATGAGCGAGGCTCTGGCCAACCCTGCCGGGCAGCCGAATCACCTGCATTTCGGCCTGTATCAGGCCTGGGCTCAAGGCGGCTTGGGCTGCGCCATCAGCGGCAATGTCATGGTGGATATCCGCGCCAAGAATGAGCCAGGTGTTGTGGCCATAGAGTCAGAGCGCGATTTGGCGCTGCTGCGGCAGTGGGCGGAAATCGGCAAGAAGCACGGCATGGTGCAGCTGATTCAGCTGTCGCATCCAGGCCGGCAGTGCCCGAAAGGCCTGAATAGGGAAACTGTTGCGCCTTCGGCTGTGCCGTTCAGCCCTATGCTGGCGACAACTTTTGGCACCCCGCGCGAACTGCGTGAAGATGAGATTCTGGATATTATTCAGCGCTTTGCCAATGCGGCCAAAATCTGCGAAAAAGCCGGCTTTGAGGGCGTGCAGCTGCACGGCGCGCACGGCTATTTAATCAGCCAGTTTTTATCGCCCCTGACCAATAAGCGCCAAGACAAGTGGGGCGGCTCGGTTGAGAACCGCATGCGTTTTCTGCTGGAGGCCTATACAGCGGTGCGGGCGGCCACATCGGATAATTTTATTATTTCGGTTAAGCTGAATTCGGCGGATTTTCAGCGCGGCGGCATCAGCGAGGAAGATGTTGTTGCGGTATTCAAAGCCATTGACGCAGCCGGCATTGACCTGATTGAAGTATCCGGCGGCACCTATGAAGCGCCGGCAATGGCGGGCGCCAAAGAAGACAGGCGCAAAGCCAGCACCATTGCGCGCGAGGCGTATTTTCTGGATTTCGCCGCCATGATCCGCAAGGAAGTCAGCTGCCGCCTGATGGTGACGGGCGGTTTCCGCACCGCAGCCGGCATGAATGCTGCTTTAGACAGTGGCGCCTGCGACTTCATAGGCATTGCGCGGCCATTTGCGGTGGAAATTGATTTGGCCAAGCGCCTGATGGCTGGACAGGATGTGCGCTACGGCGTAGATAAAATTAAAACCGGCATTCCAATGGTCGATAAAATGGCGATTATGGAAATCATCTGGTACGCAGCGCAGTTCAAGGCCATAGGCGAAGGCCGGCAGCCCAACCCGCGCTTGTCGCCGCTGAAAGTGTTCTTTAAATACCTTAAAGGCAATTTAACCGCAGTGATTAAAGGCCGGGTCAATTCGCGCAAATCGGCCTGATGCAGCCCGGTTCACCATGCCTTAGCCCAGTACTGCCTGAATTGGGCGTCGGACCACTGGCCTTTCAGCAAAGCCTGCTGGAAGGCGGGCCGGCTTTCAATCTGCGCTAAATAATGCCGGCAATGCGGATACCGCATAAATTCAGGATGCGCAGCCGCGCAGGCCTGCAGCGGAAACCACAGCAGAATATCCGCAATGCTGAAGCTGCCGCCGGCCAGCCAAGCATGCTTGGACAGGTGCTGCTCAATGCTGTCCAGCTGCGCGGCAATCGCCTGATCTAAATAGCCTAAGTTAAAGCCCTGCTTGAAGCACCAGCTGACCGGCCGCAGGGGCAAAGGCGTGCGCTGCACAATTTGCGCAAAAATCTGCTTTAAGGCCAAATTCGGCATAAAGCTGGCATCGGCAAAGTTTTTCCAGAAGCTGAACTGCAGCTGCTGTTCCAGGGTTAAATCCGCTGCTGTAGCTTTCTGCAGATGCTGCTGCAGGAATTCTGCAATGGCGCTGCTTTCAGCCAGCGCAAACTGCTGCTGATCCGCCTGAATCAGCAGTGTAGGGAGCTTGGCGGATGCGCTGTGCTGCTTCAGCTGCTGCATGCCGGCATTCGGCGGGTTCTGTCTGCAGATAACTAGCTCATAGGCCAGTTGGAATTCTTCCAGTAGCCAGAGGATGCGCTGGGAGCGTGAAGTGGCTAAGTGGTATAAAGTCAGTTTCATGTTTATAGTTTTAATCGGTTCAGTAATTAATAATGCGCTTGCAGCAATACGCCCAGCATAATCAGGAAAGCTGCATTTGAAAAGCGGCCGAAGCGTCTGCTTTGAAAAACCCTGTATATCTGTAATGTCAGTCAGTTAAGAAACTGACTGACTTTTTCTTTTTAAAACTTGTGATATTGTTTGATACGCGGAAGTGTCATCCGCAACCTGAGCGAGAGTAAAAGCACTGCTTTTGCTCGAAGCGCAAGGCGAAGCAGTGGTCTTTGAAATGGACTGTTTTTGCAATACAATTATTTAAGTGCAGAAAGTGAACAGGTTTCGCGGTGAGGCGTACTGCGCCGCAAGATGCTTTCCTTGCGAAGCTTCGCTTCTCATTTGGCGAATGAAAAACATTGTTTCGCAAGGAACAAAACGAGCTCCAAAAATTCGATTTAAAAACGATAAGACTCCGCCGTGAATAACCTGAAAAAGTTAAGAAATTTACTGCGAAACTCCTTAACTGATCAACACTACAGTATATCCAAAGTTTATTTTACTCAACGATCGGGCGGCAGTGGTTTAAGCCTCTAAACATTTTTACTGCTTTATGTCTGCTAGACAGGCTGCGCAAACAGCGGAAATAAAAAAGCCCAAGTCGTTATGCTTGGGCTTTTTCATGAGATGTTTCCATCCCGAATATGGCGTCCCTACGGGGATTCGAACCCCGGTTACCGCCGTGAAAGGGCGATGTCCTAGGCCTCTAGACGATAGGGACAGCGTGAAGCAGATATTTTTAAAACCATTGCTTTCTTTTGCAAGCTGAGTAATGGCGTCCCTACGGGGATTCGAACCCCGGTTACCGCCGTGAAAGGGCGATGTCCTAGGCCTCTAGACGATAGGGACGTTTCAGAGGTGGGCGTATATTAGGGCGAAAACCGGGGGGTGTCAAACGCTTTTCTGCAATAAATTGGCTGAAATGCGGCGAGTGCGTAAATTATCGGCATAATTGAATGTTTTGCTTAAATAAAAGGCGAAAATTAACGTTTTTGCAGCGGTTCAACAATCGATTTCACCACATCCGGGTGCTGCAGATAGCCGGTAATTTCGTGCGGCTTATTGGCAAACGTGGAGATCATCTGGTTAATAATTGCCGGCTTGAAGCAAAAGGGCGCATTGCTCAGCGGAAAGGCGGTTAGAAAATCATCATGCGAATAGAAATTCATCCAGTCGCCATGAATGCCTTTGGGCCGGATAATTGGATGCAGGATTTTATCCTGAATGATCCGGAACGCCAAAGGCGAGCCGAGGGTAATGAAGCGGCAGACTTGAAACTCAGGGTGCATATGCAGCAGGTTGTAGGCGATGACCGATCCTAAGGAGTGCGCTACCACAATATGCTTTTGATGTGCAGACATGCAGGCCAAAATTCTGGCATGAACTTCGCGCAGAAAGCATTCATTGGATAGATACAGATAAGCTTCAATTAAAAATTGGTGAATCAGCTTTTCATGCAGCTGCGGGAAATGGTTCAGCAGAATCGAGAGTTCCTTCAGCATGATGTCTTTGGCCAGCGCGCTGTAAAGGTTCAGCCGGGCTGAAATCGGCAGGTTCTGGCTGACGCTGTCATGCGGCAGGAATGGAATAAAGTCGCTGTGCTCCATGGCCTTTTGTGCGGTCTGCTGCAGATGCAGGGGAAAGTTCAGCCATGCTTTGGGCAAAAAAGTATTCAGGTCTAAAACATTCTGCTGATGATGCTGCGTGAGCAGGTCGCCGTAGAACGGCTGTTCAATCCGCGCTGTGCTGAGGCAGAATGCCGAATACTGGCTGCAGCGCAGGCCCTGCTGGAAAATCTGCAGCCAATGCTGGCGCAGCGTCTGCGCGCTGTAATGCTGCTGATTCATGCCGTGAATGAAAATAATTTTCATAGAAGGCAGCCTTATTGCCCCTGTATCTTCTTATATACATAAAAAAGAGCGGCCTGAGCCACTCTGATTTGCAGCAATTCGTAATTAGGCTTTTTTGTGGTAAAGCGTGTAGTAGCTGATATAGCAGCAGGCGATGAAGATCATGCAGCCGATAAAGCCCGGCAGCATTTCCGGATCAAACACCATGCTTATGCAGGTGATGAAGCAGAAGCTAAAGCCGAGAATCGGCACAATAGGGAACAGCGGCGCGGCGAAGCCCAGCTCTTTGGCCGTGCGGCCCTGCTTGTACCATTGGCGGCGGAAATTGAACTGGCTCAGGCAGATGCTCATCCAGACCACCACCATGGTGAAGGCCGCGATGCCCAGCAGGTTCTTGAAGATGGTTTCCGGCGCAAACTGCTCAGACAGCAGGCCCGGCAAAGCGCCGAACATGGTGACAATGATCGCTACATAAGGCACGCCGTGGCTGGTGAGGCGCGAAAAAACAGCCGGCAGCATTTTCTTATATGAAAGTGACCACATCATGCGCGAGGCGGCGAATAAGCCCGAGTTGGCAGCCGACAGCAGCGCGGTGATGATCACAAAGCGGATAATGTCTTCCGCATAAGGAATGCCGATATGATCAAATACTGTTACAAATGGGCTGCTGCTGACGCCTTCGGCGTTCAGGCCGGCCATTTCATGCGGCAAAAGCGCGCTGATCACGACAATGGTGCCGACAAAGAAAATCAGCAGGCGCCAAATCGCGGTATTGATGGCTTTCGGCACGTTCTTTGCCGGATCCTGCGTTTCACCGGCAGCCACGCCAATCAGCTCTGTGCCGGAGAAGGCGAAGTTTACAATCAGCATGGTGGTGAAAATCGGGAATAAGCCCTGCGGGAACCAGCCCTGCGCGGTCAGGTTGCTGAACAGCGGCGCAGATTCAACGCCCTGATAGCTGATGATGCCGAAAATCGCCATTAAGCCCAGCAGGATAAATGCGATTACGGTGATGACTTTCACCAGCGCCAGCCAAAATTCAGACTCTGCAAACCAGCGGGTGGAACTCATATTCATAATGAATACAAAGGCTGCGAAAATAAGCGTCCACAGCCAAACCGAAACATGAGGGAACCATTCCTGCATCAGCAGGGCAGCTGCGGTGAATTCTGTGCCTAAAGTGGCCGACCAGGTCAGCCAATACAGCCAAGTCACGGTATAGCCGGTGCCCGGGCCAATGTACTTGGCGGCATAGGTGCCGAAAGAGCCGGATTCAGGCATATGCACAGCCAGCTCGCCCAGGCAGAGCATAACCATATAGGCGATGACGCCGCCGAGGAAATACGCAAGAATTGCACCAATAGGCCCCGTTTGGGCAATGACTTCACCCGAACCTAAGAATAGGCCGGTCCCGATTGCGCCGCCAAGCGAAATCATGACCAGATGCCGGGTACTCATAGCGCGTTTTAAAGGCGCAGAAGTGCCATGATGCGAAGCATCATTCGGAGATGAGTGCATAGGATTATTATGAGTATGGGAAAGCGGGCTATTGTAGAGAAAAAAAGTGCCAGTTCAAAGCGGTTTTGTATGCGTGAAATTAAAATAATTTTGAGGATATAGATGGCGTCCCTACGGGGATTCGAACCCCGGTTACCGCCGTGAAAGGGCGATGTCCTAGGCCTCTAGACGATAGGGACGCTGCGAGGTGAGGGCTATAGTATGGATATTTGAGCGGGGTGTCAAATTGGATTGGGGCTTATTTTTAAAATATTGAATTGACTGTGTAAAAAGTGGCTTTAATTGAAAAAACGCAGCTGTTCAGGCTGCGCTTTGCAAGGTTGCTGCTGCATGTTGCAGCTTAGTTTTTATTGTGGTACAGCCAGTAATAGCTTGCATAGCAGGCGGCCATGAACAGCAGGCAGCCGATAAAGCCGGACAGCATTTCCGGGTCGGCGGCCATGCTTAAGCCGGTTGCGGTGCAGCAGATAAAGCCCAAGATAGGCACCAGCGGGAACCACGGGGTGCGGAATTTCAGCTCACTGGCGCTGCGGCCCTGCCTCAGCCACTGGCGGCGGAAATTGAACTGGCTCCAGCAAATGCTCATCCAGACAATCACCATGGTGAAGGCAGCCACGCCCATCAGGTTTTTAAAGATCACGTCTGCGCCAAACTGTTCCGACAGCAGGCCCGGCAGGCCGCCAATCATGGTGACCCAGATAGCCACAACCGGTACGCCGGATTTGCTGACTTTGGCGAAAACGCGCGGCAGCTGGTTCTGCGCTGAGAGCGCCCACATCATGCGTGAAGCGGCGTAAAGGCCTGAGTTGGCGGTAGACAGCAGCGCGGTAATAATCACAAAGCGGATGAAGTCTTCCGCATAGGGAATGCCCATCAGGTTGAATACCGTCACGAATGGGCTGCTGCTGAGGCCGCCGTGGCCGCCGGCATTAAGGCCGGCATCGCTGTACGGCAGCAGCGAGCTGATGACCACAATGGTGCCGACAAAGAAAATAATCAGGCGCCAGACGGCAGCATGAATGGCTTTCGGCACGTTCTTTTCCGGGTTTTCAGTTTCGCCGGCGGCGATGCCGATCATTTCTGTGCCGTTAAAGGCGAAGTTTACAATCAGCAGGGTGGTGAACAGCGGAATCAGGCCGTTCGGCAGCCAGCCATGGCTGGTCAGGTTGCTGAACAGCGGCGCAGACTCATAGCCTTGGAAAGGAATGATGCCGAAAATGCAGGCAAAGCCCAGTATGATAAACAGCAGCACGGTGGCGACTTTAATAAATGACAGCCAGAACTCGGACTCTGCAAAGGTGCGGGTAGAGCTAAGGTTGGACAGCAGCACGCCGGCAGCGAAAACTAAAGTCCAGAGCCAGACAGAGGTCTGCGGGAACCATTCCTGCATTAAAATCGCGGCTGCGGTAAATTCTGTGCCTAAGGTGGCGGACCAGCCCAGCCAGTACATCCACGACACCATATAGCCGGTGCCGGGGCCGATATAGTTGGCGGCGAATGCGCCGAAAGAGCCGGAAACAGGCAGGTGCACCGCCAGCTCGCCCAGGCACAGCATCACCATGTAGGCAATCAGGCCGCCGATAACGTAGGCAAGCACCGCGCCTAAAGGGCCGGCCTGTGAAATCACTTCGCCTGAACCCATGAACAGGCCTGTGCCAATTGCACCGCCAAGTGAAAGCATAATCAAATGACGCGTGGTCATTGCGCGTTTTAAAGACGGCGCGCTGCCGTCTGCAGAGGGAGGCTGCGAAGGCTGAGAGCGAGACTGCATAGCTGAAAGGTTAAATTTGAAAAATATAGTTTATAGTTGCGCTGCATGAAAAACCACATGAATCGTTTTTTTCTTATATTTTTCAGTAGTTAATTAGTAGGGTGGATACCCGGGCCGCTGCAGTCAGCGGCTGGATGCCTGCTGCGGCTGGGCTTGCTCCGTTTTTGCCGGCGGTTTGGCGTCATCGCCGCGGCTGACCACGTAAAGGTACAGGGCTGCCGGCAGCAGAATCATGAACACGAGTAAAATGTTTTTAAGCATAGCGGAAGCAACAATGAGTCAATGGTTCAGGCGGGAGTATAACCAAAAGACTGCTTAATGTATGCCTTGGAATAGAAGCTGCTTTTACAGAAACTGAATGTTTTAAAAAATGTCCCAGCTTTATTTGGATTGCGCCCTGCGGATGGCTGCGGCTTGGCATAGGGGCGTCATTGATCAGCCTGAATTAAGCGGGCAATGCTAATAAGGGATATTTTCAAGACAAAAAAAGATGCAATTGATGTAATGCTAAGGGCTTGAATAAGCCAAGCTGAATTGAATAATAAGGCAAGGAAAATATAGATGGCGTCCCTACGGGGATTCGAACCCCGGTTACCGCCGTGAAAGGGCGATGTCCTAGGCCTCTAGACGATAGGGACGTTTAGAAGATGGCGGTATCTTATTGATCCGCCACCTGACTGTCAAGCAAATTCGGGCCAAGCCTGTTCAAAATTCGGCAAAACAGTTCAGCGGTCTTCTGCGTGTCATATAAAGCGGAGTGCGCTTCCTTGCCGTCAAAATCAATGCCGGCCTGAATGCAGGATTTGGCTAAAACCGTTTGTCCAAACACCACGGCGCTTAAGGTCACGGTATCAAACACCGAAAAGCTGTGGAACGGATTCTGGTTTTTGGTGCCGGTGCGCGCAATGGCAGCCTGCACAAAGCCCAGGTCAAAATGCGCATTGTGGCCGACCAGTATGGCATGCGTGCAGTTCTGTTTGCGGCGCACTTCATTTACGGCTTTGAAAATGCGCTTGAGCGCAGTTTTCTCATCTTCAGCCATTGCCATGCGCATAGGATTGGATGGGTCTATGCCGATAAAGTCCAGCGACCTGCGGTCTAAATTTGCGCCTTCAAATGGGTTGATATGCGCATGATGCGCATCGCCCGGTATAAATTTACCTTCCGCATCATACACAATCGGTATGGCTGCGATTTCCAGCAAGGCATCGGTCTGTGAATTAAAGCCTGCGGTTTCGACATCGACCACGACAGGCAAAAATCCGCGGAAACGCTGACCAATGACTGGTAGGGTTTCATCTGTCACACTTTTCTCCATTGGATAGTTTTACCCGCATGCAATGGGATAATCTGTTCACCATCCAAATAGTCTAAACTTTCAGGAATCACTTGATCTTCTTTCACCAGTGTAATGGTGCCGGTATTGCGCGGGAGGCCATAAAAGTCAGCGCCAAAATGGCTGGCAAAGCCTTCGAGCCGTTCAATCTTTCCGGCCTGATCAAATGCTTGAGCGTAAAGCTCGATTGCGGTAGGCGCACTATAGCATCCTGCGCAGCCGCATGCATTTTCTTTAGCATTTTTTGAGTGCGGCGCGCTGTCTGTGCCCAAGAAAAACTTAGGATTGCCGCTGGTCGCCACTTCCAGCAAAGTCTGCTGATGGGTCTGGCGCTTTAAAATCGGCAGGCAGTAGAAGTGCGGCTTGATGCCCCCGACCAGCATGTCGTTGCGGTTGAACAGCAGGTGCTGCGGGGTGATGGTGGCAGCCACATTGCGGTCCTGCTCCAGAACAAAATTGGCCGCTTCGCTGGTGGTGATATGCTCCAGCACCAATTTCAGTTTGGGGAACTGCTTTAGGAGCGGGGACAGCACTTCATCCAGAAAGCGCTTTTCGCGGTCAAAAATGTCGACATGATTATGCGTCACTTCGCCGTGCAGCAGCAGCGGCACCTGATGCTCTTCCATCTGCTCAATCACCGCATAGACTTTGCTGATGTCGCTGACGCCGCTGTCCGAGTTGGTGGTCGCGCCGGCCGGATACAGCTTAATGGCGTTGACATGCTCAGATTCTTTAATTTTTTTCACTTCGCTGGGCGCAGTATTGTTGGTGAAATACAGCACCATGCGCGGGTCAAAAGCTATGCCTTCAGGCACATGCGCCATGATGCGCTCGCGGTAGGCATTGGCTTCTTCTACGGTTTTGACTGGGGGAACAAGGTTCGGCATGCAGATTGCGCGGGCGAACTGCTTGGCTAAATCAGGAACAGTGCGCTTTAATGCCAGACCGTCACGGAGATGCGCATGCCAGTCATCTGGCTGCATAAGGGTAATCGTATTCAAGGCGATTTCAAACTTGGAAATAAAACAAATGATAATGCATATAGTGTGAAAATGGTAACGGCTTTTAAAGACAAATGGCGCGATAGGGATAAATTAATTTTAAAAATTATGCTATTTTAAACAGACAAAAAAACTACATAAATGCTTGGGCATGGAATACAAGTACAATCTTGCGAAACTGCAGTACGATAAAGAAAAACTAGAAGAATTGATTGCGCGGCAAAGCCGGCGCATCGGGCAGGTTTTTCCTAAAAAACTGGAAACGCAGTTTTGGGCCATCAATCAGGACAGGGCATGCGGCAACATTAAGCAGTATGTCTGGGCGGGCGTGCTGGCCTATTTTATTTTAACCGTGCTGATGATACCCGGCGATTACTGGATTATAGATAAAGCCCATTTTGCGCATGATTTCATGCACTGCCTGGCGGGCTTGGTGAATGGCGCGCTTTGCCTTTTGACCTTATTCGTTTTTTCACACTATAAAAAGCTGACGCCGTATTTTCCGCATGCCGCGATGTGCGTGGTGTTCTGGGCGGTGATTTCCATGTCATGGCTGACCATGACGGTGCATACGCCGGCACTAAAGCATCAGGCCATGATGATTATCTGCATGATCTACATCTTGGGCTACATTCTGACGGGCGTGAAGCCTGTGCACATGCTGGTGACTGGCCTGATGGCTGCGGTTGTCACCATGCTGATGCTGTTCGCCATGTATGTGAAATTTGACGCCATGGTGATGGGGCGGGTGCTGGCCGGCAGCTGCATTCTGGGCTTCGCGATCAGCAAAATGCTCTGCGCGCGCGAACGGATGATTTTCCTGAATATGCTGCGGGCGGACATCAGTGAAAAAATCCACCGCATTCATACCACGGAGCTGCTGCATTTAAGCCAGCATGATGAGCTGACCAAAATTTCCAACCGGCGCACTTTTGATGAAATGCTCGACACCTGCTATGAGCAGGCCAAGCGCGATGAAAGCGCTTTATCGGTTCTGTTTATTGATGTGGACCATTTTAAAAACTACAACGATTTTTATGGCCATCAGAAAGGCGATGATGTAATTTCCTCAATTGCGAAAACCGTTAAAAGCGCGATCCGGCATATGGATTTTGTAGCGCGCTATGGCGGGGAGGAGTTTGTGGTGCTTTTGCCGGAAACCGATGCGCATGGCGCCTATGCTGTGGCATCCAATATTTATAAAGCCATTGACCGGCTGGGGATTCCGCATGAAAAATCAGCGGTGTCCAACCATGTCACCATCAGTCTGGGCATTACCGTGTTCCGCGGCGAAGAGCTGTCGAAGGAGGATTTGCTGTCTATTGCGGATCAGGCCCTGTACCGCGCAAAGCAGCTGGGGCGCAACCAGATTTATTACCAGTCCATCCGTTCCGCGCAAGTGGCTTAAAGCGGGATTGGCAGCTGAAGGCGCAGGCAATAAAAAACCGCTCATTCGTGCTAATGCTGATCAGTTAAGGAGTTTCACCATAAACTTCTTAATTTTTGAGGCTATTCACGGCGGAGTCTTACCGTTTTTAAATCGAGTTTTTGGAGCTCGTTTTGTTCTTTTGTTTCGCCAAAAGAACCAAAAGCATTTGTCATCCGCGAAACCTGTTCACTTTCTGCACTTAAATAATTTTGTTGCAAAAACAGTCCATTTCAAAGACCAGATAGGTTGCGGATGACTCTTCCGCGTATCAAATAAATTCTAGAATTTAAAAAGAAAAAGCCAGTCAATTTCTTAACTGACTGGCATTACTCATTCGAGCGGTTTTTTAGACTGAAAGCAAACTTATTTGTTTTTGTCTTTTAACTGAGGAACTGCAGAACCTGAACCGATTGAAAGCAGGCCAGTGCTGGTGTAGATGCCAAGCTTGGCGCGGGTATCGGTGATGTCGAGGTTGCGCATGGTCAGCTGGCCGATGCGGTCCATTGGCGAGAACATTGAATCACCTTTCTCCATGGTCAAGCGCTCAGCTTCATAGGTGAGGTTTGGAGATTCGGTGTTCATAATGGTGTAGTCGTTGCCGCGACGCAGTTCCAGCGTCACAGTGCCGGTCACGGCTTTCGCTACCCAGCGCTGCGCAGTTTCACGCAGCATCAGCGCTTGAGAGTCGAACCAGCGGCCTTGGTACAGCAGGCGGCCTAAACGCAGGCCGTTGATGCGGTACTGTTCGATGGTATCTTCGTTATGGATGCCGGTTACCAGGCGTTCATAGGCGATATGCAGAAGCGCCATGCCCGGAGCTTCATAGATGCCGCGGGATTTCGCTTCGATGATGCGGTTTTCAATTTGATCCGACATGCCCAGGCCGTGGCGGCCGCCGATGCGGTTGGCTTCAAGAATAAGCTCAACCGGATCTTCAATGCGCTGGCCGTTCAGCGCAACCGGGAAGCCTTCTTCAAAAGTTACAGAAACTTCTTCAGCTTTAACTTCTACGTCATCTTTCCAGAATGCAACGCCCATGATCGGGTCAACAATTTTGATGCCGGCATTCAGGTATTCAAGATCTTTGGCTTCGTGCGTTGCGCCCAGCATGTTTGAGTCAGTCGAGTAGGCTTTTTCTTTTGACATTTTATAGTCAAAGCCGTTGTCGATCAGGAACTGCGACATTTCTGCGCGGCCGCCCAGCTCATCAATAAAGGTCTGGTCCAGCCAAGGCTTGTAGATTTTAAGCGCCGGGTTGGTCAGCAGGCCGTAGCGGTAGAAGCGCTCAATGTCGTTGCCTTTATAGGTTGAGCCGTCGCCCCAGATATTTACATCATCTTCCTTCATGGCGGTAACCAGCATGGTGCCGGTTACTGCGCGGCCTAGAGGCGTGGTATTGAAATAAGGAACGCCGCCGGTGCTGATATGGAATGCGCCGCATTGAATGGCTGCAATGCCTTCCAGCGCAAGCTGCAGGCGGCAGTCAACTAAGCGAGCTTTAACAGCGCCATACGCTTCCGCTTTTTTCGGAATCGCATCGTAGTCATCTTCATCAGGCTGACCTAAGTTTGCTGTATAAGCATAAGGTTCTGCGCCTTTTTGCTTCATCCACAGCAAAGCAGCTGAAGTATCTAGACCACCGGAGAAGGCAATACCAACTTTTTTGCCTACTGGGACATTCTGCAAGATAGTTGCATTATCAGACATTGTTAATCCTAACTTATTTCAAATAGGCACCATGAATTGGCGGCCAAGGAGAATTTGTAAACTATGCATTGTAGCACTTTTACTTGTGTTTTTTTTCTCAAAAAAATCACAATCCATAAAAAAATCAGTTTGATGATCTGATCTTTATCGAAGAATCTGGCGCTGTTTGCTGAATAATCGGCCGGAAACCGGGCGCAGGCGCGCATACTTCAGGCGGAAGGCGCGGTCAGGCGCTTTATGCATGCGTATGGGAGGATCTGGCTGAGGCTGCATGGAGGGAGGCGTTATTGTTTGCGCTGCTGCAGTTCCGGCAGGGCTGCGGATTGCCGGGCCGCGCCGGAAAATGCTGAATTTTCTTGATCTGGCGCAGGCAGGCTGCCTATAGTGAGGCGGGGCCGCAGCGCTTTATCCGCATCAATCAGCACTTTAATCAGAATTTTATATTTTCAATACAGGGGCAGTTTCTCATGGCTTATTCAGTTCCGCCGCTTTATCCGCAGCAGCAAAACAAAAATGAAACCGCCAGCCTTGTGCACGGCATTTATGCTGGGCTGCTGAGCTGCGCGTTGGCCATTGTCTGGTATTTGGAGTATCAGCAAAGCGCCATGCAGCCGCTGGAGCTGGCCCTGCTGAGCCTTGCAGTTTTGGCGATGATTGGGCTGAACGCCTTGGCCTGCATGAAAGTCAAAAAAGGCGCCAATCAGGGGCTGCTGCTGTCGCGGATTATGGCGGTATTGATGCTGTTCAGCTTTCCGGTCGGCACAGTTCTGGGCGCGATTGTTTTATGGAAATCTACCGCTAAGCAATGGGAAAAATAAAGGGCTATGCTTTAAAGGCGGCCGCTCCGCGCCGTCTGCTTTTTAGCCCTGCGCGCGCTGCTCTGCCTGTTGCTGCTCAGTTATTGGCAATAGCGCGCGGAGCATCGCGCTTTTTATTGCGTCAAATGCGTTAAAAAACAGGGGTATTAGACTAAAGTCTAATAAGGCGACGCTGTTTTTTCAATTTTTATAAAAAAGCATTATAAATTAGATGATTAATTTGATTGTGATAAATGCAAATCATTATTGTTTATGCAAATTGCCGTTATTTAAAACATTATTACTGGTATGACCAATTATGAATTATAAATTAATAATTGATCTTTAAATCGACAAAAAGTAGGATATTCATTATTAAAAAGTGTTTTTTTTATTTCAAATGCATATTGGTCATACCAATCTGATAAAGATTTGATCGGTATGGCCGGACCATTCCTTATTCTGGAAAGCATTTCAAGGAGATGACAATGCTTCAGCAATGGCAGCAAATTTATGACCCGATGGGGAATATTTGGCTTTCAAGCGCAATTGCCCTTATTCCAATTATTTTCTTCTTTTTGGCCTTAGCCGTATTCCGCCTGAAGGGCAGTGTGGCGGGCACAATTACGGTTGCTTTAGCTTTAACGGTTTCGCTTTTCGCCTATCAAATGCCGGCAGCGATGGCCTTTGCATCCATGGTTTACGGCTTTTTCTATGGCCTGTGGCCAATTGCCTGGATCATCATCGGCGCGGTTTTCCTGTATAAAATTTCAGTAAAAACCGGCCAGTTTGACATTATCCGCTCTTCAATCCTTTCGATTACTGAAGATCAGCGCCTGCAGATGCTGCTGGTCGGCTTTGCTTTCGGTACCTTCCTTGAAGGCGCTGCAGGCTTTGGCGCGCCCGTAGCAATTACGGCAGCGCTGCTGGTCGGCTTGGGCTTTAAGCCGCTTTACGCAGCCGGCCTGTGCTTGATTGTGAACACCGCGCCGGTCGCGTTTGGCGCAATGGGTATTCCAATTATTGTTGCAGGGCAGGTGTCTGGCGTAGACACCATGGAAATCAGCCAGATGGTTGGCCGTCAGCTGCCGTTTATGGTGCCAATCGTGCTGTTCTGGATCATGGCGATTATGGATGGCTGGCGCGGCGTTAAGGAAACTTGGCCTGCAGTGATTGTCGGCGCGGGTTCATTTGCGATTGCGCAGTACCTGACTTCGAACTTTGTCGGCCCGGAACTTCCGGACATCACTGCTGCGATTGCTTCTTTAGTGTCGCTGACTATCCTGCTGAAATACTGGAAGCCGAAGCACATTTTCCGCTTTGCCGACCAGGATGCTTCGATTGATGAAAATCTTGAAGCGCAAAAGCAGCAGAAATACAGCATTGGCCAAATTGCCAAAGCATGGTCTCCATTTGCGATCTTAACCGTAATGGTGACAATCTGGAGCGTCAAGCCGTTTAAAGACCTGTTCACGAAAGACGGCGCGCTGCATGACTTGGTCATTTCAATTAAAGTGCCGTTCCTGCATCAGCTGGTGCAGAAAATGCCGCCGGTTGTGCCGGAAATTAAAGACTACGACGCAATTTATAAATTCGACTGGATCTCTGCAACAGGGACAGCGATTATGATTGCAGCCGTGATCACCATTCTGTTCCTGAAAATGAAGCCGAAAGACGCGGTAAAAGCTTTTGGCGAAACACTGAATGAACTGAAAGTGCCGATTTACTCGATTGGCATGGTGCTGTCATTTGCCTTTATCGCTAATTATTCAGGCATGTCTGCGACCTTGGCTTTAGCGCTGGCGCATACGGGCAACGCCTTTACCTTCTTCTCGCCGTTCCTAGGCTGGATTGGGGTATTCCTGACCGGTTCAGACACCTCTGCCAATGCCTTGTTTGGCGCCTTGCAGGCAACGACTGCGCAGCAGATTGGCGTGCCGGAAGTGCTGCTGGTGGCAGCCAATACCAGCGGCGGCGTGACGGGTAAAATGATTTCCCCTCAGTCAATTGCAATCGCCTGTGCGGCGGTGGGCCTGGTAGGCAAAGAATCTGATTTGTTCCGTTTTACCGTAAAACACAGTATAACGTTCACAATCATGATGGGTATTATGGTTACCCTGCAAGCCTACGTGTTCCCATGGATGATTCCATAGCACTGATTTTAGCCAAGAGTTGAGAAAAGCAGATGAAAGTCTCCGACCAAGCCGTACAGCAGCTGCGCATATTGATCGAACAGAACAAGATGCAAGTCGGAGACCGTTTGCCTGCAGAACGCAAATTATGCGAGCAGCTCGGAGTTTCCCGCTCCTCCCTGCGTGAAGCGATTCAGCATTTAGCCAGCAAAGGCATGCTGGTCAGCAAGGCAGGGTCGGGGACTTTTCTGCAGCAGCTGCCGTCCAACTGGTCCAATCATCAGATTGTAGAGCCTTTAAGCGGCTTGATTGACCAGGACCCCGCTTACCGTTTTGATGTGCAGGAAGCGCGCAGCATTCTGGAAGGCGGAACGGCATGGTACGCTGCCCGGCGCGCGACGCCGGAAGATATGGAAAATATCCGCAGATGCTATGAGCAGATTGCGCATTATCAGTCGATTGGCGATGACAATCAGGCCTCTATTGCAGACGCCAAGTTCCATTTGGCGATTGCTGAAGCCTCGCATAATTTAGTGCTGATACAGATGATGCGCGGCTTGTTTGACTTGCTGCAGTACAACGTCGTTTTAGGACGGCGCAAAGTCTATACCGAATCTCACCGTTTTGATCAATTGCATGACCAGCACTTTCAGGTGATGCATGCAATTGAACGCCGTGACCCGGAAGCTGCCCGAAATGCAGTCTGCGGGCACATTGAATTTGTAGTCCAACAGGTGCGCTCGATTGATGAGGAAGATGCCCGTCGCCAGCGCGCCAGTAGATTAAACAGGATATAACCATGATTATTTCTTCTGCGAATGATTATCGTGAAGCCGCGAGACGCCGTTTGCCGCCCTTTCTTTTCCACTATATTGATGGCGGCGCATATGCGGAATATACATTAAAGCGCAATGTTGAAGATTTATCCAAAGTCGCTTTAAGGCAGCGCGTGCTGAATGACATGTCGCAGCTGAGTCTGGAAACCAAACTGTTTGACGAAACTTTAGCGATGCCGGTAGCGCTGTCGCCTGTCGGCTTAACCGGCATGTATGCGCGCCGCGGTGAAGTTCAGGCCGCTGTAGCTGCCGACAAAAAAGGCATTCCGTTCACCCTGTCTACGGTTTCAGTCTGCCCGATTGAAGAAGTTGCGCCGGCGATTCAGCGCCCAATGTGGTTCCAGTTGTATGTGCTGCGTGACCGCGGCTTTATGAAAAATGCTCTGGAGCGCGCTAAAGCTGCCGGCTGTTCAACGCTGGTGTTTACTGTAGACATGCCGGTGCCGGGCGCGCGCTACCGCGATGCGCATTCAGGCATGAGCGGCCAGAACGCTGCCATGCGCCGCTATATGCAGTCATGCCTCCACCCGCACTGGGCATGGAACATCGGCCTGATGGGCCGCCCGCATGACCTGGGCAACATCTCTAAATACTTAGGCAAGCCGACAGGCCTTGAAGACTATATCGGCTGGCTGGGCAGCAACTTTGATCCGTCAATTTCGTGGAAAGACCTGGAATGGATCCGCGAGTTCTGGGACGGCCCAATTGTGATTAAGGGCATTCTTGACCCTGAAGACGCTAAAGATGCGGTGCGCTTCGGCGCTGACGGCATTGTGGTGTCGAATCACGGCGGCCGCCAGCTGGACGGCGTTCTGTCTTCTGCGCGCGCTTTGCCGCCGATTGCGGACGCGGTGAAAGGCGACATTAAAATCTTAGCGGATTCAGGCATCCGCAATGGCTTGGATGTAGTGCGCATGCTGGCTATGGGTGCAGACACCTGCATGCTGGGCCGCGCATTTGTATATGCGCTGGGCGCAGCTGGTGGCGCCGGTGTTTCAAATCTTCTGGATTTGATTGACAAGGAAATGCGCGTGGCGATGACGCTGACAGGCGCTAAAACCATTGCAGACATTACTGAAGACTGCCTGGTTAAGCTGGAAAGAGAACTGGCTGAGTAATTCTGAATCTTGAACAGCCTTGCTTTTAAAAAGCAGGGCTGTTCTCTCTCTGCTTTATTCCTGCATTACCTATGGTTCGGGGCGGGGCAGGCAGATTTTATTCATCAAGGCTTTTTGATTTCTGAACAGGAAAATGAAAAGCGGCCTTTGCTTAGAAAGTCATTTGCCGGACGCTGAACCTGCTCATGGCAAAATAGAATGAATTTCAGCAAAAGCCTTGAGCGCCATATCTTGCGGCGCGCAAATCTCAAGCGGCGGCAGACAGCGTTTCCGCGCATCAAATGTTCATTATTTAGTGATTAAAATATTTCTAAGAGCTTATTTAAAAAGCGGTAAAGGGCTAAGAATAACTTTAGGAAAGGATTAGAAGTATGTCAGCTCAATTAAGTCCACAGCAAACCATTCAGAAGCTCATCGGCATTGTGGGCAAGCAGCACGTCTTAACCGATGACAACGACACGCGCCTGTACCGCCAAGGCCGGCGCTACGGCTCAGGACAGGTTCTGGCTGTGGTTGCTCCCGGGTCTTTGGTGGAGCAGTGGCATGTGCTGAAAGCTGCGGTTGATGCGGACTGCATCGTGATTATGCAGGCTGCCAATACCGGGCTGACCGGCGGCTCAACGCCATTCGGCGATGACTATGACCGCCCGGTGGTGCTGATCAGCACGCGCCGCCTGGCCGGCATTCAGGTGATTAATGAAGGCAAGCAGGTAATTTGCCTGCCGGGCGCAACTTTAGACCGGCTGGAAAAAGAGCTGGCGCAGTTCAACCGCGAGCCGCATTCGGTGATCGGCTCATCCTGCATCGGCGCATCGGTTCTAGGCGGCGTCTGCAACAACTCCGGCGGGGCGCTGGTGCGCCGCGGCCCAGCCTATACCGAGCTTGCGCTGTATGCGCGGGTCAATGATGCCGGCGAACTGGAGCTGGTCAACCATCTTGGGGTGAATCTGGGTTCAAGCCCTGAAGAAATCCTGAGCAGGCTGGAAAATAAAAACTACCAGACTGCAGACATTGAAAATAATTCAGGCTGCTGCGCATCTGACCAGCGCTATTCACATGATGTTAAGCAGGTGGATGAAAATACCCCTGCGCGCTTTAATGCCGACCCGTCGCGCCTATATGAAGCATCGGGTTCTGCCGGCAAAGTCTGCGTTTTTGCGGTGCGTTTGGATACTTTTGAGAAAATTCCAAGCCAGGTGTTCTATGTCGGCACCAATTCGCATGATGACCTGACCGAAATCCGCCGTTTCCTGCTGAAAGATCTGCCGCGCCTGCCGATTGCAGGGGAATACATTCACCGCGTAGCCTATGATATTGGCGCGGAGTACGGCAAAGACACCTTCATGTTCATTGAAAAGTTCGGCACGGCTAAAGTGCCGGCAGCTTTCGCCATGAAGGACAAGGTTGACGGCTATCTGGAAAGAATCGGCATGAAAGGCCTGTCAGATAAAATGCTGCAGCTGGTGACGAAATTCCTGCCGAACCATTTGCCGCAGCGCATGAATGACTTCCGCGACCTGTATGAGCATCATCTGGTGATCCGCATTGAAAATCAGGATGCCGCGCTGGCTGAGGAATTCCTGAAAGGCTATTTCCAGTCCAGAACTTCAGGCAGCTACTTCCACTGCAGCGATGAAGAAGGGCGCAAAGCCTTCCTGCACCGCTTTGCCGTTGCCGGCGCGGCCATCCGCTACCGGGACACGCACCGCAGTGAAGTGGAAGATATTGTGGCGCTGGATATCGCCCTGCGCCGCAATGACCGCGAATGGGTGGAAACCCTGCCGAAGGCAATGGATGACCTGATCCTGCATAAGCTGTATTACGGGCATTTCCTCTGCCATGTGTTCCATCAGGACTATATTGTGAAAAAAGGCGTCGACCCTTTGGCGATGGAGCATCAGATGTGGCACCTGCTGGATGACCGCGGTGCGGAATATCCGGCGGAGCACAACGTCGGCCACCTGTATGTCGCTAAGCCGGCGTTAAGAACGCATTATCAGAAACTGGATCCGACCAACAGCTTCAACGTGGGCATCGGCCAGACCAGCAAGCTGAAGCATTGGAAATAAGCTTGGGCCTTTAAAGGCTACACTGCAGTTCTGCAGATTAAGCCAGTCACTCAAATGACTGGCTTTTTTTATTTCGGCTGGAAAAGTCATGGACTTGGCAGGGCAGGCTGCAGAGAATTGACCGTAGACACCGAGAATATTTCCTAAATTGTCATCCCAAAATTTTTAAAACCCGCTAAAGTAGTATGCAACAAGTTGCAAAGCCAAATAGAAAAGGATGCATCATGACAACGACTAGCTATGCAAATATTTTAAAACCCCTGCATTTGGGCTTTACGACCATTAAAAACCGCGTGGTGATGGGCTCAATGCACACGGGGCTGGAAGACCGTTTCTATAACTATCCAAAGCTGGCAGCCTATTTCGGCGAGCGCGCCAAAGGCGGCGTGGGCTTGATCATTACCGGCGGCATCTCTCCCAACCGTCAAGGCTGGCTTCTTCCGGCCGGCGGCACCATGAATACTTTGGGCGATATTGCGCCGCACCGCCTGGTGACCCATGCGGTGCATAAGCATGGCGCGAAAATTTTAATGCAGATTCTGCATGCCGGACGCTACGGCTATCAGCCTTTTGTGGTCTCCGCCAGCCCGGTCAAATCGCCGATTTCGCCTTTCAAGCCGCGCCAGCTCAGCGATAAGCAGATTCTGGAAACCATTCAGGACTATGTCAAAACCGCCAGCCTTGCGAAAAAAGCCGGATATGACGGCGTGGAAATTATGGGTTCGGAAGGCTATCTGCTGAATCAGTTTTTAAGCCGCCATGTCAACCAGCGCACCGACCGCTGGGGCGGATCAATTGAAAACCGCATGCGCTTTGCGGTGGAAATTGTCAAAGCCATCCGCGCTGAAGCTGGCGAGAAGTTCATCATCTGCTTCCGCCTGTCGATGCTGGATTTGGTGCATGACGGCAACACCATGGATGAAGTCATCACCGTTGCGCAGGCCTTGGAGCAGGCGGGCGTAACTCTGCTGAATACCGGCATCGGCTGGCATGAAGCGCGCATTCCGACCATTGTGACTTCGGTGCCGCGGGCGGCTTTTGCCGACTACACGGCGGAAGTGAAAAAGCATGTGTCCATTCCGGTCATTGCTTCTAACCGCATCAATATGCCGGAAACTGCGGAAGAAATTCTGGCTGCCGGCAAGGCGGATATGGTGCAGATGGCGCGCCCGCTGCTGGCTGACCCGTTTTGGGTGAATAAGACCGCGACCAACCGCGTCGATGAAATCAATACCTGCATTGCCTGCAATCAGGCCTGCTTAGACCATACCTTTAAAAATCAGCGCGCGACCTGCCTAGTCAACCCGCGCGCGGCTTTTGAAACTGAGCTGGTCTATGTAAAAGCCAAGAAGCCTAAGCGCATTGCGGTCATTGGCGGCGGTGTGGCGGGCATGTCGGCGGCGACGGTAGCAGCCGGGCGCGGCCATCAGGTGACCCTGTTTGAAGCCGGCAATGAAGTAGGCGGCCAGTTCAACCTGGCGAAAGTGATTCCGGGCAAAGAGGAATTTCATGAAACTATCCGCTATTTTAAAGTGCAGATTGAGAAAACTGGCGTTGAACTGCGCCTGAATACCAAGGCCAGCCGCGAACAGCTGGAGCGCGAAGGCTTTGAAGAAGTGATTGTGGCGACTGGCGTTGTGCCGCGCGCCTTGAAAATTGAGGGCAGTGATGCGCCGCAAGTGCTGTCCTATGCCGAAGTGCTGCGCGGCGCGCCGGTAGGTGAGCGGGTCGCTGTAATTGGCGCCGGCGGCATTGGCTTTGATGTTTCTGAGTTTTTGCTGAAACCGCCGCATCAGCCGCAGCCGCAGCCTTTGACGGACTGGCAGCGCGAGTGGGGGATTGATTCAAATCCGAATTACCTTTCTGAAGGCGGCATGCAGCCGGCGGAAGTGCATGCGCCGGTGCGTGAAATTTATCTGCTGCAGCGCAAAACCACGCCATTGGGCGCGGGCTTGGGCAAAACCTCCGGCTGGGTGCACCGCGCGCAGCTGAAAAAGCATGGCGTGCGCATGCTGCGCGGCGTGCAGTACAAGGCGGTGACCGATGAGGGCATCTGGGTTGAGCTGGCGGGCCATGACCAGCTGCTGCGGGTGGATACGGTTGTAGTCTGCGCCGGGCAGGAATCTGTTAAGGATTTAATGCCGGCGGCGCAGGAAAAAACCTTGGCGAATTATCATATTATCGGCGGCGCTAAGCTCGCCTCAGAGCTGGATGCGAAGCGCGCCATCCGTGAAGGCGCTGAAATCGCAGCCAATTTATAAGCAGTTGGTGAAACAATATTCATTTGAATAGCTTGACTGCAATTTTCTCTTGTCATCATAGGGAAACCTCCGTATGATGGCGCACATGGAAGCGTGGCAGAGCGGTTTAATGCACCGGTCTTGAAAACCGACGAGGGCGCGAGTCCTCCGTGAGTTCGAATCTCACCGCTTCCGCCAAATATCTAAATAAGCCCTTGTTTTTACAAGGGCTTATTTTTTATCTATAGTTTTACCCCTCAACCTACCCCACATAAAAAGTTGGATATAATAAGCTTAATTAGGATGATTTAGGAAAGAATAAGAAAATCCTCACTGAAATCTTAGTGTGATCTAAACTCAATTTGAATTTGTTAAGTTGAATCCTTAAAAGTAAAAAGGCGTTATTAAGTGATCTAACCCATGAAAGTTGGACAGTTTGATTAGGCAGTTTTAGGGGGCTGAGTTCTGTATTTTATAGTGCTTGGTGCTACATTGAATCCTATATTTTTTCCAGTCGGAAGTTCCACATTAATATGGGGCTTTCTATTTATAGCATCAATATACTTTTCATAGGGAAACTCTAAGATCATTCCCACAATTTTTTAATTGCTGAAAGTGATGGTTGTTTGATCCCAGGCGTTACAGCTGGTTCTCTTTGAGAAATCTTTAAGTCTTTCCGAATGGAATGGAGCTGAGTTTCTAAAAATAGTTCGTCAGCCAATTTTTGAATACTGGCTTGGCTCTCTGGAGAGTGGCTAGCTAATTATTCTTGTAAGGACTAAACCATTAGATTGATATCGTAAACAAAATTCTAAAATTCCGAAAAATTACTCATCGTAAAAACTTGAATAAATATTAATATATAAATATTGCTAAATAATATTTAGTTAAATTAAAGTGTAAAAATGCTAATTTTCAATGAAAAATAATTTTTTTTATACAAAATATAATTTCAATATTAATCTAACTTATTGAAATTTTATACTTATGTGCAATTTTAATCGAATAGTGGTGGGAAATGAATAAGCTGAAAGGAAGAATTGAGAAATTACCAGTATTGCTTGAGGAACTTCAGCAAAACTTATTGAATTATGATGAATTAAGAAATCAAAAAAGTACTCACCGAGGATACCTCTTACTCAAAGTTAAATTACTTAGGCAAGAAAATGAGCTTGAAATGATTAATAATGTAGAAAAATTTATTACTCATATGTTGATTAGTGATGACTTGCCCTTTGAAGAAGAAGTGATAAGAAAAGATGGATTTAGAAGAGTAG
Organism: Acinetobacter sp. WCHAc010034; assembly: GCF_001696615.3. NCBI lineage: Bacteria > Pseudomonadati > Pseudomonadota > Gammaproteobacteria > Moraxellales > Moraxellaceae > Acinetobacter > Acinetobacter sp. WCHAc010034. The sequence continues at coordinate 921,186 of NZ_CP032279.1, read as the reverse complement.
AGTATCGAATTGTAGAACAACTTTTTTTTACATTTAATCGTATTTTTGAGCACCGGCCTATTCGTAATGATCTAAAAAATACTTATTTCTCTCAATGTATTCAATTTGGTTTAGATTTAGAATTATTTTTAGAATGTTTTAGCTCTATCGAGCATAATTCGCTTCATTTTTTTAATCGAATTTGGGATGATAAAAATCGATTATGGGCTGAGATAGCTGCTGTGCCGAGTCGTACTTCCAATTCACAGAAGAGAACAGTGAATACGTTATTTACGGATACTCCGACTTTATATGAAAAGCGAAAAATCTTTGGTACATCTGAAATTTTTTATCAAAAAATCTTATCTAAAGAGCATGCAAAGAAGTTGAATACAATAAATACGAATTGCTCTGCTCGTTATAAAAATGCTTGTGAATATGTTTCAAACTTGTTTGATCAACACAAATTTTTGACCTTTATTGCGTTGGATTTGTGTTTTCCACCAAGGCTGGAAGATGCAGGGGATGCTAAACAGAAATACTTAAAGAGTTTTAAAAATAGAATTAGGCAGCATTCACTCTTTTCTCAAATGGAGGGGTTTTTAGGGAAGTGGGAGTATTCCCACATAAAAGACACTTATATTCGCATGATTTTTGTTTTTAAAAAAACTGATAAGCATATGGAAGACCAGTTGCCTGAGATTCTTGGCAGCTTTTGGAAAAATAGCTTTAAAAATAGAAATGGTTCATTTCATTTTGCATTTCTTGCAAGCGGAAAATCAAAGTTAAATGCGACGCTGTGCAGCATATCTTTAAAGCAGGATAAGTTAAGGCTAGAATTGGAAAAAAGGACGATTTTTTATCTTACATATAGTCAAAGCTATTATCGCTATAAATACCCAAGTATGTACTCACTAAATACATTTCAGAAAAAAGGTGGAAATGGAGGGATCGTGAAAACGTCTGTAGGGCCGCGTGATATATTTTTTAAAGGGGAGTTACCTGCAGATGTGATTGCTGCAAAAAAAGAAATCAAGGAGAAAAATAAAAAAATTAAGAGAAATCAATTGTTTGAAAAAAGGCAGCAGGAAGTCGAAAATAAAGAGTTAGAACTAATAAAGGAGAACTTTTTACATTTAATGAATAAAAGTTGACATACATATCATCTCATTGAACACAGCATGGTGTTCATTATGAATGAGGAGTGATTGATATGTCAGTCGAATGTCCAAGATGTAAGTCATCAGAAATCAGTGTGAAGAATTATGGACGTAAAGTTGGCGGGACGGTTGGAACCGCAGCAGGAACTGTCGGTGGTGTTTCAACCGCAATGGCATCAGCGCAAGCGGGTGCTGTGATGGGGATGGCAGCAGGGCCTGTAGGTGCGATATTTGGCGGGCTTGCCGGTGCAGTGATTGGTGGTTTGGTTGGCGGTGTAGCAGGCTGTACTGCGGGAACGGCTCTAGGTGAAATGGTGGATGAATCTATTTTAGATAATTATCAGTGTCTGCATTGCGGATGCTGTTTCAGTGAATCTGAAAACCATTTAAGAAATGATGTGAATCATTAAAACAGATATTCCCCGCTGCCGGTATCGGCAGCGGGGAATATTGAACAGGCTTATTTTATTTTCCTGAAATGACTTTAAGAATAATCCATGCAAATAGCGGGCTAATCAGCGTTGCAATGAAAAACCAAAGAAAGAAGCTGCGGTTTTGTCCCGCCGCACTGAAGCCCACAATAATTGCAAAAATCAGCCAGAGCAGAATAATTGGCATATCCGAGTTTCCTTTATTATTTAGCAGGCTGACCATATAGATTGCTGTGAGCGTCACCTTCTTTTACAAACCAGATGATTAATAGAATGACGCCTATAATCGGAACGAGACTGATTAAATACCACCAACCGGATTTCCCCGTGTCATGCAGCCGTCTGACGGATACTCCCGTTTGAGGCAAGGCCATCCCGATTAAGTACAGGGCGTAAAACAGTACCTCTGTGCCAAAGATATAATCTAAGACCATCGTGGCTATAGCGCCGATTAAGTAGAATAAAATGAAATACCAGTATTCTTGCCGTCTTGCCCGGCCAGTAAAATTGACATAGCTTTTTATGCACTTTAAAAACCAGTCAAAAGGGCTGTACTGCGCTTCATTTTTTTCATGCAATTGTTGAATGATGTTGTTGGCGCTTGCGGTGTTAGTCAAAGCAGCATAAACCCCAATCGCCTTGCCTTCAGCATCAATATCAAAATCGACCGCCATGCCGCGTTGAGGCTGACGCTGTTCTTTCCACTCCGCACCGATAAATTGATAACGTTTCTGGTCACCACCAGAAATAATCCCCGTATTATTTTGAATCGAAAAATCTAAAATCTTGCCTTGCATAATTTCACCCTGTTATATGACTGATTCGCTGTTCAGTAGGCGCAGAAGTTAAGTTAAAAGTTGAATGTGTAAGCTCCAGAGTCGGTTTCTACACTGATTTCTTTAACGGCATGAAAGTCGCAGGTGATATGGGCGCGCACAGCTTGACCAAACTTTAATGATCCATGACCTGGCCAGCTCCGATACCAGAAGCGCGGTGCACAGGTATTGCCGCGGTTGACTGTCACATTATGAATTGTGACTTGATCGGCGATTGCGCTGACATCCAGCTGCAGGTAATTGCCGTTTCCCATCTTTGCAGCATGTTCATTGAACTGCTCACTCAGATGCAGTTCCACAGGCGGCTCATTAGAGCTTTGCATGAACTCATCATTCATTGCCTCTTGTTCAGCAGGCAGATCCTCAGTTGTGACTTTAGATATATCCTGATTGCCAATCTCTTGAACAGGGACTGTCTGCTCAGGCGCTTGAGCGGGTTGCTTGGCTGTGGATGGTGGTTCTGGGTTGCAGGCTGAAAGCATGACAGCCGTCCATAAAACGAATGTTATTTTTTTCACTATTTCTCCCGATAACTTTGTTAGAGCAGCAAAAAATAGAGACGACGAGAGTAGCTCTGTCTTCTGATGACTATGATTGAGTTATTAGATTGAATTCAGTTGGTAGAGAATCAGATTGAAATCAATGTTAAGCCAGCAGGGCAAAGCTGCATTTGATTGATACAGACACGGCTATGGCAGGAATGTAGTAAAAAAGAATATGGATAAGAAATGACTTTAGTCATGGGTGACTCCTTTTGTTTTATAAGAGTCTTACCAGTTACTGTCAAATAATGGTGGCAAGACTAGAAGGGTTGACAGACCGGTACAAAAGGAAACCAGCGCACGCAAGCGTGCCCCTCCTAGCCTCACCATAAAGGCGTGACTTAAGAGAACGCACAAAACGAAATTCACGTTGTTGTGCGCCTTTTGTAAACGATCTGTCAAAATCGACTGGCCATGAGGGTCAGCCTGCACAGGATAAAGCTTGAAATGGATAGGTGTCAAGCGCAGTCAAAGTAAGAGGTTTTCTAATTCTTAAAATATAGGCAATGAGAAAATTCAACTCATTTACAGTCAGTTGGAGTAAGTAAATTTCTGCTTTGAATAGAAAAAATGATGCTGCGCCTAGCTGTTATGTAAGAGCATGCTTCACAGAAAATCATGGTCATCATCCAGTGAATTTCTATCGGTGTTCTTGCTCCTTAACAACGATCCCATTTCATTGGAGAATTGACATGAACAGTTTAGTTACAGCACATAATATAGAGCCTACAGCAACAGAATTGGCTGTACAGCCAAATGAGAGAATTATCCGTCTTAAACAAGTTGTAGAGCTGACAGGTTTATCACGTTCGACGATTTACGACCGATTGAATCCAAAGTCGAAACGTTACGATGCCAGCTTTCCAGAATCAATCAAGCTGGGGGCAAGGCTTAATGCTGGTGCGGTTGGATGGCTTGAATCAGAAATTCAAGCATGGATTAAACAGCGAATCGAGGAAAGAAGCCGCCCACTGTTAAGATGAGTGCAGACGCATAATTCAACACCTGATTTTTATCTTGATTTTAAAACCAACCAATCCTGAGCAAAGCTTTATCATCTCTATCATTGAGCAAAATTCTTAGAAGATTTATGGGTTCAATAAAACACCTAAAACATTCTGGTACTTATATAATTTATATATGAACCTATCCTACACATGATCTAGATCAGAATGATCATTGAATCAAGCTGTGCCTTGAACAGGTTATGCATGATCAAAGATAGAACCATGCGTAGGAATCTAGAGAATCAATTCTCATACTTCTTTCCTTATCGCCTGAGCGATGAAAACAAGATATCCGTACTTGTTCAATCCATGACTGAATCCCTTTGAATATTTAATCAATAGATGCCTATGTACATCTGAAGGCACAGTCATGTCTGCGATTTGGCGGTAGTGGATAGATAGAACGATAGAGGCGACAGGGCGCACTCAAGCTTTAACGAGAGTTCCTATGATTAATTTAGATAAACAAGATTTACTGAAACAGCTGTCACAACAGGACTATGAGCAATGGCATCATGACCTGATGATCATCAAACGAGTGGTTACAGAGATTGCAAGCTTTAAAAGATTTAGAGATATATTTGATAGCCGCGAGTACTATTATTGCCCATGCTATCAACAAGGCAGCTCAAGATTCCGTTATGGTGATGTAGGGAGGAAGCTTTACGGTGACCTGCGTGATTTGGCCAATGATTTTTTCTATGCGATATCAGTGGTGAGAAAGATAGACCGTTATTATCCGCTTGAATACTATCCTTTGCATTTACGAATATTTATGGATTGCGTAGACGCGGAGCGATTAACACGTACAGCTTATGATCCTGCCGATATCTCTCCTTATTTTGCTAATCGGTTGAATGATTGCGCCTTTGATATGTATGAGCAAATAAGACTGCCAGAGAATAAGATTGCGTTAAAACGAGCTAAAGAACTGACTTCGCGTCAAAGACGTAGCACGGAAGAATACATCGATCAGCTGATCTTGCAGTATTCCCGTTTGATTGCAGTGCGGGTTGATTTTGGCTACAGCGAAAATGCAGATACGAGCTATGAGCTGATCAGTGAGCATCGGGATGTACTGCTGCGTTATTTACGCGAGAAGCATGCTGGGGATGCGCAAGCCGGTTATGTTTGGAAACTCGAATATGGGCTAAAGAAGGGCTATCACTTGCACATGATGATCTTTCTAGATGGTTCGCGGGTACAGGAAAGTATCAGTCATGGCAAGATCATTGCGAATCATTGGATCGAAGTGATTACTGAAGGAGAAGGCGTTGCATTTAATTGTAATGCGGTCATGCAGAACTATCAGCGCAATGGGATTGGACGAGTGGATTACGATAATGCAGCTAAGATCAGAGATCTCAAATTCGCGTGCCAGTATCTGACCAAATATGATGAATACATTGAGTTGGTGCATTATGGCTATCAAGTCAATCAATATTCTGATGATCCAAACAAAAAGCCTGTCTACTCCGAGTTGAAACGCGTTTTTGGCAAAGCCAAGCTGCCTAGCTATATTCCTCACGTAGGACGGCCAAGACGTAAAGGTATATAACGCATTGTATTGATCTTCTCATTCCGTCATTAAATCTGCAATGTGCCCATGATGGGCACATTGCAGATTATTTCAGATACATATTATTGCCATGAAGATATTTACTCATTTTGGAGAACACTCATGGCACATCAAATTGAACAAATGGCCTATGTCGGCCAAACCCCTTGGCACGGCTTAGGGAATCAATTGACTCAAAACCAGCCCATAGAGGTCTGGGCGCAGCAGGCCGGCATGGACTGGCGCATTGAGTCCTCCAATGTCAGCTACATGGCGCAGAATGAACGCGGGCACAGCATCATCATGCCCTATGAGGAGCAGCGGGTTTTATACCGCTCCGATACCCATGCACCGCTGTCGGTTGTCAGCCAGCGCTATCAGGAAGTCCAGCCACAGGAAATACTGGAGTTTTACCGGGACTTGACCGAACAGTCCGGCTTTGAGCTGGAAACTGCAGGCGTGCTGAAAGGCGGCAAGAAGTTCTGGGCCTTGGCTAAAACAGGACAGAGTACGGCGCTGAAAGGCCGGGATGTCAGCAATGGCTATATTCTGCTGGCAACGGCCTGTGACGGCACTTTAGCCACCACGGCGCAATTCACCTCAATCCGCGTAGTCTGCAACAATACTTTGGCAATTGCCTTGCGCGGACAAAGCCGCAGCGCCGGCGCGGTCAAAGTTCCGCACAGCACCAAGTTCGATGCTGATAAGGTCAAACAGCAGCTGGGCATTTCCGTGCGCGCCTGGGATGAGCACATGTATGAGATGAAACAGCTGAGCCAGCGCAAAGTTACACAGCAGGAAGCCGCAGCGTATTTTGATACGGTTTTCAATAATGCCGGTCTGAACGGCGCTCAGCAGGATGACAGTATTATTCAGTTCTACCGCAATGTGGCGGCTCAAGCTAATCCGGCCGCCAAAGCGGAGAACAAGAGTGAACCGAATGGGCGTGCCATGTCGAAAGTCATGGCGATGTTCAACGGGCAGGGCCGCGGGGCAGAACTCAGCTCAGCTAAAGACACTGCTTATGGCCTGCTGTGTTCAATTACGGAATTTGTTGATCATGAGCGCCGCGCTATGAGTGCCGATCACCGGCTGGATTCAGCATGGTTTGGTGCAGGGCAGGCGGTCAAGCAGCGGGCTTTGGAGCAGGCAGCAGCCTTAACAGCTTGAATATTTTCCTAAATCCAGTGCTTTATCGCGCTTCAACCGCAATATACTTATGCCGGGAGCTTATTGTTTTAGAATAAGCTCTTTCAATAAGTGATTGCTGTTAAGTTAAAAATATAATGGGGGAAACTATGAAAGAATTCATTAAACCAGGCCTGATCTTGGCCTGTCTGCTGGGCAGTGTGCAAGCCAATGCCGAAACTTCAATCGCTAAGTTTATGAGCGCGTCCCAAGCTTCAGCGTCTTTCAGCTGCGCTTACAAAGGCAAAGCCGCCAGCAAGAAGTGTGTAGTCACCCGTTCAACTGTTAAGGCATCAGTCGATCCTATTGCAGCGCAAATTTATGGCGCGGATGAATCCCTTTCACTGCTGACAATTAAATGGCCTGATAATGATGTAAGCCGCTATCTGAGCATGGACAGCTGGGAGCTGAAAAATTTAGGCGATAAAAAAACTTACCGTTTAAAAACATCTCAGTCAGATGACAGCAGGCTAGATCTGAGAAGAGGGCTGATCATTCAGAGTGATGCATCTGCCGAGCATGTCCGTATTTGGTAAATCCGCTGATCCAGACTTATAAATATTCAAGGAAAATACATGAAAAACTTAATCGGCGGCTTATTTGCTGTACTGTGCCTTTCTGCGCTGACTGCACATGCAAATGCTCAATCCTGTCCGGCGCTGAACGCGCAGGCCAGCCAAAGGTCGGCAGTGTATCAGCCAAGGCTTTCATTTCAAGTTGCTGGACAAAAAGGCTTCCGTACTTATTTTTATACGGCGCCTTCTGAACAGTGCAGGCAGAAAAATCTTTTCTTGATTCCTAAAGATTCCGTGACCGCTTATGAGGAAATCAGCATCGGCAATCAAGCATGGATCAGTGTGATGTATGTCCAGAATAGCGGCTCGACGGTTGAAGGATGGATGAAAAAGAAAGATTTCAAGCAAACAGGAAAAGCAGGATTTTAATCATCTGATTTCTATGCCTGCATAAGCATAGATTTAAAGCTTAACAGAATAGCAAAAGCCGCATCCGACTTCGGTTGGATGCGGCTTTTTTATGCCTTTTATTTCACAGCGTGAATCTAAAATCAGGAGAAATGACATGAATGCAGCAATAAGAACACGGTCTTCTGTACATGCGGCTAAGCCATTTATTGCGCCAAAATTGTTTACAGCAAAGCGCTTTGCCGATACCAGAAATCTCAGTCATGCCGAATGGCTGGAAATCCGCAGGCAGGGCATCGGCAGCAGCGACTGCGCCGCCGCCTGCGGACTGAACCCCTATATGTCGATGCTGGAACTGTGGATGATCAAGACAGGACGGATTCAGCAAGCAATTGATGATGAGAGCCAAGGCCATGCGCCGCTGTACTGGGGCAAGCAGCTGGAACCGCTGGTCGCAGAATACTACAGCATGCACACCGGCCATAAAGTCCGGCGGGTTAATGCGGTGCTGCAGCATCCTGATCCTGACAGGCATTTTATGCTGGCCAATTTGGATTATACGGTCACGGGCAATGCGGAAGTGCAGCTGCTGGAGTGCAAGACGGCAGGGGAATACGGCGCGAAACTGTGGCGGGACGGCGTACCTCTATATGTGCTGTGCCAGGTGCAGCACCAGCTGGCGGTCACAGGCAAGCAGGCAGCGCATATCTGCGTGCTGATCTGCGGCCATGAAACCCGCATTTTTAAAGTGACGCGCAGCGAATCGGTGATTCAGCACATCATCAAAGCTGAACGCTATTTCTGGGATTGCGTGGAACAGGATATTCCGCCGGATGCCGATGCGAGTGCATCGGCGGCTGAAGCGCTGCAGCAGCTGTATCCGCAGCATATTCCTTTAACCATAGAAGACTTGAGCCAGCATGAACAGGGGAATCAGCTGTTTAACCAATTGATTCAAGACCGCAATCAAATCGAAAAGCATCAGCGGAATTTTGATCAGGCCAAGCACCAGATTCAGGCCCTGATGAAAGATTCGGAACGCGCCACTTTTCAAAATGGTTCAGTGACGTGGAAAAGGTCTAAGGATTCGGTCAGCCTGGACAGCAAAGCCCTGCTGAAGCTGCATCCGGAAATGCTGGAACTGTTCCCGCAGGCCAAAGCCGGTTCACGGCGCTTTAACATTTATGCAGATGCTGACTGAAATGAACTTAGCCTAAGCAATTCAGCAGCAAAGCTGTTTAACGCCATAACGATCCCATGCCTTCTGGCATGGGATTTTTTATGCATTCAATTTTTTAAATGAAATCTAAACAACTGCAGTGAAATAGAAAGGACATCAATATGATTAAAGGTCTGGCAATTACTCCGCCGATCCTCGGCAGAATAAGTATTGGCAAGATGGTGGAAAAGAACGGCAAGCGCCTGCCTGAAAAGGATGACCAGTTTACCCTGACCAGCCAAATTCAGAACAAGGATGGCTGGGTCAAGCATCCGCTGGATGAACAGCTGCGCGCGAAAGCCGGCAGCCAGAAGCTCAGAACCATTCCAGTCAGGATGATCTTTAATGATCCCGAACTCAATCTTAGAGCAGAGTACAGCTTATTTGATCGTCAAACAGGACGATTAATTTGCTCAGGCAATGGAGAAACCTGTCAGCGCTTAACTCAGCAAGGTATTGAACATCATCCATGTCCATCCCCTGATTTATGCCCGCTGGCGCAAGGCGGGCTGTGCAGGCCCTATGGCCGGCTGTACGTGAATCTGGATGAGTCGGATGAGCTGGGCGCTTTCATTTTCAGAACGGCCGGATTCAACAGCATCCGCACTCTGGCTGCGCGCCTCAGCTATTACCATGCATCGTCGGATGGGCTGCTGTCATGCCTGCCGCTGCAATTGACCTTAAGAGGAAAATCCACTGTGCAAAGCTATCGGACACCGGTGTATTACGTAGACTTGACGCTGCGTGATGGCATTAGCCTGCAGGACGCGATTGCTTCAGCGAAGCAGATTGATCAGCAAGGTAAAGATTCAGGCTTTAATCAGAATGCTTTAGATCAGGCAGCGAGGCAGGGCTATGGTAATGCCGGCTTTGAGGCGGATGATGAAGAAAGTACGGATATTTTGGAGGAGTTTTACCCTGAAGAGGGGAAGTTGCCAGAGCAAGCGCCAGAGCGAATAAATATTAAGGATGTTCAGAGAGAGCTGCAGCAGTCGGTTCGGGCTGTGAAATCGTAAACGTAAGATTTTATGCCAGAGGCCTATCATGTGAGCGAATTGCCGCTCGCATCAATGATCAGGAGTAAACATCATGAATGCGTTCACAGGTCAGACTTTTCAGATGAACCAAATTATTAACTTCAAAGAAGTTATTCGACTCATAGGTTTAAGCCGTGCAACTATTTATAACATTATGAATGAACGCCATAAGCAATATGATGTAACTTTTCCGAAACAGGTTCATTTAACAGTAGGTCGAGTTGGCTGGTTTGCTAGGGAGATCAATCAATGGATTGAGGTTAAGTTGGCTAGCCGATAATTATGTGGGAACTTTAGTTCCCTTTTTTACTTAGAATAGAAAACCTGCTGTTAGTGTGACTATTAAATTATATATTTAAGCATGGGTGATTATACTTTTATTAATGATAATAATTATTATTTATTTTTCTTTTAAATATGTGTGTCAATGGTAAGTTAAAATTATTTTTTATATTGTATTTTATTTGTTTCTTTTTATGTATTTGATTTTATTTGGTTTAATTATTTTTTCTTTATGGTGTGCTTTTGTTTTTAAGGAAGTTTTAAGCTTTCAGTTTTATTTTTTTCTTATTATATTTTTCTGAGAGATGATAATGACTACATTCATCTTTAAAAATTCTTCATCTAATAAGATTAACTATTTAGACTCAAATTTATGTAACTCGAAATATAAAAAAGAACGATTTATTAAAGCTGATTCAGATAAAAACTGTGTGGAAGTATTGCCTAAGGTATCGTCCAAAAATGCACTCATCAGTTTGGACGTTAAGACTTTAGACCGCAGCCGTACATTAGAGCGGATGCGGGCTGAAAGTTTTATCAGTGACAAATATAAAGAAATCCATAATGCATCACTTTCTGAGTTTTTTTCAACACTGTTTGCCGGCTATACCGAAAATGGGATGCAAGTGGCAATTGGGATGGAAACTTTAAGCGGGAAAGATGCTTTTCTTGAACAATATCTGGAAACACCGGTGCAGGTGAGCCTGGAAAAATTTACCCAAAGTAAGGTTTCAAGGGACAAGCTGGTTGAAATCGGAAATTTGGCTTCTCTCAATATAGAAAATGCAAAACTGATGGTTGCTTTTCTGGTATTCCATTTAAGCCGGCAAAAAGTTGAATGGGCTGTATGTACAGGCACAGTTGCTGTCCGCTATGTTCTGCAGCAGATGAGGCTGCACTTTCATGTCATAGATAAAGCGGATCCAAACGCGCTAGGCGCAGCCCAGAAGCAATGGGGAAATTACTATCAGCAAAAGCCGCTTGTGCTGGCGATAAATGTGGCCGAAGCATTGGCCGTAACTCAGGAAATATACGATTCCAATTTCTAAATATTCATGAAACTGGGTGAATATCCAGCTTCAAACTTGGATTTCTGAAGATGATAAAAAAATTATTTGATTCAATTGCCTATCATGCAAGATATAGCCCGGAAAGAGAGGCGCTGGTGACTGCGGATCAAACGGTTAGCTATGCTGATTTGCAAATGCAAGTTGAACATCTGGCTGCTGAACTGATGCAGATGAAAAGCGAAAATCTTGCGATTTTCGGGAGCAACAGCATCGAATGGATTGTGATGGATCTGGCTGCAAAAAAAGCCAATATAACGGTTGTTCCGATTCCGCTGTTTTTCAGCAAAAATCAGATCCAGCATCTGCTCAATGATAGCCGCACAGATACAATTTTCATGCCTGCTGCATTCGGTAATGCTAGTGAGGGGGGTGAATGGCTGGAAGAGCTGAAAGCCAGCAAGACCATAAAGCATATTTCAGCTGCAAATGCTGTAAAGGGTCAATTTATCCATTTGGCTGATAAAAGAGAGCTGATTGCACATAGCCAAGCAAGTTCAGATTCTGTAAAGCCGTCGAAAATAACCTATACATCAGGCAGTACTGGAACACCTAAAGGTGTCTGTCTGGGAGAGGATACCATTGATTCAATTACACAATCTCTGAGCAATGCGCTGGCTTCACGCCAGCTGGGGCGCCATTTATGCCTTATTCCTTTTGCCACGCTGCTGGAAAACATAGCGGGAATATATGTGGCACTGAGCATGGGCAGATCATTGATGGCAGGAGATGTGAGTCAATTCGGGTTAATTTCAAATCATGAATTTAAAGTCCAGAATTTCGCTGATGCCGTAAATGAATATCAAATTGAAAGCGTCATTCTGCTGCCGCAAATGCTTAAAGCCATTGTGGAATACATTTCAGTGCACAGTCCTGAGGATTTCAGCAGCTTGAAATTCATTGCCGTCGGCGGCGGAAAAGTTGCTCCAGATTTGCTGATGCAGTGTGAAAAGCTCGGGCTTCCAGTATATGAGGGCTATGGCTTATCTGAATGCGCTTCTGTGGTGAGTCTGAATTTACCCAATGCAATTAAAATAGGAAGTGTAGGCCGGCCATTGCCCCATGTGGAAGTCAAAATAACTCCAAGTGGGGAGGTGCTGGTCAAGGGTAATGCCATGCAGGGCTATCTGAATGAACTCCCTGCAAGCCAGTATATCCATACCGGTGATGCGGGTTTTTTTGATGAAGACGGCTACTTATTCATCACCGGGCGCATTAAGCAGATTATTGTCAGCAGTTTTGGCCGGAATGTCTCTCCGGAATGGGTGGAATCCAATAGCGCAAGTGAGCCTGAAATTAATCAGATTGCTGTTTTTGGTGAAGCGCAGCCGCATTTATCCGCTGTGATTTATGCCAAAGATTCAGTATCAAACAGTATGGTTGATCAGGCAATACAAAAAGCCAATGCCCGCATGCCGGATTATGCCCGCATTCAGCATTGGTGCCGCGCTGAAGAGCCGTTTTCTTTAGCAAATGAAATGCTGACAGATAATGGAAAATTGCGCAGAAATGCTATTCAGCAGCGCTTTAAGGCAGATTTGTTGCTGAATTAGCGTACTGATAAATTTCCGGAAAATTAAAACTATTTCTGCTTCAAGCGAAAGCTGGGCGATAAGCGGCAACAGTGAGATAGAAATATGAATATGAAACAAGCTGTGATGAGTGCGGATGAGAAAGAGCTTCTTCTAAAGTCTGCAAGAAAAGAAATCAAAGCCGCTTTAACCGAAAACGGCTGGGTTCTGCTGAGGAATGAAAACTATGACGTGGCCAGTTTCAGCCAGCTGATGGCATTATTATGCCAAAAGCTGACTTACGACCCGGCGCGTGAAAATATCACGCAGCAATCGCAAAAAGTGGATGCAGGCACTCACGCTGTAGGGCTGCATATTGAAAATGGAACTACGCCATTGCCGCCGGATATTATTGCCTTTTTCAGTGCATTAAGCGCTTCGCAGGGTTCTCAGACTACGGTATGCGATGGTCACTTGGTTTGGCTGAACTTGCCGGATAGCTTAAAGGAAAAATTTTCAGCGCCGATGACGATCAGCCGGTATTTGCCCAAAAATATTTGGCAAAAATATGTTGCAGCAGCTTTGAATATCAAGATGCCTGAAGAGACGACCTGGAATGATTTGCAGCGTTTTGCAGACATGATTCCCGGCCAAAGCATCAGCCCTGCAGAAAATGGCGGAATTGAATATGGCTTACAGGTGAATATGATCCGGCATGATAATTTAAAGGGCATTCCTGCATTTGCAAATACATTATTAGGGCCATCCTATAATTATCAAAAACCGCGCTACCATTTTGCTGATGGCTCGGAAATCAGCCCGGATTTAATTTTAGAACTGGCCGGCCTCTGTGAAAAATTTACTGCTGAAATTAATTGGCAGGACGGTGATCTGGCCATTATTGACAATAAGCGCTTTATGCACGGCAGGCGTGAAATTCTTGTCCCGCTGGAAAACCGGAAGCTGTACATCAGCATGGGCCTAGGAATGAATCATAACTTTTAATTTGGCGTGCGCATATTGCATAACTATTTTTATATTCAGTGAGAAAAACTATGTCTAATTTAACAGCTGTGATTGTTGGGGCAACAGGGGGCATTGGCCAAGCCATTGCAAATACTTTAGGAAAAAAAGGCATTAACCTTGTTTTATCGGGCAGGAATGAAGGCATGCTCAAAGAGATGCAGGCTAAACTTGCGAAGAGCTATCCAAGCATCAAGTTAAACTGCTTATGCTGTGACATATCCAAACCGGAAAGCCGTCAGCATTTTATACAGGCGCTGGCCCTAATGAATACGCCGATCAACTATTATATTAATAATGCCGGAATAAATGATTTTGCTTTATTCTCAGATCAGCAGGATGCAATGATTGAAAGAATGATGATGGTAAACGTAGCGTATCCGCTGGAACTGATTCAGCAAGTTATCCCGCTGATGTCGGCAGTGAACCCCAGTCAAATTATCAATATTGGCTCCACTTTCGGAAGCATTGGCTATCCTGGCTATGTCAGCTACTGCGCGAGTAAATTTGCACTCAGGGGAGCAACAGAAGCGCTTGCGCGGGAATACTGCACAACGGCGATTAAGTTCAGATATTTCTCTCCCCGCGCTACCAGCACAGCAATGAATAGCCCTGCGGTGATTCAGATGAATCAGCAATTGGGAGTGCAAATGGACAGCCCTGAGCTGGTTGCAGAAGAGTTATATAATTTTCTTCAGCGTGATCAGCAGTCTTATCAGGTTGGTTATCCAGAAAAGATATTTGTAAAAGTGAATCAACTTTTACCTCATGTAGTCTCAGGCTCTATTGAGAAAAATATATCCACAATCCAGCATTATGCAAAATCCTGCAATGAGACATGATGGAGTTGAATTTAAAATAGCAGTGCCTACTTTATTTTAAGCCCAAGATTCTATTGTTTAGTTTGGTCGCCATTAAAGATAATTTGACTCTTTTAATTCTGCTTTGGCTTGCTGTGTCTAGCTTAGCAAGCTGTGCTTAATAAGGTTTCTTGCCGTAGATATATTCTTCAAGGTTTGCTTGCTGCTTATCTTAATTTGGAACGCTTAATTAAGCTTGATATAAATGTCTGAAAAATTAGGAGGAATCATGGAGAATATCTATCCAAAACCGATAATAATAATGCATTGGATTACATTTTTTTTGGTTGCAACTGTGTATTTGACTGGTGGAAATCCAACAACAACGGGCTTGCTTGGGCAGATTCATGTCATAGGTGGGATATCAATCTTTATTTTATTTTTCATTAGGTTAGTTTTTGTTTTTGTCTATAAGAAAAGTATTCCTCAAAATAAAATAATTAATCAATATCAAAAAAATCTATTTAAAATTGTTAGATTTTCTCTTTACTTAAGTTTATGTGTTGTTCCAATCGCTGGTTGGCTTGCATTATCAAGTTTTACTGATAATTTCAAAGTATCATTTTTAAACTTGCCACTTTTAAGCAGTGTTAGAGATGTTCAATATATTGGTGAATTGCATGAGCTTTTAGGCAATGCTTTTATTGCAATTGTAGGATTACATGCCAGTGCTGCATTAATGCACCATTTTATTTTCAAAGATAATGTATTGAAAAGTATGCTCTTTAATCGAAATAAGTGATTCAGATATATAACTTGAAAAACAGATATATTTTTTAGCTGAGAACAATATGCTTGATCAATATAAATCATGTTGAATATTTATATAAATAGATGTGGCATTTATAGGAAATAAACAAAAAAAATTAATGTGATTCTGCAGCAGTGTTATGCAGCAGGGAGAAAGTTAATGCCAGGCCTTCATCGACCGATGCGCTTTAGCTTGATATCTGCTCTTGTATCTATGTTAATGGTAATCAGCGGATACGCTGTTCCAAACTCTAAAAATATTGTTTTGAATAAAATTTCCTACCATGGCATTGGCTCTGTTCTAGGCGAAAGCCTTTATCCAGATGAAGAGGCCATAGCCGAATTCAAGTTGACCTAAATTATCAGTAATAATAAGAAATCTGCAGCATAAAGTATTGTATAAACTTAATCAGATCTTAAGAACTTGATCTTAGCCTTATGGAGAAAAATATCTTTGAGGGCTAGGCCAGTGGGTCAGCAAGTTAGTGTACTGCGTTCAAAAAAACTGTTATTTGCAATCGGCGCATTAGTCCTAGTCAGCCTTGGGCTGTTGTGGGGAAGCACTGTGTTGTCTAATAAGAACAAGGCAGCTCAAGCTAAAGCGGAAGATGAACTTCCAGAAGCTTCGATCAGCAGTGATGCTTCAGGCAGTCAAATTCTCATTTCTTCAAAGCAAATCCAGCAAGCAGGTATCCAGCTGCAAACTTTAGGGCCAGCCGCGGCGGATGTGCAAACAAGACTCGTTTTACAAGGTCAGGCACAGTGGTCACCAGAGAGTAAGGTTGTGCTAACCAGCCCGGTGTCAGGGGTCGTACAGCAGGTATTGGTGCAGCCTTTGGCTGACGTTGCACGCCATAGCAATGTATTGGCTGTGCATAGCCCGAATTTAATTCAGATTCAAAATGACATATTGCAAATTCGTGCCCAGCAACAACTTGCACAGCAAAACCTAGCACGAGAACGAAGCTTATATGTAGAGGGAATCATTGCTGAAAAGCGGGTGCAAGAAGCACAAAATCAAGTACAGCGGTTCAATATTGACTTGAGTGCAAAGCAGCGAATGCTGCAGTTTATGGGAGGTAGTAGCGCGAATGGTTTAAATCCGGTGGTTTATGTTAAAAGCCCAGCCAACGGTAGCGTAGAAAGTTTACAGGTGTCTGTGGGTCAGTATGTCGAAACTGGCACAGTACTTGGACAATTGGTTAATAGCGATTTACCGCTGCAGCTGCTGCTGCAAGCCAGTTTGGCTGACAGCAAATATATTCATGCTGGGGATAAAGTCAAAGTTGAGGGCTGTGAAATCACAGGCTATGTTCAAAAGGTTGCGCCAGCGCTTACCGGCAACACTCAAACTCAAAATGTCTTGGTGCAAATGGATGCAAAAGACAGCTGCTTACGGGAACAGCAATTTGTAAAAGCTCATATTCAAAGTTATACCCCAACAGTAATTGCTGCATGGTCTGTGCCAAGTGCTGCGGTGGCCTTAAAAGATGGCAAGCATATGATATTTATCAAAAATAAAAGTGGTTTTTCTACTATGTCAGTTAACCTGATTGGTGTCAATCAACAGCAAAGTCATATTGCAGCTGCCGCATTAAGGCCAGAAATGCAGTTTGCGGTTAGCGGTGTAGAGCGCCTCAAGGCAGTGTGGTCTGGCTTTGGTGCAGAGCAAGCGCCAGCTGTCAGCAGTGTTGCAGCAAATTGAGGTTGAGCACATGTTAAAACGTATCATTGCATTTTCACTGAGCCAGCGCATCCTGATGCTGTTGCTTGGGTTCACTATAAGTGTAGCTGGGTACTTGGCTTTTACCAAACTGCCTATTGATGCTTTTCCGGATGTATCAAGTACTCAGGTTCAGATTGTGATGAAATCACCCGGCATGACTCCAGAGGAAGTGGAAAGCCGGATCGTGATGCCAATCGAACAGGACATGTTAGGAATACCCCATCAAACTGTACTGCGTTCGCAGTCTAAATATGCTATTGCCATCATTACTTTGGATTTTGCCGAAGGCACTGATCCATATTGGGCCAGACAACAGGTCAATGAACGCTTAAGCGGGGTAATGCCAGCACTGCCAAGCAGTGCCTCGGGTGGGATTGCACCGATGACGACACCATTGGGTGAGTCATTTATGTTCACTCTTCATGGACCACTAAGTGATATGGAAAAACGCACCCTGCTTGATCGGGTGATTCGTCCGCAGCTGCGGAAAATTGAAGGGGTCGCGGACGTCAATGCGTTGGGTGGTTTAGTCCGTACTTTTGAAGTTACACCAAATTTGGAAGCATTGGCCGCACGCGGCCTATCTTTGACTCAACTGCAGCAGGCAATTGAACTTAACAATGCCAGTGATGGTGCTGGACGGCTCAATGAAAATGGTGAGTCGCTGCTGATACGCAGTGATAGCCGTGTCAGCAGCTTAGCAGAGTTGGGTGATATTATTGTCTCCAATGATCAGGGAACATTAATACAAGTTAAAGATATCGCTGAGGTACATACTGGTGCGCTTACTCGCTATGGCGCTGTAACTGAAAATGGTCAAGGTGAAGCGGTTCAAGGTATTGTTTTAACTTTAAAAGGTGCTAATGCCCGCCAAGTGGTGCAGCATGTGCGTGAGCATTTGCAAGAAATAGAAAAAACCTTACCGCAGGGTACAACGATAGAACCATTCTATGACCGCGGCGAATTGGTAAATCGAGCCATTCGTACTGTAAGTAAAACCCTGTTTGAAGCCATTATTTTGGTGTTGATTTTACTATTGCTATTTTTGGGTAATCTCAGATCGGCTTTGGTCGTGGCAACAGTTTTACCGCTGTCTGCATTGAGCACTTTTTTAATGATGCGTCAGTTTGGTTTAAGCGCTAATTTAATGTCACTGGGCGGCTTGACGATCGCTATTGGTTTACTGGTTGATGCTGCTGTGGTGGTGGTTGAAAATATAGAAATGCAATTAGCTGATGCACATGAATCAGAGCAGCATTCATTTTTACCCCCGTTAAATGTGATTTATCGTGCTGTCTGTGAAGTTGCAGTACCGGTAACAGCAGGGATGATAATCATTATGCTGGTTTTTATTCCTCTCATGACTCTAGAGGGTTTAGAAGGCAAGCTCTTCTCTCCAGTGGCATTGACTATCGTTTTTGCTCTATCAAGTTCACTGATATTTTCACTTACAGTGATTCCCGTGTTGTGTTCTTTTTTTCTCAAATCACAAGCGCATCACACACCGTTTTTGGTGGCCAAGCTTGAAGCCGGCTATAGCAAAGTTTTGGATGCTAGTTTGGCTCATCCGAAAAAAGTTTATGTCTTGGCAGGCAGTTTATTGTTGGTGGCGGCTCTGATTTTTCCATTCATTGGCAAGTCATTTATGCCGACTATGGATGAGGGGGATACCATTTTACAGCTGGAAAAAATCCCTTCGATTAGCTTGCAGAACTCGATTGCATTGGATTTAGATATCCAAAAACGTATTTTACAACAGGTTTCTGAAGTGGCGCGGATCGTAGCGCGTACAGGTTCGGATGAGTTAGGTCTGGATCCAATGGGCTTAAATGAAACGGACAGTTTCATCGTGCTTAAACCGCAAGATCAGTGGCAGGGGAAAAGCAAGGAACAAATTTTAGAAAAAATTCGTCATGTGCTTGCTGATGTTCCTGGGGTGAATTTAACTTTTAGCCAGCCGATTGAAATGAGAACTTCGGAGATGCTGTCTGGGGTGAGGGGGGATCTAGCGGTCAAAATCTTTGGCAGTGATTTAGATAAACTTAATGATTTATCTAAACAAATCGCGTCAGTATTGCAAAGTATCGAAGGCAGTGAAGATGTAATGACGCTGGAAAATTCGGGGGTGCAATACCAGGAATTACGCATTCACCGTGATATGGCAGTCCGCAATCAGCTGGATAGCCAGAGTATTCAAGCCCAGCTCAAAATGTTAATAGAAGGCAAAGAGATTGGGACGATTATTGAGCAAGGCCGTCCAGTCCCATTGATGATGAAAGGCGATCCCCAGTTGGGACAGTCGAGTTTTGAATTGTCCAATATAGCGTTACCTATTGAAAATGTAGCTGCAGTACCGCTGTCATCTTTGGCCGAAATGGTCAAGACTGAAGGTGTGGTAAAAATTGATCGGGAAAATGCTTCACGAATGTCAGTGGTACGTGCGAATGTTCGTGATCGAGACTTGGTTGGTTTTGTTGATGAAGCCAAACAGTTGGTTACTGAAAGGGTTAAGTTACCCCCAGGTTATTCATTGAAATGGGGTGGTCAGTTTGAGAACCAGCAGCGTGCAGCCGCTCGCTTGATGTTGGTGGTGCCAGCCGCATTAACCATAATTTTCTTTTTACTGTTCACTACCTTGGGTTCTGTGCGCCAAGCGGTCTTGGTCTTTGTCAATATTCCGTTTGCCTTGATTGGCGGGGTGCTGGCTTTAGCTATGACCGGCGAGTATTTATCTGTGCCTGCTTCGGTAGGATTTATCGCACTGATGGGAATTGCCGTGCTTAATGGCTTGGTGATGATTGGTTATTTTAATCAGTTAATTTCCCGTGGCGTTGCGATTGAAGCCGTGGTCCGTGAAGGCGCCATGCGTCGTTTGCGCCCAGTAATGATGACTGCCAGTATTGCAGCCTTAGGTTTGATTCCATTGTTATTTACTACAGGCCCCGGAGCTGAGATCCAGCGCCCATTGGCTATTGTGGTGATTGGGGGGCTGATTTCTTGCACCATGCTGACCCTGATTTTACTTCCCAACCTTTTTAAACAGTTTGGTTTAGCGCGAGATCATCATGTCTGAAATGTGCCAACTCTCTATTAATGTATCGATTGATATTGCTGAAGAATTGATGAGCCATTTATGGCTAATTCCGGAGTTGGTTACAGGTTGTACCTGTGTGCCAGCACGAGGCTTTGGCAGCCGTCAGCATTATCGCAATATTCAAGAAAAAATTCGTGGTGCGACGGAACGTAATATGATCTTGCTGATTGTACCGGAAGCCTCAGTGTCACTGATCTTGGCGCATATTAATCAAAAATTTAAATCAAATGATTGTTTATATTGGGTTTTACCAACTATTACCTTTGGCTATGTTGGTCAAGGAGCATCTGACTGATGAAATTAGATATCAATACTCAACCGGCCTTGCTCAGCAAGGCTTTACGTTTACTTGGACTAGGCTGCTGTTTTGTTATGGCTTCAACTGTATCAGCCGAGTCGCATCTAGATATGGTGCTGCCGCCATTCGATGCAGTAAAACAGAGTCTGGCACAGCATCCTAGTGTGCGCGCAGCAGCTTCTGATCAAAATTTTGCTGGCTTTGCCGGACAGGGGCTGAAATTGGGACAGCATCCATGGACAGCCACAGCAGGGATGCAATTGCGTAAGACGGATGCACAGCCAGATCAGCAGCAGTCCAACAGCTATGAACCCAGTTTTGGCATAGAAAAACAAATTCGGTTGCCCAATAAGTATAGGCTTGATCAGGATCTGGCCCAGCGTGGTCTAAGTATTGCCGAGTTAAAATATGAAGATGCCAAACATGAAGTAGCCCAAGGCTTGTTGAACAATTGGTTTGCTTATATGCGTTGTACTTTGCAGCTGACACGGCTGCAGGAGCAGTTGGTTCAAATTCAGAAATATATGCAGACGACTGAACAGCGTATTCGTGCCGGAGACGCACCGCGACTGGAGTTGATGTTGTTGAGCAACGAATATCGGCAGGTTGAAGAGAAATATGTGCAAGCTAAGGCTGCCTATTATCAAGCTCAGCAATTATTGGCCCGTGATTATCAAGGCAAGATTCCTGACCAGTGGAGCGCCGATATTATACAGCTTAGCCAGTTGCAATATAGCCAAGCTGAGTGGGTACAGCAAATATTGTCAACGAATCATGAGTTGGAGCTAGTGCGGATGCAGGCTAAACAGCAGCATATTTTATTGAAAAGAGAGCAGCTCAATAAGCTTCCTGATCCAACTATTGGCTTGGGCTATAGTAGAGAGCAATCTGGCGCTGAAAACCTAATAGGGATAACCGTTTCAATACCATTTGCTGGCCGGCATGTGCGTATAGCCTCGGGAATGGCAGCAGCAGAGGCACATAAAGCTGATATAGAGATAATACGCGTGGAAAATCGTTTGCGCCAAGAAGCACAATATTGGTCTACTCAAATGGAGTCTGCAACTGTGAGGAGTACTAAGGCGCAGCAAAACTTGGCACAGTTGCAGCAACAGCATTCTCTGATGCAAAAAGCCTATAAACTGGGTGAGTTAAGTTTAAATGAACTTTTATTGCATTCACAGCAGTTGATTGAAGCACGCAGCCGAGTCGATCAGAGCAAAGTTGATTATGCTGAGAGCCTCAGCATGCTCTTGCTCAATTCACATCAATTGTGGCCTTTTCATGATGATCATGAGGTTAAATTTTAAACTGAGAGAGAAGTATATTGATCATCAAGTATCGTGCAAATTGCTTAGCTAGAGAGAGAAGAGGTCAGGTATGAGGGTTTTATTGGTTGAAGATGATGCCTTATTGGCTAAAGCTACTGCACGCGGTTTAGATCAAGCCGGTTTTGTGGTGGATATAGCTGGTACGGCAGAGCATGCATATCATTTTTTAGGAAGTTATCATTACCACTTTATCTTACTTGACTTAGGCTTGCCTGACCGTAACGGGATTGAAATTTTAAAATCGCTGCGCCGAAAAAGAAATAAAGCTGGAATCATTATCCTTACCGCCCAAGACCAAATCGAAGACCGTATCGCTGGCTTAGAAGCGGGTGCAGATGATTTTGTGGTTAAACCTTATGATCTGCATGAGGTCGTGGCGCGGATCCATGCAGTACTTCGCCGTATTTCAGGTGAAGTCAGTGATTTGATTTTAATTGGCAATATTAGTATTAACAAGGCCAGTAAACGAGTGCTGTTAGATCAGGTTGAAGTTGAGTTGACCCATAAAGAATTTCACTTGTTGGAGTTGCTTACCTTAAACCGTGGCCGTGTGATCTCACGTGAAAATATAGAAAACTCATTTTATACTTATGATGCTGATATTAGCAGTAATGTGGTGCAAGTATATATCCATAATTTGCGCCGTAAGCTGGGTAAAAATATCGTACGCACAGTACAAGGCTTTGGATATGTCATGGATGAGCAGCATTAATGGCTGATCCGATTCGAAGTTATTCACTGACTCAGCGCTTATCTATGATTTTACTGGTGATTACTACCAGTGTTTGGCTCGGCAGCTTGGGCAGTATCTATTGGGGAATGCAAAGAACAGCTAATAATATCTTTGATAAATCTTTGGCTGAAACTGCCCATGCTTTGTTGTCTACGACCTTAAGTACCCTCGATGGGAGAGTGCCTGAACATACGGTCATCGAAAAAATCCAAGGTGAGCATTATGATCAGATTATATTTCAAATTTGGCATCGTGATGGCCAATTGATTTATCGTTCGGTGGGGGTTGAAACTCAGCCTTTTGTTCAGCAAGCCAGTTTTGGCTGGATCAAGATGCACAATAAAACCTACCGCAGTTATTCGGTCTGGGACAGTACGCATACCATACAGGTGCAAATCGCACAGGTTTGGACGATTCGGCAAGATATCCAAAAAGACATGTTGTTATTTTTGATATTGGTTTCAGCAGTATTTTTACCATTATTGTCGTGGCTGATTATTCGCACCATTCGCAATCACTTGTCTGCAGTATATAGCATCAGTCAAAATCTGGAAAAACAATCAATTGAGCACTTAAACCCGATCAATCCGGTGGTGCCTAAAGAGATTGAGCCGCTGGTAAGCTCGTTAAATACGTTACTTCGTGAAATAACGGAAAGCATGCAGCGTGAAAAACGCTTTACCTCTAATGCTGCACATGAGTTACGGACTCCTTTGGCTGCTATACGTCTGCATGCCCAAGTATTGCAAAGCGCGCGTTCTGCGGAGGAGTCAAGAGAGGCTGCAGAGGATATTATTACAGGTGTTGATAAAGCCTCAAGGATGATTACTCAGTTACTCACCTTAGCAAGACTCGAACCAAATGCGGCACAGACCAAAAGCAATTTTGATCTAGCTAATATTATTAACAGTATAGTTGCGATGATGGATTTTCAGTTCCGTCAAGCGGGTATAGATTTGCAGTTGCAACTGGCTTCAGCACCGGTTTGGGCCCAACCAGATCAGCTGGAAATTATGCTGAGAAATATACTGGAAAATGCCATTATCTACCGTAGCCCAAATCATGCATCGATAATCAAAGTCAGTTGTGGGGTTGTTGGAAATAGCAGTTTTTTACAAGTTGAGGATAATGGTATTGGTTTGGATGAAGCACAAATACCATTGATATTTCATCGTTTTTATCGGATAAATCAAGCCAGTACTGTAGTTGGTAGTGGTTTGGGTTTATCAATTGTTAAACAAATCGTTGATTCACATCAAGCCAATATTAAAGTGTACCGAAACAATGTGGCCGGAGGATTAATTGTAAGAGTTGAATTTTCAAAAGGGGAAATTTAATGATTTTTTTATGTTGTGCTGTTATATCCCAAGTCTTGTTTTTGGGTCAATAGGGGCAAAATCATTTGTTTCCAGTTTCTGCCTATGCATGTAGTTGATTAAAGTCGTTAAAGATATATCAGACAGCATATTGCCATTTCGATGTGCAGGAAAAATAAAACCTTGGAATTGAGCTTACTTTGAATGGATTCTAATGAATCAATGGCTTCATTTGACAATGGGAAACGATGCTCTTTTTATTTTTCATACGCATACGTTCTCTGGGAACAATCCAAATTTTTGCTTTAAAATTAATTTCTGGCCAAGTTGCGCCAAATATTTCATGAGAGCGATAAGCCTTCAAAGTAGCGAGTCAATCTGAATCTGGCACAGGTCCAAGCAAATTTATTGTGTCTTTAAAAATAAAAGAATACCTGTTTAACTGATATGACTGAATCCTGCTGTTAAAGGCTTTAAGCCTTTAACAATATCCTGAAGGTTGGAGCCATTAATCCAGAAAGACTTTTTAAGAATCAAAGTCGTCATTATATTTTCTGCCTGATCATCACTGATGTCTTGGCAGGCAAGACCATAACGATTGTCCAAGACGGTATTATTCTCAATAAACTGAATATAGTAGGTATGTAGTTCTTGTGCATAACCTAAAATTGCATCACGTTGATTTTTCATATTTGAATTTTCCATCAGGTTGTTTTGTAGATAATTTGATCTGATTAAAATCATTGTTATGCAAAAATTGCTATCCGTCAACTTGAATGTGTAACTTTTTCAAGATATATTATTTTTAAAGAAATTTTAAATCTAAGAAGAGTGCACAATGAATAAGAAAACTAAACTTGAGCATGGCGGCGCCAGAGCAAATTCCGGGCGAAAAGCTCAGTTTAATGAACCGACTAAAGTTATTCGGGTGCCTGAATCACAGGCTGAGTTTATCAAGCAATGGCTGCTGAAAAATTTCAACACCTCGGCTTTAGATGATTTAAGTCCAGTCCTAAGAGCTCATACAGTGAAACCGGCGAATGATAAGGTATATCAAATTCCGCTCGCTGCGGAACGAGTTGCTGCAGGATGCCCAGCCCCGGTGCAAACTGATGTGGAGGAGTCTTTGGATCTCAATGAGTTCCTGATTCGGAATCAAAATAGTACGTTTATTGTTAAAGCAAACTCACTTTCCATGCTGAATGCCGGCATTGATATTGATGATCCTTTGATTGTTGACCGGAGCCTGACCGCGAAATCAGGAGATATTGTAATTGCTCGTATCGACAATGACTTTACGGTAAAACGGCTAATTCTTGAACAAAAGTTTCATCCTGCAAAAATATGGCTGAAGGCTGAGAATCCTGAGTTTAAAAATATCTATATTGAAGAAGGGCAGGAGTTTGAAATATGGGGAGTGGTGACCTATAACCTTAAAAGAATGCGCTAGAGGAGTATGCAAAGAGGATTTAGAGTTTGAAGCGTAACCGTAATTTTCCTTAGATATTAATTAACAATGCCATAAAAATATAAACTATTATGATTAAATTATTGAAAAATTTAACTTTATTTCGACAGGGTTTGGGAGCACCGGGACTATATGGAAAAGGTATATCTGGAACATTGCAGGTTATTGAGCATCTTGGCTATGTGCAAATTGATACGATATCTGTAGTTGAGCGGGCCCATCATCATATTCTGTGGAGCCGTGTGCCTGATTATGATTTAATTTATCTGAATACACTGATTCGGGAAAAACAAATTTTTGAGCATTGGCATCACGCTGCCTCTTACCTTCCAATGCGGGATTACCGTTATACAATTCCATTTATGGCATCTGTACGAAATGGTGAAAACCGCTATTTTAACAGAGGTGATAAGCACTTAATGCATGAAATTTTGGCTCGTATTAATGCTGAAGGAAAAATTCGGCTCCGTGATCTTGATAAAGTGAATAATGAAAATCAGAGAAACTGGTGGAATTCTGGACCAAACCGCCGGGCGTTTGAACAGTTATTCATGCAGGGAGATTTGATGGTGTGTGAACGTCATGGCATGGAAAAGGTCTATGATCTGACGGAACGCTGCTTGCCTGAAAATATCGATTTAAGCACACCAACACTTCAGGAATATGCTCTCTATTTGTTTGACGCTACGCTCAGGGCGCATGGGGTATTTACATGGAAACAGCTATTGCATTTAAAGGGAGGAAAAGATTTACGTGAAGCTATGCGTAACATATTGAATGAGCGGCTGTCCGCAGGGATGATAGAAGCGCTAAAAATGCCGGATGGCCAGGCGGTTTATATTGATATGGCGAATCTGGAGCGGGAATTAAAGTATCAGACTAATTTGAAGATACTTTCACCATTTGACAATCTTGTTATTCATCGCGATCGTTTGAATACTTTATTTGAATTTGACTATCGAATGGAATGCTATGTTCCAGCATCTAAAAGAGTATATGGTTATTTTTGTTTACCTATATTGTATCGGGGCGGGCTCGTTGGGCGGATAGATTGTAAAGCTTATCGCGCTGAGAAAAGATTGGCTGTCTTAAATTTACATCTGGACGATAGCAAAATACAGGACAAAAATTTGTTTCTCTTAGAATTAAACATAGAGCTGCAAAGATTTGCCGAATTTAATCAGTGCTTGTATTTTGAGGGCTTGGCTGCATAAATCTTTTTAGAGGTTAGGAGTTTTCCATCCGTATTTTTTAGATACAGCTTGGGCATGGGATTAAGCTGATTCTGTAAATTTATTCAGCCCAGCAACTAAAAGTGATAAGTTTTAGCAGCCTAAGATAGGGGCCTTTTATTTTCAGCAATTGCAATAACGGCTAAGTTTTGCATGGTCTGCCATTGATGCTGTATTGGTCTTGCCATTATGAATGGCCTTTTAAGAAAAAGCAGGTGTGTTGTGATTTCAAATAAATTATTCGTGTTGGGTCTAATGATGGGCTGTATTTCCCAGACAGCGTCTGCTAATGATGTTGGGCTAACTCAGCAGTTTTCGATCTGTATCGATAGGTCAAATGGTGTAACGGCAGAGATGCTTGACTGCATTGGAGTAGAGACAAAACGTCAGGATGTACGTCTCAATAAGGCTTATAAAGATGTCATGGCCTCGCTTACCCCCGCACGCAAGAAGCAGCTGCAGGAGGTTCAGCGTGTATGGATTAAGTATCGCGATGTAAATTGCAATTTCTATGCTGACCCTGATGGGGGAACATTAGCAGCACTCAGCAGTCATGACTGCTTCATGTCGGCGACAGCATCTCGGGCACAAGAGCTGGAAGGATTCAAGTAATAATCCGCCAATTTAATATACCTTCAACATAGTAGATTATATTGTGGCGGTTAATTACCTCGAAGTGTTTTTTCTCCCGTAGCAATTTTCTCTAGGTGTTTAGTCCCAGATTTTAATGGTGCAATATTCTCACATAAATGGAAGGAAGCACTATGGGATAAGTTCTACACAGCAGCGCCACAACGACACAGGCAGTGCGTCGAGCAATACAAAATAGTCAAGAGAGCTTAAGAGCGCTAGCCAAGCATTACTGCATCAATTAAAAGACTGTCGCAAAGTGGAAGAAACGCACTTCAGTAGATGATCTGACAACCCGGCCAAAGAATCCTCACTCAAGCGTGTTATCGCCTGAAGAAGAGGCGGCAATCGTTGCTTTTCGAAAAAGCACTTTGTTGCCGCTAGACGATTGTCTTTATGCCTTTCAGCCGAGCATTCCTCATCTGACGCGCTCCTCGTTACACCGCTGCTTGCAGCGGCATGGTATTTCACGGCTTCCTGAGGTGCAGGGTTATCGTACTGTCAAGAAGTGCTTCAAGAACTGCCCCATCGGTTACTTCCATATTGACATCGCTGAGATGCAAACAGCATAGGGGAAGCTTTATCTCTTCGTTGCCATTGATCGCACTGCCAAGTTCGCGTTCATTGAATTGCATACCAGAGCCGGTAAGATGGCAGCCGCGCAGTTCCTGCGCAATTTGGTTAAGGCTGTGCCCTACAGCATACATACGGTGCTGACGGATAACGGTATCCAGTTCACGAACCGCACCTGTGATCGCTATGCCTCTGAGCACATCTTTGATCGGGTTTGTACTGAATGCAGCATTGAACATCGTCTTACCAGGGTTAAGCATCCATGGACCAATGGACAGGTCGAGCGGATGAATCGAACGATTAAGGAAGTTGCTGTCAAACGGTTCCATTACGACGATCACACTTAGCTATGTATTCACCTTGCTGATTTTATTGCCACATACAACTTCGGCCGCAGACTCAAAACACTTAAGGGTCTGACTCCCTACGAATTCATGTGCAAACAGTGGGCAGATGAACCTGAACCTTTTAAATTTGATCCGATCCATCAAATGCCGGGACTAAACACCTAGACAGAAATACTAAGAGTATTAAATTATTTTTAAAACCTATTTGGTGTTATGTTATAACGTTTCTTTTTTGGGTGAATCATGAAGTACACAACTCTAATGACTTTAATTTTGTTGGCTATTCAACAAGCGCAAGCAGAACAAAATGTTCTGGTTTTAGATACTCTTATTTTTCATGCGGAACAAACTGAAAAGACTTCAGTGATTGTGGAAAAAGAGAGAATTGAAACATCAAATACACTGGGGGATGCGCTTAAGCATGTCTCAGGGGTACAAAGCACATCCTTTGGTCCAAATGCTGGCGCACCTGTGATACGCAGCTTATCAGGCAATAGAGTGAGCATCCTTGAGAATGGGCAAACGATTAATGGAATGAATGCAATAAGTGGTGATATTAATATTCCATTTGATCCACTCTTTACAAAAAGTGTCACTGTTCATAAAGGTACAAATTCAGTTAGATATGGGGGGAATTCCATTGGGGGCAGTGTGGATATTGATACTGGACTGATTTCAAAAAAGTTGGAGGATAAAAGTCGAAGTTTAGATATCGCTTATAAAAAAGGGTTTAATGATTTTAATGCCCACGGTATTCGTTTAAATGTAAACAATCAAAAAAACTTAAGCACAAATATTCAGTTCTCAACCCAAAGTATTTCTTCATATAAAATACCTGGATCAAGCAAAGCCGCAGTATGCGATACAGCTGTTTTTCCGAGTACTGGCGGCGTAAATTCTGCTTTGGCAGATGCATGTCAAAAGGACTCTAGAATCTCAAATGTGTTTAATAAAGCGCATAATCAGTATTTAAATAAGCACGTTTTAGAAGATATCACGAAGAACCCAGAAAATTTCTATGATTATTATGATGGTTTAGAGTCTGCTAAATACACAGATGAGGCAATCTCAAAACGGTATGTAAATGGTTCATTGAAAGAGTTTATTAATGACCCGAACCCTGATTATGTGCCGGACACGGCTAAGTATGTACAGAATAAAATTAACAATGATGTAACGCCGAATTATAAAAAGAAACTAGGTAACAGCTATGCCAGAAATGAAAACATGGCGATAGGGACAACCTATTTCTTAAACAATGGCTATATCGGCGTGAGTGCTGACTATAAAAGCAGTGAATATGGTGTTCCGGGTTTTTCTATGGAAAACAAATCTTTTCAGAGCTCTTATAGCGATGGCTTGCCAGTGGGTGTAAAAATCGAACAGAATCGTTTTGCCGTAGACTCGCTGCTTAGAGAGCCATTAAGTTTGCTGAAGAGTGTGCAGCTGAAAGCATCTAGACTGTCAAACACATCTGGGGAGTACATTGGTGCGAGAAATGCCAATGAATATAAATTTGATACTGATACTGCAGAGCTGGTATTTGAACACAAGCCTTATAAAAGCCTCAGCGGAGAAATAGGAGCTTCTATAAATGCCAGACAGGTTAAAGGCTCAGGTGCAGAACGTTATTTGCCAAATGTAAATACAGCTTCTCATGCAATATTCATACTGGAAAAACTAGATTTCAATAAACTTTCTTTTGATGCCGGTTATCGTGTCGAGAAAGTCAAACATGAGATTCAGGACCAGAGCTTTAAGTTGGCACGTAATGCTTCAAATAGCACGCTTGAAGATAAGTCCTTTGATCTGAATAGTTTCTATATCGGATCAGAGTTTAGAGTTACAGATTATTTGGGTTTCAGACTTCAGTACAGTGAGTCTGAACGGGCACCCGAAATCAATGAACTCTATGCCAGTAACCCTCACTACTCAGTGATGACCCAAGAAGAAGGAAATCAAAAACTAAATAAAGAAGTCATGCAGGGTTTAGAGTTTACAACTACTCTGAATTGGGATTCGACCAATATTGCGGTTTCATTGTACCAAATGGATTTTGAGGACTATTTGTATTTGTCCCACTCAGGTGCCTCTATGCGGAACCGTTTACCATTGAAGTATTGGAAGCAAACCGATACACAAGTGAATGGCTTTGAGTTGGATATGAACCATACGTTTTCCCTCGACAACTTAGGGGATTTAAAAGTAGGTGGCTTTGCAGATTTGGTCAAGAATAAAGCGACAAATCCCGATCGTTTACGTTTAGCCAATGATGGAATCTATTTGCCCAATATGCCAACCAACCGCTATGGCGCAAATATTGAGTGGACATTCGAGAATTGGTCAGCGCGCCTGTCTAGTATTTATTACGACAAGCCTCGTTACCTAGGTAAAAATGTGGGTGAGGAAGTCCCATTGCCTGCATACAATCTGCTTGATTTAGATATTCGTAAAAAAGTGACGTTGAAAAACGCCAGTTTTGATCTGTTTATCAATGGCTCTAATTTGCTCGATGAAGATGCACGGCCGCAAAACTCCCCATTGAAATATATTGCGCCATTACCAGGCAGAGCTTTTCAATTAGGCATAACGATGCATATTTAATATCTCATCCTAAACATTCAGAGATGGATCCGTAAATTTGAACAACTCCTATAAGTGATATTCTGCTCCTCAAATGATGTTATAAACATCAATATATGGAGTATTTTATGGCACGTAGACCAAGAAGAAATCATTCAAATGATTTTAAAGCTAAGGTAGCACTTGCTGCGATTAAAGCAGAAAAAACACTTGCTGAATTGAGTGCTGAGTTTGATGTTCATCAAAACCAAATTATTGACTGGAAAAATCAATTGATCTCAGCTTCCTCGCAAGCTTTCGATCAATCAAAAGCTCCAACAGAACCACCCATCGATCTAAAAAAACTACATGCAAAAATCGGTGAGCAGGCATTAGAAATTGATTTTTTAGAAGGTGTGTTGAAGAAACTGGGCCGCTTCAACCACAAAAGTTAATCGACGACTCACTTCAGATTTCAGTATCTAAGCAAGCTAAGCTGCTGAAAGTCTCCCGTGGTTGTTATTACTATCGCCCAAAACCTGTGAGTGCATCAGATCTGAAGCTGATGCGATGTATTGATGAATTACATATGCAATATCCTTTTGCAGGCAGTCGTATGATGCGTGATTTGTTGAATCGTCAAGGACATCATATAGGACGACGTCATACACGTACTTTAATGAAGAAAATGGGTATTCAGGCGTTATATTGCAAACCAAATTTAAGCCAGGCTAATCAAGCTCACCGTAAATATCCATATCTGCTCAAAGGATTGGCTATTCAGCGCAGTAATCAAGTGTGGTCTACGGATATAACGTATATCCCTATGGCAAAAGGCTTTGTTTATTTATGTGCTGTGATTGATTGGCATAGCCGCAAGGTACTTGCGCATAGAGTATCGATTAGTATGGAGGTGGATTTTTGTATTTCGGCTTTAAATGAAGCGATTGAAAAATATGGTCGACCTGAAATATTTAATACAGACCAAGGCAGCCAGTTTACCAGTGATGCATTTATTGATGTATTGAAATCAAATGGCATTCAAATCAGTATGGATGGTAAAGGTCGATGGGTAGATAATGTGATGGTTGAACGATTATGGCGGAGCGTTAAATATGAAGAGGTGTATCTCAAAGCTTATAGCAGTGTCACAGATGCGAAAAAGCAATTAAGTGCATATTTTGAGTTTTATAATTTGAAACGACCTCATTCGAGTCTAGACAAAATGACACCAAATGAGTTTTACTATGATCAGCTACCCCAACAAAACAAGGTGGCTTAACTAGAGCGGAATATCACTTATAAATACGCTTTTAGTTGTTCAAACAAGTGGGACCACCTCTATTCCAATAAGATAGAACACCGTAAAGTGTTCTATCTTTTATAGCTGATTTAGAAAAAGTACACTAATCCAGTTCGCTAAAAGGCTACTTGTTAGATTTGTTTCTAAGTATTTAGAAATGGCTTTTTTGCATAAATCTATCATTAATGACTTAATCAGCAATATAATTTTTAGATGAAGAAGCCTGTACCTAAAATTTATCAAATTTTCAATTGGTCAGTATAGAGCGGTTGCAACCAGATTTGATAAGCTTGCACGAAATTATCAGTCTATGATTTACATTGCTTGCATGTTTATTTGATGTAAAGCCAAATGAGGACACGCCCTAGTACTAAGTAATATAAATATTTGTGTATACGTTATAAATTAAGATAGATGATTTTATATAAATGTTCGCTTTTTTAATGACTTGGAGAATGCAATTGCTTGTTAATCGCTATAAGTATTTGATAATAATTGTATTACTCTTTTTTTTAGCTGGTTTTTTTCTATTTCGCTGGTGGCAGGGGCCATTGTTATCTGGTTATGAGGTTGTATCTAGTCCACTGGTTCAGACGGTGGTTGCCTCAGGACGGGTCGAAACGGTATCTCGGGCTCAGATTGGTAGTGAAATTACAGGGGTGGTCCTTGAGCGGTTGATTCAAGAAGGCGATCGGGTTTCCCGTGGGGATCTGCTTTTGCTACTCAAATCGGATGAAATTGCAGCGCAGGTACGACAAGCAGAAGCAGAATTGACCGAACTTGCGGCCAGTAGACGTCCACAAGCGGAAGTTGATTTGGCGAATGCTAAAGTGCAGTTACAACAAGCTGAGCGGGAAGCAGCGCGGAGAAGGAATACCGAATTAGGCATATTATCAGCTGAGGAAAGAGAGAAATCGATAGAGGCAGAAAGACTCGCTCGTAATAATTTGGAATTGGCTCGCTTAAAAGTTGCTGCACTGGCTCCGGGGCAAGCTGAAGAGACAATGCTGCGTGAACGACTAGCCGCATTACAAGCGCAACTTGCCAAAACCAAAATTCGTGCAGAAGTCTCAGGTACCGTTTTAACTCGGAATGTGGAGCCCGGAGATCTGGTGCAACCTAGCCAGACCCTTTTCACCATTGCGCTGGATGGTGCAACCGAAATTCGAGTCCCCTTTGATGAACGCAATTTACCGCTGCTGGCTTTACAACAAAAAGCGGCAGTGATAGCGGATGCCTATCCAGATCAAGCTTTTCCAGCCCATATTAATTTTATTGCCCCAAGTATTGATGCTCAGCGTGGCACAGTCGACGTCCGATTAACAGTGGATCCAGTCCCTGATTTTTTGCGTCAAGACATGACGGTATCGGTCAATGTTGAAACCAATAAGCGTGAGCGGACCTTGGTTATTCCAAATGATGCTTTAAGCAGTATCAGTGGAAAAAAAGCCATGGTTATTTTGGTAAGAGATGGAAAAATTCAACGTCATTCCATCACACTGGGATTGCGTGGTTTGGTCATGTCGGAAGTTGTTGCTGGATTAAAAGAAGGTGATCAAGTCCTTGCCGATGCAGAATCAGCACTTAAAGATGGCACCCGTGTCCGCCTAGAGCAAAAACAACGTGGATTGCAGCATCAAGCGGATCAGACAGATAGCAAAAATGAATTACCGGTGAAATTCGATTGAAAAACTTTTTTGGGCGACTTTGGACAGAGTGGACCATCGCAATCAGTTTTTTGCGCGAGGGTCGTACCCAGTCGATGATGATTACCATTGGCGTCGCCGTAGGGGTGGCGGTAATTGTATTCATCAGTGCCTTAATTCAAGGTTTACAGTCGAATATTGTAGAAAGGACTTTAGGTACGCAGGCACATATTCGCTTGCTCTCACCAGATGAGGTGAATCAGATTGTGCCGCCAACAGCCCGAACACTTCAGTTGTTACAAGAAGATAAACGGGCGCAGCGCTTACGCTCGATTAATAATTGGCAGCAGATTACGGAAACTTTAGATCAGTTACCAGTATTGACGGCTGTTTCTCCTGTGGTTTCTGGTCCTGCATTTGTACAGCGTGGTGATGCAATTGAATCTGTCGCCTTGGTTGGTATTAATTTGGAGCGTTATCAACAAATTATTCCACTCAAGCAATATATGGTGAGTGGTCAATTACGTGTCAGTGCGGATAATGTCTTGATTGGGCGTCAATTGGCCAAAGATTTGGGGGTAGAAGTCGGGAGCAAATTAAGGCTAGATACTGGGCAGCAGAAAAATGCGGTGGTGAATATCTCGGGCATATTTGAACTGGGCGTGCGTGAATTGGATGCACGCTATGTCTATCTGGATTTGAAACAGGCGCAATCTTTACTCAATTTACCAGGTGGCGTGACCGTAATTGATCTGACGATCCAAGATATTTTTCAGGCAGATCAAATTGCCGTACAAGTCGGACGCCTGACGGGATTAAAAGCTGAAAGCTGGATTGAAACCAATGCCCAACTCATGAATGCGATCACCGCTCAGAGCCTTTCGACCAATATGATTATTGTTTTTGTGGGGATTTCAGTCGCTTTTGGCATTGCCAGTGTGATGTCGGTAAGCGTGGTGCAACGCACGCGGGAAATTGGGATTTTACGTGCGACGGGGGCGACCCAATCGCAGATTTTAAGAGTGTTCTTGTTTCAAGGGGCAATTTTTGGGCTGCTCGGTTCGATTTTAGGGAGTGTGGTCAGTTGTGGTTTAGTCTGGGTATTTAATCAGTTTGGTCCACGTTTGTTTCATATTTCAATATCAATCCAGCTCATCCTTTTGGCAGTATTGTTGGCGACATTGACAGGTGTGTTGGCTGCGGCAGTCCCATCACGACGAGCTGCGGCATTAGACCCTGTGGAGGCGATTCGTCATGTCTGATCAGTCTAAGGAAGTGCTGCGTTTAGAGGCATTGCGAAAATCTTATAACGTTGGGCAAGCCAATGAAGTGGAGGTGCTACACGGGATTGATCTGTGTATTGAGCGCAATGATTTTGCCGCGCTCATAGGTCCTTCAGGTTCAGGTAAAAGTACTTTATTGAATATTCTGGGCTTATTAGATCAGCCAAGCAGTGGCGAGTTGTACTTGCTCGGTCAGGCCACAAGCGGTATGGATGATGTTAGACGGACTGCGCTGCGGGGGAGCAGCATCGGTTTTGTGTTTCAGTTCCATCATCTTATACAGGCATTTACTGCTTTAAATAATGTCCTCATGCCGTTAATGCTGAAGCAGGGTAAGCCTGATCAATCTGCACTGCAATATGCGCATGAATTATTAGCCGCAGTAGGATTGGAAAAATTTGCGGATCGTAAACCAAATGAGCTTTCTGGCGGACAGCAGCAGCGTGTGGCGATAGCTCGAGCGCTGATAACCAAGCCTGCACTATTGTTGGCTGATGAACCGACAGGCAATCTGGACACTCAAACTGCTGCGGAAATGTTTGAATTATTTCGCAAAGTACATCGTGAACATGACTGTGCTGTATTGCTGGTCACGCATGATCCCAGATTATCGGCAACCTGTGACCGAACCATTAATCTGGTGGATGGGAAAATTCAGAGTGATTCCAAAAACGAGATGAAATAGGGACAAATGTAGATCACACGTCTGGGAATAGCAGTTCAAAGCATACGCCTTCTGCACTATTGACTGCCTGATACGTCCCCTGATGAAGTGTCAGAATGGATGCCACAATCGACAGCCCTAAACCACCCGTTTGATGAGGGTTTTGTCTGCTGGAATTGCACTGATAAAAGCGCTCAAAGATATGCGGCAAATGCTCAGGGGCAATCTCTAAGCCACTGGTGATCACAGATAATCCAATCATATGCATGTGATTGATCATCTTTCGTTGGCTTACCACATAAATGCTTCGGTGATTACCGCCGTGGATCGGTGCATTTGATATCAGATTATACAGGGCTTGTTGTAACAGTTCTGGATCTGCCCAGAGTTCAGTCGCGTCCAGCCTGAACACAAAATGGCAGTCTTGCTCTTCGGCTTGATATTCAAAAATACTGCACATATGTTCTATAAAGGATTGGAGCTGAATTTTCTGTTTGTTTAAGCGAACTTTATGCGCATCTGCGCGGGCGAGAAATAACATACTGTCAATCATTCTTTTTAAACGGTGATAATCCTCCAAGTTGGAAATCAAGAGTTCCTGATACTGTGCGGGACTGCGTTCACTCATGAGTAAAATTTCGGTTTGCCCGATTAAATTATTCAGTGGGGTTCTAAATTCATGCGCAATGTCTTCAGAGAAACGATTCAGTTGGCTATATCCCATTTCAATACGGTCAAGCATGGCGTTGATATCGGATGCAAGCTGTTCAATCTCTTGAGGCGGATGCATCAGATTGAGTCGCTGCTCAAGTTGCTGAATATTAATGGCATGGGTTTGTTCGCGCAGAGTTCTTAAAGCCTTCAATCCCAGACGGCTAGCAATCGCACAGAGTATGAAAATGGCCAAGATACCTGTAAACACATAGAGGAAAAGACGCTTTTGAAAAGGTGAGATAATGGCTAAACGTTCAGACCACTGTTTGCCTGCAATTAACAAATAGGGTTGCTGATTGATTTGAATGGTTTTCCACGCAATACGGGTCGGGTAAGCATGAGCCGATAAATCACGGAATTGAATCTGGGGCTGATGGGTAAATTCGGGCAGCGGAATGCCAAGTGGATTGATATTAATCAGAATCTGGTCATCCTGAATCAATAAAAACAAATTATCCTGATTTCCCAACATATTTTGATACAGCTTCGGGCGAGCAATAATCTGTTCGATATTGCGACTGTCTTGCAGCAAAATTTCTAGCCGCTCAATACGTTCAACCAAAGCCCAATCTTGCTGGGCAATTAAAATTTGATTGATACCCAGATAGGTCATAAATGCCACAGCACACAACACCATGGCAGCACACCATGTGACCAATAGCGTTAATCGGAGTTCTAAAGAGCGAAGGCGCTTGAACATTAGGCTTCAACCGAAATTTTATAGCCCAGGCCACGAACGGTATGAATGAGTTTTATCTCATGTCCCTCATCAATTTTACTGCGTAAGCGGCGTACCGCCACATCAATAAAATTCGTATCGGTATCAAAATTGATATGCCAAACTTCGGACGCAATTTGCCTGCGCGTAATAATTTCATTTGGGTGTTGTAGCATAAAGCGCAATAAACTAAATTCCTTTTTACTGAGTTCAATTAACTGCTCATTCCGCCACACTTTATGATGGATTAAGTCCATTTTTAAGTTGCCGATCCATAACTCATTTTCCTGCACATACTGTTGCCGTCTCAGCAGACTTTTAATGCGTGCGAGTAACTCAATATAAGAAAAAGGCTTGGCCAGATAGTCGTCGGCCCCCAGTTCCAGACCTTTGACTCTGTCAATAATCTGGTCTTTGGCGGTGAGAAAAATCACGGGTATTTGGGAAAATTGACGCAATATTTTTAACACTGCCCAGCCATCAATATCGGGCAGCATCACATCGAGTATGACCAAAGTATAAGGTTGCATCTTGAGTTTCTCCAAGCCTTCAAGTCCTGAATGAACACATTCAGCCGCGTAGCCAGATTCATTTAAGCCCTTCACCAGATATGAGGCGATCTTCACTTCATCTTCGATAATCAGAATACACATTTTGCTCAGACTCATTTTGAAGATGACAACTTTGTAATGTGATTGTCATGCTTCAAAGCATTCAGGTTGTATAAGATTTTTTAAAACTTAATTCAGGGCAATCATGATGAACAAACTTACAGGGCTTGTTTTAACAGTAATGCTGATGAGTAGCAGTACTTTTGCACAAACCGTTCAATTGAATCAAGTTTATTCACTCGATTCTAAAGCTGCTCAAAGCCTAGTAGATGCTGCGGTGGCGGCTTGTCAAAAAATACAGCACAACATTGCTGTGGTGGTGGTTGATCGGGGAGGAAATACCTTGATGGCGAGTAGGCATGAAACTGTGGGCCCGCATAATTTGGGCGCGGCTGAAAAGAAAGCCTATACCGCTTTATCCACCAAAACAGCAACCTTGTTGTTAAGTCAAAATGCCCATGAAAACAGTGATGCAAAAAATTTAACCACCGTATCAGATTTACTGTTGTTAGGTGGCGGCTTGCCGGTGCGTTATGAAAATCAGGTGGTCGGTGCAATTGGCGTTGCAGGCGCAGGTGGTGCCAAAAATGACCAGTACTGCGCTGAAGCAGCCATTCAGTCTAGTTTTAACCATTAAGGATTCCATCATGTTTAAGAAATTTTTACCCCTTTCCACTTTGTTATTGGCATCAATGGCGTTTGCACAAAATAACCCATTAAGTGTGCATGTGTTGAATCTAGAAAATGGTCTGCCTTCCGCTCAAGTCGAGGTGGTACTCGAAAAAAGTACTGGGAATAAATGGGTGAAATTAAATCAGCAATATACTGGCCCTAATGGCCGTATTACTGGATTGTTTCCTGAAAATCAGAAGCTTGAAGCTGGTATTTATAAAGTTACCTTTAAAACCGAGGACTGGTTTAAAAAAAATAAGCAAGATACTTTCTTTCCTGAAGTTCCTGTAATTTTTAAGGTAGATGGAAGTGTCAGCCATTATCATATTCCTCTACTTCTAAGTCCTTATGGATATTCGACTTATAGAGGTAACTAAGATTTAAAAGGGCTAGTTTAACTAGCCCTTTTATTTGTGCTGAGTCCGTAAACTAGAGAAAAATCACAAAAAATTCATGATCGTATTATTATGCTTTTAGTTGAATTAAAGTTGACTCAAGTTATGTAAATGAGTTGATAGAGCTTATTGAAGCTTCATAGTAATTAAAAATGAGAATGGCATGAATCAATTTTCCGAAGAAGATTTATCTAGAATTATCGAAATGGCCTGGGAGGATCGAACTCCTTTTGAAGCTATTCAACGTGAGTATGGTTTGAATGAAGCGGCGGTGATCCGCTTGATGCGGCAAAATATGAAACCCAGTAGCTTTAAAATGTGGCGTGCACGTGTGACAGGCCGAAAAACCAAGCATCTGCAGCTGCGTTTACCTGATGTGATACGGGCCTATTGTTCACGCCAATACAAGCGTTTCTAAGTTTTTGATTTTGCTTACCGTCTGGACTCACGTTTACATCGTTCAGAACAATATTGTACTTCCTCCCAGCAGCGGTTCCATTTCTTGCGCCAAGTAAAAGGGCGTAAACAGTGGATACAGATTTTTTCAGGGAGATGCTGTTTTTTCATCGTTTATAACTCATTGATTTGGCTAAGAAGTTGCTGGGCATGGCTGATAATCTGCTGCCGATCTTTAAGTTTATCTAGCTGTCGATAGATCATGCCCATACGTGGATGAGTACGAAATTTCGCTTCATTCCGGATCATGAAATACCAGTACAGGCTATTGAACGGACAGCTATCCAGCTCGGTACGAGTTTTGACATTGTAGCTACAGTGCTTACAGTAATCGGACATCTTATGGATGTAATTGCCCGAGGCGGCATAGGGTTTGCTAGCCATCAAGCCGTCATCGGCATGCATCACCATGCCCAGCGTGTTCGGTAGTTCTACCCATTCATAGGCGTCGGCATAGACTGCTAGATACCACTCGCTGATCTGCTGCGGGTCTACACCAGTTAATAAGGCAAAATTTCCAGTCACCATCAAACGCTGGATATGATGTGCATAGGCATGCTGAAAGGTATTACGGAAACACTCAGCCATACAGTTCATCCGGGTATGGCCTGTCCAGTAAAATTGTGGCAACGGTGCTGAATACTGTAGCGCATTGCGGTTGGCATATTCTGGCATGTACAGCCAGTAAATTCCGCGGACATATTCGCGCCAGCCGAGAATCTGTCGGATAAAACCTTCCACTGCATTCAGTGGTGCATGACTGGCATGGTAGGCAGCTTCTGCTGCATCACAGACTTCTCTGGGCAGCAGCAGGCCACAGTTCAGATAAGGTGAGAGCAGGCTGTGAAACAGCATGTCTGAGTCTTGAACCATGGCATCCTGATAATTGCCAAAATGTGGCAAACTGTGGATAATGAAATGCTCCAGTGCAAGTAGGGCATTGCTGCGCGTGGTGGCCCAGCGGAAATTGTCAAGGCTGCCAGAGTTACGAGAAAATTCACGTTCAACCAATTCAAGTACATCCAGATCAATCTGATCGTGTTCAAAGTGAAGTGGTGCAGGCAAAGGGGGATTGCCAGCCCAGGCCTTGCGATTGGCGCTGTCATAGTTCCACTGTTGTCCAAGCGGCTGCTGTCTCTGCATCAAGTAGCCGGTCTGCTTGCGCATTTCCCGGTAAAAATATTCCATACGCAGTGTCTGGTAGCGGCTGGCCCAGTGCCGGAACTGCTCCGGACTGCAGAAAAAACGTTCATCATTCAGGCACTGTACTGGTAGTTGTAGTTGCTTGCTCCAATGCTGTTCAATCTGCTGCTGTAAACGATATTCCCCGCAGTGCGTAATGACCAGTTCTGTGACTGGTAAGAGTTGTTGCTGTGACTCTACGAAATCCAGCAAGCTACGAATCGGACTATCAGATTGAAAAGCATGGTAACGTACACGCCAGTCTTCTGCTTTGAGTTCTTTGGCAAAATGACGCATGGCGCTAAAAATCAGGGCAATTTTCTGCGGATGATGGGCGACATAAGTAGCTTCCTCAACAACTTCGGCCATCAGGATCACATCCCGGGTACGGTCCAGCGCTTTGAGCGTAGCAAGCCGATGATGAAGCTGGTCACCCAGAATTAAACCGAAACGCATAGCCATTCCAGACCCGATGAAAGATAGCGCAGTGTAAATCCAGACAGTTCAATTTTTTGTGAAAATAAAGATCAACCCGCATGTTGAGTCAATATAACTTGGCCAGATGATCTTCTGACATAGCAGAGGAATCTTGAGTACTGCAGTAAAATACTATTCATCTGTATAACGCCAAAGCCAGTTGATGAAAATCACTTAGCATGATTCCTTAATACATAGGTGGTGTGAAAATTATGTGATTTTAATCAAAAAGATACAAATTATTATGGTTGTAATCCAGGCAACTTGCGCCTAGTATCTGGCTAGAAGTTGCTCTATGTAAGCTTCCTTAGTTTTGTCCCATACCCGCCTTTGTATGGGATTTTTTTTAATCAGAGAATTGTCATGAGCATGCATTCAAAAGCGTATATTTTTAGAGAGCAGCAATTACTGGTGGATGAGTATTTTCAGTTACCGCAGGTAGCCAGACTGCAGCACGACCTGAACCTGAGGGAAAATGGCGAGGTCATTGCCCGTGACCTGAAAGAAAACGAGCCAGTGCTGGAAGGCTATCAGCTGGTACCGATCAGACAACTGGTACAAGTTTGGAGCAGGCCGCAGTTTGAACAGGCCAGCCGTGCGGTACAGTTACTGGAGTGGCGCCGTAATCACCGCTTTTGCAGTAAATGTGGTCATGCTACGCAACAGCACGCCAGCCAGTATGCCATGGTCTGTCCATCCTGTGGCTATAATCAGTATCCGCGGGTGAATCCCTGTGTGATTACCATCATTACCCGGGGTAAAGATGAAATCCTGCTGGCAAAAAATGCTCGCAACAAAACCCAGATGTACAGCCTGATTGCAGGCTTTATTGAAGTCGGGGAAACCCTGGAAGAGGCAGTCCGCCGTGAAACGCTGGAAGAAGTAGGGCTGCAGATCAAAAATATTCAATATCTGGCCAGTCAGCCGTGGCCGTTTCCCAGCAATCTGATGATGGCCTTCAAGGCAGAATATCACGCAGGGGAAATTCAGATTCAGGAAAATGAACTCAGCGATGCGCAATTTTTCAAGTTTGATCAATTACCAGAGATTCCGTTCAAGGGCAGTATCGCCTACGCCATGATTCAGCATGTGATGCATGGAACACCTGTTGCAGATGACAGCAAAGAATGGCTTTGAAATAGATATATCTGAATAATTTCTTAGTGGAAAATAATGGATAGATAATTTGCAGTCTCTTTATTTGATATAATCTTATGAAGAGGCCTAATTCCAAGTAGGGTTTGAACACTTAAATAATCTTGAAAATTTTTCCGCTAGTAGTACTTTGAAAAAACATTTCAAAGCTGGGCCGAATATCTTCACCATCCACGGTAATATATTGAACATGGGAACAAGGCTGGCTAGCATTAAAATGGGGCTCAACCGTCGCCTGAATAGAATATTTAATACCGAATTGATCTTTTACATTTAGATTTTGTTTAAACATTAGTTTACCTTTAATAAGATGATGGCAGAGAGTAAATTAAATTAAGTGATTATTAATAAAGTATTTTTTATTTAAGTAACTTTTTGATTTAGCTTAAATAGTTTATTTAAAGACGTATAAAATGTACGACCATCTAAATTCAAATCTACCTCAATTCCAGATTCAAGCAGAATTTTTTTACCGACTTCAATCTGTTTGAAACCTTGACGGGTATTCTGCATTTTATTTAAGGGGATTAAAGAAACGATAATTTCAGTGCCATTTTGAGATTTTGCAATTAATTCATTAACTTTTAACAATTTGTATCCTATTTTTATGATTTTGTTTGTTCCAATATAGAAAATAATTTTTCTTTAAAATTAAAAAAGCACTGAGTAGTGCTTTTTCAACTCGTATTAGTACTTATATAGCAACAATATTGACTGCATTGGGGCCTTTTTGACCTTGAGCAACACTAAACTCAACCTGTTGGCCTTCAAATAAGGTTTTAAAACCTGAGTTAGCAATTTCACTGAAGTGCGCAAAAACATCTGGACCTGATTCTTGTTGAATAAAACCAAAACCTTTAGTTTCATTGAACCATTTAACGGTACCTTTAACAACATTTGAGTTTGACATAATAAATCCTACTGATTGTTTAATAATTTTTAGTCATTTTATTGACTGCTTATAACTTTGAAATAATAAAGAATGAAACTTAAAATCTGAAAAAAACGAAGAATTATGAATAAAACGACGATACTTAAGAGAGATTTAGTGAAACAAGACTTTTTCTAGTTGAGTTAACTATACCCTAAAAACTAGAATAATCAAGTTTTCTTATATGTATATTTTATAATCTTATTAAAAATTTAGTTATCTAACTGATTTATATATTTTATTGTAATTATAGCCAAACATAGTTAATCTACTTAGCCAATAAATTTGACAGTAAATGAATGTGATTACATAGCTCTGTAATAATAATATTGATGTTTTTAATTTCAGGGATGATGATTTTTTACATATGCACAAAGCTTAAGTTTAGATCACCTTTCAAATTTGACTCTATCTATTAATGATCATGGGATGTAGGGAAAAAATCACCGAACCAAGCGGCTAGGACTAAATCCATTCATTTGCGATTGTGTTAGCTAAACCTGCATACAAAGATGCTTATAGGACAGCTACTTTTTTCTCATAAAATTATTGTACGGACAATAAGGTTAATCGAGCTTAAATTATTCAATCCCAAATACTGAATTTCACAATTTTGTCTTCACGCTTTGTTCACACCCACCTGGGTTATCTTAAGCCTGAAATCCAACAAGGCTAAAAAATGAAGATACTATTCAAGTCTGTTTTCGCAGCCACAGCATTGGCCATCATCAGCACAATGACTCAAGCAGAAACTGTTGCACCTCGGGCAGTCGATCAGGTTGATATTCAGCAGTATGCGGGCAAGTGGTATGAAATCGCGCATTTACCGATGTATTTTCAGCGTAAATGCATATCGGATATCATGGCACAATATCGTGTCAATGCCGATCAGACTATGCGTGTCTTGAATAGCTGCCGGATTGCCAATGGCGAAATGATTAGTTCTGAAGGGGTTGCCTATCC
The DNA here is from genome assembly GCF_001696615.3 of Acinetobacter sp. WCHAc010034. Classification (NCBI taxonomy): domain Bacteria; kingdom Pseudomonadati; phylum Pseudomonadota; class Gammaproteobacteria; order Moraxellales; family Moraxellaceae; genus Acinetobacter; species Acinetobacter sp. WCHAc010034. The sequence goes on along the minus strand of NZ_CP032279.1, from coordinate 877,333 downwards.
ACAAAATGAAGGCAATAGCAAACTGAAAGTCAGTTTTTTACCTCAAGGTTTAAGATGGATACCATTTAGCAAAGGTCATTATTGGTTATTACGCGTAGATCCGGAATATAAAGTGGCACTGGTTGGAGAACCGAGTAATAAATATCTATGGATATTATCGCGTGAACCGCAACTGGATGAAGCGACTTATCAGTCCTATTTAGATACAGCGAAACACTATGGTTATGACGTGACAAAACTAATCAAATTACCACATTAATCTGCTACCCTTTTGCCGAACTACTAAGTCTCTCTACAGTTCGGCTTTTTTTATTTCACTTCACATAAAATTGATATCTGACTAATTACACTCATCAAATAGAATAAAGACAATCGCTTAAAAGTAGGATGAGTCCATGTTGAAAAGCCTGATACGATGGATAGACAGCTGGTCTACACTCACAGCGCCTGAAACACTGACGGCTGAAAACAGCAAGATTCAGTGGTTTAGGATTTTGCCGTTTATTCTGTTGCATTTGGCCTGTCTAGCAGTGTTCTGGGTGGGAGTGTCCTGGTTTGCACTGGGCTTTATGCTACTGTTCTACCTGATCCGCATGTTTTCCATCACCGCTTTTTTCCATCGCTATCTGTCACACAAAACTTTTCAGACCTCGCGTCCGCTGCAGTTCCTGTTTGTGCTGATTGGCACCATGAGTGTACAACGTGGCCCACTGTGGTGGGCGGCACATCACCGCTATCACCACCGCTATACCGATACCTTGCAAGATCCGCATTCCTCGACGCATGGTTTTTGGTATAGCCATGTCGGCTGGTTTTTAAATGAATACAACTTTGCTACGCGTAAAGAGGTAATCAAGGACTGGCTGAAATATCCGGAACTGATCTGGCTGGATCGTTTCAGTTTAATTGTGGTGCTGCTGACCGCGGGCGGAATTTATGCACTAGGGGAATGGCTGGCAATCACCTGGCCACAACTGGGCACTTCGGGCCTGCAGTTACTGGTCTGGGGATTTATGGTTTCCACCGTGTTATTGATCCATGCCACCTTGTGTATCAATTCACTGGCGCATCATTACGGCAGCCGGGATTTTGACACTGAAGATCAAAGCCGCAACAACTTATTCCTGTCCATTATTACCTTGGGCGAAGGCTGGCATAACAACCATCATTATTATGCTGGCAGTACCCGGCAAGGCTTTTACTGGTGGCAGGTTGATATCACCTATTACCTGCTGAAACTCATGTCCTGGCTCGGGCTGGTCTGGGGACTCAAGCCAATTCCGGCACGGGTCTATGAAGCCAGTAAAATTAGCCAGGCTCGAAAACAGAAAAAAGCCGCTACGGCAGGCACTCACACGATTCAATCGAAGGAATCACCATGAAAATTGCGATTATTGGTTCAGGTATTTCCGGTTTGTATGCCGCCTGGAAACTCAGCAAAGTGCATGAGGTCACGCTGTTTGAAAAGAATAATTACTTTGGCGGCCATATCGATACTCATCAGCTGAATATAGATGGCGAACAGGTTGCAGTGGACAGTGGCTTTATTGTGTTTAACGAGCATAACTATCCGCTGTTCTGCGCGATGCTAAAAGAACTCGGAATTCAATCACAAAGCAGTGACATGGGCTTTTCCGTGAATAATCAGGTCAGCGGCTTGCAGTACAATCCGTCAAAAAAATTCTCGCTGCTGTTTCGCCCACAAAATTTTCTGAATGCTGATTTTCGCGCAATGTTGTCGGATCTGTTCCGTTTCTATACCGCCAATAAAGATCTGGATGTCGAGAAGGTTGATGCACAACTCTGTATTGATGAGTATCTGAATCAGCATGGCTATTCTGAAGCCTTCCGTCAGGAACATCTCTATCCGATGTGTGGGGCGCTGTGGTCCTGTCCGGTGGAACAAGCTGGACAGATTCCCTATAAATTTGTGGTGAGCTTTTTCCAGCACCATCGCATGTTGCAACTGAAAGACCGGCCGTTATGGCTCACGGTCAAGGGCGGATCAGCTCACTACGTCCGTGCCATTCAGTCCCAGGCCAATATTATCTTCCGCAAGACCGGCGTTCTGCATGTCTCGCGGAGTGCCAATGATGTGCTGGTTGAAACGACCCAGGGCAGCGAACGTTTTGACTGGGTGGTATTTGCCAGCCATGCTGACGACAGCCTAAAGTTACTGAAAGACCCATCCGCGCAGGAGCTGGAAGTACTCGGCAAGTTTCGCTATCAGGATAACCGCATGGTGGTGCATTCCGATACCCGCATCATGCCCAAATCCAGAAGTCAGTGGGCCAGCTGGCATGTGCATGTGACCCCGAGTCAGGCAACTGAACAGACCCCGTTCCAGCACAGTGGTATGCACTATGGTTTCAGTTACTGGATGAACCAGCTGCAAAACCTGCAATGCAAAACCCAGGTCTTTGCCACCCTGAATCCTAATTTTGCCTTAGATCCTAAAAAAGTCTGGGTAGAACGGCATTACCGTCATCCGGTGTTTGATGCTGCCGCGATTGAGGCGCAACAACGCTGGGCCGAGGTCAATGCTCAGAACCGCACCTCCTACTGTGGCGCTTACTGGGGCTGGGGCTTTCATGAGGATGGGGCACGTAGCGCTTCATGGGTAGTCGATCAGCTATTGCAGCAGACCGAGCAGGCAGCTAGGAGCGCATGATGCAGATGTATCCACTGGCGATCGCCGCTGCCAAAATCCGGCATCGCCGTTATTTGCCCAAAGCCCATGCTTTTGAGACTCAGCTGACCTATCTATGGTTTGATCCTGATCAACTCTCAAGCTTTACCCAAAAGTCCTGGCTATGGTCTTCCAAGCGCTGGAATTTCCTGACCCTGGATGAGCGTGATTTTCTGACTATGGAATGTGGTTCGATTCGGCAGAAGGTCGCACGCCTGCTGATCAAGCGGGAAAACTATCTGTTACCGCATGCCGCGTCCATCCGGGTTCTGGCCTTGCCACGCACACTCGGCTTTCGTTTCAATTCCGTGGTGTTTTATCTAGTCTTTGATGCCACCGACCAATTGCTCTTTGTACTGAGTGAAATTACCAATACGCCGTGGAATGAACGTCAGGTCTATATCCATGACTGCCGGCACAATACAACTGAATATGCGCCGTACCAGAGTCACCAGTTTGATTTTAAAAAGGCCTTTCATATATCACCGTTCATGCCGATGGCACTGGATTACCGCTGGCGCTTCAGCTTCTCTGATCAGCAGAACGTGATTCATATGCAGCTGTTTGAGCAGGGCGTGCTGCAATTTGATGCCACCCTGAAATTTTCTCTACAGGCCATCACGGTTCCTTCACAGCATTATCGCTATGCTGTGCTGAAAGTTCTTGAACCCTTCAGAATGGTCAGCGGAATTTATCTGCATGCCTTCCGTTTATGGAAAAAGAAAATTCCGTTTTACCGACATCCTAAAAAAGAAAAAGGAAACACATTGCGATGAAAACACTGTTAATGGGAGAGCAAAGCACACTGCCGGCGCTACTGCGCCACCTCCTTAAATTACGCCATGGTCAGCTGATTTTTAAAGGCGTCTGGAATGGAGCGGTCGGAGAAAACAGTGATCTGCAGGCCGTGATTCAGGTGCATAATACCCGTCTGATGGAATTGTTATTCCGTAATGGTGTACTTGGTGCGGCAGAAGGTTTTATCCGCGGTTACTGGAGCAGTGAAGATTTGGTGGATGTGATCCGCATTTTGGCACGTAACCGCGATGTACTGGACCGGATGAATCAAAATGTAGTGGCAAAAGCCAGCCAGTTGGTACTCAAGGCTTGGTATAAATCCCGTAAGAATTCGATTGATGGAAGTCGTCAGAATATTGCTGAGCATTATGACTTGAGCAATGAGTTCTTTAAATTGTTCTTAGATTCCAGCATGATGTATTCCAGTGCTGTCTTTAAAGACCCTTGTATGAGCTTGGAACAAGCTTCAGATTATAAAAAAGAATTGATCTGCCAGAAACTTCAATTGAAACCGATGGACCATTTGGTCGAAATTGGTAGTGGCTGGGGAGGCTTTGCCATTTATGCGGCTCAGCATTATGGCTGTAAGGTCACCACCATTACCATTTCCAAGGCTCAGTATGATGAAGCACTCGCTCGAGTTGCTGAAGCGGGACTGTCTCATCGGGTGTTTGTACAGCTTCAGGACTACCGTTTACTCGAAGGTAAATACGATAAATTGGTGTCCATTGAAATGATTGAAGCAGTCGGTGAGCAGTATTTACCAACGTATTTCCGAAAATGCCGCGAGTTGCTCAAGCCGAATGGTCTAGCCTTGATACAGGCGATTACGATTGAAGATGCACGCTATGTTAAAGCTTTAAATACGGTGGATTACATTAAGCGTTATATTTTCCCCGGTAGTTTTATTCCATGTATCAGTGTGATGACGCAAACGGCTTCTGAGCAAAAACTTCGTCTCAAACATCTGGAAGATATTGGTCAAAGCTATGCACAAACCCTGAAGTGTTGGCGCCAGCGTTTTCTGGAGCAGCGTGATCAAGTGCTGCAACTTGATTTTGATGAGCGTTTTATCCGCATGTGGGATTTTTATCTGTGTTATTGCGAAGGTGGTTTTAGGGAAGGTGTGATCAGTGATGTCCATTTGCTGTTTGAAGCCAGTGCTTACTAAGCAGAAATAAAACAGGAGGGCGACATGCTGCTAGATTTATTTTTGCTCAATGTCTTCATCATGCTCTGTAGCTGGGTGTTTGTGACCTATAACCGCAGAGCAGGGTTGGTCGATGTCGCTTGGAGTTTCAGTATTGCCCTTAATGTGATTATTGCTGCTTGGGCGATTGACAGTGCACCGATGTTGGTTCGGTTATTTCTGGGACTGGCGAGTGGGATCTGGTTTTCACGGCTGACTTGGCATCTGTTACGGCGCTATACCAATGAAATCCAAGAAGACACGCGTTATGCCAACATGCGCCGAGCGATGGGGGATTATCAGCATCTTGGTTTTCTGGTGTTTTTTATATTTCAGGCAGGTTTGGCTCTACTGTTTTCTTACCCAATGCTGAAGTTGTTGAGTCTTCCGACCCAGCAGTGGAATGACTGGACTTTGGTCACTGTGATTGTGGCGGGCATGATCATGCTATCGGCTTTGATAGGCGAAAGCACTGCCGATCAGCAACTTTACCGTTTTAAGCTAGATTCACAGAATCAAGGTAAAACCATGGATCAGGGCTTGTGGAAATACTCACGTCATCCGAATTATTTTTTTGAATGGCTGCATTGGTTTGCCTATCCAGTGCTCGGTCTGGCCGCAGGATGCTATGAATTATGGATTTATCCGCTGCTGATGTGGCTATTCCTGTACTACCTTACGGGTATTCCATTTAGTGAAAAACAGGCGCTCACTCACCGTGGTGACAACTATAAAGACTATCAACGACGAACTTCAATATTTTTTCCGTGGCCACCCAAAGAGTAGGTAAATACATGGACTTTATGATTAAAAAATCTTTAGAACTGATCGAAAATGGCAAGGTGCCAGACTCAGTGATTCGTGCTGGTATTAAAATCTTGAGCAAAAAACGTTTGGCACAAGAAGGTCGGTTTGACCCCGCATTGGCAGCGCAGCGCTATATGGATGTGCTGACCATGCTGAAAAACAGCGAAATTGCCATTGAGACAGACAAAGCCAATGAGCAGCACTATGAACTGCCGACTGCATTTTTTCAGGCAGTACTCGGTAAGCGCCTGAAATACAGCGCGAGTCTCTTTGAACATGCCGATACGACGCTAGATCAAGCTGAAGAAGCTGCTCTTGCCTGCTATTGCCAGCGAGCGCAACTGAAAGACGGGCAGGATATTTTAGAAATTGGCTGCGGTTGGGGCTCTTTAAGTCTGTATATGGCCGAGCATTATCCAACTGCCCGTATTACGGTCGTGTCAAACTCTTCAACGCAGCGCGAGCATATTCAGGAAAAAGCCCGTTTAAAAAAACTGGATAACCTTAATGTGATCACTTGTGATGTCAATGTGTTGCAACTTGAACCTGTGTCATTTGACCGTGTGGTTTCGGTGGAGATGTTTGAGCATGTACGCAACTATCAAAAACTGTTTGAAAATATCAGTATTTGGCTCAAATCAGATGGCTTATTGTGGTGTCATATTTTCTGTCATCGTTTCTTGCATTATCCGTTTGAAGTCAAAAATGAGTTTGACTGGATGTCGCAATATTTCTTCAGTGGTGGTTTGATGCCGGCAGCCTCAACTTTCCTACATTTTCAGCAGCATTTGCAGCTTGAACAGCACTGGCAATGGGCCGGCACCCAATATGAACGCACTGCAAATGCCTGGCTGGAGAATATGGACCAGAAGCAGGCCGAGCTGCAGCCCCTGTTTGAACAGACCTATGGCGCAGATGTGGCAATCTGGTGGCAGCGCTGGCGGATTTTCTTTATGGCCTGTGCAGAGCTGTTCGGTTATGACCATGGACGTGAGTGGGTGATCGGCCACTTTCTGTTTAAAAAAGCCATATAATTGAACGATGAATCGGGTGGGCCAGCGGGGAATATAGCAATGTTAAGGCTCTTTAGGGACAAACGCGATCATCCTCTGGGTGAAGTGTTTAACCGCTACTACTGGCTGCAAATCGGATTCATTGGCCTATCTGTGGTGATCGGGATTGGCTTCAGTGCGTGGGTGATTAAAGGTTCCTTGCTCAGAACCGCGCTGGAACAGGAAATGTCACACTACTGGCAGCGACTGGAACGCAATCCTGCCGCAGAATTGCCCGATACCAAAAACCTGTATGGTTACCGCTGGAACATTGTGCCACCCTCCCAATTTAAGCATATGCCGCTTGAGCAAGGGGTGAATCGGCATTTTGTTGATGGTAAGGAACGCATGACCGTGTATGGTGAAAAAGACGGGCAGCATGTGCTGTTGGTGTTTGGCGAAAGCAATGTCAATAAACTGGTCTGGTTGTTTGGTCTGGCACCACTGATGGTCAGCTTGTTTGTGCTTTATAGTGTGCTGTGGTGGTGGAATCGCCGTGCTCGGCGCTATTTTTCTCCAATTACCAGACTTGCCAACGCACTGGAACATATTGATTGGGAAGATTATAAAAATCAGGCTTCACCGTTTCATGACATCCGGACTGATTCAAATCTGGAAGCGGAATATCTCAAGCAGGCGCTAGAAAAATATCATCAGGTATTAAGCGAGTTTATTCAGCGTGAACGTGAATTTACTGGTGATGTCAGTCATGAGCTTCGCACACCACTCACCATCTTAAAAGGCAATGTGCAGTTGTGTCAGGCACGCTATGGGGACAATAAATCATTTACTCGCTTGAACAACACCATTGAAGACATGCAACTATTAGTTGACACACTACTGGCTATTGCCCGCAATGCCACCAATACTTTAACCGCTGAATCGACTATGCTTTCAGAATGTCTGGAAAATCTAGTTCAGGATCTGGATAGTGTTAGCCATAACAAAGGCATGCGGATAAATTTTCAAAAAGATCTAAACGAACAGCCACGTAAACTTTACCCGTCAATGACCAAAATGGTATTCGGCAATATTTTGCGGAATGCACTGAATTATTCACAAGGCACAGAAATTGATGTCATTCTGCAAAAAAATACAGTATTGATTGCAGATAATGGTGTCGGCATTCCTTTACCTAATAACTCCAAGGTGCAAGAACTATCGGGGCAGCAATTGCAATTAGAGATCAAAGGTCATGGCATTGGACTGCAATTAGTACAGAAGTTGTGCAAGCAGCTTGGCTGGCGGGTCGAGTTGTTTGATCGGCAGTATTATCTCAATACTCACCAAGATGTTGATCTAGCGATGACGACTGGACTGATTGTCGTCTTGTATTTAAATTAAGGCTGGGCTTCGAGAGCTTAAGCTTCTAAAGTGATCTTTAACCCTACGCCAGATATGGTATGAATTAGCTTTTGCTCAAAAGGCTTATCGACCATTTTACGCAAATTATAAATATGACTACGCAGGGCATCGCTTTCAGGCTCTTCATCCCCCCAAAGCTCTATCATAATTTCCTGTTTAGTCAGAACTTTAGGCGAATGGCGCATCAGTAGTTTGAGCAGTTTGAACTGAATGGGGGGCAGTTCAATGGTTTGTCCTGCACGAGTCAGTTGCTGTGTTGCCGGATCCAGAATCAGATCATGAATTTGAAGACGACCAGAGGATACTTCACCCAGTGAACGCTTGATCAAAGCTTTGACTCGAACCACCAGCTCATTAAAGTCAAATGGCTTGACTAGATAATCATCCGTGCCTGAATTGAAACCTTTGAGTTTGTCATTCAGCGTATCGCGTGCGGTGAGCATCAGCACAGGGAGGTCCATACCTTCTTTATTTCGTAGCCATTCACATAGTTCATAACCCGAGCCATCAGGCAAGTTAATATCTAAAAGTAAAATATGATAGCGTTGCTGCTTGAGCAATTGGCGCGCAGCATTTAGATTTCGAGCATGATCGACCACAAAACCATGCTCTTCTAGAAACTCGCATAAGGTAGATGCCAGTTCATAATGATCTTCAACCATCAAAATAAAATGTTTAGACATAACTGTAGGGACTACTTTATTAATTGCTGTTTTAATTTAGCACTAAATGGCTGAGGACCTAGCCATATATTAAAATATTGCTGGGCCAATGGGTTCTGGAGTTGTCCCTGCATTTTCTGGTTTAAGTATAGGCTTAATGTGTGTGTGGCATGGCTATATTTTAGTTGGTATAGATCTCCTGAGTTCACTGGACGATACAGATCGGTGATTGGATTGAAAACAGCCTGAACTTTTTGATCTTTGATATTACGTTTGAGTAGATGTGTGGCCGCACGTTTAAATGCCCATTCTGGAATATTCTGTGTATAGGTAAAATCCATCTGTATGTTTTGGCCTTGCCAAGGCTGATTACAGTTTTGTGCAAAGTAACTGGCCACACCGACCTGTTTTTGTCCCACCATTAGTGGACCATTACCACATTTATTTAAGCTCTGCGCATGAGCCCAAGAACCAAAACTCCCGAGCATCAGTACAGTGGTTATGGCTACTTTTTGAAGAGTTATGGTCAAATCTGGTGTACGAGCATCAGGCGGTTTTCCTGTCTGATTGCTCCATTACTTGTTCGCCGTCTTGGAATTTAACGTTATTGACCACGAGGGTTAGCAGTTGAAATCCTTTCAGGCGGTTCCAGCGCTTCTGCGCTGATTGCAGCAATTTATAAACCATTGCTAGGGTTGTGTTTCTTGAACCGCAATTGCGGGTTTTGCTGGTTCTTAAACGTACTGTAGCGAAGGCAGATTCAATTGGGTTGGTGGTGCGTATACTCACCCAATGTTCTGCTGGAAAATCGTAGAAAGCCAACATGCTCTCACGGTCTTTAGCTAAGCATTCCATTGCGCGTGGGTACTTAGCAGTAAACCTTTCCAGCGCTATATCAAAGGCTTTATGAGCCTTCTCACGCGTCTCTGCCATCCAGATATCATGCAGTGCTTCTTTTACTTTGGGCTGTACTGCTTTGGGCAGTTTGTTGAGCACATTGGCCGTTTTATGCACCCAACAGCGTTGTTGTTTGGTCTGCGGATAGACCTTACTCAGGGCTTTCCAGAAGCCCAAGGCGCCGTCAGCTATTGCCAGCTTTGGGCAGGTCGTAAGCCCACGCGCAACCAGGCCATTCAGCAGCTCAAGCCAGCTGGCTTCAGACTCGCGATAGCCTTCCTCAACGGCAATCAGCTCCTTGCGACCATGCTCTGTCACGCCCATCACCACCAGCAAGCACAAACGGTCATCGAGGCGGACGTTGCTGTAAATACCGTCAACCCAAAGGTACGCGTAGCGCTTGTCACTCAAATCGCGCTGTCGCCACTCTCGGTGCTCATCAATCCAGCGTTCCTTGAGCCTGGAAATGGTGTTAGCTGACAGACCTTTGGCATTCTCACCCAGCAAGGCTGCAAGGGCTTCTTGGTAGTCTCCAGTGGAAATACCTTTGAGATACAGCCACGGTAATAACTCTTCAACGCTGCGGGCACGCTTGAGGTATGGCGGTAGCAGTGCGCTGGTAAAACGAATACCAGAGCCGCTACGATCACGCACTTTTGGCACCTTGATATCAACATCGCCAATGCCCGTTTGGATGCTGCGCTCAGGCAAATAGCCGTTACGCACCACAGCTTTGCGGCCATCGGGTAAACGCAGTTCTTCATGAGCTTGCAGCAGTTGCTGCAGCTCTACTTCAACTGCTTGCGCAATGAGCTGACGAGCACCATTACGCAATAAAGCAGTTAGCACATCAGTGCCAGTTTCATCTGGTTGTGAAAGAACATTCAGGGTAATATTTGTCATGGCGTATCGCTCTACTGTTAATTATTTCTTGGAGGAAACAATCAACAGGATACGCCACCCTCTTTTCCCCTCATACACCACAAATGACTATAGCTCCTTTTTGAAAGGCAGTACCCATGAATAGGTTCCTCCTACATAGGGCAAAGAACGATACAGACCATTGGCAGGATCCCAGAAATCTTGTTGGAAAATAATCTTATGGTTTGGGTTGACCTTTATTTCACTGATGCCAAAAGAATCCATCGTTCGCGTTTTGCCGAACATTTTAAAATCATAAACCATATGCCAATGCACATAGGCAGAGTCTTGATGATATGAAGTATTTAATAGGCTGACAGTTACATTACTCACCCGCTGGTTCATACTTTGAAAATGTTCAAGCAGTTTTTTACGCGATGAAAATTGCGACAGAGTATCGTTAATAAAAAGCTGATCTGCATACAATGCTCCAGCGTTTTCAACGAATTGAGGGGTGCCCAAGGTATTAAATGCAGAAGTGAAGCGAGTGCCGATTTCTAGTGCTTTTGCATCATCTAAGGGTACTCCCTGAATACTCGCTCTGGCATTTGCATAATCAGAGGAATAACGAGGAACACTTTTACATCCTGACAGGAAAAGCACTGGTAAGGATAAGGCAACTACCATTAACGTTTTGAGTTGATTCATGTTCACTGTCCATCTTCAGCGTTTATCCTCACACTTTAGATAGGCTAGAGTGAACAGAATGTGAAGATAGACACTAAAGACCGTGCATTGAATAGAATTTTGGTGATCAAGGATTAAATTTCACTTTCTCTTTTTTCCTCAGCCATTAACCAATCAATGATATTCATGACATCAGGATTCTCATTATTTTTTCTGACTATGGCATAAAAATTATAGTCACAATAGATAAAACCAAAAGGGGCAATGACTCTTCCATTTAGTATTTCTTTTTCTACTAAAATTTGAGGTGCTATCGCAATTCCTAAGCCTGACACAGCTGCCTCTATCATTAAATTGAGACTATCAAAATAACGATCATTCGCTTTTGGGGAAAAGTGAATCTTGGACTGATCAAACCATGTATGCCATGCATTTTTATTTGAGTGGGTATGAAGTAATGGATAATTTAAAAGATCATGTTCTGTATGAAGAGGATTTATTTCACGATTACAAACAGGCCCCATGTTATCGGGAAATAAAAGATATTTATTCAAAAAGTTGGGAAGTATATGATTCTCACTGATGCTATTGATAAATATGTCAACTTTCTCTTTTTCTAACAATTTTAAGTCATTACATGTCATTAATTTGATATGGATATTGGGATAAATGACTTCGAGCTTTTCTAATCGGGGAATCAGCCAATTTGCCATAAAACTATGAGAAGCGCCTATTACCACTTCTACCTCTGACGTTTTATTTGTTAACTCAAAGACGCATTGTTCTAAATGATTAAAAAGATGCGTACAAACTCGAGATAATTCTTCGGCATCCGTTGTCAGAGAGATGGTAGAGGAATGTCGAATAAACAATTTTTTATCCAACCATTCTTCTAACTGCTTTATTTGATGGCTAATCGCGCTATGGGTGACACACAATTCTTCCGCAGCTAAGCTAAAACTTTTATTTCTGGCGACTGCTTCAAATGCTTTTAAAGCATTAAGGGGAGGGAGTGTTCTACGTTTCATGTTGTAAAATTTTCTAACACCATAAGCTCAAAATATATCAATTATCAGAAAAATGAAAATATTTTAAGATGAAAAAAATGGATACAGTAAGAGATATGAGATGACAACCCCTTATACAGGTAATGGTCCTGATGACTTGGGATTTTTTGGTAAATTTGGCGGATGTTACATGCCAGAGAGTTTAATGCCAGCACTTCAAGAATTAGAGCAAGCCTTTAATACTGTTCGGCACAAACCTGAATTTTGGGCTGAATATCAGCAGATTTTAACGGACTTTGTTGGTCGTCCTAGTCCTCTTTTTTATGCAAAAAACCTAACAGCTTATGCGGGAGGTGCTCGAATATATCTCAAGCGAGAAGATTTGAACCATACGGGTGCGCATAAGATCAATAATTGTGTTGGGCAAATCTTATTAGCCAAATTTATGGGGAAAACTAGAATCATTGCAGAAACTGGTGCTGGACAACATGGTGTTGCAACAGCAACTGTTTGTGCACTGTTTAAGATGAAATGTACCATTTTTATGGGAGAAACAGACATTCAGCGCCAACAAGTGAATGTTGAACGCATGAAATTACTCGGTGCTGAAGTCAGAAGTGTTCAAAAAGGTCGTGGGACTTTAAAAGATGCGATGAACGAAGCATTACGTGACTGGATTAGTCATGTTGATACAACCTATTATCTGTTGGGTACTGGTGCAGGTCCTCATCCATATCCCATCATGGTCAGAGAATTTCAAAAAATTATTGGTCTAGAAGCCAGAAACCAAATACTCCTCAAAGAAAATAAACTGCCTGATGCTTTGGTTGCTTGCGTTGGTGGTGGATCAAATGCATTAGGGTTGATGCATCCTTTTCTAGAAGACCTGAATGTCAAAATGTTTGGCGTTGAGGCAGGGGGAAAAGGAACAAATCACGGTGAACATGCCGCCTCTATTTGCAAAGGTCAAGTCGGGGTGCTGCATGGCAATTTAACCTATTTATTACAAGATTTAGATGGACAGATTTTAGAGGGGCACTCTATATCGGCTGGCTTAGATTATCCTGGTGTCGGCCCTGAACATGGCCTTCTGTTTGCAACACGACGTGTGACATATACGGCTATAACCGATCAAGAAGCCGTAAATGCATTTCAGCTTTTAAGCCAACAGGAGGGCATTATTCCTGCTCTTGAGAGTTCTCATGCGATTGCATATGCGATTCAACTTGCTCAAGAAATGCAGCCAGAACAGATCATTATTGTTAATTTAAGTGGCAGAGGTGACAAAGACTTAAACACGGTAAAAAAATATCTTGCAGGAGCTACAGCATGAACCGTCTAGATCAAAAATTAGAACAATTAAAACTGGAAAATCGAAGCGGTCTGGTCTGTTATTTTACTGCTGGAGATCCTAATTTCGCAGAAAGTTGTCATCTGTTAAGCCAATTAGGTCAAGCTGGGGCTGATATTATTGAAGTTGGCATGCCATTTTCAGATCCAGTAGCAGATGGAGAGATTATTCAGGCAGCACATCTTAGAGCATTAAGTTCAGGTCAAACGGTAAAAAAAACCATTGAGTTGGTAAAAGCAATCAGGCTGCATGATGACAAGACACCAATAATTTTTATGACTTATTTAAATCCGATTATGCAATATGGTTTCGAAACACTTGTCGCCGAAACGGAAAATCTTATAGACGGAATATTGATTTTAGATGCTCCATATGGGTATCAAGAAAACTTTGAAGTGCAATTAAATGAAAAAAATATGCATTTAATTGCAATGACAGCGCCGACCACCCCAGTTGAAAGATTAGAACAAATTTCAGCGCGTGCGACAGGTTTTTTATATCATGTTGCAGAAAATGGCTTAACAGGGGGAGACTTAAATCTACCTAATCTTGAGAAAAAGATGTCTGAAATCAAGCCTATTTTTAATATTCCAGTTGCAATTGGTTTTGGGATCAAAAATGAAAGTCATGTTAAAGCATTAGCCAATAAAGTAGATCTTATTGTTATCGGTTCAGCGCTTGTCGATACTTTTTTTAATAAGGGGATGAATGCGACTTTAGAAAAAGTCACAGTTTTTTCGCAAATACTTAAAGAAAATAAATAATATCCTGTTTTTTAATCAGTACCTTTAAAGTTAATTTTACAAGAGCCATATGTGATAAAACCGTCTCCCGTAAGGGAGATGGAACTTTGGATGTGGATTTTTTTACTGAAAGTGATCGCTTTTTAAAAATCACTATTATCATACAGATGTGACATACGTTTTTGCTTTGTCTCTAGATAAGCTTTGTTAACGATATTTAAGCCAACTTTTAAAGGAATACGTTCAACAACATTAATTCCTAAATCAGTTAAAGATTTAATTTTAAGCGGATTATTTGTAATGAGTTTTACATTCTTTATTTTTAAATAATCTAACATAATGGTACACATGTCATATTTACGGGCGTCTGCCGGTAAATTTAATAATAAATTGGCATCAAGGGTATCATGTCCTTGGTCTTGGAGTGCATAGGCCCGAATTTTATTGGTTAATCCTATGCCACGGCCTTCTTGGCGCAGGTATAAGATCACACCTTGACCTGCATCATGAATCATTTTCATGGTTGAATGTAATTGTGGACCACAGTCACATTTGAGTGAAGTAAAAGCATCACCTGTTAAGCATTCTGAATGAATTCTGACGAGTACAGGTTGATTAGAAATAGTATCCATGCCTTTGGCAAGAGCGATATGTTCTTCACCAGTACTTTGGTCTTGAAACGCTATAATTTCAAAATCGCCAAACGCAGTAGGTAACTTTGATTTGGAAACAAATTCTATAGCCACTGGACTATCCACCTATATCTTGATAATAGATAACATACGCTGAATTAAACTTTCAGTTAGATAATATTCATTTAATAGTGAATTTTGTGTGAAACAAGGAAGTGTATTGCATAAAAAAAGCTTTTTGCATGAGCTAGCTTTATTGCAAACCTTATTGTAGAAGCCTTACTCAGTAATATAATTCTCACATAAATAAGTCTGTACCTAAAATTTACTGCACAACGAAGTGATCTTCTTATAATCGGACCTTAATAAATCGGTGAAATATTTCGATTTGGTTTGATCTTGCTGCTCAATAGTATTTACAACCTAAAGGCAAACAAGGCCACAATCAAACTTATTCAGATACGAGTCTGTAAATTATTTTGTGTGATTTCAATTTATAATTTAAGAAAATTAACAATTATATTTCTCGTTACAAAAATTAGCCCAATCAGCCATTAATGTTTTACGTTTTTTGAGATAAGCCCCACGTAAATAGGCTGCCTCAACCTCATCTGGTAACTTATGAGCAAGAACATGCTCACAGACCTCACGAGGGTATTCCGTTTTATCAGCTGACCAATCACGGAAAGTAGAGCGGAAACCATGTGTTGTAATCACTCGGTTTTGTTTGGGATCAATATAGCCTAAGCCATTTTCTTTTAGCTTTTGTTCATGCATGCGTTTGATCAATGTAGTTAAAGACATATCAGAAAGCATTTGTCCATTGCGTGGGGCAGGGAAGATGAAATCTTGTAGCTGAGTATGATCTTGAATAGATTCAAGCAAACTAATGGCTTGCAGGGATAAAGGAACACGGTGTTCTTTATCCGCTTTCATTCGTTCTTTAGGAATTATCCATATTTTATTCTTAAAATCAATTTCCTGCCATTTAGCCCCGAAAATTTCACCAGATCGACACGCAGTTAAAATTGCAAATTCCAGAGCCTTAGGGGAAATTCCTTTTTTCTGTTTCAGGTGTTGAATAAATTCAGAAACTTGTTCATAAGGCAATGATGGATGGGGGCGTGATTCCTGCTTTAAGTTTCCTAATATAGGTTCAAGATTCCCTTTCCATTCAGCAGGATTGTCACCTGCAAAATATCCCATGGCTTTAGAATAATCAAAAATGGTTTCTATGCGGCCACGAATACGTTTGGCAGTTTCATTTTTCTCAATCCAGATAGGTTTAAGAACTTCGGCAATATCAACCTTGGTAATGCCGCCAATACTAAGACCACCTAAAGTCGGGTAGATATAGGTTTCCAATGTTGATGCCCATTGGGCAATATGTTTTTCATTTTTGAGTTCACGGGTTTTATTGGCAATAACGACTTCTGCACATTCACGGAATGTCTTTTCCCGAAGTTTCTGAATATGTAGCTTTTCGAGCTCTGCTTGTTTATGTGCAATTGGGTCAATGCCATTTCGAATCTGCAATTTTAGTTCAGTCGCTTTAGCACGAGCTTCAGCTAAAGAAACTTCAGGGTAGGGGCCAAGACCAATATCACGGCGATGAGGCTTCAATTTCCCATCTTTGCCCAGACGTTTTCCCACGACAGCACGCAAAATCCAGACACGGGAATTACCTTCGATATTCAAACACAAGCCATCAACGCCACCTACGGAATATCGCCCAGTCTCTTTAATTTTTGCTACACTGAGTGCGGATAGCTCTTTAGATTTTTTCGGCATGCTTTTATTTACCCCACAACCTACCCCTCATAAGATACTGGAAATGGTTGGATTAAACAAGATGGCTTAGGATGGTTAAATTATTAAGTATTTGAAAAATATATATTTATAATATTGTCTAGGATTGCTTAGGAATACTGTTAGACGGACACCGCTTCCGCCAGATACGAAAAACCCCGATCATTGATCGGGGTTTTTTATTGCCGCTGTTTTGCTGGGCGCATTCGCCTGTATAAAAATTAGGATTGGATTGCATAAATTACGAATATATGTGGGCTTGCCGGAAATCCAAGCAGATTCTCACAAAGCCAATCTTATCCAGCCTCTGCTGAAAATTATAAAAAGAAGGCTGATATGGCTATTTTTGTAATAGTCAGTTATTTCAATGATCACTTAGCCTAATTTGGAAGTTTATAACTTTTAAAGATTTTGCCAGATCGCTCATTTGATTTCCGGTAATACCTAGTTTTATAAAGTGATTAATGAGTTTAGCTTCTATTTCTGCAACAGTAGATCGGCCTAAGTCTGTTATTGAAAGTTTTTTCAGTTTCATATCCCGGGAGCTTTTATTGATCATTCCTTCTTTATAAAGAGTATTTACTAACTGGTTAACTCTTTGTGCCGAGAATAAGGTATTTTTTGTGATTTCATGCTGGGTTGTTTCTGGCAGGTCATGAATGAAGTTGAGAATAATATATGCATTATAGCTAATGCGGTAATTATATAGAAAGCCTTCAGTTACCTTTTGACAGTATTCAGTTAGGCAGTGCAGCTCACGGAAGTGATTTTTTTTAATCCATTCATTTATCATTTTAATAGCTTCCATGCTCATAAAATTGAATTTGGTTAATGGTCTAGATCATTTTATTACGACGTGTATGTTAAGTAAATTACTCATATTTCAATTTTTTTAATGGCCTATTTTGAATAAGAATTAGAAAAATCATTGAAACCTGAAATTGGAACATAGCTCATTGTTTTAAACGCCTAGAGCTTTGTCAATAAAATTATTTTATTGACTATGTAAAAGATTGCCAATGCGAAAATTTCCTATCTTTTCCAATAATAAGAAAGCTTAAGCATGATGCCTAAGCTGAATTATATGGATATAGATTATGAATAAAAGTTATATGGCTGCATTGGGCCTGATAGCAATCAGCAGCTCTCTGTATGCAGAAGAAAGCAAAAACGTGCCTGACCCTGTAAATGTAGCAAATGTAAGGACTGCATTAACCTTCGGAATTAACGATGATGGCAGCGGAAAGGCAAGTGCCGATATTTCGGGAAATTATACCCCGACTTTCTCCTATATGCTGAAGGCTGAAGGTGAGTGGAATGAGGATCAAAAATATTCGGGCGCCAGATTTCAATATTATAATTTAGCCAATACCGGCTTTAAGTATGTTCCGAAAACCGCACTCTCTTATGATTATTTCCGCCTTGAAGAAGATAACGATAGCCTGAATGTAGACATGCACGCTATAGGTTCTATATCGACTATTCCTTTAGGGAAAAATTCGAAAGTGACGCTGTCGCCTCAAATTGCCTATTTGCAGTCTACCTTTGATTTTAAGGGCCGCAGGGAATGCAACCCTGACGGCATTATGTCTATTATATATTTATCGAAAGGTATCGGCAAAAAAGGCTCATATGTCATGGTATATCCTGAATATTATAAATTAAAAGGAGATGGTGTGGATTATGAGCAAAAAAATATTAACTTCACATTTGGTTCTACGTTAACTCAGGATAAAAAATGGTGGTATATCGTAGAGCTTTTCCATAAGGAAAATGAAACAAGCATTGATGGCTTTAAAGTTAAGTCTAATGATAATGTTCTGAATTTTAAAATAAGAAGGTTCTTCTTCTAATCTGTTTTAGATTTCATGGCATTTATTTTAATTTTTTGGATATTTAGGTGTTTTAGGATGAAACGTAAGTATATTAGTGAAATTTTGAAGATTTCAATTTTAATGAGTTTGACTGCAAATGTATATTCTGCAAGTGATTTACATAAGCATGATTATAGCCATATTTCATTTAAAGATATTTCTCCAGAAATATATTATGAAAATGCAGAAAATAGAAAAATGGACAGAGCGGATTCTGCTTTGGAAGTGATGAGAAGCAAGAAGAAACGTGATTTAAGCGATCCGAACTCTCCTAAAAAGTTTGAAGGTTTGAATAATATTAGTCCAGAATTTATATCTTCTCAAAAGCCATGGAATAAGCTTGAAGATGTATTTCCAGCCGATTGGCCGGCTTTGAATAAATCCTCTCAACGGCAGCTTCAAGATCTTGCCAAAACGGTTAAAGTGAAAACGGTTATGAACCATCCTGACCTGAGAATTATCGAAGTTGCAATTGGCCCCAATGGAATCCTTCCGCAATTTTCTGATCCTGCGCCTGGCGCCTTTCATATTTTGGGGGGCGATGCAGAGATTACTGTCGGTGAAAACACGGTTCATGCCTATACAGGAACATCGATTAAACTCGAGCCTTTGAGCCTGCGCAGAATTGAAGTTAAGTCCAAAGAACCCTTAAAGCTGCTCTGGTTCCGCTGGGCGCCGAATGGCCAGGAAGCATATTTGAATTATGGCTATTATCTTACGGGGACGAATTTTCACATTCAGCCTTATCAAGCCAATATGCCGGACAATTTTGAACAGTGGGATGACGCTGTGCGAAAGAAATATGAGGTATTGCCTTTTAAAGAGCTAAAAACTGCGGCTGGCGATAATGTGTATAAGCAGAATTTATTGGCTGTGAACAGCCTGCAGCAAAAGGCGAATCATGGGCTTCCTTTGTATCCAGGCACGCCAGCATTTCTTTTTGAAAAAGATAGACAGTGGATTGATTTCAGTAAATTAACAGCCTCCAGCGGTTTTTTCTTTGCCGCAGACGCAGAAAAAAATAAAGAATTACTTCATACATGGAATAAGATTGCCCGTATGAAAGGGGTGTTTAGAGCAATTGTCCCGAATAAGCTGTATGATTTTAATCTGTCATATTTATCGATTGGGCCAAGAGGTAAATATGTAACCCATTCCCACGCGACGCCTGAGTTTTATTATATTTTAGGCGGAAAAACCGAATGGCAGATTAATAAAAAGAAATATATTGCAGAGGCAGGAAATACATATTTTCATAGCCCGTACTATGATCATGAAATGCTGGGCTTAAAAGAGGGCTCTGCGATGGTTGCTTTAACTGGAAGCTGGGCACCTTTCGGTGATCGTACTGTTTTTGATAAGAAAATCCTTTTTACCGAGGCTTTGCCGACTCAGAAAGAAGAATCCTTTATTCAAAACGGGTTCAATTTCCATGACTTTAAGCTGAAAAAAGATCTGGGTGGTGTTTTAAAAAGTATGCTGACATTAAATGAAGCCATTATTGATGTAAAAGAAGGTTAAGTCGAAGGCTTTAAAATGGTTTTCAAGCTTTTTGGAGAAATTGCAACTTCTTCTAAAACCACGCCTTATTCGATGCCTTATTTTGCAATTATTACCTTCAATTCCTACAGTAAACAACTTACCAATACTTTGCTTGCAGTTTTTAAAAGCAGTGATGAAACTGTCCCAATGATCACTTGCAATTCGGGTGTAGTGAATACCTAATTGTTTAAGCTTTGTCTTCAACCTTTGGACTGTAGCTAAATCTCTCTTACCCCAAACATAAGCAACAATCTCACCTGTTTCTCGATGGTAGGCGTAAATAAGCCATTGTTTATTATTTTTATTTCCAACAAAAGTCCAGAATTCATCTACTTCGAGAGATTCATAATGACTTTGTTTAGGCTGAATTTGATAGGCCGATTCAGTTAAAGTCCGTAAGACTTTACCGATACTAATGCGCTCAACTTCAGCGATATCTCGTATACCGCTGCCTCTGACCATTAACTGTAATATTTTACGAGTAATGCCAGAATTACATCCTAGATAGCTCAGAGCATGGTCACCAATAAACTGACGTTTGCAGTCTTTGCATTGGTAGTTTTGTTTCCCATCTACTTTGATGCCATTTTTCTTTATACTGTCACTGAGGCAGGTTGGACATTTGATTTCTAGAGTTATTTGCATTTCTCTATTTTATCAAAATTCAACCTGCTTTTTTTTAGCATACTTTTTGATACACCACCAAGATCTGAACTATCGAAAATAAAATAGATATTCTTTTGAATATTCATTGTGCAAGTGCCGTGATGAGCTTTAGCAGCAATGCTGATTTTAGTATTGCTGCTAAAGTCCCTCATTTGATAGTGCATTCGCCCTGCTTGAGCACATTTTAGAAGAGTTGCAGCGCATTATGATAAGCTAAAGCGGAACTGCAAAAGCTCCATTGCCCTAGCTTATCTCTGTATTTGATTGCCATCATAAAATGGCAATAGGCGCTGATTAAACCGTGGCTTTAATCACTTCTGCAATTGAATCTGCAACATAATCAATATTATTCAGATTTAAACCGGCAGCGCACATCCGGCCGCTGCGGAGCAGGTAAATGGCATACTGATCTTTCAGAATATCAACCTGTTCAGCGCTTAAGCCGGTATAGCTGAACATTCCCTGCTGCTTTACCAGATAGCTGAAGTCGCGTTCAGGCACTGCATGGCTTAATTTCTCATTTAAAATTTGGCGCATGCGAATAATGCGTTCGCGCATTTCCTGCAATTCCGCCTGCCATGTTTCAGTCAATGCAGCATTATTTAACACCTGATCTACAATTAAAGCCCCGGTTGTCGGCGGGCTGGAATAGATGCGGCGTACCGTGGCCTTGAGCTGGCCTAAAACTTTCTGCGCAGTGGCTTGGTCGTCACAGACAAAGGTCAATCCGCCAATCCGCTCGCCGTAAAGCGAGAAAATTTTAGAGAAGGAATTGCTGACAATGAAATTCATGCCTGATTGATCTAAAGCGCGAATCGCGTAAGCGTCTTGCTCCAAGCCTTGGCCAAAGCCTTGATAGGCGATGTCCAGGAATGGAATCAGGTCGCGCTGTTTCAAGACTGCAATCACTTGATCCCATTCATCAGGCGTTAAGTCTGCGCCTGTAGGGTTGTGGCAGCATGGATGAAGCAGAACAACCGCTTTGGCCGGCAGCTGTTCTAAATCCTGCAGCATGCCTTCAATATCGACGCCGTTGGTGGCTGCGTCAAAATAGCGGTAGAAGTGGGAGTTGATTCCCGCGCCATTAAAAATGGCAATATGATTTTCCCAAGTCGGCTGGCTGACCCAAATATCCGATTCGGGAAAATATTTTTTTAAGAAGTCTGCGCCGACTTTAAGCGCGCCGGAACCGCCTAAAGTCTGAATGGTGACCGCGCGGCCGGCATGGCGCGCTGCGCTGTTTTGCCCTAAAACCAAAGCCTGCGTCGCCTGATTGTAAGACTTTAAGCCGTCCATCGGCAGATACAGCTTTACCTTGTCATTGGCCGGCTCAATCTGCTTGTAGGCGGCTTTAACGGCATTTAATTGAGGAACAATGCTGTCTTCATTGTAGTAAAGCCCAATGCTTAAATTGACTTTCTGTGTCCGTTCATCTTTGCCAAACTCTTCCATTAAGGAAAGAATCGGATCACCTGCATAAGTGTCAACATGCTGAAACATCAATATATCCTTTGTTGTATAGTGCCTAAATCAAGCTTTCGGTATGGAGCGGATTTTATCTTTTGAAACTAACTGATTGGCGCTTATTTTTCTAGTCTTAAAGAAATAGGCAATCAGCAGCGCTGAAATCCAGACCGGAATCATCAATACAGCGATATGCATGCCGGGAGTTTGGCTCATAATGACTAAAATGCCGCACATGAATACAATGCATAAGTAATTGCTGAAAGGGTAGAAGATGCTTGGAAACTGGGTTGCAGCGTTCATTTGAATCATATGCTTTTTAAATTTCAAATGGGTGTATGAGATGACCACCCAGTTAATCACGATTGCGGCGACGACCAGCATCATGAGCAGGCTGAAGGCTTTTTCAGGAAAGAGGTAGTTGATCAGTACGCATAGCAGGGTAAAGAATGCCGAAACCATAACCGCATTTACCGGAATTCCGCGCGGGTTGATCTTGCTTAAAAATTTAGGCGCATTTCCTTGCTGAGCCAGGCCTAGCAGCATGCGGCTGGTGCAGTAGTTGGTGCTGTTGTAAACAGAAACGGCCGCGGTCAATACAACAAAATTCAGAATAGTCGCAACGGTTTGGCTTCCTAAAGAATCAAAAATAAGCACGAAAGGGCTTCCGCCTTGCGCCATTTGATTCCATGGATAGAGCGATAAAATAACCACCAGGCTGAGGATGTAGAATAATAAGACGCGGTAGACAATCTGATTAATCGCTTTCGGCAGCGTTTTCTGCGGATTATCGGTTTCTGCGGCGGCGATGCCGACCAGTTCAATCCCGCCAAAAGCAAACATGATCATTGCCATCGCCATGACCAGGCCCATTACGCCATTAGGAAAAAACCCGCCTAATTCCCATAAGTTTTGGATATTGGATTGTGAACCGCCGCTGCCGCTCGCCAATAAATAGCTGCCAAATGCAATCATGGCAATAATCGCCAGCACTTTAATGATTGCGAGCCAAAATTCCATTTCACCAAACAGCTTTACATGCAAAAGGTTGATGACGTTAATGAAAATGAAAAAGCCCAATGCTGAAACCCAGGTTGGAATTTCGGGCCACCAATAGTGAATATACAAGCCGATGGCGCTTAATTCCGCCATGCAGACCAGAATGTTTAATACCCAGTAATTCCAGCCGGACATGAAGCCTGCAAATTTGCTCCAATATTTGTAGGCAAAATGGCTGAATGAGCCGCTGACAGGCTCTTCAACAATCATTTCGCCTAATTGGCGCATCATTAAGAAAGCAATCAGCCCTGCAATGGCGTAGCCGAGAATTACAGACGGGCCTGCGAGTTTGATGGTCTGCGCAATGCCGAGAAACAGCCCTGTGCCGATCGAGCCGCCCAGCGCAATCAGCTGGATATGGCGGTTGCTTAAACCTTTCTTGAGGTTTCCTTGTTCAATTTGCTGCATTTTCTATCTTCATCCATGTTGAGACAGTGCCCTGTATGGCGATCAATGCTTTTTTATTTTTATTCTGCTGAATGATCAGAGCAGTATCAGAAATTTTATTAAAATGATTCAAATCATCTATAAATTTCTTATGCGCCCATGCCTTCAGGCGCATAAGAAATCATGCTGGCCTAAATGTCAGGCATTTGAAATATTCAGAACACCGCGCTTAATTTGATCGCGCTCTATCGATTCAAATAGGGCTTTAAAGTTTCCTTCGCCAAAGCCGTCATCATCCTTGCGCTGAATGAATTCAAAGAATACAGGGCCGAGCATATTTTCTGAAAAAATCTGCAGCAACAAGCGCTTGTCTTCATTTTGTGTATTGCCGTCTAATAAAATGCCGCGCTTCTGCAGCTCTTCGGTCGGTTCGCCGTGGCCGGGCAGGCGCTCTGAAAGCATTTCATAATAGGTGTTCGGCGGCGGCGTCATAAATTTGGCGCCCAGCGCTTTCAGCTTATCCCATGTGCCGATAAGGTCATCGGTAATGAATGCAATGTGCTGGATGCCTTCACCATTGAAATCGTTTAGGAATTCGGCAATTTGACCATTACCTTTTTCTGAGTCTTCATTCAGCGGAATGCGGATTTTGCCATCCGGCGCGGTTAAGGCTTTTGAGGTTAAGCCGGTATATTCACCCTTAATGTCAAAATAGCGGATCTCCTGGAAATTGAAAATCTTTTCATAGAAGTCTGCCCAATACTGCATGCGCCCTCTGTAGACATTATGCGTCAAGTGGTCGATTTCCTTTAAGCCAGTTCCGGCTGGATGCGCAGGCGCATCATCAAAGAAAATGAAATCACTTTGGTAAATGTCGCGGTCGACCAAGTAAATCGGCGATCCGCCAATGCCTTTAATTGCAGGAATGTTCAATTCCATAGGGCCGATTTTTGAGTAAATAGGCTCTGCGCCCAATTCAACCGCTTTATGAAATGCCTTGGCTGCATCTTTGGTTCTAAAGCCCATTGCGCATGCGGAAGGGCCGTGCTCTTTGAAAAAATAAGCGGCTGCGGATTCAGGCTGATAATTGAGAATAATATTAATATTGCCTTGGCGCCATAAATACACATTTTTGGATTTATGCTTGGCGACTTTGCTGAAACCTATCGTTTGAAAAATTTCATCCAGTTCCTTGTCTTTAGCTACAAATTCAATAAACTCAAATCCGCAGAGTTCCAAAGGGTTGGCTAGCTCATTCATACAACATCCTCATTCTTTTTAAGCAATCCGATTGCTTGTTTTTTTCAAATTAACTTGATTTTAGACAGACGGAAAACCGCATCAAATTACAAAATTTCTATGACAGATCCGTTTGCCCAATTCTGCATTTCCCGTTCCGCTTTGACTTCAAGATATAATAAAAACGGGAAAAATAATTCTTTCTTCATGATAGCAAGGTTTTGAAATTATTCAATGCATAATTTAATTACTTAATGCGTAATTTAATTAAGAATAATCGCCCTTGCCAACTCATGAGGCTAAAGCTGCTTCAAAGCCTGCGGTAATTAAAGCTGTGCCCGTCGCTGTTCGAATTTGCTCAAGGCTGACGCCTTTTGCCAGTTCAATCAATTTCACGCCTTCCGCGGTCACATCCATCACGCCTAAGTCAGTGATGATGCGGTTTACGGCAGCTTTTCCCGTTAAGGGAAGGGTGCATTGGCTGACAATTTTAGGGCTGCCGTCTTTGGCGCAATGCTCCATCAGCACCACAACCTTCTGTACGCCTGCGACCAAGTCCATGGCGCCGCCCATGCCTTTGACTTTCTTGCCCGGAATCATCCAGTTCGCCAAGTCGCCCGTTTGCGATACTTCCATTGCGCCTAAAATCGCAATGTTGACATGGCCGCCGCGGATCATGGCGAAAGATTCTGCGCTGGAAAAAAATGCAGCGCCTTTGCGGGCAGTGACCGTTTGTTTGCCGGCATTAATCAGGTCGGCATCGACAGTTTCAGCGGTGGGGAATTCATCAATGCCCAGCAAGCCATTTTCCGACTGCAGCCAGACGCTGATATGTTCAGGAATATAGTTTGCGACCAGCGTGGGCAGCCCAATGCCTAAATTGACATAGAAGCCGTCCTCCAGTTCAAAGGCGGCGCGCTGCGCCATTTCATTGCGTGTCCAGGCCATGCTTTATGCCTCCGCCTTTAAAGTCATTTGTTCGATGCGTTTTTCAGGCGAAGCATTCACCACGATGCGGCTGACATAAATGCCCGGCAAATGGATATCATCCGGATCAATCTCGCCAAGCTCTACAATCTGCTCAACTTCCGCAACGGTAATTTTGCCCGCCATGGCGCATTCAGGGTTAAAGTTGCGCGCAGTTTTGCGGAAGACCAAATTGCCGGCTTTGTCCGCCTTATAGGCTTTGACTAATGCAATATCTGCCGTGAGTGACGGCTCCAGAATGTATTCCTTGCCGTCAAATTCACGCACTTCTTTGCCTTCAGCAATCAATGTGCCGACGCCGGTTTGAGTAAAGAAAGCCGGGATGCCTGCGCCGCCTGAGCGCAGCTTTTCCGCCAGTGTGCCCTGCGGGGTGAGTTCGACTTCCAGCTCGCCGTTTAAATACTGGCGTTCAAATTCTTTATTTTCACCGACATAAGATGAAATCATTTTTTTGATCTGCCGGGTTTGCAGCAGCTTGCCCAAACCGAAATCATCGACTCCGGCATTGTTGGAAATGCAGGTTAAGCCTTTCACGCCGGTATTTTTCAGCGCTTCGATGAGCGCCTCAGGAATCCCGCATAGGCCAAAACCGCCAATCGCCAGCGTTTGATTGTCCGCCGCGATATCCGCCAAGGCCATATCCGCGCTTGCAAAAATTTTATTCATGACTCAAATTCTTCCATGTTTTAGCCAAGGCTTAAGCGCCTATCTTTGCCGCGCCGGCATGCTGGTCCAGTTCAGCCGCATGCAGGAAATGCGTGTGGGAGGGCGCGCGCTTGGTTTGTGACCATTGCTCCAGCATTTCATGCTTCATGGCTTCGGTAATCATGGCAATTTTGGCCGGGGCGGCTTCATCGTCATAGGCCAATTCCAGACGGTGGCCATTTGGGTCAAAGAAGTAAATGGAATGGAAAATTCCGTGATTGGTCACGCCTAAGACATTGTTGCCGTTGGCTTCCAAATGCGCTTTTGCTTCCAGCAGGGCAGCGCGGTCTTTCACTTTAAGCGCAATGTGCTGCACCCACTTCGGCGTGTTTTCATCGCGGCCCATTTCTGGTTGAGTCGGCAGTTCAAAAAAAGCCAGAACATTGCCGTTGCCCGCATCTAAAAATAGATGCATATAGGGGTCAAAAGCTTTGGTTGATGGGACATGATCTTCAGCAAAAGCTAAAATGAAATCCATGTTGAGGTTCTTTTTGTACCACTCCACCGTTTCTTTGGCATCTTTGCAGCGGTAAGCGACGTGGTGGATTTTTTCGATTTGAATCGCCATATAAATATCCTTATTTAAAATTCAGGCTGCATCGGCCTGCGCTTCAGGCGCAGCCTTCTGGAATGCAGGCAGCGTATTGCAATGGGCATAAATGGATTGAATTTTCGGGTAGGCCGATAAATCAATATTGAAGCGCAATGCATTGTAAACTTGCGGAATCAGGCAGCAGTCGGCAAAGCTTGCGCTGCTGTCGAAGCAGAACTGGCCATTGGAATTTTCCAGTTGCGCCTCTAAGCCTGCAAAGCCCGCTTCAACCCAGTGCGCATACCAGGCTGCTTTCTGCTCATCGGAAACCTCCAGCGCAGCGCTTAAATACTGCAAAACCCGTAAGTTGTTTAATGGGTGAATGTCGCAGGCAATGCTTTGGCTAAAGGCGCGAATCAGGGCGCGCTGCTGGATATCCTTGGGAAGCAATGCTGTATCGGTAAACTTTTCATCTAAATATTCTAAAATGCTTAACGATTGCGTCAGGGCAAAACTCTGTTCAGCATCAGCTTCTACCAAAGCCGGGACCAATTCACTTGGGTTAATTTGACGGTAGGCAGCGCTATGCTGCTCACCGCCATTTTTCAGCAAATGAATCGGAATAACTTCAGCTTCGAGTTTTTTTAAATTCAGGGCGATGCGCACACGGTACGCCGCAGAACTGCGGAAGTAGCTATACAGCCTCACTGAGTTTCTCCCCGGTATGATCCGTAGCGAAGTCAAACTGAACAGCAGGCAGCACTTTGCCAGATACTTCGCCAAAGCCAATGCGCAGGCCGTCTTTTTCACAATAGCCTTTCATAGTTAAGGTATCGCCGTCCTGCATAAAGCTGCGCTGTTCGCCATTGCTAAGGGGCAATGGCTTGGCGCTATTCCAGGTAATTTCGAGCAGTGAACCGTAAGATTCAGGCGCAGGGCCGGAAATTGTGCCCGAACCCATCAGATCGCCAACTTGCAGATTGCATCCTGCAATGGTGTGATGGGTGAGCTGCTGCGCCATAGACCAGTACATATATTTAAAATTGGTTTGGCTGATCACATCTGCCTGCTCACTGCCTTCGGCCTGAATTTCGACAGAAAGATGAATGTCATAGCTGTTGCTGGAATGGTCTTCGCGCAAATAGGCGAGCGGCTGAGGCTCCTGAACCGGAGAACTGGTTTTAAACGGTTCAAGCGCTGCCATGGTCACAATCCATGGAGAAATGGAGGAGGCAAAGGTTTTGGCGTTGAATGGGCCTAAAGGCACGTATTCCCATTGCTGCAAATCGCGCGCGGACCAGTCATTCAGCAATACCATGCCGAAGATGTGATCCCAGGCATTTTCAATTGCGACCGGTTCGCCTAATGTATTGGCTTTGCCGACAATAAAGCCGGTTTCAAGTTCGAAATCAAGCTTGTGGGAGGCTGAGAAAATTGGACGCTCTTCAGCAGGCAGCTTGATTTGGCCGGAAGGGCGCACCACGTCTGTGCCGCTGACAATGACTGAGCTGGCGCGGCCGTTATAGCCAACAGGCAGTTCAGACCAGTTGGCTAATAAGGCATTTTTAGGGTCGCGGAACATGCAGCCGACATTGGTGGCATGCTCTTTAGAAGAATAAAAATCGGTATAGCCTGAAATATGGACAGGCAAGTGCAGGCTAACATCTGCCTGTTTAAAGAAGACCTGACTGCGCAATTCATGGTTGTCACGCAGCGTGGGGTTATCGGCAGATAATAAATGCTGCAATTCAGCGCGGATTTTAGCCCAGTGTTCTTGGCCTGAATCAATAAATTTATTCAGCGTTGGCTGGCTGAAAATCAATTCACCCGGATGGATTTGCAGGAATCCATGCGCTTCAAGGGCAGCAAGGTCAATTACCCATTCGCCAAGCGCTGCGCCTGAACGGCGCATGCCGCCAGCCGTTTCGCTGAATATGCCGTAAGGCAAGTTCTGGATTGGAAAATCCGAGTCTTGCGCAACCTCAATAAATGATTTCAATTGGCTTGTCATTTCAGTCTTCCTTGTCGTGAAGTAAGGCAATTTTAATAATCTGGATTTTTTCGATTGATTTAATCATACTTATTTTAAATAATTACGCAATAAGTAATTTGATTATATATTTCGTAATTATTTTTGAATTTGAAATTGCTGGCGGAAGGCGCTGTTCCGAAAAGGCCAGCCGGCGTTTTTTTGTGAGCTTTGCAATCCGCAAGATTCGAGTAGAATGCTAAGCATTAAAGTGAGAGTTAATGACCAATGTCAGAAGAAAAAATACAAGCGGGAGTTCAGTCATTAGAAGTGGGGTTAACCGTACTGGATGCGCTAATTGCCAGCCGTAAACCGATGATGCTGAAGGAGCTTGCCGAAAAGTTGTCAATGCATCCGGCAAAAGTTCACCGCTATGCGGTGAGTTTGGTACGCATGAATTATGCCAAGCAGATTGATGATGGGCGCTATGATCTGGGGGATCAGGCATGGAGATTGGGGTTAAGCTGCATACAGCGCACCGATGCGATCCAAGCCGCGCAGCCGATGATCAATGAATTGCACCGTAAAATTGACTGCGGGCTGCAGATCAGCAAATGGACTTCGCAAGGGCCTTTAATTGTGCAGTGGATTGAACCGAATCAAGCTGTTTCAGTCATTACCAGAGTCGGGTCAATTATGCCGCTGCTGAATTCGGCAACAGGCCGCGCTTATGCTGCCTTTATGGCTGAAGATATTGTGCGGCCGCTACTGGAACAGGAATGGCAGCGGAAGCAATTGCAGCAGCAGCCGGTTTATCCGGCCAATTGGGCTGAATTTCTGCAAATGAAGCAGAGCTTCATTGAACAGGGCATAGCGACCGTTTCCGGCGATATGCTGGTTGGCGTGAATGCAGTTTGTGCGCCTGTGTTTAATGCGCAGGGTGAAATTGAATTCTGCATAGCTGCCTTAGGCAGCGAATCACAATTGCCTATTGATCTTGAAAATGCGCGGGTTAAAGCGCTGAAAGAAACAGCGCAGGCTTTAACACGCTACCTTGCTCATAGCTGACAGTATTATATAGCTCAGTCTGCTTACATGTAGACTATTCGCGCCTAGATTCAATAAGAGGCGAAACTGGTATAGGAACGCGGCGGCTATTCAGCATCCCCCAGGTCTGTGTACCGTACTGGAACAGAGTTTACCAGCCAAACATTATTTTCGGCTTGATAGAATTTGAACCCTTCATTATGCATTTTTAAAGCATCTATGATGATAATTTTTACTTTTCCATAACGCGAACCGACAGACTCTGCTGTTTGCTGATCTTCAGTTAAATGAACATACTGCCGTTCTTGGGATAATAAGCCTTGCGCTTTTATCGACTCTATAAAGCGCAGGGCTGTTCCGTGATATAAAAAAGCAGGAGGCGCTTTTTCTGCAAAACTAAGATTGACAGCTGCGGTTGAGTGGCCTTGTACAGCTCGGATTTTTAAACCGTCATCAGAAATTTGAAAGCGTTTTTTATCGCTATTTGTTACGGCAGCTTGAATGGCTGCCCAACTTAGAGGCGCATGATTAACCGGTTGAGATTTCTTGATTAATTCAGCAATATTTCCCCAGCCTTCAGAATCTAATTCAAGGCCAATTTCTTCGGGCTTGTGTCTTAAAATATAGCTTAAATATTTGCTGAGTTCTTTTTCATTCATTTTAATCAATTTTCATGGGTCACAAGAATCAATGGCGTATTATACAGGTCTGCAGGCTGCAGAGTGAGCCTTGGCGATTTTAGGTTTAACACAGGCTGATTCATGGTGATGACTCATCTAAACACAGCAGCGGCAGCTGCTTCACCTGAATGGAACAAAAATAGAAGCATGGCGGCGCAATCAGCCGAAGCTGAAAACCGCCGCCACGCTTAATGAGCCAACCAATTGAAACGGCTTCAATTTACTGCAAGGCCGCTCTGCCCAGCCTAAACTTTTTATGAAACCATCCGGGGCCGTTTCCTGCGTTACAATGGCATGAACCCCGACATTGCTTAGCTTTTCCCTCTCATTTATGGATGATTATTGCGCTGCAGAGGGAGGCATGCAGTCCATCATCATCTGCATCATGGATTGCATCATATCCATGCGTTTTTCCATCATTTGCTGACGCTCAGCCATATTTGCATTCATGCTTTGGCTGCCCATCTGCTTCATCATGGCCATGCCTTCCTGCATGAGCTTCATGTGCTCAGCCATCAGCGCTTGCCGCTCTTGAGGTTTGGCAGCCATCATCTTTTTGTGCATGGCCTGCATCGCTTTCATGTGCTGGTCCATTGCAGCCATTTTGTCTGAAGCCATTGTGCCAGCAGCCGTATTTTTAACAGCTGCAGCCGGCGGCGCCGCATTTTCTGGGTGATGAGTTTTATGTTCTTCAGTGCTTTGCGCAAAGATGCCTAGAGCGGCAGCTGCTATGCAAAGTCCGAGCAAAGTCTGGCGGATATAAGGCATGATTTTTCCTTCCATCAGTTGATACGCTGAGACCACCTTTAAATGAGTACAGCAAGCAGATTGAGGTGATTTCACTGGTTTGAACAGCTAAAAATTGATTTAAGGCAATGTGCTTTTTCTGGCTGCGTCCCCCTTGTATTGCCACAGGCAGCTTGGCTGTAATTGAGCTTATTCTGGGGGTTGCTACTTGGATTTGAATGAGCTTTTAAAAAAGATCAAGCCTCTGATTTTTTAGAGGCATCTCATATTTATTTTAAAGAAGTTGATCACTGGCGATTATTTGATTTTTGAAAATAACAGCAATGTAATGTTGAGGCCGCCACTGTGCATCTCAGCCTTTTTCAACCAGGAAACTGAGGAGGTTAAGCAGATTAAACGGCAGGGTAACTTGCTTATATGAAAGCAAAAAATAGAGGCTATTTCCGTTCAGGAGTTGGCGAAATAAAATTCAGGCAGCGCATTGGCTTTTTCACCACGGATTTCACCGTCACAGATGCTGCCAAACTTACCAGGATCGCTTTACGTTCTGCCAACACTATTTTCATTAAATTACGCAAAAAAACAGCTGTGCAATGCGCAGAAATATCTCCTCTTAATCGCATCGCTGAATTGAATCAATTTGACTTGAGCAAGGAGGCGGAATAGCGCTTGAATCATCGGCACGATCATTTCTTGAGTCTGCTTAAACTGCTCCGGCAAAACCCTCTTTAGCTTCCTAAGCCCTATTGAAAGTATCAGACCTCTTGCAGAAGCATTATTTTTGACTATTTCAGGCTTTGATATTTCTTTAAAAAACCAAAGCTTATCGCCGGTTAAATTTTGACTCACGCAAGAGATCGATTAAGTTGAAAAAGGTTTTTCAGCTAGCCTAAGCTTTTTATGAAATCATCCGGGTCAGTTTCCTGCGTCACCATGACATGAACCCCGATATTGCTTAGCTTTTCCCGCAGTCTGTCTCCCATGCCTGCAGTCACCAGAATATCCATGGGGCGCAGGCTGTCCAGAATCAGGCCGGATTGAGAGAAAGTGTCTTCTTTCTCAGCCTCAATAAGCTGCTTGCCTATGATTTCTTTGCCGCTGAGTTCATAGCGCCAGAACTTCCGGCATTTCCCTGCATGCGGGGTGATGGTACGCTTATTCTGAGAGGTGATTACAATAAACATAAACGGTGTCCTTAGAAAAAACTGCTGTTTTGATCAGCATTCATCTATAGAAAATTTGGCTGTCATCCAAGGCTTGCGGAATGTGAACGGTGCAGAAGCGCCGTTCACAGTGCGTTTAAGCCAGATTTTCAAATACAAACTGCGGCGACTTGATAAACAGCTTCAGCAGCGCCTGCGCTGAACTGGAAGGGTGGCGGACGCCGCGCTCCCAGCTTTCCAGCGTCCGGGCTGAAATGCAAAGCCTTGCCGCCAGCTCAGTCTGAGAGATATTCAGCGCGTGGCGGACGCTTACGATTTGCTGCGCTAAATCTGCATCTATGCCGCTGATTGTATTTGCATCAGTATCTGTATTGCCGTGTTGAAGCAGATCCATTGCGGTCTCCTCCTTAAAGTCAAATAAGTAATCAATTCAAAAATGCTCAGTACGCCATAAAGGCGCCTGCACAAAGCAAAGCAGGGTTCAATCCGGCTTTTGGCTGCTGCGCTGATCAGGCTGTTTTGATCATTCAGACCGGCGCGGATATGGCAGCCTTATAAGCGCGGTGGAATGCAGCAGGCAGCTGAATTTTCAATCATTCAGCTCATGGAAAGCGGCGGCGGCGCGCGGCCCTGAGGAATAAAAAACAGCAGTCCGCGCTTGAAGAATGCCGGGCTGATGCTATCTGAGAAGGCGAGCAGGCGCGCCTGAATCCGGATTAGGACATAGCTGAGCTTGGTATCCAGCAGCGGCAGGGCATAGCTGTAGACGAGGCAATATTGGCAGTCGTGATGGGCATGATACGGGCTTTGAGGCTGCTGTTCAGGCGCATGTTCAAGATGCTGTGCATCTGACAGCGCATGATGATTGGCATGCGGAAGCGCGGCGCTGACTGCGCTTTGCTGCAGGTGCAGCGCCTGAACAATAGTTTCACAGACAGAAGAAACGTGGCGGTTTTCTGGCAGTAAAGGCTGAAGGAACACAGCAATTTGTAACAGGATTGCAGATAAGCCAAGCAATCTTCCCAGCATCGTAAGCACTGAACTGATCTTTTATGGAAATCATATATGCATTAATGATAACAAAAATTAGACAATTTGATAATTAAAAAAACAATGCGCTGCGCAGTCTTTTTACTGGGAATTTTAATTAAGCCTGCAGTTTTTATAAGAAAATAGCCACCTTTTAATTGGCCTGCCCATGATTCTGTGCGCAGCCCGCTTTCATTTAAAAGCTTTCAGCGGCCATTCAGATCGGGCTTAAGCCGCATCGGGCAATCCTTCAGCGCATGCGGTACAGAGGCATTCAGAGCGCCGTGTCCTTGGCTTGCAAAACTGCAGGCCTGTTTCTACAGGGCGCCAAACTGCTGCCAGGTTTCGCCGCTGCTGAAGCTGGCATAATGGACCTGCAGTGCGTTCAATTCATGCTGCTGTGTATAGGTCAGCAGCATTAGGCTGAAAATAAAGCTGATTTCAAGCAAAATTCTAATTTTGGGATTTGTATTTAAGCGGCTGATGCTTAATAGCGCCAGCATCATTGATGGGAGCAGCGCCGCAGCGCTGAACAGGTGCAAATCGGCAGCGCCAAACAGCAGCGCCGCTAAAATCAGCAGCCCTGAGCACTGCAAAATCAACCGGTTTGAAGCCGGCCGCATCAGAACGGCATGCTGCAGCGTTAAAATGACCGCGGCAAAAAAATAAAACGCCATTCCGCCAATAACTGCAAAATAGGCGGCGCTCAAGGCGCAGTACGCTAGCAGCAGCCAAGCTGTGGCGCAATATAGCTGCCGGCAGCGCCGGCTGCTCAGCCCGGTTGCTTTTTCCATAAAAATCAATCCTCGTTTATGCGGTTAAGGCCTGCAATTGGCCGGCTGATGCTGTTCATCGTGACTGCTTCTCCGTAGTGGGCAGCGCATAGCGGTCATGGCTGTCTGGCGCTTTGAGCAAATCGCGCGTGCGCATCAGGCTTGCGCAGCCGATGAGCAGGCAAATGCCGCCGCCGATCAGCGTTGCCGGCACGGCAGTGAAATAGCGCGCCATAAAGCTGGCGTGCAGTGCCCCGAACTGATTGCCCGAAGTGACTAAAATGCCGTTTAAGGCCGCGACCCGGCCTAAAAGCGCTTTCGGCGGCAGCTGCTGGAACAGGGTCTGCCGGATCACCATGCTGATGCTGTCCAATGCGCCGACTGCGGCCAGCAAGGCTGCCGAGAGCCAGAAGAAGGGCGAAAGCGCAAAAGCCAGCGTGCAGCAGGCTATGCCCAAGCTTGCCATAAGCATATTGCGCCATGCATGCTGCATCGGCGAAACGAGGGTCAGGCACAGCATCATCAGGCAGGAGCCGGCCGCAGGCGCAGCCCTTAAAATGCCCAGGCCTTCAGCGCCCTGATGCAGAATATCCTCTGCAAAAACCGGCAGCAGAACCGCAATGCCGCAAAACAGCGCTGTGGCGAGGTCCAGCAGTATGGCCCAGAACATCAGCCGGTGCCTTAAGGCAAACAGCAGGGCCTCCTTCAAGCTTTCGGCCATGCGCTGCGCGGATGCCCTGGGGAATTCGCGCGCGCTTAGGGCATACAGGGCAATGCTGCCGGCACAGCATAGGGCGAAGACAAAATAGAGCGCGCTTGCCAGGCCAAACTGGCTGAACAGCAGTCCCGCGCATAAAGGGCCTGCAATTGCCCCAATCTGCCAAATCATTGCAGTCCATGCAGAGGCGTTGGCATAGGCATGTTCGGGCACCAGAAAGGGGCGCAGGGAATTGAACGACGGGCTGTAGATGCCGCGCAAGATGCCTAAGCAGAACATCAGGCTGTAGATGCCCAGCAGCAGCGCGCCTTGCGGAATCGCCTGCTGCTGATAGGCGTGAAAGAGGGCGATGAACAGCAGCGGAATGGCCGCGCTGCAGCTGAAGCCCCATTGCAGGATTTTCTGGCGGTTGAAGCGGTCGGCCCAGTGCCCGCCCAGCAGCGACAGGCAGATAAATGGAATCAGTTCGGCCAGCGCAACCAGCCCCAGGCTTAAGGGGTTCTGCGTGAGCTGGTAAAGCGAATAGCTGATAACCACTTCCTGAATCAGAACAGCCAGGCAGAGGCACAGCTGGTTCAGGCTCAGCAATGAAAAATCGCGGTAGCGGAACGCAAGGAAAGCGCCGGAATGGGAAAGCGGCATAAAAATCAATAAAAGCTGGCGGGAGAAAAGCAAAAGGACGAACCGAAGTTCATCCTTTTGTTAAAGAAGGTAATTTTTACTGCGCTTTGGCGGCAGCAGCGGTGTCATCATTGGCTGCTTTAGCCATAGGCGTGTAGTTCAGGCCCAGCGTTTTGCTGGTGTCCTGGCGCACTTGATCAAGCAGCACCGGGTTAGTGCTCAGCTCTTGCTGGTACGAAGTTACAATTTCATGCAGCTTCGGA
The DNA here is from genome assembly GCF_001696615.3 of Acinetobacter sp. WCHAc010034. Taxonomy (NCBI): domain Bacteria; kingdom Pseudomonadati; phylum Pseudomonadota; class Gammaproteobacteria; order Moraxellales; family Moraxellaceae; genus Acinetobacter; species Acinetobacter sp. WCHAc010034. The sequence continues at coordinate 841,319 of NZ_CP032279.1, read as the reverse complement.
TTCCACTTGCCTTTCACTTGCTGCGGGAAAGCTTTTTCAAGCAGGCTCAGCATGATGTAAGGCGAAGTCGAAGCGCCCGGAGAAGCGCCAAGCAGCGCAGTGACTGCGCCGTCTTTAGAGGCGAAGATTTCCGTGCCGAACTGCAGGCTGGCAGGCTTGCCCGGCTCTTTCTTGATGATCTGAACGCGCTGGCCGCCTTGGTTCATGCGCCAGTCTTCAGGCTTGGCATCCGGATAGTATTTCTTCAGCTCATTAAAGCGGTCGGCATCGGTCATCATTACTTGGCTGACTAAATATTTAACCAGATCAAGGTTTTCCATGCCTACAGCCGTCATCGGCAGGACATTGTTCTTGGTGGTTGATTTTAATAAATCAAGCTGGGAACCCTGCTTCAGGAACTTGTTGGAATAGGTTGCGAATGGCCCGAACAGCACATATTTTTTGCCGTCAATATAGCGGGTGTCAATATGCGGCACAGACATTGGCGGCGCACCCAGTTCAGCGCGGCCGTAAACTTTTGCGGTATGGCCTGCAGTCACTTTCGGATTATCAGTCATCAAGAAGACGCCGCCTACAGGGAAGCCTGCATACTGCTTGGCTTCAGGCAAACCGGTCATTTGCAGCAGCTTAACCGCTGCGCCGCCCGCGCCAATGAAGACAAAGCGGGTTTTAACATGGTCTGTTGCGCCGGTTTTCAGGTTTGTAAACGAAATAGACCAGGTTTTGTCATCGTTTTGGCTGATCCCGGTCACTTCAGTTGAAGTCTGCAGCTTGAAATTGGACTGCTTGTTCAGGTTGCTGACCAGCTGCGTGGTAATTGCGCCGTAGTTGACATCTGAACCGACATCCATGCGTGTCGCTGCAACTTTCTGCGCGGCGTCGCGGCCTGTCATGACCAGCGGCGCCCATTGCTTGATTTCGGCCGGATTTTCAGAGAATTTCATGCCGTAGAACATTGGGTTTTTCACCATGGCTGCATGGCGCTTTTCCAGAAAATTCACGTTATCGCCCCAGACAAAGGCAATATGCGGCACAGGGTTGATAAAGCTTTTAGGTTCGCCCAAAACGCCCTGTTTCACCTGATATGACCAGAACTGTTTTGCTACTTCAAACTGCTCGGCAACTTTCACCGCTTTAGAAATGTCCATTTTCCCATCTTTTTCAGAGGTATAGTTCATTTCCATAAAGCCTGAATGGCCTGTGCCGGCATTGTTCAGGCCGTTAGAGCTTTCCTGAGCCACCTGATCAAGGCGCTCATACATGCGGATTTGCCAATCCGGCTCCAGCTCGCTGAGATAAGTGCCTAATGTTGCACTCATGATGCCGCCGCCGACCAGTACGGCATCAACAACTTGTTCATTATTGGCGGTTTGGACTTTTTTAGACGCCGTGGGCCTGAATAAAAAAATCAATACTGCAATTAAAAGCAGTACGATGAATACCGCGAGGTACTTTAGAAATTTTTTCATGCGATTTTTACCTTAGGGAGCAGGTTTTTGCATCGCTTTAGAGCGAATCGGGAATAACAGCAAAAATAAAGGAGAAAAGGATGGAGGTAGCGGAAAACTAAAAGTTCATCAGAAGGGGAGAGAAATGCATGGCCTCTTGGAAAGAAGCGCTCAATTGCATTTTTCAGTTCCGCTGCGAATTTCCATTCAAAGGTTATTTTAGACTAAATATGTATTGACTTGGTAATTTTTATTGTAAATGGTTTTGCCGCTTCGCATAAAAATACATGATGAACACTGCATTCAGCGCTTCTGTACCTTAAAGCAGGCTGTTCAGAACTGCGCGATTGGCTGGGAAATAAGCAGCATAAAATTACTAGACGACTGGTCTAATATTGAATTATAGTATGCGCATGAAACGATCAGATAAAAGTGCGGCGGTCCGGCAGCACATTTTGAACACCAGCTTTAAGCTGGTATTGCGCAAAGGTTTTGCCGGTGTGGGCCTGCAGGAAATTTTAACCGCCTGTGACGTGCCGAAAGGCTCGTTCTACCATTATTTCGCCTCGAAAGAAGCCTTTGGCTGCGCCTTGCTGGAGCAGTACATTGCCGACTATAAAGTCCGTATAGAGCAGCTTTGGCAGCAGGCGGACGGCAGCGCTTATGCGCGCCTGATGGCGCTGTGGCAGGCGTGGATTGAAGACCCGGTGCATGGCGGCTGGGCGGAAAATTGCCTGATTGTAAAACTGGCTGCCGAAGTTTCAGACCTGTCGGAAGATATGCGCCAGATTCTGAATTTTGGCGTGGCCAGGCTCACGGAACGGATCGCGGCATTATTGCGGGAAGGGCAGCAGGAAGGCTCAATTCCGCAGCGGATTGACCCGGCCAAAATGGCCCAAGTGATGTATCAGCTGTGGCTGGGCGCAGCCTTGCTGGCGAAACTGGCGCAGGACAAAGCGCCGCTGTATTTAGCTTTGGAAACCACGCAGCAGCTGTTAGAACCGATAAAGGAATAAATCATGCGAAGCATTATTCATTGTAATTTTGGCGAGCCTGCAGAGGTGCTGCAGCTGGCAGAGATGCCGCAGCCTGAACCGCAGGCGGGCGAAGTCCGCATCAAGACCATTCTGTCACCCATGCACAATCATGATGTCTGGACTGTCCGCGGCAACTACGGCTATAAGCCGGCATTGCCTGCCATTGGCGGCAGCGAAGCGGTGGGCGTAATTGACGCCTTGGGCGAAGGCGTCAGCGGCGTTGCTCTTGGGCAGCGCGTGGCGGTGGCGGCGGTGCACGGCAGCTGGGCTGAATATTTTATTGCGCCGGCCCAAGGCGTTGTGCCTTTAAATGATGCGATTGATGATGAAACGGCCGCGCAATTGATCGGGATGCCGATCAGCGCCTTAATGCTGCTGGACTTTGTCAATTTGCAGCCGGGGCAGTGGCTGATTCAGAACACCGCAAACGGCGCAGTCGGCAAAACCGTTGCCATGATTGCGCAGGCCCGCGGCCAGCAGGTGATTAATCTGGTGCGCCGCAGCAGTGCCGTGGCTGAACTGCAGGCGCTGGGCATTCAGCATGTGGTTGCCGCCGATCAGGCCGATTGGCGGGAGCAGGTCAAAGCCATGCATGGCGGTCAGCCGCTCATGGCCGGGGTGGATTCGATTGGCGGCGCTGCCAGCGGCGAATTGCTGGCCCTGCTCAGCGAAAACAGCTTGCTGGTTTCATTCGGCAGCATGAGCGGGGAAGCCATGCAGATTGCATCCGGCGACCTGATCTTTAAGCAGGCCACGGTGAAAGGCTTTTGGGCCAGCGCTGTGAATCAGCAGCTGCCGGCGGAACGCAAAAAGGCTTTGATTGTGGAGCTGCTGACTTTGGCTGCCCAGAAAAAATTGGCGCTGCCGGTCGAAGGCGTTTTCAGCTTTGAGCAGATTCACAGCGCGGCATTGAAAGCGGTTGAAGGCGCGCGCCAAGGCAAAGTCCTGCTGAAGCCCTAAGCTTTGAGCAGCCCGGCCGGCAGGCTGGGCTGTATTTAGATAATAAAAAAGGAAAAACAGCATGATAGGACAAATACTCATCGGACTGATCGCAGCGCTGCATGTCTATATTTTAGTTTTGGAAATGTTTTTATGGGACAAGCCTTACGGCTTGAAGGCCTTTGGCAATACTCCGGAAAAAGCCCGGCTGACCAAAGTCATGGCGCAGAATCAAGGCCTTTATAACGGTTTTTTGGCTGCCGGCCTATTCTGGTCTTTATGGGCGCCGGAAGCTTACGCCTTGGCGCTGGCGAATTTCTTTTTAGGCTGTGTCTTGGCTGCGGGAATTTATGGCGGGCTTACTGCAAGCAAGAAAATTATTTACATACAGGCGGTTCCTGCCTTATTGGCGCTGCTGGCGGTCAATCTGCTTTAACCCTGTTCAGGAAAGCGCGCGGTGAGGCATGCTCACCGCGCTGGAAATCTTGAGCCTTGATGCATGCCTGCGCTGCAGGTTCAGCAGGCCGTGGAAAAGCGCCGTTCAAAAATAGACTCTACGCTTTCAAATGCTAAACTCCTCGGAATGTCCTGATGCTGCCGGGCATAAAAATTCACTGCGCTTTCCAGCGTTTGCAGGAATTCATTATAGTTCTGCTCAAAGTCATGCAGATCCAGCAGGTCTAAACGCCGGGAGTTATGGCAGTTATATTGCGCAATAAAGTCCAGCATTAATTTCTGAATGGGCGGATGGGTGAAATAAATCAGGTAGGTGGCTGCCGCGCCGCAATGCAGGCAGCCTTGCTCAAGGTAAATTTCTTCATTGTTGAGCCAGCAGCACTGCAGGGTGAAAAATGCGCGGATGGCTTCGGTGCCTAAAGTCGGTTGTTGCATGGCGTGCACCTCAAGGGCAGATTTGAAATTTTAAAGCATTTATTGATAATGATTATCATTTATTTTTTAATAAAAGTCTACTGGCCTGTTCCTGCTGCAGGCTGATTCTTTTGAAATTATCCGGCCAGACGCTGTTTTTTTCTGCATCAGGCTTAAGCGCGGGAAGGGAAGCTGCCCGCCGCTTAGGTTTTATAGGTGGATAATAAAATGCTGGTTTCAGTGTTGTAAATTCCTGAAATGGTTCGAATCCTTTCCAGCGTTTTGTCAAAGCTTTCCAGGCTGTCAGTTTTCAGCTCCACCAGCAGGTCCCACTTGCCGTTGGTGGTATGCAGGGTATGCACGGCGGGGTCAATCCGCAGCTCTTTCACCACGGCGCTGGTCTTGGTGCCTTCCACCATAATATTCATCCATGCCCGGATGGTGTTTTTTTCCGCGCTGGGCTTAATGCGCACGGTATAGCCGGTAATGATGCCGCTGGCTTCCATATGCTCAATGCGCTTTTGCACCGTTGCGCGCGAAACCCGCACTTTGCTGGCCAGATCGGTAATGGAAATTCGGGCATTGTCCCGCAGCAAACCGAGGATTTGATTGTCTGTTTCGTTCATTTTGACTTTGTCACTTGGCAGATTGATAAAATTTATTCCATTTTAATCAAAATAACAACTTTTTTGATTCAATTTGATTTTTCATACTATGCGTATTGAACAAGGTGTTAGATGGAGCAGTACCGAGCTGAGGCGGTATTCATTTTGCGCCCTGTCCGATGCTGTTAATGGATGTGATTCACCAAATTTTAAAAGGGAAATATCAATGTCTTTGTCATATGAAATGGACAATAGTGGCGCATGGCAGACTTATCTGGCTCAGATTAACCGCGTTGCGCCTTATCTGGAAGACGACCTGATTCCATTTATCAATACCCTGAAGCGGCCGAAGCGCGCATTGATTGTCGATGTGCCGATTGTGATGGACGACGGTTCTATCCAGCACTTCGAAGGCTACCGCGTGCAGCACAACTTGTCGCGCGGCCCGGGTAAAGGCGGCATCCGCTACCATCCGGATGTTGAACTTAACGAAGTCATGGCACTCTCAGCGTGGATGACGATTAAAACTGCGGTTTTAAATTTGCCGTACGGCGGCGCCAAAGGCGGCATCCGCGTAGACCCGCGCAAGCTGTCTCCGCGTGAGCTTGAACGCCTGACCCGCCGCTTTACCAGCGAAATCAGCCCAATCATCGGCCCGCAAATGGACATTCCTGCACCGGATGTAGGCACCAATGCCGACATTATGGGCTGGATGATGGATACCTATTCAAGCATCAAAGGCCATACCGTAACAGGCGTAGTCACCGGCAAGCCAGTGCACCTGGGCGGTTCTTTAGGCCGTGTCCGTGCGACAGGCCGCGGCGTGTTTGTAACGGGCTTGGAAGTTGCCAAGAAAATCAACCTGGCGCTTGAAGGCAGCCGCGTGGCGATTCAAGGCTTCGGCAATGTCGGCAGCGAAGCGGCGTACCTATTCTACAAAGCCGGTGCGAAAGTGGTCTGCGTGCAAGACCATACCGGCACGATCTTCAATGCAGAAGGCATGGACGTTAAGCAGCTGCAGGAATACGTTGCGGTTCATAAAGGTGTAGCAGGTTTCCCTGACGCGGCTTTGATTGAAGACGAAGCGTTCTGGGCGGTTGAGATGGAAATTTTAATTCCAGCTGCTTTGGAAGGCCAGATTACTGCTGAACGCGCGAAAAACCTGACTGCAAAACTGGTTCTGGAAGGCGCGAACGGCCCAACTTATCCAGATGCAGAAGACATTCTTTTAGAGCGTCAAATCACAATTGTGCCTGACGTGCTGTGCAACGCCGGCGGCGTAACCGTAAGTTACTTCGAATGGGTGCAGGACTTGGCGAGCTATTTCTGGACAGAAGAAGAAATCAATGAGCGTTTGGACAAGCTCATGATTAAAGCTGTTGAAGACGTTTGGCACACAGCCGGCGCCAAAGACTGCAGCCTGCGTACCGCAGCCTACATTCTGGCGTGTGAACGCATCTTGAAAGCGCGTAAAGAGCGAGGAATTTTCCCGGGTTAAGGGGAAATTCCGCGCCTTGCGCGTGAACTGAAGAAACAGCAACGCCAGATTTTTTAAGGAAGAATACACCATGAGCCAAAATACTCAACCGAACCGCCAAGATTTTAACCAGTATATGGTGCCTGTTTTTGCGCCTGCGCAGTTTATTCCTGTGCGCGGCGAAGGCTCGCGCCTGTGGGATCAGGCAGGCAAAGAATATATCGACTTTGCCGGCGGCATTGCAGTGAATGCTCTTGGACATGCACACCCGGTTGCGGTGAACGCATTGACTGAACAGGGCCAGAAGCTTTGGCATATCGGCAATGGCTATACCAATGAGCCGGTGCTGAATTTGGCGAAGCAGCTGGTTGAAAGCACCTTTGCAGATAAAGTGTTTTTCTGCAACTCCGGCGCCGAAGCCAATGAAGCTGCGCTGAAGCTGGCGCGCAAGGTCGGCCTGCTTTCAGGTTCAGCCACTAAAAACAAAATTGTCGCTTTTCAAAACGCGTTCCACGGCCGCACATTATTTACCGTGACTGCGGGCGGCCAGCCGAAATATTCGCAGGATTTTGCGCCACTGCCAGAAGGCATCCAGCACCTGCCGTTCAATGACTTGGATGCTGCGCGCGCTGCTATTGATGCAGACACTTGCGCGGTGATTGTAGAGCCGATTCAGGGCGAAGGCGGCGTGATTACCGCGACGCCTGAGTTCCTGAAAGGCCTGCGTGAACTGTGCGACCAGCACGGCGCTGTGCTGATTTTTGATGAAGTGCAAACCGGCGTAGGCCGTACAGGTTCGCTGTATGCCTACATGAACACCGAAGTTACGCCTGACATCTTAACTACAGCGAAAGCTTTGGGCGGCGGTTTCCCGATTGGCGCGATGATTGCCACCGACAAATACGCCAACATGTTTGCAGTGGGCGACCACGGCACGACTTATGGCGGCAACCCGCTGGCGTCTGCAGTGGCAAGCGCGGTATTCGAGTTTATCAATACCCCTGACGTGCTGAACGGCGTGCGCGCCCGCGCGGAACTTTTTGCTGAAGGCTTGAATGAGCTGAATGCGCGCTATGGCCTGTTTGAAGAAATCCGCGGCCAAGGCCTGCTGATCGGCTGCGCGCTGAAAGCTGAATATGCAGGCAAGGCGAAGGACATTGTGACCCTTGCCGGCCAGGAAGGCTTACTGGCTCTGGTGGCTGGCCCGAATGTCGTGCGTTTTACGCCGTCATTAATCATTTCTGAAGAGCAGATTAAAGAAGGCCTGCAGCGCTTTGACCGCGCTTTAGCCCGTTTCGTGAACGAGAAGTAGGCTTCTCGCTATGATGATTGTTAGACATGCAGAGCATAAAGACCTCGACGATATCTATATTTTGGCGGGCAAGTCAGGCGTTGGCCTGACCTCCCTCCCGCAAAATAAAGAGATTCTGTCTGCCCGTATTTTGCGCACTCAAAATACCTTGCAAGGCCAGGCTGCCCAAAGTGAACAGGGCTACCTTTTTGTCTTGGAAGATACTGAGCTGCAGCGCGTGGTGGGGGTCAGCGCAATAGAGGTTTCTGTCGGTCTGACTGAGCCGTTTTACAACTACCACGTAGGCAAGCAGGTGCATGCCTCGCAGACTCTGAATGTCTATCAGACGCTGAATACGCTGTTTCTGAGCAATGACCATACAGGCTGCAGCGAGCTGTGCACCTTATTCCTCGATCCGGATTTCCGCAAAAATCAGAACGGCAAGTTTTTGTCCAAGATCCGCTTCCTGTTTATGGCGGCGTTTCAGGACTGCTTTAAAAACACGCTGATTGCTGAAATGCGCGGCTATTCAGATGAAAATGGGCGCTCACCGTTTTGGGATGCGCTGGGCCATCATTTCTTTGATATGGACTTCGCCACCGCAGACTATTTAAGCGGCATTGGCCAGAAAGTCTTTATTGCGGAACTGATGCCGCGCTTTCCGGTATATATCGACCTGCTGCCTTCGGCTGCCCAGCAAGTGATTGCGCAGGTGCATCCGCAGACTTTGCCGGCCGCGCATGTGCTGGAAACTGAGGGTCTGCGCTATCAGGGCTATGTCGATATTTTTGACGCCGGCCCGACGCTGGAAGCCGAAATTAAAGATTTGCGCGCTGTTCAGGACAGCCGCGTCTGCAAAGTTAAGCTGGTGCCTGAAGTGCAGGAAGGCACAGTCCGCTATCTGGTTGCCAATGACTGCTATCAGCATTACCGCGCCATTCTGGTCAGCAATCAGGCCGATCACGCAAGCCTGCCTTTAACCGCAGCCCAGGCCGAAGCCTTGGGCGTGGAAGCAGGGCAGTGCGTCCGCCTGCTGCCGTTAGATATCATGGAGAAACAATAATGTCACAAGGAAATTCATTCATTCAGGGAGCGTGGACTCCTGCGCATGGCAGTGAATGGAGCAAACTGAATCCTGTCACTCAGCAGCCGGTTTGGCGCGGCAATGAAGCCACGGCAGCTGAAGTTGAGCAGGCCTGCCAGTCGGCGCGGGCTGCTTTTGCAGCGTGGGCGCGCCGTCCGCTGGCGGAACGCCTTGAAATTATCCAGCGCTTCGCCAGCCTGCTGGAGCAGAACAAGCAGCAGCTGGCTGCGGTGATCAGCCAGGAAACCAGCAAGCCGTTTTGGGAAACCCTGACTGAAGTCCAGTCGATGGTTGCCAAAGTGGCGATCTCAGTCCGCGCCTATCATGAACGCACCGGCGAAAGCCTGACTGAAATGGCCGATGGCGCGGCTTCACTGCGCCACCGCCCGCATGGCGTATTGGCTGTATTCGGCCCGTACAACTTCCCGGGCCATTTGCCGAACGGCCACATTGTTCCTGCTTTAATTGCAGGCAATACCGTGGTGTTCAAGCCAAGCGAATTGACGCCGTGGACTGCGGAAGAAACCGTTAAATTATGGCAGCAGGCCGGCTTGCCTGCAGGCGTGCTGAATTTAGTGCAGGGCGGCCGCAGCACAGGCGAAGCCTTGGCGCAATCCAGCGAAATTGACGGCCTGCTGTTCACAGGCAGCGCCAACACCGGCTACCACCTGCATAAGCAGCTGGCTGGCGCGCCGGAAAAAATTCTGGCCCTTGAAATGGGCGGCAACAACGCGCTGATTATTGATGATGTTGCCGATATTGACGCGGTGGTGAATTTAACCATTCAGTCGGCCTTTGTTTCTGCGGGACAGCGCTGCACCTGCGCGCGCCGCTTAATTATTAAAAATGGCGCAGCCGGCGATGCCTTTATTCAGCGCCTGCTGGAAGTGACCCGCAATTTGGTTGTGGGCGAATGGAATGCGGAACCGCAGCCGTTCATGGGCGGGGTGATTTCCCTGCAGGCCGCGCAGCAGATTCTGCAGGCGCAGCAGCGCCTGATCGACTTGGGCGCAAAAGTTTTATTGCCGGTGACTCAGCCGGACGCCGGCAGCAGCCTGCTGCATCCGGGCATTCTGGATGTGACCGGCGTCAGCAATGTGCCGGATGAAGAATACTTCGGGCCGCTCAGCTGCATTTACCGCTATGACAGCTTTGATGAAGCGCTGCAGATTGCCAACGCGACGCGTTTCGGCCTGTCAGTCGGCCTGGTATCGCCAGAGCGTGAACTGTTTGAGCGCGTGCTGATTGAAGCGCGGGCCGGCATTGTCAACTGGAACAAGCCGCTGACCGGCGCTTCCAGCGCAGCGCCTTTCGGCGGCGTGGGCGCATCGGGCAACCACCGCGCCAGCGCTTTCTATGCGGCGGATTACTGCGCATGGCCGATGGCGTCTTTAGAAAGCGATCATGTGAATTTACCTGAGAAATTATCGCCAGGCATTGTGCTGTAGTCGATTGAAATGGAGTTTTAAAATGTCAGGCTATGAAATGAATTTTGATGGTTTGGTTGGACCAACCCATCATTATGCAGGTTTGTCTTTCGGCAATGAAGCATCGACCAAAAACCGCAACAATGTTTCCAACCCGAAACTGGCGGCCAAGCAGGGCCTGCTGAAAATGAAGGCGATGGCGGATTTGGGCCTGAAGCAGGGCGTATTTGCCCCGCAGGAACGCCCGCATGTGCCAACTCTGCGCAAGCTCGGCTTCAGCGGCGATGACCACAGCGTGATTGAGCAGGCGATGCGCGCATCGCCGGCGCTGCTGTCTGCGCTCAGCTCTGCGTCATGCATGTGGACCGCCAATGCCGCTACAGTTTCGCCATCGGCGGACAGCGCCGATGGCCGCGTGCATTTCACTGCAGCCAACCTGAACAACAAATTCCACCGCTCTATTGAGCATGAAACCACATCACGCATTATGGCGGCCATGTTCAATGATGAGCGCCATTTTGCCCACCATGCGGCACTGCCTCCGGTTGCGCTGTTCGGCGATGAAGGCGCAGCCAACCATAACCGCCTAGGCGGCGCTTATGACCAGGCCAGCGTGCAGGTTTTCGTTTACGGACAGCAGTTCCTTGGCGGCGGCATTGGCCCGAAACACTATCCTGCGCGCCAGTCGCTGGAAGCCAGCGAAGCGGTTGCGCGCCTGCACCTGCTGAAGCCGGAACAGAGGGTGTTCGTGCAGCAGAATCCGGACGTGATTGACCAGGGCGTGTTCCACAATGACGTGATTGCGGTGAGCAACCAGCAGGTGCTGTTCCATCACCAGCAGGCGTTCCTGAATCAGGCTGATGCTTTGGATGAAATCCGCCGCAAAATGGCGCATCTGGAGCAGGACTTTGTTTCGATTGAAGTGCCTGAGCAGCGCATTTCTGTGAAAGATGCGGTGAGTACCTATCTGTTCAACAGCCAGCTGGTTACGCGCGCAGACGGCGGCATGAGCATTATCGTGCCGGAAGAATCGCGCCAAAATAAAGCGGTGTGGGACTACCTGAATGACATGATTCAGATGGGCACGCCTGTAGACGACATTAAAGTCTTCGACTTGCGCGAAAGCATGCGCAATGGCGGCGGCCCTGCATGCTTGCGCTTGCGTGTTGCGCTGAATGAAGCGGAACTGAATGCGGTGAACCCGAACCTGTTCATGAATGACAGCCTGTTCATCCGTTTAAATGCCTGGGTTGACCAGCATTACCGCGATGCATTGACGCAGCAGGATCTGGCCGATCCGAAGCTGCTGATTGAAAGCCGCACCGCGCTGGATGAATTGACCCAGATTCTAGGATTGGGTTCGGTTTACCACTTCCAGCGCTAAGCGCTGTTCAGGGAAAGCAGGTTTAAGGAAACGCAAAGTTCAGGGAAAGCAGATGATGGATTTTTTAGGCAGTGTTTTAGCGCAGAAAGCGCCGGCGTCTACTCAAGGCGCGCATGACGGCTTCAGCTGGGAATGGCTGGCTGAAGGGGTTTTATCTTTGACTCCGGCACAGGCCTATGAAAAAGCTGTCGTGCTTTCCGCCGGCGTGCATGGCAACGAAACGGCGCCAATTGAATTGCTGGAACAGCTGAGCCAGGATATTTTTTCCGGCCGGCTGAAGCTGCAGGTCCGCCTGCTGCTGATTTTAGGCAACCCTGAGGCGATCCGCTCAGGCCAGCGCTATGTCGAAAATGACATGAACCGCATGTTCTGCGGCGTGCCTCAGCAATTTGCGGCGGCTGCGGAAGCGCAGCGCGTGGCGGAGCTGGAGCAGGCCGTGACGGATTTCTTCACGGCCAGCCCTGCGCAGGCGCAGCGTTACCATTACGACCTGCATACGGCAATCCGCCCGTCACTGCTCCCGACCTTTGCTTTGTTTCCGCAGCAGGCGCATGCCTATGACGCCGCGCTGCTGGCCAGCCTGAATGCTGCCGAACTGGATGCTTTGGTGTATCATAGCGCGCCCGGAAAAACCTTCACGCACTTCACTAGCTCAGTGTTCCAGGCCGCCAGCGCGACGCTGGAACTGGGGCACGCCAAGCCTTTTGGCCAAAATGACCTAGCGTCATTTGCGGCCATCGATCAGGTGCTGCGCGCGGTGGTGAGCGGGCAGGAGCTGCCGGAGCGCAAGCGCCAGGCGATTCAGGCCTTCCAGGTCACAGATTCGATCATCAAGACGGAAGATGATTTTCAGCTCAATCTTGCAGATTCAGCGCCGAACTTTTCGGTATTCCAGCCGGGCGATGTGATTGCCGTGCAGCAGGGCCAGCCCTATGCCGTGGCGCAGCAGCCGGTCTGGATTTTATTTCCCAACCCTCAGGTGAAGAAAGGCCTCCGTGCAGGCCTGATTTTAACTGAACTCAATTGAATTAATTTATTTTTAAGCGTTGCATTTTAAAATGGTGAACTTATAGGTTTTTAGGCTGAACGGTTTTTATTAACTTTGTAAACGGAATTGAATATATGGATATTGTTAAGAATATAAATTCAATATCTTCCTGTGCAGATTATTTCTATATGAATCATCAGCGGGAAGCTTTTTGTCGTGTTTTATTTAAGCTCATGTTTTTTAATAGAAACTAACTTTGTTTTAGCATGTATGTTGCAGCTGGCAACAGTTATATCCGGCGCTTGCAGATTTTAGGAAAGAACAATCTGGCGCCTGAATAATATGCGGGATAAGTGTATTAAAAATATGTGTGGCTGAATATTGGATTGCGGAAAATCAATGAATGGTTTCTGCGCAGTCCCATATTTACAACCTGAAGTGTTGTAAATTGGAGTAATAAACATGATGAATGGCAACAAGAACGATCGATCAAATGACGCGCTGGAAGGCGATTTGCTGGGCGGGCATCATTATGAGTCGGTTGAAGAAGAAAAATTAGAGCGGTCACTGACCAACCGTCATATCCAGATGATTGCCATTGGCGGCGCCATCGGCACGGGCCTGTTTATGGGTTCAGGCAAGACGCTGGCGGTGTCGGGCACTTCCATTATTTTGACCTATTTAATTATTGGCTTTTTCTTCTTCTTCGTCATGCGCGCGATGGGAGAGCTGCTGCTTTCCAATACCAACTATAAGTCCTTTGCTGACTTTGCGACGGCGTATTTAGGGCCTTGGGCGGGCTTTTTCTTAGGCTGGTCCTACTGGATGAGCTGGATTGTCACCGCAATTGCCGATGTAATTGTGATCGGGGGCTATGCCCAATTCTGGTATCCTGATCTACCCGCATGGATACCGGCCTTCAGTTCAATCGCTATTTTAACCCTGCTGAATTTTGTTGCGGTCAAGCTGTTTGGTGAAGTTGAATTCTGGTTTGCCTTGATTAAGATCATCGCAATTATCATGTTCCTGCTGGTTGGGGTGTATTTAATTACCATCGGCTTTGTTTCTCCAGACGGCGTGAAAGCTTCCTTGGCGCATGTGGTAGAGAAAGAGTCGCTGTTCCCTTACGGCTTGACGGGCTTCCTGGCCGGCTTCCAGATTGCGGTATTCGCCTTTGTCGGCATTGAGCTGGTCGGAACGACCGCGGCGGAAACCAAAGATCCGCATACTGCTTTGCCGCGCGCAATCAACTCGATTCCATTGCGCATCCTGCTGTTCTACATCGGCGCATTGGTGTGCATTATCGCGGTTACTTCCTGGTCGCATATTTCTCCAGACAAGAGCCCATTCGTTGAAATGTTCACGCTGATTGGCCTGCCTGCAGCAGCCAGCATTGTCAACTTTGTTGTAGCGACTTCCGCCATGTCTTCGGCAAACAGCGGTGTTTTCGCCACCAGCCGCATGCTGTTCGGCTTAGCGGTTGAAAAAGATGCGCCTAAGAGCTTCGGCAAGCTGTCAAAAAGCAAAGTGCCGGTTATCAGCCTGCTGTTCTCAATGTTCTGCGTGGTTGCAGGAACGTCTATTCTGTTTATTGTGCCGAATGTGATGACTGCATTTACCATCATCTCAGCCTTTACCTCCATTTTGTGTATTTTCACCTTTGCCATGATTATTCTGTCTTATCTGGCATACCGCAAAAAAGCCCCTGAGCTGCATCAGCAGTCTGCCTATAAAATGCCGGGCGGGGTGTTTATGGCGTGGTTCACCTTGCTGTTCCTGATCTTTGTGGTCGCGATTCTGGCGCTTGATCATGACACCATGATTTCCTTGGCCTTTTCTCCAATCTGGTTTATCGGTCTAGGTGTTGCTTACTACTATAAAACGAAAAGATACTCAGAGCGCGCATGGATTCTGACCCATGGCAGACGCATAGAGCCTGATGAAATTCAAGAAAATAACTAAAACTTAGCAGAGGGGGGAAACCCCCTTTTTTATTACTGCCGCAAGGAGCGCTTCACTTTGAAAAAAAACACACTATTGGCCTGCCTGCTGGGCGCCGGCCTGCTGAATTTCAACAGCAGTTTTGCTGCCCCATTATTAACCCCGCATCTTTCAGCTGCGCAAGCGGCGGCGCCGCAGGCCAATGCATGGGTTGAAATTAATGTGCAGGCCTTTGAACAGAATATTCAAACCCTGCAAAAGCAGCTGCAGGATAAAAGCCAAATTTGCGCGGTGATGAAAGCCGACGCCTATGGCCACGGCATAGAAATTCTGATGCCCAGCATTATGAAGCTGCAGGTGCCTTGCGTCGGCATCACCAGCAATGCGGAAGCCGCGGCGGTGCGCCAATCCGGCTATCAGGGCAGAGTTTTAAGGCTGCGCGCAGCCACCGATCTGGAAATTCAAAATGCTTCTTCCTTAAAAATTGAGGAGCTGTTCGGCAACTACGAGCAGGCGCAGCGCATGTCGCAATGGGCCAAGCAGCAAGGGCTGAGCCTGGCCTATCATCTGGGGCTAAATGCCGGCGGCATGGACCGCAACGGCCTGGAGCTGAACAGTAAAGCGGGCCAGCAGCAGGCCCTCAGCATGGTGAAATTGCCGAATCTTCAGCTGGTGGGCATCATGACCCACTATGCGGTGGAAGATGAAAAATATGTGCGGGAGCGCCTGGCGGTGTTTAATCAGCAAACGGACTGGCTGATTAAAAAAGCCAAGCTAAAGCGTGAAGCATTGATCCTGCATACCGCCAACTCATTTGCGACGCTGACTGTGCCTGAGTCGCATTTGGATATGGTGCGCGCCGGCGGTGTAATTTACGGCGACAGCATTCCTGACCGCACCGAATATCAAAAGCTGATGAGCTTTAAAACGCAGGTGGCAACGGTGAATGCCTATTTAAAGGGCACAACCGTCGGCTATGATCAGACCTATACCCTTAAGCGCGATTCCTTATTGGCGAATTTGCCGCTCGGCTATTCAGACGGCTACCGGCGCGCTTTCAGCAATAAGGCCTATGTCCTGATCCGCGGCCATAAAGTGCCTGTGGTCGGGCGCACCTCAATGAATACCACCATGGTGGATGTGACGGATTTTCCGGATATCCGCGCCAATGATGAAGTGGTGCTTTTTGGCCGGCAGGGCGCTGAGCAGGTCAAGCAAAGCGATTTGGAAGACTACAACGGCGCGCTGCTTGCGGATGTGTATACCATGTGGGGCAATTCCAATCCTAAGGTTGCGGTGCGTTAAGCTGTAAAAAAGCTTCAGTTGTCCTAATGCTGATCAGTTAAGCGTAATTTCATTATTATTGATTGCTAAATCTCCCCTAACTCCTCTTTGAAAAAGAGGGGAACACCCTTGAATTCAATACCGTATTGAATTTTGAAACGCTCCCTCCTTTGAAAAAGGAGGGTTGGGGAGGATTAAAAATGCTTAACTGACTGGTATTACCCAGTCGTCCGGCTTGGTGCATTCGCTAAAGCTGCTCCGCAGCCCGGCCCTAATTTTTCACTTCAGGCAAGTCAAACCAGATCACCTGAGCATCTTCAAGCGCTTCAATGCGTGCTGATTCAGCAAAGGCAATCGCATCGCCGGCATTCATCGTATATTCCGCCACTTGAATTGCGCCGGAAATGACATGCAGGTAATTGATCCGCTGCGCAGCTATTACATCCAGCGCCTGAGCCTTTTCCAGCAGCGCCGACTTCACTTCGGCCTGCTGGCGGATATGCATCAGCGCATCAGCATTCGGGCCTGCAATTACATGCCACTGATTCGGCTGTTCGCGCGGGTCGCATTGAATCTGCTGGTATTTCGGGGCCGCATTGCGCTGATTGGGATGAATCCAGATTTGCAGCATATGCACCGGAACATCGCCGTTATTGATTTCACTGTGCTGCACGCCAGTGCCGGCGCTCATCAGCTGCCATTCGCCAGCGGAAATATGGCGCTCATTGCCCATGCTGTCGCGGTGCGAAATGGTGCCGTCCAGCACGCAGGTTAAAATCTCCATATTGTCATGCGGATGCATGCCAAAGCCGTTATGGGTGGCGATCAGGTCGTCATTGATTACCCGCAGCGCGCTGACGCCCATATATTGGGGATTGTGCCAGCTGCCGAAGGAAAAACTGTGCTTTGATTCCAGCCAGCCCATTTTCACATGGCCGCGTTCACCGTTGCGGTGCAGATAAGCATTCATGGCTCTATTCCTGTCATTATTTTAACTTAAGGCCATTTTAGTGTTTTAGATCCGCAGCAAAAACAGCAAAAAGGCAATGCAGTGTTGCATATCTGAGATGTTTTGCGGCATTTGCTTCATCTATTTTAAATCGCAGAAACGCTGCCTGAACTCCGCCCATGCATAAGATTTACCGCTTTCATAGGCGGTTAAAAATGCCCGATGCAGCGCCGGCTGTTTCTGCATCCAGTCATTGCCCCAGCGGATGCCTTTGGGCGCGGCCTTATCGTGAAAGACCCAGTAATCATCCAGGCAGCTGCTGGATTCAGGCGGGCTGTTTTTCTGCGAAGCATTGTACTCATCTTGCATATTTTCCGCATTGATGCTGCCTTTGTTTTCCCGCAAAGCGGCCCGCTCACTGAGCGTCAGCAGGCGGTTTTCGGTATGCTTTTTCAGTTTGCCGTTCTGATATTCATAGCGGTATTCGATGTCATAAGGCTTGAGCGTTTGATAGGCTCCGGGCGTGCTGGTGGTGTACTCAATCACATTGTCTTTATATTCGCCGGTTCTTTCATCCAGTTTTGGCCCAAAGCCCAAGCCGTTCTCAGGGCTGGGCGCAGTAAATTGTACGCGGTGCAGGATTTTTCCCTTTGGCGTAACCTCTATCAGCTCATAGCTGGTGCGGTAATAGTAAGAGGCGAAGCTTTTGCTGAATGCGCTGTTGCGCTTCAGCTCTGCCGGAGTATGGAAATAGCGGCTGCGGAAAATCAGCATCAGGTTCTTGCCGCTCGGCTGAATGCTGAAAAGCTGATGATCCTTTAATTTGTGCTGCAGCTGCGGCTCAATATGGATTGCTTGGCGCGCTGCGCCGTAAGACTGTGCAAGCGCAAAATCCGCTTCATTATTCCGCAGGCTGTAAAAAAGCGCGGGATTTTTTCCTTCGGACAGCGGATAGTAATCAACGGCTTGACTGCCGTTGATGACGAAGCGGCGCAGGTTGCTGAGGTAATGCTGTGAAGTGTCCTGATGCGGGTCATAGTTTTTGCTGCGGACTTTTTTACGGTCTGACCAGTTTTCCGGATAGATTGAATCATCAGCATCATCGAATGAGGCGTCAATATAAATAACCTGCTGAATTTCTTCTTCCAGTTCAGCATGCGACAGTGAGTTAAATGAGCCAAGCAGCATTGCAGCTGCCAGAAATGGCCAATAAGGCTTGAATAGAGGGCGCATGGGGCAGAATACCTGAGTTGTTTATTGCTGTGATCAAAGGCTGTTTTTATAAGGATAAGCCTGTTAATTTTTTCTAATTTTTAAATGTAGGCTGAAGATTGAAGCGGATGCTAAAAAGGCGCTCCGCCCTGAAGCGGCAGCGCCCTTGCATGCTTAGCGTGAAATGATCACTCTAAGAATTTAACCGTTACGCCGGATTTGACTTTTTTGCCCAAATCGTTGGCATCCCAGTTGGTTAGGCGGATGCAGCCATGCGATGCAGTCTTGGAGATTGCAGACGGGTTAGGCGTGCCGTGAATGCCGAATGACCTTTTGCTTAAGCCGATCCAGATATTGCCCACAGGGCCGTTCGGGCCAGGCGGCAAAGACAGCGGCTTCAGGTTCTTGCCCTGCACAAAGTTGCTTGGCGAGTAGCTGTACCAAGGGTTCGGCGCTACGCCGGTTACTTTGTAGGTGCCTGTCGGCGACGGCGTATCAGAGCTGCCGATGGTTGCAGGGAAGGAGCCGATCATCTGGTTGCGGCTGTTGAACAGATACAGCTGCTTGGCGCCTTTATGCGCCACGATCAGATGAATGTCTTCCGGCACTTCATTGCGGATATTGGCCACAACAATTTTTTCGCCGGCTTTGCTGAAAGTCGCCTTAGGATTCATTTTCTTTAAGAAATCTTCATCCATGTGGAATTTTTCACCCAGCATTTCGCTGACGCGGGTGTAATACAGGCCTTTCATTTTGGACTGCAGGGCGTAATCGCGCGGAATGGATTTGGCATACGGGCCGTCAAGGTCTTTCTGCGTAATGGTGTATTCAATAAACGCCGGCTTGCTGCCTTGCTTCGCCACTAGGGCATCCCAAGTTTCCTTGGTCAGCGTGCCAGTCGGCTTGATGCCGTTCATCTGCTGGAAAGAGGCAATTGCTTTCAGGGTGTTTTTGCCGCTTGAACCGTCAATTGCGCCTGGCGATGCATGGGCATTGTTCAGCATGACATGCGCGCGCGCATACACAGGGAACTGGCCCTTGCCGATATTGTCATACCACTGCGCATTGTTGATGCCGTCTAAAGTCCAAGAAGCTTTAGCTGCTGGCGCGGATGACGGCGCAGCCGGCGTGGACGCGCTTGGCGAAGCGCCTACAGGCGCAGTTTGATCTTCAGTTTTTTGCAGATCGTTCAGCGTTTGCGATGCCTGATTTAAATCTTGTTGTTCTTGAGCTGTAATTTGTGTCGGAGCTGCCGATGATGCTGAATTTACAGCCAGCGGATCAATCGGATCTTGAACAGCGGCATTTGTAATTGCTTTTGGATTTAATGGCTGTTCAGCAGTAGATGCGGCGAAAGCTGAACCCGCAAATATGCAACTTAAACTCAATGCGAGCATTGTGCGAACGAACATGTAACTCAACCTTAAGGATTATTCATTTACTATGTGTGAAAAAACGTTAGCAAGTATTGCAGAAAAAATCTGGAGATGCAGTATTTGTTTTGTGTAAATGTCATTTTTCCTTTTGACTGGGGCTGAATTTTAAAGCCGAGAGAAATTATTAAATTTGAAGGCTTTTTGATATGATGAACGCCACGTTGAAACTAGATGGGAAAGTAAATGACGACCTTAAAGAATGACCGTTTTCTGCGCGCTTTGCTCCGCGAGCCGGTAGATGCGACACCTGTATGGATGATGCGTCAGGCGGGCCGTTATTTACCGGAATACCGTGAAACCCGCGCGCAGGCCGGCGACTTTCTGTCGCTCTGCAAAAATACCGACTTTGCTTGCGAAGTGACGCTGCAGCCGCTGCGCCGCTATGATCTGGACGCTGCGATTTTATTCTCTGACATTCTAACTGTGCCGGATGCGCTGGGGCTGGGGCTGTATTTTGAAGCCGGCGAAGGGCCAAAGTTTCACAAAACCGTGCGTACAGAGCAGGATGTGGCGAATTTGCCGGCGTTTAACGCCAAATCGGATCTGGACTATGTAATGAATGCGGTCAGCGCAATCCGCTCCGCGCTTGGCGGACAAGTGCCGCTGATCGGATTTTCCGGCAGCCCGTGGACTTTGGCGACTTACATGATTGAAGGCGGGTCCAGCAAGGATTTCCGCTTCAGCAAGCAGATGATGTATGCGCAGCCTGAAGTCATGCATGCCTTGCTGGACAGGCTGGCTGTCGCGGTGACGGAATACCTGAATGCGCAGATTGATGCCGGCGCGCAGGCGGTGCAGATTTTTGACAGCTGGGGCGGCGCCTTGGCGCACCGCGAATACATTGAATTTTCGCTGAACTACATGCAGAAAATTGTGTCAGGCCTGCAGCGCGAAAAAGACGGCCGCAAAGTGCCGGTTATTCTGTTCACCAAAGGCGGCGGCCAGTGGCTGGAGCCGATGATTGCAACTGGCGCAGACGCATTCGGCCTGGACTGGACTACGCCGCTGCATGTGGCGCGTCAAACCGTTGCCGGCCGCGCGGCGCTGCAGGGCAACCTGGACCCGGCTACGCTGTACGGTTCACCGCAGGCGATTGCCAAAGCCACCCAAGCTATGCTGGATGACGCCTATGCCAATGGCGAAAAGACCGGCTATGTGGCCAATCTGGGCCACGGCATTACCCAGTGGGTTGATCCTGCAAACCCGAAAGCCTTTATTGATACGGTGCATGAATACAGCGCCAAGTATCTGTAACTGGACTGGGCGCAGGCATTTAAGATTCAATGGTGATCTCAGTTTTAAAATCATGTTTTGAGTTTTCATTTAAGGCGGCTGCGGCCGCCTTATTCGGGATCCTGCTTTTAATCGCTTTTGTGCTGACCGCGCCCATGGGCAGTCAGGAGTTTTACGGATTTTTCCGCTATGACTATCTGCTGTTTTATGCGCTGGCGATTCAGGCCTGCCTGCTGTATTTGAAGCTGGAATCCTGGGCGGAAGCCAAAGTAATTGCCTTGTTTCACCTTATGGCCATGGTGATGGAGGTCTTTCTGACCCATCCGCAGATTGCCTCCTGGCAGTATCCGCAGCCCGCCGTATTTAAAATTATGACCGTGCCGCTGTTCGCCGGCTTTATGTATTCCGCGGTCGGCAGCTTCTTTGCGCGCTCCTTGCGCCTGTATCAGGTGTCTTTTGAGCGGCTGCCGGGCTTCGCCAATATGCTGGCGCTGGCGCTGCTGTCCTATATCAATTTTATGAGCAAGTTTTTTGTGGCGGATATCCGCATGCTGCTGTTTGCCTGGAGCGCAGCGATTTTCTGGCGGACTAAAATCAAGTTTCAGCTGCAGCGGCATCAGTTTCAATTGCCGATGCTGCCTGTGCTGATGCTGCTGGCGTTTATTATCTGGATTGCGGAGAACATCAGCACCTTCTATAAAATCTGGCTGTACCCGAGCCAGGTCGATGCATGGCATATGGTGGGCTGGGGCAAGTTAGGCTCATGGTATCTGCTGCTGCTGCTGAGCCTGGTTCTGGTGCTGAAAATACTCGGCCGGCGCGCTGAAAATGGCAGCTGGTTTCTTAAAGACGATATGAATTAATAGCTGGGCTGATGGCTTTGTGCCTGAATATTTTGGCGCAGGGCCGGCCGGCAGAATTCAATCCGTTTTAAGCGCCGGTCGCTGATTCACCGCCGGTCGCTGCTATAGCCGCCGAATAAAAATAAAGGATTTAATGCAGTAATTGAGCTGGGATTAACCATTTAAATTTTAAGCAAATCAAACTTTATTGTTAAAATTTAAATTAGGTCACAGAAATAGGATTGTGTATAATTTACTGTATTAATAAACTTTTTTGCTTGCTGAATTTTCAAGCTGCTGGAACCGAGTGTATGAATACTGAAAGCATTGACGTGCTTGCGCAACAATGGGAATCGATTTGCAGTGACTATTCAGCAGGTGTTTTAAGCGATACTTTTCAATTTATTCAGGCGCATTCTGAAGCCTTGGTTATTGAATTTTACAAAAATATGATGCTGGAAAAAGAGGCCTCATATTTCCTATCTGACGATATTGTGCAGAACCGCTTAACCAAAACGCTGAACCAGTGGCTGATTGAATGCTTCAATGCGCCGTTCCAGCGGAACTTTGCAGAACTCACGGAAAAGCAGCAGACGGTAGGCAAAGTCCATGCGCGCATCGGCATTCCGTCCTGGCTGATCATGCGCGGCGTCAGGGAAATTGAAAAGAAAGTCTTCAGCCTGCAGTCTGAAGCCCTGCAGCCGGAAAGCTATGCCTTTTCCATGACCTGCTATATGTTTCAGGTGCTGGGCTTCAGCTCTGAAATTATGTGCCGCTCCTATGAAGTCAATGTCGAAAAAAGCAATGACATCAAGCATACCTACCGCCTGTTTTCCGCTATGCAGGATGTGGCGGTGCAAAAAGACAAGCAGCGCGGTTCCTTGCTAGACTGGGAAAATGAGCTGATGTTCAAGGTCTTTTCCGACCAGCATAAATTTACCCATCCGGCACTGTCTAAATCGGAGTTTGGCCTCTGGTTCATTCATAAGGCGGCTTATGCTTTTACCGGCTCTGAGCAGGTGGATGAAATTATCGCGCGCATTTATGAAGTGGATCAGCTCAATCAAACCGTTTTGGAGTGTGAGGAAAAAGAGCGCACTATCCAGCTGATTCAGAATGTGCGCGGAAAAAACCGTGAAATTCAGCATTTGATTGATCAGCTGTTTCAGGTTGCGGAATACATCGACTCAGGCAATGACGCGCTGACGCAGCTGCTGAACCGGCGCTATCTGGATACGATTGTTTCGCGTGAAATTAACTTTTCCCGCAAAAACAGGGCGCCGCTGTCTTTGCTGGCCATCGATGCTGATTATTTTAAGCGCATTAATGACAGGCACGGGCATGCCGCCGGCGATTTAGCGCTGCAGTTTATCGGCGAAGTCCTACTGGAATGCGTCCGCGGCAGCGATTATGCCTTCCGGATTGGCGGGGAGGAGTTCCTGCTGCTGCTGGTTGACAGTGATTTGTCCCGCGCGCAGGAAATTGCCGAAAATATCCGCAGGCGGGTGCAGGAAACCGCCATCCGCACCGCGCTCGGCAGCAGCTTTAATTTCACGGTCAGCATTGGCTGTTCATTGTATGACGGCCATCCGGATTACCAGCGCTTTCTGGACGCCGCTGACGCAGCGCTGTATGCGGCCAAGAACAATGGGCGCAATAATGTTTATTTGTCGAGGTAAAGCCGCGGCTTTGGCCTAAACCTCGACAATCACATAATATTTCTTTACAGCCTGAACCACTTCAAATATTCCTTCAAAGCCGGGCGGAATAATGCCGGCATCACCTGCGCCGACTTCAATAACCGTGCCTGAATGCTTGTCATGCAGGCGCACAAGGCCTTCTATCACATTGAAGAATTCTTGCTTATTGCCGGCAAATGCGATCTTCCATGCGCCGGTTTCGCAGTGCCAAATGCCGCAGTCCATGTGCGGATGCTCATACAGGCTGTAGGTATGGCGCTCAGGGTTGCCTTGAACTAAGCGGTCCGGACGGGGAAAATCTACAGCGCATTCACTTTGGGCCTGGCCTTGGCCTGCTAACCATATTGCTGACATTGATGCTGCCTTATCAATCAAAAATAGATAAAAAGAGGAATTCAGTGTATCCGCAATCCTGAAATAAAAAAGCCCCAACTGTGGCTGAGGCTTGCTATGCGCGCTAAATCACTCAGCTCAAGCTGAGGCGCTTAGTGCGCATTTTTAAATAAGCGGTGCTGAATCAGTAGCTTTCCGGCACTGCGCTGAGGAATTCGCGGCGCTCTTCTTTGTTGGTTTTGAAATCGCCGACAAAACAAACCGTGCGGGTGGTAGATTCCTGCTTGCCGACGCCGCGCATCATCATGCACATATGCGCTGAATCAATAACGACCGCGACGCCGCGCGCGCCAGTCACTTCCGCAACGGCTTCCGCAATCTGCTGGGTCAGGTTTTCCTGAATTTGCAGGCGGCGCGCGAACATTTCGGTAATGCGGGCAAATTTGGACAAGCCCAATACATTGCCTTCAGGCAGGTAGGCAATATGCACGCGGCCGTAAAACGGCAATAAATGATGTTCGCATAAGGAATAAAACTCGATATTTTTCACGAGCACCATTTCGCGGTTGTCGGAAGGGAAGACCGCATTATTGGTCACTTCTTCCAGAGTTTTGCTATAACCAGACGTTAAATACGAAAAAGCTTTAGCAGCACGCATAGGCGTATCTTTTAGACCTGGGCGATTCAGATCTTCACCAACGGCGGTAAGAATGTTTGCGTAGGATTGCTGCATAGTCATAAAACGTGTTCACTTACACTGATATTGAACAAGGACGGCATTGTAGCAGAAAACCATTGCAATGCCTGCTTTTGGGGGGTAAATCCGATTACTGTTTAAACTTCGGGTTCTTTTCTGCGCGTTTCAGCAGCACCAGAACCGCGCCTGTGCCGCCCTGCGTTTCAGGTGCGCTGACAAAAGCCAGCACATCGCGGTGCTGGCGCAGCCAGCTGTTGACATGGGTTTTTAAAATGGCTTGCGGGCCTTTGCCATGCACAATTTTAATGACGTTCTGATTCTCATCTTTAGCCATTTGAATAATCTGCAGCACCGCGCTGCGGGCATCTTCAACAGTGCAGCCATGCAGGTCAACCGCTTCAAACCAGCGCAGGTTGCCGGCTTTGAGATCTTCAAATACACGGTGCTGCAGCGTGGCAATGCGGTAGCTTAAGATGGCCTGGCTGGCGACCGGATTGAGCATAGCCTGCGTATCCGACAGCTGGGCATCATCAGTTTCCATCGGGCCAACGGCCGAGGCGCGTTTTGCCAAGATTTGCGCATCGGGCTTTTTCTTAATGCTTTTTTCGACTTTCGCAATATTGCCGGCGCTCATCTTTTGCACGCCCTGCATCTGCTTGCGGAAGAAATCCAAATCTTCCTGCTGTTCCTGTTCAGGCGTTTTTTCTGCGGGCGCAACGGGTTCTGCCTTCGGGCTTGGTGTGCTGATTTGCTTTTTTAAGCTTTTCAGCAAATTGTACTGATCTTTGGACAGCGAAGAATCGTGTTTGCTCATAATGGAAAAAACAGGAGAAGATGCAAAATTTAGGTAAATTATAGTCTGAAATGGCTTCGATTTGAACTGAATTGGATAAAGTGATGGGATGGATTAAATTGCGCTGGCTCAAACCTGATCTGAGGGTTTATCTGTATTTTTGCAGAGTGCAGATTGAGTTTATCTTAGAGTTAAGCTTTATGATGAAAATACTTCATATGCATTTTCTGATTCTTTCTGCAATGCTGTTTTTATGCAGTTCCTATGTCATATCCAGTCTTGATGAATGGCCTTTCACCATCTTCAGCTTTGAACCTGGCGAATTATTTTCTGAATAAACGGCTTGGAATTGACTATCCCAATTTCCGATTCTATAGCTAAGTTTACTTAAACGACTCCGTGGCCCCTTAGCTTTCAGTCTCCTAACTCCTTGAGTAAAATAAACTTTAGATACGCGAGTGCGGCAGGGATGCCGCACGTTGCCCATCACGGCAAGGATGCCGTGTATGGGCAACAAAAGGCTTTTGTTACTTTGGGGCTTTCCAAAGTAAGATCTTGCCTGCACAAAGGCATTGAAACTTTTAAAGTAACAATGAGGCAGTGCAAGCATCATCCTTAAAATTGCCGAAAATAGTTAACGCGATTAAAATCTAGTGTAATCATATTTTATAGGCAATTATTCGTAATACGGATTTTGGAATTTAGCTATAGCAGAAAAATTTGATGTTTTAGAGATTTCAAAATAGAGAAAAATTCAGGGCAACGCATTGCCCTGAACTTTATCCAGCCTTAAACAGCTGCTGGCGTGCCGAATAATTCAGTAAATGCATGATCAGGGCGGGGCTGCTTCATGAAGCTTTCACCGACAAGGAAAGCATGAATGTCATGCTCCTGCATCATAGCGACATCGGCAGGCGTAGCAATGCCGCTTTCAGTGATCAGCAGGCGCGCCGGATCGAGCAGCATTTTCAAGCGCAGCGACGTGTTCAAATCCACCGCAAAGGTTTTCAGATTGCGGTTGTTGACGCCCAGCAGGCAGCGCTCAGACAGCAGCAATGCGCGCTCCAGCTCCGCTTCATCATGCACTTCAACCAGCACATCCAGCTGCTGCTCAAAAGCGGTTTTAGACATTTCTTCCAGCTGCTGGTCTGACAGACAGGCCGCAATCAGCAGAATGCAGTCCGCATGCAAGGCGCGCGCTTCAATCACGCCGTAAGGGTCAATCAGGAAA
This sequence comes from Acinetobacter sp. WCHAc010034, assembly GCF_001696615.3. Lineage (NCBI taxonomy): Bacteria > Pseudomonadati > Pseudomonadota > Gammaproteobacteria > Moraxellales > Moraxellaceae > Acinetobacter > Acinetobacter sp. WCHAc010034. Next base: position 815,118 of record NZ_CP032279.1, on the reverse strand, counting down.
TCTTTGCGCAGGGCAGGCAGCGCGCAGTGCGCGCGAGCAATCTGAATATTTTCATCCGCGCCCTGAAAAAAGTCCGCATCGGTCAGCACCGACAGGCAGGCTGCGCCCGCATCTTGATACTGCTGCGCAATTTCAGCCGGATTGAAGTTTTCGCGGATTACGCCCTTAGACGGCGAGGCTTTTTTAATTTCAGCAATCACTCCCGGGCGCTTGCCTTGCAGGGACTGGGCAAAACCGCGCACCGGCGTGGCTGCCTGGGCCAGTTCTTCCAGATCCTTATAGCTGCGCTGCTTTAAGCGGGCGGCGAATTCTTCCTGCTTGCGGTCAACAATTTTGCCTAAAATGGTGTTTGCGATATCAACCATAATCTTTTCCTTGACCGCTTAAGCCGGGTACTGCTTTAAAGTTTTAGTGAATTCCGACAGCACGCTCATTTTTTCCAGCGCCTGGCCGCCGTAAATAATGTCATGCGCAAGGGCAACGCCCTGCTTGTAGGTCTTGGTTAAGCCGGCAACATAAATGCCGGCGCCGGCATTCAAGGCAATCATAGCGGCGGCTTTTTCGCCTTTGTCAGATTTTTTCTTGCCCAAGGCATCCTTAACCAGCGCCAGGCTTTCGGCAGCGCTGGCGACAGACAGGCCGGTCAATGTCTGCGATTCAATATCCACCGCTTCAGGCAGGATTTCCCATTCGCTGATTTCACCGTCTTTCAATTCAGCGACATAAGTGGCAGAGGCAAGGCTGATTTCATCCAGGCCGTCTTTGGAATGCACCACCATGACATGCTCAGCGCCCAGCTGTTTCAGCACTTCCGCCATAGGGCGGCACAGTTCAGTGGAAAATACCCCAATCACAAAGCGCTTCACGCCGGCCGGATTCGTAAGCGGGCCAAGCAAATTGAAGATGCTGCGGAAGCCTAATTCCTTGCGCGGGCCGGCGGCATACTTCATGGCTTTATGATGGTTTGGCGCGAACAGGAAGCCGACGCCCATTTCACGGATGCAGCGTTCAGTCTGCTGCATGCTTAAATCCAGATGAATGCCGGCCTGCTCCAGCAGGTCGGAAGAGCCGGATTTGGATGACACGCCGCGCCCGCCATGCTTGGCAATGGTCGCGCCGGCGGCGGCAATCACGAAAGAAGATGCAGTGGAAACGTTAAACAGGTTTTGCCCGTCGCCGCCGGTGCCAACAATATCCACCAAATGCGGCAGGTCGCTGACATCAATTTTAACCGCGAACTCGCGCATGACGCGGGCTGCTGCGGTAATTTCATCAATGCTTTCGCCTTTCAGGCGCAGGCCCATCATCAGTGCGCCAATCTGCGCATCGGTGGCTTCGCCGTTCATGATGGCGCGCATGACTTCTTCCATCTGCGGCTGGGTCAGGTGAATCTGTTTGGTAATATTGCTTAAAGCTTGCTGAATATTCATGGTCTTCGCTGCGCTCATTATGCGTAAATTTCTAAAAAGTTCTGGAAGATTTTGTGGCCGTGCTGGCTCAAAATTGATTCAGGATGGAACTGCACGCCTTCAACCGGCAATGTCTTATGCTTCACACCCATGATTTCTTCCATGGAGCCGTCCTGTTCATTGGTCCAGCAGGTGACTTCCAGGCATTCCGGCAAGGTCGCCTGATCAATCACTAAAGAATGATAGCGCGTTGCGGAAAATGGGGAAGGCAGGCCGCTGAAAATGCCCTTGTCGCTGTGATGCATGTCCGATAAGCGGCCATGCATGACTTTTTTAGCGCGGATAATGCTGCCGCCAAAGGCCTGGCCAATTGCTTGGTGGCCTAAGCACACGCCAAGCAAGGGAATTTTGCCTGCGAAATGCTGAATGGCAGGAATGGAAATGCCTGCTTCGGACGGTGAGCATGGGCCGGGGCCAATGACCAGATACTTCGGTTGCCATCGCTCAATATCCTCCAGTGTGACGGCATCATTGCGAACGACTTTAACTTCTTGATTTAACTCGCCAAAATATTGGACGATGTTATAAGTAAAGCTGTCGTAATTATCAATCATCAGAAGCATTTCGAGCGTAATCCTTTGAAATTAAATGTGATTTATATATGTGTGTAATTTATTACTCACTATATTGCTCACATTGCATAAAGTGCTATTGAAAAGGGCATTAAAAAGCCACTTATTCAAGCGGCTACTTTAGCAGATTCAGCTGTATTTGTGACAACAGATTGCACCTATGGCGACTAGAAGCTCTGTCACCCATCTTCGCAGGGGCTATATGAACGGCCCTCACGAATTTTTGCGTCTAGTGTTCGGAATGCTGGCACTTTTTCAAGCCAATGCTCCAAGTCTGAAAATACTGGCACGATGGGCAGGATAAATTGATGTGAACCGCGGAAAGGTTTCCTTCAGTCATTTGCATTTCGCATGTAGAAATTTACAAAGTCCATGCTCCATAAAGTGTGGATGCTGAGCGTTTTTACGCTAAGATTGCAAGAGCAGAATTCAGAGTAAATTAAAGTGAAATTAATAAATAAAAAATCGCTCCTCTTGATGTCAATTTTGGTTTCGCCCATTGTCTTAGCCAATGATCAAGAAAGCAGTCTTCAAGAAATTCTGAGCAAAGATGAAGGGGGGGATTGTTTTGTTTTGGCAAATCGGGCGTTTTCAATCATGGGGCTTAGGCAGGATGGGGTAAAACAAAAACACCTCCAAAAAGAGCTTCGCTCAGTAGATGAAAAATATAATAAAAATGAAATTAACCAACTGATCCAAGAGGCTTATAAAATCCCTATAAGCCCCGATGCAGTAGGAAAAATGGTAGTGATGTCCAATTTTATGAGCAATATCGAGCAAGAATGCATGCAGCAAAATTCTGACAATGAATATTGATTGTCAGAAATTAATTCAATTTAAGTCTTTAAAACCGAGCAGGTACAGTTCGGTTTTTTTATGCCTGAAAGTAATGCCAATCTTCAAATTTTTTTTACACGATAGGCTCAGCCATCTGCTTCTGACCTGAAAATATAAGCGGATACGCGCGGGAGACATGTGTTTCCTGCTGGTCAGAGGTTCAGGGATGAAGCTTCAGGCTAACAAAGGATTTTACTTACGTTGATCTTTCAGGGTAAGAACCAGCCTGCTCGCTAACATTTGCCGTAAAAGATGAATTTTGCAGCTGTGCCGATTGGAATCCATTGAACTTTTAATGAAAAGTCAGCTTTGTGGATGTGGGTTTTCATGGCGCAGTCACCATCGCAGATTGAGTTGTTATATTTTCCTGCACGTAAATGCAATACCTTGCTTAACATGCTGACCGTTAAAGCTGAATTTTCTGAGTCGTCAGGCTGAGCTTATCGAGACCGGTTTTAATTTAATGATGGAGACTGGTATAAGAGGCAGCCATATCCAATGGCACTAAGTCAGCACATGTTTTTTGAAAGCGCTGCTGGAAATGCGTTTGCAGGCTCAAGTGCTGCCGGTGTTGAGATGCTGGAACTTGGCGGGGATATGGATCACTTTATTTTTAGGTTAAACTGAGGCAGCAAAACTCAGAGAAAAAGCAGTGTTTGCTCAATTTAAAAGCCTGATAAAAATAATATGCTGTTCAGTCCTGCTGACAGCTTCTGTTCATGCGGGTGCGGCAGAATGGCAGCGCAATATTATATCGGACAATTTTAAAGCGATTGATGCTGCAGCTTTGGTCAGTACAGATGGCCGTGCCCGCATTATGCTGTACCGGAAAGAACCGAATTTTGCCAAGGCGCTGGACTATGATGAAAAATCAGTCTTCATGCTGCTGAATATTGCAGAAAACAAGGATGATCCGGAGAGGGCGCAGCTGAAATATATCAATGCTCAGCAACCCTTGCGGATCAGTTTTGATGGCGGCCGGATACAGCCCCTGACGTCAACGGATGACTATGATTTGCCCTTGAAGGCGACACAGATTTTGCTGTCGCCTGCCGGCTCATCGGCATCCTGCGGACTGCTTGAACAGCTCGTCTATTCGGATCTTTTTACCCTTTATTATGCTGAATATTATACGCAGAAACAGGTTGCCGTGCAGTTTAAGACGCCGGCTGACCGCAGTCTGACGGGAGAACTGTTTGGGTATTTAAAAAAATGCTTGAAACAGTCCCGAAAATATAATCCCTGATTTGCTTCAGACCTTATGTCTGACGGGTTTGAAAAATGTTATCTGAGCCGAAATGCGGCAGCATCAGGCTGAAGATCATCTTATATAACGCTGCAAATGCACCAAATTGGTTCATCTTATGGGGCTTTTTGAACAAATTTAAAAGACAGTGTTTGAATATGGTGCATTTGCTTTGACACACAGTATAATGAGCGCAAAGCAAAGCGCTGTAATCTTCAATTCTGATAATGAATTCAATATTTTAACTTTGCTTTTGAAAGTTGGTACGCTAATTGCTTAATAACAGCCAACTACTAACACGCACTTCGCGAGTGCAGCAAAAAATCATCGGAGCAAAATGAGCATGGCGAACAAGGTCCTACAACTCATCCAAGAAAGTGGCGCAAAATGGGTCGATTTCCGCTTTACTGACACTAAGGGCAAAGAGCAGCACGTAACTTACCCTGCAGATACCATCGATGAAGATACTTTTGAAGACGGCAAAATGTTTGACGGCTCTTCAATTGCCGGCTGGAAAGGCATCGAAGCATCTGACATGATTTTACGCCCGGACGCAGCAACAGGTTTCCTTGACCCGTTCTTCGCTGAGCCTACAGTTGTTGTAACTTGTGACGTAATTGAGCCATCGACTGGCCAAGGCTATGACCGTGACCCGCGTTCAATCGCTCGCCGTGCGGAAGAATACTTAAAGTCTACAGGCATCGGTGATACAGCATTCTTCGGTCCAGAACCAGAATTCTTCGTATTTGACGAAGTGAAATGGGACATCGACATGTCTGGCGCGCGCCACACACTGATCGCTGAAGAAGCTGCCTGGTCTACCGGCAAAGATTACGAAGCCGGCAACTCTGGCCACCGTCCGCGCGTTAAAGGCGGTTACTTCCCAGTTCCTCCTGTAGATTCTTCACAGGATATGCGTGCTGATATGTGCGCGCGCATTGAAGACATCATGGGCCCAGGCCGCGTAGAAGTGCATCACCACGAAGTTGCATCTTGCCAGCTGGAAATCGGCGTAAGCTTCAACACGATGGTTCGCAAAGCGGACGAAGTGCAGCAGTTCAAATATGCGGTTTGGAACGTTGCGCACCAGTATGCGAAAACTGCAACCTTTATGCCTAAGCCTATGGTTGGCGACAACGGTTCAGGCATGCACGTTCATATGTCTATCTCTAAAGACGGCAAGAACCTGTTTGCTGGCGATGAATACGCTGGCCTTTCTGAAATGGCGCTGTACTTCATTGGCGGCGTGATCAAGCATGCCCGCTCTTTGAATGCGATTACCAACCCTTCTACAAACTCGTACAAGCGTTTAGTGCCGCACTTCGAAGCGCCAATCATGCTGGCTTACTCAGCGCGCAACCGTTCTGCGTCTATCCGTATTCCTTACGTTTCAAGCCCTAAAGGCAAGCGTATTGAAGCGCGTTTCCCTGATCCAATGATGAACCCGTACTTAGGCTTCGCTGCATTGCTGATGGCCGGTATTGACGGTATTCAAAACAAGATTCACCCAGGCGAAGCTGCTGACAAAAACTTGTATGACCTTCCTCCTGAAGAAGAAGCGAAGATCCCAACAGTTGCGCACAGCTTGGACATGGCGCTTGAAGCCCTTGAAGCAGATCACGACTACCTGCTGAAAGGTGGCGTGTTCTCTAAAGACATGCTTGACGCTTATATCGAATTGAAAACAGAGGAAGTCCGCCGTTTGAATACGACAACTCACCCGGTTGAATTCGACATGTACTACAGCCTGTAATTCTTTCGAGAACCGCACTGTAAAAAAACCCGCGCTTAGCGCGGGTTTTTTTGTATCATCTGTTTATCTTTAAAAAAAATAGATGAGCTATATGGCGCAGCGTAAGAAGCACACCAGTTTCTATCCATGGATCGACCCTAAAGACCATGACAAGGGTTTCAAGCTGAATTTTTCAATGGTGACTTATCTGGAAGTGGGTCGGACAGCGGAAGGCTATAAGCAGGCGGAGTTTGTCGCGCTGAAAAGTCCGGAACTGGCGCTGGCATATGATTATCCGCAAAGTTTTTATCTCAGCGCGGAAGGCTTTATTTTAATTAAAACCCCGCAGGGTAAATTCGAAATCATTGCAAAAACAGATAATTGTTAAAGACTGATTATTCAATTGAATCAGTTGAATTATTTATGAATGAAAAGCTCCATGGAGCAATGCAGATCAATAGCACAGGTAAAGTTATGCAGCATATTCCAGCTGAACTGAAAGCATGGCTGTATGCATCAGGTTCACTGACTCAGCAGCTCACAGCTTTGGCAGATGGCGAATTCAGCGTCCAGCCGGTGAAAGAGCATTTTCAGCGTTTAACTTTTTCCGATGCAAAATGGATGCGCATGCCGCCCCAGCATACCTCATGGGTGCGCGAAAGCTACTTATACGGCTGTGAAGCCCAGCCTTGGGTCAGGGCCAAAAGCATATTTCCCATTTTAAGCCTGCAGCGCCGCGCGCGGCTGTTTAAGCATATCGGCAAAAAGCCGATAGGCCGCTTCCTGTTTCAGCGCACGCGCCCCGCCTGTGAGCGCCGTGTCATCCGGCTGGAAGATGGCTGGACGCGGCAGAGCTGTTATACTTGGCACGGCTGCAAATTTATTGTGCAGGAAACATTTTTAGCAGATTTTGAACAGTTTTTGCAAAAGCAAAATTCAGCGGGGTGAGGACAGGCATGACAGCTGCGCATCAGATTACTTGGCGTGAGCGCTTTGAAGCGTATTATTACCTATGCCGTTTTGATAAGCCGATCGGCACGGAACTGGTTTTTTGGCCAACGATGTGGGCTTTGTGGATTGCGGCGGAAGGCATTCCGCCAATCGGCATTTTGCTGCCGATGATCCTCGGTACGGTATTAATGCGGGCTGCCGGCTGCGCCATCAATGATTTTGCTGACCGCAAGGTTGATGCGCATGTGGAACGCACCAAGAACCGTCCGCTGGCGACGGGCATCATCAGCGGCAAAGAAGCCATTTATGTGTTTTTGGGCCTGGTGTTTGCCAGCGCATGCATGCTGCTGTTTTTGCCGGTTGCAACTTTTTACTGCGCATTGGGCGGGCTGTTTCTCGCGTTTATTTACCCTTTTATGAAGCGCTATACGCATTTGCCTCAAGTGGTGCTCGGCATGGCGTTTTCCTGGGGGATTCCAATGTCTTTTACCGCAATGGGCAAGCCGTTGGATTTAAGCTGCTGGCTGCTGTATTTCGGCAATCTGGCATGGACGGTGGCGTATGATACGCAATATGCCATTACCGACCGCGAATATGATTTAAAAATCGGGGTGAAATCCACTGCGATTCTGTTTGGCAAATACGATATTCCGGCGATTTCCGCGCTGCAGGCGCTCAGCATTGCGTTGATTGCTTCGGCGCTGCATCTGCAGGATTTGCTGGCGCCTTTTGGTGCGCTGGCCTTGCTGGCTGTGGCTGCAGACTTTGTTTATCAGTGGACGAAAACCCGTGACCGCGACCCGCAGCGCTGCTTTTGGGCGTTCAGGCATAACCGCTGGGTCGGCCTGATGATTTTCATCGGGGTGTTTCTTGCGCTATGGTAAAGTCCAAGCTAGGCTTGCAGGAATACTGATTTAAATCAAAGTTTTATTAGGTGAGGCTTGCACGGAAATCATTGCTGAGCAGGGCGGCTGGCGCTATTTTGCTTGAGCCTTTGAGCTAATTTGCTATATTGAGCCTTGAAAATCTTGATCCAGTCTTTCAGCGGGTAAATTAATATGTCACAGCCTCAGCCAAGTGAAACCAAGCCAAGCAAGAAAAAGATCATTATCTTGATGGCTCTGGGTTTGCTGATTCCTGTTTTTCTGGTCAGCATGGCTATGCTGGCGGTGAACAGCGATGCGAAAAATCAGCAGAAATATGCGCAGCAGAAAGCGGAGATGCTGCAGAAGATTCAGGAGCGCGAGGCTGCTGAAAAATTGCAGGCAGAGCAGGGGCATGCCGGGGCAGCCTCTGAAGCCAGCGCGGCCCAGACTGGCGGCGCAGCAAAATAAAGCCGTGAACTGAAGCCAATGCGCCCTGCATTGGCTTTTTTATTGCGCAGCGCTTCAGGCTGGCTGGGGCGCTGGCGCTAGAGAATGTCTTTCTGCAGTGCAGATACGCTGGGAATGCTGGTATAGCGCAGCACGCGGTAGCCGGCTTCCTGCAGCATCGCGTCCCGGGCGGCGTCTTCCTGCTCCTTGCCGATATGCGAAGGATCATCCAGCTCAATCACCGCCACCACATTGCAGTTTTTATCCAGCAGGACAAAGTCAGTCACTTTGCGGTTGAATTGATTGCGGACTTTATAGTTCTGGCTGGTAATTAAGGCGCTGAACGCCACTTGGGCCAAGACATGATGCTGCGGAAAAGCGCTGATCAGGCGGGCGTACATTTTGCTTTCAAACGGCGTAATGACGCGCTTGGGGAAATATTTCTGCTTGCGCAGGAACAGATGGGGAAACAGCAGGCAGAATAATGCGAAACTGGCCAGGCAGCCAATAATGAAAAAAATAGTCTGAGTTAAATTGAACACTGCAAAAGCTGGCCATAAGAAAAAAGCCCATGTCGCAATGCATGGGCTTTTTTAGAATTTTGGCTCTCCCACCTGGGCTCGAACCAGGGACCTGCGGATTAACAGTCCGTCGCTCTACCGACTGAGCTATGGGAGAATCTGAAGCGGATTTTAGGCATCAAAGCGCGCCAGGTCAAGGAGGAAAGCTGAAAAAACTCAAAATAGCCGCTTAAGTGCGCCAAAAATAATCAAAATGCGGTTTAATCTAAGGATTTTAAGCGTTTGAGGTAAAATTCCTTGCTTTGCGCTGGGCTGGCGTTTTTGCATTCTCTGAGCAATTGCATGATTTCCGCTTGCGTCAGCTGGGCGTGCGCCCGCTGCTGAATGCTGCGCAGCAGCGCTTTTTGGCTGGGCGGCAAATCGCGCGCGCACTAGTACAGCCGTTCATGCATCAGCGCGGCGGCGGACTGTTTGTTTTCAGATTTTTGCGTGTATTGGAAAACGGCAAAAATAATCCCAAGAACGATGGTCCAGAAAATTGCGGTTTTCAGCCAAGGCAGGTTCATATTGTTGTCTTATATTTCTGCGGTCTTTATAAAATAAGCAAGCGCGCGGCAGGAATCAAGATTGGCGGGCGGACTGGGCAAAATCCGCGGGCTGAAGCGCGCAGCGAAATTAATTCAGGCAATAAAAAAGCCCATGTCATAATGCATGGGCTTTTTCAGAATTTTGGCTCTCCCACCTGGGCTCGAACCAGGGACCTGCGGATTAACAGTCCGTCGCTCTACCGACTGAGCTATGGGAGAATCTGAGTGCGATTATAAGGGGATTTGGCAGAGGGTCAAGCAAAAACTGTCATGTTTCTATCATTTTTCAGCTGTATGCTTTTTATTTAAACAAAAGCATCCGATTTTTAAAAATACGGCTTGAAGCTGTTGCAAAGCGGAAATTCACTTGCTAGTCTGAATTCAACAACTGAGTGTTTAAGTGAAAGCTTGAACAGTGTGGATTTAAACCAACTTGCCAGCACTAAATGGCTAAACAGGAGAAAGCGAATGAATGCGCTGACGGTTCCCCATATTTTTTCCAATCTCGAATATTATAAAGAACATTACCTCTCTATCCTTGAGCATCCTGAACAGTATTTCACGCCTGTAGCGCATGCCTATGTGCAGGTTTGGCCGCTTGCTAAGGAACAGCTGTATCTGGGCGATCTGCTGCAGCTGTGGCTGGGGGATAAATGGGTGGTGAATTTAGAAAAACAGCCGTTAATCAATACAGTTTTAAGGGAAAAAGCCAAGCAGGTTCCAGAGTTTGACCGCTATGTTTATGCGCTACTAGGCAGCCTGCTGACCGGAAAAAATGCAGCTCAGGCGTGGTCAAGCCATGCAGGGCAGAGCGCTGAACTTTCGGTAGGCAGTTTATTTCAGTATTACTGCGTGTTTAAAAGCCTTGCGCGCCCGCAAGTGCAGAAAAGCGCTTTGAATAAAGCGGTATAAGACCGGTATGGCCCAACGCATCAGCAGCGCATAAAGCATGTTTTTATGCGCTTTGGCTTTGCGGGTCAGCTAGAGGCGGATGATCATGCAAGTGGCCGTTGCATGGGCATACAGCTTGCCGTCTTCATCGATGATTTTGCCTTCTGAGATGCCTAAATTCCTGCTGATATTCAGGACATTGCCCACCGCTAAAAGCTCTTTATCCTGCGGAATAGGCCGGCACATTTTAATATTCAGGTCGATGGTGCCGTAGCCTGCACCGGCTTCCAGCAAAGAATGCACTGCGCAGCCAGTGACGGAATCCAGCACAGTGGCGGCAAAACCGCCATGCACGCCGCCCAGCGGGTTTAAGTGGCGCTGATCGGCCCGGACTTTAAAGCGGATGCTGCCTTCAGAAACTTCAAAAGGGCGCATAGGGATGGTTTCGCTGATGCTTGCCGGCGGAATCTGGCCTGCGCACATGGCCTGCAGCAGCTGCAGGCCGGTCATTTCTTTTGGATTCATTCTTCTTCCTTAAAATTATGCAGGTTCTGAATTAGAACTTGCTGATAGATTAATCAAAAGAAGAATGAGGCGCAATTGCTGCTGAGCTGGCGTTAAAGCGCGCTGCTCATATAGGCTTTATCAAAACTGTCAAACTGATTCAGGATTTTCATTGAAATGGCTTCGCCGGTGGCCCATGTGGTGACGGCAGTGTGCGGATTGACATCAATAATGTCCAAATTCAGGCACAGGGTTTGCGGGCTTTCAATGACAATGAATTGCGGGGAGCGGGACTTGAGGCATTTGGCGATATAGCGCCTTAAATTTTCTTTCTGATAAACATCAATAATTTTATAGCGCATGAGGCAGCCCAGCATCTCTACAGGTTTTGTCCGGAACATTCTAAAGTTTAAAGCGAAATCATTGCAAAGAGATTATTGTTTCAAAATTCTTGGGCAAATGCTGATGAATTGCCGGATCTGTTATTTATCGCGGCCCAGCTGCAGCCTGATGGAAAATCTTCAGCCATTCCTTTAAATGAAATACATAAAATTGATTGATGTACGGGATTTTCAATGTCCAGCCGGCCTGATTTATGCAATGGGAAAATCGTTATGGATTTAATTAGATATATTCGATATATCTAAAGCATGCTGTTGAATAAGGATGCTCAACCATGCTGCTGAAAATCATGATCGCCATGCTGGCTTTTGCGGCCAATTCCGTCTTATGCCGTTTGGCGCTGGTCGGGCAGCAGATTGACCCGATGAGTTTCAGCCTGATCCGCGTAGCCAGCGGCGCCGCGGTACTGCTGCTGCTTTACTGCTGTTCTGCGCATAAAGCCCGGATAGAGTGGAAGCTTAAAAACGGCTTTTTCCTTGCGGTGTATCTTGTCGCGTTTTCGCTGGCTTATCTGCATATGGATGCAGGCGCGGGCGCCTTGCTGCTGTTCGGCGCGGTGCAGCTAAGCATGCTGGGTTATGGCCTATGCCATGGCGAAAAAATCAATCTGCAGCGGGGCATCGGGCTGGGCATTGCAGTCACCGGTATTCTGGTTCTGCTGCTGCCGGGTGCGTCGGCGCCTAATCCGCTGTATGCTGCCGTGATGGTATGTTCCGGCCTGGGCTGGGCTGCTTACAGCATTGCCGGAAAGGCCATGCAGAATCCCTTAGCCAGCACCTTGGCTAATTTTATTCTGGCGCTTCCTTTTGTGCTGCTGGCTTATGCTGTTTTTTACCGGCACAGCTTTGTTTACCCTCAGGGCGCGCTGCTGGCTGTGCTGTCAGGCGGTCTGGCCTCCAGCGGCGCCTATGTGCTGTGGTATGCGATTGTAAAGCGCATTGACCGCGTTACCGCCAGCAGTGTGCAGCTGTCCGTGCCCTGTTTGGCGATTTTGGGCGGCGCGCTGTTTATCGGCGAGGCTTTGAGCTGGCGGATTATTATTTCCGCAGTCATTGTTCTGGCCGGAATTGCTTTGGTGATTTTTGCAAAACCTTCACAGCAGGCGCCTGCAGCGGCGGAGGGATGAGTCAGTTTGACTGCAGGCGGTTTTTCTATTTTAAGCTTATGCTTTATGATTAAGCGCAATTCAAGACGGGTAGGAAAACATCATGGAAACGCTGCTGCTGTCATACTTTGCAGCTATTATTTTGCTGACCATTACTCCGGGCGTCGATACCGCGCTGATTATACGCACCGCCTCTGTGGAGGGGCGCAGGCAGGCGCTCTGGGCGGCCGCGGGAATCAATTTAGGCTGTTTGGTATGGGGCGCTGCTGCGGCTTTTGGCTTAGGCGCAATTTTAGCTGCATCAGAAACTGCATTTACGGCGCTGAAATGGTGTGGCGCTGTGTACCTCATCTGGCTTGGCCTGCAGCTGCTGTTCAGCGCTAAGGCTCAGGATTTTACGGCGCTGCCCGAAGCGCATACAGCTCAGCCCAACTGGTTTGTCCGCGGCTTCACTGGCAATCTGCTGAATCCGAAAGTCGGCATTTTCTATATTTCATTTCTGCCGCAGTTTATTCCTTCGGCGCAGCATGCGGTTTTATGGACATTGGCCTTGGTTGCAGTGCATATTGCTTTAGGTCTGGCGTGGAGCGCGGCGCTGATTGCAGGCATTGGCAAAATCCGGCCTTATCTGCTGAATCAGAAAATTGTGAAATGGATGAACCGCATTACCGGCGGACTGTTCATTGCTTTTGCCTTAAAACTGGCGCAGGCCCGTTAGCTGTAAATGTGAGGCATATAAAAAACCCGCGGAATCCGCGGGTTTTTCAAATCTTGCTTTAAAAAAGCAGATTATTTTTCAGCAGCAATTGAAGCAATCGCAGCGTCTACGCCTTCAATTGAATCAGCAGCTTTCTTGATGCGTGCAAGCGCATCAACCAGCACTTCGTCAGCGGTTGCGTAAGAAATGCGCATGAAGCCGCCCAGGCCGAATGCATCGCCAGGAACCACGGCAACACCGGTTTCTTCCAGCAGCCACTCAGAGAATTCTGTGCAAGACTTTAAGCCTTTCGCGCGGATCAGCGGTTTGATATTCGCGTAAGCATAGAATGCGCCGTCAGCAGGCAGGCAAGAAATGCCGTTGATCTCGTTCAGGCCGCTGACAACTAAATCGTGGCGGCGCTTGAATGCTTCAATCATTGGCTCAAGCACGTCTTGAGGGCCATTCAATGCAGCTTCTGCAGCAACTTGCGAAATTGAAGTCGGGTTAGAAGTAGATTGAGACTGGATTTTTTTCATTGCGCCAATCAGCTTAGCAGGGCCAGCTGCATAGCCAATACGCCAGCCAGTCATTGCATAGGCTTTAGACACGCCGTTTAATACGATTGTGCGGTCATAAAGGTCAGGCGCAACAGTTGCGATGTTGTAGAATTCGTCGTCCCAGCGGATCGGTTCGTACATGTCGTCAGAAGCGATATAAACTTCAGGGTATTTGCGCAGAACGTCAGCCAAAGCTTCCAGTTCAGCTTTAGTGTAGATCATGCCCGTCGGGTTAGATGGGCTGTTCAGCACCACTAAGCGGGTTTTGTCAGTGATGGCTGCTTCTAATTGCGCAGGCGTGATTTTGAAACGCTGCTCTTCACCGCATTTCACAATAACAGGCACGCCTTCAGCGATGATCACCATATCCGGGTAGCTTACCCAGAATGGCGCAGGGATGATCACTTCATCGCCCTTGTTCAGCAAAGCCAGCGCCAAGTTGAAGAATGACTGCTTGCCGCCGCAAGAAACCAGAATTTGGTTGGCTGCATAATCAAGGTTATTGTCACGCTTGAATTTTGCAATAATCGCTTTTTTAAGGCCCGGAGTACCGTCAACAGCTGTGTATTTAGTGAAGCCGTTATTAATCGCTGCAATTGCTGCGTCTTTGATGTGCTGTGGTGTGTCGAAATCAGGTTCGCCAGCGCCCAAACCAATAACGTTTTTACCCGCAGCTTTCAATTCAGCTGCTTTGTTGGTCACAGCAAGAGTTGGGGACGGTTTGATGGCATTTACACGATCAGAGAGACGTACGTCCACGGCAGTATTCCTTCTTATAGGGATTAAAAATTAAAAAAGCACATTATCTTAGCGTAAAACGGCGCGCAATGGGGAGTGTGAATTGCGCTAATCTGAAAAAAGTCTGCAAATATGTTTTAAATGAGTGCGCAGGCGCAATGCGGGAGGCGGCATGCCTTTGCTTAAGCTTTCAAGCTGCTGCGCAGGATAAAAGCTTTAATTTTTTGCTGTTCACGGCACAGTCCTGCAATGTCTAATTGAGTATTTAGGACGCATTTTTCGCCTTGTTTTTACCGAATTTGCAGATGGCATTGCCGCGGGATCAGGCAGAATTTTGAGCTTTAAAAACGGAAATGCCAGCCAATTGCTGAACTGGCTGGCATTAGGGGTAAATGCGGTTTTTTAAGGCCTTGATTGAGACTTATTGCTGAAAGCGCGACAGGTCTTCTTCAGGGCGCGCGGTCAGCACTTCTACGCCATTTTTTGTAACTAAAAGCGTATGCTCATACTGCGCAGACAGGCTATGGTCTTTGGTCACTACCGTCCATTTGTCGCCTAAAAGCTTGGTTTTCCAGTCGCCGCCGTTCACCATCGGCTCAATCGTGAAGGTCATGCCTTCTTCCAGAATCATGCCGGTATCCGGCTGGCCGTAGTGCAGCACTTGCGGCTCGTCATGGAACACCGTGCCAATGCCGTGGCCGCAGTATTCGCGCACTACGCCAAAGCGTTCAGATTCAACATATTTTTGAATGGCATGGCCAATATCGCCAATGGTTGCGCCGGGCTTAACCGCTTCCATGCCGCGGTACATGGCTTCCTGAGCCACCTTGCATAAGCGGTTGGCTAAAATGGAGGTTTCACCGCCCACGATGTACATCATGTTGGTGTCGCCGTGATAGCCGTCTTTAATCACAGTCACATCAATATTCAGAATGTCGCCTTTTTTCAGCACTTTTGCGTCTGAAGGAATGCCGTGGCAGACCACATGGTTGACCGAAGTGCAGATGACGTGCTGGAAAGCAGGGCGGCCTGGCGCAGCGCCGTAACCTAAACACGCTGGAATTGCATCCTGCTTATTGACAATATAGTCATGACAAATCGCATCAAGTTCAAGGGTCGTCACGCCCGGCTTGATATGCGGCTTGATCATATCCAAAACTTCCGCCGCCAGCCGCCCAGCCACACGCATTTTTTCAATTTCGTCTGGGGTTTTGATTAAACGGCGGGGAGCTTGGTAAGTTGTGTTCATGATCTTTAAAAACTTTTGGAAATTTATATGTGACTATGGTATAAATAGCCGCCCATTTTATCAAATGCTTTTTCGTGAATAAATTTCACGGGCTTTGTGCGATGGGGCAATAAAATCCGCACATATATCGACACATTTCTCTGGGTGCCTAGCAATAGGTGGAGAATGCGGATATATGGAGGCCTAACCCAAACTTTAAGGTAAAGAAAATGGCAGATTACAACGTAAGCATGCGCGACCTTCTTCAAGCTGGCGCTCACTTCGGTCACCAAACTCGTTTCTGGAACCCAAAGATGCGCGAATACATCTTTGGCGCGCGCAACAAAATTCACATCATCAACCTTGAGCACACTGTTCCTGCGTTAAATGATGCTTTGAACTTTGTTAACAATCTTGCAAGCAAAAAGAACAAAGTATTGTTCGTTGGTACTAAACGCGCTGCTTCTAACATCATCCGTGAGCAAGCTCAGCGCGCTGGCCAGCCTTATGTAGATCACCGCTGGTTGGGCGGTATGTTGACGAACTGGAAAACACTTCGCCAATCTATCAACCGTTTAAAAGACCTTCAAACTCAATCTCAAGACGGTACTTTCGCTAAGCTGACTAAACGTGAAGCTTTAGAGCGTACCCGTGAGATGGAAAAACTTGAACGCGCTTTAGGCGGCGTGAAAAACATGGGCGGTTTACCTGACGCATTATTCGTAATCGATGTTGATCACGAAGCGATTGCAATCAAAGAAGCTAAAAACCTGGGTATTCCTGTAATCGGTATCGTTGATACAAACTCTAACCCAGACAACGTAGACTACGTTATTCCGGGTAACGACGATGCGATCCGTGCAGTTACTCTTTATGCTTCTGCTATGGCTGATGCGATTCTTGCTGGTAAAGAATATGCTCAATCACAAGCAAATGCACAAGCTAAAGGCGAAGAAGCTCCTGCTTCTGAGGCTTAATGCGTTTGACGCAAGCTTGTCATTTTTGCGGCATGTGATGGTGGCAAAGTAAGCGTCATGTATGCAGACGGCCCAAGAGACAGCTCTGGGCCGTTTCTGTTCTAAGAAGAATTCATTTTCTACCGTATTTTAGGAGATCAACATGACTGCAGTTACAGCAAGCATGGTTAAAGAACTGCGCGACCGTACAGGTCTTGCAATGATGGAATGCAAAAAAGCATTAACAGAAGCGGGCGGCGACATCGAATTAGCGATTGACAACCTTCGCAAATCTGGCCAGGCAAAAGCTGCTAAAAAAGCTGGCAACATTGCTGCTGACGGCGCAATCACGATTGCTCAAGAAGGCAATAAAGCGATTCTTTTAGAAGTAAACTGCCAAACTGACTTCGTTGCTAAAGACGAAAACTTTGCTGGCTTCTCTGCTAAAGTTGCTGCTGCTGCGCTTGCTGCAAACGAAACTGATGCGGCTAAAATTGCTGAACTTAAGCTTGAAGACGGCGCGACTGTTGAAGAAGCCCGTATTGCGCTGGTTCAAAAAATCGGTGAGAACATCCAAGTTCGCCGTGCGAAAATTGTTGAAGGCGAAAACCTTGCAGTTTACAAACACGGTTTAAAAATCGGTGTTGTTGTATCTTACACTGGCGATGCTGCGACTGGTAAAGGCATTGCAATGCACGTTGCTGCGTTCAACCCGGTTGCTGTTACAGCTGAACAAGTTTCTGCTGAACTGATTGCTAAAGAGAAAGAAATTGCTGAAGCAAAAGCGATTGAATCTGGCAAGCCAGCAAACATCGTTGAAAAAATGGTAACTGGTTCAGTTGAGAAATACCTGAACGAAGTTGTGCTTGAGCGTCAAATGTACGTAATCGACAACGACAAGAAAGTTGCTGACGTACTGAAAGCGACTGGCACTGCTGTTGCTCAATTTGTTCGCTTCGAAGTAGGCGAAGGCATTGAGAAAAAAGCGGAAATGAGCTTCGCTGAAGAAGTTGCCGCTGCTCAGGCTGCTGCGCAATAATCCGCTAGCGGATTAAAAAAAGCCCCATGTGTTGGGGCTTTTTTTATGGGTGGAATATGCTGGAAAAAAGGAACAGAAATGGCCAATAAAACGCATTTGGGGATTGGCGCTGTAATTGCGCTGCTGGCGGCTGCTTATTTTGGCATTGACCTGCAGCAGGGCAAAATTGAACAGGCGGCGCAGCCGCAGGATTCTGCGCTGAGCCAGCAGGACACGGCAGCGGATGCATCTTCAGCGGAGCAGCCGTCTAGCCGCCATCAGGATGATGCGGCGGAAATTGCCGCTGCTTTTGCGCAGCGGCAAAGCAATATTCAAGTGCAGGCAAGCGGGCAAGTCAAGGCGGTGCTGCGCGATGATAATCAAGGCTCGCGCCATCAGAAATTCATTTTAAAGCTGCGCAATGGGCAAACCGTTCTGCTCGCGCACAATATTGATTTATCGCCGCGGGTTGAAAACCTGCAACAAGGCGATACGGTTGAATTCTACGGCGAATATGAATATTCAGAGCGCGGCGGGGTCATTCACTGGACGCATCATGACCCGCAGCGGCGCCATGCGGACGGCTGGCTGAAGCATAATGGGAAAATTTATCAGTAAGCGGATGAGCAATTTTGTTCTATGCATCCGGCAAAAAAGCGCTATGGTAAGGCCTTCACAGGGCGGAAACAGTCATGCATGCAATCAAACGGCTTGAATTTGCAGATTATCACCATGTGCAGGAGCTGGGCGGGCTGGAAATGCTCAGGGCGTCCTATCAGCAGACGCAATTTTCCAAGCATACGCATGCAGGCTACTGCATTGGGCTGATTGATGAAGGCGCGCAGGCTTTCCTGCGCACAGGCAGCCAGCATATTGCGCCGCAGGGCGACATTATTTTAGTCAATGCCGATGAAGTGCATACCGGCTCTTCGGCGGTTGAAACCGGCTGGCGCTACCGCGCGATTTATCCGACGCCGGAAATGATGCAGGACATCAGCCGGGATTTCTTCAGGGAAACCGGAACAGCGCCGTGGTTTCCGCAAGCCGTGGTGCATGATGAAGGCCTGGCGGAACAGCTGCGCCTGCTGTTTGATTTGCTGCTGCAGCCGCAGAACGCGCTGTTCAAGCAGAGCCTGTATATTTCGACTTTGGCTTATTTGCTCAGCCGGCATGGGCAGTCCCGGAAAAGCCTGCAGGCGCTGCCGGAAGCGCAGCGCAAAGTGCTGCTGGTGCAGGAGCTGCTGGCCAGCGCGCCGGAACAGGAGCATCAGCTGGCGGATTTGGCAGTGCTGGCCGGCCTAAGTCCGTGGCATTTATTGCGCCAGTTTAAAAAATACACCGGCCTGCCGCCGCATGCCTGGCTGGTGCAGTGCCGCCTGCGCAAATCTTTAGAGCTGCTGAAGCAGGGGCAGGATATTGCCCTGACTGCGCAGCTGTGCGGATTCTCCGATCAAAGCCATTTCACCCGGCATTTTAAAAAAGCCCTGGGCTGCACGCCGGCGCAGTACACTGCGCATAAATCTTAATCGCAGATTTCACCTGCAATATTAATGCGCAGCAATTTCATGCAAGCGCTGCGCCGGCTGCGCGCGCATAGTGCTCTTCCTGTTAATTCAAATGATTGAGGAGGAGGCGCCGCTATGCAGCAGTCTATTCAGGAACGGCCGGTTTTAGGCTTTTGGCGCGGGGTGCGGGATATGCTGCCGCTGTCGGTCGCGGTAATTCCGTGGGGAATACTGGCCGGTTCGGCTGCGGTCAATGCCGGGCTCAGCACCCTGCAGGCGGCGGGCATGTCGGCGCTGGTCTTTGCCGGCGCGGCGCAGCTGGTCAGTTTGGGCATGGTGATGGCGGGTGCTTCAGTTTTCAGCATTGTGATTACAATATTTTTTCTGACCAGCCAGCATTTTGTTTATGCCTTGAGCCTGCGCAGCGCAGCCGCGGAATGGCCTTTAATCAAAAGGCTGTGCCTGGGTTTTCTGCTGACGGATGAGCTGTATGCCACAGCGATGCTGAAGAGCGAGCGCCCTTTTGCATATTTGCTCGGGGCGGGGTTCAGCTTTTACCTGTGCTGGGTCGGCTTCAGCATGGCCGGCATTGGCTTGGCGCATGCCGTGCCGGATTTGTCGGCACTGCATCTGGAATTTTCCATTGTCGCGGTGTTTCTGGTTATGGCTGTTATGCTGATTCAGAATCGGGCGGCTATAGTCGGCGTGATGGCGTCATCGGCGGCCATTCTGCTGTTTTCATGGCTGCAGCTGGAGGCGGGAATTTTGCTGGCGGGGCTTTGCGGCATGCTGGTGTCGGCGCTGATTGATCAGGGAGCGGAGCAGTAGATGAGCTGGACCTTGCTTTTAACCCTGACAGCTGTGGTGTTTTTTAACCGCTATGTTTTTCTGGAGCCGAAAACCGCGGTGCAGCTGCCGGCTTTCGCGCTGCGCATGCTGAAATATGCGGCGCCTTGCCTGATGGTGTCGATCTGCCTGCCGATTGTCTTTTTTGAACAGCAGCAGTGGAAAGGCGTGGCTGCAAACAGCTATTTTTATGGCGCAGTCTTTACCGCTGTGCTGACCGCGCTGACGCGAAAATTGCTGATCAGCATTGCGCTCAGCCTGATTTTTTTCTACGCCATCACTTGGCTTGGAAACTTTTAAACAGGCTGCTGAGCGCAATTCAAAAAAGCGGCTGAAAATGCTGAAAAAATCTCAGGCAAAAGCTGTTTCCACCTGCATGAAGGCAGCAGTGCGGAAAATGCGCGCCATTTGCGTTTTTTGGCCGGTTTTATGCTTTGCTGTGCGTTTGCCTGGTTTTTTATTTATGCGCCAAATGGCGCAAATCTGGAGTAAATAGAGGGATTTGAAGAAAGAGGGCTTTTTCTGCCTGATTTTATGGCGCTGAAATGGGCTGATTCAAGCCAAAATGCACCGTGCAGGATGAGGCTTGAGCCAGCCGGCAAGGCTGGAATCAGCCTAAGCTGCCATCCGCAGCAGGGATAAATCAAGCCGCGCATTAAGCGCGCCGCCGTCAGTAGGCAAAACGGCGCTGCATTCTGGACGCTGTATTCCGCAGGGCAATCCGCCTGGAAATAAAAAAGCCGCTTATAGCGGCTTTTCAGCGTCAAATGCATGCAAAGCAAATAGGCTTAAGAGTTCGGGCCGTCAACGCGTTCAATATTGACGTTTGCTGTGCCTGAATTGGTGATGCCCAATTGCTTGGCAGCACCGTAGGACAGATCCAGCACACGGTTGCCGTGGAACGGGCCGCGGTCATTGACTTTCACCACAACGCTTTTGCCGTTGTTGCGGTTGGTAACGCGGATAAAGCAGTTCAGCGGCAGGCTGCGGTGAGCGGCGGTCAGGCCATTCATGTCGAAAGTGTCGCCGCTGGCGGTTTTACGGCCATGGAACTGGCGGCCATACCATGACGCTGTGCCGGTTTGGCTGAAGCGGCGAACGGTATTGGACGCAACAGTATTCAACTTTTCAATCACTGAAGGCTCATTTTGAGGAATTTCAATTTTAGCAGCAATGGTTTCGCGGCGGATTTTATCGCCAGAACGCTCAGTGATTGAAAGGCTGCTGAGGTTTTTAAAGTTTGAATTAAAGCTTTGCGCTTCTTTGTTTAAAGCGCGCGCTGCAAGGCGGGAATTGTCATTATCATTGCTGAATGATGACTGAACCATTTCGGCTTGCGATTGGCTTAGGGCAACTGCCGCGGCGGCTGCTAAGACATATTTAAGAATTGATGACTGCAATGTTTATCTCCCAAGGGCATTTTGACGTGGCTTTCAAGTATTTGAAATTCATGCAAACTTGCCTGTTATTTCACTTTTGCAACTACATTTGACGAAATGGATAATATTCATGCACTCAATAGGCTGTCTAGCATTTAATTAAAATAGATTAAAAACGGACATAAAATTAACAATAATTGGTTAAAAAATAATCAATAATGTAACAAAATATATAAAAAGCCGTTTTTGTGCGCTTTTTGCTGGATTTTTTTATTGACTTTTCTGCTTTGCAGGAAATTACCAGCCTTATCGGCTGGCAACTTCAGTCCCTAAAAGCCACAGCGCAGTAGCGTACATGCGGCTTTTATTGTAGGTGGTGATGACCTGAAAATTAGGGTAAGTGATGTAGTAAATCGGCCCGTAGCTGTCTTGCAGCTGGATGACATTGACCAAATCCAGATCATCTATTTTTACAATAGGATTCAACGGCGTAATGCCTTTGGCCTTCAGCTCGCCATAGGGCACAGGCTGGGTTAAGTCGGCAGCAATCACCGATTCAGTATTGCTGCCGGCATAGCGCGCGGCGAAGGCAATCGGCTGATCGCGCTGCCAGCCATGCTGCGCAAGGTAGTTGGCGATAGAGCCGATCGCATCGACGGCGGAATTTCTCAGGTCAATATGGCCGTTGCTGTCGTAATCTACGCCGAATTTAGGAATATTGCTGGGCATGAACTGCGGATAGCCGATTGCGCCGGCATAGGAGCCGACCACAGAATTGGCTGCTATGCCATCCTGATATGACCAGGCAATCAATGCGGACAGTTCATCCTGAAAGTACTGCGCGCGGCGTTCGTAGCCAAAACCCAAGGTTGCCAGCGCATCGCGGGTGACAAAAGAGCCTTTGTTGGCGCCATAGCCGGTTTCTACGCCTAAAATGCCTAAGATGATGGACTGCGGAACGCCAAACTGCTGCTCTGCGCGGTTCAGTGTGTCCGCGTACTGCTGCTTAAAGCGCACGCCGCGCTGAATGGTGCTTTCCGCCAGAAAATTGGTTTTGTAAGCGTACCAAGGCTTGCTTTCGCCCGGGCGGTTCATAATGTTTATAATGTTGGGTACATTTTTTGCGCCATTCATCGCCCAGTCAACCTGTTCGGCGCTTAGGCCGTAAGTCTGCATGGTTTTCTGCTTAAAGCTGAAATATTGCGGGCTGTTTTGAAAGTCATTGGCTTGGCAGAAGCTGCTTGCATAAAAAGATCCAAGCGCTATGGCAAGCATTTTAAATTTTTTATACAGATGGCGTTTTAACATATCGGGCTGTGTTCCAAAATTATTATCAATACATGTCTGATGAGACAGTAAGGCGCTAAAAGCTGCAGGAAGATGTAAAAGCATTAAAAAATGCTTTGATTATAAGTCATATGGCGCAGTCGCCTAAGATAACACTCATGCTTTGCAAGTTAACAAAAACTTATAGAAAAATAGACAAGGATTGACTAAAAGCAAAACATATTATGCGCAGCAGCCGGGCTTAAAGCCAGTTTATGCGCCGATATTGCCGGAAAAAGCTGAAAAAATGGCCAGAATTGTGCGGGAATGCCAAAGCGCATAAGCTTCTGCAGCAGCCTGCATGCAAAGCGCGGATGAGGGCTGAACCGCGTCAAAACATAATATTGGAATGGCTGCAGGAAAAGCCTGCTGATGCGCAATGCGCAGATGCATTGAAGAGGCCATATGCTGAAATCGGCAGGATACTGAAACGGCAGGATTGCGCAATAAAAAAGCCGGACAGTGTTTATGTCCGGCTTTTATAAGACAGCTGGCTGCAGCCTGCAGCCGAAAGCTGCTTAGGAATGGAACATGGAATCATGCGCTTCTGCCAGCGCGCCCAATTCCTCTTTGCTTAAATTCGGGAAGATCTTGTCAATCGCAATATGAACGGCCTTAATCACCGCTGCCGAGCCGATATCGGCAGCTTTGCGCTTAATCATGCCCAAATCCAGCGTCTTATTAAAGTCATTCATAAAGTGGCGGACGGTAGATTCTGCAAACTGCTTGTACAGTTCGCCAAAAGCCGCCTTATTCACGTCGTTGCCGGCTTTAATCTCGGCATAGGCCATTTTAAGATTAGTCACCAGGCCCGCGTCCAGTGCTTCGCCCACGCGGTAGCTGCCGGCTGCATCCTTAAATAAGCTTCTTTCAGAAAATTCGATGGACTGCTTCACCACTTCATTGGATGACTTGCTGAGCAGCTGCTTCAGCAGCACCGCTACAGTGGACTTGACATAGCCCGCCAGTTTTTCGGCAGTTTCGCGCTTATCGCTGGCAGGGAACAGCCGCACTGGGCCAAGAATCGTCGCATCAATGATTTCATCATTGATCAGCAAGGCAGTTTTATCGCGTAATGGATAAAGCGGCTCACTGGAATTCTTCTTCTGCTGGCCGGTCTGAATGCTGTTAAGCAAATCTTCTGTCGGAATAAAACCAAAAAACGGCATCGTCTCTTAACCTCAATGTTTTTCTTTTACTGTCGCGCCAACCGGATTGGGCGAGGCATCCATGTTAAGTCCGATACGCGGCAAGGGTTGATGTCCAAACCGCCGCGCCGCGTATAGGCAGCATAAACCATCAGCTTTTCCGGCTGCAGGTTTTGCCAGATGTCGGCATAAATCTGCTCTACGCATTGCTCATGAAAGCCGTTATGCTGACGGTAAGAAATAATATAAGCTAAAATACTGCGATAACAAGGTTTTTTACCCTGATAGCGGATAAAAACAGTGCCCCAGTCGGGCTGTCCGGTCACCGGGCAGTTGCTTCTGAGCAAATGCGAGTACAGCTGGATTTCAGTGTGTTCTGCATTTTCATCATCCAGCTTCAGCAAAGCTGCATCAGGATGGCTGGCCAGGCGCTCCGGCGTCAGCTCATCAATGCAGATGCCTTCCGGCTGCGAAACAGCCAATGCGTCGGCCTGAATCAGCTCAATCGCCACAGGCGCCTGCGCAGCGGCGGACAGGTCTTTTTCCACAGTGGCGATAAAGGCTTCCTGCGAGTCAAACCGGGTGAAGTTCATGCTGTTGAAGTAGAGCTTCAGGGATTTTGATTCGATCAGGTTGGGGGACGAAGCCGGCAGGGTTAGGCGGCCAATTGCCACCTGCGGCATGCCGGCAGCATTCAGCCATGAAATTTCAAAGACATGCCACCAGTCCTTGCCCTGCTGAATGCCTTCAACCTGCGCATACTGTTCACGCGCCTGAGCGCGCGCGATAGGGAACAGAATACCGGGCTGATATTCTGTCGGGTAATTGGTGTCTTTACCTAAAAGAGAATGTTCTACACTCATTATTCACGCATTCCTGAACCACGAGAAAGTAAATAGTAAGCCGCGCAGTACAGCGCCGCGCAGCATAAAGTAACCACTCCCAGTGAAATGCCGACATTGACATCGCTGTGGCCTAAAATGCCGTAGCGGAAAGCGTTGACCATATACACAATGGGGTTGATTAGGGATAAGTTTTGCCAAAATGGGCTTAAGGCGGAAATTGCGTAAAACACGCCGCCTAAATAGGTCAGCGGTGTCAGCACAAAAGTAGGGATAATCGAAATATCATCAAATGATTTGGCATAAACGCCATTGATGAGCCCGCCCAGTGAAAACAGCAGGGAAGTCACCAGTACCGTATATATGGTCACAAACCAGTTGGTGATATGCAGGTCGGTAAAAAACAAGCTCATTGCCGTAACAATAATGCCGACCAGCATGCCGCGGCAGACCCCGCCTAAGACATAGCCCCATAATATAGCATGCAAAGGCACCGGGCTCATGATCAGCTCTTCAATGCTCTTTTGAAATTTTGCGCTGAAAAAGCTGGAAGATACGTTGGCGTAGCTGTTGGTAATCACCGCCATCATGATCAGGCCGGGCACAATGAACTGCATATAGGTAAAGCCGCCCATTTGCCCAATGCGCGAACCGACCAGATTGCCGAAAATCACAAAGTACAGGCTCATGGTGATAGCGGGCGGCAGCAGGGTTTGCGGCCAGATGCGCATGAAGCGGCGGATTTCTTTATGAACAAGGGTATACAGGGCGATTTTCAGCTGATTGAAATTCATTGCGCAGCGCCCTCAAGATTTTTTTCCACCATTTTGACAAACAGCTCTTCCAGCCGGTTGGATTTGTTGCGCATGCTGCGCACCTGCACGCCTTGCGCCTCCAGCAGCTGAAACAGCTGATTCAGGGTGTGGGCCTTATCCATCGTGACTTCTAGCGTAACCGGATCAATTAAATTGAAGCGCATGCCGATAATGTCCAGCTTCAGCGGCGCAATCGGCGCGGCCAAATCGAAAATAAAGGATTCTTCGCTCAGCTGGTTCAGGAAGCTTTTCATGCTGGTGTCTTCCTTAATTACGCCGCGGTCAATGATCGCAATGCGCCGGCACAGCATTTCGGCTTCTTCCAGATAGTGCGTGGTCAGAATGATTGATGTGCCTTTATTGTTCATTTCTATCAGGAAGTCCCACATTGAGCGGCGCAGCTCGATGTCTACGCCGGCAGTAGGCTCATCTAGGATCAGCAGCTTAGGCTCATGCATCATGGCGCGGGCAATCATGAGGCGGCGCTTCATGCCGCCGGACAGCATGCGCGCCTGCACTGCGCGCTTGTCCCACAGGCCGAGTTTTTCCAAATAGGCTTCGGCGCGCTGTTCCGCGATTTTTTTAGGAATGCCGTAGTAGCCGGCCTGCGTGACTAAAATATCAAAAGTTTTTTCAAACTGGCCGAAGTTGAATTCCTGAGGCACGACCCCTAAGCACTGCTTGGCCTGAGAGGGATGGGTGTCTAAGTTATGGCCAAAAATTTCGACAGTGCCGGAAGTCTTTTTGGTTAAAGAGCTGATAATGCTGATGGTGGTTGACTTGCCTGCGCCATTTGGGCCTAAAAGCGCATAAAACTCGCCTTCAGGCACAGTCAGATTGATCCCCTGAAGCGCCTGAAAGCCGTTTTTATAGGTTTTCGACAAATCTTTCAACATCAATGCATCAGTCATGAACATCTCGCCCGGTGAATAATATGAGTATTGTGAGCGATCTGGCGGAATAAACCAAGCAATTCACCGGGAATTCTGCGTTGCAAAACTGGAACATTGTATAAAGGATGAGCATAAAAATGACATACTTCTATATAGATACTTTACCTTGCTGATTTTTTTGATATGATGTGCTCGCGCGCTCATAGCTCAACTGGATAGAGTACAGGTCTCCGAAGCCTGTGGCGTGGGTTCGAGTCCCGCTGGGCGCACCAAATTCTCGAATGTGTAAAGAAGATCAGCAGCAAGCAATTAATTGATTTTCAAAGGGAAGGCTTATAAATCCCTTATTTAATGATCACATTAATGTACGAGTGAATGACTGATTAATTCCCAACTCATTCCCATGAAAATGAAAAGAATCGAGTGAAAAACATATAAAACCCCTCATTTATAGAAATTAAAAAATATTTAGGGACTATCGTTTTTTTGAAGTAATAAAGTAATATTTTTATATAATCATATTTAATACAATAACTTATAGAGTTTTTAAAAAGTAATTTAGAGGTAATATTTAAGTAATTTATTACTGTGAAAAAAGGTGATATTTATAAATATTTCACTTCAATAAAATCAATAACTTAAAAAATATTACTTCAAAAATTACAAAAAATTACCTTTAAAAGTAATGTATTTAATTATTTAAATTCAATTACTTAAAAACACTTATTACTTTATTACTTCAATCGATGTCCACTATCTAGAAAAATACATTTTTATGTCCTTATAGGTTTTGAAAGTATCCATTGATGTGCTCGTAATAAGGTCGGTGAAATATTTGTTTTTGTCTTTTCTGAAAAATCATATTTCGTAGTGAAATGCAGTATTAAAAAATTAGCCTAAGCCTTGAAAGATAGTAGTAACGGCCTGCCTTGGCTTTGATTTCAACTTTGCTTGGCTCCGCAGTAAATCAGACACATTTAGAGCGGGCAGGTGGGGTGGGGCAACTGCGCGGGGCTATGGTATGGTCAGTACAGTTGGGAATACTTCTCATTTGTGCTTAAGACAATAAAAAAGCCTGCAATCGCAGGCTTAATTTTAGATTTTAAATCTGAAATTTATTTAGATTGAATTAATCCATACTCTTTGAACTTAATTACTTCATCACCGGCCCATTCATTGAACTGCAGCAAGCGTGATTGAAGCGGAACAATTTCATTATGATAAAAAACTTCAGTTGCAGATTTAATATCACCAAAGCCACCGGCATTGCTCGGTACAATTCCCATCAGCTGCGGTGGGATCCGTAGTGCAGCAAGTGTGTCATCTCGGGTAATGGATTTAATATTCGTGAAGTCATCCTTTGCAGCAATTTCTGAAGTCGGAATAACTTGGATACCATCCTTTTTACCATTAGGACTGTAATAAAAAAGATTACGGAAGTTTCCAGGACCTTTACTTTCTTTTAAAGCAGTACGCAGGGCAGTGATGTCGTTTGGATCACTGGCAGGGTCATTCACATAAAGAATGAACCCGGCATGAGATCCGTTGTTGTAGTACTTGCGACGGAACAATGTCGCTGATTCATTTAGCCAGGCACTTTGTAAAGCCGAAATATATTCTGGTGTACCATAAATTTCCTGATCAATATCTGTCTCTCGGATCTGACAAATACGGTCTTGAGGGAACTCATATTCTGTATACCCACGATGACCTTGATCTAAATAAAAGTATTGTCCTTTATGTTCTCCAGCACGAGTGTACTTTGCCAATGCCGGTTTAAATTCAATTGTATTCCCAAGTCGTGAACGTACATCTTCAACGTAAGTATTTCCACACCAGATAAAATCCAATGCGACTTGTTCAAATGACTGCCGGCTCATGCGGGGATGGGGCTTAAACAAATTGGCCAGGAAGTTACGCTTAAAAATGATTCCACTACTCAAATATGGCGTGGACTTCCAGCTTTTGGATAATCCTTCCAGGCTCACTTGCGGTTCATACCAACGGCCATTGAACCAGCATTCCATATAATTTGATAAATCATGGCCATCCAATACTGGTACTGCATCACCAAATGAAAATGCTTCGGTCTTTTGTGGAATAGCTTGCTGCAAAGGTTGCGGTAAAAAGTTTAAGGCTGTGTTCATTAAACTTTTAGCTGTTGAAAAAGGGTTCATGAATAAATCTCCAATACGGAAGTATTTGTTTCTGTTATACCGGCCAGTGGTTCGTTATAAATTGCATGCATCAGTGCCCATGCGAGATCTGCATGACCAATTTCTTCTGAACGTCCGGCAGTGAAAGTGATTTGTGTTTGACTGGCTGTCATTGTTTTTTTTATGCTCATTAATGACTGGGTCAGGTCTTTATCGCCTGCATCATATTCAAGTCGTCCATTGCGGATGACATCTAAGGTTTTATAGACGAGCTGGGCCTTAACTTCTGGTGAATACTTAAAGGCATGAACTGCAGGGAAGAATTGTCGAACCAGCTCTGCGACACCAACCCCCATACCTGTCGTATCAATCCCGATATATGTGACGTTGTAACGTTTAGTGATACTGCGAATATGTTCAGCTTGTTGAGCAAAGTCATCGCCTTTAAATTGATGACGTTCTAGGACTCGGAACTTACCACCGGCAACAGCTGGCGGAGCAAGTACGACTAGCCCGGCATTGTCACCACTTAAAGCCGGATCATATCCAACCCAGACAGGCTTGTTTGCAAATGGACGTGTATGCCATATCTTGAAATCTGACCAAAGTTCCAAACTGTCGACCATGCAATGCATCAGCATATTGAGTGGGAACATGGATTGGCCATCATCCACAAACTCGCACATCAATAAGTTCTGGAAGTCTTCTGCAGAGTATTCAAAACGAAGGTCATCAATATTAAATAAATCACATCCGCCTTCTTCAGCATCCAGGATGGTGACAATCTGACGCCAGATTTTATCTTCGCAAAGCCTGCCTTTTTTCAATGATTCATGTGAGACATCTATAGTAACTTGCTTATCTTTGGGACGACCTTTATTGAACCGGGCACCAGTCCAAAATCCGTAGGCTTCATGGGTAATCGTGGACGGTGTAGAGAAATAGGTTTTATGCCACTTTTTATGCAGGGCCATTGCCGAAGCAACTTTTTCCAGTTCATTGAATCCATGAGTCCAGAAAAATTCATCGAAATAGAAATTACCGTGATGCCCCTGGGCGGTACGGTAGTTTGTTCCCAGGAATAAAAGTTCAGCACCATTCGGAAGGACAATAGGATCCCCAGTCAGTTCAACACCGCAAACATCTGCTGCAAAGGCTTTAATGTAATGTTTGAAAATATGTGCCTGGGCTTTTGAAGCAGACAGAAAAATCTGATTTCGTCCAGTTTTTAAGGCATCAATCAGAGCCTCCCGGGCAAAGTAATAAGTGGCACCAATCTGCCGGCTTTTTAAAATTACACGAGAGCGTTGGTCAATGGCTCGGTACCAATTCCATTGGTACTCAAATAGACCTTCTTCAAAGGCAATGACTAGATTTTCAATGTCTTCTTCAGTAAACGAATTGGGAACTTTTTTACGTGGTGCTGTATTACGCTTGCGGAGCTCTGGGTTCAGATCAGCTTCGGTACCATCGTTGCGATATTTTTCAATTCGGGCAAACTCTTTATAAGCCCGCATCAACACATCAATTTCTTTAATGTCGCCAGATGTCTTTTTATTTTTAAGAATGAGCATCATTAAACGTAGAGACAGGGCATTCTCGACACGATTTTCGGGTTTCTCTTTTTCCCAGTCTTCACGTGTTTTCCATGCCTGAACTGTACGTTCATTTTCATTGAGTACTTCTGCAATATCGACAATCTTCCACCCAAGCCAATACAAGAACTTGGCTTTAAGTTTGTTGTCCATAATCAGATGCAAATTTGCTATAGGGGATAGGTCATTCATTGCCATTTGCTGTTTGCTTTAATGTGCAAACATTGGCAGTACAAGGCTTAATTATCAGTCTGACCAAGTTGTAAAAAGCCTTAATACAACAGCTTCCAATTGCCTGTATTACTCATCATTGCCCATTCTGCACCTATTCAAAATCGTGATTTTTATCCGTTCATAATTAACGAATAGGTTTGCAAATGAGCAAAGACAACAAAGACAAGAAATACAAATCGAAATGGTTTCGTATTGCTGTAGCGGGTGACACGACCGACGGTCGTGAAATTCAAGCCGATTGGATTATCCAAATGGCGCAAAACTATAATCCAGACACCTATGGTGCTCGTATCAATATTGAGCATTTCCGTAGCGTTTTTCCTGACGGTATTTTTGGTGCTTATGGTGATGTCCTGGCATTAAAAACTGAAAAAGTCACTATTGATGGTGAAGAAAAAGATGCACTGTTTGCACAGATCGAACCGACGCAAAGTCTGATCGAACTGAATAAGAAAAAACAAAAAGTCTATACATCAATCGAAGTTGATGAAAATTTTGCCAATAAAGGTTCAGCATATCTTATTGGTCTTGCTGTAACTGACAGTCCAGCATCATTGGGTACCGAAATGCTTCAGTTCGCAGCCGGTGCAAAAGTAAATCCATTTGCTGACAAAAAGCAACGTCCAGAAAACCTGTTTACTGCAGCTCAAGAAGTCACTCTTGAATTTGAAGAAGTGAAAGAGCCGCAATCCTATTCCGCAGGCTTACTAGATAAAGTCAAAAAACTATTCTCAAAACAAGAACAAACAGAGAAGAAGTCTGCGGAATATTTTTCTGAACAAGAACAAGCCATTGTTGAAATCGCTCAGGAAACAGCAAACCAAGGCCAAGCTGTTTCAAAACTTGAGAATGATTTCAATACCTTAAATACCGAGCATGAGCAGCTCAAACAAGACTTCAACGAATTGAAAAGCAAGCTGGACAGTGAACCGGATACTGACCCACGTCCTAAATCTGGCAATTCTAATTTCAATGAAGTTGTTGATTGCTAATTCAGTTCGCTAGCCCTTACCAGCATTAAAAGAGTACATATCATGCGTAACGAAACACGTTTTAAATATAACGCAGCCATGAAACAACTGGCTAAACTGAACAACGTTGAAAAAGTCTCTCAAAAGTTCAATGTTGAACCCTCAGTCCAACAAACACTAGAAGATAAAATCCAGTTGTCTTCTGCATTCTTGCAGAAAATTAATATTTTCGTGGTACCAGAACAGTCTGCTTCAGCTGTAGGTCTAGGGATTAGCCGTCCGATTGCATCGCGAACCAATACAGGTACCACTGACCGCCAGGCAGTAGATCCGTCATCAATGGATGAGCGTTTCTATTTCTGCCGTCAAACCAACTTTGATACAGCCATCAAATACGCAAAATTGGACCAGTGGGCGAAGTTCAAAGACTTTTATGCACGTTTTTCTGGTCAAATCCAGAAACGTCAAGGCCTTGACCGTATCATGATCGGCTTTAATGGTACTTCTCATGCAGCTACCACGGATATTGTTGCCAATCCTAAGTTGCAGGACGTCAACAAAGGCTGGCTGCAAAAAATGCGTGAAGAAAACGCTGCGCGTGTCATGTCATCTGGTGCAACAGTAGGAAAAATTACCATTGGCGCAACTGGTGACTATCACAATGTCGATGCCTTAGTCATGGATATGGTCAGTGAACTGATTGATGAAGTTCACCAGGACAATCCGGATCTGGTTGTACTGTGTAACCGTAAAACAGTTTCAGACAAGTATTTCCCTCTGGTTAACAAAGAGCAGGATAACTCTGAAAAACTAGCAGCTGACCTCATCATTAGTCAAAAACGTATGGGGAATTTGCCTGTTTATGCAGTGCCATTCTTCCCTGAAGGTACCATCCTAGTAACGACTTTCGACAACCTGTCAATTTACGTCCAGGAAGGTGCTCGTCGTCGTACTGTCATCGACAACCCGAAACGTGACCAGATCGAAAACTATGAATCTTCAAATGAAGATTACTACATCGAAGATCTAGGTCTTGCTGCATTAGCAGAAAACATCGAATCGGTGTAAGCCTATGTCATTAGCACGTCAACATTTCATGAAACACAGTGCTAAAGCAGCAGCCGAAACGGCTGCTGAATTCGGCACCATGCAAGAGCAGTCCTTTTATGAATTGCAGCTTGCCCAGCTCAATAATGACCGCCACCGCTTAAAGCAGATCCAGTCTACTGAAGCGAAAATCCAGCTTAAAAAAGCATTGGTACCAACATATTTACCGTATATAGACGGAATTATTGAAGCCAATAAATCTGTTCAAGACGTTGTATTCATGACCGTTCTGGTCTGGTGTATTGATGTTGAAAATTATGCCAAAGCTTTAGAAATGGCTGAGTTTGCACTTGTGCATAACATGATCATGCCGGACCGCTTTGAACGTAAAACTGCAACTTTGGTGACGGAAGAAATCGCCAATGCATTTTTGAAACAGCTCAAGACCAATGCAGAAGTTGATATCGCAGTACTTCAGCAGCTCGAAAAAATTGTTATTCGAACGGATATCGATGCCAAAGTTTTGGATATGCCAGACCAGGTCAAAGCAAAACTTTTTGTCGCACTGGGTAAAGCCAAAATCAAATTGATCGAAAGTAAAGATGAACCTAGTCAGTCCGATCTTGCATTCGCTCAAGATGCCCAGGCTTATCTTGAACGGGCAATTGAACTAGATGAAAAATGTGGTGGTAAACAGGATTTAAAAACAGTGGAAACATTGTTGAAAAAGTTTGTACCGCAGCAAGTCGAACAAACCGAATCATCAGCGAATGCTGATAGTTCACAACCCGCAAATGATCAAAAAGAAACGGATCAAAAAGCGGATTAACCGAGTGCCCACGCACCGCATGGGCGAACAATGGTGATGTCATTACATTGTAATACTCATTAAAACCATTGTTCCCACCCGTGCACTAAATATTCAATAAAAACAACGGCAGGGGACATCATGGGGTTTGTCGCAAATGGCAATAACACACCAAGCCAGGTCATCATCAAGAGTGACCCGTTTTATCCGGATGTTGTTCTGGATCACATCCGTGAAGTCGTCAGAATCGATGGGGCAGTCACAAATGCCAGGCTCCAGCAAGTCATCATTGAAGAAGTCATCGACGTCAATCGACTGCTCAAAAGTTTAAAAGACCAGGCAGCTCAGCTATCCGATTTATCAACGACTCAAATTAACAATCAACCAGAAACCGATTATCTGTATCTGTCTGCAGTGGCCAATGGTGTCGCAGCCAAAGTGAATGAGAACTACCGTAATTATGACAGTTCAAATTCAGGAGCAAAAAAGGCCGAACAGGCGGAATGCACAGTCGACGATTACAGACGAAATAAGCAATGGGCCATTCAGCAATTACTGGGTGAAAACCATACCGTGGTGGAATTGATATGAAAATGAAAATCTCATCGGTCGAGACCCATAAGCGTACACATACCTACAGATTTGAACAACGTGAATTAGAACGACTTGCACTTGAAAAAGTAGCAACAGAACTAGGTCTTGATCTGACCCACAGTTGCTTAAAAGCTGAATCCAGAATCGTACCAAATTCACAAGGTATTAATCCGACATTATATGAGTGCGAAATCAGAATTGAAGAAAGCTTGGATTGTAAGGAATAGATGACTTATGGCCAAAACTATCAATGCCCTGCAATACGACACCGTCGATGCGATCTGCTGGAGAGAATATGGCAGAAGTTCCGGAGTGGTGGAAAAAGTACTTGAAGCCAATCCAGAACTTGCTGCGCTTGGACCTTTTCTTCCAATGGGCACTGAAGTCTTTCTGCCAGATATCGAAACATCACAACAAATTAAACAAACCATCCAGCTATGGGATTAATAAAAATATGGCAGAACCAACCACAACAGCAACAGTTGCCGGATTAAGCGCAATGGCATTTCTTCCTTTTATTAATGGGGACGCGATGCTGGGGGCAGTACTCGGAGCAGCTTTCATTGCCACTTATGAAAAAGACTTAAATGGCTGGCAGCGTCTTCGTACCATGCTCTTATCAACCGGAATTGGATATCTGCTTGCACCAGAAATTACCAGCCGAACCATGATTACCAGTGATGCAACGGCTGCCTTAATTACATCAACATTTTCACTTTTTATCTTGGTTAAAGCCGTGGATTGGGTGAAGAAAACCAAGCTATCTGAAATGTGGAAAGCATTTAGAAATGGGGGATCCTCATGATTGAACATCTATTCCAGTTTATTGCCCTGATTGCATATCTGTTCTGTGCATTTCGCATCATTTGCTATAACCGCAACGGATCAGACTTTCATCGTGGCTATGCATGGCTTGCAGCCATGCTCATTGCTGCATGTATGGGGCAAACCGTACATATCCTGTTTTTTAAAGATCCGGTCACCATCTGGGACGCATTCTTTGCTGCTCTGCTGGCTGTACTCATCTATAAAACCAAAGGCAATGTTGCCAAACTGATCTGGAGTCCGGCATGATTATTAAATTTGGTGCCCGTGGCGATGCTGTCGTCAGCATACAAAAGCAACTCATCAGCCTGGGTTTTAAAGCCAAAGATGGCAAAGCCTTAAAGCCGGATGGCGACTTTGGTGTCAATACTGAATATGCAGTACTGCAGTTTCAGAAAAGTGTCGGCATTCTGGCCGACGGTAAAGTCGGGGATAAAACCCGGGCAGCACTGGCTGGCCAAAACGTTTCCAAGTTTTTAAAAGATAGTGACTACACAGCAGCTGCAAAACGCCTAAACGTTTCTGAACTGGCCATCCGGGTATTTGGTGCAACTGAAGGTCGTGGTGTCGGTTTCCTGAAAAATGGCAAGGCCAAAATCCTGTTTGAACGTCACCGCATGTATCACTACCTGGTGCAGCTCAAAGGTAAAACATTTGCCAATGCCCAGATGAAGCAGTATCCAAACCTGGTCAATACTGCCACCGGTGGCTATAAAGGTAATGAAGCTGAATACACACGTTTAAGTCTTGCAAAGAATATCTGTCCGGAAGCAGCTTTAATGTCATGCAGCTGGGGTCAATTCCAGATCATGGGCGAAAACTGGAAAGAACTCGGTTATAGCTCGGTATTTGAATTTGTAGAACAGATGCAGGCCAATGAATCCCTGCAGCTGGAAGCCTTTATCCGTTTTATTGAATGGAAAACCGGTACCGTAAATGGCAAAAAAGTTACACTTCTTGATGCGCTGCGTGCAGAAAACTGGGAAGCTGTATTCACCCTGTACAATGGCCAAAGCTATAAAAAACTAGGCTATCAGGCGAAGTTCCAGAAAGAATGGGATCATCTAGAACCGATCTATGGGGAGCGAAAAGCAGCATGAATGCCTTAGTTATCCTCAAACCATTTGTAAAGCCGATCTTAGCTTTGCTCTGTTTTTTATGTCTGTATTTCGCATTTCAGCATTATATCCATCTGCAGCAAAAAGTTGGCCAGTTAGAAACCACGCTAACTGAAAAGCAGGATCTTATTGATGCTCAAAATAGGAACATTGCCAATATCAAGGAGCAGATCACTAGCCAGGCTCAAGCTATTTCCGACCTGCAAGAATTTCAGGATGAACTGCAGCTGAATTCAGAACAACGAAAAATCACGATTAAAGAGATTTTAAACCATGACCAGGATGCTAAAACTTGGGCTAGTCAGCCTGTGCCCGATGCTATTCGTAGCTTGTTCAACAACACCGGTGCAACAAACGTGGTCCACTCCGCTTTATCCGGTTCTGACCAGGTGCAATAAGCCTTTATTAAATATTCAAACCAATGAAGATTTAATTTTTGCATTAGAAACCACAGAACTGGCCAGGGCACTTTGCGCTGCAAAAGTTGATTCAGTCATCAAGATACAGGAACAACAAAATGAAAAAGCCCGATAGCCTTCGTAGTCATATCCTTGCTGCAGTCAAAGAACTGCAGCGGGATCCAGAACGCATGCTGATTTTTACCGACAAAGGCAATGTCCGTTGCACCGGTGTGAGCGGTCTTTCTTTTGAATACGTCTATGACCTTAATTTCATTCTGACTGAATATGCCGGGGATTTAGATGCTGTCATGATTCCGCTACTGGACTGGGTACGTGTCAACCAGTCTGAACTGCTCATTAACCTGGACAAAAACAAAGAAGCTTTCAAATTTGAAACGGTAATTTTAAACAATGATACCGTAGATCTATCGCTGACTTTTCCTGTGACTGAACGTGTCATTGTAAAACGCCAGCCTGATGGAACATTAAATGTCAGTTTCCCGGCTGAACCTCAGTATGAAACACCTTTGGATTCACAGCCGATGCAGCTTATCGACAACGCGACTGGTGAAGTACTAGCATCCTGGACTTCAGCTTCACCTGGACCATAAAATTGGTGAAGCTATGGCAGATTTAGAATTACTGACAGAACACCTGGGCGCAATGTTACATCAGCTCAGTGATGCTGAACGACGTAAGCTGGAAATGCATATTGCCCGTAAACTTCGAGCATCACAAAAGTCGCGTATTACCAAACAGAAAAATCCGGATGGCAGTACATATGTGCCACGGAAAAACCGCCTGCGCGACAAAAAAAACAAAATAAAAAATAAAATGTTCAATGTCATCAAAAGTGCCAAATACATGCGCATGGAAAGAACAGCCCAGGGCATAGCCATTGGCTTTGCTGGTCGGGTGGCCTTTATTGCCCGGGTTCACCAGTTCGGTTTAAGGGACAAGGTCGACCGTGATGGTCCAACCGTAAAATATGACAGCCGGGAACTGCTGGGCTTTACTGATGAAGAAATAAAAATGATCGAAAACGATGTCTTAGATTACCTGTCAGTCAAGCCATAAAATGAGTTGTAAAAAGCCTAAATACAACAGCAACCACATGCAATAAGGAAATGACTGCAACACGATTGCAGCATGAGCGCAGAACTACATCGACGCCTTGAAAACCTGATTCGCTTCGGAACAATCAAGGCCATTTATCCGGCTAAACCATTTACGACAGTCACCGTCACCATTGGCGAGATTACGACTGCAAAACTTCGTTTTCTTTCTTTAAGGGCAGGAAAAACCAAAACATGGGATCCACCAAGTATTGGTGAGGAAGTCATGGTGCTAAGTCCATCCGGTGTACTGGAAATGGGGGTGGCCATTGCCGGATTTAACAATGCAGATAATCCGTCTCCTTCAGATGACCCGAATAAAACCATCCGTATTTTTGAAGATGGCTGCATTTTTACTTATGACGTTTCCAGTCATGAGTTGACCGCAATCTTACCTGCAGGCGGTAAAGCCATTCTTACTGCACCAGGTGGTGTAACGGTAAATGGCGATACCACTATCAATGGCAATGTCCAGGTCAATGGCAGTATTGCAATGACCGGAAACAATACTGTTGGTGGCAGTCAACTTGTCCAGGGCAGCAGTCATTCATCTGGTCATTTCAGTACAGAAGCCAATGTCACCGCTGGATCTATCAGCCTAAAAGAACATACACATTCAGGTGTTGAACCAGGTCCAAGTTCGACTGGAGGACCGCAGTAATGATGTCACGTCATAGTGGGACTGAGCTGAGCGAATTAGACCATATTCGCCAATCTCTTGAAGACCTTATTAGTACGCCTATTGGCTCACGACTCATGCGTCGTGAGTATGGAACACAAGTCGCAAATTTACTGGATCAACCCACCAGTGAAGCACTGTATCTCAAATGCTACAGCACCATTTATTCAGCAATTTTGCGCTGGGAACCACGTATCCAGATCAGCCAGCTTTATATCAGCGAAGTAAATCAAGGGCAAACGGTCCTCAATCTTGAAGGAACAATCGTCCAATCCGGTCAAAGCTTAAATATGAACATACCTTTACTCGTTGGAGCTTTAACATGAGCATTAACTCATCTACAGCCATCGACCTATCCTTACTTGCACCACCCGATGTGGTGAAACAGATCGACTTCGAAATTATTTTAAAAGAAGGTCTGGACGACTTTTATCAGAAAATGCGTGAAGTCGATCCAGAGTTTCCTGACCTGCTTGAATCGGATCCCGCCATGAAACTGGCACAAGCCTTTGCCTATCGTGAAATGTTGGTCCGTCAGGATGCCAATAACCAGGCTCGTGCAGTTTTGCTTGCTTATGCTGAAGGTGCAGATCTCGACCACAAAGCAGCTGAACGCAATCTTTCACGACGGATTATCAGTCCGGCAACGGATACAACTCCAGAAGTTAAAGAATCAAATGAGTCCTTGCGTAAACGTGTCCAGCTGGCACCGGAAGGCCAAACCACTGCAGGCAGTGAAGGTTCATATATTTTTCATGGTCTGAATGCAGATGCACGGGTCAAAGACATTTATCCCTATGCACCGCTGGATGAAAACAATCATCCAACTGCCATTTGCAATATTTATGTGCTTTCAACAGAAGGCGATGGTACTGCATCCGAAGATCTTTTAAATATCGTGACTGCAGCATTAAATGCCAAATCCATTCGACCTTTGACTGACCGGCCAATCATCTATTCTGCATCTATTTTGAATTACAGCATTGAAGCTGAAATATTTATTGATGAAGGTCCAGATGAAAATATCGTTCTAAACAGCTGTTATAAAGCAGCCGATGAATACAGCAAAAAATCTCATGCATTCACTGGTGGTGTTTCTTTATCTGGTATTTACCAGGCACTGCATCAGCCTGGTGTCAGCCGGGTCAATTTAATTTCACCTGCAGGAAATATCGATACTTCAATTGGTCAGGTTGCTTATTGCACCGGAATCAACATTTCGAGGGTTAGCGCATGAGTCAATTGCTGCCACCGAATGCCACAAAATTTGAAATGAAGTTTGAGAATGCTTTTGCGCGTGTCTCAAATGTAGAACTGAATATCCGTAGCTTTAACGATCCACTCAATGCACCAGCAGAAGTACTGCCATGGTTAGCCTGGGAACGCTCTGTCGATATCTGGAATAAAAACTGGACTGAATCAAAAAAACGTCAAGTGATAAAGACTTCACTCTACAACCACAGCATCAAAGGAACAGCGGGTGCACTAGAAGTGGCACTGAATTCCCTGGGCTTTCCGGTGATTGTTCAGGAATGGTTCAACATGGTGCCAATGGGCAAGCCATACACATTCAAGCTGCTCATCAAAACCAATCAAGACAGTGTATCGATCACCGATTACAGAGAATTATTTAAGGTCGTTCGTGCTTATAAAAACTTACGTTCTCATCTAATTGATACAACTATGGTGCTTGAAAGTCCATCAAATTTACAAGTCAATGCCATGACACAGGCAGGTCATGACACTGAATTTACACGGGCAGCTGGCGGTCTTTATTTAGATGGCACTTGGAAACTAGATGGTACAAAGAAAATGAATGGAGTAGATATGTAATGCCAAATTTAGAAGTACAACCAGGCTGGCCAGCTGCTCGACAACTTGATAGAAATGAGTTTGCAAGTGGTGGCCCAGATGGTAATTTGAATGAACATGCCAAAGTATTTCTGGCACGTACAGAATATTTGCAACAGCAAAAAGCCAATAAATCTGAAATTGTGCAAGGACATTATGAGTTTGGAACTTATGCCGAATTTAACCTTGCTAAATCAGGACTACCTTTAAATTGTACAGTCATAATTAACGAAATTAATTCAACTGGAACCGGTTCTTGGAATCAGGGCTCAAACCGTTGGAATGGCTCAACACTCTCTAAAAGTGAAAATGATCCACTCGAACAGTCAAAAGAATATACAAATAAATTTTTCACAAACTACGCTGCAGCAGCATTACTTACAGTGAAAAATAAGTTTATTCAAAAAACGACTGGTCAAGAAGCCAGTGGAGCAAGCTTTGATTCGTCAGATTTTATTCCTGTAATCGGGGGTGAGTCGTACGATGTTTATAGCTACGTGACAGTTAATGCCAGTCATGCTTGGTATGATGTAAATAAGAACTTCATTTCAGCTTTTGGTGAAGATCAGACTAGTCTAAGTCTCAGAACTTTCATTGCACCAGAATCTGCACGTTACTTGAGAATCTCAGCTTATAACACACAAGCAAGACAGGCTGCATATTTAAAATCATCAGGTTATGCAATTGAAAAAGTCAAAAAAATTATTACTCAGCACACGCCAAATGTTGATGCAAATAAAGTGATTTATGATGGAAATGGTTTAGATCAGACAATAATTAATGTCATTAATAAGCAAGATATTATTGTGGCTAATCAAAATTCAATCATTAGTCAATTAGATCTAATAACAGATCAAGATAGCCCATTTTTCGTAAATACATTCCAATATACAAGATCAGGTACTACACCTAATAATTTCAATATTGTAGATGTGACTGCTCGTGTATCAGCAAATGTGATGACTGTTTCCGATCCCACGGCATTTGTATATGGTAGTGCATGTGTTGTATACGACTCAGTGTCAGATAGCTACACAAGTCATGCGGTACTTCAAATTAACGGAATGAATATTACAGTTTCACCAAGTTTGCCCAATAATCCATCTAAAGTTCAAACAATGCATGATTCTCCAAATGGTCAGCATTTAACACTATTCGGAACAAAAGGCTTGGCAGATTATGTTTTAAAATCTATTCAGAAATATAGTTACAAGAAATCAGAAAATTTAATTTTCAAGTTTAATTCAGCACTTTGTTGCTATTTGGCTTGGAATAATAGCGATATTTATAATTCTGATGCATCACAGCTTTTGATTCCTGTAACTAAGGTTGGTACAGCTGGAAATGGTGGATATACGCCAGGAACAACGAATCTAGCAAAAATTTGTGCAATGAGTAATCCGAAGGATTCATATATAAATATTGGAGATAATCCGCATACTCAATATTTATCGAGAGCTTATAATCTTATCGATGGTGTGGCTGGTAATGGTTTTGAAATAAGTTTTAATGGTCAAGGCTCAGATGGATTTATCGAAATTCCTCTAGCTGTACGCGATGCATCATATATTTCAAGCGTCGATAGTCAAACTTATAAAACCAGTGGTAAGGCTCGATTACAGATTTTTAATGATTCTGCTTTAGTCCATGATGTTGCATATGCAGCTGGTCAAGTGCATTCAGTATTTGTTGATTTTGCACGTGGTGGAATAATTAAAATTCGCATTACTTGCGAATCATCAGTCCCGACTTACGCAGCATTGAGCGGTATTTTTGCATATAAAAAGTCTGCTAAAACGTCGAAAGATACGCTATTCAAAGATGGTGACGTGATTGTATTTTTAATGGATTCATGGGGTATCTACCCGGTTGCATCAACAATTGGTGAAACACCCTACGTATATCCTATTTCAAATTTAGCCACAAAATACCAGGCTATGTATCCAACTGGTTATATTTCTAATGGCACACACTGGATTTCTCGACGTATTCAAGAAAAATTAGCGAACCAAGGTATAAATGTCGAGACATACAGTTACGCATTTGGAGGACAAACAACAAGATGGGGAAAATATTGGCTAGATGCAGTACTAACAATGTCACCTAAACCAACCCATTGCGTAATTAACTTTGGCATTAACGACAATAACAGTATTGGTAATCCATCTAATACCTTCTATGACTTTGATCCTGAAAAAATGTTCGCAAATAAAGCTGAATCATTGGGTGGTATAAATGGAAGAACTGCCAGCTTTAATGAATGGGAATTAAATCTCAAATGGATTGCTGAAAGATGCTTAGCGAATGGAGTTAAACCTGTAATTATGATGCCTGCACATACCGCATCAACCGCACAGGCCCAATCAATTCGACAAAATGAACTGGTGCGTTTAGCTGATGGCTTCGGGGAATAATATGACTTATAAAACAATCTACACGTCAATCGGCTTAACTCTAGTCTCCCAGGCAGTCAGCCAACAGCGCACTATCGAAATCACCCATTTTGCCGTGGGTGATGGCGGTGGTAATAAGATGACACCAAGCGAATCTATGGTTCAGTTAATTCGTGAAAAATATCGCGGTACAGTCAACCGTATTTTTCAGGATCCTGAAAATGAGAATAAATACACGGCTGAAATGCTGATCCCTGTTTCCGTGGAAGGCTTTGTAGTACGTGAAATTGCCTTGTTTGACCGTAATGGCAATATGGTACTGGTCGGCAATACACCTGAAGTTTACAAACCGACACTTGATGAAGGCGTTACGCAAGATTCGGTTTATCGAATCCCATTCATGATTTCAAACCCTGAAGTGCTTGAATTGAACTTTGACCCGAACGTAGTTATTGCCACACATCAATGGATCCTGAATACACTCACACCAGCAACCATGTTCCCGGGTGGTACCATTGGCCAGGTGCTGAAGAAAAAATCCAATACCGATGGCGATACATTCTGGGATGATGCGGGAACGGCAGATGTTTTCGTCAACACCATTGAAGAAGAACAGTCACTGGTAGCTGATCAGCTTATTGTAGACCTCAGCACCACCACCACCCACGGTGCAGCGGTGTATATCAATGGCGAACGCATTACCAATAAAACCGGTGCAGATGGATGGCTGGCAACGTCAGACACACGCATCACATTAGGCAAAGCCTATCCGGATGCAAAAATCCTGATCGTTCAGAATGAACCGCTTGGTGCTGCACCTTACCCATTGGCGCAAAATCTGAATTTATCTGACGTACCCAATAAACCCTTAGCACGTCAAAATCTGGGTGTCATGAGTTTTGATGAAGCTAAATACAATAGCTGTCCCCCTGGAACGGTTGTTACATTAGCATCACCGCATATTCCAGCTGGATATCGTCTTTTAAAATGTAATGGGGCTGCATATTCACGTGCTGTTTATGCAGATCTTTTTGCAGCCATTGGCACAACTTATGGTGCTGGGGATGGAGTAAGCACGTTCAACGTTCCAGAAGCACGTGGTGAGTTTCCTCGCTATGCAGACGATGGCCGAGGTGTTGATGCTTGGAGACAGGTTGGTTCAAAACAAGGACAAGACATTCAATCACATAGTCATCCAATTGAAACAGCATTTGATGCTACACATTACAATGGCTTGATGTATCGAGTAGCCGGGGGTGATGGTGCATATAACGGAATTATTCAGGATGTATACACTAAAAATAGTTTTGGATCAGAAACACGACCACGCAACATTGCTGTTCTTGCCTGCATCCGCTACTAAGGAGTAAACCATGAATCAGATTACAGTGTATCAAACTAACTATTCTGGACTATTTGTCGGTAAAACAGTGGCAGATGAATCACCACTTGAACCTGGTGTATTTCCATTGCCGGCAGGCTGTGTCGAAACTGCACCGCCAACTGAATGGCCAGAAGATCAGTGGCCACGCTGGAATGGCTTCAAATGGGAACTCATCCAAAAGCCACAGGTTCATCAGGAAACGTCACCAGAAGAAAAGCTGGCGGAATTTTTAGCACAAAATCCGGACGTGTTAAAGCTCATCAATCAAAACTGATATTGTTGTAAAAAGCCGAAATACAACAGTATCCCATCGCAATTAAAAAGCCATTTTGTAAGCCTGTCATCTGTATATAAAACAACAGATCACAGGCTAATTTTATGGCTACAGATTCATATTTCCACGGTGTCCGGGTTCTAGAACTCAATGAAGGCACCCGTCCCATCCGTACTGTCTCTACTGCAGTCATTGGCATGGTCGCAACTGCAGAAGATGCAGATCCCTTGGTATTTCCA
The DNA here is from genome assembly GCF_001696615.3 of Acinetobacter sp. WCHAc010034. Taxonomy (NCBI): domain Bacteria; kingdom Pseudomonadati; phylum Pseudomonadota; class Gammaproteobacteria; order Moraxellales; family Moraxellaceae; genus Acinetobacter; species Acinetobacter sp. WCHAc010034. The sequence goes on along the minus strand of NZ_CP032279.1, from coordinate 771,353 downwards.
TTAGACACAGCAGTACTTTTAACTGACGTACAAGGCTCAGTTGAAAAAGCAGGGACTCAAGGTACCTTGGCACGTTCATTACAGGCCATTGCAGACCAGACCAATGCAGTAGTCGTTGTCGTGCGTGTGGCAAGCAAAGAAACCGAGGCAGAGCAAACCACCGCAGTCATTGGTGGACAGGTCAACGGTAAATACACTGGCATGAAAGCTTTGCTGACGGCTGAACAAAACCTCAAAGTGAAACCACGTATTTTAGGTGCACCAGGGCTGGATACTGCAGCAGTTGCCGCAGCTTTTGGCGGTATTGCAGAAAAACTGCGTGCCTTTGTTTACGTTTCGGCAAATGGCTGTGAAACCAAAGAAGAAGCAGCTGCTTATCGTGATGCCATTGGTTCCCGCGAAACCATGATCATCTGGCCAGACTTCCTGGGCTGGAACACTGTAACCTCATCAACCACGACCTTTGAAGCAACTGCTCGAGCATTGGGCCTACGTGCCAAAATCGACAATGACACCGGCTGGCATAAAACCCTGTCCAACGTTGCAGTCAATGGCGTTACCGGCATTTCAAAAGATGTGTTCTGGCAGCTGCAAAGCATGGAAACCGATGCCGGTTACCTCAACTCAAACGAAATCACCACCTTAATTCAGCGTGATGGCTTCCGCTTCTGGGGTTCCCGTACCTGTTCGGCCGATCCTTTATTTGCCTTTGAAAACTATACCCGTACTGCTCAGATCCTGGCAGACACCATGGCAGAAGGGCACATGTGGGCAGTCGACAAGCCACTTCATCCAAGCCTGGCACGTGACATCGTTGAAGGCATCAATGCCAAATTCCGTGACCTGAAAGGCCAGGGCTACATCATCGATGCCCAATGCTGGTTCGATCCTTCTGCAAACTCAAAAGAGTCACTCAAATCAGGTCGCTTGCTGCTGGATTATGACTTTACCCCAGTACCACCACTTGAAGATTTAACCCTACGTTCACGCATTACAGATCGTTACCTAGGTGACTTTGCTGCACGTATGACAGCATAGAAAACATAAGGAAAACAGCACATGGCTTTACCTAAAAAATTAAAACTGATGGACCTGTTTAACGAAGGTAATTCTTACCTTGGTCAGACAGGCGAAGTCACCATTCCAAAACTGGTCCGCAAGTTTGAGGACTGGCGTGGTGGTGGCATGAACGGCAATGTCAAAATCGATCTAGGTCTAGGCGATGACATTACCGAGTTCAACTGGAAGCTTGGCGGTATCGATGCCTTGGTAATTGAACAGTTTGGTGCTGCAACGGTAGGCGAACACATGCTGCGTTTTGCCGGTTCATACCAGCGTGATGACACAGGCGAAACCTCTGCAGTCGAAATTATTGTTCGTGGTCGTCATGAAGAAATTGATTTCGGCAACCAGAAAGCCGGGGACGACACTGAAACATCCATGAAAACCATCTGGTCAGCTTACAAGCTCAGTATCGATGGCGTCGTTAAAGTCGAAATTGATATTCCGAACATGATTGAAATCGTCAACGGTGTGGATCTGTTAGAGAAACACCGCGCCAATATTGGTCACTAGTTTTCCTTCCCTTCTGTGGTTTCGTACTGCAGAAGGTTTTTTTATTTAAATTTTCTTTAAGGAATATGCAATGCAAAATCAAGAAAGCAATCAAGAACAAGCTCAGGTACAGACTCCGGATCAAATTGAGAACCAGAAACTGATTACCGAAAATCCGGACATCCAGATTGTAGACCTGGATGAACCCATCAAAATTGGCAATACAGAATTTACTCAAATCGAAGTGCGTAAACCAAGCGTACCTGCACTGCGAAAAATCCGTATTTCTGAAATCCTAAATGGTGATGTGAACTCCATTTGTACCATCTTGCCACTATGTACCACACCAACATTGTCACAGGGCCTGCTTAATAGTGGTGCGGTTGAACCTGCAGATATCGTTCAGCTGGGTGCAGCGGTGATCTATTTTTTGCAACCGAAATCAGTGCGTGCGGAACTGTCACTCCAACAGTAGAAGACGCCATTGCCAATATTGCGGTGGTTTTTAACTGGCCACCACAAACCTATGAAAGCATGTCACTTACAGAACTGATGCAATGGCATCAAAAAGCCATTGAACGAAATGGATCAGATGCCGAATGAAAGCGTTAAAACTTGAAGTCATTTTTGGGGCAAAAAACAAACTTAGCCCCGCTTTAAAGGTCATTGTCGGCAGCAGTAATGCTGCCAGCAAGGCTTTAAAAAAAACCAATGACCAGTTAAAAGACCTGGAACGCCAGCAAAATAAAATCGCAACCTTCAGAAAGCTCAAGGAGGATGTGAAACAGGCCACTCAGGAACTGGATAAAACCAATAAAAAGATTTCATCGCTCAAAGACCAGCTATCCCGCAATCCAAATTCCCAGTTATCGGCTGAACTTAAAAAAGCCGAGACCGAAGCACGTCGTTTAAACAAGGTTATCACTGAAGGAAAGCCCAAGCTGATGGCATTACGTCAGGAGCTGAACCAGGCCGGTTTAAAGTCGACAGATTTGGCACAGCACCAGGAGAATCTGAAAAATAAAATTCAGGGGACCAATACTGAAATCGACAAGCAGAAAAAGAACCTGCAGAACTTAAACCGCATGCAGCAAAGTCATCAAAAAATTGCATCTAATGCCAGAACGGCTGCTGCTTATGGTGCCGGTGCAGCTGCCACCGGTGTCGGTGTCATGTACGCCATGCGTAAGCCAATTGATGAAACCAAACGCATGGATGTGGAGGAAAACCGCATCGCATCACTAGGGTTAGGCAAAGAAGCGACTAAAGAAGCCGTGCAATATGCCAAAGCCATGCAAACTTTTGGTACTTCAACCCTGGACAACTTGCAATTGGTGCGTGATGGTGTAACGGCATTTGCTGACGTACACCATGCCCAAATGGTGGCCCCAACCCTGGCAAAAATGAAATTTGCCAATGAAGCCATGTATGGCGATAGCGGTGCAGAAAATGAAAAAAAATTCATGGACATGCTCAAAGTCATCGAAATGCGGAATGGCTTAAAAAGTGAAAAAGCATTCCATGAACAAGCCAATATCATTCAACAGGTCATTACCGCAACCGGTGGGCGTGTCCAGGCAGAAGAATGGCTCAACGTCATCAAGACTGGTGGTATTGCTGCCAAGGGTATCGATAACAAAGCCTTTTACTACAAACTGGAACCATTGGTGCAGGAAATGGGTGGTTTCCGTGTTGGTACAGCCATGATGTCGGCTTATCAAAACGTTTACCAGGGACGTACCACCAAACGTGCAGCAAATAACTTGGAGCGACTTGGTCTAATTTCAGATCCTAGCAAAGTTAAGCATGACAAATCCGGGCAGATATCATTCCTAGATGTAGGGGCCATTAAAGGGGCAGAACTGTTTAAAAAGGACCAGTTTGCATGGATGGAACAGGTACTGGTACCGCAATTAAAGTCTAAAGGTATCACCAAAGAAGGCGACATTATCGATGCCATGGGCAGTATCTTCACCAACCGGACTGCATCCAATCTATTTGCTCAAATGTACATGCAGCGTGACCAGATCCATAAGAATGCCAAGTTAAATGCCGGTGCGGACAATATTGATCAGCTTAATTCCAAAGCCATGGGGACCACCACGGGTAAAGAAATTGAAGCCAAAGCCAACCTGCATGATGCTTATCTCAAGTTTGGTACCACCATTCTGCCGGTTTATACCAAAGCCATTGAAACAGCCACTAGCGCACTTCAAGGTTTTAATGGCTGGATGGAACGCAATCCAACCCTAGCCAAAATGCTGGGTGTAGGTTTACTCGGTGTAGCAGCTAGTCTGGTGGTGATTGGTGGTGCACTTGCGGTCTTTTCACCGCTTATCCTGGGCATGCTCAGCCTAAGGCTGGTCATGGCGTCGTTTACCGGTACCACAGCAGTATTTTCGAAGACTTTCTCTTTATTGCCAATGGTTTTTAATATTGCAAAAGCAGCAGTGATGGGTCTGGGTAATATATTCATGTGGGTAGCAAGACTCATGTTGGCCAATCCGATTCTACTGGCCATCACTGCCATAGCAGCTGCTGCATATCTGATTTATCGCAACTGGACTCCAATAAAAACATTTTTTATTGGGCTTTGGGCATCGGTTAAAAATGCTTTTAATACTGGTGTAACCTTTATTAAAAATATTATTAAAGGTATAGACGCAACATTTGCATCAAATCCAATTTTGAACTTGCTTTTGCCAATGATTGGTATCCCAAGAACAATCATTGCAAACTGGTCGAGTATCAGCTCGTTTTTCAGCTCTCTATGGTCAGGCATGAAAGAAGGAGCAGCCAGTGCATGGGCCTCGATAGTTACTTTTTTTGCCCCGATTGGTGCATGGTTTGCCCAAAAGTGGGAATCAGCTAAAGAAGCTACTAGTAATGCATGGAATGGCATTAAGGCAACTGTAATAAGTGCATGGAATGGATTGATAACAGCTATTCAAACAAATCCGATCTTGCTAAAGATTATAGATGGCTGGAATAAGATATTTACTTATCTGGGTAGTTTAAAAGACCGCATGATGAGTATTGGCAGCAATATTATTCAGGGGTTAATTGAAGGCATTAAAACGGGCTTTGAAAAACTTAAAAGCATCTGGGCAACCGTTAACTCCTATATGCCAGACTTCATGAGAAAAAGAATGGACATCCATAGTCCATCCCGTGTCATGGCAGGGTTAGGCGGTCATATCATGAGTGGATTGGGTGTAGGTCTGCAAAATGGCTTCCCGGATCTTAAAACCAAGTTTGCAGACGTGCTGGGTATCTTCAACCCGAACATTTCAGGCTTGATGCAAAAAATTAACGTTGCACCGGCACTGGCTAAAATCAAAACTTCACATGCTCAACCGGCAGCAGCTGGCCGTGGTGAAGTCATTATCCAGGGCGATACCATCACCATGCACATTCATGCCCAGCCTGGACAGTCTGTACAGCAGATCGCACAGGTAGTCGCCAATATGCTGGATCAGCGTCAGCGTCAAAAAATGCAACGTGTACGCGACAGTTATCACGACTCAGAATAAGGAAAATACATAATGATGATGATCTTCGGCATGTTCGTATTTTCAATACCAACAGCCACCTATCAAAGCCTGCAACGTAGTACCAGCTGGCGGCATGCCAGCAATTCTCGCGTTGGAGAAGCTCCGGCATACCAGTACCTTGGTCCGGGTGAAGACACCATTACCCTGGATGGATCCATTGTTCCGGAGTTCGGGTCTCAACTGTCCCTGACCGCATTGCGTTTAATGGGCAATACCGGAAAGTCCTTTCCGCTCATTGCCGGTAACGGAAAAATTTACGGGCTATGGAAACTCGATTCAGTCGATGAAACCCAGACCTACTTTTTTAAAAATGGTAAACCACGCAAAGTCGAATTCAGCCTGAAACTGAGTAAAACGAAGTCTGCAGGTTCACTCATTACCGGAGTAATGGGTGCAGTAGCGGAGAGCCTGTTCTAATGAGTATTGTCTCTGCAATTACGGACAAACTGGATGACAGCTATCCGCATGCCATTTTTAGAGTGCTGGTCGATGGAAAGGATATTACCCAGCGTGCAATTGAACGGCTGAACAGCCTGATCATCACAGATAACCGTGGTTTTGAATCCGATTCTATTGAAATTCAACTGTCCGACCATGATGGCAAACTGGAACTTCCACCTAAAGGGGCAGTCATTCAGGCTTGGCTCGGATGGAGCAATGAAGGCCTGGTTTATAAGGGCCAATATACCGTTAAAGAGGTGGAGCATAGCGGTGCACCGGATGTACTGACCATTCGCGCCACCAGTGCCGACCTGAAGTCTGGTCTCAAACAGAAAAAAGAACGCAGCTTTAATAACGTTACGCTTCTGTCTGTGCTGCAGGTTATTGCTTTTGAACATGAACTGGATTTAAACGTGCATGAATCACTTGGTCAGCACAAAATTATTAACCTGGTGCAAAACGAATCGAATGCCAATCTGCTCACCCGGCTGGCGGACGAGCATGATGCCCTGGCATCGGTTAAAAATGGCACCTTGCTGTTTATGCCTAAAGGTGCTGCACAAACGGTATCCGGACAAAGCTTGCCGACTTTCCTCATTACCAGAAAGCAGGGCGATAACCATAGCTATCGTGATACCGACGGTGGGGAAGAAATTACCGCAGTTCGGGCCTGGTATTATGATGCTGAAAAGGCAAAAAAACTTGAAGTGGTTTATGGCGATGCCAGTAACCAGAATATTAAGGAACTCCGCCATATTCACCAGGACAAACAGTCCGCGACCTTGGCTGCCAAGGCCAAACTGGCAGAACTCAAACGTACTGCAGTCACATTCAATTATACCCTTGCCCTGGGAAAGCCTGAGCTCATCCCGGAAATGACATTTTTGTTTGATGGCTTAAAAGAACAGATTGATGATATTTACTGGCTGGGTACCAGACTTGTGCATACGCTAGATGCAGATAACGGCTTTACGACAGCCATTGAGCTGGAAGTTTTCTTTCCGGATGCAGATGACGTGGCAGAACTGTTTGAAGACCAGTTTGAAACGGAAAAAGACAAAAAATGGACCGGAGTCGTGGTCTATTACCAGGTGGGTGATAAAGCCGTTGCACTGACCAAAGGCGACCAGTCCAATCCGAAGCATTTCACTTATTTGTACGTCAGTAAAGAAGCAGCGCAAGCCAGACTTGACCGTGAGTTTGCCTTGCTGGATCCGGAAACCGGTAAATTTTCTGCCCATAATGAGCTGGAAATCAAACCCTATACCGGGCTAAAAACGCAATATACCGTCGGCAAAGAAAAAACCCGTCACTGGTTGACCAAAGGTGATCAGTCCAATCCGAAAATCCTGAACCATGTCTATAAATCAAAACTGGCAGCTGAAAAAGCACTCAGTCGTGAAATGCCACGACTGAATGCCAAAAAGGATATGATTCAACAGGTCAAAAGCGATACTGAATAAGGAAATAGTGCAATAAAGGCTAAAAGGAAATAAGGGAGAATTTCAAGTAAAAAGGTTCTACCTACTATTTCCTTAGCCTTTGTAAAATTTACCCATCAAGAGCTGGTAATAAAAATTAAAAATAAATAACAAATATTTAACCTAAATAAATATAATGGATAAATATATGTTCTTTGGACGTTTTTATGGCAAGAAGCGCAAGTTATCAATGCCCCCATTGCAGTTCTGGTATGTCAATAAGAAGCAGCAGATCGGTCCATGCCTTACTAAGAAATATCTATTTGCAATGCAATAATTATCACTGCAGTTTTTCAGCAGCAGCAATATTGGAAATTACCCATGAAATATCACCCAGTGCCAAGCCAAATCCAGAAGTAAAACTACAAACCATTAAAGAATTAACAGAACGAAAAGCAGCAAATGATGAAAATATGGAGAATAATGAAAATGGCTAAATGTTCTATATGCAATCGACGCTGGTTTTTCTCATCAAAAGTTAAATGCAACTGTAAAGCTGAACAATTAAAGGTACGGGCAGCAATTTTACCCGCAACACGTTCCATTCAACATACAAATTATAACAACAACACTGATATAGCCTTATTGGCTGTGCATCAGCAAAACATCAATCAAATGCAGCATTCAGATGTTTCTGAACCGTGTCGAATTGAACGTTCTTCTGAATATCGAATTTTTGATTCCAGCCCATCACACTGCAATTCATCTCATGACAACAGCTCATCAAGCAGTTTAGAAAGTTCATCGAGTTATGATAGCGGATCCTCATCCAGTTCAAGTTGGGATTAAGAGATGGATATCAATTTTATTTTATGGGGAGATTCTAGGCGAATATTAGAAAATGGCTGGTATATTGGCTGGGATTTAGACAAAGAAGGAACATTGAAAGCAAAACAGCATCATCACCGTAAATTATTAGCTGGTACTTATATATCTAAATTATAAAAAATCCCTCTTAGTGAGGGATTTAATTTTTATGTACTCTTTCACCTAAGTAATAAAGACTTAAAAAAGTCATCATTATTAACTGTACAAGTGAAAAAATAACAACTAAACAAGAAAAAAAGTAAGTCATATAAACTGCATATAATGAAGAAACTTTAATCTCTAAACTATATGAAAATCGGATAATTAATAAAAAACAAAATAATACGATGCTGATGAATGTTAGATAAGAAAATAATCGTGCTAAGAATCTTCTTCTATTCATTTCAATCCAAAAAACTTTATATGGATTATATTCAACATATTTTTCTTTAGGAGGATCACCAGCCATTGGTTGATCCATAGTCGTACTATTGATAGTCGATATCGCAGCTAAAGCAGCGATATAAAACCCTGGCATTGTCTGTAAAAAACAAATTAAATAATATGTCAGATCATTGGTAAAAATATTAGATTTATCAGTGCCAATTTTAAACCATAAAAAGGTCATAATGGCACTTATTATAAATGCAATTAATAAAGGAATAATAAAATCAAAACGAGTTTTATTAATTATTCCATTATCCCATCTTATACTAAGATAGTTTAATGGCTTAAATATTAATTCAAGCATAACTACCTCCTTAATTATAGGTAGGACGACTATATTTTAGCTAACATTCTATCACATAGGTTAATATTGGTACGAGCAGGACTCTCACCATTTTCATCCTCTTCCGACATAGGTTGTCGTAGTTCTTCTGGGAAATATTCTTTCTTGACTAAACGGAAAACTTCATCATCAGCATCATATTCCGCAGTACGAGGGCTTCCATTTTCATCTTTAAAATTAATTGTAAAAACTGAGCCTTGCATATCTGGCTGGCCTTTTCTAAACAGGGCAAAAGTACCAATAACATCAGCGGCTTTATCCAAAAATGATGTGGAAGTATCACTGATGATTTGAGTATCTACTTTCATTGAAACTTTAATTTTATCCTGGCTAAAATGTCCAGTAGCATCAAAGTTTGTACTATTTTGGGCTTGTTTATAAAAATCTACGTGCTGAATTTTTCCATCTTCGAAAGCCTTAATAATACTTGGGTCAACTTCTGCCTTAATTTCTAATTTTGGCTTATAAGCTAAAGGTTTTGGTTGCCCAGTTCTAGGTGCTTTTTGATAGCGTTCCACTGGATCATCACCAATAAAGTAACTTTCAAAACCACCATGTTTTCTTGCATGGCTAAAGAAATAATTTAAAGTATCAATAAGTTTTTTTATCGTGATGCCTCGTTCATATTCTAGAGCAACCTTAGCTATGGCAGGATTGGATGAATCAACTTGTATCGCGACATTTACTCTTTTATCTGCTCCCTCATTTTTATTTCTCTTTAAAGGTCGTGTTTTATTGGTTTCTAAGTTACGTGCAACCTGATTTTCAGCTTCCGCATCAGCAATGATAAATACAAATTTGACTGCATTCAGAGCATCATCAAAATGCACATCCGAAATTAATCCGCAAAATCTATCATTCAAAAAATTACGTTTAAAATCGACATAACCCCACTCAACTAATTTTTGAAAATACTCATATAAATTTATGGTAGCAATAGCTTTAGGTTTACCTTGAATGAGTGATTCTACTGATGCAGTGAGTTGATGATAGGTGGCACAAATTGACATATATCTGGTTCCTTAATATTACTTATTTTTTACTCTTAGGGCATTTTTTACCGTTTCCACCCGGTAAACAGTCGCAGGCACTGCCATCCTTATCCCGATCTAGACGCTTATATCCCGGCTTTTTGGCATTGAAATAGGCTTGCGCTTCTTGATGGGTTTTAAAGTCTTTGCAATATTTTGCGAAGGCCATAGATGGGAAACAAAAGGCGAGAGATATACATAAAACTAAATTTTTCATTTTTATCTCACAATTTGATATCTGCATACACTTGACCCACAACGCGCATTCTTAATTTCAGTACCATCTTCTAAATGCAAAGTATCGAATTTTTGCCCTTTAGCGATTGCTTCATAAAGATTTGAACCTTCTTTTCCACCCAATAATGCCCGCGTAATTTGCTGTCCATCATTAAATGCATCGGTAGCTTTAACTGGATCTTTTTCATCAAATCTCCAAGTTACATCAATGAATTCGCGGCTTAGAGCTATATCTAAACCATTGACTAAATTTTTACTGAAATAATAAATTGTTGCGGGTTCACCATTTTCATTTGTGATATCTTCTTTTTCGATAATCGGTTTAGCTACAGCCTTTAGGATTGATTGATCATCCATTGAAGCAATCTTTGCCACAGCTTTGGTATAGTCAACTCGTGGCCATTCAAAATGTGGTTTGTCTTCTTCTGCTAATTCAGCTTTTCTAGCTTCAAATTTTTGTCGAATTTCTGCGGCTTCAGCATCTGCAAGAGCCGTTTTTTCAGCTTCGGTTTTTTCTACAACTTCAGCTTTTGGGGTGCTATTCGTTTGACCTGGAGGTGTAGGCATTAATGCAAATGCAATAAATCCAAGGATTAACCATCCAAAACTAAGTACACGTGCTTTGGTTGAATATCCTTTTTTTAAAGTAAACCAAGCAAAAATTAAAGGAATTAAAAAAATCCCTATAGCTAATGGGATTGATACTTTTTTATCTTCTAAATTATTCATAAAGTCAGAAACTTATTAAAAATAGCACATCACTATATTGACATAGTGATGTGCTATCGAGCAATATGTAAAAGCGCAGCAAAATCTGCGTACAGGCGTAGGAACCTGTTTAAATTCAAAAGAGAGCAAATAAACACCGCTCAATGCGGCTTTTTTTTGCCTAAAATGTCTGATCGGCTATACTCGTTATGGTAGATCGGGCAGGGCAGTCTTTGACTGGCCGTTTACTCTTTTGGACGGTATTCCTACCCCTGTTCGGTCTGCCACCATTACCGTAGGAAGTAATGGCGGTGGGTTTAAAACCTTCAAAAGAGAGTTTCCGTCATGAAAAGACAGATTCAAGTCCGTACTCGTACACCTGCACCAATTACTCCGGCACCGGAGCACACCCCAATCTATGACATGGGTGCTTATCTAGAACGCCAAAAACAAAATAAATTCGCCAGATTCCGTAAAAATCTCATTCAAACGCTGACTTTTTGCTGTGCTGTGTTATTTGTTTCCCCAATGCTGTTTATGGGAGGCTAAGCGATGCAGAATTCAGAACAAATCAACCAGAACATTATTCCCTATGTTCCTATTGCTGACCGGGTAAAAGCCAAAACTGAAAAAAGTCTGATGCTGTGCAAACAGTTATTTGAAATTGTTGACCGTTGTGTCCAGGCGCAGTTTTCATTTAATCACGACACAGCCAGGGGCCATCTGTCCATCAGTCCGGACCAGATTAATGACCTGCTCAATGAGCTGGCAAAAAATGATCAATCAGATCAAGCTATCGATATAAAAATGTTAAAACAGTCGCTATCGGACCTCATCTATCCTAAATTCAATGGAGAACATATTATTACCAGCCCCATCTGGAACAATACCGAAGTAACGGTTTGGCAATTTCAATTAAATCAAATTGCCCAGGGGGAAATAATGGAAATTTCACAAAATGAAGCTGAATTGTCACTTGATTGTTCACTTAGCACACTTCGTATCTGGAGACAGTCTTTAGAGGCAGCACCCAATAATAGAGATGTCACGTATCAAACTACAGATCTCATCTATAAATTGATGGACTTGGAACATAAGCTGCAGCAGGTGCAGTCAAGGTTAGAGAAATAACCAAAAAGCCCACTTTCATAAGTGGGCTTTTTATTGACTTCCCATTACTTATTCTCTGTATCTATCGCCATCACACGGCTTAAATTTAACAAAGCTTCCTGCGCTTCCGGTTTTAACTGTCTATATGCCTTTAATAAAAGGCTTTCTTCACTGGTCAGTCCGCTAAAGTCCGGATCAATACCCAATAATACATAGCGAATATCAATACCTTCCTGGTGCAGTTTGGACAGATATACCCACTGATCCGGCACCTTGTTTCTAACGTAATTTCCTAGCGTATTTTCATGGGCATCTATTTCCCGGCTTAACGACTTTGCCTTTAAACCATTCCGTTCCAGTTCTTCCTTGAATCTTCCCGATATTTCGATAGCTAATTTTTCTGTATTTTCGGACATATATTTAACCTTTAGGCATTGAAAGAACATAAATTTATGCTATAGTGATTTGTAGCACATCACTATAACCGTAAGAATACTGTATGAGTACATCAAATTCACCTCGAAATCGACCGAGAGCTAAAAAGATCACCGGCGGTCGTGTCCAGTGCATCGTTTATCTACCTAAAGATGAAGTAGACGCCATCGATAAAATGGCGAAAAAAGCCGATGTGAGCCGTTCCAGCATCATTGCCCAAACTTATTTCCTGGGCAAACAGACTTCAGAAAAAAAATAAGGAGTAATGCTTTATGTCCTTAAGAAAGCAAAAACGTGACAACCGTTACAACATCAATCTTACCGATTCAGAAGCCGATTTATTTATCGCAGTGTCAAAACTCACGGGTGTAAATATCGGAGTCATTCTTCGTCAACTGGTTATGAAACAGGCTCTTGCAACGCTTATCGCTGAAGACGTTAAGGAAGAATTTAATCTGGATCAGTACTTGAAGAAAGGCGCGGAAGATCACCTTTCTAGGAGCTGAACCGAATGCCAATTCAGGAAATAACGCTAAGCGATCAAGAGAAGAAAATTGTAGAAGAAACACAGGAAATGCTGGGCTTATCCAGCATGGAAGAAACTATTGAGTTCCTTGCCAGAGAGCGTATTCAGGAAATGCTTGCAAAACTGGCGGGACAAGAACTGAAAAGTAAACGGCATTTGTTTTAGGAAGTTTTTATAAATGATGTTCCCAGAAACTCAGACTTTAGTGGTCGAACGCTTAAAACAAGAGTTTGAATTTAAAGAACGTGGTGACAAACTACGTCTAGGCAAATGCCCAAGCTGTTCACAAAAAGAAGCATGGACCAGCCTTGAATCACCGTGGGTGATTCATTGCCCACGCAACAATAAATGTGGCGAAACGACTTATATCCGCGACATTTATCCAGATCTGTTTGAAAAGTGGGAAAAACGTTTTAAACCGACTCAGGAAAATCCAACTAAAACGGTAGATGCTTATCTGGTCGAAGGTCGTGGTTTACCCATTGACCAGTTAAAAGGTCTGTATTCTCAAGAATACTTCAAAGACTTTGAACTTCAGGTCGGCTCAACGACTTTACGTTTCCCCATTACCGATGAAGACGGCAATCATGGCTGGTGGCAACGTATCCTGGATGAACAGGGTGTATTGCCAAAAACCACATACAAAAAAGGCTGGAAGTCACAAGGGCATTCCTGGTTAACACCCAATACCAACTATATTGAATCCAAAGAAATCTGGATCACTGAAGGCATATTCGACACCATCGCACTATGGCTATCGGGGATTACCAGTTTCAGCTGCTTATCTGCAGGGCATGGTTATTACCCTTTCATATTTTTAAACCACATCAAACAGAAATGTGCAGAAGGTAATTTGCCTTTACCTAAGCTGGTCTGGGCTTTTGACAATGACAAGGCAGGGCATGACGGTATTTTTCATAATATCGAAAAGGCAATTGCCGATGGTTTTGAGTGTGAAGTAGCTTTACCGCCAGCTGGCCGTAAAAAGAACGACTGGAATGACCTGTATAAACAAGATCGTCTCAAGTTCAGTGACCTCGAAACCTATAAATACTATGGTGCCTTGCTGGTTGCCGAAAAAGCTGTGGATAAAGGCATACTTATCTACAAGCGCAATGGTACCAAGACTTTTCCGTTCGATTTTAATAATCAGGTGTTCTGGTTCAAGTTAGATAACGACAAGTACGACGAGTACATGAAAGATATCAACTTCGAAGATAAAGACAAGAACGAAGACTGGTTAGAAGAAGAAAAGGAAAAAGCACAGGCAGATCGTCGTGATAAAGCTCTACATGCTGCAGCCAATGTCACCAAAATCATTAACTGCAAGCCGACTGCATTGTATTACCAGTACAGCGATGAAACTGACGAAGCCTGGTATTACTTCAACATCGACTTTCCGCGCAATCAAAAGTCAGTCAAAAACACATTTACCGGTTCACAGCTTGCTGCAGCATCAGAGTTCAAAAAACGCTTGTTGGCCGTTGCACCAGGTGTGGTTTATACCGGAAATGGTACCCAGCTTGACCGTTTACTCGAAAAATGGATTGAAGACATTAAACGGGTTCAACTCATCAACTATGTTGGCTATCACAGTGACCTAAAAACCTATGTATTGGGTGAACTGGCTTATCAGTCTGGCAAACAGTTCAAAATTAACAATGAAGACTATTTTGAACTGCCTAAAAACATCAATTTAAAAAGCCGTGCACCATTCACGCTGGATATCAATGCAAATCAGGCGGAATACCAGAATGCATGGAGCACAGATTTAATTGATGCTTATGGTGTCAAAGGTTTAATCGCGCTCACCGCATTTTTCGGCAGCCTGTATGCCCAGCAGATCCGCCAGGTACACAAGTCATTTCCATTTATTGAAATTGTCGGGGAACCGGGTACCGGTAAATCAACCTTGCTGCAATTTTTATGGAAATTGTTTGGCCGTATCAATTATGAAGGGGTAGACCCGACCAAAACGTCCAAAGCGGGTTTGACTCGTACATTCAGACAGGTTTCCAACTTGCCGGTGATTTTAATTGAATCAGATCGCCAGGGCGAAAGCGCATCGAAACAGTTCAACTGGGATATGTGCAAAACCTTGTATGACGGTGGTTCACTGGGGGCGCAAGGGGTAAAAAATGGCGGTAATGAAACCTATGAACCGCCTTTTATGGGGACATTAATCATCAGCCAGAATGCACCTGTTCTGGCATCTGAAGCCATCATGGGACGTATTGTTCATGTTGGATTTGTAAAGGATCAGCTCACTAAAGATAGCCTGTATGCATCGCGCAGACTTTCAAAGTATGAACATGAGCATGTGAGCCAGTTTATTTTGCAGTGTTTAAACAAAGAAAAAGCAGTCCTGGAGAGCTATAACCTCTGTCTGCAAAAACATGATGCATTTTTACACCAGGAACAATTCAACATCCAGAGTTCACGTGTGGTGCATAACCATGCACAGCTCATGGCTTTATTCGATGCCATGTGTCAGCACATTGTTGCAGTACCGGTACAGGTGCAAAAACAGGTTCATGCAGAATTGCTGGCCATGGCTCAAACCCGCGACAAGATCCTGAAATCAGATTCAGTCATTGTTCAGAATTTCTGGAACACGGTGGAAGAAATGGAGGATTCAATTCGCAATCCTGAACACCATGACAGTGTAGTCAATCACTCGGCCAAATCAGACTTGTTTGCCATCAATTTTGCCCATTTATACAAGGTCGCAGCGGATTATCGCTATTCATTGCCAGAAGTAAATGAGCTGCAAAACGCATTGCGCCACAGCCTGCATTACCGCTTTGTCGAAGCCAATAAAGCCATTCAAAGCAAAATTACCAGTACCACCAAACGCTGCTGGATTTTTGAAAAACCAAATTCACAACGGGACTAATCCCAAAACTTAACCAAGGAAAAACCATGGAAAATCCAACAAATCCAATTTTCAACAGTCTTAAAACACTGCCGGAAGAAGACCGTGAACTCGTTGTTGTATTCACAGATAAGGAAATAATGTCTGGTGTCAAATATTGCGAAAAGCATGATGAATTTCATACCCGAAAAGGTGATGTTAAAAAGCATTTGATTCACCAATGGGCGTATGCGGAGGATTTTTACAATCAGTTGAACCTTCCTGAATTTCCAGAACGTTCTAAACGCCCTGATTCATCAGAAATTTTTAAAAACTTAAAAGGTTTACTAGATGCATTATCCGATGCTGCGGTTGAGGTTCATGTGCGCAAAGCAGATTCAAAGGGCAACAGTTTGAAAGATATGTTTGATGAAGTATTTGGAGAAAAATCAGATATTTTCAAATCAAATTCTAAACACTAATTTTTAACAAGCACACATACAGAAGCGGCCACTCCTGTATGTGTCACACAATCACCGGAGAGCAATTATGCAAAACGATTCTAACCCACAAAACGTTCAGCCTGAAACTTCTGTTTCAAATGCTGTACTTACACCAGATCAGATCCATCCGAACTTTTTCAAAATGAAAAAGACCCATCCGCATGTCCAGTTTAAACGCCAATCGAATTTTAAACATTCGGTACCGCTTTCGACTTATGACGTTGAGCATCGTAAACGCTGGTCTATTCGTCAGCTGGCTGTATTGGCCAATATTCCAAGTACTGCAGTTTTAGGAGCTTAATCATGAATAATCAAAAATTTCCGCGTGAACTGGCAGAACAAATGTTCGATAAAAATGTCAAATTTGAAGCAATTTTGCATGTTCCTACACTGTCAGTAAGCGATTCAGTACCAGAGCAATTTGAAGATTTTTTAAGTTCTTTGGATTGTAATGCCGATGATTTATTAGAAACACATCCACAACTTCATGAACTTATAGTGAGTTTTTTGGATTACACAGACAGAGACTGGGATGGAGAACATGCACAACAACTTGCACGCTATTGCGGTGACCTTGAGTTTTTATTTTTGGTTGAGTCTGCTATTCCAAGAAACATTGAATTTAATGAAGAAGGAAAGTTTAGGTCATGTTCGATTGGCGGTTGGTATCAACAAGACTGGATCTTTGCTACGGATATGAAACATGCAGCAGAACAGGCGATAAAAATATCAGAAGAAATTCATGATCGAGAGGAACAAAAAGCACGTAAAGAGCAAGGTTTGGAGGCTCAGTCATGAAATATACAGTAGATCCAATATTCAAAGAACATTACATAGAATTAGTAGGAGAGGAAAATGCTGATTTTACGATCGACAAGCATGGGTTACTTGAAGATCGAAATGCATTTATTTCTCACGCTATCTGGGAGTTAAAGCAAGAGGAGATTAAAAAGTATCATGAAACTCTTGAAAACTTACCTCTTCAAAATGACTGCATGATTGGTCAAACATGGTTTATGAAAGGCTCACCAGTTGCAGCATTAATCAAGCATGCAGAGGAAGTCTATAAAGCGGAAGCGGTGGCACAGAATTCAAAAATAGAATTTGGCACTGATGACAACGAACATTGGTTCGCTCATGACGTTCCATTCTATGGAACCGTTCAAATAGATCGAATTGAAGAACATGGTCTGGTTGAATGGGATATTCACTTCAATGAATGCTGGCAAGGGCCTTTTGACTCGAAATCAGCCTGCATAAAACACTTAGAAGAATGCATTAAAGAAGAACACGAAGAAGGATTGGAGGGTTAAGCAATGTCTAAATATCACTGTAAATGTGGCGGTTTAATCCTTCCCGATTTTGATTCTTTCAAAGTGGGTGATGAAATTAATTTCATGATCGAAACTCACAAGCCTTTATCCGGTGGTCGAGTAAGCGTAAATCAAAAGGCTTTTGCTGGTGAAATCATGGAAATAGATGGGGATGATTTTAAAGTTAAATCAGGAAAATCAACTTATGAACTTCGTCGTTATGAATTTACACCAAAAGATGCGCCAGGACCGATTGAATATTTTCGTATAGGTAAATGCCGTTGTGAACTGGATCAGCAAGCCCAGGTGGAGGGTTAAGCCATGTTATTCGATGAAAGCTTAGACAATATTTCAGCTTCAAGATTTGCAGGACTAAATGGTTTTAGAACAAAGCCATCCAAAACCGTAGCAAAAAGTTTAAGAATCAAACAGCAGAAACAGCAGCAAGCTGCTCAAGGTCCTTATGAGCTCAGCATGAGCTTTTGTATCGATGAAGTGAATACAGTCGTCGATCAATACCGTGAAGAACAGCAACTGGAAGATGCAGAAATGACTCCGGAGCATGTGGCTTATTCTGTTTACCATGGTGACCTGATTATCTGCCTTAAAAACCTTCTGATCCCTTTGGATCAGGAGTGGCACCTGGGTGTAGACAGTCATTATTACAATCCGGAAACGGATGAAGTTATGACTGTACCGGTGCAATTCCAAATGCCAAAAATGCATTTTAACGAGTTCAAGTTCGGCAGCAAATTAGCGGTCGACCGTGGACATGGTTTAAAAACCCGCTGGCGTGGCATAAATGACGAACTCAATGAAATTTTACTGGCAGATGTACCAGTAGGTTATAACCGCGTTCGGAGCGATGCAAAACTGACTTGCTGGACAGGCTTCACAGACTACAACTGCCTAAAAGAATTCAACTTTGTGAAAAAGGTCATGCGTAAAGGCGGACTCGAAGGCATCAAAAAGGTAAACGACATAATCGCTCAGCATAAAGATCAGCAGGTGGCGTGATGGATATTGAATTAGAAAAAAATGCTTTTAAGCAGGTCATGAAAAATTTAGGCTGCCCATTATGGATGTTTGAATTAAACGATGATGGTGATTTTAATGATTCAACAATGGCTTATGCATGGTGCGCATGGAAAGCTAAGGCTGAATCAATAATGCAATGGATCGATATAAATGAACGTATGCCAGAGCATGGCCAAAAGGTCTTAATTTATCGACCTTTTTCTCATGAAAAACCTTATGGAGATCCAAACTTTAAAATCGCTACATATTGCGGAGAAGGTATTTGGATAAACTCTCATTTTAAGCATGAAATCACACATTGGATGCCGTTACTTAATCCGTCCAAGGAGCAAAACCAATGACAGCTCTAATTTTCGATACCGAAACTCATAAGCTACATGGCGATATCATTGAAGCTGCAGCGATGGAAGTTAAATTTTTTGATTACAGTACGGCTCATCCCATCATGCCGACCATGTTTGAGTTCAACAAACGCTATAAGCCAAGTGAAAAAATCAGCCTGGCAGCAATGGCAGTTCATCATATTGTCGATGAAGACTTGATTAAATGCCCGCCATTTACCAGGTTCAAAATGCCAATGGATGATGTCCAGTATTTGATTGGCCATAACATTGATTATGACATTGCAGCAGTCAATCGTGCGGGTACAGCCACCAGTGGCATCAAGGCAATTTGTACTCTGGCTATGGCCAGATATTTATGGCCAACACTAGAAGCCCACAATTTAACGGCATTGGCTTATTTTGTTGGTTCAGATCGTAAAGCAACACGACGAGGCCTTCGAAATGCACATTCAGCACTCAATGACTGCAAAACGACTTACTCGCTATTGCTGAAAATTGTTCGGGAGAAGGGATTTAAAACTTTTGAAGAACTTTATGAATTTTCTGAAATGGCCAGATACCCAACCCATATTTTTTATGGAAAATATAAAGGTTGGGCAATCAAGGACATGGATGACAGGGATATTCACTGGTTAATGGGCAAAACCGACGATGAATATCTGCGTATTTCATTAGAAAATGAAATACTTTCACGAAACAGTATAGACGAACAGGAAGAACTTCCTTTTATCTAATTGCGCACCTCTAATGCACCTCCGTCCGGAGGTGCATTCCTCTAAAATATCTCTCAATATCTTAAAATACTTAAATGTAGGTTGAACTATGTCTGCAGGACTTGAAATCCGTGGCAAAAGCATGCGGATCTGGATGAAACCCATCTCTAATGAACCACCAATCAAAGAAACGCTCGACTGGCCATTTACGCCAGAAAATGTGGAAAAAGCCAAAAAACTGGCAGGACTGATCAAACTTGAAATTGAACTGGACCAATTTAACCTGGCTAAACATTTCCCGCACTCAAAGCATTTGAAAAAGAACCAAATGTCTTACTACATCACCCAATACAAAGAGATGATCCGCTGGGAAGTCGCTCCAAGTACTTTTGACGGCTATAACAGCCATATTAAAAAGCACGTTTTCCCACGCTGGGCCAAAACCCATCCCAAAGACATCGACACAGCTGCAGTTAAAAAATGGGTGAATGAACTGCATGAATACCTGGCACCAAAAACGATACGTGAAGTGGTCACACGTTTGGCTTCTATTCATGATTTATGGCGACAGGAAAATAAAGTCCCATATAACCCGTTTGAAACCATCGTGGTGAAGCAGCTGGACAACCTTGAACCAGATCCATTCACTAAAACAGAGATTTCCTTAATTTTGGGGACTGTATCCAGCTCAGATATTCAAAATTTACTACCATGCGTGTTCTGGACAGGGCTTTCTATTTCAGAACAGATCGCCATTGCCTGGGAAGATGTAGATCTCGAAAAAGGTACAATTCAGATCAACAGGAACTTTGTCAAAGGGGTGTATAAAGTCACCAAAAACCGACGCAGAAAACGTGAAATTAAACTATTGCAGCCAGCAATCCAGGCTCTCCGGAGACAATATGCTGTAACAGGCAACCGTTATAGCCAGGTGGTCAGCGTATTGCAACGTGATAACCGTACTCACAAACAGGAAAAATTACATTTTGTCTGGATCAACCAGGAATACGATGAGCCATTCAATTACTATGAACTTCGCTATATCTGGCGCAGGCATTTAAAAAAAGCCAATGTCCGGTACCGTGGAATTAACCAGGGCAGACATACCTTTGCCAGCCAGTTATTATCATCTGGCCAGGTACCACCGGAATGGATCGCGGACCAGCTTGGCCATAGTGATACATCAATGATCTATAAGCATTATGGAAAGCTGATTGCTGAAGATATTCCAGACTACTTAACCAAGATCAATAATTACATTAACCAGTAATTTTAATTACTTTATTATTACTCCATTTATTACATCGTCATTCTTGTCTAAGTGCTTAATTGTTTAAGCACTTTTTTTTGTGCCTTACTTTATTACTCCATTCAATTACATAGCCCAGAACAATAGAAGTTACCTTAAAACACCACCGTTAAAGCAGATGGCCAAAATATGCATAAAAGCGAAATTTTATGCATTCCATTCCCATATCAAGCACATTTCAGAACATGCAATTCGCTAAATCATTAAATTATATGAGCAAAAATTGAAAATTGTCTTGGGTTCGAGTCCCGCTGAGCGCACCATTTCATATAATAAGATCAGTAAGCTACCTGCTTTCCGTACAGTTCAAAAACTTTTCTAGAAAAGCCGCCGAATTTTTCGGGGCATCCTGCTGTTTTTTAGCTTTTCAGTCACTTTGATGATTTTGCCAAGCTGCATTTTTTAGCGGGTTATTCACTGCTTTAATGAAGCAAAAGCAATCAAAACTTTAATTGGCGGCCGCTTTTCATTTTGGCATTTACCGCATATATCAATAGCCAAGCATATTCAACGCTGACAAATACAGCTGAATGCAAATCCCTGCATCATATTTCTAATCTCTGAACCGTGATTGAAATCACTTTTTACTGGCCGCTATTTATTCTTTGGAGTAGTTTTTTTGTACAAAAATTAGTATCTTGTCTGGATAACAAGAGGATAATTTAATGAAAAAAATATTTTTAATCGGGCTTTGCCCTTTAATTTCATCATTCACTATGGCAGGCAAGCCCGTGGTGCTGCAGCCCGGCGAGATGCTGCCGGCTGGGGCTGTTATTGCAAACCCATATCAAAACCAGTCTTATTCCCAAAACAGCAATATGTCAGATCAGTTTTCCTTGGCTGCCGGCTATGCCGGGTCAAAGATTGGCTCAGATGAGTTTGGCGGTGATGAAAGGTTTAACGGGGCGTTTCTCAATGCATCGACTGCGCTGGATGCTAAAGTGAGGCTGTACACCGAATATGAATATCAAGAAGCATCAGATATTGATTTTAATGAGTTTTCTATCGGCATGCTGTATAGGGCATTTGAAAACAACAGCGCCTATGCGGCCTTAGGCCTTGGGGTTGGGTATGCATGGCTGGATGAAAGCGCCTACGACATTAATAACGGCGTCAACGCTTCGGTTGAGCTGGAATACGTAACGCTGCCGGTCAATTTTGAATTTGGCTACAAAATCAATCCAAATGTGGATCTATTCGGAAATGTTGGCTATAAATGGTTTTTCAATAGGGATGCGAAAGCCTGTATTGGGGGCACTTGCGTGTCAGGCCACAGCTCTGATCTGAATATAGATGGCGTAACTTACAAAGCCGGCCTGCGCTATAATTTTTAGATTTTACAGATTTTGATTGATATGCCCCTTTAGCAATAAAGGGGCATTTTATTTGGATGCAGCCGGCTTTCATGGCAGTGAATCATTTGGATTGCGGAAAGCGGCGGCTGAATAGCGCAGGGTTTTAAATAGCCGCTTACCCGCTGATTTGCTTGATATGCTGCAAAATTACGCAGACACAATATTAAAAATATTTATCTTTCAATCATTTATTTTTGCATAGTGAAAGAAAAACTGAAGCTTAATTATTATCCGCTTTTTTGAGCATATTTCAATTGCATTTATTTTAGTCAAATGTGCTGAAGTGTTAAGCAGCCTTGCCAAAAAAAATCTTCAAGCCTATATTGATACTACAGTAGGTCGAACAATAAAGACGCTACGATGCAGTTGGACGGATCAATGACAGCTAATTGAGTCTGAACCCAAGTTCAAACAAAAAATCAGCACTAGCCTTCCAACATAGAGCCCGCAGAGATGCGGGCTTTTTTAATGCGCAAAAATTTTATATTCCCATGTGGTTACATAAAACGCCCTAATTTGTTGATCTGCAGCTGTTTAGGTTAAATAAAATTACAATGCCATGAAATCTAACATTTTTTAGGAAGGCGTAATGCCAGGCGTGTGCTATAAAAAATGATATTCAAATAAACAGGATGATGATTATGACAAAAATGATTGATATTAAGGTTAAGGATCAGTTTAGCCAGATTTTGGATGCCAAAGCTTTACTGCGCGCCGCGCCGGAAACGCAGGAGCTGTTCAGGCGCATTGAACATATTGTGGTGGATGGGGAAGTGATTCTGCCAAGCATTGAGCTGCTGTTTGAAAGCAGAAATTCAGCCAGCATTTATAAAATTGTTGAAGCATAAATAGCCTCACTATGCTGCAGTCCGCAGAAAAGACCTGCCGAATCTGGCGGGTTTTTTCTTTGGAATTATGCATGGCGCGAAATAATTCCGTTGCTCCTGGTGCAGCGCGCGAGGGCAATCAGCGGTATGTCTATAAGGCAAGCTAGCCATATTTATCCAGCGCCGGTCTGCGCTAAGCTGATGCGGCTTGGCTGTTTTTGAAATTGACACTGACGCCGTAGCGGTCAAAATCTTGCAGAATGGCGTGAATAGCCTGCTGCGCTTGCGCACTTTCAGGCTGAAGCAGGATTTCCCGATTCAGGCTGCTGTCAAAGCATTCAATGCGTTCAATTTCCCAATAATGCGCAACCGGGCAGCTGCGCATCATCAGGCGCCGTGGCTGCAGACCATCGCAGATTCGGCGCGGCAGAACATGCGCAATAGCCAGCTGAATGTGCGGCAATTCCTCTTTGGGACTTAAAAAAGTGATGATCCAGTTGCCGACTTTGCTTAAATGCATCGGATTATCCAAAGGGTCGAATTCCAGAAAATACTGCATGGCTTGAGCGGTGCCTCAAAAATATTGCCTTTATATATGCACTGAATTCAAAGC
Source organism: Acinetobacter sp. WCHAc010034 (assembly GCF_001696615.3). Taxonomy (NCBI): domain Bacteria; kingdom Pseudomonadati; phylum Pseudomonadota; class Gammaproteobacteria; order Moraxellales; family Moraxellaceae; genus Acinetobacter; species Acinetobacter sp. WCHAc010034. The sequence goes on along the minus strand of NZ_CP032279.1, from coordinate 747,810 downwards.
GCAGGCTATTGCAGAAAAGCCGCAGGCAGGCGCAGTCAAAGATGGCGCTGCGCCAAGAGGTTTTTAAAAAAGTTTTATAATTTATTGTCTTATGAATTTCACTGCATGAGTGAGGCATCATTGCTTAGCTGTTTTTTGAATCAGGTGCAATGAAAAAACGCTTAATGGCCGGGATTATGACCCCTGCAGCATGCGCATGCTGAGATTGACCTGCTGCAGGGCAGTGTTGAGGTTTTTGGGCAAAATGCGCGATTCCTGCAGCTGGGTAATCCACTGCATTTGGCAGGATTTCAGCTGCGGAAGCTGTTCGGACTGCCTGATTTTTTCAATCAGCAGCTTAGCCATCAGGCCGCAATACTGCTGCAGGTGCTGAATCATAAAATGCTTTAAATCTTCAAAACCTAAGGCTTCGGCTGGCTGCGCCGGGCTTTCCGGGGAGCGGGAAGCTGCATGGGCAGCATGCTGATCAGCCGCCTGTTCTGGGGATCTGCTTACCTGAGCCGGCGCTGCCTGCAGGGTGGTTTGAATTTCGGAAGGCTGGCCTAAAATTTCGTGCTGCGGTTCGTCATCTGGCTGCAGTGCAGGGGCATGCGTTTCGGCAGTTTCTTGCTGCTGGATGAGGCCCAGCGCCATCAGCTGCTGAATCAGTTCAGGGTCCGCAATGCGCTGCTTCAGCATGCTGTTCAGCGTATTGAAATCTTCAGTGCCAATCAGGAGCAGGAGGCGGCGCTGCCTTGCATTCAAATCCAGCTCGCGGTGTTTGAGCGTGCGGAAGCCAAGTTCGGTTTTATAAAAAGTATGCATCCTTAATTTACTCCCCCAATAAATTAAGGCTCATGATATTGTGTGAAAATTACACTCAAATGAAAGTTTTATGACAAAGCGGTGTTTAGTCGGCAGCAATTGCTGAATTTTCCAGCGCTTTGCGCAGATAGGGATCTAAATCGTCCTGACGCAGCAGCCATTGCACATAGTCAGGCGGTAGGTCAGTAATAGCCGAGCCGCGGTGCTTGCCGAAATTAATGCTGCGCGGAATGCGGGCGTCTTCAGAGGCTGCATACAGTTCTTCAATGCTGTTGATTTTCAGCTGGTGAACAATATGCATCAGAATATTTGCCGTCAAAATAATATCCATGTCTGCGCGGTGCGCTTTGCGGATCATTTCACGGGCTTTTTCGCTGCCTTTGCTGATCATGTAAATGAGCGCGGAAATGTTGTGCGCTTCGGCATTTGGCCAAACCAGGCGCGCCAGGGCAAGGGTGCAGATGGCTTTAATGTTGGCTGAATCTACGCCGCATTTTTCCAAGGCGCGGATATCATAGTCAATATTGTGGCCAATAATATACACGGTGTCTTCCGGCAGCTTAAATGCGGTACAGTGCGGCTGGTCAATTAAATCTGATTCTAGAATATGGTGCACGGCCATGGCGGCATAGGAGATCGGCTCATCTACGCTGTACAGCTGGTCAAACAGCTTTGATTTGTCTAAAGTGATTTTATGGTCAGCAATTTGAATCGGCGCGTATGCAATCTCAATCGGCTGGCCATTTAAAGTATGGGTTTCTGTATCGAGAATAATGGCGTGCATGACCCATTCCAAAAATAAAAGATGAATGCGCTCAAATTTACATGATCCATACTTGACTGACAAATGCTCACTCTGCCATTTTGGCAATATTTACTTTATCTGTGTAAAAAATAAGTCAAATGCTGGTTTTGATCAGGGAAAAAAGATTATTTGCCTAGATTGCTTTGCGGCTATGCATGGGCGGGAACTGAATTACGTAAAGTGATGAAAATCAGCTGAATGAATTTTAACAATTGGGCAAATCCGGCATTTATGCCATTGGTCTAAACCTGCTTGTGCTTGACTGAAAATTAAAGTAATTAAATGAATTGGGAAACATCATTAGAACATAAAAAGAGAAGGAACTTCTTTATGAAAAAACATGTATTGGCCGTTTTAGTGGGTGCATCTCTGATATTGACAGCATGTGGCGATGGAGATGAAAATTCCAGCAATTTTGTGTCTAATCCGGATAATCCGCCGAATGATTTTCAGGAGCCAGTCGTCAGCACCGGCGCATATGCTTTTAAAATTGATGATCCTGCTGATGAAGGTCAGGCTCAAATGCTGGCTCAGCTGAATGGCATATTTGCGCAAGTCAGTTCTGAAAAAACGCTGATGACGTATAAGATGCTGGGCATGAATGGCAAGGAAACTTTGGCTACGGCGGTGGTTTATAGGCCGGCTGGAGCGGCGCCTGAAGGAGGATGGCCAATTGTGGCGTGGGCACATGGCACTACAGGCGTGGCGGATCAGTGTGCGCCAAGCCGGCAGCAGATCAGCGGCAACGAATTTTTCATTGCCAAATTGCTGGCAGCTGGCTACGCCGTGGTTGCGCCAGACTATGAGGGCTTAGGTGAGCCTAGCGGCAGAGAGCCGCATCCCTTCCTGAATGTGAAGAGTGAAGCTTATTCAATTACCGATGCTGTTGTCGCTGCCAATCAGCATTTAAATGGAAAAATTATTAAAGCGCGCTGGGCGGTGGTTGGGCACTCTCAAGGGGGGCAAGCGGCCTTAGGCGCAGCGCAATACGCTTCACGGGCAAATCTAAATTATAAAGGCGCGATAGCCGTTGCTCCAGCTTCCAACTTGGGCTTGATTTTGGCTGGCGGTGAGCAAAAAGCAGCAGCAGAAACTGATCTAGGCGAAAAAATCAGAATTTTAGCGTCATTGGATACATTTTCATCTTTAATTACTGCCGGGTTAAAAAATCCTTACCCTGTTTTGCAATATAGCCAAGTGTTTAAATCACCTACAGACCAAATTGCAGTCAAAGCGGAAACAGACTGCTATGACGTGCTTGGAAAAACACTGGGCGGCGCAATGAGGAAATATGCGCAAGACAACGGCAATTTAGACAGCTATCCGCGCACTCAACCTAACTTTATGACGGCGGTACCGGAAATCAATGCATTCCTGACGAAAGACTCGCAGCCGCTGCAAGTCAAAATCACCACGCCAATTTTTATTTATCAGGGTTCAGCCGATCCGACAGTGCCAAAACAGGCGACTGATTTCTTGGTAATGTCTGCTGAAGGCAGGGGGACAAAGATCAGTTATGAAACAGATAAGGATCTTCCAGATGATGAAAAGTGGGATCACAGCACTGCATATACTGAAAACTGGGAAAACATTGTAGATGATGTCAAAGCTCTGATGCCTCTGTAATAATTTGATGTGAATAAAAAGCTCATGCTGATGCAAAGCATGAGCTTTTTTTATTTAAAACTGAAAAACTTCATTCTCTGCATTTAGAAACTTCATGCTACAATACGCGCCAATCTTAGCACGGCTTAAAAGCCCTAAATTCATAGGACCTCGCTAATGTTTGCCAATATCTCTATTGCTGAATTTGATCCGGAATTAGCTCAAGCAATCTCTAACGAAGATGCCCGCCAAGAAGCGCACATTGAGTTGATTGCATCTGAAAACTATTGCTCTCCAGCGGTTATGGAAGCGCAAGGATCAAAACTCACTAACAAATATGCAGAAGGCTACCCAGGCAAACGCTATTACGGCGGCTGCGAATACGTAGACGTAATTGAACAATTGGCAATTGACCGTGCTAAAGCGCTTTTCGGCGCTGACTATGCAAACGTTCAGCCGCATGCCGGCTCACAGGCAAACTCAGCGGTTTACCTGGCGCTGCTTAACCCGGGCGACACAGTATTAGGCATGAGCTTGGCGCATGGCGGCCATTTGACTCACGGCGCTAAAGTCAGCTTCTCAGGCAAAACATACAACGCGATTCAGTACGGCTTAAACCCTGAAACTGGCGAAATTGACTATGAAGAAGTTGAGCGTTTAGCTGTAGAGCACAAGCCGCGCATGATCGTTGCCGGTTTCTCTGCATACAGCCAAGTGGTTGACTGGCAGCGTTTCCGCGACATCGCGGACAAAGTTGGCGCTTACCTGTTTGTAGATATGGCTCACGTTGCTGGCCTAGTGGCTGCTGGCGTTTACCCAAGCCCAGTGCAAATTGCTGACGTTACAACTACAACGACTCATAAAACGCTGCGCGGCCCGCGTTCAGGCTTAATCCTTGCGAAAGCCAACGAAGAAATCGAGAAAAAACTGCAGTCTGCAGTATTCCCGGGCAACCAAGGCGGCCCATTAGTTCACGCTATTGCGGCTAAAGCCATCTGCTTTAAAGAAGCGATGGCGCCTGAATACAAAGAATATCAAAAACAAGTTGTGGTTAATGCGAAAGCGATGGCTGAAGTATTAATCGCGCGCGGCTATGATGTTGTATCCGGCGGCACTGAAAACCACCTGTTCCTGCTGTCTTTAATCAAGCAGGAAGTGACTGGTAAAGAAGCCGATGCATGGCTGGGCGCTGCGCACATTACTGTGAACAAAAATGCCGTGCCGAATGACCCGCGTTCTCCGTTTGTAACTTCAGGCATCCGCATCGGTACGCCTGCAGTGACAACCCGCGGTTTTGGCGAAGCTGAAGTGCGTGACTTGGCTGGCTGGATTGCAGACATTCTGGATGCGAAAGGCGACGAAGCGGTAATCAACGCGGTAAAAGCGAAAGTTGAGGCTGTATGCGCTAAATTCCCGGTTTACGCAAAATAAGCTTTGCTTGAGAAAGGCCCCCTCAAGGGGGCTTTTTTTATAGCCTTAAAAAATACATATTATTCAATACGGCTAAATTCTGATATAACAGAATTACCGTAATAACAAGAATAAATCTTCCTGTTGATTTGACTTGATAAAGATGCAAAGGAATTAAATAGATGACTAAACCGAATATCATTCTTTCTGAGCAGGACCTGCACCGCTTGGAAACAATGCTGGAACACCAGTCTAAATTGACGCCGACCATGGAGCATTTAGAAGAAGAGCTGGCCCGCGCCGAAGTGGTTGCGCCAAAGGATGTGCCTGCCAATGTCGTCAGCATGAATGCCACGGTTTTAATCACCATTGCCCCAGCGGTTGAGCCGATGGAAATTACTTTGGTTTATCCGCATGAGTTCCGCGGCGGTAAAGGCCAGGTCAATGTGCTTGCGCCGGTGGGCGCTGCGATCCTTGGGCTGTCTGAAGGGCAGGAAATTGAATGGCCGCAGCCGGATGGCCACACCATGAAAGTGCGGATTGAAAAAGTCCTGTATCAGCCGGAGCGTGAAGGGAATTATCTGTAATTCCTGCAATGACGCATGCGCATAGTTTTGCAAAGCCCCGGTGATGAAAGGGGCTTTGCTGTTTTTGCCGCTCGGCTATTTTAGGACTAGACACGCTTAAAAATTTTATCTAAATAGCCCAGCATAAAGGTGGAAAATGCAAAGGTCAGACGGATGATGATGCGCCGTATAATTTCGCCATTCGGGCCGCGGCATCCACGTAAATTATTTCTCATGATTTTTGCAAAAATCTACATGAACTTTGCTATAAAAGACGTAGTATAAAAATGATTTTATTGAGTTTAATTCTGTATGCCCCAAGTTGACGTTCTGGTTCCGCTAAACGAGATTGCGGTTGATCCGGCAGATCTGCTGCCGATTAAGCGCAATGAGCTGGTGCCCTTGCTGAATGATCAATACAGGCTGAATCATTATGCCGATGCGCTGATTCAGGCGCAGTCCGCGCTGCTGCATGGCATAGACCCGAAGCTGACGCAGCAGCTGAGCCAAAGCATTGAGCAGCTGATTCAGACATTATCCGAATCTAAAAAGTACCTGAAGCAGCGCAAATTCAACGCCCTGCAGAAATGGCTGGGCATTGATCTGGAGTTCGGCTCCAGCCAGGTTGAATATTATAAAAATCTGGACAGGCATTTAGACCGCGCCAATCAGCTCAGCCAGCGCCTGCAGATAGAAATTCAGAAATCTCAGGCGCGCTTTGCGCAGCTGCAGGGCCTGCGCGGGCAGATGGCGCGCTATATCGTGGCTGCGGAAGAATTCCTGCATGAATATCCCGGCTTTGCGCAGCAGCATCCGCTGGATAATTTTGCAGAACGCCTGTCGAAAAAAATCCACAGTTTAAGAACCCTGCAGGCCAGCAATGACATTGCCATTACGCAAATGCAGCTGAGCCAGCAGCTGTCCTTTGCGCTGCTGGACCGCTTCAAGGAAGCGCAGCAGGTGCTTATTCCGGCATGGCAGTATCATGTGCAGCAAAGCCAGAAAAATGGCCCGGACGCGTCGCTGGAAAAGCTGGACAGCAGCCGCGAAAATTTAATTAAAACGTTAAGAAAATCATTAGAGAAGCCCTCTAAACCATAATCAGTACAAGGTGAGCTATGACCGATCCACAACGAACCGATTTGCCCGCAGAAGCCGCGGCAGCGCTGGCGGAGCAGAAATTCCAGCAGCTGGATTTGCAGGCGATAGGCCTGCAGCCTGCAGACTTTAATGAGGTGATGGCTGCGCGCAAGGAATTGGCCGAAATCAGCCACAATTCAGTTGCGGAATACGGCAAAAATATTGCGTCTAAAACCTCCGGTTATACCGATGAGTTGCTGAGCCTGGTGCAGAACAAAGATCTGGACGCGGCGGGGCAGAAGCTGAATCAGGTGGTGCAGGTGGCGCAGCAGCTGAATACCAGTAGCATTTTAAATAAATCGCAGAATTCCGGCTTTTTCGGCAGCATTCTCAGCAAATTTAAGGGCGCGAAGCAGAGTTTTGATCAGCATTTCAATACCACCAAAGAGCAGATTGACGCTTTGGTGAAGGAAATTGAAAGCTCGCAGAACGGCTTGAAGTCCCGCGTCAGCACGTTGGATAAAATGTTCAGCGGCGTGCAGGAAGAGTACAAGCAGCTGGGGATTTATATTGCCGCCGGAAAAATTAAAGAGCAGGAAATTCAGCAGGAAATTTCACGCCTTGCGGCGCAGGAGCAGGATCAGAACACCACGCAGAAAATTTATGACCTGAACCATCTGGCCAATAATCTGGAAAAGCGCGTCAGCGACCTGCAGGTGCTGCAGCAGTCCGCGATGCAGACACTGCCGATGATCCGGATTATCCAGTCCAATAACTTGATGCTGGTGGACAAGTTCTACGCCATTAAAAACATTACCCTGCCGGCGTGGAAAAATCAGATCAGCCTGGCGATTTCGCTGCAGGAGCAGAAGAACAGCGTGCAGCTGGCCAATACCATTGATGACGCGACCAATGAGCTGTTGAAGCGCAATGCAGACCTGCTGCATCAGAACTCGGTGGATACCGCCAGAGCCAATCAGCGCTCGGTTATTGATATTGAAACGCTTGAACATGTGCAGAACACCCTCATTAATACCGTTAATGATGTGCTGCAGATTCAGAAAGAAGGGGTGCAGAAGCGCGCAGAAGCCGCGCAGCGCCTGCGCGCGCTTCAGGATAATTTGAATCATTTGGTGCTTGAGTCCAGCTCAAGCGGGCCGAAGCCGAACTAAGCCGGTGCTGCTGCGCTTGGGGAGGCCCCTTATATGCCGTTCAGGAGAAGCGATTTGCCTCCCTTAGATGAATATGCTGTCAATCCGCAGCAGCTGGAAACAGGCCTGCAGGCGCTGAAAAAGCGCCAGCGCAATTTGATGCTGCTGGCTGTGGCGTCCAGCGCCGTGCTGACGGCCTCAGTGATTGGGCTGTTTGCGCTGCAGGATTTCGTCTACAGCTTTTTTGGCCTGACCCTGCAGGTTGAACAGCTGCATATGCCGGCCAGCGCCGATGCCAATCTGGCGTCGCTGGGACAGCAGTCGGATTATTTCATCAGCCTGCTGTCCTGGTTCGGCTGGCTGTTTTTAAAGCTGTTCGCTTCATTCTTCGGGGCATTTTTTGCGGTTTACCTGCTGCGGAAATTCAGGTTTTTCTATCTCCGCTTTCAGTCTTTTGTGCTGAAATTTGTCGGCTGGCTGCTGGCTTTCATTGTCATCTGGTCAGGCCTAAGCTATGCGCAGCATGACTTGAAAAGCGACCAGTACGAAGCCTATCAGCAGATTGTGCAGTATGATAAAAACATACAGGACAGTGAAATTGCGCGCTATTTGGCGGATGCGCAGCTTGATGCGCCGGTCAAGTCTTATCTGCTGGCGCAGACTGCGCTGCTGCATCATCCCGCTGACCGGGCGGCGGCCATTCCTCAGGTGCAGGCCTTAATCAAGGCGGAAAAAAATGATCCGGATTTTCTGGATTACGGCTTTAAGCCTGAGCAGCTGTGGACAATGCAGAATCAGCTGTTCGGCCAAACCCTGACGCCCATGGCGCAAAGCGTCAGCAAGCAGGCCACGCAAGCCGAATTGCTGAACCGCGCGGCTTACTGGGCTCTGCTGGCGATTATTGCAATTGCTGCCGTGATCAGCCTGACGCTGTTTACTCTGTCAGCGCGGATCAAAAGCCGCGCGGTGCGGATTGAACAGCGCATCAGATAGGCGTTTTAGCACTGCCGAAGCATGATTTGTCATGTTTTTAAGGAAAGATTCTTGCATTCACCGAATAAGGCCATATATATAAACTATTGTTATTCAGTTTGTTTTTTACTAATAATCTAATATTTCGATTGTTGTTATAAAAACAAACTGTTTTACCTATTTATGAAAATAGCCTATTCTCACCTTATCAAATAAATACTTGCTCCTTTGGAGGCCTCAGTAATGCTGGATCAAAATACTTCCGCACAACTTAAAACACTTTTGCAGCGTCTGGAAAGCCCGATTGAAATTGTGGCGTCGTTGGATGCTTCGGACAAATCAGCTCAAATTAAGGAGCTGGTGACTGAAATCGCAGCCCTGTCGGATTTGGTGACTGCGCGCTTTGACGGCACAAATAAGCGCGCGCCGAGCTTCGGCATCGCCAAAGCCGGCGAGCAGCCGCGGGTCAACTTTGCCGGCCTGCCGATGGGCCATGAGTTCACCTCGCTGATTTTGGCGCTGCTGCAGGTTTCCGGCTACGCGCCGAAAGTGTCTGATGAAATTCTGGCGCAAATCAAAGGCCTGAACCTGACGGCGGATTTTGATGTATTCGTTTCTTTAAGCTGCCACAACTGTCCGGACGTGGTGCAGGCGCTGAACCTGATCGCCATCTACAACCCGGGCGCGACAGCAACCATGATTGACGGCGCATTTTTCCAGGACGAAGTGGAAGAGCGCAAAATCATGGCGGTGCCGATGGTATTTCAGGACGGCGAGCATATCGGCCAGGGCCGCATGACGCTGGAAGAAATTGTCGCCAAGCTGGACAGCAACGCCGCAGCCAAAGACGCGGAAAAGCTGAATGCTAAAGAAGCTTTTGATGTGCTGGTGATTGGCGGCGGCCCGGCAGGCAATACCTCTGCCATCTATGCTGCGCGCAAAGGCATTAAAACCGGCATCGTGGCGGAGCGCATGGGCGGTCAGGTCATGGACACCATGGACATTGAAAACTACACTTCAATTCAGAAGACCCAAGGTCCGAAATTCGCTGCCGAAATGGAAGCGCATGTGCGTGAATACGGCGTAGACATCATGAACCTGCAGCGCGTATCTGAAATCAAAGGCGCGGATGAAACCGCCAATGGCCTGGTTGAAGTCACGCTGGAAAACGGCGCGAAGCTGGAATCGAAAACCGTGATTCTTTCGACCGGCGCGCGCTGGAGGGAGATGAATGTCCCGGGCGAGAAAGAATACAAAACCCGCGGCGTGGCTTACTGCCCGCACTGTGACGGCCCGCTGTTCAAAGGCAAGCGCGTAGCGGTAATTGGCGGCGGCAACTCCGGCGTGGAAGCAGCCATTGATCTTGCCGGCATTGTGGAGCATGTCACTTTAGTTGAATTTGATACTAAATTGCGCGCGGATCAGGTGCTGCAGGACAAGCTGTACAGCCTGCCGAACACCACGGTGATCCTGAATGCATTGTCTACAGAAGTGGTGGGTGACGGTTCGCAAGTTACAGCGCTGAAATACAAAGACCGCGCAACGGATGCAGAACACACAGTTGAACTGGCAGGGATCTTTGTGCAGATTGGCCTGCTGCCGAATACCGACTTCCTGAAAGCATCTAAAGTTGAACTGACTGGCCGCGGCGAGATTGTGATTAACGAGCGCAATGAAACCAATGTGAAGGGCGTATTCGCTGCCGGCGACTGCACCACTGTGCCGTACAAGCAGATCATCATTGCCACCGGTGAAGGCGCGAAAGCATCGCTGTCGGCGTTTGACTACATCATCCGTTCAGGGCAGTAATTTCGGCTGCGGATCACTGCAGATCCAGACCCGCAAACTAAGGTGTACGCACTTTAGTTAGCATATAAAAGCCGATTTTAATATCTCGGTATATTTCCGTTTTATAGGAGCTTTGGGTGCTAACACCGAAGCTCCTTTTTTATTTAACCCGGAAGTAAAATTATTTTTTGATCTGTAAAAAGCTTATTCTAAAAACGCGCTCAATTGTAATTACTGGGTGGTGTTGCGATACAGATGAGGCGTCATGCCGTAATGCTGTTTAAAAACTCGTCCAAAATGAGTTTCAGATTGAAAGCCGAGGTTTAAGGCAATATTGTAAATAGGCAGGTGGCTTATTTTTAGCTGTAAGGCGGCATGCTGCAAGCGGATCTTTAATAAAAATGCATGCGGCGTAATATTTAAATCCTTTTTAAAAATGCGAATTAACTGAATTCTTGAACAATGCAGGAATTGACTCATATCATCTAAACTCCATTTAGATTCCGGAAACTGCAATATGGCATGAATCAGCCGGTTCAATTTGGAACTGTTCCATTCAATGAGCCGAGGAATGGCACTGATTTCTTGAGAAGATTGCGACTGCTGATTTAAAAAGCTGCGGAAAATATAAACCAACAAAACTTCAGACAGCGCATTAATTACTTTGATTTGCCCAATTTCTTGAATAGTTTCCTGTTCAAGCAAGTTTAATAAAGGTTCAAGCAATAACTGTTTAATATTAAGCTGAACCAGATCAGGTAATTGAATAAATAAATCCGCGTGCTTTGCATAGCTAAAATGCGCGCAAAATAGATTAAGATTTTGCTGCTGCATATGATTGGTTTTAAGCGTTAATCCTGAAGCCTGTTTGATGCTTTCAATTTCAGCGGGCGCGCTGAATGTTTCTTCTTGAAACGATATCTGGTCTGTATTTTCCTGAAAATGGATTAACTGATGAGCTGAACCATGCGGGAAAAACAGCACATCTCCTGTTTTAACTTTGATTTTCTTATGCTTGAGGTATAACCAGCCTTGTCCAGAGCGGGCAATATGGATGACTGCAGTATTTTGCATTAATGGGGTTGAGTATTGCCATGTGCCGCCAAATCGGCATTCAGTGTCTATGCCGCCTTGAATTTGAGCAAGTTCAATTAGTTGATCTAACATGGGATGATACTTTTTAAGTGCTGAATGATATTTTTGGTTGAGAATGGTTATCTAAAAATTGCAATACTAAGCTATCAATTCAAAGAGATGAACGCAATGTTTAAAGATTGGAAAGAGCATACTCGGCACGTTAAAAAATCATTCGGCAGCTTAGGGAAAAAGCATCCAAAAATGCTTCAGGCTTATCAAGCGTTAGGTGATGCGGCTGCGGCAGAAAGTTTAGATCTGAAAACACGTGAATTAATTTCTTTGGCGGTCGCTATTACTACACGCTGTGAAAGCTGCATTTCTGTACATGCAGAGGCTGCCATGCAGGCAGGCGCAACCGAATCGGAAGTGGCGGGAGCATTAGCAACAGCTATTTCGCTGAATGCTGGAGCGGCGTATACATTTGCATTGCGCGCATTAGAGGCATGTGAAGTGCAGAAGCCGGAATAGTCTGTCAGGATGTTTTGAAAATTTATCACTGATAGATGTTAAATAAAGAAAAAGCCAAAGCATCCCCAGCTGCTTTGGCTTTTTCCCGACACAGCGTGTCAATTCTGTTATTTTGCATTGTTTTTGTTCTGCGGGAACTTCGAGCAAAGCTCCGTTCCTCTTATCAGCCTTCCCCAAGGTTATTTGCTGAATAAGTTCAATCCTTCAAATTTCCGCATCAGCTGCTCCTGCGTTTCACTGTGTTCAGGATGCAGCTCAATGCAGTCAATCGGGCAGACCGCCATGCAGGTTGGCTGCTCATAAAAGCCCACGCATTCCGTGCAGCGCGCTGCCTCAATTTCATAGACTTTTGCGCCTTCAAAAATCGCTTCATTCGGGCATTCCGGCAGGCACATGTCGCAATTGATGCACTGCTGTGTAATACGCAAGGCCATATCAGCTGGCTGCGTAGGCCAAAGATGCTGCGGAAATATCCATTGCTGAATCCGGCAAATTGCGGATCAGCAGGGCATAGTTCATGTCCACATCGGCAGGGACAGGAATATCGACAATATGGCCGGAACCTTTCGCATCAGGAATTGAATTGCCTTTTTTATCTAAAATTTCGGTCAGTTCAAAAGTGATATTGCCTGAGGTCGTCATCAATTCTAAAGAATCGCCCACCACAAAGCGGTTTTTCACGTCAATTTTGAGGTAATTGCCATTGCGTTCTAAAACTTCGCCGACAAACTGCTGATGGTCAAAGCGCGAAGAGCCGGTTTCATAATTCTGATATTCACTGTGCACATGGCGGCGCAGGAAGCCTTCGGTGTAGCCGCGGTTGGCCAAGCCTTCCAGCTGCGACATCAATGCAGGATCGAAAGGCTTGCCTTGCAGTGCATCATCAATGGCCTTGCGGTAAATTTGCGCGGTGCGGGCGCAGTAAAAATAGGACTTGGTGCGGCCTTCAATCTTCAGTGAATGAATGCCCATTTCCGTCAGGCGGCCGACATGCTGCACTGCGCGCAGATCCTTGGAGTTCATGAAGTAAGTGCCATGCTCGTCCTCTTCGGCTGCGAACATTTCTTCTTCATTGCGCTGTAATAAAACCGGTTCGCCAAATTGGTGTTGTTGTATGGCGTGCTGCTCATCGGCATCTTTGTTTTGACAGCATGATGATTCTTCGATTTGTGCTACTGGAATAACATCGCCAGTTTCATCTTCAGCTGCCTCGTGAATTTTATAGTCCCAGCGGCACGCATTGGTGCAGGCGCCTTGATTTGCATCACGTTTGTTCATATAGCCGGAAAGTAAGCAGCGGCCGGAATAAGCCATGCATAACGCGCCATGCACGAAAACTTCAACTTCCATGTCCGGCACGTTATTTTTAATTTCCTCAATTTCGTCAATGGACAGTTCGCGTGACAAAATCACGCGGGTTAAGCCCATGTTTTTCCAAAACTTCACTGTCGCCCAGTTGACAGCATTGGCCTGCACAGACAGGTGCACAGGCACGTCTGGAAAATGCTCGCGCACCATCATGATCAGGCCCGGATCGGACATAATCAGGGCGTCAGGATTCATCGCCACCACAGGCGCTAAATCGCGGATGAAGTTTTTCAGCTTGGAGTTGTGCGGCTGAATATTAACCACCACATAAAACTTTTTGCCCAGCGCATGCGCTTCAGCAATGCCGATTTGCAGATTGTCATGATCAAACGCATTGTTGCGCACGCGCAGGCTGTAGCGCGGCTGACCTGCATACACCGCGTCCGCGCCATAAGCAAATGCATAGCGCATATTCTTCAGCGAGCCGGCAGGTGAAAGAAGTTCAGTAACGTGTGCAATGGTCATGTCAATAAAGGCATAAAAAATTTATTGCTTTATTGTAGGGATATAAAAAAATGATTCAACCCAGTAAATAACTCGGAATTAACCGCCGGTTTCTGCAGTTTGGTCATCGAACTGTCACTTTTTATGCGCTAATATATATGGAAATACATATATGCATATATTATGAATCAGGCCGAATTTTTTAAATCTCTGGCGGACCCGACCCGTCTGGATATTGTCATGATGATTGTGAAGCAGGGCGAGCGCTGCGTCTGCGATTTAACCGCAGGGCTGCAGCTGAGCCAGCCCAAAATTTCCCGCCATTTGGCACTGCTGCGCAATGGCGGAATTCTGCAGGATCGGCGCCAAGGGCAGTGGGTGCATTACCGCCTGCATGATCAATTGCCCGTCTGGTGCCTGGAGGTTTTAAAACTGTCCGCCGCCCAGCATCCGCGCTTTAATCCGGCCGATGCTGAATTATGTTCAAATTTAAACTGCTGTAATTAGGTCATTGTAAATATTATGAATTTTTTATTTTTATGCACAGGAAACAGCTGCCGGAGCATTCTGTCAGAGGTATTATTCAACGCGCGCGCGCCTGACGGTTTCAGCGCCTGCAGCGCCGGCAGCCAGCCCTCCGGACAGGTGCATCCACTGACGCTGAAAACCTTGCAAAGCCTAGGTTTGGAAACGGCGAATCTTTACAGCAAAAACATGCAGGAATGCGAGCCGTTCAATCCTGACATTGTCATTACCGTATGCGGTTCAGCAGCGCAGGAACCCTGTCCGCTGTATTTAGGCAAAGCCATTAAAGCGCATTGGGGCCTGGATGATCCATCGCATTTAGACTTGCCTGACGAGGAAAAAATGCAGGCGTTTATGCAGACCGTTGAGCATATTAACCGTCGCCTGGATGCCTTCTTTGCGTTAGATTTTGCCAATCTGTCTGATCAGGAATTGACAGTTGCAATCCAGAAAATTTCAGAAATTGCCTGAGATGAAGCGCATGGCAGCCCAAAAACTCTCATTTCTGGACCGCAATTTAACCTTGTGGATCTTCATTGCCATGGCCGCCGGGGTGGCGATAGGGGTATTTTTTCCGCAGGCGTCAGAAAATTTGAATCAGATGAGCGTAGGAACGGTCAATCTGCCGATTGCCATCGGACTGATTTTGATGATGTATCCGCCTTTGGCCAAAGTTGACTACAGGGCGCTGCCACAGGTTTTTCAGGACAGGCGCACTCTGGCGCTGTCCCTGCTGCAGAACTGGCTGATTGCGCCTTGCCTGATGTTCCTGCTGGCGGTGATTTTCCTGCACAATTTTCCTGAATATATGGCGGGGCTGATTTTGATTGGCCTTGCGCGCTGCATTGCCATGGTGCTGATCTGGAACAATCTGGCCTGCGGCGACAGCCAATACGCCGCCGCCTTGGTGGCTTTTAACAGCATTTTCCAGATTTTATTCTTCAGCACCTATGCATGGCTGTTTTTAACCGTGCTGCCGCCTTATTTCGGCGCGGCAGGGCTGGCGGTGGATGTCAGTTTCTGGACCATCAGCCAAGCGGTGCTGCTGTACTTGGGCATTCCGTTCCTGCTGGGCTTTTTGACCCGTGAAATTCTGCTCAAGCGCAAAGGGCTGGACTGGTATCAAAACCATTTTCTGCCGAAAATCAGTCCGCTGAGCCTGCTGGCGCTGCTGTTCACCATTGCGGCCATGTTCAGCTTAAAGGGCGGGGAAGTGGTCAGCCTGCCGATGGATGTGCTGCGCATTGCCGTCCCGCTGCTGATTTACTTTGTGCTGATGTTCCTGCTGAGCTTCTTTTTAAGCAAATGGATGGGGAGCGATTACCCGCGCGCCGCAGCCATTTCATTTACCGCTGCCGGTAATAACTTTGAACTGGCGCTGGCGGTTGCGATTGCCTCGTTCGGCCTGGCATCACCGGTGGCTTTTACCGCAGTGATTGGCCCGTTGGTGGAAGTGCCGGTGCTGATTGCTTTGGTCAGCGTTTCGCTCTGGCTGCGCAGGAAATTCTATCCAAATGAGCGCAGCTGAAGATTCAATTGCCGCGCAGTTATAAATTATCCCTTAAAAAATCTCCCTCTAAGCCCGCTTAAGCAGGAACAAGGGGGAGCTAAAGCTGAAAAATGCCGTGAGTTTAGAAATGTCTTTACCGAATATTGATGCAGATTTGCTGGAAACGCCAAGTTTTGAGCAGGTTCAAGCCAAAACGCTGCCGCATCCGCCGCGGATTCTGCTGCTGTACGGCTCCAACCGTGAACGCTCATTCAGCCGCCTGGCCGTGCTGGAAGCAGGGCGCATTCTTGAGCGTTTTGGCGCAGAAGTGAAAATTTTCCATCCCAAAGGCCTGCCTTTGCCGGAAGATGCAGATATGCAGCACCCTAAAGTGCAGGAGCTGCACGCGCTGCTGGCCTGGGCGGAAGGCATGGTCTGGTGCTCGCCGGAGCGCCACGGCGCAATGAGCTCAATCTTTAAGGCGCAAATTGACTGGATTCCTTTGGCTGCCGGCGCCATACGCGCCACACAGGGCAAGGCCTTGGCGCTGATGCAGGTCTGCGGCGGCTCGCAGTCGTTTAATGCGCTGAATCAAATGCGTGTTTTGGGGCGCTGGATGCGCATGCTGACGATTCCCAATCAGTCTTCCATCCCGAAGGCTTTTTTGGAATTTGATGAAAATGACCGCATGAAGCCGTCCAGCTATTACGACCGCATTGTGGATGTCATGGAAGAGCTGTACAAATTTACTTTGCTGACGCGCGGGCAGGCGGCTTACCTCTGCAGCCGCTATTCAGAGCGCAAGGAATCCGCAGCCGAGCTGTCTCAGCGGGTCAATCAAAAATCCTTGTAGAGCCCGGCGGATTATTTCGCTGCGCTGCAGTTCTGCTCGGCGGCGTTTTCCAGCTTCTTTAAAATCTGGCACTGGTCAACGGTCGACTGCGTGGAGCAGGACTGCCTCAGCTGCTGCAGCTGCAGCCGGAAGGTCAGCAGTTCGGCAATCCGGCTTTCCACATGCTGCAGATGCGCATCAATTAAGTTGTTGACCGCAGAGCAGTCCTGCTCCGGGTTCTGCTCCAGCGCAATCAGCGACTGAATTTCTTTTAAGGTCATGTCCAAAGCGCGGCAGCGCTTAATAAACAGCAGGCGCTTTAAGGCGTCATCATTGTAGTAGCGGTAGTTGTTGCTGCCGCGGAAGCTGGGCTGAATCAGCTGCTTCTTTTCATAAAAGCGGATAGTGTCATGGCTCAGGCCGGTTTTATCCGCAAGATCTTTAATTAAATAATTCGGCTCATTTTTCATTAGGCGGCTTGACCTTGGAGTTAGTCCATAGTTTTGAATAAGAATAATACAGATAGAGGATTGTGCAAATGGCCTGTACTTGCAGTCATGAACCGGTAGCGCCAAAACCGGACAGTAAATTCAGAACCGCGCTGTGGATTGCGCTGTTTATCAACCTCGCCATGTTCCTTGTTGAACTGATTGGCGGCGCTTATGCGCATTCTTCCGCGCTTTGGGCAGACTCGCTGGACTTCTTTGGCGATGCGGTGAATTACGCCATTTCTTTGGCGGTTTTGGGGGCCAGCCTGTACTGGCGCGCTACGGTTGCGCTAGTGAAAGGCTTGGTGATGGCCGGATTCGGCTTGGTGGTGATTGGCAAGGTGATCTACGCCTATGCACAGGGCATTGCGCCGGAAGCCGTGACTATGGGCGCGATTGGCGTTCTGGCTTTAATCGCCAACGCCGTGGCTGCCTATATTCTTTATGCGTTCCGCGACGGCGATTCCAATATGCAGTCGGTTTGGATCTGCAGCCGCAATGACGCGATTGGCAATGTGGCGGTGATTTTGGCCGCGGTTGGGGTATTCGGCACAGGCAGCATGCTGCCGGATATTATTGTGGCGGTGATCATGGCGGGCTTGGGCCTAAGCGGCGGCTACCGGGTGATTAAGAAGTCGATAGAAGAACGCAAAAGCACCCAGCTGAGTGCGGCCAGCTAAATATGCGGCGCCGCGCGGTGCTTTTAAAATCGATTTTGCTTAAAATAGCGGATTAATTTTTAAAGAGATAATAAAATTGAAATTATTATTGGCATTCATGTGTTCCATGGTTGCGCTTTTAGGTCATGCCCAGACAGAAATGATTGATCAGAAAAAATTATGGGGAAAATGGTCGTGTATCGCCAGCTTGGATGTAGAGGAGTATCAGCTGGTTGAATTCAGCAATGTCGATTTCCAGAAAAGCGGCGCTTCCCCGCAGGCTGGCATTGTGCATTTTTCCAATGAAAGTGACGAAGCCTTTTTAAAATACGAGGCCAAGTCGAATTGGGTGCTGCAGGGCGATAAGCTGATCTTTAAGAATCTGAAATTTTATAATTTTTCAATTGATAATCCTGCTTTTGATGAGCGCTATCACATCACCAAGGACTTGGTTGAACCGGCCGGCGATGATGTTTTCAGCATTGTTAAATTAACGGCAGATGAGCTGGTGTACAGGTTTGACAATACTGATTTTGAATCGCTGGGATTTACTGTGGTGTGCGATAAAAGTGAATTAGCCCTGTGAATTAACTTTAAGCATAGGCGCTGAATTGCATTTGGCTTAGTTGAATCTGCAGAAAAAACCGGGGCTTTGGCCCCGGTTCTTATTCAGTCCAGCACTGCCGGCGGCAGGTAAATAGTAAACTCATTCACAGGCTCAATCAGCGCGCTGTACGGCTGCAGCTGATGCTCAAAAGGCACCAGATTCATGCGGTCTAACAGTTCAAAGCGCGCATGCTGCAGTTTTGCCGGCCGCGGCTGCAGGCGCCCGTGCCAAACGCGGTAGGTGCCGAGCTTGCCGTCCCTGCGGTGATAAAAGCCGGCCAGCGGATGGGTTAAATACACCAGATAGGTTTCCAAATCCGGAAAGCCTTCAAACTGCCAGCCATCATCAGGCGACTGCGCCAGCTGCAGTTCAGCGCTGGCCCATGCTGACTCAGTCTGCATTTTATACTGGCTGTATAAGCCGTTAGCATCCTGCCGGCAGTCAAATTTAAAGCCTGCGGGGTGCCAAGGCAGCTGCCAGACATGGCGCGGCACCATCAGGGTCCATGAATCCAAAGTGGTGCCGATAAACCAGACACAGCGCTCCTGTGTTTCCTGATCAATCACATAAACGCGGTAATTGGTTTGCCCCATTTCAAATTTGGGAAAAGGGTAAACGGCGGAAGTGAAATCCACATCAATAAAGGGCACTACCGACATCAGCGCCTGCGCTTTGCCGTGGTATTGAACGGTATCCAGCTTAAAGCGCTCAGGAATAATATTCTGGAAACGCTCAGGGTCTACGGCATAGGTAATCAGCGCGAAATGTTGCAGTTTGCACTGCACATCAATGCCTTTAGGCTTGGGGCGCGGATGCAGGAAATCTTGAAAACGTAAGGGCGCAATTGTCATATTTTGGCTTAAACCATTTTTGTTGTTGCGGACATCTTAGGCAAATTTGAATAAAGAGTAAATAAAAACCGGGCCTGCGCCCGCATGACAGCCAAGCAATGAACCGGCTGCTTTTCTGTTTTAAATTCAGGAATTCGTGCGGAAGTGCCATCAGATGCTTGAGCAATTGCCCTTGGCGCAATCTATAGCTAATTGTTCAAATAGCTATCATACAGAAACTAATGAAAGCATATTTTATGGGAGATGATGTGTGATATAGATTTCAAAACTCAGCTATATGATGGCTAAATTTTCTTAAATGACTCCGCGAAAATCCTTTCAGCCTCCTAAGCCCTTGAGTAAAATAAACTTTGGATACGCGAGTGCGGCATGGATGCCGCACGTTGCCCATCACGGCAGGGACGCCGTGTATGGGCAACAAAAGACTTTTGCTCACTTTGGGTCTTTCCAAAGTGAGGTATTGTCTGCGCAAAGCTATTTAAATATTTAAAGGAAAAATGAGGCAGTGCAAGCGCTATTGTTAATTGCCGAAATCGTTAACGCGACTAAAATTTAGTGCAATCATATTTTATAGGAAATTATTCGTAATACAGACTTTATGATTTAGCTATATACGGCATTATTCAGCTGAATTGAAGCCTTTGCGCGCATTATTCCAGCTGTTTGCTATCTATTGCTTAAAACCTTTAAAATTAAATTCTTATGATGCCATTTTATGCATCCTGCTCCAGAAATCATTCCACAGTTCAAGGTATTGCATCTGCATTTGCTGATAATGCTGGCTGTGCTCACCGGCAAAGCATTGGGTCAGCAGCACCCAAATGTCGTCTTCATGGTTGTCATCATTGGCCAGATGCTGGGATGAACCGTCTGCGATGCCGTGGCAGGCGTAATATCCCAGCGCAAATGCGGGGTCATAGGCTTGCATATTGATCCGCAGTGCCTCGCTGAATTTAATGACCTGCAGTTCAGTGCAGGCCAGAATCAGCAGCAAATCCGCATATGAATGCATATGCTGCTGAATAAACGCCTGTAGCGCATAGGCTTCCGCTTCGGCATGCTGCTGGGCGGCGTCAAGCTCCAGCTGGCGCATTAAGTCTAAAAAATAAATCAGATGGGATTTTGACGGCGAGCTTTGCGCAAGCTGATGGGTATTAAAGCCCAATTCATCAAACAAATTTAAAGACAGCAGATAGCGCGCATAAATTTTTGCAGGAATGCGCTTTTCTGCATGGATGTTGGCATTGCTTTCCAGCGCAGCGGCCTGATAAATCAGCATGCTCAGCGCATCGGTAAAAATTCTGACAATGGCCGTGAAATAGTTGATATGAATGGCTTTAAGCTGCTGCAGGCTTAATTGGCATGCCTTGAGGCGCTCCAGCATAGGATGCCGGAATAAAGCATGCGATTTTGTCCGCTGTTTCAGCCAGCTTACGGCATATGCATTATTTTCCCACAGTTCCGGGCTCAGTGAGTGCTGAATAAAGTGCAGGAGTTCTGCGCGGGTGTGCTCAGATTGGGTAAAGGAGAGTGTATTCATATAGGAGTAATTGTGGTTTTAATCATTTGATAATAGTTAAAAATACAGCAATCTTCTATAGTTAAATTTAATTAAATAATATCATTAATTCAACTACTTGTATGGTGAATTTATTCTTGGATAAAATTGCTCAGGTCAGCATAATATCAGTATAATGGCGGGCTGTTATAATAGCTTTCACAGTTAGGTTGTCATGAACCAATGATCAAATCGCACATTCTGTACGGCAGGTAAACCATGTCAAAAAAAGATGACATAATTAATACTGCACTGAATCTTTTTAACTCGCATAGCTACAACTCTATAGGAGTTGATCGGATTATTAGTGAGTCTGGCGTCGCGAAAATGACGTTTTATAAATACTTTCCATCTAAAGCGAAGCTGATTGAAGAGTGCCTGATTAGGAGGAATATTAATTTGCAGGAGTCTTTAGGCGCAGCAATCGCAGCCTGCGATCCGCAGGACTATATGGAGCATATCAGAACGGCTTTTTTCTGGTATCACGCGTGGTTCCATACATCGGACTTTAACGGCTGCATGTTTCAAAAAGCGGTGGAAGAGATTTCAAAAATTTATCCTTCTTCGCTGCAGCCGGCAATTGACTATAAGGAATGGCTGAGCGGGCGCCTGCGCGATGCATTGCAGGGCTTGGGCGTGCAGCAGGCAGACCAGCTGGCCGCTTTGCTGTCCAGCATTCTGGACGGCATGACAATTCAGGCGCAGATTGACCCGAATGCCGTTCATATTGATGATTACTGGAACCGGGTGGAAAAGCTGATTCAGCTGGAAATTCCCGCAGCTTGATTTGCGGCGGGATAATGAAGCGGCTGCCGGCCATTGAATGTTGATATGGCCGGCGGCGCATGCTTAACCGGAAGCAGGCATCCTTCAGCTCAAATTTCGGAAATAAAAAAGCGCGATGATCGCTGTTCACCGCGCTCTGCTGATAAGTTCATTATGCTCTGTAATTGCTCAGTCATTTAAAAAATGGCTGATAAACTACAGAGGGCGAGAAGCTTAAAACTTCTTCTTATGTTTATTTTCTTTAGACCCTCTGGATGATTAAATTATCTTCTATATTCAGCAAATATAAAAATAGACAGACCTGTCTGTTCTGTGGCTGAATTATATTTACTTCACTGAGTAAAAACAAGACTTTTTCTTTTTATATGAGATTTTTTTGTTAAAAACTGACAAAAAATGGCCAAAAAAACTGGAGGCATATGCTCCAGTCTTTTTTGAAAGGGGGAATTATTTTTCGACGAATGCGCGTTCAATCACGTAGTCACCCAGTACGCCCATGCGTGGAGATTCTTTTAAGCCATGCTGATCAAGCAGCGCAGCAACGTCATCCAGGAATGCAGGGCTGCCGCAAAGCATTGCGCGGTCAGTTTCCGGGTTGAAGCGCGGCAGGCCGATTTTTTCAAAAATTTCGCCCGTTTCAATTACTGTCGTTACACGGCCTTGGTTTGGATATTCTTCGCGGGTTACCGTTGGGTAGTAAACCAATTTGTCTTTAATGCCTAATTCTTCAAAGAACTCATTGTTTGGCAGTTCATTTAAAATCAGGTCTTGATACGCCAGTTCAGAAATGAAGCGCGTGCCGTGAACTACAATCACTTTCTCAAAGCGTTCGTATGTTTCCGGGTCGCGGATGGTTGCCAGGAACGGCGCAAGGCCGGTGCCGGAAGAAAGCAGGTACAGATTTTTGCCCGGGTTCAAATCATCAAGAACCAAAGTGCCTGTCGGTTTTTTAGAAACCAGAATTTCATCGCCAACTTTTACTTTTTGCAAGATAGAAGTCAAAGGGCCGTCCGGCACTTTAATTGAGAAAAACTCCAGCTCTTCTTCATAGTTTGCGCTGGCAATAGAATATGCGCGCATTAAAGGCTTACCATTCACTTCAAGACCAATCATCACAAATTGACCGTTTTTAAAACGCAGCGCAGTATCGCGGGTGGTTTTAAAACTGAATAATGTGTCATTCCAGTGGTGCACCTGAGTAATCTTTTCGACGTTGAAAGCAGCCATTAAAGGTCTCAATAATTTATCAAATTAGAACAGCTTGCTATTCTAATCTAAAATCATTCTCGATAAACTGAATATATTTAATTGAACTTATCAAAAAAATTGATTATGACTGGGTTAAATTTGCCAATTATTGGCTATATGCATTCTCCCTATAAGGAAAAGTTTGGAATTCCGCGCCAGCCGAATTTGGTTCAGATTGAATCCTATATTGAAATGGCTGCGCCGTATAATGACCTGCTGGCTTTTGAAGGCATTGAGGCCTTCAGCCATCTGTGGCTGCTGTGGCAGTTCCATGACAATAAAAATCAGCAGGACGGCGGCGCGTTCCGGCCGCAGGTGCGTCCGCCGCGTCTGGGCGGCAATAAGAAAATCGGGGTGTTTGCCACCCGCAGCATGTACCGGCCGGCGCCGGTTGGCCTGTCTGTGGTGCAGCTGCGGAAAGTCGAAAAAAACGGAAAATCGGTGCGGGTCTATGTAACCGGCAGCGACCTGCTGGACGGCACGCCGATTGTCGATATCAAGCCCTATATTCAATATTCAGATGCGGTTCATGATGCGCAAAGCGCCTATGCGCAGGATGAGCCGGCGCGCAAGCAGGTGCTGTGGCTGGCGGAGGCGGAACAGCAAAAGCAGGCGCTGCTGAAGCAAAACCGGCTCACAGCGCAAACAGTCAATGAACTGGAGCAGGTGTTGGCTTTGGACCCGCGCCCCGCCTATCAGGAGGATGAGGAGCGGGTTTACGGCATGCTGTTTGCTGCAGTGAATGTGAAATTTAAAGTTGCCGCTGCGCATGTTGAAGTACAGGAACTGATGGCTGCGCAGCCCCTGTAAGGCAGCCGGCCGATTATTTCAGGGTTTGATTGAATGTGTTGATATGCTGCTGCAGTGCAGCTTTTACTGCAGGCGTGAAGCTGGTGCAGGATTTTTGCAGCAGGCTGCGGTACTGGTCGCGTAGATTGGCGCTGACTTTGTCAAAATCTGGATTGGTTGCGATTTTGTCCAGCTCCTGCTGGAGGCTGTATCCAATGCCTGCTTTTTTATGCACGGCAGAGTAGTAGGTGTAATCTTTGTACTGCACAACAGTTTGGGTTGTTTTATCAAAAGGATCAAACAGTGAATAGGCAATGCTGTCTTTGTAGATGATTTTTGAAATATTCGGGCTGTTTCTGGTACTGTAGTCTTCCCATTGTTTTTTCAAGAAGGCTTGCTCAGCTGGATTATTTTCAGTTATATCCTTAATGAATAAGCGGTCTTCACTTGATGTTTCCTCAATAGACTGCATGCATTGGGTATTTGCAGGAAATTTCATTTTATTCAGATAGAGCAGGAAATCCAAATAACGCTGCGGATATTGATATTTACTGCCTAATTTATTCACAGCAACCCAGTAAGGAAATGGCGCAATTTTTTCAGCCATGCCCTGTCCGCCAATGTTCAATATGCTGTAATTCGTTGTAAATGCTAAGCCTTTAGAACCTATGCTTGAGTAGGGATAGAGTGTAAATTGGTTTTTGCTGACCGAAGCGGCGCCAATAAGTTTGCCATAAGTGTCTTTGACGCTTGATTCATCATATAAGCCATTTTTAGTGACAATAAAAGAAAGCACGGTGCTGCTGGAATCATCATAGGCTTTGCCGTCTTTCGTAATGGTCATAATGCTTGTGGATTGTGAAATCTTATTATTTTGAACGTCATGATAGACACGGATGTCAGCCAATTGCTGAAACCCGCTTGCATTTCCGCCATCGGTAAATATGTCGCCTGATGAACCGCCGCCGCAGCCTGCTAAAGTGAGCGCTGCGGTTACTGCTAAGCTTAAGCTTTTATACTGCATTTTTTAATTCCTTAAAATAATTTAAATTATGGATATAGTTTAAATAAAGACCAAGATGGTAAGTTAAAAGCATTATTTTAAGTTGGCGGAAAAATTAAAAAATGTAAATAAAAATAACAATTTAAGTATGTCTAAATAAAAATAGCTATCTGTTAGCTGTGGTTTAAGGATGCGGCCTTGCTAAAGCTTAACCGTCCACCACAGCAGGGCAATTAAAACTGCCATGTGGAAAATCTGAATAGGCGCAAAGGCCAGAGCAAACTTCAGGCCGCCAGTCAGGGCTGCATTCACCGACTTGGCGACTGCATGCGCCGCGAGGCCCAGAATAAAAGCATAGAACACGCCGTTTTCTGCCGGCGCGCCCTGCATGACCACGGTCGCCATAGCGGCGTGAATCTCAAACAGCGAGGCCAGCAGCGTGCCTGCAATCAGGCCGGCATCGCCCAGCCAAAGGTTCAGGCCGTACACGCCGGCCTGAATGACCGTTAATGTTCCGGCAATGATGGCGGCTTCCTTCAGGCTGAACATGCGGGAGTCTGCCTGCAGGCTCTGTTCAGCCGGCGCAGCGTCTTTCAGCAGCCAATAGGCGCAGCCGGCCAAAATCAAAGTGGCGATTAAGGCTGGCGCAATAATGGTTTTCAGCCACAGCACGCTGACGCCGGCCACAATAATCAGCAGCTGCAGCAGTGTCGCGACGCAGGACATCAGCGCTGCGCCGGCATTGATTTTGGCGTCGGCGCGGCCGGCGCGGACTTCCATGCCTAGGCTGGCGACAGTCGCCGTACTGGAAACAAAGCCGGAAGCGACAGAAGATAAGATCAGGGCATTTTTTGAGGACAGCAGGCGCTTGACGATATGCGCCAGAGCCTGCACAGCTAAAATCAATGCAAGCAGCTTTAAAATAATATAGGGATTCAGCGCCGAGCCCCACAGCGGCGCATTCGGCGTTAAGGGCAGGGCAATCAGAATCAAGGCCAGCAGAAAAATGCCGTCCTTAAATTCAGCTTCGGTAATCCATTTTCCGGCAAAGCTGTGCATGGAGTGCTTGGCCATGAGCAGAATGGTCAGCAGTACCGCCAAACCGGCCGCCAAGGGCGGATTCCACAGGCATAAAGCGCCAATGAAATAGGTCAGCACAAATGCCAGCTCTGTGGTGGTGCCCGGGTCGCTGGGCTGATTTTTGACGGAAAAAATTGCAATGCCGCCGACAATGACCGCTCCGGCAAGGCCAACGGCTGCGCCGAATAAAAAGCAAACCGCGCCCAGCAGCGCGCATGCTGTGAAAGAGCGCAGGCCTGCAAAGCTGTGCTGGTTTTCCCGCTGCTTGCTGCGCTCGCGTTCCAGGCCAATCAGCAAGCCGCAGCCGAGCGCCGCCATTAAGACCGCAATCAAATCGTGAAAAGGCGTATTTTGCAGGAAGGCAAGCTCAGCTGAATTCACAGGGTTATCCCTAAAGTAGCAGTTTAAAAAATTAAGCCTCATTTGCAATATAGGTGATAAATCATGCAGGGGTCAATCTTTTATGCAGTCAAAAGCTGCAGCGGTTTTCCGCAATTAAGCTGCTGTAATTGCAAATAAACTGTTTCATGGCTGCGGCTATTCCGAACCGGGCGCCTGCTGCAAAAAGGCCGAATCCAGCTGCTGAATTTTGCTATAGTGAGGGGATGTTTGGGGACAGTACAATAATGACATTTAATTTTGAAATTGACACTTCATGGTGCTTAGAGCAGCTGCAGAAAGACGGGCGCATTACTGAGCGGGATAAAATGCTGATCCAGACCACGCACCGCCAGCGTGAGCAACTGAAATGGCATCCATTGCAATGGATTGCGAATTTTAATTTGCCCGACCAGAGCCATCCGCAAACGGCTTTAACGCTGAACCGCCTGTGCCAGTGGCTGTCGGAAAAAAGCCAGCTGCCGTTCTATATTATTGACCCGCTGAAGGCGGATGTGCAGGCGCTGACTAATGTCATGTCGCAGGAATTCGCCATGCGCAATAAAATTCTTGCGGTCGAAATTCAGAATGACCATGTGCTGATTGCCACCGACCAGCCGTTTAAGTCGGAATGGGCGGCCAATCTGGAGCGCACGCTGTCGCCGCGGAAAATTCAGCGGGTGCTGCTGAATCCGGAGCAGCTGCAGCGCTATCTGGTGGAATACTATCAGGTCAGCCGCGCGGTCAATTCATCGCAAAAATCTTCCGCCTATGACCGTGAAAATAAAGGCGTGGAAGCGCTGCTGCAGCTGGGCGATTCGCAAAACCCGGATGCCAATGACCAGCATATTGTCAAGTTGGTGGACTGGGTGCTGCAGTTCGCCTTTGAGCAGAGCGCCAGCGATATTCATTTAGAGCCGCGCAAAGACACCGGCAAGGTGCGTTTCCGGATTGACGGCGTGCTGCACACCATCTACAACATGCCGGCCAATACCCTGACTGCGGTGATTTCGCGGATTAAAATTTTAGGGCGCATGAACGTGGCGGAAAAGCGCAAGCCGCAGGACGGGCGCCTGAAAACCCGCACGCCGAAAGGGCAGGAAACCGAACTGCGCTTATCCACCTTGCCGACTGCATTCGGCGAAAAGCTGGTGATGCGTATTTTTGATCCCGATGTTCTGGTGCGTAGCTTTCAGCAGCTGGGCTTTGAAGGGCGCCTGCAGGAGTCGTGGAATCAGCTGACCGGCCACAGCCACGGCATCATTTTGGTGACTGGGCCGACCGGTTCTGGCAAAACCACCACGCTGTATTCATCCTTAAAGCAGCTGGCGACAGAGCAGGTCAATGTCTGCACCATTGAAGACCCGATTGAAATGCTGGAGCCGAGCTTTAACCAGATGCAGGTCAATGCCGGCATTGAGCTGGGCTTCGCTGACGGCGTGCGCGCGCTGATGCGCCAAGATCCGGACATCATCATGGTCGGCGAGATCCGCGATCATGATACTGCCAATATGGCGATTCAGGCCGCTTTAACCGGCCATTTGGTGCTGTCGACTTTGCATACCAATGATGCGCCATCCAGCTTAACCAGGTTGCATGATTTGGGCGTGCAGCCGTTTCTAACCGCCGCCACCATTCTGGGCGTGCTGGCGCAGCGCCTGGTGCGCAAGCTGTGCCCGCACTGCAAGCAGGAAACGTTTATCAACGAGCAGGAGTGGAAGCATCTGACTTTTGACTATACGGTCGCAACGCCGAGTTTTGTCTTTAAGGCGGTGGGCTGTGAAGAATGCCGCCACACCGGCTATAAAGGCCGTGTCGGCATATATGAATTCATGCCGCTGAGCCTGGAAACCAAGCAGATGATTGGCGCGAATGCGGACTTGGCGCAGCTGCGCCAGCAGGCGCGCAAGGAAGGCATTGAACCGCTGCGGATTGCCGGCGCGCGCAAAGTGGTGGCGGGCGTGACTACGCTGGAAGAAGTGCTGCGCGTGGTGCCTTTGAACTAGCCCGGACTTTATGTTCATGTATCAAACAGCTTTCTTAAGATTCCGCTCATTTGAATTTGGTTTAATCACTTCAACGCAATAAAGCAACGACCCAGAGGCGAGAAAGATGAATGTATTAGCAAAAGCAATTTTAGCAGCCGGTTTTGCAGCGGCGGCTGCGGCATCCATGGCAAGTCCTGCGGCTCAAGCGCCGGCTGCGCCCGCACATGCGGAGCATCAGGCGGTCAACCATATGGCGTTTGCGCAGGCGGTTACGGTCAAGCAGGCTTTAACGCTTAAGGATGACAGCAAGGTTGAATTGAAAGGCCATGTGGTGAAAGCGCTGGGCGATGAGAAATATGAATTCCGCGACAGCACCGGCAGCATGACTGTGGAGATTGATGACAAGCTGTGGCACGGCAAAAAGGTTTCAGCGAAAACGCCGGTGACTTTAAGCGGCGAAGTGGATATTGATTACAAGCCGGCTAAGCATGTCAGCATTGATGTTGATGCGCTTAAATTTTAATTCAGCAGATGAATTGAATCTGTTCCGCGGATTCAGCAGGAAAACCACATGCCGGCGCATGTGGTTTTTGCATTGCGCTGAAGATGCGGAATTTGCATGCGGACAGGCGCCGCGCCCTGTTAAGATAAGCGGAAACAGCTGATTCAGGCATTTCATTTTCATTCAGATCAAGCAGAATGCGCAACGCAAGCGGAGGGGTTATGAGGATTTTACTGGCGGAAGATGACGTATCTCAGGCGCAGAGCATCAAGGAATGGCTGGAGATGGACGGCTACAGCATCGACTGGGTTGAGCGCGGCGATTATGCCATCGCCGCTATGGAGCAGCACCAGTATGACTGCGTGCTTTTGGACCGCGGCCTGCCCAGAGCCACCGGCGATGAAATTCTGCAGGCGCTGCGCAAAAAGCAGCTGAATACGCCGGTGATTTTCCTGACTGCGCGCGACAGCGTGCAAGACCGGGTTGAAGGGCTGGACCTGGGCGCCAATGACTATCTGGTGAAGCCGTTCAGCCTGGAAGAGCTGTCCGCGCGCGTGCGCAGCCAAATGCGCCAGAAGCACAGCGTTAACAGCCAGCAGATTCAGTTTGCCAATTTAACCTTGGACACGCAGGCTAAAATTGTGATTCAGGATGGCGCAGCGCTGGCGCTGACCGCAAAAGAATTTCAGATTCTGTATAAGCTGATGCAGAAGCCTGAGCATGTGATTACCCGCGAGCAGCTGGAAGAGTCGCTGTATGCCTGGGGCGATGAAATTGAAAGCAATGCGATTGAAGTATTCATCTATCAGCTGCGCAAAAAAATCGGCAGCCAGTACATTAAAACCATCCGCGGTTTAGGTTACCGCATGAACCGGCCGCAGGATTAAGGCATGCAGGCGCAGCGCGCGGTTTCCCTGCAGCGCAAGCTGGTCAAAACTTCGGTTTTCAGCTCGATTGCGGCCGGCTTAATTTCACTGCTGCTGCTGCTGGGCATTTCCGTGTATCAGACCATGCATCTGCAGGATGAGATCATGGATGAAATCTCCGATATGCTGCTGCTTGCGGATATCAGCCAGTCATCCGGCAAGCAGATTGATGAACTCAGTGACCAGTTTGATATTCATTACCGCCTGATTTATGCAGGGCAGACCTTAACTCAGTCCGAAGATGCGGAAAAAGCCGTATTTCAGTATCTGGCCAGCCATCATGCGCAGCCGGGCTATTCGCTGCTGTGGCATAAGCATGTGCTGTGGCGCGTGTATGTGCAGCATGAGTCGGGCATGACCCTGTACGCGGTGCAGCCTGTCGACGTGCGCTTTGAAGAAATCCTGTCTACGGCGGCCGGCTATATGGCTGTTTTGGCCGTGCTGTGGTGCCTGCAGTGGCTGATGGTGCATTTTTCAGTCAAGCGCCAGTTCAAATCCATTCATGCGCTGTCGCATCAGATTGCGGAAAAAAGCGCAGATGACCTGGAGCCGATTATTTCGCCCGAACCGCAGCTGGCCGAACTGCAGCCGATGGTGCAGCAGCTGAATTACATGCTGGAGCGGGTCAAGCAGGCTCTGCTGGCGGAACAGCGCTTTACCGCAGATGCATCGCATGAGCTGCGCTCGCCGCTATCCGCGATACAAATGCGCGTGCAGGTGCTGAAGCGCAAATATCAGGAGCATCCGCAGCTGCCTGCAGAGCTGATGCAGATTCAGCAGGATGTCAGCCGCGGCACGCAGGTGCTGGAAAACCTGCTGCTGCTGGCGCGGCTCGATCCATCCAACCCGGCAGACCTGCCTAAAACGGCGGTTGATTTGGCGGATGTGACGCACGAAGCGCTGCAGGCCTTGGCGCCTTTTATGCAGCGGAAAAATATTGAGGCTGCGCTGGATGTCAGCCCAAGTCCGGTTTTTGCCAATTCTGAGCTGGTGTTCACCTGCCTGCGCAATTTAATTGACAATGCCATCCGCTACGCGCAGGACCACGGCAAGCTGCGCATTTATGCAGGTGAAACGGAGCATCATGCGCTGTGGCGCATTGAAGACAATGGCTCGGAATTGACCGATGAAGTGCTGGCCCGCTTAGGCGAGCGCTTTTACCGCGCGCTGGGCACGCAAACGCAGGGCACCGGCTTGGGGCTGTCTATCTGCAGGAAGATTATTGAGCTGCATCAGGGCAAAATAGCGTTTTCCAAGTCTGCGCTGGGCGGCTTATGCGTGCAGATTTCTTTGCCTAAGCTGCAGTGATTTGTGCAGTGGCCTGAATGAAGTGAAGTTTTCTAAACTATTGCAAAATCTGCAATAAAAAAGCAGTATGCGCTGATTCATACTGCTTGTTCCCACGTTTATTATTATCCCGCTGTTCTAGTTATTTTGTGAGAATCAGCCGATTGTTGCGCGTTAAACGTAAACGGTATTCTTCTCCTGCATGCATAATGCGGATTTCACGGCCTAATGCGAACAAGTTGTTGGAATGCAGCATTGGCAATGCATGATGAGATTCGGTGCTGCGTGTAAATAAGCTAAATGGTGCGTTCATGCCTGGGGCTCCGTGGTGTGTAGTGAACGAATTAAATGATAATCATTATCGAATAAGGCTGTCAATGCTAAATACTAAGATTTTATAAAAAACTCAAAGCTGTTTACACTCAGTAATATTTAAGAAAAATGGATGCTGCCTAATGTCTAAACCCAATCTTCATGTCGCAATCGCCATTCTGCTGCATCAAAACAAAGTGCTGGCCGGCTGGCGCACCGCGCAGCAGCATCAGGGCAATAAGCATGAGTTTCCCGGCGGCAAAGTCGAAGCAGGGGAAACGCCTGTGGAAGCCTGCCGGCGGGAAGTTTTTGAAGAGGTCGGCATCGGACTGCATGACTGGCATGCATTCGATTTCATCCGCCATGAATATGACGATGTAATTGTCAATCTGCATTTATTTCACGCCGCCGTGCCGGATCAGCTGCTGAATGAAATCCAGCAGCCGTGGACCTGGTACAGCCGCGATCAGCTGTTGGATTTGAACTTTCCCAAAGCCAACACGGCTATGCTGAAGCGCCTGTACTGGCCGCATCAGATTAAAATTTCAGATGATTTGGCTGCGCTGCAGCAGCTGAGCGGGCAGCAGCTGCTGTATTGGCGGGTAGAGGCCGATCAGCAGCATGCCATCGCGCTGGCAGGCTGCGAAATTGATCATCTATCCCGGCTGATTGTCAATATTGAGCTGTGGAAGCAGCTGAACAGCATTCAGCAGCAAGGCATAGGCGCCATTCATTTGAAGCAGCCGCAGCTGCTGCAGCTGAAAAAAGGCGAGCTGAAAACCGGCTGGCGCTATATCGCCGCCTGCCATGACTTGGCGTCGGCCCTGCATGCGCAGTCTATCGGCTGCGACGCAATTCTGCTCAGCCCCGTGCTTGCAACCGCAACGCATCCGGAGGCATCGCCGCTGGGCTGGGAGCAGTTTGAACTGATCGCCCGGCAGCTGCAGATTCCGGCATTTGCGCTGGGCGGCATGAGGCAGGAATTATTGATTGAAGCGCAGCAGCATCATGCTTACGGCATTGCAGGCATGCGCTTCCTGTAAGGCATCATCAGATATAAGCGTGAAACTTGGTCTGGAAGCTTAAAGCCCTTTAAGCGCCTGCTGGGCTTTTTGAATGCTGGAGGCCTTATTCTGCTTTTGGCCGGCCTTCAGAATGACATTCCAAAGCTGCTTTTTCATGGCATTGCTCTGCGCGTAGCTCAGGCCGCGCTGCGCCAGCGCTTCGGCATTGGCCGGCTGATTCTTGCGGTTCGCAATCATGGCTAAATACAGGAAGGTCTCTGCAGATTGCGGCGCAAGGCGCTGCGCCTGCGTGGCGGCGTCTTCGGCTGCATTCAGCTGGCCTTTGGCGTATGCAGTCTGGGTCTGCTGCATCAGTTTTTTAAAGGCGGGCAGGCTGCGCCCGTCCTCAAACTTCTGCACGCGTTCCTGCTGCTCAGGAATCACAATGCGCTGGCGCTGAATTTCCGGACGGTCATCCGGGTGAATGACTACGCCGGAAGGTTCCCGGATCGGCTGTTTCTGTTCTTTCGGCGCCGGCTGCTTCTGCGCATCGCTGCTGATGGACGGTAGGCTTTGGCAGCCCGCAATGCCCAGCACGGCGGCGCTGATCAGGATCTTTTTAAGCATCAGTGGCGTTAACCTCAGTTATTGTAGCTGCCGCTGGAAATGACGCGGGGCTGGTCGGATGAATCCGCTTCCTGGCCGCTTTCACTTTCGCGAATGTAGTTTTCTATACTATCACTCTGCGCTGCAGGGTCCTGAGGCGCTTCTGCAGCGTTTGTGTAAGGCTGTACTTCATACTGCGGCTGGCCGCAGGCTGTTGCGCGCTTCGGAATTGAATTGCGCAGCAGCGGAATATAAATCGCGCCTTCGCAGCCGGAAGCGGACAGGTCGCCGCTATTGCGGTCCAGCCAATGCCACTGCACCTCATTCGGCTGGCGCAAATTCACCGGCTTTTGACGCAGCTGCTTCATGACATTCGTCCATACCGGCAGCGCGCCGGAAGAGCCGGTCAGGCCGGTAATTTTGTTGTCATCCAGCCCCAGCCAAACTACGGCGGCATAGTTGCCTGAATAGCCGGCAAACCATGAGTCGCGGGTGTCATTGGTGGTGCCCGATTTGCCGGCCAGCTCCAGTGAAGTCGGGAGCGTTCTGTAGGCAGAACGGCCGGTGCCGGAAGCCATCACCTGCTGCAGGCCGTAATTCAGCACATAAGCCGCCGCCGGATCAATCGTCGGCTGCACCGACAGGCTGTAGCGGTCCAGCGTGCGTCCGCTGCTGTCGACCACAGTGCGGATGGATTTCACCGGATACTTGAAGCCGCCGGTTGCGAAGTTGCCGTAAAGGCTCATCACTTCCATTGGCGACATATCTACTGCGCCTAGGTAAATGGAAGGGTAGTTCGGAATGCTGGAAGTAACGCCAAATTTCTTCAAATGGTTGATGAAAGTCGCGATGCCGAATTCCTGGCCTAAGCGCACCGCAGACAGGTTATAGGAGTTGGACAGCGCCTGCACCATAGGCACAACGCCGTGTTCGCCGCCGCTGTAGTTTTTCGGTGTCCAGGCCTTGCCTTCGCTTTGCACGCTGATGCTGCTGTCCTGAATCTGGCTGGCCCAGTTGTAGCGGCCGGATTCAATTGCGCTTAAATAAATTACCGGTTTGAGCAGGGAGCCGACTTGGCGCTTTGCATCGACAGCGCGGTTAAAGCCGGTGAAGTCCTGAGTCGAGCCGACGGCTGCGACCAATTCGCCATTTTCCGGATGGGTAATCAGCACCGCGCCCTGCAGCTCCTTCAAGCGTTTCGGATTGGCGCTGCTTAAGCGCGCGACCGTATCTTTAAAGCTGTTCTGAATGCGGGTCTGCGCAATCGGGTCTAACGTAGTGAAAATGCGCAGGCCCTGATTGGTTAAATCGCCTTCCTGATATTCTGTGCGCAACTGGCGGCGCACAATATCCAGAAAGTCCGGGAAGCGGGCAGGGCCAAGCGTCGGCTTGGAAATGACATTCAATGGGCGCGCAGTTTCAGTTTCATACTGCTTCTGGGTTAAATAGCCCATGACCAGCATATTGTTCAGCACAATATTGCGGCGCTTTGTGGCCGCTTCAGGGTTGCGCCAAGGATTATATAAAGTCGGGCCTTGAACCAGGCCAACCAGGAAAGCCTGCTGTGAAATATTCAGCTCGCGCAGCGGCAGGCCGAAATAGAACTGCGAGGCCAGGCCGTAGCCGTTAATTGAATAATTGCCGTTTTGGCCCAGATTCACTTCATTCAGGTAGGCTTCAAGAATTTCATCTTTATCGTAGTGCAGTTCAATCAGCAGGGCCATCAGCGCTTCATTCACCTTGCGCTTCAGGGTTTTCTCAGGAGACAGATAGAAGTTTTTGACCAGCTGCTGGGTTAAAGTCGAGCCGCCCTGGCGCTTGCCGCCGGTGACGTTGCTGACTATCGCGCGCGCGGTGCCGCGGATTGATACGCCATGATGATGATAGAAATTGCGGTCTTCTGTCGCAATTAAAGCTTCAATCAGCGGCTTCGGCACTTTGTTTAGCTTAATCAGCACGCGGTCTTCGTTATGCTGCGGATAAATCCCGCCAATCAGCAGTGGCTCCAAACGCGCAATGCCGCTGGATGACGGTTTGGTCGCGCTGACATCGGTCACTTGGTCTTTGCCGAAGGAAATTTTTAAAACCTGCTCAGGCTCAACACGGTCGCCAAAGTCAAAGCCGCGGGTATGCACGTACATTTCATTGCCGGAAACCACGAAACTGCCGGTTTTGGCATAGCTCTCGGCGCCCGCATAGCCCAGCATTTTCAGCTCTTCACGCAAATCATCCTGGCTGACAGGCGCATTGGTATAGATTTCCAGCGGGCGCGCGAATACCTTCGCGGGAATATCCCAGCGCTGTCCTTCAAATTTGGCTCTGACAATGTTGTCAATCTTGATCAGATAGACACTGAAAGCGACGAATGCGCCAATCACCAGAACACAAAAAATGAATGCAATAGTACCTATGCCGCGTTCAGACTTCATAAATGCTGATAAGATCCTGAGAAATTTCGCTAATCATGCGAAGCTTTTACGCAATTTGCAATAATTAAACTGTATATGTATGCAAAAGATGAATTTATCAGTCAGATAAATTAGCAATTCAAAGTTTTTTTAAATCAAAAGCGTTAATGCTATGATAAGCGTGAAGCGTAGCGGAGCAATGGCGCAGGTGCAAATTTCACACAAGGCATTTCGAAACATCGGATTAATCGGGCGTCCTGATAAATCTTCGGTGGTTGAAACTTTATGCCTGATTCACGATCATTTATTAAGTCTGGGACTGCATCCTGTTTTTGATACAGAAACGGCTGAACTGGTGCCTTATTCCAATACGCAAACGGTCAGCAAAGCCTTGCTGGGCGAGGTTGTCGATTTGGTGATTGTGGTTGGCGGCGACGGCTCGCTGCTGCATGCAGCCCGCGCTTTGGTTAAGTTCAATATTCCGGTCATTGGCGTGAACCGCGGCCGTTTGGGCTTTTTAACCGATATTAAGCCGACAGAAGTGATTTTCAAGCTGGATCAGGTGCTGAAAGGCGAGTTTCAGCTGGACCGGCGCTTTCTGCTGGAAATTGAAATCCGCTCCAAAGGCGAAACCATTTACGATGCGGTTGCGCTGAATGACGTGGTGCTGCATTCTGGAAAATCGGTGCATATGATCGATTTTGAGCTGAATATTGACGGGCAGTATGTCTACCGCCAGCACAGCGACGGCCTGATTGTGTCTACGCCGACAGGCTCTACCGCCTATGCCTTGTCCGGCGGCGGGCCCATTGTACATCCGGGCATGGACGCGATTGCGCTGGTGCCGATGCATCCGCATACTTTGTCGTCCCGGCCGATTGTCGTCGGCGGCCACAGTGAAATTAAAATTTTAATCCGTGAAAACCGCGTGCTTCCAATGGTCAGCGCGGACGGCCAGAACAGTGTTTCACTGGGCGTCGGAGACAGCTTACATATCCGTAAGCATCCCTTTAAACTGAATTTGCTTCATCCGCCGGGCTATGACTTCTATATGGCGTGCCGCACCAAGCTCGGATGGAACCAGGATTTTGACTCATTTAAACAGGATTAACCCATGAATATTGAACAGATGCTTGCCGTACTTAATCCTGAAATTGTGGAGCGCTTGAAAACCGCAGTTGAAATTGGCAAATGGCCAAACGGTATCGCTTTAAGCCAGGAGCAGCGCCAAATCTGCATGCAGGCGGTGTATGCATGGGAAATAAAGCATTTGCCGGAAAATGAGCGCAGCGGCTATATTGACCGCGGCAGCAAGGAAGAAGGCGAAGTCTGTGAAGATGACCATCACAAAACTGAGCCTGAGTTTAAGCCGATCCGCTTTATTTAAGCTTGGGCTTAAACAGCCAGCCCGCTTGATTCAGCAATCGGCATAAAAGCCGGCATTATGCCTAATGCCAGTTTGTTTCACTTATTGATAAATCTCCCCTAGCGCCTGCTGTTGCGTAAGGGGAAGATTGAAATTCCTTAACTGATTCAATATTAAGCGCCATGCCGGCTTTCAGCTTTCCATGCTGATTTCATACACCTGGCCATTTTCAAAGCTGACGCACAGCACATACTGGCTGGCTCCTGCAGGCAGCATGAAGTCCAGATGGTTTTCATGATAGGCAATATCTTCTTCAGTCAAGCCTTCAGCGCTTAAAAACGCATGCTCATCCAGCTCCAGCTTGTCAATAATCTGCTCTGCGCTGGGTTTCGGCGAGCCGAAATGCATGGTCCAGTATTCAGCGCCAATTTCATCCAAATGGTGCTGGATGAACAGCATCACGCTCTGCGTAAAGGCATTTTTAAAGCTGACTGCGTCATACAGCGCAGACCGCGCTAAAAACTCTTTGCTGCCTTGCTGCGTATCGGGTGTCTTATCCATGGCTATTCCTTGATTTTTTTATTTTTAGAATATTCCTTCGCATTTTAAATTAGCAGTTTAGTTCCGCCATGCCTAGCGGAACTCAGCCTAGACTGTAAACTGATGCTGCGCCTAATGGCTGTTACGCGTGTCCCACAGCGCTTTCGCTTTGTCCATGGCGGCCTCATAGCTGCTGCAGGCGCCCATGGCGTACAGCGCAATGCCCATGGTTTCCACGGCGGCGGTTTCACCGTATTCATGGTTTTGCCGGCCTTCCCAGACCGCTTGAAATACTGCCAAATCCAGTTCATCTTCAGCAGGGCTGCGGTTGTCGGTCAGCTTAGGCAGCTCATGCTCATACATCACGCCGTCCTTAATGCCGCAAATCAGGGTTTTTGCATCCGGATTGCGTTCAAATTCGCCGCCTTCGCCTTTAATGACTGCGCTGTTTTTATAGCCCAGCTTAAAGGCCGCCTGCTGATGCGAGCTGCGGTAAGCCGGGTGGAAAATCGCCTGCATTGTTGCCTTGGCATTAAATGGGTTGATCAGCCGGGCCAGAGTGTGGATCGGCGAGCGCAGGCCCATGACATTGCGCAGTGAAATCAGCTCGTCCAGAATCGGCGAAATGGCGTGCAGCGGCAGGTAGGCGAAATTGCGCTGCGCCAGCTGCGCTTCAACTTCACTGTCATTTTCGCAGACAGGGTAGCCCAAATACTGCAGAACCTGCTCAGTGTACAGGCGGTTGACGGTATGCCCGGAAGCGCCGTGCATCACTACTCTGTAGCCGTGCTTTGCCAGCGTCAGGGCCGCCAGCAGGAACCACGGATAATGCTTGCGCTTTCCGGCATAAGATGACCAGTCCAAATCGACCTGCAGCGGCTTGAACTGCAGCTGGTCGCGTGTTGCCTGCACAAAGCCGGCCAGTTCATCTACCGATTCTTCTTTCACCCGCAGCAGCATCAGGAATGCGCCGAGCTGAACATCCAGCACTTCATTTTTTAAAATCATGCTGAAGGCCTGATAGGCTTCATCATAAGTCAAGGAGCGGGCACCATTTTTGCCTTTGCCGACAATGCGGACAAACTGCGCAAAAGGGTGTTCAAAGTCTTTATAGATATTACGTTTTGTATTCATCAGGCCGGCTTTTGCAATATACAGTCAGGTTTTATAGTCTACTGTGATAATTGGTATTTTTCAGCCCGTTTTGTCCAGTAAATTGGTTTGCTCATAGACCATAGTCTAGTATGGTTGGCTTATTAATTAATCAAATTTAACATTTGAGGCGAAACAAAACCGGAAAAATTAGGTAAAATTTAACCGTAATTTTTGTGTGTTCCTCTCTCCTGACCATCCGCCAAATGCAATTTTGGCATGGCGTGATTTTTTCATAAATCACATCACACTTTTTTTCAATTTTCTGAGTATTGAGTCGTCTCAATGCTGTGGTGCTCTTTTGTCGGCGGCAAATGAGTTTGGGCTGTTTATTTTTGCAAAATAGGCAAAAAATGGAAGCTTCTGGATTCAGAAGCAGATCGTGAAGAATTCTCATGGCTAAAAAACCAATTTATAAGTCGCTGTACTTTCAGGTAATTGTTGCAATCATCGCGGGTATTTTGGTAGGGCATTTTTACCCAAGCGGCACTCATGCTGTAAACGGTACTGAACAATATGTAAAAGGCTTAGGCGAGCAATTATATCCTTTAGGACAAGGCTTTATTAAGCTGATCAAAATGATCATTGCCCCAGTAATTTTCTGTACCGTGGTCAGCGGCATCGCCGGCATGGAAAGCATGAAGTCTGTGGGCAAAACGGGCGGTATTGCGCTGCTGTATTTTGAAATTGTTTCGACCATTGCGCTGGTTATTGGCCTATTGGTCATTAATATTGCAAAACCGGGCGTTGGCATGAATGTCGACCCTGCGTCTTTAGATACGTCAGGCATTTCTAAATATGTGGAATCTGGCGTTGCGCAGTCAACAACCGATTTTTTCATGAATATTATTCCTGATACGGTTGTCGGCGCATTTGCTCAAGGCGAAATCCTTCAGGTACTTTTATTTGCGCTGCTGTTCGGTTTTGCGCTGCATAAATTAGGCGAGGCCGGCAAGCCGGTATTGAAGTTCATTGATCAAATTTCGCATGTGTTCTTCAACATTGTAAATATGATCATGAAGCTGGCTCCAATTGGCGCATTCGGCGCAATGGCCTATACCATTGGCAAATACGGCATTGGCTCACTGGCGCAGCTGGCGCAGCTGATCATCTGCTTCTACATTACCTGCCTGCTGTTCATTTTCCTGATTTTAGGCACGATTTCCCGCATTTGCGGTTTCAGCATCCTGAAAATGATCCGCATGATCCGCGAGGAATTGCTGATTGTGCTGGGGACTTCATCTTCAGAATCTGTGCTGCCGCGCATGCTGAAAAAGCTTGAAATTGCCGGCTGTGAAAAATCTGTAGTAGGTTTGGTTATTCCGACAGGCTATTCATTTAACCTGGACGGCACGTCCATCTACTTAACCATGGCGGCGATTTTCATTGCGCAGGCAACCAATACGCAGCTGGATCTCAGCCATCAGATTACTTTGCTGGCGGTCTTGCTGATTTCGTCTAAAGGCGCAGCTGGCGTAACGGGTTCAGGCTTTATTGTAATGGCGGCGACCTTGTCTGCTGTGGGCCATATTCCAGTGGCGGGCTTGGCGCTGATTCTCGGCATTGACCGCTTCATGTCTGAAGCGCGCGCATTGACCAACCTGGTTGGCAACTCCCTGGCAACAATTGTTGTGGCGAAATGGGTAGGCCAGCTGGACACGGATAAATTGAATCATGCCTTGGCGAATCCGGAAGATGTGGACCGTCAAATGGCGGAAGAAAACACCCAGCATGCTTAATTCAGGCTAAGCGGCGCGGCGGTTCGGGGATAGCCCGCTGCTGAGCCATAGCATGATTTGAGAACAAAACCTGAGCCTAAAGCATTGGAGTGCCGCTGTAAATCAGCACTTCAGCGCGAAGGCTCAGGTTTTGCTGTTTCAGAGCCGCGTATTTTATTCAGGGTCTGAAGCATTGCCTTGGCGGGAAGGAAAAAAGCTGTCCAGTCAAAAAGCCAGTCAGTTAAGACATTGACTGGTGTTTTCTTTTCAACTTTCAGATATTTAAAAATATTTTTAAAAAACAATTGTATATCTTTTAGTTTTGATGAAAATAAGATAATTTATACACTCTTAAGTTTCAGTGCTTGCACTGCCTCATTTTTACTTTAAAAGTTTAAACGTCTTTGCGTAGGCAAGATCCTCCTTTGGAAAGATCCAAAGGAGACAAAAGTCTTTTGTTGCCCATACACGGCATCCCTGCCGTGATGGGCAACATGCGGCATCCATGCCGCACACGAGTATCCAAAGTTTGTTCTACTTAACGATAGGATAGTAAGACTCCGCCGTGAATAATCCCAATTTAAGGAATTTATATTGAAATTCCTTAACTGATCAGCATTAGTCCAGTCAAAAGCGGATAAAGCAAAGGGAACCCAATAGCGGTTCCCTTTGCTGATTGAAGCTTTAGCTTTGGCGGAATTCAGCGCTTAGCGCGAACGGCGCCCGCGGGGCGCTTTGGTGTTCGGGCGCGTTGTGCCATTGGTTTTGCGGCGCGGCTTT
This sequence comes from Acinetobacter sp. WCHAc010034, assembly GCF_001696615.3. Classification (NCBI taxonomy): domain Bacteria; kingdom Pseudomonadati; phylum Pseudomonadota; class Gammaproteobacteria; order Moraxellales; family Moraxellaceae; genus Acinetobacter; species Acinetobacter sp. WCHAc010034. The sequence goes on along the minus strand of NZ_CP032279.1, from coordinate 707,330 downwards.
TCGCTGTCATCCATTTGCCAAATGCGCTTGGTACCGGATTTCTTTACAGAACCGTCTTTGTTCTTGCGCACCATAGGCTTGCCGCCTGTGCCGCCCGGTTTTTTCACGTATGAACGCGAACGGTATGGTTCTTCCGCAGGAACATTTTGGAAGTCCGGGTAAAGAAGCGGCTCAATTTCCTTGGTTTCACCCGGCTTCAGGCCCATTTGCACAAGATCAATTGCGCCAATGCGCGTGCGGATCAGGCGCAGGGTCGGGAAGCCGACAGCGGAAGTCATGCGGCGCACCTGGCGGTTGCGGCCTTCGCAAATTGAAATTTCAACCCATGAGGTTGGAACAGACGCGCGGAAACGGACAGGCGGCGTGCGTTCCCACAGCCATTCAGGTTCAGAAGCTTTCTCAGCTTTAGCCGGCAGTGTCATGCCGTCCTTCAGCTCAACGCCTTTACGCAATTGCTCAAGCGCTTCTTCAGTTACGTCACCTTCCACCTGAACTAAATAAGTTTTGAACTTTTTATTTTCAGGATTGGTGATGTACTGGTTCAGGCCGCCGTGATCGGTTAAAAAGACCAAACCTTCAGAATCCATGTCCAAACGGCCAGCAAGGCGCAAAGCCGGATCGTCAATGAAATCTGCCATAGTCTGGTGCTTTTCATCAGGACGAAATTGGGAGAGGACGTCATAAGGTTTGTTAAGAATGACAATTTTCATTATAACCAACTAATATAAATAAATAAAATTTTTGTGCCTTGTCAAGTTACCCGTTTGATTACCCGTTTTGAAGGAGACAGGGTAAATAAAAAGCCCACTATATGTGGGCTACTATATCAGATTCTGGTTTTATGCTCTTCAACTTTATTTTTTACATAGGATGAGTACCAAAACACATCCCTTTCAGCAAGTCGAATGGGCTGTTCAATATCTCCAGAGTTCACAAGAGCATAAAACTTATCTTTTCCAATGGATAGCAAATGCATGAACTCTTTCGCGCGGACTCTGCGATCAATTTCCATCAAGACACCTCCATCAAACTTTGCAGCACCGGTGCCGGCAGCCCAAGTTGTGCTTCGATCATTTTCTTGTATACCACGCCAGCATCATATGGCTGACAATCCACTGTTGGCATAACAGAACATCCTGCGTCCTGCATTGCCTCAGTCGGCTCCCTCGGCACCAAAACAAAATCACCGCTACCCAGTTTCTGAGCAGCGTCCAGAGTCGCGCCAAGGAGGGCATTTGCTTCTGGCACCGCCTGGGCGTTGGCTGTTGCTGTCAGCCATCCCTGCCAGCGGTCATTATGAATATGACTAACAGGGGAGCCATTTAACCAGATGATATGCTCGCCGTATTCTGACTCATGCCAAGCCCCAAAAGTCTTTCTTTTCAACTCAATATCCATCACGCCACCTCTACTTGATTTCTTAGGCTCTCAATAAACTTTCGGCCATGCTTTAAATACATATTCAAAAAGCCGCGGTACGCTTCCTGCATTGGCGCATTCATAACGCCAAATGCATTGATCTCCATCGTTTTGAATCCTTTGCGCCAGTATTGAACCAGCGCTTGGTGGCGGACAAAATTCGTTTTGCAGCCTAAATTCAGAAGATAGACTTCAAATGGAATTGCGAGGTTTGGGTGAATTTTTTTCATCGATATCCCCAACTATTTACAAAGTTTTGAATGCAATCTTCAATGCCGTATAGGCTGATATTGCGGTAAGTTTTAACCCGCCCATTGTGCTGAATGATCAGCACGCGGGTAATTGCAGAATATTCGTAGATCATTAAGACCCCCCGCCAGACTGACTCTCCAGCTCAACGCGGCGCTTGTTGACAGCGCGCATGAACATTGGCTGAACCCCAACGTGCCGGCCGGCAACTTCAATTTCCAGACAGTCCAGTTCGGTCAGATCGGCTGCATTTTCAATCTGAACCATTAATGAGGGAGGCTGTTTTATCTCAGCTGCTTCCGGCGGATTCAACTCATTCAGGCGCTTGTGAATGGCCTCAACCAGTGGCTTGCGCTGCTCTTCGGTCCACGACTTTGTATAGCCGGTGAGGGCCGTTGCTTCTGCAGGTGTTTTGGCAGCGCCTGCGCGTTCAAGAAGATCATCCAGAACTGCTTTCTGCTTAACATCCTCGACTTGCTGTTCAGCTTCGGCCTGCAGGCGCTGCAATTCTTCGACGCTTAGATCGGCGTGTTCTGGCGCTGGAGAGGGTATGGCCGGCTTGTATGCTTCAGGATCCAGCTCAGCGCACTTTTCCTCAACTAACTGGAATAGATGCTGAACATGCTCACGTCCTAAATGGCCGTTTGCTGAGAATGTATAACGCAGCGCCAAAGCGGACTCTACCTGTGTGCAGACAGCAATTTGGTCTGTGAACTTCTCAACCAGTTTCACCGGATCAGTTTCTATTTCAGCTGCTTCATGAGCTGCAGAATCCTTAAATGCCTTTTTTACTACATGATTTGAGGCTTCAGCCGCTGCTTTGTCTTGGCTTGCAGCAACAGCCTGGGGCACTTCTGCATCTACCGGATCTTCCCAGGGCAATGAATCGTCAGCTTTGGCCGGCTCAGCTTCTGCGGAGCCATTTCCAGCCGGCACCGCGCCGCCGCTGACTGCAATCAGTGCCGCAGCATGCATTACTGCATTTTGCTCATAGAGATGAACCATGCCACGCTGCATAAAGGCCAGATCAGCATCAGAATTTCTCCACTTGAAGGTCTTGCTCAACTTATCGGTGAGAACCGATGGAACAAAGCATTGAACGCCTTTAGCCGGGGCCTCCTTGATGGCCTCCGGAACCTGCATCAATCCGATGGTCATATAGACCACAGCAATGCGGAATTCATACGCCGTATCAATAAAAACAGTCGCAGGGAAGTTGCGGATATCATCAAAATCAAGATTTGATTCGACGTGGCGGCATTCGATTTTTTGGCCAGCAGCCATTGCTGCAAAAGCTTCATTGCCGGTTAAAATTTTCATGCTGTTGCTCCCGCTTTCGCTAATTGTTCAAGATCGTGTTTTACTGCTTGGATTTGACTGGAGTCGATTTGCATCAGTGAATCAATGCCTAAATGCTCGCATGCCGCCTTAACGTCTAAACCGCGCTCATCTATAAAAGCCAGCAGGTCATCGCGCTGAGCTTCATTGATGCCATTAAACTCAGGCGGGCTGATCCATGCGCTGCGCTCTTTATCAAAGGTGCAGTTCAAGGCCTTAGCGCGCGCCAGCATAGCTTGGCGCATGTTCTGGTAATAAATATGTTCTTTATCCAAGGCCTCTGTAAGCTGATTTAAATCACCAGCATGCATGGCCTCTTCACAGCTCTGCTTCCAGTTTTCAAAGTCCTCAAGCGCCTTGGCAGACGCAAGCTGGGCAGGGGTTAATGTGTTGATGTGGGCCTTGGCATCTGAGATCAGATCCGCCAAAAAGGTTGGATTAACTTTTAAGTCCGGCACCCAAACCTCACCTGTTTCACCGCCCAAAGCCCCTGAATTTTTGGCATGGTGTGTTGGGGACGGCTTGAAGTTGATGACGCGGGCATTTTTACCTTCACCCGTGGTTACAGTCGTCAAATAACCCATGATGTCGGCAATGCGGTACAGCTCATTTCTGTTCTTACCGCCCAGCTCCGGCCGGTAAATAACCTGATCACCGTTCTGGTCTTCAGAAGCATGGGCAATGAAAACTACATCCTTTCCGAAGCTCAGCAAGGTATTGATGTATTGCTTAAATTTCATGTTGGCCAAGCCTTGGGCTTTGAGCTTCAATGCACCATCTTGCTGGCGGTTATTTGCCGTCTTGAGCAGGTGGGTTTTAATGGATTCAAGCATTGCGCCAACGGTATCAATGACGACAGTGTTGTATGGAGCCAGATCCTGCTCTTTAATATTTTCAATATCAGCCCACTGCTGAACCGGTACAACAGCGCCGCGCCGAAGCTCACCAGTACGGTGCGCGCCGCGGTCAAAGTCGAAAGAAATAGCTTTGTCAGCCGTAAAACCTAAGGATGTTTTCCCTACACCTGGATCTGCATAGATATAGGTGATGATTGCACTGACGTTTAACGCCTGGTCAGCTGAAATAATTGCAAGAGCCATGTTATTTCCCCTTACTTAAACGTAGTGCCGAAGGCATCAGTGTTGTGGCGCTTGATCTTGTACTGCTCGCATTCGTGACGGGAGTGCCAGCGGTTCATGTTGTGTTTTTTCTTTGCCCGGTCAACAGCGCGCTGCGGATTCAAGGCTGATTTAACTGCGGTTTGAAATGCCGGCGCATTCACGACTTCTGCCGGCGCGCGCTGCTGCATGTAATTCTTAATTTCCAGCACGCATTGCCAAAAGAAGCTTGGCGCGGACCGGTCAAACACATTGCGGTCAAAGCCTTTGGTGAGCTCTGCAGAAACGCCGATGATGTATTCGGTACCGTTCACATCAACGACATAGCCGTTATGAGCCTTGCAGACAAAGCGGGCGCTGTATTTCTTCAGGCCAAGTACTTCATTCACATTGCGGCGGATCCAAGACTTGGCTGCCAAGGTGGCCTCATCCACGCAGCTCAACTTGCCGGCGGCGTTCAGCGTGTAAATCACATTGTCTTTCACGCAGTAAACCGTGTTGCCCATGCGGATGCGGTGGAAGCCGGCATTATCCGGGCCGAGGTCTTCGCGGAATGGTTTTGTAAAATTGGTTTTCATTATTTCACCTGCAGCGCTTGAACTTTGGCAACAGCTTCTTTATCCGAAGCGATGCCAATCATGTAGCCCAGCGCGGTAAAGATGATTAAGAGAAGCAGAACAGCGCAGATATTGCCGAAGATGTTCTTCTTGCTTTGAATTTCTGCAGCAGTAGGATGCTGATACAAACGCTGTGACGTTTGACTTTTGTTAGCGTCAAACTGCGGGGTTTGACTATGGGAAGGGTTTTGATTCATAATAAAATCCTGTTTGTTGTGGCCCTGTCTCTCGGCAAAGTTCCGGGGCTGTATCAGATTAAACTTGCTATTTCACTTCTTCTGCATGCTTGTATGCATCGCAGATATTCAAAAGCATCACTTTATGCTGATTCCAAAATTCCAGTGCATAACCGTCCATGCGGCTTATTAATTCATCACTGAATCCTTTCCAGCGCTCAATTGAGTGCTCCTGACAGCCAATTCGCATAATTCCAGTTCCGCTGATATAAACCATCCAGCACAGGCCATTGATGACGAGCGGGGCATTTTTCGCGTCCTGAAGATTCGCGCCATGAAGATTCGCGCCCCAAAGATTCGCGCCATGAAGATTCGCGCCCCAAAGATTCGCGCCATGAAGATTCGCGCCCCAAAGATTCGCGCCATGAAGATCCGCGTCCTGAAGATTCGCGCCATGAAGATCCGCGTCCTGAAGATTCGCGCCATGAAGATTCGCGTCCTGAGCAATTGCAGTTTCCACTGCATGACGCGCAATCATTCCTGATTCCATGCCTTCAGGCACTTCGCAAGTGAAAAGTACTTCGCCAGTCCAGCGGTTTTTGATTTCGTGTTGTGTCATAATGACCTCGTTGTGTTGAAGCCCTGATCCCGTTCAAAGTGTCAGGGCTTTTTTGTGGGTACGAGGTAAATATAACTGTAGTTATTTTTATAGTCAATACTATAGTTATAAAAATATCACTATGATTATATTTTATTTGCAATAATAGTTATGATAGACAAAAGAAAACCCACCGTGGTGGTGGGTTAGATGGAGTTTGTTATGGAATTTCCTAAGAATATTACAGAGCAATTAGATGGTGATTCAGTGGGTGCTACACGTACTTGGCGGCATCAGATGATTTATAAACTAATTGATGCTGGCGTAACCGATTCCGATGAGATCAAACACTCAGTTGATGCCCTTTATGAGCTGATTGTATCACCACCCAAGAATAATAATACTGATAACAATCAAATAAAATGCGGTGTTATTCCAGCGGGAACACGCATTAAGCTGTATGAAGCACCGCTCACACTTCAACACGATGTTAAGGTTGATGCTTCACAAGAATTTATTAATAAGGTTCTAAAAGACCAAGAAGATTTTTATAATGGTATTAATTGTTGTAGCCAACAACCTAAAGATGCTTCTTGATCCATTCCGATCCTTTGGAATTAAACCCTTTCCAAGCAGCATCACCAGACAAACCAGCAACTAAAAGCTCATCATCGGCATCAATAAAAGGAGACAATAAATCGCGAATTTCTACAGCAGATTTTTCAGATTTTACGATCCATGTAGAGTCTAAGTGATGCCACCAAGTTCCAGATATTTCTTTAATTTTTTCAGTAAGACCTGAATAATTTTTTCCTGATTTATTTAGGTCATAACCAATCATATAAGATTTTAGCATTATAATTTACCTTAACTTAAATGGGTAATTACTACGATTTATCAGCTTCTGTGCTTTCGTCTGACTTTTGAGACCTTGGATTAATTGCTGACGCATCCCAACCATTTTTTTTGAGATCATCAGGTGCCTCTATTAGGCTATATCCTGTAGTAATTGTAGTTATACCAATATGCTGCTCTGATTGTTGTTCATCATCTGAAGTGACTGCATGAGGACCCACATTCACAGTTAATTCAGGGAGTAGAATATAATAACCATTATGTATGTCATGTTTTTCCATAATAGTTTTAACAATATCTGATGTTGATATTGAGTATTTAGTTTTTTCTTTATTCATTTTAAACTTATCCTTTATGCATCATGAATGTTTACTTGGTGTTAATGGCTTTGCAGATCCATAACTTGAAACCATTGTAAGACTATCAATTCTCGATGACGTATAAAGTTCATGTATACGCACTACATTTGATGTTAACTCAAATGATGCTGTTTTTAGGTTATGGGCTAACTCTTGTCTTTGCAGCTCTAGCTTGTAATGTTCAAGATAGAATTGAATTGCATTAGCAACACATGAGTTCAATGTACATTCATCTTCAAAAGCCTGAATAGATAGCTTTTTATGCAAATCAGGAGATATCCTCACATTGAATGTCCCACTCAATGGCTTTTCTGGCTCAATTTTTTTGGCCTCACAATGATCGAGATATGAGTCTACAGCTTCTTCAAAAGCTTGTTTTAACTCAGCAATAGTATCACCAATGAAAATAATTTTTGATTGAACAAATAAAACTTCTCCAACCAAGCATTCATCTTCTAAGCTAAATTCCATGGAACCATAAAAGCCTTTGTACTTTAAAGTTTCTTTCATAATTCTATACCTTGCTCAATAAGAAATTCTTTGGCTTTTTTAACATATACAACTTTAAGTTCATTACCAGGGTGTGGTTTTAAGAAATCCAAAACAATTCTTGGATCATTTTTGTAAAAAATACAATGTGAACTGCCACGACCATTAAACTCAAGCGTAAAGCCTAAACGTTGCATCATTGTCACAAAATCCTCCCACTTAAAGTTTTTAGGAGGAGGATTGGAAAAAAACCTCTGTAGCAGCTTATCTGCTTTAGTCATTATATTGTCCTTCTAAAGCGATTTGTTTGCAACTAAAATTTAGTTGCAGAATTATAACAGAGAAATATTAAACTTTCTCCACCCGATCTGTTCTAAAGGACTGCGTCGGGTTCGCAGTTTTTTAATCTGCTATCCAGCGCGCCAAATCTGGCGACCCATGACTTTAAAATTCTTTCCATTTTCTTCAGTTACAACTTTATCCCGATATTTTTCATTCAGGCTGTGGAGAACCAAAGAGCCGTCAGCCTCTTTGAATACTTGCTTAATCATGCCTTCCCCAGCCAAGTAGACAGCATAGATCTCCCCATCAATTACATCTGTTTGAGAGAGATTAATACCCACCAAATCACCATCCTTAATAAAGTCAGCCATGCTGTCACCTTTGGCTTTAATGATTTTCATTGTTTGCTCAGTAACATTCCGATCTTTTAAAAATGTAGGTGGAAATGGAATTTTTCCATTTATAGCATCGAAATGAAACTCAATTGACTCTCCATTACCGCAAGAAAAACTAGCCTCAACAACATCCACCCAAACAAACTGATCTTTAAGCTCATCTGTAACAGCTATTGGGTCAGTAATTTCCGATGAATCAAAAGACTCTGGAGAATTACCAGTGGTTAGCCAATAAGGATCGACCCCTAAAACATTGGCAATCATTGGTAGATATGCTGATTTTTGATTCTTGCCAGACTCAAGGGCTTGGTATGCAGGCTGTGTAATGCCGACAGCCTCCGCAACCTCAGCTTGTGTTTTTTTTGCATTCCGCCGAGATTCCTTTAAGCGCTCTCTAAGTGACATAAATCAAAACTCTTTATTGATGAGTTAAATATATAACCCAAGTTATATTTATTCAAACAACTATGGTTATTGACTGGTGATAACTATAGTTATAATATGGTTATAAATTTATGGAGATATAACCATGAGTAAAAACTCAGTTTCGCTGTACCAGTCTCTTGTTGCTCACTTTGGAAGCCAAGAAAATACAGCGACAGCTCTGCTTGTAAAACAACCGGCAGTTTCTGGCTGGGTGTGTGGTACGAAAAAAATGTCTGCGCAAACAGCATTGCGTGCTGAGCAAGCCACCCAAGGCGCATTTAAAGCCGCAGATCTATGTCCAGCATTAAAGGAATTCCAGAACCTATCTGCATAACCAAAGTATGGCATTGGTCAAAGCCCTAAATAAACGTGAATAAATTCAAGGATTCACATATGAAAATCTCGCAAGAGACAAAAACAGCGCTGCACAAGATGATTCATCAGTCCGCAGGAGTAACACCAAAGGATGTTGCAGATGTGCTGGGTGTTTCGCACAAGACCGCTTTGAACTATGGCAACCCAAATATGGATCAGCATCTTCCAAGCCTGAAAGCGTTTGAGGCAATGCTGATCTACACGCAGAACCCAGCAAACCTGAAAGTTTGGGCGCACATGCTTGGAATGGTACTTGTGCCAGTGAACAACATTGATGGCAAAGAGCATCAGCTAAGTGTTCTTGAGTCGCTGCTGGGCATGAATATCGGAAATGGTGCGGCAAACAGGCAGGTTTTAAACGCTCTGGAAGATGGCGTTGTAACCCCCGCAGAGATGGATGAAACAGATCACATCCTGGAAGAGATTGAACAAAAAATTCAGTCGCTACGTAAAGCCATGAAAGGCGAGTGTGCAAAGTATTTATCAGCTTTGCAAATAGAAAAAGCCTGATCTTGAGAATCAGGCTTTTAACAATTCAAAACTTCAGAGGGCATTGAATATGCAGACAAATTTACCACAACACCCATGCGCGAACAAGTGCACGGATTTTAAAGAAGAGCAGTGCGGGCATTGTTTGGTTCAAGTCATGAGAACACGCACAGTGATTGAGTCAGATTTTCTATCCGGTGATGTTGTTGTCTTTGTTGATGCGGCGAAGCCGGATCACTTGATGACCGTTCACAAAGCTCAAGAAAACAGCGTGCTGCTGGATGGAAACAGGAGCTTTGCACTGAATCATTTGATTCGCCCAGCCAGCGTTGCGGAGCTGGGTGCAGGGAAGCGACTGGAGGAAGGGGTATGAAATCAAATCAATCCAAAGTGCCTGCCGAAACAGTAATTCCATTGCTGGAGCCTGTGCGGATCTACACAGCCAAGGAACTGGCGGCAATGCCACTCTCCAAGATGAATGAAGCAATCGCAGCCCAAGAGGCCTATTACATCATGGAGCACACAACCAAAATGGGGGGGCAGGCGATAGCGGTCCGCCGGCAGCTGCAAAATGGTGTTTTGCTTATCCAGGTCAAAGAAAAATCCAGAACACGCTACAAGGTCAACGGCGAATTTATAGAGCCTCGAATTATCCGCCAGCTGGAAAAGCGCGGCTTAGTGAAGCTGGGAGGTTAATGTGAGCAATTTGGCGCAAATACCATCTCAGCCCGCAGGAGAGGTGGTTCAATTTCCTAAAAACGAGCGGAAAGCAATGTCAGATCAGCTCTCCAAGGGCTTTATCATGAAAAGCAGGCTTTATCATTTCGAGGTAGAGCCATTCTTAAGTGATGCTGCTAAAAACGTCTACTCAGTGATTATGGGGTATACAAACGGCTTTAATAAGTCGTCCGACCACATCTCGCATCGGCAAATCCAAGGCGGAAAACTCAAAGGCTCAAACAAGCTCAGCTCTGGAACTGTTACATCTGGAATTAAGGAATTAGTCTGGTTTGGGGTGATTGCTGTAGTTGAAAAAAACAACAAACTTGGGAATAAATATCAGATCAATGAGGTATCTCTTGCTGAGTATTTTGAGCAGTTTGACGCTTCGGTAATTAAAGCACTGCGCATCAGTAATCGAAGCGCTTCGATTACTGATGCGCTTCGATTAGTGGTGCAGTCCGCTTCGATTAGTGGTGCGGAATGCGCTTCGACTAGTGGTGCATCAATAGAGTTTCTTTTTATAGATTCTTTTAGATATTTAAATAATACCCTTCGGGATAAAAATCCTCTGCAGGTTAATTTTTTTGAATACCAAGAAATCAAAAAACAGGATCTTCTTGATCAGCAAAAATTGGAAGCTGAGCAGAAAGCAAAATCTGCAGCAGAGCGCAAAGAGAAAACGCGCAAGCTGTCATTCGATGAAGTTATTGATTTAACCAGAACCAATATTCAAAAACTCTGCACACCAGATCTTTGGGAGCAGTTTGTAACCAACCGCTCTGAATACAAAAAAACTGCACTGACTAAAAATGCACTCAAGACCATCCATGATGATTTCAAAGCATGGGGGATTGAGAAATCGGATATTTCCCTGAAAACAGCAATCAAGGGTAATCATCAGGGCTTGTTTGAACCGCGCATTTCTGCAGGTGGAAATTTTGGAAATCAAACCCAGTCGTCAACCCGAATGGCTGAAATTCAAGAGCTAATCGCACAAGAGGAGCAAGGAAATGCAACTTACGGCTTCTAACCAAGCCCTTGGCCCGATTAATTCAGCGCAGCTGGTTGGGGTTTTTAAGGCAATTGCGCCACGGTCATTTGAGAAGACCTTTGATGGCATTGCTACAGCGCAGATCAACACAGCAATGAAAATCTGCATTGACGGCTTAACTCACGATCAAGTGAATTTTGGATTGTCACAAGTTCGCGATAATGGATTCTGTCCAGACCCTGCCATGTTTCGCAAATGGTGTTTAGGCATTACTGGATTTGGTACAGAGCAGCAGCGTCTGCAGGATACATTCAAAGGCAAGCATGCCGCGCTGGCGAATATTTTGAAATGGCGCGGAGACTCCAAGCATGCAATTACCAATGCGGAAAAAGATGCGTATGACCGCTGTTATGAAATGTTTGAGGAAATCACTTGGGCGAAAAATGCAGATCGAGCGATGTATTTGGCTTACGAAGCATTCAAGGACAATTACGTCGAGGTAATTCAGGCTTTTGCTGAAAATGGAATATGTCAGTCAATTTGGGAAATGCCAAAAGCGGTTGAACGCAAACAGGTCAATTTGGCGATGGCGCCAAACTCAATGCTTCCCGAGCAATCTGCTGAAGAAAAGGCTTGGATAGAAAGCCGCACAAAGGAGTTGCAGGTTGATGGTTTGAGCTTCCCTAAAGCCCTGATGCAGGCTGGAAGGGAGCTTAAGCTCACTGGAGGTATCACATGAGCAGCGAAACGGCTTTATTCATCTGCCTATGGGCCTTAATCGCGCTTTGCGCCGTGGCAAGCAGTTCTGAAAATTCAAACTTTGCATTGGGGTGGCTATGAGCAGCGTAATGTCTTTTTTACCGCATGAGCTGATTATCGATAACTTTGCCGGCGGCGGCGGGACAAGCACTGGACTTGAGCAGGCATTCGGGCGCCCGGTTGATGTGGCAATCAATCACGATCCTAAGGCTCTGGCGATGCACCGTATCAATCATCCAGAAACTAAACACTATTGCGAATCTGTTTGGGATATTGATCCGGTTGAAGTCACCGGCAATCAGCCTGTCGGTCTGGTTTGGCTGTCGCCGGACTGCAAGCACTTCTCAAAGGCAAAGGGCGGCAAGCCAGTTGAAAAGAAGATCCGCGGTCTTGCATGGATTGCGCTGCGCTGGGCAGCCAAGACCCGCCCGCGCGTCATCATGCTGGAGAATGTCGAAGAATTTAAGACTTGGGGGCGCACGAATGAAGATGGGCGTCCTTGTTCAAAACACCAGGGAGAAACATTCCGCAGTTTTGTGAAAGCGCTTCGTAATCAGGGTTATGAAGTTGAATGGCGTGTATTGAGGGCTTGTGATTTCGGTGCGCCAACAATTCGTAAACGCTTCTTTATGGTTGCTCGCAGGGATGATTTACCAATTTCATGGCCAATTCCAACACATGGTGATCCGAATAGTGTAGCGGTACAAAAAGGAAGACTAAGACCATACCGTACTGCTGCAGAATGTATTGATTGGTCTATCGAGTGTCCAAGCATATTTAAAAGAAAACGCCCACTTGTTGAAGCAACCTTAAAGAGGATTTATCGCGGGCTGGACAAGCATCTTTTTAATTGTGCTGAACCATTCATTGTAAATAACTGCATGGCTCCAGTTCTAACGGAATGTGCGAATGCATCAAGCCCCAGAACCATGGCAACTAATGAGCCTTTAAGAACAATTTGTGCGCAGGTGAAAGGTGGTCATCACGCAATTATCGTAAGCCATCTTTCAAAATTGAGAAACAACTGTGTTAGCCAAGGGGTAGCAGAGCCAATGCACACTATTACTGCCGGCGGCGGCCATTTTGCGGAAGTCCGTGCTTTCCTTACGGCATTTTACGGCAATGAAAAGGATGGCAACGCCGTGGACAAGCCGCTGCGCACTATTCCGACCCGTGACCGCTTCGGCCTGGTGACGATCAATCAGCAGCAGTATCAAATCACAGATATTGGCTTCCGCATGCTGCAGCCGGCTGAACTCTTCAAGGCGCAGGGCTTCCCGGCTTCATACATTTTCGAGCGCGGAATTGATGAGCTGGGCAATGAGATCCGCTTAACAAAAACAGAGCAGGCGCGGATGTGCGGCAATTCAGTTTGCCCGCAGCTGTCGCGCGCTTTGGTTGAGGCGAACTTTAAACATGAGAATGCATATCGGGGTGCAGCATGAAAGACGAACACGACAATAAAACCGTAGATTGGGTTGAGCCCGAATTTAAGCTCGGTGACTTGGTTGTTTATAAGGATTTTCATATTGATTTCCTGCTCAAAATCGACCTGCTGATTGATGGCGCGACTGTGGGATACCGCGGAGCAAAACGCTCGCATATGTTTTTTCAGGGCTACGCTGATATTGAATCAATTCGGCACGCGACAAAAGAAGAGCGCAGAACTGGTGAAAGGGTGGAGGCATGTCAGTGAAAAATTTAACAATCGATCAGATGCGGGAGATTGTGGCTGGGGCGCCTGAGGGGGCAACACTGTGTTTCTGCTTTAGTAGGACATTTGAAAATCGCGTTGATTACTACAAGCACTTTTTCAACTTTTTTCAAATGTGGCTTCCGGATCACGGCTGGTTCCCAGTTCACCCGGATCTTGCGGAAGATTCCATTTTGCTTGATGACCTCCGCGCAGCAATTGCTGAGCATGATCAAAACCCAAGTGAGCAAAGAGAAAGGTTTGAGAAAGCTTATTCATTAAAATTCCCTAAAAGCAAAGTGACTTTACTGCCAAGTGGTAATTATTCAGGATGGATTAAGCAGAAAAAATGGAAAGATTGGCAAGTCAAGGAAGCGCAGCTGCAAAGTGAATTGGATTGCGACCACGACTGGGAAGACATATCAACAACCGCAGATTTAGAGCGCCAGCTGATTTGCACCTACTGCGGATTAGAGAGGTCGGAGCCTCTTGAGCTAAATGCACAGCGCTGGACTGATGGGGGTGGGTTTTGATCATTGGTATTGACCCGGACTTGGAAAAATCAGGAGTGGCCATTTTGAGTCACTCACTCGAGCTTAAAAATTTAACGTTTGCTGAAACTGTGGATCTGTTCCGCAGTCAGCAGGATCAAATCAAGAAAGTGGTTATTGAAGCGGGTTGGTTGAATCAAAAGGCAAACTTCCACAATCGCATTGGGCAACGTAAGAGCGTAGGAGAGCGAATTGCTAAAAACGTAGGTGAGAACCATGCAACAGGCAAACTGCTCGCAGAGATGGCGGAGAGCTTAAATTTAGAGGTGGTTTTAGTCAGGCCTGTTAAAACCAAGAAAGATGCTAAAGAATTTAACCGCATTACGGGTTGGCAAGGCAGAACAAATCAAGAGCAGCGTGATGCTGGGATGCTTATTTTTGGGATGAAGTGAGGGTGGTTGGATGAATGCAATGGTGGGAATAAAAATGAATTGGTCTAAACGTTCGGCCCACCAGTGGCTTGAGCAGTATGGGGTATGGGTGCGATCTACAAAGTCAAATGTGTCTGCTAATCCGCTGGCAATACTCATTGATAAAAACGACAAGCAAAGAATAAGAGCCAGCAAAGTTTCGATGGCCTGTGAAATCAGCGACTATGAGGCTGTTCAGGTGAGCCAGCTGCTGGCTAAGATGCATAACGATGAGCGGGAATATTTGGCGGAGCGGGGCTGGTTGTTGATTTTGAAATTTGAAAATGATTGGTCAGATCAGTCAATAGCAAATGCTCATGGGTGCAGTAGAGCGAAAGTGCGCGCTGAGGTGGAAAAAGGGCTCGCTTACTTGGATGGAAAAATAGAGGCCTTGAGTGATTGACATGGCAGCCATGTTTGTATAAATTTAGTGTATGGTGGCAAGTTGTTATGCTTACACCAGTTTATTGAAAGCTCATCGAAAAAGATGGGCTTTTTTATTGCCTGCAGAAAGCCAATTTGCAGAACATGCCTTGAGTAAAAGCCTAGATGCTATAGGCAATTCCCACTAGGGCTTGGCAACCGACCTTAAAAGAGAACGAAAACAGGTAAAGCTGACCATGCATGTTGGGTTGGTGTGATTGTGAGTAGCGGTAGATCAGTTGCCGAGCTGATTAATATCGAACTATAGGCAAGGGTGTGGCAGATCACCGCACCATTTTTATGCGCCATTAGCTCAGCTGGATAGAGCATCCGCCTTCTAAGCGGATGGTCGCAGGTTCAAGTCCTGCATGGCGCGCCAGATATTTAACAATGAAAATCTGATCATTTGATTATTTTTTGCTTTTTCTAAACAATAGGTTAAGAAAATTTAATAATGTGATTTAGTTGGTATTATTTTTACATTTGATATATTTTGCCACTGAAAATTATTTGATTGGTGTAGAAAATAGTCATTAGGAACTAATTGTAGGCTCTAGCATCCTGTTAGGGTGTCCTTGATTTTAGCCCACCTTTAAAAAGTGGGCTTTTTTTTTGCTGAACTTTTAACTAGATCGAATTCGATTCAATTGAAAGGGGATTTACATGCTCCAATTTTTAAAACGCCTATTCTGCATTCATGCATTTGACTATGAATCAGATATTTTTGTGCAGGCCGAGTGTCGGCATTGCGGAAAAGGAAAGCCTGATTAGCCGGGCGTATTACGGCATATAAAAACCCCTCGCATTCTAGATGTTGAGGGGTTTTCTTTTCTTATTTGGTGGTGTTTATGACAGATAAAGTGCAAGCGAAACAAGACTTAGAATTTTGCAGCGCTGAGCTGTCAAAGTATCAGAATCTGAGTCGGGCTGGTTTGAGGCACAGTGAGTTAATCGCAATTGATAGTGTGATGATTCGACTAAAAGAGCAGATTAAGAATTTGCGTGAAGCGCTACATGGATGCTGACAGCTATTTTGGGAAAACTAAAAAGCGCCCACCTAAAACGAAACCACGCTCTAAACCTTTACCTAAGGCCAAAGAAAAATACTTAGAGGCCGAAGAAGACTTTGAACAGGCTTTAAATGTCCTTGGCATCAAATACGAAAAGAAATTCCAATTTAAATCTACCAAGCATTGGCGTTTTGATTTTCATCTTATTGAACATCGAATTTTAGTTGAGATTTCAGGCGGGCCTTGGTCTGGTGGGCGCGGTGGGAAACTGGCAAATAAGGCTTGGAGCTTGGATCGTTACGATGACGCAGCTGAAATGGGCTTTACCGTAGTGCGATTGGAGTCTGCGGAACGTTACAGGATTGAAGAATCAGGCCCATTGCAGATTGATTCTTATCGAGCATCCCAATGGCTGAAAGATTTAAAAAGGCAGATATTCAATGGAACAGATCAGACCATTCCCGCCGACAGACTTAATTGACCGGGCAGAAGAGCAAGAAGCTATTTTGCTTGCACCAGCACCAGAGCTTAAAGAATGGGTATTGGCGAACTGGCTGACCATCGGCGGTGAACTGCACAACCCAGATCATGACCACATTGCTGAACTGCTTCATGACGATGAAAACTTTTTAGCATTTGCATGGGCCTCATCAGCTGCCATGGCTAAAAAGCGCATGGTGCTGGGCCAATGTGAGAAGGTGATGTTTAACCAGGGCGGATGGAAGAAAGCGCGCCAGGAACAGCAGATGCGCGACTGGTTCGGCGCCGTGCCGGTGTATCTCATTACCATTGACGCCAGTTACTGCGAAAACTCAAATGATCTGGAGTTCTGCCGCTTGATTGAGCATGAGCTGTATCACATCGGTGTAGAGCGCGACGAAGATGGCGAGATTCAATATAGTGACCACACCGGGCTTCCGAAGCATTACTTGGCCGGCCATGATGTGGAAGTGTTCTTTGGTGAAACAAAACGCTGGGGAGCGGATGAGTCAGTAAAACGGCTTTTGGAAATTGCGAAGAATGCGCCGTTTGTTTCAGAAACTAATATTGCTGCGTGTTGTGGGACCTGTGTAATAGGTTAGCTTTAAATTTTTTGCCCACTTTCCTTGATGTACCTTGATGGATGGTGATTTATGGCAAGGCTTAAAAAAACAGAAAAAGTCTTTATTGTTCGATCACTTGCACAGTTTATGACACCTACTGAAGTTGTAGTGGCCATCAAGGAAAACTTTAAGATAGATGTATCCCCTCAACAGGTAGAGGCATACGATCCAACAAAGGCTGCGGGTGCGGATCTATCTCAAGAATTTGTGGATTTGTTCCATGAAGCACGGAAGAAATATATTGATCAGCCGATCTACAACATTGAAGCTGCAAACGATATTGTTCAGCTCAGAGTTCTGAGCGCTCTCTTTATCAAAAAGCAGGGAAATACCCGTGATGCAATCAAGCTTTCAGATCAGATTCAGAAGATTGTCAAAGGCTATTACGAGAAGAAGATTGAAATCACTGGTAAAGATGGTGAGCCGTTTCAACCAACAGTAGTTCAGGCAACTCAAGATCAAGTCAATGAGGCGGTGAGGAAAGCCCAAGAGGAATATTAAATGGATCTGCAAACACAGGTTGAAAAGAAGCTGTGTGAAGATGAGCATTTATATTTCACTCGGCGGTTCTTCAAGCCTCGGATGGGCTTTAAATTTACAGTGAACTGGCACCATGTTTATATCTCATGGATTATTGATCAGGTCATTGCTGGCGAGATTGCGAACGTTGTGATTAATGTCCCGCCTGGGGCCGGCAAGACTGAACTGACAACCAATTTGATTCCGCGCGGACTGGCTTTGAATGCGCGTTCGCGGTTTCTGTATTTGTCCTTCTCTCAGTCGCTGGTAGAGGGTGTATCGGATACGGCGCGCGACATTGTGAAGTCTAAAGACTACCGCCAGATGTGGGATTTAACCGTTTCAAATAGCACTGACTCTAAGAAAGAGTGGAAAATTACGGTTGAAGACTATGATGTTGGCCATGTTTATGTAGCCTCTATGGGTGGTCAGGTAACTGGTCGCCGCGCAGGAACATTGGCGGATGATGGGTTCACTGGTTGCATCATCATTGATGACCCGCTAAAGCCTGAGGATGCCTTCAGCAAGATTAAGCGGGATTCAGCAAACCGCAAGTTGCTCAACACGGTGAACTCGCGTAAAGCCAAGTCTGACACGCCAATCATCATGATCATGCAGCGCCTGCATACTGAAGACCCAACAAATTTCGTCATGACCGGGAATTTACCCGGAGATTGGGAGCAGATATCTATTCCGGCGCTGATTGATGATGCTTACATAGCAACCCTGCCTGAGCACATTCAAAAGTTGGTGCCGCGTGATGCTGAACGCGATGAGCAGGGCCGCCAAAGTTATTGGCCAAAGAAAGAATCATTGCAGTCTTTGCTGCAACTTGAAAAGGGTGGTAAGGACAAGGATGGCGCCACAGTATCGCGCTACACATTCTCAAGCCAGTACATGCAGCAACCTAAGAAGTTGGGTGGCGACCTGATCAAGTCTGAGTGGTTTGGGCTCTATAAAGACCTTCCTGAGATGCTGTGGCGCGCTGTGTTTGGTGATACGGCGCAGAAAATCAAAGAGCACAATGACTACTCGGTGTTTCTTCTGGTTGGCATGGGGGTTGATGGCAAGCTATACCTGATTGATCTTTTGCGCGGAAAATGGGAAGCACCAGAGCTTAATCGCCAGGCAAAAGCCTTTCTGAATAAACATAAAGAATATACCTGGCACACGAAGCCTATTCGCTACATGAAAGTGGAGGATAAGGCCTCTGGAACACAATTAATCCAGACACTTGGCACTTACTCCGGAGTTGCGGTGATTCCAGTGCAGCGTAATACAGACAAGTTATCCCGCTTTATGGATGTGCAGGTTCATCTTGAGGCGAACTATAGGGATAAACCTGAAGATCGTTTTGTGATGGTGCCTAAAGATGCTCACTGGGTAGGTGAGTTCTTTGAAGAGTGTGAGGCATTCAACGCTGCATTTACTCACGATCATGATGACCAGGTGGATACTCTGATTGATGCGATTGAAGACGCGGTGATTGCGATTAACTACAGCCCACCAGCAGCTTAAGGTTTTATTTATGGCTAAGAAAAATAGGAAGTCTGAAAACGCGAAGCCAGAATCAGGCGGGTTGTATTCGCATGACGCCGAGCTGTCATTAATCAGCTATCTGACCAAAATGCCAGACGGCGATGAGGTTTTGCGGAAAGCCGGGGTCACACGCCCGCGGCTTAAAGTCATGATGTATGATGACGAGATTTATCAGGCAATTGAAAAGCGTCAAGATAAACTCGAGAGTGCATCATGGCGGGTTGAGCCAATGGATCGACCAGAATCAAAGATTATCGTCGAGCATTTGCGCGAATGGTGGTCTGAAATTCTGCTTGGGGCACAGAATGCACGCTGGTATGGATACTCGGTTTTAGAGGCTGTTTATGCCAAACCAGAGGAGCCACTCCTGCATCTTGATGGAGATACTGCTACGCCGTTTATCGGGTTTAAGTGGATTGGTGAAAAACCAATGCAGTGGTATGAGCCTAAAAACGATGGAAGCCTCATGTTGCTGGCAAACTATAATGCGACTCGGCAGGATCAAAAAACAGACCAGCGCTTCAAGCACTTTTTGACGCGCTGCAAATCAACTTATGAGAATCCTTTGGGCGAAGCTTTGCTGAGCCGGCTGTATTGGGTTTGGTTCTTCAAGACATCAGGCTTTAAGTTTTGGGCTAAGTTTGTAGAGAAGTTTGGCATGCCGATGCTGATTGGTAAAACCGTCGGCAAAACCACTGATATGCGCGATGCGCTGCTTAGGGCGCACGCCAGCTCGGTTCTTGCGCTGAGCGGATCTGATTCAGTTGAAATCCAAACAGCGAATAGCAGCGGAAATGCATCCCAGACATTTGAGAGCTTTGATAAGAATCTAGAGCGCCGTATTCAAAAGGTGATTCTGGGGCAGACTCTCACATCCGGCACTGATGGCGGTGGATCTCGCGCCTTAGGTGATGTGCATCTTGAGGTGCAAAACTCGAAGTATAAAGCCGATGTTCGGATGATTATGCCAACCATTCAAGCCATTATTAATGCACTATGCGATATCAATGGCTGGGAGCGTCACCAGGTCATCATTGGTGAAGAGAAGTCACTGGAAGCGCCAAAAGCAGACCGCGATGTAAAATTAAAGAATGCTGGCGCAACACTGACGCCGCAATACTTTAAGCGGGAATATGGTCTTGAGGATGGTGATGTGGTTGAAACACCATCGAGTCTGCCAAATACTCAATTTACCGCGCTTCCTCACCGAGCATTCAACTTTAAGGCATCTGCCAGCAAGCTTTCTGCAGCACAGCAGGAAGTTGAAGAGCTAACTGATGGCCAGGATGATTTACAACTACTGAAGCTTGATCAGGTCAAGGAATTGGTGTTCAAGTCTGACAGCCCTGAGAGTCTGGCTTTTAATTTGATGCGGCTAATACCGGGCGCTACCCAGGCTCAGTTCACGGCAAATTTAGATCAGGCTTTGTATGCTGCGGATGTGCTGGGGTATGTGGCGGCTCAGAATGGGAAGTAGGTATGCAACCAGTCACGTTTCTTGAGGCGCTTCAGTATGCTCACAGTAAAAAGATCGTGCTGCCTGATGAGTTCTATTCAATGGACTTAAAGACCCGGCAGATGGCGACTACGGTTAGTTTTCTATCGAGTCTTGAGCAGATAGAGACTGTCATCAAAGCCGTCAATAAGTCCATTGCCGATGGCGGCACCTTTAAGGATTTTCAGAAGTTGGTTGAAGAATCTGAAATCATTCTTCCAAAGCACTACCTTGATAATGTGTTCCGTACAAATATTCAGAATGCATACGGTCATGGCCGGTGGCAGCAGCAGCAACGAAATAAGAGTAAACGGCAGTACCTGATGTATTCGGCTATCAATGATAGTCGCGTACGTCCAGCACACTTGGCGTTAAATCGCATTGTACTGCCGATTGATCATCCGTTTTGGCTTACGCACTACCCTCCATTAGGCTTCCGTTGCCGGTGCAGTTGCATTGCCTTAACCGAGAAGCAGGCATTGAAATACGGCATTACTCCTGATGATCAGCTGCCTGATGTTGCTGAGGCTTTGGATTGGAGTTCTCATCCTTTGCAGTTTGGTGAGCTTGAGTCGCTGGTTGATAAGAAGATTAGTGTTTCATCCTTGGATAAAGAATATCTCCTTGAGCAGAAAGAGGTCATCAGGGCCGAATGGACAGCGAGTAAAAAGCTGACCAGTCTTTTAGCCCCGATGGATGATAAATCGAGAGATCTATTCAACATGGTGGCCAATACGGTTATTCCTTTAGATCCAACCATTAGACCAAGTGCGATTAAGACTTTCTTGGATTATGTACAAGGCAATGATGCTGCAATCACGAACTACCTAAATGCGTCTGTGAGCTCGAAAGCGGACGATGTTTTAAAGCAGTGGCTCAGACAGGACATGCAAGCCTTAAACGCCGTGGCGAGTAATTCTGCTGCAATCGTGACAGGTGGCGTGACCTTGCAGCATGTAGTGGCTTATGAGATTGGCCAAACGATTCAATTTAATTCGCCATTACTGTTAGCCGAGAATGCTTCCGATGTGGTGTTGCAAATTGAGAATGCTAAAGGCTTAGGGGTCGATCTAAGCGAATTGAATGCTGGTCATGGCGTATTAATGCCTATGGGGTTGTCATTTGAAGTGGTTTCGATTGAAGCGCTGAATGGCAAGATGATTTACACACTTAAAGCATTGGTGAATTAATGGCTGAAAAATGTGAATCGTGTCGACGTGGTTTGAATGGTCGAAATGGTAATGGTTATTCGCCATGCGGCTGCGGGAAAAGAGTAGTTGTGATTGGTAGCCCATCAAGAGTGAATAATCTTGTACGAGCTATGTGCTGCGTTCTATCTCGACCACCAAAGAAGCCATGAGTCAAAATTAACTGAAGCCGCCTAATGGGCGGTTTTTTAATGGAGCGAAAGAATGTCAGGTGAGTTAAATGAGCACCTTAAGTACCAGTTTACCGCGGTGAATGTACCAATCTCTGTTAATGAGGATGGGGAGAAAAAGCGCCGTACGTTTGATGCTGAGGTGTATAGCGGCGGACTCATTGACAACCACTGGTACTGGGGTCGCAGTGGTGTTGTCATTGATTTGACTAATTTGCAGTTGAAGCCAAAAACAGGTCTTGTTGAAGAGCATTTCGGTGGTAAGCGTGTTGGTGTGGCCACATCTTACGATGTTGGCAGTAAGTTCCGCGCTAAAGGCCACTTCCTTAGCAACCCAAAAGCAAAGGAGATTGTGCAGGACATTGATGAGGAATACCCATTCCAAATGTCATGGTGGGCTGATCCGGAAAGTGTTGAGGAAGTCGCTCCAGGCAAAACTGTCACAGTAAATGGTCAGGAATTTATGGGGCCGCTGCATGTTTTTCGGAACGTGCGTGTACATGAGATCACAATTTGCGGTGTTGGCGCGGATACACAGACATCTGTTGAGGCGTTCTCAAGCAAGCCCAGCAGTCAAGATAAAAATCAACCAGAGGACACAGATGTGACCGAATTAGAGCAGGCGCAAGCCGCACAAAAACAGGCTGAAAAAGCACGCGATGATGCGCTGGAAAAGCTGAAGCAGTTTAAATCGCAAAAGCGCACTGACGATATTGCTGCGCTTCAAACCGAGTTGAATACAACATTCAGCGCGGAAGACCAGAAGGCTTATTCTGAAATGGATGACGCCGTATTTGGTTTTATGGCCAACCAGTTTCGTCAGTTCTCATCAAAGCAGCCGCCGGCTGGTCAGCAGAGTCAAAACAATACAGTTCCACCACATTTGGCGCACCTGTTCAAGCATCAGGCTACTGGCGGTCATGGTGGCGATCAATCAAGCCACAATAACACCCACAAATTCACATCAGGCGCTCAGGCATTCGCTGAGCAAAATAAGGGGAAATAATTCATGACTCATTATGTACCGCCTATTTCAGTCACTTCAAAACGACTGGCCTTAGATAATGAAAAGTTGCGCCGTGCCAATGCCAAGGTAACGACTGCTACCGCATATCAACGTGGTGATCTTCTGGTCCTATCTGATGCCAATGTGCTCACGCATGCCATTGATGAAAAAGTATGGGATGTGATCTGCGGCCAAGACGTCACAGTTGAAGAAGCCACAATCAAAGCGGCAGCAGAAATTGAAATCCCGGTGTATTACGGTGGTGTATTTAACATTGAAGCCGTATCGCTAAATGGAACCGTACTAGCTGCTGCTAAATATGACGCAGCACGCGCAAAAGCAACCAAAAACAAAATTGAACTCTCGAAGGTGTAAACATGCCACAGTCTTTTAATATTGAAGGCGCCCCGCTTGAACTTCTTGATGTGGGTGAGCTTGCGCTGATCCACTCAAACTATCGCCCGATGGATACATGGCTGCTGGATCAGCTCTTTCCAAATCGCCCTCTATTCACGCGTGATGACGTCCCTCTGGCGGAACTTTCTGCAGAACATGATCTGGCGCCACTGGTATCGCCGCAACAGCCCGGTAAGCCATTTGATACAACTCAGTCCGGCGAAGTGCGCAATGTAAAGCCGGCCTACTACAAACCAAAGAACCAGGTGACACCGGCGGAAACTTTTGAAATTTCGCTGCTTGAGCGTTTACGCACAGCAGGCATTATTTCAACGGGAAATCAGCAACTGTCTGATCAAGAAAAAATGATGATTGCTCAGATCGCAGTAATGAAGCGCAATCATGATGCAATTGATAACTCAGTCATGATGATGGCCATTGATTTGCTGAAAAATGGCAAATATGCGCTTCACTCAGATGACTATGAATACAATCTGGTGGACTACCGCCGTGATGCATCCCTGACATATACGCCGCTGGCTAAGTGGAACGAGGCGGGGGCTAAACCCGTAACTGATATCCGCATGATGCTTGAGCGCCAATTGGCTGCTGATGGCGGTGAGGCCAAGAAAGCAATCATGTCTGGCCTGGTGTGGTCCGCCCTATGGAACAACGAGGAATTCAAGAAGGAATTCATCACGCCGTATGCGGGCATCTCAGTTCCTGTAACTCCAAGCTTTGGTGTGAAAGAAACTGCTACTTTCAAAGGCACTTTTGATGGAATCGAATTCTGGGTATATGACGCGACCTACCGCAACAAAGGTCAGGTGAAGCGCTTTATTCCCAAAGATTTCTTCTCATTGATCTCTGATACCAATGGCTCTGTAGCTCATTGTAAGATTAAAAATATGCTGGCCAACGGTGTAGCTCAACAGTATTTTGACCGCCAATGGTACTGTGAAGACCCAAGCGGCATCATGTTGATGACTGAATCTGCTCCGCTGGTTGTGCCGTCTAACAAGAACGGTGTCGTTGGTGGCGCCGGTTTTATCACTCTATAAGGGGGCTTAAATGCCAAAGTATATTGCCAAGCAATCCATCGGGCATTTTATGCCGGGTGATGAAATCAAGGGCTTGAATGATGACCGCATTCAGGCCCTTTTAGCATCTGGCGCTATTGTGGAGCACAAGCCGCCAGAGCAGCACAAGACGGATGATGTATCTGCCGGGCTGGTTGAGCTTGAAGCAGAAGTAGCTGAGCTTAAGGCTAATGAGAAAATCCTCACTGCCGAAAAAGACAGTGCAGAAGCAGAAGCAGCTGAGCTTAAGGCTAAAGTAGTGGCGCTTGAAAAGGCGCTTGCTGCCTCTGAGAAGAAGGCTGCTGCCGAAGCCAAAAAGCCTGCTGCTGAAACCAAATAGGTGATCTATGTACGCGACTGAGGCAGATTTGGTCACACGATTTGGTGATGATATTGAAAATCTGAAAATGATGCTTCCTTCTCAATCTTCTGTAAATGATGCGATTCAGGATGCAACGGAAGAAATTAATGGGCATATCGGCGGGCGTTATCCATTACCGCTGCCGAATGTGCCTAGCAATTTAAGGCGGATGGCATGTGATATTGCGCGCTATCGCCTTTACTTTCAGCAGCCGAGTGAGGAGGTTCGACAGCGCTATGAGGATGCAATTGCATTCTTAAAGCGCGTTGCTGACAACAAGGCGCATTTGCAGATCCAATCTCCCGAAACAGGCCAAATCGTGGATGATGAACCAGAAAATAAACCATCAACCATGCCAATTGGTACAACTTACCGCGGCGGCATCTTTGGTGATGATGTCTTAAACATGATGCCTAGCATCAAGTGAGGCCAATATGCCAGGTGTTGGAATTACGATTGAAGCGGATGGTGAGTCTGCAGTGATGCAGGCTTTGGCACGCTTATCTAATTTTGATCAGAACAAAGCTGACCTATTCGGAAAAATTGGTAATACTGTTGTTAGCAACATCCGCAGCCGCTGGGCAAATGGTGAGGGCCTGGAAGGTAAATGGCGCTTATCAGGTCGGGTAATGCGTAAAGGAGGAACGACGCTGCGTGATACCTCGCGGCTCATGAATTCTATTACGCATAACGTTCTGCAGAGTGGGGTAGAAATCGGTACTGATGTTGAATATGGCCCGATTCACCACTTTGGCGGTGATATCCATTATGAGGCACGCATGCGCCGTACTTATTTCAGGCAGAACCAGCGTACCGGTTTGGTTGGCAATAAGTTCGTGCGTAAGGCGCGTTCCAATTTTATGCAGGAAAGTATGAGTAAGGCCTACAAAGTAAATATGCCGCGTCGCCCATTCCTTGGCTTAACTGATTCAGATGAAATGGAAGTACTGGATCTAATCGTGGAGCATTTAATAGATGAGTGATGAAGATAACTTCTTTGCTGTGCGTGGTGAAATTGAAGAAAGGCTAAAGGAAATCCCAGACTTCAAAAAGGTCTATACACCGGCAAACTCTGCAAAAGTCACCGAGCTTTCGCAGGTTACGCCAAATGCTCAGATTTATTACCGGCGCGTACGCAAGTCTGATGATGCTGGGCGTTCATCATTGATGAGCTTAGTGCAGCAATGGGAAGTCACGATTTGTGAGCGTCATGCTGCATCGCAGCAAAATGATGGCTCTGCTGTATTGGATCGTACCGGCATGCTGACGATGAAAGTTTTAAAGCTGCTTTCGGGCTGGCGTCCAGCATCCAGTAAGCGCCCACTCGAAATGGTTGCGGTGGAGGAGGATTATTCGCCAACGTGCGTGTATATCACTTTGGTATTTGAATCAAAAATGTTTGTGTAGGAACAGCTTATGTCAAAACAATATAAAGCCCGGCAACCTGTCGGGCGTTTTAATTCTGGGGATATCGTTGGCGGTTTAAGCGAATCCCAAATACAAGATTTACTGCGGCGCGGTGTGATTGAGTTGGTTGAAGCTGAATCAAAGCCAAAGACCGCTCAAGCTAAAAAAGAAGAGGTGAAAACTAATGGCGAATAAACCGGATTTAATTTCGCTCCAGGGTGAGCTGCATTTAGCAAAAATGGTTAACGGTGTGCCGGCCGCATTGCTGCCTGTTGGCAATATGCCAGAGCTTCAGCTGAAAATCACATCAGAAACTACCGATCATTATGAATCAAAAACCGGCTTTCGCGCGAAAGATGCTGTGCTGCGCAAGCAGACCGGCGTGACAATCAGCGGCGCACTGGAAGAGGTTACGAAAGAAAACCTTGCAATGATTATGAGTGGAAAAACCAGTGATGTAGCAGAAAAGACGATCACCGATCAAAGCATTGGCGCGGTGCAAGCTGGTGCAATGATTGACCTTGGCCTGCGCAATCTATCGGCTGTAGTATTTACCGGGCCGGGCGCTACAGCTATTACTGCAGATAAATACACTCTTGATTCAACATTTGGCACAGTCTCATTTAATGAGGCCATCACTGATGTTAAATGGTCAGGAACTGCCGGCGCCGTGACACGCACATCGATTGCTGACAGCCTTGGGCAGGAATATCGCCTGTTTTTTAAAGGCATTGACACATTTGGCGGGGACAAGGTTGCGGTTACGCTGTGGCGCGTTCAGATGTCGCCGGAAACAGAATTCGATCTGATTAACGAAGACTTCGGCAGCTACGACATTGAAGGCGAATGTCTTGCTGATATCCAGAAGGCAAATGATCCTGAATTGAGTATTTTTGGGCATATTGACCGCTTCTCTGTTTCACCTTAAGGCCAGCAGGCACAAAAAATAGCGGGCGCATCAGCGTCTTTTTTTGTGCCTGCATTTTTGAGATTTCATCATGAATGATTTTTTTATCGCAAGCGGCCGCAGTGCTGCAGTGGAACTTGGTGATTTGCAGATCCAAGTCCAGCAATTCAAAATGCACAACCTGGACGAATGGTTTCCGCCGGCACTGGCCGTCAAGGCATTTCTAGAAAAGAAAGATTATTCAGATGAGATTTTTACACAGCTTTTTTCAGAGCATGGCGCGCAGACGCTTCAATTGTGTGCGCTGGCGACCGGCATTAAAATTGATGTGCTGATAGAGCGCGCTCGCAAGGATGAGCTGGGATTCAAGGTGCTTCTGCGGACGCTGCTTGATGTGAATGAGGCTTATTTCAAAGAGCCAAAACCGCGCCAAAAGGTAAAGTCCGGTGAAGAGCAGTCCAGCTGGTTTAATGCTTTCCAGTTTTTGGTCAGCTCTGGGCATCGTCATGATGAGGTGATGCAGATGACATACGGTGCGTTCATTGCATACTTAAAAGCGGCGCAAAAAATCTATCTGGATGATCATAAGCTGAGTGCAAATGTCATTCGCGCAGCACAGCATGCAGATGAGAGGGGATTTAAGAAGTTTCAGGCGGAGCTGAGTAAAGATTGATGCATATACCGTTTTTCATCTAATATGTGCCTGAATAATTATATTTTTGAGGGCTGGTGTGAATCTAAAGTATATCTCGATTGGGGTTTTGATTTTGATAGGGGTCTTGTTTTACTTTATTAATCAGACCAACAAAGCGTCAGCTGAAAGATTAAAACAAGCTGAAACTACTCATCAACAGAAACTGGAGCAGGAAAAAAGAGCTATAGCCCAGGTCAAACAAGAGCAATTTAAAAAAGTCGAGATAGATGTAAAGGTAAAAGAGTTGCAAGACAGGTATTTAATGGATTATTTGGATGCAAAAGGAATAATTGAGTCTCAAAAAATGGAGCTCAATGATAGAAAATTTTATGCTGATCTTGCGAGCCGATGGAGTGATGCATTCAAGGTTGCAGCATCCACACCTAGAGCTGCACTCTCACAGCCTGTTAAAGACATGCAATTAATTAAACGAGATATTGAATCAAAGCAAACAAAAACTTTTTGCGAATCCAAGATGAAGGATGAGTTGGTTAAATCCTATGATTATGCAATAGATGGATTTATACAGTTCATGCAAAAAAATGAAGCTATATCGGATGTATTTCTTGATATTAGTAATAAGTCTCAGAAGAATGCAAATATGCTGATTGATTACTGCTAAAACATTCCGTGGCATTTAAGTCATACAGAGCGAATGGCGTTAGATTACAAGCGCAAATAAGATTAAGACCTCTTCCGGGAGGTTTTTCATAGAGTTACACGTATAAGGGAGAAGTAAAAGACCACCGTTTGCGGTGGTTTTTTATGCCCAAAGAAAAACCCCGATAGCGCTAACTGTCGGGGTTTTGTTTTTCCAATTCACAGTGCGAGCAAAGAGGAAATGTATCTATGCCTGAAAGTATAGCAGTGATTATTAAATTTGTAGAGGCGATCATGGAAAAATATGGTTTCTGGAAAGTAACAGGAGTTTTCTTGTTATCAATATTATTATGGCGGCTCTCAAATATCATTAATGCCTCCGCCAAACTTATTGAAGTGCTGAAATAAAACCGACCCAAAACAAGGTCGGTTTTTTATTGTCTGTGCGCCTAAAGGCGCTTTTTTATTGCCCGGAGAAAAGCGAATGGCTGGTGATCTGAAGTTCAAATTGGTGCTGAATGGGGACACCAGCAATCTCACACAAAGCCTGCAGCGTAGCTCTGATGCTGCAAAAGAAATGTTTGATAGAATCAAGCAGGAGTCAGATCGTCTTCGGCAGTCAATGCAAATTGGCCGTGAAGTTGGTGATTTGGTTCAGCAGTTTCACAATGCTACAGCTGAGCTGAATAGGGTTTCCGATGCATCACAGCTCAGCGCGGATAATCTTCGTCAAATGGGGGAGTATGGACAGCAAGCTGTTAGCCGTTTGCAAGCAGATCTGCAGACCGCGCGCCTTGAATTAAATAGGTTGTCTGCAACGAATGCGACTCCACAGGATATCGATCGCGCGCGGCAGCGTGTTCAGGAATTGGAGGCGGGTGTTCGTCAAACAACAATAGCGGTAGAGGCTTATCAGGACGCTGCGCGCGAGGCGATGGACACACCTCCAATTCCGAGTCAGTTTCAGCGCGAAGTTGGTGATCTTGTCAATCGACTGGATCAAGTTCGCCAAGGCCTTGATGAGAATGGCAGAAGTGCGGCCTATTCTGGTGAGCAGCTTCAAAGAATGAGCCGCGAAGCCACTGCTCAACTACAGATTTACGAAAATTCATTAGAGCAGGCTAGATTAGAGTTAAACCGCCTTTCTGCAACAAACGCCACTCCAGAAGATATTGAAAGAGCTAGACAGCGCGTGCAAGAGCTTGAACGAGGCGTGCAGCAGGTTGAGTCGGCGCTTGAGGGCTATCAAAGACAGGCCAATATCTCAAATGATGCGGCTGCCAGCGGCGCTGACCGCGCATCGAGAGCAGTTGATGGTGTGGGTAATGCGTGGAATAAGGTTGCTGGCATTGCGGCAGCTTTTGGCATTGGCCTTGGCGCGGCCGAGCTAGCTCAGGTCGCTGACACATTTCAAGGAATTGCGGCACAACTTCGTTTGGTTTCGGATGGTAGTGAAGAATTTAGCACGGCGCTCGAAGGTGTTCGCCAAGTTGCAACCAACACAACCACGAGCTTAGAAGCCACTGCAAACCTGTATGCTCGAATCAGCCAAGCTGGAAAGGACTTGGGTGTTACACAGCAGCAGGCTTTGCTTGTAACAGAAACAATCAATAAGTCAATTCAGATCAGTGGAGGAAGTGCGGCAAGCGCTGATGCAGCAATTACTCAGCTGATTCAAGCGCTTCAGTCTGGTGTTCTTCGCGGTGAAGAATTTAACTCAATGATGGAGCAGGCTCCGCGCCTAACGACAGCTCTTGCTGACAGTCTTAATGTCACAAAAGGCGAGCTTCGCGCAATGGCGATGGATGGGAAGCTCACATCTGAGATTGTAATCAATGCATTAAAAGAACAATCTGCTGTTATTGCTGAAGAATACACAAACATTCCAACAACGATTAGCGGCGCATTTACTAACTTAAAATCAAATTTCACAATGCTTGTTGGTGAGGTTGATTCTGCTAATGCTGCAAGCAAAGGCATTGTTGAC
This sequence comes from Acinetobacter sp. WCHAc010034, assembly GCF_001696615.3. Classification (NCBI taxonomy): domain Bacteria; kingdom Pseudomonadati; phylum Pseudomonadota; class Gammaproteobacteria; order Moraxellales; family Moraxellaceae; genus Acinetobacter; species Acinetobacter sp. WCHAc010034. Next base: position 677,114 of record NZ_CP032279.1, on the reverse strand, counting down.
ACTCTGCTTTACTTGTCTGAAAACCTAGATGTTTTAGTAACATTATTTAATGATGCAACACAGGCATTCGCATATTTCAGCGACAAGTTGGCATCAACAGACGCATCAACAATTGATGCGGTAAGAAACGCGGTAATCTCCGCTTATGATGCGGTAAAAGTGTTGATTTCAGCTCTTGCTGATGCTGACGGTGCGATTGCAGACGTTTTCTTAACTGGCCTTGATGTTTTGTTTAGTTGGTCAAATGCGGTTAGCGGAGATGCAACTGAAAGTGTCAATGGTTTAGCGGTTGTTATCAATATCGTTTCAGTTGCTATTGGAGCGATGGCTGACGGTGTTTCCACAATCAGCATTGGGTTTAAGGGCCTTGTTGGCCTGATGTACGATCTTTCCGCTGCTGCAACATATTATGCAAAGGCATTCACCTGGGGCGATCTTCGCGCCAAGCTTGATGCTGACCACGCGGTTCTAACACAGCAGCGCGACAAGTATTATGCTGAGGCTGAAAAAGACCTTCTTAACTTTGAGTCAAAGACACAAAAAGCTTTAGACGAAAGCACACTGAATGATGAGCAAGCAAACCAGAAGAAAATAGCCAGCAACAAAGAGAAGTTGGCGAAGATTCTTGAGGATGAGGCTGCTGCATCCAGCAGCATCAATGAAAGCTCAAAAAGAAGGACTGAACTTGATGCTCAGCTTGCAAAAGCAAGAGCTGAAAATAACTCAGTTGCAATACGCCAAGCTATTGATGGCATCAAGGCGCTTGATGATGCCGAAAGCGAGGCTTCTCAGTTGCGCATTAAGCGCGACAAGGAAAAGTTGGAGGCTGGTGAGGCTCTTGCCAAAGCTTCTATGGCATCAAACAATGGCGTCCTAACAGCTTTGGCAAAAGAGGAGTTGTTGCGTCAAGGCATTGTTGCGACAATAAATAGTCAAGGTCAGCTTGAGGTTTCTGTATATCAGGACATTCAAAAACTGAATGCTGAGCGCTTGGTTAAAATTCAAGAGCTATCAAATCAAGAGCAGAAGTCCAGCTCTGATCGCGCAACATCATCAAAACTGGTTAACAGCGAAATCATCAACAATGATTCTTTTTTAGCATCAGAAAGAATCAGGCTGATAAAAGAAGTTGAGATTGCAAGGAGTGGTAGCGATCTTACTGCATTCGCAAATGCAAAGGCTGCTCTTGATAATCTTGGAAAAGAGGACGCTGCTGCCGGTCAGTCGCGAATAAGCAATCATCAGCAAGTGAGCGATACAGTTAGTGCGGTGGATACTGCTGACCTAGAGAAGCGCAAGCAGATTTCTGATGAACTGGTTCGCTTGCACGCGGAAGCAAATAAAGCAAAACAAGCCGGAGATTTTGAGCTTTATTCAAAGTTGATGCTACAAATTGATGAGATTGGGGTTGCCCAAGCGAGTCAAAATTCACAGCGCGTTTCTGGAAGTGCTGGAGCTGTTAATGCAATTGCCTTGAACGAGCAGGCGCTGCTTGAGAAAAATAAGGAAATTAACCAGCAAAAAATCAAGCTTGCTCAGCAAATAATTGACTCAACAAAGGGGATTATTACTGCTGAGCAGCAGGCTCAATTCGAGGCCCAGGGTCTTGCGATTGAGTATGATAAAGCTGGGAAGGCCATTGTAAAGACGGCTGCTGGAATTGAAGAAAAGGTAAGGGGTGCAGCAAAAGCCCTTGACTTGGATTTTGATGTTCTTGCCAACAGAATTTCTGAGAATTTCTCTGCTGCCGGGAAGAGTGTCGATACCTTTTCAGGCGGCCTAGATGAGCTTGGGATTACCGGCGCAAAAGCTGCAGATATGACATATCAAGCTTGGGTGAAGTGGCTGGAAACAGCTAAATCTCAGGCTGAAATCGATCTAGCTACAGCAAGGCTGCAGGAGTTCGGTAAAACTGGTCAGCTGTCAGCAAAGCAGGTTGAGCTTGGCATGCAGGCTGTTCGTCAAGTTATTCAGAAACTTCCTGCTGATTTAGATCCAGTAGAGCAGGCATTTGAGCGGCTTGGAATCAAAACCAAAGAGCAACTGGCTCTTGCTGCGCAAAGCGCGCTTGCTGATTTCAACACCATTCAGTCAAGCGGAAAAGCCACGGCTGAAGGGTTGCGTGCAGCTTATGAACGCACAATGCAAGCGGCCGCCGCTTCCGGTGATGCAGCTATTATCGCATCAACTCAAGCCAAAGCTGCATCACTTGGCTTGCAGGTTCAGATCGATGAAACCGGTAAAGCATCAGTTCAAAGCATGGATGAATGGACCGAGGCTAATCACCGCGTCAGGGACTCTGCTGGTGGAATTATTGACGGTTATCGTGCGGCTGGCGCCGTGGCGCGCGAGGAAGCCCAGAGCGCCAGTGAGGCATGGCAAGCTGCAGTCGACAAGTCAAATCAGGAATTCAGAAATGAGTTGAAAAAACAGCAATCAATGCTTAGTTCGCTTTCTGATTATGAGTCATACAGCAGGGGTGATGTTATTAAGCAAATCGAGAGCATGGGATATGACTCTGCTGAGGCAAAAAGACTGGCAGGCTCTATTTGGTCACAAGGTCTTGCTGCTGACAGGGATGCAAAATATTCAGGAATGGGCGGCTTTGGTCCAATGGATCTAATAATAGATCAGGAGTTTGACCGGGCGGCAGCCAAGGGCTTAACAACGCAGAATGGCACAAACAAGATTAATGATCTCTTGCGCCAGCTGGCCGGCGGTAGCATGGTTGCCAGAACCAGCGCACCCACTGTTTCAACGCCAAGCGCACCGCGCACTGTGCAGAATAATATCTCTATCAATGGAAAGACAATCAGCATACCGGTCACAGAAGATCGTCAAGGGGATTTTGATGATTTTCTTAGTGAGCTTGAGAAGCTGAAAAAAGCAATGTGAGTTTTTATGAAACTGATACGCAAATCAACAAATGAAGCCGTCCCGATTGAGGACGGTTTTTTATGGGCTGATGAATTTAGCTGGAAGCCGATTGAGCAGAAACTGGAGCGCGCTATTAATGGCGCCGCAATCATTCAGGAGGGCCGAAAGCAATCCGGGCGGCCAATCACCTTAGAGCCTGCTGATGCGGGTATGGGCTGGATTAAGCTGCGGGATTTGCGCCAAGTTCAGGCTTGGTCTGTGCTACAGGAGCAATTCGCGCTTGAATTTGAATGGCCACACGACACTCGGAGATTTAACGTGATTTTTAATCACGAGGCAGGCGCCTTGGAGGCGAAGCCAGTGAAGGGCATTCCCGCCGTATCACTGGATGACTATCTGAATGTGACTTTAAGATTTCTGGAGCTGGAAGATGGGAATTGAAACAAAGGACTTGGTGATCTACAAGTCGGAGCGCTTAACTGATAATGATGATGGCGGAGGAAAGTATTCGGGGCAAGTCATTGTTGATGGTCAGAGCAACAATCTGTTTGATGATATTTCAGAGCTAAACCGTGCCACTGGTGATGTGTCGATGCGCAAAATATTCCCGGCGGTAACCACCGCGGATACAGATAAATTGATGGGCGCAACAGTGTTCATCTCTGAGCTGCCGAAAGATCCGAATGTGTCAGCTCTGCTGTTCAGCACTAAAAGTTGGACCGATGAGCGCAAGGCAGCACAAAACCGCATTGAGAACTATCTCGCAAAAGGCGGACAGTCCGCCGGAAACCCTCTTGATACACACTATCAAGGAATGAAGGTCCTACAGGCAGCCATGTTCCCCCAGGAGGTAGAGTCCTCGGTTGGTGACTCAATCGTGCTTGTCTCAAATGAAGGAAGGGCATTGCAGTATGAACAGTATGTGCGCATCACAAAAGTTGAAACCCGTACTGCAATCATGGTTATTGATGGTAAGCCTGTAGAATACAAGATTGCAACTTATACGCTGAGCGATGCGCTTGAGCGTGATTTTGTCGGTCTTTCTGCAAGGCAGTGGTACAACGGCGATAAATCAACAACGATAATCCGTGACACAATTGTTGCTGATACCGGCACGTACTACTCATCAGTAAAGCTTGATTCAGATGCCGCGCTTGGTGATTACACAGTTAATGCCGGCGGCATTTTCGCACAGCTTGTGCCATCTGCTCAGACTGAATCTCCAATTATTGACGTGAATGCTGCAGGTGAAAGTGTAGTGCTTATACCTGGAAATAATGGTGAAATCACGGCAGGGTTTCAAACCGTTATTGGTGTCGGTCAGAACCTGTACATCGGGTCATCAGTGATGCCGCTGAGCCTGTCATTTAGTCTTTTTGGCGCACAGATTTCAGACCTTGGGGGGCTTCTTAAAAATTCACAAGGAACGCAAATCGGGACAGTTGATTATCAGCGCGGACTAATCCAGTGGACTGATTCTGCTGGGAGTGGATCTGTATTGCTGAATATCACCTTTAAGCCTGCGGCGTCACCAACTCAGTCCCAGCAAAGCTATGCGATACCTGTCACACAAAACAATCAAAGCTCTAATTGGACTGGCGTTCTTGTGCCAATTCCAGCACCAGGAAGCTTATCTGTTTCATATATGGCGCAAGGTAAGTTTTATGAACTTAAAGATGATGGGTCTGGTCAACTAAAGGGCTCAAGCTCATCGTTTGGTGCGGGATTTGTGAACTATGAAACTGGATCATGGATGGTTACGGCAGGCGCATTACCTGACGTTGGAACGCCGATAATGCTGCTGTGGGGAACGCCAATTGTGACATTTATCCGGTCAAGCTTAAATGTTGACAAGGCGGCCTTTGAATTTAATCTTGACAGCACAGGAATCTCTCCAGGCTTGACGGTATCGTGGATGCTGAATGGTGAAGCAAAGAGCGCTGTAAGCAATGCTCAAGGTAAGTTCACCGGTGATGCAGCTGGAAGCATTAATTATGCAACTGGTTCTGGCTGCTTGATTCCAAATGATCTTCCGCAAAAAGGCACACAGTTTGCAGTTTTGTATAATTTTGGCGACCAGCTAGAGCAGAACAAAACAGCAGTGGTTCCAGATTCAAACAATAAACTGATGTTCAGTATTGGAACTGGGTCATCAATTCAACCAAATAGTGTTGAGCTGACTGTTCCAGTCAGGAATCTTGAGAACATGGCCGGTGGAACTGTTGTGCTTACCGATATGCCTATTGGCGGCGGAATTGGCAACTTGGTGACAAATACCGGTGAGGTTCAAGGAACTATTGTTTACGACACTGGAGCGGTCGAAATTACCCCAGTTTCTGTGAAAAAGACATTTCACCGTGAATACACTCCGGTTGAAGTTTACATTCCAGCATAGTGAGGATTTATGGCATTTTATTCACCGCAGACGTCAAAAATTATCGGAACCGATATTGTCATGAAGGCGGTCACTCCGACCGATATTCAAGTTAAGTACCGCGATACATCTGGGCTTAACTCGCAGTCAAAGACATTCACTGCGGATAAGCTGAAAACTGATCTATCATCTGGATTTGATGAGCAGATATTGTCTGGATCTGTTCGCTTTGCAGTCGGGGGTGATACTTTTATTGATCGTTCCGGCACGCTGTACCGAAATGTTGATCCGGCAAACAACAGTGGAATCGCATCAGGTTTGATTCAGTACGGAACTGGAAAGGTTGAAATTGACAGCTGGACACCTGGTGCGCCCAATTCAATACTTCTTAAGTCTCTGGCGACAACAACGGATATGCTTCCAGTCAATAAGATCAGCTTCAGAACTCCAGCCATTCCGATTCGGCCACAGTCCCTAACAATCGTTGTTGCATCACTCGACTTCGGCCAGATGACGCTGACAGCAGATGAAAATGGGAAAATTGAAACAAGCCGGGCGCATGGTGAAATAAATTATGAAACTGGAATGGTGAGCGTCTACTTTCATGAAAAAACGGAAATTACAGCACAGAACCGCCCAGACATAGAGGCCAATGGTTGGTATTCTCAGATTCTTGAGTATGCCGAGTCGGGTAAAACATATATCAATGTACCTGTCTGGGTAATTCCATCATCTGCACGATATAACGCCGTGGCATACACCTATATTCCGCTTGATTCTGAAGTGATCGGCCTGTCAGCAACACGGTTGCCGCTGGATGGCCGGGTGCCGGTTTTCCGTGTCGGCGGTATTGGCATTGTTAGCGCAAGCAAAGAATTTGCAATGCCTGATCATGTTGCAGGGAAGGCGTATCAGCTGCCAGATCAGCGTATTTCATGGTGTGAACTTGAAGATACAAACGGCATGAAAGTACCATTTGATATGTATGTTGTGGACTATGATTACGGCAAGTTCACACTGAATGGAGACTTTGCATTGAACGCGCTGACTCCTCCATTGAAAGCGAAATACCGCTATCAAGATATGGGTCTGATCCGTGATGTGCAGATCAATGGTCAGCTGACATTTACCAAGCCTCTAACGCATAACTATGAAGCTGGAAATACCATTGTTGGCTCAGCCTTGGTTATTGATGAAATGCAGGCGCGCTACACAAATCTATTCGTGCAGCAGTCATGGAATTCGGTCTGGTCAGATGAGCCATCAGGCGGTGCAATTTCAGCAAATTACAATGATGCGCTATATCCAATCGAAGTGACAAATGAAGGTGCGATTCAAGAGCGTTGGGCGATCGTATTCACGGATGCAACAAATTTCCGCTGCATTGGTGAGTACTCCGGTCAGATTGACACAGGAAGTAAGGATTTTGACTTCGCGCCGATCAATCCAGTCACTGGTGCCCCATACTTCAAAATCAAGAAAGAAGGATGGGGTAGCGGATGGGTGAGCGGAAATGTTATGCGCAAGAATACAGTCGCTGCAAATTTTCCAGTGTGGGCAATTCGTACAGTTAAACAGTCAGAGCCGGCTGTTATTTCTGATCAGTTCCAGATTATGCTGCGCGGTGATATTGACCGCGCGGTAAAAAATTAATTCAGATACGGCCGCTTAGAGCGGTCTTTTTTACGAGCAACGAAAATGACAATGAAACAAACACAGACAAAAATGTTTGATTTTTCAGATGCCGGGCTGGATTTTTGCGCAGGATCAAAAAATCTATTTCCAGACCGCTTTAAGAAGATGCTTGCAATTGGATACAACACTAAAACTGTTTCAGGTGTGGGTGTAACAGGAAACCAAGTGGTGCTGACATATGGTGTGAGTCATGGATATGCAGCTGGCCGTGTATTGAAGCTTAATGCTAATAACTTAAATGGCGAGTACGTTATTGATAGCGTAACAAGTAATACTGTAACACTGACGATTGATAATGCGCCTGCAATGGTTTCAGGTGGATTCACTACTTTTGTAGCCCCACTTGGGTGGGAAATCGCATATGAGCAAAATAATATCCAAGTTTACAAATTCAAGCATATCGATGGCACGGACAGGTATGCTCGGATGTGCTTTCAAAGCAATGCATCACATCGAAATGCTATTGCGGTTTGCATTGGAAAAACATTTGATCAGCAAACAGGTTTCATTAATGACCCAAATGCATTACAGAGCACAGCCTCAGTTATGTCCCCAAGCGCATCATACCTCCCCAGATGGGATGGCTGTACATTAGGAAGTGATCACAACAATTTCACACACAGCGAAGGCTATTCGATATATGGGAATGCAATACTTATTGGCAGTGAATACCACTTGGTTTTGCCAATCTGCTGGGGATCTCAATTTCCAATTGAAATCTATGGAATATTGCCGATAGCAACCCATGATTACACTGTCCTTGAATACCCTGTTTTAATCTCAAAGGCGCAGCAAAGCGATACATCATCATCTGGCGAGGAATATTACGGTAATTTTTATTCGACTGTTGGTAGCGGTGTTGCCTATGTCGGCAGGGTTGGTGTGGTTTTTCAAGCCGGATATACAACATCACCATATGGTCTTTCATCTGGAGAGCAGTCAGCACTTAGCTCAATACTCTCTGCTGAAATTGACACATTTAGCACAACAACTGCGGAAAATATAGCAATTTATGAACGGTCAAGCGGGCAGCATTTAGGGTATTGTTACGGAGCGTATAAGTGCAAATATTCTGCAGGTTTTGTAGCGCCAGTTATTTCAAAAACAAACCTTCCAATGATGACGCAAGATATTGACCTTGAAAGCAATATTGCTATATGTCACTCCGGGTCACTTAATGACAAGTCGCGTGCTTTCTATATGGCTGTACCAATTGAGGAGGTCAAAATTGATTAGGATTCTCAGGGTTTTTTGGGGTGGGTATACTCCAAATTTCGAAAAACTTGCATCAATGAAATACAGGAAAATCAATATTCACAGACAGGTGATTACTGTATCAAGCCAAAATCATGGCTTTGGAAGAATACTTGGAACGGTTAAAAAGCTTGGAAATGCATATTCCCCAGTCCCGGTATGTGTGTTTAAGAGGGATACCAGAGAATTGATATGGGAAACAAAATCAAACTCAGATGGGTCATACAATTTCCGAAACATCAAAAAGGGCCTTGAGTGCTTTATTGTGGCATTTGATCCAGCTGGTGAATATAACGCGGTAATTTCAGATAAGGTGATAGCAAAATGAGTGTAAATACTTCACTTGAAGCGGGCCTTGCCGGGATTCATGCGCATACCATATTTTTGGACAGCGGAAGTCAAAATGCCACAATTGCCTTTTTTTCAGGTGCAAAACCAGCTGCAGTTTCTGATCCTGCTGATGACAGTCAGAAGTTGGTCACCCTGACATTCCCAAAGCCATGCTTTAAGGCAACCGGAATTGACTACATTGAGCTTCACCAGACAGATGCTGCGCTGGTTACAAAAGCAGGAACAGCAACATGGGCCAGAGTATTTAGCGGCGATGCTAAAGGATATATTGACATCTCCATCGGAGATGGAATTTCACTTGCAAACCCCGATTTGGCGCTAGGCAGCACATTGATGGTTAATAGCTTCAAATTGAGGCCGGCAATATAAAGTGGTGAGCATGTGTCAAATTACATTCCGCCAGACGCGCACCACGTAGACTTAAATTTTCAAGATGTTTTGACCGGATCAACCGATTTAGAATTTGGATCGGTTGATCAGAATATTGCGCAAATTGATGTGACTTTAAATACATCAACTGCTGCTGATATTTATGCAGAATCTCATGAGAATAATCAGGTTGATGTTGCGGTAAGTGCAGCTGTTATTCCAGATATTCAAACAATTTCAGGTCAAACTGTACAGATAGATCTAATTTTAAATACTGCAGTAAACCCCAATCTGATTGCTGTTCCAGTCAACCAATTTTGCTCAATCGATATCGTAATTAATAATTCACTATCCTCCGAATCTCAAGCAATTGGCAACATAAACCATATTCTTGGCGTAAGCCTTGATGCTTCACTTGGGTTTGATTATTCGGATACTGCGCTTGGCATTAATGATCTTCCGTGGTCAATTCCGGATTTTATTTCGCGCAGCAATGTGATTAATTTTGATAAATCTATGTCTTTCGGAATATCCAAATCCATGGATTTTTCTGCCGGCAGAAGCTTAGCTATTGCGGTTTCTTTGCTGCATGACGTAGCAGCTGGATTGTCAAAATGCGCTTATTCCGCATGGAATGATAATCTAGGGATTAGAGTAAATAGGTCAATACTTTTTGATGAGGCGCAAAAACTAAGGATTAACAAGCATAGTGACTGGGCTGATTTAATCAGAAAGCGAAAGCAGTTCACTTTCTCTCATGATGTTGCAGAGTTTTTTGAAAAGAAAATTTCATTTGACTGGGACAGAGGGCTTGAGCTTGTAACGACCGATAGTATCCATTGGGATGCTGCACTTCCAATTCACTACAGGAAGCATAGCATTGATCCGTGGCCAGAACCTGAAATACCGCAGTATTCCGGCAGCACTGACCTAAACTTTGTCTGTTCATGCCATGACATTGATTCGCATGACGTTGTTTTAAATTTTGGCGCAGATGATTGCATTCCGTCAATTCCAAATAAAGAGTGGTGGCACATATTGAATAGCTTATCTGTAACGCGCCTTGACAACGGCGAAGAAATTCAAGTGATGGACGGTAGCTACAGCACAGACCGCAGCAGCTGGTGCTGGTCATACAGTTTAACAGTGCCGGCTTCGGAAATTGAAAAGCTGAATTCCATTGCTGGACAGCCAGTGATTTTAAAAATTCTGGTTAATGGCAACGAGCATCAGATGCTGCTTGAGAGCCGTACATGCTCGCGCAAGTTTGCGCAGGATACATTTAATCTATCCGGCCGCAGTCAGACAGCGCTGCTGGATGCGCCATATTCACCAACACGTTCATTCCTGCAGGAGAATGAGCGTACAGCGCGCCAACTGTGCCAGGCTGAACTTGATAGGGTAAACAGCCAGGTGCAACTTAACTGGCAGCTGATTGATGAATTAAGCTGGATATTGCCAATTAACAGCTTGAGCTATTCAAACCTAACACCAATTGCTGTGATTAAAATGATTGCTGAAAGTGCCGGCGGCTTTGTCTATAGCGAGAAGAACAGCAGCACACTCACAATCAAGCCGAAGTACAAAAAGACCTTCTGGGATTCAATCGCAGTTTCTGACTATGACCGCCTGATCCCATTAAGCATCACAACTAGCCAATCTATTGATGATGTGCTTTACCCCGACTATAACGGCATAACATTGACAAATGACCGCAACGGGTTGACTGGACAAGTGCGCCGCTCTGGCACCAGTGCGGATACACTGCAGGAAGCTGTTAATAATCCACTTTTCACATTTGAAAGCATGGGTGGATACGGAAAATCAGTATTAGCCAAAGCGGGTATGGTTGAAACCCATGCATTATTGATGCCGGTAGAAAGTGAAGTGGGCGAATGTGCGCCAGGGGAATTGGTGGCTTTTGATGCGGAATGGTGGGGTATTAGCGATTCGGTTGCTGTTTCACTCACTCATGCCATCGTTAATCAAACAATCAAGGTGGAGCGCGTGAATCATGAGTAATGCACTTCAACGATTAATGGGTTTGCTCCCGAAAGATGCTGAATTTATAGGGGTTATTCAGCATGCAGATCACCCAAATTATAAGGTTTTGGTGGTTGACGGCACAGGGCTGGTGATGTGTACCAGCGCCACAAAATACACACTCGGTGCGCGGGTATTTGTTGCAGGAAATGAAATTAAAAGGAGTGCGCCGGATGGGCCGGTGCTGCAAATAGAAGTCTGAGCTTACGAATAAATCCACAGCACCTCCGGGTGCTTTTTATTGCCAAAAATTAGGGGGCAAAATGTCTGAAACAACAGGGCAGGCAATCGCTGAAGCGAGTGCAGCGGTTACTTCGGTGTCAGCAAAAACAGCGGTTGGCGGCTCAATCGCTGGATTATCAGGAAAGTTTCTTGGCTTAGATCCAGTAACGGCGCTAGGTTTGGTTATCGCCATTGCAGGCCTATTGGTTAGCTTTATGAGTTTTTTAATCAATTGGTACTACAAGCGACAAGAAAACAAACGTGCGGATGAGTTGCATCAACTAGCACTGCAAAAAGCAAAGGGGGAGTGCAATGTCGAATAAAACTAAATACCTGGCGTATGGACTGGCAGCTTCGGCTGCTTTTTTTACGTCTTTAGAAATACACGAAGGCTATTTAGCAAAGCCATACCGTGACAGCGGTGGAGTTGTTACACAGGGTATTGGGTCAACAGTCAAACCCAATGGCCAGCAAATCAAGATGACAGATCCGCCGATCACACGCAAAACAGCACAAGAATGGGCTAAAGCCCATGTGGCCAAAGATGAAATTGCATTTCGCAATTCACTGCATGGCGTGAAGTTATCTCAGGTTGAATATGACACCTATCTCGATTTTTCATACAACTTTGGTGCTGCGAATTGGCGCTCATCATCTATGCTTCGCAACCTGAAAGCTGGTAAATACAAGGCGGCTTGCAATTCATTGCTGAAGTGGAAATACGTTGCGAAAAAAGACTGCAGTATTCGATCAAACAATTGTTATGGCGTTTGGACTCGGCAGCTTGAGCGCTATAGCAAATGCATTGGAGCACAATAAATGCCGGTATTTTTAGTCTTATGGAAATTCAAATATTGGATCGCAATTGCGGTCCTTTCTTTTATGTGGCTTGGTCAGCTGGCATACGCCAACCATTTATCCAAAAAGTTGCGTATTGCCGGAGAGCAGTGCGCAGCAAAGATCCAAAAAACTGAACAGCAGCATTTAGACGCATTGACTGAAAAGCAGAATGCAATCAACCAAGTGAGTGCAGATTATGAAAAAGCAAAATCGGAACAGCGGGCGCGGATCGAAACGGTTACACGTACAGTGCAAAAGATCGTTGAACGTCCTATTTATCAGCAGCATTGTTTTGATGCTGATGGCGTGTCAGCAATCAACTCACTTGTCGCCAGCAATACCAGCGAACCTCCTTGAGCCATGCGCTGATCTGCAGCAGCTGGAATCAGGTCAGGGTAAAGCCGTGATGCTCTGGTCTATTGATACTGTGGCCAAATATAATGACTGTAAGGCGAAGCATGGCGCTATTGTGAAAGCCCTTTAGTGAGGGCTACTCACTTCAACTTAGTCGGAAATTCGATATAAAAACTTTAACTATAATGCCATCTCAAAAAAAGCAGTTAGCTTTTAATCTTACTCAAAACAACATAGTTATTTTTCAGTCCAAGCGACCAGCCTGTTTCTTTGTAAAATGGCTCACCATGTCTGACCGAAAATTCAATATAGAAGTAAATCCAATTTTTCATTTATTCTTTCCAACTATCAACAATATCAGCCCAGTCTTGTAGCATTTTTCTGCGCTCTGCCAAATGCTTGGCATGATTATATGAGGCTTTTGTCTTGTTGCCACTCACGTGAGCGAGCTGAAGTTCAACCCAATCCTCTTTAAAACCTTTCTCATAAAGCGCTGTAGAAGCTGTTGCGCGGAAATCATGTGCAGTCACTTTATTTAAACCCATATATTCAAGCATACGATTTAGTGTCGTGCGAGACAGCATACAATTTCTCTTTTGCGGCGAAGGAAAAACATATATTTGATCACCGGCTATAGAGTGTTGCTGTTCCAGCAAAGCTATCATCTGTGTAGATAATGGCACGATATGAGTTCTATTTTTCTTCATTACGCGCTCTTGCTGCGTTTGTCGCGACGATCTTGGTAAAGTAATGGTTTTTGACTCAAAATCAACAAAAGACCATTCAAGCTTCCTAATCTCAATAGTTCTAAGCATTGAATAGAGCATTGCCAAAGCCGCGTTACGAACTGTTGCAGACCCATTATAGCTGTCTATTTTACTGCGCAACTCCTTCTTTTCATGTGGCTCTAAAGCTCTGGCATGCTCGACTTCAGGTTGAGAAATCACACTCCTTAGAGCATAGGTAGGGTCATTATCAAGTCGAGAAGTAATAATTGCGTAACGCATAACAAGACCAATAAATCTGCGGTTTAAATTTGCCGCAGCTTCACCTGTTCCGAATTTTGCAGAACTATTTACACGGTGCACAGTGCTTTTCATGACATTTAAAATATGAGCGGAAGTAATTTCATTAATAGGCAGAGCACCAATATCTTTATAAACATCAAGAGCCATACTGGCTTTAAACCTGCCAACATAATCAGCAGATTTATGCTTCATTTGCTCCACGGCATATTCTTCCGCAATCGCCTTGAAAGTGTTATTTGCTTTGACCATCTTCTCCAGCTTTTCCTTTTTCTTTTCCAGAGATGGATTGATGCCTTGAGCCAATTTTGTACGCGCTTCATCTTTTAATTTTCGCGCTTGTTGCAAAGTTACAGCAGGGTATTCGCCAAAACTCAAAGTACCTTCTTTTCCGTGTAGAGTGAATTTAAAACGCCAAATTTTTGTCCCTGAAGTGCGCACCTCTATATAGAGCCGCTCAGCATCAAGGATGCGGTATGTTTTCTCTTTTGGTTTTAAAGTTTTAACTTTTGCATCAGTGAGCATGGGCGGGTAACACGGGTAACTGAATATGTTACCCGTAAAGATACCCGTTTTTATTGCAGATTAAAACAGATTGAAAAAGATTATATCGGAATAATAATTTTGCTGATTTATATACTTATAAGGGGATAGTAGATTAAAACAGATTATATAAGATTGAAGTTTTCAGAATTGTTAAGAATGACGATTTTCATAGGGAATGACTTCTGTAATTACAATAAATTAAAAACGGTTGAGTTTTATTCAATCGGGAAATGTTGTTATTTCCGCTATAAATCTCAAAAGCAATGGAATTCGATTAGACTATTATGCGTTAAGAAAAGTTGAAAGTATTGTCTATCGGCAAATTATTTTTAGTGTGTCAGCTGCATAGGGAGAGCCTGCACAATGGGTTATCAGAAGATCGTCGTGCCTGTGGATGGCAGCAAAATTACCGTAAACGCGGATTTGTCACTGAATGTTCCAAATCAGCCTATCATTCCTTTTATTGAAGGTGACGGCATTGGTGTGGACATTACTCCGGCGATGAAAGCCGTGGTTGACGCTGCGGTTCAGAAGGCATACGGCGGCAAGCGTTCGATTGAATGGATGGAAGTGTACTGCGGCGAAAAAGCGGAAAAAATTTACGGCACATACATGCCGGAAGAAACTTTTGACGCTTTGCGCGAATATATTGTTTCGATCAAAGGCCCATTAACAACGCCAGTCGGCGGCGGCATCCGCTCTTTAAATGTAGCACTGCGCCAGGAATTGGACCTTTATGTTTGCGTGCGTCCAGTGCGCTGGTTTGAAGGCGTTCCTTCGCCGGTTCAGCACCCGGAATTGACGGACATGGTGATCTTCCGTGAAAACTCTGAAGATATCTATGCGGGCATTGAGTGGAAAGCGGACTCGAAAGAAGCTAAAAAAGTCATCAAATTCTTAAAAGAAGAAATGGGCGTGACTAAGATCCGCTTTGAAGAGAACTGTGGCATCGGTATTAAGCCGGTATCAAAAGAAGGCACGCAGCGTCTGGTGCGCAAAGCGATCCAGTTCGCAATAGACAATGACAAGCCAAGCGTGACTTTAGTGCACAAAGGCAACATCATGAAATACACCGAAGGCGCGTTTAAAGAGTGGGGCTATGAGCTTGCTGTTGAGCGTTTCGGCGGCGAGCTGCTGGACGGCGGCCCGTGGGTTAAAATCAAAAATCCGAAGAACGGCAAAGACATCATCATTAAAGATGTGATTGCCGATGCCTTCCTGCAGCAAATCCTGATGCGCCCATCGGACTATTCCGTTATTGCGACGCTGAATTTAAACGGCGACTATATTTCCGATGCGCTGGCAGCGGAAGTCGGCGGCATCGGCATTGCGCCGGGCGCAAACATCGGCGGCGCGATTCAGGTATATGAAGCGACTCACGGCACCGCGCCTAAATACGCGGGCCAAGACAAAGTCAATCCGGGTTCAATCATCCTTTCTGCTGAAATGATGCTTCGCGACATGGGCTGGGATGAAGCTGCAGACTTGATCATTAAAGGCATTTCCGGCGCGATTGCTGCCAAAACGGTGACTTATGATTTTGAGCGCTTAATGCCGGGCGCAACGCTTTTGCGCTGTTCTGAATTCGGTCAGGCGATTATTGAAAATATGGATAAGTAATTTCCTGCGGATAACTAATGCCAGTCAGTTAAGAAACTGACTGGCTTTTTCTTTTTAAAACTTGCGAGATTGTTTGATACGCGGAAGCGTCATCCGCAACCTGAGCAAGAATAAAAGCAGTGCTTTTATTCGAAGTACAAGGCGAAGCGGTGGCCTTGGAAATGGACTGTTTTTGCAACAAAATTATTTAAGTGCAGAAAGTGAACAGGTTTCGCGGTGAGGCGCATGCGCCGCAAGATGCTTTCCTTGCGACTCATTTGGCGAATGAGAAACATTGTTTCGCAAGGAACAAAACGAGCTCCAAAAAATCGATTTAAAAACGGTAAGACTCCGCCGTGAATAGCCAAAAAGGTTAAGAAGTTTACAGCGAAATTCCTTAACTGATCAGCATTACTGCGGATAACGCGGTTTTTTTTATGCCGTCACCTTTATTCAGCAGTCCAGACGCCTCATTCAGCATGCAGCATTGTGTTTTTAAGTTGGCGTGTTGAGCAAATGCGTTATTCAGGTAAAGCGCTAAAAACAGGCGGCTTGAATTCCTTTGGATTATTCTGGCGGCGCTTACATTGATGCAATTTGAAACAGCTCTGCGCTTGGCAAGCTGGCGAATTGGGCTAAAGTGAGTATTGCCATCCACAATGGCTTACCGAGTTGAACAGGAGTTGCATGTGATGTCTCGTCAACAACAGCAAAATCAGCAGCAGAACCAACAGCAGCAAAATCAGCAGCAGCAACAGCAGCAGACGCAAAAAAATCAAAAGCAGCAGAATCAGAAACAGCAAAACCCGGATCAGCAAAACCAGCAGCACCGCTGATAGAATGTTAACCTTGTTTCAATACATAGGCCTCGAATTAATCGGGGCCTATTTGCATTCAGTAGAGCTAATTGACAGCTGTCCGCGCGCGCGTGACCCAAAACAGCTGCGCTGTGCCCAGCAGCAGCACTGCCGCCGCCAGCACAAACTGCTGGTGATAGGTGACGCCAAAATGCTGCAAAGCGCTGAAGCTTAGCCCGCCAATCAGCTGGATGGATGCAAAGATCAGCGTTGCGATGCTCCAGAGCTTTTTATAGGCGGCGCCATGCAGTTGCAGAATGGTGTAGGAGGTCAAGAAAACCACGGCAGGGTTCAGCAGTCCGGTCAGGAATGAAGAGATAAAGGTATAAAGCGGGTTGAAGCTGAAAACGGCAATAAAAATGGCAAAGACATAGACGCTGTATAGAATTTTCAAGGCCTGAAAGTTGCCCAGCCTTTTTGCCAGCATATAGGAGCTGAATGCGCCGAGCGCGCTGCCCAGCCCATACAGAATCCAGTTGAAATTCATCCAGAATAAATCAAGTTTGAGCACTTGGGTTAAATAGTCTATCCAGAACAGTGAATGCGGCACATAGGCGAAAGCGCTGCAGCCGTAAACCGCCACCAGGCTGAAGAACAGCGTATTCAATTCCGCCTTGGCGCTGCTGCGGGGGATTTCGCTGGCGAGCAGCGGCTTCAGCCCTTTGAGCAGCAGGCTGAGGATAATGCCGATGCAGAAGGCGAAGCCGGTCAGAATCAGCCAGGCGGTGCGTATGGCAATCTGGTCTAAATAAGGCAGGAACAGCGTCGCCAGCAGAACGCCGATGCCAATGCCGCTGAAGCCGATAAAGTTGATGGTAAAGCGGTCTTTTAATTCGCTGCACTGCGCCACAATGCTTGGCGAGAGAATCATGATCAGCCCGCCACTGATGCCGGAAATGATGCGCCAGAACAGATACCATGCATCTGGAAACCCGGAAAAAGCGCAGCTCAGCAGGCTGACCATGCCGGCAAATGCGGCCGCCTGAATATAGGCTGCCATGATGCGGGTTTGCGGCAGGCGCATGGCCCAGAAGGCGCCAATTAAATAGCCCAGCAGATTTGCGCTGCCCAAAATGCTGGCGAATTGCGCTGTCCAGCCAAATGCATCGCGGGTAGACGGCAGGAGCGCGGTGTAGGAAAAGCGCAGAATACCGATGCCAAGGCACATGCACAGGCAGAGGAAGAGGCTTAATTTAATGCGGCTAGAGGACATCCTGTACTCATGATATTTTACATTTGGTCAAAAAATAGCATGAATGCGCCACGCTGGACAGAATGAAAAACGCGCAGTTCAAAAAGGCGGGATTTGAACTTAAGCATGATAGGCTGGCAGGGTAAAACTGGGCGCACTGTTAAGCTTAAGAATTTGCCCATTAAGCGCCTATAGGCTGTGCGTGCGGGCTTGCAGTTGCGGCGGTTTTGGCCCAAATAGCGGCGGAATATCTTCTGGGCAATTTTCAGCAAGCCTGGACAAAAGTACCGAAAGCACATAAATTGTCCAAAACTGCGCGCTTCATGGAGGCTGAGCCGTAGCTGAAAGCCGCGCTTTGTACTAATGTAGAATAAAAATAAGTCACTTTTTCACGTATAAAATAGCGCTATGAATGCAAAGTGGGCCGCATGGATAATGTGCATGGATGAGATTATTTTTTGTTCCGCTGAATGTGTCTAAAGAATTTTATTGAAAACTAGGCAAAAGAAATGATTTCAGATATTCAAGATAAATATGATCAGCTCAGTCCTGAACAGAAAGAGATTTTTGCGGGCTACGGCCTTCGGCAGGTGAAGCACTTTGTCGAAATCAGCCTGCCGAATATAGAGCCATCCCTGCCTGAAAATGCCTATGTGCAAGGCGTGAATGCCAATGGCAAAGTGCAGGCGCTGAATCCGGACACGCGGCAGGCCTACCTCTGGATTTCTGACCTGCAGTGGCAGGAAACGCAAACGCCGTCTGCATCTATTGATTTAAAGCAGGATTTTATTCAGGTATGGAAAGCTTTCGGCCTGTCGCAATATGAATTGATTGACTTAAGCCACATCCACCGCGACTTTTTAGAAAATCAGCCGGTGTAATGCGGTAAAGCGCATGCGTAAGCAAAGGGCTGTCTTGATCCAGCTTCGGATGGTCAAAATAGCCCTGCGGCTGCATGCCTAAACGCTGCATAAGCGCTTCAGACGGGCTGTTCTGTTTTGCGGTAAAGGCCACTACTTCTTCAAGCTTCAAAATATCAAAAGCAAAATGCAGGCAGGCTTCTGCGGCTTCCGTGGCATAGCCCTGATGCCAGTATTTTGCATCCAGCCTCCAGCCGATTTCGGTGCAGGGCGAAAATTCAAACATATCCGGCTGAAAATGCAGGCCGCAAAAGCCGATAAACCGCTGCGCCTGCTTTAATTCGATAGCCCAAAAGCCCCAGCCATTCAGCTCAATCAAGCGCTGGAACTTCTGCGCTAAGGCATGGCTTTCCGCCGCCGTTAAGGCGTGAGGAAAATAGCGCATCACTGCAGGGTCGGCGTTCAGCTGCGCAAACGGTTCAAAATCTTCAGGGCGCCAAGGCCGGAGCCTTAATCTGGGCGTTTCAATACTATAGGGCATGTCAGCTCCATTTTTCTTTAGGGCAGGCTTTTACAGGTCTTCCAGCGGCAGCTGATAGCTTTGCTTGATAATTTGGCTCGGCACATCAGTCTTTACGCTGGTGATGCCGTTCTTTTTGGTTAGATGCGTGGACTGGAATTTGCGGTAGCTTTCCAAATCCGGCACCACCACCTTCAGCATGGCATCGCATTCGCCCAAAATAATGTAGCACTCCATAACCTGCGGCAGCTCTTTCATGGCTTCAATAAAGCTGTCAATGGTTTCAGCATCCTGACCCACCAGCCAAATGCGCGAAAACAGCAGCAGCTGAAAGCCGATTTTTTGCGGATCAACCACAGCGGTATAGTTTTGAATGACGCCGGCTTCTTCCAGCAGCTTGACGCGGCGCAGGCAGGAAGAGGGGGATAGGCCAATTTCCCGGGCCAGATCATTGTTCTGCATGCGGCCGTTGTTCTGCAGGGCGCGAATGATATTTTTATCAATGCGGTCAAGCTTTACTAGAATATACTTGGAAGAGATTTTCATAAATTAGAATATAATTCTAAAAATAGCGGTAATTTTAGAATAAATGAAATCCTATTTTAGCGCAATTCGCAGATACTGTTTTTCTCCTTCAGAAGCATTGAAAAGGAAAGGAAAATGTCTGTACTGCTGCTTTTTGCGTTAACGGTTGCCCCGCTTGTCTTTACTCCCGGGCCAGACATGCTGTTTATTCTGTCTCAGGTCATGGGCAGGAATGCAAAAGCAGGCATCATGGCGACACTGGGCATATGTTTAGGCTACATGGTGCATTCCATACTGGTCGCGCTGGGCATTGCCGCCATTATTGTGTCTTTTCCAATGCTGTTTGAAGCCATCCGCTGGCTCGGCATCGCCTATCTGCTGTATCTGGCGGCGCACCTATTAAAGTCGGTGTTCAGCGCGAAAAAGCTCTCGATTGAAAATGCCGGCAGCGCCAACCCGGTTAAAAAAGGCTTTTTTACCGCGCTGCTGAACCCTAAAGGCATGCTGATTTACTTTGCGATCCTGCCGCAGTTTATTGACAAGTCCGGCAATACCGTGGCTCAGGGCCTGCTGCTGTCTTGCGTATTTATCGGCCTGATCTTTGCAGTGTACTGCTGCCTCAGCCTGATATTTGCCAAAATCAGCCAGAAAACCCAGATTGATGCGCGCAAGCAGAAGTGGATTGACGGCACATCCGGCGGGCTGCTGGCTGTGGCGGCGGCATGGCTGATGGCCAACTGAGCGGGCATTTGCGCTGAACGGAAGCCTGCACGGCATTGCGGGCTTTTCATTTATTGCGCTCGGATCCGCGGCGGAGCAAACCGCTGCCGGCGCGATTGGATAAAACGCGCGGAAAATAGCAGGATATCTGTCTTAAATGACATGATGCGCATGCCGTGCAGGCAGCGCATTCCTGCATGCGCAGGATGCCTGAAAAGCCGCCAGGAGGCATTAAATCAAATCTGCTGATGAACTTAATCAAGTAAAAAAATAATAAAAATCAATGGTTAAAAATTGGCTGAATTATTCCTGAAAACCGCTGCAGCGGACGGGCCGAAAAAGTGTGAACGTTAAGTTCAAGGAAATTTACGCATTTTTACCGGTCTTTCGGCAATTGTGGCTTGACCGAAATGCCGTGAGCATTGCAAGATAGGGCACCTAAAAAATTTAAAGTGAAGAGTTAATACAACTTTTCTCAACATTTACATTTGCTAAAACAGCCGAGGATTACATGAAGGCTCTTGTTGCTGTAAAACGTGTGGTTGATGCCAACGTTAAAGTCCGTGTTAAACCGGACAACAGTGGGGTTGACCTTACTAACGTTAAGATGTCAATCAACCCATTCTGTGAAATCGCAGTGGAAGAAGCGGTTCGCTTAAAAGAAAAAGGAACTGTTTCAGAAATCGTTGTTGTTTCTATTGGTCCTAAAGAAGCTCAAGAACAAATCCGTTCGGCAATGGCGCTTGGCGCAGACCGCGGCATTTTAGTTGAAGCGGATGACAGCCAGCTGGGCGCTTTGGAAATTGCGAAAATTCTGAAAGGCGTTGCAGACGCTGAACAGCCTCAGCTGATCCTTCTTGGCAAGCAGGCGATTGATGACGACTCAAACCAAGTCGGCCAAATGCTGGGCGCGCTTCTTGGCGCAGGCCAAGGCACTTTCGCTTCAGAAGTGAAAGTAGATGGCGATAAAGTGCAAGTGACCCGTGAAATTGACGGCGGCTTGCAGACTGTTGAACTTACACTTCCAGCAATCATCACCACTGACTTGCGTTTGAATGAGCCGCGCTACGCTGCGCTTCCAAACATCATGAAAGCGCGCAAAAAGCCGCTGGATGCGAAGTCACCTGCTGATTACGGCGTTAATCCTGCAACTAAGCTTAAAACTGTTAAAGTTGAAGCGCCTGCAGAACGCAAAGCTGGCGTACAAGTGAAATCTGTTGATGAGCTTGTAGAAAAATTGAAAAACGAAGCGAAAGTGATCTAATACAGAAGGATAAAATCATGAGTATTTTAGTTATCGCTGAGCACGACAATAAAGCGCTGAACGGCGCAACTTTAAACGTTGTGGCAGCAGCTCAAAAAATCGGTGGCGATATCACTGTATTGGTTGCGGGTTCTGGCGCGCAGGCGGTTGCTGACCAGGCGGCTAAAGTTGCCGGCGTAAGCAAAGTGCTGCTTGCGGACGACGCTGCTTATGCAAACCAATTGGCTGAAAATGTTGCTAAATTAGTTGCTTCAATCGGTGCGGGTTATTCTCACATCCTTGCAGCTTCTACCACGACAGGCAAAAACATTTTGCCGCGCGCTGCTGCGCTGCTTGATGTCAGCATGATCACTGACATTATTGCGGTTGACTCAGCAAATACTTTCAAGCGTCCAATTTACGCAGGCAATGCGATTGCGACTGTGCAGTCTGGCGAAGCGATTGTTGCTGCGACTGTGCGCGGTACAGCATTCGATGCAGTTGCTGCTGAAGGCGGTTCTGCTGCGGTTGAAGCTTTAGCTTCTCAAGGCGATGCTGGCATTTCCAAGTTCATTTCTGAAGAAATCGTGAAATCAGAGCGTCCTGAATTGACTGCTGCGCGCATTGTTGTATCTGGCGGCCGCGGTGTGGGTTCAGGCGAGAACTACCACACTGTGCTTGATCCGCTGGCGGACAAGCTGGGCGCAGCTCAAGGCGCTTCACGCGCTGCGGTAGATGCAGGCTTCGTTCCTAACGACATGCAGGTTGGCCAAACCGGTAAAATCGTTGCGCCTGACCTGTACATCGCTGTCGGCATTTCCGGCGCGATCCAGCACTTGGCGGGCATGAAGGATTCTAAAGTGATCGTTGCGATCAACAAAGATGAAGAAGCGCCAATTAATGCGGTTGCTGACTACTGGTTAGTTGGTGACTTGAACACTGTCGTTCCGGAATTGGTTTCTAAAATCTAATTTCTGAAGCTTCAGTTTCAAAAGCCCCTGCGCGGAAGTTCTGCACAGGGGCTTTTTTTATGATAAAAATAAGCGATATAGCCAAAAAAAGATGTGCGGAATGCCTTACAGCTTTAAAAATCATTATTTAATGTTTGCGCACTACAACCAGTGGGCGAATGCGGAGTTATACGCCGCCATACAGGCATTAAGTCCTGAGCAGCTGCAGCAGGACTGCGGCGCTTATTTTAAAAGCATTATTCAAATGATTAATCATCTGTATGTGGGCGATGTGCTGTGGTTTGAGCGCATATGCGGCCTTAAGCCGTCTGGCTATGCGCTGGATGACATGCCGTACCCTGATGCCGGGGAGTTGATTCAGGCGCGCAAAGCGCACGACCTGCGCCTGCTGGCCTATGTTCAGTCGCTGGATGAAGCGGAGTTTGCGCAGGAGATCCGCTATATCCGCCGTGATCAGGCCTATCATGAGCCTTTGGCCGAAATACTGGCGCATGTGTTCAATCATCAAAGCCATCACCGCGGGCAGCTGCACAGCATGGTTTACCGGCTGACTGGAATCTCCCTGGAGCTGGATTTAATTTTTTTCCAAAGGGCGCATGCGGCGCTGTACCGCGCGGCCAGCCCTTCAGTCTGAGCTTCGCGCCATCCTGATCCGGTTTCCCGGCCTGCCAGCTGCCGGAAAGAAGCTGTTCAGACGCTTTAAAATCCTTCATTTCAGGTGGCATGCCGCGGCATGGCTTCAGGCATTTTTGCCGGCGCTGGGCAGAAAAAAGCCAATCCGCAGGCGGATTGCCGCTGCAGCTATTTATGAGCGAATTTCAGGCATTGCAAACCGCGAAATTAAGGCGATTAAGTTGCCTGATAACGCACATAAATAAGAGTGTTTATGCTATAATTTTCGGCTGTATTTTAGATTTTAACTCATGCTTTTGAGTGAAATTTTAGCAAGATTTACGACATATAAATGCGGGCGGAAATCTGCCTGTATAATAAGGAGTATGCATGAGCGTATCGGAAATTAGACCGATTGCCATTGAGGATGAACTAAAGAGCTCATATCTCGATTATGCCATGAGCGTGATTGTGTCGCGCGCATTGCCGGATGTGCGAGATGGCCTGAAGCCTGTTCACCGCCGCGTGCTTTTCGCAATGCACGAATTAGGCAATGACTACAACAAAGCTTACAAAAAGTCTGCCCGTGTAGTCGGTGACGTGATCGGTAAATATCACCCGCATGGTGACTTCGCTGTTTATGAAACCATCGTCCGCATGGCGCAGGATTTCAGCCTGCGCTACCAGCTGGTAGACGGCCAAGGCAACTTCGGTTCTGTCGACGGCGACAGCGCGGCGGCGATGCGTTATACCGAAGTGCGCATGCGCAAGCTGACTCATGAGCTTTTGGCCGACTTGGAAAAAGACACGGTCGAATGGGAAGACAACTACGACGGTTCTGAGCGCATTCCGCAAGTCATGCCAACCCGCGTGCCGAACCTGCTGATTAACGGCGTAACCGGCATTGCGGTCGGCATGGCGACTAATATGGCGCCGCACAACATGACCGAAGTTGTGAATGCGTGCCTGGCCTATGCCAATGATCCGCAGATCAGCATTGAAGGCCTGATGGAGCATATTTCCGGCCCGGACTTCCCGACAGGCGGCATCATTTACGGCAAATCCGGCATTGTAGACGCATACCGCACCGGTAAAGGCCGCCTGCATATCCGCGGCAAGTATCATTTTGAAGAAGACCAGAAAACCGGCCGCACCACCATCGTTTTCACGGAAATTCCGTATCAGGTCAATAAAGCCAAGACCATTGAGCGCATTGCTGAACTGGTCAAAGAGAAAAAGCTGGAAGGCATCTCCGAGCTGCGCGATGAGTCTGATAAAGACGGTATGCGCATCGCCATTGACTTGAAGCGCGGCGAAAATGCTGAAGTCATTGTCAACAACCTGTTCTTAAATACTCAGCTGGAAAACTCCTTCAGCATCAACATGGTGTGCCTGGACAACGGCCAGCCGAAGCTGATGAACCTGAAAGACATCATTGCTGCCTTCATCCGCCACCGTCAGGAAGTAGTGACCCGCCGCACCATGTTCGAATTGCGTAAAGCGCGCGAACGCGGCCACATTCTGGAAGGCTTGACGGTTGCGCTGGCTAATATTGATGAGATTATTGAAACCATCAAAACCTCCGCCAACCCGGCCGAAGCGCGCGAGCGCCTGCAGGCGGGCGAGTGGGCAGCCGGCGGCGTTGCGGCGTTGCTTGAAAAAGCCGGTTCAGTATCCATCCGTCCGGATGAAATTGAAGGTGAAGATCCAGCGCGCCCGTTTGGCTTGGCTGGCGGCCTCTACCGCTTGTCTCCTGCGCAGGTGGGCGCGATTCTTGAATTGCGCCTGCACCGCCTGACTGGCCTTGAACAGGACAAGCTGCAGGCTGAATATTCAGAAATTCTGGCTCAGATTGCTGAACTTACGGCTATTTTGAATGACTTCAGCCGCCTGATGGGCGTAATCAAGGAAGAATTGGCCTTGATTCTGCAGCAGTACGGCGATGCGCGCCGCACCGAAATTGTTGAATCCCGCATTGACTTCTCGCGTGAAGATTTAATTCCGGAAGAGCAGGTGGTGCTGACAGTTTCGAAAACCGGCTATGCGAAAACCCAGCCGCTTTCGGACTATGCAGCCCAGCGCCGCGGCGGCCGCGGCAAGTCTGCGACCTCAATGAAAGAAGATGACTACATCCAGCATTTGATTGTGACTTCAAACCATGCAACGGTGCTGTGCTTTACCAATGTCGGCAAAGTGTACCGCCTGAAAGTGTTTGAAGTGCCGCAGGCGTCACGCGGTGCCAAAGGCCGTCCAATGGTCAATCTGCTTCCTTTAGAGGCGGAAGAAACCATTACTGCGATTCTGCCGGTGATTGATGCGCCGAAGAAATTCAAAGAGCGTCTGGCTGATTTCCGCAGTTTCGTGAAGGCCAATGCCGCCAAGCTGCAGGAAAATCAAATCATCAATGCGCACTATGCTGAGCTTGAAGCTGCATTTGCTGAGCTGGCTGATGGCGATGACCTGTCCGACGCGCTGCGCGTTCAGCTGAAACAGCTGGGTGCTGAACTTTCTGCTGTGGATCTGGATGATGAAATCATTGAAGAATTCGCGCAGCAGGCTGAAGGCGTGCGTAAGAACTTCTATGTCTTTATGGCGACGAAAGCAGGCACAATCAAGCGCGTTGAGCTGGAGCAGTTCAGCAATGTGCGTTCCAACGGCTTGCGCGCCATTGAGCTGAATGAAGAAGACACCCTGATTGGCGTGGCGATTACAGACGGCGAGCAGCAGATCATGCTGTTCTCGAATGAAGGCAAGGCCATCCGCTTTGCTGAAACCGATGTGCGCGCGATGGGCCGTTCGGCCAAAGGCGTGCGCGGCATGCGCGTCACCATTGGTTCGGCGCAGGCTGAAGAAGTGGATGATGCAGATTTGGAAGATGATGATGCAGATGCGAACTTCATCAGCCGCATTGTTTCGCTGGTGGTGGTGCCTGAAACCGGCGAAGTGCTGTGCGCTTCTGCAAACGGCTACGGCAAGCGCACCCCGGTGGATGACTTCCCGACCAAAAAGCGCGGTGGTAAAGGCGTGATTGCGCTGAAGACCTCAGAGCGCAACGGCGAGCTGGTTGGCGCAGTGGCGATTGATGCATCGAAAGAGCTGATGCTGATTTCTGATGGCGGCACCTTAGTGCGCACCCGCGCTTCAGAAGTTGCGCAGACCGGCCGTAATGCCCAAGGCGTGCGTTTAATCCGCTTAGGTGAAAACGAAACGCTGGTGGGTGTAGAAGCCATTGAAGCAGTTGAAGAAGATGATGAATTGCTGAATGATGCATCCTTGGCGGAAGCATCTGAAGCGGCTGCGGATGATGCAGCAGCTGCAGATGAAGCTGAAAAAGAAACAGATCTGAACGGGCCGGAAGAAGGTTAAGTTTTGATCTGATGGAAAGGGCGCTTCGGCGTCCTTTTTTATCTGTGCTGGCAGTCTAAAAATGGATAAGAAAGATGATGAAAGTTAAATATGCGGTTTTAGCATCGGTTTTGGCTTTAGGCGGCTGCGATCAGCTTGGTAAAAAAGCCATGGATTCGCTGCCTGACCCCAGCCCTCAGCAGGCGCAGGCGGCGCAGGAAGCTTATGATGATTTGCGCGAGCAGAATTTTGAGCAGCTGATGGCGCATTTAGAGCCTGAGCTGAAAGCGCACTTTGAGGAAAATGAAAAAGAGCTGCATAAATTTGCGCGCGGCTTGCCGAAAGAGCAGTTCAAGACCAGAAAAATTGTGGCAAAGAATATTGAAAAGGCGTCCAATCAGCCGGGTAAATATACCGTGACCTATGAATACGGCTATGCCAAAAATTTGGTGCAGTATGATGTCAGCTTTGACAAAGCCGGCGGCAGTGCGAAAATCTGCGATCTGAACGTGTCAGTTTTTGGCGAAAAAGTGAATTGATTTTTCATAAAGCTGAACAGCGGGGCGGGGCCGAAAGCTTTGGAGCGGCGAGCTTAAAATGCTTGGAATTGAATAGAAAAGGACGCCGAAGCGTCCTTTTCTATGCCCATGATTTATAAAGTATCATTGGCTTTGAAATTGTAGTTTTTCTGCTTTTCGTAATCGAACTGGCCTTCCCATTTGCTGATCACCAGCACCGCCAAAGCATTGCCGATGACGTTCAGCACAGTGCGCGCCATATCTAAAATCCGGTCAATGCCGGCAATAAACGCCAAGCCTTCCAGCGGAATGCCGACACTGCCTAAAGTGGCCAGCAGCACCACAAAAGACACGCCTGGAACACCGGCAATCCCCTTGGAGGTGATCATCAGCGTCAGCACAAGAATAACCTGCTGGCCTAAGCTGAGGTCAATGCCGTACAGCTGCGCAATGAAAATCGCCGCAATGCTCTGATACAGCGTTGAACCATCCAAATTGAATGAATAGCCGATAGGAATCACGAAGCTGGTAATCGGCTTTGGCGCGCCGTAAGCTTCCATTTTTTCCATAATCCGCGGCAGCACAGTTTCTGAGCTGGCGGTTGAATAGGACAGAATCAGCTCATCTTTTAAGATTTTAATAATAGTCCAAATGCTGAAGCCGCAAATTTTGGCCACAAAACCTAAAATAATAAAGATGAAGAAGAAGATTGCGCCGTATACCAGCAGCGCCAATTTAACCAAAGGCAGCAGTGAGCTGAAGCCGAAGTTTGCCACCGTAGCCGCGATTAAGCCGAAGACCCCCAAAGGAGCAAACAGCATAATCATGTGCGTCACTTTGAACATGGTTTCAGAAACCGCATGCAGCACATGAATCAACGGCTGCTTGGTTTCCTGCGCCAAAGAGCCTAAGCCGATGCCGAATAAAACCGAGAAGAAAATAATCGGCAGCATTTGCCCGCTGGTCAGGGCGGCGAAAAAGTTGGATGGAATCAGCGACAGAATGGTTTGAATCAGGCCATGCGAATGCTGGCTGACTTCATGGCTGGTTTCCTGATATTTTGAAATATCGACCTGGGTCAGGCTCGACATGTCGATGCCGGCGCCGGGCTGGAAGATATTGGCGGCGACTAAGCCGACAATAATGGCAATCGTGGTAATGATTTCAAAATAAAGGATGGTTTTGAAACCAAGCTTGCCGACGTTCGTGCCGTGGCTTGCGTTTGCAATGCCTAAAATCAGCATTGAAACCACAAGCGGGATAACGATCATTTTGATCAGGTTAATAAAAATTGAACCCAGCGGGGTCAATAAATTATTTACTAAGGCGTCACGGTATTCAGGAGAATAGTGGAGAAAAGAGCCTAAAAGTATACCTAAAATCAGCGCAATCACGATTTGCCATGCAAGGCTTATCTTAATTTTTTTCATACTCAGCTCTGAAAAACTAAATTAGGGGCAAAAAAATTCCACAGCAACTCTTGACGCCGCGGCAGCTAAAAAGTGGCGGGCAATAAAGGCAAGAGCAATTTTGGCAGACTGGGAGAATTATATTGTGAAGCGCTTATAAAGAATGAGCTAACTTTTTTTCGCTTTGCCGGTTCATTTGCTTATTATTTTTTCAGTTTAAGTTAATAATTCGATTTTATGCATTAATTTAATTTATAAATTGAATAAAAATGATTAATAAATGACTCCTATGGTTTAAGTTTTAAGCGCCAATAGGCCCAAATCAGGCAGATTGCGCCAAAGGCGCTCAGGTAAATCAGCTTTGGAATGACAATTGCAGCCGGCACGCCCATTTGGTTCAGCTGAATGAACATTTGAATGCCTTGGGTTGAGGGCAGAAATTCGCCCAGCCCCTGCAGCCAGAGCGGCATGGCGGCATGCGGCCATGCCGCGCCGGACAGCAGAAACAGCGGAATAGAGGTAAAGACAATCAGGTGGCCTGCGCGCTCCGGCATGTCCAGAAATGAAGCCAGCAGCATGGCTGCGCCAATCACGCAGCTGATGAAAACCGGCACGCCAATCAGCATGCCGGTAAAATTGCCGCCGCGCGGGTAGTCGTACAGCCAGAAGGTGAAGCCGAATAAATACAGGCAGCCTAAGCAACCAATGGTGAAAATAGCAAAAAAGATGCCCCAGAACTCCGCCGGTTCAGGGCGCCATTGCTGCTGTTCGCGGTAACCCGCCAGCAGCATGCATAAGCCAAGCACAATGGTCTGATGAATGATCAGCGGCGCCACCGCCGGAAAAATATAGCTGCCGTAGCCGGATAATGCATTAAACAGCGGTATCTGGTGAATGGACAGGGCCGGGGAGAAATGCGACAGGCGGCCGAATTTTTCCGCCTGCTCCGACAGCGCATTTTCTATGGAGGCCGCAAGGCCAAGGCCAATCTGCTTGGTTTTGAGGAAGTTGGCTGCGCTCAGATACAGCCCAATGCCGCCGGCTTCGCCATGGCGGAGGCTGCCGGACAGATTTTCCGGCAGCAGCAGGATGCCATCGGCCTGCTGGCGCTGAATCATGCGCTCAGCTTCTGCAAAGTTGCCGGTCACGGCTTTAATTTCCACATTCGGGCTGTTGGCGACCTGGCTGATAATCGCCGAGGTCACTGCGCTTTGCTCTTCATCGACAATGATAATCGGCAGGGCTTGCGCCTGCTGCGCCTGATAGGCGGTCGGATAGAAAAAGCTGTACATGAAGACTGACAGAATCAAGGTGGTCAGCAGGGATGAATTGGCGGCGATGTCTTTGAAAGTTTTGAGGTAAGACTGGAAAAACTGCTTCATGGCTGCATCCCCTTGGCATATTTTTTCAGGAAGGCATAAGCCAGCGCAAAATACAGCGCGGCATAAATCAGCAGGACTGCAAAAGGCTGCAGCGAGGAGGACAGCGGGCTGCCGATCACCCACTGTTCAGTCTGCAGCTTGGCATAAGGCGTGTAGGGGATAATATGCGCCCAGAATTTGGTAAACAGAGGCGCATTGTTCAGCGGCAGTGTCACGCCGGCGAAACTCAGCGACGAGCCGCCGTACACGGCAATAAAGCCAAAGGTTTTGCTGAGGTTTTTTGTCGCCAGCACAATGGCGCTGCTGAGAAAGGCATAGGCGCTGTACAGCAGGATCTGCGCCGCCAGAATCAGCCATAAATGGCCGGAAACGAACCAGCCGCGGATGCCGATCAGCCAAATCATCCACAGCCATGTCCAAGCGCTGAAAATTAAAATATAGGCCAGATTTTTGGACAATAGCGCGCTGAGCAGGCTGTGCTGATTCAGCCATTGATCTGCAGTTTGGAATTTCAGTTCCTGCCCCACAGAAAAAGCCACGCAGCAGCACAGCAGCAAATGCAGTATGGCTGGAATCATATACGGTTCTAAATAGAACTCATAATTCAGCCCGGGGTTATATAAGGGGGAAATTTTGACATTCGGCGCCGGCGCATCCAGATAGGGAATTTTATTTTCCAGATAGTCCTGGCCGCCAAAATCTGCGGCTGCCTGCACAGTGCTCAGCAGCATGGCGGAGGAAACTGTATTGCCCACGCTGAAGTAGCTTTGATTGAAGGCGATGCTGATTTGCGCATCTTGGGCCTGCACCAGGCGCTGTTCCGCGCCTGCGGGGATATGCACATAGCCCCAGATTTTATTCTGATTCAGCAGGTATTCTGCATCGGCCTGATTATCCGTAGTTTCTGCAATCCGCAGCGTATGGTTCAGGCTTAAATAGCGTTGAATATTCCTGCTGAGCCCGCTCTGGTCCTGATCAATCACCGCAATCGGCAGCTGTTCAGGCTTGCCCTGCGCAAACATGCTGCTGAACATGATAATAATGAATAAAGGCGCCAGCGTGACCAGGCATAAGTCCCACTTATGCTTGAGCAGATAGCGCAGTTCACGCAGCAGGCCCGCCAGCATTGCCCGCACCGCTATTGCGCCTCTGTGACTTTAAACAGCACGCTCATGCCGGCTTTTAAGCCGGGAATGGCTTGCGCCGGCGCCAGATGGACTTTAAAGCTGCGGATGTCATAGCCGCCGGTCTGGCGTGTGGTTTTAATGGTGGCGAATTCGCCTTCGGCATCAATATGTTTGATTTCAAAGGCCGCGTTTTGGCCTAGCGCGGGAATATAGCCGTTCATGGTTTTGGCTGTATAGACAGATTGATATTGGTCTTCGCGCACATTCAGGCTGACCCATAAATCATCATCTTCAATAATGCTGACTACAGGCACGCCCATTGCCACCAGTTCAGAGGCTTTGCCGTAGGTTTTTGATACCGTGCCGCGGATGGGCGCCAGCAGTTTGGTTTCCGCTTCCAGCGCATTGGCTTCGGCCACGGCGGCTTTGGCAATTTCCACTTGCGCGTCTGCCGAGGATTTCTGCTCAGGCGTGCTGCCGCGCTTGGCGCGGGCGTACTGCTGATAGGATGCTTCGGTCATTCCGGCGGCTGAAACAGCGGCGGCATGCAGCTCATCGCGGCGCTGGCGTGAAATCACGCCTTCCTGAAACAGCTTGGCGCCGCGCTGGTAAGTGCTTTGCGCCAGCGCCTGCTGCGCTTTCACAGCCTGCCAGTTGGCATGCAGCGTTGCAATATTTTCTTCCTGCGAGCCGCGGTCAGCCGTGGCCTGCAGGGCAAGGGCGGACTGCAGCGCAGCTAAAGCCTGCTGCTTCTTGGCGTCGACTTCCGGGCTGTACAGGCGCACCAGCTCCTGGCCTTTTTCCACTTTCTGCCCATCCTGCACATAAATTTCTTCTATGCGGCTTGGGACTTTGGTGGATACATGGATGGTTTCGGCTTCAACGCGGCCTTGCAGTTCAAGCGCTTTCGGCTGATAGCTTTTCCATAAGCCGAAAGCGATCAGGCTCAGCAGCAGAATCAGCGTCGTCAGGCCAGCAGCTTTAAGCGCGCCGGATTTTTTCGCATCGGCATTTTCTGCGGCCGGCTGATCCGCCGGGGCCTTGGCTGCGACGGCTTCCTGCGCGGCGCTATCCGCTGTTGCGTTCTGTTCCGCTGCACTGGCTGGCGCGGCGCTCTCTGCTGGCAGCTCAGAAGAAGCAGGGCTGTTTTGCGGATCAGGCGTGCTTTGATCTTGATTCATGCATTTCCCCATCCGAAATTAACGGACATAGCGCGTATTAGGCTGATTAATATAAGTCTGAAACTGCTCAATCGAGCCGTGGCTTTGCAGCAGCGCGGCCAGCGACATCACGTATTTATAGGCATTCAGCGCAGTTTCGGATTTTAATCCGCTGAGCGCATTTTGCGCGTCAATTACTTGCGCGGCGGTGCCCATGTCTTCCTTAAAAGACAGTTCCTGAATGCGCAAATTTTCCTGCGCCGCTTTCAGGTTCCGCTGCAGCAGCTGATCGCTCTGCTGCGCTGCGGCGGCTTCGCTGTAGGAAGCATAAATGACGCTTTCAATTTCCTGTTTGGCGCGCTCGGTCATCAGTTCAGAGGCATAGCGCTGCAGTTCTGCGGCCTGCACATTTTTGCTTTTATCGATGCCGGAAAACAAGTTGTAGCGCGCGCCGACGCCGACAATCCAGTTCTGCTTGTCATCCAGGCTGTATTCGCCAAAGGCGAACAGGCTGGGTTTTTTGGCGGCATTCTGCGCTTTGACATTGGCATTGGCCAGCCGGGTATCCATCTGCATTTTCTGAATCAGCGCGGAATGCTCCGGAAAGCTTTTCAGCAGATTGTTTAAGGCCAGATTTTGCGCGGAATTGACAAACAGCGGGGTGGTTAAATCGGTAATTTGGCTGCTTTGCAGCAGGTTGTTCAGCTGAAACAGGCTGGATTTATAGCCGGCGTCCGCATTTTGATGCGCGCGCTCGGCATTGTTGCGCGCCACTTCAAACTGCATACGCTGGCCTTTGCTGATAAAGCCCTGCTGCTCCAGTTTCAGAGCATTGCGGTAATGGGCCTGCATGGCGTCTAAATTAAACTGGCTGCTGGCCAGCAGCTGCTTTTGCAGCTGCGCATTAAAATAGGCCTGAATGAGCTCAAAGCGCTGCAGATCCTGCTGCTGCCTGCTGTTCAGCTGGCTGCGCTGGGCCTTTAAGTTGGCGGCCTCTTTAGCGATGGACGTCAGTCCGCCGGTATATAAAGGCATGGTGATGGAAACGGTCGGCCGAATGACCTGATCTTCCAAAACCACCTGTGATGAATCTGGAATCAGGCCGACGCCGTCATGAATGGTTTGGTTTAAGCTGTCTTTCAAGGGGTCAGCTGCGCTGCCTAAAGTGCCTTGCCATTCATCAATTTTACTGCTGACGCCATTGGACAGCGTCTGTTCTAAATTATTTTTCAGCGCGCCTAAAGGCACATCCAGTTCATTATGAAAGGCATAAGCGCGCACGTTGAAATCAACCCGCGGCAGCCCTAAGCCTTTCAGCGCCTCCGCTTCCAGCTGCGACGCCTGCTGCAGCGCCTGATGGGCCTGCGTAGTGTAGGAATCCCGCAGCGCATTCTGCTCCGCCTGCTGATAGCTGATGCTTTGCGCAAGGCAGATTGAGCTGAACAGCATGGAGGCGGTGAACAGGGCGCCGCGCCGCGCAGCCTCAGCGCTCTTCTGCATGGCGCTTTGGGATTGAGGCTTAAAAAAAACTGAGGAACGCTGTAACATCCAATAGACTCTCCGCATTGTCATTTCAATTATAAGGCAAGGGCCGGGCAATATGTTTTTTATACAAGTGTCTATATTTTCATAATAAATCAAAGCTGAAAAAACTGAAATTATCGCTTATATTGGGTCAGGATGCCTTTCATGTTTAATAAATATAAGATGAATTTACAAGTTAAAGCGCCAAATAATTTTGCAGATTCCTGCACGCTGAATGAAGCGGTGGAACTTTTTTATCAGAAAAATGGCTTTGGGCCGATTGTCGGCGACCGCGAACCGCTCACGGTTGGCGTCTATACCGGCTGCCTGATTGTGCCTATGCCGAATATCGGTGTTCGGCATAAATATTTGAAATATCACGATATGCATCATATTTTAACCGGCTATACCGTGGGGCGCATCGGTGAAGGCGAGGTCAGCGCATGGGAACTGGGCACGGGGTCAATGTTCCGCCATCCGGTTTTAGGCGTGATGAACTTGATTGCGCTTTCTACCGGCTTTTTCCTGAAGCCGAAACGCATGCTGCAGGCCTACCGGCGCGGCTTGGTCAGCAGCAATACCTATGATGCCCAGTCCCGCCAGTGGATTGATGCGAACGGCGCTGCGCGCCTGTCAGAACTGAAGCGGCTGAAACTGGAACATAAAAACACGGTGTTTTTGGCGCCGCTGCGCTGGCTGGAATTTGCCGTTTATTTAAGCTTAGCCATGCTGATACATGCCGTTGTCGTGATTCCAGCCTTAATCCTGCGGATCGTCAGCTATGCGCTGGCCGGCGAGCCGTTTATTGAAATAATCAAGCCGGTGAAAAGATCAGATCTTTATTGAAAATTCAGCTTTAAATGTCCGGCAGTATTGAAATATTTTCAGGATAAATTACTGCAAGACTGGGCTATCTATGGTTAAATGCCATCATTTTATTGTGTTTCACTCTGAAAGGAAAAATCATGCGCGCGTACAACTTCTGTGCTGGTCCTGCTGCATTACCTACTGCCGTTCTTGAAAAAGCCCAAGCTGAAATGCTGGACTGGCATGGCAAAGGTCTTTCCATCATGGAAATGAGCCACCGCAGCAAAGATTATGTTGCTGTTGCAGAAAAGGCTGAAGCGGATTTGCGCAAGCTCATGAATATTCCTGAGAATTATAAAGTGCTGTTCCTGCAAGGCGGCGCATCGCTGCAGTTCTCCGCAATTCCCTTGAACCTGCTGGGCAAAAACAGCAAAGCGGATTATATCCAGACCGGCATCTGGTCTGAAAAAGCCACCAAAGAAGCGCAGCGCTACGGCGATATTAACGTCATTGAAGCGGGCGCCAGCATTGACGGCAAGCTTGCCATTACAGATCAAAGCACATGGAATTTGTCTGATGACGCGGCTTATGTGCATTATGCAGAGAATGAAACCATTGGCGGCATTCAATTTGCCAGCATTCCGGAAACAGACAAGCCATTAGTTGCTGACTTATCTTCAAGCATTTTGTCTGCGCCATTAGATGTTTCTAAATTCGGCCTGATTTATGCGGGCGCGCAAAAGAACATTGGCCCGGCTGGCCTGACTTTGGTGATTATCCGTGACGATTTGCTGGATCAGGCAAAAGCTGAAATTCCAAGCCTGTTGAAATATTCAGCGCAAGCCAAGAATGACTCTATGGTGAATACGCCGGCTACATATGCATGGTACTTGTCTGGCCTGGTGTTTGAATGGCTGCTGGAGCAGGGCGGTGTAGACGCAATTTATAAGGCAAATTTGGCGAAAGCGGAATTGCTTTACGGCTATATCGATTCAAGCGATTTCTACAATAACCCGATTGCCAAAGAAAACCGTTCGATCATGAATGTGCCGTTTACTTTGGTCAATGCAGATCTGGACAAGCAGTTCCTGAAAGAAGCGGAAGAAAATCATCTGCTGAACCTGGCAGGCCACCGTTCTGTCGGCGGCATGCGCGCCAGCATCTATAATGCTGTGCCTTTAGAAGGCGTTCAGGCTTTGGTCAGCTTTATGGATGACTTTGCAAAACGCAATGGCTAATGCGTGATGCATAAAAAAGGCCCATCGCATAGATGGGCTTTTTTATGCGGGTCAAAAATTAAAGAATAAAGGTATGCAGGATATAAGCGCACATCAGCATGCCCAAGGCAAAAAACAGGCAGGCCATAGGCTCGATGTGATATCGGGACGTCAGCTGATGTTCAAGCGGCTGTAAATTTTCTTCTTGCACGATTTTCATAGACATTTATTTTCCGATCTATTTATCGTTAATTCCTATTCGCTACAGGCATTTTTAGCATAAAAAAATGCCTAAATAAAGTACTATCCTAATTGAACCAGCCAAAGGATTCAATTTATTTAGCCCGATGCCGCGGTATTTTCCAGCGCCTGTTTTGTCAGGCATCCGGCAATTTTTAATCCTGCCTAAACTGTAAAAAAGCTGCAGAGTAAAAAACTGCGGCGCAGATCGGCTTTGAATTTAAAAATGCCAACTGCATGCGCTGGCTTAGGCTGCACTTTTAAAGTCCGATGAATAAAACCGGCGTTCAGATTAAGAAAAGCTGGCCTGAATCTGAGAAGTGCAGAATCAGGCCAGATTTTATTGCCATCAAGCGGATTTTGCGTAAATATTGGCCTGAATCCAGATATTGCCGCGGATGAACTGGCCAATTTCAAAGTTCTTGTACTGCGCATTTTTAGTCGCAATGCGGATCAGGATGGCCGGCTGATTTTCTTCATGGATCAGCGTGACGTCATACAGGGTGTATTCATGCTCCATGAACTGCATGGAGGATTTGCCGACAATATTGCCCTGGAACCAGGCTTCATCTTCCTGCCCCATATTTTCGCCGTATAAATACGCCACCATCTTAGAGAAATCGACCGTAACAGGTTCTTTGTCATCGTCAGATTTTGGCTGCCAAGCCTCAATCTGCTCCTGCAGGTTAGCCGGCGCAACGCCATTGTTGGCGGCTAAAATATCGTTCAGCGCGCGGTGATGCTTGATGGATGCGGGATCATCCACCACCAGCTGCTCATGCTCCGCCACCGCTTCCAGCTCATAGGCCCAGCCGTTCAGCTGCACCAGATAATCCTGGCCTTTTTCATACTGGTCATGATTGACGCTGTACAGGCTGTCAAAGGCGTAGACTGTAGTGTTGTCGCCCAGATTCAGGCACAGCACCGCCTGAATATTGGATTTGCAGGCAATAATCCGGTCAATGCTGGCTTTAATTTTATACGGGCTGTCAAAGCAGGGGAATGCGGTTTTCACTGCTTTAGGCTTGTTATTCTCAACCTCAATCACTTGGGAAAGCTGCACAGGCGCTTTGCTTGGGCCTTGAATCAGCCAGGTGCCTGCGTCCATATCGCATTCCGCCGCGCATAGGCCCATCGGCATGACCGGCGCATCCAGCGCTTGACCTAACCATCGCGGAACTTCAGAGCCCGGCTGCTCTGTCAGCAAATTCCAGTGTTCAATGTGGCTGCCGAAGTTCTGATCTTCAATGGTGATAATTTCAGGTCTGTTTTGATTTTTCATATGCACGATTGATGTTGGGTGGTGTTTGTATATTAAATCGAGGGTTATTTTGAATTTTCAAGTCTGTGCGGAGAAATATATCGCTGCAGGCCGGAAAACAGCGCTCAAAGCCGCGTATTTCCCAGCCTATAAGTAATGCTGATCAGTTAAGCGTAATTTCATTATTGCTGATTGATAAATCTCCCCTAACCCCTCTTTGAAAAAGAGGGGAACACTCTTGAATTCAATAGCATATTGAATTTCAAAACGCTCCCTCCTTTGAAAAAGGAGGGTTGGGGAGGATTAAAAATGCTTAACTGACTGGCATTAAGCCTATAAGGCCAGTTTTCAGCGCTGCTGGACGCGGTTAATTTCTCATTTTCTGAGAAAGCATTACAGAAAAGCATTTAATGTCACTGAATGCCGCCGCGCAGTTTTGCTAAGATAAGGGTTCTATTCTTTGCACTGGATGCCATTGTGCTGCCATTCAAACTTTGGGTCGATGCCGACGCATTGCCTAAAATTTTACGGGAAGTGATTCTACGGGCTTCTGACCGCTATCAGCTGGAAGTTACTTTTGTCGCCAACCAGAACGTGGGCATTGCGCCGTCTGTGCGGATCAATTCAATTCAGGTGATGCATGGGGCGGACGCCGCCGATCAGGAAATTATTGCGCGCATGAAAGAACATGACATTGTCATGACGCAGGACATTCCGCTGGCTGCCCAGGTGATCGAAAAAGGCGGCATTGCCATTCATCCGCGCGGTGAAGTGTATACCGTGGCCAATGTTAAGGCGCGCCTGCATCTGCGTGACTTTATGGACAGCCTGCGCGGCGCTGGCGTGCAGACCGGCGGGCCGCCTCCAATTTCTGAGCGCGACAAGCGCGAGTTTTCCAGCAGCTTGGATCAGACTATTCAGAAGCAAAAGCGCAAAACTGCGCAGTAGGGCCGCGGATTATGCCGTCTAAGCTGAATTTAATCTCGACTTATGCCTTGCTGGTGTTTATCTGGGCCACAACGCCGCTGGCGATTGTCTGGAGTGTGACAGACCTGCACAGTCTGTGGGCATTGGCTTTGCGCTTTTTCATCGCCTTGCCTTTAGCGGTTATCCTGCTGCTGATTGTGCGCGCAAAATTCCCGGTGAATGCGCAATCGCTGCACAGCTATGTGGCGGGCGCTTTCAGCTTTATCGGCTCGCAAATTTTCACCTATTTGGCGACGGCATATCTCAGTTCAGGCATTATTGCCCTGATGTTTGGCCTTGCGCCGATCATTACCGGGCTGATCGGCTATTTTGCCTTTAAGATCCGCTTGCACCGCATGCAGTGGCTGGGCATGCTGATAGCAGTCAGCGGGCTGGGCATCATCTGCCTCGGCGGCAGCCAGCAGCATGTGCAGCCGCAGGGCATTGCGCTGATGCTGCTGAGCGTATTCATTTACTGCGCGTCAATTTTCTGGGTCAAGAAAGTCAATGCGCCGCTGCAGCCGATGGCGCAGGCTACGGGTTCAATTATTGTTTCAGCGCTGTTCGCGGCCTGCATGCTGCCGTTCATCTGGCCTTATGCGCCTGTGGAAATGCCGGGGGCGAAATCACTGATCGGGCTGGGCTATGCGGTGGTGATGGCGTCATTAGTGGCCATGTTCTGTTATTTCAAGCTGGTGAAGAATATTAAAGCCGCGACTTTGTCTTTAACCACGGTGCTGACGCCGATGATTGCGATGGCGGTGGGCGCGCTGCTGAATGACGAAAAAGTGACCATGCTTGTGGTTGCGGGCGCAGCCGTGCTACTGTCCGGCCTATTCGTGTATTTTTATCAGGATATTAAGGCGAGCCGCGCGCTCGCCCATAAAGTCAAGGCTGAACAGTGATCAGTCTTTATGCTGCGCGGATGCGACGCATTCGGCCAGCTTGACGCGGTCCTGCGGATGCAGGGTAATGAAATAGGCGCCGGTGCGGTACTGGCTGTTTTCCTCTTCGCGGCTGTAAACTACCTGCGCCGTGGCTGCGATATGGAAGAAATTTTCCGGATGGCTTAAAGTCACATGCACGTAGCTGCCTTCCTTGATCGGGCGCTCGCTGAAAAAGCTTAAGCCGGTTTCTGAAAAGTTCACATGTTCCGGAATCGGCAGCATGCTTTGCACAATGGCATCGTACAGTGAACCGGTAATCAGGTTTAATTTTTGGTTAAATAAGGATAATATCCGGGCAATTTGTTGATCTTTCTCAGCTAATTGTTCTAATTCGTAGTTAAGCGCATGATCAAATTGATCTAATTCTGCAAGTAGTAGAAAATAGCGCGGCAAGACGAAATTAGGATCGTAAGGATCATTCAGCGCAACATCATCAGAAATAATCTGATAATTGATTCGCAAGGCAGCATCGATGCGTGACATGACGCGGCGTTCCGTGTTTCCGCTTTGATGCTGTAAATTTTCCATAATTATTACCTCGGACTAGATGGTTATGTTTAAACCAATCTCGCTGTATATAGGGTTGAGATACACTCGCGCACGGCGCAGTAACCACTTTATTTCTTTTATTGCTCTGGTTTCGATGATCGGTCTTACCCTGGGTGTAGCTGTACTCATTACAGTATTATCCGTCATGAATGGTTTTGACCGCGAATTGAAAAACCGCGTCTTGGGAATGATACCTCAAGCCACTGTTTCTTCAACACAAATCTTAACAAATTGGCCGGAACTTGCAAAGAAGATTGAGCAGCACCCGCATGTGCAGGGCGTTGCGCCCTTTACCCAGCTGCAGGGCATGCTGACCGCGCAAGGCCAGGTTTCTGGGGTAATGGTCACGGGTATTGAACCGAAGTATGAAAAAAAGGTTTCGATTATTCAAGACCATATGGTTGAAGGCAGCATCGACAACCTGAAAAAAGGCGAGTTCGGCATTGTACTGGGCAAGCAGATGACAGACGCTTTGGGCCTGGGCCTGAACGACAGCATTACCCTGGTTTTGCCTGAAGCGACGCCGTCGCCTGCAGGGGTGGTGCCGCGCTTCAAGCGCTTTAAAATTGTCGGAATTTTCAGCATTGGTGCAGAAGTTGACTCAATGATGGGCTATATCGCCCTGAATGACGCATCGACGCTGCTGCGCCTGCCGGATGGCGCGCAAGGCATCCGCATGAAGCTGGATGATATTTTCGCCGCCCCGCAAGTGTCGCAGGAAATTGTCCGCGATTTGCCGGCAAACTTCTATGCTTCTGACTGGACTTATACGCACGGCAACCTGTTCAGCGCCATTCAGATGGAAAAGGCCATGGTCAGCCTGCTGCTGTTCTTAATTGTTTTAGTGGCGGCCTTTAATATTGTGTCTTCATTGGTGATGGTGGTGACGGATAAAAAATCCGACATTGCGATTTTGCGCACCTTGGGCGCATCGCCGGCGACAATTACTAAAATCTTTATGGTGCAGGGCACGGTGATTGGCGTGATCGGCACAGTATCCGGCGCGGTTCTCGGGGTTATCGCTGCTTCCGGCATCAGCGGCTTTGTGGGCTGGCTGAACACCAGCCTGGGCCTGAATATGTTTGATGCCTATTTCATCAACTATCTGCCGTCCTATCTGCGCTGGCAGGATGTTGCCGTGATTGTGTCGCTGTCTTTGGCGCTCAGTTTCCTTGCAACAATTTACCCGGCATTCCGCGCAGCGAAAATCCAGCCGGCGGAGGCATTGCGCTATGAGTAATTTAATTTTAGACGCGCAGAACATTACCAAATCCTTTACTGAAGGCAAATCTTCAGTAGATGTGATCCGCGGCCTGTCGCTGCAGGTCAAAGCCGGCGAGTTTGTTTCTATTGTCGGTTCCAGCGGTTCCGGCAAAAGCACCCTGCTGCATGTGCTGGGCGGCCTGGACCGCCCGACTTCCGGGCAGGTCTTCATTAACGGCCAGCGCTTTGACACGCTGGGCGAGGCGGAGCGCGGCTATATCCGCAACGAGCATTTGGGCTTTGTCTATCAGTTCCATCATCTGCTGCCGGAATTTACTGCGCTGGAAAATGTGGCGATGCCACTGATGCTGCGCAAAGGCGCAAACTACAAAGATGTGCAGAAGCAGGCGGAATATTTGCTGGAGCGCGTTGGCCTGTCGCACCGCTTAACCCACAAGCCGGGCGAGCTGTCCGGCGGTGAGCGCCAGCGTGTGGCTCTGGCCCGCGCATTGGTGGCTAAGCCTAAACTGATGATGGCCGATGAGCCGACAGGCAACTTGGACCGTAAAACCGCGGTGAAAATTTTTGAGCTGCTGACAGAGCTGCGCAAAGAATTCAATATGGCCATGCTGATTGTGACCCATGATGAATATCTGGCGCAGTCGGCGGATGCGGTGCTGCATATGCAGGACGGCCTTTGGGTTGAAAAAGCCTAATTCATTTGAATTTTCCGCTATAGATTGAAGCCCGCCCCGGCGGGCTTTATTATTGCGCGCAATAAAGCTCACAAAGAATAAAAATAATGCTGCAGTGGTTTTGCCTCGGCTGGATTTTAGGCGTCGCCTGCATGGGAAAAATGTGGCTGGACTGGCATGCCGGCGCATGGGCAGCGCTCTGCGCAGCTGGCATTTGCCTGGCCGCTGAAAAAATCCTGCAGCCTTACCTGCAGCGCGCCCCCATTTTCATTCAAATCATTACGATCAGCCTGAGTGTATTGCTCGGCGCGGGCATGGGTTTTGGCTATGCCAACGGCCGCCTGGATCAGCGCTTAGCGCATACGGTGCATGAACCTGCGCAGCGGGAACTGATTGTGTATATTCAGCGTTTGAATGAACTGGGTGAAAATGGCATTCAGCAGAAAATGACTGTGCTGAATCATCCGGCAGGCGGCCAGCAGGACGCGGATTTGCAGTATTTGGCCTATCTGCCCAAAGCCAAAGCGGCCGCTGAGCAGCAGAATTTAGCGTTGGGCCGCTATTACCGGCTGCAGGGCGAATTGAAGCCTGCGCACAGCTATGCCACGGCCGGCGCGTTTGATCAGGAAAAATGGCATCTGCAGCAGAATATTGCCTCGGGTTTCCGCGTTCAGCGCATTGAGCCGCTTACTGTACAGCAGCTTTATGCCATAGGATATGGCCAGCAGTTGAAGCAGCATCAGCGCCTGATGCCGCAGCTGGCGCTTAAGGTTGAACAGCAGCGCCTGAATTTCAGGGAATTCATCCAGCATCAGCCTTTAAAGCACCAAGGGCTGCTGCTTGCCTTATTAACTGGAGATGAAAGCCTGCTGAGCAGGGAGACCAAGGCGCAGTTTCAGCGTTTCGGCATCAGCCATCTGCTGGCGATTTCCGGCCCGCATGTGCTGGTCTTCGCCATGATACTGTGCTGGCTGCTGCAGCGCATGATTGCACGGTGTCGGCCGCAGCTGTATTTGGCCATGCCTAGGCAGCATGTGCTGATTTTTCCGTTTCTCAGCTGCGCCGCGGTTTACTGCGCCTTTGCCGGTTTTGAAATTCCAGCGCTGCGCACGCTGCTGATGTGCGCTTTGGGCAGCCTGCTTCTGCTGATGCAGCAGCGGCTTCAGCCTTTGAAGCTATTAATCTACAGCGCATCTCTTCTGCTGCTGATCGACCCTTTCAGCATCTTATCAGCGGCGTTTTGGCTGTCCTACGGCGCCTGCTTTATCCTGCTGCGCATTTACCAGACTTTGCAGCAGCAAAAGCATCAGCTTAGCCGGGAGAGCGGCTGGAAGCGGAGGGCATTGATCTCGCTCAAGCTGCTGGCTGAATCGCAGTGGAAGATTTTTCTGGCTTTATTTCCCTTAATGGCGCTGTTCTTTAAGCAGGTTTCCTGGATCACGCCATTCAGCAATATTGCGGCCATTCCGTGGCTGGGGCTGATTGCAGTGCCTTTGGATTTAACCGCCGCGCTGAGCTATTACGTTTCTGAAGCTTTATCTGCGCTGTTATTTCAGCTGAATGACCTGTGCCTGTCGCTGCTGCTGGCTTTTCTGGACTTGCTGGATCGGCTGTTTGCGCCTGAACTGCAGCCTGTTGCCATGAATGCCTATATGCTTGCAGCGCTGGCGCTGAGCCTGCTGATCCTGTTTCTGCCGCGGGGGCTGGCGCCTAAAGGCTGGGCTATTTTAGGCGTTTTGGCCCTGCTGCTGCAAGGCAGCATGCCTTATCCCTTTGAGCTGACTGTGCTGGATGTC
Source organism: Acinetobacter sp. WCHAc010034 (assembly GCF_001696615.3). Taxonomy (NCBI): domain Bacteria; kingdom Pseudomonadati; phylum Pseudomonadota; class Gammaproteobacteria; order Moraxellales; family Moraxellaceae; genus Acinetobacter; species Acinetobacter sp. WCHAc010034. The sequence continues at coordinate 633,919 of NZ_CP032279.1, read as the reverse complement.
GGGCAGGGGCAGGCGGTCTTTATCCGCGAGCAGCAGCGCAGCCTGATGGTGGATATGGGCGGAAATTATGATGAGGAAAAATTCAGTGTCGGCCGGCAGATTATTCAGCCGTTTTTATCGGTAAATGCGGTCAGTGAGCTGGATCAGCTGGTCTTGACGCATTTAGATCAGGACCACAGCGGCGGCTATTTTTCCATACAGCATCAATTGTCCATCCGGGAGCTGTATTCCAGCGAAAAAGTCAATGCGCCGGCGCCGTCGCAGTTTGATTACTGCCGCCAGGGGCAGCGCTGGCAATGGAGCAAAAGCGTCAGCATTGAAGTGCTTTCGCCCAAGCCCACCCAGCTCAGAACGGCTTCATCCAATAAAAATGAAAGCTCCTGCGTGCTGTATGTGCAGGTGCAGGATGCCTATCCTTACCGGAGCTTTCTGCTGATGGGGGATGCAGGCTGGCCAACCGAATTTCAGCTGCTGCAGGATTATCCTAATTTAAAGGCCGATGTTCTGGTGCTGGGGCATCACGGCAGCCGGCACAGTTCGGCCTATGCTTTTTTAAAGGTGCTGCAGCCCAAGCTGGCGGTTGCTTCGGCCGGAAAATTTAACCGCTACGGCCATCCCAGCGCTTTAACGCAGGCGCGCTTGGCGCAGCTGCATATTCCGCTGCTGAGCACGCCGCAGCAGGGCAGCATTCAGTTTCAGCAGCAGGGCCATCAAATGCGCTTGCGCTATGCGCGCGACGGCTGGAAATGGCTGAGGAGAAATCAGCCGGCGGATTCAGGGCGGGCCATTTCAGATTGAGCAGTTTGCGCCGGAGCAGCCTGTGCTGCAGCGGTTTTTTCACGGATGGATTGCGCTAATTTGACTGCTTCATCCATTTTTATATGGTAAATGGCGTCTGTTTCCGGGCTGGCCTTAAAGCGCTTATAGCTCCAATGGTAATGTTCCGGATATTTGCGGATCAGCTGTTCCAAGGCTTCAAAAATCACTCTGGAGCCGTCATTGGCGGAGCCTTGGTAAATGGCGTCATCCATCGGCTCGATATGCATGTCAAAGCCGTCGTGCTCATTGCGCATGGCGTAAAGAAACAGCGCTTTGGCTTTGGTTTTCTGAATCAGTTTGGCGCTTAAATTGCTGGTGGCTAAAGGCAGGCCAAAATACGGAATCATTTCCCCGCCGGCATTCGGCGTATGGTCAGGCAGAATCACCGTGGTGCCGCCCTGTTTCAGCGCTTTAAAAATCTGCCGCACGCCGGACTCATCGGTAGGCACCAGCTGCGCCTGTTCGCGGCTGCGGGCATTGCGCACAAAAGCATCGGCTGCCGGGTTTTTGACCGGCTTATACATAATGGTCATTTGGGTATGCTGCGCAAACCAGCTGTTCATGATTTCCCATGTGCCGAAGTGCGGGACAATCAGCACCAGCCCTTTATTTTCAGCCAGGGCGTCATGAAAATGCTGTTCGCCGTAAATTTGATGAATGCGCGACAGGTTTTTCTGATTGCTTGCGCCCCAAATGCTGAAAAACTCAAAATAAGATATCAATTCATTGCGGATGGCCAGCCGGGTAATCCGTTCCCGCTCAGCATCGCTCAGCTCAGGCAGGGCAATTCTCAGATTCAGGCGGACAGCTTCAGAGGTTTTTGAAATTTTTAAGGCATTCGCAAGACCGGCAAGGCTCCGCGCAATAAAACGAGAAAATTGAATCGGCTGGCGGCTGATAAACTTCAATAGACGGTACGTTGTATTCTGCGGGATCTGTTCAGTCATCGTGTTATTGTCAATTCGTAATAAAAAGGAAATGATGAATTAATTATAGGATAAAATAGATTGTTTAGACAGTTCCAGCAGTTTCGGTGTATATAATGGAAGACATTTTCACTGTTTGTTGGATTTTTTATGTCCGATTGGCCACCCAAACCTCAAAACGAAACTCAAAATACATCACAAAATCCACAGCAGCCCACCGGCAATGAGTGGAAGCTGCTGGAAAAGGCCGTATTGGCTTCTGTTGAAGAGCAGCGCCGCGCCCGGCGCTGGGGAATCTTTTTTAAATTTTTAACTTTCTCCTACCTGCTTTTTATTTTAGTTGCGCTGGGCAAAAGCTGCAGCACGGCGGCGACAGGTGATGCCGGCGCTGCCGGATCGCATATTGCCGTGGTTGATATTATCGGCACCATTGCTGCCGATAAGCAAAGCGTCAACAGTACAGACACCATCCGCTCGCTGAAAAAAGCCTTTGAAAACAAGCAAAGCCAAGCTGTGGTGCTGAACATCAACTCGCCGGGCGGTTCGCCTGTGCAGTCCGATGAAATCTGGCAGGAAATCCAGTATCTGAAAAAGATGCATGCCGGCAAAAAACTGTATGCGGTGATTGGCGATACCGGCGCATCCGGCGCGTATTACATTGCTTCGGCTGCGGATGAAATTATTGTCAATCCGTCCAGTCTGGTTGGTTCGATTGGCGTAATTATGCCGAATTACGGCGTGAATGGCCTGCTGCAGAAATTGGGCGTGGAAGACCGCACCATGACTTCCGGCGCCAATAAGGCGCTGCTGTCCATGACTCAGCCGGTTGATCCGGCGCAGAAAGCCCATGTGCAGGCGGTGCTGGACAATGTGCATGAGCACTTTATCAATGCGGTGAAGCAAGGTCGCGGCAAGAAGCTGAAATCCAATGATCCGGCAATTTTCTCCGGCTTATTCTGGACTGGCGATCAGGCGGTCAAGCTGGGCATTGCAGACCGCATCGGCAGCCTGAATACCCTGAAGCGCGAGCTGAAGACTGAAAAAGCGATCAACTACACCATTGAATACAGCCCGTTTGACTCGGTGCTGGACCGCATGGGTGCTTCAGTCGGACAGGGCTTTGCTGCTTCGCTGTCGCAGCAGATTCAGTCTGAGAATAATGCGAAACTGCAATGAAGCCATTGATTCATTTTGCGCACGCCAATGGCGTGCCTTCTAAAGTCTATCAAAAGCTGTTTGCGCTGCTGCAGGATGATTTTGACATCATTTATGTGCCGCTGCTCGGGCCGGATAAGCGCTATCCGATTGATAACCATTGGCAAAGCCTGACGCAGCAGGTGATAGACAGCATTGTGCGCCAGGCCAAAGGGCGCAAAGTGATTGGCCTCGGCCATTCGCTGGGTTCGGTGCTGAGCTTTCAGGCCGCGCTGAAGCGCCCTGAGCTGTTTTCACAGGTGATTATGCTGGACCCGCCTTTGATTATGGGCAAAGACGCGCTGGCTTTGCATTTTGCGAAAACCCTGAAGCTGAAAGCCGTAGATGCCATGTCGCCGGCAGCCTTGTCATTGCGCCGCCGGGATCATTGGGAAAGCCGCGAGCAGGCTGCCGAACTGCTGCGCCCTAAAGGCTTTTATCAGCGCTTCGATCCGGACTGCTTTCAGGCCTATATTGACCATGCCCTGACCGAAGATAAGGCCCGCGGCGGCGTAGAGCTGACCATTCCTAAAATGGATGAAGTGAAGATCTTCAGAACCAATCCGTCTTTATGGTGGCTGCCGCAGCCGAAGCCTCAAGTGCCTGTAAATTTGGTAATTGCAGAGCTGGGGCCGTTCATTGGCCGGGGTTTTCCTCAGCTGGCGGAAAAGAAATTCGGCATTCCCTATACGGTTGTGCCCGGCGGGCATATGTTCCCGCTGGAGCATCCGCAGGAAACCGCAGCGCTGATTAAGCAGTTGATTCAGCACTAATGCATCAGGCCTTGTTGTGAGCAATAAAAAAAACGCATCCGGGGATGCGTTTTTTTTATATCTGACTTTTTAGATTTCTTTAGAGCTTGCAGAATTGAACCGGTGCCTGCAGAGGCTGCCCGCGGTAATCAACGCCGCGCGCTGTGTGCTGAATTGCGCCGGTGCAGATCCATTCCACCACTTGCGGATAAATCACATGCTCCAGCACATGCACGCGGTTTGCCAGCGTTTCCGCATTGTCATGCGGATTGACTTTCAGCACGCCTTGAGCAAGCGCCTGGCCGGCATCCAGTTCCGCCGTGACATAATGCACGGTGCAGCCATGCAGGGTGTCGCCGGTATTCAGCACGCGCTGATGGGTATGCATGCCTTTATAGCAAGGCAGCAGGGAAGGGTGGATATTGACCATTTTCCCTTCCCATGCTTTGACAAACTTGGCGCTTAAAATGCGCATAAAGCCGGCCAAAACCACCAAATCAACGTCCCAGTCCAGCAGCTGCTGATGCATGGCGTCATCAAAGGCTTCGCGGTTCGGATACTGCTTATGCTCAATCAAGGCGGTTTGAATGCCGGCTTTTTGAGCGCGCTCTAAAGCGTAAGCTTCAGGCTTATTGGAAATCACGCCTGCAATCTGGCCTGACAGATTGGCATCAATCAGGGCCTGCAGGTTGCTTCCGCTGCCGGAAACCAGTACAGCAATTTTGATCATGCGGAAGGCTTATGCAAAGATTACGCGGATTTTTTCGTCTGCGCCTTCAACAGATTCAGCGTTGTCAGCAATATGGCCCATCGCCCATGCTTTTTCGCCTAAGCTGTTCAGAAGCTCAACTGTTTTGCCTGCATCAGCAGCGTCAACGGCAATCACCATGCCTACGCCGCAGTTGAATGTGCGGTACATTTCAAACTGCTCAACACCGCCTTCGCGCTGCAGCAGCTTGAACAGTTCAGGCCATTCCCAAGAAGATTCATTGACAACTGCCTGCGCGCCGTTCGGCAGTACGCGCGGCAGGTTGCCCGGCAAGCCACCGCCAGTAATGTGCGCCATTGCATGCACATCAACTTCTTTGCAAAGCTGCAGCAGCGACTTTACATAGATGCGCGTCGGCTCCATTGCCACATCGGCAAGCGGGCGGCCGTCAACAATCTGATTGAGGTCAACGTTTTTCACGTCTAAAATTTTACGAAGCAAAGAGTAGCCGTTTGAATGCGCGCCTGAAGAGGCTACGCCAATCAAAACGTCGCCCGCTTTAACTTTGGAGCCGTCAATAATTTTGCTTTGCTCAACCACGCCTACGCAGAAGCCTGCAAGGTCATAGTCTTCGCCTTCATACATGCCCGGCATTTCAGCAGTTTCACCGCCAACCAGTGCGCAGCCTGCAAGCTCACAGCCTTTACCTATACCGGTGACGACATTGGCAGCAACATCAACGTTCAAGTGGCCGGTCGCATAATAGTCAAGGAAGAACAGCGGTTCTGCGCCGCAGACCAGCAGGTCGTTTACGCACATTGCAACCAGGTCTTGGCCAATGGTGTCATGGCGGTTCAAATTCAATGCTAGGCGCAGTTTTGTACCTACACCGTCAGTGCCGGATACCAGAACAGGCTCTTCATAACCTTTAGGAATTTTGCAAAGGGCGCCGAAGCCGCCTAGTCCGCCCATGACTTCAGGGCGCGCAGTGCGCTTAGCGACAGATTTGATGCGATCGACTAAGGCGTCGCCCGCTTCAATATCGACACCTGCATCTTTATAGCTTAAACCAGTGTTTGGGGTAGAGGTTGAGTTGCTCATAATGAAGTCTCCGCATTCGCGGGGGCGATTATACCTGAATATACGAAACACTTATGTTATTTATGCGCTAAAATGCTATCTTTACTGAAATATTTTTCTCTCTATAACGATTACACTGAAAAAAGGCGAAATTTTATGGGTGATAAATCCTTACGTCGCATTTTTATTCTTGCCGGCATTGCGCTGATTCTGTGGGTGCTTTACCTGCTGAAGCCGGTTGTGCTGCCTTTTATCGGCGCTTTCTTAATTGCTTACTTATTCAGCCCATTAGTCAATAAAATACATAAAATAGGCTTGCCCCGCTGGCTGGCGATCAGCATTGTTTTTATCGGCATCGGCACAGTGCTGACTTGGGCCATGTGGTATCTGGCGCCGCTGGTCTGGCAGCAGCTGATGTATGCAAAAACCGGCATTCCATCAGGCATTCACTGGATCAACTATACCTTCCTGCCGTGGCTTTCAGCGACCTTTAATCTGGTTCCAATGGAAATAGACACAGATCAGATTTCTAAAGCAGTGATGGACTATATTCAGACCAACTACAGCACAGACAGCATTCAGGCCATGCTGCTGAAAGTCGCGCAGTCTGGCCTGAATTTTATCCAGATCGGCGGCACGGTGGTGCTGATTCCTGTAATTGCATTCTATTTCCTGCTGGACTGGGAGCGCATGCTGAACAGTATGCGCCGCCTGATTCCCCGCCCTTATGAAAAAAGCGCGCTGCATATTGTGGGCGAGTGCCACAGCGTGCTGGGCGCATTTGTGAAAGGCCAGTTTCTGGTGATGTTCCTGCTGGGCGTAGTCTATGCCGTCGGCCTGCAGATGATCGGCCTGGAAGTTGGCCTGATTATTGGCATGATTGCCGGCCTGGCCAGCATCATTCCTTATTTAGGCTTTGCTGTCGGCATGATTGCCGCCGTGATTGCTACGCTGTTCCAGTTCGGCATTGACTGGATGCAGCTGGTGCTGGTGCTGGTGGTGTTCATGATTGGCCAGGCGGTAGAGGGCTATATTCTGCAGCCGTTCTTATTGGGCGATAAAATCGGCCTGTCGCCTGTTGCCGTCGTTTTTGCCGTTTTGGCCGGGGCGCAGCTGGCCGGTTTCCTCGGCATGCTGATAGCCCTGCCTGTGGCGGCGATTATTGTGGTGCTGCTGCGCCATGCGCGGGACTGCTATGAAAAAAGCCAGCTCTATGGCTCTCCGGCTTTGATTCTGCAGGATATTTCTGCAGGCACAATTTCCATTCATACCGAACAGGCCGATGTGGAAGTCGAGCTGAAGGAGCCGGCAGCAAAACCCCTGCAGGAAGCTGAAAAATCGAGTAAGATCGAAGGGTCAGACAATAAAGACTCATAAGGCCAAAACATATATATGCGTCAATTGCAGTTAGATATTGAACCCCGGCTGGATGCCCGAATCAGCGATTTTTCCGGACCGGGCTGGGGGCATGTGATTGATGCGGTGCGCCAATTGCATGCCGGCCTGATAAGCCGCTTCTATATTTACGGCGGCGCCGGCACGGGCAAAAGCCATCTGCTGTCTGCAATTTGCGACTCATATCTTGAAATCGGCAAGTCAGCAATCCAGGTTTCCCTGCTTGAGCTGCTGGATGCGCCAATTGAAGCCATCAGCGCTTTAGACCAGTATGACTTAGTCGCTTTGGATGATATTGAGGCCATCAGCGGTGTGCCGCACTGGCAGCGCGCGGTATTCCATTTAATCAATTGCAATAATGAAGGCGGCGGCCAGCTGGTCTTTTCATCGCGCTTTGCCCCCATCGAACTGAAGCTGGAATTGCCGGATTTGCAGTCACGCCTGACGCAGGCGGTCAGCGTCAAAGTGCCGACCGGCAGCCTGTATGCCGACCGGCAGGCGCTGGTCACATCGGTGCTGGCGCGGCGCGGCATTCATATTGATCCGCAGATTATTGACTATCTGCTGCTGCATGGCCCGCATCAGGCTTCGGTGCTGCTGCAGACGCTGGAGCAGCTGATTCAGCTGCTGAAAGGCGAAAAAACCAAGCTGAGCAACGCTGCGTTGCGTCAGATTTACGCCTTAATTGATGAGTATCAGTAAACTATAAAAATTCTTGAGTAATTATTCAAGCTATGACAAAGTACACGAAATAATTCGATGCTGCAGGGAATGTGCGGCGAAAGAATAGAAAAAGAAATAAAAAAAGAGACAAGGAGAAGGTTATGCTCAAACGGAGCATAGGCATTGGCATGCTGTGTTTTGCAGGGCATGCTTACAGCGCTGAAATTGCGGTGACCACCACTGCAGATGCTGTGAAGGATGACAAGGAATGTTCGCTTCGCGAGGCAGTTGAATATCTTAATTTAGCGGAAGCAGACCGGCCGGAAGCAGGCTATATGGGCTGCGGCGGCAAAGGCGCGTCTGCTGTGATTGTGCTGGAAAAAAACAAAGTCTACAGGCTGGACAAGAAAATCAGCATTAAAGCGGCCATGGACATCAAGACGCTGTATGATAGCTCCGTCATGGAACAGGCGGTGGCTGGCCTGAATAATGCAGTGATTGAAATGGCCGGCCAGGATCAAATCTTTCATATTGACAACAATGACCAAGTTCCGGTTAAAGTCAGCATGAAGGAAATCACCTTTCAGGGCTGTAAAAAAAGTATTTGCGCAGCTCAGGGCGGCATAATTTACAACAATGAAACTTTAACGCTGGAAACCGTTAAATTGCTGAATGGCTTCGCAAATTTAGGCGGAGCAATCTATAACGCCAGTTTTTCAGCAGACGCGGCTGTGACTGCGGGTAGCGTGACGCTGCAGAATTCGCTGCTTGAAAACAATAGCGCGCAAGACGGTGGCGCTATTTATTCGCTGGCGCCCGGCTTTAAAATTTATCATTCTGTTTTCCTGCGCAATGCCAGCAGCTCAGGCGGGGCGGTAGTTTACACTTTGAACGCTGCAGCCGACAGCTCAAAACTGGTGTTTCCATCCCGGCTGAATATTCTGGTCAACAGTACATTTTTTAAAAATAACGGCTATGCGGTAAATCTCAAAGACGGCATTGGCTTGAATAACCTGAGCATTATCAAAAATGCCGGCGGCGTTATGTTTGATGCGCCTGAAGGGCGCGGCTATCTTGCCAACAGCGTGGTGATTGGCAACGGCACTGCCGGCGAAGCCAGAGATTGCGGAGCTGAAGGCGCATCTGCAGATAAGAGCATTCTATTCAACAATCTGGTTTCGCAGCCGGACTGCCCGGTTGGCGCCAGCGCAAATCAAAATACAGTTCTGCAGGGCCCGGACGTGATTGCCGGCGAAGATGAAGGCGCATGCAGCAATCTGCTGCAGGACGGCAGTTCTTTATTCTGCCCTTATGCCGTGCCTGCAAAGGCTTTTCTCGGCTATTTGCGCCCGCGCATGCTGCTCAGCTATGCCAATGTGTTTTCCAGCCCAATTTTAAACAAAGGCCAGACTTTGGCCAATGGCAATGCGAACTTTGTCTACTGCGAACCTGCCGATCAGCGCGGGACTGCGCGCTTGGCGGATAACCTCTGGTGCGACCGCGGCGCAGTGGAAATTGCCGTGCCAGCCAGTATTTCAAAGCTGGGCAAAGACATTAAGCCCGGTGAAATCGTCCAGCTGAATATTCTGGAATCTTTAGGCGACAGCGACTTGATTCCTAAAGAGCAGTGCAATGCGGTGGCCGGGCCAAATCCGGCGGGAACGCCGTGGCAGGATGGATGCCTGAAAATCAAGCAGAAGGAAACTGTATCCAAAGGCCGGACCGAGCTTAATCTGGACGGCGGCCTGACCTATACGCCGAACGGCAGCTGGCATGGCACAGATGATTTTGAAATTCAAATCATTACTTCCTCTACGCGCTTTAATAGCCCTGTGGAAGCGAAGTACCTCAGCGCGCGGGTGACGGTTAAGCAAGAGCCGGACAATGCAATGGAAAGCAAAACAGTCGAAACCTCAGGAGGCGCTTTGGGCGCATATAGCCTGGCTGCCTTATTCGGCTTATTGGGCCTGCGCCGATTCAAAAAATAATTAGGGACAAGCGATGAAACAATATAAAAAAGGACTGCTGTGCTTGATGGTTCTGTCTGCCATGTCGTTGATGGCGGCGGACAGCAAGCCAATTTATGTCACCACCTTTGATGACGAAGCCGGGGAAAATTCAAGCCACTGTTCGCTGCGCGAAGCGATTATTGCAGCCCAGAAAAATACTTCATTTGGCGGCTGCAGTGCAGGCAGAACAGGCTTGGGGCAGACCGATGTGATTGAGCTGCAGGCTGGCGCCTATCTTTTAACCCGGGGGGAGCTAAGCCCGGAGTCTTCTGTGCGGATTTTAGGGAAAAGCCGCAATAACTATGAAGCCAAAAGCGCATTTACAGATGCCTACCCGGCATATGAAGAGATAAAAACGGTTATCGCATCCAAAAACGCTGACTCGCGCCTTTTCAACACGGCAGCGACTCGGGCGGATGTGCAGCTGCAGGATATTGCTTTAAAAAATGGCTATGCTAAGGATTACGGCGGCGCTGTATACGCCGGCGGGAATTTTTCCATTAAGCGCGGCGCGGTTACCGATTCAAAAGCCGGCAAAGCCGGCGGCGCCATCTATGCGGTTGCGCTGGATGCGAATAAAGAAATCAATATCAGCAGCAGCAGAATTGAAAATAACGCCGCGCCGAAAGGCAGTGTGCTGGCGATGAGCTGCTTGGGCAATATGAAAGACAATAAGCCGGTGATCAGCATTGCGCAGAGCAGCATCATCCGCAATGGCGCGCCTGACAGCCTCAGCGCCATGGATTTCTGCGGCAGCATTGACGCGGTTCTGGAAGCGAATACTATCGCCGAAAATACGGCAGATGCTGATGAAGGAAGCATTTTGCGCGCAGTATCTGATGGAATTGAGCGCCTAAGCCCGTATTCCTCCCTGACTTTCAGCAGCAACACGATAGTGGATAACGCTGCTTACAGCGCTTTTTACTATGATTCAAATGCGGTCAAAAGCCTTTCCTACAATGTGCTGGCCTATAACGGCGCAGGCAAGTCATGCCGCTATCTGAATAATCAGGAGCCTGATGATGCTGTGCCGATCAGAGCCTTTAACAACGCTCTGGAGCTGGAAAATGAGTCCTGCATACTGCCGGCCAAAGCGCTGGCAGATGCAGCTGACAGCTATAAGAATCTGGATGTTTCCAATATTGCCATGTACAGCTTACTGACCGGCCTGCAAAATGCGTCTGTGTATAATCAGTATTTGCCTTTGTACTATCCGAAAGCCGGGACGCAAGGCGCCAGCCTGGTGAATGTCGGCACAAGCGCATGTTCTAAATATGATCAGCGCGGCATTGCCCGCATTGCGGATGCGGCGTTAATCCTGAGCCCTGATCAGCGCAACTCATGCGACATCGGTTCTGTAGAGCTGCTGAAATTCAGCGCTGCGGATTCCGATACCTTGAATAATCCTTCGCAGAAAAAAATGCTGAGTGACTTGCAGGGCGTGATTGATGGGTTTAAGGCGGATATTACTGACCCTGACCGTCAGGAATATAAAACAGCCAATCAGGCGGATTTGCAAGCCGCTGAGCTGTATCTGGACAAGCTCAAGAATAATCTGATTTACCGCGCAATCTATATTGATCCATTTGTGCTGGCTTTGCCGCAGGAAGTCAATGTAGGCAGTTCGGAAGAAAGAAAGTATAAGCTGCTGAATGCGGAAAATTATGATGTGGCGGTTAAAGCCATAGGCATCGGCACAGAGCTGAAGGTGGACAGTGCAGGCAAGCCGGTGCTGAAAGGGGATGCTGCGGATTTAGTCTGCCGATGGGATTCCGCTTTAAACAAAATCCTGATGTACCGCACAGGCGGCGGAGCGACTAGTCTGGGCCAGCTTGCATACTGCCAATACACCTTGAAGGAAAAGGCGGGAAGCCGGGCGGAATCTTCAGGCATTTTAAAAGGCGAATTTCAGAATATTGCGCCAATTGCCGTGAATGACCAATATGCGCTGAGCCCGGAAAACAGCTTAACTGTCCGGGCAAATCCCTTGGAAAATGACAGTGACGGCGGTGATGGCCCTGCATCTCAATTGCCGGCAGGCAAGGCGCTGTGGCATAAGAATGAAGACGGCAAAGATATTCCGATTCATTTTGACAGCATTCCTGCCGGACTGGACTTTAAGGCGCAATACAGCGGCCCATGTCCAAACGGGTATGAGCAGGATACATGCTATGGCGGGACGCTGGAGTTCGCTGCCAAGAATAATTTCAGCCAGTTTTCCTATGAAGTGAAATACACTGTTTTTGACTCGGAAGGCAAAAGTTCCGCTTCAGCAGATATCAATTTGCTCAATACTGCCAAGGACACCAATTCCAGCTCAAGCGGCGGCGGTTCCGCTGGAATATTTGGCATTTTAGCCTTAGCCGGATTGGCTTGCTTTAGAATGCGCAAATATGCGCCGCAGCGGTAAGCCAGCAGATTAAGAATAAGCCGGTGATAGAAGGCCCCTGTTTGCAGGGGCTTTTTATTTTGCCGGCGGATTAAAAGCGGATAGGGGGGCGGCTGGATGTTGCTGCTGAATTAATGCCTGCTGAAAACCAATACTGAGCTGCGGCCAGCCCAGTATTTAAAATGCTTCAGATTTTTTGGAGCGATTAATACTCAGCCGTTGCAGGCTTTAAGTATTTATTGATGTATTCTTCGCGGATTGCGCTGCGCTCATCCGGCGCTGCTTTCTGCAGGCGCTGAGCAAGTTCCCTGCGCTCCTGGCTGCTCATCTTTTGCCAGGTTTCACGCATTTTCTGCTTTTCTGCGTCCGGCAGCTGGTTAAACCAGTCCATGCGCTGCTGCAGGCTGACGCTCTGTTCCGCTGGAATTTCTTTCAGCGACTGATAGCGCTTGATCAGCGCTGCCTGTTCAGTATCGGATAGGGAGTCCCATGTTTCATTCACCTGAGTATCTGCATCTTTAGAAAAAATCCAGAAGCGCTCAAAGCCTGCGAAACTGGTTTGCAGAAAACTGAATGCGCAAAAAGCGATTGCCAACTTTTTAGCTGCCATGCGGAACTTTGTCCTCGCCTAAGACCATGAGCATTTCTAAATCTTCCACCATCTGCGGCGAAAGTTTAGGCGCTGATACAACTTGATTTTGCGGTTTTTCATTCAGCGTGACTGAATTCGGCAGCACGACAAAGCCTGCTATGGCGGCTGCTAAAGCAAAGCTGGACATTTTCCACAGACCGTAGCGTGATGTTTCACGTTGATGAATTTCTTCAAGAACATTATTCATCACAGCGGCCTTGCGTTCATGGCGCTGTGCGAGTCCATCAAGTTTGGAAGTTACTTGCTTTAAGAAATCATCTTGCTTCATTCGGATGACCCTCCCAGGTGTGGATTCAAATGCGCTAAAGAGGCGCGCAAGCCCTGTATAGCGCGGTGATAATGCGTTTTCACGCTGCCTTCAGTGCAGTTCATAATCTGCGCGGTGGTATGCGTATCAAAACCTTCCCAAGCCCGCAGCATGAAAGCCTGCTGCTGCCTTGCAGGCAGCTGCGCAATGGCTTCCTGAATTTCTTCAGCGGTTACGGCCTGGTCTATAAGCTCAAAAGGGTTGGGCGTAGATTCATCCACCACATCATTCAGCTCAATGTCATCCTCTTCCAGGCTGACTTTTCTAAAAAAAGAAAAGGGCTGAGCGCGGCGGGCCTCTTTGCGGCGCCAATCCTGCAGCTTGTTGTTCAGGATGGTGTAGAACAGGGGATACCATTCTTCAGTGGATTTATCCGCATAAGATTTATGCAGCGAGATGAAGGCTTCCTGAACCAGATCCATGGCCATGCCATGCTGGTTTTGGGTTGCGCTTTCCATCATTACCAAGGCGCGTCCAGTGACTTCGAGCATGAAGTTTTTCAGGCGAGATTCAGCCGTGCTTTTTAAAACACTCGCATCTGCCGCATTGGACTGTTTTGGCGCTAAATCCATAGAGATGGAAAATCCTGTCATTGGATACCCACCATCATTTCCAAGTTCATACCCACAATAACGCTGGAAACGATGGTTTGGTTGACAAACAACTTGTTATTTTTATAGTTTAATCTATTTTTTTAACTGGGCGGGCCCAGTTAAAATAAAATAACGATTTAAAGGCGCTGGCGCACCATTTCAAAGAAGCACACAGAGCCGGCAATCGCCACATTCAAGGATTCCTGGCCGCCTGGCTGCGGAATGGAAACAGCTTCTGCATGCGCAAGCGCATAGTCGCTGACGCCTTGGCCTTCATTGCCCAGAATCCAGACGCAGGCTTTGCTCAAGTCTTTTGAATACAGGCTGGCAGCGCGGTGTGAACTGGTGACATAAACAGGAATTTCAAAGCGTTCCAGGCAGTCTTCCAGCGCGATATTTTCATAGGTCTGCAAAGAGAAATGCGCGCCCATGCCTGCACGCAGCACGCGCGGCGACCATAAGGATGCAGAGCCTTTGGTGCAGACTACCTGCTTGATGCCCGCCGCCGCCGCTGAACGCAGCAAAGTGCCGACATTGCCCGGATCCTGGATATTTTCCAGAATCAGCGTGTCTTCATCAAATTTCAGCGCTTGGCGTGAAGTGGGCAAATCTACAATGGCTAAGCAGGCTAAAGTCGTGCCCAGCGTGCTTAAATCCTTATAGAGCGATTCGCCGATAACAAAAACATGGCCCGTATATACGCTTAGAATTTCTTCAAAGTCGGGATGTTCCAGCGCATGTTCTGTGGTGAAAATAGAATTGATTTTTCTGTTTTCCTGCAGCCATGCAAGGCACAAATGCGTTCCTTCAAGAACCGTTTGGCCGTGTTTCTTGCGGTGAGCGTTCTGTTCGATTAAGCCGCGCAAATGCTTGATTTTCGGGTTGTCTTTAGACTCAAGAAAAATAGTTGACATGGGGGATAAAGTCCACGGCGGTCCGCTGGGCTGACCGCCGTTTAAAAGATTAGTTGTGATAGCTGGTTACGAGTTCAACTTCGTTTTTAGAGCCGATGATGACTGGAACGCGCTGATGCAGCTCAGCCGGCTGAATGTCAAGAATGCGCACACGGCCAGTCGTTGACGCGCCGCCAGCCTGCTCCATCAGCATGCTCATAGGATTGGCTTCGTACATCAGGCGCAGGCGGCCGGCTTTTTTCGGGTCTTTCAAATCGTATGGATACATGAAGATGCCGCTGCGGCACAGGATGCGGTGAATATCGCCGACCATGCATGCCACCCAGCGCATGTTGAAGTCTTTTTCACGCGGGCCAGTTTTGCCGGCAAGCAGTTCATCGACATAGCGCTTAACCGGCTGTTCCCAGTGGCGCTGGTTGGATGCATTGATCGCATATTCTTTGGTGTCGGCGGCGACTTGAATGCTTTCAGAAGTCAGCAGGAATTCTTTGGATTCAGGATCAAAGGTAAAGAACACCACGCCAGCGCCTACAGTCAAAGCCATCATAGTTGACGGGCCGTAAAGCACGTAGCCGGCAGCGGCCTGATTGACGCCCGGCTGCATGAAATCTTCAGCTTGCGTCACGGCATTTTTTGCCGGCAGGATGGAAAAAATGGTGCCGACGCACATATTGATGTCAATATTGCTTGAACCGTCTAATGGGTCAAACAGAACCAGATATTGGCCGTTTTCTTGCGCCGGAGTGAAATCATCCAATTCTTCTGAAGCCAGGCCGCCGACATTTGGATGCGCTTTCAGGGCATCAATTAAATAGTCATTTGAAATCACATCCAGCTTTTTCTGCTCTTCGCCCTGAACATTTTCATGCTGCGCACTGCCCAGTACACCCGCTAAAGCGCCTTTTTGCAGCAATTGATCAATGTCTTTGCATGTATTAGCAATTGTTTCAACTACTTGCGCTAGTTCAGGGGTTAAATTTCCGCTTTGTTGTTGTAGGAATTGGGATAGGCTTAAGTGTGACATGACTGGAAGGCTCCAAAAATAAAAACGGTCAAAAATGATCGGAATTGAATAACCCTGTATTTTAGATGAGAATGCGCTAAAAGAAAAATTAAACCGCACCGTTTGCCGTGATTTTGCCCTTGCAAGTCCTGAGGAACATGCTATGTTGAAAGCAGAAAATAGAGTGGATGATCAGGAGCACAACAATGACTACGCAAAAATTTGATGCGACTCCAACACCGAGTGAAGGTTTGAATTTAGACGAAATTTCCAAGGATAAAGTGAAGGAAGCTTGGAGCAGCTATGAGTCTAAGCCAGAGTATAAAAAGTTCAATAAGCATGATTTAATTGAATCCATGCAAAGCGCTAAAGATGCTCCGGAAGAAAAACCTGAATAAGCTGAATCAAAGGCATTAAAAAAGCACTCATGGAGAGTGCTTTTTTAATGCCTGTACGGCAGCCGCTGCGGGCATGGATTATTTCAGCAGCGGCGGAACGGCTTCATAGTTGATTTCTACGCGGCGGTTTTCTTTCCAGGCATTTTCATCATGGCCCGGGTTGATTGGCATTTCCTTGCCATAGCTGACTGCTTCCAGTTGAGTCGCGCTGACGCCGCTGGTGACAAGGAAGCTTTCCACCGCTTTGGCGCGGCGTTCGCCCAGCGCCATGTTGTATTCGCGGGTGCCACGTTCATCGGTATGGCCGGTCAGGGCAACGCGTGAGCTGGCATTGGCGACAAGGAACTGCGCATGCGCCTGCAGCGTTTGCAGGTCTTCATTTGACAGTTCGCTGCTGTCATAGTTGAAGTGCACGACGCGCTTGGCCAGGAACGCCTTATTGGCAGCCGTCACGCCTTTAGCGGATGCGCCGGCAAGGTTTTGCGCGTTCAGCGCTGCATCTTCACTGAGGCCTTCGGTGTTTACGGTTGAAGCGCCGATCGGGTTTTGAGTCGCGTCGACAGGAGCAGTGGGTTTGCGGTTTGCGCAGCCGGTCATGATGACAGCCGCAGCCAATACTGGAAGTGCGAATAATTTTACAGCTTTCATCTTTATCTCCATGAAGGTTGATTTGTTCTTAAGTTATTTAGGCGCCCAAGCCGGTTCGCGGACTTCACCTTGCTCACTTGGCAGGTTCATGCGGAAACGCCCGTCTAAAGACATGATGGACAGCAGGCCGCGGTTATTTTCGCGCGTTGCATAGACCACCATCTGCCCATTAGGCGAGAAGCTTGGAGATTCATCCAGGCTGGTTGGCGTCAGAATGTTGGTGACGCCGGAGTCCAGATTCTGCACAGCGACTTTGTAGCTGCTGCCGCTAGGGCGGTGCACCAATGCCAGCTTTTTGCCGTCGGCGCTTAAGGTGCCGCGGGCGTTGAATCCGCCGCGGAAGGTCAAGCGCTTGGCGCTGCCGTCTGCAAAGCTGTAGCGGTAAATCTGCGGCGAACCGCCGCGGTCAGAGGTGTAAATAAAGGATTGGCCGTCTGGCGCATAGCGCGCTTCAGTATCAATCGCGCTGTCGCTGGTCATGCGCTGCAGCTGGCGGCTGTCCAGATCCATTTGATAGATTTCAGGATTGCCGTGCATGGATGCGGTGAACAGCATGCTCTTGCCGTCTGGGGAAAAGCTTGGCGCGCCGTTCAGGCCGCGGAAGCTGGCTAATTTTTCACGCCCGCCTGTAGCCAAGTCCTGAATATAGATGGCCGGGCGCTTGGTTTCAAAAGACACATAGGCGATTTTCTTGGCATCCGGCGTCCAGGCCGGGGATAGAATAGGATCGCGCGATGTTAAAACCGTTCGCGGCTGTTCGCCGTCGGTATCCGCAATTTGCAGGGTATAGCGCTGATCCGGCGTTGCAGGATTGCGCAGCACGTAGGCAATGCGCCCGCTGAAATCTCCGGCAATGCCGGTCAGTGCCTGATAAATCGCGTCACTGATCATATGCGCCGCCTGGCGCGTGCGGGAAGCCGGCACGGTCAGCAGCTCATTCAGCAAATACTGTTTTTTCTGCACATCATACAGCTGATAGTGCACTTCAAATGAACCGTCAGCCGCCGGCTTCATTGCGCCTGTCACCACATAGGGTACGCCGGCAGCTTGCCATGCTTCAGCATTCGGCGTATTCAGCGCGGCCGTGGCAGGCAGGTTTTTAGAGGCGCTGCTGAATTTTCCGGAGCGGTTTAAGTCATTTTCAATAATCGGGTAAAGGGTCTGGTCATTGCTGAACGGCATGATCGCAATTTTAGGCGCTTCTTCGGGCGCTTTGGTAATCTCCAAATGCAGCTGCGCATGCGATTGGCTGATTAAAACAGGACTTAAGGCTGTTAAAACAGCTAAGCAGAGCAGATGTTTTCGCGTCATTTCCATCATTCGCTGAATACTCTAAATCTATGAATTCTTGTTGCTGTGAATGTGTCACATAATGGCATGTTTTTAAAATAATTAAAGCACAAGATTATGAAGAAACTGTTATCCGACTGTGAAAATGCGGCCGCGGCAACGCAGTTTATTTTTAAGGCCTGCTTAAAAAACTCAGCCTGAGCGGGCCTTGCCTGTTCCTGCTTTTTATTTGGCAGCAAAGCGGATATGGATCAGGCGGGCAGCGCGCCTCGCGCCGGGGTCTTCCGGCATGGCAAAAGGCTCGGCCTGCCGAACAGCTTTCTCTATGCTGTTTTTAAATGCTGCATTCGGCGCACCCATCACTACAATGGACTGAACATTGCCGGTATCAGTTAATACAATCCGCGCCCTTGCGTCCAAGCCGGCTGAGCCTTCCGGAACCTGCCAGCTGCGGAATATTTTCTGCTGAATTTCCCGCTGACTGCTGGATGCGATTTTTTTCACTTCAGATTTTTTTGCTGCGTCCGCTTCAGCTGCTCTTTTGGCTGTTGCCCTTTTCAATTCAGCGCTTGGGTCTGGCGTTTTAGCTTTCGCTGCAGTTCCAGCGGGAAAGTCATGGGCAGCGTTTGCTGTTTCCTGCGCGGCGGCGGGTGCGTTATGGGCTTGCTGTGTTTGCGCAGCGGTTCCAGCTGCAATGAAAAAAACGCAAGGCGCAATAAATTGTTTGAATTGAAGCATGCTAAAAATGGCCTATGTCATGAAAGAGGCGGGCATAATAAAAAATACCCTCTGACGGATCAGAAGGTATTTTGCTTTAATTTGAAGATCTGAAAGTTGAAGTCATACTCATGGCTTCACGGCGGGCATCCGGGTCTGACGGCATTGGGTAGGGCGCAGCACTGCGGACGGCCGCTTCAATGCTGGCTTTCATATCCGGGTCGCTGGATGTAACAACAACCGAACGGACGGCTCCGCTTTCAGTTAAAGAGATGCGGGCAGTTGCTGTTTTACCGGTTGAGCCTGTTGGAGTATCCCAGGCGCGCTTGATTCTGCTTTCAAAGTCACGCTTGGCTGTAGAAGCAATTCTTTTGGCTTCAGCTTTTTTCTGCGCGGCTTCTTCAGCGGCTTTTTTAGCTGAAGATGCTTTGGCTTCTTCAGCAGCGCGTTCACGCGCTTCAGCGTCTGCTTTAGCCTTAGCATCCGCCCGGGCTTTAGCATCAGCTTCCGCTTTACGCTTAGCCGCTTCAGCATTCGCCTTAGCTTGGGCATTGGCTTTCGCCTGCGCATCTGCTTTGGCTTTAGCATCAGCTTCCGCTTTGCGTTTAGCTGCCTCGGCATTCGCCTTAGCTTGCGCGTTGGCCTTCACCTGCGCAGCGGCTTCGGCATTTGCCTTAGCTTGGGCATTGGCTTTCGCCTGCGCATCTGCTTTGGCTTTTGCGTCTACCCGGGCTTTAGCATCAGCTTCCGCTTTGCGTTTAGCTGCTTCAGCATTGGCCTTGGCTTGCGCGTTGGCCTTCACCTGCGCAGCGGCTTTGGCATCGGCGATGCGTTTCGCTTCGGCATTTGCCTTGGCATCCTGCTGCGCTTTCAATTTCGCATTTTCAGCTTGGCGTCTGGCTTCCAAATCGGCTCTGCGTTTGGCTTCTGCGCTGGCTTTGGCTTTTGCGTCTGCCCGGGCCTTAGCATCCGCTGCGGCTTTGCGCTGAGCTGCTTCAGCATTGGCCTTAGCCTGCGCATCCGCCTTGGCTTTTGCATCTGCCTGCGCTTTTAACCGCGCTGCTTCGTCCGCCTTGCGCTTTTGCTCGGCGCGTTTTGCCTCATCGGCGGCTTGGCGTTCCGCCGCTTTGGCCTGCTGCGCGGCTTTTTGTGCATCCAGCTTGGCAGTATCCGGCTTTTGAGGCGCCGGAGCAGGGACAGGAACTGCCGGAATCACCGGCGCAGGTTCTATGCTGGGTTCCGCAGTCTGGGTAATTTCTTCCGCCGCATTTTCATGCGCTGTTTCATTAAACGGGGTTTCTTCGCGCGTGACCGGCTTTAAATCTTCCGGCTTGATCAGTACGGTTTTAATCTGCTTTGGCGGTTCAGGCGGTTTGCTCATGCCAAGATAAAGCAAGCCCACAACCGCAATGACATGCACACCTGCGGTGAAGCCAATTGCAATCGCTTTTTGTTTAAAAGGCGGCTTTTTAAAATCTTTCATAAGTTACTTTAAAGGCTCTGTCAGCAGTCCCACTTGTGAAAGTCCTGCATCCTGCAGTGCAGACATTAGCTTAATGACTTCACCATAAGGACGGGATTCACTGCCATTGATCAGGACACTCAGCTGTTTCTGATCGTCCTGCGCCTGAGTCTGCGCATCGGTCAGCGCAGCTTTAAGCTCTTCTAAAGACAGCGCTTCATTTTTATGGGTGCTGTCTTCCAGGCGAATGCTGCCGTCTGCTTCCAAGGTCACAATGGCAGGGCGGTCTTCAGACTGAATTGGGCTGCTGTTGGCTTGCGGCAGGTCGACTTTAACGCCAGTGGTGATCATCGGCGCTGTGACCATGAAAATCACCAAAAGCACCAGCATGACGTCAATATACGGCACGACATTCATTTCGCTTTTCAGCGGCTTTTTAATGCGCTCGAAGCGCCCGGAGCGTTTAATAGCCATCAGCCATGTTCCTGATCAGAACCTAATGACTGGCGCTGCAGCAGGGCAACCATTTCTTCCGCAAATAAGGCGCGGTCTGCATACAGGCTTTCGCCTTTGGCTGTGTAATGGTTGAATGCCAGTACAGCCGGAATGGCAGCGAATAGGCCGATGGCTGTCGCAATCAATGCCTCGGCAATGCCCGGAGCAACAGTCGCCAGCGTCACCTGGTCTACATCCGCCAGGCCAATAAAGGCGTTCATAATGCCCCAGACTGTGCCGAATAAGCCGACATAGGGCGCAACCGAGCCAATGCTGGCCAAGGCGCCTAAGCCCTGTTCCAGATTGCTCTGGTCGCGGCTTAAGCTGACGCGCAGAATGCGTTCAGTGCCGTCAATAGTTTGGGCAGGCGCGGCATTGCGCTTTTTCAGCTTGAAGAATTCGCCCAAGCCTTGGTAAAAAATATCTTCCAGCCCAACCCGCTTCGAGTTGAGCTGCGCATTGTTATACAGGGTGTTTAATTCGGCGCCAGACCAGAAGATTTTTTGAAAATGTTCATCATCGGCCTGCGCCTTTTTGCAGCTCATATGCAACTTGGCAATCAGATACCAGCTGTACAGCGAGGCGAATAAAAGCAAAAGCATTACCAGCTGTACCACGGGACTTGCTTGTAAGATTAGATCTGATACGTGAAGGGTTGATTCTAGTTGCGTTGCCATAGTTACATTAAGCCAGTTAATTTTTTTAATCTTGTCCCAATTCAATGAGAATCAGTTTGCGTATTTCTTCGGGAAGCCGGGTTGGACGCATGCCGTCTACACTGATGCATGCCAATTCGACTTCGCCGGATGCAAGCATGATTTCACCACGATAAATATTTTGTTGCAATACAAATGACGTAGCTTTACACGAAACTACACTTGCAGTAACAGTAATCAGGTCATCCATGAGTATAGGACGCGAATATTTCACATTTATTTTATGCACAACAAAGTTGTAGTCTTTCTGATGCCAGTAGTGGCTGATGCCTGATGCGCGAAGCCATTCAGTACGAGCGCGCTCCATGAAGCGGATGTGGTTAGCGTGGTAAACAATGCCGCCCGCATCGGTATCTTCAATATAGACACGAATATTGAACTCGAATTTATTCGCCATGAGTGTGTTCCGTTTTTGCTGCAGTTTTTGAGGTATCGCTTTTTGCTTAGCAAGGCCCGTGCATTTTAGAAACCGGCAGCTTTTTGCTGAAGCTTAAGCGCTGTAACGAAGGCAGTTTAGCATCCTGAGTGTTGAGGCCAATGGCACAAGGTTTCAAATCTGAAAGGAGATGCTGTGCAATCTGCCGCAGCGCAGCTAAACTGTCTGCAGGCTTAGGGGGAGCGCAAAATGAACTGTTATTTCAAATGGCTGCTGATTTTAGCTGCAGGGTTTGCATTATGGTCTTATTGGCCGAAAGCGGAGCGGGGCATTGCCGATGCGCCTGATTACCGGTCTGCCGGCGGCGTTCATCAGTTTCAGGGCTATACCTTGACTAGCTTGGCGCCTTACGCGGGTGAATTCCGCGTTTTATCTAGGGAAAATTACAGTGTTGGGCGCGAGGCGGAACTCAGCCCGGTGGATTTCGCTTTGGGCTGGGGAAAAATGGCCGATCCGCAAGTGTATCGGCAGCTTTCCATTAGGCAGAGCAGCCGCTGGTATTATTGGCGCTATGAAAATGCGCCGCCGATTCCGGTTGATGAAATTCAGACGCATAGCGCCAATACGCATTTAATTCCGGCAACAAAAGCGGTGGCGCAGCAGCTGAATGATATTGATCAGGATGATCTGATTTATTTAACAGGCCAGCTGGTGGAAGCGAAGTCTCAGGATGGCTGGACATGGCGCAGTTCTTTAAGTCGTGAAGATACCGGCAATGGCGCATGCGAGCTGATGCTGGTGGAAAATGTGCGGGTGATTTCTAAGTTGTGAGTATTAAGTCAATAATAGACTTCTTTCATAAGTCATTTTTTAAACAATATTTAATTCACAATGGGAATTCCCTCTCCTTTTTAAGGAGAGGGCTAGGGAGAGGATTTTATTAAAAAAATTCCCTCATCCTAACCTTCTCCCAAAGGGAGAAGGAACTTTCAATATTAATTTCACTTTTCTATTATTTCTGATTCAAATGTTGGATTCATATAGGATTTTCCTTAAATGATGTAGCTCACAGTAAGTGAGCTACTCTTAATAACCAATCACTTCGGCTCAGGCGGCGTCATGCCAAACTGCAAATACGCCATATTGGTGGCAATCCGGCCGCGCGCCGTGCGCATCACATAGCCTTGCTGAATCAAATACGGCTCAATCACATCTTCCAAAGTGCCTGAATCTTCCGCCATTGCAGCGGCCAAAGCCTCTACACCGGCAGGGCCGCCGTCAAAACGCTCCAGCAGCATGCTTAAATAGCGCCGGTCCAGCGTGTCTAAGCCGTCTTTATCGACATTCAGCATATCCAAAGCGCGCTGCGCCATGTCCTGAGTGACTTCACCGGTGCCTTTCACCTGCGCATAGTCGCGCACCCGGCGCAGCAGGCGGTTGGCAATGCGCGGCGTGCCGCGGGAACGGCGCGCGACTTCACGCGAGCCTTCATCGGTAATCGGCACATCCATCAAATTGGCTGAGCGCGAAACAATATGCGTCAGGTCAGCCACCGAATAAAATTCCAGACGCTGCACAATGCCGAAGCGGTCGCGCAGCGGAGAAGTCAGCAGGCCGGCGCGGGTAGTGGCGGCCACCAAGGTGAATGGCGGCAAATCCAGTTTAATCGAGCGGGCAGCGGGGCCTTCGCCAATCATGATATCCAGCTGGTAGTCTTCCATGGCCGGGTAAAGAATTTCTTCAATAACCGGGGAAAGGCGGTGAATTTCATCAATAAACAGCACATCGCCTTCTTCAAGGTTGGTCAGCATGGCTGCCAAGTCGCCTGCGCGTTCCAGCACCGGGCCGGATGTGGACTTTAAATTGCCGCCCATTTCACGCGCAATAATATTGGCCAGCGTAGTTTTGCCCAGGCCGGGAGGGCCGAAAATCAGGGTGTGATCCAGCGCTTCAGCGCGGCCGCGGGCGGCGCCGATAAAGATTTCCATCTGCTCGCGCACAACGGGCTGGCCGATGTAGTCTTCAAGCGTGGCGGGCCGGATGGCGCGGTCAAAGTGGTCTTCGGGTTTTTCGGAACCACTGATGAGACGGTCTTGCATAAGTATTTAACTAATCTCTTGAGCAGGGCATTTTGATGCTGCATGCACAGCCTCAAATCATAATTTGTGTTCAGCTGCCATTGTGTAGGCTTTGCCTTACTTTTAAAAGATCAAAATGAGCACTTTAAAATATATCTTAAAGTCCGCAAGGAAATCTTTTGCTGGATTGAGGATATGTCCCTATATTCCAATCTGACAGGCGGCATTCATGCCGCCATCGTATATTTAAATTAGGGCTAGATCATTTGCTTTTGAATTATTTATTCATCGACTTTAATGCAGCGCGGATGATGTCGCTGGCTTCGGTATAGTCCGCTTTGACAGCATTAATCAGCTTTTGCGCCTCGGCCGGCTTGTAGCCTAAAGACTGCAGCGCTGCTTCAGCTTCGGCAACGGCAGAGTTTCCGGTAAACTGGATTTGCTCAGCGGTGGAGTTGCTTGGCGCGGCGCCTGTGCTCATGGCTTTAAAGCGGTCACGCAGTTCAATCATAAGGCGTTCGGCGGTTTTTTTGCCAACGCCGGGAACTCGCACCAGCGTATTCAGGTCTTCATGCTCTACGGTGTGAATCAGCATATCGACGCTTAAGGTTGACATAATCGCTAGCGCCATTTTCGGGCCAACGCCGTTGACTTTCAGCAGCGTGCGGAAAATGGTTTTTTCCTGTGCATGGAAAAAGCCGTACAGCAGCTGCGCGTCTTCACGCACCGCCAAATGCGTCCATAAAGTGACTTTCTGACCTTTCTGCAACTGGCAGAATGTAGACAGCGGCGTATCCACTTCATAGCCTACGCCATTCACATTCAGCAGCACTGTAGGCACTTCAAGCGCAAGCACTTCGCCAATAAGACATCCGATCATTGATATTATTCACTTCTATGTTGAGGGTTGAATCTTAGCTGCCATTTGCTCTAAACGCAAAATAGCCTTGAGGATTTCTTTGCGGTTCTGCGCAGATTTTACCCAGGCGGGAAGGCGGCTGAAATAAGCTTTATTGGCATTAAGATAAGTCCGCTGCCTTAAGTCGGCAGAAATATACGCTTTTAGGCAGCTCAGCTGCTCAGGGTTATAGGCAAAAATCAGCCCGTTTCTGACTGCCGTGGTTAAATATAGGCGATAGCCAAAATAAGGATCTGTATTTATTTCACCGCCAGAGGCTTGGCGGAGCTGAAAGCTTTGCGGGTCAATGCGTTTCTGCGCAGGGCAAAAACTGCATTGCAGCTGGACAAACGGCGGAACAAAGCTTCGCTTGGGATAATACTGATGAAATTTATATTTTCCCTGCCTGCAGGCGCAGGCTTCATCAATCTCCAAATAAACCCCTGAAAAATAGCCTAAGCTGTTTTCCCGCTGAGCGGCCTGATCAAAGTGTTTGCAGCAGTGCATGCAGCTGAAAACAGGGCGCTCATGATGCTCACCGGCAATTTTCTGCTGAAAAACCACAGCCTGCTTTTTGCAGAAAGGGCACTGCACTGAAATCGGCAGATGGCTGAACGTATGCCAGGTGATGCCCTCATCCACAAACCTTTTCATCAGAAAAAGCCAGCCTTGTTGCCTTGCAGTTCCTGCGCCAAATTGTACGCCTGATGGTCTGAAAATTTCGAAATAATATCCAGCACCTGCATAATATTGCTGTAATGGTCGTGATTAAAGTCCGCGCCGGAACGGTTTAAAATAGCAATCAGGCGCTGTTCCTTAAAGCTTAGGGTTTTATGCGGCGTGGTCAGCGGAATAAAGGCATCTAAAATATTCTGCAGGCTCTGATGGGCAATAATTTCCAAGCCGGCTTTGTGCGGATGCTCGAAAATTTTGTCGCGCGCCAGCGCTTTGGCGCGGTTGATGCCTGCTTCTATATCCGGCGTGCAGTACTGCAGCAGCGAGCCTTGCAGCTGGCCGGACAGAATTTCAAAATGATGCTTGGCGAAAGCGCTGGTGACTTCATCGACCAGGCGCTTCATGGCGCGGCCGCGCAAAGCGGCGATTTTCTGCTGCCATGTGGTGCTGCGCATCGACAGTTCAGCGGGAACGCCGTAATCCGCAATCAGCTCTAAAAAGATCGGCTCCACTTCTTCATACTGCAGCATGTTTAAAATAATGCCGTCTTCCAGATCAATCAGGGCGTAGCACATATCATCGGCCGCTTCGAGCAGGTAAGTCAGCGGATGGCGGCAGTAGTGGTAATCGCCCAGCTGGATTAGGCCCAGCTGTTCTGCAATCTGCCGCAGAATGTCTTTTTCCGCCTGATAGCAGCCGAATTTAGGGCGCTTGCTGGCCGGCAGGTTGCCCTGCGATGCAATGGTTTTAGACAGCCAAGGGTACTTTAAGTAAGCCCCTAAGGTTGCGTAAGTCAGGCGCATGCCGCCGTCATTCGGATGATAGTCAATTTTAGTCAGCAGGCGCAGGCCTTGCGCATTGCCCTCAAACTGGCGCACATCGGCTTCCTGTTCCGGGCTGAGGTTCTTCAGGAAGTCAGTATGCGAGGCATCATCAAACCATTCGCGGATGGCGTATTCGCCGGCGTGGCCAAAAGGCGGGTTGCCAATGTCATGCGCCAGACAGGCTGCCTGAATAATGGCGCCGACATCTGCCGGAGAAATCCAAACCGGGAGCTGATCCTTGATTTTTTCGGCCGCCAGCATGCCGAGCGAGCGGCCAATGCAGGACACTTCCAGAGAGTGCGTCAGGCGGGTATGGATGCCGTCATGCTGCGTCAGCGGATGGACTTGGGTTTTCCGGTTCAGCTGGCGGAAGCTTTGCGAAAAAATGATGCGGTCATAGTCTTTATGAAATGGGCTGCGCGCCTGTTCAGAACTCTGTTTTTTACTGCCAATGCGAACTGTCGAAAGCAGCTCTAGCCAACGCATTTGATTCATTTATCATTATTCAGTGGTTTACTGAAAGCATCATGCCAAAAAAGCCGGGCCGGCACTAGGGCCCTGCGACATGATTTGACAGCTTGAATGTAACACGGGAAGTTTTCTCAGTTTATTTGCCTGCCATCCACTTGGGCGTCAATATTTGTCGCGTAGGCTCCGCTGTGGCAGGTTTTTCATAACAGACCAATTTATAATAACTTTCATGATCAGTTCGTGATACAAATTGACGGTCAGTATTATTTTAAATGAATGAAAAGATAATTAGGGTAAGCGCATGTTTGAACGGTTATTAACGACATTAGGTATGGGTGCGGAACAGAAAGAACAAAAAATAATTGCAGATCTGCTTTATAACATTGTAAATCCATTAAAGGCGCTCAATGCCGATTATCCGGAGCAGCTGGCGGCGTATATTTTAACTGGCGAACATGCCGGTATTTTGCTGGCGCTGCAGTCGAGAACAGATGATGACGCCGCGATTTTGCTGAATCAGCCTGGAACCTTGAACTGGTGGCGCCCGCAGCCGGGCAGCCAGTCTTTAATTCAGGGCAATAAGAAGCTGGCGAATCAATCGAAAAATGCGCGGGTGAATTTTTACCAGCATTTAGGGCAGGATTTAACGCCTGAACAGGCAGTCCGCTACGGCAAATTTTTGGCGGCTTTAACGCGCGGGCAAAACTATACCGCGCTGAGCGCGCAAGTGCCGAGCTGGTTTGAATATTTCATGGTGGATGGCCTGCACAGCAGCCTGGGAGACAGCGCGCTCAATAAAAACATGCAGTTCCGCAAGCATTGGACGGTGCAGGCTTTGCACGATATGCTGCAAAGCGAGCATTTAGATGGAACATTGGTGCTTAACCTGCTGTTTGACCGCGCCAATCTGTATGAATATTCGTGGAGCAATTTAGACTTATTCTACCGCCTGCCGGATTTTGAAGCCTATATTCTGTCGCACCGTGATGCTTTTGCAGGCCTGTATTTGCAGCTTTCGGCCAACGGGCAGCATAATTTGCTGAACTATTTGGAGCGCACGCCTGCAGTGACGCAGCATTTTCCGGGCTTAGTCATCGGCTGCGCCTTGCAGGGCAGTAAAAAAGCCCGCCTGATTGCGCAGTCCCTCTTGCCTAATTTAAAACAAGAAGATGTGCAGGAACTCTTGGCGGAAAAGCTGCAGCATGGCATTGCGAAAGAGAAAACCGGCGCAGCCGAGCTGCTGGCGCGTTCCGGCCTGGCGGCGAAGCCTGTTCTGCAGGCGGCCTTAGTGCAGGAAAAAAGCAAGGCGGTGATTCAGGCCGTGGAGCAGGCATTGGCCCGTTTGGCGTCTTTAGACCATGCGAAGGACGATGAGGAGTTTGCCATTCCAGCATTTGAGCCGATTGTTTTTCAGAAGCTGCCGGCATCGGTCAATGCGCTGCTGCAGGAAAACTATCAGGCGGTGCTGGAAAAAGCGCAGGCCGATGCCGAGCAGGAACAGGAAGACAATAAAACCCGCGACTGGAACAGCAGCTGGCGTCAGGCAAGCTATAAGCGCTTGAAAAATATCGGCGGGAAAAAGCTTGCCGAATATGCAGATATCATCAATGGCGATTCGAACAGCAAAACTGGGCTGGACCCTCAGGTGATCTTCTATAAAAACCACCTGAATCAGCTGCCGGAATATAATCTGGTGCATTTCTTGAAAATATCCGGGCAGAGCCACCGCCGGCAGGATGGCCTGCATTTGAGCTCGTATATTCTGGATGACTATTTCAAGGCAGACGGCTATCAGAATCTTGAGCTGCGCCAGCTGGCCGATGCGGTGACGCAGGCCGGCTATGAAAATGCCGATAAAACTGTCGGGCTGATGCTACTGCAGTCGAATTACGATGATTTGATTGAGCGCTTAGTTCCTGAGCATGTTTGGCCGTTTTATGCAGAGCGTCAGGATCTGCTGGCGGAGGCGCTGGGATTATTGCCGAGCCAGCTGACAGGCAGCTATGCCAGCTACGATATTGAAGCGGCCTTAAAGATTTTGGGCTATTTCCCGAAGCTGCCTGCGCGGTTTATTCCAAGGCTATTGGAACTGGCATTAGGGGAAGGAAAAAGCCACCGCCTGCAGGCGCAATTGCTGCTGGAGCGCTTAGGTGATATCCGGCTGCGGGCGGAAGAGGCTTTAAGCTCAAGCAAGCAGGAAATCCGCATTGTGGCGGCGGAATGGCTGGCCCGGCTGGGCGATCCGCTGGCCGTGGCAGCCTTGAATCAGGCCTTGAAGAAAGAAAAGCGGGAAGTGGTGATAGCCGCCCTGCTGACCAGTTTGGAGCGTTTAGGCGAAGATATTTCCGCCTATCTGTCTGCAGATTTCCTGCTTAAAGAAGCGCAGAAGGGGCTGAAAGGCAAGCTGCCAAGCAGCCTGCTGTGGCTGCTGGACAAGCCTTTTCCGCAGCTGGCTTGGCAAAATGGCCAAGTGGCTGAGGATGAGATTATCCGCTGGTGGGCAGTGCTGGCGCATAAGCTGAAAGAGCCGGCGGGCAATGCGCTGCTGCAACGCTATCTGAGCCTGCTTTCCGCTTCCAGCCAGCAGCAGCTGGGCGAATTCCTGCTGGATGGCTTTATCCGTCAGGATACGCGCCATCCGTCGCAGGATGAAGCTTTGCAGGAAGCCAATCAGCATGCGCCGAACCGGCTTGCCGGCTATAAAAATGCATTTAAGAATTATGGGCAGAAATACCCTGAGTACTATGGGCGCTATGAGCACATTACCCTGGAGCAGGTTGTTGAAGAAATTAAGCGGGAGGCGCTTTCACGCTATTTAGGCTCAGCGATTGGCGACAAGGGCATTCTGGCTTTGGCTGGCGGCGTGCAGGGGCATAAAGCCGTCCATTTCATTCAGCAGTATATGAAAGATCACTACCAGCGCCGCGCGCAAATTGAAGCCATGATCGCCGCGCTGGCGAACAGCGATGACCCGGTCATCATTCAGTTTTTATTGTCCATTGCCCGGCGCTACCGCACAGCTTCGGTGCAGGAAAAGGCCCGCGGGCTGATTGAGGCGATTGCGGAACGCAATGGCTGGAGCAATGATGAGCTGGCCGACCGGACGATTCCAACCGCAGGCTTTGATGAGCATGGAATTTTAACGCTGGGCTATGGCGGGCGGGATTTCAAAGTTTCTTTGGATGAAAACTATAAGTTCGTGCTGAAAAATGAAGACGGCAAGGAAATTAAAGCCCTGCCTGCGGCCCGTCAAAGCGATGATGAGGAGCTGGCCAAAGAGGCGAAAAAGCAGTTCAGCAGCGCTAAGAAGGAGTTGAAGCAGATTCTTGATCTGCAGACAGCCCGCTTATATGAGGCGATGTGCGCTAACCGGCGCTGGGCTGTGGCCGAGTGGCAGCAGTATCTGGCGGAGCATCCAATTATGAAGCGCTTAATTCAGCGCTTAGTCTGGCAGGAAATTGCGGATGGCAAGGTTGTGCATACTTTCCGCCCGGCTGAAGACGGCAGCCTGATCAACGCTGAAGATGATGAAATTGAATTGTCTGCAGACAGCCAGATTCAATTGGCGCATGCCGCCCTGATGGATGGCGCCTCCAAGCAAGACTGGCAGCAGCATTTGAAAGATTACAAAGTAAAGCCTTTGTTTGCGCAATTAAGCCATCTGCTGCCTGAGCTGGATGTGCAGGATAAAGATGCGGTGGATGACCGCTTGGGCTGGATGAGCGATACATTCACCTTGCGCGGGGTGATGAACAAGCTGGGCTATCAGCGCGGGCAGGCCGAAGACGGCGGGGTTTTTGACTATTATTCTAAATCCTTTAACAGCTTAGGGCTGACTGCTTATATCAGCTTCAGCGGCAGCTATTTGCCGGAAGAAAATATGCCGGCGGCTTTATACCGCCTCAGCTTCAGCCGGAACAAAGGAAGCTCATGGAACCGCGCCGACTTAGCGCTCAATGATGTGCCTAAAATTTTATTTGCGGAATGCTATGCGGACTATCATGCCGCCGCTGCAGCCTGCCGCGGCTTCGATCCAGAATGGGAGAAAAAAACACCATGGTAAATCAAGCCATTATCCGCCAAAGCGCAGAACAGCGTTTTGCAGCCGAGCTGAATCTGCTCACTGAGCATGATCAGGCGAACGTGCGGCCGCAGGGCTGGCTGCGTTCGCCGCGCGCTGTGCGCCAGTTTATTTTGGGTGATGAAAAATTAGGCATCAGCCGCAAGTTTTATGGCGATGATGCGCTGGTTGACCGCGCCATTGTCACCTTGCTGGGCAAGCAGGGGCTGATGCTGGTGGGCGAGCCGGGAACCGCCAAATCCATGCTGTCTGAATTGCTGGCGGCGGCCGTCAGCGGCGATTCCGGCCTGACGGTTCAGGGTACTGCCGGCACGACCGAAGACCATTTGAAATACTCATGGAATTATGCGCTGCTGCTGGCGGAAGGGCCGAGTGAAAAATCGCTGGTGGCCTCGCCGGTTCATCAGGCGATGCAGCAGGGGAAAATCGTCCGCTTTGAAGAAATTACCCGCTGCCCGCCGGAAATTCAGGATGTGCTGGTTTCGCTGATGTCGGAAAAAACCATGATGATTCCGGAATTAGGCCAAGCCGGCCGGGTGTATGCCAAAGCCGGTTTTAATATTATCGCCACGGCGAACTTGCGCGACCGGGGGGTGCATGAAATGTCATCGGCCCTAAAGCGCCGCTTCAACTTTGAAACGGTGCGCCCGATTGCGGATGCCCAGTTTGAGCGCGAGCTGGTGCTGAGCCAGCTGCAGCATGAGCTGGGAGATTTATCCGCGCAAATTCAGGTTGCAGATTCTGTCATTGATCTTCTGGTCACGGTTTTTCAGGAATTGCGCCAAGGCGCAACCAAGGACGGGGCTGCAATCAAGACCCCGGATGCGGTGATGTCTACGGCCGAGGCGGTGAATATTGCGCATGCAGCTGCTCTGGAAGGCTATTATCTGGGGGATCAAACCTTGAGCAGCGCCGCAATCGCCAAGCAGCTGATCGGGGTTGTCCTTAAGGATAATGCCGATGATGCCAAGCGGGTGCGCTTCTATATGGATAATGTGGCCCGCGAACGGGCGAAGCAGGATGCCGTCTGGAAAGCCTTTTTTGAAGAAGGCAAGCGCTTCTGGCAGTAGCAGGCAATCATGGCTGAGCATCCGGCCTATGCGCCGGCGGCTCGCATTCTTGAATTTTGGATGAGGCTTTTCATCCCAGAGTATTCAGCTGAACACTATGACAGATTTTGCGGCGCGGCCGCCACGCCTGCAGCATGCGCTGCAGCTGATCCAGCAATTGGCGGCGCGGGAGATTTACTTCTTTCCCGTCCGGCATCACAGCCCTGCATGCGCCTATGCCGTATTGCAGGCGCTTCGAGAGATTCAGCCTGCGCATATCCTGATTGAAGGCCCAAGCTCCTTTAACCGGCTTATTGCAGACCTGCAGCATGCCGACAGCCGGCCGCCTTTGGCTGTGCTGTGCCAGACTGAAATCCGGCCGGTTCCTGCCGATTCAGCACAGCCGGAAGCGGAGGCTGAGGCCGCTAAGCAGTACCGGACAGCGTATTTCCCGTTTTGCGAATATTCGCCGGAATGGGTGGCGCTGCGCGAAGCGCCGGCGCTGCAGGCGGGCGTTGAATTTATTGATCTGGACTGGAGCAGCCAGGTTGAGCATGAGCAGCAAGCCAGCGCGCAGCAGACATGGCAAAGCCGCTCTTTGCAGCAGGAGCGCTATTTGGCGCACAGCCAATATATTCAGCTGCTTGCCCGGAAGCTGCATTGCCGCAATCATGATGAGCTGTGGGAGCATCTGTTTGAACTGCAGCCCCGTGAGCGGCTGCAGGCATGGCAGGCTTTCTTTGAAGAGGTTTTTGTCTGGTGCGCGATGTCGCGGCTGGATTATGAGCCGGCTGTGCTGCAGGCGGAAGCGTCTTTAATCCGTGAACAGCGCATGCTGCAGGGTATTCTGGCGCGCTGCCAAGACCGGCAAGGGCCGCTGTGCATCGTCACGGGCGGCTTTCACACTTTGGCTTTGGTAGAGGAATTAGCCGATCAGCTGCTGAATCCCAAGCCGAAAAAAACAGCCCAATTGAAAAGCCGAGAACAGTCCGATCAGTCATGGCTGATCCGCTACAGTTTTGACCGCTTAGATGCACTGAACGGCTATGCTTCCGGCATGCCGTCTCCGGCATTTTATCAGCGCTGCTGGGAACAGCTGCTGCAGGATGAGCCGGATGAGGCTGCTGCCCGGCAGCACTTGGCGGTTAACTTTATTTCTGAATTTTCCGCGCAGCTGCATCAGCAGCAAATCACGGACAGCAGCTTTATTACCGTAAAAACCGCCAGTGAGCAGGCTATAGGCTTGGCGGCGCTGCGCGGCCATGCGCAGCTCAGCCGGTTTGATGTGATTGATGCATGCTTCAGCAGCTTTATTAAGGGAAGCCTGGATGAAGGGCAGCAGGCTTTCCGCCAGGTTCTGCATCAGCTGCTCAGCGGGGCGGCATTGGGGCAGGCGGCGCAGTCGGCGCAGACGCCGCCGCTGCTGGCGCAAGTGTATGAGCTGGCAAAATTCCACCGCTTTAAGCTGGAGGAAACACTCAGCAAGCGGGCCAAGCTGGATGTGCTGCGCAATCCGAAGCACCGCTTGCGCAGCCGGTTCCTGCATTTGCTGGACTTTTTGGAGCTGGACTTTGCCAAGCGCCTGAGCGGGCCGGATTTTCTTGGCGGCGGGCAGCTGAATTTGCTGTTTGAAGAATGGGACTATGCATGGACGCCGCAGGTCGAAGCGAATTTGATTGAACTGGCGGAATACGGCAGCGAAATGAGCGGCATTGCGCTGCAGAAGCTGCTCAGGCTGAAGCAGGACTTTGCGCAGCAGGGGCTGGGGCGCTCTTCGCATCAGGCTGTCCAGCTGCTCATCCGGGCTGCGCTGATGGGGCTGCAGCCGCAGATTCCGGTGCTATTTGCCGAGCTGGAACGGTTTTTGCCGGAAGATCCGGATCTGGATTCGGTGCTGCAATGCGGGCAAAAGCTGCTGTATTTATGGACTGGAAAAGACTTTCTGGCTTTCCAGCAGCAGCCGGCTTTAAAAACGCTGCTGCAGCAGGCTGTGTCCAGCGCATTATTTTTGGTTTCGCAATGGGCCGCTCCGCCGCTTGAGCAGCAGCGCCAATATTTGCAGCACTTGCTGCAGCTGCATGGCCTGATCAAGCAAACTGCATATCTGCTGGAAAATGAAGCCGGGGGCTTGAGCTTATTTCACAGCACTGTTGCGCGCTTAACGCCGGGCTGGACGCAGGCCAGCCTGCTGCTGGGCGGCGTGAGCGCGCTGCAGTTTATGGACGGCGTCTGCACCGAGCAGGAGCTGCATCAGCGGCTGCAGCAGCGTTTTGGCATAGGAGCCGACCCTGAACAGGCGGTAAATTACCTTTCAGGCATCATGCACAGCGCGCCGGAACTGCTGCTGCGCTATCCGGCAATGGCGGACTTGCTGAATGAACTGGTGCAAACATGGGATGAAGCTGTATTTGTCGCGCTGCTGCCCGACCTGCGCTTTGCCTTTACGCATTTCAAGCCCAAAGAAACCGCGGCGTTTGCTGAACAGATCGCGCAGATCAATGGCGTGTCCAGCCTGCAGATTGCCCATTACAGCAGTGAAATCAGCCAAGAGCAGCTGCTGCAGGGCGTGCAGCTCAACCAGCAGCTGAACTTTTTAATCGCGGAACAGCAGCTTGAGCATTGGCTTGCGGCTGCAGAACAGGGAGGCCAGTCATGACCAGCCGTCAAGATGCCGATTCAGCTGCGCGCTGGCGGCTGATTCTGGGGCGCTACAGCGACCGGGCATTCGATCAGGTGCAGCTAGACCGCGAACAATTGCGCCTGGAGCGCACACTGGACTATTTATACAACCGCGAATATGAACGGCGCGGGCAGGCTGCGGGCCAGCCGCGGCATGGATCGCTGGATAATTCCCAGCTTACGGCCATCAACTGGCTGAATAATGCGCGCAAGCTTTTCCCGCAAAGCACCTTTGAGCGGATTCAGATGCAGGCAGTCGAACGCTATCAGCTGGACGCCTTGCTGAAAGACGAAAAAAGCCTGCGCAGCCTGGAGCCGACGCCGCAGCTGGCCAAAGCCTTGCTGAGCATGCGCGGGCGGATGAATGCGCAAACCCGCGAAGCTGTGCGCGACATTATCCGTCAGGTAGTCGAGCAGATTGTTGCCCGGCTGAAGCCGAATTTTGTGCATGCGGTTCAGGGGCGCCGCAACCGTTTCCGGCGCTCTGTTATTGTCAATAGCCAAAACTTTGACTGGCGGCGCACCATTCAGCAGAATTTGAAGCATTACCATACCGGCCTGAATAAGCTGATTATTCAGCAGCCTTTTTTCAATGCGCGGGTGCAGCGGCATTTGCCGTGGACAGTCGTGCTTTGCGTTGACCAAAGCGGCTCAATGATGAGCTCGGTGATGTACAGCGCAATTTGCGCCAGCATTCTGGCCAGCCTGCCTGCGGTAAAAGTCCATCTGGTGCTGTTTGATACCCATATTGCCGATTTATCGCATCTGGCGCATGACCCGGTTGAGGTGCTGCTGACCGCGCAGCTCGGCGGCGGCACGGATATCGCCAAAGCCGTAGCTTACTGTGAAAAATATATTACGCAGCCGAGCCGGACTATTTTCACTTTAATCAGCGACT
The DNA here is from genome assembly GCF_001696615.3 of Acinetobacter sp. WCHAc010034. NCBI lineage: Bacteria > Pseudomonadati > Pseudomonadota > Gammaproteobacteria > Moraxellales > Moraxellaceae > Acinetobacter > Acinetobacter sp. WCHAc010034. Next base: position 598,759 of record NZ_CP032279.1, on the reverse strand, counting down.
TTGAAGAGGGCGGTTCGGTGGCCCATCTGCTGAATGCGGTGAGCCGCTTAAACAGCCAGCAGGTCAAGCTGCTGGGCCTGGCCGCTTTAGATGAGCAGGCGAACCCGGTTTATGACATGCAAATGGCGCAAAAGCTGAATGAACGCGGCATGTCGGTGGCGGCGCTTACGCCGGAACATTTTGCCCAGTGGATGGCGGAGGTGATGCAATGAGCTGGCAGCAGCAGTATTTGGCCTATGATCAGGACAGCTTGGCGACCTATGCCAATGCAGGCTTAGTCCGCCGCGCTTTAAAAGATCTGGATGCCGGCAAAGTCCAGATTTTAGAACAATCCGAGCTGCAGATTGTGATTGAAAGTGACGGGCAGCAGGTGGTTTTATCGGCTTCAGGCCTGTCCCAAGCCGGCTGCAGCTGCCCGGCTGCGGGCGCCTGCAAGCATATTGTCGCAGCGGTTTTATCCGTTCAGAAGCATCTGCCTGAGCCGGATGCGGCTGTTCAGGCAGATGCAGCCGGTTCCGAAGCGCCGCTGGAGAATAGCGCCGCGCAGTCATCCAGCGGCCTGCTGGATGAAGTGCTGCAGCTGGATTTGGAGCAGATTGCGAAGCAGATCGGCAAAGCGCAGCGTGAAAAAGCGCTTAAATTAGCCCAAGCCTATGCGCATGAGGCAAATCTCCAAACTGAGATAGCGGGCGGCCGGCTTAAAATTGCCTTGGAGGTTTTTCCTGAAGGCATAATTTACATCGCCGGCGCCGGCTTTCAAGGCATGCTTTCAGAAATTGAAAAAGACCAGGCGGCTTGGCATCTGGCGGCATTGCTGGCGCTGCATCAGGCGCATGGAAAGCTTTGGCCGGCTTTGATTCTGCCCAAACTGCAGGCTGCGGCGGCGCTGACAGCCAGTGAACAGCAGTTTATTGCCGAGCTTGAACAGGATTTAGCGCAGCTGCTGGCGCAAGGGCTGTCGCATGTGCAGGAGTGGACTGCGCGGCAGTTCTATCTGCTGAATATTTCGGCCAAGAGCGAAGGCTTGCCCCGGCTGGCTGCGATGCTGCGCCAGCTGAGCGGCCAAGTCCGCCAATTGGCGCAGCGCGATGAACATGCTTCAGAGGGCGCGGCGCTGATCAGCATTGCCCAGCTGGCTGCCTACAGCTATCAATTAAGGCACAGTCAGGATGAACGCCTGATCCAGCTGCGGGGCAAAATCCGGCAAAGCTATGCAGCGGATGCTGAACTGCAGCAGCTGGAGCTGCATCCTTTAGGCGCGCGCTGGTGGCGCAGCCAAGGCGGGGCGCGCGGCCTGACTTTGTATTTCTGGCAGCCGGAAAAACAGCAAATTCTGGAAGCTACTGCAGCGCGGGCCGAAGCCCAGGACCCGGGCTTTGACCGTTACCGGGCATGGTCGCAGATGAGCCTTTGGAGCATGACGGCGCAGCAGCTGATGCAGGGCATTATCCGCCTGGAAACTCCCCGTTTTGCTGAAGATGGCCGCTTGGCGGTTTCAGGCGCCAGCGCTGCCCATCCTTTAAGCCCTTTGACGCATGAGCAGTATTTGAAGCTGCTCAGGCATCAGGCGGTCAGCGACTGGCAGCTTTTAGTGCAGGAGTGGAAAACCCGGCTGCAGAATGTGCAGCCATTGCCTGCGGCTGTTCTGCTGCAGATTGAGCGCTTTGATGCGCCGCAAATTGATGAAATTGAGCAGTGCGTCTGGTGGCGCCTGTATGACCGGCAAGGGCAGGACATCAGCCTAAGGCTGGATTGGAAAACCGAGGATCTGCCGAAAATCCGCCAGCTTGAGAAGCTGTGCCGCCAATCGGAGCAAAGCATTGACTGCGTATTGGCGCATGTCAGCATTCAGGGGCAGCAGGCTGTGCTTGCGCCTGTCAGCGCAATTTTAAAGCAGGATGCCGGCTGTGCGGTTTTCAGCTTTGATTTTGATCATCTTGCCGAAAAGAAGAAAACCCTGAAAGAAGCTTTGGCTGGGCGGATTGAACAGCTGCTGGCCAAGAAACAGCAGCATTCTGCAGCGCGGCTGCAGCCGCCGAATTTAAGCCAAAAAGTCTGTGAGCCTATTTTAGCGGTCTTGGAAACCTTAAGCTGTTCAGGGCGCCTGCATTTAACCGCTTCGCAGCGCAGCTGTTTAGAGGCGCAGCTGCAGCTGGCGGAAGATGCCGGGCTGAGCGTGCTGGCCAAAGCGCTTGATGCTGTACTGCAGCCGGGGCAGATCGCACCGCGGCAGCTTTTGGCTTTGGCCTATCTCTGCGATTCCCTAATTAAAATGCAGGTTTGCTTTCCGGTAGGAGCGCCTGCCGCCGCATAGGGCAGGTTTGCGCCGCTATTTAAGCTGCTAGCCGATTATTTTTGCAAGATTTTATCTAAAAAGGCGCAAGAATAGGGAAACAGGCAATTTTCTTGCAGGATTAGGTTACATAATAGGGTTTACCCATCTAGCTGATTTTTCCTTTTCACAGTAGAATATGTGCTCTCTTCAAAGTCACATTGTGGCGTGGTTCTAAAGACCAGCCCGTGGAGCCAAAATCAGCATGTTTATCGTGGCCGGTGCATCTGCACACTCTTCTTTTAAGAAAACGCAACTATTAACACGTCTATCGTCAATCAGTTCTGTTCAATCAATAGAAAGCCAATGGGTCTATCTGTTTGACCAAGCGCTCAGCGAGCAACAGCAGCAATCAGCTTTACAGCTTTTAAATGACGGCCAATCTTTTGAATTGCGCCAGCCTGCAAGTGATGAAGTGCAAATTTTAGTCACCCCGCGCGTCGGCACAATTTCGCCGTGGTCTTCTAAGGCGACCGATATTTTCGCCAACTGCAATACACCTGTACACCGCCTAGAACGCGGTGTTTTGTTTACTTTGAAGGGTGTAAAAGACATTTCAGACGCAGTGAAGCTTGCGCTGCATGACCGCATGACCGAAAGCGTTTTCAATCAGATTGAAGACGCCGCCGCGCTGTTTTCTGAAACTGCACCGAAGCCTTTAAACTCAATTGATATTTTGGGCCAAGGCAAAGACGCTTTAGTCAAAGCCAACTCTGAGTTTGGTTTTGCGCTATCTGATGAAGAAATTGATTATTTGACGGCAGCCTTTATCAAAATGGGCCGCAACCCGCATGACATCGAACTGATGATGTTTGCGCAGGCGAACTCGGAACACTGCCGCCACAAAATTTTCGGTTCAGAATGGACAATTGATGGCGAAAAGCAGCCATTGTCACTGTTCCAGATGATTAAGAACACTTATAAAGAATCGCCTACAGATGTACTGTCCGCTTATAAAGACAACGCATCGGTGATTGTAGGCTTTGACACGCAGCGCTTCTATCCGAAGAAAGATGCTGAAACCGGCCATCATGTTTATAAATACAAGAGCCAAGCCGCTCACATCTTAATGAAAGTGGAAACCCACAACCATCCTACAGCAATTGCGCCATTTGCCGGCGCAGCCACAGGTTCGGGCGGTGAAATCCGCGATGAAGGCGCAACCGGCCGCGGCGGCAAGCCGAAAGCAGGCTTGACCGGCTTTACCGTTTCCAACCTGAACATTCCGGGCTTTGAACAGCCTTGGGAAGAAAATTACGGCAAGCCGTCGCGCATGGCGTCTCCGCTGCAGATCATGATTGAAGGCCCATTGGGCGGCGCAGCATTCAACAATGAGTTTGGCCGTCCAGCCTTGAACGGCTATTTCCGTACATTCGAGCAGAATGTAAATGGCGAAGTCAAAGGCTTCCATAAGCCAATCATGATTGCCGGCGGCTACGGCAACATCCGCCCTGACCATGTTGAAAAAGACGCGATTCAGCCGGGCGACTTGCTGATCGTGCTGGGCGGCCCGGCCATGCTGATTGGCCTGGGCGGCGGCGCAGCCTCTTCAGTCGACAGCGGCAAGCTGGGTGAAAACCTCGACTTCGCTTCGGTGCAGCGTGAAAACCCGGAAATGGAACGCCGCTGCCAGGAAGTGATTGACGCCTGCTGGCGCATGGAAGATTTCAACCCGATTGTGTCTGTGCATGACGTGGGCGCGGGCGGCATTTCCAATGCCATGCCTGAGCTGGTGAATGACCATGAACTCGGCGCTGTGCTGGATCTGCGCAAGATTCCTTCGCTTGAGCCGGGCATGTCGCCAATGGAAATCTGGTCAAATGAAGCGCAGGAACGCTATGTATTGGCGATCCGTCCAAGCTCTTTGGAACTGTTTGAATCGCTGTGCGCGCGCGAACGCTGCCCGTTTGCGGTATTGGGCGAAGCGACCGAAGCGCGCCATTTGACTGTGAATGACCCATTGTTTGACAACAAAGCGGTGGATATGCCAATGCAGGTGATGCTTGGCGGCACGCCGCGCATGAGCCGTTCATATGAAACCATTCAGCGCCAAGGCGATGACTTTGACGCTTCACAGATCGATTTCAAAGATGCAATCTACCGCGTGCTGAAAAACCCGACAGTTGCCTCTAAATCGTTCCTGATCACCATTGGCGACCGTTCGATTACCGGCATGGTAGCGCGTGACCAGATGGTCGGCCGCTGGCAAGTTCCTGTAGCGGATGCTGCGGTAACGACTACAAGCTTAGTGGGCTACACCGGTGAAGCGATGGCGATGGGCGAGCGTCCGCCGGTGGCTCTGCTGAATCCTGCCGCTTCTGCGCGCCTATCGGTTGCGGAAGCCATCAGCAACATCATGTCGGCAAAAATTGAGCAGATCAGCGATATTAAACTGTCTGCAAACTGGATGGCGGCAGCCGGCCAGAAAGGTGAAGACCAAGCCCTGTTTGAAGGCGTAAAAGCCATCGGCATGGAAATGTGCCCTGCGCTGGGCATTGCCATTCCAGTCGGCAAAGACTCGCTGTCTATGCGCACCACTTGGAAAGACGAAGGCGAAGACAAAGCGGTAACTTCTCCAATGTCAGGCGTAATTACTGCATTTGCGCCAGTGACTGATGTGCGCAAAACCTTGACGCCAGAATTGAAAAATGAAGCCTCTGTGCTGGTGCGCATTGACTTGTCTAAAGGCCAGTTCCGCCTTGGCGGTTCAATCCTTGCACAGGTTTACAAGGCAATCGGTTCGGTTACGCCAGACGTCGACAGCTTTGATGATTTCAAGGCATTCTTCGCGCTGGTGCAGGACTGGAACAGCCGCGGCCTGATCAAGGCCTATCACGACATTGGCGACGGCGGCCTGCTGGCGACTGTTGCGGAAATGATGTTCGCTTCACGCCTGGGCGCAGCTTTAGAAGAGCAGTCTGTTGCCAGCCTGTTTGCTGAAGAAATTGGCGCAGTGCTGCAGATTTCGGCAGCGGATTGGGCAGCGCTGGAAGCTGAAGTGGCGGCATCCAGCCTGAAAGATGCGATTTCTGTTGTAGGCACAGTCAATGATACTGATACTCTGACCGTCAATGGCTTAAGCCTGCCGCGTGAAGAGCTGCAGCTGGCCTGGACTGAAGTGTCGCACCAAATCCAGCGCCTGCGTGACAACGTGGAAACTGCGGATCAGGAATTTGCTTTAATCACTGACAAATCTCATGCAGGCTTAATTGCTCAGCCGACATTTGACCTGAATGAGCCAATTGAAGCGCCGTACATCAATGAGCGCCGTCCAAACATGGTGATTCTGCGCGAACAGGGCGTAAACGGCCAGGTGGAAATGGCGGCCGCGCTGGACAAAGTCGGCTTCAACGCCGTTGACGTGCATATGAGCGACTTGCTTGCCGGCCGCGCCGATTTGAATGATTTTGAAGGCTTAGTGGCGTGCGGCGGCTTCTCTTACGGCGACGTGCTGGGCGCGGGCGGCGGCTGGGCTAAATCAGTCCTGTTCAACCCGAAACTGCGCGACCAGTTTGAGAAATTCTTCAACCGCGATGAAACTTTCTCTCTCGGTATCTGCAACGGCTGTCAAATGCTGTCGCAATTGGCGCCGCTGATTCCGGGTGCAGACAATTGGCCGCGTTTCCACCGCAACATCTCTGAGATGTTTGAAGCGCGCGCCGTCAATGTGCGTGTGGAAAAATCAAACTCTGTGCTGCTGGAAGGCATGGAAGGCTCGATTCTGCCAATCGCCGTGGCGCATGGCGAAGGCCGCGCAGTGGCAAGCGCAGACAGCATCGCTGCGCTGAATGCGGGCGATCAGGTGATCTTGCGCTATGTGGACAGCCGCGGCAACCCGACGCAGCATTACCCAATGAACCCGAACGGTTCGCCGGAAGCGATTTCAGGCGTAACCTCGAAAGATGGCCGCGCTACGATTATGATGCCGCACCCGGAGCGCAACTTCCGCGCGGTTCAGCATTCATGGAAGCCTGAAGAATGGACTGAAGATGGCGCATGGCTGCGCATGTTCCGCAATGCGCGCAAGTTCATTGGCTAATCTGAAGTTTGTGTTGTAAAAGCCGCCTTCGGGCGGTTTTTTTATTGTGCTGTATTTTTAGTTTTTCTTTTATTTTTAGTTCTCCCGCTGGACTTGGTTTGGATTTTGCTTTTATATTGGAGTGAAAAGATTTTTGTGCATTTTATGCGCAATGAAGATGCGATATGGAAGCAAGAGGCGAACTCAATATAAGTTCAGGATTGAATCTCTGAGTGAGGTGACGCAATGCCAAAAACCGTGATGTATGCCGCAGTGGATAAATCCGCTTTGCGCAAGAAAGGATGGAAGCTGTTTGCAGCGGTTGTCAGCCTGCAATTGCTGTTTTTGCTGCTCGGCTATGCCTTGCATATTTGATGGAGTAGAAGCCGCCGGAGGGCGGGCGCTGAACGGATCAGGCGCTTAGGCTTAAACGACTGATCCGCTCAGTGTGTCTTAAATCAGGCTAAATAGTTTTTCACCATTTTCACTACACGTTCAATCAGCTGGTCGGCCTGTTCCTTATTGATGTTCAAGGCCGGCAGCAGGCGGATGACAGAGCCTGCAGTCACGTTCAGAATCACTTTGTATTCATCGCGCGCAATATGCACCAGATCCGGGCAGGCTTTAGGCAGCTCAATGCCGATCATCAGGCCAAAACCGCGCACAGCGACATTTTGCCCCGCCAGCTGCGTTCTGAACTGTTCGACAATATAGGCGCCCATCTTTGAGGCATTTTCGGTTAAGTTCTCTTTTTGAATGGTGTCAATGACGGTATATACCACGCGCGAACCTAAAGGCGTGCCGCTGTAAGTTGAACCGTGATTGCCGGCTGTCAGCACGCCTGCGCCGCGGCCTTGCGTCATGACTGCGCCAATCGGGAAGCCGTTGCCCAAGCCTTTAGCCGTGGTGATGACATCCGGAATAATGCTGGTGTGCTGATAGGCAAAGTATTTGCCTGTGCGGCCGTTGCCGGTCTGCACTTCATCCAGCATCATCAGCCAGTTGTGCTGATTGCAGATTTGGCGGATTTCCTCTAAATAGCTGAAGCCCTGAGGCGCGGTGTTTACGCCGCCTTCGCCCTGAATCGGCTCAACTAAAATCGCCACAATATCCGGATGGTTAATCGCAGCTTCTTCAATCGCTTCAATGTCGCCAAATGGAACGCGGATAAAGCCTTCTACCAAAGGCCCGAAGCCTTCCTGAACCTTTTTGTTGCCTGTGGCGGCCAGCGTAGCCAGTGTGCGGCCGTGGAAAGAATGCTCCGCGACAATGATTTTCGGGCTGGCAATGCCTTGCTGCTGGCCGAATTTGCGCGCAATTTTAATTGCGCCTTCATTGGATTCCGCGCCGCTGTTGGAAAAGAAAATTTCTTCCATGCCGGCCGCTTCCGCCAGCTTTTGCGCAGCTGCCGTCTGCCAAGGCACTTCAAACAAATTGCTGGTATGAATCAGGGCCGCCGCCTGATCTGCAATCGCCTCAGTCACGGCAGGGTGCGCATGGCCCAGGCCGCACACGGCAATGCCGGTCAGCGCGTCAAAGTATTCAGTGCCGTCTGCTGTGTACAGATAAGAACCCCTGCCTCGGACAAAGCTGATCGGCTGACGGCCAAACACAGGCATCAAATGAGACGGTTGATCAGTTTGCACAGGCGCAAGGGTAATGTTATTCATGACTGAACTCTTATCTTGTTGAGGGTTGAAAATAATCGGGTTGGGCGCAATATGTGTTTTATGCGCCTAGCGTTCTATATAAGCAAAAACCGCCCTGCATTTAAAGCCTGATTGTAAATAAAACTGGAATTATTGCTTTAGCCATACTGTTTTGCTCAGTTTTGGGTATAATGCTCGGCAGATTTATTGAGGATATATCAATGACTGAACAAGCACGCGATACAGAAGCGTTAATTCGTGACCAGATTGCTAAACATGCTGTACTGCTTTACATGAAAGGAACGCCGCAGTTCCCACAATGCGGTTTTTCTGCACGTGCTGTAGAAGCGCTCAGTCAAATTGGCCGTCCATTTGCTTATGTCAATATTCTGGAAAATCCGGATATCCGCGCGACTTTGCCGCAAATTGCAAACTGGCCGACTTTCCCGCAATTATGGATTAACGGCGAGTTAATCGGCGGCAGCGACATTATGCTTGATATGTTCCAGAAAGGTGAACTGCAGCCTTTGGTTGAACAGTACAGCCCGGCTCCTGAAGCTTAATTCAGCTGAATATTAGAAAGCGCCTTGATCAAGGCGCTTTTTTTATGGCGGATGCAAAGCTGGCAAGCCTGCAATAGAAAACCGGGCGAATGGCTTCCCCCGGTTTTGTCTGCCGGCTTACTGCAGGGCAGGACACTGAATATTGCTGCAGATCACTTCTCGGCAGCCTGTTCCGCCTGCAGCTCTTTGGCGACCGCATCAGCCTGTTCAAGCGCTTTCTGTTCCGCTTTGGCTTTTTTCTTGGCCTTTTTTTTCTTTTTGCTTTTCTTCTTCGGCTCTTCCTCAATTTCCGCGCCGTCTTCAATGGCCTGCCAGTATTCCAACTGCTCCATCACGGCTGCAAAGATTGAATTTTTGCTGTAGCGGCCTTTTTTGTCCAAGGCGCCGACAGGGCGCGCCATCAGAATTTCCAGCGCCTGATCAATGGTGTCAATGGCATGAATATGGAATCTGCCTTGCGCGACTTCCTCAATCACGTCCTTGCGCAGCATCAGGTGCTGCATGTTCTGGCGCGGAATAATCACGCCCTGCTTGCCGGTCAGGCCCTGCAGCTTGCAGGCGTCAAAGAAGCCTTCAATTTTGGCATTCACACCGCCAATCGGCTGCACTTGCCCCAGCTGATTCATCGAGCCGGTAATCGCCCATGACTGGTCAATCGGCAGCTGGCTGATCGCTGAGATCAGCGCGGAAAGTTCCGCCACGGTTGCGCTGTCGCCATCGACCTGGCCATAGCTCTGTTCAAAAGCCAGCGCTGCAGAGAAATGCAGAATCTGCTCGCGGCCAAAGTGCGCCTTTAAGAAGCTGGACATCAGCAGCACGCCTTTGGCATGCAGCGAGCCGCCCAGCTCTACGCTGCGCTCAATATCCAGAATATCGCCGCCGCCTTGATAAACCGATGCGGTCAGGCGTGAAGGCAGGCCGAATTCAACATCGGCATAGTGAATCACCGAGAGGGCATTGATCTGGCCCAGGCGGTGGCCTTTGGTTTCAATCAGCTGGGTGCCGCGGGACAAATCCTGCCAGTACAGCTCGCGCAAATAGCCCAGGCGGTATTTGCGGTGATCCAGCGCCATATTGATGTGCTGATCTGTCACCATTTTGTCGCCGGCTTGCGCCGCATGGTGATGCGCTTCGCGGATCAGATCGCCTAAAGTCAGCGCATGCAGCGACAGCGAGCTTTGGTCTTCGGCCTGGCGGCTGGAGTCGGTCAGCAGGGCAGCCAGCGCAGAGCGCTCAAACGGCAGCAGCTTGTCGGTCTGCACATAGTCCGCAATCAGCTGCATGTAGGCCTGTTCATTGCTTTCATTGCGCTGCAGGGTGTCGGTAAAGTCAGCGCGGATTTTAAATACGCTGCCCAGTTCCGGCTCCAGCTCTAAAATTTCATAGTAAACTTCCGGCTCGGCCAGCAGAACCACTTTAATATTCAGGGGAATGGCCGCCGGCTCAATTGAGATGCTGCCGGTCAGCGTCAGCATATGCTCTAGGGAAGACAGCTTCAGCTGGCCGGATTTCAGCGCGCGCTTTAAGCCCTGCCATGCATAAGGCTGTTCCAGCAGCTGCTCAGCTTCCAGCATCAGGAAGCCGCCGTTGGCTTTGTGCAGCGCGCCGGGGCGGATTAGGGTAAAGTCCGTGGTGATGGTGCCGTTCTGCGTCAGCTGCTCGACATGGCCCAGCAGGTTGTAGTGCGTCGGGAAGTCTTCAAATATAACCGGCGCGCCGGAATTCGGCTTATAAGTCACAATAATATTGGCCTGATAGCGCGACGGCACGCGGCTAAAGAGGCCTGGCGTGAAATCGTCTTCTTCCTGCTCAAGCACGATTTCAACATTATTGATGATGTCTTCCGCATAATACTTCAGGTAGTCTTCAAGGCCCTTGATCTCGCCGAATTTATTCAGCAGCAGGTCAATGCGCGGCATGACTACCTGCTTGGCGATATCGCGGTTCAGGATTTGCACCTGATCGCGCGCGTCATCTTCCAGATCGCCTAAATGCAGGCCCAGGCGTTCCAGCTTTTTATTCATGTAGCGGATATTGGCGGCGATTTCCGCGCGCTGCTTGCTGTTCAGCGCATTGATGTCATCCTTGGACATTTCCTGAAGCTTGCCGTCTATCAGCTGCACCGGCACGAAGCAGTGCTCATCATCCTGCGAAATCAGTTTCAGATCCAGCTCTTCGCCTTCCTTGTTCAAATCCACCAGCGCCTGCTGCTGCACGTCGCCGGTCTGCTGGCGGATCAGTTCAATGCGGTTGTGGTAAGTTTCCGCCGTAAAGCGCCGCTCCAGCTGCTTGAGAATAATCTGCCAGGTCTGATGCAGCGCCGCCTGAAACTTAGGCGCCTGACCGGCAGGCAGCTGCAGGGCCAGCGGCTGGCGCGGATGCTGGAAATTATTGACATAGACCCAGTCATTCGGGGTCTGCATATTTTTGGCATGCTGCTGCAGCAGGCGCTTAATCATGGTGCGCTTGCCCAAGCCTGCCGTGCCGACTGCAAAAATGTTGTAGCCGGAATACGGCAGCGCAATGCCGGCTTCAACAGAAGCGCGGGCGCGGTCTTGGCCTAAAAAGTCATTTAAGGGCTTGATCCGCTTGGTTGATGTTGGAATTTTTTTCAGATCGGTCATGTGCGTCAGCTGCGCTGCGCCCAGTTTTGTTTTAGTTAGCGTCGCTTGAATTTCAGGCTGATCGAATACGCTGTGCAGGGCTGCAGGCAGCGGTTGTACGTTTTGTTCGGACAGGTTGGAAGATAGGGAAGATTGAATATTTTCGAGTTTTTTCGGCACTGTTAAATCCAAAACAAATTAATGACGGCAGAATTCAAAGGTATACTGGATTCGGCAGAAAGATCAAGCAAGTGCCCTGATTTTCTCCATAAAATAAAACAATGATTTCACAAATCTTGTTGAAACAAATCTGATTAAGCGCTTGAATAGCAGCAATCGTTTTTAGACAAAAATAATGTGATGACAACTCAATCTTCCGGGTGGAAATCGGCATTTACCGCGTTTTTAGACCGGCGCGCGTTAATTATGCTGTTCTTGGGGTTTTCAGCCGGCATTCCCATCCTGCTGATTTTTTCCAGCTTGTCGCTGTGGCTGGGTGAAGCCGGCATTGATAAAAGCGCCGTGACGTTTTTCAGCTGGGCCGCGCTGGGCTATTCGTTCAAGTTTGTCTGGGCGCCGCTAATTGATGAGCTGCCTGTGCCTGTGCTGACTAAACTGCTGGGCCGGCGCAGGGCATGGCTGCTGATTGCGCAGTGCCTGATTATCTGCGCCATCTGCATCATGGCGTTTTCAGACCCGTCCCTTGGTCAAAGCTATTTGTATCAGATGGCGGCCGGCGCGGTGCTGCTGGGTTTTTCCGCGGCGACGCAGGACATTGTGATAGATGCCTACCGGATTGAGCTGGCGGAAACCGAAATGCAGACGGTTCTGGCTTCCACCTACAATGCCGGCTACCGCATCGGCATGATTGTGGCGGGCGCCGGCGCGCTGTTTTTGGCGGCCTATTTAGGCACAGCCAAAGGCAACTATATTTATGAAGCATGGAAAACTACCTATTTAGCTATGGCCGGCGTCATGCTGGTGGGCATATGCACCACACTGCTGATCCGTGAACCTCAGGTTGACCGCGCGCACAAGGACTATAAGCGCGTTGACTATTACCGGCTGGTCGCGGTGTTCTTTGCTGCCGTGATCAGTTTTGTGCTCAGCTATATCTATTCAGGCGCTGCAGTGGAAGCGCTGAAGGCGCAGCTGAATATCAAGGACTCCTTCCTGCTGTTCTGTTTTGAAGCGGCGCGCTTTATCGGTTCCGGCGCTGCGGCGGCCGCTGTTGGCGCATGCTTGGTGAAAATGGGCGCGGTAAATCGGCAGATGGCTTATGAAACCTGGGTCAACCCGATTGCGGATTTCTTTAAGCGCTACGGCATAAAGCTGGCTCTGGTGCTGCTGTTGCTGATCGGCTTCTACCGCATTTCAGATATTATCGCCGGGGTGATTTCCAATGTTTTCTATCAGGACTTGAATTTCAGTAAGGAGCAGATTGCGGAAGCGGTCAAAGTCTACGGGGTGATTTTCAGCCTGGTGGGCGGCTTCCTCGGCGGCCTGCTGGCGCAGCGCATGAACATTATGAAGCTGATGTTTGTCGGCGCAGTTTTGGCCAGCTCAACCAATTTAATTTTCATCGGCTTGGTGAAGTCCGGCCAGCCTTTAGGCGATGTCACCGTAGCGGCCGGCGGGCAGCGGTACGTGGCGCAGCCGGATGAAACAGGCGCGTGGACAGTTCAGGTGCCTGTTGAGGTTTTAAAAGCGGCTCAGGCTATTACTGCAACAGCAGGCTATCAGCAGGGCGGTGCTCAGGCTGCTGCTGAACTGCCTTATTTGAATCAAGGGGCTGAATCTGCCCAGATGCTGCTGTTGCCTGTAACTTCAGACAATGTGGTCAGCGCGCATGAAGCCGCCAACAGCATTGTGGTGCGCGGCCAGTATGCGCAGGCGCTGCAAGGCGGTCAAAAAATTCAGATCCTGCTGGATGGAAAGCCTTTTGAAGCCAAGCTGGACAAAGAGGGGATTTTCTCCGCAGCGATTCCGGCTGAAGCATTAGCTGCTTCGGCATCGAAGAAAATCACTGCGCAGATGCTTGCCGGCAGTCAGGTGCAAATGAGCCGCGAGCGCAGCTATCAGGTTAGTACCGTTGCGGCTCGGGAAAATGCGCTGGATATTGAGCTGCAGCCGATCAATCTGGCCAAGGCTGTCGATGGCGCTGTTGAGGTTAAAGGCAAGGTGATTAAGCCTTACAGTCCGCTGTGGCTGTATTTTGCGATTATTGTTGATAACTTGGCATCCGGCTTAGCGGGCGCGGCGTTTATCGCTTTCCTGTCCAGCTTAACCAGCGTGTCATTTACTGCGGTGCAGTATGCGATTTTTAGCTCGCTCATGACCTTAACGCCGAAGATTTTAGGCGGCTATTCAGGAACCATTGTGAGCAGCATCGGCTATCCGAAATTTTTCCTGATGACCACCTTAATCGGCATTCCAATCCTGATTTTAGTGGTTTGGGTAGCGAAGCTGCTGCGGGAGCATGAAGCTCAGCAAGGCTGAATTTAGTGCCCAGCCTGATTCTGCAGCCGGAAGCCTATTTTATCTTTATGATGGAATAGGCTTTTTTTATGTAGATATGCTGCACATAAAGCCTGCAGGCTTAAAGCGGCCAGATCGCCGCTGCGGCTTAAACGGCTGCTTTTTCTCTGCTGAAAATTGAATTATCGCGCTGCATTGCCTATATTGGCAGGCAATCTCTGAATAAACAGGAAAATGAATTATGCGGATGCTGCATACCATGCTGCGAGTAGGCAATTTAGAACGCTCTTTGCAGTTCTATACTGAAGTGCTGGGTATGACTTTGTTGCGTAAGCGCGACTATGAAGAAGGCCGCTTTACTTTGGCTTTTGTCGGCTATGGCGATGAACAGAACAATACCGTGCTGGAACTGACCCATAACTGGGACACCGCCAGTTATGATCTGGGCAATGCCTATGGCCATATCGCCATTGCAGTTGATGATGCCTATCAAGCCTGTGAAGACATCAAAGCGCGCGGCGGCAATGTGGTGCGCGAAGCTGGCCCGATGAAAGGCGGAACAACAGTAATCGCTTTTGTTGAAGATCCGGACGGCTACAAAATTGAGCTGATTCAGCAGGATGAAAACGCGCGCAATAACTGAGCGCGGATATCAGGCCATAGCCTGGCGAAATGATGAACATTGAGCTGAAAAAGTAGCTTTATTCATCTGGCCCAGTAAGATAGAACTTACCGTTAGGTAAATTTATCTTGCTGGGCTTTTTTTCTGCTGCATAAAGCGGTGAAATTTTTATCTAAGCCTTAATCAATTAAATAAAACATACAGGATGTAGACATGCTGAAAATGCTGGCGCTGGACCGCTTTACAATACTTTTATTTGTGATGGTTATTTTGGCGACTTTTCTGCCGGTTTCTGGAAAGCCTGCTGAAATTTTCAGCGTGATTACCACCGCGGCGATCGCCATTCTGTTCTTTCTGCATGGCGCTAAGCTTTCCCGCGAAGCGGTGATGCAGGGCCTGATGCACTGGAAGCTGCATGCCTTGGTTTTTGCCTTTACCTTTGCCTTATTTCCGATTTTAGGCCTTATGGCGAAGCCGGTGCTTGTGCCTCTGCTGGGGCAGGAGTTGTACTGGGGCTTTTTGTTCATGTGCTTTCTGCCGTCTACGGTGCAGTCTTCCATCGCCTTTACTTCGGTTGCGCAGGGCAATGTGGCGGGGGCTATCTGCAGCGCGTCATTCTCGAATATTATCGGCATGTTTATTACGCCGGTTCTGGTCAGCTTTTTTATTTTAGGCCAGTCCGATCACGGCTTTGATCCAACCTCATCGATTATTCAAATTACCCTGCTGCTGCTGATTCCGTTTATTTTAGGGCAGCTGCTCCGGCCTTATGTTTTTCCGTATATGCAGAAAATGCCGGGCATTGTCAAAGCTTTTGATCAGGGTTCCATCCTGATGGTGGTGTATGGCGCATTCAGCAGCGCGGTGATTGCCGGCCTGTGGCATCAGGTTAGCGCATCCACCCTGCTGCTGCTGATTGCAGCCTGCTCCGTGCTGCTGACCACAACCATGCTGCTGGCGCTGTATATTCCGCGCTGGATGGGTTTCAGCCGCGACGACCAGAAAGCGATTTTCTTCTGCGGCTCCAAGAAAACCCTGGCCAGCGGCGTGCCGATGGCGCAGATTTTATTCATTGGCCAGCCTCTGGGCATGATTGTTCTGCCGATTATGATTTTCCACCAGATCCAGCTGATGGTCTGCGGTGTAATCGCCAATTACTGGGGCAGGCAGGCGGCGGGAAAGGACTAAGAATAGTTCGCTTTATGCAGATTTTTTCCGTATAATAGCGCCCACTTGTTGCGCTTAGCTCTGACGGAATCCGTCTCGGTGGGCCAAAAGAATGGTCTGTTATGGTGTTGATCTGCTGCCTGCAGCATCTTCCTCCTGCCCGCGCAGGAGAGTGGTCAATTGCGATGACAGCAAAACCTTCTTAAACTTTATGGAGTAATCGACGATGCGCGCCGATATTCACCCAAAATACGAAAAATTAGTTGCTACTTGCTCTTGCGGCAACGTAATCGAAACCCGTTCATCTGTTGGTAAAGAAACACTTTACCTTGACGTATGCTCAGCTTGTCACCCATTCTACACTGGCAAGCAAAAAAGCGTTGACACTGGCGGCCGTATCGACAAGTTCAAGCAGCGTTTTGCTGGTATGTCACGTTCTATCAAACGTTAATACCCAAAATAAAAAACGGGCTTTATGCCCGTTTTTTTGCGCCTGATTTTCAATAAGACTGTAAATAGTCAGCTTTTAAGGCTGCGTGAAGTTCTATTCAGGCAGCCTTAAATTCAGGGCAGCAGATGCGCCGAAGCTTACTGGTCCTGCACATCGATCAGATGATCGAGCTTCTTCTGGAAGTAATCGCCCTGAATGAAGCGCGCATCGACATTCCATGCATTGGCGAACAGGGTCATGTCATTCAGCTCGCGCAGCATGATCTGCACCGGCTTAATCTCATGATAGGCGCTGAGCTTTTCCTGCAGTTCCTGACAGCTTTTATCGGAACCCAGCATTCCGGTCAAACTCTTATGCAGGGTCAGGCAGCTGATGTCAACTTGGCGCAGCAGTGACTCGCTGAACATGGAATTGCCGAAGCCGCGCAAAGCCACTTCCGCGCCATTTTTGCGCAGCGCCGCAATCGCCTTCTGCGCATCATTAATATGCTGATTGATGTCTTCTTCAGAAAACTGCAGCGTCAGCGGGTGTGTCAGCTTGCTGCGGATAATGGTAATTAATTTTGCGATAAAATCAGGGAAGGTGCGGTCATGCAGCAGCACTTCCTTGTTTAAGTTGATAATCAGCTTCGCGTCCGGATATTGGGTAATGAAGTTGTGCAGCTGCTTGCATGATTCCACTAAAATCCAGCGGTCAAGCTTGATTGAAAGTTCCTGATCTGCCGCCAATTCACGCAATTGCGCGATGTCTTTCCATTTATTTTCAAAAATAAAGCCGCTGGTCACTTCATAGGTATAAAGGTTTAAGTCTTCCTTGTCATACAGCTGCTGGTATTTTAAATGAATCTCGCCGCGCTCCAGGCTGCTGCGCAGGGCTTTAATGACCGCCGGCTCATTCAGGTTGGCGGCCGGCGCAGGGGCTGCAGCCTCAGGCTTGCTGAACTGAATTGCCGGAGCCTCTGCGGCCGGCGCTTCAGGCTCCTGAATGGAGAACTGCAGTTCTGGAATGGAAAGATCCAGTTCAGGCGCGGGCTGATTCTGCGGCAATGCGGTTGCGAAAGCTTGCGCAATAAACTGGTCAAAATGCGCTTCATCGCGGATATCGCCGTCTAATACGGTGCAGCCGATGCGCAGGTTCAGCGGGTAGCTGTCCTGATGCACTGTCAGCAGCTGCGGCTTGGTCAAGGCGTTTAAGCCAATCAGCTTGGATTCCAGCTTGGCTTTGGATTCGGCCTGGAATAAGCCGACATACACGCCGCTTTCCAGCTTGAACAGAGGCGCGTTAGTCTGCTCGGTCAGGAATTCTTTAACGGCATGGAAATAGGCTTTGAATGTGTCCCAATCCGCCTGAAAAACTGCGTCTGCGCAGGATGAAAGCGAGAAAACTACCAATGCGTTAATGTCAGACGGCTGCTGCGTGATTGTGCGGTTCAGGCGCTGGTAAATATTCGGCTTTGCTGACTTTTCCGCTGCAGATGCGCCGCCGCCGATATCAATGGCGATCTGCAGGGCGTCGTCTGCGGCTGAGGGAATGAACTCAATCTTCAGCGGATTCTTAACCGTAATCTGAGGATTCTGGGAATTCAGCTCAAAGCGGCCCAAGTCAAGCTGGCCCTGAGTGATTTTCTTAAAGCGGAGCTTGAAGTCATTCAGGTCCTTGGGCTGCAGCAGGTCCAGCAACGGCAGGCCGATGATGTCATCGCTGGATTTAAAGCCGAAGAGTTTCAGGTATTCTGGATTGGCTTCAATATGAATGCCTTCCTGAATGACGGCAACCGCCTTGTGGCTGTCTTCAACAAATGACTGCGCCTGAATTTGCGCGGTTTCCAGCTCATCCATTAAATGCTGCTGAGTCTGAACCAGGCGGCTGAATGAAAGCGCGCGCACCAGATCAATGTAAAAGCGGTCAGGCGCATCCATATTGACGATGTCGTAAATGCCCTTGCGCACATAATTGGCATACTGCTCCAATTCATAGTCATCCGGCTTCAGCAGCAGCAGCGGCAAATTGGGCTGCTTGGAAAGGCGGATCAGGCTCAGCGCCTGATCATATTTCAGGTCGTAAGCGCGCCCGAAAATCACCAGATCCCAAGGCAGGTTCAGCTGTTTTTCAAAATTCTGCAGATCATCAAGCAGGGTGGCTTGGACTTGATGCTCGCTGTCAGTCAAAAGATCACGGATCTGGTTAAAACGTATTTGATTATCATCGATAATGAGCAAACGTGTTTCGGTACGTTTTAACTTTTTAGACAATAACGGATTTCTCACTTCAGTGCTTCCCATAAATCGTGATTTTTGATTTCATTTATTTGCTTGTGAATAAAATCTTTTACTGTGCTTTCCTGCTGATCATTCAATAATTCGTATTCAAAGCGGATGAAGCTTTGCGTGATCAGCTGCGCTTTGGTCAGGTAAACTTTCAGCTCTTCTTTGCCTAGGCGCAGATGGATGGTCTGCTTTTCCCTGAACAGGTTGGAGCCGGGCAGGATGAGCGTTGTGGCAATCTGATCCAGCTGGGAGGTTTGCACCAGCAAAGCCGGCTGATAATTATGCGTATTGCGGTCGGTGCGGACATGGGCTGCGCAGGGGAACATATCCTGCGTTAAAATTTCCAGGCCAAGCTCCAGGCTTTTTTCGGCAGACTGCTTGATCCAGCGGATGACGCCGCCGCGCCACTGGCTTTGCGCATTTTCCTGCACCAGAATAAATTCGCCGGTCTTCAGCTGGGCCGGTGTTTCGCCTGTCCATTTAATGCGATAGCCATTGACGCTGATATCCAGCACTTCAGCGGAATGAATCTGCTTCGCTTCGCGGTCCAGCGCTTTTGCATTGGACAGGGAGGCCTGCATGTTCGATTCCATTGAATTGATAAAGCTGGATTCATTATGCAGGCTGTAGTTGGCTTCCAAATCCAGCGTTTCCTGCAAAGTTTTGCCTTTGGATAGGTAGAAATGCGCTGCGGCCAGGCTGAAGCAGATATTGATCTGCGCAGAGTACTCATAGCGCTCATGCCTGCGCTCGGTATTGTTGGTCAGCAAATTGTGAATATGGAAATGCAGGGCCGGCGTCAGGAACAGCTTTTCATTTTTTGACAGGTATTGCGCGTTCTTGGTCTGCGTTTCGGTCAGATGCTCCAGCAGGTCCTGCGTGGAAATGAAAATGCTGGCATGGAAATGATCCGGCTGACGGGTATTGAAAACCGGCGGATGGTCTTTTTCAGCATCGACAATATAGCGCGAAAGCGTGGTTTCTTTCGGCAGGATTTGCACCAGTTTCGCCCAGTCAAAGCTGCAGAGGAACAGGCCCTGAATTTCCGCAGGGCGGATTTGATTGGTATTGAAAATATCCAGCAGAATCAGCTGTGAATAAGCTTGCGCAATGGTGGACAGCGGATGCTGCGTGCCCAGAAGCTGATTCAGGTTGCTTTGATAGAAGTTATGCTGCACCGCGCATTCAATCAGCTGATGGGCAGCCAGCCATTGGCCAGGAATGGGCGTGCTGTACAGCATCTGCTGCTGGTACAGCAGCATGGACAGCTGCTGCAGGGCATAGTAATTCGACGCCATGCGGGCGGTCTGCAGGCTTTTTTTATGGCCGAAAGAAAAAATAGAAAATTTCTGCTGGCTCAGCTGCTGGTGGCTGCGCCGGGCAATATCGATGTAAATTTTAGCGAAATGGCTGCGCAGGAGCATCGCCAGTTCAATAATCTGGTCATTGCGGTCGGTGGTGATTAAGCTTTGGTTGGCGAAATGCTTTTCCAGGCTGGCCAGAATATTGTCGAGTGTCGGATGAAGAATTTGAATAAGGTCAAAGCGGAGCATTTCCTGGCATTTCAGCTCGGAAACTTCCAGCAGCGCGTTGAATAAAGATTTAGACGAAGTGCCGAGCTGCAGAATGGATACGCCGCTCAGCCATTCTTGCAGCCCTTTTGCATTGGTCGGACAGAAGCTCAGCTTATCCAGCTTAAGCTCTGTCGGATTCTGAAAAATATCTGAAGTATGTTTGCTCATCTTTATTATTTAACTCAAAAAGTTGAAACTCCAAAAAGCGGTGTTTTGTTTTTTTCGCCCGCAATTTCCCGCACCAGCTTCGGCACCAGATAGCCTGGAAGGCTGGCTAGAACCTCAGCATAAATTTGGCTGATATCTTCTGGCGAGCGATCAAAATGATGCGCGCCTTTTACTTTATCAAGAACATGCAAATAATACGGCATAACGCCGGCGTCAAATAAGCGGTAGCTTAAATTGACTAACACATCGGCAGCATCATTTACCCCTTTCAATAATACCGCCTGATTCAGTACAGTGATTTGTTCCCGGACTAACTCAGAAAGCTTGCTGCAGGTAAAATCATCCAACTCAGATGCGTGATTTGAGTGTACCACCAGAATAATGCGCAGCCTACTGTTTTTTAATATGGAAACCAGCGCTTCATCGACACGGTTGGGGATTACGATGGGAACCCGTGAATGAATTCTCAGAAATTTAATTTGCGGCAGGGACTCCAGCCGTTCAATCCAAAGCTGCAATTTGCGGTTGGACAGGGTCAGCGGGTCGCCGCCGCTTAAAATCACTTCATTAATTTCAGGCTGGCTTTGAATATACTGCTGAATGCTGGGCCAGTCTTCGGTTTTCGGCAGATTTTCCTGATAGGGAAAATGGCGGCGGAAACAGTAGCGGCAGTGTACTGCGCAGGCGCCGGTCAAGGTCAGCAGGAAGCGCGACTTGTATTTATGCAGCACGCCCGGCTGCTGATTGGCCTGCTCTTCGCCTAAAGGGTCGGTTACAAAGCCCGGATGGTCTTCCAGCTCTAAATGATGCGGCAGAATCTGCAGCAGGAGCGGGTCGAGCGGATCGCCCGCGCGCATTTTGGCTGCGAAAGCGCGCGGAACACGCAGCTTAAACTGTTCTGAGGCCAGGATTGCGCCTGATAATAATTGATCAGGCGACAGCTTGAGCGTCTCCAGCAGTTCCAAAGGGTCAGTAATTAAGTCGCTGAGCTGTGATTGCCAGTTTTGCTCTTGATACAAATAGTTTATCATGCCACGTGTTAAATAATGCTGGGTTAGGGGATTGCAGGCAATTCATATGACCTAAAGCGTTATTAGGAAAAAATTGTCTCGATTGAGGCGTGAAACTAGTCAATGGCCTTGCCGTTGTCAAGATCCGCGCATTGTCACGGATATTTTACCTCTAAGCCGGAGGCTCAGGGTCTTTTTTTACGTTGCTTCGCTGCGTGTTGCTCATTTAGAATACTAAACCTCACAATACGCGCCTTGCCTCAGTTGAAAAGTCCGCTGTCGCAAAGCTGATGAATTAGCAGAATCCCTCCGCATTCATAGATTAAATTAGTAAGTTTGGAGTGTGCCAGTCATGGCCTATTATTCTACAAATGATTTCAAGTCAGGCCTTAAGGTTATGCTTGACGGCAACCCATGTTCAATCATGGAAAATGAATACGTAAAGCCTGGTAAAGGCCAAGCGTTCAACCGTGTAAAACTGCGCAACTTAAGATCAGGCAAAGTTTTGGAAAAAACTTTTAAATCTGGCGAATCTTTAGAAGCTGCAGACATCGTAGAAGTGGAAATGAACTACTTGTACAACGATGGCGAAATGTGGAACTTCATGGACCCGGAATCTTTCGAGCAAATCGCAGCTGATAAAACAGCAATGGGCGATGCGGTGAAATGGCTGAAAGATGACTCTAACGAGCTTTGCACCATTATGCTGTTCAATGGCGTGCCGCTGAACGTCAGCGCGCCGAACTTCGTGGTGCTGAAAATTGTTGAAACTGACCCGGGCGTGCGCGGCGATACATCTGGCGGCGGCGGCAAGCCGGCTAAACTGGAAACAGGCGCTGTCGTGCGTGTTCCATTGTTTGTGCAGCAGGAAGAAAGCGTTCGCGTAGACACCCGTACCGGTGATTATTTAGAACGTGCATAATGGTTTAAAAATAGACTATTATCAGAAGGGATGATGGAAATCATCCCTTTTTTCATGCCTAAGCATTCAGGGCTGCCGATTTTTCATCAGCGGCTTGCGCAGCCGGCTGAAATTGGGCAAACGGGACATAAAAATTAAACCGTACATAAAAGCAAATAAGATAAGGAGTCAGGCAGCAAGGGCGGAAACAGCGGTACCTCGAACAACAACAAGCTGATTTTATGCAACAGATATGAGGGATTGAAATGGAATCTATTCAACAGAAGTCTGGACCGGCGGCCAAGCTGCTTTGGCTTATTGTCGCAATTGTAGGCGCAGTTTCCTTTGGGATACTCGCTGTCAGCCGCGGCGAGCATGTCAATGCGGTATGGCTGGTTCTGGCTGCGATCTGTGTATACAGCATCGCTTACCGATTTTACAGTTTATTCATTGCCAACAGGATTTTTGAGCTGGATGCGCGGCGCCTGACGCCGGCGCACCGCCTGAATGACGGCCTGGATTATGTGCCGACCAATAAAGGCGTGCTGTTCGGCCATCACTTCGCTGCGATTGCCGGCGCGGGGCCTTTGGTTGGGCCGATTTTGGCGGCGCAAATGGGCTATCTGCCGGGCACGCTTTGGCTGCTGATCGGCGTGGTCTTTGCCGGCGCCGTGCAGGACTTTCTGGTGCTGTTCATTTCGACCCGCCGTGACGGCCGTTCGCTGGGCGAAATGGCCAAGCAGGAACTGGGCTCTTTTGCCGGCGTGATTGTCATGCTGGGCGCGCTGGGCGTCATGATTATTATCCTTGCCGTGCTGGCGCTGGTGGTGGTGAAGGCGCTGACCAACAGCCCGTGGGGCGTATTCAGCATTGCGGCGACGGTTCCAATCGCAATTTTCATGGGCATTTACATGCGCTTTCTGCGCCCGGGCAAAATTGCCGAAGTGTCGATCATCGGCTTTGTGCTGATGATGGCAGGTATTATCTACGGCGGCGATATCGCGCAGCATCCGTACTGGGGGCCATTCTTTACGCTGTCCGGCACAACGCTGACCTGGTGGCTGATCGCCTACGGCTTCATCGCTTCGGTGCTGCCGGTCTGGCTGCTGCTGGCGCCGCGCGATTATCTCTCGACTTTCCTGAAAATAGGCGTGATTGCCGGTTTGGCGGTGGGCATCATGGTGGCCATGCCGATGCTGAAAATGCCGTCGGTGACGCATTTTGTCGATGGCACAGGCCCGGTATTTTCCGGCTCCATGTTTCCATTCCTGTTCATTACCATCGCCTGCGGGGCTATTTCCGGCTTCCATGCTTTGGTTTCTTCAGGAACGACGCCAAAGCTGGTGAACAATGAAGTGGATATCCGCATGATCGGCTACGGCGGCATGCTGATGGAATCTTTTGTCGCCATTATGGCGATGATCTGCGCAACCATACTTGATCCGGGCGTGTATTTCGCCATTAATGCGCCGACTGCGGTGCTGGGCACCACCGTTGAATCGGCTTCTGAGGCGGTGCGCAACCTTGGCTTTGTGGTTACGCCTGAAGCTTTGGCCCTGCTGGCGCAGGAAGTGGGCGAGCATTCAATTCTGTCGCGTACCGGCGGCGCGCCGACTTTTGCCATCGGCATGGCGCATATCATTACCGAAATCTTCAACAACCGCTCCATGATGGCGTTTTGGTATCACTTCGCCATTCTGTTTGAGGCGCTGTTTATTTTAACTGCAGTGGATGCCGGCACGCGTGCCTGCCGCTTCATGGTTCAGGACACCGTCGGCATTGTGATTCCTACGGTGAAAAATTCGCATAACTTCTTCGGCAATATGCTTGGCACCGCGGTGGCTGTTGCGGGCTGGGGCTTCTTTGTCTATCAGGGCGTGGTTGACCCGCTGGGCGGGATTAACAGCTTATGGCCGCTGTTCGGCATCGGCAACCAGATTTTGGCGGCCATGGCGCTGATTTTAGGCACAGTGATTCTGTTTAAAATGAAGAAAGAAAAATACGTTTGGGTCACGGTGATCCCGACGATTTTCCTGTTCATCACCTCAATGACGGCAGGCTGGCAAAAGATCTTCCATGAAAATCCGAAAATCGGCTTCTTGGCGCAGGCGGAGCGTTTCAATGCGGCGATTGCGAAAAATGAAATTTTGGCGCCGGCGAAAACCGTGGCTGAAATGCATACCGTGGCATTTTCAAATCAGATCAATGCGGTGCTTTGCGGCTTCTTTATGATTGTCGCTATTGTGATGCTGATCGCCGCTATTCGGGTGATCCGCAAAGCTTTGGCCAGTCCTGTGCCGACCGTGCATGAGGCGGAAGCGGTTTACCGCGACCCTAAAGACATTGTTGCAGTGAAGAGCCATTAAGGAGCCGGCGATGAATCTTAAATTTGCAAGAAGCGGCAAAGCGGTGATTTATAAAATCATCAAGATGACCATTATGTCGCAGAAGGATTTGGTTTTGAATCCGAAGAACTGGTCGCGCATAGCGACCCTTTGGCAGCGCCTGCAGCAAAGCTTCCGCCTGATGGTGGGGGTTCCGGATTATCAGAATTATCTGGAGCATATGAAAAACAATCATCCGGATTTGGACGCCATGGATGCGAAAACATTTTACCGCTACTGTGTGGATGCGCGCTATCCGTCTGCGGGAGGGAATATGAAGAAATGCCCTTGCTGAGCTGAGCGGTGAAAGAACGGCATGCGATATGCCGTTTTTTATGCCTTGGAATGACGCACGCCATTTCAGCGCTTTAAGGTTCAGCTGTGAATAGTTCTGCAGCGCCCTATATAAAAAACAGGATTGATTGCCTGCGCGGTTTTTCTGAGGCGCTGAAATCCGCTTTTAGCCTTTGTATATTCCTTAAAACCCTGTATGTTAGCCGCTGTATAAACTTTTTTATTGGGGAATAAAAGGTGCTTTGGGGAACAGAAAAAACAAAAATAGCGGAACAGGCTGGCTTGCCGGATGAGCAGAAGCTGGCCGCATTCTATCCTAAAATCAATGAATTCCTTAAGCAAGTTAACCAGATTATCCTTGATAAAAATCAGCAGGCCACGCTGGCTTTATGCAGCCTGCTGGCAGGCGGGCATGTGCTGTTTGAAGACTTGCCGGGTTTGGGTAAAACCACGCTCGCCAGCAGCCTTGCGCAGCTGGCCGGCTTGAAATTCCAGCGCATCCAGTTTACTAATGACATGCTGGCCAGCGATGTGATCGGCATCAATATGTTCAATCAGAAAGAGCATCAATTTGAGTTTAAGCAAGGCCCGATCTTTACCCAGATTTTGCTGGCCGATGAGATTAACCGTTGTAGCCCTAAAACTCAAAGCGCTTTGCTGGAAGCCATGGAAGAGGGCCTGACAACAGTCGATGGCGCGCGCTACGCCTTGCCGCAGCCGTTTTGGGTGATTGCCACGCAAAATCCGCTGTTTCAAAGCGGCACCTATGCCTTGCCGGAGTCGCAGCTGGACCGCTTTTTAATGCGCCTGTCACTGGGCTATCCTTCGCGCCAGGCTGAAAAAGCCCTGATGCAGCAAAGTCCGCGTCAGGAATTGATCGCCGGCTTGGCGCATGTATTTCAAGAGCAGGATATTCTGCAGCTGCAGCAATTGGCGCAGCAGATTTACACCGGCGACGCCGTGCTGGAATACATGCTGGACTTAGCCGAAGAAACCCGCAAAGGCCGGCAGGGCCTCTCGACGCGTGGCGTGCTGGCGCTGAAAAAGGCGGCGCAGGCGCATGCCCTGATCGCGCAGCGCAGCTTTGTTACGCCGGATGATGTGCAGGCGGTTTTCAATGCCGTAGTTGCGCACCGCATTGGGGCGAGCGAAGCTGAAACGCATCAGCTGATGCAGCAAGTCAGCATTGCTTAAGGCAATCTGGATTTAAGGAGGCGGCATTGGCATCTGCATGGCAAAACTGGCTGGCGAAGCGGTTTAAATTTACTCAGGAAAAGCAGCTCAGGCAAAATGATGTGCTGGTTTTCATCTATCAGCAGGGCTATCTGTTTCTGGTGCTGATTCTGATCACCTTTATTGCCGGCGTGAATTATGCCAATAACCTGATTTTAGGCTTCTGCTTTCTAATCAGCGCGGTGCTGTGCATCAGCTTTTACCTGACCTTTAAGCAGCTGCATGGCTTGAAGATTGATGTCAGCTGCGCAGAAGTAGGGCAGGCCGGCGAAGCGGTGCATTTGAATCTGTACTTCAGCCAGCCGCAGAAGCAGGCGCGCTATCTCTGGATTCAGGCCGGGGATCAGCTGCATAAAATGCGCATGGCTGAGCTGAAGCAGGCATGCCGCATTTCATTTTTAGCCGCGCAGCGCGGGCAGTTTCATTACCCGAATATCCAGATTTTTTCGGTTTATCCATTTGGCTTGGTGCGCGCATGGACGTACCTGTATTTGCAGCAGATCAGCTGGATTGCGCCGCAGGCGAAAATGGCAGCTGCGGAAAATAAATACCATCAGCAGAGCTTTGAGCAGGATTTAGATGAATTCAGGGAGCTGCGCGGTTATAAGCCCGGCGATTCACTGCAGGCGGTGTCCTGGAAGCAGGCTGCGCGGGGGCAGGGGCTGCATGTCAAAGTGTTTGAACAGCATCAGGAGCAGCATCATGTTGAAATTTATTATGAGCGCATGCCCAGCGCATCGCATGAAGAAAAACTCAGCCTGATGATGGGGCTGGCTGAGCAGTGCGAACAGCTGCAGTGCGCCTATGCGCTGCATTTGCCGAATGCGCAATTGCCCAGCGGCGCTGGCGGGCAGCAGCTGCTGCAGGCTAAGCTGCTTTTGGCGCAGGCGTAGGCCGCCATGATTCCGCGTTCCGTGCATATCGCCATTTTGATGAGCCTGCTGCTTCTGCTGGCTGCGCAGATGCTTTTTCTGCCATTGCCTTTGATCCTGATTTTCGCGCTGATCTGGCTGTGCCTGCTGTACAGCATGCGGGCGGATAAGCCGCCGGTCAAAAAAGTCTGGGCCTTTGCCCTGACGCTTGCCGCCTTGGCCAGCATCTACTTCAGCTATCAAACCTTCTTAGGTATTGAAGCCGGCGTGGCGGTTTTATCGACCTTTTTATTTGCCAAGGCGCTGGAAAGCAAAAGCCGGCGGGATGTCATTATTCTGTTCAATTTTGCCTTATTCGTCAGCGCCAGTTCGTTTCTGCTCAGCCAGTCATTTGCCATGGCTGCCGCGGTTTTGCTGTGCCTGCTCAGCAGCTTTACCGGCCTGTACCGGCTGCAAATCAGCGAATTTGAGCAGGGCGCGCAGGACAATATTTCATCCCTAAAGCAAGATATGGCGCATGTGGGCAGGTTTCTGCTGCATGCCTTGCCGTTTTTTATCCTGCTGTTTTTATTTTTTCCGCGCCTGCCGCCGCTGTGGCACATTCCTGTTCCGCAGAATAAAGCCGTTACGGGAATCAGCGACAGCATGTCGCCGGGCGATATTTCCCGATTGTCACAGTCCAGCGCCTTGGCTTTCCGGATTATCGGCGATTTGCAGCAGCTGCCTGCGCGGCCTGAACTGTACTGGCGCGCGCTGGTGCTGGATGAATACGATGGCGCGCGCTGGACCAGCAGTTTCAGCAACCAGCGCCTGATTCAGCCGAATGAGGTGGTGCAGAAAGCCCATAAGCAGCTGGCGTATCAGTATTTGGCGGCCGACCCGCGCGTGACCTGGATTATGGCGCTGGAAAAATCAGTGCCCTTGGAAAGCCGCTATCAGCTTGGGCAGGATTGGCGCATTACGCCGCAAAGGCAGAATGTAAAAAATGAACCGATCCCGCTGATGTGGATTGGGCCTGCAGATCTGCGCATGAGAGATGAACGGCAGCTGCAGCGGCTGGCGCTGCTGAATACGCAAGTCATTAAAGGCCGCGACTTGAAGTCGCAGCAGCTGGCGCAACAGCTGCTGCAGCAGAGCGGGGGAAATCCACGGCTGTATATTCAGAAGGTGCTTGAATGGTATCGGAAGAACGGCTTTGCCTATACTTTAAGTCCGGGAACTTTGGGACAGAACCGCATTGATGAGTTCTTGTTCGGCACGCGTCAGGGCTTTTGTGAGCATTACGCCTCCAGCTTTGCCATGCTGATGCGCTATGCTGGCATTCCGGCCAGAATAGTGACCGGCTATCAAGGCGGCCAGTCGGCTCCAGACGGCAGAAGCTGGGAAGTGCGCCAGCTGGATGCGCATGCCTGGACGGAGGTGTGGCTGAATGGGCGGTGGCAGCGCTATGACCCTACGGCAATTGTGGCGCCGCACCGGATTGATGGCGGCATGCAGAACTATATGGAAGATGAGCGGAGCGTATTTGGCGGAAACCAGTCTGAATGGTCTTACCGCCAGTATGCCTTGCTGACCAAAATGCGTATTTGGAATGATTACGCCAGCTATCAGTGGCAAAGCAAAGTGGTCGGCTATAATGCTGAATCGCAGCGCAGCTGGTTCCAGAAGATTGGCTTGAATTCTGTTTATTCAGGCGCGCTGGCATTAGCCGGCGGTATTATTGCGCTATTGCTGCTGTATTTAGGCTGGATGTACTGGCTGCGCTTGCGGCAGGTTTCTGAGCTGCAGCGCAGCCTTGAGCGGTTTAATAAGCAATTGGCTCCGCAATTGCAGAAACAGCCTGCGGAAACGGTTTCGGCTTGGCTGCAGCGCCTGTCTTTGCAGGCTGCGCCGGATGATCAGCTTTATTTCCAGCAGCTGGTTCGGCTGCATGCGCAGTATGCCTATGCGCCCAAGGGCCAATCTGAGAGAAATATGCGTGAAATTAAGGATTTGTTTAAAACTTGCGCATATGCGTTAAAAAAGTGATGAAACCTCTTGTCTGAGCAAAAAAAAATGCATATGATGCTTTCCATTCTAGGTGTATAGCTCAGTTGGTTAGAGCGCTACGTTGACATCGTAGAGGTCTCCAGTTCGAGTCTGGATATACCTACCAAGATTCAAAGCAGTATGCTATAAGGGTTTTAAGCGAAAACAGTAGCTTAAAGCCCTTTTTTATTGCCTTCTAATTAAGTTTGAGTTATCCGCGCTATCCGCAGAATCTGTATTTTTTGCCGTTAATGCCGATAAATTTAGACCAAGATTAGACCAAGAATTTTGAGTTTAGACCATGAAATTACCTAAACCTGTTAAGCGCGGTTCTAGTTATCGAGTCAAGATTATGATTGATGGCAAGACCTATAGCGCTACAAGAGATACAGCAAAAGAATGCGAACAATGGGCTGCTCAAAAAGTTCTTGAGGCTAAGGCAAATAAGCTGGAAGAAGATATGGGGGCGAAACCGCCCTACCCATTTAAAACGCTATTTTATAAATATTACGAAGAGCATGGCAAAAAGCTGCGCGGCTCAAAATATGTAAAAGAGCAAATAGCTCCTTTTGATGAGAAATTTGGTGCACTGGTAGATATGTCGATTCATGACATTACTTCAAAACACTTAACAGCCTGGCGAAATAATAGAGCAAAGCAGGTTGGTGCAAATACCCTGCTTCGCGAAATGGCGCTATATAGTTCTGTCTTTTCATACGCCGTAAAAGAACTATTTTTGCTGGAAAGCAACCCATGGGTAAATGTAAAAAAGCCAACTAAACCCAAGGCTCGTAATCGCCGTATTCGTGATGGCGAAATTGATCTTATTTTAGAAGGCTTGGGTTATCAGCAGGGGCAGGTGCCGACATTGCCAGAACACTATGTTGCATGGGCATTTTTATTCGCACTAGAAACAGCAATGCGCCGTGGCGAAATTCTTGGCATTAAGGTATCGGAGATTTATGATCGTCATGTGCATTTACCTAAAACCAAGAACGGCGATGCTCGCAATGTTCCGCTGACTAAAAAGGCTTTAGCCCTGCTGGATCTAATAAAACATGACAAAGATAAACTAATCCCGCAAAGTGAAAACGCTTTCAGATTGATGTGGGAACGGCGTAAAGCCAAAGTTGGATTAGAGGATATTCATTTTCATGATACACGCCATGAAGCGATTACTCGGTTTGTGAATAATCAAAAATTACCAGTAGAAATATTGGCGAAAGTGACAGGGCATAAAAATATTAAGGTTCTCGTTAATACTTATTATAATCCTGACGTAGAGGATATTGCTGATATGCTTGATGCGTAAAAAAGTCCTAATAATTCATTATAAATATTATTTTGAGGGGAAATAATGAAGCTTAATAAATTAACAATTTTAGCTTGTGTTTTATTATTTATGAATTCTACGCATGCTGACATTATTGTGCCGTCTTCTTATTGCTCTAAACCATATAAGCCTTATAAGTTTAGTAGTGAGTGGGAATTGAAGCGGTATTTGAATGATGTCGAAAGTTACCAGCGCTGTATAGCTGACTTTGTGGAAAAGCAAAATAAAGAAATTAGAAATCATCAACAAGCTGCTTCGGACGCTATTGATGAATGGAATAGATTTGTAAAGTACGAAATGAAATGACGGAAAGGGCGTAAAGCCCTTTTTTCTTGGTCATTAGTTCTTTCTCGCCCGGCCGCGCTTAACCACCGGTTTTAGCGTTAATATGATATTTGCTTGTTCTGGGTCGTACAGGCACTTACCGCTTGTGCCTCTATTTATCTCAGAGCATCGATCACGCACAGCATCTACACTGATGCCATATTGTTTAGCCAATTCGGCAGCGGAAATCAATTTCGGGCTAATATCCTCAATTGAAATGATTCTTGCGCCGCCGAGTGATGATCCCACAAAAACCTCAGGAGCATCACCGACTACGGTAATCTGATATGTTCCAATTGCCATCAAGGAACCTCCCTCAAACTTTGCAGCAACGGATCTTCAAGTTCAACTTTCAGTTTTTTTAACTGTTCAAGGCTATAGCTGTATTCACTAGATTTGGTTTTAATTTCAATGGAAACGCCAGATTCATCAAGTGAGAAGATGCCTAGATCATCACTATATTCATCAGAGGTCTTTTGAAGCTCTGCAAGTAAAACATCAACTTGGTCAAGACCGAGATTTAACGGATTTTCAATTTTCTCAATCATGGTCTTGCTCCTGTGCTTCAACCAAAGCTTTTTCTAGAATTGGCTTATGTTCAAATAAATCGGCAAAGCTATTACTACCCATCTGCCAAGGATCGATATCTTCATTCATCCAAAATAAAGCCACTTTCAGCGATTCAATTGGCACCAAAACAAAACCTTCCTGCGTTGCCTGAGCAATGGCTGCCCGCCATCCCTGCCAGCGGTCATCATGAATGTGGCTAACTGGGGCGCCATTTGCCCAAGTAACATGCTCGCCGTATTTCGATTCATGCCAAGCCTCAAAAGCCTTTCTCTCCAATTCAATATCCATCATCCTCTCCAGACAGCTTCTTTTAATTTCGCATTCATTACGAGCTCTTCAATTTCACCGACACTGACGTTATTGAAGATGTGGTCCATTTTTGCCCCGAACACTATCAGTGTCCGGGTGATGGTTGAATATTTGAATTTCATGAAGCCTCCTCACCAGCCTGACTCTCCAGCTCGGCGCGGCGCCGTTTTACGGCTGCCATCAATTTTGGCTGAATGTCCGGGTGCCGGCCGGCAGTCTCAATTTCCAGACAGTCCAGTTCGGTCAGATCGGCTGCATTTTGAATTTGGACCAGAAGTGACGGCGGCTGTTTTATCTCGGCTGCTTCCGGCGGATTCAGCTCATTCAGGCGCTTGTGAATTGCCTCAACCAGTGGCTTGCGCTGCTCTTCGGTCCATGACTTTGTATAGCCGGTGAGGGCCGTTGCTTCCGCAGGTGTTTTGGCAGTAGCTGCGCGTTCGAGAAGATCATCCAGGACTGCTTTCTGCTTGATATCTTCGATTTGCTGTTCAGCTTCTGCTGGCGCCGTATTTTCTTGGCCGGCAGGCACAGCCTGAGGCTTTTCTGCCTCTGCCGGATCTTCCCAGGGCAATGAATCATCAGCCTTAGCCAGCCCGGCTGCTTCAGTGTCATTTCCTGCCGGCACTGCGCCGCCGCCGACCGCAATCAATGCGGCAGCATGCCTCACTGCGTTTTGCTCATACAGATGAACCAGACCGCGCTGCATAAAGGCTAAATCAGCGTCAGAGTTTTTCCATTTGAAGGACTTGCTCAGCTTCTCGGTGAGAACCGATGGAACAAAGCATTGGGTGCCTTTGGCCGGGGCCTCTTTGATGGCCTCCGGCAAAGACATTTTTCCGATTGTCATATAGATAACGGCAATGCGGAACTCATACGCCGTATCAATAAACACAGTAGCAGGGAAGTCACGGATGTCATCAAAATCAAGATTTGATTCAGCGTGGCGGCATTCGATTTTCTGGCCAGCAGCCATTGCTGCAAAGGCTTCATTGCCGGTTAAAATTTTCATGCTGTTGCTCCCGCTTTCGCTAATTGTTCAAGATCGTGTTTTACTGCCTGGATTTGACTGGAATCGATTTGCATCAGTGAATCAATGCCTAAATGCTCGCATGCCGCCTTAGCATCTAAACCGCACTGATCCATAAATGCCTGCAGGTCATCGCGCTGGGCGTCATTGATGCCATTAAACTCAGGCGGGCTGATCCATGTGTCGCGCTCTTTATCAAAGGTGCAGCTCACAGCCTTAGCGCGCGCCA
This sequence comes from Acinetobacter sp. WCHAc010034, assembly GCF_001696615.3. NCBI lineage: Bacteria > Pseudomonadati > Pseudomonadota > Gammaproteobacteria > Moraxellales > Moraxellaceae > Acinetobacter > Acinetobacter sp. WCHAc010034. The sequence goes on along the minus strand of NZ_CP032279.1, from coordinate 566,353 downwards.
GCATGGCTTGGCGCATGTTCTGGTAATACATATGCTCTTTGTCCAGCTTCAGGGTTTCAGTCAGCTGATTCAGATCGCCGGCATGCATGGCCTCTTCGCAGCTTTGCTTCCAGTTTTCAAGGTCTTCAAGCGCCTTGGCAGATGCAAGCTGAGCAGGAGTCAATGTGTTGATGTGGGCCTTGGCATCTGAAATCAGATCCGCCAGAAAGGTTGGATTGGTTTTTAAGTCCGGCACCCAGACCTCGCCTGTTTCACCGCCCAGAGCGCCTGAGTTTTTGGCATGGTGCACAGGGGATGGCTTGAAGTTGATGACGCGGGCATTCTTGCCTTCGCCGGTGGTGACGGTTGTCATATATCCCATCATGTCGGCGATGCGGTACAGCTCATTCCTGTTTTTGCCGCCCAGCTCGGGCCGGTAAATGACCTGGTCGCCGTTCTGATCTTCAGAAGCGTGGGCAATAAAAACTACATCTTTGCCGAAGCTCAGCAGGGTATTGATGTACTGCTTGAATTTCATGTTGGCCAAGCCTTGAGCTTTGAGTTTTAAGGCTCCGTCCTGCTGGCGGTTATTCGCTGTCTTGAGCAAATGGGTTTTAATGGATTCGAGCATTGCGCCAACGGTATCGATGACTACCGTATTGAAAGGCGCCAGATCCTGCTCTTTAATATTTTCAATGTCAGCCCATTGCTGAACAGGCACAACAGCCCCGCGGCGGAGTTCACCGGTGCGGTGCGCGCCGCGGTCAAAGTCAAAAGAAATAGCCTTGTCAGCGGTAAACCCCAGTGAGGTTTTGCCTAAGCCTGGATCTGCGTAAATATAGGTGATGATTGCGCTGACATTTAACGCCTGGTCAGCTGGAATAATTGCAAGAGCCATGTCATTTCCCCTTACTTGAACGTAGTGCCGAAGGCATCAGTATTGTGGCGCTTGATCTTGTACTGCTCGCATTCATGGCGCGAGTGCCAGCGGTTCATGCTGTGTTTTTTCTTTGCCCGGTCAATAGCCCGCTGCGGATTCAAAGCGGCTTTAACTGCAGTCTGGAAGGCCAGCGCATTCACGACTTCTGCCGGCGCGCGCTGCTGCATGTAATTCTTAATCTCCAGTACGCATTGCCAAAAGAAGCTTGGCGCGGCCCGGTCAAACACATTGCGGTCAAAGCCTTTGGTGAACTCTGCAGAAACGCCAATAATGTATTCAGTACCGTTTACATCAACGACATAGCCGTTATGGGCCTTGCAGACGAAGCGGGCGCTGTATTTCTTCAGCCCAAGCACTTCATTCACATTGCGGCGGATCCAAGACTTGGCTGCCAGTGTGGATTCATCCACGCGGCTTAGTTCGCCGGCGGCGTTCAGCGTGTAAATCACATTGTCTTTCACGCAGTAAACAGTGTTTCCCATGCGGATGCGGTGGAAACCGGCGTTATCCAGGCCGAGGTCTTCACGGAATGGTTTTGTAAAATTGGTTTTCATTACACAGCCTCCAGCATGCGGTTTTTAAGCATGTGCTCGACCAGCATGGCATTGATATTGCGGTGGTCAGTAAAGTCAGTGAAATCCCGGACCGGATAGCCAGCGTCATCGAGGACCTTGTCTACATTCAGGCGGGTGATTTCCGCAGTTGTGAATTCGCTGCCGGGTACGCCGTAGCTGTCTTCAAATTTTTCAAACTCAAAGCTGACGTCGAGAGTGAAGCCGTCCAGGCGGATCACCGCGGTGCCGGTGCTGGCAGAACTCAGGGCCATGGCCGCAACAGCTGTGTAAGCGGGAACTGTCTTGTTTTCGGCTGGCGCAGTGCCGCCAATATCCGGGTTGTAGGCGAAGGCTAAAGCGCCGATTGTTACAACAGCTGCACCAAGTGTTAGCTTGAGGCTATTGATTGGAGTGAGAGTTTTATTCATACTTATCTCGCAGTTTTGCAAAGCCCTGATCCCGTTCAAAGTGTCAGGGCTTTTTTGTGGGTACGGGATAAATATGAACTATTGGTTCAATTAAGTCAAGAACTAAAAGTTCACTTATTTTTATTATTTGAATTATTGGTTCTGTTATATGCTTTAATAGGCAAAAGAAAACCCATCACAGGGATGGGTTGTGTGTTGAATCTTAGATATCTAAAAAGAAAAGCTTGTCGTAGCGGTCTGCGTATCATTTTTTCTTATTGTAAAATGCTACCAGCAAGACTGCGATTATGATCAAAATTACAATAATGACATATCTTTCCATGGCTTCACCTGTAAGCAATATGCTGTTTTAATTTTAGCATTTAATCGCAGATTTATTTTTATAGTAATCCAAAACAGACTTCAAATCAGCCAGCAAGTTAGCTTCGGTATATTCGCCTGGCGATAACACCAATAGCGCCGGCATATATTTTGTTTTGTATTCTGCAGGGTAATCTCTGCAGAGAATCTGAGCCTTTTCGCCCTGCGGCGTTTCTGGGCTGTCCAGCTTATCCAGATAAGCGCCAATAACAGCATCCGATTTTTCAAATTGCGCGACAATGGCGGCGTCAGGTTTTGCATCTTCAGCCTGCTGCTTTTGACAGCCAGTGAAGAACAGAGTGAGGGGTAGGGCCATAAGTGTTATTTTTTTCATAGTTGGATCTTGTTGTTATTGGAATATGAATTATAAGTGGAAATGAAGAAAAGAAAACCCACCGCTGGGGTGGGTGCTTGGAGTTTGAAATATTAAGTTAACTTGATGCTTTCTAAATCATGAATCGTGAAGCGTGGTTGACTATCACCTACTTGGGTTACAGTAAAATCTATTAAGATGGACTTGTGGAGCCATTCTCGGTTTACTATGTCAGGATCACTAATATTTAAATCAAATTTTCCACGAATTACTCGATCTTCATCATATGACTTAAATTCAAAGGTTCTTGAGTTAGGTAATACTCCCTGAAACTCCCCTTTGTGTGGCTGAACTGTTTCATGAATATTGTTGCTATCAAGCCGGCATACAGATCTTGCCAATTGGTCTTGATCATAGAATCGGAAAAATTTATCATTAAATTCAAAACCACAGAGTGAGTTTTGTTCTTGAAGAAACTTTAAAAAATTGAAAACAGTTTTTGCGGCTCGGGGGTGAACCTCACTAATTACTTCCATTAACTCTTCATCAGATCCAGTGGCAGAAATTAGGAATAACTTCGAAATTTCTTCTAATGCGGTATCTACTATTGGTTGCTCTGCATACAAATCATGAGTATCAGGTTTGGGTAAGTCAAACTCAAAGCCAAAAGAGCCTGTTGCCATGCCTGTAATCATTAACTGATTGTTGAGTTTATTTGGAATTTTACCTTTATAGTTTAATTCTCCAGACATTGCTGCGGATATAGCTGCTACAGCATCAGAAAAAAGCATAGTTGCTTGTGATGCAAATATAGCTGAAATGGATTCGCTGCCTGTAACATAAGGCCCTCTAAAGGTAAGCTTAGCTTTTTTTGATATGTGATTTGGGTTTATTGTTCCCAGCTTGTTTCTAGCCTTATTTAATCTTTTTTCAATACTAAATCTGTCAAAAATATTTTCAGCTGGCGTATCCTTCAGTAAACTTTCAAGCAATGAAACTTCAGAAGTTAAATTTTCGAATTCGTTGTAATTCATTGCATTTCCTCCTGAATTTCGATTTTGTTAAGTTCAATAATTGCTTGCTTATCTTCCGTTGGAGATAAAGGGACTTGTACAAATCCTTTCCACATATTATCACTTTTTCTATGTGACCACATACTGTACCAGTAGCTCAAGGTTTGGACTGTTGATGCTGTAAATGTTGTACCTAATTGCATCCCATAAGCATCTACATTAAACCGAGGCTTTGTGTATTCCGAATTCAGAAGGTTTGTAATTGATTCTATTAGTTCAGCAGTTAGGTCTACTCCTTGAGGTGTGTAAAAGAAAGTGACAACATCAATGTCCCCTGGATCTCTAGACTCAATTGTCTCAATATCTTGACAAAAACTACCATCAACCCATTGAAAACCATCAATAACACCTAATGCGTAGAAATTTTGCCTAAACTCTAAAAAGCCTTTTAAAATTTGAATTCTTTTTGGTGTTGTGGCGAATCTTAAGATTACACTTGAGATATCGACTACATATGGTGAACGATCCGCGCTATGGCCCGGAACACCCGGTCGTATTGGCGGGATCAAACCTGCCATATTAAATTCTGGTATCACATTCCACCCTCTAAAATTTCACTCCCGATATCTTCTAAAGGACTGCGTCGGGTTCGCAGTTTTGCTCTATACAAGCCCAAGCATGGATATGCTTGGGTTTTGTTTTTAATACTTAAATTCTCTATGGTGTTGCACCACAACTCCAATAATTGAAATTTCAATTTGCATGGAGTTGTAAGTGGGGTAGTCAGGATTTAATGGCACCAGCTCAATAATATCCACCCCATGCTCATTAACCCCAACAACGCGATATTTTTTAAATGTAGTTAAGGCTGTACCATGTTGAGTCTCTTGCGCCACAACCAGCGACCCCGGAACTGGGGATTTGGCCGCATCCACCACAATCTCATCACCAGGTAAAAAATCTGGAGCCATGCTCATGCCATCAATAGTCAGTGAGAATACAGCCTTGGGATTTACGCCCTCGTAAGTTGTATAAGCTCTTCCTTTTGGATTTAGCCCATCGTAAGCAACCTCCTTCCACATACCTGCTTGAACAAAATCAAGCACAGGGATTTCTCTCAAAACTTTTCCAGTTGGTCTTACATTCCCAAAAACCTCACTTGAATTCCCTGAATTTGCGGCATTACTTGCCCCATTCAACAACCATTCAGCGGATACACCTAAGAAATCAGCGAGTAATGGGATTTTTGATGTCTCAGGAATTGCTTCGCCCTTAAGCCATTTGCCTGCACCTTTGTCAGAAACACCAAACTCACGACTTAAAACTCGCGCACGCCCTCGAAGCGGATAATTCTTATCATCCATTGCCTTATTTATGCGTTTTGCAAATTCCTCTTTTATTTTTTCTGTTGTGCTATTCATTGAAATACCTTGTGAACCATCAGTTCAATAATAATTTGTATTGAAAGAACTATCAGTTCTTGTTAAAGTTGAACCATAAGTTCATATTGGAGTTAAAAATGAACCTGAAGTCATGCATTGATGATGCTGGCGGAGTGAATACTGTTGCTGCATGGATCGGTAAAACACCGCGAGCTATGTACAAATGGATCGAAAAGGATTCACTTCCCCGCACTGAATACACTGGACAAACCAACTATTCAGAGATCATTGAAAAAAATACAAAAGGGAAGGTTTCTAAGAAAACCCTTTTAAAAGTAGGTCTACCAAAGTAGGACAATTTATGAGTCTTGATAAAAATTCTACGCATGTGCGTCTATCTCCTGAGAATCATCAGAGAGCAAAGGTTTTAGCTAATTTCAAAGGTAAACCTGTTGCTCAATATCTCGCTTGGCTGCTCGAAAAAGAGATCGCTGGCGAGTGGCATATTCTCAATATAGAGGCAAAAAACATGGAGCGTTTGGGATTAACAGGGTTAATCAGGGAGTTAAGCACAGAAGTGGAAATCTCAGAGGGATCGGAAGGGATTCACAGGGATTTAGGCAAAGAAAAAGCCTGACGGTCTAGGTCAGGCTTTTATTAATTCAAAACTTTTGAGGGGATCGAATATGAGATCAAATTTACCACAGCACCCATGCGCGGACAAGTGTACGGATTTTAAAGAAGAGCAGTGTAGGAACTGCCTGGTGCCGGATGCTGACTTCATGGTTGGCGATGCCGTTGTTTTTGTGCATGACGACATGCCGGGCCACCTGATGACAGTTTCTGCCGTAGACCGCCTCAGCGTGTTTATGGATGAAGACGATAAGTTTGCACTGAAGCATTTGATACGGCCAGCCAGCGCATCGGAACGCGAAGCAAAGAAGCGGATTATGGAGGCAGGGAATGACCATGCTGCAGGAAATTGAGCTGAACCGTCTCATTGAGCGCTTCCGCTCCGCCGTGACGGCCCATGCGCTATGCAAGACCGTCAAAACCGCTCAGGCAGTCGCTGATGCACGCCTGCAGCTGTCTTCTTTTGTTATGCAGGGGGCAAAATGAGTGTTGATGCAACACGCTGGGCGTGGACTGCGCCAGTCAGTAATTCTCCGCAGCGCTTAATACTTCTTTCGCTGGCGGATCGCGCCGGCGAGGATCATACCTGCTATCCAAGCAATAAACGCCTGGCTGAAGACACACTGCTGAACCTAAAAACAGTTCAAAAAGCAGTGAATGAACTTATCGAAATAGGCTTGATTTTTGATACAGGCGAGCGCAAAGGAAATACAAAACAAGTTCGGGTTTTACAGCTGGTAGGAGTTGATTCCCGAGAACATAACGCACCCAAAAACGGTGCAGTTAAACAAACCCAAAAACGGAACGATACCGAATTTGGTAACGATACCAAAAACGGTGTTGTTATTAATGGGGTAACGAACCCAAATTTGGAGGGTAACGAACCCAAAAACGGTATCGGTAACGAACCCAAATTTGGGTTAGGGAATCTACCATTGAATCTATCAATAAATCTTTTGTGTGAACACGAATGGATTCCAGATCAAAAATCATTGGAAACGAAAATCAAAATCGCAGGTCATGAAAAAAATCTTGAACTGATTTTTGGATTGCCGAATTTCGAATTTGAACTGAGCTCATTCAATTCCCATTTCGATGGACGAGTTTTATCTGATTCTCAAAAGCTCCACAAGTTCACAGCGTGGATTATCGACAAGTTTGAGAAACATCAAAAACGCCATCCTGAATACAGCGAAAGTATTCCTGGGCAATCGGCTCCGGCACAGCAGAACGCGCCGCAAGGTTTCAGCCTCCCTGAAAAACCAAAAGGATTCTTAGGAGGCCGCAATGCTTAACACCAAAATCCACAGTGTGCAGATTGAGCAGGCGGTGCTGGCTGCGCTGATGACCGTTTCCGAGTCTTACACTCACGTTGAAAACCTGCTGACGGAAGATGACTTCCACGCTACGCGCCACAAGCTGATCTTCAAGGCCGTGGCTGATCTGGACGCTAAAAACTCACCGTATGACGCCGTACTGGTGAACGAGTGGCTTGCATCCCACGGCATGATCGAACAGGCAGGCGGTGAGCAGTATCTCATCCAGGTGATGCAGGAAGCGCCTTCCAGTTTTTACAACCTGGTTTCCTACGCTGAAAAACTCAAAGACCTGACCACCTGCCGGAAGGTCGAAGAGGAAGCGCACAAAATTATCCAGAAGGCTCAAAACCTGACTGTCAGCCGCGGCGAGCTGGTGCAGGAAGCGCAGGGCCTGTTCGCTGAAATCAACACCGAGCAGGCGAGTGAATCGCTGTTCCACATTCACGAAGCTGCAGCGAATACTTTCCTTGAAATGCATGAAAAGATGACAGCCGCCGCCGCCGGCAAAACGATGATCAAGGGCATACAGACAGGCATTCATGATCTGGACCAGAAGCTGGGCGATATTGAGCCGGGCTGCCTGACGGTTATCGCGGCGCGCCCGGCCATGGGAAAAACCACAATGATGCAGGTGATTGCCAGCAATGTGGCGATATTCCAGCAGAAGCCGGTTTTGATCATGTCCGGTGAAATGCCGAAGGAACAGATCGCCATGCGGATGTGCTGCGCGGCCGGCCCCGCAGACATCAGCAAAGTCCGCAATGCGCCGCATATGCTGCCGCAGGAAGAATTCACGGCCTATACGCGCGCCGTAACCATGTTTGCGAATGTGCCGCTGCAGATCAACGACACTTCGCGCCCGTCAATCGCCAATATCCGCGAATCAATCCGCAAGGTGAAGCATCAGTACGGCTCAATAGGCGCAGTCTTCATTGACTACCTGCAGATCATGAAAACCACAAAGCAGTTTGCGCGCGAAGACTTGAAGATTGCCTATTTCACCGGCGAGCTTAAGGCGATGGCCAAAGAGTTTGACTGCGTGATTGTGCTGCTGTCGCAGCTGAACCGTGAATTGGAAAAGCGGCCAAACAAACGCCCTATGATGTCAGACCTCCGCGAATCAGGCGCCATTGAACAGGATGCGGATCAGATCATCTTCCTGTACCGCGATGAGATTTATCACAAGGACTCCAAATACAGAGGGATTGCGGAAGCGATTTTAGGCAAGAACCGCCATGGGGAACCGGGTACGGCATACATGCATGCCCAGCTGAAGTATTGCCAGTTTTCAAATCTGGACAGCCAGGCGATTGAGCAGATTCACGGCTTGGGAGGTGGGGTGTGAATAACGAAACAATCCTATTCATTTGCCTGTGGGCCTTAATCGCGTTTTGCGCAGCAGTAAGCAATTCTGAAAACTCAAATTTTGTGCTGGGGTGGTTATGACCAGCATTTCACTCGCTGAATACCGCAAACAGTTTGGGGGCAGTCAAAAGACCGCCGCCAAGCGCAATAAATTCAACGCACAGCGCATTGAAAAGGATGGAATGATGTTCGATAGCGTCAAGGAGTATAGGCGCTATATCGAGCTTACAGCGCTGATGCAGCGGGGTGAGATTTCAGAGCTTAAGTGCCAGGTGAAATTTGTGCTGGCGCCTAAGGTTAAATTGGAAGGGGAAAAAAGGGCAAAACCTGAACTGCGGTATTACGCGGATTTTACATACCTAAGCAATGGCCAGCTGATTGTTGAGGATGTGAAGTCGGCGGTAACGCGGAAATTGGCGGGCTACCGCAGCAAAAAGCACTTAATGAAAACAGTACACGACATCGATATTAAAGAAGTTTGAGGGCAGGGTATGAATGCAGTGGCGAAAATTGAGGTAATGGATTGGTCAAGGTTTACAGCTGAAGAGTGGTTTAAGCAGTACGGGGCTTATATCCAAACTTGCCGTATGAAATCAGGTAATGAGCCTGATGGTTTAAGAGTGAATCAGATTTATTGGCTGATCTGTGAAAACAATAAAGGCGTAGCGCCACGAAAGGATCAGATCATTTGCAAGATTAGTGATCTTGAAGCGGATGAGGTGAGAAAGTGGATTGTTGATTTCAATAAAATGACTACTGTGTGTGATTCAGCGAAAATCGCAGTGAAGCTTTTTATTGAAAAGAACGTGCGTGGAATGTCGTTGCGTCAAATGGCAGCAGAATTCAGTTTAGGTCGAACTTCACTTGATGGAATGCTGTATGCAGGTCAGTTTTATTTAGCTGGGCATGATAAGCGATTAAAAATTGATTAGGATTTGACTGTCCGAACGGGATATGGCATATTTCTGCTATAGTGGACGAACTTATAGTAATTCACTAAATAAGCCTCGCATTAGCGGGGTTTTTATTTATTAGACCTAAAAAGGCACATAAATGTTTTTTAGATTAGTTGCATACTCATTAGCAATTCTTTTTTTTAATAATTCGGTGCAAGCCGAACCAGTAATTGAGGGGCGAGGTAATTGCATAAAATTGGTGAATGGTAAACCTAGTGAATTTCAAATATGCTCGACTGAAAGATGGAGTGGTGAGGGAAATAACTTTATTAAATATAAATTTGAGCGTGAGACTTTTTTAGTACGCCAAGAGAGTGGCGAAAAAAGAATTGCATATTTAAGTGATGCTCAAGATAAGAAAGAAATTAAGATTGAAGTTGTTCATCGTTATCTGGATACACTCAAAGAGATAAAAGATTTTAGTTCTGTAAGGGGTAAACATGGATTGTGTTATACAACGCTCAATAAAAAAAATGGTTTTTGTGGATTACCAGTGCCTAGGATTGTTTCTCGGTAATACCTAATTTAAGAGAAATTTTTGCTTAAAATTTAAGTAAAAGGCGCTTAGGCGTCTTTTTTACGTCTAAATTTCATAAAGGTGCTTGTGACATGCACAAGTAACATGTTTAGGAGATTCATCATGCCAGTATATGTATAAGGGTAGTGCGCCACCCAAACTAAGGGCGATTTTGATTTGTGACGCTGTACAATATGTTTAGCTATAAGCACAAACGGTGGGATGCGGAAACCAGCCGTATAAATTGGTTTGAATCCAATGTGATTTCGTCACACATTGAGTTAGCCTCAGAGCCTAAATTGTGGTGACTCCCGACTAAATAAGATGAAAGACACAAAGCAGATCAATAGCTAACTTTGAGAAGTTTATTGTGTTGAGTAGCGGTAGATCAGTTGCCGAGCTGATCAATATCGTAATCTAAGGCAAGGATGTGGCAGATCACCACATCCTTTTTATGCGCCATTAGCTCAGCTGGATAGAGCATCCGCCTTCTAAGCGGATGGTCGCAGGTTCAAGTCCTGCATGGCGCGCCAATGGGCCTTAAGCTTAAGCTGTATGAGCGTCCGGTTCATAACCGGGAGGTACTGGGTTCGAATCCCTGCAGGCCCACCATAATTAAATTAAAAGCACAGCTCCGGTGCAAGGAGAATGCATTGCTCCGATTTTTAAAGTGTTTATTTGGTTTGCATGGCGCGACTGAAATCGAATACGCAGCTGATGATGAAGAAATCAAAGTGTGCCGGGATTGTTTTAAGGAAGTTAAATAGACTTTAAGTTACTGGATTGATTTAAAAGAATGGATCATTTTTAATTTTTTTAAATTCAAAGAAGATTAATAGTGAAGCAATAATTAGCAATCCGCCAATTGCTAAAAAAAATAAATCTTTTGAATAAATCCCAACACCAAAACTAAAGATACTTCCTAATAATAAGCATATAGAAATTATCAGCAAAACAGTGTATCTCATGATGTATGTCACATTAATGTTTTCATTGACCTAACAATACAACGGTACTGATAACTTCATGTTAACAAAATATTACATTTTTACAAACGTATTACGACACATAAAACCCATCGCATCCAGATGTTGATGGGTTTTTATTTTCTTATTGGTAGTGGTTGAGTGTGCCTGATGATTTGATATTTGCACAGGAAATGAATTGACGAAAAGCAGATGATTGAATATTTTAAAACCTCAAAACAAAAAAATTAAGAGGTCGCAATGTTTCTTCAAATCGATGACGTGGTAATTAATACCGATAAAATTCGGTTAATAAGAATTAATGATAAGGCAAACCATGTGATGATTTACTTTGATGAGAATCACAGTAAGAAAGTTTCCTTCCCTCATGCAGAAGATATGGATCGCTTCTTAACCGAGATTGGGCGAAAAGACTTTTCTGCTTGAGTAGATCTAAAGACCTCCTCCGGGAGGTCTTTTTTATGGGCATGATTTATGGACGCTAACGACTACTTCTGGAAAACAAAGAAACGTTCCACCCAAAATAAAGCCCCGGCACCAAGCTGCCACTTAAAGCCGAACAGAAATGCTTAGGTTTTGAATTTGTTGCAAACCTGATGTTTTTGAGAACATTAAAGCACTACAAATTAAATTGAACTTTGCTATAAATTATAATCTTTTGGCATGAGGAGGGGTTATGCAAAAGTTGATTTCATTTATTGCAGAATTAGATGAATTTGATAAATACAAATTTACAAAAACTATTTTTCCAAATCATTATGCTCCAGATGATTTTGTCCAGTCTGGCAAAGGTACTTTTAGTCATCAGCACTCTATAATTGATGGTCAGACTGTATATATATTGTATGGTCTAGGCAGGTTTAATGGTGATCAGCTAAGCAAACTAAAAGAAGATTGGCAGAGGTTCCACGTTTAATGCATAGCCACCTTTGGGTGGTTTTTTATTAGGCAAACTTGATGGAAATTGATGATTATTTTGGGAGAACCAAGAAACGCCCACCTAAAACCAAGCCACGTTCAAAACCATTGCCTAAGGCCAAAGAAAAATACTTAGAGGCCGAAGAAGACTTTGAACATGCTTTAAATGTACTGGGCATTAAATACGAAAAGAAATTCCAATTTAAATCTACAAAACATTGGCGTTTTGATTTTCATCTTATTGAACATCGAATTTTAGTTGAGATTTCAGGCGGGCCTTGGTCTGGTGGGCGCGGTGGGAAACTGGCAAATAAGGCTTGGAGCTTGGATCGTTACGATGACGCAGCTGAAATGGGCTTTACCGTAGTGCGATTGGAGTCTGCGGAACGTTACAGGATTGAAGAATCAGGCCCATTGCAAATTGATTCTTATCGAGCATCCCAATGGCTGAAAGATTTAAAAAGGCAGATATTCAATGGAACAGATCAGACCATTTCCGCCGACAGATCTCATTGACCAGGCAGAGGAAGAAGAGGCAATGCGCATGGCGCCAGCACCGGGTCTCAAGGAATGGGTCGTGAAGAATTTTTTAACCATTGGCGGTCAGCTACACAACCCAGATCATGATCACATCGCTGAGCTGCTGCACGATGACGAAACCTTCTTAGTATTTGCTTGGGCATCATCTGCATGTATGGCTAAAAAGCGCATGGTGTTGGGTCAATGTGAAAAAGTGATGTTTAACCAAGGCGGATGGAAGAAGGCGCGCCAGGAACAGCAGATGCGCGACTGGTTCGGCGCCGTGCCGGTGTATCTCATTACCATTGATGCCAGTTACTGCGAAAACTCAAATGATTTGGAGTTTTGCCGCTTGATTGAGCATGAGCTGTATCACATCGGTGTAGAGCGTGACGAAGATGGCGAGATTCAATATAGCGACCACACCGGGCTGCCAAAGCACTATTTGGCCGGCCATGATGTGGAAGTGTTCTTTGGTGAAACAAAACGCTGGGGAGCGGATGAGTCAGTAAAACGGCTTTTGGAAATTGCGAAGAATGCGCCGTTTGTTTCAGAAACTAATATTGCTGCGTGTTGCGGGACGTGTGTGATTAATTGAGCTACATACTGTATTTAGCTGTTTGTTTAAATCATACTGATTTATTTAAAATAAATGACTTATGCTGTTTTTTTATCGAATATCAGCCTATACAATTTCATATTTACTCGTTAGTTAGATTTCAAAAATGAAGAAGTTAACAAAAAGTATTGCGATAATTCTTGGTCTAGGTTTAATCAGCATTACAGCAACAAATGCAGCTACAGCAAAAAAAAGCCACATTCCTGAAATCTGTTACTTGTTCAAGTCCCAAGGATTGCTTGGTGAGTGGGAGGAACAGATTTTAATTTCTAAGAAGAAGCTTGCCTATAAACAAGCTGCTGCTTATATGCAAAAAAACCATGGCATGTCTGAAATCTACGATATTGAGGAATTGTCCGACATTGAGTGTGCGGTATCAGTAGATACTTATGATAAAGAGAGTTTAGATACGTTTTATTACAAAGAGCCCAAAGTTAAACCTAAAGCCAAAACAAAGGCTTAATCAGTTAAAAATATGACTACCACAACTAAGTAATGGTATTCAAAAATCAGATCAGCTAAATGCTGGTCTTTTTTTTGCCTCTTTAGTCTTACGTAGTCTTACAAAGAGGCATTTATGGCAACCCTTAAAGAGCCTATAAAAATCTTTATAGTTCAGTCTCTTGCTTGCTATGAAACCCCTCAACAAGTAGTGGATGCTGTAAGAGAAGAATTTGGCATTGAAATTGAGCGTCAGCAGGTTGCTTCATACGACCCAACAAAAGCAACTTGCCGAAACATGAGTAAAAAATTAAAGGATCTTTTCACTCGGACAAGAAATGACTTTAAAACTAATGTTTACGACATTCCTTTAGCCAATAAGGCAGTACGCCTTAAAGAGCTTCAAAGAATGTATGGTGATTGGAAAAACAATAAGGTCAAAAAGCAAAACATCATTAAGCAAATTAAAGATGAGATGCATGGCTATGAACTTCAATTGCTGGATGCACAGCTTAAGCAGCTTGAGATAGACAAAATCAAGAATGGCGATGGCGAAGGGTCTGATGATCCGACCCCAGTGAAAGTCACAATTCAAGTTGTAGATGCGAGTAAACCAGATGCCGAACATCAATCCGACCCTGAATGTGCCTCAGGCGAACTTTCTACAGCTGAAAAATAAGTTTCGCGCGTTTGTCGCCGGGTTTGGGTCAGGAAAAACTTGGGTAGGGTGTTCAAGCTTGTGCGATAAGTCTTGGGAATTTCCTAAGGTGCCATTGGGTTACTTTGCACCAACTTATCCGCAGATCCGGGATATTTTCTTTCCTACCATTGATGAGGTTGCATTTGATTGGGGGCTGAAAACCAAAATCTACGAATCGAATAAAGAGGTGGATATCTACTATGGCCGGCAATACCGCAGCACGATTATTTGCCGGTCTATGGAAAAACCACAGACAATTGTGGGCTTTAAGATCGGCCACGCGCTAATTGACGAGCTGGATGTAATGCCTACCGTTAAAGCGCAACAGGCATGGCGGAAGATCATCGCTCGTATGCGTGTGAAACACCCTGGTCTAATCAATGGTATTGACGTTGCGACCACGCCGGAGGGCTTTAAGTTCACGCACCAGCAGTTTGTGAAAGAGGCTGGCTTAACCCCGGCAAAGCGCGCTCTGTATGGAATGATTCAGGCGTCTACATATGACAATGAAGCCAATTTGCCAGACGATTATATTTCATCGCTTTATGAGTCATACCCGCCGCAATTGATTTCAGCGTATTTGCGCGGCCAGTTTGTCAATTTAACCAGTGGGGCTGTATATCCAGACTTTGACCGCAAGCTTAACCATATAGATGAAGAAATCAAGCCGGGCGAGCCTTTGATCATTGGGATGGACTTTAACGTCCTGAAGATGGCCGCAGTGGTTTATGTGATCCGGGAAGGCAAGCCGCTGGCGCTGGATGAGATGGTCGGTGTGCGCGATACGCCGACTATAGCAACTTTGCTGATTGAGCGATTTCCATTTCATGAAATGACTGTAATTCCTGATGCCGCAGGACAATCGACATCTTCAAAGAACAGCAGTGAGTCCGATCATCAGATTCTAAGGGATAAAGGCTTTCGGGTTGAGGTTGATGGAATAAACCCGGCCATTAAAGATCGAATTAATGCTGTAAACGCTCTCATCTTAAATGGGGAGGGTGAGCGAACATTGCTGGTCAATACGAACAAATGCCCACGATTCACTGAAACTTTAGAGCAGCAGGTTTACGACGATTTTGGAATGCCGGATAAGAAATCTGGGCTAGATCATGTCGGGGATGCTGGCGGTTATCCGTTGGCTAAGCGTTTCCCAATCATTAAGCCAGTAACCAGCCTCAAAGACATATCAATTTTTGGACGAAGAAGATGACAGGAATAACCACAAAGCACGCTGAATACAGTGCGAATATTGCTGCCTGGACAAAAGTAGATGATGTCTGTAAAGGGCAGGCTGCCGTTAAGGTAAAAGGAAAGGAATACCTTCCGGTGCCGGAAACTTTTGAAGACGGTGACCGTTACAAAGAATATCTGGATAGGGCTGTTTTTTATGGTGTGACCGGGAAAACACTGAAAAGCAATATCGGTTCCGCGTTCAATAAGCTGCCGGACTTCAAACGGCCGGAGGATCTGAAATATCTTGACCGGAATGCCGATGGTTCGGGCCGGTCCATCTATCAGGCATCACAGTATATGTTGAGCCTCATGCTGAAGCACTACCGCTGCGGCGTGTATGTGGACTATCCGCAGGTTGCTCCAAGCCGCAACCGCGCTGAGGATAAGCAGAAGAATGCCTTCCCGATGATTCACATCCTGAAGGCAGCCTCGGTCATGGATTGGGATCATATTATTGTCGGCAATCAGAAAAAGACTTCATTTGTGAAGATTCTTGAGTCTGTATCTTCTCGTACAGCTGATGGCTTTGGCCGGGAAACCAAAGAGCAGTATCGGGTGCTGCGGCTGGAAGATGCTGGGATGGGCGACTTTGTTTATACCGTCCAGATTTACAGGCAGAATAAGAAAGGCGAATGGGTTGAAGGGCCCAAATATATCCCAGCCGATTACCATGGCAAAACATGGTCCTATATTCCATTCACATTCTGCGGCGCCGTAGACAATACGGATGAAATTGACAATGCTCCGCTGCTGGAGCTGGCAGATTTAAACCTCGCGCACTATAAAAATAGCGCAGATGTCGAGGAGTCTGGCTTTGTTGTTGGCCAGCCGATTATTTCAATGCCTGACGTGACTACTGAGCAATATAAAATTGCAAAGGACGAAGGCTTAACGGTCGGTTCACGCCGCGGGTTCCCGACCAAAATTGAAATTGTCCAGGCTAAAGAAAATAACTTGGCCAAGCAGCTGATGACGGATAAATGGGCGCAGATGAAAGAGATGGGCGCCCGGCTGATTGAGGTTGGCTCCGCGAATAAAACCGCGACACAGGCCGATAATGAGGACTCTGTGCAGCATTCGGTTTTATCGCTTGCTGTTTCAAATATCAGTGAAGCCCTGACCATGGCCTTGCGCTGGTGCGCTAAGTTTGCCCTGCCGGATCATGAGCTTGGGCCGGACGGGCTGAGCTACGTTATCTCTCAAGACTTCAATAAGCCTAAATTCAGTGAAGAGCGCGCTAAGCGCCTATACGAAGCCTGCGTCGGCGGTAACTTGCCGTGGTCAGTTTGGTATAAGTATGAGCAGACTGGCATGTTCACTGAGGAAAAATGGGGCGAAATTGAAAAGCTGATTGAACGTCAGCGTGACGGTTCAATGACTATGGATGAGTAAAGATGAGCACACCAGCGCAGAAAGCCTTACTTGATGCACTGTCGCAGCATCAGGCTTATTTATACCGGGCATCATCGCAGTCAGTGAATGAGCTGCTCAAGCAATTCAGCAGCATCTCCAATGCGCAGCTGATGCGTTTAAGCGAACTGCTGGAAGAGCTGACTGATGCGGAGCGCAACGTGTTGCAGGGGCTTAATTTTGCCGGCAAGGGCCGGGCATCAAAGCGCATTGAAGAAATCAAAGCCATCTTGAATGAGTGGTTTGACTCTTTAAGTGTGGAGCTGTCTGCAGATTTCGAAAAGTCAGCAATCGCGCTGGCCGTGTATGAGGCGGCTTATGCAGCCAAATTGCTTGGTGAAGCCGCTGTGGCCATCTCAGGTGCGGAAGCATACAAGACGATCAGGAAAACGCCGTATGCGGGCGGCCAGCTGGTTGACCACCTGTTTAAGGATATTGCTGCATCACTGCGCAAGAAGGTGGAATATGTTATCCGTGACGGCATTTCGCAAGGCCAGACCAATCAGCAGATTGTGCAGCGGATTAAGGGTAAGCGCGAAAAGGTTGATGGCGAATACTCATACACCGGCGGGATGCTTGAAGCTGAGCGCCATGTCATTGAGCGCCAGGTTCGCACTGCGCGCAGCCATGTCAGCACGTCGATCTACATTGATACATACAAAGCGGCTGGCTACGAGTATGTGAAGGTTGTCGCCACACTGGATGGACGCACCTGCAAGTACTGCGCCTCAATTGATGGTGACGTATACAGCATTGATGATTCTGCACGTCCGCGCTTCCCAGTGCATCCCAATAACCGCACGACCTATGTCGGCTGTGACAAAGAAGGGAATATTGCAGGCCAGCGGCCGTTTGTGATGGATGAGCGGAAAGTCAAGGATATTCCAAAAGAGGAGCGTAAGCACTTAATTGGACAGCTGGATGCCAATACATCGTTCAAGGAGTTTTTTGAACAGTCGGATGAGTTCTTTCAGCGCACTTGGCTAGGTAAGAAGAAGTACGAACTGTATAAATCTGGCAAATTTCCAATTGAGAAATTTGCCGATCCGCTGAATAAGCGAGGGTACACATTGGCGGAGCTAAAGGCTTTGGATGGAGAAACCTTTAAAAATGTAATGGGTGAAAAATGAAAGTAATTAGTCGAGGCACACCGCCTGAATTGCAGACCTACACAACCCCATGCGGTAAGTGCCATTCGGTGCTTGAATTCCAAAAGAATGAAGCACAAGTAAAGATAGACCGAAACGAAACGGTACATGTGCTGAATTGTCCTGTATGCCGTAATGATATTTGGATTGCGTCACAGGCGCTAAAACTAAAACCTGCGGAGCAAAAAACCGACCCAAACAAGGGGTGGGATGACGCACGAGATGTAATGTACCAAGCATCCAAATAGACTAAATTCAATTTAAGCACCTTCCGAGGTGCTTTTTTATTGCCTGCTGAAAGCTGATGCGGACAGCGTAACGAGCGGATGCTCATTAAAAGATAGGGTCGGATGACTTATGAAACTTAAAACTGTGGTTGTGGATGGCAAGACGTATGCCGAGGTCATGGATGATAAGCCTGTATATTTACATGACGATGGCAAAGAAGTGGCACATGATGCACCGCAAACCGTTGCAACGATCAGTCGCTTAAATGGTGAAGTGAAAACCAACCGTGAGCGTTACGAAAAAGCGGAATCCTCACTTAAATCCTTTGAAGGCATCGAAGATCCGGCAGCCGCTAAAAAAGCCATGGAGACTTTGAAAAACTTTGACGATAAAAAGCTGGTGGATGCCGGTGAAGTCGAAAAAGTTAAAGCTGAAGCGATTAAAGCGGTCGAAGAAAAATACGCTCCGATTATTCAAGAGCGTGACGCTTATCAGGCGCAGCTGCATAACGAGCTTATTGGCGGCGGCTTTGCCCGCTCCAAGTACATTCAGGACAGCATTTCTGTGCCGGCAGACATGATTCAAGCCCAATTCGGCAAGAACTTCAAAATAGAAGAAGGCAAAGTCGTGGCATACGGTGCGGATGGTCAAAAGATCTATTCACGCGCGCGCCCAGGCGAAGTCGCAGACTTTGATGAAGCCTTGGAGTCTTTGGTTGGCGAATATCAATACAAGGATTCTATTTTAAAAGGTTCGCAGGCCGGCGGTGGTGGTTTTCAGGGTGGCAGTCAAGGCGGCAACAAGTCTATGACGCGCGATCAATTCACAAATTTAAAACCTGCAGAACAATCATCCTTCATGCGTGAAGGCGGCAAGGTTACAGATTAATTTTTAAAGGAAAAATAGCGAATGGCTAATACTCTTACGGGTTTAATCCCTGATATTTACGAAGCGCTCGATCAGGTTTCGCGCGAGCTGACAGGCTATATTCCTGCAGTTTCCCGCGACTCAGGAATTGAACGCGCAGCTGTCGGGCAAAACGTCCGCGTACCGGTAACAACCGAAGTTACCGCACAGGACACTACACCTGGTGCAAACGCTCCAGATACTGGCGATACCAATATCGACCATGTAGATGCGCAAATTACCAAATCGCGCCATGTGCCGGTGCGCTGGAATGGCGAAGAAACTAAAGGTCTTTCCAATGCCGGAACCTTCAGCACGATTCAGGCTGACCGCTTTTATCAGGCAATGCGCACATTGGTAAATGAAATTGAAGCCGATGTTCATACGGAAGCCTACAAAAATGCATCGCGCGCATTCGGTACGGCAGGAACCACGCCATTCGGCACTGCTGCAGACTTATCGGACTTTGCTGGCGTATTGCGCATTCTGGAAGAAAATGGCGCGCCGCGAACAGACTTGCAGCTGGTTCTGGGGCATGCTGCAATCGGCAACCTGCGTGGCAAGCAATCGGGCCTGTTCAAGGTGAATGAAGCTGGTTCGGCCGACATGCTGCGTAACGGTATGACAGATCGTGTAATGAATATGGCTATCCGCCATTCCCATGCTTCAGGCTTGCATGTAAACGGTGATGGCGCCGGATACCTTGTGAATGGCGCCACAGCTGCTAAATCAGTATCTATTACAGTCGATGGCGGCACAGGCGCCATTCTTGCTGGCGATATTGTGACCTTTGCCGGCGATGGCAATAAGTACGTGTCTGGCGGCTTGGCCGGTGTAAATTTGGCGCTCAATAAATCAGGTTTGCTGCTTCCAGCTGCTGATAATGTAGCAATCACCCGCGGTAATGCTTATACAGCCAACGTGGCGTTTGCCCGTTCCGCTATCGCCCTGGCCACGCGCGCGCCGGCGCTTCCGGAAGGCGGCGACTCCGCTGATGATGTAATTCAGGTTGTCGACCCGTTAACTGGCTTGGCATTTGAAATTGCTGTTTACCGCCAGTTCATGCAGGTTGTTTACCATGTGCGCCTGGCATGGGGCGTAAAAGCGATTAAGCAAGAACACATCGCTTTGCTGCTGGGCTAATAAAATCAAGATCGGGCGCTTTATGCGCCCTTTCTTCTGGAGAGAAAAATGTCACAAGTCAAAACAGTAAAAATCAAGGATGGCGCCAGCTTCCGCATTATCAATGAATCAGACTTTAAGCCGGGTGAGCATGAGTTATACGGTGATGAAGCGCTTTCTGCAGGACCTGTCATGGTAAATCTTGCGGTCGGCATCACACCTGAACTGCAGGCCGCCATTGATGAAGCAAAGGCCGAATGTGAAAAGGTTCAGGCTGAAAATGTCGAACTTAAAGAGCAGCTGGCCACAGCTCATGGTGAACTAATTGCGTTCAAAAACGATGTTACCGCAATGCAGGCGCATATCGATGAGCTTGTGCCTAAAGCTAAAAAGCCGACTGCTGCGGAATTAAAAGCAGCTAAAGCGGCTGACGATGCTAAGGCCGCTGAACAGCCGGAGGAGTAAGCGCATGAGCTTTATCACTGTTGCCGAAGCTGAATCTATCCTTGGGGCTGGCTTTGCGCCGGATGGTGATAAAGCTCGCCTTATTCAGCTGGCCAATGTCTGGATGAAAAATGAAGTTGGCGCCGTACCAGATCCGATTGATCCGCTGCTGAAAGATGCTGCATGCGAGATCATCAAGGGCATCATTGCCAAGGTGATTTATGCGGGCATTGCGCGCCAGACGACGAGTGAAAGCGTCAAGGCTGATACAGTGCAAGTGACTGAAAGCTTTGCTGATGGAAGTGTAGAAATTTCAGAATATGAGCAGATTGCTAAGGCGTATATTGATTCGCTGGGTCTAAAGCCAAAAGGCCTTACGTTTAGAGTGTATCGCGCATGATCAAAAACAAAATCCAGTCCAAAGTCGCTAAGGCTTTTAATTCAAAGTTGGCCGATGCTGTTGACTCCTTCGTATGCTCCAAGCAGATTCAGTCCGGCGACTTCGATTTCGCAACGCAGACTTATCCAGTCATCACTATAGAGGCCTATCAGGGCCGTGGTGTGCTATTTGGCAGTTATCTAAAGAATCTGGTTAAGCCTGCCGATTACCAGGCCGAAGACGCAAAGGCTACTCTACTGCAGAATGAAGTAACTCAGGTACCTCAGGTTGGTGATGTATGGGATACGCCGAAAGGTCTGTTTAAGGTGGTTAATATTGGAGAAGATCCAACGGAGGCAGTTTATTTAATTCAGCTAAGAAAATTTTCCAATAATTGATACCCTTAGATTAGTATATTTGAAAAGGCTCTTGAGTCTGATTTCTACTTGTAAAGGGGTTTAGCTATGAAAAAGATTATTTTTTTAATTATTGCCACAACTATTTCACTCTCAGTATCTGCTGAACCGCTTAGTAAAAAAGAAAAAGATGAAATTTATTTTCCTTATATTAATAGTTGTTATAAGAATCAGAAAGAGTATTTAGAAAATCAAAACTACTCAATTGCTCAAATCGTTGAGTACTGCGATTGCAGTGGAAAAATGATTGTAAATACTCTTACCGCCGAAGATGTTAAGCATATGAACAAGACTGGTAGTTACAATATAATGCTAAAAATTGCTCAATCGGCCAACCAATATTGCGCTCAAAAAATCTTATATTAATCAAAACCCACTTCGGTGGGTTTTTTAATGGGTAAGATTTATGATTTGCATTGATGATCAAAACCTTTTTTTCGATACAAATCAGAGCTTTCTAATCAACAGGCCATAGATGGCCGAATGATTGTAAGGCAGGATCAGCCTGCCTATGAAATCAGACTGGGCAAAGTTGAGGTGATTTTAGATGGGGTGGAGCAGCAAGCGGCCGGCTGATTTTGCACTGCAGATCCTCCGGGATGGCGATAAGCATGTCCGCAAAATCACAGGCGAAGTTTTACAGCAGGTTGTGACCAGGTCGCCGGTGATGGATGGTGAATACCGGGCATCACACAAGGTATCGGTAAACAGCCCGGACAAGGCTTATGAAAAAGGATTTGATTTGGCCGGCGGTACGACAATCCAAAAAGGACTGGCTACTGCATCGACCGCTAAAATAGGCGGGATCGTTTATGTGCAGACAAACTGCCCGTATGGCATGAGACTGGAAAATGGGCATTCTAAACAGGCGCCAAATGGCGTGTATGCGCTGTCTTTCCAGAGTGTAGTGAGCAAATACAAATGAACCTGACTCAAGCTGAAACCGAAATTTATAAGCGCATAGGCCTATTTGCAGGTGTAGATAAAGCCAATCTGCGGATTGAAAACCAGCCTGCAGCTGATGGCGGGCCGTTTAAGCCGCCCGCAGACAAGCTCTGGTGTAAAGTTTTCGTGCAATACGGTGACAGCAGGATCGTCGGCATGGGTGAAAAGCCCTGCAAGCGCAATTACGGCATTATTTCCATTCAGTGCTTTGCGCCAAGGAATAGCGGAACATTGGCCATGGCAGCTTTATGTGATGCATGGGATGCACACCTGCAGAGCTTTCAGAGTTCACAGCTTGAGGTCTATCTGGTGCACGCGCCGCAGAGCATTGAGAATGATGACTTCTATGCTAAGATTATCCGAGCAGATTTTAGAGTTGGCTAAATAATGAATGGGATTCCTGAAGAGCTAATTGATTACCAGTTATACACTTGTGATTATGGCGACTCGCGAAATAGCAACTATAAATTTGTGGGAGCTTTTGATAGCCGCGATGACGCGCTGATCCATGTAGAGCAGATCCTTAAGATAAAACTCAGCCATGAGCTTTATGAGTTTGAAATCAAGAAAGTGTTAAGCGAATCTAAAATTAAGGCTATCTATGATGAGCTTTGTAAATATAGGGAATTAAGTAAGTCATGAGTAAATATCTTGAAGTTATTCATGAAATTGATTCAAAAAAGCAAGAATTAGAGCGGCGTATTGCGGCGGCAGTCCAGTCTGAGATTTACCAGTGGCAGCGAGAAAATAGCCTTCCAATTCATAGCATTAGTATTGATCTACTTGACGTCACAGATATTGGAAGCCCTAAGCGCCGTGGTGTTTCAGGTGTTTCAGTTGAGGTTGACTTTACCCCTTAGGCGCTTTACAAGTTTAAGTTTTTAATTCTAAATTCATACCACCGAAAGGTGGTTTTTTATTGCCTAAAATCAGGAGGCATTCATGTCTAAAGGCACCGACGTAGTCATCCATATTTCTAAAGAGGAAACACCAAACACGTTGCCTGCGGTGCCTGTATGGCACACGCTGCGCCGTAACTCAGACTCACTAAAAAAGACAGTTTCACTAACTCAGTCAGATGAAATTGTTGATTCTCGCTTCGAGCAGGGTTCTATTGCAACTTCTGGCGAAGCTGTTGGCAACATTGAATATGAGCTATCGGCGCTTAGCCAGGATATGTTTTTCGAGGGCGTGGCCGGCAATCTCTTTGTTGATTCAGGCGTGCCGAATGTATCGACACTTGAGATCGGCGGTGACACACTGCCAACGTATGCGATTGTGAAGCACGATAAAAAAGTGGGCCTGATTCAAGTGTTCACTGGCTGCCGTATCGGCGAGCTGACGATTCAAGGTGACACTGAAGGGAAAATTACCGGCAGTGCAACGATTAATGCCACCGGATATTCCACACCGCTGGCCACGCCGGTTGTTTCGCCGCTGGCCGCCACGACTACGCCATTCCTGTCATCAATTAATGTGAACACATTCAAGATTAATGGCGTAAGCACGGTAGGCACCGCGTGCGCTGAATCATTCACCATCACGATCAATAACAATTTGACAGCGAAGCCGTGCTTGGGCAACGCGAGCCTAATTCCGAACCGCTATACCGAAGGCAAAGTGTCCATCACGCTGAACGTAACGCTGGCGCTGACAGTGGCCTCGAAAGCATGGATTCCATATGTTGAAACCCGCGAAACGATGACTGCTGAAATTGGCATTGAGGATGTGCTGGGCAATGCTTACGGTTTCAACTTCACCAAGCTGGAATTGGACAATGACGGCTTGTCCGATACAAATGCGAATGATGATCACACGCTGGCCATGGAATTCCGCCACGTCAAAGAAGCACCAACTATCACCCGCACTGCAGCATAAACATGGCCCTGGAAGGGGCTTTATTTTAGGATAAGAAAATGGCTTTAAAAGTAGCAATTCAAAAAAGCAAAGACGTTTCGCTCTGGAAAGAATACAAAGATACTGAAGGCAATGTGCTGGCCGAGTTTAAAATCCGCGGTGACGCATATAAGCCTTACCGTGTGGCGCTTGAGCGCGCGCAGAATCAGGTATCATCCAAGGGCTATAACGTGTCTACAGCCGGCGCCGAAGATAAGCTCTATCATGAGCTGCTTTTGGAGGCCGCCGCCTGCCATCTGATTGCAGAATGGAAAGGCGTATTCTTTGCTGAAGACGGCAAAGAGGTGGAAACGCCGTATTCGCCGGAAAATGCGACCAAGCTGCTGAATATGGGGGATATTGGCGTTTCGGTCTGGGCTTTTGTTAAAACCAATGCTGAAAAGATTCAGGCAGAAGCAGATCAGGCCAAAGCTGATGCCTTGGGAAAGTCACCCAGCTCTACCGATGGCACGCCGGAGACGGAGGGCTAACGGATCATCAAAAGAAGATCCGAGATAAGCTCGGTCGCAAATTGGATGATGCGCCCGAGTTCAGCTATGTGGCGCATTCTATTTTAATGGCATTCAATGTGATTGCTCGTGGTCGTTCTTATCATCCTGTGGCTATGCCATTGGATGGTAGTCACATCAATGCATATCTTGAGCTGTATGAGGCGCCTTGTGAGCTGCATATCTTTGTTGAGTGTGTTTTTGCTTTAGACAATCTGTTTTTGGATGGGGTGAGGGAAAGGGTAAGCCCACTTTAATAGCACTACAGGCATGTAGATTGTGCTGTGCGACAACAATTAACGCACAAGAAAGGGTGTAAGGCTTGACAATGAGTGATAACTCGTTATTGACAGTGATGTCATTAGTGAATATAGTTGTGGATAACCCTAGTGTCATTTGATAGTTAGGGTTTTTTTTATAATTTTTTATTTTCGTCGAGATTTTAAATGCGTATTTATCCTGCTCTAAAGAAAATACCAGATTATGTCATGAATGAAGGAAGAAAACATTTAAGTCAAGAAGTTGTAATCGAATTAGAAAAGCTAATTGCAGACTTATTAAAAGTATCGCCAAAAGATAAACCTTCTGCCTATAATAGCATAGGTATAATTTATAGCTATTTGAATGATTTTATTAATGCAAAGGAATTTTACTATCAGTCTTACTTATTAGAACATGATGAAATGGTCTTTGCTAACTATTTAATTATGTTACAAAGACTAAATGAAATTGTTTTTGCATTTGAAGAAGTATCTTCTTTTCTTGATAATAATCCTAATAATAAAGTTATATTTAACTCACTAATTCAAATGACATGTAAATATCCATCTCAGGAGCGTTTAGAAAAATTATTAGAATACAGAAATTATCAAACAGAAAGTAGAGAATTTGAAATTGATTTAAATAATAAAATATCTGATATTAAATCAGATATTAAAATTTTTAATAAATATGAAATAGATCTAAGATTCTATGAGTATTATATGACATCAGCACTTACAACTGTTAATTTGTTGGTGAAAAATAATATCGAAATAGAATCAACTGATAATATTGAAATTGATCAATTTATTATTAACATTGCGATAAAAAACTTAGAATATATTGATATTATTAATTTAAATCAGAAATTTGATTCTCGTATTCAAGAGCTAGTTAATTCTGGATTAATTGATAAAAGTTTATATTTTGATCATTTAAATAAATTATCTTTATACTTTTCTATCATCATCTCGAATGAGGTGGCAGCATAATGGATCACAAAGCTTTTTTTGATCAAGGAATATCATTGAGCTTTGATCAAAATACTAGACCGATTGAAGCTGATATTCGTAACGCTATTGGTAGATTATACTATTATGCTTATCACGAAGCATTGAAATTTGTGCAAAACAATGAGTTTTTATCTTTGATTTATAATGATGATGAGTTCAAAGAGAAAAATCCTACTTCACACAAAAGAATATTGAAAACATTTGCTAAATATTCTACTGATTCTCAAAATTTAATTTATGGAACAATTTCGAGGCATTTGGGTAATTTGCATACTATGCGATGCACTGCTGATTATGATTTAATTCAAGTAGTCAATGAGAATAATTATTTTTCTTTTATAGCGAATTTTGAATCATTAAAACAGGAAATTATTAAAATTGATGTTGGTTCATTTAATGTGGATACTAAGTTAAAGTCTGAAAATATTACACAAACAGATACTGAGTTTGGCAAGATTGTAGTAAAGAAAAAAGTATTGCGGCTAGTTGAATAGCCATAGCTTAAAACCACCCTCGGGTGGTTTTTTAATGCTTGAAAAAACAGCTGGTTATTGTATAAGTTATATATAAGTAAAAAATGAGGGTGTTATGTTTGACTGGTTAGAGAGAACGCACATAAAAGTAGATCTCGCTTTTAAAGAGTTTCCAAAACTTAAGTATCTGTCTTTGTTATATGTGGCTCTGGTAATTTTGGCAGCAAGCTTTTATTTACCTCTTCTAAAATACGGATATGGTTTTAATTTGCTTGGAAATTTTCCGTTTCAAAATTTCATTGCTGAAAACTTAGGTTGGCTAGTCTGGGGGCAGTTTGTTGTTCCAGTAGTTCTGGCCATTTTCTTTTACTGGGATATTTCAGAACTGCATGATGAAAAATATTTGAAGAAATATGGGCAGTTGCCTAAATGGATTAATTAAACAAAAAGCACCTTCGGGTGCTTTTCTTTTAACTAAGTAGACTTTTTTAAAGATAATGAGTATTTTACCCCATAATTTTAAGGGGATTGTATGAAAAAGTATTTAGTAATCGGGGCTTTATCTTTATCTTCTTCGATGGGGTTTGCAAATCAACCTCTGGCAATTCAGCAGGGTGCGCCTGTACCAATGAGCATTAGTGAAACGCCAGTTGCAGAAACGCAATATAAGCCATTGAAGCCAGTGAAATATAAGAATGAAGCTGCACTGAATGCGTCTATTTATGCTGAATATTCTAAATATGAAGCTGATCTGGATGGTGGGGATAAGGTAAAGCTTGATGGTTTTGCGCTGGGTGTATCCTCTGCGCCACAGAGGTCTGGGTGGTATGCAAAATTCGAGGCCCTGAATGATAATAGGCTCGATGCTGATTATTATGAGTTTGTATCTGGCGGTCAGTTGAACCTGTTTAATTATAATGGTTTGTATGCGCTGGCAACAGCAGGTATAGGATATAGCTGGGCTGATTCTTCTCGGCTGAATAATACTGTTAACTTTGTAACCCTTCCTATTGGCTTGGAGTTGGGATATTCAATTATTCCTGAACTCTCGGTGTATGGAGGTATAGGGTATAAGTGGCTGTGGGATAGCACATCCAGTACAACGTGCAAAGATGGCACTACAAGCAACAGTGTGGGTAGCGGCACATGCTCTTCACATAATGGGATTGCTTATTATAATGACTATGTTGGTGATAATGACGGTGTAACCTATAAAGCTGGCCTGCGCTATAACTTCTAGATTTTAAAGATTTTGATTGGTATGCTCCTTTAGCAATAAGAGGGGCATTTTTTATGAAAAAAGTATTATTGGTTGGGGTTTTAGGGCTTGGATTGGTTTTGGGTGGATGTGCTACAACATCTGGCTTAAATGCAAAAACTGGGGTAAGTGGTTTTGATGGTAAAAAACATGTCAGAATCGAACCACATGGAGCTGCATGCACATCAATGATTTGCCCGGCAATTGGTGCTATTTGGATAGAAGATGCGCCAAACTTGGTTGGTTTGAATTTCGAGGTTGTAAACGATATAAGGTCTATTAATTCAGCTGAGTTAAATATAGATGGTGAAATAATCAAGCTCACAAATACCAACCTTACTAATTTCAATACCAATATTGGCGTTTCATCAGCAAAAATCTATACCACAGATTTTGCAACAGTAGATAAAATTATTAATTCAAAGCGTACATGGGTAAGACTTGGTACATCAAAAGGCTATGTGGAAGCCGCAATTATAGACAGTAGTAAAGATAGCAAAGCATTCCACGCGCTCAAAAGGTTTAAGAGCCAAGTGGAGATAACACAAAAAAATTAATCTTTTTGCTTACTTCTTTGCGATTATTAAAATTAAATAAAAAAGCACCATAGGGTGCTTTTTTATTGTTTCTCATATTTGAGCATTATGTCCAGAGCCTCAAATTGAGGATCCTGAAGAACATCTTATATGTGAGCATTTACCCTCAATTTGAGGGCCGTTTTTTATTGTCTGTGCGCCTAAAGGCGCTTTTTTTATGCCTGTAGGAAAGTGACATGACAACCCAAACCAGCCGTTTAGTAATTGAAATTGATTCGCGCAATGCTGAGAGAAATGCCAGAGCCATTGCTAATGAACTACAAAACATTCAGCGCAATGGTGATTTTGCATCGCGCTCTGTTGACTCAATGTCTGTGGCCACTCGAGGCCTTGCCGGCTACATGGCTGGTCTGGTCACGGTTGGCGCCGCAATTGCGAAAATGGACACTTACACAGGCTTGCAGAACCGCCTAAAGCTGGTGACTGATTCGCAGAAAGAGTTGAACCAGGCGATGGATGATACTTTCAAGATCGCGCAGAACACCGGATCAGCCTGGGATTCCGTAGCAATGGTGTATCAGCGTTTTGCAGACAACGCAGATCGGCTGGGTATCAGTATGTCTAAAACTGCAGAACTGACTGAAACTGTATCAAAGGCTATTGCTATTTCCGGCGGAAATGCAGCGAGCGCAGAGGCTGCCTTGACGCAGTTTGGCCAAGCGCTGGCATCGGGTGTTCTGCGCGGTGAGGAATTCAACTCTATTGCTGAGCAGGCGCCAGGATTGCTGAAGGCTATTGCGTTTGGCATGGATGTGAATATCGGTAGACTGCGCGCGATGGCTGCTGATGGAAAAATCACAGGGGATGCGCTTGTTGCTGCACTATCAAAAGCGCAACCGCACATTGATGATTTGTTTTCAAAAACAGACTTCACTATTGCAAACTCGCTCACTCAGCTAAGCAATGCTGTAACTCAATTTGTTGGTGAGGCCGGCAAGGGAAGTGGCGCCGCATCATTATTGTCTGAGTCAATTTCTGGCCTTGCAAAAAATCTGGGAACTGTAGCTGATATCGCTGTGGTTGGCGGTGTTGCAATGCTTACGAAAGCAATCCTGACACAGACTGTTGCCATGCATGGCGCAGTAGTAGAATCTGCGCAACGTAGAGCATCCCTGCTCTCTGAATTGCAAGCGCAAGCAACACTAAGTGCATCCGAGGTGAGAAGAACTGGCGCAATCGCTCAGCTGACTGCAATGCAGCTTGCTGACGCAAAAGCAACCGCCGCAAGAATGTCTGGAATGCAGAGATTAGCATATGTTCAAAATGTGGTAATCCCGCTTGAGGCTAGAGCTACACAAGCAACGGTTGCACACACAGCCGCAACTGCCTCAGACACCATAGTTCAGAATGCTAATAATGCGGCCCGTTCGCGTGGCGCCGCACTTCTTAGATTGGTCGGTGGCCCAATTGGCGCAATCACAATAGGTGTAGCAGCCTTGGCTGCAGGCTATATGTACTTAAAAGACCGCACCGCAGAAGCGAATGCCAAACTTGAAGAGCAGGGCCGGATTGCTGAAAAGACCGACAAGGAGCTTAGGGGGCTTTCCGGAAACGACAAGATATCGGCGGCTCAAGACTTGACGGCAGCATTCACTGCACAGAACAAGGCGCTTGATGAATCGAAAAAATCAGTTGATGCTGTTCTTTTTGCAATTCGCGCAGTATCCGTCGAAAACGGACGCGCGCGAAAAATTACCGAAGATGCCAGAAGGGGTATTATCAGTTATGACGAAGCAATCAAGCTGCTGAATAAAGAGAAAATCCCAACTCATTTGTATGATGAGCTGCGCAAGCAGGCATTTCAGTATGATGAGAATTCGGAGAAGGCTGGAAGGTCTCAAAGGGTGTTAAAGATTTTTGGGATTGAGGTGACGCTTACTGGAAATGCCTCTCAGAATGCGGCAGTTCAGCATAATGCGCAAGCTAATGCCATTGATGGTATTGCTGCTGCATCTGAGCGCGCTCAAAAAGCCCTCAGTGACCTGAATTCTAAAAAGTTTGATGCTCAATATATTATTGCAAATACGAAAGTATTTAATGGCGACATAGAGAAAGCTAAAGCCCTTTTGGAGTATCGAAATCAGATTGGCATAGGATCAACTGGGCGCCAGCTGAATAAAGATGAGATGCTTAAGTTTGATGAATACTGGAAGGAGTATAAGCGGTTTCAAGACCTTGAAGACAGCATCTCAAAGAGCAAGAGAGATCAGACTAAAGAGCTTGAAAAGCAGGCGAAGATAACCCAAAGGCTAATCGGAATTTCCGGCAATTCAGGAATTGGTACTGGTGCCCATCTTGATGTCCGGTATGGTGGCTCGCGCGATGGTCAAAGAGTTTCCAGTGAGCACCTAAAGCGCCTTCAGGCTGGAGGGAAATCTCTATCTTCGTATCAGGTTAGCTCTGATTATGGAAAAAGAAAGGCTCCAGCCAAGGGGGCATCTACATTCCATAAAGGCATTGATTTTGCGATGCCGGTCAATACTCCAATCACAACAAATGTCGCCGTAAAAGATGTTAAAACCGCCTATGACTCAAAAGGCGGCGGTTATTACAGTACAGTAACTTTTGAGGATGGTGTGGTCCTTAAGTTGCTCCACCAAGCGCCATTGATGATGTCAAAGATTAAAGGTGGCGCGAGTGATGGAACACTAAAAGCCAATCAAGATGTTGAAAAGGAGGCTGAGCGCCAAGCCAGCACACAACTACAATTACGAATGGCCGTTGCAACAGAAATAAAGCGGATTGAAACCCAACTGCAGGAGGATATTAAAGAGCTCAATAAGGCTGGATTTTCACCTGAGGAAACTAAGAGACTTGTTGGCGAGTATCAGGCCCGTGCTGATAATGACGTGGCGATTGCTGAATATGCTTTAAAAACAAAACTTGATGATTATTCTTCCTTTAAGAAAGCAGAAGATGAATTGCTAAAAGATAGCTTTGATCAGAAAAAGTTTTATGCTACGCATGATATTGAGTTATCTAAAGATCAGCGAAATCAGGCTATTAAATTTCTTAATGAGCAACATCAGCACGAACTCGGCCTGATGATGCTGGCCAAGGAAGAGCATATCTTTCAAATGCAGCAAGGCTTAATGCATGCGAATGCACGTGCGAATGAATACTGGAACCTAGAGAGGCAAAGAATTGCTCTCAGCGTAAAAGATTTAGCTGAGCGCAATAAGCAGCTGGCGATAGCAAACTCATTGCAGGCAGAGGAAAAGGGCACAAACTTCAACACTGCAGTCCAGCAGTGGGGTGGTATTAACGTTGAGCTGACCGGCACTACAGATCAATTCAATCTTGAGAAGGAGCGCTTTGACCGGCTGGCAGCATCTCAAACCTTGTTTGATGCTGAGCTTGCGATGGCCGGAGAAAACTATGCGCTGAAGGAACAGGCTTATCAGGCGCACGTTGACCGAATGAGCATGATTGAGGGGGCGTACCAAACTGCATCATTCCAGATGCAGCTTGGTTATGGTGCACAGATGGCATCCGGTGTATCAACAATGATGGGCGCCATCTTTGGTGAAAAGTCTAAGGCCTATGCTGCGGCATTCGCCATTGAAAAAGCCTTTGCTGTGGCGCAGGCAGCCTTGGCGCTTGGTCAGAATATTGCCCAAGCTTCAAGCATTGGCTTTCCGCAGAACATCCCGATGATTGCTGGCGCCGTGGCTCAGGGCGCGCAGATTGCGTCAATTATTGCATCTGTTGCTGCACCTGCTGGCTACGCCGATGGTGGCTTCACCGGTGCCGGCGGGAAGTTTGATCCAGCGGGCATTGTTCACAAAGGTGAGGTTGTCTGGTCGCAAGAGGATATTAAGCGCTGGGGCGGTGTAAGTGTGGTTGAGGCTATGCGGACATCGCAGCCGCCGAAAGGCTATTCAGATGGCGGTATTGTTTCAACACCTAAAGACACTTATCGCGTAGGCATGGGAACTGTTGATGCAATTAACCGCGGCGCTGACATTCAAGCTGAACGGCAGGCGCAGGCAGCCATCAAAGCCCAGTCGGCCAATCCTCAAAAAATCATGAACAACCTAAGGGTAATCATGGTTAAAGATGAGGATGAGGCTAAAGACATGCTCTATGGCCCTGACGGGGAGAAAGCGTTTCTTTATCACCAGCGACGCAATCGCAGCAAGGCATAAGGGCTCACCTCGGTGAGCTTTTTATTTAGAGTTACACTTATAAGATAGAAGTAAAAGACCATCGTTCGCGATGGTTTTTTTATGTCAATTTCAAAGTTGGGAACAAAAAAATTAGCAAGATATTTTGACTTGCATAATCCCTAAAAAGCAAAAAGCCCATGACCGCAAATCATGAGCTTTTTAAATCTCAACCCACCGACAAAAGTAAGAGGAGATACAACATATGGCAGATTATATCACAGCAATTACAGGATTGATCAATATGGCGTCAGGTTTATCAATGGGAATGTTGGTGTACATTTTAATTTTTGCGTTACTATGCATTTTTGCATGGAAATCGCCTGAATTAATTAAAGTCATCTGGAAAGTGAAAGATGATGACTAATAAATAGCATCTGATTTAGCACCGCCTTCTGGCGGTTTTTTTATGCCCGCAATTCGAGGACAAAATGAAAATACAAACTAAATACGGTGATGTGCATGTATTGGCAAATTGCCCTCTGCTGGATTCAACCGAACGGCTTGAATTTAAAACCGAAGTGCATGAAGCCTATGGCGGCAGTGAAGACCGCTATACCCTGCGCGATGCGCCGCGGCAGATCCTGAGCTTCAATTACGTGAACATGCAGAAAGCCCTGGGCGACATGTTCCATATGCTGTATGCCAACTTGCGTAATCTATGGGGGATTCCATTGCCCCAGTTCAGACAATTGATTCCAGATCTTGATGATAGTGATTACATCCCACTGTCTACAGCAGCCAATATAGCCGACCTTAGAGTCGGCTTTGCTTTAATTGAATCAGCAGCAGGTTTTCAGGTTGTTGAGATTACAGCAGTGGGTCGATACATCATTACTCAGGAAGAAATTCGAGATCCTGAAACGGATGAGATTGTTCAAGCTTTAGAAACTGAATATCAGGATGGGTTTCGATTAGCCCAGAATGTGACTGTATCAAATGCTTCAATCATGCCGCTGCGGATCTGCATCATCGATGGTGATGCATCAATCAGCACTGGCGGGTTTTGGTTAAATTCATCCGTGGTTTTTCGCGTACTGGCCGAAGATTCACCTGAGCATAGCGGTGATATCCCTGCGCAGTACCAGGGCGAGGATATCTATTTCAAACCATTGCTTTTGGATGGCAGCGCTTTAGAAATGACGCTGATGCAACACCAAAACATTGTGGATGCCGATGTGGGTGGGTTTCAACAATTCACGCACTGGAAGAAACCACGCTACCTAAAACCGTTTAAGTCTGTGTTGAAGGGTTGGGATCTATATAGCGAATACCGCCGATTTTTATTTCGACGCATGGGGCGTTATCAAGCCTTTTGGATGCCTTTGTATGAGAAGCATCTCAATATTTTAAACACTGGCAATATTACGACTTCACTCAGCACAAACACCAGGTATTTGCTTGAGGCTGATCGCAAGCATATTGCAGTAAAGCGTAAAAATGGAATGTGGACCGCGCATGAGATTACGGCCAAAACGGGTGGTTCTTTAACGGTGTCACCGGCAATCAATGCACACCGTAACGACATCCAAACCATTTGCTACTTGGGCTTATATCGTTTTGATGCAGATCAAATCGAATTTCAATTTTTAGGTGCACAGATTACACAAGTGACTGTGCCCATCGTGGAGCTTTCATCATGAGGAATAAGGCGGAGCTTTATCAGCTGAAGCATGGCGCGCGCGCCTGGAACTTCACAGACCAGCGCAAAGCGGTGACACACGCCGGCATAGAATACCTGCCGGTGCGCGGGCTGCAGCGCACAGCCATTGAAGATGAAAGCATCGACAAGTGCGATACGGAAGTCACCTTTCCGCAGATGCATTTGCTGAATGCGCAAGGCGAAGATCTGGCGGCGGTATTTGCCGGCAAGATCTTCTATGGCGGCGTGACCGTCACGATTCTTGAACTGTACCAGGGCGAAACGCTGGTGCTGCACAAAGGCCGGGTGACGCAGCCGAAATTTGATGAAGATGCGGACACAATGACGCTTGTCTGTGAAACCGGCGAATCATATTTAAACCGCAATATCCTGACGCGCAAATTTCAATCCTCCTGCCCGAATGCAATCTATGACCGCTGGTGCGGGCTGAAGTTTGATGAGTGGGCTTTTGAGGTCAAAGTGACGGCAATTGATGGGCTGAATATCTCATTTGCCGTTATGCCGACACAGAAGCTGGATGAAGAAGGCAAGCCGGTCATGGTTGACGGCGATCCAATCATGGAGGTTAAGGCATATCCGGATGGCTGGCTAAACCTCGGCTTAATGCTCAAGGATGGCGTCAATACGCTGATTGCATCAAGCGCGCAGAACAGCATGTCGCTCTACCGCCGGCATGCCGGCCTAAAAGTTGGCGATGTGGCGCTCGCTGCGCCGGGTTGTGACCAGTCGCATAAAACCTGCAATGGCAAACTGAATAATGCGGCGCGATTTGGCGGGCATCTGTACATTCCTAACCAAAATCCGATTTACACACAATTAATTAAGTAGGTGAAAACATGATTGCTATTCCAGCATGGCTGATCTGGACAATGCTCGCGCTGACGGTTGCGACCGCAGTTTATTCATACATGCAGATGCGTAAGATGCAGAAAAAAAATGGGCAAACCGCAAACCAGCTGGACGGCACAATTGCGGACGAAGGCGCATCGTTCAGCGATATTGCCGGCAGCCCGCATATGTATGGAAACATTACCCATATGTGGGGGCAGAACACGACTCCAATTAAGAGCAAGAGCGGCAAAAAATGAAAATCTATATGTCTGATTTGCGTAAGGCGAAGATGTGCGCCCGGGGATCTCGGGCATTTTTTTTATCCCAAGGCTGGGATTGGCAGGACTTTCTTAAGAACGGCATAGAGCTGGAAACAGTTGAAAAAGCAGATGATGCGATGGCGCAGCAAGTCGTTAAGGCGGTGAAAAATGGCTAGTCAGGTTACAGGTTACCGGTATTTCTCAAACTTCCTGCTGTTTATCGGAAACCCGATTGAAAAGATGCTCGGAATCAACTTTGACAAGCGCGGCTGGCTGTCCCCGTTTGTTGATGAGAATGGCAATGCACTGGATACAGCTGCTATTAATTCTCCGAGCCTTTACGGTGAAAATGAGGGCGGTGTTGCCGGGATTGTGCATGTGCAGTACGGCACCGGCGATCAGGAGGTTTTGCCATTTTATAAAGACTATATGGAGTCTCAAGATCTGCCGGCTTCAGCATATCCATATCAGTCATATCTGGCCTTTACCGGGACCGGCGGATTTAATGGCGGCGGGTGGACCGGCGGTGTTATTGGCGCATTGATGCCGTACAGCAACAGCGCTTTTTATCTCGGAAACTCTGGCTACATGAAAGAAATGCTGCTTTGGCCTAAGCGTATTCATGTGCGCAATGATGGGCGGCCGCAGTGGTATGATGAAAAGTCGGAAACCCTAGATGGCGGTTTGAATGCATGTTTGCATATTGATGGATCACTATATTCATCTAGTCTTTATATGAGTGAAATAGGCCATAACTCACCGCTGTATTTGATTTCCGGACCATCCACAAATTTTAGATGGGATGGGACAGACATGAGAGGGGCTTTGTCATTTGAGTCAAGGTTTGAGCAAGCATCATCAAAAGATGAATCATATAAAGTTAGATTGCAGTTAAATTCAGCAGCAGGGATGCCAGAATGTATAGTTAGCGGCAGGGTTGTTTTGTCTGGAACAAATATTATTAAGGATGATAACAGCAATGGGTACTGGAATATTATAGCTGACTACTATTTCACGGTAATGGCTGGCGTAAAATCCGAGAATAAAGTCAGATTTAATATTTCATATGCCGGCGAATACGAAACGAGTGATGACAAGTCAGACTTGTATTATGAATCTGAAAACATACCATTTACATCTGGGCTGCTGTGCGGGCCGGAATCATCAGACCTGAATCCGATTCATAAAATCCGCGAAATCCTCACGGATGACACAGCAATGAATAAGTCTGAATCAGATGTGAATGATGTTAATTTTATGAAAGCAGCAGACCGTATCTATGATGAAGGTCTTGGAATTTCGTGGGCAATTGCTGAAAAATCATGCATGGATGCAATCAATGAGCTCTGCGCGCATATTGAAGCAGGAGTGCGCATCAATCGCCAGACTGGGCTGTATGAAGTGGTTTTATTCCGCGATGACTGGTTTGCTGAAGATGAAATTCACGCTCTGCCGCAAAGCAGAATCAAAAGCCTGCAGCTGGAAGTGCAGAATGCGGATGAAGCGGTCAATCAGCTGAATGTCAGCTATTACAACCGTGAAGCGATTAAAGATTCATCATTTTCAATTTCCGAGAATGCGGCGATTAAAAACCTGCAGGGCCGAGTGAATGCCGAAGAGGTTAAATTTCCATACTTCATGAACCAGCGCAACGCCGCGGTGGTTGCGCAGTGGAAGCTGAAGCAGCTGTCAACGCCGGCCTGGAGCGGAACATTCACAACCGGATTTTATGAAGCGCGGAAATGGAACCGATATGACATTGTGAAGATTACCTGGCCTCAGAAAAATATAGCTGATCTGCCGGTTCGCATCATGAGCATAAGGCTCGGCAGCGGCTCCAATAATGCCGTGACAATCGATTTCATTGAAGCCGTGCCGTATTCAAGAAATCTCTCTTCAAGTGTTGTAATTGATGCACCGATTGATACTGCCCCGCTTCCGCCGCAGCCGGCGCTGTTTAAAGCATTCGAGCTTTCGTATTTTGAAGCGGTGCAGCTGAATGGTCAAAAAGCCGTTGATGATGCGCTGGCATACAGTCCGGATGCCGGTTATGCCGCGGTCATTGCTCAGCGTCCGCAGAATAACTCATTGAATGCGCTAATGTATACAAGCGCTGGCGGTGAGTATGAGAAGTCAGGCGTTATTCAGTATTGTGAAACAGCTGTTCTTGATCAGAATATCAGCCGGATGAGCAGTTCATTTGCTGTAAAAAATACCGGCAATATCGGCTCAGTAAGAGCAGGAAGCCAGATTACAGTCAATCATGAAGTCATGGTCTATCAGTCATTTGACGCTGCCACAAAGATATTAACAGTGAAGCGCGGCGCGCTGGATACGGTGCCGCAAAGCCACATATCTGGCGCAGTGCTTTATTTTGCTGATGACTTTGTTGCGGTCGATCCGGCTGAATACGCAGTCAGTGAGGTTATTGATGTCAAGGCGCTGACGACAACGCCAAGCGGCGTTTTGAGTCTTGAAACGCCAGGGCAGAAAGTCCAGATCACCGGCCGCGCGATACGGCCGTACCCTCCGGCAAATATAAAGCTGAATAATGAATATTTCCCAGACCGCGTGATCGGTGATGTGCAGCTGGCTTGGGCTGCCAGAAACCGCATGCAGCAAACTGGCGGAGATATTTTGAGCTGGTTTGATGATTCTGTTTCTTTAGAGCCTGGAACGGTTTTCAACATTAAACTGCTGAATGGGACGCTTCCGGTTATTGAAATCAGCAGCTTCCCGGGAACACTGATCAATATCAATGCTGACCAGCTGAATGGGCAGCAGTATAAGCTGATCATTGAAGCGGTGCGTGACGGCTATAGGAGCATGCAGATTTTTGAGCATGATTTTTTGCACAGGATGACTGAAGAGCGAATCAGCAGTCCATATGATTTATCGGCATTCGCGGTAAATCAGGAAATTTCATTAAGCTGGAAAGCTGATGAATATACATCTTCAATTGACTATTTCAATATTTACCGCAGCACATATCCATTTGACGGCAGCGATGCTGCATATCTGGAACTTGCACAGGGGGTGGCAGGCATGGCCTATACAGACTCATCAGCAGTACGCGGAACAGTATATTACTACAGGGTGGAAGCTGTTATTGAGGCCAGGCCCGGCGAAGCCGGGCTCATGCTGATGAGTGATGAAATGGTTTCTGCTGAACTGCCGGTTTTAATATCTGCTCCGTATGACATTACTTACACTTTGAGTGATTTATGAGTAAAAAAATAAATTATGCGTTTAAAATAGACGGTGATTTTGACAGCGTGAACTACTACCGCTCTGAAACACCGATAAATACTGAGGCGATGCCGGCGGCGGCCGCTGCAGGGATCACTTCTCTTGCATATACTGATTTAACAGCTGCTCCAGATAAATACTACTATGTGAGATTCGGCGCAGTTAAAAACAGCATTGAAAAAATCAGCAGT
Source organism: Acinetobacter sp. WCHAc010034 (assembly GCF_001696615.3). Lineage (NCBI taxonomy): Bacteria > Pseudomonadati > Pseudomonadota > Gammaproteobacteria > Moraxellales > Moraxellaceae > Acinetobacter > Acinetobacter sp. WCHAc010034. Next base: position 527,811 of record NZ_CP032279.1, on the reverse strand, counting down.
GAAATTATCGTGAGAACTTCAGATGTGGCATTCAAAGCGTCAGTATCAGCGCCGAATACAAATATTTCACAGCTGCTGACTTTTAATTTGCCTGCTTCAGTCAAAAATGGCGACAGGCTTATTGCTGCAATCACATGCAGAAGCGATAGAGAGTTTATGGTTCCGGCAGGCTGGGATGCGCTGAAAGTTTTCAATGCTGGAGGTTTGGCAGCTTCGGATTCCGTGATTAAGTGTTATTTGCTGTCAAAATTATATAGCGGAGAATCATCGGTGTCTTTTGAACACTCAGCAGCCGCTGCCTGCCAAGGCGTATTAAATATAGTTGCGGGCGATATTATTGCAATCCATGAAAACTTATCGCTTCTGTCTGCAAATATTACAAAACAAAAAGCGTCAAATGGCCTGCTTAAGATAATTATTGCAAACGGTTTTGGCGGAAGCGCATTTGATATTGATATCTCGCTGAGTAATCTTAGACAGCTGAATGGTTTTGCCGGTATGGCTGAAAGCTATTACAGCACTTCACCTGATGACGGCCTGTATTTCTATTATATGCAAAGCGCATCGCTGCTGGATGGGAGTCATGCGGCCGACATAAGCCAAGAGCCTTTACGTAATAGCCAAGGAGCAGCCGTCGCCAGATCGCTGTTGATTCTTGAAATAGCATAGCGCCTTCGGGCGCTTTTTTATTGCCAGAAAATTAAGGGGAAAATATGGACGACTTACCGAAACAAGTCGCTGAAACAATCAGTCCATTTTATATAGCCATTGCATCATTTGTGATGGCTTTTTTAATGGCTCTTTTTCGCACAGCAAAGAAGCGCGGCCAGGCTGACTGGCTGGAAGCATTTATGTGCGGATTTTTCGCAGTAGGCTTTTGGTCGCTGACAGCGTGGATGGGCTTTCCGGAGATTATTTCGGTCGGCTTCGCTTCCGTGGTTGGCTACAAAGGCACGCATTTCGTAAGCAAGAAAATTGACAGGATTGAAAATGAAACTAATCGATAACTGGAAACAGGGCTACAAGCTCAAATCAGTTCAAGTCGGCGCAGCAAGCGCCTTTTTTTATGCCCTGATTTTATTCTCAGAGCAATTCTTGAATGTATGGAATATGATTCCGCAGGAACTTAAAAACAAGATTCCTGAAAACATCGCTGAATGGATCGGCATGTTTGTTGGCGTTTCAATAGTCTTGGCGCGTTTAAAAAAGCAGCCTGAGCTGCATGGGGATAGAGATGAGTAAAAAACTGACTGATGCGCAAATAGGCGCTCAAGCTAAAGCGCTGGGCGTAGAAGCTGCCGCTTTAAAAGCGGTGCATGAGGTTGAGTGCCGGGGATCCGGATTTAATTCGGATGATACGCCTGTCATTCTCTTTGAGCGCCATGTGATGCGCCAGCGCCTGATTGCTAATGGCCAATCAAAAACAGCTGATGTGATGATGGCCAAATGCCCGGATCTATGCAGCACATCTGCTGGCGGCTATGGCCTATATTCCGTGCAGCATGGCCGTTTGGCTGCCGCCACTGAATATCACCGCGAATCGGCGCTGGAGTCTGTAAGCTGGGGCCTTGGGCAGGTGATGGGCTATCACTGGAAATCGCTTGGCTATAAGTCGCTGCAGGCCTTTGTCAATGCGATGTACCAGAATGAGGCTTCCCAGCTTGATGCAATGTGCCGCTATATCAAAGTGAATGGTCTGATCAATGCCCTGAAAAATAAGGACTGGAAGGCATTTGCATTGGGCTATAACGGCAAGGGATATGCAAAAAACAGCTATGACATCAAGCTGGCTAATGCTTATAAGAAGTGGGCAGCCAAGTGAGGCTGGCCGCTTTATTGCTGTGCATTCTGTTTTCAGGCTGCACAGCACACTCAATTTCAACAAAAGTGCATATTACAGTTTGCGTTCAGTGTGTGAGTTGATGGCCCTCATTCGAGGGCTACTCACTTTCATTCCAAATCTTCAATAATTACTATTACTAAAACTTTTAGCCTTTAGATAGGTTTTTAATAATAAGTCAAATAAACTATATGAAAATAGGCGGGAATAAATGAAAAAATTATTATTTTCAGCAGTTCTTTTAGGTTTAACTGGTTGTGGTGAAACAGACCAAAATGATACAACTCAAACGACATTACAAAGTTCTCAAGTAGCGCCAACATCTGTTAATTATCGAATGGCTGCAAGTGCAAGCACAATGAGTGCTTCAGCTGCTTCTTTTGGTGGATGGAATCCATTAGGTTTAAAACCTGTCGGAGCATCATCGTTACTTAATGCATCAAAAACATTAGGCGGTATTGCAACAGATTCCCACGTATTAATTACTCCTGCTGTGAAAGATGTGACGGAAGTATTGGTTCGTGGCGCTGGCGGTTTGGCGCTTTCAGTAGCTGTGGAAGAGTTGTTAGGCGCTGTTGATTGGGTGATGGATCCTGCAAATAATCAGATTGTATATTCAAAACCAAATGATGCATTCAAGCCACCAACTGTATGTCAAAATTTATTTTAAGGCTATATCTGCGACACCTTATGTAGCGGCTTATGGATGTAGTATTCCACAAGTTGCAGCGAATTATTGTAAAGAGCGATTATCAAAGCCGAATGTTCAGGGATGTAGTGTCTCAAAAATCACTAGTGAATCTTTTTTTGTCGAAACCTCTTGTATAAAGTGGGATGGTTCTTGTTCTGGCATTGATAGCACTATTGTGCCTGAGTATCATTTTAATCCATATTATGATCCTAAAGAAAACCTCTCACTCGATGTAGTCTCTCAAAAAATCATCGATAATGCAGAATCAGAAAATACTGATGCTCAGGCAGTAACACTGGCAGCGGCTCAAGCAATTCTTAGCGAAGCGGAAAATGATGCTGCAAAAGCGAAAGAAATTGAAGATGAGTTAGAGCGAAATTCCCAAAAATGTCCAAATGGTGAATCACGTAATATATATGGTCAATGTTTTATTTGTGGATCTACTGCTTTAGAGCAGCGAATGAAAAATGATGTTGATATTGCTAAAGGTACACATGAAGGTTTGGGGGCTTGTAAAGCAACTTATACAATAGAAGGATTAACACTTAGGTATAACAACTATGTTAATGAGGCAGTGTCAAGAGATAAGTTAAATGCATGTTATGATATTCCTCATCAACCTCATCTTAATCAAGCTAAAGAGGCATGGCGACAAGCTCAGGAAGTCTGTGTTAAATACATGGCAGTTAAGTAAATGACATATATATATATATTAGAAAATTTATTAAATGAGCATCTTGAAGATTTTAGTTTTCAAGATGGAAATAGTTTATTAGAGTGTGATTTTTTAGATACTTACTCTAATTACATAGTTGATCATCTAAACTCTAATAAAATAGATGCTTTTTCAATGAAACGATGGAATATAGAGCAACAGTCTTATATAAATCAGGTAATTAAAGAGTATGGTAAATATGTTGATCCTTATGCAAAATGGAAAAATGTCCCAATTTCTTATTTAATAAAATATTATTATGGCATTAATTATTTAAATCCTATGTCGTATAAATTTTATATACAATCACTAATGTGGAATTATGTAAAAAATAGAGATATTTTTATAAATGAAATTAATGGTTTAGAACCATGGTTTGATTCTTTGTCTCCATTAAATGAAAGCTTTTGCATAGATGATGAAAAGTTTACTAAATTTACTAATATTAGTTTAATTGAAGGGCGATTAATAGCATGCTTCTTGTTCTGTATATATCATGACCCATTGATTTCAGAAGAAATAAAAAAATTGGCTAAAGATATTAATTACTCTTTTTGGATGACATGGAAATATATGTAGTATTAAGCCGTTGTGGGAATTGAGATGAATGCATATACACAAGAGTCTATTGAAAAAATTTTCCCGCCTTTTCAATTGGTAGATAATCGCTCTCTACTTGAGTGTGATTTTTATGATACTCATTACAGATATTTTGACCAAATTGATGATGAGTACCTATCTGCAATAGAAATGTCAGCAGAAAGCTTACTCCTTGAATATGACTTTGATTGGTCTGAATTTTATTTAAAAATTGGACTAGAAGCAGCTCGTTCACGTAGTAGACCTCATGAAGGAATAGAAACATGGAAAGATGTAAATTATGAATATTTATATTATTTTGGAGAAAGCTGTAGTTACTTAAGTTCAGAGGGATTTAAATTCTTTTTACCTGCTGCTATTTACCACTTTCTAACAACTAATCAAAACAAAGCTTATATGGATAGATTTATTTTTAGATTAGAATCACAATGGGAAAAAGATAACCACGTTTTTAATAATGGCCAGAACAACTTTATTTTTGAGTTTATAAAAGATCATTATAATGGACATGTTTCTTGGACACCTGAACTGAGTTTATTCAAGCACGAGTAAATGAAAATTCTTGTTGGGCTCCTTTAGATCCCGGACATATTCAGCAAGAACAAGATGGAAGAAATGGAGTAGAAAAATGCACAAGTTATCTGAAATAAAACCAAATTTCATTCAAGAACTTTATGATGCATTCAATGGAGTTAATTTAAAAAATGGGTTTACTCTTTTAGAAGAAGACTTTGCAGATACGAGCTACTTAAGAAGGTATCCTCATCAATATCCATATGATATAGATGGAGAAAACTGTTTTTCAAAACAAAATTTATTAGATGAAATAAAAAATAGTTCATTATTGCCGGAAGAAAAAAATGATCTAACTTTAGCAATAGAGGAAGGAAAACGAGTTAATAACCAATATATAACATGGGATACAGTTCCATTTGAATATTTAGATAAATATGCAAATGGATTTTATTTTATTACGCCAAATGTTTATGTTTTTTATACAGCAGCTTTAATTAAAAATTTAATTTTAAATATAGAATATTTTAAAGGTGTAGCTTTTGATAAATGGTTATCTAGATTATTAATGGAAAATCTAGATCATACAATGTTGATTAAATTAAATAATCATCAATCATCAATCATCAAAAAATTCCTCTATACATTATTGAGTGATAACTATATTTTAGAATATATTGATGTAGCCAATATAAAAAAAGCAATACAACTACTATAACCCCAATCCGAGGAGTGAAAGACTTGAGTGATTTTTTATGTTTGTACCAAAATTAACCCAAATATCTTTAAGATATTGTTTTAATTTAAAAGATACTACGTTGACATCGTAGAGGTCTCCAGTTCGAGTCTGGATATACCTACCAAGATTTTAAAAAGACTTATAGGCTAATTAAATGCTTATAAGTCTTTTTTTTGCCTAAGTTCTCCGCTTTTTCCAGTTTGTTATTTTTATGAGAGCTTTTTAAGCCATCTATGCGATGGCAAACAGCTTTCCAAACCTCACCGATGACCAAATTCACTTCTAAACCATCTATGCGATGGCAAACAAGTACGGTCTTAATAAAGTCAAAATCTAATACTTCTAAACCATCTATGCGATGGCAAACATCTGCATCATGTCCAAATCATCAAACATGATCTTCTAAACCATCTATGCGATGGCAAACGATCAAGAGCTAGGAAATGAGACCCTCGGAAACTTCTAAACCATCTATGCGATGGCAAACAAGGCCATAATATCTTCGCGGGTGATCTTTCTCTTCTAAACCATCTATGCGATGGCAAACGCGTCATTTTCCATTTAGCCACCACCGCCTAACTTCTAAACCAGAGCTATAGTCATTTGTGGTGTATGAGGGGAAAAGAGGGTGGCGTATCCTGTTGATTGTTTCCTCCAAGAAATAATTAACAGTAGAGCGATACGCCATGACAAATATTACCCTGAATGTTCTTTCACAACCAGATGAAACTGGCACTGATGTGCTAACTGCTTTATTGCGTAATGGTGCTCGTCAGCTCATTGCGCAAGCAGTTGAAGTAGAGCTGCAGCAACTGCTGCAAGCTCATGAAGAACTGCGTTTACCCGATGGCCGCAAAGCTGTGGTGCGTAACGGCTATTTGCCTGAGCGCAGCATCCAAACGGGCATTGGCGATGTTGATATCAAGGTGCCAAAAGTGCGTGATCGTAGCGGCTCTGGTATTCGTTTTACCAGCGCACTGCTACCGCCATACCTCAAGCGTGCCCGCAGCGTTGAAGAGTTATTACCGTGGCTGTATCTCAAAGGTATTTCCACTGGAGACTACCAAGAAGCCCTTGCAGCCTTGCTGGGTGAGAATGCCAAAGGTCTGTCAGCTAACACCATTTCCAGGCTCAAGGAACGCTGGATTGATGAGCACCGAGAGTGGCGACAGCGCGATTTGAGTGACAAGCGCTACGCGTACCTTTGGGTTGACGGTATTTACAGCAACGTCCGCCTCGATGACCGTTTGTGCTTGCTGGTGGTGATGGGCGTGACAGAGCATGGTCGCAAGGAGCTGATTGCCGTTGAGGAAGGCTATCGCGAGTCTGAAGCCAGCTGGCTTGAGCTGCTGAATGGCCTGGTTGCGCGTGGGCTTACGACCTGCCCAAAGCTGGCAATAGCTGACGGCGCCTTGGGCTTCTGGAAAGCCCTGAGTAAGGTCTATCCGCAGACCAAACAACAACGCTGTTGGGTGCATAAAACGGCCAATGTGCTCAACAAACTGCCCAAAGCAGTACAGCCCAAAGTAAAAGAAGCACTGCATGATATCTGGATGGCAGAGACGCGTGAGAAGGCTCATAAAGCCTTTGATATAGCGCTGGAAAGGTTTACTGCTAAGTACCCACGCGCAATGGAATGCTTAGCTAAAGACCGTGAGAGCATGTTGGCTTTCTACGATTTTCCAGCAGAACATTGGGTGAGTATACGCACCACCAACCCAATTGAATCTGCCTTCGCTACAGTACGTTTAAGAACCAGCAAAACCCGCAATTGCGGTTCAAGAAACACAACCCTAGCAATGGTTTATAAATTGCTGCAATCAGCGCAGAAGCGCTGGAACCGCCTGAAAGGATTTCAACTGCTAACCCTCGTGGTCAATAACGTTAAATTCCAAGACGGCGAACAAGTAATGGAGCAATCAGACAGGAAAACCGCCTGATGCTCGTACACCAGATTTGACCATAACTCATCTTTGTTAGCTTCTAAACCATCTATGCGATGGCAAACTTGCTGTATCTGCGGTCACTGCACTCGTTGAACTTCTAAACCATCTATGCGATGGCAAACAAGTTGCAGGAGAACTTTTGGCCGCTTTTTGCCTTCTAAACCATCTATGCGATGGCAAACGATCTCGGTAATACTCTTAAACGAATGCTCTGCTTCTAAACCATCTATGCGATGGCAAACTGTCGAAAGTGTGACGCAAGTAACATAATCTTCTTCTAAACCATCTATGCGATGGCAAACAGGTTCAAGTTCCCGTTTCTGCTTCTGATCTTCTTCTAAACCATCTATGCGATGGCAAACCTGGTGGTCACATGGGTAGCACTACATCTTTTCTTCTAAACCATCTATGCGATGGCAAACTTAATCGTGTAGCAGAGCTTGTTTCTCAGCACCTTCTAAACCATCTATGCGATGGCAAACTAACTCTGCGCAATGTTTCCACTTATGGCTTACTTCTAAACCATCTATGCGATGGCAAACAATGCCTTCGATGAATTTGTATATACGATTGACTTCTAAACCATCTATGCGATGGCAAACAGCTCCCATATACTTCTAAGCGATAGAATTTACTTCTAAACCATCTATGCGATGGCAAACCCGATAGCAAGAAGAAAAACACCGCCTAGGCTCTTCTAAACCATCTATGCGATGGCAAACAAATCCAAATCGGTGATGGCAAAAACCAGTACCTTCTAAACCATCTATGCGATGGCAAACATTTCTTCTTTTAATTCAGCGTTTGTTTTTTTCTTCTAAACCATCTATGCGATGGCAAACTTGTAAAAATGCTTGAAATAAACCAAGTTGCACTTCTAAACCATCTATGCGATGGCAAACAAATAAAATCATTACTGAAATTGTCGGTTTCTCTTCTAAACCATCTATGCGATGGCAAACGGAATTGAATTGTTATTGATTGATTGCCAGTTCTTCTAAACCATCTATGCGATGGCAAACTTAGCTGATTGTTCAGTGGTAACAGTTATTGACTTCTAAACCATCTATGCGATGGCAAACGATAAAAGTCGGTACGCCTATGCTGAAGCGTATCTTCTAAACCATCTATGCGATGGCAAACAAGTTAAAGTTCCTGTTTCTGCTTCAGATCTCCTTCTAAACCATCTATGCGATGGCAAACATCAAGAGAAGCTTGCCCATCACAAGAATTAACTTCTAAACCATCTATGCGATGGCAAACCAGATTTGTGATTATTATGATCATATTATATTCTTCTAAACCATCTATGCGATGGCAAACATCTCAATTCAAAAGCGGCTTATCTGGTTTCACTTCTAAACCATCTATGCGATGGCAAACTCAATGGTTCAGGCTGTGCTTTAGCCCGCAAACTTCTAAACCATCTATGCGATGGCAAACTGATTGTGTTTCAAATTCTTGCAAATTGGTTTCTTCTAAACCATCTATGCGATGGCAAACTGACAACGTTATATATCATCGTCGCACTTGTACTTCTAAACCATCTATGCGATGGCAAACTCTGATTTCAATGCTGTATGTGTCGGGGGCTTCTTCTAAACCATCTATGCGATGGCAAACAACGCTCTAAACGCTTTGCCCGAAAGGTTTACCTTCTAAACCATCTATGCGATGGCAAACAGGTTCAAGTTCCCGTTTCTGCTTCTGATCTTCTTCTAAACCATCTATGCGATGGCAAACCCCAAATCAATTTGCAAGAAGCACAACCGCCACTTCTAAACCATCTATGCGATGGCAAACTGATTGTGTTTCAAATTCTTGCAAATTGGTTTCTTCTAAACCATCTATGCGATGGCAAACCATTTCACTAGCAACCAAGGCCAAATGCTCCACTTCTAAACCATCTATGCGATGGCAAACTATGCACTTTCAGTTGCTGTTGAGCAACTTTTCTTCTAAACCATCTATGCGATGGCAAACTTTGGTGCCGGAGCATCAGAAACAGGATTATTCTTCTAAACCATCTATGCGATGGCAAACCTAAAAAAATATCTGTACAAATCAATGGTTCACTTCTAAACCATCTATGCGATGGCAAACGTGAATCGTATTTAGGATCACCAATATATGAACTTCTAAACCATCTATGCGATGGCAAACTGAGCCTTGATCTCGTTGGCTTTCTGCACTATCTTCTAAACCATCTATGCGATGGCAAACTGCCAATTGTTGGCGCCACAACTTGGGAAAGACTTCTAAACCATCTATGCGATGGCAAACATGGTAAAAACCAGTACGGTAAAAATGTGTACCTTCTAAACCATCTATGCGATGGCAAACATCAGAGAAGGGCTTGCTTTGATTCCGAAAACCTTCTAAACCATCTATGCGATGGCAAACGCAAAATATTACATTTGACCAGGTGTTATCCTCTTCTAAACCATCTATGCGATGGCAAACTTGGCCGGTGTTGCAATTATTGGCGGTCTTATCTTCTAAACCATCTATGCGATGGCAAACGTTAAACCAGCAATTTCAGAATCTCGCCTACTCTTCTAAACCATCTATGCGATGGCAAACATCTCAATTCAAAAGCGGCTTATCTGGTTTCACTTCTAAACCATCTATGCGATGGCAAACGGTGATACGTCAATTGACCTAACAACAGGTTTCTTCTAAACCATCTATGCGATGGCAAACCATTGTTTATGAATCCACGCTTTTAACAGGGTCTTCTAAACCATCTATGCGATGGCAAACGTTCTACACGTGAACCTGTACCATCTTTTAAACTTCTAAACCATCTATGCGATGGCAAACAGTCATGTTCTTTGATTTGGTTTGATAAGTACCTTCTAAACCATCTATGCGATGGCAAACTTTCAAATTCAAGTGTTCCTAAAACACCTAAACTTCTAAACCATCTATGCGATGGCAAACAAAGCCATCTTATATTTTAACCAAATCATATTCTTCTAAACCATCTATGCGATGGCAAACGCTCAAAATAAATCTTTCTTTGATAAGACAAACTTCTAAACCATCTATGCGATGGCAAACGCACTTGTTGAGGGGGTCGGTTGGATTATAGACTTCTAAACCATCTATGCGATGGCAAACTCCTCGTGATTATTGCCTTCACCAACTCTAAACTTCTAAACCATCTATGCGATGGCAAACGGCTTCGCGCTCAGACTGCGCCTGATCATTCACTTCTAAACCATCTATGCGATGGCAAACACGACATGGGCCAGGTGGAAATGAAACCGTCACTTCTAAACCATCTATGCGATGGCAAACCAAAACATGCAGATAAGTCTTATGTTAATAAACTTCTAAACCATCTATGCGATGGCAAACTGGAGCCTTTACCTAAAAAAACTCTAGATAACAATAATATAAGCTTTTAAAGAGTGAAAATAGATCAAAAAAGCATAATTTCTTAAATATTTGAAATTACTTAATTTTATTGCAGATGTCGGAAATGAAGCCAAACATATAATCCAATACATCATTATCCTGGCAGCTCTCAATCAGCTGCATGCGGAATTCTTTCTGATTATGGCCAAATTTTGCAGATGCAAAAGCCTGAGGCATCACAAAAGCATCTTTTACCAAGTCTGCAATATCAAAAACTAAACCGCCGCGGCGGGTTTTGCCATGTAAAATCGGCAGGGCAAAGCTGATGCCCATCCCATTCAAGGTTACCGCAGCATAGCCATAGGCAATATAATTGCCGTGATCAAGATAGCTGTTAGCAACATCGCGCATAGAGTCATGCGACGCTTTGCCTTCTTCACGGCTGAATTCAAAGCCGAAGCCAGCTGCCAATTGCTTGTATAGCGATTTTGCCCAGCGGCCTTCGGCAGCCAACAGTTCCGTCTGATCTTTGGCGGCGTCAATATCCTGCTGAAAGCGCTGTTTGGAAATTGCATCCAAAGCAATGCCATGCTGAATCAAAACAGGATTCCACCTCCAAGCCTTTTCGACAATCGCAATCCGTTCAGACAGTAAAACCTTAGCCATCAGCAGGCGCGCATCATCATCCAGCCATGCTTTCATCCAGATTTGCATATATTCGGTTGGGCGGTACTCACTTTGCGGCGCTAGAAAAGTTAAATCCAGCGATGAAAATAAAGGCGAACCGCCTGAGCCGCAAAAGCCTACCATCACATTAGACTCAGCAAGGCGCCGGGCCGCAGCGTCAGTGAGCGAGCTGCCTTTGCCCAGTAATAAAAACGCGGTATTTTTCTCAGGAATATTATAAAAATGCTCAACCGGCTGCAGGTTCTCCGTCAGATAGACAATCCGGTCATCTTTCAGAGCCACGCGCACCCGTTCCAGATAAAACACGCAGGCGCGTTTGGACAGCATTAATGCGCGGCTGCGCTGCTGACGGAGATCGCTCATTTTAATTCACCTCAAATACAGGCAGGGCAAAGGGCTGGCTTTGGCGCGCCAAGCCATAGCCATCAGGCAGGCCTTGGCCTGTTTCTGCAGTATCTTCCAAGCGGACAGGCACGGTAAATGTTTGGCCTGTACTTTGGCTGGCCACTTTAAAATAAGGCAGCTTTTTGGCTTCTTTTAAGCGCCGTGCATGCAGGCTTTCCTGCACCGGATTGTTCTGCAAATGACGCTCCGCTTTTAAAGTCGGTATGCGGAAGCGGAAATAGCTGCGCAGCCCCGTCACTTTTGCAGCCGGAACAGCTGCAGGATTATTCAAAACCGCATAATCCCGAATCTTCCAGTGGCCTTTAATCTTTTCAAGCAATTGTTCCAGGTCATTTTGCTCCGCAGCAAAAATCCGCAGAACATCATAATGCGGAAGCGCCGGATAGCCGTATTTCAGCTCTTTTGCCTGCATTTTTCTTTGCTGGCGCGGCGATATTTCCAGCGCCAGCGCAAATTTGGCCGGCATTTGGCGGAAAACAGCATGAACAATGCCGTAAATCTGATTGCGCAGATGGGCGAGGGTCAGCTCTCCGTCATCTGCGCTGTCCATAATGCGGATATCAAGATAAAAATTCGCTTGCATGCTTACTCTCCTTCAGAGTAAACGCCGCCGCGGACTAGGCAGGCAATCAGGAACATGCCTCGGTCACTGTTCGGGTCTAAGGTGCGGACTTCTTTTAAAATGTCAAAAGCGGATTCTTTTTTGCCTTTATCGACACGGAAAAAGTCCTGCGCATCCAAGTTGGCGCCATTCGGCTCTACAGGAATCGGCTTGGAATCATTTTCAATAAACCGCGGATACCACGTGTCAATGGTGCGCAGCGCATTGCCGACTTTCTGATCACGGATGGCAGCCTGCCCTAAAAATTGATTGTCTTTTGCCTGGCGCTCGGGCTTTACCGGGTTAATTTGATACAGTGAGCGTGAAAAGCCTTTAGGCTTATCTTCCAGATAATTCTGTGAAGGGAATACTTCTACACCGCCCATGCCGAAGTCAATAACCGCTTCTATATGCAAGCCGGCGCTGACATCGCCGCGCATGCCTTTTACAATAATATCCGCCAGCAGCTGTTCCTGCTTGGATGCATCATCAAACGATTTTAAGCCATAATCTAAGGCGCTGAATTCAGCAATTGCTTTATAGTTTTTTACAGTTTGACTGTTTTCATGCTCAACCGTTTCGCTGACTTTAATTAAAATATGCTCAGCAATGCTGCGGTTGCGCCACAGCCAGCGGCCATTGACGATATTGCGCACATAGCGGCGCGCAACTTCCTGAATGCCTTCACTGTCTTTGGCTTTTTCCACGAAATCTTTAAAGCCTTCACGGAAATCCTTTTCATCCTGCTTGTCTGCACCGGCTTTAGACGCGCAGGCGAATAAAATATGCTGCAGGTCAATAAAGCGCAAATCCCATTTTACCAGCAGCTTCGAATTGGGCAGCAGCTTAGCTGATTCGGTCATTTGAATATTTGATACTTCACGCGCGACTGAATTGCCGGCTGCCGCGCCTTTTTCTTTATTGCCTGCAACGTTCTGCGTGCCGCGGATGCCGTGATACATCACATGCAGGGGCTGTTCAGCGCCATCTGCATGCAGATGGTAAAAAGCTGCATCGCTGATTAAAGTGCCGCGCTGCAAAGACAGGCTGCCTGGCAGTTTTTTAAAATTTTCAGTCTTGGACATGATGCTTATTCCTTTTAAATTTCAATTAATTTTCAGTGTGTTGTGCTTGCTGTAATAAAAAAACGTCATCCTGAATCCAGCCGTGTGACCACTGCAGCTGATCCAGATAATCTTCAGAGTAAATCGAGTCCTGCAGGCCGGTTTCATTCAGGACATGATTCAGCGACTGATACTGAATCAGCCCTGTCAGGGGTTCGGCATAGGCATGCGTGGTCTGTTCTTGATCATCGGCATGGCGGATGCCTGAGCGTTCAGCTGTCGGCTGTTCCAGCAGGGCATAGCCTAAAGTTGCGGCGGATAGCCACGCCAGTGTTTCATTGGGCAAATGTTCCAATACAGGCGTATCGCTGTTTTTAGCCTGCGGGCGATGCGCCAGCAATTGAGTAAATGCCTGCAGGCGGCTGACCTGATAGGCTTGCTGATAGCTTTGCAAAAGGTCATGGCGGTCACGGATTAAAAAGCCCGAGCGGATCTGCTGCAGCGCTTCCTGCGCATCAGTAAATTTTTTTACCTGGCCAAATTCAAGAATATGGCCGCCCGCAAATTTACTGCGTTTGAGTGTCTGAACCAGTGTATCTATGTCTGGCCGCCGGGTGCTGAATTGAATTACCAGACTGAACAGCAAGTGGCAGCTGGCCGTAGGCTGCAGCGACAATGCATATTTATTTTTAGAGGAATAGTCCGTTTTGCCAATAAACGCCGCGCCGCGTCTTTGCGCGGGGGTAAAGCGTCCATAAGCTTCACCGCCAAGCCGCTGCATGTCATGATGAACATAATGAAAGCCTTCATCATCGCAGCCGATTTGACGGGCCAGGTTGTGGCTGAACATCGCCGCAGCCATAAGCGGTGCGCCGCCCATCATTAAGCCGCTGCTCTGAAAGTTGGCAGCCTGAACTTTAATATAGGGAATGACGATAAAGCTGCTCATTTCAAAAGCTCCTGAATCTGGCGTGACAGAAAGCTTTTTGCATCCGCCTCTGACAGCGTGATCTCCACATTATTTTTTATCTCTTTTTTCCAATACCGGTGTTTGATAATCCGCGCTGCAAGATCATCGGCAAATAAAATTTTCCAGTCATCAAATTGCTGAAGCTCCGGATTAATCAGCCCCTGAGCAAGCGTGGAAACCCGCGGATGGCTCCAGAAAGACTTGCGTTCCAGCGCGTTATGTGCCGGCAGTTGATCTTCAACAGTTTTTAAAATGGCTAAAATGCGCTGGCCCTGTGCCAATACATCATCAAGTACTTTTCTGATTGTGGAGAGCTCTTCGCCGCGCTTTTCCATTGTGGAGAAAGGCGCATAAACGCCAGCATCATGGAAACCAAGCGCTTTGCTTAATTTCTGCTGTTCAATCAGCTTGCTGGCATAGTCCGTCAGTTCAATATACATCTCATGATTGATATAGGCATTGGAAATCTCATAATCAAAGCCTTTATAGAAGTACTGGAAGGCCATGCGCGTTTCAGGTTTTAAGCTTGGAGAAGCTAAAACAATCGGGCGCTGCATGGCCCGCACTAAGCTGCCGACATTTTGCGGATTGGAGCCGCCAATGCCAAAAACAGCGGTCTGTATATTTTTAAGCTTTGAGTTTTTTCCCGCAATTTTGTGCTGCTCTTTGAGCGCATCGACTTCTGCATTCAGTAAAAGATTCACTCCGGCAGCTGAAAGCGGGCTGATGGAGCAGTATCCGCCATCTTTAGGAATCAGCAGCTGACGCATGCGGATGTCAATATTGTCCAAGCCGGCTGAAAAGGGCTGGGAAAAAGCTGTTTTTAAGTGCGGTTTGAGGGCTGCTGCATTGCGCTTAAATTCATCCTCTGCTTCTGATGGATCTTCATTCAGCTGGGCGGCTTTAACCGCTTTGAAAATTGTGGCGGTTTTTCCTGCATTGGCTTGGTAGTCAGTTGGAACGAGTAAATTATCTGCCAATAAAGTTCGGGCGGAAATATAGGGTAAGTCTAAAGCTTGGCTTTGAGCGAGCCGAAGGCCGCCTTTTTCGATATTGGAATTTGTGGTTTTTAAACTGAAGTGAACAGATTCAGCAAGTGCTTGCTGATATATATTTTCCCCTGTATCTTTTAGCATGATTTACTCTAAGTTATTAAAAATTATATTTAAATTATTAATAGCGGAGTCTGAAGATGAAAGCAACCAGATTTAAGGATTAAGGCGACAATATATGTCGTCAAAGCCTTTGAAATTTAGAAAGAATTGATAAACATAGTTTTAAATATTTCTTAGAATATAGATTATGCATACAATATTTATCTCCGCCTGCGAAAAAAGAGCCTTAAAAAAGACCCGTGCAGTCCTAGACAGCTATGCCATCCGGACAGGGCAAAGCTCATGGCAAGCTCCAATGACGGTAGAAGGGCTAAAGGAAATCCGCGCGGCATTAAAAAAAACAGCAACCCGGCAAACTGCCGTTGCTGCCTATGTCAATTACGGCATGCGCCGCATGAAGCTGGCTTGGGTTGTCGGTTCAAAACACAAATTTAATTTAGAGGGCGCTTATCCTGTCGCATCCACCGCCAAACAGCAAAAGCAGCTCCAAATTGAAGAATGGGTGCGGGCCGCCAGCCTGCTCGCAGGGGCAGCGGGCGATGTGCACGATATTGGCAAAGCATCGCGGCATTTTCAGAACAAGCTCAGCCCCAGTATGGCGGGGCAAATAGTCCGGGACGATGTCCGCCATGAATGGCTTTCAATGAAACTGCTGCAGCAGCTGCGCCGCAATGGCTGGAATTGGCAGCAGGCTTGGGAAAGTCTTGATCGAAATATCAAAGATTTAACATTGGGAAACCGCCAGAAAATTAAAAAAGAATTTTTACTGAATGAATTGGAGGCGGTGGATTATTTGGTTGTCACGCATCATGGACTATTGGGCGATGCTAAAGGGGACTGGTATCCAAATGCATCCCTGCATGTGCGGGAAAATAACCCTTGCATTGAACAGCTGAGCTGCGCGGGAGAAATCAAGGAAAGCATTTTTAAAAGCCATCAGCACCGCATGGCGCGCTTAAGCAAAATGGCCGAATCTGTACAGGACAATACGCTGTATTGGAAAGCCTTGTCCTTGCATGCGCGGGCAGCGCTCATTCATGCCGATCATATAGTTTCAGCAGAACAGTATTCTGAAGCCAAGCCTGAAAATGTCAGCTTATTCGCCAATACTAAAATAAAAAATACAGCGCAGGGCAAAAAGGCAAGAATGCAGGATCAGCCGCTGGATTGGCACTTGCAGCAGGTCGGTGACCGTTCTGCCTATATTGCAGCGAAAATGGCCACAGATCTGAATCTGGCAGGGCTGAGCCAGCAAACTGTGGAATATATCTGCCAGCCTTCAGCCTTGCCACGCTTTCAGTGGCAAAACCATGCGGCCAATGCCTTGCAGAAGCAGATCAGCAAAACGCCTGATGCTCCATGCCTTATGCTGAATATTGCAGGAACAGGCAGCGGCAAAACCCGCATGAATTTGCGCGCTGCCTGCATCCTGCGGCCTGAAGACCCGCGGATTGCCATTGCGCTGAATTTGCGCTCCTTGACTTTGCAGACAGGCGAGGCGTTAAAAAGCGCGATGAACCTGTCGGATGATGAAATTGCCGTCATTATTGGCGATCAGGTCAGCCAGCATCTGTTCAATCAGCGCAAAAAAGATGAGAAAGGTGCAGATGAAGATGAGAATCTGGCCGAACCTGTGTTTGATGCCTATGGGCAGGAGCTGCAGATTCCTGCATGGCTGCATCCATTATTCACCAAACAGGTCAAAGGCAGAAAAACCGCCGATAAAACGGCGCAAACTGTGTTGGCTTCGCCTCTGCTGGTTTCAACCATTGACTATTTAATTGCCGCGGGAGAACCGCACCGGCAGGGGCATCATGTCAAAGCGCTGCTTAGAATCATCAGCAGCGATTTGATTTTAGATGAAATTGACGGCTATGAGCCTAAGTCATTAATGGCGGTTTTGAGGCTGGTGCAGCTGGCGGCCATGTACGGGCGGCATGTGATCTGCTCATCGGCAACCCTTTCAGCGGCGGTCGCGGACAGTGTCTACCGCGCTTTTGAATCCGGCATTGAAATGCGCGCAGCCTTGCTGAAAGCGCCGCAGAAATTCATTCTCGCGATTGCGGATAATGAATTAAAGCCAAAAATTTCACTGCAAAGCACAGACCGCCCAGCCGATTTTATGCAGAGCTATCAGCAGCATTTAACGGACTTGCAGGCAGTTTTAGCGGAAAAAGCGAAGCAGCCTTACCGCCTGGCGAAGCTGGCCGTCATTGATCAGCTTTCTGTGGCGGGCTGGAAGCAGACCATTCTTGAACAGGCTGAAAGCCTGCATCAGCAGCACAGCTGGACATTTAAAAAGGCTGGCAAAAAAGTGTCTTTTGGGCTGATTCGGGTGGCCAATATCAAGCATGCCATTGCATTGGCTAAGCATCTATCCGCAGCGCTCCGCCATGCGCAAATCGCCTGCTACCATGCCAATGACTGGCTGATTTCCCGCTTCCACAAAGAGCGCCGGCTGGATTTTCTGCTGACCCGCCATAAAAATGGCACCAAGCGCCCCACAGGCAATGAGCATATTTTTAATGATGATGAAATTCTTGAAATTGTAAGGAAGTCTGAATCTGCAGATGTGCCTTTTATTGTGATTGCAACCCCTGTGGAAGAAGTCGGGCGGGATCATGATTTTGACTGGGCGGTGATTGATGCGTCAAGCATTCAGTCAATTGTGCAGGCTGCCGGCCGGGTCAACCGCCACCGCCTGAATGCCGTGCAAAGCCCGAATATTGTAATTCCGCAGTTTAATTACCGCTATTGCCAAAATCAGGACAGGGCGCAGCCTAAAAAAGAGGCGGTATTTACTAAGCCGGGCTATGAGGGCTATGCCTCTGAAAACAGCCGCTATAGGACGCAGGACTTAGCAGCCTTATTGCCGTGGTCTGAGCAAAAGGACTTGGTGGTTGATGCCCGTTTAAGATTTGATACCGGACAGTGTCAATTTGCCGAATTCGATGATGCGCAGATTCAGCATTTCAGCAGCATGTTTTTTGCATCTTCAGGCGAGCAGCTGTTTTCAGATGAACATGCCAATGCCTGCCTAATGACCGAGCAGATTTATAAAGATACCTGCCTGCGCGATATGCAGAAGCAGGAAGTTTACAGCTTTGATTATGCGGATGATGAGCTGAAGATTTATCATTATCCTGCAAATACGGTGGAATTTAGCCCCGAAACCGGAAAGTATGAACAGGCGGTCAAGCAGGTTTTATTTGCATCGGAGGCAGCGCCGGAAAATGCCTGGCTGAGCCTGCATCCTGAGCAGCTGGCAGCGCTGTGCGCTGAAATGGAGGTCAGTAAGGAAGAGGGCTGCAAGCTGTCTTTGCCGGTGTATGCTGATCAGACGCCGCAATGGACGTATCATTTTGGCTTTGGGGTCAGTAGCGCATGACAGATGCGCAGAATGAGTCTAATCTAGCTTTTTATTCCCTGCGCATTTACAGTGCCCAATCCGCCATGTGTGCCAGATGCATCAGCAGTTTTTGCGGATGCCTTTATTGGCCAATGCCCACCAGCAGGGAAAGTATGCCGGCTGCAATCAAAGGCCCGACAGGCACGCCGCGAAGCACGGCAACGCCCGCGACTGTGCCAATCAGCAGGCCGGCAACAATGTCCGGCTGATTGGACATCAGCTTTACGCCGCGTCCGCCCAGCCACGCCACAAATACCCCAATCGCAATCGCCAGCAGCGATTTCCAGCTTAAAAAAGATTTAAAGATGGCTTCGCCGGGAATTTTGCCGCTGGCAATCGGCGTCAGCACGCCAATAGTTAAAATAATGATGCCGATGTTCAGGCCGTGCTGCTGCAGATAGGGAAAAAACTCGCTCAAGGGCGTAATCCGGAAAACGATTAATACCCCGGCTGCAATGGTGACAGCCGTATTGTGGCTGAAAATGCCGCAGGCCAGTAAAACTAGAAGGACAATTAAATTTAAATCGAGCTGGGACATGAAATGCCGTGGGGAGAATAGAGAATACTCATATTGTAGCCTATTTCACATTTTGGCAGGCAGTAAAGCTGAATTTGCCTGACCTAGCGCTGCATTGGCGCCATTTCAGTATAGAATGCGCTTAATTCACAAATTGACCTGAGTCGCGTTTATGTTGTTGGAAAAAATGCTCCAGTCGCAAGGTTTCGGTGCGCGCAAGCACTGCCAGCAGCTGATTAAGAATGGCGCTGTCTGCGTGCATGGCGAAGCCGTCACCGACCCGAAGCATAAGCTGGATTTAAATGGCCTGGCGTTTTCGGTTTACGGTGAGCGCTTTGAGTACCGAGAAAAAGTCTATATTGCCCTAAATAAGCCGCAAGGCTATGAGTGCTCGCATCAGGCGACGCATCATTTCAGCGTATTTGATTTATTTGATGATGTGCTGCTGAACCGCGGCCTGCAGTGCGTGGGGCGCTTGGATCAGGATACCTCAGGCCTGCTGCTGCTGACCGATGACGGCCAGTTCCTGCAGGCGCTGACCCATCCTAAAAAGCATGTGCCGAAGGTGTATCAAATGCATACGGCAGATCCGGTGGCCAATGAGCAGATTGCCCGGCTGCAGCAGGGCGTCGAGCTGCGCAATGAAAAAGGCGTTTTTGCGGCGACGGAAGTGCAGCGCCTGGCTGAATGCCAGCTGCAGATGACGGTGCATCAGGGCGTATATCATCAGGTGAAGCGCATGCTGGCGGCGGTCGGCAACAAGGTCGAGCAGCTGCGCCGTGTCCAGATTGGACAGCTGGATTTCAGCAGCTTAAATGATCTGGCGGAAGGCGAGTGGGTTTATCTTTCGGCGGAACAGGCTGCATTGGCGAAGTTCAGGGCGGAATCCAGCTGAGCTGCTGAACCGCCTGTTATGCTGCTGCGCGCCTTATCTTAAGAAAAAGTGATAGGTTTGAAATTCATCGTCTTTCACAAAGCCCATTTTTTCATACAGCTGGTGCGACTGATAGTTGCTTTTCTGGGTTTCCAGCGTGATGCGCAGGGCATTTTCATGGCGGGCAAATAAAATGGCGGTATCAATCAGCTGTTTCGCCGAGCCTCGCCGGCGGCAGGCGGGCCTGACATACACATCGTCCAGAATATAGTAGGTGGAGCAGGCGACAGATGAAAAGCCTAAATACAGGATCACAAAGCCGGTAAATACGTCATCTTTAATATGGATAAAAAACACGCTTTCCTTATTGTCAAAGCGCTGTTTCAGAAAACTGTAGGATAATTCCAGATTGGAGGAAGCGCCGTAAAATTGGCGGTATTCATCAAATAGCACGGCAAGCGGCTGTAAATCATCTTCGGCGGCGCGTCTAACAATCATTGCTTTCTCCATGCATTTTTTTAGTCTTTGCATGAAGCATAGCGAAAAATCACAATTGGCTGATTTTTAAATTGTTTATAAATGCAACAGTGTTACTTTTTGTCACTTTCACCCAAAATGGCATTCAGCTCTTCAAACAGGTCCAGATGCTCATCATCAAGCAGGATTTCGCTGTGCAGGACGTCCTGATCCAGCGCGCCGATCAGTTCCGGCGCAAGGGCTTTGGCATCCTGCTGCTTCAATTTTCGCAGCTTAATCAGCTGTTCCAGATTAATGCTCTGATTTTCAATAGAGAAAGGGATGGACTTGGTCAGCACAACCTGCTTGAAAAAAAGGCGGACCGCCTGAGCCGGCGTAATGCCCAGGTGCTTGAATACCGCAAAGGCCTGTTTCTTCTCTTGGGAGTCCAGGCGGATTTGATAAACTTCAGTTTTTCTCATAATTTTACAAAGCTTTAAATTGCTTAACTTTTCGCATTTATTTTAATCAAAAACCGCCGGATTTCAACAATTAAACGCATTAATTCTGAATATTCTGTAATGACAAGGCTATTACAGTGTCAGTTCCTGCTGCGAGCTGAAATGCATGTCCTGCAAAGTGATCGGGTCTTTAAAAGCGATATGCTTGGCCAGCAGCTGCAGCGGTGCGCTGAAATCATCATCGGCCTTATGCTGCACCGCCGGATAAAAGGCGTCATTTTTGATTGGCAGGCCCAAGTGGCTTAAATGCACGCGCAGCTGGTGCTTTTTGCCGGTATGCGGCTTGAGCAGGTATTTGGCCCAAGCCTGACTGTGCTGCAGCAGCTGGATTTCTGTTTCGCTGTTCGGCTTTCCATCCTGCACCTGCATGGTATAGAAGGGCTGGCCATTTTCCATTTTCAGGCGGGCTGTGTGCGGAAAATTGAGTTCCGGCGCATAGGGCGCAATAGCATGGTAGGTTTTCTGCACGCTGCGCGCGGCGAACATCTGCTGGTATGCGCCGCGCGATTGCGGGCATTTTGAAATCAGCACCACGCCGGCGGTTTCGCGGTCCAGGCGGTGGATGGGGCTTAAATCCTGCAAGCCGGTCTGATTTTTCAGCCGAACCAGCAGGGTTTCCTGCACATACTGGCCAGTCGGGCTCATGGTCAGGAAATGCGGCTTATCAACCGCCATCAAGTGCTCATTTTCAAACAGGATCTGATGCTGAAAAGGCACATGAATTTCATGCGCCAGAAAGCGGTAGTAAAATACGCAGCTGCCGGCCTGAAAGGGGCTGTGAATATTCAGCTTTGCGCCGGCAGCGTCATACACCAGTCCATCTTCAAAGCGCTGCAGCCATTCCGCTTGTTCAATATGCGAAAATTGCGCGCACAGGCAGGCGTAGACGGTCGGAAAGGCCGCAGCCGCCGGCTGCAGGAAAACTTTGCTGGCGCTGACGCCGTTGATCATGGGCGGGGTAAATTCTGCAGGGTTCATGTCAGCACTTTGATTGATTTGAAGTTGGGCGGCCGGCGCAGTAAAAAATGCACAATCCGGGCTGGGGCAATAGGCTTTTCAGGCCCCGCGATGCTATCATATTTGCTCTTTAAGTTCATGTCGCGGGCATTATGCAGTATTCAT
This sequence comes from Acinetobacter sp. WCHAc010034, assembly GCF_001696615.3. Classification (NCBI taxonomy): domain Bacteria; kingdom Pseudomonadati; phylum Pseudomonadota; class Gammaproteobacteria; order Moraxellales; family Moraxellaceae; genus Acinetobacter; species Acinetobacter sp. WCHAc010034. The sequence continues at coordinate 505,663 of NZ_CP032279.1, read as the reverse complement.
TTAATCTGGTTTTAAACAATGAAGAAGATACGCAAAACTTGGCGCAAGTTTTGGCGCAGCATTTTACCGCAGGCGTTATTTATTTAATTGGCGACTTGGGCGCAGGCAAAACCACGCTGACGCGCTACTGGCTGCAGTCCATGGGGCATCAGGGCGCGGTGAAAAGCCCGACCTATACGCTGGTTGAACCGTACAGCATTCACGGCAAGGATATTTTCCATTTCGACCTGTACCGCCTGAATGACCCCTATGAGCTTGAATTGATGGGCATCCGCGATTATTTGGAAACGCCGGATGCGCTGTTTCTGTTTGAATGGCCGTCCAAAGGCGGCGATGAAATTCCAAAGGCGGATCTGATCATCAATATTGAAAAATCGGAAGATGATCTGGCGCGCACTGCGGCTTTAAGCTTCTCTTCCGAAGCTTTGCAGCAGGCTTTGGAGCGCCGCTTCGCATGATGGAAGAGCGCAGCATGCGCCGCATCCGCACGCTGGATCCGGCGCTGGCCAACCAGATCGCCGCCGGCGAAGTGATTGAGCGCCCGGCTTCGGTGGTTAAGGAGTTGCTGGAAAATGCCATTGATGCCGGCGCAACGGAATTAATCATCCGTGTTGAGCAGGGCGGCAGCACGCTGATCGAAATTATTGACAATGGCCGCGGCATTCATCCGGATGATTTGTCTTTGGCGGTGATGCGCCACGCCACCAGCAAAATCCAGACCGCCGATGACCTGCATGCAATCGTCAGCCTGGGCTTCCGCGGCGAAGCTTTGGCCTCGATTGCCGCTGTGTCGCGCCTGACCCTGACCAGCAGCCAAGCCGATGAAGGCGTGGGCTATCAGGTTGAAGTCAACGGCACCGCCTTTGATCATCAGCAGATTCAGGCGGTTGCAGCGCAAAAAGGCACGCAAATCCGGGTGCAGGATTTATTTTTCAATGTGCCTGCGCGGCGCAAATTTTTAAAGAAGCCGGGCACGGAATTCGGCCATATTGAAGAAATCGTCCGCCGCTTGGCGCTGACGCATTTTGACATCCGCTTTGTGCTGGAGCACAACAGCAGCATCAAGCTGAATCTGCCGGTTGCAGACAGCGGTGCGCTGCGCTTCCAGCGCGTGCAGCAGCTGCTTGGGCGGTCATTTACGGAAAATGCCTACTGGCTGGATGCCGACAGCGTCAATATGCGCCTCAGCGGCTGGCTGGGCCATCCCTCCGATGCGCGCTCGCAGGCCGATGTGCAGTATGTGTATGTGAATGGCCGCATTGTGAAGGATAAGACCATTTCGCACGCGCTGCGCATGGCTTATGACGGCATTCTGCATGGCCATCAGCATGCTGCCTATCTGCTGTTCCTGCAGGTCGATCCGGAAAATATTGATGTCAATGTGCATCCCACCAAGCATGAAATCCGCTTTCTGAACCAGCGCGAAGTGCATGAGTTTGTGCGCCATTACGCCAAAGCGGTTTTATCGCAGTTTCAAACGGCCTCTGCGGACTTGTCATCCGCCATGAAGCCGGATGCAGGCGCGCTGGTGCAGGAAGCGCATCAGCCGCAGCCGCGCCATCAGGAGCAGTTCCAGCTGCATAAGCAGGCGGATGCTGCCCCGGCGCCTGAGCCGGCAGCAGTCATGCCGGCCGATGGCCTGACGGATTTCAGCGCGGCCCAGCCGCAGGAGGTTTCCTATGCTGCGCCTGCCTCTTCCGGCAGCTATGCTTCCGGCTATGCGTCACAATATGCCGGTTCGCAAAAGCTGAACAATGCCCTGCAAAGCTATCTGGCGCCTTTGCGTGACGCGCCTGCAGACGCGCTGCAGAATCCATCCTCTTTGGAAAGCCATATCGCAGCCAAAGTGGATGAGCATCCGCTGGGCATCGCCATTGCGCAGCTGCACGGCATTTACATTCTGGCGCAGAATACCGAAGGCCTGATTATTGTCGATATGCACGCCGCGCATGAGCGCATTGTGCTGCAGCAGATGAAAGCCGCCTGGGACAAGCCGGAGTTCTGGACTTCGCAGCAGCTGCTGATTCCTAAAGTGGTCGCCATCAGCCGGATGCAGGCCGCCCGGATTGAAGACTTAAAAGAGCAGCTGGCGCGCTTAGGGCTGGACATCGACCAGTATGGCGATGAGCAGGTGATTGTGCGCGGCGTGCCGGCAATTCTGCACAAGGCGGACTTTGACGCGCTGATTCCTGAACTGCTGAATGATTTAGACCCGAATGATCAGGCGCAGGGGCTGCTGCAGAAGCGCGATCAGATTCTGGCGGGCATGGCCTGCCACGGCGCAGTGCGCGCGCACCGGCTGTTAAGCCTGTCTGAAATGAACGCTTTGCTCCGGCAGATGGAGCAGACCGAATTTGCCAGCCAGTGCAATCATGGGCGACCGACATGGCGCGCATTTCCATTGGCTCAATTAGATAAATTATTTGCTCGGGGAGAGTAGCTGTACATGTCAAATCAACTGCCTGTCATCAATTTAATGGGGCCTACTGCAAGCGGCAAAACCGCTTTGGCATGCGCGCTGTATGAGCAGGGTAATTTTGAGCTGATTTCAGTCGATTCTGCGCTGGTTTACCGGGATATGGATATCGGCACCGCCAAGCCCACCAAAGAGGAGCTGGCGCGCTATCCGCATCATTTAATCGACATCATCAGCCCCTTGGAAGTCTATTCGGCTGCCCAGTTTGTCGATGACGCCAGCGCACTGATTGATGATATGCATGCGCGCGGCAAAACCCCGGTTCTGGTGGGCGGCACCATACTGTATTTTAAGGCGCTGCTGGAAGGCCTGTCGTCCAATTTGCCCAGCGCGGATTATGCCGTGCGGGCGGAAATCGAAGCCCGGGCGGAACGTGACGGCTGGGAAGCCGTATATGCCGAGCTGTGCGCCGCAGACCCGCTGGCGGGGCAGAAATTCAAGCCCAGCGACAGGCAGCGCATCATCCGCGCTTTGGAAGTCTATCAGCTGACTGGCGAGCCGATTACCAAGCTGCAGGCGGAGCAGCCTAAAAATTTACCATATAGATACAAATTTCATAATTATGCTTTGATGCCGGATCGTATAGAATTGCATAAGCGCATAGAAAAACGATTAGAAATTATGTGGCGCATCGGATTTTTAAATGAAGTAAAAAATCTGATGATAAAATACGATTTAGATGAGAATCTGCCCTCAATGCGCTCTGTAGGTTACCGCCAAGCACTCGAATTTCTTCAAAATAGTGAGCAAAGTGGCGAAAAGCAGCGTGAAATGGAGGATAAGGCGCTATTTGCGACACGACAACTTGCTAAACGTCAATATACTTGGTTAAGATCTTTGCAAGAACGGCATAAATTTACTACATATTTTACAGCAGAGCAGGCCCAAGAAGACTTGCGAAACTGTTACGGATAAAGCAAAATTTAGCTACTGCCTTTTTTATAATTTTTAATTGAAAAATAAAGGCAGTTTTTGCGCTGATTTTTAATTATTTTTGGAGTTATAACATGTCTAAAGGTCAAACTTTACAAGATCCGTTCTTAAATTCTCTCCGTAAAGAACGCATTCCAGTTTCTATCTTTCTTGTAAACGGCATTAAATTACAAGGTCATATCGAATCATTTGACCAATATGTGGTTTTATTAAAAAATACTGTAAGCCAAATGGTTTATAAGCACGCGATTTCTACCGTTGTTCCTGCGCGCAACCCGCGTCCAGCTGGCGCTCCTGCTAGCGCTCAAGGCCAAGGCGGCTTCGGCGGCGGTCAAGGTCAAGGCGGCTTCGGCGGTCAAGGCTTCGGCGGTCAGGGCGGCTTCGGCGGTCAGGGCGGCTTCGGCGGTCAAGGCGGCTTCGGCGGTCAAGGCCAAGGCTTCGGCGGTCAGGGCGGCTTCGGCGGTCAGGGCGGCTTCGGCGGTCAAGGCCAAGGCTTTGGTGGTCAAGGCGGTTTCGGCGGCCAGTCTGCAGGCTTTGACGGCGAACCTAAATTTGAAGATGCTCAAGATGACGAAAACAACCGTTAATTAAGCGCTGAAAAAGAGCCTCCCATTCGGGAGGCTCTTTTTTTTCCGGCTTATTTGCACAGAATAAAAAAACCGGCGCGGGCGCCGGTTTTTTATTTATTCTGGCTTTTAAAATTTACTTTTTCTTGCGGTCCAGATTCGGGTCTTTAATGTCCACAAAAGCATTATTGCGGATTTCACGCAGCCATGTGTCCAATTCCGCATCAAACTGGCGTTCACCTAAGATTTGGCGCGCCATGCGCTCCTGATATTCTTTGGTCATGTCCTGCTGGCGCGTGTCGGTGACTTGAAGGATATGCCAGCCGAATTGCGACTGGAACGGTTCGCTTACTTGGCCTTTAGGCGTGCTTTTCATTCTGCTGTCAAACTCCGGAACCATAACACCCGGCGTTACCCAGCCCAGGCTGCCGCCGTCGCGCGCTGAACCCGGGTCATTGGAGTAGGTGGCCGCCAGCACCGCAAAATCTTCGCCTTTTTGAATGCGGCTGTACAGGCTGTCAATCAGTTGTTTCGCATTCTCAGGGCTGACCACTTCAGAAGGCTGAATCAGGATATGGCGCGTCTGAAACTGCGGCACAATGGCTTTCTGGTCGCCGCCTTTGCGCTCCACCAGCTTCAGCACATGAATGCCGTCACGGACAGCAATCAGCTCTGTGGTCTGTCCTGCCTGCAGGGTGCTTACACGCGCCGCCAGTTCAGCAGGGATGTCCGACAGGCTGCGGTAGCCCATGTCTGCGCCTTCAACTTTCACAGCTTTAGTGGAGAACTTCTGGCCAATGGCTTTGACATCATTGCTTTTCGCCAGCTCAGCCTGGACATCTTTTGCGGTTTTTTCGGCGGCGGCCTGATCGCCTGAAATGCGCATATGCAGCACATGCGCCTGGCTGCCGACCGCAGCCTGGCCCTGCGGCGAGTTCAGGAAGTTTTTAACGTCAGAATCGCTGATTTGAATGCGCGAAGTTACAATTTGCTGGCGCAGGCGGTTGATGGCCAAGTCTTCTGCAATGCGGCCGCGCAGCGCAGCGTAGGTATTCGGCGCCATCGCATCCAGCTTCTGCTGAAAGGCTTCCAAGCTTGATGCGCCTGAATCCTTGGCTACCTTTAGCACTGCTTCATTCAGGCCTTTTTCATCTGGCTTGATATTGTAGCGTTTGACTTGCTCTAATTGCGCCTGGCGGATAATCAGCTGCTCCAGCGCCTGCTGCTGCAGAAATTGCTCCGGCGGCGCGGTTTTGCCTTGCGCCTGCAGCTGATGCTTGACTTCGGCAATACTCTGTTCCAGATCGCTGCGCAGAATGACGCTATTGTCAACAACAGCTACAACTTCATCTTTAGGCTGAGCAGCAAAGGCCGGCAATGATGCGGAAAGGCAGAGAGCAAGCGCTGTCGCTTTAAAAACGCGTTTTAACTGTAATGTCTTCATTAACGTTCTGTCCAAGTTTGATTAATGTTTTTAAAACCTAGAATGCGGTTTTCGAGCAGAGATGAGAATTTGTTGTTGAAGCCGCCCAGGCCTTTCAGCGTGAATTCCGCCATAATTGCGCGTTTTGGACTGACGCCGTCATCATTCACATTGTCCAGGTCATTATAGTAAGAGCGCCCGTACACCGACACGCCCCAGCAGCAGGATTCGTAATTTACGCCCAGCAGATATTCGCGCGCTACGCTGTTGTCCAGGTCGTACTGCGCATGGCCGATAATGCGCCAGTTGTTGTCCACAGGCTGGATGAATGATGCAACCACCTGATCGTAGGCATCCTGGCGGTTCGGCAGGTATTTGCGGTTGAAATAGCCCAGATTGTACAGATTGCCTTTGCTGCCGGTGTAGTACATCTGCACGTCGCGCTGGGCGTTGTCGCCGTTAGACATCCAGGCGCCGTTCGCGCTGACGCTGAAGTTTTCCGACAGCTGGCTGGATAAATTGACAATCGGGCCTGTGCGGCGCTCGCGGTCAAAGTCATCTGCGGTATTGCTGAGCGTTACGCGGCGGTCTTCGAAATAGAAGCTTTGCCCCACGCCGGCTTTTAAGCGCTCCAGGCCAATGCTGTCAAACAGGCTGTAGCTGAGGCCCAGCGATGCAAAGTTGTTGTCTTCCAGCCGGTCATGGCCGTAAAAGCGGCGCGGGCTGAACAGCTGGTCATAATTGATGGAGGCTGTGGTCGAGTCAAAGTTCGGGCTGCCGTCCTGATTTTTATACGGTGAATAGGCATAGAACAGCCGCGGGGTCAGGGTTTGAAGGAATTTTCCATCTTTTTCAAAGATCAGGCCTGTATCCAAAGTGAACTGCGGAACAACAACCGATTTGCTTTCATTTGAAGAGCTGATGTTCTGCGCGTTGATGGTGTCCCGATCATAGAAAGTGTTGATGCTGCGGACGGATACTTCCGGAATGACAAAAGACCATGGCGTGAGGTGATTGTAGCGGACTGCGAAATCATTGTAGATCCGCGTGCCGCTAGGCTCCGCGCTTGTGCTGTTGAAGTCGGAAATATCTTTCTTGAAGTACGCGGTATCGTGATTGAACTCATATTGCAGGCCTAAAGGGCTGCCGTTTTTGTAATTCAGCAGGAACTGCGGCAGGCGCGCGTAAGGGCGGTCTTCATCCTTAACGGTTTTATCCAGCGTCTGGAATTCTTCAACTTTCAGCTGCGCTTTTAGGCCGGGAATGCCGTTTCTGTAGTTAAGCTCCCATGCGCGGCGCAGGTTCAGATCTGTTTTAGAGTTCGGGTTGTTGTTTAAGTCGGTGAAATAGTCTTTATCTGAGGCGTAGTTGTATTCTAAGTTGGTTGAAAACTGCTTGTTGATATTCCACTGATGCAGGAAATGCAGGTCGCTGCGGTCTTCATCGCGGTAGCTTTCATCAGACGGCAGGTAGCCGCCCCAGATTATGCCTTGGCCGAAGTTTTCTGTTAAATAGCGGAATTCGCCTTCCAGCATTGAGCCGCGGTCGCTGATGTAGCGCGGCGTTAATGTGGCGTCATAATTAGGCGCAAGGTTTAAATAAACCGGCACGCCAACTTCAACCCCGCCGTCATTGGTGAAGCCGAAGCTCGGCGTCAAAATGCCTGTAGTGCGACGGTCATCAATCGGAAAGTTGAAATACGGTACGGCCATGACCGGCACATTTTTAACATACAGCTTGGTGCCTGTGGTTTCGCCGCGCCCGGTTTCCTGATTCAGCTTGATTTTATTGGCTTGAATTTTCCAGGTTGGCGTTTCGCCAGGCGGGCAGGTGCTGTAGGTCGCATTTTCCAGCTCAACGGTCTGTTCGGAAGTGCGGGCAATTTTTGCAGCGCTGCCGTGCGCATGGCTTTGTTCGGCAATATACAGGCTGTTGCTTAAATCGCCCTGCTGGGTTTTTAAATTGTAGTTAATAGAGTCGCTTTGAGAGAGCAGGCCAGCCTGCGCCATTTGCACGCGGCCGGAGGCTTTGGCGTAGGTCTGGGTTTTATCAATTTTAATCTGGTCAGCGCGGATTTGACGGCCTTGCTGGTCAATCACCACATTGCCTTCAAGCACAGAGTCGCCATTCGGGTCAAAGTGGCCGTAATCCGCTGTAACGGTAGAAGTCACCTGATCCGCTGGAATAGATTTGGCGTCCGGCGCGACTGGCGTAACCCATGCGCCTTGGCAGTAGGCGGAGCTCAGCCGGCTGCCCTGGCGCTGCTGCGCTTCCGGCGCAGACTTGTCTACATAATACTGTTCAAAAAACTGCTGGCCGGGATAGGCCTCAGAAATTGCTTGTTTTAATTGCGCTGTGTCAGCTTCGGCAAAAGCCGGCGATGCCGCATAGCTGGATACCGAGCCGCCGCATAAAAGGGTGAAGATCGCAGTCGCTAAAGGATTAAATTTAAACTGATGCTTCATTTGTCTCATTAACCAAGAATGCTTTATCGCAATTAATTATTGTCGCATCATAGAGAAAAAGTTGATAAGTAGCTACACTTAGCACTTTAAAAACTCAGCCTGTCTTAGAATTTATCGCAAATGAATACACAACGTGAACAATCGATACAATCATGGATTGCGTCTGTACTTGGTTCAGATCAATTTGAAATTAATTTTTTAGCAGGCGATGCAAGCTTCCGTCGTTATGCACGAATCAAATTGAATAATAAAACATTTATGCTCATGGATGCACCTCCAGAAAAAGAAGATTGTGTGCCTTTTGTGACGATTGACGAATTTTTTGATGCGCATGGCGTGCGCGTGCCGCATATCGCTGCCAAAGACCTTGAGCAAGGCTTTCTTTTATTGGAAGATTTTGGCGATGTGCTGCTGGCTTCCCTGCTGGATGAATCGACTGTAGATGCGCATTATGCGCAGAGCTTTAAGCAGCTGATTCAGCTGCAGTCTGTTGACGGCACAGGCCATTTCCCTGCCTATTCTTATGAAAAGCTGATGGCGGAAATGGCCCTGCTGACTGACTGGATGCTGCCGTCACTGCAGGTTGCGCCGACTGCCGATGAAAGCGCTTTGATTAAGCGCACTTTTGCCATTTTAGCCAACGCGGCTTTGGCCCAGCCGCAGGTGATTGTGCACCGCGACTTCCACAGCCGCAACCTGATGGCGCTGGCGGGCGAGCAGGAGCAGGGCGTCATTGATTTTCAGGATGCCGTGATTGGCGCAGACACCTATGACCTGATTTCCATTACCCGCGACGCCTATGTGCAGTGGAGCCCTGAACGCGTCTACAGCTGGTTTAAGGCCTTCTATGATCTGCTTCCGGCATCCGCCAAAGACGGCCGAAGTTTTGAGCAGTTTAAGAAAGATGCCGATTTTATGGCGGTTCAGCGCCACATTAAAATTCTCGGCATTTTTGTGCGCCTGTTTGAGCGTGACGGCAAGTCAGGCTATTTGAAGGATTTGCCGCGCGTGATGTGGTATTTGCTGGAAGAAAGCCAGCCTTATGCCGAACTGCAGCCGTTCATGCAGTTTATGCGCGCTAAAGTCATGCCGAAATTTGAAGCCAAATACGGCGCTTATGAGGCAGCTGCATAATGAAAGCGATGATTTTAGCTGCCGGCCTAGGCAGCCGCATGCGCCCCTTGACGCTGTATAAGCCCAAGCCCCTGCTTGAAGTGGGCGGCAAGCCGCTGATTGTCTGGCATATTGAAAAGCTTAAAGAAATAGGCGTGACTGAAATTGTGATCAATTCAGCCTGGCTGGCCGATGTGCTGATTGGCGCGTTGGGCGACGGTTCAAAGTTCGGCGTGAAGATTTTGTGGACCCGTGAAGATGAAGGCCTGGAAACCGCCGGGGGCATTATCAATGCCTTGCCGCTGCTGGGAACTGAGCCTTTTATACTGGTAAACGGCGATGTCTGGACAACTTTTGATTTTGAAGCATTGCTGAATGTGCAGCTTGGGCAGGATTTGGCGCATCTGGTCTTTACCGCCAATCCGCCGCAGCATCAAAATGGCGATTTCACCTTAAGCAAAGGCCGCGCTTATACCTTCGATCAGGCGCACAGCGGCGAAGCGCTGACCTACAGCGGTATTGCCGTGATTGATCCTGCAATGTTTGACGGGCTGGAGGCTGGAAAAAGGCCGCTGGCGCCGCTGCTGAAGCAGGCGATGCTGGATGGACGGATATCTGCGGAAAAAATGCAGGCAGCCTGGGTGGATGTCGGCACGCCGGAGCGCTTAACCGCGCTGGATCTGCAGATTCGCGAAGGCATGTACGCCTAAGTGCATAATCGCTAAACAGCTGCTGCTGTGACACGCAGGATAAACCGGTATACTTCCAGCTAAATTTTTCGAGGCGTTAATTGTATGCACGCGTTTTTTAAAGAACTTAAGCAGGGCAGTCAGGCCTTGGGCTTGGAGCTGAGCGATGAAGCTTTGAATTTATTGCTCAAGTATCAGGACGCCTTGGTGCTGTGGAATAAAGCCTATAACCTGACCGCCATCCGTGATCCGAAAGAAATGCTGGTGAAGCATCTTTTGGACAGCTTGAGTATTTTAAAAGACCTGCCGCCGGGCCGCCTTTTAGATATCGGCACAGGCGGCGGCATGCCGGGCATGATTATTGCCCTGTGCCAGCCGGAGCGCGAATGCGTGCTGCTGGACTCAAACGGCAAGAAAATCCGCTTTTTGAAGCAGTTTATTGCTGACCTAAAATTAAAAAATGTGATTGCGGTGCAGACACGCGTCGAAAATGCCGAAAGCATTGCGGAACTGGGCAAGTTTGATGTCATTACCAGCCGCGCTTTTGCGTCTTTGACCGATTTTATCAATGCATCAGTTCCATTTATGCATGAGCACAGCATCATTGCGTCAATGAAAGGCCTGATTCCAAGCGAAGAGGTGGATGCATTCAAGGCTGAGTTCAGCTGCGAGATTATTGCGCTGCAGGTTCCCCGCTTGGACGAACAGCGCCATTTGCTTTTATTAAAACGTATTTAATTATTTCTAAGAATTGGGGCTGCCATGGCACAGATTATTGCAATTGCAAACCAGAAAGGCGGTGTCGGTAAAACTACAACCGCAGTAAATTTGGCTGCATCATTAGCCGTATTGAAAAAGCGCGTATTGCTTGTAGACATGGATTCGCAAGGCAATGCGACCATGGGTTCAGGCATTCAGAAGAATGACCTGCTGTATTCGGTCACAGATGTGCTGCTGGGCGAAATGCCGATTGAAACTGCGATTGCCAAAGCCGAAGTCGGCTATAAGGTTTTAGGCGCCAACCGCGATTTGGCCGGCGTGGAGCTGGCGATTGCGGAACAGGACGGGCGCGAGTTCATCCTGCGTGAAGCGCTGCAGGAAGTCGATGACAAGTTTGACTATATTATTGTGGACTGCGCGCCGAGCCTGAGCCTGATTACGGTGAATGCCCTGGCTGCGGTAGACAGCGTGCTGATTCCAATGCAGTGCGAATACTATGCGCTGGAAGGCTTGGCGGATTTAACCCAAACCATTGACCGCATTCAGCAGGCGCTGAATCCGGACTTGCAGATTGTTGGCGTGCTGCGGACCATGTTTGACGGGCGCAATGCTTTAACCCGTGATGTTTCAGCAGAACTGGAGCAGTACTTCGGCAAAAAGCTGTATGACACGGTGATTCCGCGCAATGTGCGCCTTGCAGAAGCGCCTGCGCACGGCCTGCCGGTGATTTATTTTGAAAAAAGCTCGAAAGGCGCAGTGGCCTATTTGAATCTGGCGGCTGAACTGCTGAAAAAAAGCAAAGTGAAAAAAGGAAGTAAAGCATGACCGCAAAAAAACGCGGATTAGCCAAAGGCCGCGGTCTGGACGCCTTGCTTGGATCAATCCAAAAAGAAAAACTGCAGCTGGAAGCGCAGTCCTTAGATCATGGCCAGCTGAAGCAGATTAATGTTCATTTGCTGCAGCGCGGGGAGTACCAGCCGCGCCGCTTTATTCATGAGCAGGATCTGCAGGAACTGGCGGCTTCCATTGAAAAACACGGCGTCATGCAGCCGATCGTCATCCGCCCGGTTGATGATGACAAGCATCCCTATGAAATCATTGCCGGCGAGCGGCGCTGGCGCGCGGCCCAGCTGGCGGGCTTAACCGAAGTTCCGGCCATTGTCCGTGACCTGAGCGATCAGGTTGCCATTGCTTTGGCCCTGATTGAAAACATTCAGCGCCAGGATCTGAATCCGATTGATCAGGCTATGGCCCTGCAGCGCTTTCACGAAGAATTTGGCCTCAGCCATCAGGAAATTGCCGATACCGTAGGCAAGGCGCGTACTACAATCAGCAACCTGCTGCGCCTGCTGACTCTGGCAGAGCCGGTAAAAGATTTTATGCAGCAAAGCCTGCTGGATATGGGGCATGCGCGCGCCATCCTGACCCTGAAAGCTAAAGATCAGCTGAGGGTGGCTGAGCTGGTGATAGAAAAGAGCCTGTCTGTGCGCCAAACTGAACAGCTGGTGCGCGACTTAAATACGCCTAAGCAGGCAAAAGAAAAACAAGGCCTGCCTTCAGATATTCAGCAGCTGTCACAGCGCCTGTCTGACCGCTTCGGCGCAGATGTCAAAATAGACCATAATAAGCAAGGCAAGGGCAAGCTCGTGATTAATTACCATTCGCTGGAAGAGCTGGATGGGATTTTGAATATCTGTTTAGCTGATTAATTTTAGAATTCGATTTATTGGGGAAAATCAAATGTGGGAATTAGTCAAAGCCGGCGGATGGCTGATGCTTCCGCTGGTGCTGTGTTCAATCTTTACCATCGCGATTGCAATTGAGCGCTTTATCCGCTTGAGAAAGCCGGCGGTGCTGCCGGCCGCCTTGCTGATGAATCACCATCAAACGGCAGAGCAGGCGGCGCAGCAGCTGCAGCAGGATCAAAACCTGCAGCGCAGCACTTTGGGCCGGATTTTTGCAGCCGGCTGGCGCAGCAAAAATCAAAGCGAGCAGTACACGCGCGCGCAGATGGAAGTGGCTGCGTCTCAAGAAATCGGCTATTTGGAAAAGAATATCAACTTTCTGGGCACGCTCAGCGCGGTTGCGCCGCTGCTGGGCCTGCTGGGAACGGTCATCGGGATTATTGAGTCATTTTTAATGATCGACATCGGCACCAACAGCGATCCGGTGCTGATGATGCCCGGCATTTCCAAAGCCCTGATTACCACAGCGGCCGGCATGTTCATTGCAATTCCAGCCCTGTTCGCGCACCGCTATTTTCAGCGCCTGGTGCAGGAATACATTGCTGAACTGGAACAGCAGTCGACGCTGTTTCATGCTGCGCTTTTTTACCAGAATCCGGCTGATGAAAAACAGCAGGATTTGCAAAAAGCAAGCTGAGGCCGTGCAATGAAATTCAAGCGCAGGCAAGTTGAAGATGTTCATATAAACTTAACGCCAATGATTGACTGCCTATTGTTCATCTTGGTGTTTTTGTTGCTATCCACCACTTTTAATCAGCTGAGCCGGATGAATCTGACTTTGCCGGATGCGCAAGGCGTGCCGCCGAAGCAGTATGAGCATAAAATTGAAGTTGTGGTGGATTCGTCCGGGCATTATTCTGTCAATGGCCAGTCTCTGGCAAGCAAAGAAGCCGCGGATTTAAATACTGCAATTAAACAGATTTCAAATGAGCGCCGTGATTTAATGTTCGTCATTGCGGCCGATGCAAAAGCCGCGCATCAGGACGTGATCCGCGTCATGGATGTGGCCGGCCAGCTGGGCTTTGTAAATATCAATATTAGTACGAAAGTACCCACTCGAGGTTATTAGTGAAGCACGATTTAAAGGTCTATCTGCGGCTATTAAGTTATTTAAAACCTTTTTGGGGCTTGGCGGTATTTGTAGTCATCGGCTTCGCAATTAACGCTGCGACTGAAGTATCTGTCGCCAAGCTGCTGGAGCGCATCATTAATGCGATTCAGCACCGCGATCAGAGCTTTACCTCTGTGTTTCCGCTTCTTGTGGTGGTGCTGATGTTTTTCCGCGGACTGGGGACATTCATCGGCGGCTATTTCACGGCAGTCATTTCCCGCAACCTGATTTTCAATATCCGCCAGGAAGTGTTCGCAAAACTCATGCGCCTTCCTTCGCAGTATTATTTGGACAATTCCAGCGGTCATATTACCGCTAAGATTATGTATAACGTTGAGCAGCTGACGGCTGCTTCGACAGAGTCGCTGCGGACAATCGTTCAGCAGGGGCTGATTACCTTGGGGCTGATTGGCTACCTAGTTTACAGCAATTGGCGCTTAACTTTAATTATCCTGATTTTTACGCCGCTGATTGGCCTGCTGATCCGCAAAGCCTCAAAGCGCATGCGCAAACTGTCTACCCAAGTGCAAAACACTATGGGGGACGTCAACCATGTGGTACAGGAAACTGTCAACGGCAACATGGTGGTGAAAGGCTTTGCCGGGCATAAGTATGAGCAGCAGCGCTTTTATGACAAGTCTATGGAAAACTTGCGCCGCGGCATGAAAATGGTGGTGGTGCAGCAGCTGAACAGTCCGGTTGTACAGCTGATCATGTCAATTCCATTGGCGATTGTGATGTATATCGCCTTGCGCCCGGAGATCATGCAGGACACTTCGGCCGGCCAGTTTGTCGCATACATTACCGCGGCCGGCATGCTCAGCAAGCCGATCAAAGCCTTAACTGACGTGAATGAAAAAATTCAGCGCGGCATGGCGGCGGCCCATTCAGTCTTTGAGCTACTGGATCTGCCGGAAGAAGCCAATACTGGCGCGCTGACCCCTGTGCTGCAGGGCAATGTTGAATTCAGCAAGGTCAATCTGGTGTATTCTGACGGCTTCCATGCCTTGCACGACTTTGATTTAAAGGTCAATGCCGGGGAAACCGTGGCTTTGGTAGGGCGTTCCGGCGCAGGCAAAACCTCATTGGTGAACCTGCTGCTGCGCTATCAGGAAGTCAGTTCGGGCCAGCTGAAATTCGACGGCATGGATATCCATGATATTGAGCTGGACTGCCTGCGCCAGCAGATTTCCATGGTGAATCAGCAGGTGGTGCTGTTTAACCGCACCGTGCGTGAAAATATTGCCTATGGCCAGCTGGAAGGCGCTTCCGACGAGCAGGTGATTGCAGCGGCTAAAGCGGCCTATGCGCACGACTTTATTATGAGCCTGCCGCAAGGTTATGACACGCCGCTTGGCGCTCAGGGCCTGAATTTGTCGGGCGGCCAGCGCCAGCGCATCGCGATTGCGCGCGCCATTCTGAAAGACGCGCCGCTGCTGATTTTGGATGAAGCGACCAGCGCGCTGGACAATGAATCTGAGTACTTTATTCAGCAGGCCTTTGACGCCGCCATGCGCGACCGCACCACGATTGTGATTGCGCACCGCCTGTCCACGATTGAAAATGCCGACCGCATTGTGGTGATGGATAAAGGCCGGATTGTTGAGCAGGGCTCGCATGCAGAGCTGATGGCAAAGCGCGGTGCCTACTTCCAGCTGCACCAGCGCAATTTTGAGGAACAGTAAATGTCCGCGGCGCAGTTCATTCAGAATGCCTGGAACAGGCAGGCGAAGTGGCTTATTGTGCTCAGGCCGCTGTCATGGCTGTACCGCGGCGGATTCCTGCTGAATCAGAGCCTGTATAAGGCGGGCCTGAAGCAGAGCTATACTGCGCCTGTGCCGGTCATGGTGATTGGCAATATCACCGTTGGCGGCAGTGGAAAAACCCCGCTGCTGATTCATCTGGTGAATTACCTGCAGAGCCGGCAGGTGAAAGTCGGCGTGATCAGCCGCGGCTATGGCGGCAGAGGGCCGTTTCCGGCTTATGTCGGTTCAGCTGCAGCGGCTGAAGCCGTCGGGGATGAGCCGCTGCTGATTGTGCAGTCAACGGGTGTGCCGATGGCTGTAGGCCCTAACCGGCAGAAAAGCATTGAACTGCTGCTGTCCCGGCATGCCCTGGATTTAATCATCTGCGATGACGGCCTGCAGCACTGGGCGCTTGAACGCCAGCTGGAATGGATTGTGCTGGACAATAACCGCGGCTTGGGCAATGAAAAACTGCTGCCGGAAGGCTACTTGCGTGAGCCGAAAAGCCGGCTGAAAAGCGGCACGGTGATTGAGCATGCCGCCGCGCCTGAGCTTCCGCTGAACATGCATCTGGAAGAATCCAAACCGTATTTGCTGAATGGCAATGCGGCGAAATTATTCAATCCTGAAGCGGATTTTTACGCGGTATCTGGCATCGGCTTTCCGCAGCGCTTTTACCAGACTTTGAAAAATATGGGCATTCGGCAGTTTCAGTGCCATGAATTTCCAGACCATTATGACTACGCAATTGATGATTTGCAGTTTGAAGACAGCAATCCCATTATTACCACAGAAAAAGATGCAGTTAAAATTCTGCCTCTGCTCAAGCGCCATCCGGATTTTCAGCGCGAAATCTGGGTGGTGCCGGTAGAGGCTGTACTGTCGCCGGCCTGCTATGAAACGCTGCATCAGCAGCTGGGGCAGCTAGGCATTATACTTCATGAAGGCTCTCATTGATGAAACATATTGTTATTCCTGCCCGCTTTTCCAGTTCACGCCTGCCGGGCAAGCCATTGCTGGAAATTCACGGCCGCCCGATGATTCTGCGTGTTGTGGATCAGGCCCGGAAAGTTGAAGGCTTTGATGATCTTTGCGTGGCGACAGATGATGAGCGCATCGCAGCGGTGTGCCGCGCGGAAGGCGTAGATGTGGTGCTGACCTCGGCGGAGCATCCGTCCGGCACGGACCGCCTCAGTGAAGTGGCGCGCATTAAAGGCTGGGCTGCTGAGGACATTATTGTCAATGTACAGGGCGATGAGCCTTTGCTGCCGGCGCTGCTGGTGCAGCAGGTGGCGCAGCTGCTGCAGGATCAGCCGGCATCTTCCATGTCGACCTTGTGCGAGCCGATTCACAGCCTGGAAGAGTTTCAGCGCGACAGCATTGTGAAAGTGGTGATGTCAAAGCGCAATCAGGCGCTGTATTTCAGCCGCGCGGCTATTCCCTATGACCGCGAAGGCGCGAAACAGGCGGAACCGCAATTGCCTGCTCAGGCTTACCGCCATCTGGGCCTGTATGCCTATCGGGTCAAGCTGCTGCAGGACTATGTCACTTGGGAGATGGGCGCGCTGGAAAAGCTGGAAAGCCTGGAGCAGCTGCGCGTGCTGGAAAATGGCCGCAGCATCGCCATTGCCGTGGCCGAAGCGAACTTGCCGCCGGGTGTCGATACCCCGGCCGATTTGGAGCGCCTGAATCAAATGGATGTTTCTTGCTTTGAATAAAGGACTGCATCCATGTCAAATGAAGTGACTGCGCGGATTTACCCCTGGCAGCAGCAGGTTTGGGATACGCTGACCGGGCGCTTTCCGAAGCTGGGCCATGGGTTGCTGTTTTACGGCAAAAAAGGCTGCGGCAAAGAGGCTTTCGCGCAGCAGTTTCTGGCGTGGGTTTTATGCCAGAACCGCCATGCGGCGAATCAGCCCTGCGGCGAATGCGGCAGCTGCCAGTGGCTGAAATCGGGCACGCACCCCAACTATGTGCATATCAGCACCGATGATGACAATAAAAAGCAGAACGCCAAAATTAAAATTGAAAAAATCCGGGATTTGCTGCCTTTTGTGCAGCAGACCGTGGATGGCTGGCGCGTGGTGGTGATTGAGCCGGCGGAGGCTTTAAATACCGCCTCTGCCAATGCGCTGCTGAAAACGCTGGAAGAGCCGGGCGACCGCATTGTGATTATCCTGCTGGCGGCGCATTATCTGAAGCTGCCGGCGACCATCCGCAGCCGCCTGCAGCATTTTGCCCTTGACCGCATCAGCGCTGCGCAGGCTGAAGCCTATTTGCATGAAAATTTGCCGGACAGCGGGCTGCAGGCGCATCAGCTGCTGATGAACCTGTCCAATCATATGCCGCTGCAGGCGGTGGAGTTGGCGGAAAGCGGATGGCTGAATCTGCGCCAGGACTTTGTCAATGACTGGCAAAAATTAGTCAAGCAGAAAAATATGCCGATGGCAATTGCGACCAAGTGGAACAAAGCGCTGAGCTTCAGTGACTTCAGTCAAATGTTTGAATACTTGTTGTCTGATTTGATTTGTGTCAAGCTGAATCAGGCCATAAAAAATATCGACCTGAATTTTAGTGATCTGCCGGATCAGTATGATTTGGAATCATTATTTGGCATTTATGCAGAACTTCAGCAGTCCAAAAAATTTATCGAACAGAACGTGCAGACAAATTTAGCGCTGGATCAGCTGTGCATTAAACTGATGAATATTTAAAATAAGGGGAACAGCAATGCAGCCACGCATGGGCGGAATTATTCAGGCCAATATTCCAGATGTGGAAACACTGTTTGCCAGCTATATGCCTTTTGTCGCCGGCGGCGGCCTGTTTGTCCCGTCAAAGCAGGCGGTTAAAATGGGTGATGAAGTATTTGTGCTGACTACGCTGCCGGATCAGTCGCAGAAAATTCCGCTGACAGGCAAGGTGATCTGGATTTCGCAAAAGCAGAATGGCATTAAGCCGCAGGGCTTCGGCATACAGCTTGCTGGAGAAAAAGGCGTTTATTTCAAATCTGAAGCGGAACGGCTGCTGACAGGCCTTAAAACTGAAGGGCGCAGAAGTTACACTATGTAGGTTACAGCTTACTTTGCATAGGTGCTTATAGTGTTTACTGATACCCATTGTCATTTAACCATGCTTGATCTTGCGCCTTATGGCGGAGATTTGGATCTGGCTTTGGCGCAGGCGCGTGAAGCGGGCGTTTCCCGCTTTATGAGCATCTCTGTCGATCTGGATGACCACATCCAGCTGGCGGAAATCGCCGCCCGGCATGCCGATGTCGGATATTCAGTCGGCGTGCATCCGTGTGAAGACCCGGCAGTGATGGCGCGCGCAACCACAGACTGTCTGGTTGAGCTTGCGCAGCCTGAAAAAGCCTGGGCGCTGGGTGAAACCGGGCTGGATTATTTTCACAGCACGGACTTTATTCAGGAGCAGAAGGAATGCTTCGCGCGCCATATCCATGCTTCGCAAATTGTTAAAAAGCCCGTGGTGGTGCATACTCGCGCCGCCAAGCATGACACGGTGGATATTATCCGCGCGGAAAAATCCACGCACGGCATTCTGCACTGCTTTACCGAAGACTGGGAAACCGCCAAAGCGGTTTTGGACTGCGGCTATTACATCTCCTTTTCCGGCATCATCTCCTTTAAAAATGCGCAGGATCTGCGCGATGTCGCCAGGCAGGTGCCGCTGGACCGCGTGCTGATTGAAACCGACAGCCCTTATCTGGCGCCGATGCCGTACCGCGGCAAGCCGAATGAACCAAAATATGTTCCTTATGTAGCCAAAGCCTTAAGTGATGTATATGATAAGTCACTTGAAGAGGTGGCTTTTATTACGAAGCAGAACTTTGAAAACCTTCTCAATTTAAAGTAAATAATTTGAATTGATATAAGCGCAGAAGAGAGTATAGGGTGAAGATGGATCGTCAGGCTCAGTTTCGAGCAAGAGAAGCGTTGATTTTTCAAGTTGCAGAGCAGCTCCTTCTGGAAAACGGCGAAGCAGGCATGACGCTTGATGCGCTGGCTGCGGAGCTGGATCTTGCCAAAGGCACGCTCTATAAGCACTTTCAAAGCAAGGATGAGCTGTACATGCTGCTGATCATCCGCAATGAGCGCATGCTGCTGGAAATGATTAAAGACACAGACAAGCAGTTTCCTGAACATCTGGCTTTCTTCATGCTGCATCATCTGCACCACCCCGAGCGCACTGTGCTGTTCCATCAAATTGAAGAGCGCCTGTCAACCACCGGCGCCGGCATTCAGCATTTATTCAGTGAACTGTATCAGGTGCGCAAGCAGCGCCTGCGCCTGATTATCCGCATGACGGAAAGGTATCTGGAGCTGATTCAGAGCGCAATGCCGGTGCGGGATTATCTGGCGTCCATCTGGTCGCTGACGCATGGCGCAGCGGCGATTCTGAATTCCAGCTTCTATCAGCGCTATTTAGGCTCAAGGGATACGCTGCGGGTTGCCTATATTGATCAGGCTTTGGCGCTGCCGAAGCAGGTCAATGCTGCGGTTCAGTTCGCTTAAAGGCAGGCTATGAAAATCAGGCCCTCATCAGTTCGAGGCTTCACCCTGGTGGAATTGATGGTGGTCATTGTAATTATGGGCATCATGGCGTCTCTGGTGCTGCTCAATATGAGCGGCACAGATCAGCGCAAAGCCATGCAGGCGCGTGAAGTGTTCATTATGGATGTGCAGAAACTCCTGCGTGAATCCAATGATCAGGCGCGGATTTTGGCGCTGAGCGCGCATCCAGCGACAGATGTGGCGGGCTTCCAGTATGATGTGCTGGAATACCTGCCGAATCAGAAAAATGCAGCAGTTTTCAATCAGAATAATAACTGGCAAAAATATAAAGACTTTCCGGAACGGACGCTGCCCGATCAGGTGGCCTTCAGCATCCAGCCCTTGGAGCAGCGCTATGAAAATGCCAATAACAGCGAGCTGCTGGGTGAAAGCGCGCCAAAGCTGATTTGGCTGGGCAACGGCGAGGTCAAGCCGGTGCGCATTCAGTTCTATTTTGAAGAGCGGCCGGTAGGAAATGAAATTGAAATTGACCATCTAGGCAAAATAAATGAATGAAAGCTGAATACTTAAAGCGCGGTTTTGCGCCTTGCGCAGCGGCGCAGCAGCGTTCCGCCCATCACTGCTCAGGCTTTACCCTGCTGGAAGTGATGGTGGCGCTGGCGATTTTCGCAACCGCGGCCATCGCCTTGAGCAATGTGGCGATGCAGTATACGCAGGCGACCGCCAATGCGGTTTTAAGAACCAAGGCGCAGTTTGTTGCGCTGAATGAAATCGCCTCAATGGAAATGAAGCGGGAATGGATGAGCGGCACCGCGTCTAAGCAAATTACCCAGCAGGGCGAAACCTGGCAGATTGACAAATCCGCGCAGCCGACCGTCAGCCCGGATGTGCAGCGCATTGATGTGCAGGTCAGCCTGATGAATGCTGATACCGGAAAAGTTGAGGCGGGCATCGCCAGTTTGGTGTTCTTCAACGCCAAAGCGGAAAACTCATGAGCAGGCGCCAAGGCTTTACGCTGGTTGAGCTGCTGGTCGCCATTGCGATTTTTGCTGTGCTGTCGGCGCTGGGCTGGAAAGTTTTTGACTATATTTCAAAGGTCAAAGAGCGCAACAGCATGCATGAAGTCCGGCTTTCGCAGCTGCAGGAAGCCTATCAGCAGATTTTGCGTGATACCCTGCAGGCGGTGCCGCTGACGGCCAATATCAATGGCGACATTCAGCCCGCGATGGTGCTGCAGAATGGGCGCTTCAACTTCAGCAAAACCGGCGTAACCGATCCGCTCAATCAGGGCATCGCGCCGGATGAGCGGGTGGAATACCAATATAATGCTGCGGATAAAAAGCTTTACCGGCTGAAATACCGCAATATTAATCAGTCAGGGCATGATCAGCCGGATTCCAGCGTGCTGCTGGCCGATGTTGAGCAGTTTGAAATCCGCGTGCTGAATCCTGAAGAATTAAGCGCCTGGCCTGACCCTTCAGCGGACCTGAGCAAGCGCAGCGGGCTGCAGCGCTTGCCGCGCGGCTTGAAAATTAAGCTGAGCGTAAATGAAGTCGAATATGAATGGCTGTTCAGCCTGCTGAATACCGACTTCCTGCAGCAGGACGGCAATTCGGGTGGAAAAGGCGGCGGCAATCCAAAAGACGGCAAGCAGGAGGTGTCTGGATGAAGCCTGTTATGCAGCCTCAGAAAGGCATTGCGCTGCTGACTATTTTAATGATGGTGGCTTTGGCGACCATTCTGGCTGCCAGCATTGCCAAGCGCCAAAGCAATACCGCGGAAGCGACCGCTTATCTCATGCGCCAGAATCAGTCCCTGCTGTACGCCAAAAGCGCCGAAACATTCTTTGCTGCGCTGCTGAAGGATGATGCGGAGAATGCCGGCGGCGTTGACCATCTGCAGGAAAACTGGGCCAAGCCGATGCCGGCTTTTCCGGTTGATGACGGCTACGTTTCAGGCGTGCTTGAAGATGAGTCCGGTAAATTCAACCTGAACAGCCTGCTCACTGCAGACGGTAGCGTAAACGAAAGCGCTAAGAAATGGTTTGAAAAGCTCCTGACGCGCGCAGGCCTGCCGGCGCAGCTGAGTGAAGCGGTCATAGACTGGCAGGATGAAAATGACGAGCCGGCAGGCGCGATGGGCGCGGAATCCGGCTATTACGGCGGACTGCAGAATGCGCCGCTGCCGCCGAATGCCAAATTCCACAGCGTGGAAGAGCTGAAGCTGGTGCGCGGCTTTGAGGAGGGAAAATACAGGCTGATCGCGCCTTATGTCAGCGCCTTGCCCAGCAATGAAACCCTGGTCAATATCAATACTGCGCCGGCTTTTGTATTGGCCAGCATAGATGCAACGCTGGATGTCGATGCCGTGCAGCAGCTGAAGGATCAGCAGCAGGCGAAATTGGAGCATTTTGACAGCGTGGCAGCGCTTTGGGAGAAAGCGCCTTTTTCGCAGATTGATCCAGCATCGCGCAGCGCCGTCAATGCTTTGCTGGGCGTGCAGTCCAATTATTTTAAGGCCCGGATAGAAATTGAGCTGAGTGGCCGGAAGCGCCAGTTTTCATCTGAACTGGTGCGCAAGGATAAAGAAGTCTACGTGGCTTACAGAAGCGCAGCGCCTTTTTGATGCTGGCCGGCTGAAAGCCAATGTGTTTTATCAATTGCATTGAACTGTAAAATTAATGCTCAAGGTTTTAGTTTTGCTTTATAATCCCGATAAATTCGCAGATTTTGATTGAATTAAGGCATATGTTAATTCGTAAGTTATTTAAGTTTGAAAATGCTCATATTGTGCGGAACTGCACTTCGGACCGCTGCAAGCGTTCGATTCATGGGCACAGCTATAAAGTTGAGTTACTGCTTAAAGCTTCGAAATTAGATCACGGTCAAATGGTATATGATTTCGGGCTGCTGAAAGGTGTGATTAAGGAGCTGTTCGACAGTTTTGACCATGCCATCTGTTTCTGGCAGCAGGACGATGCTGAATACATGCAGGCCTGCAAAAACTTCAGCGCCCGCTGGGTTTCCCTGCCGGTATCGCCGTCCGCGGAGCAGTTTTCACGGATTTTCTTCTATCTGGCGCAGCAGGTGCTGGCATCGACCGAAACGCAGAATGGCGAAGGCGATGTTGAAGTGCATTCGGTGATTGTGCATGAAACCGACACCGGCTATGCGCAAAGCTTTGCTGAAGATATTGAAAATGCGCAGATGGGCATTCTGCATCTGGATCAGATCGTATTTTCAGAGCAGGTTAAGTCGGAGTGGGCTGACCCTGAGATGTATGAAAAATTAAAGCAGGGACTAAGATTTCAAAACCCGAGTGTGGATCTGCAGGTTAAACTTTAATGCAGCTTTGCCGCTGTAAGCTAAAAAAGGAATTAGGAAACAAGTATGTCTTTAACTGAACAGCAGCAGGCGCAGCTGGAAAAGGTGCAGCTTGATGCGAGTTGGAAATATGGCCTGAGCGATTTTCTGCTTAGCCCTAAAATGGATGCATTAAAAGACTTCCTTGTTCAGGAAAAACACGCCAATAAAGTGATTTATCCGCCGAATCCATTAATTTTTAATGCGCTGAACACCACGCCTATCGCCAATGTAAAGGTGGTGATTTTAGGCCAGGACCCGTATCACGGGCCAAATCAGGCGCATGGATTAAGCTTTTCAGTGCAGAAAGGGGTTGCATTGCCTCCTTCTTTGCGTAATATTTTTCATGAGCTGCACAGTGACCTTGGCATTGAAATTCCAAAGCATGGCGATTTGTCACATTGGGCAGCGCAGGGCGTGCTGCTGTTGAACAGCGTGCTGACTGTAGAAGCCGGGCAGCCGACTTCTCACCAAAAGCGCGGCTGGGAAGATTTCACCGACCGCGTGATTGATGTGCTGAACGAACAGCGCGAGCATATTGTCTTTATACTTTGGGGAGCATATGCGCAGCGTAAAGGGCAGCGGATTGACCAAACCCGGCACCTGGTGCTGAAAGCAGCGCATCCATCTCCATTGGCTGCAAACCGGGGCGGTTTCTTCGGCTGCAAAGTATTTTCAAAATCCAATAATTATCTTAAACAACATGGCATTGAGCCTGTAGATTGGCAGCTGGACGCATGACATATTCTCCCATTTCTAAAAACTATCATCCGGATTTGATTGTAGAAGAAGCGAAAAACGGCTGGCGCATTGTTCGCCTGAACCGTCCTAAATCTTTGCACGCGCTGGATGAATCCATTGTTTCGGCACTGCTGGAAGTCTTTCAGGACTTCCATTCCGATGCCGGCGTCAAGGCCATTTGGCTGGATTCAACCACGCCGAAAGCATTCTGCGCCGGCGGCGATGTGCGCAAGCTGCGCCAGCTGGTAATTAATGACGAAACTGCAGCGGCAAACCGGTTCTTTGAGCAGGAATACGCCTTAGACCTGCTGCTGCACAACTATGCCAAGCCGGTGCTGGTTTGGGGCGAAGGCTATGTGATGGGCGGCGGCTTGGGCCTGTTCATGGCTGCGCCATTCCGCCTGGTGACGCCGTATTCCCGCCTGGCCATGCCTGAAATCAATATCGGCCTGTATCCGGACGTTGGCGCAACGCGCTTCCTGGCGGACCGTGGCGCGATTGGCCTGTTTACCGGCCTGACCGGGTCGATCATGACGGCAGCCGGCGCTTACGGCATCGGCTGGGCCACGCATATCTGCGATGCGCAGCGCGATACGGTGCTGAGCAAAGTGGTGAATATTGACTGGGATCATTACCCGGCCGGCGATTTCCGCGCCATTGATGATACGCTGAACAGCATGCACCGCCCGGTGGGGCCGGGCCCGCTGCAGAACTCACTGGACGTGATTCAAAGCGTCTGCCGCGGCGTGAACTTTGAGCATGACTATGCCTCGATTATTGGCCTGAGCGATGCGCGCAGCGACTGGCTGCGCCAAGCCAGCGAAAATTTGCAGAAAGGCTCGCCGGTGACTGCGGCATTGACCTGGCTGCTGTGGCAGTGGGGCAAGCAGGTGCATTCCTGGAATGAAATCTTTGAGCTGGAAACGCAAATCTCAGACTGGAAGATCCGCCATCCGGACTTTGTTGAAGGCGTGCGCGCGCGCCTGGTGGATAAAGACTTGTCGCCGGAGTGGAAAACCGGCGCGGATGCTTCATTGAAAGGCATTTTGGGCAGCAATCCGCCGGTAACCAGCATTGAAAGCTGGAACAGCCTGCTGAAGCAATACGGTGTGATTGGCTGATACATGAGTCAGGAACAGCCGTACAGTGATGAATACTGGATGCAGCAGGCCTATGCGCAGGCTGCATCGGCAGCGCTGAAAGGAGAAATTCCTGTTGGCGCTGTAATTGTCAGTCAAAATCAGATTATCGGTTCAGGCTTTAATGCCCCGATTACGCTGAATGATCCAACCGCGCATGCTGAAATTCAGGCCATCCGCCAAGCTTGCGAATCCTTGCAAAATTATCGCCTGCCGGATGATGCAACGCTGTATGTCACTTTGGAGCCGTGCACCATGTGCGTCGGGGCGCTGGTGCATGCGCGCATTAAGCGGGTGGTGTTCGGCACTGCAGAGCCTAAGGCTGGTTCATTGGTCAGCGCGCGCCAGCTTTTGGAAACAGGATATTACAATCATCTTTTTGAATTTGAGGCGGGCTGCCTGCAGGAGCAGTGCGCGCAGCAGCTCAGCGCATTCTTCAAGATGCGCCGTGAACAGAAGCGTCAGCAAAAAATACAAGAAAAGTCCTTAAATGATTAAAACCAGCCGCCTGAGATCGGGTAAACTTTGGCAAAAATCACGCTGCACTCTTAAGGATAAAAAATGAACGAGATTACTGTTAAAAAAGAATTTAATGCGCCTGTAGAGCAGGTTTTTGAACTGCTGTCCAAGCATTCGACCTATAACGTGGCATTTGCGCCAATTCAGGTTGTGCGGGTGAAAGACTCTGCCGACCCTGAGCGTCCGGACGGCTTGGGTTCCGTGCGCCGCTTGGGCTTAGGCCCAATCAAGCCTTTGCAGGAACAGATTACCCTGCTGGAGCCGAATCAGCGCATCGAATATAAAATTATTAAAAATCCATTGGTGAAGCATCATCTCGGCATTATTGAGTTTCAGCCGATCGATGCAGGAAAAACCCTTGTCACATATACCATTGAACTGCAGGCGCGCGCGCCGTTTGTCAGCAAATTCATTCTTGCCCAGCTGAAATCAGCGATTAAGCTGGGTTTTTCAAAACTCGCAAAAACTGTATAGGTAATGACGGAAGAGCAATGACGGTAAATATTATTACGATTGATGGCCCAAGCGGTTCAGGCAAAGGCACATTGGCGGCCAAGCTGGCGGCGCATTATCAATTTAACCTGTTGGATTCTGGCGCGCTGTACCGTTTGCTGGGCTTGTCATTGCATAAGCGGGATTTGCTGGAAAAGCTGGATGCTGAACTGGAAAAATGCGCCGAAATTGCAGCAAATTTAGACATAAAATTTGTGACCGCTGAGGCGGGCACGAAGATTTTGCTGGATGGCGAAGATGTAACCCAAACCATCCGCACCGAACGGGTTGGCGAGCTGGCTTCAAAAGTGGCTGCAATTCCAGCGCTTAGAGCTGCATTGCTGGAGCGCCAGCGCGCTTTTGCGCAAGCGCCGGGCCTGGTGGCAGATGGCCGTGATATGGCCACTGCAATTTTTCCGGAGGCCCAGGCGAAGATTTATTTGACCGCTTCGGCTGAATCGCGGGCAGCGCGCCGCGTAAATCAGTTGCAGGGCATGGGCATGGATGCTAAAATAAACGACATTTTAGCTAATATCCAAGCCCGCGATAAGCGTGATATGGGGCGCACAGCCGCTCCGCTCAAGCCGGCCGCAGACGCCTACATCATTGACAGCTCAGCTCTGGGCATTGATGAAGTATTCAATCTGATGACCGCATATATCGACCGGAAATTAGCGAACTAAAGAATTTTTCAGCAAAAGCATAGCTTGATCAGTTTTATACGGACTATGTAGACGCTTAATTAAACCGGCCTTGTCTGATCCAAGACCGCTGACTTTATCGGAAATATCATGACCGAATCTTTTGCAGCCCTCTTTGAAGAAAGCGAATTAAACCTCAACGTTGAAAAGGGTGCAGTCATCCAAGGCGTTGTAGTAAGCATCGACTCTGACTGGGTAACAGTTGACACTGGCCTTAAATCTGAAGGCATTGTTGACCGCGCTGAATTCTTAAATGAACAACGCGAACTTGAAGTTCAAGTTGGCGACACTGTTGATGTTGTTGTTGAAGCTCTCGACAACGGTATGGGCCAAACTGTTTTATCACGTGAAAAAGCGAAGCGTGCTGAAACTTGGACTAAACTTGAAAAAATCTTTGAAGACGGCGAAATCGTTACTGGTGTTATCTCTGGTAAAGTTAAAGGCGGTTTCACTGTTGACATCGGTCCAGTACGCGCGTTCCTGCCAGGTTCTTTGGTAGACACTCGCCCTATCCGTGACACGACTCACCTTGAAGGCAAAGAGCTGGAATTCAAAGTAATCAAGCTTGACGCTAAACGCAACAACGTTGTTGTTTCACGCCGCGCTGTTATGGAAGCTGAATCTTCAGCTGACCGTGAAGCTCTTCTTGCTCAGCTTGAAGAAGGTCAAACAGTTACTGGTACAATCAAGAACCTTACAGATTACGGCGCATTCGTTGATCTGGGCGGTATTGACGGTCTTCTTCACATCACTGACATGGCTTGGAAACGCATCAAGCACCCTTCAGAAGTTGTTGAAGTGGGTCAAGAAGTTACTGTTAAAGTACTTAAGTTTGACAAAGAGCGTAACCGCGTATCTTTAGGCCTTAAGCAATTAGGCGAAGATCCATGGTTAGCGATCATGAACCGTTACCCTAAAGGTTCTATCGTTAAAGCACGCGTTACTAACCTGACTGACTACGGCTGCTTCGCTGAAATCGCTGAAGGCGTTGAAGGCTTAGTGCACGTTTCAGAAATGGACCACACGAACAAAAACATCCACCCGTCTAAAGTTGTTCAGATCGGTGACGAAGTTGACGTTATGGTTCTTGAAGTTGACGAAGAACGCCGCCGTATTTCTTTGGGTATCAAACAAACTCGCGCTAACCCGTGGGAAGAGTTTGCTAAAGACCACGACAAAGGCGAAAAAGTTTCTGGTACGATCAAATCTATCACTGACTTCGGTATCTTCATCGGCTTGCCAGGCGGCATCGACGGCCTAGTTCACTTGTCTGACATTTCTTGGAACGAGCAAGGCGAAGACGCTATCCGCCGTTACAAGAAGGGTGACACAGTTGAAGCGGTTATCCTTTCAGTTGACGCTGAAGGCAACCGTATCAGCCTTGGCATCAAGCAATTGAACAGCGATCCGTTCAATGACTTCTTAGCTGCTAACGAACGCGGTGCGCTGGTTAAAGGCACTGTAACTGCAGTTGACGCTAAAGGCGCGACTGTTAAGCTGGCTGACGAAGTTGAAGCTTCTCTGAAAGCATCTGAAATCAACCGCGACCGCGTTGAAGATGCAACTAAATTCTTAGAAGTTGGCCAAGAAGTTGAAGCGAAAATCATCAACGTTGACCGCAAATCACGCTCTATCAACTTGTCTATCAAAGCGAAAGACGAAGCTGAAGAGAAAGAAGCTGTAGCTAACTTACGTCAAGCTGCTACTTCTCAAGACAATGGTCCTAAGACTATTGGTGACTTGATCAAAGCTCAAATGAACCACTAAGTAAGTATTTGATTTGTATTGTTAATGTAAATTAAACAATACTTTTTGAACAATTACTGTAAACGGTAGCGCAGTAAGCCATTATTGCGCTACCGTTTTGTATTTAAACAGGTTATTATTAGGAATCGATTCCAAGTAGCTTGATAATTAAAGAGGTCGCAGATGACTACTGAAGCACTTAATAAGTCAGACTTAATAGAGCGTATTTCTCTTAAAAACCCGCATTTAGCAGAACCGCTGGTTGAAGAAGCTGTTAAGATTATGATTGATCAGATGATTGAAGCGCTCTCATCAGACAATCGTATAGAGATTCGTGGTTTTGGCAGTTTTGCCTTGCATCACCGTGAACCGCGCGTTGGCCGTAACCCGAAAACCGGCAAATCGGTTGAAGTTGCTGCAAAAGCAGTGCCTCACTTTAAGCCTGGCAAAGCGCTGCGTGATGCAGTAAACGAATCTTCAGAATAATTTAAGATTCATTCAGAGGTGTTTATGCGCTACGTTTTAGTCGTATTGCTTATTGTTTTGTTTGGCTATTCGCTGTTCCTGGTTTTGCAGAATGGAACAGAACTGTCGGTAGATTTGCTGTTTACTCAAGTGCCTGCAATGCGCTTAGGCCTGCTGCTGCTGCTGACTTTAGCTTTAGGTATTGTGCTGGGGCTGCTGCTTGCAGTTCAGGTATTCCGCGTATTTCAAAACAATTGGGAAATCAAAAGGCTGCGTAAAGACATTGAACACCTGCGCAAAGAGCAGATTCATGCGGCGCAACTGGCCGCTGCTGAGGCCGCTGCGCATACAAGGCATGAAAAAACTGTCTTGGATATCCACCCGGAAGATAAGAATTCACACCCTCTGTAATCGCTGTGCTGTTTCTAAAGCTCTTTACTGTTTTGGCAGTAAAGAGCTTTTTTTTCAGCGTATTGATTGCGCGCTAGCTGAAACCGCAGAAACGGCTTAGCGCGGTGATGCCTGCAGCGGCAGCCATAATGCTCAATAAGGAATAGTTTTTCCAAATCAAGTATAGGGCCGCCCCGACGCCCAATAAACGGCTTAAGCCAGCCCATTCGGAACCGCTGAATAAAGTGTCCAGCACCGCAATGGTAAACAGCAAAGTTGTGGCGGCATCGCTCAGGCGCTGCTCCTGCTGCCGGCTGAGGATGAAATGCTGGGTCAGCGTCAAGCCGGCAAAGCGGATGGCATAGGTGCCGGCGGCTAAAATACAAATCCCGATAAAAATCAAAAGCTGCTGATTCATTTTATTTCCTGCCGATATACAGGCCGAGCAATGAAGCCAATACAGGCAGCCCTGCAGGCAGAAGCGGAAATGCCGCTATGCTGATCAGCGCGCCCGAGATTGCGGATTTGCGGGTTTCCATCCTTTTCAAGGCTTTGAAAGTGAGCGCAAACAGTACCGCCGGAAAAATTGCATCAATGCCCAGCGCCTTTGCATAAGGCAGGCTGCTGCCTAGAAAATAGCCGAGTATCACCCCGGCCGGCCAGGCAAATAAAATGCCGATGCCGCAGAGCCAGTAGGCCGCCCTTTTCAGTTCTATGGATTGCTGGCTTAGGCCAAAGAGGACGCTTTCATCATTCATAATGTGGCAGGCGATGAATTTGAGCCGGTTTGACGCAATGAATCCTGAAATGGCGCAGCCGAAGGCCAAATGCCGGAGGTTGATTACAAGCCCGGCAAGCGCTGCTGTTACCGGGCTGCTGCCGGCAGCAATCATGCCTATAAATGTGAATTCCGCTGCGCCGGCAAGCACGGTGGCTGCCAGCAGAACAGGAATCCATAAGGGCAGTTCATAGGCCGCGGCCAATGAGCCTAATGAAACGCCGATTACAGCGGTGGCAAGGCAGAGCATTAAAATGGACTTTATTAATGCTTTGGGAAGTGTTTTAATTTTTTCACTGTTCATTTATGGCGCCGGTATTTTGCAGATAGGGTGTTTTTTAAATTGAACGAACGTTTTTTATGGTAATAGTATTTGTATTGTTCGTCAAATCGAACAGTTGTGCATTTTGAGATATTGATGAGTTTACCTATTGAAATAATTGCAAGCAATTTGCAGAAAGAAAGGCATAAATCGGGTTTATCTCTGGGGGAGCTGTCGCGTCGGGCAGGCATTGCGAAGTCAACACTTTCGCAGCTGGAGTCCGGGCAGGGAAATCCGAGTCTGGAAACCTTGTGGTCTTTATGCGTTGCGCTGGATATCCCGTTTGCAAAACTGATGGAAACGCAAATACAGGCTGCGCAGGTGATCCGCTACGGGGAAGGGCCTGCAGTCGCCTCAGACATTGCCCATTATCAGGCGGTGCTGCTGGCGGCGTGTCCGCCCAACGCAAGGCGGGATGTGTATATTTTAACGGTCAACCCCGGGGAGCCGCGCTGCAGCCAGCCGCATCCCATCGGCAGTGCGGAGCATATTATCATCATGCAAGGGCAGGCCAAGGTCGGTTTGGCCAGCCAGCCGGCATTGCTGAATGCTGGGGACTATATTTTTTATCCTGCAGATCAGGCGCATATTTTTGAGGCGCTGGAGCCTGATACCCGCGCCATCTTAATTTCTGAACAGCGCTAGCGCATATTGATGCATCAAATCATCAGGTTTTTTTCATGAGCGGCGCTTTGCTGCTTTGTTCATCTGGTTAATCACTTTATAATTGGTCCACTTTTATGGGATGGAACTGAGATTCGTGAGTATTATTGTTGCCTTGGATGCCAAAAGCCAATATGACGCCTTAACAATAGCAGATCAGCTTGATCCATCATTATGCCGAGTAAAAGTGGGCAAAGAGCTGTTTACCCATGAAGGCCCAAGCGTGGTGAAAGCCTTGCATGGCCGGGGCTTTGAAGTTTTTCTGGATTTAAAATTCCATGATATTCCGAACACGACGGCGCAGGCGGTGTGCGCAGCTGCGGACTTGGGCGTGTGGATGGTGAATGTGCATGCCTCAGGCGGCCGTAAGATGATGGAAACCTGCGTGGAGCGCTTGAAGGCTGGAAACTATGCAACTCAGCTGATCGCGGTAACGGTTTTGACCTCAATGGGCCGTGAAGACTTGCGTGATATCGGCCTGGATATTGAGCCGTTTGAACAGGTGCAGCGCCTTGCGAAACTGACTAAAGACAGCGGCTTGGATGGCGTGGTGTGTTCTGCGCAGGAAGCGAAAATGCTGCGTGACGCTTTGGGTCAGGACTTTGCCTTGGTGACTCCGGGCATCCGCCCTGCGGGTTCAAGCGCAGATGATCAAAAGCGCATTGTCACGCCGAAACAGGCCATGCTGGACGGTTCTACGCATTTGGTGATTGGCCGCCCAATTACGCAGTCGGAAAATATGCGCCAAACATTGAAAGATATTTTAGCATCGCTGTAATTTCACCCTCTCTTTAACGCTCTTCCAGAGGGAGAGAGGATCTTTATGGCGGAATGAATTCTGTTCAGCCCTCTTCTTGAAAGGGGGCTGAAGTGGTGGCGGTTAAAGCGCCGCCAGCACACTCACCGCAATCGGCGCCAGCACAGATAAAACAAAACCGCTGACCATGGCATGCGGGATGAAATCATTGCCGCAAGCCTGCTTGACCATCGGCAAGGTCACATCCATGGCGGTTGCGCCTGCAGAAGAAATCGCCGAGCGAGGATAGCGCCAGCCAATTAAATACATAAATAAAATCGCAAAAATTTCTCTAAATAAATCATTAATTAAGGCGATGCTGCCGAGATGCGCATTTTTCAGCTCAGTGACCACAATGCCGGTCATGGAATAAAAGCCATAGCCTTGGGACAGCATGATTAAATCTTTCAGGCTGATCTCGCTCAGGAAGAAAGACACCGCCGCCGCGCCTAAGGTTGAGCCGATAATGCAGGCCAGTGGGATCAGCAGAATCTTCCAGTTCAGCCATGAGCGGTCCAGCGGAGAATAGGCTAAATCTAAGCCGATCAAATACATAAAGGCTAAAAGCAGGTGCCATGTGCTGACATGGAAGCTGATGGAGAAATATGCGGAGAGTTCCGCAATGCCGTAGCCCAGCGCCAGCGCAAAAAAAGCGTAGCTGATGTTCAGCAGGGAGCCGGCCAGCAAATCTGCCGATACTTTGCCCTGCATCGGCTGATAGCCAATCGCCTTGAATAGGGCATAGCAGCAGAGAAAAGCGCCTGCTGAAGTTGCCAATGCAATGCTGAGCGCGCTGAGCAAAATCTGCGCAGGGCTGCTGATGCTGTGCAGTGTCTGCGAAAACTCGATGGCAATCGCAATCAGCAGCACATAGGTGAAATAGGGCAGGATTTTAAAGCAGAATTGTTCAATTTTTTGTGGCAGCCTGCGGGCCAGGGCGAAGCCGAGAAAAAGGCAAAACAGAAGTTGGAAAATCAGCCAAAGCGATTGCATAACATATATAGGCAGGTGAAGGACACCTGCCTATTATGACCTGTTCAGATTTAAGCTGCACGGCCTGCTTTGGATTTAGACAAAAGAACATAGTCCGCAGGGTTCAGTTTTCTGGTTTTCAGCCAGTATTTCCAGGTATAGATTGGCCAAAGCGCAAAATTTCTGCCGCCATCCTGCTGATACCAGCTCACGCAGCCGGATTGCCAGACTGTTCCGCTGAGCATCTGCTGAATCTGCCGATTAAAGCGCTCTTGCACCTGATCTTTCACCATAATAGCTTGAGTCTGGGTTCTTTCGGCAAGCTGCATCATTTGCAGAATGTATTCCACTTGCGCTTCAATCATGAAAATCACGGAGTTATGCGCCAGCACGGTGTTCGGGCCCAGCAGCTGGAACAGGTTGGGAAAGCCTTTTGTGCTGATGCCATAGTAGCTTTCCGCGCCGTCCTTCCATGCATCCTTTAATTCAATACCATGCAGCCCCGTGCAGTGAAAGGGCTTTAAATAAATGCGCGGGTCGGTAATGAAGCCTGTGCCGTAAATCAGGCAGTCGATTTTCCGCTCTTTACCGTCTTGGGTTAAAATGCTGTGTTCAGTCAGGGCCTGAATGCCTTCCGTCACCAGTTCCACATTGCTGCGGTTGAATGCAGGAAAGTATTTGCTGGAAACTAAAATCCGCTTGCAGCCCATAAGGTAATCTGGCGTGAGTTTTTGGGCTAAAGCTGGATCTTTCACCTGAAAGCGGATATAGGCTTCCGCCAGTTTCTGCGCGTATTTCATGATTATTGGTTGCATAATCGGCACA
The DNA here is from genome assembly GCF_001696615.3 of Acinetobacter sp. WCHAc010034. NCBI lineage: Bacteria > Pseudomonadati > Pseudomonadota > Gammaproteobacteria > Moraxellales > Moraxellaceae > Acinetobacter > Acinetobacter sp. WCHAc010034. The sequence goes on along the minus strand of NZ_CP032279.1, from coordinate 472,231 downwards.
GCGCGGGATTCATTCGACCAGTACAGGCGCGCGCGGTGCAGCTTTCTGAGGCAGTCAAACTTTGCAAATAGGCGCTTTTCAATGCTGCTGTACAGGCGCTCATCGCGCGGAATCACCCAAGCGGCGGTGCGCTGGAATACATACAGCTGCCTGGCCTGCGGGGCAATTTCAGGAATGTACTGAATGGCGCTGGCGCCGGTGCCAATCGAGGCGACGGCTTTGCCATGCAAGTCGTATTGATGATCCCATTGCGAAGAATGGAAAACTTTGCCTTTGAATTTTTCGATGCCAGCAATCTGCGGAATCTGCGGCACATGCAGCGGGCCGGATGCAAAAATGACATATTGCGCCATTAAGGTGCTTTGATCGCTTAATGTGAGCTGCCATTGGCATTCATCTTCCAAATAAGCCGCCGAAAGCGCCTCGCACTGCAGCCGCGCATACCGGGCTAAGTCAAAGTCAGCAATTAAGCCCTGAATGTAATCGAAAATTTCAGGCGCTTCGGCATAGCGCCTTGACCAGCCGGCTTTCGGGGCAAAAGACAGCGAATACATATGCGACTGCACATCGCAAGCCGCGCCGGGGTAGCGGTTTTCCCGCCATGTGCCGCCAAAGCTGGCGGCTTTTTCTAAAATGATGAAATCCTGAATATTGTTCTGCAGCAGGCGGATCGCCATGGCGATGCCGCCAAAGCCGCCGCCGATGATTGCAATCCGGTTTTTTTGCATGGAGGGGTGCTGCTGTGCGCTGTGCATGATTTTAAGCTCTTATTGTCCTTATGCTGCCTAGCATAAAGCAGCCGGCCGCTGCAGCGCCATGATCCGCCTGACAGGAAAATTGATCTAAACGGCAATTTGCAAGCCCGGCTTTTTATAGTACAAAAGGTAAAAATATTCATGGGTTTGTGCGGCTATGAAGCGATCTATTCTAAGCTTGATGTATCTGGTGCAGGGCATGCGCAAGGCAGGGATAGATGTCGATTCAAAACTGCAGGGCATTGGGCTGCGCATAGATGCGCTGGACGCGGCTTCGGTGATTCATCCCAGTTTAGAATGGGATGTGCTGAAAGTCATTGGTGAAGGCGTGGCGCCGGAACAGGGCCTGTTTATTGGACAGCACTATGCGCTGGCGGGCTATGGCCCCTTGCTGATGCTGCTGGTCACCAGTCCGGACATCCGCACCGTGCTGGATCAGGGCATCCGCTTTCAGCAGCTGACGCATTTAACCGGGCGCTTGGCGCTGGATTTTTCTGAACGCCGCGCCACGCTGCGCTACAAGCCTCAAGATATACATACTGCATTGGGCCTGCTGCTGGCGCAGGCTGAAATATCCGGCACTTACAAGTTTATCCGCGATTTGTACAAAATGATGGGCTTGGCTGCGCCGCAAGTGCAGATTGCACTGCCGTTCCTGCAGCCGGCAGATCCGGCGCAGCTGGCGGTTTATCACGGCTATTACGGCGTGCAGGTCAAATTTGGCGCGCAGTTTGCATCATTTGGGCTGGATCAGGCAGTATTGGATGTGAAAATCCCTTCGGCAGATCCGGTGACCTTCAAGCTGTATGAATCTAAATGCATTGCCGAGCTGGAGCGCCTGAAGGCAGATGAAGATGCGCCTTCGCTGGTGCAGCGGGTTCAGGATTATCTGGAGCTGCAGAGCGGGGCGATGCCCAGCATGGCGGAAACTGCGCAGGCGCTGAATATGCCGGAGCGCACTTTGCGCCATCAGCTGCAGCAGCTGGACACCAGCTACAAGCAGATCCGGGAAGAGATTATTAAGGACAAGGCATTGCGCCTGATTGAATATAAGGAGTATTCAATTGAGATGATTGCGGAACTTCTAGGCTACTCAGAGCCTGCGGCGTTTAACCATGCGTTCAAGCGCTGGTTTGGCCAAAGCCCGCGCCAATATACAAAATAGCCTAAGCATATTAATGCCAAAGTGTTATATATTACGGTTCAATCTTCGCTATACTTTTCTATAGCCTAAAATAGTATTAAATGATATGTCAGACTTTCAATCTCCACACAGCACCGCTTTTACTCCAATTTCACCGGCAGAGCGCTATGCGCAGGCGCTGGCTTCTGGACAATTTTTGCCGGATGACGCGCAGGCGCAGGCGGTGCATGAGCTGGACCGGGTCTGGCAGGAGCTGCTGCAGCGCTTTAAGGCTTCTAAAAAAGCGTTCCGCCGTTTCCGCCGCCAAAGCTCGCCGCGCGGCGTGTATATGTGGGGCGGCGTCGGCCGCGGCAAAACTTGGCTGATGGATCAGTTCTACGAATCTGTGCCGTTCCGCCGCAAAACCCGCATGCATTTCCATCATTTTATGCAGTATGTGCACCGTGAACTGAATAAGCTGTCCGGCCAGCGCAATCCGCTGGAGATGGTGGCGGACCAGATTTACAAAGAAGCCGTGGTGATCTGCTTTGATGAATTCTTTGTTTCCAACGTCACCGACGCAATGATCCTGAGCGATTTGTTCCAGAAGCTGTTTGCCCGCGGCGTGACTTTGGTGGCAACCTCAAACATTGCGCCGGACGGCCTGTATCGGAACGGCATCCACCGTGACCGCTTTATTCCAACCATTGAAATGGTGAAAAAGCACTGCGCGGTGCTGAATGTCGATGCCGGTGTGGATTACCGCCTGCGCGTGCTGAAGCAGGCGCAGCTGTTCAAGTCGCCTTTAACCCATGAAAATAAAGTCTGGATGGCGCAGCGCTTCAGCGCATTGACCCAGACTCAGCTGCAGTCGCAAGAGCCGATCATCATCAATAAGCGCATTGTTGAAACCATTGGCCATACCGAAGACGTGCTGTGGTGCGAATATTCAGAGCTGTGCCTGAAGCCGCGCAGCCCTGCGGACTTTATTGAAATTGCCAATATTTACAATACCGTGCTGGTCAGCAACGTGCCGCATTTGACCGATTACCTGTCTGAAGGCACGCGCCGCTTTATTTATCTGGTCGATGAATTCTATGACCGCGGGGTAAAGCTGCTGCTGACCTCAGAAGATTCGATTGTTGATCTTTATCAGGGTGATAAATTAGCCTTTGAAATTGAACGCACGCGTTCACGCCTGCTGGAAATGCAGTCGGATGATTACCTGAACGCGGCGCACCGCCAGATTAATGCGCCTGAGAATGCTGAATAGGCAAAAAAACTGCACAAAATGAGCGCCGCAATCCGGCGCTTTTTTTATGCAAAATAGGCTGGCGAATTTATCGACATTTCTCATTTTTCATGGCTTAATCTAGTTTCCCTAAGACTGAAAATGGATATTTTGTACAGTTTTGAGGCAAAATTCTGCACTTAAGTCTAATTTCGGCATCTCAAAAACTTTATAAACTGTTTGAGAGCATTCAAGCTGATGATGATGTCGCATTTCTGATCTTCATTTCATTAAATAATAAGGGTATTGGTTTAATGGAAAATGATCGCTATTTAGTAATGTGATAGTGCTATTCAGCTAAGTATAAATAGGTATACTGGAATCTCTTGTTATAAAAAGTAGCAATATCAGGAAAGACAATGACTGCACGTATTCAAAAAGGCAAGTTAGCGATTGCTAAAGAACTTTACGATTTCATCGAAAATGAAGCACTTCCGGGTTCTGGTTTGGACAGTGAAACATACTGGAAAAACTTTGAACAAGTCGTTGTCGATCTTAGCCCAAAGAACAAAGCACTATTGGCTAAGCGTGACGACATTCAGGCGAAAATTGATGAATGGCACCGCAACAACAAATTTGAACTCGAAGCTTACAAAGCTTTCCTTACAGAAATTGGCTACTTGGTACCAGAAGTAGAAGATTTCCAAATTACCACTGAAAATGTAGACGAAGAAATTGCACTGCTGGCAGGCTCGCAGCTGGTTGTGCCTGTGCGCAATGCGCGCTACTGCTTAAATGCTGCGAACGCGCGCTGGGGTTCTTTATACGACGCGCTTTACGGCTTTGACGTGATCCCTGAAGACGGCGGCGCGGAAAAAGGCAAGGGCTATAACCCGGTCCGCGGCGAAAAAGTTATCGCATTCGCTAAAAACTTCCTCAATGAAACTTTCCCGCTTGCACATGGCTCGCATGCCGATGCAGTTAAATATGCGGTTGAAGGCAAGAAATTAGCCGTTACTTTAAAAGACGGCTCAACAGCGGCTTTGGCCAAAGAAGCGCAATTCGTCGGCTTTAACGGCGAAGAAGCTGCGCCAACTGAAATCGTTCTGCTGAACAACGGCCTGCACGTGATCATTGAAATCAATGCGAACAGCCCGATTGGCAAAACAGACGCAGCCGGCGTAAAAGACCTGGTTCTTGAATCTGCATTGACTACAATTCAGGACTTGGAAGATTCGATTGCTGCTGTAGACGCTGAAGAAAAAGTTGAAGGCTACCGCAACTGGCTTGGCCTGATGAAAGGCACTTTGGAAGAGTCTATCGAGAAAAACGGCAAAACCGTTACCCGCAAATTGAGCCAAGACCGTACGCATAAGAACTTAATTGGCGGCGAAACCAAGCTGCACGGCCGCTCGCTGATGCTTCTGCGCAACGTTGGCCACTTAATGACCAATCCGGCAATCCTTGTAGATGGCGCTGAAATCTACGAAGGCATCATGGATGCGCTGATTACTCCATTGCTGTCTTTTGCAGACATCAAAGGCGAAAACACCATTAAGAACTCGCGCAAAGGCTCAATGTACATCGTGAAGCCGAAAATGCACGGCCCGGAAGAAGTCGCTTTTGCAGTGGAGCTGTTTGAGCGTTCTGAACAGGCGCTTGGCCTGCCGGCGAAAACTTTGAAAATCGGCATTATGGATGAAGAGCGTCGCACTTCAGTCAACCTGAAGAACTGTATTGCGCAAGCCAAAGACCGCACGATCTTCATCAACACTGGCTTCATGGACCGTACAGGCGATGAAATCCATACCTTCATGGAAGCTGGCCCATTCGTCCGCAAAGGCGAAGTGAAATCTCAAATCTGGTTCCCGGCGTATGAAAACCGCAACGTAATGATCGGCCTGCGGGCTGGCCTGCGCGGCAAAGCGCAAATCGGCAAAGGCATGTGGCCGAAGCCGGACATGCTTTTAGACATGTACAAAACCAAGATTGAGCATCCGGAAGCGGGCGCAAGCTGCGCATGGGTTCCGTCTCCGTCTGGCGCGGTAATTCACGCAATCCATTACCATCAGTGCAACGTATCTGAGCGTCAAAAAGAATTATTGAACACTCAGCCGCTGTCACTGGATGACTTGCTGACGCCTCCTTTAGCGGCGGACACCAGCTGGACTGAAGAAGAGAAAACCAAAGAACTGGAAAATAACCTGCAAGGCATCTTGGGTTATGTGGTTCGCTGGGTAGACTTGGGTGTAGGCTGTTCTAAAGTGCCTGACATCAACAACGTCGGCCTGATGGAAGACCGCGCAACACTGCGTATTTCTTCTCAGCACGTTGCAAACTGGCTGCGCCACGGCATTGTCAGCAAAGCGCAGGTTGAAGAAGTGATGCAGCGCATGGCGAAAATTGTGGATGAGCAGAACGCCAATGATCCGGAATATACCGCTATGGCGCCTGGTTTTGACGGCTATGCTTACCAAGCAGCTTATGACTTGGTATTCAAAGGCGGCGAACAGCCTTCTGGCTATACTGAGCCTCTGCTTCACGCGGCGCGCTTGAAGCTGAAAGGCTATACAGGTGACTAATCCTCAGCTGTAAATCTGCAAAAAAGCCCGCTGTAGCGGTAAAGCCAGTCAGTTAAGAAACTGACTGGCTTTTTCTTTTTAAATTCTAGACTTTATTTGATACGCGGAAGCGTCATCCGCAACCTGAGCAAGAGTAAAAGCACTGCTTTTGCTCGAAGCGTAAGGCGAAGCGGTGGTCTTTGAAATGGACTGTTTTTGCGACGAAAGCTGTTTAAGTGCAGAAAGTGAACAGGTTTCGCGGATGACAAATGTTTTTGGTTCTTTTGGCGAATGAGAAACATTGTTTCGAAAGGAACAAAACGAGCTCCAAAAATTCGATTTAAAAACGGTAAGACTCCGCCGTGAATAGCCCCCAAAATTAAGAAGTTTCACCATAAACTTCTTAACTGATCAGCATTACCTCAAGCATGCGCTTTGGGCGCACAGGATTGCCAGGCTTTACAGCATCATTAGATGAAAATCAGCGGCCGCGGTATTTTGATTGCGAAACGTTACCGGCGCGCCGGAATGCTGGAAATGATCTGTTCAAACAGATACAGTGGTCTGAATGAATAAAAAACAGGTGAGTGTATGGATGCATATCAGGGTTTGGATCAGCAGCTGATTGGCGGCCATTGGCAGGCCGGCACTTCGGTTAAAACAATACATAATCTCAATCCATACACACAGCAGCTTATTTTTGCACTGCAGGGCGCCAGCATTGTCGATGTCGACAGCGCCTATGCCGCTGCGGAAAAGGCATTTCATGGCCAGCTGATTCAATCCGCTGAACTGCGGAAATCGGTGATTCAGAAGTTGCAGGACCTGATCCGCGCCAGGCGGGATGAGATTGTCGGCTGGCTGATTCGCGAATCCGGCAGCACGCGCCTTAAGGCCAATATAGAAGTCGACGCCGCGCTGGGCATTATTCAGGAAGCCGGCGCTTTTCCAGATCAAATGCTTGCAGAAGAACTGGAAAGTAAAGATCTGCAGAAGCGCAGTTTATTTTTGCGCAAGCCTTTGGGCGTGATTGCGGTAATCAGCCCCTGGAACTTTCCGTTTCACCTGTCGATGCGTTCAGTGGTGACGGCGATTGCCTGCGCCAACACAGTTGTGCTCAAGCCGGCCAGCGAGACGCCTGTCACCGGCGGAACACTGCTGGGGAAACTGTTTGAAGAAGCGGGATTGCCAGCAGGCGTTCTCAGCGTGGTCGCCGGTTCGGGCAGTGAAATCGGCGATTACTTTGCCGAGCATGCTGTGCCTAAAATGATTTCCTTTACCGGCTCCACTGAAATCGGCCAGCGGGTCGGGGCCAAGGCGGTGGGCGGGGAACGCTTGAAGCGGCTGGCTTTGGAGCTGGGCGGCAATGCGCCTTTGGTGATTCTGGATGACGCGGACTTGGATTTGGCTGTTGAGCTGACCGTCATGGGGCGCTTCCTGCATCAGGGGCAGATTTGCATGAGCACCAACCGGGTGATTGCCGATGTCTTGATTCATGACGCTTATGTTGAAAAGCTGCTGGCCCGAGTCGGGCAGATTGCAGTCGGTGATCCGGATGACCCTGCGACATTGATCGGGCCGATTATCAATGCAGCGCAAGTGAAAAAGCATCAGCAGATCATTCAAGTTGCGCTAGAGCAGGGCGCAGAGCTGATTTATGATGGCGGGATTCAGGGCAATTTGGTTGCGCCGCATATTTTTATCAATGTCGATTCCTCTTCAGATCTGGCGCTGGAAGAAAGCTTTGGGCCGATCCTGCCTATTCTGCAGGCGGAAAATGAAGCGCATGCCTTAGAGCTGGCCAACAGCACGCGCTTCGGCCTGTCCAGCGCGGTGTGTACCCGGGATCTGGAGCGCGGCGCCGGCTTTGCGGCCCAGCTGGATGCCGGCATGACGCATATCAACGGCATCAGCGTGGCGGATCATGCCAATGCGCCTTTTGGCGGCGAGAGAAACTCGGGTCTAGGGCGGTTCAATGGGCGCTGGATCTTTGAAGAATTCACCCGCACTCACTGGATGACGCTCCCGCTGTGAGTGCACACAAGCGGGCGGAAGCCCGCTTAATCCGGCGCTGAGTTGACCTTCTTAGCAGCGCGTGCTTATGATGATTTGTACTTTTCTGAATGGCTTGAACCATGTGCGCTAATTTCAAACCGCTGACCATTGCGCAGCTGCAGCAGTTGAGCTTGCCTGAGATAGAATTTGAATATGCGGATGAAGCCTATCCCAATTATGAACTGCCTTTGCTGTTTCATTCGCAGCAGGGGCTGGAATGGCGCAAAGTGCATTTCGGCATGATTCCCAAATGGGCCGATGATAAATCAATTGCGCTGAAAACCTACAATGCCCGCAATGAAACCCTGATGCAGAAGCCAAGCTTTGTCAACGCGGTCAGTAAATGCAAATTTGGCGTCATGCCGGCTGCAGAGTTTTATGAATCAAAATATATTGACAATAAGCCGCAGCGCTGGGGCGTCAGGCGCAAGGACGGCAATGCGTTCTATATCGCTGCGCTGTATGACATTTGCCAGAAAGGCGGTGAAATCATCCGTTCGGCCAGCATGATTACTATGGATGCCATTGATCATCCCATGATGAAGGAGTTCCATGCGCCGGGCAGTGTCAAGCGTTCGGTGATTGTGATACCGCAGCAGCGCTTGGCGGAATGGCTGAACTGGAGCAGCCCGGATATTCAGCCCTTTGTTGAGGGCTTTCCGGCAGATGAGTTTGAATGCTTGCATGCGCCAAAAATAAAAATCGAAAAAATCAGTCCCCAGCTGAATTTTTTCGATTGATATATTGGCTGCAAATTAACGTGAAAGGTTTTTGAAGATATGCTTCAAGCTTTCCATGGTTTTTTCAATCTGAAGCGGGGTCAGGCCTTCAAAGGACTGCTCAAGCACCACATTGGTCAAGTCGTTAATTTTCTGCGTCATCTGATGGCCTTTTTCAGTGAGGATGACCCGGGTAATGCGGGCATCATCTTCGCAGGAATAGGTGTCAACAAAGCCTTCATCCTTAAGCCGGTAGACGATTTTGGTGGTGGTCGACATCTTGGAAACCATCATTTCAGATAAATCTGAGACACTTGCGTTCGGTTTGGATTTCAGCGCAAGCAAAATGCGGCGCCTAGAGTTATCCACGCCGTATTTTTTCAATGCATGATCGACGTTCAGCACGTACTGGGCATGCACTTGCGTCACCCAATAATAGGGAAAGCTTTCCAAGCTGAAATTATCACCTACCGGCAAGAATTTTGAATATTTCTTCGTCATGAGAGGTCCCCGATTTTGTTGTAATTTTATTTGAGCGTTTCAGTATTTTATGAAAAATTATGGCCCAATATCAATAGATTTTTAAAATATATAAAAGAAAGGAAGCCTGCGTTCAGATTTTCTTTCCAATGCTTCAAATTAAGCGTGGTGGCTGAGAATATGCACTAAGCCAGAGATTGCCGGAATGGACAATCTTGGCTATGGGTTCATTTTAGTGAAAAATTCAAATTTGAAAACGCAGTTTTATTGCGAAAGATTTCAGGCTGGCTGGCCATAAAGTGCCTGAAGCAATGCAGGCCGCACATGAACTCAGTAAATATTAACGTTAAACAATTGCTTATGATCTTTATTTGGCGCACTGAAGGGCTAAAACCTGAGCATGACTGTGCAGTCTGCATTTGTAAAATTTCAGCCTTTTGGCCGATAGTTAGATGCTTTTCGCCGGCATCTGCCGGATTTTTGAAAAAAATGCATGGATTTATTAAAAAATGCAAAAAATCCATTACAAAATGCGCAGTTTATGCATAATAAAATTAACTTTGGCTGTAAAGGTTGTTTTTATGGATCCGTCGCCGTGCGCAGATCTGCTTAATTCTCTTCAAACACATGGTTTTGGAGACAACATCTGATGGAATTTTTATTAGACCCCGGCTTGTGGGTCGGCTTAATTACTTTAATTATCCTTGAAATTGTACTGGGTATCGATAACCTGGTTTTTATCGCCATTTTGGCCGAAAAGCTTCCCCCTGAACAGCGCGATAAAGCGCGCATTATTGGCCTGTCTTTAGCGCTGGTGATGCGCCTGGGCTTGCTGTTCGCCATTTCTTGGCTGGTCACTTTGACTAAGCCGCTGATTGACATATTTGGCCTGAGTTTCTCCGGGCGGGACTTGATTTTGCTGGGCGGCGGATTATTCCTGCTGTATAAAGCCGTCGCCGAGCTGCATGAAAAAATGGAAGGCAAGCCTGAAGTTAAGGTTGCAGCGAATGTGGTTTATGCCGGCTTTACTGCAGTTGTAGCGCAAATTGTGGTGCTGGATGCAGTATTCTCGCTGGACTCTGTGATTACCGCAATCGGCATGGTGGACAACATCTATGTAATGATGGCCGCAATGGTCGTTGCCATGGCTGTGATGCTGTTGGCATCCAAACCGCTGACGGCTTTTGTGAACCGCCATCCTACTGTGGTGATTCTGTGCTTAAGCTTCCTGATGCTGATCGGCATCAGCCTGATTGCCGAAGGCTTCGGTTTCCATATTCCAAAAGGCTATATTTACTCAGGCATTGGCGTTGCGATCCTGCTGGAAGCGCTGAACCAGTTCCGCAGCCGCAACATGGCGAAGCATGAAGCGAAAATTCCGCTGCGCCACCGCACCGCGGACAGCATTTTGAAATTGATGGGCGGCAGGGTTGAATCTGCAGACGGCCAGCATCAGGCTCAGGAGGCTTTTGCGGACGAAGAGCGCTATATGATTGGCGGCGTGCTGACTTTGGCCGAGCGTTCGGTGGCTTCGATTATGACGCCGCGCAGCCAGATTTCCTGGGTGAACTTGAATGATACGCCTGAGCAGATCCGCGAGCAGGTGCTTTCTGTGCCGCACAGCCTATTTCCGGTCTGCCGCGGCAGCATGGATAAAGTCATCAGCATTGTCCGCGCCAAAGAGCTGCTGGATGTGCTGGATGATGAAGCGGAGCTGAAAGACCTGATCAAGAAGCACCGCCCAATCTACATCTTTGAAAAAATGAAGGTGATTGACGCCATTAATACTTTGCGCACTTCAAAAGGCTCACTGGTGATGGTGTCTGATGAGTTCGGCAATGTGCAGGGTCTGATTTCGCCGCTGGATGTTTTTGAAGCGATTGCCGGCGAATTCCCGGACGCCGATGAGCAGCTCGATTTGGTGAAAATTGATGACAAGTCATGGAAAGCATCTGGCATGCTGGACTTATACCAGCTGGAATTGGAGCTGGGCATGCTGGATCTGGTTGAAGACGATGCCGGCTATATCAGCGTATCTGGACTGATTCTGGATAAGATGCAGGGCAATGTTGAAGTAGGCGCCGAGCTGGAATATCAAGGCATTCAGTTCAAAGTGACCGAAATGGACGGAAACCGGATTAAGACTGTTTTAATTCAGGCTTAATCCGCCGTCCTTTCATTCAGGCTGCGCCCGCAGCTTGAATTGATGAGTGCCAGCTTATTTTAGGATAAGCTGGCATTTTTTATGCATGACGGGCTGCAGGCTGAAGCCGACGCGCTTATAAAGCCTGAATGCTGAAATCGCTGTACTGCTGCAGGTCTTCCGCATTCAGGCTGTAAATTTCATCTAAAAACGCGACATTAAAGCTGCCCGCTGTGTTGGCGCGCTCATAGGCCTTTTTGCCGGCCACCGCAAAATGGATATGCGCAGCCACAGCTCCTGCAATTATGCTGCTGCTGACGGCGCAATAGGCTGCAGTCAGCGCGCCCAAGGCGCAGCCCGATGCGGTGATTTTAGGCTGCAGATAGGAACCGCCATTAATCTGAATCACGGCATTCAGCGCTCTGGACAGAATAAAGTCAGATTCGCCCGAAATGGCAATGCATTCCGCATGTTCAAATAAGCACTGCGCCTGTCCATAGACCGCTGCGCTGCTGACGGTGCTGTCTACGCCTTTGGACTGAATCTGCCGGCCTGCCAGCGCGCCAATTTCAGAGGCATTGCCGCGGATAACGCTGGGCTGGTGCTGCAGCAGCGTGTCCACCATATCTGAACGCCATTTCAGCACAGGACCATAGCCGACAGGGTCCAGCACCCAAACTTTTCCAAGGCTTTGCGCAGTCTGGGCAGCCAGCTGCATGGCCTGCATTTGTTCAGAAGTCGGCGTGCCCAAATTCAGATTGATGGCGCTGGCGATGCGGGCAAAGCCTTCAGCTTCAAAGGGGTTGTCAATCATAGCCGGGGAGGCGCCGGCGGCCAGCAAAACATTGGCCACATAATTGCCGGCCACGCTGTTGGTGATGATATGCACCAGAGGCTGCTGGGTTTTCAGCTCTGTCCATGCGTCAATCACCTGTAGCAGCAGCGGGGCGGTCAAATCGGACAGGGTGCTGTTCATGGCGGTGTTCAGCTGTTCCGGATAGTTCATTCGTTTTCTCCCTCAGCGGGTGAAGTAATGGTCTTGATGCTTGCAGGAGCGGCAGAACAGTGAAACATGATTTTCTGCATCATAATCCACATTCAGCTCATCCGATCCGCAATGCATGCAGCGCTTCAGCGCGTAAAATTTCAGCCGCGGCTCGACTTTTTCCCAAATTTTCCAAATGGGCTGTACAAATACCGTGTCGTCACAGCCTAAAAAGCGGAAGAATAGAATTTCCGCCATTTTTGACATGGGAATCTGCGGCGGGTGCGGCAGCGTGCTGGTAACCCATTTTTCTTGCAGGCCGCGCTCACGGTACTGCTGTACGGTTTTTTTCAGCAAATTGGTATTGATGAATTTTTCATTGCGCGGCTGCAGCAGTTTCTGCTGATGCAGGTAATCCAGCGCCGTTTGCATCAAATAGAAAATCTGCCCAACGGCAAGGCTGTCCAGCAGGCGGTAGCACAGGGTTCTTAAACTGTTATTGCCGGAAATCTGCACTTGCCAAATCCGGCAATAAAACTGAATGAACTGCACGATTTTTTCATACATGATTTCATAAATGGCGTCTTTGACTTCATCGGAACTCTTGAAGGGAATGCCCTGCGCCAGATTTTCATAAAACCACAGGCGCAGCTTATGCGCAATGCTGTACAGGCTGGGTTCAGAATAGCCGTCCAGGCGCACGTTGATGTAATATTGCCCGGCTTCATCTGCATAGTCTTTTAAAGTCAGGACATGCTGATCGATCATGCGCTTGATCAGGTTTTTCTGATACAGATAGTTGGGGGAAATCGGATAGTATTTAATTTTTTCCCAGTCAATGAATTCATCATGCTGCGAGTTTTCAAAGACTTGATCATCTAAAACCGCCAGCAGGAACAGCTTCTGAATAAAGCTCAGCTGATTCAGCTTATGCTCAATCATGTCCTTATCTTTGCCTTTATTTTTCTGCTTGAAATTTTCCTGATGCAGCGCTTCCTTAATCAGCTTTTTGCGGCTGGCCTGGCAGGCCGCGCAGTGGCAGTTATGGGTTTTATCCTGATAGACTTTATGCTCGCAATAGCTGCACTCATGATAATTCAGCTCCTGATCATACTGTTCTGCTTCCACCCAATACATAGATGCGCGGCACAAAGGGCATTGTGTACTTTCATCCAGCTGTTTTTGCAGAATTTGAAGCATAAAGAGGCATCATCAATTGAAAGGCTTAAGCTATTATACACAGCAAAATTAAAGCTGCGGGCAGCTTGCCGGCGCAAATCTTTTCAGGCCCAGCGCCCTTAAGCCGCGCAATAAAAAAGAGCCGGCTCAGCCAGCTCTTTTGAGGGTTAAAACAGCGTTAAGGAAAGTCAGTGTTTAGAACAAGCTTCAGTAAGCTGCCGGGCACGGCAGCGATTCATCCTCCTCTCCAAGCTGTTTTGCATTGATTAAAGCCCGTGCTTTTTTAGAGGGCGCTTTTTTGCAGCCAAGCGCATCATAGCTGTTGATGATGGCGCTGACATCGCAGGCCTGCAAAGGAATGCCTTCGCAAGTCATGAATACGGCAATCACTTTATGATCAATCTTTGCGGCATCAAGCGCCTGCAGGGTCTTGATGTTTTCGACGCGGACAATGTGTTCTTTTAAATACATCTTGCACCTCTTTATTGCTGCCGGAATTTTGCTTGCTTAGGTTTTATAGTGAACTTTGCACGCTTAGATACAAGCAAAATTCGTGCACAAAATGTACAGCTTTAGAAATTAATGTTTGAATTTCTTCAAAAGGGCTGCCGCGCAGCTGCTGTAAAGCGTGCAATAGGAGGAAGGGCGGGAAGCAGAGTCATTGGCAAACCTATGAAATATAATGCAGTTATCATCATTAGGCCTTGCGCGGCCGGCCATCTTTCTGCTTTGCGCCTGCAGAGAGGCAATGCGGCAGAACAGCGCGCCATAAATGAATTCTTCCGGGCTTTGGCAACATGCGCGCCTGAACAGCAAGCATGCCGGCGGCCGGCAGCGCCAATGCAGTCCAAAATGGCGCAGCGCAGGAAAACCGCTGCTTTGTCTTGCGCCGCGCAGCTGAACATTGGCTGAATTATAAGCCGGAAGCCCGAATTAACCCATGGATTGAATTGAAAAGCGCAGCTGGCAGTCCCATATAGAAAAACAGGGCAAAGGCGCAGACAAACTGTAAAGATTGACCTATGATCAAACGATCTTAGAGAGAAAAGTCTAGCCAAAGACGACATGCATTAGGACACAATATGAATATCGCGGCGAATCCAGTGGTCGAAGCAGACCAAACGGTTTATTTAAAAGATTACCAAAAACCTTCTTTTCTTGTTGATTCAATCAATTTGGATATTCAAGTCTTTGATGAGCAGACCTATGTGAATGCCAAATTGGTGATGCAGCGCCAGACTGCAGGGGACTTGGTGCTGCTGGGCCGTGATCTGGAGCTGAAATCCATTCTGCTGAATGGCAAGGCGCTGTCTGAAAGCGACTATACGCTGGATGCGGAACAGCTGGTGATTGCCCATGCGCCGGATCAGGCGGTGATTGAAACCCAAGTCGTGATTCATCCTGAGTCCAATACCCAGCTGGAAGGCCTGTATCAGGCCGGCAGCGATCTGTTCGTAACGCAAAACGAACCGGAAGGCTTCCGCAAAATTACCTTTTATCCAGACCGTCCGGATGTTTTATCGGTCTTTACCACCCGGGTGGAAGCTGATAAAAAATTTCCGGTATTGCTGGCCAACGGCAACCTGATTGAAGCCGGCGAGGCTGGCGCAGGCCGCCATTACACCATTTGGCAAGATCCGACCAAGAAGCCAAGCTACCTGTTTGCCTGCGTAATCGGCGACTTGGCCGTGCTGAAAGACCGCTATGTGACCTCTGAAGGCCGTGATGTGGCTTTGGAAATTTATGCGGTAGAAAAAGACATTCCAAAATGCCGCATTGCGATGGAAGCGCTGAAGCATTCCATGCAGTGGGATGAAGAGCACTATGGCCGCCCTTATGACTTAGACAACTATATGATTGTAGCCACCAGCCAGTTCAATATGGGCGCAATGGAAAACAAGGGCTTAAACATCTTTAATACCTCATGCGTATTGGCGGATGAAGAGTTCACCACTGACGCCGCCATCATGCGCGTGCAGTCGGTGATTGCCCATGAATATTTCCATAACTGGACCGGTAACCGCATTACCTGCCGCGACTGGTTCCAGCTGTGCTTAAAGGAAGGCTTGACGGTTTTCCGCGATCAGTCTTTCTCGGAAGACCTGCAGTCTGCCGCCG
Organism: Acinetobacter sp. WCHAc010034; assembly: GCF_001696615.3. NCBI lineage: Bacteria > Pseudomonadati > Pseudomonadota > Gammaproteobacteria > Moraxellales > Moraxellaceae > Acinetobacter > Acinetobacter sp. WCHAc010034. The sequence goes on along the minus strand of NZ_CP032279.1, from coordinate 456,882 downwards.
TGCAGCGCATTGACGATGTTGCCGTGCTGAAAGCGCACCAGTTCCCTGAAGATTCAGGCCCGCTGTCGCATCCGCCGCGTCCAGACCATTTTGTTGAAATCAATAACTTCTATACCGCGACTGTGTATGAAAAAGGCGCGGAAATTAACCGCATGATGTCAACTTTGCTGGGCAAGGAAAAATTCCGCAAGGGCACAGATGAATACTTCAGCCGCCATGACGGCCAAGCCGTGACGGTGGAAGACTGGGTGGCCGCTTTAACTGCAGGTTCAGGCGTAGACCTGTCTGCATTCCTGACCTGGTACAACCAGCCGGGCACGCCTAAACTGGAAGCCAAAGGCCAATATGACGCCGCGGCGCAAACTTACCGCTTGAGTTTGAAGCAGAGCCTCAAAGCGCATCCGAAATACCCTGACTTGAAAGCGGTGCCGATTCCTGTGGCTTTGGCCTTATTCAATGCGGAAAGCGGCGAGCAGCTGATATTGAACTCTTCAGCGCTGGTTGAAAATGCGGTGCAGGACGGCGTCTACCTGTTTGATGCGGAAAGTGCGGACATTGAATTCAGCGGTGTGGCTGCGAAGCCTGTGGTGTCGCTGCTGCGCAATTTCTCTGCGCCTGTAGATCTGGAATTCAACTATTCCGATGAAGAGCTTGCATTCCTGATGCAGCATGAAACCAACGGCTTTAACCAGTGGCAGGCTGCTCAGACACTGCTGGAGCGCATTTTGCTGAATGATCATGCTGCTGGAATTTATATTCAGGCCATGAAAAACACTTTGCCTGAGCTGATTCAGAAAGATCCTTTGCTGGCGTCGCGCCTATTTGACGTGCCGTCAGAAGGCTATCTGGGCAGCCGCATTGATGCGGGCTACAGTCCTGCCGCTATTCAGGAAAAGCGCAATGCCTTGCTGGAAACGCTGGCGCGTGAACTGGGCGCATTCTGCAAAGAAACTTTCCTTGCGCTGGACCCGGATCTGCAAAAAGAATTTTCACAGGCGATGGGCGTGCGCGCATTGAAAAACATCATGCTGGGCATGATGGCGCGCCAAGGCGATGCACAGGCCTTTGAGCTTGCCTATGAACAGTATCAGGCAACGGGCAATATGTCTGAGCGCTTAGGCGCATTGCGCGTGCTGGTCTGGAATGATGCACCGCAGGCGCAAGCGGCTTTGGAAGATTTCTATGCGCGCTTTAAAGAGGAAGCATTGTCGCTGGATCAGTGGTTTATGGTGCAGGCGGCGCATCCAAAAGCGTCTGCGGCAACCATTCAGTACTTAACTGCGCATCCAGACTATGATTTGACGACGCCAAACCGCATCCGCGCGGTCAGCGGCGGCCTGAATGCCAATCCGGTCAATACGTGGAGCTTTGGCGTGCAGCACTTTATTGGCCTGGCGAAGTATCTGGATGAGAAAAACCCGATTGTCGGCTCGCGCCTGCTGCAGGCGCTGTCGCGCTGGTACACTTTGGCGGAGCCGCAGCGCGGCCAGGTCAAGGCTGAACTTGAGGCGCTCAAGCTGCAGGTGAAATCGAAAAACGTGTCTGAAACCTTGAACAGCATGCTGAACGTTTAATTTTTCAGCCGTAAAAAAGCCCTTTGCTATGCTGCATAGTGAGGTAATGCCAGTCAGTTAAGAAGCTGACTGGCTTTTTCTTTTTTTAACTTGAGATATTATTTGATACGCGGAAGCGTCATCCGCAACCTATCTGGCCTTTTAAATGGACTATTTTTGCAACAAAATTATTTAAGTGCAGAAAGTGAACAGGTTTCGCGGATGACAAATGCTTTTGGTTCTTTTGGCGAAACAAAAGAACAAAACGAGCTCCGAATATTCGATTTAAAAACGGTAAGATTCCGCCGTGAATAGCCCCAAAGGTTAAGATGTTTATTATAAAACTTCTTAACTGATCAGCATCAGCATAGTGAAGGGCTTTTTTACGGCTGTGCATAGCGCATGAGGCATGCCGTTCCCGCGCAAGGCTGAAAATTCAGAATGCAGCAAAACTGTTAAAACTATCCTTGTATTGCGTGAAAAGTGTTAAATAAATCACACTCAAGGTGTACAATAGCCTTAGGCTGATGATCAATGGTTTGGATCTCTCAGCCGGTGAATTTAAGCGGGCATTCCCTGAATCATTATGTGTTTTTAAGCGTGAGGCGGTTATGTTAGTTAAAGTTGAAGACGGTTTTTATTTGAACTCTCAACATATTATTGCGGTACGGATTGCAAAAAGCCTGCATGACGGCGCATTTGCGGTTGCTGTGGAATATACGCCGAATAGCCTGCAAAATACCGGGCTGTTTGAAAAAAAATTCCGCAATGGCGCAGAAGCGGAAGCGTATTTGCAGGACTTGCATCAGGCCATCAGCAAATCATAGTCCGCCCGCTGGAATCCCTCTATTGAGGGATTCTTTGCATCTGGGACTAAAATGCAGCTCGTATATCTGAATAAATTCAGGTAGATTGAAAAAATAAAATAAAAAGACAGGTTTTTAAACAGATGCTTAATTCAGATGTTCAGTATGCCGGGTTTTGGGTCCGCACCGGCGCCTCGCTCATTGATATTATTATTTTGATGATAGCGACTTATCCTATCCTCTGGTTCTTTTATTCCGGAGACTGGCACCGCATTTTTGCAACGGGCCTGTCTGAACAGCCGCAGGTGCTGTGGTTTGACATTACGGTGAACTATATTCTGCCTTTTGTTTATACCGTGATGGTCTGGATGCTGTGGTCTGCATCGCCGGGGAAAATCCTGCTGGGGCTGAAAATTGTTGATGCCGGTACAGGCGAAAATATTGACCTGAAGCAGTCGATTATCCGCTATGTCGGCTATTTTCCAGCCATGATGGCGCTGTTTATCGGCATTTTCTGGGTCGCATTTGACAAGCGCAAGCAGGGCTGGCATGACAAAATGGCCAATACGGTGGTCATCCGCACCAGTGAATAACGGATTCGGCGCTAAAAAAGCGCTTAACCGCGCAACGCCAGCCGGTTGAGGCTGATCCGCGCTGTGTTTAAAGATATAAGCTCCATTTAGAGCCTGCCGGTTTGCGCAAAGCTATGCGCTGCAAAATGCATCAAATCACGTGAACCGAATTTTCATATATTTAATAAAATCAGTTTCTTAAAATGAAAAAGCCAGCCGCTTACTTTAGGGGCTGGCTTTAGCTTCAGCTGGCTAAAAGCCAACTGAAGCTACATCTGCGCTTGAATAAAATCAGCGCTGATGATTTAGATTTTGACAATCAGCACCGGAATCGGGGATTGGGTCAGCACATTTTGAGCAACACTGCCCAGCATCACTTTCTGCAGGCCTGTGCGGCCATGCGAGCCCATAATAATCAAGTCTGCGCTGACTTCATCGGCAACTTGAATGATGCCTTCAGACGGCGAAACGCCGTGAATTAATTTGACATCAACGGCAATGCCGTCGCGGATAAAGGACTGCTTGATATCTTCCAGGCGCTCTTTAGCATTTTTTTCCGCCTGCATAAAGTAGTCGGTAATGGCGGGCGCAACTTTGTAGAAGTCCACGCCAAAAAACGGATCGACCGCAATCACGCTCATGACGGTTACTTGGCTGTTTAAAGACTTGGCTAAAGCAAGTGTCTGTTCAACGGCAGCGTAGGAAATTGGAGATTCATCGACAGGGACGAGGATATGCTGATAAGTAATCATGCGCTGCTCCTTAGGGTGTTCGGCTGTTGCGTGTTAAAAGGGGTAGTTTTCTGCGGCATGAATGCGCCATAGCAAAAGCCCGCCAAATATGGGCGGGCTTGCTGAAGGTTAAGCTTTTACGATCAGAACCGGCAATGCTGTATTGCTCAGCACGTCCTGCGCAAAACTGCCGAGCAGCATTCTCTGGAAGCCTTTGCGTCCGTGAGAACCCATCACAATCAGATCGGCTTTTAATTCAGCAGCTGTTTCTGCAATGCCTTCCGCAGAAACCTGGCCCTTAACGATTTTAGTTTCTGCATTCACGCCTTCAGCTTTGGCTGCTTCAAACGCTTCCTCTAAGGATTTGGTTGCATTTTCGTGCGCCTGCACAAAGTATTCTTTCATGATTGCGGATGAATAATAGAAATCCGCATCGGTGAACGGGTCTTCTGCGACTAAGCTGATGAGCATAAGCTTGCTGTCAAACGCCTTGGCGATTTGCGCGGCTTTTTTGACCGCAGAAAACGAGATTTGTGAACCATCAACAGGTACTAAAATTTGCTTATAAGACATGGGAGAAACTCCAAAGTTATCGTTATGACCCTGTCTTCAATTGATAGCACATTGTGCATGCGGGTTCAATTTATAATTTGAAAAAAGATCGTAAATTCATGAAATTAGATAATAATCAGTGTTGAAAATGCCAATTTCCCGGCAAATAAAACTGAGCATTCAGATCGGCTATCTGCAACTTGCTTAAGAAAACAAAGACTTGTAATTTTTCCGCTGTTCAGGCTTAGTGCATTCTGCGTTATCAATAACTTGTTGAGGGTAAATGTCATGCGTCTGAAAATGGCTATGGCGCTGTTTGGCGCCGGCCTGATGCTGAATTTGACAGCCTGCCAGAGCGCGGGCAGCAGCACTAAGCTGATTGCGGGGGCATTCAATGCATCGACGGAAATTCAGAAAAAGCTGATCGATCAGCATGCACCTCAGGGCGTGCGGGTGCAGGCCGATATTCAGTATATGCAGAATCCCGATCTGCATATTGACCTGTATCAGCCCGCAGATATCGCAGCGCTGGGCGCGCGTCCGGCCATTGTCTGGATTCATGGCGGCGGCTGGATTTCAGGCTCCAAGGAGCATGCCCGAGGCTATTTCAAGCGGCTGGCGGATCAGGGCTACAATGTGGTTTCGGTGCAGTACCAGTTTGCGCCGGATGTGATTTATCCTGCGCAGCTGCAGCAGATTAATCAGGCCTTGGCCTTTATCACGGCGCATGCGGGCGAGTATCGGATTGATGCCGGCAAGCTGTATCTGGCGGGGGATTCAGCCGGCGCCAATATGGCCAGCCACTATGCGGTATTTGTGAGCAACGAAAAGTATGCAAAATCGCAGAATTTTCAGCCGGCAATTTCCATCAGCCAGCTGAAAGGCCTAATCCTGCACTGTGGCATTTATGATTTAAGCCATTTTGTGGCGTCGGCGCCGGACGAAATCCGGCTGCTGGAGTGGGGCATCAATAATCTGGTGCAGGCCTATACCGGCGACCGCAAGCACGATGCAACGTTTCTGTCCAGCATCTCGCCGCGCCAGCATGTGACGCCAAGCTATCCGCCGGTCTTCATCAGCGGCGGCAATAAGGACTTTTTAACCGAAAGCCAGTCGCTGCCGTTTGCTGAAACGCTGAAGCAGCAGAATGTGCCTGTGGTTGAGGCGTTTTATCCGGACTCTAAAGAGCTGCTGGTGCATGAATATCAATTTATGATGAGTAAGAAAGCCAGCCAGCTGACCTTTGATAAGACAATCGGCTTTCTGCAGCAGCTGACGCCTTAAATTTTTAGCGCAAAGGCTTGCATTATATGAATAAGCAATTAACATACCGACCGTATGGTATGTTAATTTGAGAGTGTTATGAATCCGGTATTGATTGCTTACGGCATGCTGGCCTTGGCGATTGTTTCAGAAGTGACAGGTTCAACTTTTTTAGTAAAGTCTGAGGGCTTTACCAAGCTGTGGCCTTCGGCCGCCGTAATTGTGCTGTTCAGCATCGCCTTTTATCTGCTTTCGCAAGTGATTAAAGTGATTCCATTGGGCATTGCCTATGCTATTTGGGCTGGCGTGGGCATTGTGCTGACGGCCTTAATTGGCTATTTTGTTTTCCGTCAAAGTTTGGACTGGGCTGCGCTGATCGGGATTGGGCTGATTGTTTCCGGCGTGGTGGTGATTAACCTTTTTTCAAATTCAGCAGGCCATTAATGGAAAATCCATATCAGCGTAAGAAAGAGCCAGAAGCGCTGCGGCAGAAAATCATTGAGCACGCCATCCGGCTGGCATCGGAAAAAGGCGCAGCCGGCGTATCGATTCAGGGCGTTGCGGATTTGGCCGGCGTGACCAAGGGCGGGGTATTCCACCATTTTCCCAGCAAGCAAAGGCTGCTGCAGGCGATGGTGCAGGAAGTGCTGCGCCGGCTGGACGCGGCGGTGGATGAGTATATCGGGCAAGACCATGAACCGCAGGGCTGCTTTAGCCGCGCCTATATTCATTTTACCTTGCAGACCGATGCTTCGGGGATCGGCACGCTGTGGTCGGCTATTTCAATGACCATGCTGACCGATCATGCCTTCAATGCACTATGGATGGATTGGCTGAATGCCCGGCTGGCGCGCCATCAGCACACCGACAGCGGAATGGAGCTGAAGCTGCTGCGCTATGCTGCTGACGGCGTTTGGCTGGCGGTTTTTATTGGCGCAGAACCGCCTGAAAAAATGCAGGAGGTTCAGGCGGAATTGATGCGCCGCACCTATCTTTAAACGGCGTATAAAAAGCATCTTTTACAGATAATATCAGTCAGTTAAGAATTTTTAATCCTCCCCAACCCTCCTTTGACAAAGGAGGGAGCGTTTCGCAATTCAATACCGTATTGAATTCCTTGCACAGCAATGCTGTTCATCCCCTCTTTTTCCTTGCGCCATATATGGCTTAGGGTTAGGGGAGATTTATCAATTAGTAATAATGAAATTGCGCTTAACTGATCAGCATTAATCTTTTTCCAATGCTTTTTTATCTTGCCCCGTGCGGAAATTATTTTCTGAGCTTTAAAATGAAATGCACGGCAAAGCCGAAAATCAGCCCCCAGAATGCGGAACCGATGCCGAAGAATTGAATGCCTGATGCGCTGAACAGGAAAGTCAGCAATGCCGCTTCACGGCCTGACGCTTCATGAAAGGCGATTGCAATGTTATGGCTGATGGTGCCCAGCAAGGCGATGCCTGCCAAGGCGGTAATGAATACAGCCGGAAAAGACATTAAGAAGCTGGTTAATGTGGCGGCGAACAGGCCCATTAAAATATAGAAAAATCCGCAGCTGATGCCGGCGATATAGCGCTTGGACGGATCGGCGTGCGCCTGGTCATCCAGGCTGATGGCTGCGCTGATGGCTGCGATGTTGACGCTGTAGCAGCCGAATGGCGCCAGCAGCGCCTGAGCCGTGCCTGTCCAGCCAATCAAATGATTGACATGCGGCTGATAGCCGTAGCTTTTAATCATGGCGAGGCCCGGCAGGTACTGTGACGCCATGTTGATTACAAACAGCGGCAGAGCCAAGCCTAAAATGGCGGAACTGCTGAATTCAGGGCTGACCCAAACCGGCTGGGCTAAGCCGAAGTCCAGCGCAGGCATGCTGAAATTCAGGAACAGCGGGCACAGGGCGATGCCGGCAATGACGGTAATTACAATGCTGTAGCGCGGCCAAAAGCGCTTGGACAGAATATAGGCCGCCAGCAGCGACAGAATAAATGCCCATTCATTTTGCATGCTGGCAAAGAGCGCGATGCCGAATTTCAGCAGTACGCCTGCCAGCATGGCGCTGGTTAAGCTTTGCGGAATATAGGACAGCACTCTTTCAAAAATGCCCAGAAAGCCTAAGGCTGCAGTCAGCAGGCCGCAGACCAGAAATGCGCCAATCGCTTCATTTAAGCTGTAGCCGCTGCCGGTCGCCAAAATTAAGGCCAAGCCTGCAGTAGACCACGAGGTCGCCACCGGGTATTTGAACTTCCAGGACAGAATTAAGCCGCTTAAGCCAATGCCTAAGCCCAGCGCCCAAAACCAGGAGGTGATTTGCTCCGTGTTTGCGCCCAGCGTTTGCGCAGCCTGAATAACCAGAACGGCGGATACGCTGATGCCGACCAGAAAGGTGATAAAGCCTGCAAAGACGGCAGGCACAGAGAAGTCATTCAGAATTTTTTGCATAGTCCATTGCTGCTGTTAGCGCTTCTTATTGGTTGAAAAGCGTAATAATCATACGCTATTCATATTTAGCCGGAAAGCGCAAAGCTGCATAAAAAATTAACTTTTTGGTGAAAATTCCGCGGTCAAAAGCAAAGGCGTGTTGCAGCTGGCATTACAGGGTAGAGGTTGCCAGCTTCAGGCCGAAACCGCAAAACAGCAGGCCAACGGCTGCCACGCAGCAGGCGGTCAGTTTATAGCGGTGCGTGAAAAATGATGCGAGCTTGGAGCCGGAGAAAATTAAAACGGTCAGATAGCTCATGCTGATGATCTGCAGCACAACGGCCAGCGCGGCAAAGGTCAGCGCAGGGTATGGGTATGCAGGGTCAACAAACTGCACAAAGAACGACAGGTAAAACAGAATCGCTTTCGGGTTTAAAATGCTGATGGTCAGCGCCGTGCGGAAAGGGCGCTGCTGCTCAAGGCTTTCCTGCTTGCGCTGCACCTGTTCAGGCGCTGGCGTCGCCGTCCATGTTGTATAGGCTGCGATTAATAATTTAATGCCTAAATAGCTGAGGTAGGCCGCGCCGACAATTTTCAGCAGGATAAACAGCCACGGAAAGGCATGCAGCAAAGAGGCTGCGCCCAGCGCTGTCAGAATAATCAGCAGCATGTCGCCGGTATAAACGCCAAAAGCGCTGACATAGCCGGCCTTGATGCCGTAGCGCGAAGCGATGGTCATGACGTAAATGGAGTTGGGGCCCGGCAAGAGCACAATCAGCATTGTGCCGATAATATAGGTGGGTAAATCTGTGACGCCAAACACTGGAAACTCGCATAAAAGGCCGATGCGCCGCTATAGTGCAGCATCGGCCCGGATAAAGAAATAGAAAATTCAGATCAGGCTTGAATTTCCGCATCATAGCCGAAAGACTGGCGCAGCAAAGTGCTGAGCTGCTCACGCGCCTTAATAAAGCCGTCAACGCCGCTTTGCAGCAGCTGGAATGCCATTAAGTCATGCTCCAGCAGCGCCTTAAATGACTCTCTGTCCAGAGTGTCAAACAGCTGCTCAGAAGAGGCCTGCGACTGCTTTTCAGACAGCTGAAGCTGAACTTCGCGGGTGTCCTGCTCCAGCTCTGCAAGCAGGTTTGGCGCAACGGTCAGCAAGTCACAGCCGGCAAGGCCAAGCACCTGGTCAATGCTGCGGAAGCTGGCGCCCATAATTTCAGTTTTAACGCTGCGCTGCTTGTAGTAGTGGTAAATCTGCTTTACGGACAGCACGCCGGGGTCTTGCTCAACCGGGTAGCTGCTGACATTTTCAGCCTTTTTATACCAGTCCAGAATGCGGCCGACAAAAGGTGAAATCAGCGTAACGCCAGCTTCGGCGCAGGCCTGCGCCTGATGCAGGCCGAACAGCAGGGTCAGGTTGCAATGCACGCCTTCAGCTTCCAGCGCTTTCGCGGCCTGAATGCCTTCCCAGGTCGAGGCGATCTTAATTAAAATGCGGTTTTGCTCAATGCCGTACTGCTTGTACAGCGCCAGCAGCTCTTTGGCTTTGGCAATGGTCGCTTCTGTGTCGTAGGACAGGGCGGCATCTACTTCGGTAGAAACACGGCCTTTAATCAGCTTGAGAATTTCCGCGCCCAATTTGACGGTTAAAATGTCAATGGTGCGCTCAATCAGTTCATCATTGGCATAGCCTTCGGCCTTGGCTTGGGCAAATGCATTTTCAATCAGCGCGCGGTTTTCGGGCTGATTGGCGGCGGCGGTAATCAGGGATGGATTGGTGGTTGCATCCAGCGGACGGAACTTTTCGATAGCAGACAAATCACTGCTGTCAGCAACAATTGTTGTCATGCTTTTTAATTGGTCTAGTGCTGAGTGTGTCATGGATATCTAGTTCTTAAAGTTATTGCCTGTACAGTAAGTTATATCACAAACTCAATTCAACCCAAGGAAAAAAGCGATGGCCAATTGCAGCTAAAATGCATTTTTCCGCTGATTCCGGACATGATCAATCAGAAAGCGGGCAGCGGCGCCCTGCTGGCTTTCCCGGTTCCAGACTAGATCGACAAAATACTCAAATTTCGGCGTGAAATCGGCAAAGTTCAGAATTTTAAGATGGTGCTTCAGCTGCGGATTCTCATTGAGCATTTCCAGCGGCAGCACCCCCCAGCCCAAGTTCTGCATAATCAGGGCGCAGGCGGAGTGGTGGTTGTCGGTGCGCCAGTATGTTTTGGAATACAGCAGCTCCGGCTTAATGGTGCGGTCACGGCTGGCCACCACAATCTGCCGGCTCTGCAAAATCTGTTCAAAGCGGATGGACGCGTGCTGCGCCAGCGCATAGCTTTTTGATGCCACGGGAACCAGCGCAGCGCGCTTCAGCTCGACAAACTGCTCATTGCTTTCCAGCTGCTCGCGCTCAAACATCAAGGCAAACTGGGCTGCGCCGCTGATCAGCATTTTCTGCGCATCTTCCTGCGGCGCAGAAAAGATATTGATCTGCAGTTCAGGAAACTGGTGCTCTAGCAGGGAAATATAGTCTGTCCAGTGGGTATGCAGCAGCTCAGACACCACCGCAATATTCAGCGCGGATTCCAGGCCGGTGCTTAAGGCAACCGCATGCTGCTTCCACTGGTTCATTTCAATCAGCAGCTGTTCGGTTTTTTCAAATAATGTTCTGGCTTGCGCTGTAGGCACAGGCTCGCGTCCCGCCCGCTTAAACAGCTTCAGGTTCAGGTCAATTTCCAGATTGGCAATTGACATGCTGACTGCGGAAGGCACTTTGCCCAGTTTGCGCGCGGCGGCGGAAAATGAGCCGGTTTCCATCACGGTTTTAAAAATTATCAGCTGTTCTTGGTTGATATTCATGCTGTTTCGGCCGGCCTGCGTTATCTGTCAAATAATTTGAAAGAACCTAACTGGATTCATCAATATTATAGAAATAAAATGCGGGGAATCCAAATGAAACAAAGAGTATTTTTAAAATGTTGATTTCCAAAAGACGGATTATTCATGCGCTGAGCTATGAGGTTATCCTATTGGTCATCATAGCAATTGCATTGAGCTTTATTTTTGAAGCGCCGATGGAAGTGACAGGCGCCTTAGGCGTTGCCATGGCGGTGACATCGGTATTCTGGAACATGATATTCAACCACTTTTTTGAAAAGTTTGAAGCCAAAAGAAAACTCAAGAGAACGGTGGGCGTGCGCATTCTGCATGCCATCGGCTTTGAGGGCGGCCTGATGCTGGCGACCATTCCAATGGTGGCCTATGCTTTAGACATGGGCATCTGGCAGGCCATTCTGCTGGATTTCGGCATGACCACCTGCATTCTGGTGTATACCTTTATTTTCCAATGGGGCTATGACCATATTGAAGCAAGCCTGGGCTACAAGCCTGATTACAGCCAAAGCGAAGCTTAAGCTGCTGAAAAGCGCCAGCACAATGCCAGCCAGCTGCTGAACTGGCTGGCACTTTCTTTGAGGATAAAAAAAAGCCGCATGCATGATGCGGCTTTTTTATTGCAAGCATGAAGGCAGGGAATTATTTCTCTACAATCGCGGTCACGCCTTGGCCGCCGGCAGCGCAGATTGAAATCAGCACGCGGCCTGAGCCTTTTTGGCTGATCAGTTTCGCAGCCGAGGCCAGAATGCGCCCGCCGGTTGCAGCGAATGGATGGCCCGCAGCCAAAGATGAGCCTTTCACATTGAGTTTAGAACGGTCAATTGCACCCAATGGCGCTTCCAAGCCTAAGCGGTCTTTGCAGAATTTAGGGTCTTCCCAGGCTTTTAAAGTCGACAGAACTTGAGATGCAAAGGCTTCATGAATTTCGTAGTAGTCAAAGTCCTGCAGCTTAATGCCGGCGCGGTCAAGCATGCGCGGCACAGCATAGGCAGGCGCCATCAGCAGGCCTTCTTTTTTGCCGACAAAGTCAACCGCTGCGGTTTCAGAGAAGCTTAAGTAAGCTAAAACTTCATGGCCATTGGCTTTGGCCCATTCTTCAGATGCCAGCAGCACGCAAGATGCGCCGTCTGTGAGTGGCGTAGAGTTGCCCGCAGTCATGGTGCGGCCGTCGCCTTTGCCGAATACCGGCTTCAGTTTCGCCAGTTTTTCTACAGAAGATTCTGGACGCAGGTTGTTGTCGCGCTCCAGGCCTAGGAATGGCGTGATCAGGTCATCGAAGAAGCCTTCTTCATAAGCCGCCGCCATTTTCTGATGCGAAGCCGCTGCCAGCTCATCCTGCGCTTCGCGCGGAATGCCCCATTCCAGCGCAGTAATGGCTTGATGGTCGCCCATAGACAGGCCAGTGCGCGGCTCGCCGTTTTTCGGCGCATCCATCAGGTCTTTAACATTGATTTTAGTCAAAGCTTTTAAGCGGTCTTTGCCGGTTTTCGCAATGTTCAGTTCCAGCAGCGCTTTGCGCAGGCCGTCACCGAGAGCGATTGGCGCGTCAGATGTGGTATCTACGCCGCCGGCAATGCCGACTTCAATTTGGCCCAAGGCAATTTTGTTGGCAATCAGGAACGCTGCCTGCAAGCCGGTGCCGCATGCCTGCTGAATATCGTAAGCAGGTGTTTCAGGCGCAAGCTCTGTATCTAACACGCACTCGCGCGTCATGTTAAAGTCACGGCTGTGCTTTAATACTGCGCCCGCAACCACTTCGCCTAAACGCTGGCCTTGCAGGTTAAAGCGTTCAACCAAACCATTGAGCGCTGCAGTAAACATGTCTGTATTGGATGCAGTGAAGTAAGCGCCGTTTGAGCGTGCGAATGGAATGCGGTTGCCGCCAATAATAGCAACGCGGCGGACAGTGTTTTGGCTCATGGTTTGATCCTGTTGGACAGAAGTTTGAGTTGTTTGTTGTGCGTCTGGAGCAGCCGCTACGGCAGCCGGGCTTTGCGCGCTGCTGCGTGCAGGCGCAGCGCGGGTGCGGGCCGGTTTTGCTGTATTCGATGCCGGCTTCGCCGCAGGGCTGGAATTTTTAGCGGTGCGCGCAGTGCTTTTTGATGGTTTTGACACGGCGCCGCCAGCAGAATTTTCGACTGCTGGATTTTCTTGAGTTGTTTTGCTCATAAGGCTTTTCCAAGCATGTAAAAGTGTTTCTGAGCGCTACATTAACACATTCAATTAGCAGCTGAATTGACTGGAATGACATGGCGGAATGCTTTCAGGTCAAGTCATCGCAACTTTAACTCAAGTATGATTCATCTGAAACTGATGGATCTGTTGAAATATGAGTCTAAAGACATCATATTGAAGTTAAAAGAATATCTTCAAAAGCCATCAAAAAATTAATTTTTTCGAGAGAGACACACATGACTGACCAATACCAAGCATTCGCAAAATCTCCAATTGGTAAATTTGTCATCAAAAATTTAGGTTTGCCTGCACCGACTTTCCTCGAGCGTTTTGAGTCTGCTGTTCCTGTGGTAAAAGGCGCAGTGCTTGTCGGGGCGGCGTCAAACAGCGCGCTGTCAGGCTCAATTGCGCAAGTCTTGGCGAATATTCATGCAAACAGCTATGCAGGCAACAATGCAGCGCTGCAGCAGGCGGCAGCTAAAGCGGGCTTAAGCCTTGGCGCGTTCAATGAAGGCGACAAGGAGTCTAAGTTCAAAGTGGTGGTTTTTGATGCGTCCGGCATTGAAAGCTCTGAACAGCTGCATGAACTGCACGCGTTTTTCAGCCCAATTGCGCGCCAAATTCAGGCTTCTGGCCGTGTGGTAGTGGTCGGCACCACGCCTGAAACTGCGCCAAGCGTTAAGCAGGCCATTGCGCAGCGCGCGCTGGAAGGCTTTGTCAAATCTGTAGGCAAAGAATTCAAAAAAGGCATTGCGGCCAACCTGATCTATGTTGATGCCGGCGCTGAAGCTAATCTTGAATCTGCGCTGCGCTTCAGCATTTCTCCGCGTTCTGCCTATGTTTCAGGCCAAGTCATCCGTGTTTCTAAAGCTGACACCACTGATATTGATTGGGCGAAACCGCTGGCAGGTAAAACTGCGGTTGTGACTGGCGCCAGCCGCGGTATTGGCGAAGCGATTGCGCATGTGCTTTCACGCGACGGCGCGCATGTGATCTGCCTGGACGTGCCGCAGCAGCAGGCTGATCTTGACCGCGTAGCCGGCGCAATTGGCGGTTCGACTTTAGCGATTGACATTACCGCAGCTGACGCGGGCCAGAAAATTAAAGAGGCAGCAGCGGCGCAGGGCGGTTTGGATATTATTGTGCATAACGCAGGCATCACCCGCGACAAGACTTTGGCCAATATGAAGCCGGAGCTTTGGGACTTGGTGATCAACATCAATCTGTCGGCGATTGAACGCGTAAACGACTACCTGCTGAATAATGACGGCTTCAACGCCAATGGCCGGATTGTTTGCGTGTCTTCAATTTCCGGCATTGCCGGCAACTTGGGCCAAACCAACTATGCAGCTTCTAAAGCCGGCGTAGTGGGCGTAGTGAAATTTACTGCGCCGCTGCTGAAAAATGGCGTTACCATTAATGCGGTTGCGCCGGGCTTTATTGAAACTCAAATGACGGCCGCCATTCCGTTTGCAATCCGTGAAGCGGGCCGCCGCATGAACTCGATGAGCCAGGGCGGTTTGCCGGTTGACGTTGCGGAAACCATTGCGATGTTTGCATCGGCTGCTTCTACCGGCTTAAATGGCAATGTGGTGCGCGTATGCGGCCAAAGCCTGTTAGGCGCGTAAAAGCGCAATAAATGAAAGCGCTTTTTCCCTTCGCTTGCATAATGCAAGTTCCCTCTCCTTTAAGGAGAGGGTTAGGGAGAGGTAAAAATTTATAATGATTGAAGAACCCCTTTTATAAGCCTTCTCTTGCGCTAAGCGCGGGATTTTAAGAGGGGTTTATTGATCAGGAGAGGCATATCTATTTTAAAAGGCCCTCTCTAACGCTTTCGCTGAAAAGAAGAGCGTACTTCTCAAAAGAATTTAACAAAGGTCCAGTATGAATACTCGCCATTTTAGCCAGTTGCCAAAACCGTATTTGGCTTATCCGAAAGTGATTCAAAGCTTGATTTTCAAAAAGCCGAAAGGTGAAAAAGTTCTGCCGCAGGTTGAATATGTGGTGGATTCATTCAAAGTCGATCAAAAGCATTTAAAAGCCTATAACCAAGTGTGCGGCTTTAAAAATAACGGTTATATTCCGGCAATTTACTTAGCTGTGCTGTCGCAAAGCCTGCAAATGCATATGATGACGCAGGAGGCGTTTCCGTTTGCTATTTTGGGGCTGGTGCATATCCGCAACCAAGTGAAGCAAAACCGCAAAGTCGGCGTCAATGAGCAGCTGACCTTGTCCTGCAAATTCGGCGAGCTCAAGCCGCATGACAAAGGCGTGCAGTTTGATTTCATTACCACGGCCAAAGTGGGCAATGAAGTTGTGGTGGAAGCCCTGACTACTTATTTGGCGCGCCAGAAAACCACCGCCGGCAGCGCAGTCGCCAAAGCGCCTGAAAGCGCAGCGCCTGAATATAAAGCCGCCGCTGAATGGGATGTTTCTGAAAATACCGGCCGCCGTTATGCGCTGACTTCGGGCGACTTCAACCTGATCCATATTCATGCTGTGACCGCCAAAGCATTCGGCTTTAAGCAGGCGATTGCGCACGGCATGTGGAGCAAGGCAAAGGCTTTATCAAATTTAAGCCTGCCGGATGCCTATGAGGCGGATGTCTGGTTTAAGCTGCCGATGTACCTGCCGTCAAAAGTGGAGTTTTTGACCGCGCAGCAGGGCAAGGACACAGAATTCCTGATCCGGAATGCGAAGAGTCAGAAGCCGCATGTGGCCGGTTCGGTCAAAGCGCTTTAAGCTGAATTTTAAAAAGCCCGAATTGTTTAAAATTTGGGCTTTTTTGTATTAGGATGGCTTAGAGAATAACGTTCAGAACATAAAAGAAGGCCAGGGACATGGATCTACCGAATATCAAGCAGCTGCTTCTTGCTGATACAGATAATTTTCAAGGCAGTATTGATGAGCGCTTTATTGACTTGGCGCATCTGTTCAGCCGGCTGCAGGATGCCCGCACCGCGCATGGCGGCGCTGCTTTGGCGGTGTATTTTCAAGGCCAAAAAGTTGCCGATATTTATACCGGTCAAAAGTCGCAGGATGAACAGTGGCAGGCCGACACGCTGTCAATCTGCTATTCCACCGGCAAAGGCGTTTTGGCCGCGCTGGCGCATATTATGGTCAGCCAAGGCATTTTAGACTATGACCTGCCGATTGCGCATTACTGGCCTGAATTTGCGCAGAACGGCAAGGCGCAGATGACCTTGCGCCATTTGCTCAGCCATCAAAGCGGCTTATACGATGTGCGCAATAATATTGCCGAAGCTTCGGAAATGGCTGACTGGCAGCATATGCTGGAGGTGATGGCCCAAGCCAAACCGCGCTTCAGCTTTGGCGAAGACTTGGCTTACCAGCCCTTAACCTTCGGCTGGCTGGTGGGCGGCGTGCTGGAAAAGGCATCCAGCCAGTCCTTAGCGGTGCTGATGCAGCGCTATTTGATTGAACCGCTGGCGTTGGACGGCGCGTATTTTGGCGTGCCGGATGCGCAGCTGCACCGCGTTGCGCGGCTGCTGCCTAAACCGCAAAGTGAAGCGGCGGCGCCATCGGCAAGCGGCAAGAACCCTGCGCGCAAGGCATCGCCCTTAGACCGGCTGGCAGCGTTCAGCAGGCAGAATCCGCAGGATTATCAGGATGCCATGATTCCCAAAGGCATGAAGAAATTCAGCTTTTTCAGTGATGAAGGCATACAGGCGGTGATTCCTGCAGCCAATGGCGCATTTACGGCCAACAGCTTGGCAAGAATATACGCCATGCTGGCCAACCGCGGCGTCTGGAATGATCAGGCCATCATTTCGCCTGACGTATTTGCGAAGCTGAGCGAGGTGCAAAGCCGCAGGCGTGACCGCATTATGCCTATTCCTATGCACTGGCGGCTAGGCTATCACCGCGTGCTGAGTTTGGGCAAATCTTCGCAGGGTTTTGGCCATATCGGCTTTAACGGTTCTGGCGCCTGGTGCGATCCGGCGCGCCAGCTCAGCTTCGCCTATACGCATAATTTCGCTGCCGCGACGATGATTGGCGATTACCGCTTGTGGGGCCTGAGCCAAGAAGCCTTGCGCTGCGCGGATGCTGTGCTGAAAGGGCGCAAAGGCTGGTTCTGAATTTGCTCCGGCAAAAGATTTTGCAGGCAAAATATGCTATTTTCTGCGCCGTATTTTGGCATTAAGCGGTTCAAATGAAAAAAGCGATTTTTATTCCCTTGGCAGCAGCAGCGGCTGCATTGGGCTGTCAGGACGCAGAACAGGGCGCGCAGCAGCCTGCCCAAGCGCAGGGCAAAGCAGCGGTGCAAAAGCAGGCTGTGCCGCTCTGGGCGGGAAAATATCAAGGGACTACGCCCTGTATGGGATGCATTTCGCGCTGTGAAGAATGCCCCGGCATGGCGGTGGATTTGGCTTTGCATCAGGACATGAGCTATGAGCTGCGCCGTGAAAGCCTGAGCGGCCACAATGAAGTGCAGGTGCTGAAAGGGCGCATGCTGTTCAAGGATCAGGCGCAGACGCAGCTGCAGTTGCTGAATGTCAAAACCCGCAATTTAATTTATGTGGATTTAGAGCATCAGCTGCTGGAAATCCGCGAAGATCAGACCGCCAAGCCTTATGCGGCTCAGGATGATTTCTTGCTTGAACCGGCTTAAATGCTTAAGCTGATTTTACCGGATACTGATGCTGCTGCAGAGTTGAGAAAACGCATATGCTGAAATCTTATGTTGAATTTAAAAGCAGCCTCTTTCCGCCATGCTCAGAGAATCCTGAAGAATGGGAAGGCGCAATTTGGGGGCGGGCGCTGGCGCAGTTTTTAGATGAGAAATTAAGGCAGCTGGGCTTGCCCGCCGCCGGCATTCATGCTGAAGACTGGGGCTACTGCGTCAATTTTGAAGCGCCATTTCATGATGATATTTGGCTGGGCTGCGGCAGGTATGAGGAATATGAAAACGGCTATTTGGTGATGATTGAGCCGAAAAATCCATTCATCAAGAAATGGTTTAAAGCGGATATTGATTTGACGGAACAGCTGATGCAGTTAACGGTGGCCTTGGCGCAGATTCTGGACAATGAGCCGCAGATTCATGATGTGAAATGGTGGACTGCTGCCGAGTTTGAAAAGCCTTGATTTAATGCGGCAGACTGCCTGAATAATTGGCACTGGGGCTAAACTTCTTGGTTTTTTCATTCACTCATAGTTAAAAAAACAGTATGCTTATGCAGGTCAAAAGGAGCATACATGTATCAAGTACTTGCGCGAAAATATCGCCCGCGTAATTTTAATGAATTGGTTGGCCAGAACCATGTTTCCCGCGCGCTGACCAGCGCGCTGGAACGCGGCCGCCTGCACCACGCTTATTTATTTACGGGGACACGCGGTGTAGGCAAAACCACCATTGCGCGTATTTTGGCGAAGTGCTTGAACTGTGAAACCGGCGTAACTTCTACGCCGTGCGAAGTCTGCGCAACCTGCAAAGCGGTGAATGAAGGCCGCTTTATTGACTTGATCGAAATTGATGCGGCTTCGCGCACCAAGGTCGAAGACACCCGCGAACTGCTGGATAATGTGCCCTATGCGCCGACGCAGGGCCGCTTTAAAGTCTATCTGATTGATGAAGTGCATATGCTGTCCACGCATTCCTTCAATGCGCTGCTGAAAACCCTGGAAGAGCCGCCGGCGCACGTCAAATTCCTGTTTGCCACCACCGATCCGCAAAAGCTGCCGATTACCGTAATTTCACGCTGCCTGCAGTTCACTTTGCGCCCGCTGGCAGTAGATGAAATTACCGAGCATTTGACCGGCATTCTGCAGCAGGAAAGCATTCAGGCCGATCAGGACGCGATTTGGCAAATTGCCGAATCTGCCCAAGGCTCACTGCGTGACGCCTTGTCATTGACCGATCAGGCGATTGCCTATGGCCAGGGTGAGGTGCATCATCAGGACGTGAAAGAAATGCTGGGGCTGATTGACCGCACCATCATTTATGACCTGATCGCCGCCATTCATCAAAATCAGAAAGGCCGGATCAGTGAATTGCTGATGCAGTTCCGCCAGCAGGCGCTGGATGTGTCGCTGGTTTTAGACCAGCTTATTTCCACGCTGCATGAACTGGCGCTGCTGCAGTATTTGCCGGATTTAGGCCTGAAATACAGCGCCGAAATCAATGCCAAAATTATGCAGCTGTCGCAGATTGTTTCAGTGCAGGATCTGCAGCTGTATTATCAAATTGCCTGCAAAGGCCGCGCAGACCTGCAGATGGCGGTGACGCAGGAGCAGGGCTTTGAAATGTGCGTGCTGCGCCTGCTGGCTTTCCGCCCAATGCAGCCGAATGAAATTCCGGTTTCCGCCGCGCCATCGTCCCCGCAGCCGGCTGCCGTTTCCGCGCCGCCTGCGCAAGCAGCGCCGGCACAGCCTGAAGCGCCGTATTTTGCAGAAGATGATGAATATGTAGATGAGGATGAACTGCAGGCTGCAGCGCCGCAGGATGAGCCTTCATCCGATGATTTTCTAGATGAAGCTGAAGATGCGCCAGCTGCTGCAGCGCCTGAAACCCAGCCGCCTGCTGCGGGCAGCGCAGCCATTCAGCCGGCAGAAACCCGCCAGCCGGCGCCTGCTTCAGATCAGATGATCTTTGATGCATCCAGCGCGGATGCTCTGTTTGACTTAGATGAAGATGACGCCGGGCAGAGTTCAGCGCAGGCGGCGCATGATGCCGGCAGTGATGACTTTTTGTCTTTTGAAGACATCGCGCCGCTGGAAGATGCGCCTTTGCAGATTCAGGCAGAAACTGAAGCACAGGCCGCGCCAGCAGCCCAGCCTGCTTTAGATACAGCTGCATTTGCGCCGCAGGATTCCGAATCGCAAGACGGCTTATTTGCAGCAGCGCCGCCGGTACAGGCGGAATACACGCCGCCGCAGCCTGCTGACGCTGCCTCAGCGGCAGAGCAGGAGGCATCCGCACTGATGCCGCAGGATATTTTAAAACTGCAGCCTCAAGCGCTGACAGGCGAATGGACAGTGGATAAGTGGGAATACTGGTTCAGAAGCAGCGAGCTGTCGCCGGCGTTGCAGGAATTGGCGCAGCATGGCCTGATGACCGGGGAGATTGGCGGCGCCAGCATTTTCCATGTGCCGAAGCAGTATGAGCGCCTAGTGACGCAAATGCAGCATGTGCTGGAACAGGCCCTGCATGCGCAGTGGCCTGCAATCCGCTTTCAGGTGCAGTATGAAGAGCTGGCGCAGGCAACGCCGTATGACCTGCAGTATAAGCGCAAGGAAAAAGCCAATCAGCGCGCTTCAGTGCTTCTGCATGATGAGCCTGCGGTTAAATCACTGTTAAGCGCATTTGACGGCAAGCTGGAGAATATTCAGCTTAAATAGCGGCATCCGGCGTAATGCCGGTCAGTTAAGTCTAATTTTATTGCTGCGCGGCTAGGCGTAAATGGCCTGATAAATATGCAGGGCATGTTCATGGGTCAGCTCGCGCGGGTTGTTCTGCAGCAGCCGCGTCTGCAGCATGGCGTCATCCGCCAGCGCCGGGAGCTGATCTTCCGGCACCTGAAGCTGATTCAGCTTCAGGGTCAAGCCGCTGTGCTGCAAATGGTTCTGCATATGGTCAATGAACAGGTCGCACAGGCCGTCCGTACAGCCTGTGCTGTAAGGGTCCAGCCACTGCATCAGTTCGGCATAGTGCTGCTTGGCAGCCGGCGCATTGAATTTCATGACTTCAGTCAGCACCAGCGCATTGCTATGGCCATGCGCTAAGTGAAAATGCCCGCCTAAGGGATAAGCCAAAGCATGCACGGCGCCTACGGGCGCATTGGCAAAAGCCTGTCCCGCCAGCATGGAGCCGACAAGCATGTGCTGGCGCGCTTCCAGATCGCTGCCGTCTTTCAGCACCAATGGCAGGTTTTTATTCAGCAGCCGCAAGGCCTGCTTGGCCAGCATGTCGGCATAGGGGTTTTTCTTGATTTTAGAGGTGTAGGCTTCTATGGCATGCACCATCGCATCTATGCCTGTGGCTGCGGTAATCTGCGCAGGCAGGTTCTGCGTGAACGATGCATCCAGAATCGCGGCGTCAGCATACAGCGCCGGCGATACAATGCCGGTTTTGACAGTTTTTCCTGTGGTGATAATGGCAACCGGAGTGACTTCAGCGCCGGTGCCGGCAGTTGTCGGCACCAGAATTAACGGCAGGCGCGGACGCTTGGCATTGCCGGCGCCGTAAAGATCCTGCAGCTGCTGTTTCTGATCAGGATGCGCCAGAACCGCAAGCACTTTGGCGACATCCAGCGAGCTGCCGCCGCCAAAGCCTAAAATCAAATCCGCCTGTTGCTGCTGGGCAAACTGCAGCGCGTCCAGCACAATATGCGCGGCCGGATCTGCCTGCACGCTGGAATAGATGGCATAGTCCTGACGCTGCGACTCGAAAATTTCTAAAATGGGCAAATGCAGCTGCTGCTGGATGATGCCGGGGTCAGTTACCAGCAGCACGCGCTGCGGGGAAAAATCATTGAGTAAATTTTTCAGCTCAAGAATTGAACCCAGGCCGGAAATAATATTGCTGACGGTTTGGAACTGAAAATTACTCATCGCCTTATCCTTATTTTTTTATACCTAAATGAACATTATTCTTGAGTCTTGATATAGGATTCATCTTCCAAATAACTTAACATAAGATGCTTGAAATAAAACTAGCATTGAGGTTGTTATGCCATCCAAAACGCCATACAAGGTGTTATGTGTCTGTTTAGGCAATATTTGCCGGTCGCCTACGGCGGAGATTGTACTCAGACACTTTTGCGGTGAAGCAAGCCTGAATGTTGTGGTCGATTCCGCAGGAACCAGCAATTACCATCCGAATAAAGCGCCGGACAGCCGCAGTCAGGCGCATGCTCAAAAACGCGGCTATGACTTATCCGCCTTGCGCGCGCGCCAGCTGAGAACGCTTGATTTTATTGAGGTTGATCTGATTCTGGCGATGGATTATGAAAATCTGGAAAATATTCAGCAGCTGATGCGTCATGCGCAGCAGGAATACGGCGCAGCCCGAATCCGCGCGCAAATTTCCCTGATGAGTCAGCATGATCCGGACTATCCGCAGCGGGAAGTGCCGGACCCTTATTATGGCGGGCATGACGGCTTTGAGCAGGTGCTGAACCAGTGTGAATCCAGCAGCCGGGCGTGGGTCAATCTTTTTAAACAGCAGTTGGAGCAATAAGGTTTAAGTCATGAATATTCAAACCCAAGTGCAGCTTAAGCCTTTTAATACCCTGAATCTGAATGCTGTTGCATCGCATTATGTGAAAATTCAATCTGTTGACGCTTTGCTTGAGGCGCTGGATTACGCCGAACAGCAGCAGCTGAATGTTCTGATTTTATCCGGAGGCAGCAATATGCTGCTGCCGGAACAGCTGCATGCCTTAGTGCTGCACATGGATATTCAGGGCACGGAGCATATTGCAGAAGATGAACTGACGCAGACAGTGCGCGTCGGCGCAGGGCAGCCGTGGCATGATTTTGTGCTGTGGACGACCGCGCAAGGCCTGTTTGGCCTGCAGAACTTAGCCTTGATTCCGGGGCTGGTCGGCGCTTCGCCGGTGCAGAATATTGGCGCTTACGGCGTGGAAGCCGGCGAGTTCATAGACGCGGTGCATGTGTATGACCGCTATGAGAAAGCTTTTGCGCGCATAGTGGCGGCGGACTGTCATTTCAGCTACCGCCACAGCATTTTTAAAGATGATCCCAACCGCTACATTATTACCCACGTTTCTTTCAGGCTGCTGAAAAATGCCGACTTGAAGCTGAATTACGGCGATCTGAAAGCCGCGGTAGCCGATGAGCAAACTGCTGAAAACCTGCAGAATCAAGTAATTCATATCCGCCAAAGCAAGCTGCCTGACCCGAAGCAATACCCGAATGTCGGCAGCTTTTTTAAAAATCCGGTAATAAGCCAAAGCGAATTTGACCAAATTGCGCAGCAGTTTCCCAATTTGCCCCATTATCCGCAGGCCAACCAGCAGGTTAAAATCGCTGCCGGCTGGCTGATTGATCAGGCCGGCTGGAAAGGCAAAAAACTGGGGATGGTCGGCATGTTCCATAAGCAGGCGCTGGTTTTAGTCAATTACGATAATGCGGCACTGCACCATGTGCGGGCAGCGTATCATGCTGTGCAGCAGGATGTATTTAACAAGTTTCATATCGCCTTAGAGCCGGAACCGGTACTGTTTGATGAAAACGGGCTGCTGCGCCCGCATCAGGATTAAGCTTGCATCAGGGTAAAAATTTATGAGAAAAACATACTGGATGGTCCGTTTAGTGCAAGTCGCCGCTGTGCTGTTTGCGCTGTTCGCCTGTCTGGTGGTGCTCATCTATACGCCGTTTTACTCGCAGCTGATTGTGAAAGGGCTGAATTATTTTGTGCCGGTTGAGGTCAATGAAGTGGCGGCCAAAAGCCAGAAGCAGGCCGCGCTGAATGATCAGGACAGCTATGAGCCGGGTTCAGACATGTGGATTGCGCGCCAAGCCTATTTAAAGGTGATGGAGGATGCGATGCAAAGCAAAAACTCGCAAAACCTGACCCTGATTCAGGCGCGCTACAAAGCCCTGCAGCAGCTGATTGAAGAAGATCAGCAGAAAGAAAATGATGAAAAAGAAAGGCCTGCAGTGCCTTTGCTGGCCAGTCCGGCTTCGGAGGCTGCCGCCAGTGAAGCGGCTGATCCGGCGCGGAAAGTCAAAGCGCTGCTGGAGCTGAACAGCTCAGAAAATAAAGAGCTGATGGCGCAGTACATTGAATTCCTGAATACGCATCCAGCCGAGCAGCCGGCATCTGAACCGGTTGATGAAGAAATCTTTAAGGATATTGCCCTGATTCATGATCAGAACCAGCAGAATCCGCCGAAGAAAGCCGTGCAGTCAGAACCCTATGCCATTGTTGTTCTCGGCGGCGGCTTGACGCTGGGAGACAACGGCAAGGATATTGTGGTGAATAACTACACCCGCTTGCGCCTGGAAACCACGCTGGCGGTCAAAAATCAGTACCACTTGCCGATTGTGCTGAGCGGCGTGGAAGCGCCCTATATGCAAAGCTGGCTGAAAAAGCATGGCGTAGATGCAAAACTGCTGGAAGACCGCAGCATGAATACCTGCGAAAACACCCGGTTCAGCTCGCTGCTTTTGCAGAAAAAAGGCGGCGCGCCAACCGTGATTTTAATTACAGACCGCTACCATATGCCGCGCACGCGGCGCCTGTTTGCCCTGAACGGCATTGAAACCATTCCGGTTGAAGCGCCGATGCCAAGCAGTTTGACGCGCTGGCGCCCAAGTGAAAAAAATTATGATCACAGCCGCCGCGCGAATTATGAAATGCTGGCCACCATGCGCGACATGTGGTTTGGCACAGAATGCCGGGAGGTGCCTTAATGGCTGATATTCCATTTTTAAATCCGGCGATTTTAAAGCAGCTGGATTTGCCTGTTCCCAGCCGTGAAACTACGCCGCAGCTGCTGGAAAAGCTGAATTTAAACCGGCCTTATGCGCCTTCTATTGAAATTCAGTCTTACCGCCGGCTGTATGGTTTGGACACTTTAAACTGCGAGCACTGGCAGGGCTTTATTGAAATGCCGCTGTTCAAGCTGCACGTGCAGGCTTTTCAGCCCAAGCTGCCGCCGCAGGAGAAAGTCAAAGGCACGGTGGTGCTGCTGCATGGCTACTTAGAGCACAGCGGCATTTACCAGCCGATTATTCAGGAAATCCTGGAGCAGGGCTTCAGCGTTTTGACCTATGATTTGCCGGGGCATGGCCTGAGCAACGGCTCGCCGGCCAGCATTCAGGATTTTGACCACTATCAGCAGGTGCTGCATGCGGTGCATCAGTATGTGCGCCACGCCAGCCAGCTGCCAAGGCCGTGGCTGGGCATTGGGCAGAGCACCGGCGGCGCGATCTGGCTGCATCACCTGCTGGAGTTTGCGGAGCGCCGTGAAGACCCTTATGTGGAGCGCGTGCTGCTGCTGTCGCCGCTCATCCGGCCTGCGAAATCTGCATGGTGGCATAATTCGGTCGGGCTGGGCATTATCCGGCGCATTAAGCGCGAAGTGCCGCGCCATTTCAGGCGCAATAATCACAACCCGGAGTTTTTAAGATTCATCCGCTTAAAAGATCCGCTGCAGCCCCGCATGATGGGCATGGACTGGATTTTAGCCATGTCGAAATGGATGCAGGAAATGGAGCAGCGCCCGGCGTGCCGCATTCCTGTATGGCTGGCGCAAGGCGCGCAGGACCAGACAGTGGACTGGCGCTACAATATTGAGTTCATACGGCGCAAATTCCGCCTGCAGACGCTGCTGATGCTGGAAGAAGGTTCGCATCAGCTGATCAATGAGCGCGCCGATATCCGGGCTGCCTTGACAGGCTTGATTCCCGCTTTTCTGCATGCGCAGGGCGGCAAGGGCTATTATTGAGGATTGCTGGGTAAGTTAAGAGGGATAATAAGCGCTCCAGCCGGCGTTTAAAATCCCCGCTTTGCGCAGCGAAGCTTCCTAGGCTCTTGAGTAAAATAAACTTCATAACGCTTAAAACTTATCTGCAGAGGCTAAGTTCCACATGCGGAAGTAAAAGTTCTCCTCATCTTTATTTTCGCAGTGCAGCAGCTCCCCGGGATTCAACCAGAAGTGCAGCTGCGCATAATTCTTAATTTCCCGGTCATTAATGCGCTGCGCCAAATGATGCGCCTTGATATCCGCAGGATGGCACAGGCCGGAAGCGGCAATCAGTTCAGACAAGCCGCGTAGGGTATTTTTATGGAAGTTGAATACGCGCAGCGCTTTGGACGGCACATGCAGGGCTTTCTGCCGGTCAGGATCCTGCGTGGCGACGCCGACAGGGCACAGATTGGTGTGGCAGCTTTGCGCCTGAATGCAGCCGACAGCAAACATGAAGCCGCGCGCGGAATTGACCCAGTCTGCGCCAATCGCCATGGTGCTGGCAATATCAAAGGCGCTGATGATTTTACCGCTGGCGCCGACTCTAATCTGATCCCGCAGCCCTGCGCCGACCAGCGTGTTATGCACAAACAGCAGGCCTTCGCGTAAGGGCGTGCCCATATAGTTGATCAGCTCAAGCGGCGCGGCCCCAGTGCCGCCCTCAGCGCCATCCACCACAATAAAGTCAGGAACAATCTGGCTCTGCAGCATGGCCTTGACAATGCTCATGAATTGCCAAGGCTGTCCAATGCACAATTTAAAGCCGACGGGCTTGCCCTGAGACAATTCACGCAATTGCTGAATGAACTGCATCATTTCCAGCGGGGTGCTGAACGCCGAATGGCTGGAAGGCGAAACACAGTCATGCTCGCGGCTGATGCCGCGGATCTGCGCAATTTCCTCAGAAATTTTGTGCTTAGGCAGTATGCCGCCGTGGCCGGGTTTTGCGCCTTGCGACAGCTTGATTTCAATCATTTTGACTTGCGGAAGCTGCGCCTGCTCCGCAAAGCGCACTGGGTCAAACTGGCCATCCAGCGTGCGGCAGCCGAAATAGCCGCTGCCCAGCTCCCAGACCAGATCGCCGCCATTTTCCAGGTGGTAGGGGCTGATGCTGCCTTCACCGGTATCATGGTAAAAATTGCCCAGCTGCGCGCCCTTATTCAAGGCGCGGATGGCATTGGCGCTCAGGCTGCCAAAACTCATGGCGGAAATGTTGAAAATCGATGCGCTGTAAGGCTGGCTGCAGTGCCGGCTGCCGATTGTAATGCGGAAAGAATCAGAATTGGCCGGCCTGCATGGCATTATCGAATGCGTCATGAAGCGGTAGTCTTCCTGATAGACATCAATAATGGAGCCAAAAGGCTTATCGGCATTTTCATTTTTTGCGCGCTGATACACCAAATTCCGCTGCTGGCGGGAAAATGGCAGGGCATCCTGATCGGCTTCAATAAAATACTGCCGGATTTCGGGGCGGAATTCTTCAAAAATAAAGCGGAAATGGCCGATAATCGGGTAGTTTTTTAAAATGGCATGCCTGTTCTGCAGCAGGTCATACAGCCCCAAAAGGCTGAGCAGCGCGGTAATCAGCCAAATGCTGTTCAGCAGGGTTTCCGGCATGAAATAATGGATATAGCGCGGCTCATAGCCCAGATGGAACAGCGTAATCAGCAGCGCAATGAAAATGCAGGCCAGCCAAATGGAATGGCGTGAAAAAAAAGTGTTCAGCAGTTTATGGCGGATGGCTTGTGTTGAGTCTGGCATTATTTATAGATTTCCTTAGCGCTGATGCTAAGACTATAAATGCGCCATGCTTAAAAATGAAGCGCTGGCTGAAATCTGTTAACTGAATGCTGCAATTTTCCAAGCGCTTAAGGCCCGAATGCTGCCGGCGCAGTGCCGCGGAATAAAGAAATCAAATAAACCGCTAAAGATAAAATCAGCTAAAGCCTGCAGATCTTATGCTTTCACAGCAGCCGGAAAATGGCTTAGATTGAATCTGCATTCACAGCAAGAGGCGCATTTTATGACTAAAAAATCCATCCGCTACAACACTGCAGATTTGGCTTGCCGATGCATGCGCTGAATCCAGTTCTGACTCATCGGGCGTGCAGCAGGCGGCGCAGGCACAGGCGCTTATGCTGCATCAGGCTTAACCCGCAGCGAAAATAACCACAAAAATATTCTAAGAAATTCTCAAGTCCCGCAGCGCTGGGACTTTTTATTTTTTGCCGGATGCTGCAGCAGGCTAGGACTCTTCAATTTGGCGCACAGCATTTGAAACTTCAGCCGGCTCTATATGCTGAATGCGCTTGCCGAAACTTCGCAGCCACCACACCAGCTGCGAAGTAAAGGGCACAGTTGCAGACACGCAGCTGAGGCCGTCCTGTTGCTTTTCAATCAGCTGGTCTTTGCTGAGCTGGGTTTCTTCAAAATAGTAGGCTTCCTGATCACTCATCAGCAGCTTCAAATGCACATGCGCTGTCGGCTTGCTGAAGTCCACCCTGAAGCCCAGCGCGCCGGATTCAATATAGGCGTCAATGTCAAAATTCACCGGATGCAGCGCGCGCGAATTCAGCACCGCTGCCGATTTAAAGCGGTGCAGGGCAAAGGTCTGAATGTCGGTTTTGTCATGCCGGGTGCAGACCAGATAAATCACGGCGCCTTTTTGCACCAAAGCCAGCGGATTTAAAATATAGGTTTTTTCTTCGCTTGCAGGGCCTAGGCCCTGATAAACGCATTCCAGCTGCTTGTCCTGCAGCAGGCCTTCGTAGATCGCCTGCTGTGACGCTTTCTCCACCAGCGGCGGAATCAGCGGCTGCGTGGCAGGCACAATGCGCACGCGGTTAATCCATTGGCGCACATTATTCTGAGTAGACAGGCTGCGGCGCGCCAAATCAAACCACGGGTTCATTTCTTCAATCAGGCTCGGCGGCAGCAAATGCTTAAGGTGCTCTTCCACCATCATGAAGGTGACTGCCTGCGAGCTGGTCATATGCGGCAGGCTTTGAATCGGGGCATCGGAACGCCACCGCCAGCCCTGCGGCGAGGTTTTGCTGCTCTCAATCGGAAAGCGCTGGGAGATTTGATTCAAATCGCGCTGAATGGTGCGCAGGCTGATATCAATGCCTTCACGCACTAAAATTTCCTGCAGTTCACGCGTACCCATCCACTTTCCTGCAGAGAGGCGGGACAGGATTTGCCACTGGCGGTAGAGGCTATTTGAGGTTTCTTTTTCTTGTGAGGACATAATGGCTGAAACAGTCTTAAGTAATTTGAAATAAAGCGATAAACACAATAAGAAATCTCTGTATTTTTCGCAAGTGTTTCCGCTGCATTCCGCGCGATATTTTGCTCGGGCTAGGCCGGCCATTGCGCTTGGGCAGCGCCCTGATTTGATGAATAAATGGCCGGCGCACCGCTTGAATTCAATGGCATGCTAATTGCTTTAATTTATTTACAATAGATTATAACGAATGAGGTTTGTATGCTGAAAGAAAATCAAGATACAACTTCCAGCGCTGCAGCGGAGGCTGATGCGGGCAATATGGGGGCCGATTTCGCATTAAATCCGGCAGCATCAGCAAAAGCGCATGGGCTTTTTGCGCATCTGAACTCGCAGTTTTTTAATGAGCTGCGCGATGACCGCGCCATTTCCGGCGAAGCCTGCGAACGCATTGAACAGTGGCTTTCACAGCATCATCTGGATGAGCTGAACGCGCTGAATCAGCTGGCGGAAGCGCATTTCCTGTATGAGGGCATTACCTTTAGCGTATACGGCGATGCCGCCGGCACAGCGCGCACCATTCCTTATGACCTGATTCCGCGGGTGATGGCAAAGAAGCAGTGGGATACCGTGGCTGCCGGCTGCGCGCAGCGGGTACGCGCATTGAACCTGTTTCTGCATGACATTTATCATCAGCAGGAAATTCTGCAGGCAGGCATTGTGCCTGAGCTGCAGGTCTTAACGCATGAAGCTTTTCAGCCGCATATGCATCAGCATGACTTAAAAGGCCAGATTTACAGCCAAATCAGCGGGATTGATATTATCCGCGGCCGTCAGGGCGAATTCTATGTGCTGGAAGACAACCTTAGAACGCCGTCCGGCGTCTCTTACATGCTGGAAAGCCGCAAAATCAGCCGGAAGCTGATGCCGGATCTGTGCAGTCAGAGCAGTATTTTAGCCATTGAGCAGTATCCGCAGCTGCTGAAGGAAATTCTGGCTGAAAATTCCGATGCGGATCATCCATTTATTGTGGTGCTGACGCCGGGGCGCTACAACAGCGCATATTATGAGCACGCTTTCCTTGCAAGGGAAATGGATGTGCCCTTAGTGACATCGCGTGACCTTTTTGTAGAGAACGATAAGGTTTATGTGAAAACTGTCCGGGGGCGCCAGCAAGTTGATGTAATTTACCGGAGGGTAGATGACGCCTATCTTGACCCGCTGTGCTTCAATCCTGACAGCGCTTTGGGCGTACCGGGGCTGATGTCGGCCTATCTGCGGCGCAATGTGGCGCTTGCCAATGCGCCGGGTACGGGCGTTGCCGATGACAAATCCATTTATCCTTATGTGGATAAAATGATCCAGTTTTATTTAGGTGAGCAGCCGGTTTTAAACAATGTGCCGACCTATCAATGCCGGGAACAGCGCGATCTGGATTATGTCATGGCCAATATTGAACAGCTGGTGGTGAAAGAGGCGCAGGGTTCCGGCGGCTACGGCATGCTGATTGGCCCGCAGGCTTCAAAGCGCCAGATTGATGAATTTAAAGCGAAAGTGCTGGCTGCGCCGCATCTGTATATTGCGCAGCCGACGTTGGGCTTGTCGGTTTGCCCGACTTTAACCGGTTCTGGCACGGCCGAACGCCATATTGATTTAAGGCCTTTTGTCCTCAGTTCGCCTTACCGCACTGAAATTGTGCCGGGCGGATTAACCCGGGTCGCGATGCAGGCCGGCTCGCTGGTGGTGAATTCATCGCAGGGCGGCGGCATTAAAGACACTTGGATCATCGACAGTTTGCATTCTTAGAACTCCATGCAAGGAGCGGAACATGATTTTATTGAACAGCAATGCTGAGCATATTTTTTGGCTGGGGCGCTATTTAACGCGCACGCAGTACCTGTGCAGCCTGTTTCCATTTCAGGACAATGAG
This sequence comes from Acinetobacter sp. WCHAc010034, assembly GCF_001696615.3. Classification (NCBI taxonomy): domain Bacteria; kingdom Pseudomonadati; phylum Pseudomonadota; class Gammaproteobacteria; order Moraxellales; family Moraxellaceae; genus Acinetobacter; species Acinetobacter sp. WCHAc010034. Next base: position 426,297 of record NZ_CP032279.1, on the reverse strand, counting down.
GCAGCCCGCAGTTATGCGCATGCATTCTGCCTGCCGGCATTCGATGCCGATTCATTAAATGAGCTGGCTGCCGATCCGCAGCATCCGGCTTCATTCGCGTCGCAGTTTCAGTATGCGCAGAATAATATTCTGGATTTGCGCGGGGTGCTGTCCGCGCAGGCCTATGCGGAACTGAATCAGCTGATCCGCAATGCCAATGAAAACACCGGTTATATTTGCGATGTGGCCGCGGAATGCCAGGAGGCGCTGGAGGCCGAATCTGAAGACGTTTTCCTGTTTTTCAGCCTGGGGCAGTGCATTGAAGACTTAGACCGCCAATTGCGCCTGCATCAGGATGCAAGCCTGACGCTGCAGAAAATAAGCCGCATCGCCGCCGCGCTTGCCGGTATCGGCTGGAGCGGGCTGAACGAAGCTTGGCATCAGCTGCAAGCGCAGCCCGGCAGCACGCAGTTTTACCATTTCAGCGATCATATACAAACCCTGTTCGAGGCCGGCGCATGAAACTCATGGTGAATCATCAAACGCACTATGCCTATACCGCGCCGGTGCAGAGCAGCATTCAGTATATTAAGATGCAGCCTTCCAGCAATTCGCATCAGCAGGTGCATTATTGGGACATCAGCGTGCCGGGCCAGCAAAGCGCCCAGATGGATGCATTCAGCAATGTCTGGCTGACCAGCGCGCAGCGCGAGCCTTATCTGCAGATGACCATTATGGCGCAGGGCGTGGTAGAGGTGAATCCGCACAGCCGGCACGGCGCCTTGCTGCCGCTGAATCCGCATCTGTTTCTGCAGCCGACGCCCAGCACCCTGTGCAGTGCAGAAATGAAGCGCTTTGCGCTGGGCTATGCGCCGCTGCTGAACCGCGAGCACTTAATCCGGCTTGCTGAAGCGGTGCTGCAGCATATTCCTTATGCGCCGCACCAGACTTCAGTCCATACCTCAGCAATTGACGCATTCAGCTGCCGCCAGGGCGTATGCCAAGACCATAGCCATGTATTCATTGCCATGTGCAGGTATCTGGGCCTGCCTGCGCGCTATGTGTCAGGCTACCTGTTTGCGCCGCAGGCTTTGCATCTGGCCAGTCATGCCTGGGCTGAAGTATTTTTAGACAATGCATGGTATTGTTTTGATATCAGCAACCAGCGCTTTGCGCCGGATTCGCATATTTATGTGGCGGTCGGGCGCGACTACTGGGATGTTGCACCGATGCGCGGCGTGCGCGAAAAAGGAGGCGTTGAGTCAATGAACTCGATTGTTCAGGTACTCAGCTGTTAGAAAAAAGGATAGGACATGACTTATTGCTGCGCATTGCGGTTAAAGGACGGCATGGTGTTCATCAGCGACACCAGAACCAATGCTGGGGTAGACCATATTTCCGTTTTCCGCAAACTGCATACATTCGGCGTGCCCGGCGAAAGGCTGATTGTGATCCAGACGTCCGGCAATCTGGCAACCACTCAGGCGGTAATCGGCCATCTGCAGAATCAGCTGGAAACCAGGCAGGAGCCGAACTTGCACAGCCTGAACACCATGTTTGAAGTTGCGGAGCTGGTTGGCCATACGCTCAAAAAAGTCATTGCGGATGTAACTTCGGATACTGCCGAGCAGAGCAATTATTTCTGCAGCCTGCTGGTGGGCGGGCAGATTCAGAATGCGGAAATGCAGCTGTACAATATCTATCCGCAGGGCAATTTCATCTGCGCAACTTCAGATACGCCGTATTTTCAGATTGGCGAAAGCAAATACGGCAAGCCGATTTTAGACCGCGCGCTGCATTATGATATGCCGATGGATGAGGCCCTGCGCTGCAGCCTGATTTCCTTTGATTCGACTTTAAGGTCGAATGTGTCGGTTGGCATGCCTTTAGATGCTTTAGTCTATCATAAAGACAGCCTGAAGATTCCTATAGGCAAGCGGATTTATGAGGAAGATCCGTATTTTTCCAGCATCAGCAAGCAGTGGTCGGCCATGCTGAAGCGCGGCTTGCAGGAACTGCCGGTGCCTACCATTGATTATTTTGAGTAGCCTGCAGAACTTGAAGGCATAAGAAAGCCCAAACAGATTTGGGCTTTCTTTAGCATGGAGCAATCTGCAGCTGGAATTTTACCGCAGCTTGCGCACAGGACGGCCGCTGAGGCGGCACAGCAGTTCATAGCCGATGGTGCCGTTGGCTTCTGCCACATCATCAACCAGGCGGCTATTGCCCCAGAGTTCAACTTCTGTGCCAATAGGCGCTGTCATGCCGCTAACATCAATGGCAATCATGTCCATTGCAACGCGGCCAATCACGCGGGCCTGCTGGCCATTGACGGCAACATAATTCTGCTTGAGGAAAGCACGCGGGTAGCCGTCGCCATAGCCAATTGAAACAATCGCCAGATCCATGTCCTGATCGGCCACAAAAGTTGAGCCGTAGCCGACGGCTTCGCCAGCTTGAATGGAATTCAGCGCGATAATTTCGGCAGTGAAGGTCATGACGGGCTTAAGGCCCAAGTCCTGCACGGTTTTATCGGCAAATGGAGAAGCGCCGTACAGCATAATGCCCGGGCGGACAAAATCAAAGTTCAGCTCAGGCCATTTGCAGATGGCGGCGGAGTTGCAGCAGGAGCCCAGCACAGGCGCGCAGGCTTCTTTGACCTGCAGGAACTGCGCGCGCTGCTGCTCATTTAACGGATGGCTGTCCGCATCGGCATTGGCAAAGTGCATGGCCAGTACGCAGCTAAAGCCTTCCGCTTTCAGCGAGTTGATGACAGCAATAATTTCAGGAACTTTAAAGCCTAAGCGGTTCATGCCACTGTTCAGTTTGACCCAGACTTTCAGCCCTTTAGCGATATAAGCGTCTTTGTGCGCGCGCAGCCAGTCCAGCTGCGGCTGGTGATGCACAAGGCATTCAAGGCCATTGGCGACAGCTGCCTGCATTTCATCTGCAGAGAAAACGCCTTCAATCAAGGTGATTGGCTGCTTATAGCCGAGTTCACGGATTTCAAGGGCTTCTTCTAAACAGGCAACGCCAAAGGCATCGGTATCTTTCAAGGCGGCTAAGCAGTCTTTAACGCCGTGCCCGTAAGCATTGGCTTTGACCATGCTGACGATTTTAGCGGCCGGGGCAAGTTCTCTGACACGGTTTAAATTATATTGAAGCGCTTCTTGATCAATATAAACTGTTGCTTGACGCACCCTTGTTACTCCTTGGGAATGACAAATAGAGATTTGTACCATTTGGTACAAGATATCGGTTTGATTCACAGCTATTGCTATATGCGGCGCTTTAAATCAAGCAATATTGTAGACCTATCAAATCTAAATAGACATGCGCATTTGTGTTTTTCATCAATATTTGTAAATAAATCGGGAAAATAAAATAAGCATTTATAAATACTTAAAATGTTGTAACAACTGACATAAATTTAGACGATGAAGCTAGCAAATTGTTGTGTATGATCATTTATCATATTGAAAATTGACTATAAAGAAAGAGGCAGGATTATGGGTGTTTGGTCACACGAACCATTTGGAAATGATGACGCAGCTGATTGGGTCTACGAATTAGAAAATGTACAGGATGATGCAGTACTCGCAAAAGTTTTTGAGTCTGCTATAGAAAATAAAGACGAGTATCTTGAAGCTGATGACGCTTCAGTTATCATTGCTGCAGTTGAAGTTATCGCAAAATTATTGGGTAAAGGAACTCAGGTAGATGCCTATACCGCTCAAATTGATGAATGGGTAAATACAGTAAAAATTGAGCCTTCACCAGAATTGTTAGAAAAAGCTAGAACAGCTTTAGATTTGGTTTTAAGTGATGATTCAGAGTTAAATGAGCTTTGGGGTGAAACTGAGTATTATGATGATTGGCGTGCAAATATTGCAGCTTTAAAAACTGCGTTAGCGAAATAACATTTAAAAAGGTAAGTTATTGAGTTTATAAAATAGTTAAGATGTTTTAGAAAATAATTTAGATTCAATAACTTCCTTATATTTGCATGTTGATATCAGATGAAAAGTATTCCATTGAGAAATTAAATTTTGAAAATTAAATCTGACTACCTTTTTGTTCGAAAATTTCTTTATTTTTCTATGGTACTCTCATTTTCGATAGAACAGAGTTTTGCGTGTGCACCACATACGCCACAAGATGTTTTTATTGCTCGATATCAAACGGTAACAGCAAATCAGGCGAATATGACCCACTTTAAAGTTGAGTTAAGTGCTGAAAAATTTATTTTTAGATCAACTATAGATGAATTTCGATATACAAAATCTACACAATGGCACAGTTCATTTGCAATTCAACATATTCCAAAAGAGCAAATCATTATTGGCTTGGCCTATGCGCCAGATGGAAACAATGCTGACGAATATCAAATAGTTTCATTTGCGAAATTAAATTGTGAAAATGATCGAGTAAGCATTTCCAAGTCTATAGCGCCATTTTTAGCTTGGAATAAACAAACATCGAATTGTATGCACAGGAATAATGAAACGGTAGACATCTTGGATGGTTTTATTGAGCATGACCAAAAATATTATTTAGCCAAAATCCAAAAACAATATCCAACCTGTAAAAAACTCAGAGAAGCTTTCCCAGCATCATCTGTTGAAGATAATGATCATGTGCGAGCAGTGTTCAAAAGTATGTGGGAAAGGCTGATCAAGTGGCTTAAGTTTTGGTTATAAGCCACAGTTTCACAGTAATCGAATTTTAAGTTTTACTCTTCATCATCATACTGAGCATAAAACTCAGGTGAGAGGTTGCTGAATTTGGTGTATTGGCCTTCAAAAGCGAGGCGCACCGTGCCGATCGGGCCGTTACGCTGCTTGCCGATAATGATTTCTGCAGTGCCGGCTTCTTTGGATTCCTTGTTGTAAACTTCATCCCGGTAAATAAACATAATCAAGTCGGCATCCTGCTCAATCGCGCCGGATTCACGCAAATCCGACATTACAGGACGCTTATTCGGGCGGTTTTCCAGCGCCCGGTTCAGCTGCGACAGCGCAATCACAGGGCAGTGCATTTCTTTAGCCAAGGCTTTTAAGCTGCGCGAAATTTCCGAGATCTCGCCGACACGGTTGTCGCCCATGCCCGGAACTTTCATCAGCTGCAGATAGTCGACCATGATGCAGCCGAGCTTGCCTCCATGCATTTTTGCAATTCGGCGTGCGCGGGAGCGCAATTCAGTCGGCGGCAGCGCAGATGAATCATCAATATACAGGTTTTTTTCCTGCAGATGCACAATGGTGCTGGTCACTTTCGACCATTCATCCGCATCCATTTTACCAGCGCGCAAATGGCCCTGATGCACGCGGCCAAAGGATGAAATCAGACGCATGGCGATGGAGTCGGCAGGCATTTCCATGGAATACACCAGCGCAGGCAAATTATTGTTGAATAAAACGCTTTCGACCAGATTCATGGCAAACGTGGTTTTACCCATGGAAGGTCGGGCTGCAACAATAATCAAGTCGCCGGCCTGCATGCCTGAAGTCTTGTTGTCCAGCTCCAAAAAGCCGGTGGTTAAGCCGGTAATGCTGCCTTCCATTTGCGACAGTTCATTCAGCTTGTCAAAAACATCCGCCACGACTGCATTAATCGGCTTTGGGCCTTGAGCCTTGGCGTTATTATTGTGCTGTTCGGCAATGGAGAAGATATTGGTTTCGGCCAAATCTAAAATTTCGCTGACACTGCGGCCTTTGGTGTCGTAAGCGTTTTGCAGAATCTCAGAGCTGACTTTAATCATGCTTCTTAAAGTCGAGAATTCTTTAATTTTATTGGCGTAGGTTTCCAGGTTGTAGAAACTGGAAGGGGAGTCAGACATCAGCTGCATGAGGTATTCCTCACCGCCAATGGCGTCCAGCAGGTTTTGCTTGGTCAGCCAGTCATGCACCAGAACTGCATCATAAGGCGAGCTTTCTTTAGACAGCTGGTCAATTGCGCGGAAGATATATTTATGCCGTGTTGCATAAAAGTCACTTTCGGTCAGCACATCGCCCACTTGCTCAAACGATTCTGCAACAGTCATCAAGGCAGCCAGTACAGCCTGCTCAATTGCAAGGTTGTGCGGCGGCGTGCGGAACTCTTTAAGCTGGCCAGATTCGCTGTTCTTTGTTTCTGCTTTGGTGCTGGCATTCGCCTGTGACATATAAAACCCTGATTTTGAATACAGTCAATGCTTAAATGAAAATGGGGTATGGAAGCGTAATTTCAACCGTTATGGCTAAGGAAATGATACCTGCTCTGCTGAATATTGCGAATTGAAATTTCCATTGAACCGGCATGGCGCCAAAATTTGAATATGCCTGCGCACGTGCGGCGGTGCAAATTTTAAGGATAAAAAAAGAGCATGCCGAAGCATGCCCTTTTTTCTGCAGGAAATTACTCAGATACGATAGTAACGAGAACTTCAGCAGCAACATCATGATGCAATTGGATTGCGATGTTGAATTCGCCAGTGTGACGCAGAGCGCCATTTGGCAAACGAACTTCTGCGCGGTCTACAGCAAGACCAGCATTAGTTAACGCGTCAGCGATGTCACGAGTACCGATAGAACCGAACAGTTTACCTTCGTCACCAGCTTTCGCAGTGATTACGATGTTAACTTCGTCTAATTGGTCAGCACGTGCTTGAGCAGCAGCTAAAACGTCAGCTTCAGCTTTCTCAAGTTCAGCGCGGCGAGCTTCAAAAGCAGCAGTGTTAGCTTCAGTCGCTGCTACTGCTTGACCTTGAGGGATAAGGTAGTTGCGGCCGTAACCAGCTTTAACTGAAACTTTATCACCTAGTTTGCCAAGGTTTTTAATGCGTTGTAATAAGATAATATCCACAGCTCAACCTCACTTATGATTGTCAGTGTAAGGGATCAAAGACAAGTAGCGAGCTTGTTTGATAGCAAGCGCTAATTGACGTTGGTAACGAGCTTTAGTACCTGTAATACGGCTAGGAACAATCTTGCCGTTTTCAGTGATGTACTGTTTTAAAGTGTCGATATCTTTGTAGTCGATGTACGTAACGTTCTCAGCTGTAAAGCGGCAGAACTTGCGACGACGGTAAAAACGTGCCATTGATGTTCTCCTTATGCTTCAGCAGAGTCTTGAGCTTGTTGTGCTTCTTCACGCTGTGCTTTACGCGCGCGTTTTTCTTCAGCACTCTTAGCCAGTAAAGACTCTTCAGTGATAGCGTTTTCACGACGGATGATTAAGCTGCGAATGATTGCATCGTTGTAGCGGAACAATTCTTCAAGCTCATCAAGCGTAGTTTGACCACATTCAATATTCATTAAAATGTAGTGCGCTTTATGAATTTTGTTAATCGGGTAAGCCAGTTGGCGGCGGCCCCAATCTTCTAAACGGTGAATTTGACCTTCAGCATCTTTGATGTGAGAGATATAGCGTTCTACCATACCAACCACTTGATCGCTTTGATCAGGGTGTACTAAAAGTACGATTTCGTAATGACGCATTGTCAGCTCCTTACGGATTATACAGCCCCAGACGCAATTGTCTGAAGCAAGGAGTCACAACCGAAGTTGTGCCGCAAAATTTGCGAAGCCTGAATTCTAGAGCGTTTGGCCTTGGAATACAAGGCATGCGTTCAAAAAGCCCTAATTATTTTAGGCAATTGCTGAAAGCGGGCTGCTTTAGGGGGCGCTGCGCAGCAGAAAAACCACATAGCCTTTAAAGTTCGGATCGGCCGTGAAATTGAGTTCGGGGTTCCATTCCCCATGCTGCACAATCCCGATTTTATAGGGAAGCTGCAGTTTGGATACTTTCTTTAAATAGCTTTGGTAGTTCTGAATAGTTGCTGAACCTTGATAGCTCTGAACCACCAGTTCATCAATATTTTCCCGCAGCAGATGCAGCGCCTGCTGATCCTGAATATTGCCCCAGTCCAGCAGGCCGGTAATGCTGAGCCGGTATTTCTGAGGCAAAGCCGCGCGCAGTTTTTCTAAAAACAGCGCATAGCTTCGAATATCTTTGGTCGGGCTGTCAAAATCTATCTGAATGCCTTGAACCTGATTGCCGGCCTGTTCCCATTGCTGAATCCGCTGCGCAATAAGCTGTATTTCTTCCGGCCGCCAATTCAGCAGGTGATTGCGGTACACCAGCCAAACTTTCTGATGCGGCACTTTCAGCACCGCGACGCCCTGCGGGATTAGCACAGGCTGCTGCGCGCTTTTATTCAGGCGGACTTCGCCCTGCAGAACATAAATTTCCTTGGCTTGGCTGAGGTAAGGCGCAGAGGAAATATTGCCCCAAATCCAGAAACTGTCGTATAGGCTGGCGTCTACCGTGGAGGATGAAGCGGACTGATTTGGCGTGCAGGCCCAAAGGCACAGGCTTAAGGCGATAAAGCTGCAGACTGCATGGAAGCGCTTCAGCATCGGGGGATCACCAGTAATATTTCAGGGACTTGGCCCAGGAAGTAGTGGGATAATCGCGCTTGATTTGATCATACCATTGCTTGCGGGTGGATGTGGCAACCTCATTGTCCTGACAGTCATTCATGCCGCTTGGCGAGTAGCACATAATGGAGCGGTATAGGGCATAGGCCTTCATTTCAGGGTCAGATGAAGCCTTGATGATGTCTTTATAAACTTGGCCGCGGGCGAATACAGGGCCTTGAAAGCTGCTGCGGTCTTTTTCAGTATAGGTCAGGCTGTTTACGCTGTAGCCTTGTTCTGAGCGGATATATTCTCCAAGGCAGAGGCGCAGCTTTAAGTCTTTGGGGTTTTGTTCCAGTTTTTGCGTCAGGCTGTACAGGTCAGGGCATTGAATTGCGCTGCTGACTTTTGCGCCTTTCCAGACAAAATTGCCCAGCGGCGGCTGGTTTTTGTAGTGTTCAAAAGTTTCATTGTTATAGACATATTGCGCGGCATTCTTCGGCAAGAGCGCATAAGCTTGATTAAACAGGCTGAAGTTTTGATGGATCAAAGATTTTTGCAAAACATTAAACAGCGCCAGATTTTTTTGATCGCTGCTAGCGTCCGCGCCTTGCGCAAACTGCATTAAGCTTTTCTCATTGGCCGCTTCCTCTATAAAGCTTTTTTGCAGCGACTTCTGCTTAATTTTTGCATTCGCGCCCATAAACATGGCTGCGTTCTGCTGCTTGGCATAATGCGGATACAGCATCAGCTCAAACAGTCCACGCTGTTCAGGCGTTTTGGCTTTAGCGAGCAGGGCTTCCCAGTTTTTTTCTTGAGATTGGCCCAGTTTTTCCTGAATGCGCCCTTTGAGCAGAATCTGGCTGAGCTGCAGATAGCTGCTGGCGGCAGCCGGCAGCTCGCTTGGCAGGTATTTCAAAGCATCCTGCGCTTTGTTCTGCACAAAGAACAGATGATTGGCCTGCAGGTACTGGAACAGTTCAGGCTGATTTTTAAATGCGGCTTTTTGCGCATTCAGTTCGGCCCAGCTGATGACTTTATCTTCTGCCGTTTCAGGCTTGCGCATCTGCATCAGGTCATAAATGGCCAGAAAGAACGGATCATTTAAATTCTGCGCTTTAAATCTTGAGCTTTGAAAAACATGGCGGTCAATCTCATAAGCCAGATTGCTGATTTCTAAATTATAAAGCTTTGACTTCGGGTGATTGATCTGCCAGACAAACTCATTCACCAGCAGGTCATGCCGGCCATTCAGCCAGTAACCGCGGCGCAGCAGGCCGCGCGCGCTGGCGGCATACTGGCCATTCGGGTACAGCTTGAAATAATCGGTGATGCTGCTGAAAAAATCTTTCAGCAGGATTTGATTCAGCTTGTCATGCTGCAGGTCGCCATATTCGCCAACCCCGCTTTGGTAAGCCGCATTTAAATTGCTGCGGATCAGCATGTACTGCGAGGTTTCTTTCAGCCAAGGCTGCTCTACACCGGCTAAAACTAAGTAAATCTTAGAGGCTGTGGAAAAGTTAGCATTGTAAAAGGCGATAGTGGCATTCAAATAGGATGCGTACTGGCGCGCAGGCGCAGACCAGTTTTGGTTGATGCTGATCAGCGGCATTTTGCTGGCGCAGGAGGAAATTTTATTGCGCTCGCCGGCCAGCAGCTGTTTCTCTGAGCTGGACAGATTTTTGTCCGCCTGAATCTGCTGCAGGAAATCCTGCGCGCCTTGGCTCAGGCTGCTGCAGTGTTCCTGATAAGGATCTGCGCCAGCTTGGGAGAGCTGGCGCGCCGAAGCGGCTTTATTTTTGCTGGATGCCGTGATGGCCTTGGTTTCAAAGGGCACAATGCTGTAGCCGGTCATCCACAGCGTATTTTGTGAATTGGGAATGGAAATTGAAGCCAGCCCCAGATCGCTGAGCAAAAGCAGCATATTGGTCTGATTGTCATTTGCCGGGGTCAGCGCCGGCAGGTTGCTGCATGCGGTATAGGCATTGCCTTGCAGTTCGGTCGATGGCGTGCAGTAAACATCTGCGCCGGCAAAACTGTGCGCGCTGTAAAAAATGCTGAGAGGCAAGAGGGAAAGGCAGGCGGTTTTCTGAAGCAGCGGAAAATTATGGTTCATAAGTAAAAAATGAATTTATTGTTGTAGATGCAATGGTAGCAAGCCGGAGCAGGGGCATGAAATATTTTTATCGCCCAAAATAAAAAAAGATAGAGATCACTCTATCTTTTTAAAACAGCGGCAAATGCGGTGCAGGTGAGACGTAGCTGAAGCTGAAGCTGAAGCTTAATGCGGTAATTAAAATCACCGAATATAAGAAATAGCGTTTTGCCCACAGCTGGTCATTTTCGGCTTTGAACCCAATGATCGATAAATACACCCAGTATGCGCATAAGGCATTAAAGGTGATTAAAAAGAACATGTTGGTATAGCCGAAGCAATACAAGCCATTCAGCACTGCAGCAAACAGCAAGACGTAAATCAGGCTTTCAACTTTCGTGCGGAAAATTGAGCGTGCTACAGGCAGGATAGGAATGCCTGCATTTTTATAGTCATCAAAACGGTATACAGCAATTCCCCATGAATGCGGCATTTGCCAAAGCGCATATGCTAAAAACAGCAGCAGGGCGGCAACGTCAAATTCATTTGAAACAGCGGTATAGCCAATTACTGGAGGGCTTGCGCCGGAAATGCTGCCAATCACGGTTTGGTGAATGGACGTGCGCTTGCTCCAAAGACTGTACAAAATTACATAAACCACAAAACCAAGTACAGCAAAGCCAAAGGCATAGGCATTGGTAAAGAACCACAGCAGGGCAAAGCCTGAAATTCCAAGCGCAGCTGAAAATGCCAGCGCAACGGAAGGGCTGATGGTTTTTTTAACCAGCGCGCGGTTCATCGTCCGTTCCATCTTCTGATCAATGTCCTGATCGATGACGTTGTTGACGACGCAGCCGGAGGCGACAACTAATGTTGTACCCAGCAGGGTGATGAGAAGGAGGAGGAAATCTACAGAGCCCTGGGCGGCTAAAAAGAAGCCGCCCAGAGTGGTAACGAAGTTACCGAAGAGAATTCCTGGCTTAGTCAGGAATAAATACTTTTTCAGCATGACGACCAGTTTAGATCATCATGTTGTAGTGTAAGTAGTTCATAATCCAGACAGAACCGACCAAAAGAATAGCAACTGTCAGAATCGTATACACGAATGCAATAACGTTCCAGCGCTGTTCTGAAGATGAGTTCATGTGCAGGAAGTAAATTAACTGCACCAGGATCTGAGCAACAGCAGTAATCGCGATGACAGTCACGATCAGGCCGCGGCCGAAGCCGCCCGCCATTACCATGCCGAAAGGAATAATCGTCAGGATAACGGAAAGGATGAAGCCGATCGTGTACTGTTTCGTGTTGCCGTGCGCTGCGCCAGCAGAGTTATGATCATGACTCATTATAGAACTCCCATTAAGTAAACTACGCTGAATACACAGATCCAAACGATGTCAAGGAAGTGCCAGAACAAGCTTAAGCAAGCAAGGCGGCGCGTGTTTGGCAGTGTCAAACCGTTTTTCTTGATTTGATACATCAGCACCAGCATCCATACCAAGCCCGAAGTTACGTGAATACCATGCGTACCTACTAAGGTAAAGAACGCAGATAAGAACGCGCTTGTGCTTGGGCCATGGCCAGCATGAACTAGATGATTGAATTCATAAAGTTCCATGCCGATGAAGGCTGCGCCAAATAACCAGGTAATGCCTAACCAAGTCAATACTTTGGCAGCGTCTTTTTTGTATGCAGCCAGAACTGCAAAGCCAAACGTTACCGATGAGATCAGCAGGGCAAAAGTTTCAGTTAAAACGAAGCCTAAAGACTCGCCAAACAGCTCTTTTGCACTTGGCGTGCCCATTGGAATGTGACTGCTTAATACAGCGAACGCGATGAAGAGTGTCCCGAACAGGATCAAGTCACTCATCAGGTAAGTCCAGAAACCAAAGACTGTGATGTCGGTATCATCGTGATGATGATGCTCATCATGGCCGTTGCTTTCGTGATGAAGTACTTCAGCCATAGTCTTAGTCCTTCTTCAAGTGTTTTTCAAGGAGCGCATAGCGTTCATTTTCAATGCGTTCAACTTCAGCAGCAGGAACATAGTAGTCCACAGTCTTCGTGAAAGAAGACACGATGAAGCTGACGATAGAAGCAATGAAAGTAACCGCGACTAACCACCAAATGTGCCAGATTAAAGCAAAGCCCATAACTGTAATGAACATTGCGATGACAAAGCCCGCAGCGCGGTTTGTCGGCATGTGGATGTCTTCATACTTGGTAGGCTTCGCATAAGCGATGCCGTTCTCTTTGTCTGTCCAGAAAGTATCAATGCCATTGATCTTTGGAACATGCGCAAAGTTGTAGAACGGAGCAGGTGACGAAGTCGCCCATTCAAGCACGCGGCCATCCCATGGATCGCCAGTAAGATCCATGTTGTTCTTGCGCTGCAAGAAGCCAACAACGATCTGCATAACGAAGCAGAAGATACCCAATGCGACTAAAACTGAACCGAAGAATGCGATTGCCAAGTACGGGTCCCATTCCGGGTTGTCATATGTATTCAGACGGCGCGTCATACCCATGAAGCCAAGGATATACAGCGGCATGAATGCAAAGTAGAAACCGAAGAACCAGAACCAGAACGCAGCTTTACCCCAAGCTTCATTAAGCTTCCAGCCAAACATTTTTGGCCAGTAGAAAATGATGCCCGCGAACATTGCGAATACTACACCGCCGATAATTACGTTATGGAAGTGAGCGATCAGGAATAAAGAGTTGTGCACCAGGAAGTCTGCTGGCGGAACCGCCATCAGTACGCCTGTTAAGCCGCCGATGCCGAAAGTCACAAGGAAGCCAAGTGTCCAAAGCATTGGAGTGGTGAACGTAATGCGGCCCTTGTACATGGTGAATAACCAAGAGAAGATTTTCACGCCTGTAGGGATCGCAATGATCATGGTCATGATGCCGAAGAACGCGTTAACGTTGGCGCCAGCACCCATGGTGAAGAAGTGGTGAACCCATACAACGAATGACAATACGGTAATTGCGATTGTTGCATACACCATTGATTTGTAGCCAAACAAAGTTTTGCGTGCAAATGTAGATGTAACTTCTGAGTAAATGCCGAAAGCAGGCAATACAAGAATGTATACTTCCGGGTGGCCCCAAGTCCAGATCAGGTTCACGTACAGCATTGGGCTGCCGCCCATGTCGTTGGTGAAGAAGTGGAAGCCGAAGTAGCGGTCAAGCGACAGCATTGCAATGGTAGCAGTCAGCACAGGGAAAGCAGCAATAATCAGTACCGCAGTACAAAGCGCTGTCCAAGTGAAAATCGGCATATCCATCAGCTTCATGCCAGGCGCGCGCATTTTAATGATGGTAACAAAGAAGTTAACACCGGTTAAAAGCGTACCCAGGCCTGAAATCTGCAGCGCCCAAATATAGTAGTCCATGCCCACGCCTGGAGAGTATTCAATGCCAGACAGTGGAGGGTATGCCATCCAGCCTGTAGCAGCGAATTCACCAATTGCAAGGGAAGCCATCATCAAACCTGCAGCGCCGGCAAACAGCCAGAAGCTTAAAGAGTTTAATAATGGGAATGCTACGTCGCGCGCGCCGATTTGCAGCGGAACAGCAACGTTCATTAAGCCAACAACCAGACCCATCGCCACGAAGAAGATCATGATCACGCCATGCGCGGTAAAGATCTGGTCGTAGTGTTCAGGGTGCAGGTAGCCTTCGCCGCCGCCTTTGGCAAGGAACAGCTGAAGGCGCATCATGATCGCATCGGCAAAACCACGCACAAGCATGATAATGGATACGAAGATATACATGATGCCGATTTTTTTATGGTCTACAGAGGTGAACCATTCAGTCCACAGGTAGTTCCATTTCTTAAAGTAGGTGATACCGGCAAAAACTGCGATACCGCCAAGGACCATCATGGCAACTGTAACCAGCACGATTGGATCGTGCGGAATTGCATCTGGACCTAACTTACCTAATAAGCTCATGTCTTATTCCCCTACAGAAGCAGTCGCATGATCTGCATTTGCATGAGCGTCAGAAGCCGCAGCTTCATGAGTACCGGCAGCAGCTGAATGGTCAGCGCCATGGTAGTTGCTCATGTATTTGTTAATCACAGATTCGAACAATTTAGGCTCTACTGAAGAGTAATAAGTCACAGGATGTGGCTTAGTAGGATAAGGACCTTCTGCTTCAGCAAGTGCGGCAGCTTCTTTCTGCTTGTCAGTTTCAGCGTGAGCAAGCATCATTTCAATTTGGTGCTTAGAACGGTTGCCGTCACGCAGGGTTGCAAATTCAGCCTGGTCTAAAACAGTCTTTTGAACTGCATTAGGGTTAATTGAAGTACCTTTACCAGCTTTAACTGCATTTACCCATTCAGCAAACTGAGCATCTGTCACAGAGTGAGCGCGGAAGCGCATTTGTGAGAAGCCGTAGCCTGAATAGTTGGAAGAGAAACCGCGGTAGCCTTCAGCCGGGCTGGTTTCATTTGCCAAGAAATTCAGATGAGTCTGCATACCCGCCATTGCATAAATCTGGCCAGACATCGCAGGGATGAAGAACGAGTTCATTGTGAAGTTAGATGTTAAGCGCAGGCTAACCGGAGTTTTCTCTGGGAAGCGCAATTCGTTAACCGTCGCAATGCCTTGCTCTGGGTAGATGAAGATCCATTTGAACTGTTCAGCAATAACTTGAACGGTTACAGGAGCCTTATCTGACTCAATTGGGCGGTACGGGTCATACTTGTGGGAACCCCACCAAGTTAACCAAGCTAAAATACCGATAATAATCACAGGAATACCCCATACTACAACTTCAATTGCAGTGGAGTGCGCCCATGTAGGTTTATAGTCTGCATCTTTATTCGATGCGCGATATTTCCAGCCAAACCAAACTGCCATAAGTGCTGACGGAATCACCACTAGAAGCATTAGATAGATCGCAGTCATCATCAGGTCGGATTGACCTTGAGCTACTGGACCTTTTGAGTTTAGAAGTACCATATCACCGCCGCACCCAGTTAAGAGCGCAGCCATCGCAGATAAAGACAATACAGCTAAAATTGTTTGTCTCATTTTACAACCTCGGTGAAGAGTCCCATTCCCTAATTAAATATGGGATAGCGATTATAGTGCCGTCTAATTGGGAGCTATTCTTATAGACATAGAAATTCCTTCCCAATCATGAGACACCGCTACGTTGTGGGGCATTATGCCTTATATCGGTAAACTAAGCTATACATAAAGCGTCTTTAAATGGCTGTTCTAAAAACCTATTTTGCCAGTCGGGATTGAGGATTCGTTATCGTAATTTTATTTTAATTTCAAAGCGCTGTGCAAAAAGGGGATGAAAAAATCATCCCCTTTTATTTGCATAATTTATTGCTTGATGACCTTGGTTCTGGCGACCTTATCGTGCAAAGTTTGACGCTTTGCGCCCAGTCCGAAGGCAATATCGATGATTGCAATGAACATAAATACGAAATTCAAAAAGATGAACAGGGCGCTGCGGAGCGTAAATGCGCGCATTAAGGAGGTTTTTTCACCGGTTTCCGCGTCGACAATTTTAATCTTGGTCAGCTTTTTGCCGATAGACTGGCCCGATTTTGCGATTAAAACCGCCTGCACAGCCAGCATAATGAACAGGTAGGCAGCCATGGCGAACCAGGCCTGCTGCGAAAACATTTCAATCATTTGAGTCTGCAGCTGCTGCGCCAAAGCCGGGTCGGCCGCTGCGCCAAACATGGCGTCCATGAACTGGATATTGAGCGCATTGAACTGTTCAGCTTCCTGCTTGGAGAAGAAGCCGGTCAGAATATAGGTCGCCGGCACCCACAGCAGCAGGTCGGCAATTTTGGCCAATACCCGGCTTGGGATGGAGGCTAAAGTCTGCTGTTCAGCCGTTTTCGGCTTGGCAGAATTGCGGTTGTGCGGGTTTTGAATCGGCTGATTTTGAGGGCTGAAGGACTGTTCGCTGGCTGGAGCGGTATAGCCTTCCGGCAGGTATGCGAGTTTGCCTTGAGTGAGTTCACCTAGAGCTTTCCATTCAGCCATGCCTTGATGCCAGGCAAGGTCGGTTAAGAGCACCTGCTGGCTGGCGAGCATCTGGTTCAGCTGCTCCAAACTGTATGGTCCGGCTTGTTGATTATTTCGTGCCAAGTAAATTTGCATAAAACTAGAATCTCAAAAACGTAAGTAAAATTATAGATGAAAAAAAAGACCCAAATGTGGGTCTTTTTTTAACACAGTTTCTTAAGCTTGTTGAGCTTTTTCTTCAGCAAGGAAGAACCAAGTGTCTAAAACAGAATCCGGGTTCAGCGATACTGATTCAATGCCTTGCTCCATCAGCCATTTTGCAAGGTCAGGGTGGTCAGATGGGCCCTGGCCGCAAATGCCGACATATTTGCCCGCTTTGCGGCAGGCGTGAATCGCCATGGACAGAAGCGCTTTAACCGCCGGGTCGCGTTCGTCAAACAGGTGGGAAACAATGCCTGAGTCGCGGTCTAGGCCAAGCGTTAGCTGAGTCAAGTCGTTAGAGCCGATAGAGAAGCCGTCAAAGTGCTCAAGGAACTGTTCAGCCAGCAATGCGTTGGTTGGCAGTTCGCACATCATGATCACTTTCAGGCCGTTCTCACCGCGCTTCAGGCCGTTTTGACCCAGCAGCTCAATCACGCGTTTCGCTTCCGCCACTGTGCGCACAAAAGGAATCATGATTTGAATGTTGGTCAGGCCCATTTCGTCACGGGCTTTCTTCAGCGCGCGGCATTCGAGTTCGAAGCAGTCGCGGAAGTTGTCAGACACGTAACGGCTCGCGCCGCGGAAGCCCAGCATAGGGTTTTCTTCTTCCGGCTCGTACAGCTTGCCGCCAATCAGGTTCGCGTATTCGTTTGACTTGAAGTCAGACATGCGCACAATCACCGGCTTGTCTGCAAAAGCGGCAGCCAGGGTAGAAATGCCCTCAACCAGTTTTTCGACATAGAATTCGATTGGAGAAGAGTAGCCTGCAGTGCGCGCCATTACAGCTGCGCGGGTTTCACGCGGCAGGCTGTCAATGTTCAGCAATGCTTTAGGGTGCACGCCGATCATGCGGTTGATGATGAACTCAAGGCGCGCAAGGCCAATGCCTTCGTTTGGAATTTGCGCAAAGTCAAATGCGCGGTCCGGGTTGCCGACGTTCATCATGATTTTGAACGGAAGCTTAGGCATAGATTCGATTGAGTTCTTTTGAACTTCGAAATCTAAAGCGCCTTCGTAGATGAAGCCAGTGTCGCCTTCAGCGCATGAAACAGTCACTTCCTGACCGTCAGCCAGCACTTCAGTTGCGTTGCCGCAGCCGACAATTGCCGGAACGCCAAGTTCGCGCGCAATAATCGCCGCGTGGCAGGTACGGCCGCCGCGGTTAGTGACAATCGCTGCCGCGCGCTTCATTACCGGTTCCCAGTCCGGGTCGGTCATGTCAGAAACAAGCACGTCGCCGTCCTGCACTTTGTCCATTTCTTTAATGGAAGTTACCACGCGGACTTTGCCTGAGCCGATGCGCTGGCCGATTGAGCGGCCTTCACAGATGACTGTGCCTTTCTGGTTCAGCAGGTAGCGTTCCATGGTGCCGACGTTTTCACGGCTCTTCACAGTTTCAGGGCGCGCCTGAACGATGTAAATTTGACCGTCATCACCGTCTTTAGCCCATTCGATATCCATCGGTGCCTGATAGTGCTCTTCAATGATCAATGCCTGCTTGGCAAGTTCTTGAAGCTCGTGGTCATTTAAAGCGAATTGCTGGCGTTCAGCTTTTTCTACGTCAACCACGACGACAGATTTGCCGGCAGCGCCTTCTTCGCCATACACCATTTTCTGATGCTTGGAGCCAAGGTTGCGGCGCAGGACAGCATGTCTGCCTGCTCTAAGCAGCGGCTTGGAAATATAGAATTCGTCCGGGTTGACTGCGCCCTGAACAACCATTTCGCCCAGGCCGTAAGATGCCGTGATAAATACAGCTTCACGGAAGCCTGATTCTGTATCTAAAGTGAACATTACGCCGGCAGCGCCGGTTTCTGAGCGCACCATGCGCTGAATGCCGGCAGACAGTGCAACAACGTCATGCGCAAAGTTTTGGTGTACACGGTAAGAAATGGCGCGGTCGTTGTATAAAGATGCAAAAACTTCCTTGATCGCGATCAGCACGTTGTCAATGCCGCGGATATTCAGGAAAGTTTCCTGCTGGCCGGCAAAAGATGCGTCCGGCAAGTCTTCTGCTGTCGCAGATGAACGAACGGCAACCGCGATTTCAGGGTTGCCGTTAGAAAGCGCTGCAAAAGCAGTGCGGACTTCTTGTTCTAGTCCTGGAGTAAGAGGAGTGTCTACAATCCATTGACGAATTTTAGCGCCGGTTTCTGCAAGGGCAATTACATCATCGACATTAAGCGCAGCAAGCTCTGCATTGATTTTAGCGTTTAGGCCGCTTTGCTCGAGGAATTCACGATAGGCATCAGCCGTGGTTGCGAAGCCACCCGGTACTGAAACGCCAGCATTTGATAAGTGGCTGATCATTTCCCCCAGAGATGAGTTTTTCCCACCCACGAGTTCTACATCGTGCTTCCCTAATTTTTCTAGACCAATTACGCGCGCTTCCAAAGTTGTTACTCCACTTTTGCAGTATTAATCACTATCTTGGCATGAAATTATAACAAAAAACTTAGCATTTTGATTTAACTAAGAGATAGTCATGTAAGATGGTTTACTATAAAGATTATATAGCACTAAGACAAATATTTGAGGAGAATTTTAATGTCAGAAGGTAAACAAATCCGGCGCAGTGTTTTTTTTATTTCAGACGGTACCGCTATTACCGCTGAAACCCTTGGACACTCACTGCTTGCGCAGTTTCCGCATGTTGATTTTGACATTCATATTATTCCTTATATTACATCTGAAGAAGCAGCCATGAATGTGGTGGCTGAGATCAATCAGCGCGCGCAGCTGGACGGGCAAAAGCCGCTGGTTTTTGATACGCTGGTAGACCCGTATGCGCGCGACATCATCAATACAGCAAATGCTATAAATCTTGATGTATTTGAGGGTCTTATCAGTAAACTGTCGGATGAATTGGGAACTTCCCCTACGACTTTAGTCGGGCAAACCCATGCCGTGACGGATTCAGAGTCTTACAAGGCGCGCATTGATGCGGTGCATTTTGCCCTGGATAATGATGACGGCGCGCGCACCCGCCACTATGACAAGGCTGACCTGATCTTAATAGGCGTGTCGCGCTCAGGCAAAACCCCGACCTCCATCTACCTTTCACTGCAGTTCGGCATCCGTGTGGCAAACTACCCGCTGACTGAAGAAGATTTAGACGATAACCGCCTGCCTTCGGTGTTAAAGGCGCATAAGCACAAGCTTTTCGGCCTGATGATTGACGCTGAGCGCCTGGTTGCCATCCGCAGCGAGCGCAAAGCCAACAGCCGCTATGCCAGTTTCAACCAGTGCCAGATGGAGCTGCGCGCGGTGGAGGGGATTTACATTTCTGAAGGGATTAAATATCTCAATGTTTCAGAGATGTCGATTGAAGAAATTTCAACCCGCGTACTGCAAATGACCGGCTTGAAGCGCCGCATCGGTTAAGCTGCGTGCCGGCAGGAGCCGCGCAATGCGGCTCTTTTCAGTTTCAAATAAATAGAAAATAACGTGCTTTATTATATGAAAATAATATCAAAAAACTGCACGGCAATGCTGCTGGACGGCAGCCGGGCGCGCTGTTTTTCCGGTTCTTAAATCCTGCTGCGGTTGCAATTCATGCGCAAATATCCGCGAGCCAGTTTTTCCGGCATTTAAAGCGCTATGCCTCGCCATGGTAAACAATCACATCGCAGGGATAAATATGGCCGTTGATGGCTTGTATGCCGTGACTGTGCACTTTGACAATCGGCCAAGTGACCAGCGTGCAGTTTGCGCGCTGCAGCGAGGCGTAATAATGGTCAGACTTTAGAAACACCTTATGCTGAATGGCAGTATTCGGCATCAGCAAGTGCTTCAGCCAGGTGTCCTTGACCTGATCTTCCAGAAAGCGCAGCGCCAGCAGGCTTTTGATGCGGTTGTTGAACAGGCGCCGGTTTTTAATGACCAGCGGATGCTGAATCAGTTTCTGCATGAAGCGCTCCGTTTTGGGCAGCACAAAATGCGGATGAATCTGAAACACGGCAACCTGCGCCGCCTGATCGCAGACCGCTGCAAGCAGGCTGGCGGAATCCTGATCGATGCTGAGGATGGCGACATTTTTGCCGCTGAAATCGAAATCCTTCATTGCTGTAGATTGCACTAAAGCGCCTTGAAATGCCTGAAAGTCCTGCGCTGCATTTCTAAAGGCATGATGGGAAGCATCCTGCTTAAAAGTGGCCATATGATTATTCCAGTATTTTTCGTTTTATGCGGTTGGCTGTATTTATGCCTCTATTGATAGCGGAGAATTGCGGGCAGGTAAAGCGCTGAATGAAATCTGAACAGTCATCTTTAAATCAACAGCGGCTCTGGCTTTGGAGGTATTGAAAAGAGCGGGCCTGCTGTGCGCAGGCCCTTGATTGCTAATCGTTATGTTCGCTTTCCGCAATGGATGGCGTGTTTTTCAGTTCTAAATGAGCGCTTTGATTGTGCTGGCGCAGGTATTCCATATCGCGGATATTTTTCTGTACCGCAACCGCGCCGAAGAGGCTGAGCAAAAAGGCCATAATATAGAAGCCTTTTTCACTCAGGGCCAAATTGGCATTAAACAGGCCGATAGCCAGCAGGGCGATGCAGATGGCGACAGAGGCCCAGCACAGCCCGTAATAAATATGTGTGACATGCATGCCTTCAATTTTATCGCGGATGATTTTCTGCAGGGAAACAGCGGAAAAAAGCCCGTATAGAATCAAAACCAGGTAATAGCCTTTTTCGTTCAGCAGCATGTCTGCATTGAACAGGCCAATGCCGTATGCGGCGGCGCCGGCAAATAGCGCGGCCCAGCTGGCGGCCACAAAAGCGGGCGTGGGTTTATTAATGTATTGATTCATGCTGTTATCCTTATTTTTAGTGTTGGCTGCCATGCATTTTATTATGCTGAAAAGCGCCGGGAAGGCAATGGCGATTTGATATGCGGCTGAGGTGGCGCAATGAAATAAAAAAGCGCCGCATCAATGCGGCGCTTTAGGCGGATGTCAGGCTGGATGCGCTCTAGGCGGCTTCATGCTTAATCTGCATCAGGCGCTCAAAGTTTTCTATGCGTTTGTCTGTATCGTAAATATCGCAGGTGAAAATAAACTCATCGACATCGTATTTTGCCAAAAGGCCTTCCAGACCCACTTTGACGGTGCTGTTTGAGCCGATTTGCGCCATAGCGTAAAAATTGTCTACAGACATTTTTTCGGCAGGCGACCACAGGTTCTGCATGCTTGGGACGGGCGCTTTAAGCTTCAGGCTGTGGCCGCGCATCAGGCCCAAAACCCGCTGGTAGGCGCTGCTGGCCAAATAGTGCGCTTCTTCATCGGTCTGCGCCACAACCGCTGGCACGCCCATTGACACATAAGGCCGGTCTAAATACTGCGAAGGCTCAAAGCTGTCGCGGTACAGCTGAATGGCTTGGCTGAGCATGCGTGGCGCAAAATGGGAGGCGAAGGAATAAGGCAGGCCAAGCTTGGCGGCCAGCTGCGCGCTGAACAGGCTGGAACCCAGCAGCCAGACGGGAACATGCGTGCCTTGGCCCGGCGTTGCGGTAATGCGCTGCTGCGGCTGCGCGTCATCAAAATAGCGTAAAATCTCCGCTACATCCTGCGGGAACTGCTCTTCGGTTTCCTGACGCCCGCGGCGCAATGCGCGCATAGTGGCGGGGTCTGTGCCCGGGGCGCGCCCAAGCCCCAGCTCAATTCGGTTTGGATACAGCGTTGCCAAGGTGCCGAATTGTTCTGCAACCACCAAGGGGGCGTGGTTCGGCAGCATAATGCCTCCGGAGCCTACTTTTAAAGTTGAAGTGTTGGCCAGAATATAGCCGAGCAAAACCGCTGTTGCCGAGCTGGCGATGCCGTCCATGTTGTGGTGTTCTGCTAGCCAGAAGCGGTCATAGCCGAGCCTTTCAGCATGCTGGGCCAGTTCCAGCGCATGGTTTAAGGCAAACCGGATGCTTTTATCGTCGCGCACAGGCGCCAGTTCTAAAATGGAAAATTTAACTGCTTGCAATGAGCGCATAGCTGATCTCGCTGATTTCTTATATCGAAATAATACGATATAAGTTGGGCGATGTATATCGAAAATTATCGATACTCTGCGTAAGGGCTGAATTGCCCGGCGCATTATGCGCAGCATGTTCCAAGCCCGCTGCTTTGCATCCGGCATTCATCAGCTTTTGCGCCTTATAAATAGCCTGCAGTGTACAGCTGCTGGAGTTTCATGATTGCTATTGCGCGGATTGTTTCATTTTATGACCTTTTTACCGCAGCGTTTTAGATTGTAAGGCTTGATTATCTTCATGTGTATGTTTTAAACATTTGACGGATTTTCTGTGCCGATCCGATAGATTAATAAGGCATATTTGATGCAATAGGAGTAGCTCATGATTGATCTTCAAAGTATTCAAAAGCATGCAGATGTTATTGCGTCCTGCGGGACAAAAGTCGGCACGGTCGATCATCTTGAAGGCACTGACCAGCTTAAGCTGACGCGTCACGAGTCCAGTGACGGCATGCATCATCTGATTCCTGTTTCCTGGGTTCAGGAAATCCGGGACAATCAGGTGATGCTGAATAAATGTTCGGACGAAGTCCATCAGCAGTGGAAGGCGGTTTAAGCAAGGCTGGGACTTGGCGCGTAATTTAATTCGGGACGCCTGCCAGACGCGGGCGCCTCTTAATTTTAAGGTGTTTCTTGCTGATGAAGCCTAGAAAGCAGGCTGAGCATTTTGGGGAAGAGGAGTGAGTTGGCTGAGCCAGAGGCGGGAAGGCAATATTATTTAGGCTTGAATAAGCGCCCGAAGGCGCTTTTTTCATGCTGCAGCTGCGGAATTAACGGCGCTTGCCATTTTTATAGTGGCCTAAATGGCGGCCATTGTCTTTGCTGTAATAGCCGCGGTCGTTATAGCGGCCGTCATTGTAGCGGTAGCCTTTGCCGCTGTAGCGCCGGTCATAACGGTCTTCATCGTCGTAACGGCGGTCATAGCGCTCATCATCATAGCGCCGGTCTTCACTGACTTTCTGCCCTAAAACAGCGCCGCCTGCAGAGCCGGCCGCTGCGCCGATATAGCCGCCATTGGTGCCGCCCATGTTTTTGCCGACGGTGTAGCCGCCCGCGCCGCCTAATGCGCCGCCGATGATGGCGCCATTGCGGTCACGCTTGTTGGCAGAAGCTGCCGCGCCTGCGCCGCCGCCAATGGCTGAACCAATCATTGCGCCGGTTTGGCCGCCCATTTTCTGTCCCACTGCAGCGCCGACCACACCGCCGAGGGCTGAGGTCAGGGCGGTATTGGTGGTGCTGCCTGCGTTGGCTGCGGTCATTGCAAAAGCGGAAGCTGTAATGGCCGCGCCGAATAGAATTTTATTGATTTTCATGATTCCCTTCTATAAAGCATATCAATTGTGTCTTGAGATTAAGATAAGCGGAGATGTTGAGATGAGCGTGGAGGGCATTATGATTAAAATGATGCGTTTGGTAATGAATCTGTAAACGCTCTGCGCAATGCCTTCACGATTGCCTTTAAAGCGGCCGGCTTGCGCGCATCATCCTGCATAATCAAGCCAAAAAAAGCACCCGAAGGTGCTGTTTTAGCGCTGCCTCTTAGTGGTGATGGCGGCGGTGTTTTTTGTATTTGCGCTGCTGCTTTTTCTCGTAGGCTTTATCTTTAGAGATTTTATTGCCTAAAGCCGCGCCGCCTGCTGCGCCAGCCGCCGCGCCGATATAGCCGCCGTTGGTGCCGCCCATGCTCTTGCCGACCGTATAGCCTGCGCCGCCGCCTAAAGCGCCGCCAATAGCGGATTCTGTGCGGTTGCGCTTATCGCTTGCAACGGCTGCGCCGCCCGCGCCGCCTAAGGCTGCGCCAATGGTCGCGCCGGTTGTGCCGCCCATATTTTTACCGATTGCTGTGCCTGCTACGCTGCCTAAGGCGCTGGCGGCCGCTACGCGGGTTGTGCTGTCAGCATGCGCGCTAACGGTAAATAAAGATGCCGCTGCCAGCGTGGCGCTGAGCAAGATAGCGTTCAGTTTCATGGTGCACTCCATGTCCAATGCATTCGGACTGTTGTAATTTATCTGATGGGGCAAATCTAACAAAAGGCCTCTCTGAAAATGTGGAGAGTCATCCGCAAAATGCTGTGCTTTAGTTTCCGCATTGTGTCGCTTTGTAACAAATGCTGGAAAT
This sequence comes from Acinetobacter sp. WCHAc010034, assembly GCF_001696615.3. Lineage (NCBI taxonomy): Bacteria > Pseudomonadati > Pseudomonadota > Gammaproteobacteria > Moraxellales > Moraxellaceae > Acinetobacter > Acinetobacter sp. WCHAc010034. The sequence continues at coordinate 401,481 of NZ_CP032279.1, read as the reverse complement.
CAGATTTAAAAGTGATCAATGCCGGGCTGCGGCGCATAAATGCGGCGGAACCGCGCGGTTTTGACTGCCGGCATGCAGCTGCTTTAACGGGCTGCCGGTGCTATGCATCTGGCATGGATGCGCGTGTTCAGCCTGCCGCCCGATGGCGTGCCCTTGAATAAGTTTCAGCTTGGTGCAAGCAATAAAGATGTCATTTAAAACCCAGAATCGGTAAACTAGGCGCAAATTTTTAGCTTTATCTGTTCAGGCCCGCGCCTTGTAACAGGCTGTATTGAGATATTTTGAATAATGAAAGAATCGCTGCGCTTACGCTTAGATCAGCTGTCTGACCGTCACGAAGAATTAAATGCCTTGCTTGCAGATGTCGAAGTAATTTCTGACAATAAGCGTTTCCGCCAGCTGTCGCGCGAGCACAGCGACCTGAGCGAAATCACCGATGTGTGGCGCAAATACCGGCAGGCGGAAGAAGACATTGAAACTGCGGAAGCCATGCTGTCCGATCCTGACTTTAAAGAAATGGCGCAGGAAGAGATTAAGGAAAATAAAGCCTTAATTGAACAGCTGGAAGCTGATCTGAACATTTTGATGATTCCGAAAGACCCGAATGACGCCAACTCTGCGTATCTGGAAATCCGCGCCGGAACCGGCGGTGATGAAGCTGCGATTTTCTCCGGCGACTTATTCCGCATGTACAGCAAATATGCAGAAACTCAGGGCTGGCGTTTGGAAATCCTGTCTGAAAATGAAGGCGAGCACGGCGGCTATAAGGAAGTGATCTGCCTGATTAACGGCGATGGGGTTTACGGCCGCCTGAAATTTGAAAGCGGCGCGCATCGCGTGCAGCGTGTGCCTGCAACCGAATCGCAAGGCCGTGTGCATACCTCTGCATGCACTGTGGCAATTCTGCCGGAAATTGATGTGGACACCACGGTGGAGATCAATCCATCGGAACTGCGTATTGACACTTACCGCGCATCGGGTGCGGGCGGCCAGCACATTAACAAAACCGACTCTGCGGTGCGCATTACCCATATTCCTACAGGAACCGTGGTGGAATGCCAGGATGAGCGTTCACAGCATAAAAACAAAGCCAAAGCGATGGCTTTGCTGGTGTCGCGCCTGGAAAATGCCAAGCGCGCGGCCGCCGATGCTGCGACCTCTGAAATGCGCCGCGACTTGGTCGGTTCAGGTGACCGTTCAGAGCGCATCCGCACCTATAACTATCCGCAAGGCCGCATGACCGATCACCGCATTAACCTGACTTTATACAAGCTGGATGCGGTCATGGAAGGCGACTTAACTGAACTGCTGGACAGCCTGCACCGTGAATATCAGGCTGATCAGCTGGCATTATTGGCACAGCAGAATGGTGGTTAAATGAATATTGCACAGGCCTTGGCTTTACGCGGCGAACCTGAAAGCTATGAGCGTCAGGAAAATGCATGGCTGCTCGAACACATTACTAAAATTGATGCTTTTGATCTGGTTATGAAAAAGGATCAGGAGCTGACCGCAGCGCAGGAACAGCAGTATACTGCCAGTTTGGCGCGGATTGCCGCCGGCGAGCCGCTGGCTTATGTGACCGGGTCGCAGCCGTTTTGGACGCTGGATTTAAAAGTCACTAAAGATACGCTGGTGCCGCGCCCGGATACCGAAGTGCTGGTCGAAACCGTCCTGCATTTGGATGTGCCTGAAGATGCGCGCATTGTGGACTTGGGCACAGGCACAGGCGCAGTCGCGCTGTCGATTGCCAGCGAGCGCCCGGACTGGGCGGTGACGGCAACGGATATTTATGAGCCGACTTTGGAAGTGGCGCAGTTTAATGCCGAAAAGCATGATTTGGAGCATGTGAGGTTTGTCTGCGGTTCCTGGTTTAAGCCTTTGGGCCGTGAATTTTTTGATGTGATTGTGTCCAATCCGCCGTATATCGACGCTGAAGATGAGCACATGCAGGATTTGGCCACAGAGCCTGAACGCGCTTTGGTGGCGGACAAGCATGGCTTGGCGGATTTGGAGTTGATTATCCAGCAGGGCAAAAAGCATTTGACTGTGGACGGCTGGGTGGTGCTGGAGCATGGCTATGATCAAGGCGATGCAGTACGCCATATCTTTACCCAGGCCGGCTATAAGCAGGTGCGCACCGTTAAGGATTACGGCGGCAATGACCGCGTGACTTTGGGACAATGGCCGCATTAAAGGCGGAAAACCTCCTTTAAAATAAAATGCCAGTCAATTCTTCATTGACTGGCATCCGGCCTAATGGCCGCTTTCCGGTTTGGGCAGCATTACATCGGATAATCCTGCAGGCTGTCCGGCACATCAACCTGATTGAAAGCATCGGTTTCAAGCGCAAGGCAATACGCGACGATTTTTGCAGTTGCAGTCATAAACGCTTCGTCTTTCAAGTCGGCGCCTGCCTGAATCGCTTCAGCAGTTTCCGCCTGAATATCCAGCGCATGCGCAATATCAGCAGCGTCAGCGCGCATGAAAAATGCAGACACAATATTTTGCAGATCAATATCCGCAACATTCAGCAGCTCTTGGCTGAACTGCGCATCGCATTGTTCTGCAGGTGAAAATAGGGAGTCGGAGAAATTCTGTACCAAGCTTTGCTCGAGTACATCCATCATCTTAAGCATGGAGAGGCCTTTGAAGGTGATTTAAAGGGAGTGGAGATACAGCCGAAAATAAGCAAAAATTGCTTTAAAGTGAGTGAAAAATAACCTAAATTTGGGCTAAAGGCAATCAATCCCCGATGACCGTCCAGTTAGTTTTTCTGGGTCTTATAATTTACTGATAATCAACGTTAATTTTTTTAACATTCGGTTCAGCCGGCAGGCTGTTTAAGAAGGCCCGCAGTCCCTGAAATTTATCCGGCATTGTTTTGCCGGTATGCGCCCGGGCTGACGCCTGTCCACTTTTTAAAGGCGCGGTGAAAGGCGCTGGCATCCTGAAAATTCAGGTGCTCGCTGATGTCCTGCAGGGTTTTATGGCTCTGCTCCAGCAAACTGATGGCCAGGTCGCGCCGTATTTCATTTTTCAGCTGCTGGAAATGAATGCCTTCCTGCTTTAAGCGGCGCTGCAGGGTGGCTTCAGATATAGTGAACTGCTGCGACAGCGCAGCCAGTTCAGGCCATTCAGCTGGCGGCGTCTGCATAAACAGCCTGCGGATCTGGTGGCTTAAGGCATTCGGATTCTTAAAGCGCACCAGCAGGTTATAGGGTGTATGCTGAATAAACTGATGCCAGGATTTTTTGTCCTGTTTCATTGGAATATTCAAATAGCCGGCATCAAACTGGATATAGTTTTCATTGGCGGCGTACTGAATATCATCGCAGAAGCGGGTTCTGTAGTCGCTGTCATCTGCCGGCGGGCGGCATTTCAGCTGGATGCGGTTCAGCACAATGCGCTGCCCGCTCAGCCAGCACATCAGGCCGTGCACCAGCATTAAATACGTGGCGTAGCTGAACATGCGCTTCGGCTGCTGCGCATCTTGAATCACAATATAGGCGTAGTTTTCCTGCACAAAGCTGCTGCTGCTGAAATCATCCAGAATCAGGTTCAAAAACTGCAGGATCTGCTGCAGCGCCTTGCCTAAATTTTCTGCCTGCAGCAGGGATTTTGATAAAAAAGTATAGCTTCCTCTGCGCATGGGATGGCTGTCCATGCCGAAAAATTCATCATTCATGGCGTCGGCCAGGACAATCCACAGCTGCGCGTATTGAATTACAGAAACGCGGGCTTTTTCTGACAGCAGCAGCTCCGGGGCAATGCCGGCCTGCATCAGCAGTTCTGCCGCGTTAAAGCCGCGCTGCTGCGCCGCCAGCAGCGCTTCACTGACTAAGCTGATTGAAATTGTGCCTTTAAAATAATCGTTGTCCAAGCCTTTCATCCATGATTCATCTGTCGGTTCTTTGTACTGTTCAAAGGCATCACTCAAGATGCAGCATTTGGAAATTGTACTGAATTTATTCTGTGTTTACTCTGTGGCTTAAGTCGAATTTTAAAAACATGCTTCAAGGGAAAATTAAAATGAAAATTCAGGGAAAAGTTATTGTCATTACTGGCGGCGCATCCGGCTTAGGCGCGGCGGCGGCGGAGCATTTGGCCGCTCAAGGCGCGAAAGTCATTATGGCGGATATGAATCAGCAGCTGGGTGAGGAAATGCAGAACCGTCTAGGCGAGCAGGCGGAATTCGTGCAGCTGGATGTGACGGATGACGCCGCAGCCGCAGCCTTTTTTCAGCATGTGGAAAACAAATATGGCCAGCTGAACGGCCTGGTGAACTGCGCCGGCATTGCGCCTTCCGCCAAAGTGCTGGGCCGTGATGGCCTGCACAGCTTGGAAATGTTCCAGAAAGTCCTGAACATTAATGTTTCAGGCACTTTCAATATGCTGCGCCACGCCGCCAGGCTGATGGCGCAATACCGGCTGCAGGCGGGCGAAGAAGACCGCGGCGTCATTGTCAATACCGCTTCTGTGGCGGCTTTTGACGGCCAGATCGGCCAAGCGGCTTATGCCGCTTCTAAAGGCGCTGTCGCGGCGATGACGCTGCCTTTGGCGCGTGAACTGGCGCGCGATGCGATCCGGGTGATGACGGTTGCGCCGGGCATTATGGAAACGCCGATGCTGAAGGGCATGCCGCAAAATGTGCAGGATGCTTTGGGCCAGATGGTGCCGTTTCCGCCGCGTTTGGCCAAGCCGGAGGAGTTTGCGCAGCTGGTCGGGCATATTTTCGAAAATGGCTATCTGAATGGCGAAGTGATCCGCTTGGATGGCGCGATCCGCATGCAGCCGAAATAAGCGGCTTTATTTTGCATTGATTTACTGAAAGCGCACTGATCAGGCCGGCAGGCTTTTATTTTCAGGAATCAAAAGGGAAAAATCCTGTGCCGCCAAGCAGATGCAGCAGGGAATTTAAAGGATAAGAAAGGGACTGGATATGATTTTAAATGATGCGCAAAAGATGGTTCAGGACATGCTGCGCGACTATTCGCAGGCGAAGCTGAAGCCGACGGCCGCGGAGCGCGATAAAACCGCGCGTTTTCCTGCGCAGGAGCTGGAAGAGCTTGGCGCGCTGGGCGCTTTGGGCATGACCGTTTCGGAAGAATGGGGCGGTTCAGGCATGGACTATGTTTCGCTGGTGCTGGCGCTGGAAGAAATCGCCGCCGGTGACGGCGCCATTTCCACCATTGTCAGCGTGCAGAACTCATTGCCCTGCGGCATTACTCAGCGCTACGGCACTGCAGAGCAGAAGAAGAAATATCTGACAAAACTGGCCACAGGCGAAATGCTCGGCTGCTTCTGCCTGACTGAACCGCAGGCCGGTTCAGATGCCAGCGCGCTGGAATGCCAGGCGGTGCGCGACGGTGATGAATGGGTCATCAACGGCATCAAGCAGTTTATTACTACAGGCAAGCATGCGGATATTGCGCTGGTTTTTGCGGTAACCGATAAATCCGCCGGCAAAAAAGGTATTTCATGCTTTTTAGTGCCGACTGGGGCGCCGGGCTATATTGTGTCGCGCATTGAAGAAAAAATGGGGCAGCACTGTTCCGACACCGCGACGATTATTTTTGATGACTGCCGCATTCCTGCAGACCATTTGCTGGGCAATGAGGGCGACGGCTATAAAATTGCCTTATCCAACTTAGAGTCCGGGCGCATCGGCATTGCTGCGCAGTCGGTGGGCATGGCGCGCGCGGCCTTGGATGCAGCTGTGGAATACGCCAATGAGCGCAAGGCCTTTGGAGTGAATATTGTGCAGCATCAGGCTGTGGCTTTCCGCCTGGCGGATATGGCGACGCAAATTGAAGCCGCGCGCCAGCTGGCTTTGCATGCCGCCGCGCTGAAAGACGCCAATTTGCCATGCTTAAAAGAAGCCTCTATGGCCAAGCTGTTTGCTTCGACCATGGCGGAAAGGGTCTGTTCAGACGCTATTCAGATTCACGGCGGCTATGGCTATGTATCCGATTTTCCAGTCGAACGCATTTACCGCGATGTGCGCGTGAGCCAGATTTATGAAGGCGCATCGGATATTCAGCGCCTGGTGATTGCGCGGGAAGTTGCGAAAGCCTGAGGGATTGGGCTTCGGCCGATGCTCAAAGCCTGCAGTTCTACTGAGGGTTATGGACGCTGCAGGCGCCCTCTGAACATATTTTTCTAAGCTTATTATTTATAAAACAGCGCCTAGCGGCTTAGGCGCAAATCTCAGTACTGGATGTACAGGCTGCGCTTTTGAACACAAAAAAGCCGGCTTAATAACAATGATGAATGAACAGCAGCAGCGCGGGAGCCTCGCTGTTCAGTCTATAGGATATAGAGGTTGTTAAAAATGAAAACACTGAATCAGGCCTATCAAGATTTTAACTTTGACGCTTTAATCGGCGAACAGCTGCGCGGTTCGGCGCAGGCAATCAACGCCTATGTGGAATGCTGCCAGCGCCATGCCGGCCAGCATCAGGCTGCGCTGCTCTGGGAAGGGAAAAATGGCGAATCTTCGCAGTGGAGTTTTGAACAGCTGGATGACGCTTCAGGCAAATTAGCCAACTATTTTAAAAGCCTTGGCTTGAAAAAAGGCAGCTGTATTGCCGGACTGCTGCCCAGAACGCCGGAGCTGCTGATTACTGTTTTGGCAGCATGGCGCATTGGCGCAGTTTATCAGCCGCTGTTTACCGCATTTGAATCTAAAGCCATTGAGCACCGCATCGAAACGGCGCAGACCCAGCTGATAGTAACCAATGCCGATCAGCGCCCGAAACTGAACAGCGTGAAAGCGCCGCATATCCTGACGGTGCAGGCGGATCAGGCATCGCAGGACGCTGATTTCTGGACTGTATTGGAACAGCAGCCTGCCGGCTGCGAACCGGAAATGCTGACTTTTGATGATCATTTCCTGATGATGTTCACTTCGGGTACGACCGGCTTGGCGAAGTCTGTGCCTGTGCCTTTAAAGGCGGTTTTGGCTTTTAAAGGCTATATGACCCATGCAGTGGATTTGCGCGCAGAAGATTCATTCTGGAATCTGGCCGATCCGGGCTGGGCCTATGGCCTGTATTACGGCATCACCGGGCCGCTGAGCTTGGGCCACAGCATTATTATGGATGAGCGCGCTTTCAGTGTGGATAACGCGCTGCAGATTATCCGCAAATATAAAGTCAGCAATTTAACCGGTTCGCCGACCGCATTCCGCATGTTCTTCGGCTTTAAGGAAAAATTTGACGCCTCCATTAAAGCGCATTTGCGCGTGGTGAGCAGCGCAGGAGAGCCTTTAACGCCGGAAGTCATTCACTGGTTTAATCACGATTTAGGCGTGAATATTTATGATCAGTACGGCCAAACGGAGCTTGGCATGGTGATCGCCAACCATCATGCGCTGGAGCATTATAAAAAAGTCGGTTCTGCAGGCTATGCGATACCGGGCCACCGTTTTGCGGTGCTGGATAAAGCGCATCAGGAGGTTGAATTGGGCGGGGTCGGAACCTTGGCGATTGACTGTTCGCAGTCGCCGCTATTCTGGTTTAGCGGCTATGGCGGCAATAACCGCAAGTCATTCGTAGGTCATTACTATTTAACCGGCGATACCGTGCGTTTGAATGAGCAAGGCGGGGTGGATTTTATCGGCCGTGCTGATGATGTCATTACAACGTCAGGCTATCGTGTGGGGCCTTTTGATGTGGAAAGCACATTGCTGGAGTGCGAAGAAGTTTTAGAGTCCGCAGTGGTGGGCAAGCCAGACCCTGAGCGCACGGAAATCGTCAAAGCTTTTGTGGTGCTGAAGCCGCAGTATGCAGCGTCCGCCGCGCTGATGCAGCAGCTTCAGGACTATGTCCGTTCGCGCTTATCCAAGCATGCTTATCCGAAAGAAATTGAATTTGTGGCCAATTTGCCTAAAACTTCCAGCGGGAAGATTCAGCGCAATTTGCTGAAGCAGCAGGAAATCGCCAAAGCGGAAAATATGCAGAAAGCGGTTTAATGGCTTGGCTGAATAGCGCTTGATTTGGGCGCTTTTTATCAGCAAAACGTGCCCGCTGAAGATGAAAAAACCGCCTTTAATGGCGGTTTTGCTTATGCGCTCTGGAATGCGGAAAAGTCAGCCCGCATTTTAGGCATTCGGCAACATACAGGTGCCTCATTTCATATTCAGTGAATTGATGCCTGCATATCAGTTGCTTAAAGGATTTTAACAGCATAGTTCTACTCCAAACGCTCAGGGCCGCCTCTCGGCGGGAAAAAGGCTTGCAGCTTAGTCTTTCCCAATGTCCGTAAGCACATAGTCTAGGAAATCTATTGCTTACTGCTGCGGTTATCAGGCACTCACAGCTTGCCTTGCATTCAGCAAATACTCATGGCATCGGCTTATTTTGAGTGAATACCTGACTATCATAGCTTTAATAAAAAATATGTCAAATTTCAATAATTTATTTTTAATTTAACTCGCAGTTCTCGGCTGTGTTAAATCATTCAAAGCGCATTGCCTAAGTGCCGGCTCAGCATTTGGCCTCCGCCGGGCTTGCCGCGCGCCGTATTGCCAAGCAGCATTCTGCGCTGCGGGCAGATAAATGCCTGCGGAAAAAATAGGCGTTGAAAGCAAGACATGCTGAATGCATCCGCCGATTTGACTATACTCACAGCTTCAAATGAAACTCAACGAAAGGATGCTTCAGTGAGCCAGCACGATACCGGTTTAGAGTTAAGCGACGAAGAAATGCATCTCTACAGCCGCCAGATCCTGCTGGACGGCTGGGATTTAGACGCGCAGGAAAGGCTGAAACTCGCTAATGTGCTGATTGTCGGCTGCGGCGGCATCGGCTGCGCGGCTGCCGAATTGCTGGCGCGCGCTGGCGTTGGAAAAATCACGCTCATTGATGCGGACAGCATTGAAATCAGCAATCTGCAGCGCCAGATTGCCTTTCGCCAGTCCGATCTGGGCTTTTATAAATCTGAAGTTCTAGCCAAGCGCCTGCAGCAGATTAATCCGCATATTCAGGTCAGCAGCATCGCGGCTAAACTGGATGAATCCAACGCCGCGCAGCTGATTGCCGGACAGGATCTGGTGCTGGATGGCTGTGACAATTTCAGCACCCGCTATCTGGTCAATCAGGTGTGCAGGCAGCGGGCTGTGCCGCTGATCAGCGCTTCCGCGATTGGCTTTCAAGGCCAGCTTTTTATGGCGGACAGCGATGGCGCCTGCTATGAATGCCTGTTTCCGAAAGAGCAGCATGCCAATGAAAGCCTGCGCTGCGCAGACTCGGGCGTGCTGGCGACCACGCCAAATGTCATGGCCAGCCTGCAGGCGCATCATGCCTTGCTGTATTTGGGCCTAAACCTGACGCCGCTCAAGCAGAAGCTGTTGCTGTGGGATGGCCTGAGCATGAAGCAGCGAATTCTGGGCTTTGGCCCTGATGAAAATTGTCCAGTTTGTCAGGCAAGATAATCCTGCAAAAACTTTAAATTTTGCTAAACTCACTAGAATCTATTTTTCCTCAGACATTATGAAAAACAATATTGTGTTAGATGGTCTGCGTTCTGTTGCCCGCATGGGGGAAACAGCAGTGGTGGCAGCCAAAGCGGGCATTAAGTACGCGACAGAAAAACCCGGCAATGCCAAGCTGATGCGTGAAACTTTTGAATCTTTGGGTTCTACCTATATTAAATTGGGGCAGTTTATTGCCAGCACGCCGTCATTATTTCCGCGTGAATACGTTGAGGAATTCCAAGGCTGCCTGGATCAGACACCGTCACTGCCGTTCAGTTATGTGCAGCAGGTGCTGGCCTCTGAATTTGCCGGCCGCGATTTATCGCAGATTTTCGCTTCCATTGATGAAACGCCGCTGGCCTCTGCCTCTATTGCGCAGGTGCATGCAGCCAAATTAGTCACTGGCGAAAATGTGGTGATTAAAGTGCAGAAGCCGGGTGTGGAAACCATTCTGTACACAGATTTGAATGTGCTGCACTGGGCCGCCAAGCTGCTGGAAAAGGCTGTGCCGAAAGTGAAGTTTGCATCGCTGGCGGATATTATTGATGAAATTAAAACACGCATGGTGCGCGAAGTGGATTTCATTGAAGAAGCGCAGAATCTGGATGATTTTATCAATTATCTGAATGTGACGAAGAACAGGGCAGCCACAGCGCCGAAAGTTTATCACCAGTTTTCTACGCGCCGCGTGCTGACCATGGAGCGCTTATACGGCGTGCCGCTGACAGATTTTGATGTAGTGAAAAAAGTTGCCAAAGATCCGTCACAGGTGCTGGTGACCGCCATGAACACATGGTTCGGCAGCTTAATGATGTGCAATAGCTTCCATGCAGACCTGCATGCCGGCAACCTGATGCTGCTGGAAGATGGCCGTGTCGGCTTTATTGATTTCGGCATTGTCGGCCAGTTGAACCCGGAAGTCTGGACCGCCTGCATTGCCTTTATGGATGCGCTGCAGAAAACTGATTATGCGCTGATGGCGGAAAACATGCTGAAAATGGGCATGACCGACAAGAAAATTGACACCAAAGTACTGGCAGCGGACTTGGAGCGCCTGTTCAGCGGCGTGCTGCTGGCCGACCCGCAGGAGTTGATGACCTCGAACCCGGCGGATTTAAACGACATCATGATGGATATGGTCGGCGTAGGCGAGCGCCACGGCATCCGTTTCCCGCGTGATTTTGCCTTGCTGTTCAAGCAAATGCTGTATTTTGACCGCTTTATGCGCATCCTTGCGCCGTATACCGATATTTATGCCGACCAGCGCCTGCAAATGGTTCATACCATGGACCCGAATCTGCTGCTGAAGAATTAATTTAAATCCCCCTAAGTTCTAATGCTGATCAGTTAAGCGTAATTTCATTATTACTTATTGATAAATCTCCCCTAACCCCTCTTTGAAAAAGAGGGGAACACCCTAGAATTCAATACCATATTGAATTTCGAAATGCTCCCTCCTTTGAAAAAGGAGGGTTGGGGAGGATTAACAATGCTTAACCGATTGGCATTACCCCTAAGTCCCCCTTATCAAAGGGGGATTTTTCAAATTAGAGTGAGCACATGGACGCCATTATTATTGAAGGCCTGAAAGTTGATACAGTCGTGGGCTGTTTCAATTGGGAGCGTCAGATTATTCAGCCCCTCATGCTGGATATTACGATTCAGACCAGCCTGGAGCAGGCGTCAAATTCAGACCGGCTGGAAGATACGCTGAACTATGCGGAAATTTGTGAAATTTCCGCGCAAGTGATTCAAAAAGCCCAGCCGGAATTGATTGAACACGCCGCCAAACTGGTGCTTGAAGCACTTTTTACTACCTATGCATCGGTGGAATCCATTATGATTACCATCCGTAAGCCTGCCATTATCGCGCAAGCAAATTCTGTAGGAATTCGTCTTGAACGCCACCGAAACGATTTTCGCCCTAGCGCTGGCGAGTAATTTCAATCCTGAACAGCATTTCCGCAGCGCCCTGCAGCAGATTTCAGCGCTGGGCGCTGCTGAATTTTCCAAGATTTATGTGATTCCGTGCCGTGACGGCATAGGCGCAGATTACTGGAATTCCGCCTGTTTGCTGACCAGCCATTTGGCGCTTGAAGAAATGACCGCTTTGCTGAAAAAAATGGAAGCGGATTCCGGCCGGATCCGTCCATCGCACCAGATTTCTTTAGATGCAGACCTGATCGCATGGGGTAAGCATCTGGATCAAATGCAGTTTAATCCGCAGAAAATGCCTTTGGCCTTGGATGTCAAAATTCCAATGCTGGATCTGTGGGCGCATGCGTTTTTTCAGCACGTTGCGCACCAATTTCCAGCAATTGAGCTTTCAGCCTGTTCAGCGTTAGAATGAAACAGCTGGCGGCCGCCGCTGTCAAAAATACAACTGCAGAGTTTGAGATGAAATATAAATATTTAAGCGCTTTATGCTTAGCCATTGCTTTGAACGGATGCACAGCTTTGAGCAAACAGCCGGCGCAAAGCCTGAATCAGCAAGGTCCGAGCAAGGCTGCTGAACAGCTGCAGCAGGCTGTGCATAGCTATACCCAAGATCAGGCCACATACCTCAAGGCCTTTGATGACCTGAACGGTGACGGCGTGGATGATGCTGTGGTTTTGCTGCAGGGGCCTGACTGGTGCGGTTCCGGCGGCTGCACAATGCTGATTTTCCGGGGTCTGGATCAGCAGGAATTTCAGCTGGTCAATAAAGTGACCGTTGCCGGTCCTCAAATTTATGTGCTGTCGGCAACCAGCCAGGGCTGGAAAAATCTGGCCGTGTACAGCAAAGGCAACGGTACAGTGGTTTTAAAATTTAACGGGCAGGCCTATCCTAGCAATCCGTCCCTGCTGCCGAAAGAAACTGCAAAATTTGCGCCTGAGTCATTCAAGCTGCTGATTGGCCAAGACTAAAAAGCTGGAAACTTAAGCCGCTGCCGCTGCGCCACTGCTCCTGGTTGAGTCAGTTGAGTAAAATGAACTTTGGATGCAGGCGGGTTAGCCTGCAAAAGCTGCATCATAGGCGGCGGTGCCTTGCGGTATGTCAGCGCTGTCGGTTAAAGGCTTAATCAGGAAATATTCTGCCGGCACGCCGGGCAAAGCTAAATGCGGATGCGCCTGAAAGCCGAAGCGCTGATAGTATTCCGGCTCACCCAGAAGCACGGCGCCTGCAGCCTTGCGCGCTGTTAAAATCTCCAAGCCTGCATGAATCAGCTGTGAGCCAATGCCTTGATTCTGCATGGATGGCAGGACCGAAACCGGGCCAAGCCCATACCACTGCGATGGCTGGCCGTTAATGCTGATGGGGGAAAAGGCGATATGGCCCGCAATCTGATTTTGATCTTCAGCAACCAGCGCCAGGCTCATGGCGTTATTTTGACGCAGGCGTGCCACAATTAAATGTTCTGTGGGCAGGGCGCCAGGCGCATGGTGCGGATGGTTTAAAAAGGCTGCGTAAATCAGCTTTTCAATAGCAGGGTAATCCTGTGCTGTTTCAGGGCGGATCTTCATAGGTTTATCAATCTCTTAGCATATGTAATGTCAGTTACTTAAGAAGCTGACAGGCTTTTTCTTTTTAAAACTTGCGATATTGTTTGATACGCGGAAGCGTCATCCGCAACCTATCAGGCTTTTGAAATGGACTATTTTTGCAACAAAATTATTTAAGTGCAGAAAGTGAACAGGTTTCGCGGATGACAAATGCTTTTGGTTCTTTTGGCGAAACAAAAGAACAAAACGAGCTCCAAAAATTCGATTTAAAACGGTAAGACTCCGCCGTGAATAGTCCAAAAGGTTAAGACGTTTACAGCGAAACTCCTTAACTGATCAGCATTGCTGGGTATATGGGGTGATTCATCAGCATAAAATAAAGCCTGCTGAAAAGCAGGCTTAGATTTAAGCAAATATGAAAACGCTTAAATGTAATAGCTGGTTTTGGTCATCAGCTTGGAAATAGCCGTCATGGTAATCTTTACCGCGGCCGGCAAATCTACGCCGCCGGCATTTAAAGCCGTGTCGCGGTGATGCAGCTCATCTTCATTCATCTGCACCAGAATCTTGCGTGAACGCTCATCCTGCTGCGGCAATTGGCTGATGTGATGCTGCAGATGCATGCTGACTTGGCGCTCTGTTTCCGCCACAAAGCCAAGGCTGTATTTGTCGCCGGCAATCCCGGCAATCGCGCCCATGCCAAAAGAAAGGCCGTACCAGACAGGGTTCAGCAGGCTGGTATGGCTGTCCAGCTCTTTCAAGCGGTCTTCGCACCAGGCCAGGTGGTCCTGTTCTTCAATGGCTGCCTGTTCCATCTCGCGGCGCACGTTCGGCAGCTTGGCGGTCAGCGCCTGGCCGTGGTACAGCGCCTGCGCGCAGACTTCGCCGCTGTGATTGACCCGCATCAGCCCCGCAACATGGCGCGCTTCGCTCACCGCAAGCTTGGCATCGGCCTGAACGCCTGGATTTTCTCTATGGGCTGCAGTCGAACCGGGAACTAAGCTGCGCAAAGCCTGATCAAAAGAATGAATCAGCTTGTCGACACCAGTATATTGACGCATGAAATTAACCCTCCAGTGAGTCTTGCGCAGTTTTAAGCATCGGCTTTAAGCGCCGCAGCAGCCAAATGCTAAAAATGGCGCTCAGCACTGCCGTAATGCAGAACAGTATTTTAATATCAATCTTCAGAATGCTTAAGATGATAATCGAGAATATAGCAGAGGATACCATGAAAACGGCATTTAAAATGTTGTTGGCGGCCACCACGCGGGCGCGGTGCGAGCGCGGAGAATAGGCCTGCATCATGGCGTACAGCGGGACAATATAAAAACCGCCGCTGATGCCCAGCAGGGTCACTGCAAGCATCACATGGTAATAGCTCCAGCCGCCGTGAAAAATCTCAGACAGGCCCAGCAAAGGGCCGCTGCGTTCAGGTACAAAAGACAGACTGGCGGCTAAATACAGCGCAAACAGCGTCAGCCCGACAGCGCCCAGCGGCACCATTTTAATATTCACGGCCGAACCGCCGATTCTGCGGCACAGCAGCGAGCCGGCGCCAATCCCGACCGAAAATAAAGTCAGTAGCAGGCTGACTACGTTTTCAGACGCATGCAGATTCTGCTGGGTCAGCTGCGGAATTTGGGTCAGATAAGTGGCGCCATAGAACCAGTACCAGGAGTTGCCCAAAAGAATTAAAAAAATCACCGGCAGGCTTTTGGCATATTTTAGGGTTTGCAGGCTGGTGCGGAAAAAGTTCCAGTCGACCTGAATCTGCGGCGAGGTCACTTCCTGCTGAAGAATAAAGCGGCTGGATAAATAGCCTAAGCAAGCAATCGCTAGCACGGCTATGCTGATCCACAGCAAATTGCCCTGAGATGCCGAAATCACCGCACCGCCCAAGATCATGCCGATCAGAATGGCCATGGACGTGCCAGACTGGAACAGGGCATTGCCGGACATCAATTCATTCGGCTTTAAAATTTCAGGCAAAATGGCGTACTTAATCGGGCCAAAGAAGGTGGAATGCGTGCCCATTAAAAACAGCGCCAGCAGCAGCAGCCACAGATTTCCCAGCAGGAAGCCGGCCGAGCCGATCAGCATAATCAGAATTTCAGCAATCTTAAGCAGGCGCACCAGCTGCGAGCGCTCATATTTATCCGCCAGCTGTCCGGCCGTCGCAGAAAAAATAAAGTAGGGCAGAATGAACAGCAAAGCGGCTAAATTATTTAAGGTGCTGATTTCAGCGGCCTGCTGCTGAATCCATCCGTAGGTAATGACCAGAAGCAGGGCCTGCTTGTAAACATTGTCATTCAATGCCCCGAAAAACTGGGTTAAAAACATGGGCAGAAAACGGCGGGTAGCTAGAAGATGTTCGCTGTTCTTCATATGATTAGTGCTGCATTAAGTTTTATTAAGAAATGTGATTGTTTGGTAAAATCTCTAAAAAAATCATGTAAGATACTTTGAGCCTAGGGGATGGTGAAAGCCCGGCGGACTGGAATTTTACAGCCGGCATTCTTTGGCTGACAGCCCCTAACGTAATGAATTTGTTTAGAGTTTGCTATGCCCGCAAAAATAAATTTTAAAAAGACCGCGCTTTACCTGAGTATGAGTCATATCGTACACCGGCATCATAGCAATAAACGCCTATGGATGAGCATCTTTTTAACGCTTCTGGCGCAGCAGGGCATGGCGCAGGAAGCGGCTGGAACCCAGGCTCAGCCTGCAGGCGCAGCGCTGGCGGAAATGGCGGAAGAACTGCAGCGCGGCGATGCCATGCAGGAACTGCAGGCGCCAGCGGCGGCGCCAAGCGTGCAGGCCATGCCTGTGCCTGAGCAAGGCCCGGACAGCATGCAGATGCTGCAGCAGCAAGAAAATGCCGCCGCGCCGATTGAAGCCTTCAAGCCGATTGAATTTGAAGAGCTGGATGATTTGCCCATAGCGCCGATTGACCAGCACATGGCCAATGAAATCCTGCAGGTGGCGGAAGAAGCCAAGCGCGAAGCGCAGAATTACCGCGCGAATCAACATGCTGAAAATGCGGTTGCGGATATTACCCAGCAGGAATTGGCGCAAATTAATCAGGCGCCGGTCAATGTCGATCAGCTGATGCAAAGCATCCGTGCGGACAGTGAAATTTCCATTTCAAGCAACCCCGCTGCCGGCCCGCAGGATGATCCTTTCGCCGCCGTGCTGCCGCTCAGCGATAAAGAGCCGGGCTTCCTGACGCGCCTGTGGTACAAAGTGCGCCCGCCGCGCGAATTGAACACCGCAAAAGTGCCCCGCATCAGCGCGGATGTGGTGATCCGGGCCAGTGAAAATAGCAGTGAGGCGTCCGGCAAAGCCTATGCGGCGGCCGTGGAAGACTTAAAAGCCAATATTAAAGGCAAGCTGTCCAGCTTTACTGTAGAGTCCTTCAGCGACTTTCCTTCGGCGCTGCCGCAGCTCAGAACGCTGTCCAATCAGGCGGCTCAGGCGGTCGGCTTTTATAATGCTGAATTCAAGTTTGAAAAAGTCAGCAATAACCGCGTCAAGGTTGCAGTCACGCCCAATACGCCTGTGCTGATTAAAGCGCATAATGTCGAGTTCAGCGGCAGCGGCGCCAATGAAGCGCAGTTCCAGGTGATCAGCGTCCTGCCGGATCAGGATGTGGGAGATATTCTGCATCATGGGGACTATGAAACCACCAAAGCCCGGATTGCCGATGCAGCCTCAAATAACGGCTATTTTGATTCCTACTGGCGCCTGCATGACGTTAAAGTCGCGCAGCCGCAGAATACCGCCGACATTAACCTGCGCTATGAAACCGGCGAGCGCTATAAGCTGGGCAAGGTTGAATTCCGCATGAGCAATCCGGATGCGCCGTTCCCGCTGGATATGGACATTCTAGAAAGCTTGGTGACATGGGATGATGGCGCAGATTATACCTTCTGGCGGGTTAATGGCCTGGCCAACAACTTAACCAACTCACGCTATTTCAACTACACGCTGGTTGACGCGGTGCGCCCGGATCCTATTGAGCATCCTTTAGAGCTGCCGCCGGATATTCAGGCGCTGGTTGATCAGAATCAGCTGGAAGAAAGCGCAGTTGCCGTGCAGGACAAAAAAGCGGTTGCTTCCAATAAGGAAGTTTCGCAGAGCCTGGTGAATGAAGCGCAGTTTGCCGGCGTCAGTGAGCGCGAAAAAAATGGCCGCTTGCGCGCAATGCAGAGCCAGCAGGAGCAGAAAGAGCAGGAACAGGACCGCTTGAAAGCGCAGGCGCGCGAAGAGAAAAAAGTGCCGGTGATTGTGACCCTGAATGCAGATAAGCTGAACAGCGCTGAAATCGGCGCAGGTTTCGGCACAGACACCGGACCGCGCCTGCGCGGCCAGTACCGCCGCGCGATTGTCAACAGCCGAGGGCATTCTTTTGACGCCAACATGGAAGTTTCAACTATCCGCCAGGCGATAGACGGGCGCTACAACATGCCGTACAAGCATCCGCTGAATGACTACATCAGCCTGGTGGGCGGCTATGAGCGCGAAGAGCGCAAAGATGTCGGTCAGGATGTGAGCCTGATGATTGAATCGGCCGTTGCTGGGGCGGACCGCGTGATTAAAAATCCGCGCGGCACCTGGCAGCAGACCTTTGGCCTGCGCTACCGCCTGGACCGCATTACGCAAAGCGGCATTATGGATGCAAGCAAAATTCCGGATGCATTTTTGGTCAACGCCAACAGCGAGCAGGAATCCCTGCTGCTGGGCTATGAAGTATCGCGCACTGTCAGCGACAAGCGCGTGAACCCGGCTAAAGGCTTTAAGCAGACCTACAAGGTTGAGCTGGGTTCCGAAAAATTGCTCTCCGATGCGGATATGGCGATCTTGAGCGCAGGCTGGCGCTTTATTTACTCCCTTGGCGAAAATGACAACCATCAGTTTGTCGGGCGCAGCGACCTCGGCTATATTGTGACGGAAGATTTTGCCAAAGTGCCGTATAACCTGCGCTATTTTACCGGCGGCGACCAGACCATCCGCGGTTTTGACTATAAAAGCCTGGCGGCTGAAGAAAACGGCTTTAAAGTCGGCGGCCAGGCTTTGGCTGTCGGATCACTGGAATACAATTACCAGTTTCAGGAAGGCTGGCGCGCTGCGGTATTCAGCGACGTCGGCAACGCCTATGACAAGGCGTTCAATACTGAAACGGCCTACAGCGCCGGTTTGGGCCTGCGCTGGGCATCGCCGATCGGCCCAATCCGCGTGGATGTTGCGGCCGGCCTTTCAGATGAAAATCATCCAATCCGCATCCATTTCTTTATTGGCTCGCAACTCTAATTTTCAGGTGACTTAAGACCATTATGGCTGAACAAGAACAGCAGCAGGATCAGACTCCGGACAATACGCCAGACGCGCTGCCGAAAAAGCGCGGTATTTTGCGCAGTGTGCTTTTTTCACTGCTGTTTATCGTGCTGCTGCTGGCCGCTGCTTTAGCTGTAATGTTTTCGACCGATAAAGGCAGCAAGTTTCTGCTCGACCGCGTGCTGGAACGCCAGCAGATTATCCGCTATGAATATGAAGGCGGCAATTTGTGGCGCGGCATTATCCTGCGCAATGTTCTGGTCAGCTTAAAGCCTGTGGATGTGAAAATTGACCGGGCTGATGTTCAGCTGGGCTGGCGCGCCATTGTCAATAAGGAAATTCATCTGCGCCGCGCAGATGTGCGCAACCTGCAGATCATCACCAAGACTCCGCCCAGCGATGAGCCTTTTAAATTCGGTGAAATCCGCCTGCCGTTTGTGCTGCGGGTAGACAGCGCGGATGTTGACCGCCTGCTGATCAAAATCCATGTGGCCGATGTTAATTTTAATGATATTCATTTAAATGAAGCGCTGTGGTCTGGCACTGCGCTGAAATTTGAAGATTCACGCATGGATATGGGTTACCTGAACGTGCGCAATGCCACGGGCAGCATGAAATTTGAAGGCAAGTATCCGCTCAATGCGACAGCTGTGCTCAATCTGCCGGCCCTGCATGACAGCCTGAATGTCCGCGATATTCAGGTCGCGGCGCGCGGCACATTGGATACCATTGAAGCCGGCGTGGCCGCCAATACCCCGGACTTGCTGACAGGCTGGGCTGTGGTGCATCCAATGCGCCCGCATGTGCCGATGCTGGGCGCGCTGAAGTTTAAGAATTACCATTTGCCTCTGCTCACCGAGCAAAAGCTGTTCATTAAGGATGGTGTGGGCAGGTTTAATGGCGATATTAACCGCTTGAATTTAAATGTCATTACAGATTTGACGGGCGAAAAAATTCCTAAAGGCCAGTACAATGCAGTGATGCATACCGATCTGGTTCATCAACTGACAATAGACAGCCTGAATGGCCAGCTGATGAAAGGCGCGGTGAATCTGGCCGGCGCAGTCAGCTGGAAAGACCATGTCACTTGGGATATGCAAGGCCGCCTAGACAAGCTGAACCCGAAAGACAAATTGATTCCGCAGGAAGCGCAGGACTTTCTGCCGCCAAGCCTGGATGCAAAAATCGCGTCTAAAGGTACTTTGGAAAAAGGCCTGCATTTAACCGCATTGGTTGCTTTTGACCGCTATGAAACCTGGAATCTCAAGCTCGATCAGGCTCCGGAAAAGAACAAAAAAGCCCAGCCGCTGCAGCTGGATGTATCCTGGAAAAATATTAACCGCGCTGTTCCGTACATTGGCTGGCTGGCCAGCGCATCAGGCAATGCCAAACTGGCATTGGCTGAAGGGCAGCAGAATATTCAGGCGGCCGCGTCTGTCGCGCGCCATGACAAGGGACTGCTGCCGGCAGGCCAGTATCAGGCGCAGCTGCATGTAAAAGGCAATCAGCTGAATGTGCCGAGCTTCAGC
Source organism: Acinetobacter sp. WCHAc010034 (assembly GCF_001696615.3). NCBI lineage: Bacteria > Pseudomonadati > Pseudomonadota > Gammaproteobacteria > Moraxellales > Moraxellaceae > Acinetobacter > Acinetobacter sp. WCHAc010034. Next base: position 381,657 of record NZ_CP032279.1, on the reverse strand, counting down.
TACATGGCGGAAAAAGGCCTGCTGAAAGGCAGCGCCGCGGTGCAGCTGCCGGACAAAAAGCGCCAGCTGAAATGGAACGCCACTTTAAATGCTCAGGACTTCAATCCGCAGACCATTGCCGCTGAAGCGCCGGTTGACCGCCTGAATGGCTCAGTGAAAGCCAGCGGCTACGCCAAGCCGGATCAGCAGATTATTCATTTAGATGCGGTGGATTTGACCGGACGTTTGGCGCAGCAGAATGAAACAGTGCGTTTGACCGGAAAAAGCACGGCCGCGCTGATGTTCCATAATGAAAAAGCTGGCGGCGGCTTCAAAAGTTTTGCAGTGAATTACGACGGCAGCCTGAATGCCAGCCAAGTGGCGGCCAGCAAAGGCCTGCTCAGCTTTAAGGTTTCAGGCACGCCGGAGCTGATTAAAATCGCCGAGCTGAAGCATGACGGCGTGGCAGGGAAAATTTTAGCCAGCGGCATGCTGAATCTGAAAAACGGCATCGGCTGGGATGTCAATGCATCACTGGTGCGCTTTAAGCCGCATTATTTCGCTTCCAGCCTGCGCGGTGAACTGTCGGGCAATGTCAAAACGCAGGGCCTGTGGTCAGATGCGCTGAAGCGCGTGCAGATTCAGCGCCTGAATTTGGCCGGAACGCTTAACGGCAAGCCGGTGCGCGGCAAAGGCAATTTGGCCTTGGTGATTGATTCAAATCAAAACGGCTTTATGCCACAGCAGTTTGAAGCCAATGATTTATTCCTCGCCTATGCCAGCAACCAGATTCAGGCCAGCGGCAATGCGCAGAATCTGCGCCTGAAAGTCAATGCGCCGGCGCTGTATGAAATTTACCCCGGCCTGCGCGGCCGCGCCTACGGCTATTTGAATATGCAGGTGCAGCCGCGCCTGCAGGCCTCTGCAAATCTGGCGGTAGATAATTTCGGCTTTAACAACTTATTCAGCATTAAGAAAATGCGGGTGCAGGGCCAGCTGCCGACATCGCAAACAGCGCCAACCTTGCTGGTGGCGCGCATGGAGAACCTGCGCAGCGGCACGCGTCAAATCCTGAAGGGCGAAATTTCCCTGGCGGGAACCCGCAGCGCGCATATTTTAAAAGTGGATGCCGAAAATAAGCTGACCAAGTTTAAAGTGCAGCTGGCGGGCGGATTCAACGCGCAGAACAATTGGCTGGGCCAGATTCAGAAAGGCGATTTTGACTCGCTGCGCACGCGCTTAGTGCAGCGCCAGAATGCCTCGGTGATCTATACAGCCGCGCAGTCTGACCTGTTTATCGGCGCGCATTGCTGGATGAGCCAGCAAAGCGAACTGTGTTTTGATCAGCCGATCCGCGTCAGTCCGGACCGCGGCCATGTTTCTTTCATTACCCGCAATGTGGACTTGAATGATTTCGCTGCGTTCATGCCGGAAGGCTTGGCGATTACCGGCAAAGTCAACGGCTATGCCAAGGCGTCCTGGGCCAAAGGCGCGCGCCCGAAAATTGACGCGCGCCTGCTGACCCGCGACGGCGTGGTGGGCTTGGCTGCTGAAGATCCGCAATACCTTGGCTCCACCATGAAATATGATGAAGTCAGCCTGATTGCGAAAAGTGTCGCCGATGGCCTGCAGATCCGCTTGGACACCAAAGCGCCGGATATCGGCACGGGCTATGCCAATGTCATTATCGACCCGTATAAAGACAGCATGCCGATGCGCGGTGAAATCGCATTTAACCAGATACAGCTGAAAGTCCTGAAGCCGTTTATTCAGGATGTGCGCTCAATGGGCGGCACCTTGTCCTATGCGGGCAAAATCAGCGGCACGCTGACCGATCCGCTGATGGAAGGTGAAGTCCGGGTGAAAGACGGCTCAATCAGCATGATTTCCTTGCCGGTGAATTTAACCAATATCCAGCTGTATTCTTCGGTCCGTCAGGACAGCGCCAGCATTAACGGCGCATTCAACAGTGGCCAAGGCGCCGGCAAGCTGACCGGCTCGGTTGACTGGAAAGATGAGCCGCGCGTGCAGCTGCATCTGAAAGCGAAAGACCTGCTGATCCGCCAGGCGCCTTTGATCACTGCAGTAGTGACGCCGGACTTGAAGCTTGATCTGCTGCCGTTTAAAAAGCGCCTGGCGCTGACCGGCTCGGTTGATGTGCCTAAGGCGCTTATTTCCATGCCGGAACCGTCTGCGCCGGTTGTGAATGTTTCATCAGACGTGCGCATTGTGCATGAGGGTGATAACCAGCTGGAAATTTTAAGGTCTGCGCGTCCGTGGGATATCCGCGCAGATATTGCTTTGAGTCTGGGCAAGCAGGTGATCTTCCAAGGCTTTGACAGCCGCATTCCGCTCATTGGGCGCTTGAATCTGTCGCAGCGCGGCCTGGAAACCGCCATGCGCGCCAACGGCGCCATTGGTGTGCCGCAGCGCGTCAAGGTTGAAGCCTATGGGCAAAGTCTGGATCTGAACCGCGCCATTGCCCGCTTTAATGGGCCGCTGTCCAACCCGACTTTGGACATTGACGCCAATAAGTCTGTGCAAGGCAGCACGGTCGGTTTCCGCGTAACTGGCACTGCATCCGGGCCGAATATTCAGATTTATAATGATGCCGGCCTGTCTGAGCAGGAAGCATTGAATGCATTGATTACCGGACGCATCAACGAAGGCAGCAGCGCTTTAAGCCAGACTGAAGGCTTTAAGTCGGACGTGAACAATACCATTGCGGCCGCCGGCATCAGCATGGGCTTAGGCGGCACACGCGCTTTAACCAACCAGATTGGCCGCACTTTTGGCCTGAGCGGGCTGGCGCTGGATGCGCAAGGCACCGGGGATGACACGCAGGTTTCCGTAACCGGCTATATTACCCCGGACCTGTTTATCCGCTATGGCGTAGGCGTATTTACGCCGGTCAATAAATTGACGCTGCGCTATCAGATGAATCAGCGCCTGTATCTGGAAGCCAGCCAGTCTTTAGAGCGCGCAATCGACTTGTTCTACAATTGGCGCTTCTAGCGGAAGCATGCTTTTACCCGTGCATGATATTCCTGAGAGGCGCAGTTTCTCAGGAATATCACGCGCTGCAGGGAAGCGGCATTTGCAAGCCGGGCGGGAACCAAGCGCGCTAAGTAATTGTCACCGCAGCTGCAATTGCAAGCTATAAGACAGATTGAGCAATTCCGTCAGAAGGGCTGAATATCTAAAAATGCTATTAAGAATCATTTGCATTTAATTTTGGTGTCAGCTATTATTGCGCTAAGAATTCAATAAAACAGTTTTTTTGCTCAGCGGATGACTCTTGGCTGGGCATTTTTTTTGCTTCTACCGCAGCCGGCGGATTTTAATTTTTGCAAAGCGCGCTAATTTCTTGCCGTAACTTATGGTTTAGTCATATTTCTGAAAGAATTCATTTGTATAGTAAGTGCTAATTAAAAATAGCAAATACACTATAAAGTTTTAAGCGTAATAAACCTGTTTAATTTGGGAGAGTTAAACAGGTTTTTTTTATGGGCGCAGGCTTTGCTTAATTACTCCGCAGCTGCGCATTTTAATTTCTGCATGCAGTTCTGCTTTATTTAATGCAGCCAAATTTATATCCAGCTGTGCAAAGCGCAAATATCCTGCAGAGTTTTTTTAAGAATGGCTGTTAAAAATCGGCGCGCTTATTTTACTTTAGTCTGTGACTGGGTTGGCGCTGTATTAAAATGCTGCTAATATGATTTTAAGCCTCTGTGCATTAATGTTTAGTTTTTTAAATCAATTATTTGTATTTATTAAAAAATCCAGAATTATGATTGCCTGTGCTGCAAACTAGCAGTATTTCCCTCAATAATATCGCTCCGCGAAGTTCATGGAAGCAAAGTTGAAAGCTGACTATATATGGCTGTTAATTTAAATATGCAGATCAGAACGCCGATTTTAATCGTATTCGTTCTGGTGCTGGCTGTATCCGCTTATTTGGGCTATTTGAATTATGCTGAAAAGCATAAATTTCAGGATCAGAGTTTTTACTGTGAGGGAATGCCAATTCCGAAAGGCCTAAAGCCTGAAGATGCGGCGGCTTACTGTTCATGCAATTCGGTTATGCAGTCTGCAAGCTTGCAGAGCAGCAGCCTGTGCAGGGAGCTGCGTGAAGCAGGCTCCAGATAGGGCAGAAATAGAAGCATCATTCCGCTGGACCATTGCTTCCATGTGCCGTAGGCGCTGATCCGTTTTTTAGCATTCATTGAGCCGCAATTGGGCGCGTTAATTTGAATTACCATGACAAATTCATGCCGATCTTTTATAGTGCAGCCATGTAGGAGATTTTTCATGAAAAAGTTACTCGCTTTATCAGTTTTGATTGCACTGGCTGGCTGTGCAGAGAAAAAGCCTTTAACCCCGGAAGAGCAATGGCAGGGTTACTGCCGCAGCGTAGGCAACGCCGCGCGCACCATCATGCTTGACCGTCAAAATGCAATTACCAAAGACAAGGCTGTAGAGCACGCAGGCAAAATTGAAGATGAAACCACTAAGAAGTTCATCCTCAGCATTATCGATGAAGTGTATGCCTTGCCTGAAGCGGCGATTAAGGGCGATGTAGAAACAGCGCGTGAAAAAATCCGTTCTGAATTTACAGAAAAATGCATTGCGACGCCGCATGCTGAAATGCCGGATTACAAGCCGTTCTAAGGAACGGTTTTTTTATCAGCCCTTCTAAATAGCCTAAGCAATACTTAAAGGCCAAACGTTTAAAATATAACTTGTGACAAATTGCTAAATCTAAAAACTGGAAAAGCTTATCCTTTTAAAGAATAATAAAATTCAGGATTATATAAGCAAGAGGAGGCGCAAATGGATGTTGTAGGCTATATGCATCATGCAGATTTACTCTTGGAAGATGAGCAGGGCGTGGCCATTATCGGCGGCGGCAATTATGTGCTGAGCATTGGCGACCGCGTTTACTTAAAGCGCAAACTGGAAGATGCTTCAGAACGCTATGCGGTCGATATTTCCTTTGCCAGTTCCGGCCATGCAGGCTTATTTGAAGACCTGTGGTCAGTTAAATTCATGGGGTCGCGTACAGAATTGCATCAGTATTTGATGCAAACGACGGTACACTAAGGTTGAATATTATTTTCAGAAAAAGGCAGGCAGTATTGGATTGCCTTTTTTTATGGCGAAATTAAAGTTGAAAGCCGCTTTTCTGCCAAAAATAAGTGTTCTAAGTAAAGGATTTGATTATTGAATAATCGATAATGCGATATTTAGCTAATAAATAATGAGCATCACGAAGAAACACTTTACTTGCATTAACTTTTAACTGGAATTTTAGTAAAATCAAGCAGTCCATATTATTTGCGAAGCCTTGAACATGGCTGGAATTCGCAGGTAATTTTTTAAAAAAGAGGAATAACACCGTGCTAGAAGCTTACCGCCAACACGTTGCAGAACGTGCCGCACTCGGAGTCCCACCGAAGCCACTTGACGATGCTCAAACAGCTGAGCTGGTTGAATTATTAAAAAATCCACCTGCCGGTGAAGAAGCATTCTTAGTTGACTTGCTAGAAAACCGCGTTCCTGCAGGCGTTGACCAAGCTGCATATGTAAAAGCTGCTTTCTTGGCTGCTTTGGCAAAAGGCGAAGCGGCTTCTCCGCTGGTTTCTAAAGAGCGTGCGGTTTACTTGCTGGGCACTATGCTTGGCGGCTATAACGTTGCTCCTTTAGTTGCTCTGCTTGATGACGCTGCTCTTGCTGAATTGGCTGCTGAAGCGCTGAAGAAAACTCTTTTAGTATTTGATGCGTTCCACGACGTTGCTGACAAAGCAAAAGCTGGCAATGCAAATGCGCAAGCGGTTATGCAGTCTTGGGCTGACGCTGAATGGTTCACAAGCCGCAAAGACGTTCCTGAAGAAATCAAACTGACAGTTTTCAAAGTCACTGGCGAAACCAACACTGACGACTTGTCACCTGCACAAGACGCATGGAGCCGCCCAGACATTCCATTGCATGCAAATGCAATGCTGAAAAACGTGCGTGACGGCATCAACCCGGAAGTTCCTGGTGAAGTTGGCCCGTTAAACCAAATCAAAGAACTGATCGCGAAAGGCAACCAAGTTGCTTACGTAGGTGACGTTGTTGGTACTGGTTCAAGCCGTAAATCAGCAACTAACTCCGTGCTTTGGTTCTTCGGTGATGACATCCCGCACATTCCGAACAAAAAAGACGGCGGCTACTGTTTAGGCTCTAAAATCGCTCCGATTTTCTTCAACACGATGGAAGATGCCGGCGCATTGCCAGTTGAAATCGACGTTCAGAACATGAACATGGGCGACGAAATCGTTCTTAAGATTGATCACGCTGCTGCTAAAGTAACTGCGTTCAAAGCTGGCGAACAAATCGCTGAATCTGAACTTAAAACTCCGGTTCTTCTAGACGAAGTACGTGCTGGCGGCCGTATTAACTTAATCGTTGGCCGCGGCTTGACGACTAAAGCGCGTGAAGCTTTAGGTCTTGCTCCATCTACTTTATTCCGTACTCCGGTTCAGCCTGCTGCTACTGGCAAAGGTTTCACTCAAGCGCAGAAAATGGTTGGCCGCGCATGTGGTCTTCCTGAAGGTCAAGGCGTACTTCCAGGGACTTACTGTGAACCTAAGATGACGACTGTTGGTTCGCAAGATACCACTGGTCCAATGACACGTGACGAATTGAAAGACTTGGCTTGCCTAGGCTTCTCTGCTGACCTAGTTATGCAATCTTTCTGTCACACAGCTGCATATCCAAAGCCAGTTGACGTTCAAATGCAGCACTCGCTTCCTGATTTCATCATGAACCGTGGCGGTGTTTCACTGCGTCCAGGTGACGGTATTATCCACTCATGGTTAAACCGCATGCTGCTTCCAGATACAGTTGGTACTGGCGGTGACTCGCATACACGTTTCCCAATTGGTATTTCATTCCCTGCGGGTTCTGGTCTGGTAGCGTTCGCTGCAGCGACTGGTGTTATGCCATTAGACATGCCTGAATCTGTACTTGTTAAGTTCAAAGGTAAAATGCAGCCTGGTATCACACTGCGTGACCTTGTACATGCAATTCCTTACGTTGCGATTCAGCAAGGTGACTTGACTGTAGAGAAGAAAGGCAAGAAAAACATCTTCTCTGGCCGTATCCTTGAGATCGACCTGACAGAAATGGAAACTGACCTGACTGTTGAGCAAGCATTCGAACTTTCTGATGCATCTGCTGAACGTTCTGCTGCTGGTTGTTCTATCACGCTTTCTGAAGAGAAAGTTGCTGAATACCTGAAATCAAACATCACAATGTTGAAGTGGATGATTTCTGAAGGTTATGGCGATGCGCGTACTATGGCTCGTCGTGTTGAGAACATGGAAAAATGGTTAGCGAACCCATCACTTCTTAAAGCTGATGCTGACGCTGAATACACGAAAGTGTATGAAATTGACCTTTCTACAATTACTGAACCAGTTCTTTGCTGCCCGAATGACCCAGATGATGCGAAATTGCTTTCTGACGTTCAAGGCGTGAAAATTGATGAAGTATTCGTTGGTTCATGCATGACGAACATCGGCCATTTCCGCGCAACTGGCAAGCTGTTAGAAAAAGTTCCTGGTGGCGTACTTTCAACTCGTTTGTGGATTGCTCCACCTACGCGTATGGATGAGCGTCAATTGATGGAAGAAGGTTTCTACAATACTTATGGTAAAGCTGGCGCGCGTACTGAAATGCCGGGCTGTTCATTATGTATGGGTAACCAAGCGCGTGTAGCGCCGAACACAACGTGTGTATCGACTTCTACACGTAACTTCCCGAACCGTTTAGGTCAAGGTGCGAACGTTTACTTAGCGTCTGCTGAACTTGCATCTGTTGCTGCTGTACTTGGTAAATTACCAACTCCAGAAGAATACCAACAGTATGCAACTCAAATTGATAGCATGTCTGCTGACATCTACCAATACTTAAGCTTCGACAAAATGGGCGACTACACTGACGCTGCTGCGAATGTTGATACCAAAAAAATTGCTGCTGCTCAATTGACTTAATTGATTGATAATTAAGTTGAAGTAGTTTATAAAAGTCCCACTTAGGTGGGGCTTTTTTTATGAGAATAGACAATAGAATCTTAGATAATTTGGGTGTGCAAACGGTTACAGGTTTTATTGAGAATCGTATTTTTTGTGGCTGGCAGGACTATTTTGCTAAAAATGATAATGCTTTTGATGGCATGATAATAATGCGAAAGGGTAGAAGTAACGTTATTGAAACGGGAGGTGTGATTTTTGTTCAAATAAAATGTGGTAAGACCGGTGGGTATAAAGTTCTTAGAAACATAGACCCAGATCATATTGGAGTTAAAGTTGGTAGTGATTATATTGAATCTCATCGTGAAAGATGGAATAAAGTTGAGTCGCCATCAATCTTAATTTTTATTGATGCTGACAATTATAATTTTGATAACCCAGATAATAAAGCATTGGATGGCTATTGGGTAGACTTGAAAGATAATGCTGCTTATTGTCAGAGTAATAGGAATTTAATAAGAGTCCCTAAGAAAAATAAGTTAAATTTACATACAAAGAGTGAATTTCATAAATTATGCGGTGACAAGGTTAATGAATACAAGTTGGATAAATTATTTATCAAAAATGATGATTGTTTACCAATAGCACTAGGGCGTGTTCTCATTTGAAGAATGGATTTTAAAGACTTAAAATAATATTCCAAATTACTTGTATTTCAATATTATTCAATGGCACGTACTCTTTTAACAGATAATATTTGGCAGCAAATCCAGGATACAATGCGATTGCACGGTTGCTACTGTTCAAAGAATAGTAGAAATATCATGGAAGCTATCTTATGGAAACTGCGTACAGGCGCGACATGGCGTGATATTCCTCAAGAATTTTGTCCTTGGCAAACTGCTTATAATCGTTTTAATCGTTGGGCAAGTAAGGGATTGTGGAATAAATTTTTTTTAGATTACGAGGCGTCTTGGATCAAGAATGGGTATTCATTGACGGAAGCTACATACGCGTGCATCAGCATGCAAGTGGAGCTCGGAATGGTTTCGAAAGAGCAATTGGACAATCACGTGGTGGGCGAACAACAAAAATACATCTTGCAACCGACGCGAATGGATTACCGATTGATTTTAAAATCACTGGGGGTCAAGTCCACGATAGCCAAGTTGCAGAGCAATTGATAGAGGTTGTAGAAGAAGCAGATTATTTAATTGCAGATAAGGGATATGATGCTGAGACCATCAGAATATTTATTAAAAATAAAAATATGATCCCAATTATTCCAATGAGATCAAATAGTAAAAGATTAAATAAAGAATTTGATAAATATCTATATCGATTAAGGCATTTAGTTGAGAATGCGTTTGCGAGGTTAAAACATTTTCGAGCGATTGCAACCCGATTTGATAAGCTTGCACGAAATTATCAGTCTATGATTTACATTGCTTGCATGTTTATTTGGTGCAAAGCCAAATGAGGACACGCCCTAGGTAAAAACACTTATTTAAAAAGGGAAGCTTGGAATTATTATAAAAACTGGGCCTTAAATACTAATGAACATTTCCATCCTAAATTAGGACGCATTTTAGTTAATAGAATGGGTTGGAAACATATCACACGCAAAGGACGAGCGAATAACAGGATAGTAGCATCTTGGTTGCTATTACCAGTCGCCAGAAAGATGATTAGATTAATAAAGGATTATCAAAGACTAGGGGAGAGAATTGAAATTGCTTACCATAAAGGTGATGGTTTGATACTGGTTCGAGATTATTTAAGTTTGAAAGCATTGGTATCTTTTACATACAGAGATAGCAGCTTAGTACAAGTAATATTAAAGAGAGATAAAATTATAGATATTAAAGGAAATGTAATTAGTGAAAAAATTTGGTTTTATTCAGTTTTTGAAAAAAGAAGAGGAGAAATGCAGTAAATCCCAACGGGTAACACTAAAACGAATATAGTTTTTGAAAAGACTACACGCAATTTTGTCTTTATAGGACAATTCTTGAACTAGCATTGAGAAAAACTGCATTAAAATTATAATCTTATTTGATCTAAATATGCAACCTCTAAAATGATGTAAAATACGTCATTATATTTTTTGTGTGTAAAAAATGCCTTCACAATCCCGATCCCTCTGTATTGGTGGTTTCCTCAATGGAACTCAAGTCAAAGACCAAGGTGATAGCTTTATCTGTGTGGAAAATGGCAAACAAGTGACCTATCGAAAAATGGAAATCTTCCATCAAGACGCGTGGGATCAAGATTACTATGTATGTGAAACGACAACAGACCAACAAGCACGAAACTGGGTGTATGACATCGAGTCTAATTAATTGTCTATTTTGTCATTATTTTATAAGTTGAATACTTAATCTTTTTATTTCTTAGGGCATGTGAAGATAAGTGTTTTTAAACTTCCAAAACTAAATTATTGGTATTACTTATAATTTTAATGCCCTAGGCTTTTTGGTGGTGTATCAAAAAGTATGCTAAAAAAAAGCAGGTTGAATTTTGATAAAATAGAGAAATGCAAATAACTCTAGAAATCAAATGTCCAACCTGCCTCAGTGACAGTATAAAGAAAAATGGCATCAAAGTAGATGGGAAACAAAACTACCAATGCAAAGACTGCAAACGTCAGTTTATTGGTGACCATGCTCTGAGCTATCTAGGATGTAATTCTGGCATTACTCGTAAAATATTACAGTTAATGGTCAGAGGCAGCGGTATACGAGATATCGCTGAAGTTGAGCGCATTAGTATCGGTAAAGTCTTACGGACTTTAACTGAATCGGCCTATCAAATTCAGCCTAAACAAAGTCATTATGAATCTCTCGAAGTAGATGAATTCTGGACTTTTGTTGGAAATAAAAATAATAAACAATGGCTTATTTACGCCTACCATCGAGAAACAGGTGAGATTGTTGCTTATGTTTGGGGTAAGAGAGATTTAGCTACAGTCCAAAGGTTGAAGACAAAGCTTAAACAATTAGGTATTCACTACACCCGAATTGCAAGTGATCATTGGGACAGTTTCATCACTGCTTTTAAAAACTGCAAGCAAAGTATTGGTAAGTTGTTTACTGTAGGAATTGAAGGTAATAATTGCAAAATAAGGCATCGAATAAGGCGTGGTTTTAGAAGAAGTTGCAATTTCTCCAAAAAGCTTGAAAACCATTTTAAAGCCTTCGACTTAACCTTCTTTTACATCAATAATGGCTTCATTTAATGTCAGCATACTTTTTAAAACACCACCGGCTTTTTAAGCTTGACCATTCTATCTTATACTCGTGTTGAATATCGAAAAACGCTGAAAATAGCATATCCATATTTAATAAGGTTAGGTGTGAATGATTATTTAGAGGCAAAGCATTAAAAAGCCTGCATATTCTGCAGGCTTTAAAAAACGAAAGAAGCGCTTAGCGCATGCGTGACAGCCAGTCGCCTAGGCTTTGCACCAATTGCACTAAAATCAGCAGCACAATTACAGTTAAAATCACCACGCTGGTATCAAAACGCTGATAGCCGTAAGAAATCGCCAAGTCGCCAATACCGCCTGCGCCAACTGCGCCGGCCATTGCGGTTGCGCCAATCAGGCTGATGGTTGCTGTGGTTAAATTCAAGATCAGCGAACTGCGTGACTCCGGCAGCACAAACTTGAAAATAATCTGCCACGGCGAAGCGCCCATCGCTTGCGCGGATTCAATAATGCCTTCATTCACTTCCAGCAAAGAAGTTTCAATCAGGCGGCCAATATACGGGCCGACATAAATCGTTAAAGGCACAATAGCCGCCCAAGTGCCAATCGATGTGCCAACCAGGACTTTAGTCAGCGGAATCACCGCAATCAGCAGGATAATAAAGGGCAGGGAACGCAGCGCATTCACAATCGGGTTCAGGCCGTGATAAATAATACGGTTCGGCAAAATGCCGGCAGGGCGGGAGGTAAACAGAATAATGGCTTGAATAAAGCCCCAAATGCAGCCGAACAGCATGGCGAAGAACACCATGTGGAAGGTTTCCTGCAGGGCAGTCACGAACTGGTCAATCGACAGCGAGCTTTTCCAGAACGGCGCAGTGACTTCAGTCAGCCATTGGACAATTAAATCTCTCATCGCTGCACTCCTGACTGCTCAACCTGTACGCCGCTTTGCTCCAAAAATTGAACCGCTTGCTGAATGACGGCAGGCTCGCCCAAAAGCTGAATAAACATTTGCCCAATCACCGAGCCGTTAATTTCAGTCATGTTGGCAAATAAAATATTCAGGCTGACGTCAAACTGCTTAATGACAGACTGAATGACCGTTTCCTGAGCTGAACTGCCTAAAAACTTCAGGCAATAAATGCTGTTGTGATTTGTATTTTCTAAATTATTTAAAATAGTGACCGGAAGCTGCTGCTGCAGCACGGTCTGAATGAAGTTTTTAGTGGTCGGGTGCTGCGGCTGGCTGAAGATATCCAGCGTAGAACCCAGTTCAATCACTTTGCCCTGTTCCATCACGGCCACATAGTCGCAGACGGTTTCAATCACATCCATTTCATGGGTGACCATGACAATGGTAATGCCTTGTTCCTGATTGATTTTTTTCAGCAGGGCCAAAACCGATTTGGTGGTCTGCGGGTCAAGCGCAGAGGTCGCTTCATCGCACAGCAGAATTTTAGGATGATTCGCCAGCGCGCGGGCAATGCCGACACGCTGCTTCTGACCGCCGGACAGTTCATCCGGAAATGCATCTTTTTTATGCTTCAGGTCAATGAATTCCAGCAGTTCATCCAGGCGCTTCTGGCGCTCAGCCTTTCCGACACCCAGCAGCGTGAGCGGCATTTCAATATTTTCCGCCACAGTTTTAGTCTGCAGCAGATTGAAATGCTGGAAAATCATGCCGATATTGGTGCGCTCTTGACGCAGTTCGCGCGCATTCAAAGCCGTAAAGTCTTTATCATTGATAATGATTTGGCCTTGGCTTGGGCGTTCAAGCAGGTTAATCAGGCGGATTAAGGTGCTTTTGCCTGCACCGCTGTAGCCGATAATGCCAAAAATGCAGCCCGCCGGGATCTCCAGATTGATTTGATCCAGCGCTGTAACAGTTTGGCCTTTCAGTTCAAAGTGCTTTGAAATATTTTTAAATTGAATCATATCGTCAAGAGCTAAAGCTAAAGATAAAAGAAAAACAGGCAAAGTGAATTTGCCTGTTTAGATGTGCAAAGTATATTACTATTTTGCTTCTGTAAGATAGCTTACAGGCTTATTCACATCAATTTTTGTGCCGCCAAAGTGTTCCTGCACGTACTGCTTCACCGCTTCGGTATGATACAGCTCGCCGACTTTTTTCAGCACTGGGTCATTCTGACGGTCAGCTGCCACCGCTAAAACGTTGACATTCATTCTGGTGCTTTGGTCGGTTGGCTCATAGTAAACTGCATCTTTCAGCACGTTTAAGCCGCCTTCCATTGCTAAAGTATTGCCTAAAACAATCGCGTCAACTTCATCTTTCACGCGTACGGCAGTCGCCATCTGAATTGGCTTGATTACAATTTTCTTAGCATTTTCAGCAATATCCGCTGGCGTACCTTTTACATCGTCAAAGCCGGCTTTCAGCTTGATTAAGCCTGCAGACTGAAGCAGCAGCAAAGCGCGCGACTCGTTTGCGCCGTCATTTGGAATGGCAATGGTAGCGCCGGTCTTGAACTCATCCAGCTTTTTCACTTTGCTGGAGTAAATGCCCATCGGCTCTAAATAAGTGGTGGAAAGCGGGGCAATTTTCTGTTCATTGCTGGCATTGAATGCGACCATGTAGGCATATGACTGGAACGCGTTGACATCAATTTCTTTGTTGGCAACGGCTGTGTTCATGGAAACATAGTCGGTGAAGTTTTTCACTTCCAGCTGAATGCCGGCCGCTTTGGTTTCAGGCAGCCCTGCAATGTAGCGCCAGATGTCAGCATCTGAGCCGGTAGAGGCCATGGTGACGGTTTGAACTGCGGCCGCGTCTTTCTGCTGCGCTGCATCGGCTGCAGGCGCTTCCTGTTTGCTGCAGCCGGCTAAGCCAACTGATAGGCCAAGTACAAGACCGAGGAGCTTTTTCATGTATTCATCCTAAATAATTTAATTATGGCTTTAAGTTTGCGAATCTGCAGTAGAGAGATTAAATCAAGCTTGAATCAGTCAAAAACTGATTGATGCATAGGACTTTAAAATCTCCAGTCATGGGATGCAATCAGATATCAGTCGCATAGCGGCAAAAACGATAAGCTGGAAACAGCAGGCCGGCATTCAAAGCGCTGTTTATTGTCCAGATTATCTTTTAAGCTGCACAATCATAACAATTTTTTTTTATGCATTATAGTGATTATAAATTGAATGCTTAGCTCATTTTTTGCATAGCAAGAGTGAAGATTCAACTAAATTAATATTGAAAACAATATATTAATTTTATTTAAATTATTTGTCCGGATTTTTTGTCCGGTTCGGGCGCTATATAAGATTTTATAACATAGAAAGCTAAAAAATAGATAAAAACGCAAAAGCTGCTGAATCGCTTATGCAGCAGCAGGCGCCGCGATGCAGGCATGCTGTAGCATAATTCAGGCGCGCGCAGATTAGGAAAAAGCAAAATTAGAACCGCGGGTATGGGTTGAAATGGTTACGCGTACGGTGAAGAAATTCATTGAACATGCTGTTTATCAACAGAATTTAACTTTTCGCGGGTGATGCCGGCAACCGTTTAAGTTCTGTATCCGGCATAGGCGGCAACAGATCAAACCGTCCGCTGGGAAAATCTCCAAAGTGAATATTCTAACAGCGGAGATTTTAAATTGGGACTTGCATTTCCAGTTCGTATCGCAGCCATCATGTGAAATGGGGATGGATCGTATTTAAAATTTATTTATCTATTTGAGGGCTTTCAGTATACTCCTGCACCTGATGCCCCATAGGTATTAGGTTATTGTGATTCGAAAGAAAGTCATTCATACAGGTTTATTCTTGTCTATGTTTGCGCTATTTATGCAAGCATTGGTCTTTCTTTCGCCGCTTTTGCCTCAGCACTTGCAGCTTCAGGATGTCTTTTGTCTAAAGCTGCATGATGTTTCTGTTCATCATGCAGAAAAAGATTCTCATGGAGTTCATGCCGAGCCTCATTCAGGCAAGCATGATCATCCAGAATGCAATCTCTGTGTTTTGCATCATCTGATTGCTGACAGTCAAAAAGAACCGGCATTATATGAAGTTAAATGGGTAATATTGACATTACCTGATTTTTTTCCCAGTTATGAATCAATAAAATTAACACCTATACCTTTTCAATATCCTTATAAACAAGCTCCTCCTCAATTAATAGCTTAACTCTGCGTATTACTTTAAATGGCATTTGATATGCCATTGGACTAGATTTATCTATTAATTGGAAAAGCCATGAAATTTCAAAAATTACTTCTGACCGCATTAATCTCTTTAAGTTTTACTCAACAGGTTCTAGCGCATCCGCGTGCAGATGGGCATGCGCCTGCAGGTGTCATGTATGAGCACCTTCATAAAGAAGGTGAATGGATGCTGGGCTATAATGTACAGCGTATGAATCAGGATAGCGGTTATTATCAGGGTTCAGATCAAGCCGCGCCTGAATCTTTAGGACGCTACAGCATGCTCACTAAAGAGCATGAAATGTATATGCATATGCTGCATGTGATGTATGCCCCTACAGACAATTTAACGTTGATGTTGATGCCAATGTATATGAGCATGGACATGACAATGGACACAAACCCGAACCAGACAGGTTCAGGACACGGAAATCATGGCGGCGGGAATGATCATGGCGCACATTCGCATGGTGTTGACGGCTGGGGAGATACGGTCATCAGCGCATCTTATCGGGCATTTGATAATGGCAAACACCAAGTCATCACAACTTTAGGTTTGTCTGCGCCAACTGGCGATTATAAAAAATATGGGAATGACGGCAAACCAGTACATTATGGCATGCAGTTAGGAGCTGGTGTCTGGCAGGCAATTCCAAGCGTGACTTATGTCTATACTGAAGATAAAGTGAAAGCGGGGATACAGGCTTCAACTCGCCAGCCGCTATTTGATGATTTAAATGATTTAGGCTATTACGCTGGTGATCAGCGCAGTGCTACAGCTTGGCTAAGCTACCTCTGGCATCCAAATTTCAGTACTTCAGCACGTATCCAGTATAGTAATACCGATAACATGCAAGGACATTATAAAGTGTCTCACAATCATAGTTCGCCAGCAGATATCCAGGGAAATTATGGCGGTGAACAGACTTTTGCTGGCGTAGGTGTGAACTCGATTATTCCTGTTTTAGGCGGTGTCCGTGCGGGTGTAGAGTTTATGACGCCTATCAATGAAAATCTAAATGGCGTACAGCAGCGGACAGACAATATTTGGAACGTTTCTATCAGTAAGGCATTTTAATAGCTCAGTTTGTTAGGGATCTTTAAATATTTATGTTTAAAGATCCATTCTTGGGCTGTGCGCTGATTTGCAGAAGCTGCAATCAGGGCAGGGCAAAGCTGTAATGCTTTGGCCTTGATGCCGTGGCCAAATATAATGACTGTAAGGCAAAGCATGGCGCTATTGTAAATGCCTTCAAGTGAGGGTTTTGCATAAGAGATTTATGTTAAATAATTATTAGAAGCCTTAATATGATAGAACCAATTTAAGGAGGAATTACTTGGAAAAAAATTATCTAGAGATTTTTCACCTATCAAATTTTCAGACTAATTTTGAAATTATCAAATATTCTAATAATTTTTATCTCAATGTTTATTTGGAATATGGATTTGAGCAGATTGAAAAAATTATTGAAATTAGTAGTGATTTATTTAACTTTATTTTAAATAATAAAAATCAATTTGATATTTATTCAATTAAAACGATCAAAAACACTACGAAGTTGAAAGTCGAAATTTTTTTTGCATCATCTTCTACAGTGTATTTATTAGATCAATTCTATTTTTTAGAAAAATGGCAGAAGCTAGACGACTCCTTAACCGTACAAACAGTCGCACTGCAAATAGACCCATTGCAATATAGACAGCTTAAAAATTTCGAATAATAGCCATTATGTTAAATTGGCTCAATATTCGAGAAATTTTCTTTTATACTAAACGAAAATTTATGATATTTAATTCAGCCCATGAATCCAACGATAGATACAATTTTAAGAAAAGTTGATGGCTTAAAGATTACGCATGATTTTTTCCTTATGCTAAATAAAACCAATCATTTAAGGTATGCAACTGTTTATGAAACAGATAAAAAAGAATTCAAAAATATAGGAAATACTGATGACATTTTTCTTGAAATACATGATCTTATGAATAGTGATGAATTAAATAATGGGATTTACAGCTATTATTCTATTGATAGAAAAATAATCCACCACACGAACTACAATCCTGAATTATTTTGGGATGATGCAATGGAATTAATTCTATATCAAATCTATGCGGTGACCCCATTTGATGCAGAACGAAAAACTCAATTAGAAGAAAGCCTTTCACAGGAAAAAATAAAACAGACACTTGTATATGCTTGCCATCTTAACTTAGTGGATCAGATAGATTTTTTACTTTCAAAAAAAATAAGTAAAGGTGAATTAAATAGAAATCTCAAGGGTGTAGGAACACCTTTGGGGTTAAGCATTGAAGGGAATAATATTAAATTAGCAAAGAAACTATTAGAGCTAGGTGCCGATCCAAAGAAAAAATCATTTTCATACACACCGCTTGAATTGGCATTTAGATATTCTGATGAAATGGTATTTTATTTTTTTGATCACTTTAAAGAATATTTTATTAGGGCAGTGATGCAAAAGGGTTTGGTCATTGCTGGACTCAATCAGAACGCTGAAATTTATAAATTACTGATAGATTTAGGTTGTGACCCATTAGGTAAAGATCCAGTTTTCCAAATGCCACATGTTTTCGTAGATTATAATAATTTATACGGATTGCAGTTCTTAGCTGAATACGGAATAGATATGAAACATAAAAATAAATACAAAGAAACAGCATTTGAAAGAGCACAAAAACAAGAGAAAACTGAACTAATAAAGTACTTAGAAGCTTTTAACTAGGTTATCTAAAATTAACATAATACGCGTTACATGAAATTGAAAAATTAATTATATATCATTGCCTTAAATGTTTTTTGATTTCATATAATGGCAATTATATTAAATTCGTTACATTAATGCCGATGTGGTGTAATGGCTGAAATTTCAAGATATATCAGCAAAGAGGAGAAGTATTCTTTGATCCAAATCCTAAATAGTACCTTGCCTGTTGCCCTCGTGACTGGTTCCACGTCGGGCATCGGCGCTGCGATAGCACGCAGGCTGTCCAGCGAGGGGTATGCTGTAGTTCTGCACTCGCGCAGTTCCGTAGAAACTGGACTCGCGTTAGCCGCTGAATTGGGAAAAGCTATATACATCCAAGCTGATTTAGCCAAGGATGCTGACAGGATAAGGCTGATCCAGGAGGCTATATCCTGGCAGGGGCGGCTTGATGTCCTTATCAACAATGCTGGCATCAGCCGCGTTATTCCTCATGAAGATCTTATGGCTGCTTCGCCTGCCATCTGGAACGAGCTGCATGAGGTCAATGTGGTAGCCCCATTTCGACTTGTAGCAGAAGCAGAAGCCGCTTTGAGAGATGCAGCGCGGCACGGCCGCCCAGCCTGTGTTGTTAATGTAAGCTCACATGCGGGCATTCGGCCCAAGGGTGCATCAATCCCTTACGCCTCATCCAAAGCCGCATTGAACCATGTTACCCGCCTGCTTGCCGTATCACTTTCCCCAAATATTCGGGTGAATGCCGTTGCTCCGGGTTTGGTAGATACCCCTTTGACGGAGGATTGGATAGCTGCCCAACAGCTTTGGCGGGAGTGTTCGCCCATGCGCAGAGCAGCCAGACCTGAGGATATCGCCCAAATCGTCGCCATGCTTGTAGCCTCGGACTACCTGACTGGAGAGATTTTGCTGTCAGATGGAGGGTTGAACCTGACATAGAGTACCGCTAGAGATGCATGACAGCGGGCTTGTATTGGTTTCTGTTTCATGACTGCTCAAACCTCCGCTTGCGCCATTTTTTACTATATTTTTATCCAAAAATTATCTTTATTGGTAAATTTTCCTAAAATCACCACAATACGGATTATGCGCAATACTTTTTTATTCCAATATAAATCATTTGCTTAATAAAAGCTTAATAGCTCAATCCTAACCGATTGGGCTATTTAACTGACTTCTTATGTTTAAAGATCATTATTTGAGCAGTGTTTCGCTGTTTTGAATGAGCTTTCCGTGTAGATTCCAGTCCAAGCGCTGGCACTTTTTTTAGATGATATAAGCGTTTTAGAAAAGAAAAAATAGCTGCGGGTAACTTTGCTGTTACGCCAGTATTAGGCTTATTAATTATAAGTTGTTAATTTTTGAAATTAAAAAGCCCCATGGTTAGGGGCTAGTCGTATGCGCATCTAAGGCGCACACTGTAAGAGGCTCATCTCATACTGCGGGTATTAAAGCACAAAAGATGAAAAGCGGCCAGCGCTTTTGGTTTAGCCCACCTTGCTTTTGCTTGTATCGCAGCCATAGCGGGTAAATTTTGATTTAAATGATTGAAAATAAAAGACTCATCATATACATATAAGAGCTGAAGCTTTTTCTTCACTTTTGCAGGATGCCTGATGAAAAATTTAGAAGATCATAAAAAAATTGCCATATTAATTGATGCTGACAACACGCAATGCAAGAAACTTAAAGTTATTTTAGAAGAGCTGAATGCGCATGGGCATGTCATTACCAAAAGGGCTTATGGCGACTGGTCATCTGAATATTTGAAAAACTGGAAAAGCTCGCTGAATGAATTGGCTATTCAGCCGATACAGCAGTTTTCCTACACCAGCGGCAAAAATGCCACAGATGCCTCAATGATTATTGACGCAATGGATCTGCTTTATTCCAAAAAATATGATGCATTTGCGCTGGTGTCCAGCGACAGCGATTTTACCCGGCTGGCGTCCAGAATCCGCGAGGAAGAGCTTTTCGTCTTTGGCGTCGGCGGGCAGAAAACGCCATTATCTTTCAGAAATGCCTGCGATGACTTTATTTTCATCGAAAACTTAAAAGGCGATGAGCCTGCAGTTGCGGGGCCGGCCGCGGCGGATGCTGAACATAAGCCTGCCGGACTGGAAAAGCTGAAGGATATTCAAACGCTGGTTTCATTTTTGAATAAGGCTTGGGAGCAGTATCAGGATGATGAGGGCTGGGTGAATATCGCCGCTGTCGGAAATTTCTTAAAGCGGGTCAAGCCGGATTTTGACCCGAGAAGCTACGGCTATCAAAAAATTCCGCAAATTGTTGAAAAGCTGAGCAGTGATTTTGAAATGACCAAATACCCGGGCAAGGGGACGGTATCGATTATCGCATACCGCCCGAAGCATGCGAAAAGCCGCATCGCCTGATTATTCAGCTGATTATTCAATCATCAGCAGGTCGGCGCTGTTGGCCTGCTTCAAAGGCCGCAGCGCGAAGATGGAGCGGGTGTGGCGGATGCCTTTCATGGAGTATAAATTTTTCCGCAGAAAGCGCTCATAGTGCTCGGCATTTTTCACCGCCACTTTGACTAAATAATCATAGTCGCCGGTCACCAGATGCGCCTCCACTACTTCCGGCATATGCGCCAGCGTATCGCTGAACTGCTCCAGAATTTCGTCATCATGGCGTTCCAGCGTAATTTCAATAAAGAACAGCTCATTAATGCCAATGGCTTTCGGATTGATGTTGGCGGTATAGCCTTCAATAATCTTTGAATTTTCCAGCCGCTTCAAGCGCGTCCAGCAGGGCGAAGAGGAGAGGCCGACTTTTTCAGCCAGCTGGGTTACGGTCAGGCGGCCGTCTTGCCGGAGTTCAGACAAAATGCGGCGGTCAATTTTATCTAAAGCGTGGCGACTGTCATTCATGAGGTATTCCTGAGAATAATTTTCTTTATAAGGCGTATTTTGTGAAAATATTTCCTGATAATTCTAGAAAACCAGCAAATAAAAGAGAAACATTTGGGGCGGGCCATGGCTACAATAAGCTTATTCAGTCAAAGCCATTTGGGAGATTGGCTTTGATGCGCAGACAGCGCCTTTAAGGGGAAGGGTGCCCTTTAACGGCGCTGTCTGCAAACTTATCTATTGCGCTTGCTGCTTCACTTGCCTCTGCTTAAGCCAGTAAGTCAAGGTCAGGCAGCCAATCCAAAACGGAATCAGCGCGACCGCAATGCGCATGTCCGGCGTCAGCCACATTACCGCTAAAATGCCCAGCATAAATGCAATGCAGATGTAATTGCTGAAAGGATAAATCAGCGCAGGGAACAGGGTCGGCTTTTTCAGCGCCAGCATGCGCTGCTTGAACTTCAGATGGGTCAGCGCCAGCATCATCCAGTTAATCACAATCGCTGAAACCACCAAGCTCATCAGCAGCTTAAAGGCTTTTTCCGGGAATACGTAATTCAGCACCACGCACAGCAAAGTCACCAGCGCAGAGCATAAAATCGCTGCGTAAGGAATGCCGCGCCGGTTAATTTTCTTTAAAAACTGCGGGGCATTGCCCTGTTCCGCCAGACCCAAAAGCATGCGGCTGGTGCCGTAGCTGGTGCCGTTATAGACGGAAATCGCCGCGGTTAACACCACAAAATTCAGCACAGTCGCTACGCCTTGGCTGCCCAGAGAGTCAAAAATCAGCACAAAGGGGCTGCCGCCTTCCGCAATTTGATTCCACGGAAACAGCGAGAGCAGGACGATAATCGTCAGCACATAAAACAGCAAAACCCGGTAAACAATCTGGTTGACGGCTTTAGGAATGGTTGTGGTCGGGTCTTTGGTTTCGGTAGCGGCGATGCCGACCAGCTCAATTCCGCCAAAGGAAAACATGATGATCGCCATGGCCATGATCAGGCCGGAAATGCCGTTGGGGAAGAAGCCGCCTAAGGCCCATAAGTTGGAAATTGATGCAGTTTCGCCGCCTTGGCCGCTGGCCAGCAGCCATGCGCCGTAAGCAATCATGCCGATGATGGCCAAAATTTTAATCATGGAGAATAAAAATTCTGTTTCGCCAAAGACTTTGACATGCAGCAGGTTAATGGCATTGATCAGCACAAAGAAGCCGAGCGCAGAAATCCAGGTGGGAATTTCAGGCCACCAGTACTGCACATACAGGCCGATTGCGCTGAGCTCCGCCATGCAGACCAGAACGTTCAGCACCCAGTAATTCCAGCCGGACATAAAGCCGGCAAATGGGCTCCAGAACTTATAGGCAAAATGGCTGAAAGAGCCGCTGACAGGTTCCTCCACCACCATTTCGCCCAGCTGGCGCATCATAAAGAATGCAATTAAACCCGCGAGCGCGTAGCCGAAAATAACCGAGGGGCCAGCCAGTTTAATGGTTTGAGAAATGCCTAAAAATAGGCCCGTACCGATAGAGCCGCCTAAAGCAATCAGCTGGATATGGCGGTTGCTCAGCCCATGCTTAAGCTGGCGTTGCTGTTGTGCAGACATGATTCATCCATCTCTAGCGCATGCAGTGCGAAAATGCATGCGCTATGACTTAATAAAAATTCGTGATGGAAATATAATATTTATTTATCTATTAATAAAATTAAATTTATCAATAGGCGCGTTTTTTGCCCAAATTACGGGGTTTGGCGGCGAAAAGAAAGCCAGCCAAGCGCATTGCGGGCTTGGCTGGCGGGTCACTGGGCCGGGTATATGGGCTGCATTAAGCCTGCAGCTGGGCTGCAATTGCAGGCCACAGGTTTTGATGCGAAGTTTTGAACATCAGCATATGGCCAATACCTTTATGGCCGTATTCGGCGGGCTTCAGCTCAATCATGGCGGTTGGCGCATTCGGGTACAGGCGCAGCAGGTCTTTGACATTGGCTTCGGTGGCAATCTCATCATCTGAAGACCACAGCGCGGTAATCGGCGCCTGCACCGCGGCATGGAAATCTTCATGCACGGTTCGGCCAATGGCGTTGATGACATAGCCCGGCCTGCTGCAGAACTGCGCCCACTGGCGGGCAACATCTTTGGGCAGGTTTTCGCCCATGCCGATTGCATTGGTTGGCCCGTAGCCGAGGGTTAGGCGCGCCACAGGGAAAATCGCCTTGAACATGACCGGCGCCAGCAGCTTGGTGCGGCCTTTCAGGTTTTTGACATGGCCGGTGGAGCCTGAAACGGCAATGACTTTGGCCACTTTGTGATGGTTTGGAACAATGCCCAGCAGCTGCCCGCCGGCGCTGTGGCCCAGCAGAATCACCTGCTGCGCGCCGGTTTTATTTAACAGCGTGTCAATGGCTGCCGGAATGTCCAGCTGGCCCCACTGCACAATGCTGGCGCTGGATTGGCTTAATGGCCCGTGCAGTGAGTCGCCAATGCCGCGGAAATCAAACACCAGAACATTGTATCCTTGTTCGCTGAGCCAGGCTGCAAAGCTGTGGTAGAACTGCTTGGTAATGCCGGTTGCAGGGCAGATCAGCACCGGCAGGCTGTTCAGGTTTGCGCCGCGCTGCGCGTAAAAGCGGGCGCTTAAGCTGTAGCCGTCTTTACAGGTCAGGGTAAATGCTTCAAATTGAGACATAATTATTCATAAAAAGTTGATCTTATCGCTGTTACTTTACACAGGTTCCAAAAAGAAACTTGATGAGTTTGTGACTTTAAAGTCAGCGCGGATTTCAATATGCAAAGGGAAATATAGAACGATATGGATGCAGCGCAATTCACCGCAGCGGTAAAGCTGGCGGTTCTTTTCAGCGGAATTTTCCTGTGGACAGGCATGCTGACAGGCGTCTGGAAATACTGGCAGATCCGGCAATCCGTGCAGTCCCGCGCGCACTATTATGTAGATATTGCGCACCGGAGCAGCCTGCTGTATGCGCCAGCCTCGCTGATTCTGGCGGTTTTGGCTTATTTTTCGGCTTTTTCGGCCTGGCTGAATCTGCTGTGCGTGGCCATCAATCTGGTGTTTTTCTCTTTTTCAATTTTAAGCTATGCGCTGCACGGCTGGCTGCAGGATACTTCCAATCAGTTTAAAACGCCGCACCGGCTGGGTGCAAAAATGACTTTGCCGAACTGGATGATGACAGGCGCGATGCTGCTGCTGATTGCGGGAGAAGTCGGGGCGACAGCGCTGTTGCTGCTGGGAACGGGCTGGAATTTTTATGCATAGCCTGAAATGCGGGCGCAGAGTCTGCTTTAAAATGGGGCAGCGGCTAAGTGGCATCTTTAAGAGGATGCTTATGAGATTTGTGTTTTCAGGAATGCAGGTTTAGGCCTGCAGATTTTTGCGGAAAGCTTTGGAGTTTGAGTTTATTGCGCTTTTTTTAGATGGATGACGGATCATCCATCTGTCTTATCTTAGAAGTAATCGGTGTTTTTCTGCTTGCGGTACTTTTCATCAATCGCCGCCCAGAGGAAGAAAGCGAATGAGACAATCAGCGCATAGCCAAAGTATTCAAGCCTTAAGTTTCCCTGCATTAAGCCTTGAAGCAATAACGTAAGCATCAGCGCAATAGTGGTGCTTAAAAAAGTCACCATATTCTTATTGGCTTTTAGAGCGTTAATGAAGAATTCTTTATTGAAATGTATTGATAACATCTCCACCCCTCCTTTTGTTGTTTACTGCTGAAACCTGATTGTTCCAGTAAGCATTACATTTACAGTTTTACTGCTTATTCAAAAGCATTTCAATAGTAAATGTCATTATTTTGTCATATATCTATGTTAGATCATAGTCTATACATAATACCATTATTAATTTGGTAAATACTGCATATATTGGCGCGCTATGGGTTAGATTGAGAAAAATCAATGCAATATCCGCCTGTAATAAGGCAAGCAATATGTATGCCAAGAGCATAATTTTGCGGAACGGAATAGTCTAGGCGCTGACTGCGCAGAAAGAATGGAGGAAATGTAAGCGTTGTTTGGACTAAGGTAATTGAATTTTAATTATTTTGGGATCAGGCGCTGCAGGCCGCGTTATTTTGGCAACAGCTGGCGGCTGGAATCTGGCCGCTTCAGAATATGGCGCTGCCGCCGATACAGTGAGACAAATAAAAGCACATTTGGATAAAACATAGCAATTATTGGTCATCGTAAAATCGTCATTTGGGTAAAAATCAGATTTTAGGCGCATCGCTGGAAGGTTATTTTCTAGCTTTGTCAATCACTGCAGCAATCACAAGAACAATCACAGATGGAATAAACCACGCTAAGCTTTGCTCATTCAGCGGCAAGTTCTGCAGGAATGCAGGCAATACGTCATCAAAACCGGCAACTTTCATTCCGTCAAAAATGCCGAAAATAAGCGCAACCGCTGTAACAGGCATCATCACGCGCGATGGCTGGTTCCAGAATTTTGTGCAGAAGCTCAGCAGAATCACGGCAATCGCCGGCGGATAAATTGCGCTTAAAACCGGTACAGAAACCGCAATCAGCTTGGTCAGGCCTAAGTTTGAAATCAGCAGGGAGAAGCCGACTAAAATGAAGACAAAGATCTTGTAAGGAATTTTAGTCAGGTTGGAGAAGTATTCCGCGCAGGCGCAGGTGAGGCCAATAGCAGTTACCATGCAGGCAATGAAAATCATTGCAGAGAGGAAATACGCGCCCATATCGCCAAATGCGTGCTGCACATAGGCATGCAGGATCACTGCGCCGTTGGCTGCATTTGGAGCATATTCATGGCTGCCCATGCCCAGTTTAAACAGGCTGACATAGACCAGCGTCAAGCCGATGCCGGAAATGATGCTGGCAATCACCGCATATTTCGTTACCAGTTTTTTGTCGGTTACGCCGCGCGATGTAATGGCTTTTACAATCACAATGCCGAAGACCAGCGCGCCTAAGGTGTCCATGGTCAGGTAGCCGTTGACGATGCCTTCAGAAACAGGGCTGCTGACATAGTTGTCAATTGCAGGCGGCACATCACCGGTTGGAATTAAGAAGGCGGAAATGCCTAAAACCACCAGAGCCAGAATTTTCAATGGCGAAAGGAAGTAGCCGACGGTGTCTAAAATTTTGTTTGGATACAGGCAGACCGCCGTCACCAGCGCAAAGTAGACAATGCTGTAAATCAGCAGGCTGCTGGATGAGTCGCCAAAGTAGGAAGAAAAACCGATTTCATAAGAAACGGTTGCGGTACGCGGTGTAGCGAATAAAGGCCCTACCGCCAGGTAGCAGACGACTGTCAGCAGAATGCTGGCAGCTTTGCCAAGCGGGGAGCTTAGCAGCTGAATGGAACCTTCTACGCGGGATAACGCCACAATGGTGATAACAGGCAGGCCAACTGCGGTGATTAAGAAACCTAAAGCAGCCAGCCAGACATGTTCACCGGCTTGCTGAGCCACAATCGGTGGAAAGATAATGTTGCCTGCGCCAATGAACAGCGCGAAGGTCATAAAACCTAGGGCAACAATATCTCTGGTACGGAGATTTGTCATAAAATTAAGGGAGGAGAATCGGCTAAAAGAGGCAATTTTAGTGCAATTGCAATGATTTTTGGAGTTTATTTTATGGATCTTATTAATTTTTTTTATAATATTAAAAATCAATATATCGGAAAATAAAATTCTGTTTGATGTAGATGGTTGATTATCGGCATGAAATATAAAAACATATTATAAAATATGGGTTTGCGCTATTTTTACGGGTTTTTATGATGCCGGTTCAATTGCCTGCAAATTGCGCAGGCGGGAGGCTGCCTTGCGGGCGCAATCGCGCGGGCCGGGCGCGCAAAAAAGATTTAAAAGGTCTATAATCAGCAGCATCTTATCTGAGGGTGTTGCAATGAAGGCTTCCAATATCACGATTAAAACTGAGCAGGACATCGAAAAGCTCCGCATTTCGGGGCGTTTGGCTGCGCAGGTTTTGGAAATGATCGGGGAGCATGTCAAGCCGGGTGTAACGACTGAATATCTGGACGACATCTGCAATGACTTTATTGTCAATACGTTAAAGATCATTCCTGCAAACGTGGGCTATTACGGCTATACCAAAACCACCTGCATTTCGCCGAATGAGGTCGTCTGCCACGGTATTCCGTCGGCGAAAACGGTGTTAAAAGACGGCGACATCATCAATATTGATGTGGCGATTGTTAAAGACGGCTATTTTGGCGACACCAGCCGCATGTACTATGTCGGCGCGGTTCAGCCTGAAGCCAAGCGCCTGGTTGAAACCACCTATGAAGCCATGGTGGCCGGCATACATGCCGTCAAGCCGGGCGCAACGCTGGGCGATATCGGCTATGCGATTCAAACGGTGGCGCAGCGCGAAGGCTATACGATTGTGCGCGAATACTGCGGGCACGGCATCGGCAAGATTTACCACGAGCAGCCGAGCGTGCTGCACTATGGCCAGCCGGGCCAAGGCGTGAAGCTGAAAAAAGGCATGGTGTTTACCATTGAGCCGATGGTGAATGCCGGCAAGGCGCGCACCAAGGAACTGAAAGACGGCTGGACTGTGGTGACTGCAGACCGTTCATGGTCGGCGCAGTGGGAGCATATGGTTGCGGTGACCGATGACGGCTTTGAGCTGCTTTCGCCGTGGCCGGAAGGCACGGGCAGCTATGCGGAAATTTAAGCAGGAAAACTGATATAAATAAAAGAGTTGCGACTTTAGTCTATAAAACCGGCGCTGCCGGCAGAAAAAAGATGAATTAGCAATAAGTCTATATGGATGAATGCTTTAACAGCAGCGCTTTCAGAAAAACAGCAGCTCCGGCTTAGAGCAATTTTCTATTTAACTGAAAGCGTGATTCTCGGTATTCTTGCTTTAACAGATTCTGCTGTAGTTTCTGTATTTAAAGTTTCGGCTTATCCTTATTTGGATAAGCTTTTTTTTTGCCTTAAGTTTTTGACTTGGTTAAATTTTCAACCAGATAGTCAATGAATACCCGCACTGCCGGCAGCAGGCCGCGCCGTGAAGGGTAGACTGCATGGAAGATGCCGTGCGGCGCTTTCCACTTCGGCAGCACCCGGACCAGCGCGCCGGACTGCAAATGGTCATGTACAATGCTGTCCGGCAGCAGGGCGATGCCGCAGTCCTGGCAGGCCAGCTGCGCCAGCATGCTTAAATCTGAACCCATAATGACAGGGTTGACCCGGATCTTCTTTTGATGGGACTGATCATCATGCACCACAATGTGCTGATCTAAATGCTCATCCGCCATGCTGAGGATGTGATGCTGAGCCAAGTCTTCCGGCTGCTTTAAATCGCCGTACTGGTTCAGGTAGGCTTGACTGGCGAACAGGTGCTGCTCAATGGTTTCAAATTTGCGGATTACCAGATTCGGGTCGTCGTCCAAATTGTCGCGCACGCGCAGCGCCAAATCGAAGCCTTCATTGATGATGTCGACGCGGCGGTTGGTCACCATCATCTGGATTTTGATTTCCGGATACGTTTTCAGGAATTTCGGCAGAATTCTGGCAATGTCATTTTGCGCGATGGAAACCGGCAGGCTGATTTTAATCACGCCGCGCGGCTTGGTGCTCAGGTGGTCAACCAGATCATGGGCAGCCTGAGCGGCGTTCATCATGACTTGTGCGTGGCGGTAGATATTCATGCCGATATCAGTCACTGCAAAATGCCGCGAACTGCGCTGAATCAAGCGCACGCCTAAGCGTTCTTCCAGATTGTAAACGCGCCGGCTAAGCTTGGACTTGGGAATGTCTGTGGCGCGTTCGGCAGCGCTGAAGCCGCCGTGTTCCACCACTTGGGCAAAACAGTAAAAATCATCCAAATCGCTGAGCATTTTAATATTCCATATTTGCAACAATATCAGCAAATTAAAAGCAGCCGTTCCACTTTGTCAAATGATATTTGTTATCAGGCCCCGCTGCGCAATTTTCAAGACTAAAGTCGCGTTCGAAAGGCTGTAGAATGCACGTAGCATGTTGGCTTAAACTGGCCTTGAAAGCTGAACCGAAAGGAATGCGGGTTCAGCGCGCAGTTAATCTGAGCAGCATCTTGCAGGCCATACGCCATGAGGATTGATCATGGAATTAAGACATTTACGCTATTTTGTTGCCGTGGTTGAAGCGCAAAGCTTTACCAAGGCAGCAGAAAAACTGTTCATTGCGCAGCCGCCTTTAAGCCGGCAAATTCAAAACTTGGAGCTGGAACTGGGCGCGCCCCTGTTTGAACGCGGCAGCCGTCCGCTCCGCACCACAGCAGTGGGGCATTTTTTTTATCAGCAGGCGCTGAAGCTGCTATCCAATGCGGAAGAAATCAAGCTGATTACCCAGCGCGCAGGCATGACCGAGCGCACCATCCAGCTTGGCTACAGCAGCTCCCTGCTGTGCGGCCTGCTGCCGCGGATTATTTACCTGTTCCGCCAGCAGCACCCCAATTTAAATGTAAAGCTGATTGAACTTAACGGCATGGAGCAGATTAAGGCCTTGAAGGAAGGGCGGGTAGATGCCTGTTTTGGCCGTGTGCGGATTTCAGATCAGGCGGTGAAGCGGGTACTGCTGCGCGAAGAGCGGCTGGTGGTGGCGGTGCATTCCAGCCATGCTTTGGCCAACCTGCGCCGCGCCGTTTCTCTGGCGGAATTGAACGATGAGCAGATTTTTGCCTATCCGCCGCAGTCCGGCTTGGGCTATGCCTCGCATGTGAAGTCGCTGTTTCTGGAATACGGCCTTGAGCCGAAGCGCTTTAATGCGCTGGATGGCCTGCAGCAGGCGCTGGGCATGGTGGCGGCCGGAGAGGGCGTCTGCATTGTGCCGGAGTGCGTCAAAATGATGCAGTTCCGGCATGTCAATTACTTGCCGCTGGCGGACAGCGCAGCCGTCAGCCCGATTTATTTGATTGTGCGCAATGATGATGAAGGGCGCTATGCCCGCCCGCTGTTTGACTGTGTGTATCAGGTGTATGATTTAGAAGCGATTGAATATGACCGCCGGGTTTTTTAAAAGGGTTTTAAGCAGAGGCGGCTGCTATTTTGATTAAGTTGACTGTTTGATATAAGTTTTTATTTAATATTATGAATTGGGAGCTAAATTATGGGATTTGATTTTCCGGCTTTATCTGCGGTATTTAAGCCGTACCAAGAAAAAATTGCAGCCACAGCCAAGCCAGCGGTCACGATGGCTTTAACCCCGCAGCCAGAATTAAGTTTGTGGCAAAGTAAAATTGGCGGGCGGCCCTACTTGCCTTTGGAAACGGAATATCCGAAAAGCGCTGAAGGCCAGCCTTTAATTTTGCTGGCGCAGATTAATTTGGCGGAAATGCCGGCGCTGCCTGAGTTCCCGGCGCAAGGCATTTTGCAGTTTTATATTGCTGCTGATGATTTATACGGGATGAATTTTGCTGATCAGCAGGCGCAATCCGGATTCAGAGTGCTGTATTTTGAAAGTGTCGTTGAAGATATTCAGCAGCTGAAACAGGATTTCAGCGACATTGAATTTAATGATGATGAATGCCTGACGCCTTTTCCTCTGACTGCGCAATATGCTGTTGAATTCCTGCTAGGGCAGCAGGCGATCAGCTGCACAGATTTCGCTTTCGGGCGGAAAATTTTATCTGTAGAGCAGCTGGGTGAATTTGAAAGCCAGTATGAAGGCGACGATTTTTATGATGATTTTATCGAACCTTATGCTGAGGCATTTCCGGGAACAGGCCACCGCTTAGGCGGCTATCCGTTTTTCACCCAGTCTGATCCCCGTGAATATAACCCTGAAATTCAGGATTATATCTTGCTGTTCCAGCTGGACAGCGACAGTGAAGGCGGCAGGGAAATTATGTGGGGGGATGTAGGCGTCGGAAATTTCCTTATTCATCCTGATGATTTGAAAAAGCGCGATTTTTCAAAGGTTTTGTATAATTGGGACTGCAGCTGATTTTAGGCTGCGCTTTAAAAAGCGGCCGATTTCCCTGCTGAATTTCAGCGGTTCGCTCAGCAGGGGCGCATGCCCTGATTTTTTAAACAGCACCGCTGTCGATTGCGCGGCGCTGCCGGCAATGATTTTTTGCCCTTCAGCCGGATACAGCCTGGATTGCTCGCCGATAAAAAAGGTGGCGGGGCAGTCCAGCTGGCAAATGGCCTGCCGGTAATCTTCCCGGTGATGCAGGTAACTGTTCACATACCATGCGAAATAATCCAGACGCTGCATTGGCAGCAGATGGCGGTGCAGGCGCGGCTGCTTTAGGGCCTGCTGAAAGAAAAACGGCGTAAAGCTCCGGCTGCGAGTCTGCAGCCGGATGAATGCCAGCCATGCTTCCAGCAGCTGATGGCGCTCCTGAAGATTCAGCTGCTGAAGCTGCGTCAGCTGAGGATGCCGGGCCAATAGGGCAGAAATCCGCTGCAGCTGCTGCAGAAACGCAGCATGCTGGCCGCCCAGCAAGCCAAAAGGCCAGGATGCATCGGCTGAAATTTTCGGGCTTTGGTCAATATGCAGGTAGCTGTGAATCTTGGCGGCGAAATTGCCATACTGCATGCCATGCATGGCGGCGGTTGCGCCCATGGAATAGGCAATCAGGCTGAACTTGTCATGCGCTAATAACTGCCCAAGCAGGCAGTCAATGTCGCGCCAGTGGCTGGAAATGGCATCCAGCTGCGGAATCCGGCACTGGCTTGAGCCGCCGAAGCCGCGCCAGTCAGGAATAATGAATTTAAAATCCCTGCGGAAGCGGTATAGAAACGGATGCCACTGCCAGCTCTGCATGCCCAAGCCGGACAGAACCAGCACCGGCTGGCCTTGGCCGTATTCACGCACATAAAGCTGTTCGCCGTCCGGCATGCGGTAGTGCGGCATCAGTTTTCCTTAGGCTTGGCTTGATTTGAACTGCTTTCATCAAAGGAGTTCAGCGCGGGAATTAAATTTTCCAGCCAGTTAATCCAGCCGATTTCCAGATCAATGCCCAGCTGCAGAATGCTCTTATGAATAAACAGCGTCCGGTCGTGCTCATCCGCATGCGCAAAATCTTTGGCGAAAATGGCCTGATACAGCCTTAAGTTGTCCTGATGCAGCTGCAAATGGCGCTCCAGCTCCGGCAGCGCGGTGTTGCCGCCAAGCTGGGCTTCGGCGCGCAGGCGCACCAGCAGTTCTTCGCGCAGCTGTCCGGGCGGGCTTTGCTTGACCATCCAGTCCGCCAGTTCTGTGCGCCCCAGCAGCTCAACCTGATAGGTTTTTTTCCGGCTGGCGGCGTCATCTTCCTCAATTGGGGAAATCCAGCCTTTTTGCTGCATGGCGCTCAGCTCGCGGTAAATCTGCTGATGAGTCGAATTCCAGAAAAAGCCCATGGAGCGGTCAAAGCGGCGCGCCAGTTCAATGCCCGTGCTGGGCTTTTCAATCAGGCTGGTCAGTAGGACATGAGCTAAAGACATAGGGAAAACGGCTTATATTTTTTAACAAGTTTTATTATGCAACAAGTTGCATAAAAATCAAATCTCGAATATAAAAGTATGCAACAAATTGCATAATTGCTGCGGCGGAACTCAAATGCGCCGCAGCCTGCATAAAAACAGCCAGCACATAAGCACGCTAAGGAGAGATTATGTCTAATTATCCAAATTTACTCGCGCCATTGGATTTAGGCTTTACCACATTAAAAAACCGCGTATTGATGGGTTCAATGCATGTCGGTCTGGAAGAGGCGCCGGGCGGCTATGAGCGCATGGCGGCCTTTTATGCGGAGCGCGCCAAAGGCGGTGTTGGCCTGATTGTCACCGGCGGCATTTCCCCAAATGATGCGGGCCTGACTTTTGTCGGCGGCAATAAGCTGGATACGCGTGCAGAAGCCGACAAGCATAAAGTGGTGACGCAGGCGGTGCATGAGGCTGGCGGCAAAATCGCCCTGCAGATCCTGCATACCGGGCGCTATTCCTATCAGGCCGGCAATGTCGCGCCGTCTGCCATTCAGGCTCCCATCAACCCGGTGAAGCCGCATGCCTTAACTTCTGCGGAAGTTGAGCAGACCATTGCCGACTTTGCCAACTGTGCCAAGCTTGCCCAGTATGCAGGCTATGACGGCGTGGAAATTATGGGGTCTGAAGGCTATCTGATTAATGAATTTATTGCGGCCCGTACCAATCACCGCGATGATGAATGGGGCGGCAGCTATGAAAACCGCATCCGTTTTCCGATAGAAATCGTCAAGCGCACCCGCGCAGAGGTCGGTGAAAACTTTATTATCATTTACCGCCTGTCGATGCTGGATCTGGTTGATGGCGGTTCAACTTTTGAAGAAGTGGTGCAGCTGGCCAAGGAAATTGAAAAAGCCGGCGCGACAATTATCAACACCGGCATCGGCTGGCATGAGGCGCGCATCCCGACGATTGCCACTAAGGTGCCGCGGGCTGCTTTCACTTGGGTGACTGAAAAGCTCAAAGGCTTGGTGAACGTGCCTTTGGTTACTTCAAACCGCATCAACACGCCGGAAATGGCGGAGCATGTATTGGCTTCAGGCCATGCGGACATGGTGTCAATGGCGCGCCCGATGCTGGCGGATGCGGAATTTGTGCTGAAAGCCGAGCAGGGCCGCAGTGATGAAATCAATACCTGCATCGGCTGCAACCAGGCCTGCTTAGACCATATTTTTTCGATGAAAATTGCGACGTGCCTGGTAAATCCGCGCGCCTGCCATGAAACCGAGCTGCTGTTTAAGGAAGCCTCGCAGGAAAAAAATATTGCGGTGATTGGCGCAGGCCCTGCAGGCCTGAGTTTTGCGACTTATGCGGCGGAGCGCGGGCACAATGTCACGGTATTTGATGCATCGCATCAGATTGGCGGGCAGTTCAATATTGCCAAGACGGTGCCGGGCAAAGAGGAGTTTTATGAAACCCTGCGCTATTTCAAGCGCAAAATTGAGCTGCAGCCGCGCATTAAGCTGGTGCTGAACCATACGGCGACTTATGAGGAATTGGCAAAATCTGACTACGATGACATTGTCGTTGCAACAGGCGTGACGCCGCGCCAGCTGCAGATTGAAGGCATTGATCATCCTAAAGTTCTAACGTATCTGGAGGTGCTGAAAGAGCGCAAGCCGGTCGGCAAGCGCGTGGCGATTATCGGCGCCGGCGGCATTGGCTTTGATACCGCGGAATGCTTAAGCCATGCCGGCGAAAGCGGCAGCCTGAACCCGGAAAAATTCTATGATGAATGGGGCATTGATACCGAATATGCGCATGTCGGCGGCTTGAAGCAGCCTAAGCTTGAACCGTCTGAGCGTGAAATTTACCTCCTGCAGCGCAAAACAGCTTCAGTCGGTTCAAGCTTGGGCAAAACTACCGGCTGGATTCACCGCACCGGCTTAAAGCACCGCGATGTGAAGATGATTGCGGGCGCAAGCTACGACAAAATTGATGATCAGGGCCTGCATATTACGGTAAATGATCAGCCGAAAGTGCTGGAAGTGGATAATGTGATTATTTGCGCAGGGCAGGAATCTTTCACGGCAATGTATGAACAGCTGAAAGCCGACGGCAAAAATGTGCATTTGATTGGCGGCGCCAAAGAAGCCGGCGAGCTGGATGCCAAGCGCGCCATCCGCCAAGGCGCTGAATTGGCTGCGGTGATTTAATACAGAATCATTTGTTCATCAGCTTAAAAAGATGCAATGAAGCGCCTTCTCCTGTGAGGAGAAGGCTCGGGAGAGGTATTTGCTAAAAGCATTCATGCTTTTCCCTCATTCCCTTGCGGAACAGTGTTCCCCATCCCTGAGGGAGAATGCGCCTTTATTGTAATTTATTTAAATAATTCAAACTCATAAGGATATAATAATGAGCATGGCAACAACCAAACAGTCAATTCAAAAATGGCATCACATGCTGGAAAGCCGTGACATGAGCCTCCTGAATGAGCTGCTGGCGGATGATGTGGTGTTCCGTTCGCCGGTGGCGTACAGCCCTTATCCGGGCAAGCAGGTGGTGACCTTCATTTTAACGAATGTCATCCAGATCTTTGAAAATTTCACTTATCACCGTGAGTTTTACACCGAAGATGAGCAAAGCGTGGTGCTGGAATTTTCCGCCAATGTTGGAGAGAAAAAGCTTAAAGGCATTGACATGATCCGCTTTAATGAGCAGGGCCAAATTGTTGATTTTGAAGTGATGATCCGGCCTAAAAGCGGTTTGGAAGCCTTGGCGGCGCAGATGGGGCAACGCATGGCGGCGTTTTTGCCCAAGTAATCCGCCTCAGCAGGCTGTGCACGGCATGTGCTGTGCTGGCCGCTCGGTCTAAGCATAAAAGGGCAGAAGCATGAAAAATTTATTGAATGAGGTCAGTCGGCGCGCTTTGGCGCTATTTGATCAGGCCATCGGCGCAGAGCAGCCTAAGCTCTATTTTAATCCGCAGGGGGAATTCAAGCGGATTTTTGAGCATTTGCCTCAGCTGCGCCGCAAATACCGGCCAACGCCGTGGCTTGCCAATACGCATGCGCACCTGCTGTATTTTGACTTAATTAAAAAGCGCCGCATTCATTTAAGCTATGACCGGACAGATCGGCTGATTATGCAGGACGGCGGCGTTACAGGCATTGCATGGCTTGGCACAGACCTGCCGCCGGATGCGCCGACCATTGTAATTCTGCATACCATTACCGGCACGCCGGAAAGCATGCGCGAACTGGTGCGTGACCTGCATCGGCATACCGGCTGGCGCATTGCGCTTTGCCTGCGCCGCGGCCATGCAAATTTACCGATGCCTGTGCCTAAAATCAATCTGTTCGGCTCGGCGGATGATTTGCGTGAACAGCTGGCCTATATTCAGGAAAAATATCCGGCTTCCGCCTTATATGCGCTGGGTTCGTCTGCCGGCACAGGCCTGCTGGTGCGCTATTTGGGCGAAGAAGGCCAAAAAACGCCTTTTAAGGCGGCTTTTGCCTTATGTCCCGGCTACAATACTGAATCCGGCTTTAAGAATGTTCATCCGTTTTACAGCAAAATGATGACCAAAAAGCTGTTCCAGAAGTTTATAGAGCCTTATGCGCAGACTTGGCAAAACACTGCGTCATTGGCTAAAGTGCTGGAAGCGAAGACGCTGTTTGATTTTGAGCAGGCCTATTTTGAAATGGCGGGTTTTGCAGACTACAGCAGCTACAATCAGTCAACCAATCCAATTTATGTCTTTGAGCAGGTGGAAATCCCGCTGCTGGTGCTGAACTCGGAAGATGACCCGGTTTGCAGCATTCATAACTTCGATCCCTATAAGGCGGTAGTCAGGCAGCTGCGCAGTGTGGCTGTCGTTACCACCCGGAAGGGCAGTCATTGCGGGTTCTATGAGGGCGTGAAAGAAACCCGTTCCTGGGCGGCCAAATTGGCGGCGGATTTCTTTTTGCTGCAGGCGGCTTCGGAACGGCTTTAATGCATCAAATTCCGCTTCTCATTTTCGCGCATAAGCGGATTGAGCAGATGGCGCGATTGTGCGGATTTAATCATTGCTAAAAATGCAGCAATTCGCACAATATTATTGACTGAAAATCAAGAGTGCTGTTCAGCATGAAATCTACAATTGAGGAACTGCAGGCTTTTGTCAGCATTGTGGACTGCGGTTCTATTGTCATGGCAGCGGAACGCCTGCGGCAGACGGCTTCAGGCGTCAGCCGGGCATTGCAGCGCCTGGAAGCCAAATTGAATATCACCTTGCTGGAGCGCACCACCCGGAAATTAAAGCTGACGCAGGAAGGTCAGCTGTTTTTAGGCAAGGCGCGCCGGATCTTAAATGATTTGGCGGAAGCGGAGGATTCATTGCTAAAGCTGGATGAGGATATTTCAGGCTTAATCCGCATTGATTCAGCCACGCCTTTTATTCTGCATGTGCTTGTGCCGCTGATGCATGAGTTTATGCGCAAATATCCCAATATTGAGATTGAGCTGAATAATCATGATCAGGTGATTGATCTGCTGGAGCATCAGACCGATGTGGCGATCCGTTTTGGCGAATTGAATGATTCAACGCTGCATGCAAAACTGCTGTGCCGCAGCCGCCTGTATATTGTCGCCAGCCCCGAATATTTGGCGCAGCGCGGTGTGCTCCAGCATCCGCAGGACTTATTGGCGCATGATTTAATCGGCTTCAGTCAGACGCAGCATCTGAATACGTGGCCCATTCAAGTGCAGGGCAAAGCCTTTGGCGCGCGCCCTAAAATTAAAGCATCCAATGGCGAAACCGTCCGCCAGCTTGCATTGGAAGGCGCAGGCATTGCCTGCCTTTCGCGCTTTCTGGTGCAGGGTGATATCAAAGCGGGACGGCTGACCGCCTTATTTGAAGATCAAATTGAGCTGCATTATCAGAAAATTCACGCCGTGTATTATCTGCAGGAGCATCTGCCGAAACGGGTGTGGCTATTTATTGAGTTTTTAGCGGAAAAGCTGCGGGAATATTTGTAGGCTGGAAATTTCAGCCCTAAAAAAACCCAGTATGCACTGGGTTTTTGCATCACTGAAAACAGCAAATCAGTTTTCAAGCGCCGGCGTAGCCGCTGCAATAGCCGCAGCCACAGCATCATCCTCAGTCTGCGCTGCAGAACTGTTTTGCTTCGGTGAAACCTGGGTTGGCTTATCTTCAGCCTTAGGCGCTTCAGCTTTCGGCGCGGCAGGCTTAGCTTCGGCAGCCGGCTGTGCGCTGGCAGCTTCACGGCGGATTTCAGTTGTGGTGTTCGGCGTTTCTTCGCGAATGATCTCTGCATGGGAAGGCATTGGCGCAATTTCCTGCGTATCAGCAGAATCTAAACTTTCAAACTTAGCAGGCTCCGCTGGAGCGGCTTCAGAAGCTGCGGTTTCAACCTGTTCTTTCTCTTCCTGCTTCGGCTCTTCTTTTTTTACGCAGGCGGTAATCAGTAAGGCAACAGCAATTGCGCCGCAAATTAAAAGTTTTTTATTCATAGTTGCACAAAATTAAACATTAAACAGATATGCATATTATAACCATAAAACTGAATATGAAAATCATCGAAATTTAAGCTAATTTTATATCGGAAATGCTGATAGAATAGCCAATTGTTTATTGTTCTATGAATTGATGCGGAATGACTTTGCTTTATTGGTGCAAGGTAAAGTAAAATTGCGCAACATTGCAGGCCTATTTAGGCTCGATTGTACGAGAAACCCAATGACCCATTTTATTTTCGTTACTGGTGGTGTAGTTTCATCACTAGGTAAAGGTATTTCCGCTGCTTCAGTTGCTGCACTTTTAGAAGCCCGCGGTTTAAAAGTCACCATGGTCAAAATGGATCCATACATTAATGTCGATCCAGGGACAATGAGCCCGTTCCAGCATGGTGAAGTTTTTGTCACAGAGGATGGTGCCGAAACTGACTTAGACTTGGGTTATTACGAACGTTTCTTGCGTCGTGCGAAAATGACCAAGTTGAATAACTTCACCTCAGGCCGCGTGTACCAAGACGTTTTAAATAAAGAGCGCCGCGGCGACTACCTTGGCGGCACAGTTCAAGTAATTCCGCACATTACGGATAATATTAAAGAGCGCGTACTTCGCGCAGGCGAAGGCTACGACGTTGCGATCGTAGAGATCGGCGGTACGGTAGGCGATATTGAATCTCTCCCATTCATGGAATCTGTCCGCCAGCTGATGGTTGAGCTGGGCCACAAGCGCACTATGCTGATGCACTTGACGCTGCTGCCGTACATCAAATCTGCGGCTGAGCTTAAAACCAAGCCGACCCAGCACTCTGTTAAAGAGCTGCTGTCAATCGGCATTCAGCCGGACATCCTGATCTGCCGTACAGAGCATGATGTCGATGCAGACACAACCCGCAAAATTGCGCTGTTCACCAACGTGGAAGCGCGCGCAGTTGTGGTGTGCAAAGACGCCCGTTCAATTTACCAAATCCCGCGCACATTCTACGAGCAAAACGTAGATGACTTGATCTGCGAGCGTTTTGGCTATAACAACCTTCCGGAAGCTGATCTGAGCGACTGGGATAACGTTGTAGAAGCTTTACTGAATCCTGAATACACCGTGCGTGTTGCGATGGTCGGCAAATATGTTGAACTTCCGGATGCCTATAAGTCGGTCAATGAAGCGCTTTTGCATGCCGGCATTCAAAACCGCGTAAAAGTTGAAATTGACTACGTCAATGCTGAAGAGCTGGAAAGCCAAAACGAAGCGGAAGTATTGAAAGATGCTGATGCAATTCTGGTTCCGGGCGGCTTTGGCGAGCGCGGTACAGAAGGCAAAATGAAAGCCATCCGCTATGCGCGTGAAAACGGCGTGCCTTTCTTGGGCATCTGTCTGGGCATGCAGCTGGCGGTGATTGAGTATGCGCGCAATGTTGCAGGCATTGCAGACGCGTCTTCAACTGAATTCAACCGTTCAACCAAATCTCCGCTAATCGGCTTGATTACAGAGTGGCTGGATGAACGCGGCGAAGTGCAGCAGCGCAATGTGGATTCTGACCTGGGCGGCACCATGCGCCTTGGCGCGCAGAAATCTGAACTGGTTGCAGGCACAAAAACTTGCGACGTTTACGGTTCAGCGGAAATTATTGAGCGCCACCGTCACCGCTACGAGATGAATAACCGCTATATTCCAATGCTTGAAGAAAAAGGCATGAAGATTTCAGGCTACTCACCTGTACAGCATTTGGTAGAAACAGTTGAAATTCCTCAACATCCTTGGTTTATTGCTGTACAATTCCATCCGGAATTTACAAGTTCACCACGTGATGGCCACCCATTATTTGCCAGCTTTATTGACGCTGCTAAAAAACAGCACAAAAAAAGCAAATAATCGGTCTGCAGGACTAAACTAGGAAGTTTAAATGTCACAATTAAAACCACAAGAAATTGTACGTTTAGGCGATATACAAATGGCAAATCACTTGCCATTTGTATTATTCGGCGGCATGAACGTACTCGAATCCAAAGATCTGGCTTTTGAAATTGCAGAAACTTATGTTGATATCTGCACGCGCCTGGGCATTCCTTATGTGTTCAAAGCCAGCTTTGATAAGGCCAACCGTTCCAGCTTGAACTCTTTCCGCGGCCCAGGCTTGGAAAAAGGCATCGAGTGGCTCGCTGACATTAAAAAACACTTCAATGTGCCGATCATTACCGATGTGCATGAGCCGTATCAGGCTGCGCCTGTTGCGGAGGTTGCGGACATTATCCAGCTGCCGGCTTTCCTGAGCCGCCAGACTGACCTTGTTGAGGCGATGGCGAAAACTGACGCCATCATCAACATCAAAAAAGCGCAGTTCCTTGCGCCGCACGAAATGCGCCACATTCTGCATAAATGCCTGGAAGCGGGCAATGACAAGCTGATTCTTTGCGAGCGCGGTTCGGCATTCGGCTACAACAATCTGGTTGTAGACATGCTGGGCTTTGACATCATGAAGGAAATGAATGTCCCTGTGTTCTTTGATGTGACGCATGCCTTGCAGACTCCGGGCGGCCGCGCAGATTCCGCCGGTGGACGCCGCGCGCAAATTGCCACCTTGGCGCGCGCAGGCATGGCGACTGGCCTTGCTGGCCTGTTCCTTGAGGCGCATCCGGATCCGGAAAAAGCCAAGTGCGACGGACCTTGCGCATTGCGCATGTCGCAGCTGGAGCCGTTTCTGGCGCAGCTGAAAGAGCTGGATACTTTGGTGAAAGGCTTTCAGAAGCTGGACACACACTAAATTAGCTTTGCATTGATGCGTCTTTTGGGCGCATCATTTTTATTAATTAACTGAGGAACTATTCATGAGTCAAATCGTTGACATTCGTGCACGTGAAATTTTGGACTCTCGCGGTAACCCTACCATCGAAGCTGACGTAACCTTAGCCTCTGGCGTTGTAGGCCGTGCATGTGCACCATCTGGTGCTTCAACTGGTTCTCGTGAAGCTTTAGAACTTCGTGACGGCGACAAAGCGCGTTACTTGGGTAAAGGTGTCCGTACAGCAGTTAACAATGTTAATACGCTGATCCGCGATGCTTTAGTCGGCAAGTCTGTTTTTGAACAAAAAGACATCGACAATACCATGATCGCGCTTGACGGCACTGAAAACAAAGAAAAATTAGGCGCTAACGCGACTTTGGCGGTTTCTTTGGCTGCTGCGCGCGCTGCTGCTGACGAAAAGAAAATTCCTTTGTTCCAATACATCGCAGACCTGCGCGGTCAAACTATTTTGACTATGCCGGTGCCAATGATGAACATCATCAACGGCGGTTCGCATGCAGATAATAATGTTGATATTCAAGAATTCATGATTGAGCCAGTCGGCTTCAATTCATTTGCTGAAGCGCTGCGCGCCGGTGCTGAAATCTTCCATTCTTTAAAATCAGTTTTAAATAAAAAAGGTTTAAATACTGCTGTTGGTGATGAAGGCGGTTTCGCGCCAAACCTTCGTTCTAACGAAGAAGCGATTACAGTTATTCTTGAAGCAATTGCTCAAACGGGCTACAAAGCAGGTTCTGACATCATGCTTGCGCTGGACTGCGCATCTTCAGAATTCTACAAAAATGGCCAGTACATTCTTGCAGGCGAAGGCAATAAAGCCTTCACAAGCAACCAGTTCTCTGACTATTTAGCGGGTCTTGTAAATCAGTATCCAATCATCTCGATTGAAGACGGCTTAGACGAATCTGACTGGGAAGGCTGGTCTTACCTGACTTCTATCCTTGGCGACAAGATTCAGCTGGTTGGCGATGACCTGTTCGTTACTAATCCGAAGATTCTGCAGCGCGGCATTAATGAGAAAGTGGGCAACTCCATTCTGATTAAGTACAACCAAATCGGCACGCTGACTGAAACTTTAGATGCAATCTACCTTGCTAAGGCAAACGGTTACTCTACAGTAATTTCACACCGTTCTGGCGAAACAGAAGATTCTACTATTGCGGATCTTGCAGTGGGTACGGCTGCTGGCCAAATCAAAACCGGCTCACTGTGCCGTTCTGACCGCGTAGCGAAATACAACCAATTGCTTCGCATTGAAGAATTGACAAATGCCGCTTACCGCGGTAAAGCTGAGTTTAAAGGTTTAAACTAAGCGCGCATGCTATCTATGTTAAATGTATTTGACTCCAAAGCGAGTAAAGCATTGTTGGGCCTTGCGATCATTTTGATCGCAGGGTTTCAATATTTATACTGGTTCGGTGAAGGCGGTCATCAGGACCATCAGAAGCTGTCTCAGAAAGTTCAGCAGCAGATTGAACTGAATCAAGAATTAAAAGAACGCAACCGCGTCCTCGCGGCCGAAGTTTATGATTTGAAAAATGGCGTAGAAGCCATTGAAGAGCATGCGCGCCTGGATTTAGGCTTGATCAAGCCGCGTGAAACTTTTGTGCAGATGAGCACCATCAGCACGCAATACCAGCCTATTTATATTGATCCAAAAGCAGATTTACGCACCAATGAAGAGCCAGCCGAAGCGCCGCCAGAACTTTAATTTGTGGGCTATTATTCCGGCAGCCGGGTCAGGCAGCCGTTTTTCCAGATCAGAACTCAAGCAGTATCAGATGATTCAGGGCAAAACTGTGCTGGAACATACGGTTTCAAGGCTGAATCAGCTGCCTTTGGCCGGCTATGTGCTTGCTGTGGGCGCGCAGGATACTTTGGCTGAAACGCTGGCCTTTGCCCATCCTGAAAAAGCGCATTTCTGCCTGGGCGGCGCAGAGCGGGTCAATTCTGTATTAAACGCTTTAGCTTACTTATCCAAAATCGCATCTGAAGATGACTGGGTGCTGGTGCATGACGCGGCGCGCCCATGCGTGACGCAAAGCTGCCTTGAAAATCTGGTTAACGCCGCGGCGGAATCCAGCCAAAGCGCAATTTTGGCCATACCTGTGCGCGACACGCTGAAATGCGTGGAAGCCGGCGCTGAAATCGCTAAAACGGTAGACCGCTCAAAGCTGTGGCAGGCGCAAACGCCGCAAATCGCCAAGCTGGGCGCTTTAAGGCGCGCCATAGAACAGGCGCTGCAGGCGCAAGTCAGCATTACCGATGAAGCCAGTGCGCTGGAGCATGCCGGTGAAGCGGTGCAGGTGGTGCAGGGCCGTTCGGACAATATTAAAATCACCTATCCGGATGACTTGGAGCTGGCCCGGCTGATTCTGGCTTCGCAGCAGGCGCCGGCCTGAAGAATTCCGCAATAATTTCGGCTGCGGCGCTTTATTCTGCGCAGCTTTAACTTATACTTTCCCCACTTCATTTTATACATGCACCGCAAATGATTCCTTCACAGCAGTATCGTTTTTTGCGCCAGTCCGCAAGAGACGGGCTCAGCATAAAACATGATTCTTCACGCTGGACTAAATTGCATTTAGACCCTTGGCTGCTTTGCTTTCTGATTCTGAATGCAGTTTTAGGCCTGATGGTGGTTTACAGCGCGACGGCAGGTGATTCAGGCATGGTGCTGCGTCAGGCGACAAGTTTTGGCGTGGGGTTCATTGTCATGTTTATGTGCGCGCAGGTGCCGCCGAAAGTGTATCAGGCGGTCAGCCCTTATTTGTATATGCTGGGCGTTGCGCTGCTGCTGGTGGTTTTGGCTTTCGGCGAAACCCGGATGGGCGCTAAGCGCTGGATCACGCTGCCGGGCATCGGCAGCATGCAGCCCAGTGAGGTGATGAAATTCGCCATGCCTTTAATGAT
This sequence comes from Acinetobacter sp. WCHAc010034, assembly GCF_001696615.3. NCBI lineage: Bacteria > Pseudomonadati > Pseudomonadota > Gammaproteobacteria > Moraxellales > Moraxellaceae > Acinetobacter > Acinetobacter sp. WCHAc010034. Next base: position 338,046 of record NZ_CP032279.1, on the reverse strand, counting down.
GGCATGGTATTTTGCCGGCCGGGCTTTTCCGCCGAAATTTGTGCATATTATCGTTGCGCTGGCGATTATGATGGTGCCTTTTGTTTTAGTGGCTTTGCAGCCGGACTTGAATATTGGCCTGATTATTCCGGGTATTTTTGTACTGTTTCTGAGCGGCATGTCCTGGCGCTTGATTGCCGGAGCGATGGGCGTATTTGCTATTGCTGCGCCTCTGCTGTGGATGTTTTTTCTGCAGGAATATCAGAAAAAACGGATTTTGACCTTGTTTGACCCTGAGTCGGATGCTCTGGGTGCGGGATGGAATATCATTCAGTCTAAAATCGCTATCGGTTCCGGCGGCTTGACCGGCAAGGGCTTTACCGAGGGAACGCAGTCGCATTTGGGCTATTTGCCAGAGCATCATACCGACTTTATCATGTCGACTTATGCGGAAGAATTCGGCTTTATCGGGGTCTTTCTGCTGTTCAGCTTATTCGCTGCGATTATTATCCGCTGCCTGATGATTGGCATGAACAGCTTTCATAACTTTGGCCGCCTGTATGCGGGCGCGACGGGGCTGACTTTCTTTTTCTTTGTGTTTTTAAATTCGGGCATGGTCAGCGGTATTCTGCCGGTCACCGGTGACCCGCTGCCTTTGATGAGCTACGGCGGCACAGCGGTTATTGCCATGCTTGCAGGCATGGGCATTGTGATGTCAATTCATACGCACCGTTAAGCTGGGCTGCTGAAAACTGTCCTGCGGTTTTTGATCAGGGAGCGCTGCTGCGCTCCCTTTTTTGATGCGTTTGATTTTGCATTGCTTCTGCAATTGCGCCGGGTTTTGCTAGAATAAGCGCAGTATGAGTAAATGCAGCATGAGTAAATAAAAGAGATGGCCTATCAACTTGTAGAAATTCTGAATCCTGCGGAAGATGTACATTGCCCGCATTGCGGCCATGCAGTGCTGGACTGGAGTGAAGAGCAGTATATTCAGCCGTGCGGGCATACGCTGTTTGTGGCAATGGATTTAGGCTTTGAATTTATTGCTGATGAATTTGAGCAGTGCATGGCGCGCAGCGTGGATGAGATTCATGCTGATGATGATAATTTGCAGATGTTTAAGGAATTAACTGAGGCGCAATATCTGGAGTATCTGATTTATCAGGCGGATTTGGGCTTTCAGGGCTTAAAGCGCTATGTTGGTTTTACTGCCTAATAGGTAAAGTGAATAAAAAAGCTCCTTATGGAGCTTTTTTATCTTGAAATAAGCCTGCTTAATCAGCTTTCTACTTCTTCTTCGACTTCGTCATCGGCGCTGTCCATGCCCAGTTCTTTCAGCTTGCGGGTCAAGGTGTTGCGGCCCCAGCCGAGAAGTTCAGCAGCATGGCGCTTGCGTCCGCGGGTCTGCTGCAGGGCCGCGTTAATCAGCGTGCGTTCAAACATTGGCGTGGCGATGTCCAGAATCTTCATTTCGCCGTTCTTCAGTTTCTGCACAGCCCATTGGCCCAGCAGCTCATCCCAGTGGTGGCTGGAAATGCGGTCAATGCCGTTCGCTGCCTGCGCATTATCGCTGTTTTGCTGAATTGGAATCTGCTTCAGTTCTGAAGGCAGGTCTTCCGGATAAACTTCACGGCCGGTAATCATTACCGTCAGCCAGCGGCAGGTATTCTCCAGCTGGCGCACGTTGCCTTGCCAAGGCAGCTTCTGCATGTATTCCTGAGTTTCCGGACGCAGGATTTTCGGGCTGACGCTCAGCTCTTTGCCGGCGCGCGCCAGAAAATGCTGCGCCAGCATTGGAATGTCTTCGCTGCGGTGCGCCAGCTTAGGAATATGAATGCGGATCACATTCAGGCGGTGATACAGGTCTTCGCGGAAGCGGCCTTCATGCACCAGCTTTTCCAAGTCCTGATGGGTTGCGGCTACAATGCGCACATCAACCTTGACGGGAATGTGCCCGCCGACACGGTAGAACTCGCCATCCGCCAATACGCGCAGCAGGCGGGTCTGGGTTTCAAACGGCATGTCGCCGATTTCATCCAGAAACAGCGTGCCGCCGTTGGCCTGCTCAAAACGGCCTTGGCGCTGAGTGTTGGCGCCGGTGAATGCGCCTTTTTCATGGCCGAACAGTTCGGTTTCAATCAGGTCTTTTGGAATGGCAGCCATATTCAGCGCAATAAACGGCTTGCTGCTGCGCGGCGAATGGCGGTGCAGCGCGTGCGCGACCAGCTCTTTGCCGGTGCCGGACTCGCCGTTAATCAGCACAGTAATGTGCGACTGCGACAGGCGGCCAATGGCGCGGAAAACTTCCTGCATGGCAGGCGATTCGCCGATGATTTCTGTGGACTGAATCGGCTGCGCGGTTTTGGCGGATTCCTGCTGCTGCAGCTTGGTGATGTGCAGAATCGCGCGGTTCACCAAAGCCAGCGCTTCATCAATATCAAACGGCTTAGGCAGGTATTCAAATGCGCCGGTCTGATAGCTGGAAACTGCAGATTCCAGATCCGAATGCGCGGTCATGATAATGACAGGCAAGTCCGGGTGGCTGCCTTTGACTTTGCCTAAAAAGGTCAGGCCATCAATGCCCGGCATGCGGATGTCGGTTAAAATAACATCCGGCGCATCGGCGCTGAGCTGATCCAGCGCGGACTGGGCTTCTTCAAAACTGGTGACATCAAAGCCTTCTTCTTTGAAGGTTTTTTCCAGCACCCATCGCATGGCGCGGTCATCATCAATGACCCATATTTTATTTCGCGGCATGGTCGGACTCCCAAGGTAAATATAAGCTGAATACTGTTTTTCCAGGAACTGACTGGCATACAATCATTCCGTTATGCTGATGCATAATATTTTGCGCAATGCTTAATCCTAAGCCGGTGCCTTTGGCGCGGCCCGTTACCAGCGGATAGAACACCGATTCAAGAATTTCTTCCGGCACGCCGGGACCGTTGTCTTCTATGTCAATACGGACGGCAGAACGCTTCAGCACGCCATTAATGGTGACCAGGCGCTGAATGCGGGTTCTGAGAATCAGTTCCGGCTGATGCTCGGCGAAGAATTCCTTGTTTTCAGTCATGGCCTGCACGGCGTTGACGCTGATGTTCAGCATGACCTGAATCAGCTGGTCGCGGTCGGCCATGACGTCGGGCAGCGACAGGTCGTAGTCGCGGGTAATTTTAATTTTCTTTTTGGTTTGATTGACAATCAGCGCGCGGACGCGTTCCAGCGGCTCATGCACATTGACCGGCTCATAGCTCGGCAGCTGGCGTGAGCCGAGCATGGTATCGGCTAAATTTCGCAGGCGGTCGACTTCGCTGATGATAATGTCGGTAAATTCTGCATATTGTGGATCATTCAAACTTCGCGCGAGCAGTTGCGTGGCGCCGCGGATGCCGCCGAGCGGATTCTTGATTTCATGCGCAACGCCGCGGATCAGCTGGCGCGCCACTTGATGCTGCTGAATCAGGTTTTCTTCTTTGGAGATTTTCAGCATGCGGTCAATCTGATTCAGCTCAATCAGCAGCAGCGGGTGGTAGGGCTTGCCTGAATTCAGCTGCGAGGCGGTGTAATCGACATGGATGTCTTTAAAGTTGACATTGATTGTGGCTTCGCGGCGCGTGTAGTGCTGTCCGGAAAGCAGGGTGTTTTTCAGCGCTTCTTCGGTGTTGAATTCGTCATCCGGCATATGCAGCAGGTTTAAAACCGGCATGCCGGAGGCGCGGAGCAGGCTGATGTCAAACAGGGCTTCACAGGCGGAGTTAAGGTAAAAAATATTCAAATCACTATCGACCAGTAAAATGGCGGTGGTTAAATTGTCAACCAGTAGGCGGTAATCGATAGTCATAGGATGATCCATTAGCGGTGCTTCCCTGTATTAAAATAGCGCAATGGCATCTTCATAAAGCGGTCTGTTTGGTGTAATAAGGCCTGATATGATGCAAAATGCACGCCAACTCTTGGGAAAAGCACTCAGTTCTGATGCTGGCTAAATAAAGTGCGCTGAAAGTGGTCTTTGTTAAAAGTGTATAGCCCATTCAGGGCAGCCTGTAAACAGTAAATGTTCCAAAATAGTGCAGTGATAATTTTCTGGATGAATTTATAGCGTTATTTTAGTGCGTTATGCAAAGAGTGGCCTTGCCACCTGTTTTTATGAAGCGAAAAGACATACAATACGCGGATTCTAGTGGAGCGCAGATTCATGAAGTCCCCCAAAGTCGGTTTTGTTTCTTTAGGTTGTCCTAAGGCATTGGTAGATTCTGAACGAATTTTAACTCAGTTGAAAACTGAGGGTTATGATGTAGCATCGGATTATGACGGTGCTGATTTAGTTGTTGTAAATACTTGCGGTTTTATTGAATCTGCAGTGCAAGAGTCTTTAGACGCCATCGGCGAAGCCATGAGCGCAAACGGCCGTGTGATTGTAACAGGCTGCTTGGGCAAAGATGAAGACAAAATCCGCGAAATGCATCCGAATGTACTGAAAGTCACGGGCGCAGCGGCGTATCAGGAAGTCATGGAAGCGGTGCACCAGTACGTGCCTGAGCCGCCAAAGCACAATCCATTCGTAGATCTTGTTCCTGAGCAGGGCATCCGCCTGACGCCAAAGCATTATGCTTATCTGAAAATATCTGAAGGCTGCAACCACCGCTGCACATTCTGCATTATTCCAAGCATGCGCGGCGATTTGGTTTCGCGTCCAGTCGGTTCGGTTTTAAATGAAGCGCAGGCGCTGAAAAAAGCCGGCGTTAAAGAAGTTTTGGTGATTTCGCAAGATACTTCTGCTTATGGCCTGGACACCAAATACAAGCTGGATTTCTGGAACGGCCAGCCGGTTAAAACCAAATTCTATGACATGTGCGAAGCGCTCGGCCAGTTAGGCATCTGGGTGCGCCTGCATTATGTCTATCCTTATCCGCATGTCGATGCCGTCATTGACCTTATGGCGCAAGGCAAAATCCTGCCGTATTTAGACATTCCTTTTCAGCACGCCAGCCCGCGCATCTTAAAACTGATGAAGCGGCCAGCCCACAGCGAAAATACCTTGGAACGCCTGAAATTATGGCGCGAAAAATGTCCTGAACTGGTGATCCGCTCAACCTTCGTAGTCGGCTTCCCGGGCGAAACCGAAGAAGACTTCGTGATGCTTCTGGACTGGCTGAAAGAAGCGCAGCTGGACCGCGTCGGCTGCTTTACCTATTCGCCGGTTGAAGGCGCGACAGCAAATGACCTGCCGGACCATGTGCCTGAAGACATTAAGCAGGAGCGCTATGAGCGCTTCATGGAAGTGCAGCAGGAAATTTCCGCCGCCAAGCTGCAGAAGCGCATTGGACAAACCATGACTGTGCTGGTCGATGAGCTTGAAGAAGAGTTCCCGGTCGCAGTTGCGCGCTCTTATGCCGATGCGCCTGAAATTGACGGCAACGTTTTTGTTGAAGATATCGATAAGTCACTGATTAAAGCCGGTGATTTGCTTGAGGTTGAAATCACCGATGCAGATGAGTATGACTTGTTTGCCAAGCTGATCCGGATCAAATCTGCTTAAAGCTTTAAATGCATAAAAACTAAATATTGATGAATTGGAGTAATGATGATGCTGGATTCAAAAAAACCGCGTTATGAACGCATTCTGCTCAAGCTTTCCGGTGAAGCGCTTGCAGGCAATAAAGACATGGGGATTGATGCGCAAGTGCTCGATCAGATGTCTTTGTCGATTGCCCACCTGGTAGGCTTAGGCGTTCAGGTCGGCATCGTGGTTGGCGGCGGCAACTTGTACCGCGGCAGCCAATTGCAGAAAGACGGCCTGGTTGGCCGCGTAACAGGCGACCAAATGGGCATGCTGGCAACCGTAATGAACGGCTTGGCGCTGCGCGACGCTTTGGTGCGCCGCAATATCAAAACCCGCTTAATGTCCGCTTTGCCGATTGGCGCTGTAGTGGAGTCATATTCCAGCCGCGACGCAATCCGCCATTTAACTCAAGGCGAAGTGTGCGTATTTGTGGCGGGCACAGGCAACCCATTCTTTACGACCGATACGGCAGCCTGCCTGCGCGGCATTGAAATTGAAGCTGATCTGATTTTGAAAGCGACCAAAGTTGATGGCGTATATAATAAAGATCCAAGCAAATACGAAGATGCGGTGAAATACGACGCATTGACCTTCGATCAAGTGCTTGATGAAAAATTAGGGGTTATGGACTTAACCGCAATCTGCCTGTGCCGTGACCACAATGTGCCGCTGCAAGTATTCGATATGAATAAAACCGGCTCATTGCTTTCGGTTGTTATGGGCGAAAAAGAGGGTACTCACGTTACCAAGTGATGACGTGGGCCTGAAAGCTCTTTATACTGCAAGCTATTTTATAATTACACCTTTTAAAATTAAGTAAGGAAGATCATATGATTAACGATCTTAAAAAAGACAGCGAAGACCGTATGAACAAGACTTTAGAGTCTTTAGAACATGGCTTTGCCAAAGTTCGTACAGGCCGTGCGCACCCATCTATTTTAAATGGTGTGATGGTTTCCTACTACGGCTCTGACGTGCCGCTGAATCAGGTGGCAAACGTTGGCGTTGAAGACTCGCGCACTTTGCTGGTTCAGCCGTTCGAGCGCTCTATGGTTTCTGCGATTGACAAAGCGATCCGCGAATCAGACCTGGGCCTGAATCCGATCACTGCTGATGCAATCCGCGTGCCGATGGCTGCGCTGACTGAAGAAACCCGCCGCGATATGCAGAAAGTTGCGCGCACTGAAGCTGAAAATGCCAAAGTCGCTATCCGCAATATCCGCCGTGATGTGCTGGGTGATATCAAGGCGCTGCTGAAGGAAAAAGAAATTTCTGAAGATGAAGAGCGCCGTGCGGGTGATGAAATTCAGAAAATCACCGACAAATTTGTTGCTGAAGTGGAAAAGCGCCTGGCTGCAAAAGAAGCTGAATTGATGAAGGTCTAAGCTTTAATGACCTCATCCGAAGAAACTTCCCGTCTTCCAAAACATGTTGCCATCATCATGGATGGCAACAACCGTTTTGCCAAAAAAAATCAAATGCAGAAAGGTGATGGGCACCGTGAAGGTAAAAACGTCCTAGATCCGATCGTAGAGCATTGCCGTTCTAATAATATTCAAGCTTTAACTGTCTTTGCCTTTTCAAGCGAAAACTGGAACCGCCCTCAGTTTGAGGTCGATTTGCTGATGAAGCTGCTGGAAGAAACCATTCTTGAGCAGCTGCCCCGCATGGAAAAATTCAATATCGCCCTGCGCTTCATTGGCGACCGTTCGCGCCTGTCCCCGCAATTGCGTGACTTAATGTTGCATGCAGAGGAAAGGACTGCTAATTTCAACAGCATGACCTTAACCATTGCGATCAGTTATGGCGGCATGTGGGACATGGCGCAGGCTGCCCAGCGGGTGGCTGCGGATGTTCTGGCGAAAAAAATAAATCTGGATGCAATTGATGCCGATGTGTTTGGTCAATATGTCAGCTTAAGCGATTTGCCGCCGGTGGACTTGCTGATCCGCACAGGCGGCGATTTCCGCCTGTCGAATTTTCTGCTGTGGCAGGCAGCTTATGCAGAGCTGTATTTTACAGAAACATTGTGGCCTGAATTTACCGTTGAAGAATTAGATGACGCCTTCGCAGTCTTTGCAGGACGCGAGCGCCGTTTCGGTAAAACATCAGAGCAAGTTCAACAAAAGCAACTCGAGAATTAAATAAATGTTAGAGCGGATTATTACCGCATTGGTTTTAGTAGCAGTTGTACTGAGCTGTATGTTTGCTACACAGTCACACTATCCAATGTTTGTGCTGATGATCATTGCAGCAGGGGTTGCTGGGTATGAGTGGCAAAAGCTTATGCCTAGAAAATCAAAAAATGCAATTAAGCCTTTGGCTTGGGGCTATGGCTTGGCTGTGGCGGTTTTGTCCGCCTTGGCTTTGCGCTACAGCGATGTGGCGCTGCTGCTGTGGGCAGCTTCAATTTTCACATGGCTGTTAAGCGTCTACTGGGTCAAGTCCTATCCGGATTACGACGGCTGGTATAATCCGACACTGAATTTTATCGGGCTGGTGCTGATTTCAGCTGCAGTGACGGCAATTTTCGCGGTTTGGCAAAGTTCCCCTTGGTGGCTGATGTACCTGTTCCTGCTGGTTTGGGGCGCAGACAGCGGCGCATATTTTGTCGGGCGCAAGCTGGGCAGGAAAAAGCTTGCGCCGGATGTCAGCCCGAATAAATCGGTTGAAGGGCTATACGGCGGCATTGTGACGGCAACAATTATTATTGTTGCGGTTGAAGTGCTGTACTTGGAGCTGAGCCTGGCGGAACATATTCTGTTCTTAATTCTTTCAGTTGTTACCGTTTTCAGTTCGGTCCTGGGTGACCTGTTTGAATCCATGATCAAGCGCCGCGCCGGCATAAAAGACTCCGGCCGCATTCTGCCGGGCCACGGCGGCGTGCTTGACCGGATTGACTCTTTGCTTGCCGCGGCTCCGATTTTTGCGGCCGGCATGTATGTTTTAAAACTTATAGGCGTAGATTTATAGATGTCACAGTCTGTTTGCATATTGGGCGTTACCGGTTCTATCGGCCGAAGCACCTTGAAAATTCTGGACTGCCACCCCGAAGAGTATTCTGTTTTTGCAGTCACGGCGCACAGCAGAATTGCGGAACTGGCGGAAATTTGCAAACAGTACCGGCCCCAAGCCGCTGTTGTGCCGCCGCATAAAGTGGATGAACTGCGCCAGCTTTTGCTCCGTGAAAACTTAAATGACATTGAAATCCTGCAGGGTGAGGCGGGCTTGATTGCAGCGGCTTCCCATCCGCAGGTGGATGTGGTGATGGCGGCCATTGTGGGCGCCGCCGGCCTGCTGCCGACATTGGCGGCGGTGAAAGCCGGTAAGCGCGTGCTGCTGGCCAATAAAGAAGCCTTGGTGATGTCCGGCGATATCATGATGCAGGCGGCGCGTGAACATCATGCTGCATTGCTTCCGGTCGATTCAGAACACAATGCGATCTTTCAATGCCTGCCAGAAGGCTATTTTCAGGCGGAGCGCAATGGTCAGCCGAAACTGGGGGTGTCGCGGATTCTGCTGACAGCTTCAGGCGGCCCGTTCCTGAATCATACCCCGGAACAGCTGCAGGCAGTAACGCCGGCGCAGGCCTGTAAGCATCCCAACTGGTCAATGGGCCAGAAAATTTCAGTAGATTCAGCAACTTTAATGAATAAAGGGCTTGAACTGATTGAGGCCTGCCATCTCTTTGCAATTTCAGAACATTTTGTAACAGTGGTTGTTCATCCGCAGAGTATCATTCATTCTATGGTTCAATATGTGGATGGTTCAACTTTGGCGCAAATGGGCAACCCCGATATGTGTACGCCAATCGCGCATGCTTTGGCATGGCCGAAGCGCATTCAGACGCATGTGCCTCCTCTGGATTTATTCACGCATTCGCATTTGAATTTTCAGGAACCGGATACCGGGCGTTTCCCTGCACTGAAGCTTGCGCGCCAAGCCATGCAGGCGGGCGGTTTGGCTCCGGCAATTTTAAACGCAGCCAATGAAATCGCGGTGGACGCTTTTCTGAAGAATCAGATCGGATTTACCCAGATTCCGCAAATTGTTGAAGCAACCCTCAGTCAACTGGAAAATAGCGCAGCGGACAGCATTGAGGCTGTTTTGCAGGCTGACCGTTCAGCGCGCTCCATCGCGCAGCAAATTGCAATGAATAAAGGAAGCTGAAATTATGAATGCCTTGTTTATTATTCTTGCAGCCGTTTTACTGCTGGGGCCGCTGATCGCAATTCATGAGTTTGGCCATTACATTGTTGCGCGTAAACTGGGCGTTAAAGTTTTAGTCTATTCCATTGGCTTTGGCCCAACCGTGCTGAAGTGGACATCCAAAAAATCCGGCATTCAGTACCAGATTTCCGCACTGCCTTTGGGCGGCTACGTGAAAATGCTGGATGAGCGCGAAGGCAGTGTGCCTGAGCAGGACTTGCCTTATGCATTTAACCGTCAAAGCCCGTGGAAAAGAATTGCTATTGTGGCGGCGGGCCCGCTGATCAATCTGGCCTTTGCTGTGGTGCTGTTCTGGATTTTGCTGCTTCCGGCGCAAGAACAGCTGAGCACCCGGGTTGGCAAGGTTTTGCCGAATACTCCGGCCGCTGCGGCGCAGATGCATGAGGGCGATAAAATTACCGCCATTGACGGCATGCAGGTTTCAACCTGGGAAAAGCTGAATTTCGCCTTAGTTGACCGCGCCGGCGAAACCGGCAGCATCGCGGTAACTGCAGACCGGGCCGGCGAGCAGAAGATGTTTCAGCTTCCGGTGCAGGACTTCTTAAAAGACCAGTCTCAGTCGCCTCTGGATGTTTTAGGCTTTACGCCTTACCGTCCTCATTTGCCTGCGGTGATTTCCAAGCTCAGCAGCGACGGCGCAGCCGTGCGTCAGGGCATGAAAGCGGGCGATAAAATTATTGCAGTCAATGGCGTCAAGATGAATGACTGGTTTGATGTGGTGCAGGTTGTGCAGGCATCGCCGGAAAAGCTGCTTAAAATTGACGTGCTGCGCGGCAACCAGCAGCTTCAGCTTGAAGTGATGCCTCAGGGCAAGCGCGACAATATGGGCAATGTGACTGGCGTCTTGGGTGTGCAGAGTGACCCGGGCAAAGTGACAATCCCGGCAGAATATAAACAGACAATACAATATTCTCCAGTCGAAGCGTTTACAATGGCGGTGGATAAAACTGGACAGATTTCCAGTATGATTCTCAACTCCATTGTCAAAATGTTTCGCGGCCTGATTGGCTTGGATAATTTATCAGGGCCGATCACCATTGCGAAAGTCGCAGGTCAAAGCGCAGAAATGGGCTGGCAGACTTTTATTTCCTTCATGGCGCTGATGAGCGTAAGTTTGGGAATTCTGAATCTGCTGCCTATTCCAATGCTGGACGGCGGGCATCTGGTTTACTATTTTGTTGAATTAATTCGTGGTAAACCTGTTTCTGAACAAATACAATTGGTTGGACTGAAGATTGGTATGGTACTGCTTGGCAGCATGATGCTGCTGGCACTTTTTAATGATTTTATGCGGTTATAAAACAGCGTAGAAGATGGAATAAATTAACAGCGGAAAAGACTGGCATGCAGCACACACATTTATTTATGCCTCTGGCACTGGTTAGTGCTATGGCAGCAGCACAACAAGTATACGCGGCAGATGACTTTATTGTTCAAGACGTAAAAATAGACGGCTTGGTCCGTTTAACGCCAGAAAGCGTGTACGGCATGCTGCCGGTTACAAGCGGCGACCGTGTAACTGATCCAGTCATCGCCAGCGCTATCCGCACCTTATACGCTACGGGCCTGTTTGATGACATTAAAACCTCGCAGGAAGGCAATACGCTGGTCTTTAAGGTGGTTGAGCGGCCTGTTATTTCTAAAATTGAGCTGAAAGGCAATAAGCTGATTCCTAAAGAAGCGCTGCAGGAAGGCCTGAAAAAAATGGGGCTGGCTGAAGGCGAAGTGCTGAAGAAGTCTGCACTGCAGGTTGTGGAAACTGAGCTGGAACAGCAGTATATGCAGCAGGGCCGCTACGATGCGGATGTCAAAGTCAGCACCACGGCGCGCCCGAATAACCGCGTCGATTTGCTGATTGAATTTGCCGAAGGCAAAGCTGCAAAAGTTTTTGACATCAACATTATTGGCAATACTGTATTTAAAGAAAGCGATATTAAGCAGGCTTTTGCGGTGAAGGAAAGCAGCTGGAACTCGATTGTTTCCCGCAACGACCGCTATGCGCGTGAAAAAATGGCTGCCAGCCTGGAAGCATTGCGCGCAATGTACCTGAACAAGGGCTATATCAACTTCAATATTACCAATTCAAGCCTGAACCTGAGTGAAGACAAAAAGCATGTCTTTATTGAGGTTTCTGTGGATGAAGGCGATCAGTTCAAATTCGGCGAAAGCAAATTCCTGGGCGATGCGCTTTATACGCCGCAGGAATTGAAGCCTCTGCAGATTTATAAAGACGGCGATCTTTATTCACAGGAAAAAGTGAATGGCGTGAAGCAGCTGCTGCTGCGCAAATACGGCAATGCAGGCTATTACTTTGCTGAAGTGAATGTAGTTCCCGAAATTAACAATGAAAGCAAAATTGTCGATTTAAACTACTACATCAACCCGGGTCAAAAAGTGACGGTCCGCCGCATCAACTTTACCGGCAACACCAAAACTGCCGATGAAGTATTGCGCCGCGAAATGCGCCAAATGGAAGGCGCACTGGCCAGCAATGAAAAAATTGACTTGTCAAAAGTGCGCTTAGAGCGTACCGGCTTCTTTAAAACAGTAGATGTTAAGCCGGCGCGCATTCCAAACTCGCCTGATCAAATTGACCTGAACGTCAATGTTGAAGAGCAGCATTCAGGCACCAGCACCTTGGCAGTCGGTTTCTCGCAAAGCGGCGGTGTGACTTTCCAGGCGGGCTTAAGCCAAACCAACTTCTTGGGCACAGGCAACTCGGTTTCCGTTGATTTGTCGCGTTCAGAGACGCAAGACTATTACAATTTAAGCGTTACCGATCCGTATTTCACGATTGACGGCGTGCGCCGCGGCTACAATATGTATTACCGCAAAACCAAGCTGAATGATGACTATAACGTAAACAACTACGTGACAGACAGCTTCGGCGGCGGGATCAACTTTGGTTATCCGATTGATGAAAACCAGAGCATCAGTGCAGGCTTGAATATTGACCAGACTGAGGTCACCACAGGGCAGTATGTGTCGACTTATGTGCGTGATTACTTATTGGCTAATGGCGGTAAGGCAACTGGTAAGGCTAAGGATGTCTGTATTGGAACTATCGACAATGTATATGGCGATCCTGCAGATCCAACAAAAGTAACAGGCACGACATGTAATGGGCAGACCGTAGACTATGATAATGAATTTAAGGGTGATTTCTTAACTTATAATTTAAATCTAGGCTGGTCGTATAATACCTTAAACCGTCCAATCTTCCCGACCAGCGGCATGTCGCACCGGGTCAATGCGGAAGTGGCGCTGCCGGGCAGCGATGTGGAATATCAAAAGCTTACTTATGATGCTCAGGCATTCTTCCCCTTAGGGAAAGACTTTGTGCTGCGCGGCTACGGCAAGCTGGGCTACGGCAATGACTTGCCTTTCTATAAGAACTTCTATGCCGGCGGTTTCGGTTCGGTGCGCGGTTATGACAACAGCACATTGGGTCCAAAATATCCGGGTGTAACCTATAATGAATCAAGAACCAGAGACTACAGCCCGGAAGAAGTGGGCGGTAATGCGCTGATGCAGTTCGGCGCTGAATTGGCGCTGCCATTGCCGTTTAAAGGTGACTGGACACGCCAAGTGCGTCCGGTGCTGTTTGCTGAAGGCGCACAGGTATTTGATACGCAATGTAATATTCCATCTGGTAAGCTTTATTTATCGGGCGGTGCAAGTGATTCAGGCGTTGATGCTAAAAAATACTGTGAAGATAACTTTGGTTTTGATGCGGGCGATATGCGCTACAGCGTAGGGCTTGGCTTTACCTGGATCACCATGATTGGGCCATTGTCACTCAGCTATGCGTACCCGCTGAATGATAAAGCCGGCGATGAAACTAAAAATATCCAGTTTGAAATCGGCCGTACTTTCTAAGTGCGGCTTTTGGACTGACAGAATAATCAAAACTTCGGAACACGATATGAAACAGATTTTTGGCGGCGCAATTGCGCTCAGCATGCTGTGCAGCACAGCCTCGCATGCGGCAGGTTACGGCATTGTCGATTTGGAAAAAATTGTTGAGCAAAGCGCTTATATTAAGCAGCATAATGCCGGCATGCAGCAGCAGATTAAACCGCAAACTGCAAAAATCGAAGCTTTAAGCAAAGAGCTGGAAGCGCTGCAGCAGCGCGCGCAGCAGGGAGCGAAACTGTCCGATGCTGAAAAGAAAAGCATGACGCAGCAGTACCAGTCCAAGCTTCAGGAGCTGAACGGCCTGCAGCAGAAAGTTCAAGGCACGGTCGAGTCCAGCATTCAGGCGCTGAACCGCGCAATGGACTCAAGAATTAAGCAGGCGGCGGAACAATTGCGTAAAGAGAATAATCTTGACGTTGTTTTGAATAAAAATTCAGCGCTTGCCTATGACCCTAAGTATGATTTAACTGATAAAATGATTCAAAAGGTTAATGCAATTAAATAATCAATGAATCATCAATCTCTCAGCTTAGAAAAACTTGCTCATCTTGTACATGGTGAGTGCGTTGGCCAGCGCGATCTAAAATTATCCGGTTTGGCAAGCCTTGAGCATGCAGGTGCTCAGCATTTGGCTTTTGTAAATGCGGATAAATATTTGGAACCGGCTGGAGCATCTAAGGCTGGAGCGCTGATTGTCACCGAAGCCTTAAAAGCGCAAATTCAGGGGCAGCAGAACTTCATTGTTGTGGCAAATCCGTATTTGGCTTTTGCAATCCTGACGCATATTTTTGAAAGAAAGCATGCGGAAACCGGCATTGAAAGCACCGCGCAGATTCATCCATCAGCCATTATTTCGGACTCTGCCTATATTGGACATTATGCGGTTATCGGCCAGCATTGTGTAGTGGGCGATGAGTCTATTATTCAGTCTCACTGCAGGATTGATGATGATGTGGAAGTCGGAAAGCAGTGCTTTATTGACTCGCATGTGACCTTGACCGGCCAAGCCAAAATTGGCGACCGTGTGCGCATTCATGCCAATACGGTCATTGGCGGGGAAGGCTTCGGTTTCGCGCCTTATCAGGGCAAATGGCACCGCATTGCGCAGCTGGGCTCTGTGCGCATTGGCAATGATGTGCGGATTGGGTCGAATTGCAGCATCGACCGCGGCGCATTGGATGACACAATTTTAGAAGATGGCGTCATTGTTGATAACCTTGTGCAAATTGCCCACAATGTTAAAATTGGCGCCAATACAGCAATGGCCGCGAAATGCGGCATTGCTGGCAGTACGGAAATTGGCAAAAACTGCATCTTTGCGGGCGGGGTTGGCGTAGTGGGGCATATTAATATTGCGGATAATGTAACGATTACCGGCATGTCAATGGTCACAAAAAGTATTTCTGAAGCGGGCAGCTATTCTTCAGGAACGCCGATGCTGGAAAGTTTGCAGTGGAAGCGCGCAGCGGTGCGGTTTAAACAATTAGCAGATGTGCCATTGACCCAGTTGATGAAAAGGCTTGATCATATGAAATCTCAGATAGAGTCCCTTGAATCAACTAAATTGCGTAAATAATTATGATGACTGAGCCGAATACTCCTGCATTCACAATGCCTGAACTGCCAATGCAAATTCAAACTATTCGTGAATATTTGCCGCACCGTTACCCATTTCTGCTTGTAGACCGTGTGACTGATATTACGGATTCAGGCATTGTGGGCTACAAAAATGTTTCAATGAATGAAGAATTTTTACAAGGACATTTTCCTGGCTACCCGATTATGCCCGGTGTGCTGATTGTTGAGGCAATGGCGCAAATTTCAGGCATTCTTGGTTTTGTCATGAATAATCAGAAACCCTCAAGTGACAAAATTTTCCTATTTGCAGGAGCAGAGCGGGTCCGTTTTAGAAAGCAGGTTGTTCCAGGCGATCAGCTGGTTTTAAAAGCGGAACTCATGATGCAGAAGCGCGGCATTTATAAATACAACTGTACTGCTACAGTTGATGGTGTCGTTGCGGCCGCTGCGGAAATTATGATTACGCAACAGAAAACAGAGCAAGCATGAGCAATAACGAATTTATTCACCCTACCGCTATTATTGACTCATCTGCAGTAATTGCTCCAGATGTACAGATAGGCCCATATTCAATTATTGGCCCCAATGTCACAATTGGCGCCGGCACGAAAATTCATTCGCATGTTGTTATTGGCGGCTACACCCGCATTGGTCAAAATAATGAAATTTTTCAGTTTGCCAGTGTCGGTGAGGTCTGCCAGGACTTGAAATATGCCGGTGAAGAAACATGGCTGGAAATCGGTGATCATAATTCAATTCGTGAACATTGCAGCTTGCACCGCGGCACGGTGCAGGACCAGAGCCTGACCAAAATCGGCAGCCACAACCTGCTGATGGTGAATACGCATATTGCGCATGACTGCGTAGTCGGCGACCATAATATTTTTGCGAATAATGCCGGCGTGGCAGGCCATGTGCATATTGGCGACCATGTGGTGGTTGGCGGCAATTCGGGCATCCATCAGTTCTGCAAAATTGATTCTTTCAGCATGATTGGCGGCGCTTCGCTGATTTTGAAAGATGTGCCTGCCTATGTGATGGTTTCGGGCAATCCGGCACATGCATTCGCCATGAATGTGGAAGGCATGCGCCGCAAGGGCTGGTCTAAAAATGTGATTCAGGGCCTGCGCGAAGCATTCAAGCTGATTTATAAATCGGGCTTAACGGCTGAAGAAGCAGTGCAGAAAATCCGCACTGAGATTTTGCCGGAAGTTGCGGAAGCGCAATTGCTGATTGATTCGATAGAGCAGTCTAAGCGCGGTATTGTGCGCTGATGCTGATCTGTTAGAAAAACCGCCATTGTGGCGGTTTTTTTATGCGCTGAGTTTATTTGAAAAATTTAGCTTCTTCTGATTTAGGGTAGTTCTTCAGCAGCTTCTGCTTCAGCTGGGCGGCTTGGGAAGCGTTGCGGTCTACATCTTTGGCGATGCTGTACAGCTGATACAGCGCGCGTGATGCGCGCGCTGAGTTAGGGTATTTGGTTACGACGATGTTGTAGTTGCGCTTTGCCTCTGGGTAATTTGTCGGCTCAATGGCTAAATTGAACTCCGCCAGCCAAAAATGCGCATTGCTGATATAGACGCTGTTTGGATTGTTTTTAATAAAGTTCTGCATCGGCGCAATGGCTTTTTTTGCACCGCCTTGCCTGTAGGCGTCTAAGGCAACCGTATAGGCTGCCTTGTCAAGCTCTGCGGAAGAGGCTTTAGCGCCTGCAGCAGCGGGCTGCTGCGCGGCTGGGGCGCTAGGCGGGGCATCTGCTGGTGCTGTTACGGTGCTGGCTGCTGCGCGGCTGGGAGAAATATCCTGTTGGCTATCCTCCGTGGCGCTGTCTGCCGTGGAAGGGTCCAGCTTTTGCTGCAGCAGCTCCAGGCGCTGATCCAAATCTGCATAGCGGTTGCTGAGTTCGCTTTTTAATTTTTCAATTTCGTTGTCCTGCTCTTCGAGCTTGCCCCGGAGCGTGCGGATGTCATTTTCCAGCTGCTGGTTTTTTTGCATCAGCTGCCAGTTTAAGTTGGTCGGGACTTGCGCAGCTGAAGCATCGCCGGCGGAAATGGCCGCTGCTGTATTATTCTGCGCATAGGCCAGGCTGTCCTGGCTTAAACCGCGCGATTCAATAGGAATATTTGCCAAAACAGAGGCGGAGCATAAAAAAGCCATTGCGCCTAAAGCATGCTTATTGAGCATCATAAAATTTCCGTATAGTCTTTTAGATGTTTGACCGCATTCAGCTGAGATGCGCATCATTTGCGTATAAATTCGATAGTCACATTAAAAACGTCAAACTTATGAAATGCAATAAGCTTTTGCAAACTTGTTGTGTCTTAAAGTAAGCGCAGCCCTATGCCTGCGCGGGCAGAATCCGCTGAAAGCGGCTATTTTGATTTATAAATAATCAAACGAATGAGCAACTTAGATAAAAAGGCTATTTGGCCTTGCAAGTTTTTTAAAAATCTCTATACTCTGTTCTTGCAATGGTAGCCCTGCCGGTTACTTCGCAATTGTAATCTACGAACCCCGCCAGGACCGGAAGGTAGCAACGGTAGTAGACCTATGATGTGCCGAAGTCCAGCTGGCAGGGTTGCCACCAGATTCTAAAATAATAATTCCTTTAGCTTTATTCTATTTCTTCCTATACTGCTTTATTTCCCAGCTTATTTCAGTTCAGTCCCAATCTGTTTCTTTGCGCGAAATCGCTTTCATAATGGCATCCATTTCAAAGCCTCTGTACATCAGAAAGCGGATTTGCTTGGCTTTAATTTTCGGATCACGCTCTACGCCCGTACCGTATTTTTTCACTTTCAGCTGATAGGCCTGTTCTGCCCAATCGGTTTCCTTTAATTCTTCCGCAATCAGGCTGCTGTCAATTTTCTTGGTTTTAAGCGCCATTTTGATGCGGTTCGGGCCTTTGCCTTTGCGCTTTTGGCTGGACAGCATGATTTCCGCAACGCGCTGATCGCTTTGATAGCGCTGCGCGGACAGCTCTTCGACCAGTGCAATGACTTCGTCGCGTGATTCTGCATATAAGGCCAGCTTTTCAACCAATTCGGCTTTTGAGTACTCTTTGCGGGTAAGCACCGCAAAGGCGTAAGAGCGCAGGCGCGAGCCTTGCAGGCCAGGTTTTTTCTCAGCCGGTTCCTGATCAAAGCTCAGGGCGTCATCCTGCTGCATTGGAGTGGTCTGATCCGGGGCGGGCGGGTGCGCCTCATCATCGCCGAACTGCTGCTTTAAAGCCTGATAGTCAAGAAGTTTTGGAAATTTTGAGTCATTCATTTGAGATGCGCTTATATGGAAAAACGCCCCGCAGGGCGTTTGACAGTTTAACCTGTGTGATGCTGTGATTTAAGCATCCAGAAAATCTGGCTCTTCCTCGTCTTTCTCTTCCGCCGGCGCAGCATTGCCGGTGGTCAGCAGCTGGTCACGGATCAGTTTTTCAATGGTCTGCGCCAGCTCAGGGTGCTCTTCAAGATGGCGGATGGTATTGTTTTTACCTTGGCCAATCTTGTTGCCCTGATATGAATACCAGGCGCCGGCTTTCTGCACAATTTCCTGCTGCACCGCAAGATCAACCAGCTCGCCTAAGTGGTTCACGCCTTTGCCGTAAAGGATTTGGAACAGCGCTTCACGGAATGGAGGCGCCATTTTGTTTTTCACAACTTTAACTTTGGTTTCGGAGCCGACAATTTCATCGCCTTCCTTCACCTGGCCGATACGGCGGATATCCAGGCGCACAGAGGCATAGAACTTCAGCGCGTTACCGCCAGTAGTGGTTTCCGGGCTGCCGAACATGACGCCAATCTTCATGCGGATCTGGTTAATGAAGATCACCATGCAGTTGGAGCGTTTGGCGTTACCGGTGATTTTACGCAATGCCTGGCTCATCAGGCGCGCCTGCAGGCCCATGTGCGAGTCGCCCATTTCGCCTTCAATTTCAGCGCGCGGGGTAAGCGCCGCCACGGAGTCGACAACGATCATGTCAATTGCGCCGGAACGCACCAGCATGTCGGCAATTTCTAAAGCCTGTTCGCCGTTGTCGGGCTGGGAAACTAAAAGGTTGTCAATGTCTACGCCCAGCTTGCGCGCATATTGAGGGTCCAGCGCATGTTCCGCATCGATGAATGCGCAGGTGCCGCCGGTTTTCTGGCATTGCGCAATCGCCTGCAGCGTCATGGTGGTTTTACCTGAAGATTCAGGGCCGTAAATTTCAACGATGCGGCCTTTAGGCAAACCGCCAATGCCGAGTGCGATATCCAGGGTTAA
The DNA here is from genome assembly GCF_001696615.3 of Acinetobacter sp. WCHAc010034. Taxonomy (NCBI): domain Bacteria; kingdom Pseudomonadati; phylum Pseudomonadota; class Gammaproteobacteria; order Moraxellales; family Moraxellaceae; genus Acinetobacter; species Acinetobacter sp. WCHAc010034. The sequence continues at coordinate 318,521 of NZ_CP032279.1, read as the reverse complement.
AGAACCGGTAGATATGGCTTCCACGGCCTGCGCGGTGTTGTCGCCAAGGCGCATTACAGTATTCTTGCCAAACTGCTTTTCAATTTGGCTCAGGGCAGCATTCAGCGCCTTGCTTTTATTATCATCCATCTTACAACCTCAATACGATGTCACGAAACAATATGCTCAAGTGGATGCACGTACTTAAAACTTCTTCCACAGGCGTATATTGACAGAATTTATTGTTGTGTACACTAGAAATCACAATACGTGCGACATATTGTGACGCTCCAGCTTAATCATCATTATAAGACCAATTCTGGTCAAACTGCTGATCATTTTCTCTTTTAAATTTGCCGATATCGCGCCGGTCTTTTTTGCTCGGCCGGTGTTCCGGGCGCGCCAGATTATGCAGCTTCCTTTGCGATGCAAGCAGTTCCCTGCGCGCAATGCTGACTTCTGTTTCTTCGTACAGCAGCTGGGCAACAGGCGCCGGGCCGCGGACATCCGACAGCGCTTTGACTACCACGGATTTTTTTTCAATGCCTTGCTGAATGGCCAGCTCCATGCCCACGCGGACTTCACGCGACACTTTGACCCGTTCGCCGTTGTGGTGGACTTTGCCGCCCTCAATGGCGTTTTTGGCAATGGAGCGGGTTTTAAAGAACCGCGCAGCCCACAGCCATTTGTCTATACGCATACCGGCCGCATCTTCAGGCAGATTGGATTTACGCATACTGTTTCAGTTCCTCGGCATTTTTTAAAATAGGGATTAAATCTGTTAATGCGTCCAGCATCGGGTAATTGCAAGCGCTGCGCGGCGCTTTGTCGGAAGACGGTTGCAGAATGCTGTACAGATTCTGAATGCCGAACTGTTTTGCCCCATTCAGCACTTTTTCGGTATCATCAATAAAATAGCAGTGATTGGCATCAAAGGGATGCAGCGCCTGCAGCTTTTGCCAAAATTCGCTGAATTCCTTGGCGTGGCCGAGGGTTTCACTGCTGACGATGACATCAAAATATTCGCCAATGCCGGTTTTTTCCAGCTTGAACGCCAGCCCGGCGGCGTCGGCATTGGTGGCCAGCCAGCAGGGATAGCCATTGGCTTTTAAGTGGCGCAGCAGTTCCAGGCAGCCTTCGCGCTTAGCCACTTTGTCTTTATGCTCAATTTGCATGGCTAGCACATCGACTCCGACTTTAGCCGTCCAGAAGCGTGAAGAGTACCAATTTAAGGTATGATTATGTTCTTGGTAAAACTCAAACAGGATGTGCTGGCTGTGCTCTAAAGAGCAGCCGTGGGTTTGCGCATAGCGGATGGGCAGCAGGTGATTCCAGATGAAATCATCATAAGCAAGATCAAGCAGCGTGCCATCCATATCAAAGATGATCACAGGTTTATCTGAATAATTCGGCATATAAAAGGTTTTCTATGTTTAAAGCAGCAGCTGGCCCGCAAGATGCAATGATCCTGCAGCTGGCGCCCATTGTGACACAGGCTTGCGAAATTTTGCGAGAAGAATATCAGCGCTACTGTTCCGGCGGGGTCTTTGATGTGGAGAAAAAACCGGACAATTCTCCGGTAACGCAGGCGGATTACCGCGCGAATGCCTATATTGCGCAGGCCTTGGCGCAGATCTCCGATTTGCCGCTGCTGTCTGAAGAAGGTGAACAGGCTGAACGTCAAAACTGGCCGAAGTTTTGGCTGCTGGACCCGCTGGACGGCACTAAGGAGTTCCTGCATCAGCGCCCCGAATTTACCATTAACCTGAGCCTGGTGGATGGCGCGGAAACTGTTTTTGCCGTGCTGGCGGTGCCGGGCGAGCAAAGCGCTTATTTCAGCCCTGAGCAGGGCATGCCGCTCAAGCTGGATATGAAAACCGGGCAATGGCTGGAATATTATCCGGGGCAAGCCGAACCCCGTGTGCAGGTTGGCCTGAGTCCAAGCAGCCAAAACAAGCCGCAGTATGCGGAATATCTGGAAGATTTATCCGCACTGACGGATTTTGGCGTATTTAAGGCCGGCAGCGCCTATAAATTCTGCATGATGCTGGAAGACCGCGTAGATATTTATCCGCGCTTCCATCCGACCTGCGAATGGGACACCAGCGCGGGGCAATGCCTGCTTGAACGCATCGGCGGCGGGCTGGTTGATTTTAAAGGCCGCCCCTTTGCATATAACCAGCGCGATACGCTGCTGAATGGCGGTTTCATCGCATTTAAAAATGGCGAGATGAAAAAATTGGCGCTGCAGGCGCTTGCGCTGATGCAGAAACGGCATTGAGCTGAAAACTGATCATGCTATAGTATTTTGTGAATTATTGATTTTTTGCCGATTATGCCTCTAGATTTGCTCCCGCCCAGCATGCTCAAAGCAATAGACCTATTGCCGGATGCAAAGACCCCTGTGACTTTATTTACCCGCCATTCCATCCGCGAAGTGGCGGCGGGGCAAGGGCTGGCGGGCTATGACCTGCAGCTGACCAATCAGGGGCGGGATCTGGCTCAGGAGTGGGGTTCTTATTTAATTGACAATACTGACCGCGTAATTCAGCACTGCATTTCCAGCCCCATTCAGCGCTGTGTCGATACCGCTGCGCTGATGATTCAAGGCGCGGACGGCAAAACGCTGGAACCAAATACCCATCATATTGAAATTATTGAACAGGGCCTGCTGGTCGAACCTGGCAGCTTTGTGCTGGATATTAAGCAGGCCGGGCCGTATTTTCAGCAGCAGGGCGCTTTGGGCTTTATCAACAGCTTTGTAAATAATGCCTTGCCGGGCATGAAGCATCCGATTCATGGCGTGGTTGATGTGCTGGAGCTGATTTACAATACCCATCCCAATAACCCTTACGGCTTAAGCCTGGCGGTCAGCCATGACACGATTTTAGCGGCGATTCTGGCGGTGATTTCCGGCAGGCATATTGTCACCAAGGAAGATTGGCCAAGAATGATGGAAGGCCTGTTTGTCTGGTTTGAAGGGGATATTTTTCTGGAATCCAAGCTGAAATGGATCTGGCGCGGCGAGCTGAATGAACTGAGCATCCGCGAATTTCAGCAGCTGAACAGCTGATAATTGGGCGCTGAGCGCAGAATACTGCCGCCCGGCGCCCGGATCTTAAATTTTGGCTTTCAGCCGCTGCGGAAAGTCCTGCAGATTGATGCAGAGCCCATCATCATTTAAAGGCCAAAGCGCAGTGTTGACGGGGACGCTCTGCTGATGAATCCGGCTGTATTTGTCGGCGGCGATTAATGTCGCAATCGCATGATCCGGGATGGAGTAGGCGTTGACGACATCTGGCGGATACTGCGTGCGCGCATAAAACTCCGCTTCCGTTTCGCCTTGGTGCAAGGCGAAAATGCGCTCTATTGCCGGCAGGTAAATGCCGTAGCCCAGCCATGAATCTACGCCCTGCGAGGCCTGAATTTCCGCCGTGCCTTTCATGTTGGATATCACCCGGCCAAGCGGGTCTTTTTCGCCTTTTGCGCTGAAATATTCAATGTACTGCTGTTCTGTTTCTTGAAATTTATCTAATGCCGGCAAGAATTTATTAATCATTCTATTTTCCCCAAGACAATATTTGCAGGAAGCGCTGCTGCGCCTGAATGAATACCATAGCATTTGTATGGGATTGGCGCGCAAATAAAATCGCTTAATCTTATTTTTCTTCAGTTTTTCTGCCGGCCCAAAGCGGCCTCTGGCGCTTAAGCGCGGGCGCCGCATGAAAAGCATCACACTATTTTTCTTAATTGTTCACAAAAAATAAACAGTCGGCATTTTATTCATGGAATCTCTGCTGCGGGATGTTTGAGTTTATTGCTTTTTAAATCTATTATTTGAGGTTAAGTTTATGAAAAATAGTGTTATTTTTAAAGCTTAATGTGCATTTTTGCGAATGGATTATAGAAAAAATGAAAAGTGTGAATTATTTCTCACGGAATTTATTAAGTTTATGTGTACTGGCCTTGATGCTCAGTGCATGCGGGGGAGGTTCTGGCGGCGGCGATTCTGCAACGCCGGAAAAACCGTCTTATCCAGAGCCTCAGAAAGATGTGCCGGATGATTCAGTTTTGGGCTTTTATGACGATGACGCTCAAGATCAGGCGCGCAATATACGCCCGGACTTGGACGGCAGCTTCCAAGCCATGATTCAGTTTGGGCAGAGCCATGTGGTTGACCCGAACGGCAATGAGGCGAAGCGGATGCCACGGCTGACCGCTGAACGGGAGGCGCTGGTATTGGTCACGCCTGCAGCGGATATGGGTGAAGTCAGCCGGCTGACGCTGGAAATTTACCGGAATGGACAGTTTATCCGCCAAGTTGATTTGGATGAGCCTGCTGAAATTCCAGCTTCGGATCAGCCGGAGAATGACAACAGGCCGCGTGTAAGCTACAGCAAGCGCGCTTGGACTGCAAAACTGGCATGGGATGAGGTGCGTCCCGGTTTAAGCCTGAAAGTCGTTGACCAGCAAAAGCGGAGCGGTGAACTGTTTGAAAGCAAAATTGATTTTGCTGCGCCGGGAGAGCTGGTTTTAAATAATATCCGCATAGGCATGCTGACTGCGCCGCCGGTTTCGGTTGGGCACTACATGCTGCTGGAGCCTGAAAAGGCGGGCACGGACTATTTTCAGACCATTCCGGCTGCTCAGATGACAGTGGCTAAATATGACGACATTTATCTGCCGCGCGTCATGGTATCTTCCGGCGTCATTTATGATACGGCCAGTGCGGATAAGGGGGATGATTATTCAGGAGATATGCGCGGAGATGTCGGCAAGTCTACATTCAGTGTCGGCATTAATCTTGCGAACTGGGGTGTGACCAGCGCATCAATGTCCCGTCAGGATCAGCCGCAATTAACAGAAACGGTTGTGGCGCACCATAGCCGTGGGAAATACGCCAATGGCGAACAGGGACACGGCTTAAGCGGCGGCAATGGCATGCTGACGCTGTATGATTCGGTCGGCAATGAATTCAGCCATGAAATTGGCCATCACTATGGCCTAGGCCATTATCCGGGCCGTGTAGAAATTGATAAAGAAAAAAATATAGTGAATGATTTCTGGGCTGCGCATCATGCTGACAGCGGCTGGGGCTATATTGGCAACCGCAATAAAATGCGCGGCAATTTGACTTGGACTTCAACAGCGCTTTGGGATGGCAGCAACAGCATTCCAAACTTTAAAAACCTTTTTCCTTATGGGAAAGATGCCATGTCTGGCGGCTATACGGCGAGCAGCATCTCAAAATATACGCATTACACCGGATACAGCACTTTCCTTAAAATTCAGCCCCATTTTGACCGCGATGTATGGGATGAGGCATCGCCGACCGGTTTTAAAAAGTGGAACCCTGCAACACGCGCTATGGAGATTTCTCAGCCGCGCGTGCCAGCGCCCAATCAGGAGATTTCCAAAGCCGTTTGGTTTAATAGCAGCAATGGCAATTATTTAAAGCCGCGCTTATTCGGTGTGCCTGTCATCACCATTTTAGGCGGCTATGATCCTGTCAATCAGGCGGGCCTGCTGTATCCTGCTGCGCGTAGCAACTGGGGCAATGTGTTCAGCCTGCCTGCGGCCAATACCGCACAGGATCAGGCGTCCTGCTGGCTGAATGTGCAGTATGCGAACCGCATGGAAAATATTGCCTTGGCGCCGCAGAGAATGGATGGCAATGCCAATAAGCTGCATGTGAATCTTGCGGTTGCAGACGCTCCGGAACAAGCGGATTTGTACTGCAAGAAAGCCAATCAGGCGCCGGTTTTATTATCCAGTGTTGATATTCCAGCATATGAAGGGGCGATCAAGCCTGCGGTTAAAATCGGCAGAGGCGACGGCTACAGCGCGCTTAGAAGGATTGAGCTGCCGGCATTGGAGCAGGCGCTTGCAGTACAGGCGGATACTCCAATCATGCGCCTGAAGCCGGATATGGCGCTGCTGTATGATTCGTACAAAGCGAATTCAAATGAACTCAGCGCGCTGGCTGCGCAGCAGTTAACGCGCTATGCGCAGCAGCAGGAAACAGTCTACCGCCTGAACCGCTGGATGAATGTTTATCATGCTGATCTTGCGAACCGCAAAGCTGAGGCTGCAGCTGCATTCAACAGCTTTAAGGATGATGCGCTGGGGCTTAAGCATGAGGATATTTTTGCGCAGACAGCTTTGCTGAAAAATAATGCAAACTGCTTAAAGGCGGAAGCCTTGCAAAACGGCAGCTATGATGTGTACATCAGCGGAAGTTCAGGCTGCAAGGGCGACGCCTCGGAACAGTGGATTTATGATGGCTTAGGTCGCATTCATAGCCGGCTGGCAATAGGCCAGTGCTTAACGGGCAATGGCAATTCGGCAAAAGTTACTTTAATCCAATGCAATGCGGCTCTAGACAGCCAGATTTGGGCGATGGATGCTGCTCAGCAGGCCATTAAGCAGGCAGGGCAATGCATGGATTTAAATACGGGGCATTTGGTCAATAACCGTCAAATCCTGATCCGGTATGGCTGTTCAAACAATGCCAATCAGAAATGGACGACATTAACGCCGAATCAGAGCTTGATGCTGTCTTATTTGAAGCCGAAAAATCTCAAGCTGCTGGCTGAGCTGAAATAGCCACAGTGCAAAAGATGGCCTGAGTCCGAAGGCCGTCTTTTGCAGCCAGATGTCTAATTTAGCGATTACAAGGTATTCATAAACGGTCTGAATTTTTTGAATGCGCAATTTGGCGCTAAAATATCAAAGGCCCTCTTGCGAGGGCCTTTGATATTTTAGGCAAGGAACCAAGTGTAATAGCCCCAGAGCATTAATGGCCAAGCCAGATAAGGGCTGAACAGCCATTTCCACAGCCAGAACCTTGGAATGAATCCAATGCCGTGAATAAAGCCGCCGGAAATGCCAATCATAATGTACATCATGGCGCGGTGGCTGTATTCACCGTTGGCATCCAGCATGGCTGCCGGATGCAAGAGAAGTACCGCTGCAAGTGGCAATGCCAGCAGAAACGAAATGGCCATTGCGAGTTTATTCGGCTTTTTTTCCTCTGTTGTCATTGCTGCCTCAGTCATGGCTTATTCCTCATCAAGATCTTGGTGATGCTCTATATAAAGTGCACTCAGCACACCTGCAAAGCAAGCCATCAAAATGCCGAGAATCCATGCAAAATACCACATAATTTACTCTCCTGTGCATAGCCTCAGTAAAGGCTATGCGAATTCTCTTGGATGTGTTTCTTAGTAACAACGCCCCACATTTTGTAGTAGCACCAAGTGGTATAGCACAAAATGAGCGGAACAAAGATGCAGGCTGCAACTGTCATTACAGTGAGCGAGTTTTTACTGGCTACAGCATCCCACATGGTCAAGCTGACCGTTGGGTTAGTGCTTGAAGGCATGAGGAATGGGAACAGTGAGAAACCGGCAGTTAAGATTGCGCCTGTTACCGCAAGTGAAGTGCCTAGGAAGCTTAAGCCTGCTTTGGCTTTGCCTGCAGCTGCAATCACAATCAATGCGCCTAAGATAGCCATAATCGGCGCAATCATGGTGATTGGGTAAATACTGTAGTTGTTCATCCAGCCTGGGTTTGCATCTGTAATCACCTGCTTCGCCAGCGGGTTGGCAACAGCGTTGGTGTCAAATGGCTGCGCAAGCGTATAGCCTTGGATATTGCCGAAGTACAGCCAAGCGCCAGCCAGCAGGAAGCAAACTAAGAATACAATGCCCATGATTTGCGTCGCTTTTGCAGAGCGGGCGCGCAGGTCGCCGTCTGTACGCAGCATCAGCCATGCGCCGCCGTGTGCTGCCAGCATAGACAAGCTGACCAGACCGCAGACTAAGGCAAATGGGTTCAGCAGGGCAAAGAAGCTGCCTGTGTAGGTAGAGCGCACAGTTTCATCCAGCTGGAATGGCACGCCAAGGAACATATTGCCGAATGCTACACCAAAAACCAGCGCTGGCACTGCGCCGCCGATGCACAGGCCCCAATCCCAAGAGTTGCGCCATTTGGTGTTCTCAAGTTTGGAGCGGTAGTCAAAACCGACCGGTCTGAGGAACAGGGCGAAGAGCACGAGGAGCAACGCCCAGTACATGCCGGAGAAAGCCGTTGCATAAACCATCGGCCAGGCAGCGAACAGCGCGCCGCCGGCGGTAATGAACCAGACTTGGTTGCCGTCCCAGTGCGGCGCAATCGTGTTGATTGCGGCGCGGCGTTCTTCATCGCTTTTGCCTACAAATGGCATGAGCGCCATAGAGCCCATATCGAAGCCGTCGGTGAGGGCAAAGCCAATCAGCAGCACGCCAACCAGCACCCACCAGATTATTTTGAGCAGTTCATATTCAATCATGCTTGAGCCTCCTCATTTGCCTTGTTGGCAGCTTCAAGTTTTTCAAAGTGGTATTTGCCAGTGTGAAGCGAACTTGGGCCAAGGCGCGAGAATTTAATCATTAAGTACATTTCAATGATCAGCAGCACAGTGTAGAACGATGCCAAGGCAATGATTGAGCCCCAGACATCGCCAGTGCTGAGAGAAGATGTGGACAGATGTGTTGGAAGCACTTCACCGATAGTCCAAGGCTGACGGCCAACTTCTGCAACATACCAGCCAGTTTGCGCAGCAATCCAAGGAAGCGGCAGGCCGAATAATGCAAACTTCAATAGCCAAGGCTTGTTTTCCGCATTGCGCTTGGCAACCGCAAAAGTGGCTAAAGCGAACAGCAGCAGCATTAAGAAGCCTGAAGCAACCATTGCGCGGAATGCCCAGAATAAGCTTGGCACATGCGGAATAGTGTCTTTAGCGGCAGCTTTAATTTGCGCGTCAGAAGCGTCTACAACATTTGGCGTGTATTTCTTCAGCAGCAAGCCGTAGCCTAAGTCTTTTTGCGACTCTGCAAATGCTGCTTTCAGTTCAGGAGATGTGTCGCCTGCGCGGAGTTTCTCTAGCTGAGAGTATGCAACCATGCCGTTGCGGATGCGGTCTTCATGCTGAACTAAAAGGTCTTTGATGCCTGTAACTTCTTTAGTCGTTGAGCGTGTCGCAATAATGCCCATGACATATGGAATTTTTACCGCATAGTCCGTCGTCATGGTTTCTTTATTTGGAATGCCAAACAAAGTGAACGGCGCTGGAGCAGGGTGTGTATCCCATTCAGCTTCAATCGCAGCCAGCTTAGTTTTTTGCACATCGCCAATTTCATAGCCTGACTCATCACCCAGCAGAATCACTGAAAGTGTGGACGCTAGGCCAAAAACGGCTGCAATGGCAAAAGAGCGGCGGGCAAAAGGCAGATCGCGTTTTTTCAGCATGTAGTAGCTGGAAATCGCCAGAACGAAAATGGCGCCAGTGACATAGCCTGCTGAAACGGTATGTACAAACTTCACCTGAGCGACAGGGTTGAAAATCAGCGCTCCAAAGTCTACAAGCTCCATACGCATGGTTTCATAGTTGAATGCTGAACCGACCGGGTTTTGCATCCATCCGTTTGCCACCAGAATCCACAGGGCTGACATGTTTGAGCCGAGGGCAACCAGCCAGGTTACAGCCAAATGCTGCACTTTGGTCAGGCGGTCCCAGCCAAAAAAGAATAGGCCGATAAATGTTGATTCGAGGAAGAACGCCATGAGGCCTTCAATGGCCAGCGGCGCGCCGAAAATATCACCCACATAGTGTGAATAATAAGCCCAGTTGGTGCCGAACTGGAATTCCATGGTTAAGCCGGTAGTTACGCCTAACGCGAAGTTAATACCGAAGAGTTTGCCCCAGAATTTAGTCATGTCTTTGTAAATTTCTTTGCCGGAAATCACATACGTGGTTTCCATGATGGCAAGAAGGAAAGCCATACCTAGAGTCAGTGGAACGAATATAAAGTGATACATCGCGGTCATCGCAAATTGGAACCGCGACAAATCGACCACGCTTTCTGAAATCATCAACGTGTCTCCTTGATTTGGGAAGGACTGCCGGCTATGCGCTCGGCAACTTGATTGTCAAAATCTTTAGGTATCGTAGGGGCATCAAACCAGATGTTTTTGATGGTCAGTAAAATAATGACTTTAATTATTAAAATAGCCGTTATTTCTCTGACAGCACGACGGTTAAAATCTTTGGGGACTAAGCTCATAGTGATAAGCCTATTATTTAAACTCAATGCCTATTATTAACAAAAGTTAACGAAAAATAAATAGGGTAAACAGTTAAAATAAAAATATATTATTATATTGTTTTAATACAATAACTTAAAATCAATAAAAGTTAAAAATTATACTAATAATACTTATTTTAAAGTAGAGTAAAACGCTTGTATTTATATAAAATTATTCTGACTAAATTAGTTATATTTACGGTGTTTTTAATCTGATTAAAATAGTTGGGTTTACATTTTAAAGCAGACTAAAACAATTGGAATTAATGTTTAAATATTCTTAACCTGCGCGCTCAGGCGGGCGAAGCGAAAAGGCAGGTGTGGCTTATTTGTTTAAAAAACACTCAAACTATAGCGCGGAAACAAAAAAAAGAACATGCATGCATGTTCTTTTTTTTGTGTGGAATTTTGACTTAGAAATCGTAGCGCAAGCCTAAAGACAGGGCTGTTGAGTTCTCATCTTTAGCGCCTTTAACGCCATTGCCGAAGCTGCGGCCTTCTTTCCAAGGAGTAATATCTACATTCTTGTCGTTCAGTACAGTCGCTAAGTTGCCGTAAACACGCAGGGTGCTGTCCAGCTTATGCTCTACGCCTACGCCGATTAAGCTGGCATTGGCATCAGTTGCATCTGAATCGCGGTAGAAGTACTCGCCGCGTACAGCAGTTTTAGGCGTGATCTTGTATTCACCTGCCACACCGAAAACTTGCGCATCAAGATTTCGGCTTGAATTATCAAACTGTGCGATCTGATACATTGCGCCTAAGTTGAACTCTTCTGTAATTTTGTAGGCGCCTGCAATACGGAATGCATCTCGGCTTGAATCTACAGCTACAGGCGGAGTGCCGGCGGATGTTGTTGTATTGGCTGCGTTGTCTTCATATTTTTCATATGCAGCGGCTAAATCAATTGGGCCTGCTTTATACGTTAAGGCTAGGTCATACGCTTTATTGTCTTTTTGGCCGTTGCCGGTTGCATCTTTTGGAATGTCAGTGCCTTTATGCATAGACATTGCCGCTAAAACATTGAAACCGCCGCCAAATTTTGGCGATTTATATTCGATGGTGTTGTCATTGCGTTCATCAAATTTCATGTCGCCAACGCGGGTTACGTTGCGCACATCACCGACCATGTCGCCGAAGAAGTTGATTGGGCCGCGGGCAGCTTTGAATGGGCTGTCAAAACGGCCGGCACGCGCCTGGCCGTAAGTGTCGCTTTTTAAGCCAACAAAGGTATCGCGTGTAGAAAAGTCCACCCCTTTAGAATCAGCACTGCCGCTGGCAAAGTTAATTTCCTGCTCAATTTGCGCAAAAACATTCAAGTCATCATTAATTTTTTGGTCAACTTTGAAGCCTAAGCGAGAAGAGTTAGATGAAAGGCCAACTTCGTTATAGTCTTTGCCATCATCTAAATAATCTAAAGAAACGTGTGCACGGCCGTAGATTTTGACATCAGCTGCAGATGCCATTACCGGTGTAAGAATAGTTGCCCCGATTGCTAATGCACATAGAGTTTTTTTCATTTGAAGCTCCAGTAAAGACTTTTCGTCTTATCAATACGTTTTATCAGTAGCTTGGCTAAAAATAATTTCGCTATCTAATGGCGCTAAGTATTCATTACAAATAAGTCAGTTCCATTAAGAAAATATTTCAGAAATATTAAAGTTAATCAGGGTGTTATTAGAATTATGTCAAAGTGTATTTGCTGAGAATGTCTTGATAAACAAATGCTTGGCGTAAAATAAAGCGGTCTTTTATGCGGCTGTCACGCGGCGGCCATGCAGCGCTCATATTCATTCCGGCGCATCTGTGAAAATCGGCGGCGCAAAAAAATGGAGCCGAAGCTCCATTTGAAACAGCTGCAAAAACGTGAAGATTTTACAATTCTGCAAGGACAGCCTTGATTTTTTCAGCCTGCGCTTTAATTTTGTCCTGATCGCCCATTTGCGCAGCATGCCTGCCCAGTTCATGCACCGAACTCGGAATCAGGTGAAAATGCACATGCGGCACGGTCTGGCCTGCAGATGCGCCTGACAGCTGCATCAGCACAATGCCTTTGGCGCTTAGTGCGGTTTCAATCGCCTGAGCGACCTTCTGCACAATTTGAATGGTGTAGGCTGCGTCTTCAGGCGGCAAGTCCAGCAGCGTTACAGCCTGTGTTTTGGGGATGACCAGCGCATGGCCTTCTGCCTGAGGCATAATGTCCATAAATGCAAGCACTTGGTCATCTTCATAGACTTTAATTGCCGGAAGTTCACCGCGTAAAATTCTTGCAAAAATATTTTGATCATCGTAAGCCATGGCTGAATTCCTTAAGCGTAATTGATATGTAATTATTTACAGTTCAATTCTTTCTGACGTTCCTTGATGGCGTCAAGACGCTGCTGTTCTTTTTCCGAAAATTTAGGCTTGGTTGTATAGCAATTTTCATTGCCGAATTTAGCCTTCGCTTCAGGATCTTTAAAACAGAAGCCTTTAGATGCATAAATGACATCATGGTCATTTTTCAGCTTTTGGCATTCCTGTTCAGAAGCGGAAGCTGCTGTAGAAGCCCCGATGAAAGCCACTGCACTCATGAGAGCTGCAACAGTAAATTTGTTCATGAGAGTTTCCTCTGTATTTGTAACAGTATGTATTACTATATCATCACAATATTAGGTTTCATTATGATTATTCAATGGTGAGTTATTACTCGATTGTAAGTTTACTCCATGTTTCATACATTTTTACAGCGCTGGAAAAGTCACTGTTTGGCGCTGCGGTGTCGCTGGCGGCCTGAATCAGGCTTTGGGTTAAGGCAATAACCGGCGCCGAAAGCCTGGCTTGGCGGACTAAATCGACCGCAATGCCGGTGTCTTTGGCCAGCAGCGGCAGGGCAAAGGTGAGCGGAAATGAGCGGTTCATGACGCGCTGCGGCAGTATGGTTTCTGTGGCATTGCTTTTGCCGCTGGAGGCGTTGATGCAGTCCAGCGCTTCATTTAAATTCACCCCATGCGCTTTCAGCGCGGTAAAGCCTTCTGCCGCCGCGCAAAGATTGACTGCCATGAGCATATTGTTGACTGCTTTAACGGCAAATCCTGCGCCGGATTCGCCGACATGCTTAATCAGCTTGCCCAGCACCTGCACAGCCGGCAGGGCGCGTTCAAAAGCCTGCGCATCGCCGCCAATCATGAAGGTCAGCGTTGCGGTTTCCGCACCTATGGTTTGGCCGCTGACCGGCGCATCCAGGAAGTCGACATTTTTCGCTTTCAGCGCCTGCGCCAGCTTTTGCGCCGTTTCCGGCACGCCGCTGGTGCAGTCTATCCAAATCGCGCCGGGTTTAATTGCAAGATTTTCAATCAGCGCTTCCACATCGGCGCTGGTCGGCAGGCATGAAAAAATCACATCGGCCTGCACAGCCTGATTCAGTTCTGCCGCTTGCGTGCCGTATTCAGCTGCATGCTGTTCGGCCTTGCTGAAATTGCGGTTCCAGACATATACGGTGTCAAAGCGCTTCGGCAAATGCGCGGCCATGCGGTAGCCCATTGCGCCTAAGCCGATGAATGCAGCGGATTGAATCATGATAAAACCCTAATGATTTGCAGTTAATTTGATTAGTTTAATGGCGTCGACCTTTGTTCCAGCCATGCGGTCAGCTTTGGCCAAAAAATATTGGCGCTTTTCTGGCTGGACATTAAGCCCAAATGGCCGCCGGGGATCAGAGTAAACGTGACATCCTGGCTGCTTGTCAATCCGCCTAAGGGTGATGCTGCTGCCGCTGTCACAATCTGATCGCTGGAGCCTGCGCCAATAAACAGGGAGCAGCTGATATTTTTTAATTCGATAAGCTTATCTTCTAATTGAATAATGCCTGTTTTCAGCGGATTTTGCAGCCAGACGTTCAGCACCATGTCCTGATTGATGCCGCCGGGGTAATCAATCATATTGTTCAGAAAGCTGCCCATGGTGGCGTGCTCGTAAACGGTCTGCGTATTGGACAGGTTCAGCAGCAGTTTTTTCTGGCTGTTCAGCCAGCCCTGCGGATCGAGCATTTTAAAGCCCAGCGCATTGAGCATGCCGGATGTATGGATCAGGTGCTTGGGAATTTGGCCGCTGTAAAGGGTTTTCTGCACCGTCTGATTGCGCGAGACCAGCCGGTTAATGCCCTGAAACAGCTTGCCGATTCGCCCGGACGCATAGCTGTCAATCGGGCAGCCTAAAACCATCAGGTTTTTAACGTGTTCCGGCTGATGCATGGCGGTGTAAAGGGTGACAAAAACGCCGGCCATGCTCCAGCCGTGCAGTGAAACATACTGGCTTTGCGCATGGCGGCAGACTGCATCAATGCAGTGCGGCAGGGCATCATCAATAAATGACATGAAGTTCAGGAAGCGGTCACGGTAATTCAGCCTGGTCCATTCCAGCAGGTACACATCAAAGCCGCTGTGCTGGAAATGCTTGACCAGAGAGCGGTAAGGGTACAGGTCATAAATCGCCATATTGATGGCCAGCGGCGCCACAAAAACCAAAGGCTCTTGGTATTTTCTGTCAGGCGAAGCATAGAAGCGGATTTTACAGTGCTTGTATTCTTCAATCACTTCATAGGGATTGGATTGCGAAAGGATCATGGACTTGGTGTTAAACACGCGCGCAGAGAGGTGCTTCAGTTTCTTTTGCTGTTTTAAAAGTCTATTTTTCAGAGGGTGCATGTTTTTATTGGCCTATGCCCTTGCAGGATTGATCGAAGTCTAAGCAATATTCGCTTATTATGCCTTGACCTGAAATAGCATAGACGCTCAAAATGTTTGCAATTATTAACAGAAGGCAGTCTTAGGACTGGGTAATGCTGATGAGCCGCCAAGACGATATAGAATACCAGCCGGATACTTTAGCGATCCGCACTGGCCATACACGCAGCTTTGAAGGTGAGCATGCTGAGCCGATCTACCTCACCTCTTCATTTGTCTATGCAAATGCAGCGGAAGCCGCGGCGAAATTTTCCGGTCAGGAAGCTGGTAATATCTATTCGCGCTTTACCAATCCGACCGTGGCGATGTTTGAAAAACGCCTGGCGGCGCTGGAAAGCGCGGAGCGCGCAGTTGCAACCAGCTCCGGCATGGCGGCCATTATGGCAGTGGCGATGTCATTCCTGAAAACTGGCGATCATGTGGTGTGTTCACGCGCAGTCTTCGGCTCTACGGTGTCTTTATTTGAAAAATATGTGGCTAAATTTGGCGTAGCGGTCGATTTTGTCGATTTGACTGACTTGGCCGCATGGCAAAATGCGGTTAAGCCTGAAACCCGGCTGCTGTTTGTGGAATCGCCATCCAACCCGCTGGCGGAAGTTGCGGATGTTCAGGCCTTGGCGGATATTGCCCATGCCAATGATGCGCTGCTGGCGATTGACAACAGCTTCTGCACGCCGGCGCTGCAGCAGCCAATCAAATTCGGCGCAGATTTGGTGGTTTACTCAGCAACTAAATATCTGGATGGCCAAGGGCGAGCTTTGGGCGGCGCCGTGGTCGGAAGCCACAAGCTGCTGGAAGAAGTTTTCGGCTATGTGCGCACCACCGGCCCATCTATGAGCCCATTCAACGCATGGGTATTCCTGAAAGGCTTGGAAACGCTGCGCTTGCGCATGCGGGCGCATTCCGAAGGCGCGCAAAAGCTTGCGGAATTTCTAAATGCGCATGACAAAGTGGAAAAAGTTTATTACGCTGGCTTGCCGGAGCATGCCGGCCATGAACTGGCGGCCAAACAGCAAAGCGGTTTTGGCGGCATCGTGTCATTTGTAGTGAAAGGCGGCCGTGAAGGCGCCTGGAAAGTGGTCGATCATACGCAGTTCATTTCAATTACCGGCAACTTGGGCGATGCAAAATCCACCATCACCCATCCTGCGACCACAACGCACGGCAAGCTTTCAGCGGAAGCAAAACAGGCGGCAGGCATTTGCGAAGGCTTAATTCGCGTATCTGTCGGTTTGGAAGATATTGATGATATTATCCGCGATCTTTCTCGCGGTTTAGACCTCATCTAATTTAATTTAAAAAATTTTTGTTCGGAGATTTTTATGAACATCAACATGTTGATGCAGCAAGCGCAGCGCATGCAGAAAGATATGGAAGGCAACGTTAAAAAAGCCAAAGAAGAGCTGGCGCAGACAGAAGTCCATGCTGAAGCTGGCGGCGGCTTGGTTAAAGTCACCATGACTTGCCGCAATGTCGTCAAGCGCATTGAAATCAATCCTGAACTGTTGCAGGACGATGCGGAAATGATTGAAGACCTGATTGCGGCTGCCATGAATGACGCAGCGCGTCAAGCGGAAGCTGTTTCTGAAGAGCGCATGAAAGCTGCCAACTCCGGCATGGGCTTGCCGCCGGGCCTTTCAGGCTTATTCTAAGGAACAGCAGTGCATGTTTAGTGATCGTTTTGATCAGCTTGTTCAGGCATTGCGCATTTTGCCAAGCGTTGGGCCAAAATCGGCCCAGCGCATGGCGCTGCACTTAATCATGAAAAACAAGCAGGGTGCGGCCGGTTTGGCGCATGCGCTGAATGAAGCCGTCAGCTATATTCATGAATGCTCTATTTGCCATTCTTTGACTGAAGATGAAGTCTGCAATATTTGCCTGTCGCATGAGCGCGATGAGCAGATTCTGTGCCTGGTTGAATCTCCGGCAGATGTCATGGCGATAGAGCAAAGCGGCAGCTTCCGAGGCAAATACCATGTCCTGGGCGGCCATCTGTCGCCTTTGGACGGGATTGGCCCGGATGAAATCGGCATTCCGTACCTGCTGCAGCGCCTGTCGGACGGCGCCGTGAAAGAAGTGATTTTAGCCACCAATGCAACAGTAGAGGGGCAGGCGACTGCGCATTATATTGTTGAAGCGGCTAAGCATTTGCCGGTGCATATGACGCGGATTGCGCAAGGCGTGCCGCAAGGCGGCGAACTTGAATATGTCGACAGCCATACCTTAAGCCAGGCGGTACATAACCGCATGCGCATGAAGTAGCCGTTGAATTATGAAGAATCTTTTACTAATAGTTTTTATATATTAGTAAAAGCATTTTTTAGCTTGAAATATAACTATAATCGAAAATATATAGTGAATATACTTAATTTTTTATCGATAATTATTATATATCGGTTAATATAGCGGAAAGAGCATCTAGCTATTGACTCCGCAGTTATGTACCAATTTATTCATCATCAGCAAGACTTGCAAAACGTACTCAGCCTTATGGATCAAAGTCCCGTTTACGGACTGGATACCGAGTTCATCAAGGTCGATACCCTGTGGCCGAAATTAGGCGTATTCCAGATCAATGTGAATGAACAGGTGTATTTGCTGGACGGCGCCGCGCTGGATCTGACGGATTTCTGGAACAGGCTGTTTAAGGCGCAGCAGAATGTCTTTCATGCCTGCAGTGAAGATATCGATTTAATCTATCATTATGCGCAGCATAAAACTCTGGAAAACGTATTTGACACCCAGGTCGGCATGTCATTCTTAGGGCATGGCCTGCAGGTCAGCTACCAGAACGCCTTAAAAAGCATGCTGGATGTTGATATTGAAAAAGACCAGACCCGTTCAGACTGGCTGGCGCGCCCGTTAACGCCGGAACAGCTGATGTATGCAGCCAACGATGTGCATTATTTAATGCAGCTGTCCGATAAAGTCAAAGCGGAATTGAGCGCCAAGCGCCTGCTGGACTGCGTGCTGGAAGACTGCCGCAATTTAACGCAGGAAATTGGCGAAGAAACGCCGGTTTCCATGCTGTATCAGGACGTCGGTAATTACCGCAATTCACGCAGGCAGCTGATGCAGCTGCAGCAGCTGGCGGTATGGCGCGAGCAAATGGTGAAGGCTTTGAATCAGCCGCGCAGCTTTATCCTGAAAAATGCCACCATGCAGGATCTGGTGGAAAAAAATCCGCGCAATCATTTCCAGCTCAGCGCAGTTAAAGGCATCCGTCCGAATATTGTGCGCGAGCATGGCAAAACCATTCTGGATCTGCTGAAGTACCTGCCTGAACAGCAGGCAGACTGGCCGCTGCGCATGGCGCGCCCAATCCGCCATTCATCCAGCGAAATTGCTGACCGGGTCGAAGCGGTCATTCAGAATATCTCAGAAGAAACCGCCGTGCCGAAAGAAGTGCTGATGCGCAAGAAGTGGCTGAGTGCGCTGTATCAGCATGTGGTGTTCCATAATGATGAGCAGGACTTGCCGGGCTATCTGCTGGGCTGGCGCTATGACATGCTGACCAAGCCGCTGATTGATGTGCTGCATTCAGATGAGTCTTACCTGTCTAAGCAAATGAAAGTGATGGAATAAAATCTGCTCAAAATTGCTTAAAGATTTAGCATTTATACCAATTCACGACTGATGCGTTAATCATCGCTAATGTATCTGTCTTTTTTTTGATGTATGCTTTGCCTTGAGTTTTATGAGTACTGATTCAAAATGCATTGTTCTATCTACAAATCGAGCAAAAAAGATGAAATGTATCTTTATGTTGCCCGTCCTGCCGCCAATGAAAATGAAGCTGAAGAATTCAATCCTTTAGATGTTCTGTCAGAGCCTGTCCGCGCAGCGTTCGGCCGCGCAGCGTTTGTAATGCACTTGGAATTAACAGAAGCGCGCAAGCTGGCGCGCGCAAATGTAATGCATGTTATTGATTCAATTCAGACCAAAGGCTTTTTCCTGCAAATGCCTCCAGAAGGCCTGATCAATCCTAATGCCGTGGCGCCGGAAGGCCTGCGCGGTGCATAAGATCCATTCAGGAGTTGCGGAATGAATAGTTTATGGGCTGTATTGGACTCAATTCCTGAAGATAGCATTGCAATCACGGTTTATCTTGCGGGAAGCCTGATTATTCTGGCGTGCTGGTATGCGGTTGCAAAGCGCCTGCCTAAGCCGGCTGGCGGCATTTCATGGATTGTCGTGTTTGCGGTTTTGCTGACCCCGACAGTTTCCGAAGGCGCCAATGCTTCTATCGCGCCGGCCATCTTTGGCATGCTGTTTGGCATGCTGACCAAAGACCAGCCGCTGGTCTGGCTGAATTTATCCTTAATTTTATTTGTGACCGGCATTGGTTTAGTCCTTGGCTACTTCTGGTCAAAATACACTGCAAACAAAACTCAGATTTCAGTCAGCAAAAAAAGCTCACCACTTTAAAGTAGAAAAATAAGGTTTCATATGTCTGCCGATGCTCAACAATTTTCTGGTACAGATCAGTACATTGCGACTGATAGTTTAAAGCTTGCCGTAAAGGCGGCCCGCAGCCTGCAGAAGCCGCTTCTGGTTAAGGGCGAGCCGGGTACAGGTAAAACGCTGCTGGCCGAGCAGGTCGCGCAAAGTTTGGGCCTGAAGCTGATTACCTGGCACATCAAGTCCACCACTAAGGCGCAGCAGGGCCTGTATGAGTACGATGCCGTTTCGCGCCTGCGCGACAGCCAGCTGGGCGATGACCGGGTATATGACATTAAAAACTACATTAAGCCGGGTAAATTGTGGGAAGCATTCAGCAGTGAAGAGCGCTGCGTTTTATTGATTGATGAGATTGATAAGGCGGATATTGAATTTCCAAACGACTTGCTGCATGAACTCGACAAAATGTCGTTCTATGTGTATGAAACCGGTGAAACCGTTACTGCGGTGCAGCGCCCGATTGTGATCATTACCTCAAATAATGAGAAAGAGCTGCCGGATGCCTTCCTGCGCCGCTGCTTCTTCCATTATATTGAATTCCCGAATGAAGCGACCATGCGTGAAATTATCGATGTGCATTTCGAGAATATTTCCGCATCGCTGGTGTCGGAAGCGCTGCAGGTGTTCTTT
This sequence comes from Acinetobacter sp. WCHAc010034, assembly GCF_001696615.3. Lineage (NCBI taxonomy): Bacteria > Pseudomonadati > Pseudomonadota > Gammaproteobacteria > Moraxellales > Moraxellaceae > Acinetobacter > Acinetobacter sp. WCHAc010034. Next base: position 298,600 of record NZ_CP032279.1, on the reverse strand, counting down.
AAGCTGCGTCAGATCCCGGGCCTGAAAAAGCCGCCGTCAACTTCCGAGCTGATTGACTGGCTGAGCCTGCTGATGGCGGATGATATGCCTGAAGATATTCTGCGCAATACCGATAAATCCAAGTCTATTCCGCCGCTGTACGGCGCGCTGATTAAGAATGAGCAGGATGTGCAGCTGCTGGAGCGCCTGGCCTTTATGTCACGCCGCTGATCCAGATAAATTTGTAAAAGCCGGTTTGCCCGGCTTTTATTTTGTCGAGTGCAAAATAGGGAAGACATCATGGTGTTTAAGCTGTTTCGATTAAAACATAGCGCCAAGAGAATGCCGTTAAGTTTCTTTTCTTCCTTGCTGTGCATCTGCACATCAAGCTATGCAATGGATGAACAGGCCTTTGAGCAAATGCATACTCAAATCCTGCAGGATGGCTATTGGGCGCAAGTGGCAAGATATCAACTTGAAGAAAAATTGAAGGAACACATGGAGCATCCTGCCGCTCAGCAAGCCATCCAGCAAAAGGAATGCCTTTCAAAGCAGCATGAACTTAAGTACTACAATTTCGTTATCGCAAACTTTGAGAATTTTTTGCGCTACAGGAAGGCTCAAGGCTTTAGCAAATCTGTGCCGATAGAGAAATTGCAGCAGGAAGCTAAAGCGTTTAAAGCGCAATATGAATTACTCAAGCAAACGCTTAAGGATACAGATTATCCCTGTATGCCGGATTGAGTTTGAATTAAGTATTTTTACCCCTAATTAAACTGGAGATGAACTTTGAGTAAATGCTTTTGGCTTTACTTGCAGGGTTCATTTTTCCATAATGGGAACCGCGAAAAGGCATTAGACGGTTGCAGATGAAATAACAAGATCATGCAATCATGCTGGAATTGACCTCCTAAATATTAAATTTTTATTGGACTTTATTCGCCTATGTTTGTGCGGCTGTTTTATACCTTAAGAAAATACGGCGTACCCGTCTCTACGCGTGAACTGATTGATCTCAATGAGGCTGTTGCGGCGGGTTTGGTTTTTGCAGATCAGGATGAGTTCTATCAGCTGGCAAAAACAGTCATGGTCAAGGATGAGCGTTACTTTGACAAATTTGACCGCGCCATGAAGGATTATTTTGACGGGATTTCCACCTTTGATTTGGATGAGTTGCTGAATCAGGTGCATAAGCTGCCGAAAGACTGGTTTGATTTAGAGCTGCTGGAAAAGCACCTGACGCCGGAGCAGCGCGAAGAGCTGAAAAAAGCCGGTTCGCTGGAAGAGCTGATGAAAATGCTGGAAGAGCGCCTGCGCGAACAGCATAAAAAGCATCAGGGCGGCAACCGCATGATCGGCACCGGCGGCACATCGCCGTTCGGCGCCTATGGCGACCATCCTGAAGGTGTGCGCATTGGCGGGCCGGGGCGGAAAAAATCTGCCGTTAAAGTCTGGGAACAGCGCCAATACCGCAATCTGGATGATGATCAGATTCTGGGCAGCCGCCAGATGCAAATGGCGCTGCGCCGCTTGCGCAAATTTGCGCGCCAAGGCGCCGCCGAGGAGCTGGATATCGACGGCACCATCCGCGAAACGGCCAAGCAGGGCATTCTGGATGTGCAGCTGGTGCCGGAACGGCGCAACCGCATTAAAGTCTTGATGCTGTTTGATGTCGGCGGTTCAATGGATTCGCATATCGCCCAGTGCGAAAAGCTGTTCAGCGCGGCCAAGACCGAGTTTAAAACCCTGGAATATTTTTATTTCCATAACTGCCTGTATGACTATGTTTGGAAAGACAATATCCGTCGCTCCAATACCCGCATGAATACATGGGATCTGTTCAATACCTACGGGCGGGACTACCGCGTAATTGTGGTCGGCGATGCCAGCATGGCGCCGTATGAAGTCAGTTCTGTGGGCGGTTCGGTCGAATATATGAATGATGAATCCGGGCAGGTTTGGCTGCAGCGCTTGCGCCAGCATTTTGATAAAACCGCGTGGCTGAATCCTGAAGAAGAAAGCTATTGGCACTACACGCACAGCATTGGCTTGATTAAGCAGATTTTTGAAAATCATATGTTCCCAATGACCTTAAAAGGCATTGAGGATATGACTAAATATTTAGCGCGCTAAAAACGATATGCGCTATATTAGGCGGCGTTAATTTCAGCAAGGGGATAAAAATGGATCATCAGATTAATGGCATTGCATTGCCCAATGAAGAAGGCTTTTTTGGCGCCTATGGCGGCCAATTTATTCCGCCGGATTTAAAGCAGGCGATGGATGACATTAACACGGCTTATGAGCAGATCCGCCACACGGCGGAATTTCAAAATGAGCTGAAAGATCTGTTTGCGAACTATGTCGGCCGTCCAAGCCCGCTGTTTTATGCAAAGCGTTTGTCTGAGCAGCTGGGCGGCGCGCAAATCTATTTAAAGCGTGAAGACTTGAACCACACGGGTGCGCATAAAATCAATCACTGCCTGGGCGAGGCTTTGCTGGCAAAGTACATGGGTAAAACCAAGGTTATTGCGGAAACCGGCGCGGGCCAGCATGGCGTGGCCTTGGCGACTGCCTGCGCTTTGGTGGGCATTCCGTGTGAAATTCATATGGGCCAGGTGGATATTGAAAAAGAGCATCCTAACGTCGTAAAAATGAAAATCCTGGGTGCAAAGCTGATAGCAGTCACCCGCGGCACGGCCACCTTGAAGGATGCGGTAGACAGCGCCTTTGAAGAATACCTGAAAGATCCGCAAAACTTTATCTACGCCATCGGTTCAGTGGTTGGCCCGCATCCATTCCCAATGATGGTGCGGGATTTTCAGGCGATTATTGGCGATGAAATTAAAGTTCAGGCCAATGCGCGCTTTGGCGCCAATCCGGACTATGTGGTGGCCTGCGTCGGCGGCGGTTCAAATGCGCTGGGCGCATTTACGGCCTTTTTAAATGATGCGGATGTGAAGCTGATTGGCGTTGAGCCTGCCGGGCATGGCCTGGATACAGATATGCATTCTGCAACGCTGACTTTGGGCAAGCCTAGCCAAATTCACGGCATGGCCTGCTATGTGCTGGAAGATGAGCAGGGCGAGCCTTTGCCGGTGCATTCAATTGCTTCCGGCCTGGACTATCCGGGGGTAGGCCCGCAGCACAGCTTATTGAAGGATTTAGGCCGTGTGGAATACACTACGGCAACCGATCAGGAATGTCTGGATGCCTTCATGACCTTGTCGCGTGTGGAAGGGATTGTGCCGGCGCTGGAAAGCTCGCATGCGGTGGCATGGGCATTGCGCGAAGCACCGAAACTTTCAAAAGACGTTAAAGTTGTGGTGAATGTTTCTGGCCGCGGCGATAAGGATGCGGATTATGTGGCAGCCAAACTGGGCCTGAACTAAATCTGCAAGCGCTTTAAGCGTTTAGGAAAATCCCGGCGTTCCGCTGGGATTTTTTTGCGGGTGGGTTATTGATGATTTGCGCTATAGCTAAATGCTAAAGTCTGTATTGCGCATAAAATATGATTGCTCTGGATTTTAGTCGAGTTAACTATTTCGGCAATTTTAACGATGATGCTTGCACTGCCTCATTTTTGCTTTAAAAGTTTCAATGCCTTTGCGCAGGCAAGATCTTACTTTGGAAAGCCCCAAAGATACCGTCTCAGGCGTCAAGAGGATTATTGAGAATTTGCGCAATAATTCTCCTGATAAGGCCGCTGGTGCTTGAGTACGCCATAACACAGATGAATCAGCTTCCTCATCGCAGCGCCAACCGCCATCATCTTGGTTTTGCCATTGGCCAGCAGCCTGTCATTCATCCCCTTTATGTGGGGATTATGCCGGGTTGCGACAATGGCCGCCATATATAAGCCGGCGCGTATTTTCGAAGAGCCGGCTTTGGATAGGCGGCTCCTGCCGTGAATGGAGCTGCCCGACTGCCTTTGAATGGGCACCAGGCCGGCAAAGGCGGCCGCCTGGCTTGCCCTTTCAAAAGCATGGCTGCGCAAGAAGCTGAGCATTAATAAACTTGTCCGGTCTGCAATGGCCGGAATACTGCTGAGCAGCGCCTTGTCATTTTTTAAATCAGGATTCTGATCAATGTGGCCATCAATCTGCCGGTCGAGATCCTGAATGTGCCTGCTTAACTGCTTAATATTCTTATGGGTTGACTGAAGTACCGGTTCTATCGTGAAGGCAGACTCCGCTTTTTCCAGACGGTTTTCTTCACGCTGCAGATCTTCACCAAGCACAGCCCTTCGATCCAGCAAAGCGTTCAGCAGTTGAATATGTCCGGGCAGAGGCTGCCAAAAATGCAGATCAGCAGTCATCGCAAACCGGGCCAGAACTTCACTGTCAGCTTTGTCTGTCTTATTCAGCCTGGACATGCTCTGAGCAAAATACCGGGCTCTGGCGGGATTCGCCACACAGACTCGACAGCCTGCATCAAATAAATATCCAGCCAAGCGTTCATGATAGACAGAAGTGGCTTCCATTAAGGCGATGGTCTGCGCAGGGCCTGCAGCATGATGATTCAGCCAGGCCTGAAGCTGCTCAAAGCCTTTGGGCGTATTCGGAAAGGTTTTGGTTTTCTTTTTGCCTGCAGAATCTTCTAAAATCAGACAGCAGTCAATTTTAGCTTTGGCAACATCAATACCGAGATAAAACATAATCTTACCTGCCTTATTTATTCAATTATTTTTTTCAGCATAACCGCCGTCTTTTCTTGCGAATCCAGCATCGAGGTGCTTAGTTACCGTCCAGAGTTGTGCAGGCGGTCAGGGCAAACAGCAGGTTTTATCTTTGGGTCAAACTTTAAGTTTTAGTAAACAACCAAACTCTGCTGTTTGCGTATAGTGAGAGCTAATCACTATGTGAGTTAAGATACAAGTAGCAAAAGTCTTTTGTTGCCCATACACGGCGTCCTGAGCCAGTTTTAAGCACTGCTTTAAAATGCAGCGCAAGGATGGGCAACGTGCGGCATCCATGCCGCACTCGCGTATCCGAAGTTTATATTGCTCAAAGGCCTAGGAGGCTGGAAGTTAAGGTTCTTTTTGCGGAGTCGTTTAGGAAAATCCCAGCGTTCTGCTGGGATTTTTTTGCGAGCTGGCTATTAGTGATTTGCGCTATACGGCTTTGATGCTGTAAATGAGTTGAAGCTGGAATGCAAAAGCAATTTCATTGTCATTACATTGTGGATTTTGTGTATAAATTAAAGCCCTTTAGCGATGTAAAGGGCTGAAAGCATCATCCGGAAATATACTGCTGCAGCTGGTCAATCAGCTTCTTCTGGTCTTCCATGGCGGCTTTGACTAAGTCGCCAATAGAGATTAGGCCAATCAGCTTGTTCTTTTCAACAATAGGCAGATGGCGCAAATGCTTGTCTGTCATCAGTTCCAGACAGTCTTCAACAGTGGCTGAGCGGGTGATGGTCAGCACTTTTGCGGTCATAATTTCATTGACTGTTGTGCTGAAAGAAGAGCGCTCCATCAGCGCAACTTTGCGCGTGTAGTCGCGCTCGGACAGAATCCCAACAACTGCATCTTCCTGCGTCACAATCAGGGCGCCTATGCCTTTTTCCGCCATCAGGGAGATCGCTTCCAATACCGTTGCATCCGGCGCAATGGTATATACGGCTTGCTGCGGTTTGTCCTGTAATACTTGAGCAACGGTGGTCATTTTCGTCTGTCCCTTAAAGTTATTATTTGTTTTAAATTAGCGTGAATTGTAAAAAAAGCAAATACTGCGGCGTTCACTATTTTTAGCTATTTATAAACTCCATAATCTTTATGCATAGCGCAGTTTTGGCGCGGAGAAAAAGAAATGGCGCATTTGCAGGGTGGTCAGTTTCAGTTTCTGGTTGCTGGAGTTGCAGAGCGCCGGCGTCACCTTTAAGCGCGTTAAGGTCGGCAGCAGCGCGGTTTCAAAATCTTTAGGGGTGATTCTTTTCGGTGTGTAGCTGGGCCAGTGCTTTTTGGCGTATTTATGCGCCTGCAGGCCATTGAGCCAAAATGGAAACACAAAATCATCTCCGTCTTTGGTCATGGCCCAGCCATCATGGTACAGGCCCCATAGAACACCGCAGTACATCATTGTTTTTAAAATATTAATCTTAAAGAAAAGATCTTTGGAGATAGGCTGAAAATGATTAATTTGTGACATTGTGTCTATTCGCTGCTATCGTTTTCTCTATTTTAAAAAACTCAGGTTAAATTACTGTGTAAGCTTTGCAGAAAATCGTAAGTAAATATTTATGCTGAATCTGCAGGCATTAAAAAACGCCACCTAGGTGACGTTTGCTTATGCTTGCATTGTGGCCATTTTCTGCCAGTACTGCGCTTTATATGAGTCCCGCTCTACACGGAAGCCTTGATAATACAGTTCTGCAAGAAACATCGCCGCTTTGCCGTGGCCTGCGCGCGCCGCTTCTTCCAATTCTTTTACCGCGTCTACAAAGTTCATTTGAGATTGAATGGTATTTACTGCATTTGCATATACATGTTCTAAGTCATGCTGAGAGATTTGCTGCATCATATTAAATTAAACTCCTTATTCTAATTATGATCACATCGGACAGGTGCCTATTTCGACCTATCAATAACTAATATTAGTTAGGTATTGTTAAAGTAATATTACAAATAAGTTGAAATGTCAACATAAATTTAAAAGGTTTGTCCATAAAACGCAGTTTACATGATTAAACAATGATCAGATAAAATTTTGATTAATATATTTAGATAAGAATATGTTAACAGGAAGGAGAAATATTATGACAAGAACTCTGGATGGTTTGAACTTTGATATGCCTCCTACGGCAGATCAGATTGTGGCGCTGGCGCATTTGCACCGCCAAAATCTGGATGAGGCGATTTTTCATCAGGAAATTCATTTGGGTGATTTCGGTCTAGCGCAGCGCAAGCGGGTTTATGATTTCACCCGTGAGCTGAATGAGGCGCAGCGTGAAAAATTTTACGAAATGTACAATGGAGAGCTGCTCCGCACAGCCGATGAAGACGATCTGCATCCTGCGGATGCGGAAGGCGGTGTAAGCGTTTTTGCGGTGTTTCTGGTCTTGGCGATTATCGCTATGATTTTATATTTTGCCGTGATTCAAAGCGCGATGCGTTAGCCAAAGCGCTTTTCAGGCAGCGCAGCCGCGTGGACGGCGGAGTGCATGAGAATTAAGCAGCCTGACTTGAACTTCTTGAATAGCAGTCATACACTACTTTGAATTCGAGGTAGTGTATGTCTATTGGCTTAGAAAAAATTCTTCAAATCAAATCCAAAGTAAAGCTGGAGCAGCTTTACAATCTCTTGGCAAGCCTGATCATCCTGCTCATTATTAGCTTTGCATTTATTGCCCTAAAGCGCCCGATATCTGTTCAGCAGTTTCATGCTGTGCTGGAAATTTCCGAACAGCAGAACTGTCCTGAGTCGCAGGATCTTGCAATTTTGCTGAGCCGTCAGCCTGAAGTCAGCACGGGCCAATACCTTAAATTGATGCAGGCCTATCATTTTGAGGCTGCGCGGGCGCATCAGCTTCCGGCGTGGACTGAGGAGCAGTCTTAAGCGGCGCAGCGCCTGATGCCGGATCCGCTGGATTGCCGGGTTCAGCCCGCAGATTATCCTGCAAAATAGCTTCCAAGCCGGCTTTGTCCAATGCCGTGCTGACCACAACCAGCGTCATTTGATCTGGATGCAGGTGCCTGCGCACGGCATTTTGCACATCTTCAGCTGTGATTTTTTCCAGGCGCTGCGGGTACTGCGCTAAATAGTCTGCTGGGTGATTGTAAAAGCCCAGCAGGCCTAATTGCGCATTGGTTGCCGCGTTGCTGCTGTAGGTGTTTGGATAGGCGCGCAGCATGCCAGCTTTGGTTTCTTCCAGTTGCCCGCGGTCAATCGGCTTTTGCACAAAGTCTGCAAGCGCTTTATGCGCGACCTTAATGCTGTCCATCAGCTGGTCTTGGCGGGTGGAATAGCTGAAATTGAAAATGCCCGGCGCCTGGCTGAAGGAGAAAGCGCTGTACGCGCCATAGGTATAGCCGCGCTTGACGCGCAATTCCTGCATCAGCACGGAGTTGAAGCTGCTGCCGCCAAACATGCGGTTGGCGACTTCAAGCGCCAGACGGTCAGGGTCATTGCGGGTCGTGCCCAGCTGCCCGAACATCACATGCGCCTGCGCGGAATGGTAAGGCATGGCAATAATATTCAGCGCTGTTTTGGCTTGCGGGCTGGCCAAAGGCTGGGCTTTTTTACCCTGCTTTAACTGGCCGGCAATGCGCTCTGCCAGCGCGCTGGCTTCTTTGGCGGAAAGCTTTCCGGTGATGGCGATATTCATATTCTGCGCCACAATAAACTTGTCGCGGAACTGCTTAAGATGCTCTGAGGTGATTTTTTTCAGGCTGCCGTTGGTTCCGGTGACCGGCTGCGCATAAGGATGACTGCCGTAGACTGCACGGTAAAAGCGGATGCTCATTAAGCTGCCGGGGTTTTCTTTCAGCTGTTTTTGCCCGACCTGAGTGTTGCTGAGCGCCATATTGATGCTGCTGTTTTTGAAGGAGGCATGGTTCAGCACTTCCATCATCATGGTTATGGCGGGCTTAAGCTTTTGCGGGTCGGACAGCACCCGCAGCCGGACAATAAACATATCCCTGTGCGCCTGCAGGCTGAACTGCGCGCCGGCCTGTTCAAACGCGCCGGCAATCTGATTGGCGCTGTATTTTTCTGTGCCTTCATCCATCAGTTTGGCCGCCGTATTGGCAAGGCCGTATAAGCCTGCGCCAATTTCCTGATCGCGCGCAGAGCCGGCATTGAACGTCAGCTGGATATCCACCATCGGCAAGTCCTGCGCCTCAACAAACAGCGTGCGCACGCCATAGCGGTTTTTCAGGTCATGCACATCAGGCGGGCGGTAGTCCTGCTGCTGATTGATATTTCTCAGGCTCTGCAGCAACGGAATGGACTGGAGCTGGCTAGGCCTGTCATTGATATCGGGTTCGGCGCTTAAATAGCTGTCAGCTTGCTCTGCAAAACTGGCCGGAGCGCATGCCAGCGCTGCTGCAATAAAAAGTACAGCTGGAATTTTCTGCATAGAGCCATCCATTATTTTGCTGGCGCTTCAGGTGAAAGATAGAGCGTGCTTAAATTGTCTTTGACAAAATAAGCCTTGGCGGCGCGCTGAATATCCTGCGGGCTGACATTTTCATAGCGTTTTGGCAGTTCGTCCATCAGGCGGTGGCTCAGGCCGTTGACCTCAAGATTGCCGATCATTCTGGCCTGTCCGGCAATATCGTCCTGACTGTAAATCAGGCCGGAAATAAACTTGGCGGAAATGCGCGCAGCTTCCTGCGGCTCAATCAGTTCAGTTTTAGCAGGTCAATTTCCGCCTGAATGGCCTGCTGCGCCGCCTGCATTGAAATGCCTTCAGCCGGCAAGGCGGAAATGCTGAATAAGCTGCCGCCGCGGCTGTACGGGTCATAAGACACGCTTAAGGCGGTAATGATCTGCTTTTGGCGCACCAGGCGGTCTTGCAGGCGCGAAGAAATGCCGCTGTCCAGCAGGCTGCGGATAGTGTTCAGCGCATACGCGTCTTGCGGATTTTCAGCTGTGGCGAGGGAGGGCGCATTCCACGCCATGTACAGGTTTGGCACCTGCACCGCTGAGCTGATTTCCATATGTCGGTAGCCGATGCGCTCAAATTCCAGAACATCATTGCGTGGCGGAGTCTTTCTGGCAGGTACATCGCCAAAGTATTTCTGCACCTGAAGCAGCGCGGTGGCTGTGTCGACATCTCCGGCAATTACCAAAACTGCGTTATTCGGCGCATACCAGTCCTTGTACCATTTCTGCAGATCGGGCAGCTGAATGTTTTGCAGGTTCTTCATATAGCCAACTACCGGCTGGCGGTAAGGGCTGGTCGGGTAAGCCATCCATTTGAAGCGCTCAAATGCCAGCGTGCGCGGGCTGTCATCGGTGCGCAGCCGGCGCTCTTCCATCACCACCTTAATTTCCGGCGCAAAGTCCTGCTGGCGCAGCAGCAGATTGCTCATGCGGTCGGCTTCCAGTTCCAGCGCCAGCGGAAAATAGGCTTTAGGATACAGCTGATAATAGCTGGTGTAATTGGTGTAGGTAGAAGCGTTGACGCTGCCGCCGTAAATGCGGCTGAGGCGGGTGAATTCATTATTAGGCACCTTGCTGGTGCCTTTGAACATCATGTGCTCCAGCACATGGGAAATGCCTAAAATATTGCCGGATTCATCGCTGCTGCCGACTTTGTACCAGATTTGCGTCATCACCATGGGCGAACGGTGATCTTCGCGGATAATCACCTTTAAGCCGTTTGCAAGCGTGGTTTCAAAGGTGGCGCGCGCTTCCGCATGGGCAAATGAACTGATGATGCTTAATATGATTACGCCCGCAGGCAAAATGCGCTGTTTTATCGCTCTTGAAAATGAAGGCGGCTGAATTTTAGTTGTGGACACAGGCATTCCAAATGCAAAGCATAGTGCAGGTATTCAGCACTATTCTTAAGAAACTGCGGGGTGAACGCAAGCGCAGTCAGCTGTTTTTTTGGCGCGCTGACGCTTGGCGCAATCCGGCAAAGCCAAAAATAAAGAACTTGTGCTAGAATCGCATTTTTTAACGCAATGCTTTTCAAAGGATTCGGCATGCAACAGCAATCTAATGGGCAGAATAATTTTTTGATTGATGCTGATATCGGAGATGATGATGTCACATTACCGAGCTTACCTGCGGTAAATGTGCCAATAGTGGACGCTCCAAAAGAGCAAACTGCGGTTCCTGAGCCTGTAGCATCAGAAGCGCAGCCGGAAGAAGCTCCATCTAAAGGCGGTTTCTTCGGGCGAATGAAAGACGGGCTGACTAAAACCCGCAGAAACTTTACTGACGGCATGGTGAATATCCTCATCGGCGGTAAAGAAATTGATGATGAATTGCTGGAAGAAGTCGAAGAGCAGCTTCTGGTTGCCGATATCGGTGTAGAGGCGACTAAAACCATTATTGCGAATTTGACCGAGCGCACTGCGCGCGGCGACTTAATTTACTCGCATTCGCTGTATAAAGCGCTTCAGGAAGAGCTGGTTGCGCTGCTGGCGCCGCGGGTTAAGCCCCTGCATATTGACCCGAACAAAAACCCTTATGTGATTTTAGTAGTGGGCGTGAACGGCGTGGGCAAAACCACAACCATTGGCAAGCTGGCCAAACGCCTGCAGGGCGAAGGCAAGAAAGTCATGCTGGCTGCCGGCGACACTTTCCGCGCGGCGGCCACAGAGCAGCTGCAGATTTGGGGTGAGCGCAACAATATTGCGGTGGTTGCGCAGGGCCATGGCGCAGACAGCGCATCGGTTATTTTTGATGCTTTTGAAAGCGCCCGCGCCAAAGGCGTAGATGTCTTGATCGCGGATACGGCAGGCCGCCTGCATAACAAGAGCAACCTGATGCAGGAGCTGACCAAAGTGAAGCGCGTGATGCAGAAAATTGATGCAACCGCGCCGCATGAAGTGATGCTGGTGGTTGATGCAGGAACCGGCCAAAATGCAATCAATCAGGTCGAAGTATTTGATGAGGCGGTTGGCCTGACCGGCATCACCATTACCAAGCTGGACGGCACGGCCAAAGGCGGCGTGCTGTTCAATATTGCCAGCCGCACCCATGTGCCGATCCGCTTTATCGGCGTGGGTGAAAAAATTGATGACTTGCGCCCATTCTCTGCAAAGTCATTTGTCGCAGCGCTGTTTGAGACTGAAAAGCAATAGTGCGTGACAACTCACACAAACTCCGCCAAGTGCGGAGTTTGTTGTTTTTAGGCCAATTGGTTGATTTAAAAACCGTCATGTAAAAACTTAACAGTTCAGACGCCCTGCTTTAAGTTGATTAGAATAAGGAAAATTATTTGCTGTTTTAGCCAGTGTTGGCTTTAGGGAATCTGTTGTGGCGTTATTAAATAAGATTGGTCATGTTCTGACTGCGGATTTGACCAAAGATTTCAAATTTAAAAAAAAGCAGGCGGATGCGCCGTTTGAGATCACCTTTGTCGATCAGCTGAAAAAGCGCCGCAGCATTTATGAATTGGGGAAAAAAGTTCATTACAGCCAGGCCTATATTGCCGAGCTGATTCAGGAATCAGTGCGCAGCTGCCCGTCGGCCTATAACTCGCAAAGTACGCGCATTGTGGTGCTGTTCGGCGAGTCGCATCAGCACTTTTGGGACATTGTAAAAGACATACAGAAAAGAAATGTGCCCATCGCGGTTTTTGAAGGCGTGGAAATGAAGATTGATCAATGCGCTCATGCTTTTGGCACGGTGCTGTTTTATGAGGATCAGGACGTCATTCATAAACTTCAGAAACAGGTGCCGTTCAGCGCGGCGGATTTCCCGGTATGGTCTGAACAAACTTCGGGCATGGCGCAGTTTGCGGCTTGGACTTCGCTGGCAGATTCCGGCTTGGGCGCTTCCCTGCAGCATTATAATCCTGCGGTTGACACAGCGGTCGCTGACTATTTCGGCATTGAGAAAAGCTGGCTGATGAGGGCGCAGCTGGTCTTCGGTTCTATTGAAGGCCCTGTGCAGGAAAAAGAAGAGCCGGAAGATCAGGACCGGTTCAGAATATATGCTTAATCAGCATCAACAAGCGGCATTAAAATGCCGTTTTTTATGCTTGCTGGTTTTAAACGATTGTTCTATAAATAAAACACAATGTCGTGGTTTTGGCCGTGTGGGCGGCGGAAAAATAGCATATGATGATTTCATCACACTCATCTGGCTGAAAACAAAAAGAGGTTCTGATATGTCATTTTTAGATCAAATTAAGCAGCGCCGCACCATTTATGCCATTGGCAGAAACGTAAAGCTTGATCAAAGTTCAATTGAGCAAACCATTCAGGAAGCGGTCCGCTTCAGCCCTTCAGCATTCAACTCGCAAACTTCACGCGTGGTCACTTTATATGGCGCATCACATGTCAAGTTTTGGAATATAGTCCGTGAAGCCTTGCGCAAGCTTGTTCCTGCAGAAGCTTTTGCCAATACCGATGCGAAGATCAGCAGTTTTGAAGCCGGCTACGGCACTGCTTTGTTTTATGAAGATCAGGATGTAGTCAAAGCGCTGCAGGAGCAATTTACTTTATATGCAGACCATTTCCCTGCTTGGTCTGAGCATTCAACAGGCATTGCGCAGTTCGCCGTATGGACAGCGCTGGCTGAAAAAAGCATCGGCGCGTCTTTGCAGCACTATAATCCAGTTATTGATGCGGAAACTGCGCAGGCTTTTGACATTCCTGCACACTGGAAACTGCGCGCGCAACTGGTGTTTGGTTCTATCGAGGCGCCGGCGGGAGAGAAAACATTTATGGCGGATTCCGAGCGCTTCAAAAGCTTCAATTAATTGCGCATAGATTTTACAGTGGGTTTGAAGAGGGCGCCATAATGCGCCCTCTTCTGCATAAGGCATGAAGTCGTTACGCTGCTAGCGGGTGCGCTGAATAAAGCTATTCAAAATCAGCTTGTCATAAAATTGTCATTAATGCATTGCATAGTGCAATGAAACTTTAACAATCGATAAGAGTAATCTAAATGGCTTTAAGATTAACTGCGGCAATTGCGGCAATGATGGTCAGCAGCGCTGCTTTTTCAGCAGTTACCGTAACGGCTCCGGAAGAAATCAAAATTGTCGCTGTCAATGATCAGGAAGTCAGTGCAGGGCTATTGCGCTCAAATCAGCAATACAAGCTTGATGCCGGTGAAAATGCAATCAGCGTCCGTTATACGGAATTCTTTCAGCATGCCGATAATTCACATGATATTTTAAGATCAGGCATTGTGACTGTAAAAACACCGGTATTGAAAGATGGCGAAAATTACCGCTTGGCGCTGATTGATGCACCAAAAGATTTTGATGCTGCCCAGAAATATAAAGATCAGCCAATTATTGGGCTTTATGATCAGCAAAAGCGGCTGCTGGTAAAGCAGGCCGGCGCAAAGGCGGAGCAGAAAACATGGTTCAGTACAGGTGCTTTTGGCAGTTCATCTGTCGATTTAACTAAAACCAAGACAGCTGCGCCTGCAAACCAGCCTGCGCCTGTTTATGCACAGGCGGCTTTTGTGTCAGGAACTGGGACTGCGGATCAGCAGCTGGTTCAGCTTTGGCAAAAATCATCAAAGCAGGAGCGTCAAAAATTTATGTCATGGCTTGCAGAACAGGCGAATTAGCACTTTAAAGCATGCTTAAAAGCATGAAAGTTCCAAGGCCGGCAGTCGCTGGCCTTTTTTTGAGGATTTTTTGAGAAGCGCGAAAGTGTGTGAATGTGTAAAAAAGCTATGCAAAAGCTGTTTTTTGCGCTAAAAATAACTTCTTGGATTAAAAAATATACGAGTAAGCTGGTTTTTCTAAATTAATTTAGAAAAGGGGTTGCGCTTGTTTTTAAAATGTATAGAATAGCCCACATCAACACGGTAAGCGGAACAAAACGTTAAGTTTTATGTGTTGAATCTGTTGCTGATGAGGCGCAGATAGATCATTAAGAGAATATGAAGAACAACTTGTGTGGGTTTTTACCGGTTGATCGATCGAAATAATTTTCATTGATTGATGGTAGAAATTACTCGAAGTTTATTTGAGAAATTAATGTCAGAAAATTGATGAGCCAGATTTGGTGTTTTGAATAAAGCACTATTGATTTTAAACTGAAGAGTTTGATCATGGCTCAGATTGAACGCTGGCGGCAGGCTTAACACATGCAAGTCGAGCGGGGAGATGTAGCTTGCTACATTTCCTAGCGGCGGACGGGTGAGTAATGCTTAGGAATCTGCCTATTAGTGGGGGACAACGTTTCGAAAGGAACGCTAATACCGCATACGCCCTACGGGGGAAAGCAGGGGATCTTCGGACCTTGCGCTAATAGATGAGCCTAAGCCAGATTAGCTAGTTGGTGGGGTAAAGGCCTACCAAGGCGACGATCTGTAGCGGGTCTGAGAGGATGATCCGCCACACTGGGACTGAGACACGGCCCAGACTCCTACGGGAGGCAGCAGTGGGGAATATTGGACAATGGGGGGAACCCTGATCCAGCCATGCCGCGTGTGTGAAGAAGGCCTTTTGGTTGTAAAGCACTTTAAGCGGGGAGGAGGCTCTTCTAGTTAATACCTAGGATGAGTGGACGTTACCCGCAGAATAAGCACCGGCTAACTCTGTGCCAGCAGCCGCGGTAATACAGAGGGTGCGAGCGTTAATCGGATTTACTGGGCGTAAAGCGTACGTAGGCGGCTTTTTAAGTCGGATGTGAAATCCCTGAGCTTAACTTAGGAATTGCATTCGATACTGGGAAGCTAGAGTATGGGAGAGGATGGTAGAATTCCAGGTGTAGCGGTGAAATGCGTAGAGATCTGGAGGAATACCGATGGCGAAGGCAGCCATCTGGCCTAATACTGACGCTGAGGTACGAAAGCATGGGGAGCAAACAGGATTAGATACCCTGGTAGTCCATGCCGTAAACGATGTCTACTAGCCGTTGGGGCCTTTGAGGCTTTAGTGGCGCAGCTAACGCGATAAGTAGACCGCCTGGGGAGTACGGTCGCAAGACTAAAACTCAAATGAATTGACGGGGGCCCGCACAAGCGGTGGAGCATGTGGTTTAATTCGATGCAACGCGAAGAACCTTACCTGGCCTTGACATAGTAAGAACTTTCCAGAGATGGATTGGTGCCTTCGGGAACTTACATACAGGTGCTGCATGGCTGTCGTCAGCTCGTGTCGTGAGATGTTGGGTTAAGTCCCGCAACGAGCGCAACCCTTTTCCTTATTTGCCAGCGGGTTAAGCCGGGAACTTTAAGGATACTGCCAGTGACAAACTGGAGGAAGGCGGGGACGACGTCAAGTCATCATGGCCCTTACGGCCAGGGCTACACACGTGCTACAATGGTCGGTACAAAGGGTTGCTACCTAGCGATAGGATGCTAATCTCAAAAAGCCGATCGTAGTCCGGATTGGAGTCTGCAACTCGACTCCATGAAGTCGGAATCGCTAGTAATCGCGGATCAGAATGCCGCGGTGAATACGTTCCCGGGCCTTGTACACACCGCCCGTCACACCATGGGAGTTTGTTGCACCAGAAGTAGGTAGTCTAACCGCAAGGAGGACGCTTACCACGGTGTGGCCGACGACTGGGGTGAAGTCGTAACAAGGTAGCCGTAGGGGAACCTGCGGCTGGATCACCTCCTTAACGAAAGATTGACGATCGGTAAGAATCCACAACAAGTTGTTCTTCATGACGATGTATCTGAGGGTCTGTAGCTCAGTTGGTTAGAGCACACGCTTGATAAGCGTGGGGTCACAAGTTCAAGTCTTGTCAGACCCACCAAATCTGCAAACTGAAACAGAGAATCAGAAACATTGGCCTTATGATAAGCTGGGGACTTAGCTTAGTTGGTAGAGCGCCTGCTTTGCACGCAGGAGGTCAGGAGTTCGACTCTCCTAGTCTCCACCATCACTTTAGAGTGATTAAGCTGAGAAGTTAGATTATAGAATTTAGTAAATAAGATCATTTGATTTTAGTTTATTAAGTTCTGTGATTTATCACAGTTGACTGCAGTCCGACGAGGATGCAGTGAATCATTAACAGAATATATTTGAGTTGAAATAATTTGTTCATACTCGTTTTAGCCAGCTTAACAAGCAATTGTTAATGCTGAATGAAATGAGTTACTAGCGAAATTAACTGAATCAAGCGTTTTGGTATATGAATCTAATTGAAGCTGTACAGTGATTAAGTTCACGAAACTCTAACTGTGGCAATTAAGTTTGCGACGCGAAATACTACTTGTAAGTATTAGCGACTGTTTGGGGTTGTATAGTCAAGTAATTAAGTGCATGTGGTGGATGCCTTGGCAGTCAGAGGCGATGAAAGACGTAATAGCCTGCGATAAGCTCCGGGGAGGCGGCAAATATCCTGTGATCCGGAGATTTCTGAATGGGGAAACCCACTTGCCATAAGGCAGGTATCGCAACATGAATACATAGTGTTGCGAGGCGAACGAGGGGAAGTGAAACATCTCAGTACCCTTAGGAAAAGAAATCAATTGAGATTCCCTCAGTAGCGGCGAGCGAACGGGGAACAGCCCATTAAGTCATATAAGTTCTAGCGGAATGCTCTGGGAAGCGCAACCGCAGTAGGTGATAGTCCTGTACGCGAAAGGGCTTATATGATGATGTCGAGTAGGGCGGGGCACGTGAAACCTTGTCTGAATATGGGGGGACCATCCTCCAAGGCTAAATACTCCTGACTGACCGATAGTGAACCAGTACCGTGAGGGAAAGGCGAAAAGAACCCCTGTGAGGGGAGTGAAATAGATCCTGAAACCGCATGCATACAAGCAGTGGGAGCCGGCTTAGTCCGGTGACTGCGTACCTTTTGTATAATGGGTCAGCGACTTACATTCAGTAGCAAGGTTAACCGCATAGGGGAGCCGTAGGGAAACCGAGTCTTAATAGGGCGCTTAGTTGCTGGGTGTAGACCCGAAACCAGGTGATCTATCCATGAGCAGGTTGAAGGTTGGGTAACACTAACTGGAGGACCGAACCCACTGTCGTTGAAAAGCCAGGGGATGACTTGTGGATAGGGGTGAAAGGCTAATCAAACTTGGTGATAGCTGGTTCTCCCCGAAAGCTATTTAGGTAGCGCCTCGGACGAATACCATTGGGGGTAGAGCACTGTTTCGGCTAGGGGGTCATCCCGACTTACCAAACCGATGCAAACTCCGAATACCGATGAGTACTATCCGGGAGACAGACTGCGGGTGCTAACGTCCGTAGTCAAGAGGAAAACAATCCAGACCGCCAGCTAAGGCCCCAAAATTATAGTTAAGTGGGAAACGATGTGGGAAGGCATAGACAGCTAGGAGGTTGGCTTAGAAGCAGCCACCCTTTAAAGAAAGCGTAATAGCTCACTAGTCGAGTCGGCCTGCGCGGAAGATGTAACGGGGCTAAAACTATATGCCGAAGCTGCGGATTTGCAATTTATTGCAAGTGGTAGGGGAGCGTTCTGTAAGCCGATGAAGGTGGATTGAGAAGTCTGCTGGAGGTATCAGAAGTGCGAATGCTGACGTGAGTAACGACAAAACGGGTGAAAAACCCGTTCGCTGAAAGACCAAGGGTTCCAGTCCAACGTTAATCGGGGCTGGGTGAGTCGACCCCTAAGGCGAGGCCGAGAGGCGTAGTCGATGGGAAATTGGTTAATATTCCAATACTTCAGTATAATGCGATGAGAGGACGGAGAAGGTTAAGTCAGCCTGGCGTTGGTTGTCCAGGTGAAAGGTTGTAGGCATGTATCTTAGGCAAATCCGGGGTACTCTATGCTGAGAACTGACAGCAAGCTGCACTTGTGCAGTGAAGTGGCTGATACCATGCTTCCAGGAAAAGTCTCTAAGCTTCAGTTATACTGGAATCGTACCCTAAACCGACACAGGTGGTCAGGTCGAGTAGACCAAAGCGCTTGAGAGAACTCTGCTGAAGGAACTAGGCAAAATGGTACCGTAACTTCGGGAGAAGGTACGCTGCTGGCGGTGATGGAACTTGCTTCCTGAGCTGCCGGCAGCCACAGAAACCAGGCCCCTGCAACTGTTTATTAAAAACATAGCACTCTGCAAACACGAAAGTGGACGTATAGGGTGTGATGCCTGCCCGGTGCTGGAAGGTTAATTGATGGGGTTAGCGTAAGCGAAGCTCTTGATCGAAGCCCCAGTAAACGGCGGCCGTAACTATAACGGTCCTAAGGTAGCGAAATTCCTTGTCGGGTAAGTTCCGACCTGCACGAATGGCATAATGATGGGGGCGCTGTCTCCAGCAGAGGCTCAGTGAAATCGAATTCGCCGTGAAGATGCGGTGTACCCGCGGCTAGACGGAAAGACCCCGTGAACCTTTACTGCAGCTTGACATTGAACTTTGATCTTACTTGTGTAGGATAGGTGGGAGGCTTTGAAGCCGGGACGCTAGTCCCGGTGGAGCCAATCTTGAAATACCACCCTGGTAATATTGAGGTTCTAACTCTGTCCCGTTATCCGGGACGAGGACCATGTCTGGTGGGTAGTTTGACTGGGGCGGTCTCCTCCTAAAGAGTAACGGAGGAGTACGAAGGTGCGCTCAGCGTGGTCGGAAATCACGCGTAGAGTATAAAGGCAAAAGCGCGCTTAACTGCGAGACCCACAAGTCGAGCAGGTACGAAAGTAGGTCTTAGTGATCCGGTGGTTCTGTATGGAAGGGCCATCGCTCAACGGATAAAAGGTACTCTGGGGATAACAGGCTGATACCGCCCAAGAGTTCATATCGACGGCGGTGTTTGGCACCTCGATGTCGGCTCATCTCATCCTGGGGCTGAAGCAGGTCCCAAGGGTATGGCTGTTCGCCATTTAAAGAGGTACGCGAGCTGGGTTTAGAACGTCGTGAGACAGTTCGGTCCCTATCTACCGTGGGCGCTGGAAATTTGAGAGGATCTGCTCCTAGTACGAGAGGACCAGAGTGGACGAACCTCTGGTGTACCGGTTGTGACGCCAGTCGCATCGCCGGGTAGCTATGTTCGGAAGGGATAACCGCTGAAAGCATCTAAGCGGGAAGCCTACCTCAAGATAAGATTTCCCTAGGAATTTATTCCTCTAAAGAGCCGTTGAAGACTACGACGTTGATAGGCTGGATGTGGAAGTGCGGCGACGCATGAAGCTGACCAGTACTAATTGCTCGTGAGGCTTGACTATACAACGCCCAAGCAGTTGTATACGAAGCATCAATTGATTCGAAATCAAACGATCAAACTTGATTTAGTTGAAAAGCTAAGTAAAATTGAACAAATTGCATAAACTCAGATATACCTGTTAATAACTCATTTGGAAAAAACCTTGGCATGCACTGAAAAGTGAACAGATAAGACCAAGCGAGTATCCATAACAGTTGTGCTGGCGACAATAGCGAGAGTGAACCACCTGATCCCTTCCCGAACTCAGAAGTGAAACCTCTTTGCGCTGATGGTAGTGTGGGGTTACCCATGTGAGAGTAAGTCATCGCCAGCTCATTATTCAAAACCCCCTCCGATAAAATCGGAGGGGGTTTTTTTATGCATAAAAAAAATAGAAAAGAAAAGGGCATCCCGGAAGTGGGCAAAGCCTACAGCTGTTACTTTAAGCTTATATTCCAACCAATATATATTTCAAGTATAGATAAAAGGTAAGCGAATACCCTTGATTTTTTCTTTCTTAATTCATGAAGATGAAGCAGATTCAGCATTTTATAAAGCTTTTTTCAAGAGTTTCTGATGCTGCTTGACTTGTTTAGCATATCGTTTGCCCTGTTTTTTCATCTTGTGGTCAGTATTGTAGCCTGTTGGCCCGACATTATAGTAGGCCAATGCTTTTGGCAGTTCGCCAGCAGTATTTTTATATTTTGAGATAATATAGCTGCCGCATTGAATATTGGTATTTTCATCAAATAAATCTCCAGGGCATGTTTGCTGCCAATATCGAGGAATAATTTGAGTAAGGCCAACTGCGCCAGCCGGAGATGTAACACGCGGACGGTAACTGGATTCTTGGCGAATAACCGCAGCCACAAGCAGCGGGTCTAAGTCATAGCGTTCTGCGCTTTGAATAATCATTGGTGAAACGCGATTGGCAGTATTCGGTTCAACCGCATAAGCCTTTTGAATGCCTGAAGATAGTTTTGCGGAACGCTTTTCAATAGAGCCGCCGCCCAGCGATGAGCAGCCTGTGAATGCGATTGCTGCTGTTGCAATCAAGGCCGATTTTAAAGTGAATAGTTTTGAATCGGCCCACCGAGCTTGGATTTGTGAGAAATGCTTCATAATCAATAAAATATTGTCTATAGCCTAATTATTTATGCTGAAAATACTATTCAGCCTATGTGCTGCCGTCAAGGATGCGCCGGCTGTGTAATGCTGTGAATTTGTTAATATCATGGATTTTTTGTCCAGAATTGAAGGCTCTAATTTTAATAATTGAATTCTTCAGTTTGAGGCTCCATGCGCGGCATTCATTCAGCATCTTCCGCCAGCATCTTCTTTTCCAAGGTCAAATTTAGTATTCCTGTGTTCCGATGAATGGATTATTGCCGAACAATTTTTACTGTTTAGAAGGGCTGCAATCAATCTCTTCAACTGAGGGTTGTTTTTTGGCGGATTGCCATAATTCAGTTGATATGTTTTAGCATCCATATTTTACAGGCATGGCTGTGGCCTGTATTGCCTTTAGGCGCATGCAAATGCTCAAAGCCTAATTTTTCATAAAGCTTTACTGCTTGCCATAAACTGGCCGTGGTTTCTAAATAGCAGCTGTTAAAATGATGCTGCTTCGCGAATGCAAAAGCATGCGCCAAAATCTGCTTGGCAAATCCTAAACCGCGAATCTCAGTCAGGAAATACATTTTCTGAACTTCCAGGATGCCCGCATCGCCTTGCAGCGGGGCAATGCCGGCGCCGCCGAAAATCTGACCATGAGCATTTTCAATGACCCAATATTGCGCATTAGGCTGACTGTAAACGCTGTACAGGTGATCTAAGACCGGATCCGCAACGGCAAAGCCGGATTCAGGTGCTAAGCCAAACTCTTTGGAAACGTCACGGATAATCTGCGCAATTTGAGGGTTGTCAGAAATCTGGATAGGGCGGATACGGTACATAGTCAGGGGCAGCCATCATAGAGCAACAAGAGAAGAACTGTTATATTACGGTTTTTCATGAAAATCTAAGGCTTATCCAGCTATTGTTCTGCTGAAGCAGGCGCTATTTCAATTCGCTGGATGATTTTCCTAATTCGCGCCGCGCAATAATCAGCTGCTGAATCTGCTGGGTGCCTTCAAAGATATCCAGGATTTTAGAATCCCGCGCCCATTTTTCCAGCAACTCATCTTCATTATAGCCAACGGCTGCCGCCAGCTCGACGCACTTTAGCGTAATTTCATTGCCTACCCGGCCGGCTTTGGCTTTGGCAATTGAGGCTTCGCGCGAGTTTGGCTGCTTATTGTCCGCCATCCATGCGGCTTTCAGCATGAGCAGGCGCGCGGCTTCCCATTCAGCTTCTAAGCGGTAGATCTGCGCGGCGATATTGGAGGCTTGCAGATAGGGTGTTGCATAGCTGGCATCCAGTTCATCCTTAAAAATTTCCTTAATGCGCTCTAAGGAGGCTTTGGCGCAGCCGACAGCCATCGCAGCGACAAGCGGGCGCGTATTGTCAAAAGTTTCCATGACGCCGGCAAAGCTTTTTGCCGGGTCGATTTCAGCATTGCCGAGCAGGTTGGCCGCCGGAACACGGCAGTCAATCAAGCTGATGGCTGCAGTATCTGAAGCTTTAACCCCTAATTTATGTTCAAGGCGCTCTACTTTCATGCCTGCGGTGCCTTTGGGAACGACAAAGGATTTAATGGCTGCGCGCCCTGACTTTTTATCCAGGCTTGCCCAAACAACTATAGCATCGGCGCGTTCGCCGGAAGTCACAAAGATCTTCTCGCCATTGAGAATATAGTCATCGCCGTCCTTGACTGCGGCCGTGCGGATGGCTGCAGAATCTAAACCGCAGCCGGGTTCGGTAATGGCCATTGCTGCCCATATGCCTTTGAAGCGTTCCAGCTGTTCATCATTGGCCACAGCGGCAATTGCGGAATTGCCCAGCCCTTGCCGCGGCATGCTCAGCAGCAGCCCGGTATCGCCATAGCACATTTCAACGATGCTGAGCGCTGTAGACATATTGACGCCATTTTTGTTGGCGCTGTCAGCGCCGCCGCGCTTATTTACGGCAGCGCCAGCATTCATGCCGTCACCGCTTTCGTTCATGCCGTCGACCAGTGAGGAGAGCATGTCCAGTTCTTTGGGATAGGCATGCTCAGCTTTATCATATTTGCGTGAAATCGGGCGCAGCACATTCAAGGCGACTTCATGGGCCTGATCAATCAGCATTCTGAATTTTTTAGGATTTTGCAGATTCATATTATTTTCCTTTTTTAATCCTTATAGGGCTTATTTAAGCATGCAGGCCGGAGTGCATGATTGCCGTGGCCCGCAAGTCGCGGTACCAGCGCTCAACAGGGTGCTCTTTGGTAAAGCCGTGGCCGCCTAAAATCTGGACGCCATCTGTGCCGATTTTCATGGATTTCTCTGCGCAGAGCAGGCGCGCTAAATAGGCTTCACGGTGAAAAGGCTGCCCAGCTTCTGCAAGGCTGGAGGCATTCAGCACCAGCATGCGCATCGCCTCAATTTCAATCGCCATGTCGGCAATCATGAAAGCAATGCTTTGGCGGTGTGAAATCGGCTCGCCAAAGGCGGTGCGCTCGTTGGCGTACTGAATGCAGTATTTTTTAACCGCTTCACAGGCGCCGGCTGCCATGGCGCACCACATTAAATTGCCCAAATCTACAAATGCGGTGTAGCTGAAATCATCATCGCCCAAGCGTTCGGCTGGGGTGTTATTGAAATGCAGCGTCACCGTTTCGGCGGCTTTCAGCCCCATTGCCGGTGTTTTTCTTAGGGTGATGCTGCTGTCCCGGGTCACGGCAAATACATCGGGCTGGCCATTCAGTTCAGCCGAAACCAGCAGCAGGTCGGCGGATTCGCCTAGAATCACCAAGGTTTTTTCACCGCTAATGGCGTATTTGCCTTGGCGCTCAATGGCCCGGGTTTTAAGCTGGAAAGGATTGAATGCGGCGCTGGCTTCCAGCACGGCAAAGCTGGCCTGAATCTCTGCATCTTCTGCAAAGCTTGACAGGTATTTCGCCTGAACCGCTTCAGAACCCCATTGGCTAAGGGCATTAATCACGCTGAATGTTGAAAGCAGGCCGGCGGTCAGGCTGAAATCTCCCTGCGCCAAGCGCTCTGCAATTAAGATATTGCTGATGATGTTTTTTTCGCTGGCCGCGCCGCCTAAGGCTTCAGGCAGCGCATACAGGTTCAGGCCTAGGTCTGCGCTGTACTGCTGCAGTTCGGCAGGGAACTTTTCCTCCTGATCTGCCCGATGCGCCAGCGGGTAAAGGACTTCCGCGGCGAATTTATCCATTGCATTGCAGGTCATTTGCTGCTCTGGAGTCAGGCTTAAATCAAGCAGTGATTTTGACTGATTGGCTAAGCGCTGCTTATGCAGGTTTTTATTGAATTTAAAGGCTTTCTGGCTCTGGCTTAAGGTTTTAAACCCGGCCTTTGAGCTTTGATACAGCGACTTTTCGACAAATTTTCGCAGTTTCAGCTGATCCAGCACCTCGCTGCCTGCAATTTTGGTCAGCAGCGACAGCCCGAATCCTTGCGCCTTATTTACCATGTTGGTCATTTTTGTTTTTCCGTTGGTGTCTTTTCCTGTTTTTATGCTGACACGCGGAATGGCAAAAAACCATGTCGAAACTGACATGATTGATTGTCAAAGATAAACGGCGGAAGGGCTTCTATTTTTCTAATTAATCAGTTGATTTGAAATGAAATAAAAATTGAATATCTGCAGGGGATCAAACGGAAATTGACCTGAATGACCAAAGCCATTCAGGCCTTGCAAAGGCTTAGCGGTACTGCTGAATCATTTTTCTGACATTTGTTTTGGCTTCAATGACGGTCATGAATGTATAGGCGCCGATGAATTTCCGGCTGATGAACATGAACTCTTTTGGCGGAACGCTGAAATAGCGGGACGCCATTGATTTGGAGGTCTGCTGCATGACGCGGCTATGCAGCAGGCTTTTTTTCCAGTCATAGCGGTTGTGCTCATCCATCACGCCGGCAGGCAGGTCAGGGTTGTTGCTTAGGCTGCTGAAGGCTTCAGTTGCCAGCAAAAACACCTTAGCCATGTCGGGCTTAATGCTTTGCGGAATGGAGTCAAAGAAATCGTAGCCGGTCATGGCAGCCACCATTTCCTCTGCGCTGTGGTTGTAGCCGGCAAAGATTAAGTTGCGTGCAACATTGAGCAGGTGCTGGTCAAACTGGCGGATGGCGCCAAAGTCCAGCAGCACGATTTTATCGTGAATCTCTGCACCGTTGCCCAAGCGGACCAGGTAATTGCCGAAATTCGGGTCTGTCTGCATTTCGCCCCATTCAAACAGCTCACGCACAGCAATTTCCAGTGATGCTTCGCCCAAGGCATTGCGGCGTTCTTGCGGCAAAGACAGCATGACCGGGCTGTTGATCGGCACGCCGCGTTCAAAGGTCATGCACAGCACTTGGTCGGTGCAGTAATCATCAACAATCTGCGGTACGATGTAGCGCGGATCGGTTTTTAAGCGTGAAGCGAAGCGGCGGGTGGTTTCAGCCTCAATTTGATAATTCACTTCGCGGTGCATCATCTCGCGGACTTCATCAAACCACTGGTCGAATTCGCGGGTTTGCGGCACCATGCGGGTCAGTTTCAGCATGTTTCTGAACAGATTCATATCTGAATCTATGGCATCCGCCACGCCCGGGTATTGAATTTTCAATACAATTTCCAGGCCGTCAGATTTGCGGGTCGCGCGGTGCACTTGCGCTAAGGATGCGGTGCCTAAAGGTTCATGGTCAATGGTCAGATCATTGAGTTTTGCGCCCAGCTGCGCCTGCAGCTGCTCTTTAATTGCCGGCCACGCCAAAGCCACGGTCTGGTTGTTCAGCGTATTTAAGGCCTGCGTGATTTCTTCCGGTAAAAAGTGTTCGCCATACAGTGCCATCATTTGACCAATCTTTACAATTGAGCCTTTCAGCTTGCCAATTTCGGCAACTAAATAGTCGGCCTGCTCTTTCATGGCTTTTTTGCGTTTGCGTTCTTTTTCTTCCTCGCTGGAAAAAATAGTTGTCGCATTTGAAGCCGCCCAGCGCGTTCCTGCAAGTAAAGATGCTTTTGCAATCGATAAGCGTCGATCCATAGAAGAAGTTTTCAGTTGTTTAAGCTTATCGTTCTGATCTGACATGTAAACTAAATCCTTTAATCAGCAAATAGCAGAATAATTCATTGTAGCGAATCTTACCGTGTCTGCGCGTATTAAAAAAGTTCAACATGCTGAATAACCAGTAAAGTTATGCAGCGCTCAGGCTGAAATGCGGCGGCGCTTGATGCAGCCGGGGCCGGCTACAGGTTGAATTTAATTTTCATCTCGGTTTTCTGCTGCAAAAGCTGCTTGTTGGCCTGTATATGCTGGCAGATTAAGACCTGCACAGACGCGTGCATGAAGCCATGCGCATAGCCTTTGACAATGATAATGCTGGGCAGGCTGAAAAACAGATGCTTGGCGTCTTCTGCCGTGGCGCTTTCAAAAATGCCGTTATCCACCAGCATCTGCTGAAAATACAGTTTTTCTTTAACGGCTGTGGGGTTCAGATCATTCCAATAGCTGTTGCGCATAGCCATCAAATTATTGTGTTTATAGCTCATAAATTCAAACTGGAAAGTAGCGGGCAATGAGCTGGATAAGATTGGGGCAGGCCGCCTGATTTCAATGCCGGCGCAAAATTCAGGCTGTGCGCTAAATTCCAGTTTTCCATTATAGGATTCTGCATATGATTGCTGTACTATTCTGTAAAACACAACAATAGCTTATATGGGATTTTGCCGCTTCTGAGGCAAGGGGATTGTATGAAACTGTTAAAGCCGATTTTATTTTGCTTGGCTGCTGCTGGCGCTGGACATGCTTCAGCTGGCGGACTTTCTAAAGAATACCGGCAGTGCATGAATGCCACTTATGGCAATACAGATGTGATTCAAAAATGCCTTAAAAAAGAATTGAAAATTCAGAATGAGGATCTGGAAAAATATTACAAAAAATACCTGAAGAATGCGGGCCCTTATGAAGAAAATTATAAAACCCAGCACAGGCTTTGGGAAGGCCGGATGAATAAGGTCTGCTATTTTAACAGCAATTCAGTGCATGTCGCGATCCGCCAGGCCAAATGCGTTTTAGGCATGACTTCAGAGCGTGCAGGCTATTATGAAAAGAAAACTTCAGCTTTTGAATAATTGCCCTTTATCGGCATGAAAGCGTAAAAAAACCATGAAAACTAAGGTATCATAAGGCGTTTTAAAAATATGACCTTGGAGACGCCTTAAGTGGATCGACCGACTATTAGCCCTGAGCATTTGCAGGAAGCCGCTGAAAATTTAACTACCATCCGCGATTTTATCCGTTTCGGTGTTTCAGCATTACGTCAATACGATGCACACTTAGGTCAAGGCACAGAAGATTATTTTGCTGAAAGTTCTGCACTGGTGCTGCAGACCCTGTCTTTGGACTGGAATGCCGATTCAGAAATTTTAGATGCCAAAGTTCTGCCAAGCGAAGCTGCAGAATTTCTTGCTTTGCTGGCGCGTCGCATCAATGAAAAAGTTCCAACCTCTTATTTGCTGAATTTGGCTTATTTCTTCGGCAAGCCGTTTTATGTTGATGAGCGCGTGCTGATTCCGCGTTCACCGATTGCCGAATTGATTGAAAACCGTTTCGCGCCGTACTGTCTGGATGAAAATGGCCAGGCGCGCGAAGCGGCCAACAATTTGCCGGAAAACCCGAATCCAAAAACACCGCAGCGCATTTTAGACATGTGCACCGGTTCAGGCTGCATCGCCATTGCTTTGGCTTATGCATTCCCGGACTCTGAAGTGGATGCTACGGATATTTCCAAAGAAGCGCTGGAAGTGGCTTCTATCAATGCGGAACATCATAATAAGCAGTATCAGGTGGCTTTGCTTGAATCTGACCTGTTTGCCAAAATCCCTGCCGAAAATCAATATGACTTGATCGTGTCGAATCCGCCGTATGTGGATGCGGAAGACATGGCGGATTTGCCGGAAGAATTCCACCATGAGCCGGAACTGGCGCTGGCTGCGGGCCAAGACGGCCTGGACCTTGTGCGCAAAATGCTGGCGCAGGCTGCGGACTACTTAACTGAAGACGGCCTGATTGTGATTGAAGTCGGCAACTCGGAATGGGCGATGAAGCAGAACTTCAATACCGTTGATTTCTACTGGCTGCAGTTCCAGAAAGGCGGCACAGGCATCTTTGCTTTAACTGCAGCGCAGTGCCGCAAATTCCACGATTTATTCATTCAATCTGTTCAAGCATAAGGAGCCGCTGAGCATGGCCGGTAACAGTATAGGGCAGCTTTTCCGTGTAACGACCTGCGGTGAATCTCATGGCGCAGGCTTAATGGCGATTGTGGATGGCGTTCCTCCCGGCCTTGCACTGAGCGCAGAAGACCTGCAGGCAGACTTAGACCGCCGCAAGCCGGGCACATCGAAGTTTGCGACGCAGCGCAAAGAACCGGATGAAGTGGAAATCATTTCCGGGGTATTTGAAGGCAAAACCACCGGTACGCCAATTGGCCTGCTGATCCGCAATACAGACCAGAAGTCGAAAGATTACGGCAATATTGCGCAGACTTTCCGCCCCGGCCATGCGGATTATACCTATACGCAAAAGTACGGTTTCCGAGACTACCGCGGCGGCGGCCGTTCCAGCGCGCGCGAAACCGCGATGCGTGTAGCAGCCGGCGCAATTGCGAAAAAGTATTTGGCGGAAAAGTTCGGTATTGCAATCCGCGGCCATGTCACGCAAATTGGCACTGAAAAAGCGGAGAAGCTGGACTGGAATGAAGTGCCGAATAATCCATTTTTCTGCGGCGATGCCGATGCTGTGCCGCGTTTTGAAGCGTTAGTGACTTCACTGCGTGAACAGGGCACCAGCTGTGGCGCAAAACTGGAAATTCTGGCGGATAATATTCCTGTGGGCTGGGGTGAGCCGGTCTTTGACCGCCTGGATGCCGATATTGCGCATGCCATGATGTCCATCAATGCGGTAAAAGGCGTTGAAATTGGCGACGGTTTTGCTGTTGCAGGCCAATTCGGCCATGAAACGCGCGATGAGCTGACGACTGACGGCTTCTTGGCCAACCATGCCGGCGGCATCTTAGGCGGGATTTCTTCAGGCCAAACCATCCGCGTTGCAATTGCGCTGAAACCGACTGCATCGATTACGACACCGGGCAAAACCATCAACATCAACCGTGAAGATACAGACGTATTGACCAAGGGCCGCCATGACCCTTGCGTGGGCGTGCGCGCAGCGCCAATTGCTGAAGCGATGCTGGCGATAGTTCTGATGGATCACTTCATGCGCCACCGCGCGCAGAATGCCGATGTTGTTGCGCCATTTGCGCCCATTGAGCCGAAGTAAAAAGTTCTGATTGAAAAGCCGGGCTGTATGTCCGGCTTTTTTTATTTGCCTTGTTTTAAATCAGTATTTTAGATTAGCTGTATAAGAACAGGATTAAGAAAAAAGGAGAACAGGATATGAAGCTGAAATTCAGGCTGGCGCGCCAGGATGATCTGCTGTGTTTAGTCAGCCTGATCAATCGGGCTTACCGAAGCGGCGGCGCAAAGAGCTGGACCAATGAAGAGGGTATTGTGGCAGGTCAGCGCATTGACTTGAATCAATTGCAGCAGGCTTTGGCGCAGCCGGATTTTGAACTTTGGCTGCTGGAGCATGAGCAGGCGGATGCTTCTGAATTGCAGGGCTGCATCGGCTTAACTTTTAATTCAGCATCGGCAGAAATCGGCACATTCGGTGTTGACCCCAAGGCGCAGAATGCCGGTTTAGGACGCAAGCTGCTGACATTTGCGGAAGCATATATTCAGCAGAATCATCAAGCGATTCAGATTTTAGAGATGCATGTGCTGAATGTCAGAACTGAACTGATCGCATTTTATCAGCGCTGCGGCTATGTTCAAACGCAGAAAACTGCAGATTATCCTGTCAATGCCAATGTCGGCCAGCCTTTGCTGGCTCTGCATTTAGTGCATTTGCAGAAAGAGCGGGGAATACAGGGCTTTGCCGAAGCCTGATGTATTGCCTGAACTGCACTGAGATTCTGGCGGGCTGCAGCCAAATCAGCCGGCTCCGCCTTGCAGATTGTTCAGGAAGTTATTCAAAAAATTATTCAGAAAATTTGAGTCAATGACGGCTTTGCCGCTGCATTCCTAAAAATTCAGCGCCTTGATTTTAGCCAAAAGCTGCAGCTTAGCCTGATCAATCAGCACGGGATTTGTGGCGGCGGACAGCTCTGAGGCATTTTTCTCACCCAGAAAATACTTAATGCGTTCAGCATTGGCGCCGGAAGGATGCGGAAAGCCGTCCAGAATCTGTTCTGGCCTTAAATAGCCTAAGCTAGACAGGAAATACAGCACTTCAGTCACGCTCTGGCCAAAGGGAATGTAAACAGTGCTGGCCAACTGCGCGATTTCCGGCAGAAAATAAGCTTCTATATGCTGTTTCAGAAATTCATTTCTCAGCATGCTGGGCGCGGAGCCGGCATAGTTTTTCCCTTTGACCAAAATGCACTGCCTTAGCACGGAGGTCATATGCACCAGCGCTTGCTGCTCATCAAACAGCGCCTGCGCGCTTGGAATGCCCAATTTATGCTGCAGGCCAATATGGTCTAAAATTTTCACTAAATTTGCGCGGATTGGGCCGCTGAACGCGCCTGCTGCTTTGGCTTGCCGTAAAACCGCATCCGCCGGCAAACCCTGCTTCAAGCCTTCCTGCGCGGACTTCAGCGCATTGCGCCACTGCGCTTGGCCGGGGCAGATGCCGGCGAGAACGACCTTGGCCCCTGTGTTGACGGCATCGAAAGGCGTATAGAAGCTTTGCAGATTTCCCACCTTGCAAGTCAGCAACAGCTCGGACTGAGTAAGTTCATCCAGCGAATGCTTCAGAATGGTGCCGGAAAAATCGGCCAGCGTGTAGGCATGCATATATGGGCGCTTAGATTGCAGATGATAACGGCGCTATTTTATGCTTTTTTGCAGCCATGCATAAGTGATGCAGGCTGCAGTGCTTAAGCATCCTGTTCATCACGGCTATAAAATAAGCACAATATTTATAAAAATAATGCTAGAAGATGGAACAAAAATTGCTCATAGTATCTAAAGCAATTATTGCAGGAGAGAAGCGTATCATGCGCTCGCCGAAGGAGCAAAGCCTCAGGAAACTCTCAGGCAAAAGGACTGCAATAATTCAAACATTCTGGAGAGAAGCGTCTGCAAAATGATGCTCACCGAAGGGGGAAGGTTGGTCAGAATAGTTTCTGATTTCAATTGAAGCTCTCAGGTACCCCGACAGATGAGGCACATCATGATTTGAAATGCTTTGCATTTTAAGGGGTGCGTATGTGTCATATTGCAGTGATCGGTGCAGGCATAACCGGGGTGACAACAGCTTATGAGCTGAGCCTGCTGGGCTATCAAGTGACTGTGGTCGACAGGCATTTATATCCTGCGATGGAAACGTCTTTCGCCAATGGCGGGCAGCTGTCCGCCTGCAATGCGGAAGTCTGGAACCAGAAAGCGACGGTGCTGAAAGGCATAAAATGGATGGCGCAGAAATCCGCGCCCTTGCTGCTGAACCCGAGCTTCAGCGTGCATAAATATGCATGGCTGCTCGAATTTATGGGCAATATTAAGCACTATAAAACCAATACCCGGGAAACCGTCAGAATGGCTTTGCTGGCCCGCCAGCGCCTGTTTGAAATTGCGGAAAAAGAACAGATTCAGTTTGATTTGGAAAAGCGCGGCATTCTGCACTTTTACCATACGCAGGCAGATTACGAGGTGGCAGTCCGCGTCAATGAGCTGCTGCGCGAAGGCGGCTTAGAGCGCCATGCGGTAAGCAATGCAGAAATAAAATCCATTGAGCCGAGCCTAACCGGCGATTATTACGGCGGCTTTTACTGCCCGGGGGATGCGACTGGCGATATTCATAAATTCAGTTCGGGCTTGGCTGCTGTCACTGAAAAGCTGGGCGTGACTTATCGGTTTGGCATGGAGGCCTCTTCAGTTCAGCTGGATGACAAAGGCGTCAGAATCCTGCTGAAGCCCAGTGAAGAAAATATGGACAAACCGGCAGATACGGTTGAAATGCTGAATGCGGATGCAATTGTGGTCTGCGGCGGAGTCGGCAGCTATCAGCTGGCGGAAATGCTGGGCGACCGGGTGAATATCTATCCGGTTAAAGGCTATTCTATTACCGTTGAGCTGAAAGATGATGCCAGCCAAGCGCATGCGCCGTGGGTCAGCCTGCTGGATGAAAGCGCTAAAATTGTTACCTCCCGGCTGGGCGCCGGCCGGCTGCGGGTTGCAGGAACGGCTGAATTCAATGGCTATAACCGCGATATCCGTTCTGACCGCATACAGCCTTTAACCGACTGGGTGAATAAAAATTTTGAGCTTTCTACTGAGTTTGTGGTGCCTTGGGCCGGCTTAAGGCCAATGATGCCGGATATGATGCCGAGGGTGGATCGCGGCAAGCGGGAAAGGGTATTTTACAATACCGGGCATGGCCATTTGGGCTGGACGCTGTCAGCCGCCACAGCCGCCATGATCAGCCAGCAGGTTGCGCAAAGCCATCCGGTATAAAGCGCTTCAGCCTTGCGCAAAGCCTATGAATTCTGCAGTGTGTTTTCATGGGCTTAGCATGCACTTTGATCAATTGCTGCGGTTTGCATTGGTTGTAGCTGGAAGCCTGAGCGCATCAGCCGGAAGATATTTTTTTCTTTTTCGGAATTGTCTTGAGGATTAAGTCATAGGAATCTTCGACTAAATTCTTCACTAAATCGGCATGAATTTCGTCACCGGGATAAATGCTGATCCAGTGCTTTTTATTCATGTGGTAGCCGGGTTTGATGCTGGGATAAATGTCCCGGAGCATAATCGAGTTTTCCGGCGCGCATTTTAAGGTCACAATCTGCCGGTCTTGATGCTGCGAGCAGAGCAGGAAAACTTTTTCAAAGGCCTTGTAGACATCCACCCCGGGGCCGAAAGGCTGTGAGCATTCCGCACCCATCAAATGCATCGCCGCCGCTTCAGCAGTTTCTGTGATTTGCTGACCATTCATGCATTATTTTCCTGTGAAAAAATGGGCGGGCAGCGCCTGCTAGTCGTATAAGCGGTAAATTCCGGCAAAGCGGCCGCAGCCTTTTTGCGAAGTTTTTACTGCAAGCAGCGCCTTGCTGTAGCTGAACTGGTATTTGCAGCTGTGTTCATTGTCCGTAATCTGGCTTTTTTGATCCGGCGTAGTATAGGCCAGGAACGGGATGGCCTGCACTTCTGCACGGTTATTCGGGCTGCGGTAGGCCAAGCCTTCAATCTTAATCCGGTCTTTGCTCAGCTGATGCACTTTCATATGCACCTGCGGCTGGGCAAAACGGCCATTTTCAAATTTCAGATAATGCTGCGTCAGGCTTTGGTTTAAAGATACAAAAATATTCAGGTCATCCGCGCGCAGATCAAGCTGCTGCTTAAAGCAGCCCATGCTTTTGCACTGACGCAGGCGCTGCACCCACATTTGCTGCGTATCCTGCACAATGCGGGCGGGCGCATCCGTTACCAAAAGCGCGGTAAGGTAAAGGTTGTCCAGATGCTTGCGCTGCTCTGCAAACTCAGCCGAGCAAATTTTGTGAAGGGAAGCGCTGCCGGCTGCAGCGCAGCTGATTGCTTCCGCATGCGCCGTATTGGCGCACAAATAGCCAATGCCTAAGCCAAATGCAAGGGTTTTGATGATATTTATATCGGTTTTCAACAGCATGATCGCTTATACTTTCACTATGTTGCGCTT
Source organism: Acinetobacter sp. WCHAc010034 (assembly GCF_001696615.3). Classification (NCBI taxonomy): domain Bacteria; kingdom Pseudomonadati; phylum Pseudomonadota; class Gammaproteobacteria; order Moraxellales; family Moraxellaceae; genus Acinetobacter; species Acinetobacter sp. WCHAc010034. The sequence continues at coordinate 265,030 of NZ_CP032279.1, read as the reverse complement.
GCCCTAACTATAGCGAAATAGAAAGCGTGAATACAAGATTTCAATCGTTTATTTCTGAAGGAAGAATGCCGTGGCTGCACAAATTAGAATCGGTCAAGGACTGGATGTACATGCTTTTGAAGAAGGGGACTTTGTAACGCTGGCCGGCGTTAAAATTCCGCATACGCATGGCTTAAAAGCGCATTCGGACGGCGATGTTGTCCTGCATGCGCTGTGCGATGCGCTGCTGGGGGCATTGGCTTTAGGTGACATTGGACAGCATTTCCCGGATACAGACCCGAACTTTAAGGGCGCAGACAGCAAAGTTTTGCTGAAGCATGTTTATCAGCTGATTTTAGACCGCGGCTATGTGCTGAATAATGCCGATATTACCGTGGCCTGCGAACGCCCAAAACTGGCGAAGCACAATCTGGAAATGCGCCAAAGCATTGCGGATGTGCTGGATGTGGAAGTTACGCAAATCAGCGTGAAAGCGACGACGACTGAACAGCTGGGCTTTACTGGCCGTCAGGAAGGCATTCTCTCAATGGCGACGGTGCTGATTGCTCATGCAAAATGATCCGGATTGATTAAGGACAGTTGCAGCTCCTGAGTGGATTTGCGTCCCTGGAGCTGCAGTGAAACGGCGTGGATCAGCCCCGTCCAGGTTTCATTCGGCTCCCACACCTGATGCATTAAATCCTGCGCAGCCGGAAGTTCGGCATTCATATAATACTGGCGGTATAAATACATCAGGCTGCTGGCGCGGAAGTTTTTGCAGCAATGCACCCAAACCATCTGTTCCTGCACCAAATGGTCAATCATGTCTAAGGCGAGCAGGCATTGCTCATCGGAAGGCATGTCCCATGAAATAGGCAGCTGAATATAGTTCAGGCCCAGTTCTAGGCAAATCCGGTCTTCATTGTTCAAATGGTTGCCGGCATCCGTCAGCGCCAAATTGATCACTGTGGTTACGCCGTATTCTTTAATCAGCTGCAGCTGTTCAGCAGATGGCTGTCCAGATGTAAACAAGTGTTCATGAATAAACTGGAAGTTTTCAATCTGGCTTAAGCCATTTTCAATATCATTCATAACGTTATTTTTGCTTTCAAGTCATACAGCAACTATAAAGTAAAAACGCCATCTTGACGATGGCGTTTTGCAGTTCTTAACGGTTTGGCAGGACGTCCTTAAGCGCCTCATGCATGTCCAGCAGGGCTTTTTCGGTGGTTTCCCAGTCGATGCAGCCGTCTGTGACGGATTTGCCGTATTCCAGATCGTTGAGGTCGGCAGGAATGTCCTGGCGGCCGCCTTTCAGATGGCTTTCCACCATCAGGCCGACAATGGATTTATTGCCGTCTAAAATCTGCTCGGTAATGTTTTTCAGCACCAGCGGCTGCAGGTACGGGTCTTTGTTGGAGTTGGCATGGCTGGTGTCAATCATGATTTTGCCGCTGACTTTGGCTTTTGCCAGCGCCATTTCCGCTTCCGCGACTGAGCCTGCATCATAGTTCGGCTTGCCGTTGCCACCGCGCAGCACAACGTGCGCATAAGGGTTGCCGCTGGTATGAATAACAGAGACCTGGCCCTGATCATTCAAGCCTAAAAAGCTGTGGCCATGCTTAACGGACTGCATGGCATTGGTCGCTACAGTTAAACCGCCGTCTGTGCCGTTCTTGAAGCCGACAGGCGAAGACAGGCCGGAAGACATTTCACGGTGCGTCTGGCTTTCTGTTGTGCGCGCGCCAATTGCAGACCATGAAATCAGATCTTGATAGTACTGCGGCGAGTTCGGGTCCAGCGCTTCAGTTGCGCAAGGCAAGCCCTTTTCATTCAGTTCAAGCAGCAGCTGGCGGCCAATGCGCAGGCCTTTTTCAATATTGAATGAATCATTCATGTCTGGGTCGTTGATCAGGCCTTTCCAGCCCACTGTGGTGCGCGGTTTTTCAAAATAAACCCGCATGACCACATAAATTGAATCTTTAATTTTGTCGCTGAGCACTTTTAAGCGGTCTGCATACTCATGCGCTGCTACGGTGTCATGAATAGAGCATGGGCCAATGACAATGAATAAGCGCTTGTCTTTGCCGTCCAGAATATTGCGGACGGTTTCGCGGCCCTTTAAGACCGTTTGATAGACATTTTCAGTCAAAGGCAATTCTTTTTTGAGCTCTGCTGGCGTTACAAGGGGCAGAATGCTTTTCACATTCACATCATCGATATCTGATTGAGTAATTGGGTTTGACTGTTGTGTATTCATTGCCGTCACTGGTTGTTCATACAAAAGGTTGTTTCATCGCCCGAATATAACATGAATGCAGTACTGCATTGTTATAAAAAAGATCAATAATTCGGTGAAAAAAAAGTGATGAATCGTATGGAAAATTTACACATTCACGCTTTTATCTGCTGAAACCGCAGCGCCGGGCAGCACATAGGCTGCCGCCGGTTTTGCTGCAGGTTTGGCCTTGATCGGGTTGATCATGAAATTCAGGCCTAAGGCAAACAGGGTAATGCCGAGTATCTTGCGGATCAGTTTTTCCGGCAGGCGGGAACTGATGAGCGTGCCGATGATAATGGCCGGAATGGAGCCGCACAGCAGCCAGCCCAGCAAATGGAAGTCCACATTGCCTGAAGTCATATGGCCCATGCCCGCGACAAAAGTCAGCAGTACGGCATGCACCACGTCAGAGCCGATAATCCGGATCATCGGCAGGTTCGGGAACATCAGCACCAGCGCCATAATGCCGAATGCGCCTGCGCCGACGGAAGACAGCGTTACAAATACGCCCAGGATAATGCCCATCAGAATAATATAGGCGCGCTTGGACTTGGTCTGCAGGCTTTCTTTTTCATAATCTAAAGAATAGTCTTCCAGCACGTCTTTGCTGCGGATTTTATTAAACAGCGCTTCAATTTGCGCGCGGAACATGATTGAAATGCCCGTCAGCGTAAGCATGAAGCCCAGCACCATGGTTAAGACCATTTTGTAATTTGCCGACTGGCTTAAATAGTTGTCCAGCACCCAGTGCGTCGCAAAGGATGCGGGAATGCTGCCGGCAGCCAGCCAAATCACAATGGGCCAGACAATATTCATTTTTTTGGCATGCACTAAAGAGCCGCAGAATTTTGAAATAGCGGCATACAGCAAGTCGGTGCCAATCGCGATATGCGGTTCAATTCTGAATAGGCTGATCAGAATTGGCGTCATCAGTGAGCCGCCGCCGACACCGGTAATGCCGACGCAGAAGCCGACCAAAACACCGGCCATAATAAATTCGAAAGGACCAAACATGGAGATATGCCAAATATCAGAAACGTGCATATGTTATGACTTTTTAATATAAGCCGTTGTCTTGATTGTTGATTTGCTTATTCTAAAAAAAGATAAAGCGCGGCGGGGCATCAACGCCGCTGCCTGCACGCTTAAAGTACGCATTGCGCTCAGGAATGGAATTCAGCACAGGCTGTTCAGGCGCAGCTGAATCGATTGGCCTGCAGGCGTGGCTCCATTAAAAATAGCGGAGATGCGCTTGATCATGCAGGATTTCGCAATAGCAGGTTGCCCGTTTTCAAAAGCTTAGCGCTGAGACATTCAAACGGAATGGACTATGTTAAAATGCGCGCAAGCTTAAAATGCACCAGCGTCATGAGGATAAAAACTTGCAAAACCGGAAGCTTAAAATTGGAATCGTTGTGGGTGAAGTATCGGGCGATACCTTGGGCGCCAAGCTGATCCGCTGTTTCCGTGAGCAAGGCATTGATGCTGAATTTGAAGGCATTGGCGGCCCGCAAATGATTGCGGAAGGCTTTAAAAGCTATTATCCGATGGATATTCTTTCGGTGATGGGCATTGTTGAAGTGCTGAAAGACCTTAAAAAATTATTTGCGGTGCGTGACGGCTTGCTGGACAGATGGACTGAAAATCCTGTCGATGTGTTTATCGGCATTGATGCGCCGGATTTCAACCTGCGCTTGTCGAAAAGCCTGAAGCAGAAACAGCTGCCGGTTAAAACTGTGCAGTATGTCAGCCCTTCGGTCTGGGCGTGGCGCCAAGGCCGCGTGCATGGCATTAAAGCCAGCATTGATCTGGTGCTGTGCCTGTTTCCGTTTGAAAAAGCCTTTTATAAAAAATGGGATGTGCCGGCTGCCTTTGTTGGCCATCCGCTGGCCAGCCAGCTGCCGCTGCAGAACCCGATTGCGGAAGCCAAAGCGGAACTGGGGCTGAGCGAAAATCAAAAGCATATTGCCTTGCTGCCGGGCAGCCGGCGCGGTGAAATTGAGCGCTTAGGGCCTTTGGTGCTGGAGGCGGCGCATATTGTGATGCAGAAGCATCCTGAATATGTATATCTGATCCCGGCCATTAACGATGCGCGCAAGCAGCAGATTGAAGCGTTGCTGGAAAAATATCCGGCCGAATTTAAAGCCAAAGTGCAGCTGCTGGAAAACACCGGCACGGAATCTAAAATTGGCCGCCAGGTGATGAATGCCTCAAATATTGTTGCGCTGGCGTCGGGTACGGCAACCCTAGAGGCCATGCTGCTGCACCGCCCGATGGTGACGTTTTACCAGCTGAACTGGCTGACCTATCATGTGGTGAAATTCTTAATCAAAATTCCGTATTATTCGCTGCCGAATATTATTGCTGGCAAAAAAGTGATTCAGGAGCTGATTCAGAAAGACGCCACGCCTGAAAAGCTGGCCGCTGAAATTGAAAAGCTGATGGATGTGGAAACGGCGCAGATTCAGGCCATGCAGCATATCACCATGCATAAGCAGCTGCTTTCCGGCAACAGTGAAGACCCGGTTCAGGCCATTTTGAGTATTTTAGCGCAGCCCTAAAGCTGCCACGACATGCTCAACTGCCTCTTTACAATGAGCGCAGAGGCTATGCGCTCCGCTGAAACTGCTGGCGGTACTGGCTGGGCGTGAGCTCAAAACTGCGCTTGAAGGTCTGGCTGAAAGCAGTTTCGGAAGAATAGCCGACTTTATGCGCAATCTGCTGAATAGACAGCTGGCCGCGGCGCAAATGCTGCTGCGCCAGGCGCAGGCGGTGCTGCTGCAGATAGGCCAGAGGCGGTTCGCCAATCATTTGGCTAAACAGGTTGGCGAACTTTGAGCGCGACATGCAGCATTGTTCAGCCAAGCTTTCCACAGTCCATGCGCGTTCAGGCTGGCCGTGAATGGCCGCCAAGGCATTTGACAGTTCAGGATGCGACAGCGCATTCAGCCAGTTTTTGGAATCGCTGAGCTGGGCAATATGGTCGCGCACGCATTCTATAAATAAAATGCTGACCAGATGATCGAGGATTTTGTCCCGCCCGGGGCGGATTTGATTCACTTCGACGGCTAAAAACTGCAGGCCGATTTGCAGCCATTCCGGCGCGGTGCTGCTCATAATATGCTGAATATGCATATATTCCGGCAGGGCATTAAACAGCGGCTTGGCCATAATGCTGTCGACATGGCCGCGGATAGCAAGAATCAGGCATGCTTCATGTTGGGGAAACTGCTCGGATTCCAGCTGGATAGTTTTATGGCGCTTTTCATCGAACAGCGGGCTGATGTTCAAGACTGGATTAAAAACCGGGTGCTGCGATGCGGTGCAGAAATGATTTTGCCCTGAGGGAATTAAAATCAAGTCGCCGGCTTCAAGCGCAATCTGTTTCCCGCCCGCGTGCAGCAGGCACTGGCCCTGCATCATGGCGTAGGCGATCATGGCGCCCTGTTCATGATAGTGAAAGGCCCAATTATTTTTAGCTTGCAAATAGATATATTCAGACTGGTTTAAATGAATATCATCAAAAATTTTACTTAAAGCATCCATGTTTTATCGTTCTATCTTGATTGCATGCAGGCTATGCGCATATCCAAGCATAGCCGTTTATGTGTTTTGAGGTCAGTTCATATCAAAATAAGCCAAAGACTTTTGCATAGTTTTTTTGGACGGCTGCGACTGTTGCTGCATGCGCATTTCTAGAAATATAAGCATAGAACAAAAAAATAGGGAAGACAGGCAGATGAATGCACCAGTAAAAGTCAGTTCGGAATTGCAGCAGAATAGGCAGAGCGGCCGCCAGCTGGATAAAAAGCGCTATGGCTGGCTGCTGAGTCCGGGCCTGCCGGTCATCGGCATGGGGATTCTGGCCGGCTATCACTTTGGCCCGAAAATGAGCAAAAAAGCTTTTGCCTTAGGCGGCCCGCTGCTGCTGCATGTGATTATTCCCGGCATTGATGCTCTGGTTGGCGCAGATGACAACAATCCGACAGATGATGAAATTAAGGTGCTGGCGCAAGATCCTTACTATGACCGCATTGTGAAGCTGTTTATTCCTTTGCAGATGGCTGCCAATGTTTTTGCCGGCTATGTGGTGAGCCGCAAAGAGGTGTCATTGTTAGACCAGATTTTGCTGGGCATTTCCATGGGCGCGATTAATGGCGTCGGGGTAAATACTGCGCATGAGCTGTGCCACCGGCCGAATAAAAAAGACCATTACTGGTCGCATGCCACGCTGATGCCGCTGGCCTATAATCATTTCCGCATTGAGCACCCTTATGGCCATCATAAGCGGGCCGCCACGCCGGAAGATCCGGCTTCATCTAAAATGGGTGAAACTTTTTATGAGTTCTGGCCGCGCACGGTTTTTGGCGGGATTAAGTCCGCGGTTGAAATTGAACAGCAGCGCTTAAAGCGCAAAGGGCTGTCATTCTTCAGCCGGGAAAATGAGCTGTTTCATGGCTGGGCCATGAGCGCGGGCTTTCATGCCGGCATGCTGAAGCTTTTCGGCAAGCGGGCTGCGCCGTATTTGGCGGTGCAGGCGCTGTATGGCATCAGCCTGTTTGAAATTATCAATTATATTGAGCACTATGGCTTAAAGCGCGGGCAGAAAGCGGACGGCAGCTATGCGCGCACCATGCCGGAACACAGCTGGAATAATAACAATATTGTGACCAATCTGTTTTTGTATCAACTGCAGCGCCATTCAGACCATCATGCCTATCCGACGCGGCCATTTCAGGCGTTGCGCCATTTTGATGAAGCGCCGGAACTGCCCAGCGGCTATGCGACTATGCTGATTCCGGCACTGATTCCAGCCCTGTGGTTTAAAATGATGGACCGGCGGGTGTTTGAGCATTATCAAGGCGATTTAAGCAAAGCCAATATCCATCCTAAGCGCCGCGCCCGGATTTTTAAGAAATTCGGGCTAAGCGAGGAGTAATACAGGAAAGTTTAAGCCATTGGATTTAAAGACAGGCTCATGGGAAATTATGGGCCTGTCCGGCTTTATCTGGATGGAATCTCTTTGGAACTTTCGGATTAATCTGCCTAGGTCAATTTAAAGCGCCGGATTCTGCATTTTCATTTGCGCGCGCTGAAGCGTTTGCGCAAACACGGGATTCCAGCGCTGATAAGAAAAACCTGTAGACGGATGCTGAATGCAGCAGATGTCGATATGCTCAGGAAGTTTTGGAAGATGCGAGCTTAATGCTTTGCCAAGAACCAAGATAACTTGCGGCGCCAGCTGCTGCACAGTTTCAATAAAAGGCTGCTCTGCAGAAGCCCACATGGCGGGTGTAGGCCTGTCTCTTGGATTCTCCGAAACAAATTCTGGAATGTAATTATAAAAAGCGATGTGTTCCCAAACTTCTCCCCGCGTACGGCTGTCCAGATAACTGGTTTTATCTAAGCCAAGCAGCACTTTAGAGGTTTTGGTAAAGAATGAATGCCTTTCATCCTGCGCCAGCCAGCGGACAATTTCTGTTGTAAAGTCCGGGTGGAATTTGGATGTTTCGCCGTAATGTGATTCTCCAAGCACCAGAACACGCAATCCAAAGCGGTTATTGCTTAAATACCTGCTGCCAATCCAAGGTTCAAATTTTGCATACGGCGCAGTCTGAGATACTGCTGTTGTCACAGGATAGCCGAGATTGGCTTTAAACGTTTCCCCGCAAGCCCCGTCTTCAATCAATTGCGCAAGCAGCAGGGAAGCCTGCTGATGTCCAATCAAAAATTTACGCTGCAAGTCCGAAACTGAAATATGCTCCAGCTGCTGCAGATAGATTTTTGCCTGCGGCAGCAGTTCTTTATTATTCGGCGTCATGTTTTTCTCCTTCGGTTAAACGGACAAGCACCATGCTGGCATTGTCATAAGCTTTGCGTTCTTCGAGCATCTGCTTCACTATCTTCAGCCATTCCTTCAGCGCCATGTCTGCTTGAAGCGCAGGCCACTCATGACATTCCATCACATCATGCAGGCCATCTGTGCAGAGCAGCAGGGCATCGTCCGGGGTTAAATATTCTTCATAGGCAGCCAGTTCTGGAACTTCATGCAATGGGTCAGCGCAAAAATAGTACAGCAGGGCATTGTAAATTGTGGCGTACTGCTCACCGGCCTGCAGCTCGCCATTCAGGCGCAATTGCTCCAAATAATTATGATCGCGCGTCAAGCAGCGCCATTGCTGGGAATGGCTGCTGAACAGGTACACGCGGCTATCGCCTAAATGCTGAATATTCACAAAATTCTGTGGAGATGAGTGGCTGACTAAAGCCAAAGTTGTACTTGCGCCATAGTATTTTTCATTATTTGCCAAGCTGCGGCTTAAATGCTGCTGAAGCGTTTGAAAACTAATGGACTGAGCTGAATCTGAAGCCTGCTGCAATACACTGTTTAAAAGCAGCAGCGCAGCCTGTTCAGCGCCTGGACTGCTGCTGACGCCGTCCGCAACAGCCGCGCACCAAGGCGCATTGGCTGCGGCATGGCAATGCCGGCTGATCAGTCCGTCATGCTGTATGACTTTGCCGTTAACTAATATGGCGTCCTGCTGGCGGGCTGACCGCGCCCGCCAGGTTAAAGCCTGCATTTCATAAATCAGAGGCATGCTGCGAACCTTGGCTTGAATTTGCCTTATTTATAAGCGTTTCAGTAGGGCGGTGCAAGCTTTATTTTTAATGTAACTAATTGAATTGTATTAATATTTTATTATTTAAACATGCTTTACGCTTTTCAGGCTCCGTTCACGGCGGCAAAAGCGCAGCAAATTGCAAAAAATATTTCAAGGTGAAAAAAAGCACACACTGCGCGGGCAGTGCGTGCTTAAAATTTAATAATAATCAATATATTAAGGCACCAATACATTCAGCTCGCGTAAAATGCTGCAGAGCTTGATCATCGGCATGCCCATCAGCGTAGTTTGGTCATGGCCGCTCATTTCTTCAAACAGGCTGATGCCAAGGCTTTCACACTTAAAGCTGCCGGCGCAGTGAAGCGGCTGCTCAATTTCAATATAGCGTTCAATTTCCGGCAGGCTGAGCTTACGGAATTTCACCTTGTAATGCTCCACCAGCGTCTGCTCAAAACCGGAAGCTGCGTGCTGCACGCTGAGCGCCGTACTGAAATAGACAATCTTGTCCGAATTGGCCTGCAGCTGCTTAATGGCTTTTTCTGGGCTCAGCGGCTTGCCGATAAAGATATCCGGCGCGCCTTCACGCCATGCCACCTGGTCTGAACCAATCACAATCGCATCGGGATGCTGCCCGGCAATGCACTTGGCTTTTTCAAAGGCCAAGCGTTTCGCCAGATCATCGGCATGGCTTTCGCCGCGCGGCGTTTCATCAATATCCGGCACAATAGACAGGTAATCAACCCGCAGGCGGTCCATTAAATCCCTGCGGGTTTGACTGCTGGACGCCAAAATGATTTTTTGAGTATTCATCACACTGCATATTCCATAAGGACATTAAGCGGCACATAAGACAGTACGGCTTGATGACATGCTTGTAGTTTAATAGGCGGGGCAAAGCCTGCCTGATAGGATTCCACCCAGCGGGTCACGCAGATGCACCAGAAATCGCCCGGCTGCAGGCCGGGAAAACCGGCTTCCGGCAGCGGCGTGATTAAATCATTGCCTGTCTTTTGAGAAAAGTTTAAAAACTCGGAAGTCATTTGCGCGCACACCGTATGCTGACCCAGATCAGTCATGGACGTATGGCAAAAGCCGTTGCGGAAATACCCGGTAATCGGGTCAAAGCAGCAGCTGGCCAGAGGCTCGCCTAAAACGTTTAAACGGTTAATATTTGGATCAGGATGAATAGACATAAGCGCTGAGTCTTTAGAGGGCTTTTTACTATGATAGCAAAAGTTTAGCTTTCGCTGCCTTTTCTGCAAAAGAAGCTAACCTTTTTCTGCATAATCATTTAGAATCTTGGCGTTTTGATATCAATGAAGAGAGCTATATGAACTTTCAGCGTATGACTGACCTCGATTTAGCAGGCAAGCGCGTTCTTATCCGTGAAGACTTGAACGTGCCTGTTAAAAACGGTGTGATTACCAGCGATGCGCGTCTGCGCGCGGCATTGCCGACCATTAAAGCAGCCCTGGAACAAGGCGCGGCGGTCATGGTTTATTCTCACCTGGGTCGTCCTGTTGAAGGTGAGCCGAAAGCTGAACAGTCATTGGCGCCGGTGGCCGCTTACCTGACTGAGGCCTTGGGCCAAGACGTTAAATTATTTACAGACTACTTGGACGGCGTTGAAGTTCAGCCGGGCCAGGTTGTACTGCTGGAAAATTGCCGCTTCAATGTCGGCGAAAAGAAAAACAACCCAGAACTGGCAGCCAAATACGCAGCGCTTTGCGATGTATTCGTAATGGATGCTTTCGGCACTGCGCACCGCGCAGAAGCCTCAACTGAAGGCGTTGCGCGCTTGGCGCAGGTTGCAGCTGCTGGCCCGCTGCTGGCGGCTGAATTGGACGCTTTAGGCCGCGCGCTGCAAACGCCTGAAAAGCCAATGGTGGCGATTGTTGCAGGCTCTAAAGTTTCAACTAAATTAGACGTTTTAACTTCACTGTCTGATATTTGCGACCAGCTGATTGTCGGCGGCGGCATTGCCAATACTTTCCTGGCGGCGGCTGGCTTCAATGTCGGCAAATCGCTGTGCGAACACGACCTGATTGACACGGCAAAAGCCATTGCTGCCAAAGTTTCTGTGCCGCTGCCGACAGATGTGGTCGTTGCAGATGCATCTGAAATCAATTTTGATGACTTCCTGGGCTCTTTAGCTGCAGCCAAAGCTGTGGTGAAAAAGGTTGAAGATGTTGCGGACAATGACATGATTCTGGATGTAGGCCCGGAAACTGCGCAAGCGTTTGCGGACATTCTGAAAACTTCAAAAACTATTCTTTGGAACGGCCCGGTAGGCGTATTTGAAGTAGACCAGTTCGGTGAAGGCACAAAAACTCTGTCTTTAGCGATTGCTGAATCTGAAGGCTTCTCTATTGCGGGCGGCGGCGACACTTTAGCGGCGATTGATAAATACGAAGTTGCGGACAAAATCGGCTACATTTCTACCGGCGGCGGCGCTTTCCTTGAGTTCGTAGAAGGCAAAACATTGCCTGCAGTTGCGGTATTGCTGGAACGCGCATAATTCTAGCGCTGCGTGGGCAGAAAACCCTGCGGAAAAAACCGTGATAATCAAAGAGGGGCTGATTAAGATCAGCCTCTCTTTTTTGCAAATAGCAGATCAGATTTAAGTGATTCATTTTTTAGTCATTAAAATGAAATATATCTGCAATAAAATTCCCTGCAGTTACTCATCAACCTGTAGGAAAACCTGATGAACCTTAAATTGGCACTTGCAGCATTATTAATTGCGCCTTTGGCATTAACAGCATGTTCTAAAAAAGAAGAAGCGCCGAAAGCTGAAACTGAAGCGTCTGCACCGGCTGCCGATGAGAAAGTTACGCCGGAACAGCTGGCTGCAATTGATGCATTAGACAAGCCAGTACTGGATGAAAAAAATACTGATGTGCCTGCAGAAATCGCCAATGCGCCTGCAGATGAAGCGACACCGGATGCTGAAGCGTCAGCGGCTGCGCCGGCAGCTCACTGAGTTTGTTGTTTTTATTTTAAAAGTCCCTGCAAATGCAGGGATTTTTTTTATAAAAGGGCTTTTTGCTGCTGATTTGAAAGCATTGAGCATGTAGAATATGTCGCATTACCTGGGAGGACATTATGGCTCTTATTTCATTGCGCCAGCTCTTGGATCACGCCGGCGAACATGCTTACGGCGTACCAGCGTTTAACGTAAACAACTTAGAACAAATGCGCGCAATTATGCTTGCAGCAGATGCAACAAACTCACCTGTGATTGTGCAAGCCTCTGCAGGCGCGCGCAAATATGCAGGCGCACCTTTCTTGCGTCACCTTATTTTAGCTGCGATTGAAGAATGGCCACATATTCCGGTGGTAATGCATCAAGATCACGGTACAGATCCGGATGTATGCCAGCGCTCTATCCAACTGGGCTTTTCATCTGTAATGATGGACGGTTCATTAGGCGCAGACGGCAAAACGCCGACAACTTATGAATATAACGTTGACGTGACCCGCCGCACTGTGCAAATGGCGCATGCATGCGGCGTTTCTGTAGAAGGCGAGATCGGCTGCCTGGGTAGTCTTGAAACCGGCATGGCGGGCGAAGAAGATGGCGTAGGCGCAGAAGGCGTGCTTGACCATTCTCAGCTTTTGACTTCTGTTGAAGAAGCGCGTCAATTTGTTGCAGACACCAATGTCGATGCTTTGGCGATTGCTGTAGGCACCTCACACGGCGCGTACAAGTTTACCCGTCCGCCTACAGGCGACATTTTGGCCATTGACCGCATTAAAGAAATTCATGCTGCCTTGCCAAATACGCACCTTGTAATGCACGGTTCAAGCTCTGTTCCTCAGGAATGGCTTGCAATCATCAACCAGTACGGCGGCGACATCAAAGAAACTTACGGTGTGCCTGTAGAGCAGCTGGTTGAAGCGATTAAGCACGGCGTGCGTAAAATCAACATCGATACAGACTTGCGCTTAGCGTCTACTGGCGCAATGCGCCGTATGATGGCTGAGAAGCCAAGCGAATTTGATCCGCGCAAATTCTTCTCTGAAACTGTTGATGCAATGAAGCAGATCTGTGTTGACCGTTATGAAGCGTTTGGCACTGCGGGCAACGCAGACAAGATTCGCCCAATTTCTTTAGAGAAAATGGTTGAACGCTATAAATAATCTGCCATAGATGATTGCTGCGGAAAAGCAGCATCAGCTGTGCGATGCCAGTCAATTAAGCGATTGACTGGCATTTTTTTTGATATTTTTTCGGTACGCTTTACTGTTAGAGAAAATTGCCTAGACTCAGATTTAGCTGAAACCAGTTTTTTTAATGAAACTCTGACTTTAAAAGCGAAGCAGAAGCCATAAAAAATGAGCGCATCTGGATGCGCTCATTCATTTTTATTGCATTGCCGCGTGCAGGCTTTATTTGCGCTGCTTGCGGTAAACGCTTGGCCGGACAGGCTTTGCGCTTTTCCATAAGCCTTTCTTATGCTTGCGGGCATGCTCCTGCAAGGCCAGCATATGCTTGAGCTGCTTTTTATCGCGGATATATTCCTCATACACCCAAGCCGCGCCGCGCTTGATCATTTCTTCATTCATATTGCGCCGGTAGCGGTAAATCACCCCCACGCAGCGGCCATAGCGGTCGACATCGGTAATTTTGACCCGAACCAGCTTCTTATGCACCATGGCCTGCACCATGCGCTGTGACTCTTTGCCATAGGCCTGAGAAGATTCAGGCGCATCGACATAGGCAAAGCGCAATTTGGTTTGCGAACGGCGGATGTTCAGCCGCGAGCAGGTGAGGGTATCGCCGTCACTGACCGCAATCACGCGGCACCAGTATGACTTGCCTTTTTTAAAGGGGGTGAACAGCTCGGCCAGAAAAAGATAAATTTTGCGGAGAAGAAATAAAGCAGCAAGGCACAGCGCCATGCCTAAGGCAATCAGCCAGCCGGGAGATAGGTTTGCAAGCATAAAGAAAAAAGACTGCTGAATTTATTGATCCGTATCCAATAAATCCAGCAAAAGTTGGAGACCTTAGAATGTGCTGTATTGTAAATGAAATCTGCTGAAATATCCGGCGGATTGATCCAATGTTGGCTTAAAAAACATCGAACAATCAATATTTTGCTGAAATATTAGGCGGCTAGTTGCGGATGCTGAAGATGATTTCCGGCGCAGATCCGCTGCGCCGTGCCTGTTGTAAATAGCCTAAGCAAATTTATACCCCATTTAAAATAGCCTAAGCAAAAATTTTAAAAATTTCACTCCGCAAAAATTGATGACGCGGATTTTCCTGCAGATCCTTATGCCAATGCATCCCCATATTAATTTCCGGCAGTTCTACAGGCACCTCAAAAATTTTCAGGCATTCAGGAATTTGCAAATGCGCCAAGATATTTTTCGGAATAGTCAAAATCGCCTGCGGCTGCTGTTCCAAAATCTGCAAGGCGGTTGAATAGTGCTGGCAGCGCAGGAAAATCTGCCGGGACAGCTGCCTGCGGTTAAGATGCACGTCTTCCAGCAATACGCCAGTGCGGCGCGAAGACACGCCAATATGCGGCGAGGACAGATAGCTGGCTTCAGTCATCTGATTCTGCTGGGTGCAGGCCGCAAACTGGTCTTGCAGCAGCTTCTGAAACTGAATTTTTTCGCCGAAGTTCTGCTCCAGATCAATCACAAAATCAATCTGCTGGGCAGCCAAGTCCGCCGCAATGCTTTTGCGCTCCAGCTTGATGCTGAAAAACTGAATGGCCAAATCCAGCTGCTGAAAATGCGCCACCAGCTTGGGGAAAATAATCGGTTCAATTTCATCATGCACCGCAATTTTCAGGCTCTGCACCATGCTGGGGTCAAAGCACTGCTTCTGCATGGAAATGCCTTGAATTGCCGCCAGCGCATTTTGAATGGCCGGGTAAATCTGTTCTGCAAAAGGCGTCGGCAGCATTTTGCTGCCGGCGCGCACAAACAGGTCATCCTGCAAATGCTGCCGCAGGCGCTGCAGGGCATGGCTGGCGGCCGACTGGGTAATGCACAGAATTTGCGCCGCTTTGGAAATATTCTGCTGCTCAAATACCGCAATAAACAGCGGATATAAATTGATGTCAATGCGGTGGAAAGCGCGCATATCGAGAATGCTTTTTCTATGAATATTATGCATGATCTGCTATGGAGTAAAATCATTTTATTCATAGTAGTTTTCAGGTTATGCTGCTGTAAAGCTCAAAAAGCATAATATTTTAAAGGAAGCTGCCATGTTTGAATTATCAGCGCGCGCGCAGGATTATATTGAAAGAACTAAAAAATTTATTCGGGATGAAATCGAGCCTGTTGAAACAGCATTCTGGCATGAAGTGCATGAGCTGAATCAGGGCGGTGACTGGACTAAATGGCAGTGGCCGGCGCAGCTGGAAGTTTTGAAAGCCAAAGCCAAAGCCGCTGGACTGTGGAATATGTTCCTGCCCGATGCTGAACTGGGCCAAGGGCTGTCGGTGCAGGAATATGCGCATATTGCAGAACTGTCCGGACGCAGCCTGATTGCGCCGACAGTCTTTAACTGCAATGCGCCGGACAGCGGCAATATGGAAGTTTTATGGCGCTATGGTTCAGAACAGCAGAAAGCACGGTGGCTGCAGCCTTTGCTGGCAGGAAAGATCCGTTCCGTGTTCTGCATGACTGAGCCTGCGGTGGCGTCCAGTGACGCAACCAATATGCAGGCCACGGCGGTTGTTGAGGGCGGTGAAATTGTGCTGAATGGCCGCAAATGGTGGTCATCGGGCCTGGGCGATCCAAACGCAAAAATCATTATTTTCATGGCGCATACGCCGGATGCAACTAAAGACCGCCATCATCAGCATTCTATGGTTCTGGTTCCTGCCGATGCTGCCGGGGTGAAAATTGAACGCATGCTGCCGGTCTTTGGCGATTATGATGCGCCGCATGGCCACGGCGAAATCAGCTTTACTGATGTGCGCGTGCCTGTTTCCAGCTTTATCGGCGGCGCAGGCCAGGGCTTTGAAATTGCGCAGGGCCGCTTAGGGCCGGGGCGCATTCATCACTGCATGCGCTGCATTGGCGCGGCGGAAAAATCATTGGAGCTGATGATTGACCGCGGCATGAGCCGCACTGCATTCGGCAAGGAAATTCTGAAACTCGGCGGCAACTTGGAGCGCGTTGCGGAAGCGCGTGTAGCGATTGATCAGGCGCGCTTACTGACGCTGTATGCAGCCTATAAAATGGATACGCTGGGCAATATGGCGGCCTTGACCGAAATTTCCGCAATTAAAGTGGTTGCGCCCAGCGTACTGGAAAAAGTGGTTGATATGGCGATTCAAATACACGGCGGCGCCGGCGTATCGCGCGATACGCCATTGACCGGCTTCTTTGCGCAGGCGCGCTCGCTGCGCTTGGCGGATGGCCCGGATGAAGTGCATAAAGGCATGATTGCCAAGCTGGAGCTGGCAAAGCGCGGCTACAGCTCGCGCAGCAAAAAGTAATCCTGCCGATCTTATAGCCGTGACTTCAAACCGGGAGTCATGCTATAAGAAAAAGATGCAGTGAATTCATATTAAGCCTTTTTTAGAAAATACAAATTCAGGGTTTTAGGAAGAAATAAAATGTCAGTGATTGATATTGGCGGATCAGTGCGCGAGGGCGAGGAATTAGATGTCCGCGCCGTAGGAAATTGGCTGATTGAGCAGGGTGAAGAGCTTTCAGGCCCGGTAGAAGTCACTCAGTATTCCGGCGGCGCTTCCAACTGGACTTACCGCTTAAAATATGAAAATGCGGATTTAATCTTGCGCCGCCCGCCTAAAGGCACAAAAGCCAAGTCTGCACATGACATGGCGCGTGAATACAATGTGCAGAAAAATCTTGCGCCGTTTTATCCGGTGCTGCCGGAAATGGTGGCCTTATGCCAGGATGAATCGGTCATCGGTTGCGATTTTTATGTGATGAAGCGCGTTGAAGGCATTATTCCGCGCGCCAATCTGCCGAAGAATTTGAATTTCAGTGAAGCGCAGGTGCGCGAGCTGTGCATCAATGTCATCGACAAGCTGATTGAGCTGCATCAGGTGCCGTATCAGGGTACGGCGCTGGAACAGCTGGGCAAGGGCGATGGCTACTGCCGCCGCCAGGTTGAAGGCTGGGATGCGCGCTATGAAAAAGCCAAAACGCTGAATGCGCCTTCATTTAAGCTGGTGCGCAAATGGCTGAAAGACAATATTCCTGCCGACTCTAAAACCTGCATCATTCACAATGACTGGCGCTTTGACAATATCATTTTAAACCCTGAAAACCCGACAGAAGTGATTGGCGTGCTGGACTGGGAAATGGCGACGCTGGGTGATCCTTTAATGGACTTGGGTTCGGCATTGGCCTATTGGGTGGAAGAGCATGACAGCCCAATTTTCAAAGCTACGCGCCGCCAGCCGACCAATTTAAAAGGCATGTTCACACGCAAAGAAGTGGTGGATTATTATCTGCAAAAAACCGGGCTGCAGACTGATAACTGGACCTTTTATGAAGTCTTCGGCATTTTCCGCCTGGCAGTGATTGCGCAGCAGATTTATTACCGCTATTACCACAGGCAAACGAAGAATCCGGCCTTTAAGGATTTCTGGATCGTCATTCATGCGCTGCACATCCGTGCGCTGAAGCTGATTGGCAAGCATAAACTTGAAGCCAATGATGTTGCGCACAAATATATTGTAAAAATGAAGGAAATGTTAGGAAAATGACCACGATTTATCTGATTCGCCACGGGCAGGCTTCATTCGGCGCAGAAAGCTATGACCAGCTTTCTCCCAACGGCGAATTGCAGGCGAAAATTTTAGGTCAGTATTTTGACAGCATTTTGAAAGAAGCGCCCTATGCGGTTGCCGGTTCAATGCGCCGCCATCAGCAGACTGCGGGCATTGCGCTGGAGCAATGCTTTCCTGAAGCCAGCGTGGTGACAGACAGCGCCTGGAATGAGTTCAATCATCAGCAGGTTTTTGCCCAGTATGAACCGCGCTTCAACGAGCCGCATTTGCTCAAAGCTGATGTGGATAAAGAAGACAACCCACGGGCTTATTTGGCTAAAATTTTTGAAGGCGCGATTGAGCGCTGGACCGGCGGCGACTATCACCATGAATATGAAGAGTCATGGCCGCATTTTAAGCGCCGCGTCGAAACCGCCTTGCAGAATCTATGCAATGAGCTGGCCAAAACCCAGCCGCGCTATGCGGTGGTGTTTACTTCCGGCGGCGTCATTTCCGTGGCTGCCGGCAAAATTTTAGGCCTTAGCCCGAATAAAACCTTTGCATTGAACTGGGCGATTGCCAACAGCAGCATGACCACGCTGCGCTTAGTGGGCAATGAGCCGCAGTTACTCAGCCTGAATGAGCATCATTTCATTAAGGCGGAAAATCCTAATTTACTGACATGGATTTGATTTTAGAAAAAATCAAACAGGAAGAAAGGTCATGGCGAAAACAATTTTAATTACCGGCGCAAGTTCAGGCATAGGTGCCGGCATGGCGCGCGAATTTGCCAAAAAAGGCTATAATCTGGCCATCTGCGCGCGGCGCTTGGAGCGTCTGGAAGCGCTGAAGCAGGAACTAGAAAGCCAGTACGGCATTCAGGTGATAGCCAAGACTTTGGATGTGACCGACTATAATCAGGTATTTGAAGTTTTCCGCGCTTTTAAAAAAGACTTCGGCACGATTGACCGGGTAATTGTCAATGCTGGCATTGGCGGCGGACGGCGCATCGGCAAGGGCAGCTTTGACGTGAACCGCGCGACGGTTGAAACCAACTTTATTTCCGCCTTGGCGCAGTGTGAAGCTGCTGTTGAAATTTTCCGCGCGCAGAATTCAGGCCATCTGGTGGTGATTTCCTCGATGAGCGCCATGCGCGGCATGCCTAAGCATTTGACGGCTTACGGCGCCAGCAAAGCCGGCGTGGCGGCCTTGGCGGAAGGCATCCGCGCGGAACTGCTTGATACGCCAATTAAAGTCAGCACTATTTTTCCCGGCTATATCCGTACAGAAATCAATGAAGGCGCCAAAAAACTGCCTTTTGAGGTGGATGAAAAAACCGGTTCGCGCTTATTGGCAGCGGAAATTGAAAAAGCCCCAGTCAAAGCCTATGTGCCGAAATGGCCTTGGCTGCCGCTGGGCTTAGCGATGAAAGTCCTGCCGCTGAAATTAGTCAATAAGCTCGGCTGAGTGTTTAGGCGGATTGCATGTTTCAAAGCTCCGCAAGGAGCTTTTGCTTTTTCGGGATGGCTGCGGAATAGCAAAAGCTGCAAAACACAAGTTTCAGATTTTTTCTGTTCTGGATTTATGTTTTGATTCTATCAAAGCGTAATGAAGGCATGCATGATGAAAGCGGATGACGGTCAAGATCATTATCAATATGAACGGATTGCAGATGCAATTGAATACATTCATAAAAATTTTAAAAATCAGCCAGCGCTGGATGAAATAGCAGCCTCTGTCCATTTAAGCCCGATTCATTTTCAGAAACAGTTCAAGGCGTGGGCCGGCGTCAGTCCGAAAAAATTTCTGCAGTACATCAGCCTGGAATATGCCAAGAATATTTTGGCATCAAAAAAATCCAAAGCGGCGGCAGAGGCGGTTTATGATACCGGGCTGTCCAGTCCCAGCCGGCTGCATGACTTGTTTGTGCAGCTGGAAGGCATGACCCCGGCGGAATATAAAAATCAGGGCAGAAATCTTTCAATTCACTACAGTTTCAGCGCTACGCCGTTTGGCGAGGTCATTATTGCATCGACAGGGAAAGGCATTTGCCATATGGCTTTTGAGCAGGACCGGCACCTTGCGCGCCGGCAGCTTGTTCAGGCCTTTCCCCAAGCTGAATTTATTGAGCAGCTGGATGCTTTGCAGCAAAGCGCTTTAAGCATTTTTTCTGCTTCAAATTCCCTGCCGGAAATCAAGCTGCATTTAAAAGCCACGGCATTTCAGCTGAAAGTTTGGGAAAGCCTGCTGAAAATCCCGCTGGGGCAGCTTTCAAGCTATGGTGAAATTGCTGCGGAGATTGGCCAGCCCAAAGCCGGCCGGGCCGTAGGCACTGCGATTGGCAGCAATCCTGTAGCATTTTTAATCCCTTGCCACCGGGTAATCCGCGCAACAGGCATTATTGGCGGCTATAAATGGGGCGCGCCGCGCAAAACAGCCATCATTGGCTGGGAAGGAGCAAAAGCGCATGAACCTGCCTGATCAAAATAATGCAGTTCAGGGCATGCCGGATGAGCCGCCAAACCTGCTGCCGTATGACGGCATGGTGCAGTATTACGGGCCAATCCTGAACAGCAAAGCTGCCGATGACTTTTTTCAGCTGCTGATGCGGCGTATTGCATGGCAGCATGATGAGGCAGTGATTTTCGGCAAGCGCATTGCCACCAAAAGGAAGGTAGCGTGGTATGGCAATCTGCCCTATGCCTACACCTATTCCAAAACGACCAAATACGCGCTGCCGTGGACAGAAGAGCTGCTGCAGCTGAGGCATTGGGTGGAGCGCTGGACAGGAGAAACGTTCAATTCCTGCCTGCTGAATTTGTATCATGACGGCAGCGAAGGCATGGCGTGGCACAGTGACGGCGAAAAAGACCTGAAACAGAACGGCGCAATTGCCTCGCTCAGCTTAGGCGCCGAACGGCGTTTTCTGTTTAAGCATAAGCAGACTGGGGAAAAAGTTGAGATGCATCTGGAACACGGCAGTCTGCTGCTGATGAAAGATGTAACGCAGAACCACTGGCTGCATCATCTGCCTCTTGCCAAGCGGATCCGGCAGCCGCGCATCAGCTTAACGTTCAGAACCATTGCGGATGCAGGCAAGGCGCCAGTCAGCTATTCCGCAGAATAATGCTTTGCAGCGCGGTTCCAGCTTATTTTGCATTCGTCAATAAGCTGCCGGCCTGATTTAAAATCACTTTTCCGGCCTGTTTCACTGTTAAATTCACTTCCGGCGTTTCACTGGCGCCAATAATATTGCGTTCTACCGTATAGCTGTAGCTGCCGCTTTTAAAATCATAGTGATGATTGCCGCCGCTGCCGTCAAACTGCACAGTGCCTTTATTTAAGACCAGTGCCGGCTTGGCCGATTGCGCCTGTCCCGCTTTCCATGAGGCATAGCGGTACTGCCCATTTTGCAGCTCATCAATGCGTACTGCAAAGCTCTGGGTCGAAAAGCTGAAAACCGGCGCTTTAAAGCTGCGCAAAGAGGGGTGCAGGTTTTGCTTCTGCTGCGCAATCAGCTGTTTCTTCAGCTGCTGTTCGGCCTGACTGCTGTAATTGACCGCAGTGATCTTGCCGTCATTCATCCAGACTTTGCCGCTGTCCAGCATAATGCCGCGCCAGCCGACTGCATCCCACTGGCTGAGCTTGGACTGGGCAATGTCCTGTTTCAGCTGGGCATCAAAGACCTGAGCGAAGCGCTGCTGCATTTCTTTGGCATTTTGAATTGCCGGCAGCGGCGCCTCACGGTTCAATGGATACTGAATGCTTTGCGCAATCGCTTGCGCATTGTTTTGCTTAAACAGCTGGATGATATGCCCAACCTGCTTTTGCTCCGCCGGATTCAAGGCGAAAGCAGGCAGGCTGCTGGCCATCAGCAGGCTGGCGGCCAAAATTCTATTCATCATCGGCAATTCCTTCTATCTTTGTTTTAAGGCTAAGCCTTAGCTTGCAGGCTTGGCCTTTAGCATAGCCAATTTCAGGCCGGGCAACAGGAAAATCGGCAGATTTTTGCGCTGAACCGCGCTTGGCTGCGCCGGCAGGAGCTGTGAAAAAGCAGGGCTGGATCGACTAGATCTGCAAGCCTGCATCGGAAATGCTCAGCAAAGGCATCATGCGGCGCTATTCGGCAAAAAAATGCAGCAGCGCTTCCTGCAGCGTGACCTGCCAAATGGCGTAGGAATGGCCGCCGATATAGCTTTTATACGCGACATCATGGCCTTTGGCCCGCAAGTCGGCCGCGACCGCCGGGGAAGTTTCTAAAATGCTCAGTCCATTATTATTGCGCGAGCTTTCATAGCTGTTGGCGGAAATAAACCAATGCTGCTTCGGCTGATGCGGCTGCGCCCGGATGATTTTGCTCATGCCATTCGGCAGGTCAGTTTCTTGCGCCTGCCACCAGAATGAACCTGAAAGTGGCACCGCATGGCTGATTTCCTGCGGATACTTCAAGGCCAAATAGGCCGAGCTTAAGCCGCCTAAGCTGGAACCCAGCAGCACTGTTTTCCGCTTATTGCGCTCAGCCGGCAAGTGCCGGTCTATCCATGGCAGCAATTCCTGGCCAAAAAATGCAGTAAATTCAGCATTCGGCGTCAGTTCTTTGGGGCGCTGCGCATCATCTGGCGCAGACACAAACACCGCCTGAATGGGCGGCAGCTTGCCTTGGCTGACTAAAATATCCAGAGCTTTCGGCACCTGCAGCAGGTCTGCATACTGCCGGCCGTCAAAGAAAATAGCGGTAACGTAGTCCTGCTTGGGGTTGGTACGTTTGGATTGATAGATTTGAACCGTGCGCTGATTATGCAGCAGCTTGCTGTTCAGGGTATAGCTTTTGACTTCAGGGCTGGCCAAGCCGGGAAAATCCTTCGGATTGGCAAAGGCCGGCGCATTGTCCAGCGCGGTGTAATTTTCATTTCTTAAGCCGGATGCATCACTTAAAGGCAAATAGGTCTGCGGGTTGAAAGGGTCAAGTTTCTGCACCTGCAGCACGGCGCGGCGCTGCGCGCGGGACTCTTTCAGCTCCGGGTTCAAATGCGGGCAGTAATGGGATAAATAGCCTTCAACATTAGGCAAATCTACTGCAAAACTGTAGCTGCCGATAAACCGGCTGTCCACAATAGCTTCTTTAAACCAGATATCTGTATTGGGCAGGCGGGTCAGCCATTCATGATCATTGCTTGGCCCGCCAATCAGGCGAACATTGTGCATGGCGCCGCGCCATAAGAAAATAATCCGGCTGTTTTGCGCGTCAATTTTTTCCGCCAGCGGCGTGCCTTGCTGCGCGATATCCTGCCAGAATTGTTCAATGATTTTAGCGGACTGCTTGGGTTTGGCCTGAAGCAGCTTTAGGCGCCGGCTCTCAGGCTGAACAGATTCGCATGGTGCAGCATAGGCATATTGTTCGGCAGCGGCAGGCGCAGGCTGGGCCAGCAGCTGCGGCGCGGAAAAGGCAAAACCGCTGCTGAACAGCGCAAAACTTATTTTTTTCAGCATGATAAAAGGCAATTCAACAGTGAATATGAAATACAATAAATGATAATCATTATTAAGTGTATCTGCCAGCATAAATGTGAAATATCTATTTTAAAATGCTACGCAATGGTCGCTTCAGTCAATGCATGCGCTGAATCAATCGACTAAACTTTTAAAGACTCCCTTGCTGCGGCACGCCATGATGATTTTAAAAGCAGCCACCCTTGCTTTAATTCCGGCCTTAGTGTTTCAAGGCTTGCGCGTCAAGAAAAACACGCCGCGCTTGCCGGAGCCGGAAGGCATGCGCGAAGGGCAGTCCGGTAGCGGAAAAGCCTTGTCGATTTTAATTGCCGGCGACTCGGCGGCGGCCGGCGTGGGCGTGGCGACGCATGAAGCCGCTTTGCTGGGCGCGGTGCTGAAAGAACTGCAGGCTGATTATGCAGTCAGCTGGAAACTTCACGCAAAAACCGGCGACAGCACGGCGCAGGTCATTGACAGTTTAAATGCGCTTGAAGCGCGCCATTATGATGCCGTTTTGACCTCGGTCGGGGTCAATGATGTGACCAAGTTAATGTCCGCCAAGGCGTGGATTAAGCAGCAGCGGAAATTTTACGGCTTAATTGAAGATAAATTCACGCCGGATTTGATTATTGCTGCCGGTGTGCCGCCGATGCATTTGTTTCCGGCGCTGCCGAACCCGCTGGGCTGGCTGTTTGGGCAATACGCCAAGCAAATGAATAAGCAGCTGGCGCAATTCATTCAGCACAGGCCCGCTATGCAATGGATTGAATATGACCTTAAAAAATATCAGGCGCTGAATCTGGAAATGGCGGCCGACGGCTTTCATCCCAGCAAGGAAATCTACAAAATATGGGCGCAGGAAGCAGCGGCTAAAATCCGCCGGAAGTTTTAAATTCTCCTTTATTTGCTGAAAGCGCTTTTCTGCACATCCGCCTTCCTGATAGTTAGATAGACGCATTCAATGAACCCGCTATGACCGATACTGAACATTCCTCCACTGAGGCTGCAATCGAAACTCATCCTTTGGCGCCGTTTTTGCCTGCCAATGGCAAGCTTTTAATGCTCGGAAGCTTTCCACCGCCGAAAACGCGCTGGAAAATGGATTTTTACTATCCGAATTTTCAGAATGATATGTGGAAAATCTTCGGCCTGTGCTTTTTTCAGGATAAAAACCATTTTTTGGATATTGAAAATAAACGCTTTAAAGAGCAGCAGATCCGCGATTTCCTCAATGCAAAAGGCATCGGAATTTTTGATACGGCCTATCAGGTCATCCGCCTGAAGGGCAATGCGGCGGATAAATTCCTGCAGATTCATACGCCGACGGATTTGAAAATGCTTCTGGAACAAATGCCGGATTGCCGCAGCATTATGACCACGGGCGACAAGGCCACCGATACCCTCATGCTGTCGATGCCTGAAAGCGCGGAAAAACCGGTGATTGGCGCATCCAGCCGGACGCATTTTGCCGGCCGTGATTTAAGCTTATACCGCATGCCGTCTTCATCGCGGGCTTATCCGCTGGCTTTGGAGAAGAAAGCTGAAGCCTACCGCCAGTTATTTGTGGAAATAGGCTTACTTTAAGTAAGATTTAAAAGTCCGGCTGCTTCGGCATCATTTCAGGATACTGCACCCATTTATAGCCATGCACTTTAAAGTCGCGGACATGGGTGACGTCAGACCAGATCTTCCGGCTGCCTTTCGTCCATTGCAGCGCTTTAAGCTGCGCATTCACGCGCGCTGATTCTTCTGCCGCTGCTGGACGCAATGGGCCAATTTCCGCATATAAGCGCACGCCGGGATATCCTGAAATTCGCCTTTAAGCAGCGACTTTAGCCAAAAGAAGCGGCTGCTGTTTACGGCCTGAATGCAGGCTTTGGCGTTTGCCGCCAGATTTTCTTCCAGCGCGCCTGAATAGGCATCAAAAAAGAAACCTGAATAGCCCTGTTCATGCAGAAACAGCGTTCCAATTGGGGTGATGGTCGGCTGCAGCTGCTGATCCACTGTGGCAATTGAGCAATGCATGGCAGCGCGCTGCGCATCGGCAACGACTTTGCGGATATGCTGCCAGTTGTGCAGATTCATTTTTATTCTCCTGTTTTTATTGATTTTTAAGCTTCATTGCATGCGCTTCTATTCGGCCGCAGGCAGACCATTAAGCCGCTCATGCGCAGTCTGGGCTGAACATAGGCGGCTGAAGCTCTGGCCTGCTGCTATTTTAGCTTTATTTTAAACTAAGCGTATTTTTTGGCCATAGCCACGCAGCAGGCTACAGCCAGAGAAACCAGAATCATGCTCAGGCTGATGCGCTCACTGAGCAGCATAGCGGAAAATATCAGGCCTAAAAATGGCTGAATCAGCTGAATTTGGCCAATTCGGGCAATGCCGCCTAAAGCCAGGCCTTTGTACCAGAAAAAGAAGCCAATCAGCATGCTGAACACCGATACATAGAACAGGCCTAAATATGCAGCCGATGGAATGCTGTCCAGCTGCGCAGGCCAATAGATGCAGTTTAATATCAACATAAATGGCAAGGCAATGATCAGCGCCCAGCAGATCACTTGCCAGCCGCCTAAACTGCGGGAAAGCACCGCGCCTTCGGCATAGCCTAATCCGCAGGCGATTACGGCGGCAATCATATAGGCGTCACCGCTGGAAATGCCTTGAGTATCTGACTGATTCAGCATGAAAAACACCACAAAACCGCTGCCCATCAGCGAAAACAGCCAGAACTTCGGGCTGGGCAGCTCCTTGGCGCGCAAAACCGCAAAGACAGCTGTCGCTAAAGGAAGCAAAGCCACAAATATCAGCGAGCGCGCGGAAGTAATGCTTTGCAGCGCCAGCGCGCTGAACAGCGGAAAGCCTGCGACTACACCCAAAGCCACAATAATCAGCGGCCTGATCTGGCTGCGCGCCGGACGCGGCTGCTTGAGCAGCATCAGAAGCATCAGCCCTAAAACAGCCGCGATGGATGCGCGGGCGCCGGTTAAAAACACAGGGCTGAAGCCCTGTACAGCCAAACGCGTTGCAGGCATAGAGCCGGCAAAAATAGCCACGCCGATCAAGCCGTTAAGCCAGCCTGTATTTATGCGGTTCATGTTGAATTCCTATGATCAATGCATAAAAATTTAAGCGCAGTGGAAAGAATAAAACAGATACAGGCCGGTACAATTCAAAAGAACTGTTATGCATTAAATGCCAATACAATTTGCTTTTTCAGGGCTGAGTTAATAAGCTGAAAAAGTTGAATCCCTTAAAAAAGCGGGGCGGTTAGAAGCCAGTGTGATTTATGCCGAAAACTAAAATTGAATGGGTGATGCAGCAGGTTAAAGCGCAAATCGAGCAGAAGACCTTTATTGCGGGCACGCGCGTGCCTTCAGTGCGCCAAAATGCGCAGCAGCTGGGCTGTTCAGTTTCCACCGTGGTTGAAGCCTATGCGCGCTTAGTTTCGGCGGGCATTCTGGAATCCAGAATCGGCGCAGGCTACTTTGTCTGCCGCCCATCTACCGCGTCCGCGCTGCTGGCGGAGCGTGAAATTGCCTATAAAAGAGAGATCGATCCGCTCTGGATTTCCAGACAGTCACTGGAAGCCTCAGATGAAACGCTGAAGCCGGGCTGCGGCTGGCTGCCCAAAGAATGGATGCCGGAACAGGCAATCCGCAAAGCGCTGAAACTGGCAGCAAAATCTGACAGCAGCCTTCTGCTGGACTATTCCATTCCGCATGGGCATGTGCCTTTACGGCGCTATATTGCGCGGCGCAGGGAAATCTATGATGCTGCTTTAAATCTGCAGCAGATTTTAATCACTGACTCGGCAACGCAGTCTATTGATTTGATTTTCAGGCATTTATTAAAGCCGGGTGATATCATCTTAATTGATGACCCGTGCTATTTTAACTTCAAGGCGCTGATTAAAGCCCACGGCTTGAACTCCATTGCCGTGCCTTTTACTAAAAATGGCCCCGATGCGGCATGCTTTAGGGAAGCGCTGCAGCATCGGCCCAAACTGTATTTAACCAATTCGGGCATACACAACCCAACCGGCGCCAGCCTTTCGCTGCAAACGGCTTATCAAATTGCCAAGCTGGCTGAACAGGCGGGCTTATACATTATTGAAGATGAAATATTCAGCGATTTTGAATACCTGCCGGCGCCGCGCTATCTCACCTTGATGGGCCCGCAGCGGGTCATTCAAATCGGCAGTTTTACCAAAACGCTGTCGGCCGCCATCCGCTGCGGCTTTATCGCTGCGCATGAGGAGATGATTGATCAGCTGATTGACCTGAAAATTGCGACGCATTTCAACAGCAGCAGCCTGAACGCGGAAATTATCTATCAGGCGCTGATGGACAGCAGCTATTTAAAGCATATTGAATGGCTGAAAAAACAGCTGCAGAAAGCCATGAATGATGCCGTAAAAAAGCTGGAAGCTTTGAATATTCAGCCCGTGGTTCTGCCTAAGGCGGGAATGTTCCTGTGGTGCAAATTGCCGGAAAATATTGAAGCGCCAAAACTTTCGCAGCTGTGCCTGCACAAGGGCGTTATTCTGGCGCCGGGCAATTCCTTCAGCTCAGCCCGGAATGCAGGGCAGTACATGCGCTTTAATGTGGCGCAATGCATTGATAAAACCGTCTTTGATGTGCTGGCCGAAGCATTGCGGGAAGCGCAGCGGGCGTCGCCGGCATTGAGTTAGCCTGATGCAGGCTTAATCTGTCAGCCGTCATATTCCGCATAGTCCCAAAGGTTCAGCCGGGCTTTAATTTCTTTGCGGATATTCGGCAGCATCGGCAGCAGCGTGCCGTCAATCCATAAGCTCAGCGCCTGAGCGGACAGTTTCTGCTGGGCAGCATCCACCAGCTGCGCGCCTTTCACCAATACCAGCGTTTCGTCACAGGCTGCGGTTTCAATGCCTTTGAACAGGACCTGCAGTTCAAAGCCGGTATCCTGAATGAGCCATTCCAGCTCAATTTGAATATTCTGGCTGGATTTCAATACCGCCTGGCCTTCTAAAATATCGCTGCCGGAAAGGCAGTCATGCTCTACACGCACTTTGGAAAGCGTCCACTGCATGCCGCCTAACTCTTTTAAAGTCTTATGCGAAGTTAGAATATCGCTTAAATTGAACTGGCGGCTTAAATCAAAAAACTGCATTGGAGGGAGATCGCAAAATAGAAAAATAAAGGAAGAAACGCTAAGCGCGTGATTTTAAAGCAATGCGCCAATGCTGTAAAACCTTTGCACCCGCTGATCTTTTTTATGTATAAATGATATTCAAAACTCAATAAGAAGGCCACTATGCAACCGCAGGACATCATCAGCCCTATAGACTTGAAAAATCCGGCCGATGCGCAACAGTGGGCCAATGAGGCGAACTTAAAGCGCCCTTGGCGCGCGGAGATTTTCAGCTTTTATGTCGCCGAAATCCAGCAGCATGCGCCGCATGGGCAGGTTTTGGAATTAGGCGCCGGGCCGGGTGATCTGGCCAGGCATTTGCTGCAAAACTGTCCGGATATTCACTATACCGCATTTGATTTTTCAGCGGCCATACATGCGCTTGCAAAAAGTAAGTTGATTTCTTCTGCGCTGGAAAGAAGCCGGTTTGTGCTGGGCGACTTTAAGCAGGCGGGGTGGGAAAAAAGCTTAGCCGCGGAAGGCGGGATGGATGGCTATGATGCGGTCATCATTCATCAGGCGCTGCATGAGCTGCGGCATAAGCGGCATGCGGCTGCATTTCATCAGGCAGTGAGGCGGCTGCTGAAAAGCGGGGCTGCATACTGGGTTTGCGACCATCTTTATGCGCCGCAGGCCATGCAGAATAATGAACTGTATATGTCTGCAGATGAGCATCTGCAGGCGCTGCGGCAGGCGGGGTTTAAAGAGGTAGCTGCGCTTATGGAAATTAACGGCTTGTGCGTATTTAAATGTAATGGCTGAGTCATTACATCATCCATTCAACCGGCAGGTAGGACACCGCCTTCATGGCGAAGCGCTGAAAACCTGTGGTGTCCGGGTCGGTTTTGTGCTCTTTAACGGAGCCGTCCTGCTGATGATCCAGCCAGATAATTTCATTGCGTTCATTCAGCTTCAGCTGATAGGCAATCTGCGGCAGATACTGGTTTAAGGCTTGAGAAATGTCATTCTGCAGCTGTTCAGATTCAACCACCAAGCCGACTTCTGAATTGAGGCTGGCCGAGCGCGGGTCAAAGTTGAATGAGCCGATAAACACCATGCCGTCAATATCAAAAAATTTGGCATGCAGGCTGGACGCGCTTTTGCCTTTTGCCGGGATGACATTGCCGGTCATCACTTCATACCATGTGCGTTTTTTGCGCTCTATATAAGGCTTGAACTCATACAGCTGCACGCCATTTTTCAGCAAGTCATGCCGGTACTTTTTATAAAATGCATGCACCACGGCCACATCATTGGCGGCGAAAGAGTTGGTCAGCACCCGCACCTTAATCTTGTTCTGCGCCAAGCTTGCAAGATAGTCCGTGCCGCGCCGTGTCGGCACAAAGTAGGCGGAAACCAGCTCTATATGCTGTTTCGGTTCGCCCATAATCCGCAGCATTTGGTTGTAAATCAGCTGCTGACCGCTGGCTTGGCCGCGGATTTTATCCGGGCTGTCGGCCACAAAATGCGCCGGCGCCCAGTTAAAGGCGCGGTGCTTTAAGCTGGCGTCCAGCTGCTGCTGCGCAAATTCAATTTTGTTTTCGACCTTATTCTTTTGAATGGCATCCAGCGCGTATGCTTTGCGCAGGCTGTCCAAATCCGGCTTGGCGCCTGCGCCCAGCAGCTGCGGGACCGCATAGCTTAAATCGTCATTCCAAAAGTCGATGAAGACCGCATTGGCCTGCTGAACCGCCGTACCGTAGAATAAAATATCCAAGTCGGTGAACTGGAAACTGTCGCTGGCATCAAAATATTCACGGCTGATGTTGCGCCCGCCCGTCACCGCAATTGCGCCGTCGGCAATAATCAGCTTGTTATGCATGCGGTGATTGATGCGCTTAAAGCGGAATGCGTAATCAATCGCGCGCAGCTTGCGGAATTTATATGGATTAAACAGCTTGATTTCAAAATTGGGATGCGCGGCCAAAGGCTTCAGCACGCTGTCCAGCTGCGTGCCGTTTTGATCATCAATCAGCAGGCGGACTTTTACCCCGCGGTCAGCAGCCTTTAAAAGCTCCTGCAGCATCATGTGGCCAATATAATCGTCTTTCCAGATGTAATACTGCAGGTCTATGCTGCGCTGCGCATTGCGGATCAGATGCACGCGTGAGGCAATGCTCATAAAGGCGTCATCCAGCGCCAAATAGGCGGTCAGGCCCTGCGCCAGCTGCGTTTCCGCGCTGTTTCCATTCAGCCAGTGCCCGGCATGGATTTGAGCGGGAGATTCCGGTTTAGATTCATTCATAGGCAAACTGCACCCCGTGAGCGGCAATAACATTAAGGCAAATGAAACAGCTTGAATCGGTAAGCGGATCTGCATATTGATATTATGGCCATCCAAAAATGATATGGCCATAATATCATCATGTTAAAGGTTGAATCATGCAATAAAAAGAGGTTACTGTAGATCATCTGTTAACTGCTCACCTAGCCAACAAAGGATATTCACCGCATGAAATCTCGCGCAGCTGTCGCATTTGCTCCCGGCCAGCCTCTGGAAATTGTGGAAATTGATGTTGCGCCGCCGAAAGCCGGCGAAGTGCTGGTCAAAATCAGCCACACCGGCGTTTGCCATACCGATGCTTTCACTTTATCCGGCGATGATCCGGAAGGCGTATTTCCCGCGGTGCTGGGCCATGAAGGCGCCGGCGTTGTAGTGGAAGTCGGTGAGGGCGTAACCAGCGTCAAGCCGGGCGATCATGTGATTCCGCTGTATACGGCGGAATGCGGCGAATGCCTGTTCTGCACATCCGGCAAAACCAATCTGTGCGTCGCTGTCCGCGCCACGCAGGGCAAAGGCTTAATGCCGGACGGCACCACGCGCTTTTCCTATAAGGGCCAGCCAATTTACCACTATATGGGCTGTTCCACTTTCTCTGAATATACCGTTGTTGCTGAAGTTTCCCTGGCGAAAATCAACCCGGAAGCCAACCATGAGCAGGTCTGCCTGCTGGGCTGCGGCGTCACCACCGGCCTGGGCGCAGTAAAAAATACCGCAAAAGTTCAGGAAGGCGACAGCGTTGCCGTATTTGGCTTGGGCGGCATTGGCCTGGCGGTGGTGCAGGGTGCGAAAAAAGCCAAAGCGGGCCGCATTATTGCCGTAGACACCAACCCGGAAAAATTCAAGCTGGCTGAGCAATTCGGCGCAACAGACTTTGTCAATCCGAAAGACCATGAGCGTCCGGTGCAGGAAGTGATTGTGGAAATGACCGGCTGGGGCGTAGACCATTCATTTGAATGCATCGGCAATACCAGCGTGATGCGTTCTGCGCTGGAATGCGCGCACCGCGGCTGGGGCCAGTCAGTGATTATTGGCGTGGCGGGCGCCGGTCAGGAAATTTCGACCCGCCCATTCCAATTGGTGACGGGCCGCACATGGAAAGGCACCGCATTCGGCGGCGTCAAAGGCCGTTCGCAGCTGCCGGGCATGGTGGAAGAAGCCATGAAAGGCGACATTCAGCTTGAGCCTTTTGTCACCCATACCATGGGGCTGGATAAAATCAATGAAGCCTTTGATTTAATGCATGCAGGCGAGTCGATCCGCTCTGTGGTGCATTTTGAAGGCTGATTGAAAACCTGCTGGAAAAATTGAGGTGAATAGAAACCAGGCTCCGGCTTGGTTTTTTAATGCCTGACTGTTTTAGGCAGCATCCTGAACGATGAAGCGCAAGATGCATGGCAGATTTTCTTCTGCATAAAGCGTCACTCCGCAGATCAGCATATTGGCCAAACATGACATTTTGTCTGACAGAAAATGCTAAAAATTCAGAAAAGACGAATTATGTCCCGTATTGACATAGCTTCAAAATGGGCCGCGCACTATCTTGGCATCACAATAAAAAACACTTGTATATTATCTACAGATTTTTTTGAGAGGGCCGCATGCAGAGCAATACAGAATATAAGCCGGAGTGGATCCGCGAAGATTTTATTGATTTCATTGCTGAAAAATTTGACTCAATTTGGGCATGGAAAAGAATTAAAGCTGAAATTATCGATGTTCAAGCATTAAGCTCTGACTTTATTCAGCTGCAGCTGCGCCCCAATCAAAATTTTAAAGTTCAGGATTATCAGGCAGGGCAAAGCATTTTGCTGACCGCGCTTATTGGCGGCGTGCGCCATCAGCGCAGCTATTCAATTGTTGATATTTCAGATCAGGGGCAAATTGCGGTTGCTGTAAAGAAGCAGGGCGCGGTATCAAATGCCTTAACAGCCTTGAGGCCGGGCGCTGTGGTGGAAATTTCCCAGCCGCAGGGCGAATTTGTCCTGAAGCCATTGGCTAAGGCCAGGCTGCTGTTGGCTTCCGGCAGCGGCATTACGGCAATTTACGCCTTATTGGCGGCGCACCTGCGCCAAAGCCAGAAGCCGATTGACCTGATTTATTTCACGCGGGACGGTGCCTACGCCGCTGAAATTCAAGCTTTGGCAGCACAGCACCCGTATTTTAAGTTTCACTTAATCAATACGCTGCAGCAAAAACTGCATGCAGATGCCGCGCTCTTAGAACAGCGGGTTCCAGATTTTAAAAGCCGCGACTGCTATGCCTGCGGCGCTTCAGCCATGATGCAGAGCGTTCAGCAGCTCTATGCGCAGCTGGATTTAACTGAGCAGCTGCATACCGAGTATTTTCAAATACCTGCAGATGAAAGCCTTGCGTCGCAGCCGGTGAAATTCCTGCGCGCGCAGCGGGAATTTCAAGCCAAAAGCAATTTGCTGGAAAGCGCTGAACTGGCCGGATTAAAGCCCACGCATGGCTGCCGCATGGGCATTTGCAATAGCTGCTCATGCACCAAGGTTCAGGGTTCGGTAAAAAATATGCTCACAGGTGAAATTGACAGCCGGAACAATGCGCAAATTAAACTATGCATTTCTCAAGCCATCAGTCCAGTCGTGATTAATCTATAAAAAATGCAGGGCAGAAAAAAATGAATAAACCCGTTAATTTAAATGAAAACAGCAAGGCGCATTATTTAAGCTCAGATCAGCTCGAAGAGCTGGGCGCCAGAATTGAAGCCGTCCGCCGTGAAATTATGCACAGCCTGAATGAAAAAGACGCGCAGTATATTTATAAGATCCGCAATTTTGTCCGCTATAGCGAAATTGCTTCACGCGGCCTGCTGATGTTTGCCGGCTGGCTGCCGCCAGCATGGCTGCTGGGTACAGGCCTGCTGGGCATTTCCAAAATTGTGGAAAATATGGAACTGGGCCATAACGTGATGCACGGCCAGTTTGACTGGCTGAATGACCCGGCCTTAAATGGCGCCAATTATGACTGGGATACCATCGCAACGGGCGATGACTGGAAATATACCCATAACTATATTCACCATACTTATACCAATATTGTCGGCATGGATCATGATGTCGGCTATGGCCTGATCCGCGTCAGTGAGTCGCAGCCGTGGGAGCCGCGCTTTTTATTCAATATTCCTTTGGCTGCGCAGCTGATGCTGCTGTTTGAATGGTATGTCGGCATTCAGAATTTGCATCTGGAAGATATTTTCGCCTATAAAACCAAGAGCTGGCGCGATGTGTGGAAGGAATCATCCAAAGTTCGCATGAAAATGAAGCGCCAAGTGCTGAAAGACTATGTGTTTTTTCCAATCATCGCCGGGCCTAATGCCATTCCTGTATTTGCCGGCAATGCCGCAGCGAATGTGATCCGCAGCCTATGGGCGTCGGCCGTGATCTTTAACGGCCATTTCACTGAAGATGCAGAAACCTTTGAAATGGACAATACGGAGCATGAAAGCCGCGCAGAATGGTACTTGCGCCAAATCCGCGGTTCAAGCAACTTTTCCGGCACCGCATGGCTGCATATTTTAAGCGGCAATTTAAGCCATCAAATTGAGCATCATTTATTTCCCGACATGCCTGCAAACCGTTATGCGGAAGCTGCGCCAAAAATTAAAGCGCTGTGCGCGGAATACGGCATCCGCTACAACGAAGCCAGCTTTATCAAGCAGTTTGCCGGCGTCTGGGTGCGCTTAGCGAAGTGCTCATTGCCGAATGACTGGAAAGCGGAGGCAAAGCTTTCTGAGGCGAAGGCAGCAGAGCTGCTGCGCAAATTTAAATTTTAAAGCTGCAGGCAAGCCGCAGGGAGCCGTCAAATGCCAGCCAGCGCTGCGCTGGCTGGCATTTGCGTTTTTAAAGCAGCAAGCATTGGCCCGGACTATTTGGCTTATTTGCTTAAATGGATTGATTCAGCAATGCCGCAGCTTTCTGCAAATGCAGGATCATGCGACACTAAAATTACAGCGCCTTGATATTGCCGGATGGCAGCGGCAAGCAGGTCGCGCGACTCAATATCCAAATGGTTTTCCGGTTCGTCTAAGAGCAGCAATTCAATATTCTGCGGCCAGTGGCTCAGCGCCAATAGCGCAATTTTCAGCTTTTCGCCGCCGCTCAGCCGGGATAGCGGATGCAGCGCCTTATCGCCGCGGATGCGCAGCTGGCCCAGCAGATTGCGCCATTCAGTTTCAGACAGGGCTGGATTCAGCGCATGCAGATTGCCTAGCGCAGTCAGCTCCGGATTAAGAAAGCTGAAGTGCTGATCTAAATACAGCAGCTGCGCGCCTAAGTGAATATTGGGGTTTTTCAATTC
This sequence comes from Acinetobacter sp. WCHAc010034, assembly GCF_001696615.3. Classification (NCBI taxonomy): domain Bacteria; kingdom Pseudomonadati; phylum Pseudomonadota; class Gammaproteobacteria; order Moraxellales; family Moraxellaceae; genus Acinetobacter; species Acinetobacter sp. WCHAc010034. Next base: position 230,167 of record NZ_CP032279.1, on the reverse strand, counting down.
AGCCTGCTGCTGCAGCATGTTCAGAAAAACCGATTTTCCAGCGCCGTTGGCGCCTTGCAAATGAATTTTTTCACCGGCCTGCAGCGCAAAATGCAGCGGCGCAGCTTGGCCATAAGGCAAATGCAGTTCAGTGACCCGCAGAATTTCACCTGTTTTGACGGCCTGATGCTGAAACTGGAATTGCTGCGCTTTCAGCTGCTCCATTTGAAGCTGCGATGCGGTTAATCCGCTTTGCAGGCTGCTGATGCGCTTCTGCTGCTGCTTTTGCACGGCGCCAAGGCTCTGGCCAGCCTGTTCCTTTTTAAAGTCCAGCAGAATAGGCGCTTGCGAGTTTGATGCGCGGAGCTGCTTTCCGCTGCGCTCGCGTTTTTGCGCTTTCATTAAGGATTCATGCTGTTTGATTTTCAACTGCTTCAGCTCGCGCTTTTGCTGATCGGCGCGGCGTTCCAGCGCAGAGAGCTGCTGTTCAGCGTGCAGGGCATAATCGTCATAATTGCCGGCAATGTGCTGCAGGCCATGTTCATTTAAGGCGTAAATATGCTGCGCTTCATGCAGCAGCGTCCGGTCATGGCTGATGATCAGCGCGCCTGCCGGATGCGCTTTTAAGCATGCAATCAGCCATTGCCGTGAGCCGGCATCTAAGTGGCTGCTTGGCTCATCCAGCAGCAAATAGTGATCGGGCTGGAGAAATAGCGCGCACAGCGCCAGCCTGGTTTTCTGGCCTTCACTTAAAAACTGCACTGGAAAATTCAAGTCTGCCGGCAAATCGGCAGCTGCTAATTGCGCTTGCCAAAGCGCAGGGAGGTGCCAGTGATTTTCCGCCCGGTCAAAATCTGCAAAACCGCCACAGCCGGCATTTATGCGTTCAAAGGCCTGGTGCAGTTCTAAGACGCCAAGCGCGCCCGCAATGGTTTCAGCATTCAAGCGCTGCAGCTGCGCTAAATAGGCATGGGGCATTTGCCATGAAATTTTGCCGCCGCAAGGCAAAGCCGGAGATGTCTGCCCATGCAGCAGCCGTATCAGCATGGATTTGCCTTGCCCGTTGCGGCCGATTAGGGCGGAAATTTGCTGCTGCGGCAATGCAAACTGCAGCTGCTGGAATAGTACTCTGTCTGGAAACGCCAAACTGAGCTGAGAAATAATACATGCCTGCTGCGTCATAGGGAACCTCGCGGCTGCAGGATGCACAAAAAAGTATAAGTATTTGAAAAATATTTGCTATTTATTTTTCCGCGCTGAAGCATACTATTTTGCGCATCAAAAAATGAGAAAAGGTGTTCAGTTTTTTGATGGTTGAATAGCAGTTACTTCATTGGCGGATACTCGGTTTAATTCAGGTCTAATTAAAATTATGCGGAAGGAAAAGCAGTTTGATGAATTCTACATGCAGCCGGTTTTTTGATCAACCTTTTATGCGCAGGCATTATGTGAATGATGAATAGATTTGCTGGATTTTTTATCAGTTTTTTTGAAAAAACTATTGTCAAAGCGCTGAATACAGCGTATTTTAATTTTCAGATACTTACTTTTTGATGATATCAAAGATGTTAAAGCAGCCTCTAATCTCAAACGCTTCTTATTATTTCTGGCAATTTAGATAATTGCCTGAACGCGTTTGGGCAAAGAAATGGTTGCCCACCAGTTGATACCTGATCGGCAACCCTGGTCAGGTTTTTTTATGTCTTGATTTTTATAAATTTTTTGGAGAATTCGTCATGATGGCATTTAACCGTTCATATTTTAGCAGCGCATATTGGTTTTACTTTAGTCAAATTAAAACACTTAACCAGAAATTGATTAGACCCATAACGCTCAAATAAAAGCTCGGACTGCGAAATGATCAGCAGTCCCAAGGAAAGGCCAATGAACGCTCTAAATACCGCATTACAAAAACCTACGGCGCAAGAAACTATTCTAAGCCTGCCACATCAGCTCAAGGCGCAATTGCCTTTGTCCAATCCGCTTGCGCAGCAAATTGCTGAACAGCGCCAAACAATACAGAATATTTTAGAAGGCAGGGATAAGCGCCTCCTGGTGATTACCGGCCCATGCTCCATCCATGACACTGAATCCGCTTTAGAATACGCAGAAAAATTAAAGCAGCTGCAGGCGCAAGTGTCTAAACACATTTTTCTGGTCATGCGCGCCTATATTGAAAAACCGCGCACCACGGTCGGCTGGAAAGGCTTCCTGTATGATCCGAACTTAGACGGTTCATCCAATATGCAATTGGGTTTGGAAAAATCACGCGAACTCTACCTTAAAATTGCAGCCATGGGACTGCCGATTGCTTCGGAAATCCTCAGCCCAATGGCGACAGCATACTTCGATGACCTGCTGGCTTGGGGCGCAATTGGCGCGCGCACCAGCGAATCGCAAATTCACCGTGAAATTTCCAGCCACATGCCGTACAGCATTGGCTTCAAAAACGGCACAGACGGCTCCATTCAAATTGCTTTGGACGCCATTCAGTCCGCCTCTCATCCGCATCAGTTCTTAGGCATGAGCCAGTCGGGCCTGCCAAGCATTTTAGAGTCAGGCGGCAACCCTAAAGCGCATTTGATTTTGCGCGGCTCAAACAGCGGGCCAAATTACCGGCTGGCTGAAATTGAGCAGATGAAAGCCAAAGCGAAAGGCGAACTGCCGGCTTTGGTGATTGACTGCAGCCACGGCAACAGCAGCAAAAACCCAATGCTGCAGCCTGAAGTTTTGCGCACCATTGTTGATGAGCGCCATTTAAGCAGCGTACGCGGCGTGATGCTGGAAAGCCATCTGCTTGACGGCGCGCAGAAAATTTCCTGCGCAATGGCTTATGGCCAGTCAGTGACTGACGGCTGCTTAGGCTGGGATAAAACCTGCCAGCTGCTGCTGGAAGTTGCTGAAAATCTGAAAGCCTGCCCGCTGCAGCGCAGCGCCTAAGCGGGGTTCTGGGCGAGGCCTGCTCCGCGCTTTGTTGGGCGCTTGCGCTGCATCCAGCCTGCGCCTGATAAAAATAGCGCTGCCTTTTGAGCTGAAAAGGCAGCGCATCAAACAATAATGCAGATGTTTGACCTGAAGCACATTTTATGTGAAAAATATATTGAAAAATTAATTATTAACATTTGTGGAAGTATTTGATTTTCTTCATAATAAATCAGTGCAAAAATAAGAGCTGAAACTGTCCGGTGATTTTGCGCTGCTGAATTTATTTGGGGAAAATTTTTTATGTACACAGCCGAATTGCTGGAAGATGCGCGCCGCTTAATGTTCCATATGCTGACTAAGGTCGTGGAATACGGCGGTTCTGATTTATTCATTACCGCAGATTTTCCGCCCAGCATCAAGCATCAGGGCCTAATGAAAGCTTTTGGCCAGCAGGCGCTGACTGCAGACAAAACCAAATTATTCGCCTATAGCCTGATGAATGAAAAGCAGCGCAAGGAATTTGAAACCGAGCTGGAATGCAACTTCGCCATCAGCGTGCCGAATGTTTCGCGCTTCCGCGTCAATGTGTTCCAGCAGCAGCTGCATACCGGCATGGTGATCCGCACCATCACCAATGAAATTCCGAATTTTGTCCAGCTTAAGCTGCCGGAATCGCTGAAAAGCGTGATTATGGAAAAGCGCGGGCTGGTGCTGGTTGTCGGCGGCACAGGCTCGGGGAAATCCACCTCTTTGGCGGCCATGATTGACCACCGCAATGAGCATTCCGCAGGGCATATTATTACCGTGGAAGATCCGGTGGAATATGTGCATAAGCATAAAAAATCCATGATTACCCACCGCGAAGTCGGGGTGGACTGCCATTCCTGGCACAATGCCTTGAAAAATACCCTGCGTCAGGCGCCGGACGTGATTCTGATTGGCGAGATCCGCGACAGGGAAACCATGGAGCATGCCATCGCATTCGCCGAAACCGGCCATTTGTGCTTAGGCACGCTGCATGCCAATAACGCCAATCAGACTTTAGACCGCATCATCAACTTTTTCCCGGAAGAGCGCCGCAATCAGCTGCTGATGGATTTATCATCCAATATGAAAGCAGTGATTTCACAGCGCCTGATCCGCACCGAAGACGGCAAAGGCCGGCGCGCGGCGGTGGAAATCATGCTGAATACGCCGCTGATCTCTGACTTGATTTTAAAAGGCGATTTTCATGAGCTGAAAGCCATTATGGGGAAATCGCGCGAGCTGGGCATGCAGACTTTTGATCAGGCCTTGTTCGAGCTGTATGATGACGGCGCAATTTCCTATGAAGAAGCCTTGCGCAACGCGGATTCAGCCAATGAGCTGCGCCTGCAGATCAAGCTCAAGAGCCGCCGCGCCAACCCGCTGCTGCAAAGCGCAGCTTCAGACTTCAGCATGCTGCCGGAGCAGAAGGCTGAAGAAGAAGCTGTTTAAGGGCTGTACCTCTGAATGCTGCTGGATGTTCAGCAGCATCCGCAAGGCATGATTGACTCATGTCTTTTTCAGTTCAGCCTTTTATGGCCTAAGCTCAGAATGGCTTTTCCGTAGCAGATCCAATCTGCATGCATAGCGCAAAAAGAAAAAAGCAGGCTGCTGAATGGGCTGGCATTGTCCGGTTAAGCAGACTTTTGCGCCACTGCAAATTTATAATACAGCAGGCTGAACAGCACGAGCGCAGCGCAGCACAGGTAGGCCGCGCTGTAGCCGGCATCCGCAATCAGCATGCCGATAACAATAGAGCCGGTGGCAATGCCCAGATCATAGCCGGTGAAATAGGTGGATGTGGCATGGCCGATGCGGTCTTTCGGCGAGCGCTGAATTGAAATCGTCTGCAGGCAGGGCTGCGCTGAACCGAATCCCATCCCGATCAACACCGCGGCAAATAACAAGCCGGCCACAGATTCAATTTGGGCTAAAACCGCTAGGCCGATGGCAAATAGGATTAAGGCGGGATAAACCACAGCGTTCGGCCCTTTGCGGTCATAGAGCTTGCCGGTTATTGGGCGCAGCACCATCATGGAAAGGGCAAATACCGCAAAAAACATGCTGGCATAAGCAAGCATATGCTTGGATTCTGCAAAAGTTGCAATAAAAGACATGATGCTGGCATAGCTGAATGAAATCATCATGGCCATTAATGCCACCGGCAGGGCCTTGAATTCAATAAAGTCATGCACGCCAAGGCGGCGCTTTTCAGCGCGCGGCTCAGGTTTTTGATCGGCAGGCAAAGGAATGAGCAGGCAGAAAATAAAGCCAAGCACAATGAATCCAGCCAGAATGCCCGCGATGGCTGTATAAGGCATGCTTTGAATCAGGCTCAGCCCAAGCAGCGGGCCAAGCACGATGCCTAAATTGATTGACATCAGAAAATAGCCCATGCCTTCGCCTTTGCGCGCCGCGGGAATAAATTCGTTAGCGATCGGCACCGCGACCGTAGTTAAGATGCTGAACCAGATGCCGTGCAGGAAGCGGATCAGCAGCAGCGCCGTCAGATTATCCGCCATGACATAGGCCAGGCTGAAGAGGCAGAACAGCGTTTCTGAAATATAGAGGGTTTTTTTTGCGCCCAGCTTTTCAATAATCAAGCCGCTGAATGGGCGCACCGCAATCGCTGAAGCCATGAATAGCGTCATGGCTAAGCCCGCCTGCGACAGGCTGCCGCCCAAGTCATTCACAATGTAGATGGGCAGAATGGCAGTTTGCGCGAAATAGAAAATAAACAGAAAAAGGTTATTGGCCAAGCACAGAATAAACGGCTTATTCCATAAATGTTGAGCAGCAGTGTTCATAATTCACCTGAATACAAAAGTCGGACAGGCGGCTTGGCTTAAGCGTTTTTAAAATTATTATCCGCTGAAAATACAGTCAAGGCGTCATGGGGATGGCCACGAGTGTAAGACGGTTTTAATGAAAAGTATAGCTTTATATGATAATTTAACCGTGTTCTTAATATTAAATATGGATAAAAATATAGTTAAATATCTTATTTTGATTATTTTAATGTTTATTTTGATTTTGTTTCTCAGGGCTTAAGATTTGCCTGAAACAGCTGATGAAATACCTAAGAGCATTCGTAAAGCAATGCATCTCCGGTTAAATCGGCTGCAGTTTTTAGCTGTGAGAGTTGCATGGGAGCGGCTGGCAAGTCCGCCTCTAGGGAATTTCCTTTAAAAAGGCGGCTTAAAGAATTTTGGGGCTGGCATATTGCAAGGCGCCTATCTTCCAGCCGCCTGATTTTTTGCACTGCGGCGGTCAATGCACAGTTTGCAGGCATAAAAAATCAGCCATTCGGCTGATTTTTACGGCAAGCTGAAATCACAGGCCCGCTTCATACTCTGCGCTGGACAGCAGCTTTTCGACATCCGCCATATTGTCCGGCTTAATTTTATAGATCCAGCCTTTGCCATACGGCGCATCATTGACAAAATCCGGATCATCTTCCAAATCTGCATTTACTTCAACCACAGTGCCTGAAACTGGCGCATGGATATCTGAAGCGGTTTTTACCGACTCAACAACACCCGCCTGCTGGCCGGCAGTAATATGCGAACCTGCTTCCGGCGCTTCAACATAAACTAAATCGCCCAATGCATCCTGCGCATGGTCTGAAATGCCGGTTACGACAAGATCACCCTCAATGCGCACCCATTCGTGCGTGCTGGCATATTTTAAATCTGAAGGATGATTCATGGCTAACTCCTTAAAACTATTAAAATCATTTTTGGCATGTTTATACATGCTTTTGGCAGAAAACAAAAGAACTATCAGAGCCGCTTAGAGATACGGATCTTTGCGCCAATTGCTTGGGCTGCGTCCGCTCCAGCGCTTGAATGCCCGGCTGAAATTGGCAACGTCGCTGTAGCCCAGCTCATCGGCGATCTGTTCCAGCGTAAAGTCCGTGCGCGAAAGCAGGGAAGTTGCATGGCGGTAGCGCACTTCATCGACTAAAGTTGAAAATGAAGTGCCCTCGGCTGCCAGCTGGCGCTTCAGGGTGCGGTCGGACACATGCAGCCGGTCCGCAACCGCTTCAATGCTTAAATAATGCTGTTCCGAATGGGTCAGAATGTCGCGCACGCGCATTGCCAAGCGGTGGCGTTCGCCCAAGGCGGACAGTTCAGTTTCGCACTGGTTAATGGCGATTTGGCTGGCAATTGGGTCGGCATGCACCAGCTTATTGCCTAAATACTGCTTGTCAAAACTCAGCAGCAGATGCGGCTGATCAAAGCGGAACTGATGATGCGGAAATTTCGCCATAAAGCGCTCAAAGCCATCCGGCTTGGGAAAATCGAAATCGATATCGCCGGAGGAATAGTCAATGCCGGTAATCGCTTTGCCCATGCTGATCATGCCGAAAATCAGGGCAACCGCAATTTCAGTGCGCAGAGGCTCCAAGCTGACATCCGTCCGCAGCTGCACCGTGGCTTTGCTGCCGAATGTCGAGAAAAACAGCTGCAGGAAGGGCATCCGCAGCTGAATGAAGCGGTTGGCCAGCACCAAGGCATCGGTAATGTCATTGGCAGTCATAATGGCATAGCCAATGAAGCCGTGAATTGAGATGCGCATTTGCGTGCCCAGATGAAAGCCTAAGGTCGGCTCACCGGTCAAGCGCAGGGCATGCTGCACCAGCTCATTGGCAAGTGCGGTGGGGATGCGGTATTCAGGGTCTGCCAGCTGCTCGCTGTTCAGCCGGAATGGGCCAAACAGGGTTTCGCTGTTATAGCCCCAGCGTGAAACAACATCTAAAAGCAGTAATCCATAAACGCCAGGAATGCCTAAATCTTGGCGTGAAGAAGGTGTTTTCATGCGCGGTCCGTTGCAGTCTTTATATTTTTTATTTGTTCAAAGCTATATTGGCACGAAATATAATGTTCGGCTATTAAAATTGTTGGACAATTCAGCCTGTGCAACCTGCAGCCGAATTTAGCAAATTCAGCTGCTTTGCGCCCGGAATTTCAGGCAGCTGCGGTTTCTTTTTTAAACACAATGATTTTTGTGGTGGAGATGAACAGCACATCGCCATGCTGGTTTAAAGCCTGAGTTACATAGCTGACAATCGCGCGGTCATTTTTGCTTTTTGACGGCGTAATGGCGGAAATTTCAACTTCCACATGCAACCTGTCGCCGGGGCGTGTCGGGCGCGGCCAGCGCAGGCTGGATTCGGAGCCAATCAATCCCTTGGCGATAGGGAAGCATTCCGTCCATAAGCGCATGGTTACAGCAGCAGTGTGCCAGCCGCTGGCGGCAATGCCCTGGAAGATTGGATGATCTTCGGCCTTATCTTCATCTAAATGAAACTCCTGCGGATCATAAGCCTGCGCAAACTGCTTAATTTCTTCCAGCTTCATTTCATACTCGCGGCTGACAAAGCGGTCACCGACTTTAATATCTTCCAAATACAGCATATTTTTATTTCCCTTCCGGTTCATTGGTCTGTTGCTCGATTAAGAAGCCGCCGGTCTGGCGCTGCCATAAATGCGCGTAAATGCCGTCCAGCGCCACCAGTTCTTCATGCGTTCCCTGTTCGGCTATGCGCCCCTGATCCAGCACAATCAGGCGGTCCATCTGCGCAATGGTGGAGAGGCGGTGCGCTATCGCAATGACTGTTTTGCCCTGCATTAAGCTGTTCAGGCTGGACTGGATGGCGGCTTCCACTTCAGAATCCAGCGCGCTGGTCGCTTCGTCTAAAATTAGAATAGGCGCGTCTTTTAGAAAGACCCGCGCAATCGCCACCCGCTGGCGCTGGCCGCCGGAAAGCTTGACGCCGCGCTCACCGACAAAAGCCTCGTAGCCGGATTTGCCGCGCAAATCCACCAGCTGCGGAATAAATTCATCCGCCTGAGCTTTTTTCACCGCCTGATGCATTTCCTCATCGGTGGCATCTGGGCGGCCATACTTGATGTTGTCTTCCACAGTGCGGTGCAGCAGCGAGGTATCCTGCGTCACCAGCGCGATATTCCGCCTTAAGCTGTCCTGCGTTACATCTTCTATATTTTGCCCGTCAATCAAAATACGACCTTGGTTGATAGGATAGAAATGTAGCAGCAGCTGAATCAGGGTTGATTTTCCTGCACCGGAACGGCCGACGATGCCGATTTTTTCGCCCGGCTTAATGGTTAAATTCAGCTGATCGATCACATTTTTTGAGCTGTAGGCGAAGCTGACATTTTCAAATTTAATTTCGCCGCGCGGCACTTTTAATTCCTGCGCATCCGGCTTGTCTTGAATGCTGATTGGGCGTCCAAGGGTTTTCATGCCGTCCTGAATGGTGCCGATATTTTCAAACAGCGCGGAAGTTTGCCACATAATGAATTCCGCAATGCTGCTGAGCTTCAGAATCATGGCGGTCGCCGCGGCAATGACCCCCAGTTCGGCTTGGCCCAGCATCCACAGATAAACCGCTGTGCCAATTACGCCAGCATACAGCACAATATTCAGCAGGCTGATGCTGATGGAATATCTGGCGCCCAGGCGCATCTGCTTGAAGACCGTAACCATAAACTGCTGCATTGAGCTTTTGGCGTACTGGCTTTCACGGCCTGCATGCGCAAACAGCTTAACGGTTTGAATGTTGGTATAGGCATCGGTCACGCGGCCGGTCATGACTGCGCGGGCATCGGCCTGCTCATTGGAAACTTTGCTCAGGCGCGGAATAAAGTAGGCTGCGGAACAGATGAACAGAAACAGCCAAAGCATCAGCGGAATCAGCAGCATGGGAGAAATGGCCCCCAAAACCAGGCTGACGGTGACAAAATAAATCAGCACATAGGCCAGCATGTCGCCCAGAATAATCCAGAACTCGCGCACGGCAAGCGCCGTTTGCATGACTTTGGCCGACAGCCGCCCTGCAAAATCGTTATGGAAAAAGTCCAGGCTCTGCTGCAGTAGCAGATTATGGAAGCGCCAGCGCAGGCGCATGGGAAAACTGCTGTAGAGCATTTGGTGCTTCACAACCGTCTGCAGGCTGGCAAAGAAAACATTCGCCAGCAGAATGCAGGTCAGAATTGTCAGATTTTGGCTATGGTTTTCCAAGAATGTATCGGGCTGGCTTTGGCTCAGCCAGTTGACTAAATCGCCGATTTTCGCGTATAGGAAAGCCTCAAAACTGGCGGCCCCCGCGGTGCAGATGACCAAAAGGAGCAGGTAGCGCTTGACCCCGCTGGCAGCCTGCCATACAAAAGGGAAAAACTGGGTGGGAAGAGGTTCGTTTAGGCCTTTTTCGGGGTAAGGGTCAACGAGTTTTTCAAACCACTTCAGCATAAGCTGCACCTTCAATTCTTAATAATATTAAATTTCAGTAATTTACATATTTTACAATAAAAACAATACTTTGGCTAATAAGCCTAAAGATGTTTTTAGCTGTGTAAACACCTGTTTAGCTGTGCTAACGCGTTTCTATTTGCCCCCTAATTTGCACCATAATGGAAAAATTGAAAAAGGTGCAAATTTATGGGTTCAATTTTTACCAGAACGCTTGCTGAGGGGACTTTGAGGTATAGAGCGGTAATTCGTGTTCACCGCAAAGACTACCCGATATTTAGAGAAAGTAAAACTTTCAATTCTAGACGCAAGGCAGATAGCTGGCTTAAAAAACGCGAAGTAGAAATCGAGGCTAACCCTAATATTCTGTACGGCAATCAGCATGAAGCAAACATGCGGTTAGCGGATGCTATTGATCTTTATCTTAGTGAAACGGATGGAGTGTATTTGCATATCTTCCATCAAGACACCTCCTTTAAACTCTGAATCAGCGGATCTTCAAGTTCAACATTCAGCTTTTTTTTAACTGTTCAAGGCTATAGCTGTATTCACTAGATTTGGTTTTAATTTCAATGGAAACACCAGATTCATCAAGTGAAAAGATGCCTAGATCATCACTATATTCATCAAAGGTCTTTTGAAGCTCTGCAATTAAAACATCAACTTGCTTATGCATGACACTACTGAAAAAAGACCAAAATAAGGAGCAGGACGAATCCTGCTTTTTTAGTTTACTTATATCTATTCAGTGCTGTCATCTGGACACCATTCAGTACTTAAATTTTGCAAACTAAGTTCCAGCCAACGAGTTTTCCCTCCCGAACCACCACTAGAACGATCAATGATATAGACAGGTTGTTTTTTTCGGGCTTCCAATAAAGAAACATCGATCACTTCTCCAGCAAAACTTTGGCGACAAATAGCAGTAATCTTTATGCCTTGTTTTTTAAGTGATGGGATAGGATCATTAAAGCTGATCATGGCATTAGTTTTGGGCTGTAAAGTAATTAAATTTACTCCAAATTTTGCATCTTTACCTTCATAACGAATTGACCAAGGCACTTCATATTTACGGTCTTTCAATTGTGAAACACGCTCGCCCAATTGATGTACACGCACCAAACCTTCACGAGAAGACATGGTGCTTAAAGTATTAGAATTATATTTTTCTTTATAACCTTCCGTGACCCATCTAATTTTTGCATCATTGGCTAAATCATCCCATTGCCAAACTTCAAGCATTTGATTTTTTTGAGCATCAGGCATTAAATTTTTAACCAACTCGCCCAATTCATAAGAATGAAATCCGAATAACTCAGGCTCAACTTCCAAACTCTCAGTAAATTGGGTACTGTCTTCTGCTTTTTGTTGCTCCTCTTCTACACTGACAGGAGTTTTCTGCTTACTACATCCCATTAGCGTCAGTAATACACATAAGCCTATTAATTTCTTCATTTTTTATTGACCACAGCATAATGAAGATGAGAATTGTAAAAGAGTTTAAGCTTTAACTCTATGTTTTAAAATTATTTTTATCTTTAATTAATCTGAATTAGGTTTAAGCAGATTTTCATTCAAATTGACCGTGAAGGAGATTCAATTGCCCATCTTAGGCAGATGAATCATCAGGGATTCAAATGGCTGGTTCGCGCGGGAAAGAAGGAAATTCCGTTGAGTATCAGGGACAGGCAGTAAAAACAGGAGAAGCCGCTGACCGGCTGGAAACGCGTGAAATAAAAGCCATTAAATATAAAGGACAAAAAGTAACGCTGCATGTCGGTAAGGCTGAGGTTTGGATCACGCGGGATGCGAAACACAAGTGGAAAGATCAAAATGGCAAGCGGGTGCCGCCAGAAAAAGGAGAAGCGCTCCGCACGCGGCTGATTGTGGCGGATGTTAAAGATGAAGCCAGAAAATTATTAACCAGCTGGATGCAAACACATCATTCCAAGAGTTTTTTGAACAGTCGGATGAGTTTTTTCAGCGCACTTGGCTGGGTAAGAAAAAGTACGAACTGTATAAATCTGGCAAATTTCCAATTGAGAAATTTGCCGATCCGCTGAATAAGCGCGGGTACACATTGGCGGAGCTAAAGGCTTTAGATAAAAAACCTTTGAATTATTGGGTGTTTAAATATAATAATCACCACTATTTTAATCAGGCAGAAAACAACAATGAAGCTTTTCGCATTTCTAATTTATGTAATTGTATCAGGCAGCTGTTTTGCTTCAGCTCAAAAAGACTTTGAGCTTAAATATTACAAGTTAATGGAGCGATACGTTCAAACACAATCGGACAGAAATCAAGTGATTTCTACAGAGGCAAAGAATGAGCAAGAAGATCTTACTAGGTCTAATAAACTCAAAACTCTAGATTGCAAAGGGTGGAAAGAGAATATTGAACTTTATGATTTTGTCTTAAGCAGATTTAAAGAATATGAGGGAGCATCAGAAGGTGTTCGAGCAATGGGATACACCAAAGAAAGCCTGCAAGAGGATTCCGAATGGTTACGTGAGCAATTAGACCAACCAGAGAACCAATGTAAATAAACCAAAAATTCCAAATGCGGGACTATTCTAAATTTTGTGTAAGTACTTAATTTTCATTTATCCTTCAGAGGATAATTACAAAAGGTACTTCATATGGATGAAGCAACAATCAGAAGTATGGCTGCTGAATTGGCTAAAGGTCTGAAAACGCCAGAAGACTTAAACCAAATTACAGCAGTTTTTAAAAAATTCATGATTGAAACTAGGGCGTATTCTCATTTTAAAATTTAAATATGTAAGTATAAAAATAACTGTATAGAATCTGCTTTTTTATTTGTTTTATTGATGTTTTAACATGACACGCCGAGTTTTAACCGATGAGATTTGGCTGTAAATCCAAGAAACCGTGCAGTTTTATGGCTGTTATCGCTCTAAAAATATCATGGAAGCCATACTGTGGAAATTTCGTACTGGTGCTGCTTGGCGCGACATCCCTGAAGACTTGTGTCCTTGGCAAATAGCTTACAACCGTTTTAATTGTTGGGCGATAAATGGATTATGGGATAAGTTTTTTTTAAATTACGAGGCCTGCTGGATACAGAATGGGTATTCATTGATGGAAGCTGCATTCGCGCTCATCAGCATGCAAGTGGAGCTAGGCACAGTGAAAATAGAGCAATTGGCACCTCAAGAGGTGGAATAACTACAAAAATACACTTGGCCGTCGATGCGAACGGATATCCGCTTGATTTTGACATCACTGGGGGGGAAGTCCATGACGGTCAAATTGCGCCGAAATTAATAGAATTGGTTGGAAAGGCTGATTATCTGGTAGCGGATAAAGGATACGACTCCGAAAAGCTCAGAGAATGTGCAAGAATTCTTGATATGATCCCAGTGATACCAAGAAAAACCAACAGCTTTAAAGGTAATCCGGAATTTGATGGTTATCTATATCAATTACGGCATTTAGTTGAAAATGCATTTGCGCGTTTAAAACACTTTCGGGCAATAGCGACAAGATATGATAAGTTGGCTAGAAATTATAAAGCCATGTTGCGACTAGCATGCATATTTATTTGGTGTAAGGACAAATGAGAACATGCCCTACATTCAATATTGAACTTTCGGATCATCTCGACTATGAAAAACATCAGGCAAAGAAAGGCTCTTCCATGGGCGTCATCGGCAAGTTTCTGGCTAGCGTAACGGTCAGCTTATATGGCAGTTCGGCATTTATTGAGCATTTTGAAATGCTCAAAACGTCCACGATGTATCAGGGCTTCATCATGCTTATGTTTGCGGTGTTCGGCCTTTTAGCCATCGGCATTCTGTATCAGTCGATTGCGCTGCTGAAAGGCAAGCCGCTGCCTGAGGTAATTTCTGAAATTAAAGCGGCATTCCTCGCAATCTGGGGAAATGGCAAAGGGGGAGAATGATTTATGAGTAAAAAACTGACTGATGCGCAAATAGGCGCTCAGGCTAAAGCGCTGGGCGTAGAGGCAGCTGCGTTAAAAGCGGTGCACGAAGTTGAGTGCCGGGGATCTGGATTTAATTCGGACAGCACTCTGGTAATTCTTTTTGAGCGCCATGTGATGCGCCAGCGCCTGATCGCCGGCAAGCTTTTCAGCATTGCCGAAAAAATGGAAATTGAACAGCCGAATCTCTGCAGCAAAACGTCCGGCGGCTACGGCTTATATTCTGCGCAGCATGGCCGTTTGGCTACGGCCGCTGAATATCACCGTGAATCGGCGCTAGAGTCCTGTTCTTGGGGCCTTGGGCAGGTGATGGCTATCACTGGAAATCGCTTGGCTATAAGTCCCTGCAGACCTTTATCAATGCGATGTACCAGGATGAGGCTTCCCAGCTGAATGCAATGTGTCGCTATATCAAAGTGAATGGCCTGATCAATGCCCTGAAAAATAAGGACTGGAAGGCATTTGCATTGGGCTATAACGGCAAGGGATATGCAAAAAACAGCTATGACACCAAGCTGGCCAGTGCTTATAAGAAGTGGGCAGCCAAGTGAGGCTGGCTGCTTTATTGCTGTGCATCCTGCTTTTAGGCTGCACAGCACACTCAATTTCAACAAAAGTGCATATTACTGTTTGCGTTCAGTGTGTGAATTAATAGTCTTCAAAGGAGCTATTTCGTATAACGTCCTTATGTTAGATGGAGCAAGAGTGATCTGAGCTATTTGATAATGAGTTGAAAAGTATCTGTTAATCTATTAGGGGGTCAATGTTCTGTGCATCTTTTTCAGGGTTATTAACACCAGTATAAGCATCATAAGATTGGGCTAAAAAACATATGACAACCATAACAATGAATACAATAATTTTGTTTTTAATAGCCATTTTTAATTCGACCTGGAAAAATTGTTATAAAAAGATATAAGAATTTAATCATCTAATCTAATATGTAAAAAACAACCATCTATCTAATTATGAGATATGTTAACTTTCAAACAATGCACTTATCTGATTACTATTGTCGAAGAAGGCAGCTTTACCGCAGCCTCAGAAAAATTATTCATTGCCCAATCGGCCTTAAGCAGGCAAATAAAGAATTTAGAAGATGATCTGGGCTTTAGTGTTTTTGATAGATCTGATAAGAGAATCAAATTAACCCTTGCTGGATCAGTTCTTTATAAAAACTTAAAAAAAAATCTTGATAATTTCAGTAATTCAATTGAATTAGCAAAGGGGATTAGCCGGGGGGAAAATAGAACGGTGAAAGTCAGCCACTCTAGCAGCATTATTTTAGATAACAAAAAAATTCAGGTTTTAGATCAGCTATGTGAAAAATATAAAATAAATATCGAGCTTAATACTATTTCTTCGGAGGCTCAAATTGAAGCAATATTAAGTGGTGATATTGACATTGGCTTTATTCGACCTCCTGTCTACCATGCTTTAGACGAGGTAAATTCCACAAGTTTATATACAGCTCCTCTATATGTAGCTGCTTCAACGTCTGATAAAAATTTCAATGATAAAACCAGTGTTTATATCGGTGATTTAAAAGATTTAAGATTTGTTTCTACACCTCATTCTGAACGAGGAGGATTAAGTTACTTAGCTTCTAATCTTTGTTTAAGCAATGGATTTTGCCAAAAGAAATCCAGAATTTCCTCAAGAAAATTGTCCCAATTGGATTTGGTAGCAAATGGCCTTGGTATCTGTGTCGTACCTGAAGAATTTTCTACAATTCTCCCGAAGAATGTAAAATTACTCTCAATAAACGACAAAAGCAGCCAATCTGAAGTCAAATTAATTTGGAAAAAAGATAATGACTTAGTCATTGAAAGTTGTGCTAAAACTATTCAGGATTTTTATAAATTAGATTTTTAAATTTTATAAAATCAATATAATACGCGCTATGTGAGGTTATTTTATTTATTCTTTCTAATTCAGTATTTTGAAATAGGCTGTTCCAAGTGTCAGTACACTGTAATGGCATTTATGTGATTGATTGTTGCGCAACGCATTCAATGTCAACAGAAATGTATATTACTGTTTGCATTCAGTGTGTGAATTGAGGGCTATTTCGTATAAGATATATTTTGTTAATTTTAGAAATTCTTAATACAGTTAAAACTGTGAGCCTATAAATTATATTTATTAAATATTTTTTCAATTTCTATCTTTCTATTTGGTTGTTCTTTTAAAACATTCTCTAATCCCTGTCTAATGTAACACTTGACTGTTTTTTTCATCAGACCATCCTTCACTTGGCTCTATTCCTATTATTTCTTCATCTACACAAGCATAATATAATTTTGTTCCATCTTCTTGGATTTCAGAAAGGGGATAATTTTCTCCCAGGGAAGGTTAGGAACACTGAAAAAAGTTCCAATTTGACTAAAAACAATCAAATTATTGGCAATAACTATCAAAACTGCACATAAAAAAATCCGGTTTTTGCTGTTTTTGAGATTGGTAAAAAGTTTTTAAATATATGAAAAAACAAAAGTTTTATAGAATACATTTTGTATAGCGACCATTATTTTAAATAAACGTTGATTAGATAACTTCTATATAAAAAGTTATTAAATTAATACATATTTAATATTTATAAAATGAGAATATACGCACTCTTTACCGATTAATTTTGAACTAATGATTTCTAGAAAACAAATTTGTCAAGCAGGCTTAATTACCATGTTTATGGGTTTTGGCATGCAATTACATGCAAATGCAGTCAGTCAAAATGAAAAAAATATTGAAAAGATCGTAACCCAATCATTTAAACCGCTTATGGATCAGTATTATGCACCTGGTATGGCGATAGGCATAATTCATAATGGTAAAAATTATGAAAAGTATTATGGTGTTCAATCTAGAGAAGAAAATAAAAGCGTAAATGGACAGACTCTTTTTGAGTTAGGTTCTGTAAGTAAAATTTTTACTGCTGTTTCAGGTACGTATGCTAATAACCAAGGAAAAATATCTTTCGACGACCATCTTAGTAAATATTTACCAGCTTTAAAAAGTTCCGAAATTGATAAGGTAAATTTATTAGAGCTATTAACTTATACAAGTGGAAATTTGCCACTGCAATTTCTTGATCATGTCAAAACGGATAAGCAAATATTAGAGTATTTCAAAAATTGGAAAGCCAAGAATCCTTCTGGTACTTATCGCGAATACTCAAATCCCAGTATAGGTTTTTTTGGGTATCTAACTGCAAAATCGATGAGTGTCCCTTTCTCCTCACTATTAGAGAAGACTATTTTCCCTCAACTTAATTTGAAACATACATACGTCAATGTTCCAGAAGAACAAAAAATAAACTATGCTTTTGGTTATGATGAAAAAGATCAACCAGTTCGAGTTAATCCCGGCCCATTATCTGATGAAGCTTATGGAGTTAAATCAACCCTGCCAGATATGCTTAACTTCGTAAATGCAAATCTTAATCTAGATACAAATAGCCCTGCTATGAGAAAAGTTCTACTGGATACACATAAAGGATATTTTAAAGTTGCAGATAGTGGTATGACACAAGCACTTGGATGGGAGATGTTTTCTTATCCGACAACTTCAGAAATTCTACAGGCTAGTAATTCAAAACAAATTTTGTTGGGATCAAACTCCGTTGTAAAAGAATTATCACAACCAAAATCTAAAGTTTTTCATAAAACAGGATCTACTGATGGCTTTGGGGCGTATATTTTATTTATTCCAGAAGAAGGATTTGGACTGGTTATGTTAATGAATAAAAAGATACCAAATATTGATCGCATTAAGGCTGCATATAGTGTTTTTGAGACATTAAAAGATAATTAAATTTCTCTAAAATTAACATAAGACAGGTTATGCGCAATATATTTTTATTCCAATATAAATCATTGGCTTAAGAGTTAGCAAAAAGCCTAGTCCTAACCGGTTGGGCTTTTTAAATGATTTTTCACGTTCTATGCTCCCTATTCAAGCAATGTTTTACTGCTTGGATTAACTTTCCGCATAGATTTCAGTCCAGCACTAAAATTTTTGACTGTGATTGCTTTTGCAAGAGTTTCAGGGAGCTGCGGAAGTGTTAATTCAGATACTCTAATCGTTTATCCATTTTTGATTCAAGGCTCAGTTGGGCTCTCTGTTGGCTAGGTGAGCCGTGTCTCCCCCAAAGGATATTTTCACTACATCACAGTCTTTTCTTAGCGGGCAAAGTTCACCCTTTATCAGATTTTCAAGCATCGCCTGCATCTGCTGCAATTGTTCGACTTTTTCCTGAATTTTGCCTAATTTATCCTGCAAAATTTCCTGAAACTGTTCTGCAGGAATCTCGCTTTCATTCACTAAATGAATGATCTGCCTGATCTCAGCAAGGGTAAACCCTAGATTCTTCGCAATCTGTATTAGTTGCAACTGTTGAAGGGTTTGTTCAGGATAATCCCTATAGCCATTATTTCGAATTAATGGCTGAATCAACTGCATTTTTTCATAAAAGCGGATGGTATCCCGGCTCATATTTATCTGTTGTGATAGTTCGCCAATCAGCATTTATAAAATCCCTCTGCATTAATAATTTTTCAAAACTACTTGACCATAGAGTGTACTCCATACTTTAGCTTAAGTATGAACAATTCAATAGAGTACACATTCATGCACGCTTCAAATCAGACTGCTCTCGTAGTGGGGGCAACAGGATTTATCGGTAAATTTCTAATCGCGCGCCTGCTGAGAGGAAATGCTCAAGTGTTTGCCCTATGCCGTAATGTCGATCAGCAAGCCCCGCAGCTTCAGCATTGGCTGACACATCAAGGCATTTCTCATCAACAGTTAAACTTTATTCAGGGTGATGTTACTCTGCCGAATTTAGGACTATCCAAGCAGGACTGGCAGCAGCTCAAAGCAGTCAATTATCTTTACAATACCAGTGCCTTATTTGCATGGAATTTAACAATGCAGCAGGCTAAGGCTGTTAATGTCAATGGGCTTGAGCTGTTGTTAGAAGGTGTTGGTAAGCATTGCCAGTTAGAACGAGCAGTACATCTATCAGGCTATATGTTGACCATGAATGAGCATTTGCAGGCAGCTGGCATCTATCGTGATCGTATAGAGCAGACCGATTGGTCACGAGTCTATGCTGGATTGGGAGCATATGAAGCATCTAAAATTCAAGGGCATTTCACTTGGGTTAAACATGCTGCTCAATATAATATCCCATGGACCGTTATCCATCCTGCCACGGTCATTGGCGATGAAATGACAGGGGAAATTCCATCTAATCAACCGATTGTGCATCTTATCCAGCAATTAAAACAAGGGAAAATGACGGCTATTCCTGGAACGCGGCAGCACTATTTACCACTGGTTTCGGTGACGATGCTAGTTGATGCCATAATTCAAGCTGCCCAAGATCCAAGTACGCATCGGCAGGAAATTCTAGTGGCCAATCCAGAGCAAGTTTCTTTTCAGGAGTTGATTGAGATGATTGCAGAGCATCTGCAGGTCAAGGCACCTTGCCACTTTATTTCGTTAAAGTTACTTCAGCCGATTTTAAAATGGCGATGGTTGGCAAAAAAACTGGATATGTCTGCTGAAATGCTGAATTTCCTTAGAGCCGAGCGGCTTGATTTGGAGCGGTTTATTACATTGAATCAGCATTGGAATATTCCAAACACCGATATCAAAAGCAAAATAGGAAAGACAGCGGCATGGGTTAGCCGCCCATCCTGAAAAGAACAAGCCCTCAATTGAGGGCTTACAGGGCTGTTTTGTATAACGTGTATTGTGTTAATTTCAGGAAGAATTAATAATATAAATGGAGAACGCCATATTATTAATGAATTAAGTAATCGACGCTCATAGAACAGCTCCGATTATAAAAATGGAACTTATATCAATTAGCTTATAGGCCCAGAAATAATTATGAAAACAACATATGCATTATTAACCCTAATAGGAGTAGCACTGCCATTTTCACAATTTATACTGTGGTTGACTAAATATGGACTTAATTTTTCTCTATTTTTTCGGCAAATCACTGAAAATCCATTAGCAGCTTTTGCATGGCTAGATGTCGTTGTAACGGTAATCGTTATTGTATTTATGGTTATGAATGAAGGTAAAAATCTTAAAATGAAAAGATTATGGATTCCTATAGCCGCATCATTTATGGGGGGAGCTTCTGTAGGGCTTCCGCTGTTTCTGTATATGAAACAATGTCATCTTGAAAAATTCGATTTGAAAAGAAGTTGAATCAACTTTTCTTCTTTTGATATTTCGTACTATTTCCACCTGGCAAGCAATCACAGGCTTGACGATTGCCGTTTAAAATTTTCCAGCCAGTTTGGCTAATGTTTGAGTTGGCGACGTTACCACATCAAAGATATAGGGGCTGTACTAGATTAGCATTATGTTAGTCTAGAAAAATGAAGATATCTAATTGTAAGTTAAATAGAAAAGTACAGTTAAGGCTGCTTGATTTTTTTGTACTTGAAGTTACAGCCCGTTCCGCTGCTGATTTATTGGATATTCATCCTAATTCAGCAGCACTGTTCTACACTAAAATTAGGCAAGTTATAGCCTGCTATTTAGAACAAGAAGCCACTGAAATATTCGACGGACAGGTGGAGTTGGAAGAAAGTTATTTTGGTGGGATACGTAAGGGTAAACGCGGTCGTGGGGCTTCTGGTAAAGTTGCTGTATTTGGTATTTTAAAGCGTGGTGGAAAGGTGTACACCAAGGTTGTTTCTGATACTAAAGCGATAACTCTAATGCCTGTAATTATTAATAAAATAGCACCTGACAGTATTGTTTATACGGATTGTTATCGCAGCTACAATGCACTTGATGTAAGTGGTTTTTACCATGAAAGAATCAATCATTCTTTGCTGTTTTCAGAAGGTAAAAATCACATTAATGGGATAGAGAATTTTTGGAATCAAGCTAAAAGGGTATTGAGAAAATACAATGGTATTCCTAAACAACCTTTTCCCTTGTTTTTGAAAGAATGTGAGTTTAGATTCAATTATGGAACACCAAAACAGCAGCTCAAAACATTGCGGTTTTGGTGTCAAATTTAACCTAATCTAGTACAGCCCCTAATTTTATTTCCGAACTGGTCTTTTTCGGCTGTAGCAATTTGAGGATTTTGCCCGGTAAACACAGGTAATCCGCAGAATGCATCATAGCCAACGGGTAAATACAGTTTATTGGCATAGGCATTTTGCATGCCAGCCGGGTAAAGAATAAAAGCTGAAGAAAATATAATATGGCTTAAGCGGCTTTTTAAGTTAAGCGGGTTTTTCGGATAGCTCAAGAATAATGCCCCTGTATTTTAAGCCTGAGTATATCTTAAATTTCTATGCGGCACTTTCAGATTTAGTGGCAAAACCTTTGTCTTGAAACTTTGCATAAAATGCGCCGTGGGAAGTTCAGCGCCTGTTGAATCACTTTATGTATAAATAAGGCAGAATGCTGGGCAGTCAGCTCACATCTTTATGCTTTTTCACAACTGATTTTGAATTTGTCTTTGTAGTAGTCCAAAGCAATTTCTAAATCTGTGGCCAGCTTATCCTCCGTGTAATCTTTAGGCGCCAATTGAAGCAAAGCCGGCATGTAATTGGTTTTGTATTCGGCGGGGTAGTCCTTGCAGAGAATTTGAGTCTTTTCGCCTTTAGGCGTTTCTGGGCTGTCCAGCTTATCCAGATAAGCGCCAATAACGGCGTCCGATTTTTCAAATTGCGCGGCAATGGCAGAGTCAGGCTTTGCATCTTCAGCCTGCTGCTTTTGACAGCCAGTGAAAGCCAGCGCGAGCAGCAGGGCAAGGGGTAGTTCCAGTTTCATCGTTAATCTTATTGTGGTTATGCTGCTATGAATTATAGATGCAAATTGACAAAAGGAAACCGCCATGCAGCTTGAGCCGGCGCTTTCATGATTTTAATATTTGGTTTGTTTTTAAACTCTGCTATCAACTATATGTTTAATTTTAATGAAATAATTGACGTCGATTAAAAAATAGTTGCTATAATTCGGCCATTTTTACATTGCTGTATTTTTCTTCCCCTAATTGTAAATATCTTTATGAACCTTAAGTTTTTTGGCGCAGCTGCGCTGTTATGCGGGCTGATGAGCCCCTTATCCGCCATGCCTTTTGACCCGTTGATTGGCACATGGAAAGTGATTGATGACCGTACCGGCTATTATGTTTCAGATATCGTCATCCGCAAGAATTCTAAAACACAGCAATACAGCGCGGTTATTACAAAAAACCGCCCTTTGCCGGGCGCCCCAAGTTCCGAGCTTTGCAGCAAATGTCAGGGTGCACTGAAAAATCAGCCTATTTTAGGCATGGAAGCGCTGAAAGGGCTGGTTGCCGGCTCCAGCAATAAGCAATTCAGTCAGGGCATCTGGGTTAATCCGCAAGATGGGCATCTTTATACGATTGATGCTAGCCTGAATCTGGCAGGGGATCAAATGAAAGTCTATGGCAAGGCAAAGAATGCCAATGCGGTGAGCACGATGACTTGGAAAAAGCATACGGATATGTAGGCTGAGCTGAATAGGGAAAACCGCCTAATTGTATGATTAGGCGGTTTTTTTAATGAAGAAAAGCCATTAGGCAGTTTGACTGTTCTATGCAAAGTGCAGAATGCGCTTAGATGGGGCATTTTTACATTTGGCTGTTAATTTCCCTGCAGTCTGCTCAGGCTGGCTTTCAGGTCAGAACCTGAAGGCGCCTGATAAATTTTCAGGCCGAATTCAGGAATAATCGCAATCAGGTGATCGAAAATATCAGACTGAATCGCTTCATAGTCTTTCCATGCCGTGACGTTGGTAAATGCATAGATTTCCAAAGGCAGGCCTTCACTGGTCGGCTGCAGCTGGCGGATAATCAGGGACTGATGCCGCGCAATGCCGGGATGCTGCTTTAAATACAGCTCAACATAGGCGCGGAATGTCCCCAAATTGGTCAGCCGGCGCTGATTATAGTGCGCCGGGTTGCTCAGCTTCTGGTTAAACTGCTCGATTTCCGCAGACTTATCATTCAGGTATTGACCAAGCAGCAGAAACTCCTTCAGCTTTTTCTGCTCATCGTCAGTCATGAAATGCACAGAGTCCTGATCAATGTAGATGGAGCGCTTAATGCGCCGTACGCCCGCCGCCGCCATGCCGCGCCAGTTTTTAAAGGTATCGGTGACCAGCTTATTGGTTGGAATGGTGGTCAAAGTCTTGTCAAAGTTCTGTACGGTAATCGTATGTAATGACATATCAATGACATCGCCATCGGCATTCAGGGAGGGCATTTCTATCCAGTCGCCAATGCGCACCATGTCGTAGGATGAAATCTGCACCGAAGCGACCAAAGACAGGATGGTATTTTGAAACACCAGCATCAGCACGGCAGCCATGGCGCCAAAACCGGCCAGCAGGGTAAATACGTCTTTCTTCAGGAATGTGCCTAAAATCATCAGGCCGCAGACAATGAAGATGATCAGCTTGATCAGCTGCAGATAGCCCTTAATCGGCTTGTTTTTGGACTTAGGATTGCGCTGATACACCAAATTGAAAATATTCAGCATTTCACTGATGGCTAGGGCGATAGTGAGGAAAATAAAGGCCTGTGATACGGTCTGCACCAAGCTGATGAATTCTGCAGACACATGAGGCACGGTTTTAATACCATTCATGAGCACAACAGCAGGCACAATATTGGTAATCCGGCGGATTACGCTGTGCCTGGCAATAATTGAATCATTGAAAAAGGGCAGTTTGGCGATTAATTTGCGGATGCCGCGGACAACCACCTGTTTGGCGATAAAAGTCGCCAAAATGGCCAGTAAAATAACCATGCTGAGCGAAGTCAGCATTTCCAGCCAAGGATATTGATCAGACCAATCTTGAATTTTTTGAATAAAGGTAAAACGCTCCAAAACCATCCTCATCGTGTTTTCAGTTTGAATTGAGCGCAGTTTATCGTCTTAATTTTAAAAGATTTTTTATAATAACGTTTTGCATACATAAACCCTGCATCTTTTTACGCTTTGCTGAGTGCGGGAGCAGCAAATGGAAGGCTCAATCTGGTATTGAATTCCTTGCACAGCAATGCTGTTCATCCCCTCTTTTGTAAAGAGGGGTTAGGCGAGATTTATCAATTGATAATACGAAAAGGGCTGCAGTAGATCAGCATTACCCAATCCAAAGCTTTTGAATGCTAAGCGCCAGCGCTTACCACATCAAATCATCAGGAATGACGTAGGCTGCATACGGATCTTCCTCATCTGTGGTCTGATCATTCTGTTCAGAATTGTT
Organism: Acinetobacter sp. WCHAc010034; assembly: GCF_001696615.3. Taxonomy (NCBI): domain Bacteria; kingdom Pseudomonadati; phylum Pseudomonadota; class Gammaproteobacteria; order Moraxellales; family Moraxellaceae; genus Acinetobacter; species Acinetobacter sp. WCHAc010034. The sequence goes on along the minus strand of NZ_CP032279.1, from coordinate 205,713 downwards.
CACAATAATAAAGCCTTCCATTTTCGCATTGATGCGCTCCGCCAGCGCCATCGGCAAAAATGCGTAGCTGTCGTTTTCTTTGGCAATCACCAGGCTGCCGGCGACAAGGGCATTGTAAATCTGCTGATTGATGTAAAGCTTTTTGATCTTGCCGCCATCAATAAACTGATAAGTAACATCGCCGCCGGTATTGCGGATTTTCTGCTGATTGATCATCTGCAGGATAGACGCTTTCAGCTCTTTCTCATGCAGCGCGGCTTTTTTCTCCTGCTCAATGGCATGGTCGCGCGCCTGCTTCTGCTCCTGATCTTGCGCAATTTTAGCCTTGATTTCAGCTTCATTGCTTTGACCGGTACGCTGTTCATGCACAGCCTGCTTAGACAGTTTTTTGGCTTTTTTGTTATCGACCAAACCTGCTTTTAATAACTGTGCCTGTAGTGCATTTTTAACCATAAGATGTTCCAAACTCAATTTTGAATATGCCGGTAACGCAGATAGATGACCCAATATACAGTGCTTAACGCTAAGCTGAATGCTGCCGGGACAAGAAACGAATTCAATTTTAATAAAGGATAAATCAAGCTGGCAATAAGCCCGCCTATAAAAAATCCAAATAAAATCAGTAAATGCAGAATTACCCGCTTGCGCTCGACCTCCAAGCCTCTGGCGCGGTAGCCCAAAGCCAGGCCTAAGTCTGTCAATACGCCGGATAAGTGCGTGGTGCGGATAATGGTGCCTTTATAGTGGCTGACCATGGCATTCTGCACGCCCATCGCCACGCAGGCCCAAAGCAGCGCATAGCGCGGAAAATAGGGCAGCAGCAACCAGCACAGGAACGTGAAAAACGCCACAAGGCTCAATGGCGCGCCGTAGAGCCTGCCCAGGCGGAAATGGCTATTGCCTAAAATCAGCCCGCTGTAAAAAGAACCAATCACATAAGACAGGGTAATGCAGAAAAGGTAAACAATAGATGCCGGATGCCAGTTTAAAACCGCCAGAGCCAGCATGCTGACGTTGCCCGTCATATGCGAAACGGACTGGTGCAGAACAGTCACCAGCCCCAGCACATTGACCATGCCCGCATTCATTGCGAGAAAGAATGCGCCAAATTGAACCCACAGCGGCAAGGTATAAAAAGGCATAGCACATTGAATAATTAATATACGTTTATCAGTATATTATCTTAAACCGCGGTCTACTGCAGCAGTAAATAGCACGTCAGTCGAAGAATTCAGCGCAGTTTCAGTCGAATCCTGCAGCACGCTGATCACCATGCCGATGGCGACAACCTGCATGGCAATATCTGACGAGATGCCGAACAGGCCGCAAGCCACCGGAATCAGCAGCAGTGAGCCGCCGGCAACGCCCGATGCCCCGCATGCGGAAACTGTGGCAATGACAGACAGAATCAGCATGGTGGTGAAGTCAACCGAAATGCCCAGCGTATGCACAGTGGCCAAAGTCAGTACGGTAATGGTCACGGATGCGCCTGCCATGTTGATGGTCGCGCCCAAAGGAATGGCCACGCTGGCGGTCGATTCCGGAACGCCTAAGCGTTTCGCAAGATCCAGGTTCACCGGAATATTGGCGGCTGAACTGCGGGTAAAGAATGCCGTGATGCCGCTTTCGCGCAGGCACTGAAATACTAAAGGATATGGATTTTCCCGGGTCACTAATCCCACCATCAGCGGATTGATCGCCAAAGCCACAAAAAGCATGGTACCCAGCAGTACGGCCAGCAGGTGCGCATAGCTGACCAGCGTGCTTAGGCCTGCATCCGCAAAAGTCACCGCCACCAAGCCGAAAATGCCGATTGGCGCAAAGCTGATCACAAGACGGATCACCCGGTTTACTGCCTCAGCTGCTTCAGTCAGGAATACTTTGGTCTGGTCTGAAGCATGGCGGAAAGCTGCGCCCAAAGCCACAGCCCAGGCTAAAATGCCGATGAAGTTGGCTTCGCTGATGGCTGTAACCGGGTTGGCAACAAAGCTCAGCAGCAGGTTCTTTAAAATTTCCGCAAGGCTGCCGGGAGGGCTCAATTCACCTTGGGCCGGCGCATCTAAAAACAGAACGCTAGGGAACAGCATGCTGGCGACTACTGCGCTTAAGGCCGCAAAGAGCATGCCTGAAGCATACATCAGCATAATCGGCTTGATATAAGCATTGCTGCTGCCGACTTTAAAGTTTGCAATAGAAGATAAAACTAAGACAAAAACAAGAATCGGGGCAACCGATTTAAGCGCTTTAATGAATAGGTCGCCAAGCAGGCTGAGGTACGGCGCAGCGTTTGGAAAAAGAACGGCAACCAATACACCTAAAATTATGGCAATAATAATCCGGGTGACTAAACTCAAACGCGTAAAAGCTGAAAACATAGGGGAGCCTTGTCAGAATTACGATGACAAAATGTTGAAAATAAGCCCGATATTTTATACTGAAAATCTTTCAGGCTTAAAACAAATCTGATATAAAAATTAAGTGCTTATTTTTTCAATTGATATTCTATATTTTCGCAGCCTATTTTCAGGCAGGCCATAAATTTCATGGCCTGCTTCCTTGATAATCTGCGATTTTTTCCCATTTAAATAAGATATTCGGCCGTATTGCGCGACAGGTCCTGCATGGCCTGATAGTGCGTCAGGTAAATCTTGCCGCTGAGCTGCCGCAGCAGTTTTGAGTGCTGCAGCCTGTCCATCACCGGGCCTTTGATTTCTGAAAAATGCAGGCGGATATCCAGCTTGTCCAGCTCGCTGTTAATATCTTCCAGCATTTCCAAAGCGCTGAAATCGATGCTGCTGACGCTGGAGCAGTTGATGACCACATGCCGCAGCTGCGGGTGCTGGCTGACCTGATTGATCAAAAAGCCCTTTAAGGCATTGGCATTTAAAAAGGTCAGGTTTTCATCAATGCGCATCGACATAATTTCAGGCGAGGTCAGCACATGGCGGCGCTGCACATTCCTGAAATGCTGCGTGCCTTCCACCAAGCCAATCACCGCTATATGCGGGCGGCTGATGCGCCAAAGCATTAAAATAAATGTGGAAACAATGCCGATCATAAGGCCTGTGGAAATATCAATAAAAATCACGCCAAAAAATGTAATCCACATGGCGATGCCGTCGGCCTTGGAATAGCGCCAAGTGTCCAGAAAAGGCTTGAAATCCGCCAGTTTCCAAATGGAAACAATAATCGTGGCGGCCAGAATCACCAGAGGCAGGTCTTTAAAGAATCCGGTGAAATACAGCGTGACCAGAATAATCAGCAGCGAGGACAGCACCCCGGCCATCGGCGTTTTAGCGCCGGCATCAGCATTCACCACGGTGCGCGACAGGCTGCCGGTCACTGGAAATGTTGAGGTCAGGCCCGCGCTGATATTGGCTAAGCCAAGCGCCGCCAGCTCCTGATTGCTGTTCAAATGGCTTCTCTGCTGCAGCGCCGTGGCCTGCGCAATTGACAGTGACTCTACAAAGCTGATCATGGCGATCATGGCTGCGCCGGGCAGCAGCGTCAGCACCAGATCTAAGTTCCAGTGCGGAATGCGCACCGGCGGAAAGCCTGAAGGAATTTCGCCCACGGTTTTAATGCCGAGATCTTTCAGCCCGAAATATACGGTTAAGGCAATGGAAATGACCACCAAAATGAGAGGCACAGATTTGACAATGAAATTGGTCGAGCCGATGCGCCCCTGCACAGCCTGGGAATTTAAAATTTTAGGCAGATAAATTAAAAACAGGATTGAGGCGATGCCGAAAATCAGGGAGGTCATGTCGGCATTCGGCATGTACTGCACCAGACTTTGTATGAACTCTGGAATGCTGTTGCCATTCAGCGGAATATCCACCAGAAACTTAAGCTGGCCTAAGGCGATCAGCAGGGCTGAGGCGATAATAAAGCTCTTGATGACCGGATGGCTGATCAGCTGAATCAGAAAGCCGAAACGCAGCAGGCCCAGCAGCAGTGAAATGATGCCGACCAGCAGCGCCAGCAGCATGGCGGCTTCAATATAAGCCGGAGAGCCCGCTTCAAATAAAGGATTCAGCGTCGCAAAGGTCATCATGGAAATAATGGCGACAGGTCCAATCGACAGCGTGGTGCTGCCGCCGATCAGCGCATACATGATCATGGGAATCATGCTGGCATACAGCCCCATAATCGGCGGCAGGCCAGCCAGCATGGCATAGGCCATGCCTTGCGGCACCAGCATGGCAATCACAATCAATGCAGCCAAGGCGTCAGACTTGAATTTGCCGGCGCTGTAGTCCTGCAGCCATTGCCATGCGGGAAGATGCTTTAAGATTTGAGCTTTGAAATCCGGCATAAAATAGTCTAAATCACAATTTAATATATATTATGCACAAAAAATGCTAAGAAGTCTTGGCCTGCTTGAAATTTGGCTGTGCAAGCCGCCGCCCGCGTGGCGGCGTGACATCTGCTGGCGCTGAAAGCGCAGAAAATAAAGGAAGGGAGGGTAAGGCAGAAAGGCTGAGCAATAGATTCAGGCTGCCAGCGCAGGATGATGCAGAGCCCTTCTTGAGGCTCCGCTGCCAGCCCTTAAGTGTTAAAGCGGCTTGTGCGCCTGATGGCAGTACAGCTGATACAGGGTCTGCAGCACAGTGACTAAATTCGGGTCTTTGATTGAGTAGTAAATCTGCTTGCCGTCACGGCGGGTTGTGACCACATCGCTTTTGCGCAGCATCATCAGCTGCTGTGAAAGCGTAGGCTGGCTGATTTGGGTAATCTGCTCAATTTGCGAGACATTCAGTTCCTTTTGGGCCAAATGGCATAAAATCAGCAGCCGGTCTGTATTGGCCAGCGACTTTAAAACGCCGACAACCAATTCTGCAGAATCGCGCATGCTGCTGATTTCTAAATCGCTATTCATTCAGGGTGCCTATTCTGCCTGTGCAAAACCTTAAGTATACGGTTATAGCAATTTAATTCATTGAATAAATAGAATGATTTTTATGGTTTTTAGTGAAATAAAGTATTATTTTTACTGATATGTAAATAAATGATGCATCAGATATTCTTATTGCTCAATATCAGGGCAATTTCTGCAAAAAGCTAAGCTATTTTAGAGTGTTGAACTTAAATAGCATACGCGCGCAATGAAATATCGGTATGATGCAGAATGTACTTTTTGATGTAAAAATATCAAGGAAAGACTCATGACGACAGATTCAGCATTCCCAGCGCCAGCGAATTTAGGCATTGCGGTTTACAGCAACAATGCAGAAGCCATCGGCAATACGCCGCTGGTGCGCATTAACCGCGCAATTTCAGGCGGGGCCGCGGTTTTAGCCAAAGTTGAAAGCCGCAATCCGGCATTTTCAGTCAAATGCCGCGTAGGGGCGGCGTTGGTGGCGGATGCAGAAGAAAAAGGCTTATTAAAGCCGGGCATGCACATTGTTGAGCCAACCAGCGGCAACACCGGTATTGCGCTGGCATTTGCAGCGGCCGCCAAAGGCTATGAAATTACCCTCACCATGCCGGCCAGCATGAGTATTGAGCGCCGTAAAGTGTTGAAATCTTTCGGGGCAAATCTGGTTTTGACTGAACCGGCAAAAGGCATGAAAGGCGCGATCGATGAAGCGGTGCGCCTAGTGGCGGAAAATCCGGAGCTGTATTACCTGCCGCAACAGTTTGAGAACCCGGCCAACCCTAAAATTCATGAATTGACCACCGGCCCTGAAATTTGGGAAGCGACCGGCGGCAAAGTGGATATTCTGGTTTCCGGCGTCGGGACAGGCGGGACAATTTCCGGCATTTCCAGCTATTTTAAAAAAGTCAAAAATCAGCCGCTTTATTCTGTTGCGGTTGAACCGGCGGAATCGCCGATTATTGGCCAGGCCAAGCGCGGTGAGCCGCTGACGCCGGGGCCGCATAAAATTCAGGGCATTGGCGCCAACTTCATTCCAAAGAACTTGGATTTAGACTTGGTTGATGAAGTCATGGCGATTGAAAGCGCGGAAGCCATTGCGTGGGCGCGCAAGACTGCGACGCATGAAGGCATTCTGGTCGGCATTTCCAGCGGCGCAGCCATGGCGGCCGCGGCGAAATTGGCTGCCCGCCCTGAAAATGCTGGCAAAACTATTGTGGTGATCTTGCCAGACAGCGGTGAACGCTATTTATCTTCGGTATTGTTTGAAGATATTTCCGCAGATTAATGGCTTAAGGCTGCCTAAGCGCAGCCTGCAAAGCTGAATCCACAGTATTTGAAATGATCTGATTGATGCTGAAGCCAGGCGGCGGAAACCGTCTGGCTTTTTTATGGCGATTTTTACGTTTTCCCAGCTGATGAAGGCTGCGGTAGTCAGCATTTTTGCTGAAGTTCTGCAATAAGCGCTTTAACTTTTTTTGATTATTTACGGTGGGTTTTTACCTTTTAAAAATTAAATTTCTGGGAAGCTATTGCTATCCTATAATCAAGTAAAACAACTATTTAAAGCAAAAAAATGAGGCAATGCAAGCGCCGCAGCTTAAGAGCGAAAATCATCAATGAATCATTCATGCCAATCACGGTTTTGCGCTAATTTACTGAACAATAAAAACCCGCTGCTTAAGTGCTTGACCTTGCCAATATGGCAAAGTTTAAGCTATAGAATATATTCAGTGATGCATGAGGGGTTTACATGAGTATGCCAAATTCATCGGTAAAAAATCAGTTCAGTTTTGACATAGAAGGCATGACCTGCGCCTCCTGTGTGTCGCGCGTCGAAAAAGCATTAAAGAAAGTTGAAAATATAGAAGAGGCGTCAGTCAATTTAGCGACTGAAAAAGCCTTAGTCAGCAGTTCCAAGCCGATTGATGCGCAAGCGGTCATTCAGGCGGTTGAAAAAGCCGGCTATGACGTTCCATCCAAAACGATTGAACTGAAAATAGAAGGCATGACTTGCGCTTCCTGCGTGTCCCGCGTGGAAAAGGCCCTGAAGAAAACCGCAGGGGTCATTGAGGCATCGGTCAATTTAGCCACTGAAAAAGCCACGGTGAAAGCGCTGAACAGCGTAGACGCCGCTGCGCTGGAGGCTGAAGTGCAGAAAGCCGGCTTTGCTGTCGCATCTAGAGCCGTTGAGCTGAATATTTCAGGCATGACCTGCGCCTCCTGCGTGTCGCGTGTGGAAAAAGCGCTGAAAAGTGTCGATGGCGTTCAGTCCGCCACAGTGAATTTGGCCTCAGAAAAAGCTTTTGTTCAGGGCGGCCAGCTGGCTGACCTTATCGCCGCGGTCAAAAAAGCCGGCTATGAAGCGCAGCTGGCGCAAACAGATGATCAGGCGCAGGCGGACAAAAAACAGCAGGAATTAAATACCTTAAAGCGCGATTTAATCATCGCCTTGATTCTGGCCGTGCCGGTCTTTGTGCTGGAAATGGGCTCGCATATGATTCCCGCATTCCATCATTGGATTTACAGCACCATTGGCGCGCAAAACAGCTGGTATCTCCAGTTCGCATTAACCACGCTGATTCTGCTGCTGCCGGGCCGGAGATTTTTTGTGCATGGCGTGCCGGCCTTGCTGCGTGCCGCGCCGGATATGAACTCTCTGGTGGCGGTAGGCACGCTTTCCGCTTACGCTTTTTCATGTGTTGCGACTTTTATGCCGCAGGTGCTGCCGGCAGGCACTGTCTATGTGTACTTCGAGGCCGCCGCCGTCATTATTGCCTTAATTCTGCTGGGCCGCTATCTGGAAGCCAAAGCCAAAGGCCGGACGTCGCAGGCGATTCAGTACCTGATCGGCATGCAGCCGAAAACCGCCCGCGTAGAGCAGGACGGGCAGTATATTGAACTGAATATTGATCAGGTGAAGTCAGGCATGCTGCTGGAGATCCGCCCGGGAGAGCGCGTTCCGGTAGACGGCGAAGTGATTTCCGGCAAAAGCTATATAGATGAATCGATGATCAGCGGCGAGCCTATTCCGGTTGAAAAAACCGCCGGACAGCAAGTGGTGGGCGGCACAGTCAATCAGAACGGCAGCCTGACGGTGCAGGCGACTTCTGTCGGGCAGGACTCCGTGCTGGCGCAGATTATTCAGCTGGTAGAGCAGGCGCAAGGTTCAAAACTGCCGATTCAGGCCTTGGTGGATAAGGTGACGCTGTGGTTTGTGCCTGCAGTCATGGCGCTGGCGGCCTTAACTTTTATGGTCTGGTACTTCTTTGGCCCTGAGCCAAGCCTGACCTATGCCTTGATTAATGCCGTGGCAGTGCTGATTATTGCCTGCCCATGCGCGATGGGTTTGGCTACGCCGACATCGATTATGGTGGGCACAGGGCGCGGCGCGGAATTGGGCGTGCTGTTCCGCAAAGGCGAAGCGCTGCAGCTGCTGAAAGAAACCAAAGTGGCAGCGGTGGATAAAACCGGAACTTTAACCGAAGGCAAGCCGGCCTTGACGGATTTCCAAGTTACAAACGGCTTTGAAGAACATGAAGTCTTGCGCCTAGTGGCCTCTGCAGAAGCCAAATCTGAGCATCCGATTGCGCATGCGATTGTGCAGGCAGCCGAGCAAAGGCAAATTGCTTTGGCGGATGTTGATGCGTTTGACTCCATTACCGGCGCAGGCATTCAGGCCCAAGTCGGCGGACAGCAGCTGCATATTGGCGCAGACCGCCTAATGCAGAATCTGGGCCTGAGTACGGATATTTTTGCCGGCACAGCCGCTGCGCTGGGCGAGCAGGGCAAAACCCCGCTGTATGTGGCAATTGACCAGAAGCTGGCGGCTATTATTGCCGTGGCGGACCCAATCAAGGAAACCACCTTCAGTGCGATTCAGGCACTACATGATCAGGGCATAAAAGTAGCGATGATTACCGGCGATAACCGCCATACCGCAGAAGCGATTGCCCGGCAGCTGAACATCGATACGGTGATTGCGGAAGTCTTGCCGGAAGAAAAAGTGCAGGCGGTGCAGCAGCTGCAAAAAGAATACGGCTGCACAGCCTTTGTCGGTGACGGCATTAACGATGCGCCGGCACTGGCGCAGGCGGATGTCGGCCTTGCGATTGGCACTGGAACCGATATTGCGATGGAAGCCGCCGATGTGGTGCTGATGTCCGGCAACCTGCAGGCCGTGCCGACGGCGATTGGGCTGAGCACCGCCACTATGAACAATATCCGCCAAAACTTATTCTGGGCCTTTATTTATAATGCAGCGCTGATTCCTGTGGCGGCCGGCGCGCTGTATCCGTTCTTTGGCATACTGCTGTCGCCGATTTTGGCGGCCGCCGCCATGGCGCTGTCATCGGTCTTTGTGGTCAGCAATGCGCTGCGCCTGAAAGGCTACCAGCCGACGTGGATGAAGCAGATGGAGGGTTAAAATGAATATTGGACAGGCTGCCAAGCAGTCAGGCATATCCGCCAAAATGATCCGCTATTATGAGGAAATCGGCCTGCTGCAGGCGCCGAAGCGCACAGACGCCGGTTACCGCATGTACAGCGATCAGGACATCAAGACCTTAAAATTCATTCAGCATTCGCGTGAGCTGGGCTTTTCCACGGAACAGATGAAAGAGCTGCTTGGGCTGTGGAAGAATCAGGGCCGGCAAAGCGCCGAAGTGAAGCAGCTGGCGCAAAAGCATATTGACGCCCTGAACCGCAAGATTGCCGATTTGCAGGCGATGGTGAATACGCTGCAGCAGTCGGTGAACTGCTGCGCGGGAGATCAGCAGGCGGAGTGCGTTATTTTGAATCAAATTGAACAGGGGGCTGTGCAAGAGCAGCAGCCCCTAGCTTGATGTGTAAAGCGCTTGACCTTCACCTAATGGGAAGCTTTATAGTGCACTTAAACCTTACAAAGGAACAGCAGTATGAAATTACGTATTGATGCAATGACCTGCGGCGGCTGCGCGCGCAGCGTGACAGCAACGATTAAAGGCATTGACCCGAATGCAGCGGTTGATATTGACGTGGCGTCTAAGCTGGTGAATGTGCAGACCGCTGCAGATGAACAGAAAATTTTAGATGCCTTGGCGGCGGACGGCTTTCCTGCAGTCAATGCCTAAGCGTTAAAAGATGCAAAAAAAGCCTGAATCATTCAGCAATGTTGAGCAGCTAAGGAGTTTCAATAGAAACTCCTTAGCTTTTTTGAGTTATTCAGGGCGGAGTCTTACCGTTTTAAATCCGCCTTTAAAAGTAACTTGCTTTTAGAGAGCTAAATATCGGCTTACTCTATCAGGTATTTTTTGTTAGGCCTAGTTTTTTCATTTTTAAGTAATAAATTTTGTAATTTTTTCTAGCCTCTTCTTTTTGGTTTAATGCTTGATAAACATCTGCGATGTTTAAATAAGCTGCGACTCTATCAGGATCTCTTTTTAATACATTTTTTAAAAAAAATAAAGACTCATTATAATATCCTAACTTATATAAATAAAATGCTGAGTTATTTATTTCTTCAATACTATCATTGCTTAATAAAGGCAGTTGGCAATTCAGGCGGCTTTGTTGCACAAAGATTTGAAATACAAAGCCCCCTAATTGAGCCAAATTTAAGGCGTAACTTGGGTAAGTGGTCGACCTAATTCCGTAAATCTGTTGAGGACTGCTACACGTGCATGAATTTCATTGACTTGGCTATCAAATTTTCTTGCACTGAGTTTATCCCCCAATAATTTGATGCAATGCATCTTAGTTTCGACCAAACTTCGGCAATGATAGCCGGACCATTTTTTCCATAATGTCCTGCCTAAACGTTTAACTGTTCGAAGTAATTCATTTCGCGCTAGCGAGCTGATCTTTGTATCTTTCCATGGTTTCGCATTTTTTCTAGGTGGAATCACCGCATGCGCTTGCCGATCTGCAATGACCTGACGGCATTGCTTGGTGTCATAAGCTCCATCGGTATAAACAGAGTCAATCTGCTCATCTTGTGGAATCTGATCGAGTAAATCACCAAGCACTTGTGAATCACTCACATTATTTGTAGTGAGTTGAATGGCGCGTATTTGAAGGGTTTCAGCATCTATACCAATATGAAGTTTACGCCATTGGCGACGATATTCAGGTCCATGTTTCTTCCTTTTCCATTCACCTTCACCTAAAAACTTTAGACCGGTAGAGTCTACCAGCAAGTTAAGCCCACCACTGCTTTTTTGATAATTAATCGCAATATCAATATGTTTTTGTCTTCTGCAAAGCGTACTGTAATCTGGTGCGGTCCAATTTAATCCACAAAGTTTAATCAGACTTTGCACAAAGCCAGTGACCATACGTAAAGATAGACGGAATAAGGATTTAATCATTAAGCAGCATTGGATAGCTGCGTCGGAGTAGGTTTGATTTCGCCCTTGTTTGCCTTTTGATGGAGCATACCATTGCGTAGCAGGATCAAACCAAATGGCAATATTTCCGCGACTCATGAGTGCTCGGTTATATGCGGGCCAATTGGTTGTGCGATAGATTTTGTGTATAGGCTTCTTCATTTGAAAATTATATCGCTGAAAAAGCCTTTACAGATAGGTTTGTGCAACAAAGCCTTTTTTTGATTTAAATAAATAGTTATTTGGAATTTCATCCATTGGAATATCAGTCTTGAATTGATCAACTTTTAGTAAGCTGCAATTTTTAAAATCTATTAAATCAAAATTTGCATAACTATGATTAATTGCTATAGAAAGCAAAAATATGAAAGTAATTTTTTTCATTTTTTATTACCTTTTATTTTGGTTATTAAATTCTTAGATTTATTAAATTTTGCAAGAGAACCTATCATTTCTGGCTGATGCTTTCCATCATATTCAATGAGTATTGCTTCATAACGTCAGTAATTTTTCCCAAGGACTGGAGGTTTTCTTAAAAAATTATTTAATGCTGCCTCAAAATCCCTGACTGCATGTGCAGGCCTGTTTACACTTTTATCCAGAACTATAGTTTAACCTGAATATATTTTAACGCAGCCTTTTATCTTATTAGAAACAGTTAAACTCATAGTGGCGAGGACTTCTGTTGCTTCACGCTTCATATTTTCATTGATTCGAGCCGTTACGAATGCATTCTATTTAAAAAATCATTGCTCCGCCTTGCGCTTCGAATAAAAGCACTGCTTTTATTCTTGCTCAGGTTGCGGATGGCGCTTCCGCATATCAAATAAAACCTAGGATTCTAAAAGAAAAAACCAGTCAATTTCTTAACTGACTGGCACTATGAAAAATTCAGGCTTTTTTATGGCGCAGGGAAACTTAAACCGCTGAGATTTTATCCGGCGTCATCAGCGCCTGATTGACATACAGCTTGATTAAGCGCTCGCGTGAGCCGATTGATTTCTGATAATGGGTCGAGTTCAGCAGCAGCGATGCGCCGTAAGTGACTGTCCAGATATAGGAAAGATAGTCGCGGATCGACATTGCGCTGTCTAAGGATTTTAAATAAGCGCTGGTCATTTCCTTAATTTCAATAATGCGCTCTTCGCGTATTTTATACAGCGCTTCAAATAGGTCCTTAAGCTTGCGCTCATTGTTGGTCAGGCGCTCTTCAATGACATGCAGCAGTATGGTCCGGTTTGAATTCAGCATGTTGTACAGCATGTATTGCGAAACATAAGTTTTAATATCGTTATTATATTTTTTAGAAATTTCCAGCAGGCGCTGCTCATTTAAAATAATCAATTCTAAATACAGCTGATTTTTGCTTTTAAAATGCTTGTAAATGGTGCCTTTGGCGATATCCAGCTCGCAAGCCAACTCACTTAAAGTAATATCCTGATTATTATCAAGCAATAACGTTTCTGCCATCGCTAAAATTTTCTCTTTGCGAAGTAGAAAATTCTGTTGGCGTACTGTAGTCATCTTATCGGTTCCGAAAACATCGAGGGAAAACGCAATTTTTTAGCTTACGTTTTTTTTATATAACCTAAAATAGCACTAACGTCGAGCATGGTGCTGAAAATCGAGTTAAAAAGAAACATTTAAATATTGTTTGATTTTTACTGTTTTTCATAACTTGAATGGCAATGTCAAGAAAAGTGAACCGCAGAGGTCATTTCCAGCAAATAAAATTCCTTTTTTTGAGTTTTTATTCTATTGTCAATACGCACAAAACAGCGGCTGCGGTGCAGATTTCACCGGCCGTGAATGCTTCAGGCTCGTCCATTTGCTGTTGGCTTTAGGTTTTATATGTCCGGTTCTATGCAAAATCAATTTTGGCGCTTAATCCGCTTTATCCAGTTTTTATCTGCCCGAACGCCGCGCTAGAAGCATCAGGACAGGCTGCGCTGTTCCATCCTCATCAATGCCGGCGGGCCGAGCAGGCATTGAGCGAAAAATTTCATATATTTTTATTCAAATAAAGCTGCATTCAGGGCTTTATTTAGGACACTTTTATCTTAAAAAAATGCCGGCTGCATTTTAAATGCCGGCATTCAGTGTATAAGGGAAGCAACTATGCCAATTTACAACGCGCCACTCAAAGACATGGACTTTATTTTAAACGATGTGTTTAAGGCGGATGAGTTCTGGCAGGCCAATGAAAATCTTGCCCACTTAGATATGGCGACGGCAAACGCCATTTTAGAAGAAATGGCGAAGTTTTCTAAAAATGTGATTCTTGACCTGAACCGCACGGCGGATGAAGCAGGCGGCGCGCAGTTCAGCAATGGCGCGGTGACTACGCCGGCGGGCTTTAAAGAAGCATTCAAGCAGTTTGCCGAAGGCGGCTGGGTGGGCTTGGGCGCAAGCGAAGAGTGGGGCGGCCAAGGCATGCCGAAAATGCTCACTGTGCTGGCGGATGAAATGATCTGGAGCGCCAACCCATCCTTTATGCTGTATCCGCTGCTGACAGTGGGCGCAGGCATGGCGCTGAATGACCGCGCATCGCAGGCGCAGAAAGAAACTTATTTGCCGAAAATGTACAGCGGCGAATGGTCTGGCACCATGTGCCTGACAGAACCGCATTCCGGCACAGATCTGGGCATTATTAAAACCAAGGCCGAGCCGAATGCAGACGGCTCTTTCAGCATTACCGGCACCAAGATTTTCATTACCAGCGGCGAGCATGACCTGTGTGAAAACATCATTCACCTTGTTCTGGCCAAAACGCCGAATGCGCCGGCAGGTTCGCGCGGCATTTCGCTGTTTATTGTGCCGAAATTCCTGGTCAATGCCGACGGTTCACTTGGCGCGCGCAACGCTGTAGCCGCCGGCTCGATTGAGCACAAGATGGGCATTAAAGGCTCTGCAACCTGCGTCATGAACTTTGACGGCGCGCAGGGCTATATGGTCGGCAATGAAAACGAAGGCTTGGCTGCCATGTTTGTGATGATGAACTATGAGCGCCTGTCGATGGGCATTCAGGGCATTGGCGCGGCGGAATACGCCTATCAGAACGCGGCCCAGTACGCAGCGGACCGCCTGCAGGGCCGCGCAGCCACAGGCGCAAAATCGCCGGCCAAACCGGCAGACTCAATTTTAGTGCATGGCGATGTGCGCCGCATGCTGCTGAACATCCGCGCAAACAATGAAGCTTCGCGCGCGTTTGCAGTCTATGTGGGCCAGCAGCTGGACATCACGAAATTTTCAACAGATGCGGAAGCGGTGCGCAAGGCCAATGACCGCGTTGCGCTGCTTACACCCATCGCCAAAGCCTATTTAACCGATAAAGCTTTAGACTCAGCTTTAGAAGCGCAAATGTGCTTCGGCGGCCACGGCTATATCCGCGAGTGGGGCATGGAGCAATGCATCCGCGACTTGCGCATTGCGCAGATTTACGAAGGCACCAACGGCGTGCAGGCCATTGACTTGATTGGCCGCAAAACCACGAAATGCAATGGCGCGTTCATTGCGGAATATATTGCGGAAATCCGTGAGTTTGCAGCCGGCTTGGAGGATGCATTGGCGGTTAAAGCTGCCGTGCTGGCTGTTTGCGGTGAGCTGGAAGCATTAACGCAGTTTGTGGTTGAACAGTCCAAAGCCGATCCGGACTTCAGCAATTCCGTAGCGGTGGACTATCTGCATGCGGTGGGCCTGCTCAGCTTCACTTATATGCATGCGCGCATCAGCAAGGCGGCCCAGCCGAAACCGGAAGCCTTCTTCCAGAACAAACTGGTGCTGGCGCAGTATTTCGCAGCCAAAGTCCTGCCGGATTTGGCTGCGCGGACTCAGCGCATTAAAGCCGGCGCGGCGCTGGTGATGCAGCTGCCTGAAGAGTATTTCACTGCGCAAGCGTAAATTCTGCGCCGCAGCGCAGAAAATGATGGAAAACGCCTAAGAAGCAATTATGCTTCTTAGGGCATATAAAACCTAAAACAGGATGAAATAAGAAATGATTGTAATTGTAGATGGCGTACGCACCGCAATGGGCGGCTTTCAGGGTTCACTGGCTTCATGCACAGCGCCGGATTTAGGCGCGGCGGCGATCAAAGCTGCTGTGTCGCGCGCAGGCCTGCAGCCGGCGGATATTGATGAAGTGATTTTCGGCTGCGTGCTGCCGGCCGGCTTAAAGCAGGGCCCGGCGCGTCAAGCCATGCGTCAGGCGGGTTTGCCGGATTCAGCCGGCGCAACCACCATCAATAAAATTTGCGGCTCAGGCATGAAAGCGGTGATGCAGGCGGCGGATGCGATTAAAGCCGGTTCTGCGGAAATTGTTGTTGCCGGCGGCATGGAGTCCATGTCCAATGCGCCGTATATTTTAGACAAAGCCCGCGCCGGCTACCGCATGGGCCACGGCAAAGTGACTGACCACATGTTTCAGGAAGGCCTGGAAGATGCGGAAACTGGCCTTTCAATGGGCATTCTGGCGCAGGAAATGGCAGACAAAAAAGGCTATACCCGCGAACAGCAGGACGCTTTTGCCATCAACTCACTGAACAAAGCGGTGGCAGCCATCAACGGCGGCTTCTTTAAAGCTGAGATTGTGCCTGTCACAGTCTCTACGCGCAAAGGCGATATTGTCGTTGATACAGACGAGCAGCCTTTAAGCGCCAAACCGGAAAAAATTCCGACCCTGCGCCCGGCATTTAAAAAAGACGGCACCATCACGGCGGCCAACGCCAGCTCTATTTCTGACGGCGCATCGGCATTGGTTATTACTTCGGAGCAAACTGCGCAGGCGCGCGGATTAAAGCCTTTGGCCAAAGTCGCTGCATACGCTTCACATTCGCAGCATCCGTCTGAATTTACCATTGCGCCTGTAGGCGCCATTGAAAAAGCGCTGCAGAAAGCCGGCTGGGATGCCAAAGACGTTGACCTCTGGGAAGTCAATGAAGCCTTTGCCATGGTAACCATGCTGGCGATTGACGGCTTTAATTTAGATGAAGCAAAAGTCAATGTGAATGGCGGCGCCTGTTCTTTGGGCCATCCGCTGGGTTCATCCGGTTCACGCATTATCGTTACGCTGATTCATGCCTTGAAGCGCACTGGTGGCAAAAAAGGCGTGGCTGCGCTGTGCATCGGCGGCGGCGAAGCGACTGCGATTGCCGTAGAGCTGATCTGATTTAAGCGCAGGATGCATTTTTTAGATAAGTAAGTTTTAGATAAGCAATAACAAAGCTGCAATTCCGGCGCGCCGGAATTGCAGGAATAAAAGTTTATATTGAGAATATTATTATGAATGGTTTAGAACGCATCCGCTTGCTCTCCCTGCGCGACAAAGTCATGTCTGCGCAGCAGGCGGTTCAGTTGATTCAAGATGGTTCTGTGGTGGGGTTAAGCGGTTTTGGCGGTGCGGGCGAAGCAAAAACAGTCCCTTTAGCTTTGGCGGATTATGCCAAAGAACACCCTTTAAAAATTACTTTGGCGACGGGCGCAAGCCTAGGCAACAGCATTGACGGTCGCCTAAATGAAGCGCATGCCCTTGCGCGGCGCTATCCTTATCAGGCCGATCCGGGCCTGCGCAAGTCAATTAATGCCGGCGAAGTGATGTACATTGACCAGCATCTGTCGGAAATGGCGGACAATATCCGCCACCACAATCTGCCGCGCATCAATGTGGCGGTTGTGGCTGCCGTGGCAATTACAGAAGACGGCCAGATCATTCCAACCGGCTCATGCGGCAACTCGGCTAATTTCATTGAAATGGCGGATCATGTCATCATTGAAATTGACAACACTATTAACCCGGTGCTGGAAGGTGTGCATGATGTTTATGTGCCGAAAGCGCGCCCGAACCGCGGCCCGATTCCATTGGTTCAGGCCAGCGACCGCATTGGCACTATCGGCATTAATGTCAGCCCGGAAAAAATTGCCGCAATTGTCCTGAATGATGTGCCGGATACTTCCTTTAAAATGGATGAGCCGGATGCGGAAACGCTGGCGATTGCGCGCCATTTAATCACGTTCTTTGAAGCTGAAGTGGCGGCGGGGCGCTTGCCGGAAAATTTAGGCCCGCTGCAGTCCGGCGTCGGCTCAATTGCCAATGCGGTATTTTCCGGATTTGAAGATTCAAATTTTCACGATTTGGAAATGTATTCGGAAGTGCTGCAGGACTGCACCTTCCAGCTGATTGATTCAGGAAAAATGAAGTTTGCTTCAGGCTCTTCCATGACTTTGTCTGAACCCTGCGCAGCCCATGTCATGCAGAACTTTGACCAGTACAAAGACAAAATCGTGCTGCGCCCGCAGGAACTTTCCAACAACCCGGAAATCATCCGCCGCCTTGGCATCATTGCCATTAACACCGCGCTGGAATTCGACATTTACGGCAATGTGAATTCGACCCATGTCGCCGGCACCAAAATGATGAACGGGATTGGCGGATCAGGCGATTTTACCCGCCATGCGCATATTGCTATTTTTGTGACGAAATCGGTTGCCAAAGGCGGCGCGATTTCATCTGTGGTGCCGATGGTCAGCCACACTGACCATACCGACCATGATGTGGACATTGTGGTAACGGAGCAGGGGCTGGCGGATCTGCGCGGGCTTTCTCCGCGCGAACGCGCGCTGAAAGTCATTAATACCTGCGCGCATCCGGATTACCGTGAAGCGCTGCGCGGCTATTTTGAGCGCGCCTGCAGCCGTGGCGGGCAAACACCGCATATTTTGGCCGAAGCTTTGGCGTGGCATGCGCAGTTTGAAGAAACAGGCTCGATGAAATCTGCATAAGCAGAGGACGCTGTAAAAAGCCCGCAGGTATTGCTAATGCTGATCAGTTAAGAAGTTTTGCAATAAATTTCTTAACCTTTGGGGCTATTCACGGCGGAGTCTTACCGTTTTTAAATCGAATATTCGGAGCTCGTTTTGTTCTTTTGTTTCGCCAAAAGAACCAAAAGCATTTGTCATCCGCGAAACCTGTTCACTTTCTGCACTTAAATAATTTTGTTGCAAAAACAGTCCATTTCAAAGACTAGATAGGTTGCGGATGACGCTTCCGCGTATCAAATAAAGTCGAGGATTTAAAAAGAAAAAGCCAGTCAGCTTCTGAACTGACTGGCATTACGCATGTATTGTAGGCTTTTTCATTTGAAAAGCTAAAGCCTAAAACTGCTGCAGTAGCTCAGCATAATCCTGCACAAAATAATCCGCTTTGGCTTTAATGTCGTCCAATTCATGCGCTGAATACCGGTCATAAATCGCCACGACCTCTATGCCTGCCTGCTTTCCGGCCTCTACGCCAATTAGGGAATCTTCAATAATCAAGCATTCCTCAGGCTGCAGCTGAAAATGCCGGGCAGCTTTTAAATACACTTCCGGATGCGGCTTAATGTTCTGCACATTTTCGCGCGTCAAAATTAAGCCAAAATCGCTTTCAAAATTCAGCCTGCTGCTGATTTGCGCATTATTCTGCTGATAGCGCTGGATATTACTGATGCTGGTTGTAGTGGCAATGGCTGTCTGAATGCCATGCTGATGCAGCGCCTGCACAAAAAGTTCCGCCTGCGGTTTAAGCTGGATGAGATTGTCCAAAAAATGCTGCGCTGCCGCATAGCGGCGCATTTTGATTTCATCTTTCGTGAGATTGGCGATGCCGTAGGCTTCTTTCAAATAGCCGCAGTATTCCAGGTAGGGATCGGCGCAGTGCTTAAAGTTTTTAAGCTGCATATCGCGCTGCTGCTGAATCAGGGCTGAATCGGCCACGCAGCCTGACAGTTCCTGAATGAGCTGGGCATCGACCTGATTCCAGATGCCGACGGAGTCAATTAAAGTGCCGTCCAAGTCAAAACAAACCAGCTTTTTATTGCGCAGCATTTTCCCTATCATCCTATTTTGCATTTCTGCAGGCTATTTTAATCTCTGATATTACGCAATCACCTAAAAATATTGATAATTTGCAGAATGAATCAAAGCGGATTTATACATCAATGACATTATTAACTCATGCTATTCAATTAAGAAATTAATTCACAGCCCATGCCGCCTGTCCGCGGAATCAATTTTTTCATAATTGCATTTGGCGGATTCAAGCGCTTAGGCAGCATCAGTTAATATATTATTCGCTCTAGAAACTTGGATTGTTTCAAAGTAATATTTAAGCATTGGAACGGATAGCAAATTGGCAGATGATGGATGACCTGCCTGATGATGATTAAAGAAAAGGAAAGAATCTTTCGTGTTTGAACTGGACTGTAAATTACTTAGCGTCTTTTTTTACGTCTATAAATTTAAAAGCGTGTCGCTTGCGGCCGAGCACTTGGCAATGAGCCAGCCTACGGTCAGCAACATTCTGAATAAAATCCGGCAGCATTATAACGACCCTTTGTTTTTGCGCATAGGCAATGTCATGGTGCCGACAGAACTGTCAAAACAGCTGTTTCCGCTGGTCAGTGAAGCGCTGAACAAAGTGGAAGTGATCAATAATTTCACCATTGATTTTGATCAGGCGGTTTCGCATCAGCAGTTTACCTTGGCAATGACCGACGTATCTCATTTGGTGCTTTTGCCTAAAATTTCACAGTATCTGAAAAAGCATGCATCGCATATCCGGCTGAATGTCCGGCCGATTACGTCTGAAACCGGCTATCAGATGGCCAACGGCGAAATTGATCTGGCGCTGGGCTTTTTGCCTCATCTGGAAAATGGCTTTTATCAGCAGAAACTGTTTGAGCAGTATTATGTGGTGATTGCGGCTAAAGACCATCCGCGCCTGACCGGCGACAGCATCAGCACTGAGCAGTACTTGAGCGAATCGCATATTGATATTGATGCAGGCATGGGGCATTACCATATTGAAAATGAGCTGCAGAAGCTGGAGCTGGAGCGCGATATTTTGATGCGCCTGCCCAGCTATCTGGGCGTAGGCTTGGTGGTGCAGGATACCGATGCCATTGCCACTGTGCCTTATTACCTGAGTGAGGTTCTGCTGTCGCGGGGCAATCTGAAAATTTTTGATGCGCCGATTGCGTTCCCCAGCTATGCGGTGAAGCAGTATTGGCATATGTCCTGCCATCATAAAGCCAGCCATCAATGGCTGCGCCATATGTTCCATGAAATTTTGATGAAATAGCGCGCCAGCGGCCGCAGAGCATCTTATCTATGGATATGCTCTGCGCATCTTTCAGCAATTCCCTTAAAAATCATTTTTCTGCCCGGTTTAAATGTCCCCGCAAAATCCGCCTTAGCTCCAGTATGGCTTCCGGTGTTTCGTGAATTGAGTGGCTGCCGGAAATTACAGTTTCAGACTCTGCGCCCGCTAAATGCGAACTGCTGTAAGGTACAATGCCGTCGGCCATTTTGTCCGGCGTATTGGAGCGGGTTTTGTTGCCGATAATCGAATGATAAGGAATGCCGGCGCGGGGCATAAGATTCGAAGTCAGCGCCATAAAGCGCGATGTCCTGCTTAAATCTTCGAGTTATGGTCAAATCTGGTGTACGAGCATCAGGCGGTTTTCCTGTCTGATTGCTCCATTACTTGTTCGCCGTCTTGGAATTTAACGTTATTGACCACGAGGGTTAGCAGTTGAAATCCTTTCAGGCGGTTCCAGCGCTTCTGCGCTGATTGCAGCAATTTATAAACCATTGCTAGGGTTGTGTTTCTTGAACCGCAATTGCGGGTTTTGCTGGTTCTTAAACGTACTGTAGCGAAGGCAGATTCAATTGGGTTGGTGGTGCGTATACTCACCCAATGTTCTGCTGGAAAATCGTAGAAAGCCAACATGCTCTCACGGTCTTTAGCTAAGCATTCCATTGCGCGTGGGTACTTAGCAGTAAACCTTTCCAGCGCTATATCAAAGGCTTTATGAGCCTTCTCACGCGTCTCTGCCATCCAGATATCATGCAGTGCTTCTTTTACTTTGGGCTGTACTGCTTTGGGCAGTTTGTTGAGCACATTGGCCGTTTTATGCACCCAACAGCGTTGTTGTTTGGTCTGCGGATAGACCTTACTCAGGGCTTTCCAGAAGCCCAAGGCGCCGTCAGCTATTGCCAGCTTTGGGCAGGTCGTAAGCCCACGCGCAACCAGGCCATTCAGCAGCTCAAGCCAGCTGGCTTCAGACTCGCGATAGCCTTCCTCAACGGCAATCAGCTCCTTGCGACCATGCTCTGTCACGCCCATCACCACCAGCAAGCACAAACGGTCATCGAGGCGGACGTTGCTGTAAATACCGTCAACCCAAAGGTACGCGTAGCGCTTGTCACTCAAATCGCGCTGTCGCCACTCTCGGTGCTCATCAATCCAGCGTTCCTTGAGCCTGGAAATGGTGTTAGCTGACAGACCTTTGGCATTCTCACCCAGCAAGGCTGCAAGGGCTTCTTGGTAGTCTCCAGTGGAAATACCTTTGAGATACAGCCACGGTAATAACTCTTCAACGCTGCGGGCACGCTTGAGGTATGGCGGTAGCAGTGCGCTGGTAAAACGAATACCAGAGCCGCTACGATCACGCACTTTTGGCACCTTGATATCAACATCGCCAATGCCCGTTTGGATGCTGCGCTCAGGCAAATAGCCGTTACGCACCACAGCTTTGCGGCCATCGGGTAAACGCAGTTCTTCATGAGCTTGCAGCAGTTGCTGCAGCTCTACTTCAACTGCTTGCGCAATGAGCTGACGAGCACCATTACGCAATAAAGCAGTTAGCACATCAGTGCCAGTTTCATCTGGTTGTGAAAGAACATTCAGGGTAATATTTGTCATGGCGTATCGCTCTACTGTTAATTATTTCTTGGAGGAAACAATCAACAGGATACGCCACCCTCTTTTCCCCTCATACACCACAAATGACTATAGCTCTAAATCTTCAGGGCCGGAGCGGACTAGGCCGGCAGATGAACTTTTTAAATTCGGAACCTGCACATTGACATAAGAGAAAAAGCTCTTTGGCAGAACCACCAGTTTTTTGGCCACATTGGTAAACCAGCGGTCGGCGTATGCAGTGCCGCGGTGCGGGGCAGCAATAAAAATTGCGCGGCTGACCTGCGGCAGAGGCTTGAAAATAAAACGCTCACGGATGACCGGATTGCGCTGCAGCTGAATATTCTGTTCATAGTTCATCAGCGGGATGGCTTGCGCCGAGATGTCCGCATCGCTGACCAGCAGGCGGCTGATAATGCCGCCCATGCTGTGTCCAATCAGCACCGCATTTTGAGCCGAGACAGAACCCGGATCGGCCTTGGCGAAAGCCTGCTTCAGCAGGGCATTAATCTGAAAGCGGCTTTCAAAAATCGGCATATTGGTCGAGTAAAACACCTGCCATACTTGGTAATGCTCCCGGAGCACTTCATCGCCCATAATATTGTTGGTCAGTGAAATCCAGGTTTCCGGGCTGCTGGCCAGGCCGTGAATCATCACAATAATTTTTTTATCGGGCTGATACGGCTCCAGCATGAACAGGTGTGGCATGTGCAGATTCTGCTCGCGGTTCAGCAGGGTTAAGTAGCCAGACTTGCCCAGCTTATTTTCAGACAGCCACAAGCCGTAAGGCACGGAATAATTGGCTGTCAGCGTATAGGCCGTGCCATTGACCTGTGCGGTTTTATTGCTGTAGGGATCAAACAGCCGGATGGTGAGCGGCGTTTCATCCGATAGGATCTGCTCAGCGTTTAGCGCCGGGTTTTCAGGCGATGCAATTGCGCTGACCGACAGATAGCGCGCTTCATGAATGTTCGGATTAGGCATGTTCCGGTAATGCTGCTCCGGATCTAAAATAAACTGCGCGCTGAAGGCATGTGCAGGCGGCTTTTTGACCAAAACAAATTCGGAGCCTAAGCCTTCCTGGCGGTTGATGCTGTAAAATCCTGAAAAATTCAGGTTGTAACTGGATTTCAGCTGCTCAATCTGCGCCTGCTGAATGGCTGGATAATGCGTAAAATCAAAATTATAGCGCGCAGAACCCAGCGCTAAGGATTCAGGGAAGGCCGCGTAATTAAAGCGCGCATACGACGACGTAATCAGGCGGGAAAGCGCCAAATTATAAAAGGTCCGCACTTGGCCTTGGCGCAGGTCGAAGACCCGCGCTTCTGGCGCATGTTCAGTTTTAAAAAGATAAACATAGCTGTAGCGCAGCGCCTTGTTGAAATCTTCCAGCTGCTGATCTAAGCAGGCTTTTATTTTGCCGGATTCGGGATGGGCAGGGGCATGCTTTGAATTTCCGCTGCAGGCCTTGGCGCGGTCGGCAGCGATGGCTCTGGCCAAATATAATTCGCTGGCTGCCGCATAAACCTGTTCGCTGTCTAAGGCGCTGGTCTGCAGTGCGCCTACACAGGCTTCGACATGGCTTAAGCACGAGTCCGGCGTTTCATGAATCAGCAGCAGGCTGCGGCTGGCTTGGCTGAGCTGATGATTGGTTAAAATATTATCCGTTTTATCTGCAAGCGAGGCGCTGAGCTGATGCGGCTGTAATTTTACCAATTGGCAGCCGGAAATGAATCCCGCGCATAGCAGCATCAACAGGGTTTTCCTTGCAGACTTTTCAATAGGCTGTTTCATCGCAGTGGGCCTCATTTCAGGAAACTGAGCGCAGCAGATGCAGGCTGCCGGCAATATGCGCCGCATTTTAAGCGCAGCTGGCTGGCTTTAGTTTGGCAAATGCTGATGCAGGCTGAAAACCGCAGGGTTTTAATCCTAAAATGCTGTTGCTCAGCTTTTTAAGTTTAGATGCTGGACTGGGCGCAAAGCAAGATGGCTGCATCAGGATAATGGGCTATTGAAAGAATAAATGAACGCGCTTAGCCTCGGCATTCATTGCGCGGCATCAAAAAAACGTACAGATTGTGCAGAACAGCAGCTTCAGGCCATCAGCCGGTCGAAAAGAATCAGCATGCCCTGTGCTGCAGTCTGCTGAATCAGCCGGTACTGCTTCGGCACGCGCGCATAGTCTGCTTTGGGGTCAATATAATAGGCTTGGCAGGCCGGCGGAATTTCATGCACCAGTCCTGCAACAGGGTAAACCGCCAAGCTGGTGCCAATCACAATGAAAATTTCCGCCTGCTGCGCCAAAGCGCTGGCCTCTGCATAGGCCGGCACAGCTTCACCGAACCAGACCACATGCGGGCGCAGCGGATAGCCGGCAGGGCATTTGTCTTTTTCCAAATCCAGCGCAGCCCATTGAATAGGATAAAATTCCGCGGTGTACTGCGCATTTGGCCCGGAACTTTTGGCTAGGCGGATATTGCCATGCAGATGCAGAACGCTTGAGCTGCCGGCGCGTTCATGCAGGTCATCAATATTCTGCGTGATGATCTGCACATCGTAGCGGTTTTCCAGCTGGGCGATCAGCTGATGCGCCAAATTCGGCGAGGCATTTAAAATGTTTTGCCGGCGCTGATTGTAAAAGCGCTGCACCATTTCAGGGTTGCGCGCCCAGGCTTCAGGCGTGGCGACATCTTCAATGCGGTGCTGCTCCCAAAGGCCGTCACTGCCGCGGAAGGTTTGGATGCCGCTTTCAGCGCTCATGCCTGCGCCTGAAAAAACTACAAGTTTAGGCTTGGTTTTCATTGCGGATGCGAATTCCTATGCTTTATTGTTCTAAAGAGTCTCGCCCAGCCTGAACGGCGTTCTTTGGCGCCTGCAGTTCCTGCTGCACCCAGCCGATAAATTTCTGAATCAGCGCTGAAGTATCCTGGCTGGAATGCACCAGATAGTATTTCCGGCTGCCTTGCAGCTTTTTGCCGGAAGCAATCACCAGTTCCTTTTTCTGCAGTTCAGATTCAATCAGCATCTGCGGAATCAGAGCCATGCCCATGCCGTGGCTGGCAGCCACAGCCAGCATGGAAAACAGTTCATGGCGCTGGCCGTCAAATGGCTTGGGATGCTGCATCTGATGCGCCTGAAACCATTCCTGCCAAATGCCGGGGCGCGTGGTCTGCTGCAGCAGCGGCAGGCTCAGCAGTTCATCATCGCTTAAATTATAGCTGTATGGGTTGGTCATGGGCGCATTGGGAAAGCGGCTTTCAATCAGCTGAGGCGAGCAGACCGGAACGGTTTCTTCATCCATCAGATAGTGCGCCTGCGTGCCCGGCCAATGGTCAATCTTCTGCTGCGTTCCGGCAAAAATCGCTGCATCAAAAACAGTGTCATGGAATAAAAACGGCTTGGTGCTGGTTTCCAAATGCACGGTAATTTCAGGATGCTGCGCATTCAGCCGGTGCAGTTTCGGCAGCAGCCAGCGCGTGGCAAAAGTCGGCACCACGCCAAGCTTCAGCGTGCCGCCTAGGCCTTTATGCGTCATGAGGTCTGAGGTGCATTTTTCCAGCCCCAAAAGGTAAGGCTTTACGCCTTTGGCATACTGCCTGCCGGCTTCGGTCAACTCTACGCCATGCCGCGTGCGGCTGAACAGGCTGACGCCAAGGAATTCTTCCAGCTGCTGAATCTGGCGCGAAACAGCGCTTTGGGTAATGAACAGTTCCTGCGCGGCATGGGTATAGCTGCAATGCTTGGCGGCGGATTCAAAGCAGCTCAGGCTTTGCAGCGAAGGAATATTGCGCCTCATCGATAAAATCCTTTTATCCGGCGGCCCCGGAAAATGGCATGAAAAATGTGCAGGCACATGCTGCGTTGAACTAAAAATAAGCGATTAGCCGAGAAATAACAGCGGCTTAAGTGCTCATTTTTTTGCCGGGGCTGATTGAGCTATGCGTATTGCGCATATCAGCATGAAAATTTATCGTTTGATTGCATCCTTGTTCGCGCATAGCATCAGCCTTAACCGCAAAATTATGATTAAGCAGAGGAAGCGATGAATCAAATGGCCAAGACCCAAAAAGCAAAAATGCAATTCAACTGGAAAGACCCGCTGCTGCTGGAGCTGCAGCTGACTGCGGAAGAGCGCATGATCCGCGATGCTGCGCAGGCCTACTGTCAGGAAAAGCTGCAGCCGCGCGTGCTGGAACAGTTCCGCCATGAAAAAACCGATGCCTCTATTTTCCGTGAAATGGGCGAGCTGGGCTTACTGGGGCCAACCATTCCGGAGCAGTACGGCGGCGCCGGCTTGAACTATGTCAGCTATGGCCTGGTGGCGCGTGAAATTGAATATGTAGACTCCGGCTACCGCTCTATGGCCAGCGTGCAAAGCTCTTTGGTGATGGTGCCGATTCATGAATTCGGTTCAGCGCAGCAGAAGCAGAAATATCTGCCGAAGCTGGCTACAGGCGAATATATCGGCTGTTTTGGCCTGACCGAGCCTGACCACGGTTCTGACCCGGGCAGCATGATCAGCCGCGCCAAGAAAGTCGCTGGCGGCTACCGCTTAAGCGGCGCAAAAATGTGGATTACCAACAGCCCAATTGCCGATGTTTTTGTAGTCTGGGCCAAGGAGGTTTCCGCTGAGGGCAATGTCGGCGAAATCCGCGGCTTTATTCTGGAAAAAGGCTGGGAAGGCCTGTCTGCGCCGGCAATTCACGGCAAAGTCGGGCTGCGCGCGTCCATTACCGGTGAAATTGTCATGGACAATGTTTTTGTGCCTGAAGAAAACGCTTTCCCTGAAATCCGCGGCTTGAAAGGCCCATTCACCTGCCTGAACAGCGCGCGCTACGGCATTGCATGGGGCGCGATGGGGGCGGCTGAGTTCTGCTGGCACACCGCGCATCAATACACTATGGACCGCAAGCAGTTTGGCCGGCCTTTGGCAGCCAATCAGCTGGTGCAGAAAAAGCTGGCCGATATGCAGACCGAAATTGCGCTGGGCCTGCAGGCAGCGCTGCGTTTTGGCCGGATGAAGGATGAGGGCATTGCTTCAGTTGAAGGCACTTCGCTGATTAAGCGCAACAACTGCGGCAAGGCGCTGGACATTGCCCGCGCAGCCCGCGACATGCTGGGCGGCAACGGCATCAGCGATGAATTCGGCGTAGCGCGCCATCTGGTCAACCTTGAAGTGGTCAATACCTATGAGGGCACGCATGATGTGCATGCACTGATTTTAGGCCGCGCGCAAACCGGCATCGCCGCATTTTGTAATTAATTGATTTTAAAAGAGGCTGGTGCTCCTGCGGGAGCGCCATTAGGTTTCTGCGTGCAAAAAATTATCAACAGCAAAAGGATTCACCGTGAAATACGCTTGTAAATCTGCGTATTTACAGGCCTGAATTGAAGTCTGGCGCAATAAAAACAATAGCGCGGCTTCAGGCAAAATAATCAAACCGGCGCATAAAGCGGAAAATATTTATGCGCCGCAGGAGGACAAAAATGGGTGCATTGCAGGGAATTCGGGTGCTGGATTTAAGCCGTGTTCTGGCTGGGCCTTGGTGCGGCCAGACTCTGGCCGATCTTGGCGCCGAAGTGATTAAAATTGAACGGCCAAAATTCGGCGATGATACCCGCATGTGGGGGCCGCCCTGGATGCCTGACCGGCAGGGCAATGCCACGCGGGAATCGGGCTATTTTCAGTGCGCCAACCGCAGCAAATATTCAGTAGCGGTTGATATTTCCAGCGCGGAAGGCCAAGCCTTGGTGCAGGAGATTGCCAAAACTGCAGATGTGGTGATTGAAAACTATAAGGCGGGATCGCTGGCCAAATATGGCCTGGACTATGCATCGCTGAGCGCACTGAATCCGAACCTGGTGTACTGCTCGATTACCGGCTTTGGCCAAGACGGCCCGCGCGCGGCGGAGCCGGGCTATGACTTTATTATTCAAGGCATGTCAGGCTTGATGAGCATTACAGGTGAAGCGGATGACGCAGGCGGCGGCGCGCAAAAAGTTGGCGTGGCCGTGGCGGATATTCAAACTGGGCTGTATGCGGTTATTGCCATTCAAGCTGCTTTGCTGGCGCGCCTGCGCACAGGCCGCGGGCAGCATATTGATCTGTCGCTGCTGGATGTGCAGGTGGCTGCGCTGGCCAATCAGGGCATGAACTATTTAACGGCTGGCGCTGCGCCTCAGCGCATGGGCAATAAGCATCCGAATATTGTGCCGTATCAAACCTTTAAAGCGCAAGATCAGGAATTTATCATCGCCTGCGGCAACGATAAGCAGTTTAAAGACCTGTGCATTGCCATTGGCTATCCAGAACTGCTGGAAAATCCCAATTATCTGCGCAATCAGGACCGGGTAAAGCACCGCAATCAGCTGATTCCTTTGCTGTCTGAATATTTCCTGCAGAGAACCGCCAAAGAATGGGTGGCGGCGATTCATGCCGTGAAAGTGCCTGTAGGCGTGATCAATTCGGTTGAAGAGGCGCTGGCTGAACCGCAAATTCAGCACCGCAATATGCTGGTGAATATTCCGCATGCGCTGAATGAAAACTTTAAAATAATTGGCTCTCCCATCAAGCTGTCAGATACGCCTGTGGAATATAGGCATGCGCCGCCGCAGCTGGGCGAACACACCGCGCAAGTTTTATCTGAGTTTAAAACAGCGGAAGAATTAATGCTGCTGAAGGAAAAGGGTGTGATTGACGGGTTGCTTGCTTGATTTTTGCTGATTTTACTCTGAGGAATAAACGGTTTTTAGTTCCTGTTTGGCCGAAGCATGCCGCTTAAGCTTCGGCTTTTTTACTCTATCAAAATTGATTTCCTATACTTTACTCAGCATAATCAATTCTATTTCGTATTGATCAGCGCATAAAAAAAGCCTCACATGATGCATAATGCTGATCAGTTAAGCGTAATTTCATTATTACTGATTGATAAATCTCCGCTAACTCCTCTTTGAAAAAGAGGGGAACACTCTTGAATTCAATATCATACTGAATTTCAAAACGCTCCCTCCTTTGAAAAAGGAGGGTTGGGGAGGATTAAAAATCCTTAACTGACTGGCATTATCACATGATGCGAGGCTTGCTATTGCGCTGTATTTTACTGTTGAAGAAAGCTGGATACGGCCTGATTGAATGCTTTAGGCTGTTCCAAATTGGAAATATGCGAAGCCTTAATTTCAAAAAGTGCGCTGCTGCGCACATGGTTCACAATATACTGCGCGTCTGAAACAGTGGTGACCGGGTCTTTTTGCCCGGCAACCACCAGCATCGGCACGGTAATATCCTGCAGCAGCTGGCGTAAATCCGCTTTAGCCAAAGCCTCACAGCAGCTTGCATAACCTTCAGGGCTGCCAGCACCTAAGTCGTTACTCAAAGATTGCACAATTGCTGATTGGCTTTGGATAAAGGGCTCGGTAAACCAGCGCGAAGCTGCGGTTTCTGCAATCGGCTGCAGGCCTTGCTGGCGGACAAGGGCAGCCCGCTCATTCCAAGCCTGTTCTTGGCCAATTTTAGCTGCAGTATTGCAGACAATCGCGCGGTTAAAGCGTTCCGGGTGATGAATGGCCAGCCATTGGCCAGTCAATCCGCCCATAGAAATGCCGCAGAAGCTGGCTTTCTGAATATTCAAATGATCCAGCAGATGAATCACATCCAGGCCCAATGCATCAAGGCTGTAAGGGCCTTTGGGCGCAGATGAATGGCCGTGTCCGCGGGTGTCGTAGCAGACCACAAAAAAATCTTTCTGAAAAAAATCAATTTGCGGCTGCCACATGCTGAATTTCGTCCCCAATGAATTGGAAAAGACTAAGGCCGGTTTGGCGCTGTCGCCGAAAGTCTGGTAGTTGATTTCGGCATCATTCGATGTAAATTTTGGCATTTGCTTTATCTCTCCATAAATCCTGCCTCAGTCCTTCCTTTGCACCAGGAAGGCTTGAAGCAGGGAAAGTCTGTTTTTAGACACGCTCAATAATCAGGGCAATGCCTTGGCCAACGCCAATGCACATGGAGCACAGCGCATAGCGGCCTTGAATCAGTTCCAGCTGATTCAGCGCGGTTGTCACCAGACGCGCGCCGGATGCGCCCAGCGGGTGGCCAATGGCAATCGCGCCGCCATTCGGATTCACATGCGCAGCGTTGTCCGGCAGGCCCAAGTCGCGGGTGACTGCCAGCGCCTGCGCTGCAAAGGCTTCATTCAGCTCAATCACCTCCATCTGCTCTAAAGTTAGGCCTGTTTGCTGCAGCAGTTTTTTGATTGCCGGCGCAGGGCCAAAGCCCATGATGCGCGGCTCCACGCCGACAGCAGCGGCGCCGACAATTTTGGCGCGGGCTTTCAGGCCGTACTTTTCCACCGCTTCATCTGAGGCAATCAGCAGGGCAGCCGCGCCGTCATTGATGCCCGAAGCATTGCCTGCAGTAACGGTGCCGTCCGCCTTGACTACGGGCTTGAGCTTCGCCAAGCCTTCTGCCGTGGTGGATGCGCGCGGATGCTCATCTGCATCTACAATAACCGCTTCGCCTTTGCGCTGCGGAATTGCCACAGGGATGATTTCCTTGGCGAAGAAACTCTGCTGCTGCGCCGCCGCCGTGCGTTTTTGGCTTTCTAAGGCGAATTTGTCCTGATCTGCGCGGCTGATGCCAAACTGTTCCGCCACATTTTCCGCAGTCTGCGGCATGGTTTCCACGCCGTAAATTTCTTTCAGTTTCGGGTTGATGAAGCGCCAGCCCATGGTAGTGTCTTCAAGCTTCTGGCTGCGGCCGTAGGCGGTTTCAGACTTGCCCATGACCAGCGGCGCGCGCGACATTGACTCTACGCCGCCGGCAATAATCAGATGCGCTTCGCCGGCTTTAATCGCGCGGGCAGCCATTGCCACCGCGTCCAGCGATGAACCGCAGAGCCGGTTCACTGTGGTTGCCGGCACCTGATGCGGCAGGCCCGCCAGCAGCGCGGACATGCGCCCGACATTGCGGTTGTCTTCGCCGGCCTGATTGGCGCAGCCGTAAATCACGTCATCGGCCTGTTGCCAGTCCACAGCCGGATTGCGCTCCATTAAGGCCCGGATCGGAACAGCGCCCAAGTCGTCTGCGCGCACAGGCGCCAAGCCGCCGGCGTAGCGTCCGAAAGGGGTGCGGACAGCGTCAATGATGTATGCGTTTTTCATTGTTTATTTACTCATAATAGATAAAGAAAGCTCCTTCCTTTATAAAAGGGCGGCTGGGAGGGATTCAGTTCAAGCTAAGTGGCTCATTAAAACCTCCCTTAATCCCTCCTAAAAGGAGGGAGACTCTTAACCGCTGACCGGCTCATGCCGCGGAAGCCCTTATTTTTAAAGCCGGGATGGAGCTAGAAGTTTTAATCAGCCCTGCGTTGCATCCGTCAGCTTCGCGCCGGTCAAAGCCTGCAGTTCAGCAAAGCTCAGCCCATCCACCTTTTCAATCACTTTCATGCCATCCGGGCTGACATCAATCACGCACAGGTCGGTGTAAATGCGGTCTACGCACTTCAGGCCGGTCGCGGGATAAGTCAGTGCCTCCACAATTTTCGGCTCGCCTTTTTTAGTGACGTGGTCGGTGGTGACAAAGACTTTTTTGGCGCCGACTGCTAAGTCCATCGCGCCGCCGACCGCAGGAACCGCATCCGGCGCGCCGGTATGCCAGTTGGCCAAGTCGCCGTTTTCAGCCACCTGAAATGCGCCCAGTACGCAGATATCCAAATGGCCGCCGCGCATCATCGCAAATGAATCGCCGTGATGGAAAAAACTGCCGCCTTGAAGCAGGGTCACATATTCTTTGCCTGCATTAATCAGTTCCGGATCCTCTTCGCCTGCGGCCGGCGGCGGGCCGAAAGCCAGAAGGCCATTTTCAGAGTGCAGAAATACGTCTTTGTCTGCAGGCAGGTAGCTGGAAATTTTAGTCGGCAGGCCAATGCCGAGGTTCACATAGGCGCCGTCTGGAATATCTTGTGCAACACGCTCAGCAATTTGATCACGGCTTAATTTGGTATAACTCATCTTTTTGTCCTCACGTGATTAAGCGGATTGCTCAAGTTTTTTTGTACCGGCAGCAACCACATGCTGTACAAAAATCCCTGGAGTAATGATGTGCTCCGGATCTAAAGCGCCCAGCTCGACTACTTCAGAAACTTGGGCAATAGTGACATCGGCTGCCATGGCCATAATCGGGCCGAAGTTGCGCGCCGATTTGTTGTAAACCAAGTTGCCCCAGCGGTCGCCCTGATGCGCCTTGATTAAGGCAAAGTCTGCTTTGATGGGATTTTCCAGCACAAAGTCTTTGCCTTCGTAGTGCAGCATCGGCTTGCCTTCCGCCAGCAGCGTGCCGAAGCCGGTCGGGGTATAGATTGGCCCCAAGCCCATGCCGGCGGCCTGAATGCGGCAGGCCAGATTGCCCTGCGGCACCAGTTCCAGTTCAATTTTTCCGGCGCGGTACAGCTCATCAAAAACCCAGGAATCTGACTGGCGCGGGAAGGAGCAGATAATTTTGCGCACGGCGCCGGCTTTCAGCAGCTTGGCCAAGCCGTAATCGCCGTTGCCGGCATTGTTGTTGATGATGGTCAGGCCTTTGACACCCAGCTCAATCAGCCCGTCAATCAGTTCTGCAGGCTGGCCTGCCGTGCCGAAGCCGCCAATCATGACGGTGGAGCCATCCTTAATCTGTGAAAGCGCTTCGTGCAGCGAAGCAGTGCTTTTATCAATCATATGATTTCCTAATTTATGATGCGCCCGTTAACTTTTGGAGCTTTGAGTGGATGAGAGAGCCGCCGCCTCAGGTTCGCGCCTGCTCAGCACAAGGTGCGCGGCGATGCCGATGCAGATCCCCCAGAAAACCGAGCTGAGGCCTAGAAAATGCATGCCGGAAGCTGTGGCTAAAAAGGTGATCAGCGCCGCGTCGCGGTTGGCTTCATTTTTCATTGCCATTGAAATATTGGCGGCGATTGCGCCCAGCAGCGCCAAGCCTGCAAGCGCGGCCACCAATTCCTTGGGCAGCAGGCTGAACAGCATGACGATGCTGCCGGCAAACAGGCCGCCTAAAATATAGAAAATGCCGTTGGCGATGCCGGCGATATAGCGTTTTTCTTTCAGCTCATGCGCATCTTTGCCCATGCACAAAGCCGCGGTAATTGACGCCAAGACAATGGTGATGCCGCCAACGCAGGCGACAGCCAAAGAGGCCATGCTGGTGGCAGCGATAATCGGTTTGGCAGGCGTGTCATAGCCGCTGAGCTTCATAATGGCCATGCCGGGCAGGAACTGCCCCGACAGGCTGACTAGAATGAGCGGTATGGCGAGATTCAGGGTGGAATTCCATGTCCATTCAGGCGCAATCAGCTGCGGCATGGCTAAGCTGAAACTGAGCTCAACCGGGTTGATTTTGCCTAGAACCATGCTCAAGGCAACGCCTGCCAGCAGCACCCAGATCATGGCATAGCGCGGCGCAAGGCGCTTGGCCAGCAGGAACACGGCCAGCATGCCGAATACAATTGCCGGCATGGTATCTGTTGCGGTGAACAGCCCAAGGCCAAACTGGAATAAAATTCCAGCCATCATGGCGGCGGCTATATCCTGCGGAATCCATTTCAATAATTTGTCAAAATAGCCGCTGACGCCAATCAGAAAAATCACAAAGGCTGAGGTGATATAGGCCGCCACAGCTTCATTCAGTGAAATATCCGGAAACAGCGTGACAAGCAGCGCCGTGCCGGGCGCAGACCACGCGGTAATCACCGGCGTTTTATAGCGGATCGAAAGATAAATGCCGGCCGCCGCCGCGCCAATTGAAATGCCCCAGATCCATGAAATCATCATGGCGCTGGAAACATCGGCTTTTTGCGCAGCCTGAAAGAAAATCACCAGCGGCCCGGCATAAGAAATCAGCACGGCTAAAAATCCTGCAGCCGTGGCTGAAATTGACCAGTCTTCTTTCAAGGTCTTTAACAGGTCTGCCATTGGCATTGCCTCCATGCGGTGTTCAATGATCCTGCTGAAAAAAGTAAAGCGCTGATCAGGCCAGCTTAGCCCTGATCTCCGCCGCCCACAGGCACCACCGTGCCGGTCATATAGGAAGATTCATCCGAAGCAAGGAACAGAATGGCGTTCACCTGTTCCTGAATGGTGCCGTAGCGCCCAAGGAACGTGCGGTCAATGGTCTGATCCACCACTTGCTGCATCCACGCCTGTTCATTTTCAGACAGCGGGCTGGCGTTGCGCGGCACTTTGCGCGGCGGCGCCTCTGTGCCGCCGGTGGCTACCGCATTGACCCGGATGCCGTCTTTGGCATGTTCAAAGGCGAGGGCAGCCGTTAAGCCGTTCACGCCGCCTTTAGACGCCGAATACGGCACGCGGTTAATGCCGCGTGTGGCAATCGAAGATACATTGACAATCGTGCCTTGCTGATTTTTGATCATTTCCGGCAATACCGCGCGGCAGCACCACAGCGCCGGAAACAGCGAACGGTTGACTTCTTTAATGATTTCCTCTTCAGAAAACTCCTGAAAAGGCTTCATCCAGATCGCGCCGCCGACATTATTGATGAGGGCGTCAATCCGGCCATAGCTGGCTGCAGCTTTAGCCGCCACAGACTGCGCGCCGGCAAAAGTTTCTAAATCGGCCCGGATGGTGACGGCATCGCCGCCGGCAGCCAGAATCTCCGCCAGCACATCTTCCACATAGGCTGAAAGGTCGGCAAGGACGACTTGGGCGCCTTCCGCAGCTGCCTGCAGGGCAACCCCGCGGCCGATGCCTTGGGCTGCGCCTGTGACAATAATTACTTTATTTTGAAATCTTTGACGCTCTGACATTTTACTGATTCTCCTTATTTTCAATTCGCAGAGAATTTTTCAAACAGGAAGTTCGCTGGCTTGACGCCTTCCGCATCCAGCCAGCCACGCACGGCTTCAACCATCGGCACCGGGCCGCACAGATAAATATCGACATCGCCGCTGTTCAGCCAGTCTGTGTCGACATGGCCGGTGACATAGCCTTTGCGCTCATGCGCCGATTCAGGGTTGGCGACCACGGTGCGGTATTCAAACCAAGGCAATTTGTTTTGCAGTTCATCCAGTTTTTCTTTGGCAACCAAGTCAAAGTCATTGGTCACGCCAAAAACCAGGCGGACAGGGTGCGCTGCGCCTTTTTCTTCCAGCACCTGCAGCATGGACATAAACGGCGCAATGCCTGTACCGCCTGCCAGCATGACCACTGGGCGCACCACATTGCGCAGGTAAAAGCTGCCGAATGGGCCTTTGAAGGTCATTTTGTCGCCGGCTTTGGCATTTGCGCTTAAGAATTCACTCATTTTGCCATTCGGCACGTTGCGCACCACAAAGCCGGTCAAGCTGCTTCCGGGTTTGGAGCTGAATGAATAGGAGCGGGTTTCTGCCGTGCCGGGAATGCCGACATTGACATACTGGCCTGCAAGGAAGTTGATTTCCGGCTGGCCTTCATCCAGCTGAATATCAAAAGTAATGGTGGAATCGGACAGGTTTTCTACCCGTGACAGCGTGCCTTGGAACTCATGAATTTCGGTCTTGCAGACATCGGAAGAGGCCTGAATTTGAAAAACCGCATCTGAAGTCGGGCGGCACTGGCAGGCCAGAATATAGCCTTGCTCGGCTTCTTCCGGCGTTAATGCATCTTCAATATAGGTTTCTTCAGGCATGTCATAGGAGCCAGATTCGCAGAATGCGCGGCAGGTGCCGCATGCGCCGTCCCGGCAGTCCAATGGAATATTGATTTTCTGACGGTAAGCAGCGTCAGATAAAGATTCACCTTGAGCTACGCTGATAAAGCGCGTCACGCCATCTTCAAATTGAAGTGCAACATTGTGGTTTGACATGGCTGAATATCCTTTTAAATTCTTTAAAACATTGCGCCTTTCAGCCAAATTTCCTGCTGGCTGAAAGGCAGACCTTGCTGCAGAAAACTGCAGTCTTAGAGGTGATAAATATCAATAACCTGATTGATGTAGTCGTTTTTCAGCACCACATACTTGCTTAAAATTTTCGGCTCTGCACCTGAAAAATCAATAACATAGCGTGACGTGCCGAAATAGCTGTAATTGGTCTTGTAGCGGAAGCTTAAGGTGTTCCAGTTAAAGCGCACT
Organism: Acinetobacter sp. WCHAc010034; assembly: GCF_001696615.3. NCBI lineage: Bacteria > Pseudomonadati > Pseudomonadota > Gammaproteobacteria > Moraxellales > Moraxellaceae > Acinetobacter > Acinetobacter sp. WCHAc010034. The sequence goes on along the minus strand of NZ_CP032279.1, from coordinate 169,618 downwards.
GTTGCCTGATTGCCGTCACGCTCAACAATTTCAATATTGCAGATGTTGTGGCTGGTGCGGGTGTCCGGCATGGTGGCGGAAGAGCGCTCGGTTTTAATCCGGAACACCCGGTCTTCCAGGCCTTGGCGGTCTGGGTAATAAATCAGGGAAATTTCCGACTGTGGATCTTCAGTTAAGCGGTCATCATCATCCCAAGCCGGCATCCAGAAAGAGGCTGAAGGCGCATAGCACTGCAGCCAGTCGTCCCACTGTTCATCGTCCAGAAAGCGCGCTTCGCGGTAGAGGAACTGGGCAATGCTTTCAAGCGAAATGGTGTCTTGCTGAATTAGAGCATTCATGCGCTTTCTCCCATGGCTGCGGCTTCTGATTCGGCCAGCATTTTTTCGGACTGAATGGCTTTTTTCATCATCTGCAGCCAGTATTGATGCTGCGCCAAATACAGGCCTTCATCTTCAGTTTTAATGCCGCTGAGCACCGGCTTTAAGCCGATTTCATTGGCGGCCTCATCCGGCCCGTGAATCCAGTGTTTTGAGCCGCGGCACATATCGTTCCATTCCAGCTCAATGCCTGCATAGCCGGCCTGGCAGGCGCGGAACTCTTCCAAGTCATCCGGCGTGGCCATGCCTGAGGCATTGAAGAAGTCTTCATACTGGCGGATGCGGCGCGCGCGCGCTTCCGGCGCTTCGCCTACAGGGGCGATGCAGTAAATGGTTACTTCCGTTTTATTGACCGAAATCGGGCGCAGCACGCGGATTTGCGAGCCGAACTGGTCCATCAGGTAAACGTTTGGATACAGGCACAGGTTGCGCGAGCGCTCAATCATCCATTTTGACATCGGCGCGCCAAAGGCAGCGGTATATTCACCGGCTTTGCTGAAGTTCGGGCGGTCTTCAGGGTTGGCCCATTGCGTCCACAGCAGCATGTGGCCGTGTTCAAAGCCGTAAGAACCGCCGCCTTGCTTGCCCCATGAACCGGCGCTCATTGCGCGGATATTGTCCGCCGCCTGCGCCTCTTTGCGGTGCTGGGTTGTGGCAGCGTAGTTCCAGTGCACGGCGGAAACGTGATAGCCGTCCGCGCCATTTTCAGCGGTCAGCTTCCAGTTGCCTTCATAGGTGTAAGTTGAAGAGCCGCGCAGCACTTCCAGGCCCTGATCTGACTGGCCGGCAATCATGTCAATGATTTTAGCGGTTTCGCCAAGGAATTCCGCCAAAGACGGCACATCAGGATTCAGGCTGCCGAATAGGAAGCCTTGATAGCTTTCAAAACGCGCGACTTTTTTCAGGTCGTGTGAACCGTCCTGATTAAAGCAGTCTGAATAGCCCGCATCACTTGGGTCTTTAACTTTCAGCAGCTTGCCTGAGTTGTTGAACGTCCAGCCGTGGAACGGGCAGGTATAGGTCGCTTTGTTGCCTTTTTTATGCCGGCACAGCTGCGCGCCGCGGTGCGAGCAGGCGTTGATCATGGCATTCAGTTCGCCATTGCGGTTGCGCGCAATGATGATCGGCTGGCGGCCAATATGCGTGGTATAGAAATCGTTGTTGTTTGGAATTTGGCTCTCGTGCGCCAAGTATACCCAGTTGCCTTCAAAGATGTATTTCATCTCCAGGTCAAAGAGGGCTTGATCTGTAAATACAGAACGGTGAAGCTTAAATTCGCCGCTGTCGTAATCGTCGACTAAAAGTTCGTCAATACGATCGAGGTGGCTGGTATTAATTACTGGAATACGAGGCATGTCCGTTCTCCGACTTTCCAAATGAGAGGAAGTCACTGAAATGATGCGCGGGGCATGCATTTCAGTTCCATTGGTTGATTAAGCACTTGCGCGGCGGCGGTCAACTTCGGTGCTTGGCGCAGCCTGCTGCTCTTTCACCAGTTCAACATTGAAGCTGATGTGCTTGAATGGCTGGCTTAGGCCGCGGCGGGCAATTTCAGCTTCATCGGTGACGTCAGCTGCTGTAGCTACAAGGCCGTCACGGGTTGCAAACGCAAAGTCATCCCAAAGGTATTTGTCGCCTTCAATGTTGAATTGCGTAGTCAGTTTGCGGTAGCCCGGCGCAGAAACGAAATAATGCACATGGGAAGGGCGGTTGCCGTGACGGCCCAGCTTGTTCAGGACAAACTGCGTGGTGCCTTGCGGCGGGCAGCCGTAGCCAACCGGCATGGTGGTTTGCGCAACATATTTGCCGTCCTGATCTGACAGGATGGTGCGGCGCAAATTGAACTCAGACTGCGACTTATCAAAGAACGAGTAGTTGCCTAGGCTGTTGGCATGCCAAACTTCAACTTTCGCGCCTTCAATGATGCTGCCGTCAGTATCGGTAATCGTGCCTTCAATGAATAATGTCGGAATTTTGCCTTCTTCCGCGCCGTCATCCATGCGCGCAAAACCGGTTGATTCAGGCGCGCCTGCAACATACAGCGGGCCTTCAATCGTGCGCGGCGTGCCGCCTGTAATGCCGGCTTTGGCATCGGCTTCATCGGCGCGCAAATCCAAATAATGCTCTAAGCCCAGTCCTGCGGCCAAAAGGCCCAGTTCATTGGCCTGTCCGGCATCGGTAAAGTATTCAAGGCCTTTCCACAGTTCGCTTTGTGAAATATCAAGGTCTTCAATCGCCTGAAATAAATCGCCCAATAAGCGGACGGTGATCTGCTGCACACGCGCATCAACCGGGCCGGTTGCGGTGTCCACATTCATGGTTTTGACCAGTGCATCAATTTGCTGACGGTTCATACTATTGCTCCTTAAGTATGCTTTCATTTTGGTGGCTGGCTTTCTCTTTGCTCTGCAGAGAAAATTGGCTGCCACGGTCCTTGTTTAATTGCCCTTGGAATGCTGTTTTTTTTTGATGCTGCCGGCGCTCTCCGGCAGCATCAAAAGCGTTCAAAATCAGCTGTCATCTTCACGGACAGATGACGGGTGGCGGTTCAGCGCCATCACTTCGATGTTCATGTAGGGATACAGCGGCAGGCCCTGCAGAATGCTGTGCAGCTCTTCGTTGCTGGCCACATCAAAAATGCTGATGTTGGAATACTGCCCGGTAATGCGCCAGATGTGGCGCCATTTGCCCTGACGCTGCAAATCCTGTGAATAGGCCTTTTCAATAGCCTTAATTTCATTGGCTTTTTCTGCCGGCATATCGAGTGGAATATTTACATCCATGCGGACTTGGAAAAGCATGTGAAGCTCCTTATTTCGGCCTGCTCAGCTGCGGCGCAAGTTGTCAAGTTTGTCTTCATCCAGTTCAATGCCTAGGCCGGCCTGTTGGGGAACAGCCAGTTCAAAGTTCCGGTATTGAAGCGGGGTCTTTAAAATTTCTTCAGTCAGCAGCAATGGGCCGAATAATTCCGTACCGTAAGCCAGGCTTTCAAAGGTTGAAAAGGCGTGCGCGGAAGCAATGGTGCCGACCGGGCCTTCCAGCATGGTGCCGCCGTACAGGTCAATGCCCGCCAGCTTGGCAATTTTGCCCACTTCGCAGCCTTCAATCAGGCCGCCGGACTGCGCAATTTTGACCGCAAAAACTGAGGCGGCATTGCGCTTCGCCAAGTGATACGCGCTGTGCGGCCCCATCAGCGATTCATCCGCCATAATGGCGATATCAAACTTGCGGGTCAGGCGCTCCATGGCGTCAATATTGTCAATTGCGCAAGGCTGTTCAATCAGATCCACGCCGCCATTCTGCAGAAGGCTAATGCCTTTAACTGCTTCCAGCTCTGACCAGGCGCGGTTGACATCCACGCGGATTGAAATGTCCTTGCCCAGCGCCTGCTTGATTGCCAGCACATGTTCTACGTCAGCTTCTACGGCGCGTGAGCCGATTTTCAGCTTGAAAATATTGTGGCGCTGAGCCGCAATCATTTTCTGCGCTTCTGCAATGTCTTTGCCAGTATCGCCGGAAGCCAGCACCCACAGCACCGGAATGCTGTTCTGCAGGCGGCCGCCTAATACCTCGCTTAAAGGCTGGCCTAAGCGCTTGGCCTGAATGTCCAGCAGCGCAGTTTGAACCGCGCATTTGGCGAAGCGGTTGCCGTTGATATTGCGCTTAATGGCCTGCATGGTTTGCGCAACATTCAGGCCTTTTAAAGATTTCAGCAGTGGCGCAAAATAAGTTTCAATATTAGTCTTTACACTTTCAGGGCTTTCTTCGCCGTAGCCCAAGCCGCCAATCGTGGTAGCTTCGCCCCAGCCGGTCAGCCCATCTTCAGCGGTGATTTTTACTAAGACGAGAGTTTGAGTCTGCATGGTCGCCACAGCCATTTTGTGCGGGCGGATGGTCGGAATTTCGACGAGCAAAGTTTCAACTGATTTATACATCTTGAACTCTTCTTGGTCTTGCCTAATGTGTCTCTTGTGATATACCTTAAAAGAATAGTATTTGACTGTCGAAGATCAAATTCGCATTTTTATATATCTAAAAGGTATTGAAGCCATGGAACTTAGACACCTCCGTTATTACGCAGCCGTGGTAGAAGAGCAGAGCTTTACCAAGGCAGCTGAGCGCCTTTTCATCGCCCAGCCGCCTTTAAGCCGGCAAATTCAGAACCTTGAAGCGGAACTTGGCATACAGCTGTTTGAGCGCGGCAGCCGGCCGCTGAAAACGACGGAAGCGGGACAGTTCTTTTATCAGCACGCCGTTAAACTTTTGTCTAATGCCGAAGAGATCAAAGCCATGACGCAGCGCATCGGCCTGGTCGAAAAAACCGTAACCATGGGTTTTGTCGGCTCGCTGCTGTACGGCCTGCTGCCTAAAATTGTGTATTTATTCCGCCAGCAGCACCCGAATTTGAAAATTGAACTGGTGGAAATGAGCACCAAAGACCAAATTCAGGCCTTAAAGGAAGGGCGGATTGATGTCGGCTTTGGGCGCCTACGCATTTCAGACCCGGCCGTGCGCCGCGTGTTATTGCGGGAAGAGCCGCTGCTGGTGGCGGTGCATGCCAGCCACCCCTTTGCGCAGCAGCATCAAGGCGTTTATTTGGCCGATATTGTTGATGAAAACCTATTTTTATACCCTAGCCAGCCCAAACCGAATTTTTCCACCCAGGTCAGGCATCTGTTTTCCGAATACAGCTTGGACCCGAAAAGCTTAAAAGAAGTCCGTGAAATCCAGCTGGCGCTGGGCCTTGTGGCTGCCGGCGAAGGCATCTGCATTGTGCCGGACAGCGCCAAAACCATTCAGCTGCCGCATTTGCACTATATTCCTTTGCTGGATGACGGCGCCGTCAGTCCAATTTTTCTCGCCATCCGCGCGCTGGATGAAAGCGATGATATCCGTTCATTATTTGACTGCATCTATCAAGTCTATGACTTGGAAGCAATTGCATATGACAGGGCGGTTATTTAGCCCTGAAGTGCGCCTGTCTAGCGCTGCGCAGCTTAGTCATTTAGCTAAGTTTGCTTACACGATTCCGTAAAAATCACCTTAGCTTTCAGCTTCCTAGTAAATAAACTTTGGATACGTGTGTGCGGCATGGATGCAGCACGTTGCCCATCCTTGCGCTGCGTTTAAAAGCAGTGCTTAAAACTGGCTCAGGACGCCGTGTATGGGCAACAAAAGACTTTTGCTTACTTGTATCTTAATTCACATAGTGATTAGCTCTCACTATACGCAAACAGCAGAGTTTGGTTGTTTACTAAAACTTAAAGTTTGGCCCAAAGATAAAACCTGCTGTTTGCCCTGACTGCCTGCACAACTCTGGACGGTAACTAAGCACCTCGATGCTGGATTCGCAAGAAAAGACGGCGGTTATGCTGAAAAAAATAATTGAATAAATAAGGCAGGTAAGATTATGTTTTATCTCGGTATTGATATTGCAAAAGCTAAAATTGACTGCTGTCTGATTTTAGAAGATTCTGCAGGCAAAAAGAAAACCAAAACCTTTCCGAATACGCCCAAAGGCTTTGAACAGCTTCAGGCCTGGCTGAATCATCATGCTGCAGGCCCTGCGCAGGCCATTGCCTTAATGGAAGCCACTTCTGTCTATCATGAACGCCTAGCTGGATATTTATTTGATGCAGGCTTTCAAGTCTGTGTGGCGAATCCCGCCAGAGCCCGGTATTTTGCTCAGAGCATGTCCAGGCTGAATAAGACAGACAAGGCTGACAGTGAAGTTCTGGCCCGGTTTGCGATGACTGCGGATCTGCATTTTTGGCAGCCTCTGCCTGGACATATTCAACTGCTGAATGCTTTGCTGGATCGAAGGGCTGTGCTTGGTGAAGATCTGCAGCGTGAAGAAAACCGTTTGGAAAAAGCGGAGTCTACCTTCACGATAGAACCGGTACTTCAGTCGATCCATAAGAATATTAAGCAGTTAAGCAGGCATATTCAGGATCTCGACCGGCAGATTGATGACCACATTGATCAGCATCCTGATTTAAAAAATGACAAGGCGCTGCTCAGCAGCATTCCGGCCATTGCAGACCGGACCAGTTTATTAATGCTCAGCTTCTTGCGCAGCCATGCTTTTGAAAGGGCGAGCCAGGCGGCGGCCTTTGCCGGCCTGGTGCCCATTCAAAGGCAGTCGGGCAGCTCCATTCACGGCAGGAGCCGCCTATCCAAAGCCGGCCCGTCGAAAATACGGGCCGGCTTATATATGGCGGCGATTGTCGCAACCCGGCATAATCCCCACATAAAGGGGATGAATGACAGGCTGCTGGCCAATGGCAAAACCAAGATGATGGCGGTTGGCGCTGCAATGAGGAAGCTGATTCATCTTTGTTATGGCGTACTCAAGCACCAGCGGCCTTATCAGGAGAATTATTGCGCCAATTCTCAATAATCCTCTTGACCTCTGAGACGGTATCTTTGGGTCTTTCCAAAGTAAAATCTTGCCTGCGCAAAGCCATTGAAACTTTTAAAGAAAAATGAGGCAGTGCAAGCATCATCGTTAAAATTGCCGAAATAGTTAACTCGACTAAAATTCAGTGCTATGTGCTGTAATACAGACTTTAGAATTTTAGCTATAGTCGTCATATTCATCGTATAAAAAGCGCAGCTGAAGCAGATTCAAAGCCTTATTTTGAGTTTGCTTTTTTGCCGGCAGTCCATGCCATGCGGCTATCCTGCGAGATTTCAGCGGGACGCGCTTTTCCAGTTTTTGTTTTTAATTCGTTGTTTCTTCTTAAAAATTTTCTTAAAACGACTTTAAAGGTATAAATTTAGAGCTAATCGGTTTTGGACATCAAAAAGCCTTTGCCTCATTGTTTCTGAAAATTAGGAACATTCACAAGCAGGAGGCTCACCGTGAATACAGAACAGATCAATATCAACTCAATTGTTGATGAAGCCAAGTTTACGCCATTCCATTGGGGCGTATTAATCTGGTGCCTGATGATCATTATTTTTGACGGTTATGATTTAGTGATTTATGGCGTGGCATTGCCGCTGCTGATGCAGGAATGGGCGCTGTCCGCAGTTCAGGCCGGCCTGCTGGCCAGCACCGCATTATTCGGCATGATGTTCGGCGCAATGTCTTTCGGCACGCTGTCTGACAAGCTGGGCCGCAAAAAGACCATCATGATTTGCGTAGCGATCTTCAGCGGATTCACCTTTTTGGGTGCATTTGCGTCTGCACCTGTCGAGTTCGGAATTTTACGCTTTTTAGCCGGCTTAGGCATAGGCGGCGTAATGCCCAACGTCGTTGCGCTGATGACTGAATACGCGCCGAAACGCAGCCGCAGCACTTTGGTCGCGCTCATGTTCAGCGGCTATGCCATTGGCGGCATGGCTTCAGCCTTGCTGGGCACATGGCTGGTGGCGGATTACGGCTGGAAAATCATGTTCTATCTTGCCGGCATTCCATTTCTTGCGCTGCCGCTGATTTGGAAGTTTTTGCCGGAGTCGCTGATGTTCCTGACCAAAAAAGGCCAGACTGAACAGGTGCGGAGCATCGTGCAGAAAATTGCACCGGAACAGCCGATATCCGCGCAAACCCAGTTTAAGCTGAACGAGCCGGCGGCCGGCGATGAAGCGCCATTGAAAGCCTTATTTCAGCAAGGCCGCACCTTCAGCACCGCCATGTTCTGGGTAGCTTTCTTCATGTGCCTGCTGATGGTTTACGCCTTGGGAAGCTGGCTGCCGAAATTGATGATTCAAGCCGGCTATTCACTCGGCGCAAGCATGCTGTTCCTGTTCGCGCTGAATATCGGCGGCATGGCGGGCGCTATTGGCGGCGGCGTGCTGGCGGACAAGTTCCACTTGAAGCCGGTGCTCAGCATTATGTTTACGGTCGGCGCCATCGCTTTGGTGCTGCTGGGCTTTAACAGCCCGCAGTTTGTGCTGTACAGCTTAATTGCGGTTGCAGGCGCTGCCACCATTGGCTCACAGATTCTGCTGTATACCTTTGTTGCGCAGTTCTATCCGGCTGCGGTGCGCTCTACCGGCATGGGCTGGGCATCAGGCATCGGCCGGATCGGCGCAATTGTCGGGCCGGTTTTAACTGGAGCATTATTGACGCTTGAACTGCCTCATCAAATGAACTTCCTTGCGATTGCGATTCCTGGCGCCATTGCAGCCATTGCAGTATGTATGGTAAATCTAAAAGCTTCGGTTGAGGGCGCGAAAGCGCATCAGGCGCCAATTGAAAAAAGCGGCGCCATGGAGAAAACCCTCAGCTGAATGGACTTTAAAATAAGCCTGCAGTTCTTATGCAGCGCATAAGGACTGTGGATAATTCACGAAAATAATTGAAAATTTGCGAAAGGAAAGGGCGCGAGCCCGGCAATGAGGTCAGGATGAACACTCAACACATGAACTATATAATCAAACCGCTGGCATTCGCCTGCATATTTGCTGCTCCGGCATGGACTTTTGCTGGATCTGCCACGGAGGCTGAAATTGCGCAATTGCGTCAGGAAGTGAAAGCGCTGAAGGAAATGGTGCTGCAGTCCGCTCAGCGGCAGAATGCCATTCAGATGCAGTCAAACGCTGCCATGCAAGCGGCAGCAGCCAATCCGCAGCCGGCCATTAAAGCCGAGGGCCTCACGCTGAAAACCAAAGGCGGCGCGGAATTCAGCTTATACGGCAATGTCCGGGGGGACGCATCCTATCAGTCCAAAGGCGGCAGCGCATCGCGCCTGTATAACCAAATAAGCACCGTGCCTTTAGGCGGCAGCGCTGACAGCTCAGACCTGCTGAAATCAACACTGGCAGCCACGCGCTTAGGCCTGGACTTTAAAACAGCGACGCAGGCCGGCGATGTCGGCGGCAAGATTGAAATGGACTTTTTAGGCACAAATGATGCCTTGCGCATCCGCCATGCCTATTTGACCTACGGCAGCTGGCTGCTGGGCCAAACCTGGTCTAACTTTGCGCCGCCGGACTATATGCCGGAAACCATTGACGCCTTCGGTTATGTCGGCGGTTCCATCAAGCGCACGCCGCAAGTGCGCTACAGCCATAAGTTCAGCCCGGAAACCAATCTGGTGCTGGCTGCCGAAGACCCGAAAGACAGCAGCTCCACGCTGCGCTTGCCGGCTCTGACGGCGCGCCTGAATCATCAGTTCTCCAATACATTGGCGGTCAGCGCGCGCGCTATGGGCACTGAGAAAAAAACCGATGCCGACACGCAAACCGCATGGGGGCTGGGTTTGGGCGCCAAATGGAACCTCAGTGATAAAACCATGCTGAAAGCCGACTATTATCATGTCAAAGGCGACAGCAGCTTTGTCTTATGGACCAACCAGGGCTTCGTGACCAATGCCAATAACGACATTATTGCCACTAATGTCTTTGATTCGATCACCATTGGCCTGACCCAGCAGTTCAGCCCGCAGTGGCGCGGAACGGCAGGCTACGGCTATATGAAGGCGGATGACAATGACGCCTATGTCAATGCCTTTGCAGATAAGACTAAAATCAATAAAGACTTATGGCAGGCGTGGGCCAACGTATTTTACAGCCCGGTTAAGCCGGTCAGCTTAGGCCTTGAATATGTCTACGGCGAGCGTGAAGCATTCGGCGCGGCGGTCAACGGCAGCACCACCGGCGAAGAAAACCGCATCAGCGCTGTCGCGCAGTACAATTTCTAGCGCTTAATCAGCTCCATTTAAAGCCTGACCGCTTATGCGGTCAGGCTTTTTCTTTGCACCGCAATGCACGCGCATAATTTTAGCATGGCGCTTTCAATGTCCGCATTCCATTCATAAGAGCAGTTCAGGCGGATAAAATTCTGCGCAATATTTTCCGGACGGAACAGCAGGCTGGGCGCAACGCCGATTTTTTCGGCCAGCATCTGCTGATGCACCGCAAAGCTGTCGCACTGATCCGGCAGTTTCAGCCAAAGGAAATAGCCGCTGCTGTAGTAATGAATTTCACTTCCGGCGGGCAGATGCTGCTTTAAAAATTGATGAAACTTTTTCTTATGCTTTTCCAGCTGCTTGCGCAAATGGCGCAAATGCTTTTCATAATGATGATGCGATAAGAAATCCACCAGCGCATTTTGAATCAGGGGGCTGGCGGACAGCGTGCTCATCAGCTGCAGATGCTGAATCGCGTCTGAAAAAGGCCCGGCATGCACCCAGCCAATGCGCGTGCCCATACCCAGCGTTTTAGAAAATGATGAACAGTGCAGCACCCGGCGGTGCTGATCAAAATAAGTCATCGGCAAGGGCCTTTGCCCGCCGTAATTGAGCTCCTGATAGACATCATCTTCAATCAGATGCACCTGATATTCATGCAGCAGCCCGGCAATGCGCTGCTTAATGGCATTGCTGACGGTAAAGCCAATCGGGTTCTGCGCATTCAGCATCAGCCAGCAGACTTTAATCGGGTACTGTTTGAGCGCCTGTTCAAAGGATTCAATATCAAAACCCAGCTGCGGATGTTCAGGAATGCTGATCACCTGCAGCCCCAGGCGTTCGGCGGCCTGCCATGCGCCGTAAAATACGCTTTGCTGCAGCAGGATAAAGTCGCCGGGCTGGGTCAAGGCCTGCAGGGAAAGATTCAGCGCTTCCAAAGCCCCGGATGTAATGACAATGTCATCCGGTGTGCATTGCATTCCCTGCAGCACATAGCGGTTGGCGATGATTTTGCGCAGCGCCAGATTTCCGGGCGGCATATTGTCATTGTTCAAATAGCTGTGCTTGCGCTTGGCGTGCTGCGCCAGAAGCTGCATGAATTTCTGGTTATACAGCAGTTCAGGATTGGGAAAGGCTGAGCCGAAAGGCAGAATGCCGTCAGTCTGCATTGACTTCAAATAATGAAAAACCGCCGAGTTGATCTGCACCGCGGTATTCAGGTTGACTTCCGGAACATGCGCAGGCAGGGCTTTATTCCGCTCGGCCACATAATAGCCGGATTTGCCTTTCGCGTAGAGCAGGCCTTGCGCTTCCAGCTCCTGATAGGCATTCAGCACGGTAATCAGGCTGTAGCCTGACAGCTGCGTCTGCTCGCGCAATGACGGCAGCTTTTCATGCGCTTGCCATGAGCCATTTTCAATGAGCTGGCGGATATTCTGCGCCAGCAGTTCAGATTTATACATATGCGCTGCGCATTCCAGCTGTATCTATAAGCTGCGCTATATTAATATATTTTGCTTGAAAACTATAACAGTTATGGCAATTCAGGCCTTATCTGTTATATTTTTTTAGCTAAATTCTGTATCTACTGTTTGCCCTATGCCTTTCAGATAATAAACACAGACTCCTAAAAGCCAGCAGGTGAATGTGATGAAACAGGAAAATCAGGACAGCAAAGCCCCGAAATACGCAGACAGCAGCCTTTCTGATAAAGCTTTTAAAAACATGCTCTTGTGGTTTGCCTTATATGCAGGACTGTTCTGCATTGGCGTAATTGTCGCCATCAATGCAGACAAAATAAATATGGGCTGAACGCCGCCGTCCGGCATGGCTGCAGCCGCGCTTTTTTTTGCCGCTTAGCATGCGCGCTAAGCGGTTTTTTTTGCACCGCGAATTTTGTCCTTTTGAAAGTATTTCCAGCCTTGCCGCAGACAGCAGGCGTGGCTTTGGCGCTGAATAAAACAGTAGAAAAAGCCTCCGTTCTAGGTTAAAACAGATACACAGCATTGATGTATGCAGCTTTATACATCCGCAATAACAAAATGACAGAGAACATGGCCAGTTTGGCTGAAAAGAATGGAAGAAAAAGCATAAGGAGTACAGGATGCTTGGCAATATGATGTTTCAGCCTTTATTAATCAGCAGCATGATTGAACACGCGGGACGCTATCACGCAGACAGTCCGGTGATTTCCAAAAATACCGATTTAAGCATCACCGAAACCACGTGGGGCAAAGTGCATGAAAACAGCAAGCGCTTTGCCAATGCCTTGCAGGCCTTAGGCGCGCAGTTCGGCGACCGCATTGCAACCATTGCATGGAATAACCACCGCCATCTGGAGTCATGGTACGCGATTTCCGGCAGCGGCATGGTCTGCCACACCATCAACCCGCGCTTATTCCCGGAACAGCTGGTGTTTATTATCAATGATGCGGCCGATAAAGCGCTGCTGTTTGATAAAACCTTTTTGCCGCTGATTAAAGCCGTGAAGCCCATGCTGAAAAGCGTTGAGCATTATATTTGCCTGGATGCGCCGGATGCCTCCGTTGCGGAACAGCTGCCGGACGTTCAATTTTACGATGAGCTGATTGCGCAGCAGCCGGCGGCTTTTGAATGGCCAGTATTTGATGAACAGACAGCCAGCTCTCTATGCTACACCTCAGGCACAACCGGCCATCCCAAGGGCGTGCTGTACAGCCACCGTTCAACCGTTTTGCACAGCTATGCCATCTGCCTGCCGGATTCACTGAATGTTTCCGCGCGCGATATCATGCTGCCGGTTGTGCCGATGTTCCATGTCAATGCATGGGGCACGCCGTATGCCGCGGCGATGACCGGCTGCACCTTGGTGCTGCCGGGGCCGGGGCTGGACGGCGCCAGTCTGGCGAATATGATTGACGCCTTCAAAGTATCGGTGGCTTTAGGCGTGCCGACCATCTGGCAGGGGCTGATTAACGCAGCGCAGCAGTCCGGCTCGAAGCTTGAAAGCTTGAAGCGCAATGTGGTTGGCGGTTCTGCCTGTCCGCCCGCCATGCTGAAAGCCTTTAAGGAACAGTTTGACTGTGAAACCATTCATGCCTGGGGCATGACGGAAACCAGCCCGCTCGGCTCCGCCTGCCAGTTCAAAGCCAAGCATCAGCATCTATCGGATGCAGAACAGCTGCAGATCCGCCTGTCGCAAGGCCGCCCGCCATTTGGCGTTGACCTGCGCATCACCGATGCGGAAAAAGGCACGCATGAGCTGGAGCGCGATGGCCGGACTTCAGGCAATTTGCAAATCAAGGGCCATTGGATCATCAGCAATTATTTTGGCAAAGCGGAGTCCGCCTTAACCGCTGACGGCTGGTTTGACACTGGCGACATTGCCACCTTGAATGAAGACGGCTTCTTAAAAATCAGTGACCGCTCCAAAGACCTGATCAAGTCCGGCGGTGAATGGATTTCCTCGGTTGAGCTGGAAAATTTAGCCATGGGGCATCCTAAAATCGCAATGGCTGCGGTCATCGCCGCGGCGCATCCGAAATGGGATGAGCGCCCGGTGCTGATTGCGGTGAAGAAGCCTGAAGCCGACCTGTCTGATGCTGAAATTTTAGACTACTATGCCGATAAAATCGCGAAATGGCAGATTCCGGACAAGGTGATTTTTGTCGACAGCATTCCGCTCAGCGGCACCGGAAAAATGCTGAAAAAAGACCTGCGCGAGCTGTACGGCAATGCGCTGCTGTAAAGCTGAAAGCTATAAATTCAGGTATGCAAGCAAAGGCCGGTTCAAATTCTGAATTGGCCTTTTTTACTGGAGGCAGGCAATTGCGCAGCGCGGGGCTTTAAGGCTCATTTGCACATTCATAAAAAATGCTTGGCTGAAGCATAACGATTAAGATGCCTTAAACCGCCTAATCTGCTCGAAAAATCTGAATAAAAAGCGTAGATTAAGCATCTCATCATCTGCGGTTTTCGGGTAGGCCATGTTCTCAAGCTGGATTCTTTTTACGCTCATGGCGGCCTTCATGCAGTCATGGCGCAATGCATTTCAGAAACAGCTGAGCGCCACAGTCGATGTCTACGGCGTGACGCTGGCGCGCTTTCTTTTTGCTCTGCCGTTTGCGCAGCTGTACATCACATGGCTGTATTATCAGCAGGATATTCCTGTAAAAGTGCAGTTTACGGACAGGTTCTGGCTGTATGTGGTGATTGCCGGTTCAAGCCAGATTTTAGCCACCATTCTGATGGTGCTGCTGTTCAAGCAGAAAAACTACGCGGTTGGCGTAGGGCTGGCGAAAAGCGAAGCGATTTTAGCCGCGCTGATTGGCGTAATGCTGCTGCAGGAGCATTTAACGTTCCTTGGCTGGGCCGGAGTCGCCATTGGCGGCGCTGCCGTGTTTTTATTAAGCAAAGGCGGCCCGCAGCAGCAGCTGTCGCTGCCGACCTTGGCGATTGGCATCGGCAGCGGACTCAGCTTTGCCATTACCTCACTGCTGGTGCGGGAAGCCAGCCTGGAATTAACCCATTTGCCGTTTCTGCACCGGGCGGCATGGGTGCTGCTGTGCGTGATTGCGTTTCAGTGCATAACCATGCTGCTGTACCTGCTGATTTTCAGCCGCAAAACCCTGCAGGCCATGTGGCGCCGGATTGGCCTGACCTTCAGGGTCAGCGTCTGCAGCTTTATGGCTTCCTTGGGCTGGTTTACCGCCATGAGCATGCAGTCTGTGGCGATTGTGAAAACCTTGGGCCAAATCGAAATTTTATTCAGCCTGCTGATTTCCGCCTATTTCTTTAAAGAAAAACTGGCCCGTTCCGATCACTGGGGGCTGCTGCTGGTGGTCACCGCCGCCATTATGGTGATTTGGGCCTAAGCCCAGCTTCAGACAAGCCGCAAAGGCCTGCATGCGCCAGACTGTAGGCCGGACAAAAAATATATGGATAAATAATTTATCTCCCATTCAGCTTCAACTGCGGGTATTATTTCGATCATAATATCTGTATAGAAAAACTGTTGAGAGACACATGGCAACGAATGCTTATCAAAATTTTTACAGAAAATTCACAAAGAAAGTTTTAGATAAAATTGTCAGCCCGCAGGTTTTGGGCGACACGCAGGTTCTGGAAAGCAAGTTAAATATTGAAAACCCTGAGCGGCATCCTATCTGCTACGTCATTCAGGATGACTCAACCTCAAATAAAGTTCTGATTGACAATGAAACGGAAAAGCGCCATTTAAGCTCGGCTTTTGCGCCTTTAAGCTTTGGCGATTATCAGGAGGATGATTCTTTCCTGACCCTTGAAGCCAGCAAAAAAAATGCTTCATCGTTTTATCCGGACAAGCTGATCCGCCTGGTGGAGCATTTATTAAGGCATCCTGAGGCCGATGTGCTGCTGGTGCCGGTGACTGTGCTGTGGGGGCGCGCGCCGGAAAATGAAGACAGCTGGTATAAGGCGCTGATGGCGGATGCATGGACCAAGCCGACGGGCATCAAGCAGGCCTTAAACATTACGCTGTACGGCCGCGAAAACTTCATTGAGTTTCATCAGGCGGTTTCGCTGCGCCAGCTGATTCAGACCGCAACGGAACTCACGCCGAACTTTTCTCCGGCGCACTATGTCGTCACCGAGCTGAATACCTTATTCAACCAGTACAAAGAAGCGATTTTAGGGCCGGACTTGTCAGACCGGCGCAACGTCATTAACAAGCTGATGATGACCGATGCGGTGAAAGAGGCGATTTTAACCGAGAGCATCCATAAAAAAATCAGCATCAGCGAAGCGGAAAATCTGGCGAAAAGCTATCTGGATGAAATTGTTTCAGACTTTTCCTATTCAACCATCCGCTTTGCCGACATTGCCTTAACCAAGCTGTGGACGCAGCTGTATGACGGCATTGCCGTGCATAATTTTGACATGGTGCGCGAACTGTCCAAAGATTATGAGCTGGTTTATACGCCGTGCCACCGCAGCCATATTGACTACCTGCTGCTGTCCTTTGTGATCCACCGGCGCGGGCTGATGGTGCCGCATATTGCAGCCGGCATTAACCTGAACCTGCCGGCAGTCGGGCAGATCATGCGCGGCGCAGGGGCGTACTTTATCCGCCGCAGCTTCAGCGGCAATGCCCTGTACACGGCGGTATTCAAGGAATATGTGCACAGCCTGCTCAGCCGCAATACGCCTTTGGAATACTTTGTTGAGGGCGGGCGCTCGCGCACCGGCCTGCTGCTGCCGGCGAAAAAAGGCATGCTGGCCATGACCATTCAGAGCCATTTGCGCGGCGACAGCAAGCCGATTGCCTTTATTCCGACTTATTTCGGCTATGAAAAACTCTTGGAAGGCGCTTCCTATATCAAAGAGCTGGGCGGTCAGAAGAAGCAGGCGGAATCCTTATTCGGCCTGCTGAAATCCATTCAGAAAATTGAAAAAGTCTTTGGCAAGGTGCATGTCAACTTCGGCGAGCCGGTATTTCTGGATGAGCTGCTCAAGAAAAACCATGCACCGAAGCATGTCGGGCTGCATGAGGAATTGCCGGCTGCCGTCAAGGAAACTGTCAACGCCGCGGCGGAAGATATTCTGGAAAATATCAATAAAGCCGTGGTGATTAACCCGGTCAGCCTGATTTCACTGGTGCTGCTGAATGCGCCAACTCATTCGCTGGCGGAACGTGATGTGCTGCAGCGCCTGGAGCAGTTCCGCAGCTTCCTTAAGCAGCACCGCTATGACGCGCGCATGCAGATCACGGACTTGTCCAATCATGAAATTATTCAATACGCCATAAAGCTGAAGCAAATTGAATTTGTTGAACATGATAATGAGCGCTGGGTAAAAGTCTGTGAAACGCAGGACGCTTTGCTCAAATACTTCAGCAATAACATCCTGCATACCTTTATTTTAGCGGCCTTGATTGCGCAGCTGCTGAAAGCGCAGCTGGCGGAGGGCAATGCTGAAGTTGACGCTGCTGAGCTGAAAGCGCAGGTTCTGCAGGCGTATCCGGAGCTTAAAAAGCAGTTCTTCTTAAAATGGCCGGAAGCGGAGCTGCCTGCAGAAATTGACCGCGCGCTTGCCTATTTTGAAGCGGAGCAGACGGTGCAGCTTCAGGATCAGCACATTCATGTGACTGCTGCGGATGAGCATTTGAAGCTTCTGTCGGCTTTTGCAGATCTGTATGCGCTGAACTTAAAGGCGGTATAGCGCTTTAATTTAAGCCTGCTGCTATAAATGGCAGCAGGCTTAGCGCTTTATTCAAGTGCGTATGCGCCATCTGCCGGCTTTTCCGCCGCGCAGCAAACAGAACTTTAGGCAGATCATAAAAGTTGGCCTGTTCTAGGACAGGTCTTCATCCATTGCATTGGAATAGAACTTCACCCCGAGCTTAATCCGGTCACGCCCATTGCCCATGCGCCAGCGGTTGGTGTCGCGCAGCGAATAGACGCAGCCGCAGTATTCCTGCTGGTAAAATTCCTCCCGCTTGCTGATTTCAATCATGCGGTGCGCACCGCCGCTTTTGCGCCAGTTGTAGTCCCAGTACTGAATGCCCGGATAGGGCGCTGCTGCCCGCAGGCCGCAGCCGTTAATCTGCTTCATGTCTTTCCAGCGGGAAATGCCCAATGAGCTGCTGATTAAGCTGAAGCCGTGTTCATGAGCATACAGCGCCGTGCGCTCAAAGCGCATGTCAAAACACATGGTGCAGCGGATGCCTTTTTCCGGCTCATTTTCCATGCCTTTGGCGCGCTCAAACCAGTTGTCTGTGTCGTAGTCGCAGTCAATAAAGGGAATATTATGCTTTTCGGCAAAGCGGATATTTTCCTCCTTACGGATCAGATACTCTTTGACTGGATGGATATTCGGATTATAGAAAAAGATGGAAAAGTCGATGCCGGAATGAATTAAGGCTTCCATCACTTCGCCGGAACAGGGCGCGCAGCAGGAATGCAGCAGCAGTTTATTGTGGCCTTTCGGCAGGCTTAAGGTTTGGCGCGCAATCTCAGTCATCAGGTCTCTTAAAGCAGTTGCAGTGCCGGCATTTTAAGTTTTAAAGAAGATAAAATATTGATGAATAAGATGAATTATTCTTAGCTTGGCGTGAATGGAATTCATGTTGTTTAAAAGTAAATAGAAAACAATGGTTTAATTTGCTATGAATTGAAGTACGTGAAAATCCATCAGCTTAAGGTGATGGGAGTTTGAATTGGTGCGCGCAGATCAAATCAGCGTGCAGGATTTAGCGGAGAAGAAGGGCTGGGGGATTTCCCGCCGGCTGAAGATCAGGAGCTAAACTATTTTGAAGGCTTTTTAAAGCAGCTTGAGAAGTTTTCTAAACGGCGCAATGCGTATTAGGTCTGGATCGACCATCAGGCGGCATGCTGCTGTAATTTAGGCTGCAACAGCATTCATGGGCATTAGATCTCTTTCATAAATCAACAAGTGATCGCTGATTGGCCGTGAAATTAATACTGCAGGGAGAAGGGAGTTTTTTAATAGAATCCTCTCCCTAGCCCTCTCCTTGAAAGGGAGAGGGAATTCCCATTGCGAATTAAATATTGTTTAAAAAATGAATGATGAAAGAAGTTTATTATCTGAGGAAATAAAAGATAAACAGCAGGATGCTTCCCAGAACAATCCTGTACCAGGCAAAAACCCTTAAGGTGTGCTTTTCTACAAATTTGACCAATGCTTTCACCACAAAAAACGCAGCGATAAATGCCGCCACAAATCCTACGGAAATATTCAGCAGGTTGTCCGCCGTAAGCACATCCGCATTGCGGAACAGGTCATAAGTCGCGGCGCCGAGCATAGTCGGCATGGCAAGGAAGAAGGAGAATTCGGTAGCAGCTTTCCTTGACAGGCCTGACAGCATGCCGCCGATAATGGTTGCGCCGGAGCGCGATGTGCCCGGAATCATTGCCGTGCATTGCGCCAGCCCTACAATAATCGCCTGCTTAATGCTGATATCTGTCGCTTCCAGTGTTTTCGGCGCAGGCTGTCTGGATTCAACTGCAAAAATAATCAGCCCGCCTAAAATTAAAGCGCATGCCACCACAATGGGGCTAAATAGAACCTGCTTAATGAAATCGACCGCTAAAATACCGATAACCACCGCGGGAATAAAAGCGACCAGCACATTCAGGGCAAAGCGCCGGGCATGCGCATCGCCGGAAAAAAAGCCTTTGACCAAGTGAATGATTTTCTCCCTATACAGCCAGCATACCGCCAATATGGCGCCAAGCTGAATCACCACTTCAAACACGCGCCCGTCATCTGACTTGAAGTCAATCAAGTGGCCGAAAAGAATCAAATGGCCTGTGCTGGAAATGGGCAGGAACTCGGTCAGCCCTTCAATCAAGCCCAGAAACAGCGCTTTTAACAGCTCAAAATTTTCCATAAATAAAACACATGAAGATGTTTAAAAATTAGGATCTTTTTTAACTGATTTCATGCAAATTAGAAATAAAGAATCCGCTTTTTTTTACGGAAATTTTACGCGCGGCCCGTGTGCTGAAATAGAGAGTTTACGGCCAATTTTCAGATACTGAACAGCGGAATATCTCCGATGTCTAGGATTGAAAAACATGGCTGCTATAGAAAGAGCGTCATTGTATGTTAAGCATTGCTCAAATTTAAAAAACTGCAAGACTCAAAATAATCATCACTCAAATGCCGGCACTTCTGTATTAGGAGAACTGCCATGCTAGAGTTTCTGCTGCTTTTAGCCATTGTGGTCATTTTGGCTTATCCATTAGGCAAATATCTGGCGGCCATCATGCAGAACCGCGAGATGAAAATTGACCCGCTGTTCAGCTGGATTGAAAAGCCTGTTTACGCCGCTTTAGGCACCAACCCCAAGCAGGGCATGAATGTCAAAACCTATTCCATCAGCTTCGTCTGCAGCTGCCTGGCCATTGGGCTGGCGACGTGGGTGCTGTTTATGGTGCAGGCATGGCTGCCGCTGAACCCCAATCAGGCGCCGAATATGTCATGGGACTTGGCGCTGCATACCATGATTTCGTTTTTAACCAATACCAATCAGCAGCACTATTCGGGCCAGGCGCAGCTTTCCTATCTGTCGCAAATGGCCGGGATTGTCGGCTTGCAGATCATTACCCCAATGATGGGCTTGGCGATGGCGGTTGCAACAGTGCGCGCATTGTTCTTCAAGCGCGAGAGCCTGCCTGCGGACGCCGTACAGGCGCAAAACTTTGCAGACAAAGTCAGGCAGATTAATGTCGGAAACTACTGGGCGGACGTAATCCGGCCGGCATTCCGCTTCCTGCTGCCGCTGTGCCTGCTGTGGTCAGTCATGCTGACCAGCCAAGGCGTGCCGTCTACTTTTCAAGGCGGCCCTGAAGTGCAGGTGCTGGATCAGAGCGCGGAAATGCAGACGCAAAAAATTCCTCTAGGCCCGGTTGCGCCGATGGTCGCCATTAAGCAGCTGGGAAGCAACGGCGGCGGCTGGTACGGCCCGAACAGCAGCGTGCCGCTGGAAAACCCGACACCGCTGTCCAATTTTCTGGAAATGCTGGCCATTCTGCTGATTCCGGTATCGGTGATTTTCATGCTGGGCTTTCTGACCAAGCGCCCGAAATTCGCCGGCTTCGTTTTCGGCTCCATGCTGCTGATGTCGCTTCTGTCTTCAACCGCAGCCGTCTGGTCTGAAAGCCTTTCTGCGGCATCGGCCCAGCTGACAGCGATGGAAGGCAAGGAAGTCCGCTTCGGCGAGGCCACCTCAGCGGTATGGGCTGCGGTCACGACGCAGGTCAACAATGGCTCGGTCGACATGATGCATGATTCATCTGCGCCATTAACCGGCTTGGTGGCACTGTCCAATATGCTGATCAATGCGATTTGGGGCGGCATCGGCTGCGGCCTGCTGCAATTCATTATCTATCTGTTTTTGGCCGTATTTATTGCCGGTTTAATGACTGGACGCACGCCTGAGCTGTTTGGCCGGAAAATTGAAGCGGGTGAAATCAAGCTGCTGGCTGCGGTGATTCTGATTCAGCCTGCGGTGATTCTGGGCCTGACCTCCATTGCGCTGTTTTTCCCGGAACTGACCGGAAACAGCAATCCGCAGTATCACGCAGTTTCGCAGGTGCTTTATGAATACGTTTCCGCATTTGCCAATAACGGCTCGGGCTTTGAAGGCTTGGCGGACAACACAATTTGGTGGAATGTGACCTGCAGCATTGCTTTGCTGTTAGGGCGCTTTCCGACGCTGATTATTCCATTGCTGATAGCGGCCCGTCTGGCGGCCAAGCGTCAGGCGCCGGAAAGCAGCGGCAGCCTGAAAGTTGAAACGCCGACATTTGCCTTAACGCTTATTGCGATTGTGGTGATGCTGACCTTGCTGCAATTTATGCCGGTTCTGGTTCTTGGGCCAATTGCAGATCATTTGCTCTTGGCGCAAGGCTAAGGGGGGAAAAACGATGAATCATTCTATACATTCTAAAAACAGCAGCGCTGCCAATAAACCGGCGCACAGCGCTTCAAAGCCTGCATCGACTTGGCTGCAGGGCGAAGCGTGGAAAAACGCATTCATTAAGCTGCAGCCGCAGCATGCGGTCAAAAATCCGGTCATGGCGATTGTCTGGCTGGGCACGGTCATTACCGTGGTCAGCACGGTTTCAGGACAGGCCGATTTAGGCTTTGGCCTGTCTGTCAGCCTGATTCTGTTCATTACCGTGCTGTTTGCCAATTATGCGGAAGCGGTTGCCGAAGCGAAAGGCCGCGGGCAGGCGCTGTCATTGAGGCAGGCCCGTCAAAACCTGACCGCGCGGCGCTTAAGTTCTAAAGATGATCTGGAGGGTGAGCAGATTGCCGCGGCAGCCCTGAAAATGAATGACCTGATTGAAGTCCGCGCGGGCGAGCTGATTCCGGCAGACGGCGAAATCATTCAGGGCTTTGCCACCATCAATGAAGCTGCGGTCACGGGAGAGTCAGCGCCTGTGCTGCGCGAAGCCGGAACCGATAAATCCGGCGTGATCGGCGGCACCAAGGTGCTAACCGACCGGATTATTGTGCAGGTGACAGCTGAATCCGGCAACAGCTTTTTGGACCGCATGATTGCGCTGGTTGAAGGCTCCAACCGCCAGAAAACGCCGAATGAAATTGCGCTTGGCATTTTGCTGACAGTGATGACGGTGACGTTTATTGCCGTGGTGTTCAGCTTGCCGTTTATCGGGCATTTCCTGAACATTGAAATTAGCCCGATTGTGCTGGTGGCCTTGCTGGTCTGCCTGATTCCAACCACCATTGGCGGCCTGCTGCCGGCCATCGGCATCGCTGGAATGAACCGCGCCTTGAAAGCCAATGTCATTGCCAAATCAGGCAAAGCGGTTGAAGTGGCTGGAGATGTTGACGTGCTGCTGCTGGATAAAACTGGCACCATTACCTACGGCGACCGCCAGGCCACGGCGTTTTATCCTCTGGCCGGCGTGACGGACGCTGAACTGCGCCAGGCTGCGGTGCTGACCTCGCTGGCTGACCCTACGCCGGAAGGCAAGTCTGTGCTGGCGCTGGCCAAAGAGCAGGGCGAAAAAGTCCTTGAGCCGGAGCAGGCTGAATTCATCGCCTTTAACGCCTCCGCGCGCATTTCCGGGGTGAATCTGCAGGATGGCCGGAAAATCCGCAAGGGCGCGCTGGATGCCATTCTGAAATTTTCAGTACAATGCATTGAAAATCAGAGTGAATTGAAAACCCGTGTAGCGCAGGTGGCATCCAAGGGCGCAACGCCGCTGGTGGTCGCGCAGGATCAAAACATTTTAGGCGTGATTGAGCTTTCCGACGTAATTAAGCAGGGCATTAAGGAGAAATTCGCCCGGCTGCGTGAAATGGGCATTAAAACCGTGATGGTGACTGGAGATAATCCATTAACCGCGGCTGCAATCGCTGCTGAAGCGGGAGTGGATGACTATATCGCCGAAGCGCGCCCAGAAGACAAGCTGGCCTGCATCCGCAAGGAACAGGACAAGGGGCATCTGGTGGCTATGGTCGGTGACGGCACCAATGATGCGCCGGCACTGGCGCAGGCGGATATCGGCCTGGCGATGAATTCAGGGACTCAGGCCGCCAAGGAAGCCGGCAATATGGTGGATCTGGACTCAGACCCGACTAAATTGCTGGCTGTGGTGGAAATTGGCAAGCAGCAGCTGATTACCCGCGGCGCGTTGACCACCTTCTCGCTGGCCAACGATGTATCTAAGTACTTTGCAATTTTGCCGGCTTTGTTTGTCGCCGCCATTCCGCAAATGGATGCGCTGAATGTAATGCAGCTGGGCAGCTCTGAAAGCGCGATTCTTTCCGCATTGATTTTCAATGCCGTGATTATCCCGCTGCTGATTCCGATTGCTTTGCGCGGCGTGAAATTCAAGCCTTCAACCTCGACCCAGCTGCTGCGCCGCAACATGCTGATTTACGGCGCCGGCGGCGTGCTGCTGCCGTTTGCAGCCATCAAAGCCATTGATTTAGTCATCAGCCAATTTATGATTGTTTAAGGGGTATAAAATGAATATTGAAAATAACCCGCTGATTCAGCCTTCCGCAGCTTCACTGGCCAGAGCGTCGCTTGGCTTGACGGCCATTGCCTTGGGGCTGTGCGGCTTGTTGTACAGCGCCGCAGCGGCCGGCCTTGGGCAGGCGCTGTTTCCGGATCAGGCCAATGGCAGCATGATTGTTGAAAATGATAGAATTTTAGGCTCAAGCTTAGTGGCGCAGCCCTTTGCGCAGGCCAAGTATTTCCATCCGCGCCCCTCGGCAGCCAATTATGACCCGATGGCCATGGCCGGCAGCAATCTGGCCAGAACCAATCCTGAGCTGCATAAGGCGGTTGAGGAGCGCCTGAAGCGCATTGCTGCGCAGGAGCAAGTTGCGGAAGAGCGCATTCCTGCAGATCTGGTGACAGCATCCGGCAGCGGCATAGACCCTGAAATCAGCGCGGCGTCAGCGCTGATTCAGGTACGGCGCGTGGCTGAAGCAAGGCATTTGCCTGAGCAGGCGGTGCTGGATTTGGTGCAGCAGCAGACCATTCAGCCGGACTGGGGCGTTTTAGGCAAGGCAAGAGTCAATGTGCTGGAGCTGAATCTGGCCTTGGACCGCATGCAGTAAACGCCAGCGCCGGCTGGGCTGAATTTGAGGGTATTTGCCTTCAGATTCCAGTCCAGCCGGCTTGGCGCATTGGAAACCGCTGTATGGATATGACAAAAATGAAGCGATTATGAGCGAAAACAGAAATAACAAAGCGGATGCGCTGCTGCAGCACACCCAGCGCTACCAGTCCGGGCGCTTGACCATATTTTTAGGCGCCGCGCCGGGCGTAGGCAAAACTTTTGCCATGCTGGTGCGGGCGCATGAGCTTGCCCTGCAGGGCAAGGACATTGTCATTGGCTATGTTGAAACCCATGGCCGCGCGGAAACAGAAAACCTGCTGGCTGGCCTGCGCCTGATTCCGCGGAAAGCCATTGAATATCAGGGGCAGCATTTAGAAGAAATGGATTTGGATGCGGTGCTTGAGCAAAAGCCCGCGATTGTGCTAGTGGATGAATTCGCGCATGCCAATATGCCGGGCAGCCGCCATGAAAAGCGCTGGCAGGATATCAATGAACTGCTGGATGCCGGCATTGACGTGTTCACCACCATGAATATTCAGCATCTGGAAAGCCTGAATGATGTCATCCGCCAGATTACCGGCATCCGGGTTGCTGAAACCGTTCCAGACCGCGTTTTTGAGCGGATCCGCGATATCCGCCTGATTGACCTGCCGGTCAATGAGCTGCTGGAACGGCTGGGACAGGGCAAAGTCTATATGCCCGAGCAGGCGCAGCAGGCCCTGCAGTCGTTCTTCAGTGGCTCAAACCTGACCGCGCTGCGTGAACTCGCCATGCAGACCGCAGCCAGCCATGTCGATGCCAATGTGCGGGAAAATTTCGCGGTGCAGGGGCTTGCGCCTATACCGCTCAGAAATCATATTTTAATTCTGATCGATGGCCACGGCCATTCTGAAGCCTTGGTGCGGGCGGGCTGCCGCATTGCCGAAAACCGCCTGGCCAACTGGACTGTGGCGGCGTTTTCCAATGACGCCGCGCTGCCGGAAAAAAGCGGCGGCGCTGCGCGCCGTGAAATAGAGAGGGCGCTGAATTTAACCCGCCAGCTGGGCGGCATGACTGAAACCCTGTACGGCAGGCAGCATGCCAAAGCGCTGTACAATTATGTGCTGGAGCGAGGTATTTCCACGCTGGTGTTGGCGCAGGAGCCTGAAAAGCCCCGCATATTCGGCTTAAAGCCAAGCCTGATTCAGCAGCTGCTGGGCTTTAAGCCGAATTTTGAATTAAGCATTGTGCCGATTGTTTTGGAAAAGCCGGCGCTGCGCCAACTGCTGCAGAAAAGCGCGATTTTAAACATGCGGGAGCTGCGTTATGTTGCGGCCACAACCGTCATCAGCGTTATTTTCGCCAGCTTAGGCGAAAAATACTTAGGCATTGAAGAGCTGTCGATCATTTTCATTACCGCGGTGGTGTTCGTCGCCTCGAAAACCCGGATGGCTGCTGCGGTATTTTCCGCAATTTTATTCTTCCTTGCCTATAACTTCTTTTTCATCCCCCCGCGCTTCACCTTTCAAATTTCAGCGCACCAAGGCGTGGTGACTGTCATTGCATTTTTAGGGGCGGCGCTGATCGCCAGCCGCCTGGCGTCAAAGCTCAGCGAGCAGGTCACGGCATTAAGGGCGGCCAACAGCTACAACAGCATTATGCAGGATTTAGGGCAGAAGCTTTCCGCTGCGGTAGATTTAACGCAAATTCAGGACATTGCCGTTAAATCGCTGCAGCAGAATCTCAAAGCTGAAACTTGGCTATATTTGCCTGAAGACCCGGCCAAGCCGATGGCTGAGGGCAGCGCTGCGCTCAGCGGGAAAGAGCGGATTTCTGCGGACTGGAGCTATAAAAACCGGCAGCCGTCCGGCCGCTTTACCCAAACGCTGACCGAAAGCGACTGGTGGTTTTTGCCGGTGCTGGCCTCAAAACAGTGCCTGGGCGTCATCGGGCTGAAATTTCCTGCGGATCTAAAGCTGCTGCCGACCGAGCAGAAAAGGCTGGCGGAAGCGATGATTGAATACATTGCGCAGGCGCTTTCGCGCGCGCAGCTGAGCAAGGCGCTGGAAATCGCCAATATCAGTTCTGAAACCGAAAAGCTGCGCTCGGCCTTGCTGTCCTCAGTTTCGCATGACCTGCGTTCACCGCTGGCGTCAATGATCGGCGCGGCCGATACCCTGAGCAATTACCGCCATGCCATGAATGAAAAGGATCAAGACAGCCTGCTGGAAGCCATCCGCTTGGAAGGCGAACGGCTGGACCGCTATATTCAGAACTTGCTGGACATGACCCGATTAGGGCATGATGGGCTTAGCCTGAAGCGCGACTGGATTGGCATGGATGAACTGATCGGTTCGGCTGTGCGCCGTCTGAAGCGCTATATGCCGAAAGCGCAGATTGAGGTGCATCTGCCTGAAGCCGCGCTTAGCCTGTATGTGCATGCTGCCCTGATTGAGCAGGCGCTGTTCAATGTGCTGGAAAACGCCGCCAAGTTTTCTCCGGAGCATTTGCCTGTCACGGTTGATGTCGCGGAAATCAATGGCGCGCTGATTGAAGTCGCCATCAGCGATCAGGGCCAGGGCATACCGGAAGATGAGCGCAGCCGCATCTTTGACATGTTCTATACCATGGAGCGCGGCGACCGCGGCCAGTACGGCACCGGCTTAGGGCTGACCATTGTTAAAGCCATTGTCGGCGCGCATATGGGGCAAATTTCCGCCTCTTCCGGCAAAAACGGCAAGGGAACATGCATCCGCATTGTTCTGCCTATTCAGCAAAACGGCTAAGGAAACCGCATGTCCGACCCAGCTTCTGTAAACGCCAGCGCCATGACCAATGTGCTGGTGATTGATGATGAACCGCAGATCCGCAAGTTTCTGGATATCGCCCTGCGGGCGCAGGGCTACAAGGTTCTGCTGGCTGAAAACGGTGAAAAAGGCCTTGAGCTGCTGGCTTTGCAGGGGGCGGACTTGGTTATTCTGGATTTGGGGCTGCCGGATCTGGATGGCGCCGAAGTGCTGACCGAGCTTCGCGTGTGGTCCAGCGTGCCGGTCATTGTGTTATCTGTCCGCTCAAACGAAGAAGAAAAAGTCAAGCTGCTGGATGCCGGCGCAAATGATTACGTCACCAAGCCTTTCAGCGTGCAGGAACTGATGGCGCGCATCCGCGCGCTGCTGCGCCAGCATCAGCATGCGCCAGCTGAATCGGCGGTTTTTGATGACGGCGAGCTGAAAATCGACTTCGCGCGGCGCCAGGTGTTTCTGCAGCAGCAGCTGATTTCATTGACCCGCAAGGAATACCAGCTGCTGAGCCTGCTGGCCCTGCACAAAGGCCAGCTGATCACGCAGCCGCAGATTTTAAAGGATTTGTGGGGGCCGACCCATCAGGAAGACACGCATTATCTAAGAATTTTAGTTGCCAAACTGCGCAGCAAGCTGAATGATGACGCCCTGCAGCCGAAATACATCATTACCGAGCCGGGAGTCGGCCTGCGCTTCCTGCCGTCAGCCAGCTGCGCATAAAGCATGCTTTTTTACAGCGCCGGATTTTTCAGCTGAACCGCCGGCATCAATTCATAACGCGGTAGGCAATCACAAGGCAGGTGATGATCAATGAAAACAGAATGTACATGATATATTCACTGCTTCCGGCATCTGCGTCCTGCAGCCTGTAGCGGTAAATCATAAACAGCAGAATGCATATGCCGATGATATACAGCATTATGGATTTCTCAGCGTAGCAGGCGGGCAATCCCGCTGCTTCATGGCGCCTGAACCCGGTTCTGCCTTTGGCTTAAGCGCCGGCCTGTCATCGGACACAGTTCCGGCCCTCATTTTTGGCTTGATACAGCCGGTTGTCGGCATGCTTGAAGACTTCCTTAATATGTTCGGAATCATCCGGCCAAAATGCGACGCCAATTGAAATCGTGACCGGATCCAGGCCGTTGGTGGAGCTTTGCGCCACGGTCTTGCGCAGCCGTTCAGCGGCATTGAATACCGCATCGCGGTCTGCAGTGCTCATCAGCACGGCGAATTCTTCACCGCCCATCCGGCAGCAGATATCATTTTCCCTGAAATTGCCTTTCATATGGCCGGCCAGATTTTTCAATACCGCATCGCCCTGATCATGGCCATAGGTGTCATTGACCCGCTTGAATAAGTCGATATCTATAAGCAGGACGGCAAATTCCGTGCGCATGGTCTGCAGCTCTTCCAGAAACAGCTGCATGCCGCGCCGGTTATGCAGCCCGGTGAGCGGATCGGTATTGATATGCAGATTCAATTCGGAAATCTTATCCTTAAAGCGCTTCGAGCTGAACAGCAGCGCCGTGCGGAAGCGCATCACTTCAAAATACCACGGGTCAATTTCCTGAATTTGCTGCTCAATTTCCGGCTTGGTGAGCATGCCGGCCATTTGCGCCAGCCCATGCAGCGGGGAAGAGATGTAGCGCGCAATTTTCCAGATAATCAGAAACATCATTAAATAGAAAACAAAAATTCCGGCTGCTGCTTTGAAAATAATCTGATTGGCCTGCTCAAACAGCTCTTCGGTCGGCTGCTGCGAAACCACAATCCAGTTTACGCTGGGAATATGGGCGAAGCCGGCCAGGTTCTTAATGCCTTGGCTGTTGGTCAGCTGCACATTGCCTTGCTTCTGCA
This sequence comes from Acinetobacter sp. WCHAc010034, assembly GCF_001696615.3. Taxonomy (NCBI): domain Bacteria; kingdom Pseudomonadati; phylum Pseudomonadota; class Gammaproteobacteria; order Moraxellales; family Moraxellaceae; genus Acinetobacter; species Acinetobacter sp. WCHAc010034. The sequence continues at coordinate 140,879 of NZ_CP032279.1, read as the reverse complement.
GCAGCATAAAATCAAGCCCATTATTATTCTTTATGGTTTCGCCAATCCGTTTTTTGTCCGGGTGGAAAATAATCCGGTTCTTCTGATCAATCACATACATATAGCTTCTTTTATATGAATAGGATGTCGACAGAATTTCGCTGATGACATTCTTTTTATGCAGATAGATTGAACCTGTAATCATGCCCATATACTGCCGCTCAGGGCTGAAAATCGGCTGCGACATCAGTACCAGCAGGTTTTTGGAGGTGGCCTGATACGGCGGGGAAATATAGGTTTTTTTCAGCCTCAATGATTCGGTAATGCCCAGCGTCGTGTAGGTGATGCTGGTGCTCAGATTCAGATTCCTCGGCTCGAAATACTGCATATGCGCCGCGCGGTCAATCACGGTTACTGAGTTGAAGTTGTTGGACTGATGCTTTAAGCGGTGCACTTCGCTCTGCAGCTGTTTTTTATCTGAAAAGTCCTGCCCAACCATTGCAGCGCTGTACTTCAGCTCTTGCAGCATATTGTCAAAATACTGGTCTGTGCTTAAGGCGACTTTGGCGGCGTATTTCTGATTGACAGACAGAGAGCTTTCAATCAATTGCGCTTTGATTAAATAATTTAAGATAAAAACTGAGCTTATGAACAGGCAAGAAACACATAAAATTATTAAAATTAATATGAGCTTTTGCAGATCTAATTTCAATAATAAAGCAACCCGTTTCAAATGCTTCATTCTCCCGTAAAGCGTTGTATTGGCTGCATGCCAATAATGCTGTTTCATTTATTTATATATGCATGCAGCCTGTTCAGCGCAGCGGATTTGCATCAGGCAATATCAGGGATTTTACCGAAGTAAAAACCAGCATTATTCACTTCATAATCAGAAATGGCGTGCTCATCCGTCATTAGGATTCAGAGTGTAAATGCTTTTCCTTTATTCGCCAAGAGGGCTTTTATTCAAGCAGCTGCCGCAATTAATGAACTGAAAGCGGGCGCCAGCCGCCGGATGCCGGCCTGAAAATGATGATTTCAGCGCCGGCTAGAATTGCCGGAAGCGTTACGGGCTGGGCTTTCACGGCGCTTCCGCAGCACGGCATTGGGCAAGAGGGACAGGCGCGGGCAGCGCCACGCTGGGGCCAAGCGCCTGAATTGCAGCAGCGCGCTTATTCAGCTTCCGGGCTGCGCTGGAAGTATAATTAATATCCGTTTAGATCTGGTTAATAAACTTGGTTTATATAATTCACAATTTCAAGTTTATGAATTTATTTAAAAAAAATGGCATTTTAAAACCGCGCAGACATAATAGGGATTCTCCTGCGTTAATATCGCAGGTTTGCAGCAGCGCGCGGCGGCTTATACATACCAAATTCGGCTAAATCCATATATTATTTATGTGTTTATTTTGTAATATATCAAGTGAAAAGTTTATGCGCATTCAGCCTTTGATAAACCCGGCGCATTTATGCAGTATTACCTCTCTTGCATCACACTTTTAGCGTTGCTGCGGCAGTGCAAATTTTATGCCGCAGTGATTCATGACAGAAATCTATTCCGCATCAGAGCCAAACATCAAGGCATTCAGCCGCGCCCTGAATCAGCTGATCGGAATCGCCGCCTAAGCTGTTCTTATTTTAAGCATTCCGCATAAAGCGGCCGAAAACACAGACAAAAGTTATCAACTGGGCAAAATCACTCTATAATACCGCCCATCATTGCTGGAGCCAGCCGCTGTGAAAACAGCATTCAGGCTTCAGCCGCGCTTTTTTTAAGTCAATTCCTTATCCGCGATTCGGCTTATAGATCAATATTTGAAATTTTATGTGTCCGTGCCGGCACATAAGACTATTTAGGTGCCTGCATGGAAATCAAGGTTAATTATCTCGACAACCTTCGACAAGAAGCTAAGTTCGATGACTTCACGGTGATTGCCGACCAGCCGATCCGCTACAAGGGCGACGGTTCAGCGCCGGGGCCGTTCGACTATTTTCTGGCATCGTCAGCGCTATGCGCAGCGTATTTTGTCAAAGTGTACTGCGCCGCCCGCGATATCCCGACCGACAATATCCGCCTGTCGCAAAATAACATTGTAGACCCGGAAAACCGCTACAAGCAGATTTTTAAAATTCAGGTTGAACTGCCGGCAGATATTTCAGAAAAAGACCGCCAAGGCATTTTGCGCTCAATTGACCGCTGCACGGTCAAGAAAGTGATTCAAACCGGCCCGGAATTTATCATTGAAGAAGTGGAAAGCATTGATGCTGACGCGCAAGCGCTGCTGATGCCAAGCCTGGCTTCGGAAAGCAGCACCTATATTGCCGGCAAAGACCTGCCGCTGGAAGAAACCATCGCCAATATGTCCGGCATTTTGGCCAATTTGGGCATGAAGATTGAAATCGCTTCATGGCGCAATATTGTGCCGAATGTCTGGTCGCTGCATATCCGTGACGCGCAGTCGCCAATGTGCTTTACCAACGGCAAAGGCTCAACCAAGGAAAGCGCCTTGGCTTCGGCGCTGGGCGAATTCATTGAGCGCCTGAACTGCAATTTCTTCTACAATGACCAGTTCTGGGGTGAAGACCTGGCCAATGCCGAATTTGTGCATTATCCGGATGAGAAATGGTTCAAGCCGGGGCCGAATGGCGAACTGCCGGAAGGCATTCTTGATGAATACTGCCTGGAAATTTACAACCCGGATGATGAGCTGCTGGGCACGCATCTGTATGACACCAACTCAGGTAATACCGCGCGCGGCATCTGCTCGCTGCCGTTTGTGCGCCAGTCCGATGGCGAAACTGTATATTTCCCGTCAAACCTGATTGAAAACCTGTATTTAAGCAACGGCATGAGCGCGGGCAATACCTTGGCTGAAGCGCAGGTGCAGTGCCTGTCGGAAATTTTTGAGCGCGCGGTGAAGCGCGAGATTCTGGAAGGCGAAATTGCGCTGCCGGACGTGCCTGAAGATGTGCTGGCGAAATATCCGGGCATTGTGGCGGGCATTAAAGGCTTGGAGGAACAGGGCTTCCCGGTGCTGGTGAAAGACGCTTCGCTGGGCGGTCAGTTCCCGGTGATGTGCGTGACTTTGATGAACCCGCGCACCGGCGGCGTGTTTGCGTCTTTCGGCGCGCACCCAAGCTTTGAAGTGGCGCTTGAGCGCAGCCTGACTGAACTGCTGCAGGGCCGCAGCTTTGAAGGCCTGAATGACTTGCCGCGCCCGACTTTCAGCAGCAATGCTGTGACTGAGCCGAACAACTTTGTGGAGCACTTTATTGACTCCAGCGGCGTTGTGTCATGGCGCTTTTTCAGCGCCAAATCGGATTTCGACTTTGTGGAGTGGGATTTCTCCGGCCAGGGTGAAAACTCCAATGCGGATGAAGCCGCTGCGCTGTTCGGCATTCTTGAAGATATGGGCAAAGACGCCTATATGGCGGTGTACCAGCACTTGGGCGCAACTGCCTGCCGCATTTTAGTGCCGGATTATTCAGAAATTTATCTGGTGGAAGATTTAATCTGGGACAACACCAACAAGGCGCTGCTGTTCCGCGAAGATATCCTGAACTTGCACCGCTTGGATGATGAGCAGCTGGAAGCGCTGGCTGAGCGTCTGGAAGAAGTCGAAGCGGATGATTATACCGACATCACCACATTGATCGGCATTGAGTTTGATGACAATACCGTATGGGGCCAGCTTACGATTCTGGAATTGAAGCTGCTGATTTATCTTGCCCTGCAGCAGTTTGAAGAAGCCAAAGATCTGGTGGAGCAGTTCCTGCAGTACAACACCAACACCGTTGAGCGCGGCCTGTTCTATCAGTGCATGAATGTGGTGCTGGAAGTGGAACTGGATGATGAGATGGAGCTGGATGATTATGAAGCCAACTTCCGCCGCATGTTCGGCGATGAACGCATGGATGCGGTGCTGGGTTCCGTCGCAGGCAGCGTGCGCTTCTACGGCTTAACGCCGACCAGCATGAAGCTGGAAGGCCTTGACCGCCATTTGCGCTTAATTGACAGCTGCAAGAAGCTGCATGCTGCGCGCGCCAAAGCCAAGGCGGCGGCTTTAGCCGTCTAAGGCTGTAGCAGCAAAAAGCCCCTCTGAAGCTGTCTGCAGCTTCAGAGGGGCGGGCAGCCTTCAATCCTTACTGAATCAGGCTGACTCCGGTGACTTTCTGAATATCATCAAAACTGACATCCTGGGCAAGCTCCACCAGCTTCACGCCGTGCTCGGTAATGTCCATCACCGCCAAGTCGGTAATGACGCGGTGCACCACGCCTTTGCCGGTTAGAGGCAGGCTGCATTGCCCGACAATTTTCGGCGTGCCGTCTTTTGCGCAATGCTCCATCAAGACCACCACTTTCTGCACGCCGGCCACCAGATCCATGGCGCCGCCCATGCCTTTGACTTTCTTGCCGGGAATCATCCAGTTGGCAAGGTCGCCGCCTTCAGACACTTCCATTGCGCCCAAAATCGCAATATTGACATGCCCGCCGCGGATCATCGCGAAGGATTCCGCGCTGGAAAAAAACGCTGCGCCTTTGCGCGCCGTAACGGTCTGCTTGCCGGCATTAATCAAGTCGGCGTCTACCGTATCGGACGTTGGAAATTCACCGATGCCAAGCAGGCCATTTTCAGACTGCAGCCAGACATTGATATGTTCAGGAATATAGTTGGCGACCAGCGTAGGCAAGCCGATGCCTAAATTGACATAAAAGCCGTCTTCAAGCTCCAGCGCCGCGCGCTGCGCCATTTCATTGCGTGTCCAAGCCATGCTATGCTGCCTCCGTTTTCAGTGTCATCTGTTCAATGCGCTTTTCAGGCTGCGCATTCAGCACAATGCGGTTGATGTAGATGCCCGGCAGATGAATTTCATCCGGGTCCAAATCACCAATTTCAACAATTTCTTCCACTTCAGCAATGCTGATTTTGCCGGCCATGGCGCAAACCGGATTGAAGTTCTGCGCTGTCTTGCGGAAAATCAAATTGCCGGCTTTGTCTGCCTTATAGGCTTTTACCAGCGCAATATCTGCTGTGAGCGAGTTTTCCAGAATGTAGGCTTTGCCGTCAAACTCGCGGACTTCCTTGCCTTCCGCAATCAAGGTTCCGACGCCGGTCTGGGTAAAGAAGGCCGGAATGCCTGCGCCGCCGGCGCGGAGCTTCTCCGCCAGGGTGCCTTGCGGGGTCAGTTCAACTTCCAGTTCGCCGTTTAAATACTGGCGCTCAAATTCCTTGTTTTCACCGACGTAGGATGAAATCATTTTTTTAATCTGCTTGGTTTCCAGCAAAACGCCCAGGCCAAAGCCGTCAACCCCGGCATTGTTGGAAATGCAGGTCAGCTCTTTGGCTCCGGTCTGCTTCAGCGCGGCGATCAGCGCTTCAGGAATTCCGCACAGGCCAAAACCGCCGACGGCTAGGGTTTGGCCGTCCTTTACAATATCCCGCAATGCAGCATCTGCATTTTCATAGACTTTATTCGGCATCCGATACCTCTTTTCTGTTTGCGCTGTCATTGGTTTCTAATGACGCTTATTTGATGAATTTTTCAGGCTTTTATTTGCCAAATCCTGCCGGCTGCTTTAAGCGTAGCGGGTTTGCCAATAGGCATTGGCATAGTTGGACGGATTGGTGCGGTTCAGCACTTGGCTGATATTCTGGCTGGCATGCATTAAGGCATCTAAGTGAATGCCCGTTTCAAAACCCATGCCGGACAGCAGGTAATACAGATCTTCAGTTGAAACATTGCCCGATGCGCCTTTGGCATAAGGGCAGCCGCCTAAGCCGGCGATTGATGAATCAAATACCCGTATGCCTTGCAGCAAGGACTGATAGACGTTGGCAATCGCCATGCCGTAGGTATTGTGGAAATGGCCGGCTAAAACGCTGCTGTCCATTTCCGCCAGGCAGGCTTCCCAAACCTTTTTGACCCGGTCTGGCGTTGCTGTGCCAATGGTTTCGCCCAGCGATACTTCATAGCAGCCCATATCCAGCAAGCGCTTGCTGACTTTGGCCACCTGCGCAGGGTCAATTGCGCCTTCATAGGGGCAGTCGGCCATGCAGGACACATAGCCGCGGACTTTAATGCCGCCGGCTTTGGCCGCCGCCAGCACATCTGAAAATTTTTCAAAGCTTTCATCAATGGAGCAGTTGATGTTTTTGCGGGTAAAGCTTTCAGAAGCCGCGGTAAAGACCGCAACTTCCTGACAGCCTGCGGCGCGCGCAGCTTCAAAGCCTTTTAAATTCGGAGTCAGCAGGCTGAACTGAATATCCGGATCTTTGGGCAATTGGGCAAACAGCGCATCGCTGTCCGCCATTTGCGGCACCCATTTTGCAGAAACGCAGGAACCCGCTTCTATCGACTTCAGCCCGGTTTTCATCAAGTCTAAAATCAGCGCCTTGCGCTGCTGCAGCGTCAGCGGGGTCTTTTCGTTCTGTAGCCCGTCACGCGGGCCGACTTCCACGATTTTGACAAATTCACTCATGCAACTTGCTCCAAAGGCTGGAATTCCACCAGCTCATCGCCGGCTTTGACCTGATCTCCGACCTGAAAGTACCAAGAGCTGATCATGCCGTCATCCGGCGCGCGGATGGCGTATTCTATTTTCATGGCCTCAATGGTCATCAGCACATCGTCTTTTTTCACCTGCTCATTTAAAGCCACCAGAACCTGAGTAATCACCCCCGGCATCGGCGACTTCAAATTCGCTTCGGCGCTGTGCGCGTCATCGGCGGAGAAGTTCTGGCTAATATAGTCAAACTTATAGCTTTGGCTGTCCTTAAACAGGGTTAAGCCCTGACGGCTGCGGCTAAAGGCGAATTTATCCTGCTTGCCGTCCATCTTGATCTGAATGCTGTTCCGGCTGAGGATTTCTCCGGAAATGCGGTGCTGAACGCCCTGATATTCGGCGATAAATTCATCATTTTCAGCCGTAAAGCGCACCTGCACCGGCTGCTCACCTTGCATCAGCTTCAGGCAATAGCTACTGCTGATATTGGCGCGCCACAGCGGTTCAGCCTGCCAAACCGGATTGCCGGCAGCCTTATTTTGGCTGAAGCGCGACAGCAGTTCAGTAAAGGCAGCGGTGATCACCAGTTTTGGCGCAGCGCTGCCAGCAGCTGGAAATAAAAAGGCGTCTTCACGCTGAATCAGGTTGGTGTCTAATTTCGCCTGCTTAAAGGAATCGCAGCGCACAATGCGGTCAAGAAAAGCAATGTTGTTGCCTAGGCCTTCAACATGGAACTGGCCCAGAGCATGATGCATCTGCACCAGCGCAGCTTCGCGGTTTTCACCCCAGACAATCAGCTTGGCGATCATCGGGTCATAATAGGTGCTGATTTCATCGCCTTCTACAATGCCGCTGTCAACGCGCACAAACTGATTCTGCTCCGGATAATGCAGATAGCTGATCTGGCCGATTGCAGGCAGGAAGCCTTTTTCCGGCTCTTCCGCATATACGCGGGCTTCAATGGCATGGCCATGGATGCTTAATTCATGCTGCTGTTTAGGCAAAGGCTCGCCAAAGGCCACGCGCAACTGCCATTCGACCAAGTCCACGCCGGTAATCATTTCAGTGACCGGATGCTCGACCTGCAGGCGGGTATTCATTTCCATGAAATAGGCTGTACCGTCCTGCTCAACAATAAATTCCACTGTGCCTGCGCCCACGTAATCGACCGCGCGTGCGGCGTCAATCGCGGCTTGGCGCATGGCATCCAGCTTGTCCTGCGCGACCAGCGGCGCCGGCGCCTCTTCAAGCACTTTCTGATGGCGGCGCTGTACCGAACAGTCACGTTCAAATAAATGCACGTAGTTGCCGTGCGAGTCGCCGAAAACTTGAACTTCAATATGGCGCGGATTAATCACGTAGCGTTCAATCAAGACTTCGTCATTACCGAAGCTGGATCTGGCTTCGCTTTTGCAGGAGCTGAGCGACGCAATGAAATCCTCGCTGCGTTCCACTAGGCGCATGCCTTTGCCGCCGCCGCCGGCGCTGGCTTTAATCAGCACTGGATAGCCAATGGCATCGGCCTGCTGTTTCAAGAAGCTGACGTCCTGATTGGCGCCATGATAGCCTGGCGTGAGGGGCACGCCGGCTTTTTCCATCAGGGACTTGGAAGTGGCTTTCAGGCCCATCGCTAGAATGGCTGCCACAGGCGGGCCAATAAAGGTAATGTTATTCTGCTGGCAGGCCAGCGCAAACTGATCGTTTTCTGATAAAAAGCCGTAGCCGGGATGAATCGCCTGCGCGCCCGTATCCAGTGCCGCCTGAATGATGCGGTCGCCCTGCAGATAGCTTTGCGCAGCAGGGGATTCGCCAATGTAAATGGCTTCATCCGCCAGCTTGACGTGCTGCGCGTTGGCGTCTGCGTCTGAATAGACCGCAACCGTTGCAATGCCTAATTTTTTTGCGCTGCGGATCACGCGGCAGGCAATTTCACCGCGGTTCGCAATCAGAATTTTTTGAAACATCGTCATTTCCTTATTGTTGTTATGCTGTGGTCTTGATCCAAGAAGGGCTCTGCTTGTCTAAAAAAGCGCTTAAGCCGTTTTTAGCCTCATTTCCCTGACGCACATGGGCAATATGCTGCGCGGTCTGCAGCAGCAGCTGTTCGGTTAAAATCTGCTGATCCACCATTTGAATCAGCTGCTTGGAAGACGCCTGCGCCTGCGGGCCGCCCAGCAGCAGCGCCTGGATGATTTCATCCAGCTTGCTGTCGAGCTGTTCCGGCACGGTGACTTCATGCGCTAAGCCGATCTCCTTAGCCTGCTGCGCGGAAATGCGCTCTGCAGTTAAGAAGTAGCGCGAAGCCTGGCGCGCGCCAATCGCGCGGATCACATAAGGGCTGATGGTGGAGGGCGCCAAGCCCAGGCGGACTTCAGAGGTGGCAAATTTTGCATCGGTGCTGGCAATGCAGATATCGCAGGCCGAAGCCAGCCCCATGCCGCCGCCGAAAGCAATGCCGTGCACCCGCGCAATGGTCGGCTGCTTTAAGCCGGCAAGGCTTTGCAGCATCTTCGCCAGCTTCAGCGCATCGGCTTCATTGTCCTGCTGCGAAGCCTGTCCGGCCTGCTTCATCCAGTTCAAGTCAGCGCCGGCGGAAAAGCTTTTGCCGCGTCCCGCCAGCACCACCACGCGCACATCATCCTGCGCATTTAAATAAGTAAAGCAGTGTTGCAGCTCTTCAATGACGGCGGTATTGAAGGCATTGTGCAGTTCGGCGCGGTTGATCCAAACCGTTGCCACCTGATTGGCCTGTTCGAGCTGTAAAAATTGATAAGTCATTTTTCATCCCTCTTACATGCGGAATACGCCGAATTTAGTCGGCACAATAGGCGCATTCATTGCCGCAGCTAAGCTCAGGCCCAATACATGGCGGGTCTGCGCCGGGTCAATTACGCCGTCATCCCAAAGGCGCGATGAAGCATAGTAAGGGTGCCCTTGGCGTTCGTACTGCTCGCGGATCGGCTGTTTGAACTGATCTTCCTGTTCTGCTGACCAGGTTTCACCTTTTTGTTCAATTTGATCGCGCTTTAAGGTCGATAATACGCTTGATGCCTGTTCACCGCCCATCACGGAAATGCGTGAATTCGGCCACGTCCAGAGGAAGCGCGGGGAGTAGGCGCGGCCGCACATGCCGTAGTTGCCTGCGCCAAAAGAGCCGCCAATCACCAGCGTCAGCTTAGGCACGTTGGCATTGGCAACCGCCATCACCAGTTTGGCGCCATTTTTGGCGATGCCTTCATTTTCATACTGGCGGCCGACCATAAAGCCGGTAATGTTCTGAATGAAGAGCAATGGAATATTACGCTGAGTGCACAGTTCAATAAAGTGCGCGCCTTTTTGCGCAGACTCTGAGAACAGAATCCCGTTATTGGCGATAATGCCGACTTTCATGCCGAACAGTTCAGCAAAGCCGGTGATTAAGGTATTGCCGAAGCGCGCTTTAAACTCATCAAAGCGGGAACCGTCAACAATGCGGGCAATCACTTCACGCACATCAAAAGGCTTGCGCGCGTCGCTCGGGATAATGCCGTACAGTTCTTTTGCATCAAACAGCGGCGCGTCAATTTCGGCTGCGGCCTGATGCGGTTTTTTATTCAGGTTCGCCACAATGTTGCGGGCAATCGCAATAGCGTGCTCATCGCTTTCAGCCAGATGATCCGCGACGCCGGATAGGCGCGTATGCACATCGCCGCCGCCCAAGTCTTCACTGCTGACCACTTCACCGGTTGCGGCCTTCACCAAAGGCGGTCCGCCCAAGAAAATGGTGCCTTGATTGCGGACAATAATGGTTTCATCTGACATGGCAGGCACATAAGCGCCGCCGGCGGTGCAGCTGCCCATCACTACGGCAATTTGCGCAATGCCTTGGCTCGACATCCGCGCCTGATTGTAGAAAATCCGCCCGAAATGATCGCGGTCAGGGAAAACTTCATCCTGCATCGGCAGGTAAGCGCCGCCTGAATCGACCAGATAAATGCACGGCAAATGGTTCTGCTCGGCAATTTCCTGCGCGCGCAAATGCTTTTTAACCGTCAGCGGATAGTAGGTTCCGCCTTTAACAGTCGCATCATTGGCCACAATCATGCAGGCCACGCCATTGACCTGCCCAATGCCGGCAATCACGCCGGCAGCCGGGACATCATCCGCATAGACTTGATAGGCAGCCAATTGGCCAATTTCCAGAAATGCCGTGCCTGCGTCAATCAGATGATCGACCCGTTCACGGGGCAGCAGCTTGCCGCGGGCTAAATGCTTTTCGCGGGCTTTTTCGCCGCCGCCCAGTGCAATCTGCTGCGCTTTCTGCTTCAAGTCATCCACCAGCAGCTGCATGGCGGCCTGATTGGTTTTAAAGTCATCACTGCGGATATTGATTTTGCTTTGCAATGTATTCATTCTGAACATCCCTGTTAATGCTGAAAATGTTTTTTTATTTGGTTTCGTTAAACAGTTCACGGCCAATTAACATGCGGCGGATTTCAGAGGTGCCGGCGCCAATTTCATACAGTTTCGCGTCGCGCCATAGGCGGCCAGCGGAAAATTCATTGATGTAGCCGTTGCCGCCCAAGGTCTGGATGGTTTCGCCGGCCATCCATGTGGCTTTTTCAGCAGCGTATAGAATTGCGCTGGCAGCATCTTTGCGCAGGCTGCGGCTGTGCTCCGCTTTGTCGCACTCAGCGCCCACGGCATATACAAGGGCTTTGCAGGCCAGCCATGTTGAATACATATCGGCAATTTTGCCCTGCATTAATTGGAACTCGCCCAAAGCCTGACCGAACTGCTTGCGCTCATGAATGTAGGGAATCACCGTATCCATGCAGGCATCCATAATGCCCAATGGCCCAGCGCTTAAAACCGCGCGCTCATAGTCCAGGCCGCTCATGAGGACTTTGGTGCCGTTTCCGACGCCGCCCAGCACATTTTCCTTAGGCACGGCGACATTGTCGAAAAATAGCGGATAGGTGTTTGAACCGCGCATGCCCAATTTGTCCAGATGCGTGCCGTGGCTGAAGCCGGGCATATCTTTTTCCACCAGAAAAGCCGTCATGCCTTTGGCGCCCGCCCGGAGGTCAGTTTTGGCATATACCACCAGAACATCCGCATCTCCGCCGTTAGTGATCCACATTTTTGAGCCGTTCAGCAGGTAGTGGTCGCCGCAGTCTTCAGCTTTCAGCTTCATGCTGACCACGTCTGAACCGGCATTCGGCTCTGACATGGCAAGCGCGCCGACAAAATCGCCGGAAACCAGCTTAGGCAGATAGCGTTTTTTCTGCTCTTCTGAGCCGTTGCGCTTAATTTGGTTCACGCATAAGTTAGAATGTGCGCCGTAGGACAGGCCAACCGCTGCAGATGCGCGGGAAATTTCCTGCATGGCAATAATATGCGCTAGATAGCCCAGATTGGTGCCGCCGTATTCCTCGCTGACCGTCAGGCCCAACAAGCCCATATCGCCGAATTTTTTCCACAGCTGGGCGGGGAATTTATTGTCCTGATCAATTTGCTGGGCAATCGGCGCAATTTCCTTGGCGCAGAAAGCTGCAATTGAATCACGCAGGGCAAGCAGGGTTTCATCCAAGCCGAAGTTTAAGCTTTGCAGGTTCATTTCTTCATTCATCCTGAGGTTATATTTGTTGTTCCAAAAAGCATTTTTGTTGTGCCTGATTTTTACCATACAACGATTTTTTGAAAAAGTGAATTAAAATTCACAAAATGATTTACAATTCATTTTATCTGGTTGAGAATAAGATTATGAGTTATAAAAGATCATCATTGATGCAGGAACGCATGGAGCAGAACCGTCAGACGATTCTGCAGTCTGCACGTGAACTGATTGCTCAAGGCGGATTTAAGGATGCGCAGATTCAGGCGATTGCTGAGCGCGCAGGCGTATCCAGCGGCCTGGTTTACCGTTATTTCGATAACAAAAGCCAAGTGCTGATAGAAGTTCTGGCGGAAGCCATACAGCATGAAATTCAGATTCTGAATGCCATTGCTGCCAGTGACCTTCCGGCAAAGCAGAAGCTGCACAAGGCGGTGACCACCTTTGTCAAGCGCGCCCTGAACAGTCCGCAGCTGTCGTATTCGCTGATGTTTGAGCCTGTCGATCCGTTGATAGAGCATGAGCGTTTCCGCAGCAAGCAGCTGATTAAGCAGAGCATTAACGAAATACTTGCCGAAGGGAAAATCAACGGCGAGTTCGGATTTGAAGACTTGAACACCGCAGCGCTGTGCGTGGTTGGCGCAATGACTTTTGTGGTGATTGAGCCTTTGAATCCATCCAAAAATGTCATGTTTGATCAGGCCTATAAGGACTACTTTATCAAGCAGACAGCCGATTTTTGCGTCAGCGGAGTTGTGCATGCAGAGGAGAAAATAAGCGTTTAAGCGCAAAATAAGGCTGTGCGGGAAAGGCGTCCTGGGTCAAAACAATTAAAGTGAAAGAATCATAATTACAAAGAATCAAGGAGAGTGATTCAATGGCACAAGAACGGTTAAGTTACGCCTATGGAACCAGCAGTCAGCCCTTACTGGGGATGACCATTGGTGAAAAGTTCGATCAGGCCTGTCAGCAGTATGCGGATCAGGATGCTGTGATCAGCGTGCATCAGGATGTGCGCTTAAGCTATAGGCAGCTGCAGGCGCAGGTGAATGCTTTTGCCTGCAGCCTGCTTAAATTGGGCCTGCAGAAAGGCGACCGGCTTGCAATTTGGTCACCCAACTGCGTGGAATGGACCATTACCCAGTTTGCGGCGTTTAAAGCCGGCATTATTTTAGTCAATTTGAATCCTGCATACAAAAGCAGCGAGCTTGAATATGTGCTGAATAAAGTGTCCTGCAAGGCGCTGGTGATTGCATCGCAGTTCAAGAGCAGCAATTATCAGGAGATTCTAAGCAAAATTGCCCCGGAAATTGCGCAGTCATCCGGCAAGCTGCTGTCCGCAAAACGCCTGCCGCATTTAAAGCACATTATTAAAATTGACAATCAAGCGCATGCAGGCATTCACCGCTTTGCGGACTTGCTGCCTGAACCCGCGCCGTCACAGCTGGAGCAGCTGCAGGCGATTGGCGCCGATCTGCAGTTTGATGAAACTATTAATATCCAGTTTACATCCGGCACCACCGGCAACCCTAAAGGCACCATGCTGACCCACAATAACATTTTGAATAATGGCTATTTTGTCGGCGAAGCGATTCATTTGACGCCGCAAGACCGGGTGTGCATTTCGGTGCCTTTATTCCACTGCTTCGGCATGGTGATGGGCAATCTGGCCTGCATTACGCACGGTTCCGCCATGATCTATCCATCGGCGGCATTTAACCCGCTGGATACGCTTAAAGCGATTCAGCAGGAAAAATGCACTGCGGCTTACGGCGTTCCGACCATGTTCATCGCCGTGCTTGAGCATGAACAGTTCGATGAGTTTGACCTCTCCAGCCTGCGCACCGGCATTATGGCCGGCAGCCCATGCCCGCGTGAAATCATGCAGCGCGTGATTGAGCGGATGCATATGTCCGAAATCACCATCTGCTACGGCATGACTGAAACTGCGCCTGTCAGCGCGCAAAGCTCAACTTCAGATTCTGTGGAACACCGCGTCGGAACGGTCGGGCGGGTTCATCCGCATCTTGAAATCAAGATTGTCGATGAAAACGGCAAGCTGGTGCCGCGCGGCAAGCTTGGCGAACTCTGCGTGCGCGGCTATTCAGTGATGCTGGGCTACTGGGAAGACAATGATAAAACCGGCGAAGTCATTGATGTCGCCAAGTGGATGCATACCGGCGATATTGCGGAAATGGACAATGACGGCTTTGTGAAAATCAAAGGCCGCATTAAGGATGTGGTCATCCGCGGCGGCGAAAACCTGTTTCCGAAGGAAATTGAAGATTTCCTGTATACCCATCCGGATGTTTCTGATGTGCAGGTTATTGGCCTGCCGGATGCGCGCTATGGCGAAGAGCTTTGCGCATGCATTATTCTGCATGACCATCACCAGTCCAGCGAAGAAGAAATCCGCAGATACTGCGCAGAACATATTTCCCACAACAAAGTGCCGCGCTATGTGCGTTTCTTTACTGAATTTCCAATGACGGCTTCCGGCAAGGCGCAGAAATTCAAGCTGCAGGAATTTATGCGTCAGGAGCTGAATCTGCTTGAAGATATTGCCTGATTAGCCTGCATAGCGCTTTTTTGTAACGGTTCGGCAGCTGATTAAGGCTGCCGAGCCGTTTTATCGTCTACAGTATATTCATAATCACTTTCTATGCCGCAGTTATTGCCGGCATGCATCCACGACGCCTCAATAGCCAAGGCTTATGATGAAAAAATATAGATATACTCATATGCGGTTAAATTAGAGATAATCTTCACATACGCCGCAAAGACGCCATGCAATAGATAAGCTGGGCGCCGTGCATTTTTCTGCAGATTTTTAGAAGGACAAAATACCCCGCTATGGCAAGCCCTGTTGAAAGAAATACGAATGCTGAGCAGCTCACCCGCATTGTTTCGCGTCTGGCTGAGGTGCAAGGTGATTATGTATCTGTAATTCCCCAGCTTTCCTTCCACAGCCGAATGCGTCCTGTTGACAGTACGCATTGCATTTATAACTTAGGTATCGGCATTATTTTGCAGGGCGAAAAAGAAGTCGTTATAGGCGATCAGGTCTATCACTGCCATGAAGGGCAGAGCATGCTAACGACCATTGACTTGCCTGTTACCTCGCATATTGTGCAGGCATCCGCACAGAAGCCATTTTTGGCTGTCTTATTATTGCTGGATCTGCAGACAGTGAATCAGGTGGCGGCGGAGATGCCTGCAGAGGACTTCGCCATTTCTGATGCCGCTCATCACTCTTTTTCAGTCGAGTCAGCCGATGCACCTTTGATTGATGCTTTTTTAAGGCTGGCTAAGGTACTGGATGAGCCCTTGATGATTCCGCATCTTGCGCCTTTAATCCAAAAAGAAGTTATTGTACGGCTGCTCAATGGCCCGCACGGGATCTATTTGCGCCAGTTAGTGAAATCAGGCTCAGCAAATCAAAAGATTCACCAAGTGGTGAATTGGTTAAAGCATAACTATGTTCAGCCGATGCGTATGGATGACTTAGCGGATAAAGCATTTATGAGTCCATCGGCATTTAGACAGCATTTCCGTACGGCTACAGGCATGAGCCCATTGCAGTATCAAAAGCAGCTGCGCCTACAGGAAGCGCGGCATTTGATGTTTAATCAAAACGTCGATGCAGGGCGCGCCGCTGGGCTGGTAGGCTATGAAAGCGCTTCGCAGTTCAGCCGAGAATACAGCCGCCTGTTTGGTGAGCCGCCGCAGCGGGATATTCAGCGCATGCGGCAAGGCTTATCTTGAAAGATGCTGTTAATCATTAGCGGATTGGCAAATAGGGTGAATCGCCTTATTTAAACTGATGGCGATTCATCAATCAGCCGTGAATCTTCACGCTTATTCAGCGCTGCGCCACAACAGGATATTTAGGCTTAATATTCAGGCTTACAGCTTTTATAGATAATGCATTTGATGATTTCAATAAGATCCGACTGTCTATAAACCGAGGATGTTTTTTGTTTATCTTTATGAAAAATAAAATAAATTTATGATAAATAATAATTAACAAAATAGGCAAACTTCCCGTTGAAATAGGCAAGGCATCGATACACTCCAATTTTATACTGAGAATATAAATTAAGGCTTCCAATCCAAAAGCAGATTGCAGGCTAATCATTGAGTGAGGTGTTCAACGTGAAGACGGTAAAGTATAAAAACTTAGCTTGGGAGTCAGCAGCAAATATCTTATTCCCAAATGGCTTTGATGAAAGTAAAAAATATCCTGCAATCATCAGCGTTCATCCTATTGGCAGCTGTAAAGAGCAGACTTCAGGCAATATTTATGGCAAGGCGCTGACTGAAGCAGGTTTTGTGGTTTTAATCATTGATGCTTCTTTCCAGGGCGAAAGCGGCGGCGAGCCGCGTTTTATTGAGAACCCTTACCACCGTGTCGAAGACATCCGCTATGCTGCAGATTATTTAGTGACGCTTCCTTATGTCGATGAAAATCGGATTGGCGCGTTAGGCATCTGCGGCGGTGGTGCTTATGTGCTGAATGCAGCGATGACCGAGCGCCGTATTAAAGCAGTGACTTCAATTACAGGCGTCAATTTTGGCCGCATGACGCGTGAAGGTTATGGCGGGACAGGGCAGGCTTTAATTGACGGCCTGGAAGCGGTTGCGCAGCAGCATACGGCGGAAGCGCGCGGTGCAGAATATCTGGTGAATGACCTTTTGCCGCCTTCGGTTGAAGAAGCTAAAAAAGCGGGAATTAGCGATATTGACCCTTTAGAAGCAACTGAGTACTACAAAACAGCGCGCGGCCAGCAGCCGAATGGCGCAACCAGCGCTTTATTCTCGCGGATGAGCGCCGCTTTGGGCTGGGATGCATTCCATTTAGCAGAAGTTTTATTGACTCAGCCGATTTTAGTGGTGATTGGCGACAAACCGGGCGCATTTGGCGCTTATCGTGATGGCCATGAAGTCATACGCCGCGCTGCATCGAAGCAAAAAGAGCTGCTGGTCTTAGAAAATACATCTCATTATGAACTGTATGACCAGCCTGAGCCTGTAGCTAAAGCCTTAGCCAAAGCCATTCCATTTTTTAAAGAATATCTTTAATTGTTAAGCCATTCCTAGTGAATTAAGAAGGGAATAGAGAAATGTCAAAAGAAATCAGCATTCAAAATCATAATGGCCAAGGCATTACCCTTGCTGCCGTGATCAACTTTCCAGAAGGTTTCGATGAAAGCAAAACTTATCCGGCAATTGTGGTGAGCCATCCCGGCGGCGGCGTGAAAGAACAGGCTGCAGGTTTATATGCGCGGAAACTGGCAGCGCATGGCTTTGTCACCATTGCTTATGATGCATCGTATCAAGGCGCAAGCACTGGGCTGCCGCGCCAGCTCGAAAACCCCTATATCCGCACTGAAGATGTCAGTGCCGTTATTGATTATTTAACAACCTTGCCTTATGTAGACAGCAGCCGCATCGGGGCGATGGGCATCTGTGCAGGCGCTGGCTATACCGCAAATGCAGCGATTAATGACCATCGTATCAAAGCTGTGGGGATGGTCAGTGCAGTAAACATTGGTTCAATGTTCCGTAACGGCTGGGAAAATAATGTAAAAGATGCGGATGCAATTCCGTATATTCAAGCAGGTTCAGATGCCCGGACTGCAGATGCCAAAAGCGCTGATATTGCGATCATTCCACTTGCGCCGCTCAAAGAGGAAGATGCGCCGAATGAAGAGCTGCGTGAAGCGTGGGAATATTACCATACGCCGCGCTGCGAACATCCCAACGCGCCCGGCTTTGCCACAGCGCGCAGCTTGACCCAGATCATCACTTACGATGCCTATAACAAAGCAGAAGCATTTTTTACACAACCGCTACTGGCTGTTGTGGGAAGCGCCGCGGGCAGCAAATGGATGAGTGAAGATCTGATGCAGCGCGCAGCAAGCGCCGATAAACAGCTCTATACGGTAGACGGCGCCAACCATATGTCACTGTATGACAGATTAAGCTTTGTTGATGAAGCGCTTGGCCAGTTGGCGCCATTTTTTACTGAAAAGCTTTAACGATCAATACTTTCATTTCCTTTTAAGCTATTTCGAAAGGCCGCTTTAAAGTGGCCTTAGTTTATTTAAACAAGGGGATACCTAGGCTATGACGAATGAGCGCTCAATAATGCGCAATAGGAACCGCATTTTTTAGCCAAAAAAGTTCTTTAGCAGAAGATCATTTACAAAACCAAATATGTAAACGATAATTATTATTATTTGTATCTCCCTGTATTTCTCCCCATGATTCAAGCGCCCTCAACTCAATCAAGGCAGCAGCTGCTGCAAGACATGTATTTAGACCATCATGACTGGCTGCAGCAGTGGCTGAGCCGGCGCATCCGCCATCCGTTCAATGCTGCCGATCTAGTTCAGGATACTTTTGTAAAACTGCTGCAAACCAAACAGCTGCTTGCCATTCAGGAACCGCGCGCTTATTTGGTCAATGTTGCAAAACATCTGCTTATTGATAAGCAGCGCCGCTATATGCTGGAACAGAATTATCTGGAAACGCTGAAGCAGCAGGCGGATGATCAGGAGATGCTGATTTCCTCAAATCAGATTGAAGAGGCGGTACTCATCTTAGACTTCCTGACCGTTGCTTTGCAGAATACGGCGGCGCTCACCCGGAAAGCTTTTCTGCTGTATTACTTTGAAGGCTGCAGCCAAAGTGAGGTTGCAGCGGAAATAGGGAAATCTTTACGCACAACGCAGCTGTATTTGGCCGAATGCCTGCAACTCTGCTATGAGGCGGGAAATAACCTGCCTGAGCTTGGGAAAAATGGACGCTAAACAGCTGCGCAAAGACATGGCGTTATGGATTATCCGCTTAAATGCGGATGACCCGGATGAACGCCAGCAAGCGCAAATTGAGTTTGAAGCCTGGAAAAGCCGGCATCCGGAATATCAGGGCCAATTGGATCAGATGCTGAATTTTTCTGAAACCATGCAGCAGCTTTCAGTCACTCACGGCATTGCCAGCCAGAATATTCAGAGCTCCATGCAGGTGAGCCGGCAAAGCGCACGGCAGATTCAGCAGCTCTTCACCAAGGCATTCATGCTTTGCCTCTGCGTGGGGGCCGCGGGATACATCGCGCACAATTCAGCTGTTTTTTCTTACTATACTGCAGACTTTAAAACCGATACTGGAGAGATGCAGTCATTTATTCTGGAAGACGGCTCCAAAATTACTTTAGGCGCAAAATCGGCGATTAAGCTGGATTTTAAGCCTGAAAAAAGGCAGATCAATTTAGTGCAGGGCGACCTATATATTGATGTCGCCAAAGACCGAAACCGGCCTTTGGTCATTCATACGCCTCAGGCGGATTTTAAGGCGCTGGGCACGCGGTTTATTGTTCATCAGTATGCAAGCAGCAGCACTTTAAGCATGCTGCATTCCAAAGTGGAAACCCGTTCATCTGGTGCAAGCCATGCGCTGAAAGTGGTTCAGCAGGGTGAAGCCATAACTGCGGATGCGCAGGGCCTGAGTGAAATATCCGCCTTGAATATTCCATCGGCTGAGCTGGCTTGGCAAAAGCATCAGATACTGGCGGATAATCTGCCGCTGCCCGACCTGCTCACGCGCTTAGGGCGCTATCATCATCAGTACCTAGTATTCAATCATTCCGCGCTAAGCCGCTACAAAGTCAGCGGCGTCATTAATACCCGGCAGGACTTGGATAAAACCCTGAGCCTGCTGATGGTTCAGCACCCGCAGTTAAACATCAGAAAGCTTGGCAGCGGTGTGATTTGGATAACAGCAAATGAATAAATCTTAAATTTTTTTTAAAAAAAACCGCAATTCATTGCGGTTTTTTGCTGTCTGCTTCGTCATACAGCTTAGAACACAGATTATTTTTTACAACTGAACAAAGTTAATGATTATCATTTGACTTGCGGTGAATATCGAATGCCTCAATCCCTGTATCAAAAAATTGCAGTCAAGCCGCTCGCGCTGGCAGCGGCCATAGCCTTATCCATGGGCGTCATCAGCACGCAAACTTATGCTGATGCCGCTGCGCCGGCAGCTTTCTACCAAGTCCAAAGCGGATCACTCACGCAGGCTTTAAACAGCTTGGCGCAGCAGGCCAATGTGTCGCTATTGCTGAATTCCGCAAAAACCGGCCGCTATCAAGTTCAGGCACTTAAGGGCAGATATACGCCGGATCAGCTCTTTGCTGTACTGGTGCAGAATACGCCATTTGAGATTCAAAAAACCGCAGCCGGGTATGTGCTGACGGAAAAGCCTGCGGCGCAACCGGCTGCTTTAGCCTCAGCCAATACCGCCGCTAAAGCAGAAGCGTCAAAGCCGGCGGCGCCGTCCAGCATAAGCGGCCAGAATCAGACTTATCAGATGACGCCGATTGTGGTTGAGGCGGAGCAGAAAGACACCATAAAATTCGGGCAGAGCGTGCTGAACCAGAAAGCGATTGACCGCTATCAGGCGAACAATGTCGCGCAGTTTCTGGATAATATGCCCAGTGTCGGTTCGGCAGGGTCTCCGCGTCCGGGCGGCCAAACCATTAACATCTTAGGCATGGGCGGAGTGGCGGATGTTCCCATTACGCTGGATGATTCCGTTAAAAGTTTTGATAAATACCGGCAGGGTTCAGTATTTATTGAGCCTGAAATTTTAAAGAAAATCACCGTAGATAAAGGCCCGCATAATGTTAAAGTCGGAAATGGCGGTTTCGGCGGCAAAGTTACTTTAGAAACTAAAGACGCCGCTGATTTGCTGAAAGAGGATAAAAATTTTGGCACATTCTTAAAATATTCGCGTTTTTCAAATAACAGTCAAAACACCTATACCGGCGCCGTATATGGCCGGGCTGAGAATCAGTTGGCTGACGGCATGCTTTATTACACCAAGCGGGACAGCGGGGACGTAAAGCGGCCTGACGGCAGCAAATTTTTATATTCTGCACAGGAGCAGGATACTTATTTGGCGAAACTCAATCTCCACCCTGCAGACGGCCAAAAAATCTCTTTAAATGCCATGCGCAGCGGGCATCGGGGCTGGGAACCTTTTGCGGCCATGCGCGATCAGGATGCGGTTCCAACAGAAACGGATATTAAAAAATACGGCTATGATGAAGCCTGGAAACGCAAATTAGTTTACCGCGATCAAACAGATACCAGCTATTCTGCAAGCTATGAGCTGGACCCCGCCGACAATCCTTATTTAAACTTTAAAGCAACGGCTTCATATTCTGAAACCAAGCAGCATGATACCCGCTTGCCTAGCTCTACTGCAGGCGCCGTAGGGAATTTAGGCAATGAAAGCTGGGTCAATTATGCCAATACGGCTTTAAAGTTATTGAATATCAGTGATTTTAAAACGGCGTATGGGACGCATAAAGTTAAAGTGGGCGCACAGTATCAGAAGATGAAGCAAAAATCTTTGATGCATGTGAAATCCAAAGATAACGATGCAGAATATAATTACGGCTATTATGAGCCAAACTACATGCCTGCCGGTGATCAGCAAATGTATAGCGCATTTGCGGAGGATCAATATCAAATTGGCGCCGTGACGATTACGCCTTCTCTGCGGTACGATGCGATTAAAAATCAAGGCTACGGCAACAAAGCCCCAAGGTTCAATACCGTTTCTTCAGGGCATATTTATGCAGATAAAACTTATACAGGATGGTCTCCGCGCTTAGCTTTGGCCTGGCAGCAGGCGGATTATTTAACCTGGTTTGCCAATATAAGCAAAACATGGCGCGCTCCGCGCATTGATGAACAGTATTCTGTCGATGCGCCAGGCGGAAAAATCGCAGCAACGAGCTTATCTTTGAAACCTGAAAAAATGCTGGCAGTCCGCTTAGGCAGTGAGATGAACTTTGATGATGTATTGGCAGATGACGACCATTTGCAGGTGCGCTTAACTTATCACCGCAACCGCGGTTCGGACCAGATTTTCCGCACCCGTTCCGTTTTGTGTAAAGCGCAGGCGGATATTATTGCGCAAGGCGGCTCATCAAATGCAGATGCGTGCAATGGCAATCATGACAGCAGCGGCTATCGCAATGCCACAGATTATACGGTTAAAGCCTATGAAGCTGAGGTTTTCTACAACCAGCCGACTTGGTTTACTGGCTTAACGTATTCCTATATTCGCGGCCAGCATGACAATTCACCTGTGAACCCGTGGTTTGACCAAAAAACATGGATGATTGATATTCCACCGAAGAAAGCAACGGCTACTTTGGGGGTAAATGTTCTAGAACATCATTTAACTATGGGATGGCGGGGAACTTTTGTTGATGCTCAAAACCGGCGCCTTTCTGATCATGATAAATCGATATCCGCAACCTCATTTTCTTTACCAAAAACAAAAGGCTATTCACTGCATAGCGTATACGCAGAATGGCAGCCGGCTGGGGAAAAGGGGCCTGTCCTGAACTTCTCTATCGACAACCTATTTAACCGGGACTACAAAATGTATTTGGGAGAATATATGACCGGTACCGGCCGGGATTATAAATTAAGCATTTCTCAGAAATTTTAATTTAAGGATTAAGCCTGATCAGGCTTAAAGCGCTGGCCAAAACTTTTGATTGATTTTTATTTCAGGGCTTTGAATTAGATAAAGTCTATCAGCTTGCTCAGCTTGGCATTGTGGATGCTGTTTATGCAGATTCATAATGCTGAGCTGTAGTCGGCAGATGCCTTGCGCAGCGCACCTATCCTGAACCTCATTTAACTTATGCTTAGCTAAAATTCAGCTCATAACTTAAGAAGAAAAATAATACATATAATTCAAATGCTTATTAATTTATTTTTGATTTAAACCACAGCATTCATCTCGAACCATCTGATTTGCCTGTTTGTGAAATTCCTTCTCAAAAATTACAGCAGAATTCTCAAACATGAATTCTGCTCATCTTGGTGTTAGATTAAATCATTTTTATTCATGTTCTGTTTCAAGTATAAATTACTGCATACAGAAATTTTGCTTTTATTTTAGAAATTAGGGTAGCGGATCACCATGAGTACAGAGTTTGCATGTTCAATTAAACGCATTCGTTTTGATGAAAACTATCAGCCAGCAGATAGCACACGCCTAACAACTAACTTTGCCAACTTGGCGCGCGGTGAAAGCCGTGAGCAGAACCTGCGCAATACGCTTCGCATGATTAATAACCGCTTCAATGCCTTAGCGCAATCAGACAACCCGAATGGCGACCGCTATTCACTTGAAATTGACATCATTTCTGCAGATTTAGATATTGAAGGCAATGGCAACGCGTTCCCGATCATTGAAATGCTGAAAAGCACAATTACAGATCATCACACCAATCAGCGTATTGAGGGCATGATTGGCAACAGCTTTTCATCTTATGTGCGTGACTATGATTTCAGCGTGGTGCTTAAAGAGCATAATAAAGAGAACTCGACTTCGTATGCGCCTGAAGGTTTTGGCGATTTGCATGGCAAGCTGTATCAATACTTGGTGAACTCAGAAACTTTTAAAGCAGCGTTTAATCAGCAGCCTGTGATTTGCCTGAGTGTTTCAACGGCCCGGACTTATCACCGCACGACCAATGAACATCCGATTTTGGGTGTTGAGTATAAGCAAGACCAATACTCCCGTACCGATGAGTATTTCCATAAAATGGGCCTACAGGTCCGCTTCTTTATGCCGAAAGGCAGCGCTGCGCCTTTAGCATTCTATTTTGCGGGCGATTTGCTGCGCGATTACACCGACTTTGAGCTGATCAGCGCGATCAGCACCATGGAAACCTTCCAAAAGATTTATCGCCCTGAAATCTACAACGCAAATTCATCAGCGGCGCAAGTCTATCAGGCCAGCCTGGAGTACCCGGATTACTCATTAACGCGAATCGTCTATGACCGTGTTGAACGCGGCCAGCTCGCAGTCAAGCAAGGCAAATGGACGGAAGAAAACTTTATCAAGCCTTATCAAGACGTTCTTGAGCAATGGGCTGCCAATTACACCGCAGACAGCAACGCTGCTTAATTTATCTGAAACAGAATATAGAAATAGAGATTTAAAATGGCAATTTTATTACCGACATCAACGGCTGGCAGCTTACCGAAACCGTCTTGGCTTGCAGAGCCTGAAAAACTTTGGTCACCTTGGAAACTCGAAGGTGAGGCATTACTCGAAGCGAAACAAGATGCTTTACGTTTGTCACTGCAAGAACAACAACACGCTGGGATTGATATCGTCAGCGATGGCGAGCAAACCCGCCAGCATTTTGTCACTACTTTTATTGAACATCTTGAAGGTGTCGATTTCGAAAAACGTGAAACTATGCGAATTCGTAATCGTTACGATGCCAGTGTGCCATCTGTTGTGGGTGAAGTATCTCGTAAGCAACCTGTATTTGTTAATGATGCCAAGTTTTTACGTAGCCAGACCACACAGCCAATTAAATGGGCACTACCTGGTCCAATGACCATGATTGATACATTATTTGATGGTCATTATAAGAGCCGTGAAAAATTGGCTTGGGAATTTGCCAAAATCCTCAACCAAGAAGCTTTAGAGTTAGAAGCAGCAGGCGTTGACATTATCCAGTTTGATGAACCCGCATTTAATGTATTCTTTGATGAAGTGAATGACTGGGGTATTGCAACTTTAGAACGTGCGCTTGAAGGTTTGAAATGTGAAACTGCGGTACACATTTGCTACGGTTATGGTATTAAAGCCAATACTGATTGGAAACAAACTTTAGGCAATGAATGGCGTCAATACGAAGAATCATTCCCTAAACTGCAAAAATCTAAGCTTGATATTATTTCACTCGAATGCCAAAACTCTCGTGTGCCAATGGATCTGATTGAACTGATCCGCGGTAAAAAAGTGATGGTCGGTGCGATTGATGTGGCAAGCAATAGCATTGAAACACCTGAGGAAGTTGCGAATACGCTGCGCAAAGCGCTTCAGTTTGTCGATGCAGATAAACTCTATCCTTCGACCAACTGCGGCATGGCGCCTTTAGCTCGCCACGTGGCAAGAGGCAAGCTGAATGCCTTAAGCGCAGGCGCGGAAATCATCCGTAAAGAGCTTTCAGCTTCATACGCAGCAAGCGCGTAATACGAATGGGCTGCCCGTTTGATAAATGGGTAGCTCGTATTCCATTTAAAAGCATGTGTCCGTTCTACTGAGGAATAAAATGATGATCGAAGCAACAGACTTTAGAGATGCAATGTCTTTGTTAACCAGTGCAGTGAGTGTCGTGACTACGGCAGGCATGGCTGATCGTCATGGATTCACTGCATCGGCTGTGTGCAGCGTTACGGATACACCGCCGACATTATTGGTCTGTATGAATAAAGCGTCTCGGTCACATGCACATTTTGTCGACAATAAAATTTTAACCGTGAATGTTTTAGGCGCACAGCATCAGCATATTTCCAATGTCTTTGCATCCAAAATGACTTCTGAAGAGCGCTTTAAACACGGCGTTTGGACAGAGCTGGAAACTGGCGCACCGGTTTTAAAGGATGCTTTGGTCAATTTTGACTGTGAGATTGATGACATTCAAGAAGTTGGCACGCATACGGTTTTCATGTGCCGTATTGTCGCGATTCAGCAAAGCCAGCAGGATCAAAGCTTAGTTTATTTTAACCGCGCTTATCATCAGGTGGGGCAGACGGAAACCGCTTAACCTCACTGCATCCATTTCTTTAACATAAACTCTTAAGTAAGTACGCCGTGGAATTAATCATTTTTTTAGCAATAGGCGCATTAGCCGGATTTGCTGCTGGGCTCTTTGGTGTTGGCGGTGGGCTGATCATCGTGCCGCTGCTGTATGCAGTCTTTACGCAAATGGGCTTTGATCCTGAAGTTATCATGCATCTAGCTTTAGGAACTTCATTAGCGACCATTATCGTGACATCTATCAGTTCATTGATGGCTCATCATAAAAATGGCGCGGTCATTTGGCCTGTATTCAAAAATCTGGCGCCTGGGCTGGTCATCGGATCTTTTCTCGGCGCCGGCATTGCCGGATTGCTTTCGGGGACACATTTGCAGCTGATCATTGGCGTTTTTGTGATCTGGGTTGCATATCAGATGTTTGCTGGCGCAAAAAAGGCAGTAGATCAGAGTAAAGCGCTTCCATCAGCGCCTAAGCAAGTATTTGCAGGCACTGGGATTGGCGTTGCATCCGCAATTTTTGGAATTGGGGGAGGAAGCTTAACTGTGCCTTATCTCAATCATTATGGCGTCATCATGCAAAAAGCTGTTGGAACATCCGCTGCATGCGGTTTGCCTATAGCCATTGCCGGCGCTTTGGGCTTTATGTTTTTCGGTATGAAAGAGCAGGTCAATATTCCAAATACTATTGGCTTTGTGCATATTTATGCTTTTATTGGCATAAGCTCAATGAGTTTTTTTACAGCCAAGTTCGGTGCAAAAGCAGCGCATGCTTTATCGCCAATCGTACTGAAAAAATGCTTTGCCATCTTGTTATTTGTCGTAGGATGCTTTTTCCTTTTTAAGGGATTGCGCTGAGATAGATTTTGTTAATTCCTATTAAGTGTAATTTCATTATGACTGATTAATAAATCTCCCCTTTGAATTCAATACCGTATTGAATTTCAAAATGCTCCCTCCTTTGAAAAAGGAGGGTTGGGGAGGATTAAAAAACTCTTAATATCAAATAAATATTTAACAAATCAATAACAACCTGTACTCACCTTCATTTTCGGCAGGCGCTCTATGCACACAGGGTAAAACCTGTTGCGTTGGATGATCTACCGCCAGCCGCCAAAGATGCCCTAAGCCTAAATTCACAGGTTTTGCATTCGGTTTAGCTTGATAATGTAAATCAAAAAAATACTCTTCTAGAAAAGTTTCAAATTCTGCTTCTGTGCCGTCATGTAATTTTTTAAGTTTTTCTCGGATTTCTGGAATCAAAATCTTTTGTTCTACTTGATCATTGGGCAGGATATCGCTTGCCGCGCCGTGATAGGTGCATAAAAACGTATCTGTTTCGATGGGTGAGCGATCAATATGATAGGAATATACATCTGTTGAAATAAAATCTAGCTCATCATCCCGTTCGTAGCTTTTCAGTAAATTAAGCGAAGGGGATGCGCCGAAATCAGTTAATAGCTGAATATCTTTTAGGATAATTTCCCGTGCAAAATTACCATGTTCTGAAAGTTGTAATGCTAAAAGATCGTCAACTGAAACTTCTGTAATATTTTCTTTTAACTCAAGTTTATTCACAATTTCTTTAAAATCGCCAGCCAAACTTCTAGACCAGCAAAGAGCATTAATTTCTCCTTGGAAATTCGTATTTATAAGTTCAGAGAAACTAGAAATCACTTTAATTTGATTGTTGTCCGTAAGCGTATTTGTCATATTAGAGTTAAATCAATCATAAAGCGTGCCTAATAATATACCTTAACTTAATCTAATTCATGATTATTATGGGGAGGATTTAATCATAGAGGCGGACTTTCCATTGATGGGAAATATTTGTTATCGTTGGCAACGTTTCGATCCTCAGCTTGAGATCATATGATGCAGCTTATTCAGTTTAACTTAGATAGTTTGGAAAAATTTCAATTAGATCAGCAAAATGTTGAATATCAAGATATCGTTAGCTATGAAATAGTCAGGGAAGGCATTTGCAGTTTGATATTTAAATTAAGCAGGCAGGCGAAATTAGAAAACTCAGAACAGCAGGATATATTCCAAAAAAATATAAATAAACTCATATATATAAGAGATCATCTACAAATTCACGATAGAGCATCTATTCGAAAACTTATGGCTGAAATTAAGACTTATCAATAATCCTCTTGAAGTCATAGCCACACAGATTTGCGTAAGCTTTCCTGGATTCACGTTGATGAGCTGTAGCGGAAGATGCTTTTGCATTGGCCCGGATATATTACTGCCTCAGAGCCTTTAGATTATAAATATGAAGCAGCTGAACATGATCAATACATCCCCAGTTTGATCCTGTATCAGCTGCTTATTTAGATAAATCTATTTCTTTTATTCATGTTCTTTACGAAGATTCAATTCAAGCTCATCCCAACGTTGTATCGCTGCGTCCATCGCTTGTATTTTGACATGACCAAAACCTCGTACATCTGCTGGTAATTGAGCGATTTGCTCAGCAACAGATAAGTTATAATTTTCAGGTGTAGAACTGATGGTTTTCACAAATGCGATATAACGATCACGCCAAGCATGTTCTTTTTGACGTTCTTGCTGTAAAGCAAATGGATCAAGGAAAGTTTCTCTAAGCCACTGTAGACGAGCAAGAATCATCATCGGAATACGCATCCAATATCCAAAAGCACGTTTGCGTATGACGCCATGAGCACCCAAAGCAGGAGGGGCTAAGTGATAGGTCAAACGTAGACCTTGACCAAACTGCGTTTCAATTGATTGTTGAAAGTTTTTTCCTGTGAGTAAGCGCGCAACTTCATATTCATCTTTATACGCCATGACTCTATAGAGCTGTGTCGCAATTGTTTCAGCGAGTTCTTCAGGCAATACTTTGGCAGCTTGTTCCACCAAAGTTCGATACTGAGTGGCATAATCTTGATTCCAATACTCGACCAGACGTGCAGAACGATCTTCAACGAGTTCAGCCAACGTGGTTGGTTTACGCGTCGTTGGTATGGTTGCAATAATGCGTTTGGCTAAGTCAGGGTCATTCATCAGATGGCAACCGATGCGGAAAGCTTCAAGGTTTTTTTCAGCAGCCGTACCATTCAGACGAATTGCCTGCTCAATACTTTCACGCTTCAACGGAATCTGACCTGCTTGCCAAGCCATGCCAAGCAAGATTTGATTTGCAAAGATCGCATCACCCAGTACTTGTGTGGCAATACGTGTTGCAGGTAAAGAGGTGAGTTTTCCTTGTGCAGTTCGACCACGAAGCCGCTGAATCAAATCTGTAATAGGCGCATACCAATCACGAGACTCAAGGAATTCAGAAGTAGGGGAACCATCTTCATTGACGATGACCACAGCATCAGCTTTTAAGCGAGAAAGTGCTGCATTACTGCCTGCGACAATGGCATCTGCACCGATTAAAACATCACATTGACCCGCAGGGATTTTGGTTGCAGAGATTTGGTCATCTTCAGTCGCAAGTTGTATGTAGGAATAAACCGTACCACCTTTTTGAGCAAGTCCAGCCATATCCATAATACGTGCGGCTTTACCCTCCAAATGAGCAGCCATTCCCAGTAAAGCACCTGCTGTCACCACACCTGTACCGCCCACACCACCAACCATGATGCGGATGGGGTGATGATCAAGTTCAGGAAGGATTGGTTTTTCTGGCCAGCCAGCTTCGATACCTTTGAATATTTCTGGACGTTTCATATCGCGGGTATGTACGGTCACAAAACTTGGACAGAAACCTTCGACACAAGAGAAGTCTTTGTTGCAGCTGCTTTGATTAATTTGACGTTTAGTGCCTAACGCTGTTTCAACGGGTTCAATCGATAAACAGTTCGATTGTTTAGAACAATCACCGCAACCTTCACAAATCCCACTATTGATAAAAACTCGTTCAGCGACATCTGGATAAGCATTGCGTTTACGGCGACGGCGTTTTTCACTGGCACAGGTTTGAACATAAATTAACGCCGTAACACCAGAAATTTCACGTAATTTGCGTTGCACATCATCTAGCTCATTTCTGTGGTAAATCTCCACGTGAGCAGCAATACCTTCTTCAGCATGAATCAACTCAGGTTCATCGGTGACAATGACTTGCTTTGTGATTCCTTCAGCATCCAATTGTCGTGTTAACTGTGCCACACTGAGATGACCATCGACATGCTGTCCACCCGTCATTGCAACTGCATCGTTATAGAGAATTTTGTAGGTCATATTGAGTTTTGCTGCGATCGCTTGGCGGATTGCAAGATAGCCTGAATGGAAATAGGTTCCATCGCCTAGATTGGCAAAAATATGCTTTTCATTGGTGAAATGGGAAGCGCCAGCCCAACTTACGCCTTCGCCACCCATATGCGAGAAAGTTTCTGTGCCGCGATCCAGTGAGACCGCAATAAAATGACAACCGATGCCACCTAATGCGCGGCTGCCTTCGGGTAATGCTGTTGATGAATTGTGAGGGCAGCCGCTGCAAAAGAAAGGTTTACGTTCTGCAATATCCAGAACACGCCGTGACTCGTGCTCTGCTTTTTGCAACAGCTCAAGTCTATTTTGAATTTGCGTTTTTAAGCTTTCTGGAAGATCTAATTTTAAGAATCGAGCGGCCAACATTTTTGCAATAGGTTCAGGTTGAAACTCATAGTGACCAATCAAAGGCGCTTCATCAATCGATGTACTCCATTCGCCTTTTCCGTCACTCGCTTTACCGATGATACGAGGGCGTTTGCCATCTGGAAGCGCATAGAGTTCATCTTTAATTTGTGCTTCAAGAATCGGACGTTTTTCTTCTACAACAATCAGTTCTTCTAAGCCTTCGGCAAATTCACGCAGACCTTGCGGTTCTAAGGGCCAAATTAAAGCAACTTGATACACTCGCAGTCCGAGCTGCTGGGCCGTTTCACCTTCAATTCCGAGAATGCGTAAGGCTTCAATGGTATCTAAATAGCCTTTACCGCTTGCGGTGATACCAATACGCGCATCTGGACAATGCCATGTCACCTGATTCAATTGATTTTCACGCGCATAAGCCAATACAGCGGGTAA
The DNA here is from genome assembly GCF_001696615.3 of Acinetobacter sp. WCHAc010034. Classification (NCBI taxonomy): domain Bacteria; kingdom Pseudomonadati; phylum Pseudomonadota; class Gammaproteobacteria; order Moraxellales; family Moraxellaceae; genus Acinetobacter; species Acinetobacter sp. WCHAc010034. The sequence continues at coordinate 110,098 of NZ_CP032279.1, read as the reverse complement.
GCGGTATTTATAAAGGCGTTCTTCCTGTTGAATGCCGTGATCAGGCCAGCGAATATTGACACCATCTACAGGCATTTGAACATTTTTGGGTAAAGTAGGAGTGACTCGATCCAAATCCACATGAACAGAAGCAGAAGTTTCAACAATTTCACTGACCAGCTTCATCGACGTCCATATACCCGCAAAGCGTGACATAGCGACCGCATGAACGCCTAAATCAAGAATTTGCTGTATTGAGGTCGGGTAAAAAATTGGAATACCGCAGCCGATCATGACGTGCTCTGACTGGTGCGGAATACTCGAAGATTTACAAGAATGGTCATCACCAAAGAAGGCAACTACACCGCCTCGTTCTGCTGTTCCTGCAAGGTTGGCATGACGCAGAACATCTCCAGAACGGTCTACCCCTGGGCCTTTGCCATACCACCAGGCGGTTACACCATCATATTTGCCTTGACCTGCGAGATTGGCTTGTTGGGTACCCCAGATTGCAGTAGCAGCGAGATCTTCATTTACGCCGGGTTGAAAAACAACATGATGGTCTTTGAGTATGCCTTCAACTTGCCAGAGAAAATTATCGTAATTTCCCACAGGGGAGCCGCGATAACCGGAAATAAAACCAGCCGTATGATAACCGTTTAAAGTATCCCACCGTGTTTGCGCGAGCGGTAAGCGCACCATGGCCTGAATACCTGTCATATAAGCAGTACCGCTATCACTGAGATACTTATCTTCAAGTGATACATCCTTGGTTGGAATCTTATGTGGAGTAAATTTTGTCGCGATATTCATTTATGTCTCCTTAGAATTTTGTAGTTCGAGCTACTTTCTTTTTTCAACATCCGGTTGAATATTTGGAGTAAACGGCATACTGAGAAAGAGATTGATCAGTTCATTGCAGACAACAGAGCTGCTCAATCTATGTACATTAATGTCATTGTGGTTGATCCATACCGGTGCAACAATGCGTAATTAAGAAAAAGATATTTACGTTATGCGCAAAAATCTTGATGGCGGATTACTCCATGCAATGCATGCTTTCCTAAAAGTCATTGATAGCGGAAGCTTTACGGCCGCCGCAGAGCAGATGGAACTGACAACAGCGCAAGTGTCTCGGCTCATTAGCGAGTTAGAGGGGCGCTTAGGAACAAAATTACTACAGCGGTCTACGAGACAGCACGCGTTGACCGATATTGGTGCAGCTTATGCAGAGCAGTGCCGTCAAGTGCTGGCAATGGTGGAAGAAGCCGAAGCTCAAGCAATGGGGATGGCAGCCAAACCGCAGGGCAGGTTGCGTGTTTTGAGTATGGCGAGTTTTGGGCATCATTATGTGTCCCCGATGATGGCCGAGTTCTGTCAAACCTATCCAGAGCTTACGGTTGAATACCGCACTTCCCAGAATGTACCCGACCTTTTAGGCAAAGGAATTGACGTCAGTTTGTATCTCACGGAATCTTTAGCTGACTCAAGATTTGTTGCCCGCCGAATTGGGACAATATTTTCATTGCTTTGCGCATCACCAGCTTATTTAGAAAAATATGGCGAACCAAAATCATTAGATGATCTGCAAAAACACGCATGTTTAAGATTGGTGAACCCATCTATTACACCGCAATGGCATCTTGTCAGTGAAAATAGCTGTTCGTATCAAATCGATATTACAGGGCCATTGATTGCAGATTCACCAGAACTATTACTGGACATGGTGCAGCAAGATATGGGCATCGCACTGCTTCCAACCTTTGCTGTGATTGAGGCTATACGTACTGGACGGTTACGCCGTGTCTTAGCAGACTGGAGATCACCAGATATTGGGGTTTATACTTTACTACCATCGCGTCATTTTATTGATGCTAAAACAAGAGCATGGCTAACATGGGTTGAGCAGCATATTTCACCTAAAATTCAGAGTGATACAGAGTATTTTTTATAATTTCAATTTGCTATTAAGGTCATTGTGGAGAAAATGCTGTCTATGTCTTTGAGTTAGCATAAGTTTTCTCACGTAAAACTTAACAGTAAATAGAGCGAAATTTACTCTGTATCAATATTTAAGAGCTTATACCTGATGATATTTATTTAACATAATAATGACATTATGCTGCATTTGAGAGCGATAGTTTATCTTCTGCAATTGCTTCACTGGAGAGAATGGCCTTGTACAGAAATACAGGAATTCCATCTTCTGCATCCTTTACCCTTAATTCTTTTGTGCCATCCCGGTATTCAAATATAGCAATAGGGTAGCTGTCCTGATCTGCAATATAAAACCGTCTGTCTTTTACGATTAATTTATGATTTTCAAACTGATGTTGCAGCAGCCGCATAAATCTACTCTCATTTGGTGAAAGCAGATTTAATTGCCGTATTCTATCTGCATCATTTTGATAGCGTATTTTTTCACGCTGCCTTTCGTTATAGCTTAAATATACATTCCTTGATTTTTGGGTTAGTGCTTGTGTTTTTTCTGCACGCGAATCTCTCCAGAGATACCCAACGATAAATCCTAAAATTAGGCAAAATAATCCAATAGCCACAATTCATTTTCCTAAGAGAAGGGTGTTTTAACCAAGGCTGATTATCTGTACATGCGCGATCTACGAGCGTGCTGGAACAACTGCAAAATTCAGAACTAGACAAAGCTGCAGAAATAAATCAGTTTAAACAGTTTTTTATAAAACTAGATTATCACATCGATAGGCTGCGCGCGTAGATTTCGGCATAACGTATATTATGTTACTTAGGATACTCAGCAACGCGAATATCTGCGATTGTAATTCGCGTTGCTGAGCTGTGGCGGCAGATGCCGTCATGCGACACATGAGTTGACATTTTCATATACAAATAATCAAAGACTTAGAGTGCTTGATGACAATCAGGAACAATTATTTGCGACACATAAGCTGTCATTTTTATATTCAATGTATTCAAATGCTTGCATAAAATGTTTCAAAAAAAATTAAGACTTCATTTGCTATGCAAAACATCTTTTATCAAGAAGGTGAAGTTGCTGATTTTGCTCAGCCCTAGTTACGGTCTTTAATTTATTTATTACAGGAGGAGGGGTTTCAAAAAATTGCTCGATCTTCATTCACGATAGCAATATGTATTTTATCAATAATGTCAGTTTATGTTGTCTTAAAAGCTAAAATAGATGAAGTTTATTATAGCGTTAGACACTAGGTTGTTTCGTATCAAGCGAGCGTGTATCGTAAGCATCTGGCCAACCTCACTTGAATTTAAGCGAGCTTTCTTCTTATATTTAAGAACCAACTATCCAAATTAGAGATGAGAAATGTATTTATTTTTAGATTGTGAATTTAATGGTTGGCATGATCAAGGTACAGGTGATTTGATTTCATTAGGATTGGTGTCTATTGATGGTAAATATGAGTTTTATGAGGTGGTAAACTGTAAGAATCCTAGTCCTTTTGTCGTACAACATGTACTTCCAAAGTTAGGGCAATCCGCTATTCCTATGTGGGAGTTAGTGAAGAAGCTGTGCAATTTCTTATGGGAAGTTAACTCTCAAGAAGAGGATCACATTACTATCGTAGCTGACTATCCTTCAGATATAGAGTTATTTAACCGTATTTTACTCTTAGGACAAGGGCAATGTATCAATGTACCTGTATTGGGCTTCTTACTTGATTTGTCACTTACGACAAAGAATTCTATGATTCCTCACAATGCGTTAGCTGATGCTAGAGCTTTGAGCATAGATTATGCATTGAAGCATGCCCATAAGGTTCTCTCCTATGCAAAAAGAATAGACTAAATTTGTCTAGGAGAGTGGTGGCAGTCCATTTCCTCATTCCGTAAATTTATTTAATACTGCCACACGTGCATGAATCTCATTAACTTGGCTTTGAAAGTTTCTCACAGTGAGTTTATCTCCTAATAATTTGATGCAATGCATCTTGGTTTCAATCAAACTTCGCCGATGATAGCCTGATGACCATTTCTTCCAAATTAGATCTTCCTACGCTTAACCGTTCGAAGCAACTCATTGCGTTACATTGTGGAATAAGCCTTTAGAGATAGGTTTGTGCAACAAAGCCCATAAGTAGTATCAGAGCTTTAAATATCAATGACTATAAATTTTTAACAGGTGATTAGCATGTAAAAGAGACATGGCATCCTGATTCTAATTTAAGTTCCTTTCATATCATGGGAAAAGGAAAAATTGCTTTATTTGATACAAATGTATATTTAGGTGAAGAGGGAGTCTTTGAAGCTAGTGAAATCTTACGGACAATGGGAATTCCAATTTTTTCACCAACAGTCTATGCTGCACCACATGCTAGAGCAATTGCTGATAAAATTATTGCAGAAGCATTTTTGGCTATAGAACTAAATGGCAGTAAACTATTTAGATATATTTTATTACATGATTTTAATGACTATATACCAGAAGATACCGATAAACTACGTGTCTATGAGCTACTTGAGAAAGCCATAAAGCTTTTACCACAAGAACAATCCAATCATGTAAAAGAATGGTTATATCAAGCAAAATGTAAATTTGAAAAGGCTATTTGCATTTTAGGGTGGGATTTTTATAAATCTCACCTTATTTTTTAACTTAACAAACTCTAATTTTACAATCTAAGGTTAAAAACTACTTGAGCTAATCATTTTTAAAATTTGCATTATAAGGTTGAAAGTGAATTTAGCTTTTTAATAATCCTTTTAGTTGACTCAAATACTCATTTGCTTTTTGTTGAGAATTTTCTTCTGATAAATTTAAATCGGATTGAATCTTAATGATGCTTTGTTCAAACTGGCTCAATTCCAAATCACTCAATCGTTGTTCATCTTTGTACATATCTATAGTTGCTCGACACAAATGAATGAAGTGTTCTGTTGTTTTGTGTTGATAATGACAACAAGCATGAATGATATTTTTGAGTCGTCTGTGGCGTAGCTCAATATTGATTGGTTTATAAGTTGGATGGCTTGCGCTAAAAAATAGTGCCTTATCTATGGCATCACCGCTATACCAACCTTTATCCAAATTTTCTTGTGCTGCTTGAATGTAAATTTCTGCTACTCGCTTCCTGTCAGCCAAAATGTATTTCTCAATTTCAGCTTGGTCGGTTAAAAGCTCAATTGGTTCAAACTGAACTTTAGTGCCGTATCTGTTTTGGGTAGATTGATCATTTACTCGCAGAAAAATGGTTGCACCTATTTCTATATCTGATAGCACGGCATTTTTGACAAGTTGGGCTTGGTAATTTTTTACACTACCGATCAGTTCAGCTTGAATATACTTTGTTCCAATTTTTAAGATACGAAACTGTCCAAATGCTGTCATTTTTTCTTGCTTATTTGGCATCTCACACCAAGCCTAATGATTCTCCTGTGATAAATTTTAACATTAAGTCTTTATTCTGAAATAAAAAATTAGTCAGATTTGAAATTTTTAAATATTGCATTTCAAGGTTGAAAAATCTGCTTTAATTGCATAATATTTAACTATTGCAAAATAAGGTTGAAAAACAAAATGGCTTCTGCACCAAACAATACCGAATCTACACTGGCAAGTTTTATTTGGAACAATGCGAATGATCTTTGGGGGGATTTTCCGCATACAGAGTTCGGTAAAATCATTTTGCCCTTTACGGTATTAAGACGTTTGGAATGTGTACTTGAGCCAACGAAAGATGCTGTTCTCAATACTTATGAGCAATTCAAAGATCAAGGGATGGCGCTTGACGATATTCTTACTAACGTAAGCGGCAATCCATTTTATAACAAATCAACCTATAACCTTTCCAATTTAGGCGGTACAAAAACTAAAGCCAACCTTGAAGATTACATTTCCAATTTTTCTGAAAACGTGCGTGTGATCTTTGAACAGTTTGATTTCAATACAACAATTAATAAGCTTTCTAAAGCGAATTTACTGCTACGCATTTGCAATAATTTCGCTGCCATCGACTTACATCCGAATGTTGTTCCTGACCGCACCATGAGTAATGTCTATGAACATTTAATCGCTAGATTTGGTGCAGAAGTCGGTACGGGATCAGAGGACTTTATGACCCCGCGTGATATTGTACATTTGGCAGCGACTTTATTGCTTGAGCCTGATAATGAGCTGTTTGAACAAAAGAATGGTTTAATCAGAACTATCTATGATCAAACGTGTGGTACATCGGGCTTCCTAACCGACATGATGAACTATGTAGATGGCTTTAAAGACCGCTATAAAGTTGCCCCTGTACTTGTACCCCACGGACAGGAATTGCAGCCTGAAACTCATGCGGTCGCATTGGGTTCTATGTTGCTCAAAAAACTGGAATCTGACCCAAGCCGTGATTTATCGCAGAATATTAAATTGGGCAGTACACTCAGTAATGACTTATTTGCAGGACAGCGTTTCCACTATCAATGTTCTAACCCGCCTTTTGGTATGTCATGGGCGAAGGATGCCAGTGCGGTTCAATTAGAGCATAAAGAAAAAGGCTTAAATGGGCGTTTTGGTGCGGGCTTGCCTAAAGTCAGTGACGGTTCAATGCTGTTTTTACAAAATCTGATTTCCAAACTAGAACTGCCTGAAAATGGTGGTGGTCGTGGTGCGATTGTGCTATCAGGTTCACCATTGTTTAACGGTGGTGCAGGTTCAGGCGAGTCGGAGATTAGACGCTTCATTTTAGAAAATGATTATCTCGAAGCAATTGTGGCATTGCCGACTGATATTTTCTTCCGTACAGGTATTGGTACATATATTTGGTTGATCTCAAACCGTAAACCTGAACAGCGCAAAGGCAAAGTACAGCTCATTGATGCTACAGGCATGGCCTCATCTATGCGCAAGAATGAGGGCAACAAGCGCAAGTTTATTGACCAAAATTCGATTGATGAAATTAGCCGTATTTATGCCGATTTTGAAGAAAGTTCGGTCAGTAAAATCTTTGACTATACTGATTTTGGCTATCGCCGAGTCAAAGTCTTGCGCCCTCTACGCATTGATCTTCAATTTGATGCGGAAAAACTGGAATCGTTTAAAGCATCAAAAGAGTTTGGCAAGTTATCAGACAGCGACCAAAACACGGTATCAGCTTATATTGAGCAGCAGTTTGGTGACAGCAAAGACTATGCTTGGTTTGACAATACATTCCTGAAAAATCTACCACTCAGCAAAGTCAGCAAAGGTTTAAAAAATGCCTTGCTCGCTGCGTTTGGTGTGCAAAATCCTGATGCCGAAGCCGTAGAAATTAACGGTGAAGTGCAAATGGACAGTGAACTTACCGATTACGAGAACATCCCACTCAATCAAGATATTGAGGACTATATGGCAAAAGAGGTACTTCCCCATGCGCCTGATGCGGTAATTGACACCACTTATACCGATGCCAAAGACGGTCAAGTAGGTGTAGTGGGTTATGAAATTAACTTTAACCGTTATTTCTATGTGTTCGAGCAGCCACGCCACCCAAATGAAATTATGGCGGAGATCAAAGAGTTGTCTGCCGAAGTTGCGCAATTACTTGGGGAGGTTTAAAAATGCAATTTAAGCAATACCCAAGTTATAAACCAAGTGGTGTGGAATGGTTAGGTGATGTACCTAAGCATTGGTCTGTTATTCCAAGTAAGTTTTATTTTATTGAACGTAAAGAGAAAGCAGAAAATAAAGATAAACAACTTACTGCTTCTCAAAAGTATGGAATTGTTTTTCAAGAAGACTTCATGGCTGAAAATGGTCGTGTCATGGTTGTGATGAAAAATCCTGAAATATTAAAAAAAGTGCGACCAAATGATTTTGTAATTAGTATGCGTAGCTTCCAAGGGGGGCTTGAGCTTAGCTATTTAGAAGGTTCAATTAGTTCAGCTTATGTGATGTTAAAGCCAAATTTACATGTAGTAGATATAGAATATTTTAAGTATTTATTCAAAACCCCAAGATATATTCAATCCTTACAATCAACATCGAATTTAATACGTGATGGACAAGCCCTACGTTTTAATAACTTTTCTCAAGTAAAATTGGTTTTACCACCTAAATCTGATCAACATAAAATCGTTTCATTTCTCGACACTGAAACCACCCGAATTGACAACCTCATTACCAAGCAAGAAAAGTTAATTGAGCTTTTGGAAGAACAGCGTAAGTCGATTATTTCTCATGCTGTCACTAAAGGTTTAAATCCTAATGCACCGATGAAAGACAGTGGTGTGGAATGGTTGGGGGACGTGCCTAAGCATTGGGATGTTATTCCAAGTAAATTTTATTTTACTGAACGAAAAGAAAAAGCTGTTAATGCTGATAAACAGCTAACAGCATCGCAAAAGCATGGCATTATCTATCAAGATGAATTCATAGCCGAAAATGGTCGTGTTATGGTTGTTATGAAAAATCCTGAAATATTAAAAAAAGTGCGACCAAATGATTTTGTAATTAGTATGCGTAGCTTTCAAGGTGGACTTGAACTAAGTTCTTTAGAGGGTTCAATTAGTTCAGCTTATGTAATGTTGAAACCTGATTTATCGCTTATTAATACTGAATATTTCAAATATTTATTCAAAACCCCAAGGTATATTCAATCTTTACAATCAACTTCTAACTTAATACGTGATGGTCAAGCATTACGTTTTAATAACTTTTCTCAGGTTAAATTAGTATTACCTCCAAAGTCAGAACAGCAAGAAATTGTTGAATATTTGGATAAAGAAAAGAATAAAATTGATAATCTGACTTATAAACAAAAATCTTTAATCGAAAAACTTAAAGAATATCGTTCTTCAATTATCTCCCATGCGGTTACAGGTAAAATTGACGTAAGGGAGTTCACCGCATGAATTTTTTACAAAATTGTAAATTTAGCTTTACTTCAATAAGTGCTTTTGTCATTATTCTCACCAACATACCTGCCATGCCTATGTTCAAGTTCGCTTGTTCATGCACAAATCGGCAGGTTTTTTTTGCCTGAGAAATTGCTATGGTTCAATTTATTAAACAGGCAAAAAGCAACCAAGACCATATTCAAATATGGCAGCAACGTGGATTGCTCATTCCTGATCTTGCAAGAGCAGACCGTTATCTGAGCTTTATTGGCTACTATCGCCTATCTGCCTATACCATTCCTTTTCAGCAAACGGTTACAGCCAATTCAAACGTATTGCATCAGTTCAAAGCCAATACTTCATTTGATGATGTACTGAATCTGTATATCTTTGATCGGGAGCTAAGGCTCTTGGTCATGGATGCAATTGAGCGTATAGAGGTTGCAATACGGGCGCAAATTTGCAATGTGTTGTGCGATCAATCGGGTAATGCCTTTTGGTATACCGATGAACAGAATTTTAGCCACAACTATGCCCACATGCGCTTGCTTGCCAGTATTGAACGGCAATTATTAGATGAAAAAGAACGCTTGATACGTGACGAGAAAGCCATTGATAAACGTCCACTCTCGCAAGCTGACAAAGATGTGTTGAAAGATAAAGTGCGTAAAGAAAATTTTTTACGCCACTACTTATCTAAATATGACAGCCCGAAATTACCGCCTTCATGGATGATGATCGAAATGCTGACTTGGGGCGAACTCAGCCATCTTTATGTTGGACTCAAATCGACTCAAGCCAAAAAACAGATTGCTCAAAACTTAGGATTACATGCCGAAGTTTTAGAATCATGGCTGAAAACGCTGAATGATGTACGCAATATTTGCGCCCACCATAGCCGACTATGGAATAAAGAACATGGGCGCAGCATTAAGATTCCAACTTCAAATGCAATTCAATGGCTTCAACAACCAATCATATTGAGTAATACCGCGATTCGCTATGAGAAGCGTACCTATATGCTTTTGGTGGCAATACAAACCTTACTTTATAAGATCAGCCCAAATTCAACATGGGCAAAACGACTCAAAGATTTAATTGAGCAGTATCCATCACTCTCTAAAGCCAATATGGGAATGCCTGAGTTATGGCATCAAGACCCGTTTTGGCAACAGGCATTACAACAGAATTAAAAATTAGGGGAAAAAGCATGAATATTTTGGCAGACAAAGCCCATTACGAAAGTCACTTAGAAGCCTATATTGTGCAAAAACTGCAAGCGCAAGGTTGGGTGGTTGGGCAAAGTAAAAATTATCATACCGAATATGCACTCTATCCCGAAGATTTAATCACATGGATTCAAGCTACACAGCCTGAAAAGTGGGAAAAACTGCAAGCACTGAATGGTAGTAATACCGAAAAACGCATCATCGACCGCTTGGATGATGAACTGAATAAGAAAGGCACAATCCATATCTTCCGTAATGGCTTTAGCATGGCGGGCGCAGGCACAATCGACCTCAGTGAAAGCGCACCCGAAGATGGACGCAATCAAGCCGTCATTGACCGCTATAACGCCAATATTCTACGTGTTGTCCCACAACTCAAATATCATCCATCCAAAGATGCAGGCATTTTGGACCTTGTGTTCTTTATTAATGGCTTGCCAATGGCAACGGTAGAAATTAAGACCGAGTTTAACCAGTCTTTAGAAGATGCCATTGAACAGTATAAAAATGACCGTAAGCCGATAGACCCTAAAACAAGACGTAAAGAGCCATTGTTAACACCCAAGCGTGGTGCAATTGTGCATTTTGCCTTGTCTGAATCTGAAATTGCCATGACCACCGCTTTAGATGGTGAAAGCACCTATTTCTTGCCGTTTAATAAAGGTAATCAGGGACATGCAGGCAACCCTCCTGCGGATGCAGCCAAAGGTGAGGATTATCCTGTGGCGTATTTTTGGGATTATGTTTGCCAACGTGATAATTGGCTGAAAATTTTCCATAACTTTGTCTATGTGGAAAAGAAAAACAAAGTCGATCTATATGGTAATTGGACGGTACAGGAACGCCTGATTTTCCCGCGTTACCATCAGTTTGATGCGGTGAATAAAATCATTGCCGATGTGCAAGAAAAAGGCGTAGGACTGAATTATCTGTGTGAACACAGTGCAGGCTCAGGCAAAACATCGACAATCTCTTGGGTGTGTCATTCACTGGTGCGTTTGCGTCACAATGACGGTACACCGTTTTATAACTCCGTCATTGTGGTGACAGACAGAACGGTACTGGATGACCAGTTACAGGAAGCCATTCAACAATTAGACCATCAGAAAGGCTTAATTGCTGCAATTAACCGTGATGACAAAGAACATGCAGGCAAATCGAAAAGCAAACAGCTTGAAGATGCACTGTTATCCAATAAACAGATCATTATTGTGACCATTCAGACTTTCCCGCATGTGATGGAAGCGATTCTGACCAATACCAGTTTAAGCGACCGTAACTACGGTATTGTGATTGATGAAGCGCATACCTCGCAAACAGGCTCAACAGCATCTAAACTGCAAGCGACATTGGCATTGCAGTCGGGTGAAGCAATGGCGAATCTGACTGTTGAGGAATTGCTTGAGCAGATTCAAAAAGCCCGTGTACAGTCCAAAAACATCAGTCACTTTGCCTTTACTGCAACCCCAAAACACTCGACTAAAATGCTGTTTGGCCGTACCAAAAATGGTGAGCCTGCCAGTGATGACAACTTGCCTGAATCCTTCCATCTCTATCCGCAACGTCAAGCCATTGAAGAAGGCTTTATTTTAGATGTATTGCAAGGCTACGTGCCTTATAAAACAGCTTTTAAACTTGGCGGTGAAGCTGTTGATGATGATAAACGGGTCAATTCTAAAGCAGCCAAGAAAGCTTTAGCCCGTTGGATGGCTTTACACGCGACCAATGTCACGCAAAAGGTGCAGTTTATTATTCAACACTTTCACCACAATGTCGCCAACTTACTGAATGGTCAAGCCAAAGCGATGATTGTGACCAGTTCTCGCCCTGCGGCAGCACGTTATAAAATTGCCTTGGAAAAATATATTGAAGATAACCCTGAATACAGTGCCTACCGTGTCTTGGTGGCATTCTCAGGCAAACTTACGGGCAAGCAGATCAGCCATGAAGCTGATGACGATACAGAAAATGGTGCGCTATTTAAGGTCGGTGAAGATGCTGAATTTACCGAAGCCAATATGAATGCCGATGCACCTAATTCTGATTTACGCATTGCATTTGACCGCCCTGAATATCGTTTAATGGTGGTGGCGAATAAATTCCAAACAGGCTTTGACCAACCCAAACTATGCGCTATGTACCTTGATAAAGTCATTGCCAATGAAGTTGAAGTGGTACAAACCTTGTCACGCTTAAACCGCACCACCACAGGCAAAGATCAAACCTTTGTGATTGACTTTGTAAATGACCCTGAATGGATTTTAAAGTGCTTCAAGAAGTACGACAACGGGGCAAAAATAGTGGATGTACAAGACCCGAATGTGGTTTATACCATCAAAGACAATATTGAAGAACTTGATCTGATTACCGAGGATGATTTGGAGGAGTTTAAAGCAGCTCGTTTTAAAACTATTCGCGATATTAGCAATCATGATTTCAAAGAAACCACGCATCCCGACCTGTTTAAAGCAACTGATCGTGTCGCCCGACTATTTAACCAAAAGCTGAAAATGCTCAAACAGGCGATTGAGCTACAGGAAACCGCATTTGATCAAGCCAAAGCAGACGGTAATGATGAAGGCGCAGAAAAAGCGGAATTTGAGCGCAAGCAGTTAGACGTAGAATTACAAACCTTGATGCGCTTTAAGGGCAATTTGGATAAGTTTAGCCGTATTTATTCCTATGTGGCACAGCTTATTGACTTTGGCGATCCTGAACTTGAAAACTTCTCGGCATTTACCAAGCTCTTATCCAAACGATTAAATGGTATGTCTGCTAAAGAAATTGATATTTCAGGCTTGGTATTGACTGGCTTTGGCATCTTTAAAAAGAAACTTAAAACCGATGATACAGACCATCCTGAAGCGGATGAACCCCAACCTTTAGTTCCGATCCAAGGTACAGCCAATGGCGATGTGCAGCCAACCAAAATGACTTATCTCAAAGAAGTGATCGAGCTAATTGCACAGACCTTTGGCGATATTTCCACCCGTGAAGAACAAGTGGTTTATATCAATCATTTAGTAACTATTCTACGAAATAACGATGTAGTTATGGCTCAGATTGAAAATAATCCTGAATCCACAGCCTTGCAAGGTAATTTGCCATCGGCAACGAAAGGCGCAATTATTCAAGCTCTGACCTCACATCAAGACTTATCAGCATTGTTGCTCAAGACCGATGCACAAGCGATGCAGAACGTGATCAAGGTGCTGTATAAATTGCTTAAAGATGGTGAAACCATTGATGTGCATCGTCTAACATAACGGAGTATTGGAATGATTGATATTCTGCAACTGGAAGGTGTACAACCGATAGATTACCGTAATGAAGATGGCTGTATTATGATTACCGTACAGCCAAGCGGTGAGCATTTGCAAACATGCCCTGAATGCGGTGGACGCTTATATAAGCACGGTCAGCGTATCAATCATTTTGCTGATACCCCTTTGCAGATGCAACCAGTAAAAATTGAGGTGATACGAACACGCTATCGCTGTTCTGAATGCAAAAGCATGATTACCCATCAACTTAGCTTCTTGGATGAAAAACGTAGAGCGACCCATCGGCTGATTCAGCAAGTACGCAAGCGTTGCTTAGATCGAACCTTTACGCAGCTTGCCGAAGATACGGGTGTAGTCGTGAACACCATTAAAAACATTACGCTCGATTTCGTGGAGGAATTAGAACGAGATATTAAGTTTGAAACTCCAACGATTATGGGTATTGATGAACTTAAATTGATGGGAACATATCGCTGTGTCATCACCAACCTTGCCATGAACAGCTTATATGATATGTTGCCTGAAAGAACTCAAGATACATTGATACCATACTTTGCCAAACTGCCTGATGCAGAAAAAGTAGAATGGATTTGTAGTGATATGTGGCGACCCTTCAAAAAGTCATTCCGTCTGCACCTACCAAATGCCAAGTTGGTTATTGATAAGTTTCATGTAGTGAGAATGGTAAGTGAAGCCTTAGACACTGAACATAAAGCTTTACAAAGTAGTTTGGATCGTGATGCCCGATTGAATATGAAAAAACATTTACGGTGGATACTGCTTAGACGACCAAATTCATTGACCGAAGATCAACAAAGAATTTTAGGAAATTTAGAAAAATGGCATCCTGAATTTAAGGAAGCTTATGACCTCAAAGAGCAGTTTTATAATATTTATGAAGCAACAACCAAAGACAATGCCATACAAAGGTTTCATGAATGGGAAAGTAGTATTCCCAAATATTTAAAGTCTTTCCGTGACGTTGCTAAAACTGTGAATAATCACTTTGAGGATATATTCACCTATTGGGATGCGCCAATAAGAATTACCAATGCTTATACTGAGGGGCATAATGGTATTACAAGAGTAGCGAACCGAATGGGGCGTGGCTATACTTTTGAAGTGCTTCGAGCAAAAATGTTATATAACAAAGTTGCTCGATCTATTACAACTTTAAAGACTCCATCATCTTCATTAAAATCAACCGAAGGTTATGAGGGTTTAACTGCATTTCCAACCAAGCAAGAGAATACTAAGTTGGAATATGGCGCTTATATTCCAACCTTGGTTGAATTGTATGGCGGTGATGAATATTTAGATGAAGAAGTAATTTCAACCATATAATGCAAATAGCCTTTGAAAACTTAACTCTTGAAAAAAAGAAAATTAGAAGTGCATGGTTAATTTCGCACTCGAATGCTCGACAAGTATTTCCAGAAAAGGTAGTCAATGCTTGTAGAAAAAATTCAAATTCAAGATTAAGAAGAATACTAAATGGAGAAACAACTATTGAAGAAGAGATAGATCTCTTAAATAAACGGCAGGAATTAAATATTACTAAAGAATAAATCTTAATCTTATATGATTTTAAAAAATTCTAATTCGGTGTGATTCACTATTGTAGGAATTTTTGGCTTTGTTGCACAAAGATTTGAAATACAAAGCCCCCTAATTGAGCCAAATTTAAGGCGTAACTTGGGTAAGTGGTCGACCTAATTCCGTAAATCTGTTGAGGACTGCTACACGTGCATGAATTTCATTGACTTGGCTATCAAATTTTCTTGCACTGAGTTTATCCCCCAATAATTTGATGCAATGCATCTTAGTTTCGACCAAACTTCGGCAATGATAGCCGGACCATTTTTTCCATAATGTCCTGCCTAAACGTTTAACTGTTCGAAGTAATTCATTTCGCGCTAGCGAGCTGATCTTTGTATCTTTCCATGGTTTCGCATTTTTTCTAGGTGGAATCACCGCATGCGCTTGCCGATCTGCAATGACCTGACGGCATTGCTTGGTGTCATAAGCTCCATCGGTATAAACAGAGTCAATCTGCTCATCTTGTGGAATCTGATCGAGTAAATCACCAAGCACTTGTGAATCACTCACATTATTTGTAGTGAGTTGAATGGCGCGTATTTGAAGGGTTTCAGCATCTATACCAATATGAAGTTTACGCCATTGGCGACGATATTCAGGTCCATGTTTCTTCCTTTTCCATTCACCTTCACCTAAAAACTTTAGACCGGTAGAGTCTACCAGCAAGTTAAGCCCACCACTGCTTTTTTGATAATTAATCGCAATATCAATATGTTTTTGTCTTCTGCAAAGCGTACTGTAATCTGGTGCGGTCCAATTTAATCCACAAAGTTTAATCAGACTTTGCACAAAGCCAGTGACCATACGTAAAGATAGACGGAATAAGGATTTAATCATTAAGCAGCATTGGATAGCTGCGTCGGAGTAGGTTTGATTTCGCCCTTGTTTGCCTTTTGATGGAGCATACCATTGCGTAGCAGGATCAAACCAAATGGCAATATTTCCGCGACTCATGAGTGCTCGGTTATATGCGGGCCAATTGGTTGTGCGATAGATTTTGTGTATAGGCTTCTTCATTTGAAAATTATATCGCTGAAAAAGCCTTTACAGATAGGTTTGTGCAACAAAGCCTAAAACAGGCGGAGGTTGCCGTGATATTTCAATGGTTATTTCTGATGAGCTGATTAAATTACACAGCGCCATATTGGCACGACAAATTCGTTTAGGAAGACTCAATAACCAAGCCCAGATCAAAGTTTGGTCTTTAGATGATTCGACAGGACAAGTAAATTCTCACATTGTAGAAGTATCACCTCAAAAGAAAGTCCTCTTAGATAATGGCTGGACAATAGTTTATGATAATTTTATTCATCAAAAACTATTTGAAATTAGAGCAAAAGAACTGCCGAAAGAAACAGGTGGTGTGATTTTAGGATACATCGACCAGAAATTAAAAAGTATCTATATTGTGGATGTTTGTGAGGCACCTCACGATAGCATTGCAACACCAACCACTTTCATAAGAGGAAGTGAAGGCCTTTCAGATTACATTGACCTATGTAGAGAAAAAACAGCTCATATTGTTCGTTATATTGGTGATTGGCATTCTCATCCTGACCATGTATCGACAAGCCCCAGTGCGTTGGATGAAGTATTACTAACCGATTTACAAAATAAGATAGATGATCCAGATGATCCTGTTTTAATGGCTATCATAAATTCTAATAAAGTCAGTTTTTATCTTTAATATAAGGGATTATTATGGAAATCTTTGAATCTAGTAAGCTTGTTCTATTTATTATTTTTGCAATTCCAGGCTTTATT
Source organism: Acinetobacter sp. WCHAc010034 (assembly GCF_001696615.3). Classification (NCBI taxonomy): domain Bacteria; kingdom Pseudomonadati; phylum Pseudomonadota; class Gammaproteobacteria; order Moraxellales; family Moraxellaceae; genus Acinetobacter; species Acinetobacter sp. WCHAc010034. The sequence goes on along the minus strand of NZ_CP032279.1, from coordinate 93,432 downwards.
TCAATAAAAACCTATTCGTTACTGTGCCCAAATCATGAAAAAGATAGTACAAAGCTAATTATTGATGCCATTACATATAGTTGTTTGAACTATGCTTTATTAGGACCTTTTATTTATATGATGATTTTTAGTAAAAAATGGGATTTTATTTGTCCTTTTTTTACAATTATCTTTTATTCATTTGTCATGCTCGTTTTTCCAGCATTTTTAGCTTGGGGATGGTTAAAGTTAAGAAATATGGAGTTTTTTAAAAAGAATGCTCCTCATCCTACACCAAGGGCATGGGACTATATTTTTTCTCAGAGAAAAGAATATTTTGTTTTAGTTACATTATCTGATGGGAAAAAACTAGCAGGAGAATATTCAGAGAAATCATTTACATCGAGTTTCCCTGAAGATCCGCAAATCTACTTAGAAAAAGCATGGGAGGTTAGTGCTGAGGGTGGTTTTGAAAGAATACGTGAGCAATCTGAAGGAATTCTAATATTATCCAAAGACATTCAAAGTATTGAATTTTTTCAACATCCCTAATATTTATCTATGGAGTTATCAATGTCAACTAAAGATTTAAAAACTAATATTCAGAGTATACCAAGCGACTTACAAACGAGAGGTTACCAACCACAAAAGGTGACTTCACAAAATTCGTCGAATACTCAACCCCCTAAAAAACCTTAATTTTAGAGCGAGATTAATTATGAATGATAAAACTCAAAGAGTGCCTGTTGGTGATGGTTATAGTCCAGCTGTAATAAAACCACACAACCCAATGCCTGGTGCAGGTTATCAACCAGAAAAATCGAAAGGAACTAACCCGAGTAATCCTCAAGCACCTACATCTCCACCTAAAAAACCCTAAGGAATCGAAATGTCTAATATTAAAAATCCTGAAAACATAAATGATAGTTACAGTCCGAAACCTTCTGGATCTATTTCTGATTCAGATAAATTTGGTTATCAACCAACCAGATCTTCTGGGGGGAACACATCAAATTCATCTCAACAAACTACATCTCCACCAAGAAAGCCCTAAGACGATATAGAGCTCGCATTCTTTATGCGGGTTCCATTTATTTATATTTACTTGTTTTGAAAAAAATACCTTGAACAGAATAAATCACGAAGCGATATCAAAAAGTTTAAATAGTATCTATTTTTTACATAACTCTTAATTAAATTTAATGACTATTTTCGACCAAATTTAAATCTTTTCTTTTTATTTTAACCCCTAATAAAACGTCTTCATAATTAAAGTTATACAAAAAAGTTGGTCCATAAAATATTTTATCAAGCAATTCTAATTGTTTGCTTGGTAAAAATTCATGAAGAAAAATAAAGTCATCATTAATATATTTAAAGCTTAAATTTCTAGATAAACTTTTACAAAAATGAATAAAATCCTCTAATTTAATAGTATTATTTTTATCGCTTTTTTCAAAATATTTATTAAGGCTCTAGACTAGCAGAATAATTATGTTAGTCTAGAATAATGATAGAAAACAGTAAATTAAGTCACTACAAGATTAAAAAAATTATTCAATGCTTTTGTGTTGATATTCCTGCTTCCAAAACAGCCTTATTACTCAATTTAAATCGTAATACGATTAATTATTGGTACATGCTTTTTAGAGAAACTATCTATGATCATCAAACAGATTTAAGAGCTAAGTTTGTTGGTTTAATAGAAGTAGATGAAAGCTATTTTGGAGCGAAAAGGCAACGTGGGTTTCATGGAAAGTTAAAGCGTGGTCGTGGGACTCTAAAACAGCCAGTATTTGGAATATTCGAACGTAATGGGCGCGTCTATACTGAAATCGTACCTGACTGTAAAATGAAGACTTTACAAGAGGTTATCATTGGTAAAGTTTCACTTGAGAGTGTGATTTATAGTGATGGATGGCGTGGCTATAATGGTCTTGTTGATGTGGGTTATTCAAAGCATTTTAGGGTAAATCACGGAGCAAATGAGTTTGCTAGAGGACAATGCCATATAAATGGAATAGAATCATTTTGGAGCTTTTGTAAAAGAAGGCTAGCAAAGTTTAACGGCATATCAAAAGAGTACTTTGATTATCATCTTAAAGAAACTGAATGGCGTTGGATGAGGGAACCTAATGAGTTAGCAACTGAGCTGTGGAACCTCATTAGGTAAAATTAAGTGTAAATCTGCTAGTCTAGAGCCTTATTAATTATTAAATCTGAAACATCATCAGTTGTGTTCAATATTTTTCTTACATTTAAATCTACTTTTCTTTGACCAAAATTTTCATCGTAATAATTCAAAAAGTTATATAACTCTTTGTCGTAATTATTAGAAATATTTTCAACCAACTCAAATCCCACAATATTCGAAAGACTCTCTCTAATTTTCAAACCAATTAAAGAAATGCTATTTATCAATCTAATTATTCTAAGCACTAATAAGAAAAATTCATATCTAACTACTTTACAATTAGGAAATCGAATATCAGTTCTTATGAATAACTTTCTAAACTCTTTGATCATAAACAGATCGGGTTGCATTAAAAAATCAATAGACTTTCTTAATCCTTTATATAAATTATTTAAACTATACTGCTCACTCCTGCTAGGCGATATACCTTTCAAATCTAAAAAATCATTATAAATTATAAAAATATCATTTTGGCTTATTTTTTCATCATATTCAACGATATAATCACTAATATTTGAATAAACAGAAATTTTGCAGAATTTACAGATTTCAATTTTTTCAGCATTCCAATCTAACAACTTATTACAGTGGGGACACCTACTTATATATGGAATCGAGTGGGTGGGGCATATCGCATTTCTTTTATATCCAGTAAGAGAGACATAACAGTTCTGCTTAATACAATATGGACAAATTAATAGACAACTAACTATATAAAAATTGTTTTTATTAGTTATACATAATTTATTTATGTCATCTTCTGCTAAGTCTGTAAATTTGTAAAAAACCGACTTGTCAAAATTTCCTTTAACTATATTAATAATATTTATCTTCTTATCAAAAATTGTTTTTATAACAGAATTTAGTGAAGGGTAAGCATTAGCTATTTTTATACGGTTTAAAAAACTCAGAATAAATTCATCTTCTTCTGGTATAGGGATGACAAGAAATTTTCTATTAAAATTTGGCTTATCCATTGCTTTTACTCTACTTAATGAAAGTATGATTACACATATAATCAGAGCTAAGAGTTTCTTATTTTCGAAGAAATACTAGTCATATCTAGACGAAATGGATTTGATTTAGTTTTACTTACATAGGAAGTAATACCGTCATCCCATGCTTTAATAAACTCTTCAATCGTTATTATATATTTATCTTTTTTCATCACTTGGAAAAGACAATTTTCTAAAAGAAGCATTAGGTAGGCATGATGACCATTTGTAGCTATATAAATCTGTAAAGCTAATAGCTGACTTGTTAAAGAAGGTTCAAATTTAATATGTAAATATTTTTCTATATTTAATGAAATCTGATGAAGGAAAGCATGTAATGTCCCTGGTTCATCTATTTTTGTAACTCTAAGCTGATTCAGCTTAAAGGTTTGTGAGAATCTTCGTGCAAGCTGACTGTCAATCTTCAATAACGACTCAAACTCAGGTAGACCTACTAGGCAAAAGCAAATACCAGTTTCATTTACCAAGGTTTTTATCCAGTTGCATACCACTGTATTCATTCGTTTAGTCGAAGTTTGAAGATCAAACAAATGATGAAATTCATCCATAAATATCAGCCTTGTTTCACATACTTTTAACAGTGCTACAAGTTTGTGATTCATCTGCGCTGTGCTCCCTGAAAAAGGAGCTGGATCATGCAAAGCATTTAGCATACAACTTGCAACAGATTTCACAGTAGCTGGTGAGGGTACTTCTATATAAAACACAGGGACTATAGACTTCTTAAATCCCTCCTCAGTCCGATAAGTAGGGGGATGCTTTTTCACAATAGTTTGGCAGAGCGTTGTTTTTCCTAATCCACCTTTTGCTAATAACAAGCAACCAAATGGCTGAGCGTATGTTTTATTTTTTTCTGCACAAAGTAAAATCCCTTTATACGCTGTATTAAATTCAGATGAAACTATAACTAGTTGCATGATTTTATTAATTTTATCTAAAATATTTTGATCACTATTCATCATCAAACTCCCAAGTCAAAAAATCTGAATAGTTATCTTTCTTATCAGATAAACTATCTAAAACTAAGTCTTTGGCTTGTGATGACATCAGCGGTAAAGTACTGAAACTATCTATTTTTTGTTCATCTAGATTAAATTCTATTGGATCCTCCAAAAGAACTTTTAAATGATTTGGCAGCTCAATCTTAAGTTGTTTCGCTTTTTTATTTAACTTAACCTCCGATTGAATACGCTGATGTAAAGCCCATCGTGCAAAATCTGTTACATGTTCACCCAATTTTTCTTTATCTACTTTTGATATTTTCTTTTTTTCTTCGAGAACCATCTCATGTTCATACAATGTTAATCCTCTTGTATAGGTTGGATCAGTTGAATCAGCTCGAATATAATTACTACTATCAAATGGATCTTGAAAATAAACATATTCTAGATTTGATTCATCCACCATAAGGATAACTTCAAGTATCCCCTGAGCTGACAATGTTGTGAGTACGTGAGATTTATAAGTAAGATACAGAAATTTAACCTGACCATGATTTATATTTCTTTTAACAGTTTTTCGTGTAATGACATCAATCTGAAATTTTGAGAGCAGAATAGGAGGGGTTATTTTAACAGCATCTCCCCATGCCAGTATGGGAGCTCGACTTATACTTGAATGTATAGTCTTATGATAAATTTCGTCAATCCATTCAGTTAGATAGGATCTTAATTTAGCTAAAGTAATGCTAGCATTTTTTTGTGGATCATAATCGGCCTTTTCTCGAGGATTTGAAAATGTGGTCCCCCTTATCTTTTGAATCAGGTTATGAGTTATTGTCCCAAAAAAACGTTCAATTTTAGCTTTATCGTCTGGTGTTCTATTTTGAGCTGGCTGAATCGTAATGCCTAGTTCACAGCATATTTTGCTCATTGTATTGTTTTTAAATTCCACACCATTATCAGGGATAATTAAAGCAGGAATTCCACCTGGAAGACCATTATGTGGTCTATTCAACATATCTTTAAAAGTTGCAAGAGTACTCGAAGCATTAACAGGTAACATACTTAGATACCATCCAACAATACAACGAGTAAAGATATCAATAGCACAAGTTAGAAAAGGACGCCCCATAACATCTTTTGATTCTTCATCGATAATAAATATGTCTAAATAATGAGTATCAATTTCGACTATTGCCATTACAAAAGGGCTTTCTTTTTTTATTCCAGCAGCTTTAAATGTTGTATTTGCGATTCTCGCGCCTTTTTTTGCTCGTATTACGACGTACGGATCCAGCTGCTTAATTCTTCGTTGAATAGTACGTAATGATGGACATTGATTAACGTTTATATCTTGCTCAAGCATTTTTGCTTTGATAAATGCTATAACATCAATGCTGCTTCGATGTTCTTTCGGTTCTAGATAGCACTCTCTAATTGCAAGAGTTATAATTTGTTCAATCTCAATATTAAAGCGAAGGAATTTATTTCCCGGCTTGATTTTATTTAAAACATAGAGATCCTTGTCATTATCTAAATACAGTTTTATCCATCTCATGACTGAACGGGGTGAGGGAGGAGAATGGTCCTTTATTCGTCTTGAAACATCGATAATTGTCTTATAAACATTAGGATGTGAATAGGGATGACTAACTGAATTTAACACGGTTTTAATGTATTCTTGTTTTCTCAATAGATCTCTAGTTTTTTCCTTACTTAATACCGAGTCAGATAAATCTCCATTTAATTTGATCTCACCTGAATGATATTTTTCAGTAAATTTTTCGATACTAATTGAGTAGATTTTTCCCCCAGTGATTGCTGAGTAACGTACCATCCCTTGACTTGTCCAACTAACTTCAAAGGAGGTTCCAGTTAGTAAAAATCTTAACCCTATCTTTGGAATTAACAAATGTGAGTTCATAGTAGCCCCCGAGATCTGACTGCTTCTACTAGAGCTGGGATGTAAACTGGCATAGGAATATATTTATAAAATATTAAGTAATATGCTATATCAACAGGCAAACTATTGTTTTCAATTATTTTTTGTATTTCTGTGAATAGTAATTTACCATGCGTAGGAATGACTTTTATTGCTTTATCTATCAGCTGATCTGTCCACGATTGTATTCCTATGCGTTGATAAAAATATAATAATGCAGTTTGGTTAAATCCCAACACAACATCATTTTTATCGACTACCTTATATTGTATGTTATGGTAATTTATTATTTTTTTAATTCGATGGTGTTTCTTAGCTTTTTTTTCTGTCAAATTATGTTTATCTGGTTTTACTTCATGGACTTCAACACGGCCATCAGAGTATTTAACTAAAAAGTCAGGATAATTTGATTCATATTGGCTTAATTGGATTTTTAATGCTTGTGTCCGATAGGAAACAACAGAAAGATCTCTCTCTAATTCAATTGCATATGCTAATTCCAAATTACTTTCAATAGGTATCATTCCAGCATTTTTCTTACTAGGAAATAACGAGGTACGCTTACCAACGCTACCTTGATGAATTTTCCTGATGCCGTGCAAGACACCTGCAATATCAGAGCCCCGTTTAAAAGCGAGTTCGATCTGCTCATGAAGATTTGAGTTTGGATCATCTTTATATTTTTTCATGTTGAGTACCTTCCTTAACTCGTTTGAAAAAACAGCAGGGCTGCTATTCAGAAACGAGCCTATTTATTCACTTTGTAAAAAACAAAATGTAGGGGCTTGACGAATTGCCCAATACAGAAGATACTTTGAGTAAGAGGTTTCAATATTTCTGTATTGGAATCAAACGACTTATGTCTGCAAACATAAGTCGTTTTCTTTTATATAAACCTATAAGAATAAATTTCTATTGCTTTATACCTAGCTTCACTGCGATCAGATGGCTTTTTCCTCTTTGTGGAATGCGTGTGTGATTCAATATTTGGTAGACCAATTGAGCAGGGAAATTATTCTCCCTTGACCATTCCGCAATTGATATACCAGAACTATTAAATTCTTCTTTTACTTGCTGGATACTTTTAATCATCTCGAAAGCTCCTAAATTTTTTATAAAAATATAGTAATTTTATAAAAACTACAATTTTCCATATTTCTTGTTTAAGACCAAAATTTTCCATAAAAAATAAAAAATAGAGTCTAAATTACACACAAGGCTTTGTTTTTATTATCTAAATATGCATTTTTAAAGTCAAAGACTTTGATATCTAGTCTTAAAATGTATTCAAGGGTTTAAGAGCTAAGTTTAATTTTTTTAGATACTTATTATCAATTTTTAGCTAAGGTTTTAAGCAGAATTAATTTTCTAAGATTTTTATATACTTAATAAAGATAGAGTGATTTAAATACATTTTTATTAAACCCCAACAATACTTTTAACGCTTCATGAATATATTTTAAAAAGCCTAGGAAAAGGGATAAAAGTATTTTAAGACATTGAAATATTTTATTACATTTTCCTAAAATCTTTTTTATAAATATGAAATATTCAGGAGCTTTTTTAATAAAACAGAAGCCAAGTAGTATTTTATTAGAGCTAAAAAATTGCTAGGAGCCTTGGGTAGGACGTTATGGAAAATAAGAGAAAAGTTGAGTCTAAGAGTCAGACCATGAAATTCATGTGAATGACATAACATCTGTCGCAAATGACAACTTATGTGTCGCGTGACGGATGCTTTGCATAGGCCACAGTCCCGGATATTCTATTTAACATAATATATATTATACGAAATCCTATGTATTTGTTTTAAGATTCAGCCAGTTTCCAATTACGTTAGTTGAATAAATCTATTGAAACTCCCTAATACAAAATGACATGGCCATTAAACTGTCAGCAGGTTTAAAATCAGCAACCATAGCGATTAAGACTTTTGCTTTAGATGCATCCACTGCATTCTCCAAAAAATTATAAGTGCATGATTTAAACGCTTTGCATTAGTTGGTGGAGATTCGAGCTGCAAAGCAAATTGATTGATTCTTCAGCGCTGAGAGAAAATGCCGTAAAGTCAAATTATGCCCAAGCTTAGATCTGCTGCCACAATCCGGCCGCGCAGATCTGAAGTGAGCTTATTTTTCTTTCAGTACTTGAATTAATAATTCCAATGCCTATTATCGCAGTTTATCTATTTGTTTTACCTTGAAAAATAAGAATAAAACCCTGCTCTATCAAAGCGTTTTATTTCCTTCATGCAGAAATAGTAATTGACAATTATTATTGTCAAAAATAAGCTAAGCTTACCTTAAACCATAGGCAAAATTTTCCAGCAGTATCCATACTTAAATAAAAAAATCTTAGAAATCAAAAGGAAATTATATGAATGGACATAAATTAAAGCGCATACATGCTTTTACAAATGATGCATTGGCAGATTATGATGCAGTCAAAATTGCGCAGCTCATTCAAAACAAAGAAATTTCTGTTCAGGAAGTCACTCAGGCCGCCGTAGACCGCGCTAAAAAAATCAATCCGCATATCAATGCCATAGAAACCGACTATTTTGAGCAAGCGCTGAATGATCCTAAATTCAGCATCAACCGCCAGTTTTCCGGGGTTCCATTTTTCTTTAAAGACAATACTGATTATGCCGGCATGCCTTCACATCATGGCTCAAAAGCCGTCCGCCCCGGCAATGCGGCAAATAATCCGAAATTAAGCCGGCAGTTGCTGGATCAAGGTTTTGTGGTTTTAGGCAAAAGCACACTGCCTGAATTCGGCTTAAACGCCAGCACAGAATTTAAGGACGGCTCCGCTACACTGAATCCATGGCATACAGAATACTCCTGCGGCGCGTCGTCCGGAGGTTCAGCAGCGCTGGTCGCCGCTGGCGTGATACCGATTGCGCATGCAAATGACGGCGGCGGTTCAATACGGATACCGGCGGCCTGCTGCGGCTTGATTGGCCTCAAACCGACACGCGGCCGCACATTCAGCAGCGATGCGTCAAAATCATTGCCCATCAATATTATTTCTGAAGGCGTTGTCACACGCAGCGTCCGGGATACAGCTCATTTCTTTGCCGGCATGGAAAGAAGCTTTCAGAATCCGAAATTGCCTGCAATCGGCCTTATTGAACATCCGTCCGGGCGCAAGCTGCGCATTGGCTTAGTCCCGCAATCGATTACCGGCCAGGTGGATGAAGAAACAACCGCAACGCTGTACCAGACAGCGCAGCTTTTAGAAAATCTAGGCCATCATGTCAGCGAGTTCAGGCTGCCGATTGCAGCCAGTTTTGTGAATGATTTCAGCCAGTATTGGGGATTTCTGGCCTTTATGCTGCAGAATCTGGGCAAACAGGCCTTTGGGCCAAGCTTTAACGCGCAGGAACTGGATAATTTAACTCTAGGCTTATCGGGCCTTTATAAGAAAAACTTTTATAAAACCCCTGCTTTCCTATTCCGACTGAAAAAAATTCAGCAGGACTATATGCGCATGTTCGATCATTTTGATGTGCTGCTTTCGCCAGTACTTGCGCATACCACACCAAAAATCGGCTATTTGTCGCCGCAGCTGCCTTTTGATGAGCTTTTTGAACGCATTCAGCGCTATGTCACGTTTACGCCGATTCAAAATGTCGCCGGCGCGCCGGCAATATCGATTCCAATGGGTGAAACAAAAATTGATGGACTGCCCATCAGCATGCAGATTTCCGCCAATATCGGCGATGAAAAGACACTCATTGAACTGGCTTATGCAATTGAAAAAGCGCAGCCGTGGCGCCGTATACAAGGTTCGGATAAATAGCCTTAATTGCTGTTTTATGGTGAATGTGAAATTTCCATTATTCAAAAGAAAGGAGAAGTGGCCTGAAAAGCGGATTCTCCTGCTTCAGCGCTAAAATATAAATCCGGCTACAGCACTTCAAATTCTATGCGCCGGTTTTTCCTGCGTCCTTCAGCTGTTGCATTGTCTGCAACGGGCTGATTTGAGCCAAAGCCTTCTGCGCTCAGGCGCTCTGCAGGAATTTTGCTTTACTTTTTCCGGTTTTCTATGGCGATTTTATGTCATATGGAGGAAGCGGCTGATCAACACCTTCGGCAGTATTCCGCATAGCAGGAGCTGTTGGCAGCCGACATAGTCTTTAAACGCAATGGCGAAGTGGTGATTTCGGAGCGCGATCCGTGGGCCATACTGAATACCGCATGCCCGGCTTGAAGAAAACCCCTGAAATGGCGGCGCAGCTGACCTCTGAAGGCCAGCTGCAGGCCGGAAATTTTTCCGCAGCAGAATAAACCGCTTAACAAGGCGCAATCTTAAAAAAGCGCCGTGCTGGCTATGTGCTGATTTCTTCAAGATTTTAAATAAAGCTGCAGCTGCTGCAGTACGGCCGCCGGCTGTTCCGCATGCAGCCAGTGCCCTGCGCCTTCAATTTCGCAAATTTCAGCCTGCGGAAATTGCTGCTGAATGGCTTCATAATGTTCAGGCTTGCTGACATAAGGCGACGCCGTGCCCCGCAGGAATAGAGCGGGTTTCTCCCACGCCGGCTGCGCAGTCCAGCCCAGAATTTCTGAATAGTGCTCATAAAGCGCCGGAACATTGAACAGCCATTGCCCTTTGGAAAAAGACTTCAGCAGAAACTGAATCACCATTTCTTCAGAGAAATACTGCTTCATGATATCAACCGCCTGCTGGCGTGACTGCACATTGGCCTGTGCTGCAGCAAACAGCGCCTTAAAAATCTGATCGTGATGATTTTGCTGATAAGCATAAGGTGCAATATCCAGCACGGCTAAATGAGCAATGCGTTCAGGCACAAGGCTGGCTGTGCGCATGGCAATTTTTCCGCCCATAGAATGCCCAACCAAACTGGCCTGCTGCAGTCCAAGATGATCCATTGTTTCAATGACATCCTGCGCCATCAGGTCATAATTCATTTCTGGCGCATGCGCTGATTTTCCGTGATTGCGCACATCCAGCTGCACAACCGTATGCGTATCCATGAATGCGCGCGCCAGCATGCCCAAATTACTTAGGCTGCCAAACAGGCCGTGAATAAAAACGATGGGCGCATGCGCTGAATTGCTGTTTTGCTGTATTTCGTAATTGAGGATCATGGCTTAGCTAAATTTTTCTGATTGCTTTTAAGATAATGGAATGATGAGGTGATGAAGGTATTTAATCAATTGCCTTTTGATAAAAAATCATTTTTTGCTTAGGCTATTTTGACATATGGGAAACCCGGAAGGCTTTGATGTTCCGGATTTTGGGCTTTATTTGAGGAAATAATTCAGCGGCAGCTTTAAATAGCGGATGCCGTTTTGTTCCGGTTCCGGCATCCGGCCCGCATCCATATTGATCTGAATGGCCGGCAGAATCAGCTTCGGCATAGCTAAAGATGCGTCACGGCGGCTGCGCATGGCGACAAATTCGCCTTTGTCCGCGCCTGCATGAATATGAATATTGCCCTGCTTCTGCGCCTGAATCGTGGTTTGGCACTGGTACTGCTGCCGGCCTTCGGGCAAATAGTCATGGCATAAATACACCCGGGTCTGCTCCGGCAAGCGGTACAGCAACTGCACAGAGTCAAATAGCGCGGAGGCGCTGCCCTTCGGGAAGTCGCAGCGCGCCGTCCCGTAATCCGGCATGAACAGCGTATCTCCAACAAATACGGCGTCGCCAATCACATAGCTGAGGCATGCGGGGGTATGCCCAGGCGTAGGGATATTGTAAGCCTGCATCTCCCCTATTTGGAAAGCCTCATGATCTTCAAACAAATGATCAAAGACTGGCTGTGAATTGAAGCGCTTTACATCCAAGTTGTAAATGTCGCTGAAAGTTTTCTGTACAACTGCAATTTTACTGCTGATTGCGGTTTTTCCGCCGGCCTGCTCTTTAATGTACTGGGAAGCTGTCAGATGGTCTGCATGCACATGAGTTTCTAAAATCCATTCTATGCTTAGGCTATTTTGCTGAATAAAGGCTAGAATCTGGTCTGCATGCGCAGTTTGCGTGGTGGCGGAGGCGGCGTCATAATCCAGCACGCTGTCTATTACGGCGCATTTCCGGGTTTGCGGATCAGCCACCACATAGCTGTAGGTATTGGTATTTTCATCAAAAAAATCCTGTACCCAAGGTTGGTTGCTCATGAATTCCCTCCAGCCCATAAGCGGTGCAGCCATACGCCAGCGAACATCGCCGCCAGAAAATAAACCGCCTGATAATGGCCCAAGCCAATTAAGGTAAAGCCCGGCGCCGGACAGATGCCTGCAATGCCCCAGCCTATGCCGAACAGGCAGCTCCCTGCCGCCAGTTTAGCATCTAAACGGCTGTTTTTAGGCAATTCAATAGGCTCTCCATACACGGTTTTAACCGGGCGGCGCACGGCGCGCTGAAACGGAATAAATGCCACGCAGATTGCGCCAGCCATAACAAAAGCCAGGCTCGGGTCCCACTGCCCTGCAATATCCAGAAAGTTCAGCACTTTTTCCGGGTTAGACATGCCGGAAAGCATGAGGCCTACAGAAAATAATCCGCCAAAGGCAAATGCGAGTAAATTCTTCATGCTGCTGCTCCCAATAGATGGCGCATTACAAATACCGTGATCATGCCGGCAGCCATAAACAGCGCCGTTGCGGCAATTGAACGCTTAGATAGCCGGCTGATGCCGCAGATGCCGTGCCCGCTGGTGCAGCCTGAACCTAGCCTTGTGCCAAAGCCTACCAGCAGGCCGGCGATTATCAGCATCCACGGGCTGGCCTTGACGGTAATTTCGGGCTGTACAAAAATGCCATAGATAAACGGCACAGTGAACAGTCCCAACAGAAACCAAAAGGCGGGACGCTGCAGCAGCTGATTGACACTGAAAAGCTGTCCGACTAAGCCGCTGATTCCGGCAATTTTTCCGTGCACATAAAGATAGCCCACGGCGGATAAGCCCAACAGTGCGCCGCCGAGAAAGGCAGATATAAAATCATGCACCTTAGTTCACCTCTTAAACATTATATGTTTTTATAATATGTTATTCTGCCTATTATTCAAGTGCTATTTTTTGCAAAACTGTATTCAGCATTTTTCTAAACGGAAAATGCTGTCAAATAGGCGCGATAGACTGTTCAAAAAACCGGTGGATAGTCATCCGCTCTTCAGTTTTCTGCACTTTATTGTTTATCTTAATTAACCAATTCTAAAATTATGCGGAATATATCCCCGAGGATTTTTTGACTTTGGTGTTTTTTGTAAAGTTATGCTTAAAAATTAAGATCAATATCAATATTGCTTAAAGCCTCACCAATCCATTGCAGTGCATTTGCGCCCAATTCCAAAACATCAGCTGAGCTGGATTGCTGTTCTTTCGCCTCTTCCTGTTCTCCGGCTTCAGCTGCGCCAATTTCCGGTTCTTCATTTTTTGTCATAATTTTCTTGACCCGTTTTTGATGATTATTCAGTTCATATACGGCGCTGGCTGGATGTTCATTCTAAGCTTCAAAGTCCTTTAAGACTTTATCGGCAAACCATTTCGGCAACGCTTTCAAGCTTTGGTTGATTTTCAGAATTTCGGCAGAGTCAATTTCCGCAATAAAAGACGCCTGCTGGCCATCTGCAGAATTATCAAAAATATAGGTGCGGTCAGCCGCCTCTACGGCCGGCATCAGCAGGTCCATGCTCCGGTAATAGCGTTCTTTGATTTTCTGCTCAGGCACGCCATGCCCGCCCGCCTGTACCCGGTACTGCACGCGGGCGACATTGATCATCGGGTCAACAGTAGAAACAAAATATAAATAGGTGCGGTAGCCTTTGCGCTGGGCTTCTTGCAGAAACTCAACTTTAGAGATATGCGACATCACCGTTTCAAAGGTAAAGCTGACTTTTAAATCCAGAAATGCCAGGCGGATATAGTCAATAATTCTGGCGCAGAGGTAAGAGTCAATTTCACCGGCATCGAACTGAACTTTCCATTCATCCAGCAAGGTGGGCGCTTGGGTAAGCAAAGGAACATAGCCGCCGGCTTTGGGGCGCTTTTTCTGCTGCAAAAACTCAATTAAATCCTGCGCTTTCAATGCAGGATGATAAGCCTGCAAATCAAGGCGCTGTGTCTGATTCAGCTGCTGTTCCAGTTCGTCCGCATTTAAATATGCCCCAATGTGATGGGGCAATAAATATTCCTTAACGGTGCTTTTTCCTGAACCATTCGGACCTGCAAACATCCTGATGCGGGGCTGTCGAGGCATGCGTTATACGATTTCTTCTAGCTTTTTCTTGCGTTTCAGCATTTTAGGCAGATAGCTCACAGCCACATAGGCTTGCGACAAGTCTTTCACTGCGGTTTCCTGACCGTTCTGCATACGGCGCATAAGCTGCTGATTTTTCACATACAGCACCTCAGAAGATGCGCAAGCGTGCTCAAACGCATGCCGGAAGGCATGAATGGCAAGCTTAGGGATCATATCGTCCTCATATTTGCCCGCTTTGATGACCGAAGTATAAGCTGTCATTCAACAACTCCTGCAATTGACCCGCATGTGTTTTTCCTATCTTAGCATACTGGCTTAATTTGTCTATTTATTCAGCAGTGTATCCGTACTGGCTGGCGGCGTAAAAAAGCCGCTCTGCAGCGGCTTTAAAACGGCTTATGGCTTGATTTTTCCAGCGCAAAACACGCCGGCAGTCATCCCCGAGCTGCTCAGGCTCTGCTGCTGCTTGTCCAAATACGCCTGAGAGATCTTCAGCATCATCGGCGCAAGGTCTAATTTCAGGTTTTCCTGAGAAAGCTTGGCGATTTGCTGATAGGCATTCAGCCGGTCGCAAAAGGCCTGGCTCTGCGTATCTGCATCCGCCGCAGAATCCGGCTCATCCAGAATGGCTTTTGTTTTCTGTATCAGCTGAGTGTAGTGCTGAATCTGCCGGTCATAATCCTGCTGCGGCAACGGTTCCGCATGCGCATGGAAGCCAACAGCGCAGAATGCCAGCGTGAGCGCCCGCTTAAGCCTCATCGCCTTCTTTCCAGACATCTTCATAATCATCTGCATCAATCATAAAGCGGTAGCCGGTGTCCAAAGCTAAATACGGCAGCGCATCCGGGAATTCTTTTTCCAGCGCTTTCACTGTAATGATTTCAAAGAATTCTTCGCCATCATCCAGCTCGCCGCCGTAGATAAACCAGGACACACTATTTTCATCCGGCAATTTGCGCAGGCCGACGATTGGTTCTTTGTTCAGGGTATGCAGCGCAACTGCAACAACATCAGTTTCTTTTAGAGGGCGGTATGCTGAACCGAATTCTTCGCATACCAGTTTCTGTTCTTCAATCAGCTCTTGATCCATAGCTCTAGGGCATTCATCATCTATTTGTGAAGCCTATTGTAGCCGATCAATGCTGCATAAGGTGAGCCTCTGCGCAAAAACCGCCAGACTATTTCTGCCCTATTTATTCTCCTATAGCCTATAGTGAATCAGCCACAGAAGATTGAAGGATGCTATACGCTAAAAGATCAGTCGATAAAAGGCCTTTATCAGGCAAATGCACTCTGCTAAATAGAGCAGCTGATCATTTGGGGCGTGGCAACCTGGTATATGCGCCTAGCACACAATAAAAAAGCGCTGAACTAATGAACAGCGCTTTGGAATGATTACGTTTACTTATAAACAGCCTTGAACTGCTGGTAAAGCAGTGATTCTTTGCCGTCATTCAGCACATAGCGGGTAATGGTGCCTTTGTCTGTTTCAAGGCTCATGGTGATTTTCTGCCCCGGTTTTTTACCGTCAAGATCGGCCATCAGCCGGACTGGAGCAATAACCGAATTTCTGGAACGGTGCATGCCGAACAGCACTTCATGTTCCGTCGCGCCTGCCGGAGCAAAACCGAAAGACTTTTGGCCATTGCTGAAGCTGACATGCTTAATCTCAAAATCATGCTTGACGCTGTTTAGGCTGATCTGCATTTCCAGCAGGTCTTTTTTCTGTTCATTCCAGCTTACCGTCACAGCAGGACATAATTCATTGGCTTCACACAGCAGCAAACCGCGGGTGCCGATGTTTTCACTTTCCGGCATCGCTGCGCAACCGGAAATCAGCACGGCGCCAAGCATCAGACTGGTTAATTTTTTCATTCTTCCCCTCTATTGTGAATGCCGAATATGGCCTAAATCTGCCTTCATTCTAGCGGACTTTCGCTAAAAAGATAATCCGCCCGGTCCGGCTAAAGAGCTATTTCAGGTGCGCCGCGCGATTGGCTGGCTGATCCGCAGCGCTGAATATCGGCATGGCTGTACGTAGTATGAAGTTAAACAGCGCCACAGGCCAATATACAGGTGTTTTCCAGAAGCTATATACAGTACCGCAGATATGCCATGGAATAGCATTTCAGCCCCGATGATTTAGCGCCGTATTTGATTGATGAATGCTTTATCCGCCTAAGTAGCTACAGCGCTGTACTGGATATTGAGCGCTATTGCTTCGACTGAATCCAGACTATGGAGAAATGACTGGGCCTGCCCTGCACATCGGCATTAGCCACAGCAAGACTCAAGCTAAACTTGCAGACTATTTTGCCAAGAAGCAACATGGCTTTCAGTCCGTCTGCAATCTTGCTGAAATTTGGGGGATTGAGCGGAAAACCGGCAAAAAACTTGCCAGCTGTCACATTCAAAATGCCTATGATTTAACTTTTGCCAATGCGCACCATCCCGCAAGGCAGTTTCCTGCGCTGACTGCCCTCGCCATCCATGAGCTAAACGGTCAGTCCTGCATTGCGCTGAATGCCCCTGAACTCCCGCCGCCACAGCACCTTTCTTCGCGCAGATTTCCCACAGCATTATGTGATAAAAGCATCATTAAACAGGCGGTTATTTTTCATCTGAACCGGGCGCATAAGCGCTTAACTGCGCAGGGCTTGCTGTGCGCCGCCGTGCATGTGCCGCTGCATTAAAAGATCTCGAATCCGCCTGATAAAAAAGCCTTTCCTATGCTGTAGAGCTGGAATACACTGCAGACGACCTGCTAGCATTGAGTCCTGACTTCCTTCATCAAACTAATGTTTTATTTAAATAAAATATTGGACATGTAAAGCTTTCCGTCATGCTCGGCGCGCTGCATGCCAAAGCGCGACTGAGCAATGAGCTGCGGCATCCGCTTTAGAAAATCCAGCGGTTCGGTCAGCAGATGAATACCCTGCTGGAAATGGAAGGCAAATATGGCGCTGGCTATATTCAGGCGGGATATTCCTCTGCGCAGCAGGCATGGAAAATGAAGCAGAAATACCGCCCTCCGCGCTATACAGCCTGCCGGAATCAGCTGCTGAAAGTGGGCTGAATGCGCCCCGTTACATAAATAATATGAACAGTTTTCGCCAATTCCGTTTAAAATTGGAAAAACATCAAAAAACCGCAGCCACGCTGAAAATTGTAATCTTTTAACATTGCCAATTCTCTGCAAAGTTCACATTATATAGCTCAATTCTGGCACATGCTTTCTACGTCAATTTAATGAATTTATAAAAAAAATGTGGAATATTATGCCATAATAAGCAAACTTTGCAGGCATCTTGCAAAGTACTTTTGCAACTTATAATTGGAGCAAGCTGAATGAGTTCGACCATTTTGGTCATTCATGGACCGAACCTGAATTTGCTGGGAAAGCGTGAACCGGAAGTTTATGGATACCTCACCCTTGAGGATATAAATCAGCAGCTCATTGCACAAGCGCAAAATGCATCAATTTCACTCAATACGTTCCAAAGCAGCTGGGAAGGCGCAATTGTTGACCGCATTCATCAGGCTCAGCAGGAAGGCGTGCAGTTCATCATTATTAATCCTGCAGCATTGACCCACACCTCTGTTGCAGTGCGGGACGCGCTGCTTGGCGTAGCCATCCCGTTTATTGAAGTTCATTTATCCAATGTGCATGCGCGCGAAACATTCCGCCATCACTCTTATTTATCGGACAAAGCCGTTGGCGTAATTTGCGGTTTAGGCGCGAAAGGCTATGCTGCCGCGCTTGACTTCGCCATCGATAAAATCCAGCCCACTTTGCAATCTTAAAACTAGGAATACTGTCTCATGGATATCCGTAAAATCAAGAAACTCATCGACTTGATGATTGAATCTGACTTACAGGCGATTGAAGTTAAGGAAGGCGACCAATCCATTGCTTTAACTCGACGCAGTCCAGTCGTGGCGGCAGCGGTTCCTGCTATGCCTGCGCCATCTGCTCCAGCTCCTGCGGCTAAATCTCCGCGCGGCGCTGTTGAAACTTCGCCGATGGTTGGCGTGTTCTATGCAGCTCCAAGCCCAGGCGAACCGACATTTGTTAAAGTAGGCCAGACCATTTCTGCTGGCGAAACGCTGGGCATTATTGAAGCAATGAAAATCATGAACCCGATTGAAGCGACGCAAAGCGGCGTGATTGAAGAGATTCTTGTGAAAAATGGTGAAGTTATTCAATTCGGCCAGCCATTGTTCCGCTACCGCGCCTAAGACCTCGGGGAAAAATAATGTTGCAAAAAGTTTTAATTGCAAACCGTGGTGAAATCGCGCTGCGGATCACACGGGCGTGCAAAACTTTAGGAATTAAAACCGTTGGTATTTATTCCGATGCAGATAAAGACCTGATGCATTTGCGCTTCTGCGATGAAGCGGTATGCATTGGCCCGGGCGCAAGCAGCGAAAGCTATCTGAATATCCCTGCGATTATTACCGCAGCGGAAATTACAGGCGCAGATGCGATTCACCCCGGCTACGGTTTTTTATCTGAAAATGCAGAGTTTGCTGAAATTGTAGAAAGCTCAGGCTTCATCTTTATTGGCCCGCGTCCGGAACACATCCGCCTCATGGGCAACAAAGTTTCAGCAATTATCGCCATGAAAAAAGCCGGCGTGCCAACTGTGCCGGGCTGCGACCATGCTGTAACAATTCACAATGCCCTTGCAGAAGCCAAAGAAATCGGTTTCCCGCTGATTGTCAAAGCGGCTTCCGGCGGCGGTGGCCGCGGCATGCGCATTGTGGAAAATGTTGACAGCCTGCTTGAATCCGTTCAGGCAGCGCAGCGTGATGCTGAAATGTGGTTTGGCGATGATACCGTCTATATGGAGCGTTTCCTGCAAAAGCCGCGCCATGTTGAAGTTCAGATCCTCGGCGACGGCAATGGCCATGCAATCCATCTTTATGATCGCGACTGCTCTTTGCAGCGCCGCCATCAAAAAGTTTTGGAAGAAGCACCAGCGCCGGGCCTGCCGGAACAGGCGCGCGCAGACATTCTGGAAGCGTGCGTGCATGCGTGCAAGCTTATGCAGTATCGCGGCGCTGGCACATTTGAGTTCCTGTTTGAAGATGGCGAGTTCTTCTTTATTGAGATGAACACCCGTGTTCAGGTTGAGCACCCTGTGACTGAGATGGTTACCGGCGTTGACATCATTGAACAGCAGCTCCTGATTGCTGCCGGCCTAGGCTTAGAGCTGCAGCAGGACGATATTGAAGTGCAAGGCCACGCCATTGAATGCCGCATCAACGCGGAAGATCCGACAACATTCATGCCGTCTCCCGGTAAAATCGAGCATTTCTATGCGCCAGGCGGCGCTGGTATCCGCTTAGACTCTCATATCTATCAAGGCTACAGCATTCCGCCGTACTACGATTCAATGATTGCCAAGCTGATTTCGCACGGCAAAAACCGCGAGACTTGTATTGCGCGCATGAAGCAGGCGCTGGAAGAAATGATCCTGACCGGGATTAAAACCAACATTCCGCTTCATAAAGATCTGATCCTGGAAGATAAAAACTTCACTAAGCAGGCAATGGACATCCACTATCTGGAAAAGCATTTGCTGAAGCAACTTGAAGCCAATCAAAACAAAGAATAATTTTTAATGGCGGAAACATTTCCGCCATTAAAGCATTAAAAAACCGCTCAGCTGAGCGGTTTTTTAATTTCCTGCATTTTTTAAGGAAGGACACGGCGCAAGGTGGCAAAACACTGCTCGGCTTTTGCATTGCTGCAGAAATCAATGGTGTACGGATTCTTCCATTTCACAAAATACTGTGAAATTTCACCAGTCTGATCTTCCTGATTTCCAGAGCAGTCAGGCTCGTTGTTATCATATTTAACTTGCAGAATCAGCGCTGGAATTTGCTCATCCAAGTCCCGCGCAGGCTGATAATCATAAATGCCGGATGACCATTCCGAACCGCTTTTAATCACAACATCATTATTGTTCTTAAAATTATAGTATTCGATGCATTTGCGGTTATTCGGGATTTCCATGCCCCACAGGCCGGCAATTTCAGGCCGCGTGGTGATCCGGAAGCTGTTTGTGCTGCTGGCCTGCTCTTGAACATCTGATGCCTGATCTTGCGTAGAATTGTTATTGTCTGACGACGCCATTGCGCCCGATGCGCACAGCATCAGCAAAACTGTTAAATATGTTTTTTTCATACGTTTATTCAGTCATATAACCCTGTGCTCTAAATTAACATATTTTTTAATAAAACCTTAATTTCTCAACATTTTATAACAATCATTCCGCTTTGTGCACAGCGCTCAAATGCGCATGCGCCCAGACTGGACGGCCACGTTTTTTGCACGGAATATTTTTGATGATTTCTTTAAATCTGTCAGGAACTTATCTTTTCAGAGCATGAAAGGAATTGATCTGATGAAATATGGTCAGTAAATACGGCTTAGGCTATTTCAAAAAATATTCACCGCCTGACCGCTTTTAAACACAGCAGCGCCATCCCCTGCGCTAAATGAAATCGGCATTTCGGCAAGCTGATATTATCCGTATATCCACCAATGAAGCGGCGCAGGCATTAAGCGCCAGCGCCGTACTCTGCCTGCATATCTTTTGGCAAGCCTGCAATAAAAAACAGTCCGGCCAGAGTTGAAATGCCAGCCAAGATGAAAATACTGCCGCCGGAGAGCTGATCCCAATAATGCCCGGCAAGCATGCTGCCGCTGGCAACGCCCAGCCCCCACATGGTGCTGTAAAGCGCCTGACCGCGGCCCTGCTGTCCCGCAGAAAAGTTCTGAAAAATAATGCGCATTGCAATCATATGAAACAGCCCAAAACTGAATGCATGAATGGTCTGCGCTGCAAACTGCAGGGCAAACACTTGAGGATATGCCCCAGCGATGACCCAGCGCAGCCCGGTCAGCAGCAGGCAGGCGCAGACCAGAATGCGCCAGGAAAACCGCTGCAGGAACAGGTTTGCATAAGCAAACATAATGATTTCCGCAATTACCCCAACCGACCACAGCAGGCCAATCCGGCTGGTTGAATAGCCCGCCTGATGCAGATAATTGCTGTAGAAGCTGTAAAACGGCGCATGTGAAAACAGCAGGATAAATTCAATGCTGAAAAAGCATGCAACCACGGGACGCTTTAAAATGGGCAGCAGCGGTTCGAGCTGTTTTTGTGAAAGCGGCGCGCTGCTGGGTTCTTTAATGCTGAATGACCAAATAAACGCTAGGAATGCAATGCACAGCAGCAGCATCGGCAGCATGGAGATGGGAATGATCTCCAATAATGCGCCGATGCAGAAAACTCCTGCAATAAAGCCGATAGAGCCCCATTTGCGCACTTTTCCATACAGTTCAGCGCGCTGATCTCCCAGCCAGAATAACGTAACGCCTTCAAATTGCGCCAAAATTGCGTTTTGAAAGAAGCTGAAAATCAGCATCAGCAAAGCAATGGACTGAAAGTCATTGGGAATAATGAAAATCAGAAGCCAAATACAGGATTCCATCCATGTTGCGATGCGCACCAGCAGCATGCGTTTGCCGGATTTATCTGCAATCCAGCCCCAAATAAAGGGCGCAAAAAAACGGGTAATAATTGCAATGGATGCAAGAATGCCGATTTCCTGATAATTAAAGCCCTGATCTTCTAAATACAGGTTCCAGAACGGCATGAAGGTGCCGACAATCGCATAGTAGAAAAAGTAAAAACCGCCTAGTTTATGCTGGATTGGAAGGTTGAGCATTAAGCAGTATTCCCTTGTATTTACAATGAGTTATTTATTTTTAGAGTTGTATCACATTGTACCTGAAACGCCTAACGAGTAAATCAACAGTATACAAAATAGTATACAAATCTTTTTTAAGTAAATTATTTCAAAATTTGTATACTTTTGATAAAAACTTGTACTTATTTTATTTTTCCATTAATAAACATATATTTATTTTTATTATATAAATTATCGTATATCAATAAAAAAACCGCCCGAAGGCGGTCTATTTGTCACTTGAGCAATCTATATCTTTCATGTGGCAATGTTTTAAGTTCGAACATGTGGTCGTAGTCATAACTCGGCACTTTGATGCCATACTTTTTACAAACATCCGATATAGCATAGCTCATAGAAAACATATTGTCATGCAGCATATAGACAAGCTGAGGATTCAGCTTGGCAAATGCCGGGCTATGGGTATTCCACCAAGCCTGAAATAGTCGAGCATGGCCGCAGAGCGTTTCTATAGATTGGTTTTCATCTATATGGATGCTCCCTTTTGCCTTGACCTGCATCGTTTCCAAATAATCTACAGCATCCTGAAAATGAATAGCTAACAGATCACTATAACGTGAGATACGGAAGTGTTTATTGTGACGCGACCACATTTCCGCATAGATTTTTCGTTCTCCTTGGGCACGACGGTCGACGATATCTTTAAGTTCAGCTTGCTGTTCTGCGTTAATTTTTACTCGAGTGTCGATTTGCTGCTGCTGTATTTCTTTATCAAGTACATCAAGTACCCATTTGCGGAATTCTTTAGCAACTGGTGTTTTTGCAAACATAGCGATCAAATGACAACCGCGCAAAGAAAAAACCCGTACGCCCAAATTGGGCGTGTGAGGATTCTCAATCATCTGTGTCATATCGGAAGTGAATTCATCAGACTTACGATTAAATACTTTGGTTACTGCATCTGCTTGTTTGTAACCCAATGCACAAGCTAACTCCGATGATATGATCCAAATCTGGTCATTATTTTGCTGTATTGGATGAAATTGTATTGCATTGAATGTTAGACTCATCATGTCTTTTCTCCGTTCAGGGATTAGATAAAAGCCTCGATAGCCGTCCAAAGTTTTCGAGGCTTCTTTGTCACTAATTTAGTAACATTGACTTCACTTTAATATGATACTAATCTAGTGTCAACAATTAAATTATTGAGTTTTCGAATGTCAGATAAAACACGTACACAAAATCAAGATGAATGGAAACGAACACAAATACGTATTCCGCAAGATCAATACGATGACATTGTTGCTTATGCGGACAATAAAGAAATTTCTCTTAATACCGCTATGATTGAACTTATGGATAATGGTTTAAAGGCGGCAGAAAGTAGAGTTGATCCTGAAGATCTGGATATAAAAATTATTAATCTTAAAAATGGGATGAAACGCTTAGTTTATGGAAAACTATTAAAAGCCTTTGATCTTGATTACACCCAAGATCTTGATTCATTAAAAGTCGATATTGAGCTTTCGTTAAAAAGGCTTTATGAATCTTCCCTGCTTAAAAGATTAGCTTTTTTCAACAAAAATGTTTTTGTCTATCAAGGTAATAATCATCTAGATATAGTAGATGATGGAGTTGGTAGCCTAAACTGGCTGATTATTGAAGATCATTATGTCAGCTCTTAAAAAAACTGATTAGGTTAATTTTTAAAAATATTTATCAAAGGTAATAGTATGATCGTCAATAAAATTAGTAACATTTATATTAGAGATTTATTTAATAACCACAATATTTGTTGGAGTATAAAGGATGTAAATGTTTTAGTCGGAAAAAATGGTCTAGGGAAATCTACAATTTTAGAATTAATAAAAGCATCTGTAACTAAAGACATAAATTCACGCGCCTTAAAGCTTTGTCACGGAATTCAAATTGTTTTTGATGAAAATCAACCAAATGAAGCAAAAAATCACTTATTTAACCCTGCTACAATGCAAGATGAAGTGTTAAATCGTTTAACGAAAGATGATTTTTTAGATCAAATAATTAATAATATTAAAAAAACAAATCAAAAAATTAATAAAAACAATAAAGACCTAAGAAACGAACTTATCAAAAGAATAATCAATGAAGTAAATAGCGATGTTAATACACAAGCTATAAGTCAAAATACAATAGAACTTCCTGTTGAGTATATTTCAACTGTATCAATGAGTGCTAATTCAATTAATAATATTAATACCAGTGATGGAAATACTGTAAATTTTCTAAATTATGAAATTAGAGAGCAAATACAAAAATTATTAAAATCCCCAAATCACCAAGAAAACATAGAAAAACTTATTTCTGTTTTAAACAACATGTTTTCAGATAGTCAAAAAAAAGTAGTTCTGCAAGATGGTAACTTTGGGTTTAATGAACACTGCAAAATAGAAGAATATTCAACACCTCTATGAATAGCTTTCTTTGGCTCTGCCCATTCATTTTGTATTTTTCCTATAACTTCAAGGAAACTGCTCATTTATTAAGTTCCTAAAGATTTTGAAATTTTCCTAAAATTAACATAATACCGATTATGCGCAATCTATTTTTATTTTAATATAAATCATTAGCTTAAGAGTTAAGAGAAAGTCTAGTCCGAAGAGGTTGGGCTTTCTTTAATGATTTTTACGTTCCACGCCAAAATGGGGGGGAGATTTACCCCCCGCTACATTGAAAACCTTGAGATCCATGCGGAATGCGCCAGTAAAGTGAATGCCTGGATTGAAATTGGAGAAGCCCTCAAGTGAGGGCTATCTATTTCGACCCGGCAAGAAATCACATGCCTGACCATCACCGTCGGAGCTATAGTCATTTGTGGTGTATGAGGGGAAAAGAGGGTGGCGTATCCTGTTGATTGTTTCCTCCAAGAAATAATTAACAGTAGAGCGATACGCCATGACAAATATTACCCTGAATGTTCTTTCACAACCAGATGAAACTGGCACTGATGTGCTAACTGCTTTATTGCGTAATGGTGCTCGTCAGCTCATTGCGCAAGCAGTTGAAGTAGAGCTGCAGCAACTGCTGCAAGCTCATGAAGAACTGCGTTTACCCGATGGCCGCAAAGCTGTGGTGCGTAACGGCTATTTGCCTGAGCGCAGCATCCAAACGGGCATTGGCGATGTTGATATCAAGGTGCCAAAAGTGCGTGATCGTAGCGGCTCTGGTATTCGTTTTACCAGCGCACTGCTACCGCCATACCTCAAGCGTGCCCGCAGCGTTGAAGAGTTATTACCGTGGCTGTATCTCAAAGGTATTTCCACTGGAGACTACCAAGAAGCCCTTGCAGCCTTGCTGGGTGAGAATGCCAAAGGTCTGTCAGCTAACACCATTTCCAGGCTCAAGGAACGCTGGATTGATGAGCACCGAGAGTGGCGACAGCGCGATTTGAGTGACAAGCGCTACGCGTACCTTTGGGTTGACGGTATTTACAGCAACGTCCGCCTCGATGACCGTTTGTGCTTGCTGGTGGTGATGGGCGTGACAGAGCATGGTCGCAAGGAGCTGATTGCCGTTGAGGAAGGCTATCGCGAGTCTGAAGCCAGCTGGCTTGAGCTGCTGAATGGCCTGGTTGCGCGTGGGCTTACGACCTGCCCAAAGCTGGCAATAGCTGACGGCGCCTTGGGCTTCTGGAAAGCCCTGAGTAAGGTCTATCCGCAGACCAAACAACAACGCTGTTGGGTGCATAAAACGGCCAATGTGCTCAACAAACTGCCCAAAGCAGTACAGCCCAAAGTAAAAGAAGCACTGCATGATATCTGGATGGCAGAGACGCGTGAGAAGGCTCATAAAGCCTTTGATATAGCGCTGGAAAGGTTTACTGCTAAGTACCCACGCGCAATGGAATGCTTAGCTAAAGACCGTGAGAGCATGTTGGCTTTCTACGATTTTCCAGCAGAACATTGGGTGAGTATACGCACCACCAACCCAATTGAATCTGCCTTCGCTACAGTACGTTTAAGAACCAGCAAAACCCGCAATTGCGGTTCAAGAAACACAACCCTAGCAATGGTTTATAAATTGCTGCAATCAGCGCAGAAGCGCTGGAACCGCCTGAAAGGATTTCAACTGCTAACCCTCGTGGTCAATAACGTTAAATTCCAAGACGGCGAACAAGTAATGGAGCAATCAGACAGGAAAACCGCCTGATGCTCGTACACCAGATTTGACCATAACTCTCACCGTCGCGGTCTAAACTTTTCCAGCCCGTCTGTCCAGATTTCTTTCTTTGCTCATACCATTTTTGTGCTTGCTGCTGCGTACTAAAGTCAGCGCATTTTTTTGCATAAACTTGGATGGAAGTGAACCCCAAAACTAAAATGAGTAAAAATTTCATAAATTATTTTTAAGTCAGCGTATTAGCTGAAGTCTATCAACTCTCAGCTTGTTTGCTCAATGAATCTAGTTAGAACGTCGTATGAATAATGGTTTAGTTGACAAATCCTAGTTTGAGTCCTAAAAGTTGGTTGACAAATTCTTAAAATCGTCCTAAATCAGACTTTTATTTTATAAAAAACATGATAATGGAAACTTTAATAAAAATTGGTGGGTTGTTGGCAGTTCTCGTTGTACCGATATTTTTGGCCCATTTGAACAATAGATTAGCGCATCTAAAACATTCAAAAGATAGCAAAGCTGAGGCTTTGAAATTAGCAGATGAGTTTGAATCTTCTGAGCTAGAAAAGCGTTCAACTTTGTATAAAGATAGGTTAGCCAAATCACTTTTTAACAATGAAGCTCTCACATATAGTGAGGCTAAATTCTTTTCCAAGTATGAAAATGCAGATCTGTGGGTAAGTGAATATGTAAAAGTAAGAAATAGATTGAAACGTGAAAGGGATGAAGATGGGATTCTGATTGAGTTTAAAGCTAGGGCTAAGTGGTACACGATTCTGCTATCACTTTTTGGGTATATCGCTTTTGCTTTTGTAGGATTAATCCCTTTTTATAAAGCCCAGAAGTATATGGATTGGATACTAAGCTTTTACGACAAAGGAATGCTCTTAAGTATTTTTATTATTGTTGCATTACATACTATTTGTTTAGTTGCTGCATTTTTATGCCTAAAGTATGTTGAGAGATGTGTAGATGCAAGCATATTTATTAATGACTTTAATAAATATGCTTTTAAAGTGCATGTTATTGAGGAAAAAGAGAATAAGGACGTAGATATTGTTGCTTAGGTTCTTAGCTAAGAAAATATAAAAATTTTAGAGTTTAAAAAAAGCGCCATCAGGCGCTTTCTTAAGATATTGATGCTACTTTATTTTTAATTTCTTTATGAATTTCATCATCCTGATTGATTGGATAGCTATGACAAAAAGCTTCTAATGGAAATTGCTTTGTAAATAATGAGTTTAATTGACTGATTCGTTCTCCAATAGCTTTACCTGAGAAGTTTTCCTTGATTTTATCCACTTCTTTTCTGTAGAGAATATCTATTAATTGTTCATGAATTTTGAAAATAAGATCATAAACTGTATGCCCTGAAATATATCTATAGGCATTGTCAGGGTTAATATTTAGAGTCTGTAAGTAACACTCTGCCTGAGTAATCTTTTCATCATTGTATTGTAATTGATTAAAATAAGAACACAGATTATTTTCTATAATTTCTAATAGATTTTCATCTAAGGTTAAATCATCTTTTACAATTTTTTTCCCAAGAATATTAAAGCAATTATGGAAATCACTTTCAATAAATCCTTGAGTATTTCCTGAATTTAACTCATTGGAAAAAAATACTAAACCTTTAAATGCAATAGGTGAGAATTTGTTTAAAAAAGATTCAATATCAACATTATGCTGAATTGTGTGTTTTATTGAATTAAAAAATAAATTTAGGTTTTTTTTATCTAATAATGCACTTTCTCTACTAAATCCATAAGTGTGTATAATAAATCTATTGTTAATTAAGAATTGTGAGTATTCAGGATTTATTCTAGGGCAGATAATGTCATAATCACTATCAACAGCGATTAGAACTTTTTTATTTGCACCTTCATAGAGTCTTTCCAGTGCTCTTTTACCTCGTTCACTAGGGCGATCTTTGATAGATGCTTGAACATTATATTGATTTGGAAAATGAAAGTTTATGAACTTTTCCCAGAAGACTTGATCTGAATCATCCTCAATATAAACCAATCCTTTTTGAGCTGAATCTTTACTACCTTCTTTACTAGCGTTATAAGCCCCAATAAATTTACCATTCGTCAGAAAGCTTTGAAAATCAGACATTATTTTTCGCCTCATTAATAATATCTTTGATATCAGTAAAACTATCCATCCAACCATTCATTACAATTGCTGGACTGTGAGTTACAATAATAATTTGACTATTTTTATTAACTTTTCTAATTTCTGAAAGTAACATTTCTTGCCAAGATAGATGCAAAGATATTTCAGGTTCATCCATCAAGATTAATGCATTGTTTTCATTTGCATTTATTACTTTTGTGAAAATGTAAATAACTTGTCTTTCGCCTGATGATAATGAGTCATAACTAATAGTTTTATTGTTTTCTAGATAAAAACATAAGAAATAAAAATCCTCCACTAATCCCCAAAATTCTTTTACCCAAAATATTAGAGGATTTTTATTCGATATCAAATGGTGCTGATTTATTCAAAGATAAAATATATGGACAATGGGGGCTAAAATTATATTCTCTAAATGAGTTAGCTTATGCCTCAAAAACTTACCAACAGGATAGAGCAGAAGATACGCTTGAAGGTGATTTAATCATTGGGGAGTTCTATGGGGATTCCGACTTATTGTTAGTGAGATGTGATCCTAATAGTGATGATTACGGTTTTATTCTTGTAGTTTTACCTTTAGATCAACGAAAAGATTGGTACCTTGCTGCCAATAATTTTGAAGAATTCATAAGTAAATTTTATAATTCCCAAGGTGATAAATTTTGGGAGCCTTAAGATTATATATTGGATTTTAGCCCCATTTAATATTACAATGTTTGTGCTCTCACCAATAAGAATGTCTAATCCGTAATACTTTTGAGCATTACGGACTGGATATTAACATAGAATATGCTGTGTAGCCTGAAAACAGAATGCACAGCAATAAAGCAGCCAGCCTCACTTGGCTGCCCACTTCTTATAAGCATTGGCCAGCTTTGTGTCATAGCTGTTTTTTGCATATCCCTTGCCGTTATAGCCCAATGCAAATGCCTTCCAGTCCTTATTTTTCAAGGCATTGATCAGGCCATTCACTTTAATGTAGCGGCACATTGCATCAAGCTGTGAAGCTTCGTCTTTGTACATTGCATTGACGAAAGCTTGCAGAGACTCATAGCCAAGCGATTTCCAGTGATAGCCCATCACCTGCCCAAGGCCCCAGCTTACAGACTCCAGCGCCGATTCGCGGTGATATTCAGCGGCTGCAGACAAGCGCTGGTGCTGAACGGAATACAGGCCGTAGCCGCCGGACGTTTTGCTGCAGAGATTCGGCTGTTCAATTTCCATTTTTTCGGCAATGCTGAAAAGCTTGCCGGCGATCAGGCGCTGGCGCATCACATGGCGCTCAAAAAGAATTACCAGAGTGCTGTCTGGATTAAATCCTGATCCCCGGCACTCAACTTCGTGCACCGCTTTTAACGCAGCTGCCTCTACGCCCAGCGCTTTAGCCTGAGCGCCTATTTGCGCATCAGTCAGTTTTTTACTCATAAATCATTCTCCCCCTTTGCCATTTCCCCAGATTGCGAGGAATGCCGCTTTAATTTCAGAAATTACCTCAGGCAGCGGCTTGCCTTTCAGCAGCGCAATCGACTGATACAGAATGCCGATGGCTAAAAGGCCGAACACCGCAAACATAAGCATGATGAAGCCCTGATACATCGTGGACGTTTTGAGCATTTCAAAATGCTCAATAAATGCCGAACCGCCATACAGACTGACCGTTACGCTGGCCAGAAACTTGCCGATGACGCCCATGGAAACCTGAATTTTCCCGGTTTTATCAATGTCCCCGCTCAGCACCAAAGCCAGAATCGCGCCGACGACGGCCGGAATCACTTTGATCACCCACGGAATTGTACTTTCCTGCATCCCCAATACACCTATATTTTTGATATGGCTATTGTGTCGCCGAAGCAATCAGGCAAATAAAGCCTGTTCCAATAAAAAAACCCGCCGCAGCGGGTATCTGTACATGCGAAAATTATGCTGCAGTTTTACGGCATTGCAAAAGTGATAAGCGTTAACAACTCCAGCTGGAACACAGAGTCAAATTGCCGTAATCATAGAGCTGAAATTCGACCAGCCTTCCGCAGCTTTATATGCGTTCACTGATTCAGCAGGCACTCGAATTGAAGCAATAGGATTGCCATCGAAAGGCAGCCAACTGTCAGACTCAAATTCCGGCGGTATAATAGCATGCACTGTGACCGCACTTATGGCATTGTCTTTAAAGGCATAATTTCCGAGCCTTTTTAAACCCGAACCCAGTACCAGATCTGTAATTTTGTTTCCGGTAAAACTGTTTTGACCAATAAGCCAAACCGTATCTGCGATAGTCAGTGATGTAATTTTATTCTGCAGAAATGCTTGTGCAGAAATAATTTCAAGTCCATTGTAAGTCAGCAATTCTGTAATATTCAGGTTGCGTTTAGAGCTTTCAGTAACATCTACCACCCTGTCACTGTATAAAGTTCCATCTCCCTCGATTTTCCATTCGATAGTTGTGGGCAGATCATTGGCTGCTGCCGCCAAACAGAAATGGAAACTGTATTTTTCAACAACAACATGACCCAATTCGATATCAGTGTCTCTCGCAAAGTTAGGCTCCTCAACAGGGAAAAGCTCGAATGCTCGCCGCTCATCCGTTTTATTCTTGATTGATATTTGCCGGCCGTTTCCGGTCAAGTCTTCAACCTGCAGCCCCACGCTATCCATAGCATCTTCATCCAGCATTAAAACGTCGGAAGCAGCCAGCGTACCATTGATATAAATATCAAATGTAATGTTTCTAAAAGTCAGGAACGGCAGTGTATTGCGCACTTTATTTAAAATGATCTGCTGCTGGCCGTCTGGAGGCGTGCAACTGATTACGAAGCGGTCTTCGCCGCTATCTTCTTCGTTCTGACCTAAACGCAGCACCTGCACGCTTGGCACGCCAGTATCCAAGCAGTCCTGCACGGCAATATAATCCGGGTTCTTAGGATCATGACCCAGCTGCCCGCGGATATTGCCCTGATGAATGGCCATCGGCGCATCCACCCGGCCGCGCTTGAAGCGGCCTAAGATCACGGCGCCCGTTAGGCCTTCCGCGATTTGCTCTTCGGTGCGGTCAATAATGTCCTGACGCTGAATGCCGACCGCTTCGCCTAAAATTTTTGTGGTGTTCATTTTCTTCTCCTTCCAGAATTACTCATAGCCTTAATAATTTCATTGCCCATTTTTATGAATGCATTATGTTTCTGGGCTTCCGCCTCAATTTCCGCCTTCCTCTTTTCCCAGGCATCCGATGAATAAAAGTAAGCCTCAAAACTCACAGGCAGCCGCAGCGCCTCATGCATTGACATCCGGCAGTGGCTGGCCAGATCCTGCGCAGTGCTAAGCAAATGACTGGTCCAGTTCTTTGACGATTCCGAAAAAGGCGGTAGTGGTGCAAAATCGAAGCGGCGCGTCATCTGCACCTCTTGAAATGACTAAGCCCTGATTGCTGACATTCAGGTGAAGCATGGTGAATAATTGATTGTTGAGCGTAATGAAGTCCTGATAGATCAAGTCAAAATCACTTTGGGCCTGCTTTTTTAAAAACTCCAGGCGCTCAGAGAACTGTTTGATAAATTCACTGTCATTGGCGCTGCGGTCCGGCAGTTCCGACAGCTTTTCATGCCCGTCATAGCTGATTTGAAAGGCCAGCATGCATGCAATCCATTCCGCGGCATTCGTGCAGTGCTCTTCCAGATATTCAGCTTCCCTGCCGGTCAGCTGGCGGACGGTAATGCCATTGATTGTGCGTTCAGGCAGCCAGGGGCTGCCCGCATTCAAAAAGCAGGCTGAGAAGTCCGTATCACTGGAAAAAAGCGTATTCGACTGCTTTTCCACATACTTCAGCATTAAAAAGTAGCGCTCTTGCACCGTCATTTTCAGGGGCAGTTCCGCATTGGCCAGCACATGCGACAAAAAGGCGCTGATCCGCTTTTCATTCCGGCTTTTATCAATTGCAGCAACTTTCAGGGAGTCATTGAAAATGATTTCCTGCATTTGATATGTGTTATTGCCGACCGGCACTGGATCAAAGGTAAGCATTGTTCAGTTTTCTCCATAAAGATTACGGACATCTTGGGCATCCCAGGCCGCCCGGCTCATCATGCTGATGTTCACGGCAAGGCTCAGGCGGTTCCCGTGCTCATCAATCGGGGTGACAATCGGCGCAGAGACACTTGCAATAATAAAGGGCCAATATGTTTTGCCGTGCGTCGTCAGCGAGACATACGGCGGAATAATCCCGGAAAACAGCCCCTCAGCGCCTTCAGACAAAACGTCTGTCAGAAGCGTGCCTTGAGATAACTGCGCCGGCACGGCCCAAGACTCCAGCCGCATGATTTTGTTTTCGACTTCTAATTTGGCATCCCGTAATGCGATGAAAAACAGGCTGAGGTTCAGGTGTACGGAAGCCGTGGACAGGAATACTTGCGTTGTATTCACTTTGTTCAAGTTGGTTTTTCCCTCAACTGATTTGGCCCATTCCGCAATAGGCTGCGCAGCGGATACGAGTGCGCTGACCGCTTCATCGGGAAGCCCGCCCATTGCTGCTCCAGCCGCCGCCCCCATTGAAACAACCGCCTGGCCATTCTGCAGGCTGGCCATCAGCATCGGCATTTTCAGTTCAGGGTTGGAGTTTTCAAAGGGCGTCTGCCACTGGCTTTCCATAGTCTTGTCGCCGTCCGTCAGGAAGGCGCGGACCGTCGGCTGGCTTGAGTCCACTTCAACCGTCTGATTGCCGTTTTCGTCGCGGGAAACCGTGCAGATATTGAATTCCGCAAACTTATGCTTTGATACACTCCCCCAGAAAGGGTCCGCGTTCATGCGCTCCGGCTGCGATGCTGCTGGAGCATTGGCTGCCGGCACTTGCGCAAGAGAATTTCCCATAAAAATAGCCCTGTTTTAACAGGGCTATTTTCTCAAGGCCGGGCTGAAGCCGGCCTCTGCAGTTCCAATCAACTAGACCGGTAAAGGATTTCAAACAATGGATTGGATGCTGAATCAAAACTGGAAATTAAGCTTTTTTCCATTTCATTCACAATCAAGGCCGCAAGGGCAACCGTATCCACTGTGCTGCCGGCCTTTCTCAAGGCATTCTGAATGATTTTGCTCTTCACATCCTTATCATCAAAAATGACCGCCGGCACCAAGCTTTCATTCCGCTGGGCAGCCAGCTTCAGCCGCTCCTGCCCCACAACAAGATAATATTTATGCCCTTTCTCAATCACCAGCACAGGATCTTCTTTATTGATCTTGCTCTCGTCCACCTTAAGCGCCTTGTCTGTGACAATTTGCTTTAAGGGAATATGCTCATAGCTGCCGTCTGCGGCCCATGAATCAAACTCAGACCAGGTGTGCTGAAGCTTCTGCGGCAGATCCGCCATGGCAATCCGCTGAATGCTCCCGAAGCCTTGCCAGCCCGCTTCAAAATTTGAATGATAGATCTGTTTAGCCTCATCCTCAGATTCAGCGCCGATGATGATTTTATGCTCATCAAAAGTGCCGGCCGCATTCAGCTGCAGGATGATATAGGCCTGTTCCGGCACTGAATCCAAGTGGTTTTTAACAAACACATCGATTTCATCGCCATCCGCACCCGTTGTATTTTCAATGTAGCCATAATGGTGCTGCATTTTGACTTCCCACTTTTTGCCGCCGGGATCTGTGCCGGCGCGGACAGAGTCTGCAGGATTTTCAATTGCGATATTCAGTCCGCCAATCTGCACGGCGCCTTTACGGTATTTGCCGGCAATCAAGCTCGCCTGATCTGGCGGTAAAGTTCGATTGTAGGGAGAAGTTGCTGCCTGATGGGCATGCTGATCAAACAGCGTGAATTCCTCATTTGCCGAGTCAAACATGCTGATCGCGGCATTGTCCCCGTAATTTTCATTAATGACCGCGGCAGCATAATTGATTGCGTCTTTAATGCTGACCGGCTCCGGCTCTCCAAACAGTCCCATATTCAGCTGATCAATCGCCTGCTTTTCGGCAAACTCAGCCATTGCCTTGAACAGCATGCTCATTTTTTTTGCGCTGCGGCTGTTCTTTGAAAGGAACACGGCCAGTTCCGGCACATCCTCTGCCAAGTCGCCGAACAAGCCCTGCTGCTGAACAAACTCTGCAATGTCCTGATCATTGTGCTTTGCTGCCATGATTGTATTGGCCGCATCAATAATCGCATTGGTGACACGCTTATCCAGCGCCTGCTCGATCCCGTCTACAATCGAACTGGAAACATCCTGAATGTCACCGCGGCCGGCAGCCTGCGCCTCGATAAACTTGGGCGCTGCGGCGCCCAAGGCATTCAGCATATTCTGCAGATCCGGTTTTGTTTGATCCGCCATCATTTCCAGCAGGCGGTCATCGTTATAGGCTTTGCTGAAAATGGCCGCCTTAATCCGGGCGACCAGCGCCTGAGTCGGCTTGCCTTCAGTTGTGATGTACTGGGCAGCTTCCGTATCGCCTATGGATTTCAGGAAGCCATGAATGAACTTCTGATTTCCGGCCGTCAGCAGGTCGCCGTCATCGCCTGGAGTAAACAGGGCCAGCAGGTTTTCGTCCAGCCGCTTGGCGTCCGATTTGGCGCGCTCAGTTGCGCTGAATGACAGTTTATCGTCCTGATTGGCTTCTACCGCGAACTGAACCCGGTCTACTGCTGAAGTGCGGATGCGGACAAGTATAGGCTGCTTGAAGCTTTCTGCCTGCGCAGCGGAAAAGCCAAAATATTCAGCTTCTTCAATCAGCCATTGCCGGTATTCGTCAGCCTGTCCGCGCGCATATGCCAGCTGAATGGCCATAGTACGGCCATTGCCCGATTCAACGGCCAAGTCATCCCCAACAATTGGTGCTCCAGTATCGGCCCGACCTGAACGCCCAAGGCTTTCAGGATCTAATCCATTTGACGTTTTTTGAACCCAAGCCTGTGAGGATTCACGGCTGCGGTCGCGCGGCTGCAGCTCCTGAGGGTATTTGGGATTTTCAGCGCCGGCGGCTGTATGCGAAGCGATGACCTCATCAGACTCAAGCAATGCAAAAACAGTGGAAACCTTGGTTCCTTTGGCTGTTTTGACATTATTGCTGCGGCCTTTAACGATGGTGCTGATTTTAAAGTCAGCAAATAAGCGCTTTCGGGCCTCTTCCGCAGACAAAACATTTCCTTCTTTGTCTAAAACCTGAACATCAATATTGATTTCATCATCAAGTCGTGATTGAATAGAATCAAAGCCAACTTTAGAGCCTGTGGTGCCTTGAGCATGTGAGACAGTCCGTAAGTTGGCTTTTTCTTTTGATGCGCCTAAGTAATACAATAAATTCCCGTCATTATCTAAAGCTACTTTTAGAGTAATATTCAAAGTGTAATCGTTCACTTTCTTGGCTTTTGTGAAGTGGTAATAACCTACTGCACTATCTTCCCGTTCCTTATTTAACGACACTAGATCACTGACATCACCCGTCATTAAAACTTCAGGAATATATGGGATCGCCAGATACTTAACATCCCGCATCCGGTCATGAACCTTGCCTCTTGATTTTGAATTAATACGGACCAATCCAATTTTGGTGTGCACCAGTTTGCCATTCAGGTGATCATTAAAATAAGCCTTTGATGCCGTGATAAGTTTTCCTTCATACTTATCGAGGCTAGATAAATATTCCTGATATATTTTACCCGCCTGCTCACTGTCCCATTCAACAATCTCATTATTTTCAACTTTTGAAATTAATTTATCGATTGTTTTTAAAACTTCAGATTCATCCTGAATGCTGTCAATTTTTGCAAAATCACTCATCACATACTCAAAAAAATAGCCCTTTACCGGGCTATTTTGAAAGATGCTGCAGGCCGGGTTATTCCGCTGTTCCAACCATTTCATTGACTTGAGCAATCAGCACATTGACCGCATCAATCAGCAGCGGATCATGCAGGTTTTTTTCGGCCTCAGCAGCCGGCCCGCCTAAAAGCTCAATCAGTTCGCGCAGGCGCCTGGCGCTGCTGAGCTTTTCCATTCCTTTCTGATCCCGAATAGCGTCAATCAAAGCGCGCAGCTCTTTGGTCAGCTTCAGTTTTTCCATTGCATTCATAATCTGCAGATCCTATCAGTGAATTTTTGACGCCTGGCCGACTTGTTAAACGGAATACGACGATACAGCCTGCTCAAACAGATCACTCAAATCCGCCGGCAGGCGGTTCCCGATTTCTTCCAGCTGCGCTTCAATGGCATTGGCCTGAGTGAAGTCCACTTCACCCTTAATCACCTTATTCAAGTAATCGGCATCATCCGAATTTCCTGTACCGCCTTCACCGGCACCCGATGTATCCAGCATTTCCGCAAGCCCTCCAAAGGCAGGATATTTGGCAATCATGGCCTCAACTGTTTTAAAGAACCGCGGCGCGCCATATCCGCGGTTCCATGCGCGGGTTTGAGCATTATTGGCCGAAACTGCCCATTCACCGCCGGTATGCAGATACGCAGTCCAAGAATCAATCTTCTTGTCATTCTTGAACGCCTGATAGTATCCATCGCCCAAATCTTCAATAGGCGGGAATGACTTGTCTTTTGGCGCCTTAGGCGCCGCTGCCGGCTGACCGCCTGTGCCGCCGCTGTGCGGCCTTATTTTTCTGAACCTCATCCAGCTGATTCAACAGCCCCTGAATTTCAGCATCAAGCGCCGCTTTCCGGTCCTGCTTTTCAGCAATGCGCTGCAAGGCATCCGCCAGCGCTTTTGCATTTTCCGCTTTTTTTGCCTGAGTGCGCTTAAAGCGCGCGCTGTTCTGATTCACCAGCTTCATGATCCGGCCGGCCAGCACCG
Organism: Acinetobacter sp. WCHAc010034; assembly: GCF_001696615.3. NCBI lineage: Bacteria > Pseudomonadati > Pseudomonadota > Gammaproteobacteria > Moraxellales > Moraxellaceae > Acinetobacter > Acinetobacter sp. WCHAc010034. The sequence goes on along the minus strand of NZ_CP032279.1, from coordinate 56,326 downwards.
GCATTGCAATGCCTTCACCTTGGTTCGGCTGAATTGCCCCGGTCACATCGCGGTTATTCATCAGGATCTTCCAGGATAAAAGCGTGTCCTGCGGCGTAATTTTCTTGGCTTCTCGGTCAGGATGGTGAAACAGGATTGTGATGCTTTGGCCATCTTCAAAACTGTAGGTCACTGCAACATTCAGCACTTTTTTATGCTTGAACGGCTTTTCGCTCTGCTCAACATTCAGGACCTTCACGCCGCCTTTGGATGTGCTCTGCATGACCTTGTGCAGCATGCCCATCAATTTATCCAGATACTGATATTCCACAATAATGGAGTCAAAATCCGCATACACAGCGCCGATGGATTCCAGCAAAGGCGCCAGTCCGTCAAATTCCTGCAGCAGGCCGCCATGGTCATCATGGCGCTGCAGATCCAGCATTAAACTGGCAGTCTGGCCGTCATGAGACGTCAGATTGATTCCGTCCCAGCCGGGCACTGTAACGCATGTGACGTCCTGAAGCTGGGCCAGCTGCCATTCCGGGATGATATTTGGCGTTTTGTGATAATACGGCGCCGCCAAATGGCGCATCAGCCCCTGCGGATTAGTTTCAATTACACTGTCTACCGCTGAATCAAACATGCGGCCGAACTGCAGGACCGCCAGCGATGAAGCCTGCACATCATCTACGGCGCCCAGTACTGCTTGAAAATATCCAGATTACGCATAAAAAATGCCTCAGTTTTTTGTACTTGAGGGAATTCTGACATCGAAGAAATCAGCAGTTTTTTATGAGTTACAAGACAAATAATTCTCTATGCAGTTTCATTCTTTATTGTCTGCATGCCTATGCAAAGCATAATTAAGGCAATGCCAAGCCATCCTGACATAGGAATAAATTCCCCTACAATCGTTACAGCCAAAACAGCAGCAATCACAGGTTCAAATAAGGTGAGTAAATTAGCACCTGTTGCACTCACAAATCTTAGCCCATAGCCAAACGCTATGTACCCGACGCACATGGGTACGATTGCCATATAAATTACCACTGCAGCGGTTTCTACAGATGAAAATAGATTGTCGCCTGTAAATATTAAAGACGGCAGTAAAATTGTTGCGCCTAAAGTAAAAATGCTGCCCAGTACTGCTTGTGATTGAACCCCATTATCAATCAAAACCTTGGCAATCCATGAGTAGACTGCATAAGACAAACCGGCAATTAATCCCAGCAGAATTCCAAAAAGCTTGAGGTCGTAATTCGACTTTACTGCAGCTGATGGCTCTGAAGATGAAAGTAAAAAAACACCAATTACCCCCAATATAAAACTAAAGACCCAGTACCGGGTGATTTTTAATCTCTTGCTGAACAGACACTCAATCGACATACAAAAGAAAGGAGCGCTGGCAATAGATATAACCGTTCCAATTGCCACACCTGAGTATTTCATTGATGAATAGAAGGCCAAGGGGTAAATGGCCAATGCAATTGCCCCAATAATGAAATATTTCTTAAATAATAATGAATTGCTAATATTATTGAGGATAGCTTTTCGGGCTAAAAAAGCTTGGAGCAAGCCTCCCACACCCATTGCAAAAGCGCCTATTGCAAGAGGGCTGACAGCAGGTGCAAAGCTTGCTGCGGTTCCTGTCGTGCCCCATAATATTGATGCGAAAAGAATTGCGAAACAGCCTCTTTGATAATGAGCCGACTCTCCTCTGGCTAACTGCATTAGAACCTCCTTACCCTCAATCACATTAAGATGATCAGGATATAGAGAAATCCAATACCTCATTTTGCAGAAAAGACGGAATAGATGGTTAAATAGACTCTTTATTTCCGTGAAAAGTCTCTGGGAGGCATACCATAATAATTTGCAAACCTGCGGCTAAAAGCTGACTGATCTTTATATCCAACCTTTTCGGCAATATGCTGAAGCGGCAGGTCGGTATGAACAATAAGTGCTTTAGCTTTTTCCATTCTTTCTTGAATAATATACTGGTATACGCTTACCCCTAAATCACTTGTAAAAACCTTTTTAAATTGGGTTGCGCTTAAACAAGCCATATCTGCCAATTCCTGAATTGGCAAAGGCCTTTCAAGATTCTGTGAAATATAAATTTTCACATCCCGGATACGGCTGTCCAGCTCCCGGCTATCAGTTTGCTGAGAAAGCAGCTTAGAAAAAATGTTCAGAATGCAGCTTTCAATTTCCATATTTACTTGAAATTCAATTTGCTTTTCAATAAATTGCAGAAAACTCATCATAGGAGGTGTAAGAGAAAAGACTATCCTTTTAGAGTTAATTATATTTTCTGGCAATTCGTCCATATCAACAACAATGAAGCGCGCGGCCTCTTCAGCATTAAATGCATGCTCAATACCGCATAAGATGACAACGCACTCTCCTACAGTTACCTTGCCGCAGTAACCTTCCATTTTAATATTTATGCTTCCTTGAAGTGGCAGCACCAATTGATTATGGCAAGGATGTACATGACTTCTAAACTGCTTACTGTAAGAGCGTATGGTTAAATTTGTTTTCATCTTGAGTCATTAAGAAGCAGTAATTGAATATAATTTCCTAAGAATAAACTAATCTCTGTAACTACAGTATATTACCGTAGCATGGGAAACATTTTTATAAAGCTGAATCTCAAATACCTTGAATGTCGCATCACCGTCCAGCACAAAGCCGAAACACTCGCCTTCGCCCAGTGATACGGCGCGCTCAATGCGTACATGCTTCAGCTCATAGGCAGCAAATTGGCGTTTGGTCTCCTCAGGCCATTCCAGCCACTTAGAGACCAGCACTTCCATGGTATCGCCGGCTTTCCAGCCGCTCTTCGTTTCAAGCTCGACTAAGCAGAGAATGTGGGACTTGTTGTAGACGTGGCTTTTGCTGTTTTCATATTCAAAGCGGTAGAGATCCTGCCAGCCTGTCACCGTATTGATCACTTCGCGCGGGGTAATGCCCAGCGCTTCGACCGCAAACGCATAAATATCGTAGCGGTAACGGGCGCAGAGTTCCCACCATTCAGGGATTTTTTTAAGGGGTTGGAGTGCCATTGAAAAAAGGACGTGGAATTATATTTTTTATTCTAAGTTTTTCAATTTGATGTGATTTTAAGCTGTTCCACTCTCAATGAAAAAAGCGCCTTGTTCGGGTGCTTTGTTTTATGGTTAGTACGGCTTTAATCTCTATGTTGCTTTAAGTCTCTATAAAAAATTTTCATGACTGCCTAATTTGAGCAAATACAGCGTTATTATCGAGCTGTCTTCTTTATCTACTGAATAAGCCAGCAAAACAGGCTGTTTATTCATTTTGAACTTATATACGCTGACACCTAACAGGTCTCCTACTTTCCTCTCCCCAATATCAGGATCATTTGCAACGAGCTTAACAGCTTTATCCAAATCGGCCTTGTCTTGCTTAGTCAGTTTTTTACAATGTGCTCAAACAGCGGAGTTTGCCTAATATCCATATTCAAAATCAGCCAAACTTATAAGGTGTAGTTGTTCCAGATTTTACTTGTGCCATACCGATTAGAATGCCCGAAATATCTTCAAATGTTAAATCGGGGTTATCTTGCGCAATTTTACCGATACGCGCCCAGTATTCAATTTGCTTGGTAGCGCTTCGGCTTTGAGCAGCGCCGTATGTTTTGGCTTGCGCAACCATTTCACTGTCAATCTTTACAGCGGTAGCACCCATGACGGTATCCTCAAACAAGTGGTTATGCATCAATTACACAACCAAAAACAACCTTATGCAACCATAAAAAACAAGGTGGCAGGTTTACTTTTTTTCAAGCTTGGCATCCCCTTGAACCTAAAGGAACAGTGAGGATGTCGGGTTTGGAGAGCCATTAAAAAAAGGAAATAGAATTTTATCTCTCATTCTAATTTTCAGCGCTTGTCTTATTTTTGTTCTATTTCAGCTCATTAGTATCTTTTTAGACACTGAATATTGACAGTTATAATAGCCGACATTATAGTTAGCCAACATATTATATGGCACAAAACCAAATGCAGCTTGAACAAAAATACAAGGCCCTATTAAACGAGGCCGAACAGCGGAAAATACCAGGCATCGAAGGTATCCTGCTGTGCTTTCAAACGCTTTCACTTGCGTCAATGATTGATCGTGATTGCGCAATTCAGCTAGCGCCTTACGACTTGTCAGAAGGAAGATTTGTGCTTCTATTTTTACTTGATGCTGCTCCTGAAGGGTTAGCACCTAAAATATTAGCTGAACGGGCTGGCATCACCCGCGCAACAGTCACTGGACTGCTAGATAGATTGGAACGTGATGCCTTAATTGAGCGGCATGCAGATGCTGATGACCGCCGCGCTTTAACAATCCGGCTCACCCAACAGGGCAAAGAAATGGCTAAAACAGTGTTTGAACACCATAGCCGCTGGATCGCCAGTATTTTTGGCAATCTTTCAGCACAAGAACGCTCTCAATTGACAGTTCTGCTGGGAAAAGTGGCCAGCAATATTAGGAACGAAATGTCATGAAATATCGATATACAAGTTAAAAACAACAAACCTTAGAGGAAAAACATGCATCATTATCTCGTCGAATTATATACACCAAATGCTGTTTGGCAGTCCTTGCCTATTGAAGAGCGCAAGCAGTATTTGAACAATGTTGGGGTTGCAATGGGGAGCTTGTCCAGTATGGGGGTTGAGGTCTTAACATTGACTGAAACAGTTCATGAAATTGATCAAGCCAGCGAGCATCAGTTTTTAGGCATTTGGCGTTTTCCAAATCAACAGGCCCGTGAAGCTTTGCTTGAAGGAATTCACTCCAGCGGCTGGTATAAATATTTCAACCATATCAATGCTGCTGGTACTGAGGGAAGCTTTCCTCAGCATATTGATGCTTTAGCAAATACTTAATCTGATTTCAGGCTCCCTGATAAAAGCTCGATAAATCGGGCTTTTATTTTCTGGTAAATCAAATACTAAACGGCAGCATATAAAAAATGCCACCTATACAGTGGCATTTTTTCAGCTTTAGCCTTTTCGCCGTTCATCTGCAGGCGGGCCAGCTCGCTCGCCGTTAACAATTCATCCGCTTCATCACATGCAGAGTCAAATGAGCGGACTTCGCTGACCTGTGCACGCTGCGCCTGCAGGGCCGCACGGCGGTCACGCTTCGCAAGCTCATCGCTAAGCGAACCGACTTGATCCAATGCCTGCTCATTAAACTGATGCAGCTGGAGCTGAGAATGGATGCTGTCAAAGTCGCGCAGAATCTGCTGTTCAAGCAGATGCGCAATCATGGCTTCGGATGGCGCCAGCTGGGAAGTATCTGTAGCGCTGTCAAAGCATGCAATCAGGCCGTCCTGCTGCTCCGGCACCACCAATCCATCAAACAGCTGGCCATCCCCCACGTTTGTTGTGTAGTTCGGCTGCATCACATAGTCAAATCCGAAGAATCCAACCGGCACAAGCCCCACCCCGGCACGGCGGTAATTCTGCGCAGAACTGAAGCCGCCTACATGGGCCAAGTATTGCTTGCGTGCATATTCCCCCGCTTCATTGTCAAAGAATTCCTCAACATGGGTGACATCGCCGTTTTCTTCAGCATAGGCTTCAACCGTTCTGAATGCCGGCTCCAGATAGACAACCTTGCAGTCAATTAAAGTGGATTCCGGCGGCAGCATGCCGTAGCGGCGGCGGATCTCATGCCCGTTATAGCCATACAGCGTCCCGGTCTTAATCATCTCCTTCATATCCACATTTGCGCGGTCACGGCCGGAATGCTTGCGGCCGCGCTCAAATAGATTGAATTTGATTCTTTTGGTTTTTCGACCTGTTTCGGACATAAAAAGCCCCAATAAATGAAATATTGAGGCTATTTGGGCAATACGGCGCAATGTTAGATTTGGAGTGTTCCAATTATTAACTTTCATAATAAATAATAATTTATAAATGACACTTTTTTACTCTATAAACGACTTATCCATAAGCAGCCTAAAACTTTCAACTAAGTTTATTAATCACCTATTTATGGAAAATTTAAATGTATATACTGCAATTAAACAATAAAAAGAACACGATTAAGCCAATCGTTCTTTCTATTCATTTGGCACTTTTCTCAGGGCTATCAATATTAAATACGTCAGCAAATGCAACAGAGAATAGTCAAAACTTGCAATATAATATAGATGCATCCAATTTAAATCATGTTTTGAATCAATTCGCAAAGCAGTCTGGTATCACAATTCACACTAAAAATTTAGAACTGAACCAAAGTAAAAGTAGTGGCCTTAAAGGAGCCTATAGCATAGAGCAAGGACTTGAACTGATACTATCAGACAGCAGATTAAAAGCCAGCAAGACAAACGATGGCTATATAATTGTAAAAAAAGAACTAAATTCCCCCAAAATAATATCAAATAAAACTAATAATACAGCTCCAGAAAACTTGCCTTATACTTCCGCTACTTCACAGCTTCCAACGATTAGAGTAGTCGCAGAAAATGAAGTTGGTTATAAAGCGAATCATATTTCTTTAGGAAAGCTCGCACAGTCAGTTAAAGAAAATCCGCAGTCGGTAAGCGTTATCACAAATAAAAGAATTGAAGACAGCGGCTGGGCGACCATTGATCAAGCATTAGCCCAAACTACCGGAATGACTGTACAAACCTCTGGGAATGTGACGACAAACTACTACAGCAGGGGATTTGAAGTTGCAGTTCAAAAAGATGGAATTAATTCTGGCTATGCGTCAGGAGGTGAGCGTGAGCTAGAAAGTCTTGCTATGTACGAACAAGTCGAAATACAGCGCGGTGCTTCCGGCTTATTAACAGGTGCAGGACAGCCAGGCGGAGTTGTGAATCTCGTCAGAAAAAAGCCTCTTCATGAAGATCAAATCAATATTGCGCTTAAAGCCGGTTCTTGGAATACATGGAATGCGACATTCGATACATCTAACACCTTTTTTGATGACAACCGCCTACGCAGCCGCTTTATAGCTGATTACGAAGATAAAGAATATTTTTTTGATATTGCCGAAAACAAGAATTTAGCGTTGTACGGTATTCTCGAATATGATGTTCTTCCAGATACCACTTTAACATTTGGGGGAACTTATAATAGCCGGGAGGCTGTTCCTGAAATTACTGGTGTACCAAGAAATGCTGACGGCAGTGACAGTAAGTTTGATAAAACCAAATATTTAGGTGCCGCGTGGAATAAATGGAATATTGACTCCTATTCACTATTTACAGGAATTACTCATAACTTTAATGATGATTGGTCTTTAAAAATTAATGGGCAATATGAAAACCGGGTTCTAAATTATCAACGTGCTTTCTATGATCCAAACGATCTTAATATAAATACACAAGTATTTAACCAACTGACTGGATATTATAGCGGTGATATGCGAATTAAGGACTATGGCTTTGATGCAACTCTAAATGGTAAATTCCAAGCTTTTAATCAAAGCCATGATCTGGTATTTGGATACACATCACAACGAATAGAAGAACCCCGCCCATGGAAGTCACTACTACCTATAAAAATTCCCGCGGTTAGTCTAGAAGAATTTGACCCATATAATGTTCCCTATCCTGATATGCCAGATGTACCAACAACTACGCAGCGTGAAACCACGCAAAAAGCATTTTTTGCAATGACGCGCTTAAATCCAATTGAACCTTTGCATGTAATTATTGGTGCACGATTAAGTGACTGGAAATTTACAAATAAAAATATTATTACAGGAGCAAATACAGGTACATATGAAGATAAAAATGTTTTAACTCCATATGGTGGTATTGTCTTTGATATTAATGATCAACTTTCAGCATATGCAAGTTATGCAGATACATTCCGTGTTCAAAGCAATAATTATACCTCTCAAGGTAAGCCTCTAGATCCTGCAGTAGGTGCGAATTATGAAATCGGTTTAAAACGTGAACTATGGGATGGACAAGCAATTATTTCTGCAGCCATGTTCCGTATCGATGAGGATAATCGGGCACTGGAAGATCCAGATCATCCTAAACCTTGCAGTGGCTCACCTAGTCAAGGTGCATGCTACATCAATGCAGGTAAAGTCAGAAGTCAAGGTTTTGAAACTGAATTTACAGGCGAACTGTTACCTAACCTTCACCTAACCACAGGCTACACTTACAACAAAACAGAATATCTCAGTGACACATCAACCAATCAAGGAAACAGTTACAGCACCTTTACACCGAAGCATATATTTAAATTATGGAGCAGCTATAATTTACCTTTTTATGATCAGCGCCTAACGATAGGCGGTGGTGTCAACCTACAAAGCAAAGCTAAAAATATCAGTAAAAATATTGAAATTGAGCAAAGTGGTTATGGTTTATGGAATGCCTTTGCAAATTATAAGGTGTCTGATCAAATTAATATTGGCTTCAATATAAATAATATTTTTGATAAAACCTATTATAAGAAGTTAGGATCTATTACAAATGGAAACTATTATGGAGATCCTCGTAATTTCATGATTACACTCCGAGCCAAATATTAATTCTATTAGTTCATCAGAAAAACCGCAGGCTCTTCCCTGCGGTTTTTCTTAATCAAATTAAAACTCAGTTAGAAAGTTTCAAAACAAATCTCGATGCATCAGCCTAATAATTCCCTGAGTAACCCCCTCCAGGAGTTATAAAGCCAACGTACTAAGCAAAGCTACACTCATTCTTTTAAATTTAATCAGTATTCACTCCGCATTCAGGCCTTCGACACCGCGCGCCTGCCGGTCAGCAGTCCGCGCATTAAGTGTAGCCAAAGCGCTTTCTAGCGCTGCAATGGCCTGCTTGTTATGCTCAGACGGGAACTGACTGTCTAAAATCTTCGTGCGGTGAATCAGCACATTTAAAAGCGATTCATTGGTTAAACCATTCACACCTTCTGAAACAGTCGGGCCGTCCTGAAAGTGCAGATGGATATCGAATGGCTCAACATAGTCAGCTGACTCAGGATTGGCTGAAATTTTGTAGTAATTGCCGCGGGCATAAGCCGTTACGCCTTCGACCTGTTCGCCATTCATTACCAGCTCAACGGCAGCCGGATCTAAATCTGCTTTGGCATGGCCCAGGAACTCTTCAACAATCAGATTTTGGTCACTGCCGGCATCAGCAGTGATGGCAAGCAAGCTGTTTTCAGTCATAAAAATATCTCTTAGGTTTAAACTGAACACATCAAATCATTTTCAGGCACTTTTCAGCCTTGCCAGTTCCAATACATAATTTTCATCTAATTTACGGCGCCATGGTCACTGAAATCCATCACCTGATAAACCCTGCCATACACCCCGGCGCCAATTGTGCTGTCGCCCAGCTCAACGTCCAATGCCTTTGAATGGACTTTCACGACAACATTCGCCGGCACAAGGCGCCGTATAATCGGCGACAGCTCAATAATCTCTGACGTATCGACTGAGGCCTCAATAGAGATGCGGATTCGGCTTGTCAGGAAATGGCCGGGCTTTTCCTCATCGGTAATATGCTTTGGGTAGCTACGGTAGGTGCTGACAGGATGCCACAGGCGCTTGACCTGCCACTGATTCGTCCACAGCATGCGCAGCACAAACTCTAAAAAGCCCAGTCCGCGTTCGCTGGCCATGCTGGACCAGTTCGCATAGATCACCCGCATCAGCGTGTCTGAAGTGAACGGCCGGCGCAGCACGACAAGGCCATCCTGCTTGGTGAAGCGCTCAACCACAGTCCGGCTGCCCAAATGCGGGCAGCCGTAATCCAGCATGTCCTGAACCTGCTGTTCAAAGACATCAGCAAAAACCTGCTTGAATGCCTTGGCTAATGCCGTTTCCAGCCCCTGATGATTATTGGCCTGCTGATCAATGGGCCGGGTAAAGCTTACAGTCCCCATGCGGCCCCCATTTCAGCGGTGCGCTCCAGATTAAGCGTGATGCTGGAGTCTGCGACATACACCCATTCATGCGGCTTATTCAAGCCCGCAGGCACAAGCAGCGAAAAGTCGCTGATATTGTCCTGGAAGGCGACAATGCTCTTGCGCAGCTGAGTGGATATTTCCTGCGTATTGAAGCCATTCACCAGCCAGCGGCTCGCGCTCAGCTTGGTTCTGCCGTAGCGGTCCACCAGCAGGCCTTTAATCTGCGCCTTTACGCCGTCCAGATCATGCACGGCGGCCAAGCGGCCGTTCAGCGCCACAGCAAAAGGCTTTTCTGAAACCGCATGCACCCGCACCCGGTCTTTATACAGGCTGTCCAGCTGGCCGATGTACTGGATGATTTCCTGTTCCAGCGCTGCCTGCTCAGCGCCGTTTTTGGCCACGGCAGCAATATGCAGATGATTGATGTCTTCATAGGTTGCGCCATAGCAGCGGTCATGCTCGTTTTCATTCCAGACCGCCAGATAGTGCGCGCGCGGCATGAATTTGGCGCGGACCGAATAATCAAAGTTGCCCAGGAACACGGCGTTTTCATCATAAAGCGAAGGATAGCTGGACAGTACGCGCAGCTCAGACACATTCAGCGGATCTGCGCCCTGACGCACGGCGCCGCCCTGCTTGAAGCGCACCGATACCCGCTGCTCATCCGCGTTCAGCACATCAATCAGTGAAGCGTCTTTCAGGCGCGATACATCGACATCGCCGTATGTTTCCAGAATACCGAACGTGAATACCTGATTGGCCTTTGCAGTCCGCCCTGCCCGCGCATCATCGCCGAATTCCGCAAAGACACGGCGCAGGCTGTCCGTGGTCAGGTTGAAGGCGTATTCCATAGGCGCGACATTCATCCAGCGCTTTTTAAGCCAGTAGGCCTGATTCGCCTCATCGCGCACGGTAATGCCCGCCAGCGCCAGATCATCGCGCAGCTTCAGCTCTACACGGTGAAAGCTTTCGCTGTTCTGTACGGTGTATTGGACTTCCCTGTATTCACTCTGCTCCGCCAGCACTTCAGCAGTGCCGCCGGCAGGCGCAGTCACAGACTGAAGCAGGCGCCATGGCCGGCCCCCGCTGCTGTCTTCGATTTGGCGGCCTTGGCTTAGGGTAATGCTGTTCCCTGAACGGTTCATCACCTCCAGAATATGCTGCGCCGGCATGCCGGAGGGCAGAATGCCTTTATTGGCGGCATCGGCAATAATTGAGCGGTCCCGGGTTTTAATGAACGGCTCCAGCTCCGAAATATCAATCTCCTGGCTGAACAGGGACAAGAATGCAGCAATAGACCGGATCTGCTGGATCACCAGTGGATCTTGCGCGCTGTACCGCTCCTGAATTTCATAGTCATCCAGTGACGCGACGATGCGCGCCTCAAAATCAGCTTGCGTCAACATCGAATGTCTCTCCCTGCAGCGATTGCCGGCTGTCGCGGATCTGGTTCAGGTTGATGGCCACATCACCCGCCTTGAGGTAAATCACTTTGGTCTCGAATCCCTCATTTACGCTGTACAGCGACAATTCATCGGCGCTCAGCTGCTTGAGGATGGGAATATCATTTTTCATTTTCGCAATGAAGGCGTTGGCCACAGGCGAATCCAGCGGGCCAAGCAGCAGGCTGTTCAGATCAGGCCCATATTCAGATCCAAAGTAGCCGTTGATTTCGGAATTGAACCAATGGTCCAGCATCGCGTATATCTTCGCTCTATCGATCATAGCCCCGCCTTATGCGCGGCCAGCTGAATCAGCTTGCCGAACAGGAATGATGCAAGGACTGCAATCGAATACAGCGCGAATACCGCCGTCAGGATGTTCAGGATAAAACCGGAAGCGCCGAAACAGGCCAGCACCTTGTAAAATGACCAGGCGGCAAGCCCGGTAATGAATACGGCGGGAATCAGAAGCAGGTAAAAGGCCTTGCTTGCCTTCCTGAAAAGCGAATCAACAACGCCTTTGCGCAGCAGCCCGGTCAGCTGATCTTTATTGCTGCGGAAACTTTGAAAGGCAAAATATACATGCGCTAAAAAGAACATGACTAAAAATGCATCCAGACCCAAATTAAGCATTACCCACACCTAAAGCTATTTATGCCTAGGGTAAGATTTCTATGACTGCAGTAAGCGCACCTGTTCCAATAAAAAAACCGCCTAAGCAGCCTTTTGGTTTCTAATTGGAGTCTAATTAGCTATATGGAATGACGTCTGGCTAAGATAATCTCTAGGTAAATATCCTAAAAGCGGACATTTTTACTTTGGAGAAACCGGACATTTCTATTTGGGGCTTACACTCTCGTTTCGTATAACACCCATTATGTTAAATGGGCATTTATTTAAAATTCCATATATTTTTTCGTGAGATAAAGAACAATAGAAAGAATAATCATAATGGCAAATCCACCAAATTCATTCCACCTTCTTCCCCATAATCCAGTTGGATCACTATCATCAATCATAGATGTATCATCTTTATGAAAATACACTTCATTAGATGTTTTAAAAGTCTCCCCTTGTTCTCCTCGTGCTCGAGATCCATCATTCATAAAAGTTGATATTTCTACCATTTTATCAATAAGTTGGTCATTTGTTGTTATAGCTAACAACTCACAATTTTTATAAAATAATGTAAAATCATCATTTTCATTATTAGTAAAAATGATTTCATCTTTATTGGTGCTAGTTCTATAAAAATTAAATTTTTCTAGAACTATCTCTAATTCATTCAAGTTATTTAATATCTTTTTAGTTCCTGTATTTTTTTTAGTATTAACAATTGAAACGTGATATCCCATTATTATCCAGTACCAATAGACTTAGTAATAATAGATTAACCATTTTATATTTTTTCTACAATTAACATAATACACCTTATACGAAATGCTTTATTTTATCTCATATAAATCATTGATTTATGTGTAGCAAAAAGCCCAATCACACCCGATTGGGCTTTTTTGTGATTATTCACGTTCCACGCCTACTCTTTGACCAAAGTTCCACAAATTTGATTAGTACTGCTAAACAGGCAGTTTAACCATTCGGGAAGAAAAACCGGCTCAAAAAGCCCTTCATTGAACTCCCCCCGAAAGTTGGACGCTTATTTTCTATGGGGGGTAATCAATCTACACGAAATGATTTACCAATATACTTTCCCATACTTGGATGAATCCATATGGGATATTTCAACCTTAAATCCTCTTTCTTCAAGTTGCTTTAAATAAGTATCCGTTTCTGATTGCTCACTTTTTGTGAAGTATGGCAAATCTAGCGCAATATAATTATGACCTTCTTTTAGCCGTCTTTTTATACCGCTTTCAATTTGCTTTCGACACTTCTCAAATGTTCCAACACCTGCCATGCTAATTTCCTTCTAAAGATTGCCTTTTACAATTACACACGTTATTCCGAAACACAGACTATTCTTAAAACTCAGATTTCACTACTTATTCCACATAGCCAAATAATTAGGCAGACTGTGTTTTTGTCTGTTCTAACTGCTGAAGCAGCTGATCCCGCCGGGCCGTACTATCTAAAATGTCCTGATCCAGCTTGGTTTCCTCTTCGCGCTTTTCTTCCAGCTGCTGAGGAACGCTATTCGATGGGCGCCGTGGAATATTCACCTTATCTTTTTTATTCTGCTGCTCAATCTTCGGCTGTGCAGTGCGGATCAGCTGCGCAGCGCCGGATACGGCGTTATCGAAAGTCTGCTTATAGTCATCACTGAAGTCACCGGACAGGACGATTTCCTTGCCGTTCAGCGCTGCTTTGAATACGTCTGCGCTTGCCCGGATATACAGCGTCAATTCCTGCCCGCCAGCAAACATGAATACCGCCGGCACAACACTGACGCCGCCTTTGCGCTGCACTTTAGCTGTTTCAACAAGTGGGATGCTTTGACCCGCTGCCTTTTCCAAAGCTGCCTTGATCTTCTGGATATACGGCGATTTGTCTGTAAGCGCCGTAAGGTTGAGATTGCCCATAAAAAATGCCCTATCTATTGATAAGGCAATTTTTGCATTGATCTAAAGTGCCGGTTTCTAGAAGTTCCAATGAACATTACAGTAACTGCGGCTGCAGGCTGACTTCCAGCTGAATAATTTCATTTTCGTAAATAAGCTTATCATCCCGCCACATTCGCATTCCCCGGGCCTGGCTGCTGACTTCTTCTTTTCTGACCTTGTATTCAAGACTGACCTGATTGTATCGCGCCCATTTGGATTGAAAAGCCTGGCTAAGCTGGGTCGCCATCCAATTGAAGGCTTCAATAAATTGCTCTTTGATTAAATCTGCTTTCTCACCAGTAAAGCCCATTACTAGAAACATCCAGCCGTCTTTGGTCATCTGGTAAAACTTCAAAGGCTTTCCATTCTGTAACTCACTGATTTCAAAGCAAAGCGAAAAATTGCGTTTTGCAAAAAGTTCTGAACACCGCATATTTTTAATCGCTTTAAGTACATCCGAGTGGCGTTTACCAAATGCCTCTGCGACTGCATAACTTGTCGTTTTTGGCTCCCCATCCTCATTTGAGATCATGGCGCGTAAACTTAAGGCTGTCATCATGTTCATTTTTAAACACTCCCACACTCTTAAAGAATTTGAGTGCAGGCAAAATGATTTGCACGAGTGTGAATGCTTGCATTTCTTTCGATGTACGGTCTAGCCTGCACATCAATTTTAGAAAGATGAAAAATAGTGAAATGTGGTGAGTTCCAAAGCAATCAACTAAAGTAGAATACTTTGTCTAATGTTCCAATTAGATATGAAAATCTCAATCAAAATAAAATCGTCATATTTTTCTGTTATACAGAAAAAAATAACTTGCGGGTAGTAATTTCAAATGGGTATCAGCGTTAAAGAAATGAATAAAAAGCTTGAAGACTTCAAAGAAGCTGGAAACAGCCCGAACTTAATGATTATTGGCTATATGACCTACTCTAAATTAATGAAAGATGAAAAGTTTTCTGATCAAGTCACCAAAGATGTGAATGACCCTCTGGTCAGATACTATCAAGGTGTGGAAATAAGAATGGTCACCAAAAAACATTACTTTGAAATTCAGTGAGACATAAAAAAGCCCTGCGAAAATAGCAGGGCTTTTTTTACTTAATGATCCAAGTGCTGCTTATACAGAAAGCAATGCAACGCCATTAACCTTAGAAGTATCAATATCAACCAATTGCCAGTAACCGCCTTCAAAGCGCTCATCACCTGCCTATTGCTCAGGGCTTGACGGTTCAGGCAATGGGGCTCTTCTCCATCAAAAATAAAAATTAATTCGATATGCCCAGATTTTAATTTTTATTTTCCTTTTTAGTCTCGGTCATTACTTATCTCACCACCTGATAACGACACATAGACTCGCCACATCGTGCATGATTAACGTTTGTACCATCCTCAAAAGAAATTGCATCTATATCCGAACCCTTAATTATACTTGAATATATAGCAGCTCCGATTTCTCCACCCAATAAAGCTCTGGTGATACGTTGGCCATCGTCAAATACGGCATAAGCTTTTTGCGTATTACCAGCATCATACTTCCATGCTACATCTACAAATTCACGGCTTAAACTCAGTTCCAAACCATTACGTTGATCCTCACTGAAGTAATACGTTGTCATTGGCTCACCGTTTCGGTTAACACCAGACTCTTTTTGAACAACAGGCAAGCCAACTGAAGCGACAATTTCTTCATCATTGTTCAGGTCAACTTTTGCTACTGGAGAGGTGTAGTCCACCGCAGGGAATTCAAATTTCGTTCGGTCTTGTTCTGCTTGCTCAGCAATATTTTTTTCAATTTCAGTTTGCTTTTTATCGAACTCTGCTTGTGCCGTAACAGTGGCATTTATGGATTTATTCGAACATGCCGTTAATGTTAAAAGTGAAATAATTAGCGGATAAATTCTTTTCATAATTAATAGTTTACAAAAATAACACCTAGCTATTTTGCCATAAAAGCACATTAGCGACAACCTGAAGAAAGGAAAGTAAGTTACGACTTAGCTTTCTAATCTCTGACTGCATAATAATAGAAGCATACTCAAAGCTACGATCTTGATTAGGTGACGCTAAGAGGTTTTTTTCAAACTCCTTTAATCCAAATACCTGATACTTACTACCTTCCATTTCATTGAAGACATACCCCACATTTGTTTCTTTCTCGAAAACTCTTACAATCTCAGCACAGGCATAAATTTCTAAACTTTGATGAATTTTATCAATATTCGGAACATCCGCCCGATAGCTTTCAAGAGCTTCTTTATCTGCTAAGTTGTTTAGAACATATTGCAATTTCAATTCAATCATGCACTTATATTTTTGGTTTTTCTCTTGTAACAACCGGCTATATTCTTCACAAATTTGGATACTAATAGCTTGCTTAGATGCTCTGTCTAAAATGGTGAATATCATGGCGGCAGTCGTAGCTTATTGTTTAAATCCCAATAAGCCTACTTTCAAAAACATGATTACAAATTAAACTTATTTCATCGAACTCAGGTTAATTATTATTTTAAGGCCCACTGCCTAATTCGGTAATAAGCCAATTAGATCCAGGATTCTTTTGCACAACATTAATAAAGAAAATATAGTTTCCAGGCGGATTGCCCGCATCATCCGTATGCACTATTTTTAGCCTTATCATGATTGAAATAATTTTATAGAACTGTTGATAATATTCAGGTTTATATTTTGCTGAGTCGTAGTCAATTTTTATCACTTCTAGAATTTTTGAGCCTTTAAAAACGCGGATTCTTTCAGGACTTTGTACATGTAATTGCTCATCCGGCCAAACGTGTTTCAGTGCTGATTTTGAATCGCCTTTGGAAAGTGAGTTTAAGAAAAAAACCGTTGTTTGTGCAGCCATTTCTTTATCATAGATAGACTTTTGTTTATATGAACTAAAAGCTAGAAACAAGCATAGGCTTATAAGCAAGATTCCTATTGTTATAAATATTCTAGACCTTACCATTTCACTTTTACCTTCCGAAAAAATAAATAACAAGCCAAGCTGAAAGGCAGCCAAGCCAAAATAAATAATCAAAAATAAAATCTAAAAAAATAAATTGATCCAAACCTACAATAATAGATAAAGGATCTATACTTATGCTGCCGCCTGGAGATGTTTCACCATCTGCCAGAAACTGCAAAGGAAATCCCCCTGCTATAACTTCAACTTTTTCAAGCTTATCTACTGCTATGCGGTCAATTAATATATATTTTTGATAAAACAAAGATATATAAGTCAAAATAAGTGCTAAACAATTAAAATAGATTATTTTTTTCATAAATAATTCTTTAACTTTGGAATCAGTTAAAAATAACCAATAACACAAGCCAGGAATTAGAGCCATAAGAATAGTCCAAGTATTGGTATACATCTTCCACCATTCTTGAGAAACTTCTCCTGTATGACTCCATTCAAAAAGAATAAAAAATGGCACAGCAATAATTAAAGAACTAATACAGATGCTCAGCAAATTAAGAAGGCTATAACGATTTAAAAGAATTGAGAACATTAAGCTGAAAGGTACAGTCAAAATACAATAAGCTAAGTAAACAAGAACATGCCCTGCAAAAACCACCAAAATTGAATATAGGCTGTATTCACGATTCATTATAATAAAAAATAATGCCGCAAAGAAAAGCAATGGCAACGGAGCAAGTAATAAGGATTTTACTATTTTTTCTTTTGAGTATTTCATTAAATTAATTCTCTTATCTGCTTAATAAGTATTACAGCTATACCCAGTCTTTGAAAGAGTTTTGAATCCTACATTTAACCTAATGGGCGCTATGCAAAATTCATCAGAAAAATGCTTTTTTCATGTGATTAAAAATTTTCGACCGTCCTAAAAAAACAGCAAAAATCCGACTCAGAAACAAGTCGGATTTTTCATGATCAGTTCTGATACTTATCGCCAATAAGCTAGATTACTTATCAACCAAAAATATCTTTTCCTAAAATATCATCAATTGCCACGCTGCAGAAATAATCCCCAATTTCTGCGGATAAACCTTGGGTTAATTTTAAGCGGCCTTGTACGCCTAGGCGCACACAGATTCAAGCCCTTTGCGTCTATGCTGCCCCTCTGCAATTTCCTATTATGGGGACATAGAGAGCAGGATGCTCCAGATAAGAATAAAAATACAGAAACGCACAAGGACAGTAAGGTACGGCAGGAGCTATACCGAGCGAACCGATACGGAAAACCCCGGCAGGATGCCGGGGTTTTTTTATTGCTAGAATTTAAGCTGTATAAGCGGTTACAGTTTTATCGCTTTATTCAAAGAAATACGGCACAACATAAACATTGAGCTTTAAAAATCACTTCCTTGCTACTTTATTCATTTGGCTTTCATAAGTTTCTGCGCCAACGGGGATACGCGCCAAATAATATCCCCGACATCATCGGCGACCAAAATAGCCCCTGAAAAATCAACCGCGACACCAACAGGCCGCCCAAACGCATCACCTTGATCACTCAGAAAGCCGGTCAAGACATCTTGCGGCGTACCGGAAGGCTGGCCATTTCTAAATGGCACAAAAATGACTTTATAGCCGCTATGCGGCTTGCGGTTCCATGAGCCATGCTGGCCAATCAGCGCACCGCCGCGGTATTGAGGCATTAATTCGGCAGCATAAAATACCAAGCCTAACGATGCTGTATGGTTGCCCAGCGCATAATCGGGCTTAATCGCGCGCGCGACCAGTTCAGGGTTTTGCGGTTCCACCCGCGTGTCCACATGCTGCCCATAGTAACTGTACGGCCAGCCATAGAAAGCGTCGTCTTTGACAGAAGTCATGTAATCAGGCACCAAGTCATTGCCAAGCTCATCGCGCTCATTCACCACTGTCCAGAGCGCGCCGCTCTGAGGCTGCCAGCCCATGCCATTAGGATTGCGCAGCCCCGCCGCAAATGGCCGCGCCTTGCCGCTGGCGATATCAAATTCCATAATCAGCGCGCGGCCGGCTTCTTTGTCAAAGCCATTTTCGGCCACATTGCTGTTTGAGCCTACAGTGATATAAAGCTTCGTGCCCGCAGGGTTGGCAATGACGTTTTTGGTCCAATGATGGTTTAGCGCACCGGCCGGCAAGTCCAATACTTTGATTCCGCTTGCGTTAATCTGAGCTGCGCCATCCTGATAAGGAAAGCGCATTAAAGCGTCAGTATTGGCCACGTACAGCATATTTCCCGCCAGCGCCATGCCGAATGGAGAATTTAGATTTTGCAGAAACGCGGTTTTCTGGTCAGCCACGCCATCACCATTGGTATCGCGGAGCAGGCTGATGCGGTTGGCGCTCGGATGCGATGACCCTGCCCGCTTCATCACCAGCTTAGCGATTTTTCCTTTCAGCCCCTTGCTGTCATCTGGCTTAGGCGGCGCATCGGTTTCGGCCACCAGCACATCGCCATTAGGCAAGACATATAGCCAGCGCGGATGCTCAAGCCCTCTTGCAAATGCCTGCACTTTCAAACCTGCAGCGGGTATTGGCATAACGCCCACAGGCCAGCCTTTGGCGGGAGCAATATTAACTGTGGGCAGCAGGCTTGTTTTGGGTTCAGGCAGATTAGGCTGAGGGCCATAGCCGTCCATAATTGAAGAGCTGGATGGTGCGGCGCATCCTGTTAGCGCCGCGGCAATGGCAGAGCCGGCAATAAGCCGTAAAAAGTGAGCAGACATCTTTTATTCTCCAATTTATTTTTTTCCGCAGTAAATAGAGAATAATTCTTTGTCTGATTCAGGTATAGGCTTTTGTTTTGCTATTTTGCAGATGGAACGCTTTAGAGATTGCCCTGCGAACCCTAGGCTGAAATGCCCTGCCTGGCACCCTGCTGCGGGCTGAGCTGCATAGAAATGGGCTGCTGAAAAACACTTAAATTCAAACCTATGAATGAGTTGAAGCAGATCCGGGGAAATTTGAAAAGAACAGAGATAAATGAAAAGGACTGAGCTATGTATTCTAAAGGCTCAGTCCTCAAAAACAGCTTAATCAAAGCATTCTATTTTTTGGGGATGCGAACTAAGCTGGATTTTCCTGAAACTGCTGGGCAGCATCACATATTTCATACCAAACAGGTTTTGAGGAAACAAATACATGGAACTGATTTCTGATTTCCGGATCATCATCTAAACAGTTGACAGGAATTGGAAATGATTCACTTTCTGAGCCAATTTCACCCAGAGCAGTCCCGCATTTCTTGCAAAAAGTTCTTACATAGCTGAATGGCGGCGCAGGCTCATACTTCTGTATAAACTCTTGCCCTTGCAGCAAGTTGAAAGATTTTTGATCCGCGAAAACAAGTGTGCTGGCGCCTAATTTACGGCAGCGCGAACAATGGCATGTACCCATCATGCTCGGGGCCGATGTTAATTCAAACTTAACAGCACCGCAGCAGCAGCTACCTTTAATCATAGTTTACCTATTCTTGATGTGAGGTTTTATTGGTTAATTTTGCTTATTCATATTCTGCGTGCATCAGAATAGCGAATATCTGAAAGCTTTAAAAGCATGAAATAGGCATAAAAAGCATCTTATTTCAGCAGCGCGCTAAGGCTTGATTATTTTTTAGATTTTCACAATCTGATATATTTTGATAAGCTAAGCTAGGCAATCAAAATATACCAATACACCTTAATGGAACAATAGCAATAATCAAACGCATAGAAATTATACTGCTTATCGTCCTTCTGCTGGTCATTTTATTCGGCATACAATGGATGTTTCACGGCTTCCCTACAGGAAATTAATATTCTAATGATTTAAAATTATATTCACAGCACTATTTTATTAATCAAACTATTTTAAGAATAAACCCATGGAGCAGGATTAAATTGAGAACCTGGCAAAAATCACTCGCAGTATTAAAAAACGGAAATAGCCGATTTATTCAAAATAAAGTGAACAATATTCTGCATCATGATCTTGAGCTTCTGTCTGAAGCCCAAAATCCTTATGCCGTGATTTTATGCTGCTCAGATTCTAGAGTATCGCCAGATATTATTTTTGACCGCGGTCTTGGCGATTTATTTGTTATTCAAAATGCGGGAAATGTTTGTGATACTTCAGTCTTCGGGAGCATACAGTATGCAATTCAGTTTTTAAAAACACCGCTCATTATCGTGCTTGGCCATACCGGCTGTGGCGCTGTAACAGCAGCGCATAACCATAAGCGTATGAAAGGCCCGCTGCAAAGCATTGTCTCATTAATTGACAAGCATATTGTTGATGGAAGCGTGCTTGATTCTACAGAAAATCATACTCTGGAAACCGCTAAAACCCTCAGCTCTGCCCTGAACCTTCATCAAGACAAGTTTGAGCAGGAACTTAAAGTTATTCCGGCAATCTATAATATTTCGAGCGGCTATATATCATGGATGGATATTGATAAAGAAGCGCTCTCTATTCCAGATCATTAATATGCAAGCAGCGGCAGAAAACCTAATCAGTGAGGTTTTGGCCTAAATAGCGCTTTAATATTTTAATGGATGAAAAGATAATCCTGCATCAATGGTATTCATTTCAGCAATAGAAATATGCTCTGCAGCAGCTTTCAAATCTAGCCTAAAATTTATATATCACCGCCGGGCCGCATTCCAATATGCATTTTTAATTAAGCCTTGACCTCAAGTTAACTTCAGGTTTTAGAATCAGCCTGTTTTCCAAATAATGAGCGTATAAATGAATAAGCCGCATAAAACATTTCTGGTTTATGGCGTGAGTAAAGGCCTGGGAAAAGCCATTGTGCAAAAAGTGCCGCAGCCTGCAGATAAAGTCTACGGTGTTTCCCGGACTGAACCGGACAGCTTGCCCCATTTAAATTGGATTAATGCTGACCTGTCCTCCCCTAATCAAGCTGCAGCCGCCATAAAGCAGCACATAGGCAGGGAGAAAATAGATGTCCTCATTTATAATGTCGGCATATGGGAAAGCACGGCGTTTACAGATCATTATAATTTCAATGAAATCCCGCCACTCGAAATTCATAATATCATTCATACCAATATCACTTCATGCATTCAGTCCATTCAATTGCTGATTGAAAACTTAAAATTATCGGATAATGCAAAAATAATTCTGATCGGCTCAACATGGGGCGTTGATAATCACAATGGATCGGAAGTCGTTTTTTCCGCGACAAAGTTCGCTTTGCGGGGAATAGCGCAGTCGCTGAGAGAAATATTGCGTGAAGACGCCATAGGGGTAAGTGTTTTAAATTTAGGCTACCTTGCCTCAGACTATGATATTGATGTTCCTGCGGCTCAAATACTGGAAGAAACTGATTCTTCCCTCATTCCCTTATCTGACGCAATACAGGCCATTCTTTTTATCATCTCGACCACAAAAGCAGCCTGTATCAAAGAAATATTAATGCCTGCTATGGCTGACAGGAATATGTAGCTGGAAACACACCCGAGAATCGCATAAAAATCAATTAATTTCAGTAAGCTATAAAATTATAAATAAAGCGCCTTAGGGCGCTTTAAGCATTTACATGAAAGAAAGCATTAGAAAAAAGTATCCGCTGAAACATTAAAGCGTTCAGACAGCGCTTTAATATGGCGGATATTGAGCTGGCGCTTGCCGCTTAGTATCTCTGAAATGACGGATTGCGCCGCCACCTCGGGCAGGTCAGATTGGCTCAGCCCCTGCTGTGCCATCAAAAAAGCCAGCGCTGCGCGCCCGTCGCCTTTAGGCATAGGCAGGTGTTCATTTTCGTAGGCAGAAACCAAGTCGCCAAGCTGATGGATTAACCCGATTAAAGGATGCGTTTCATCATCCCCGGCAATATCCAAAAGCTCATCCAGCGCCTCAATCAGCGCATGAAAGTCCTGGTCATTTTCCGGCTTGCTGAGCAATGGGGCAACATAGCGCCAGTGATCAACCGCCTGCTTAATCATTGCATTCATGTTAACCCTCCTTCCAATGACCTTTATCGTACTCTTTATGAGATAGAACATGACGGATATACAGCCGTTTTGCCTGATACATAACCACAGCAATCAATCTGATTTTATTTCCGCCTATATCAAATACATGAAATTTTCCAACCTTATCAACAGCAGGAAAATAATGCTTCATATCTGCAAAATCTTTAGGATCATTTGCTTTAATTATTCGATACCAGCCATCTAATGCCGTTTCAGCCTGCGGCCACTTTTCGATTGCTTCCAGAATTTTGGCGTGGGTGATCACATGCATAAGATCTATCGCATTTTGCTATAGAAACAGTATATAGCAAATATCGCATTTTGCAATAAAGCTTTGAAGGGCAAACTTCAGTATTAATCAGTTTCTGTATGAAAACTTAAATGGCTTCACCCTATTCCCATGAAGCATCTTGATGAGCATTAAAAAACCTATCTTGCGATAGGTTTAATTCAAAAATAAGCGAAAGTTCAGGCTGAATTACTGGATACCGAGAAATTCAAAAGGTTTTGCCGTTTTAAAGGATGCATTGGCCTTTCCTGCATATACTTTTGCCTGATCCGGGCCCAATTCAAGCTTGCGGGTCTGGCCATTATTGAAATTGATGTCTTTCAAATCGACCCAAAACGTATTTGGCGATACTGCAGATTCAAAGAAATACAGGCCGCGCTTGTGGTCTACAACAGTGCGCCAGCGTGTAGAAGATATATTCGGTTCTTCTGCTGTGTTAAGGCCAAAAGGAACAGATACATTTCGAATCACACCGAAAACACTCGCTAAAGAGTGTTCATGACTGGCATTTTTAGGAATAGCGTCAATATAAAACGAAGCGCGGGCAAAGCGGTCAGAAGCGCGGTTGGTTCCCGGCAGCATTACTGTTCCGCCAATTTTCTGCCAGTAAGCATTCAGCGCAAGCTGCTGGTCAAATGTCGGCGAGTTCGTCATGACCTGATATTCACGGCTATGGTGAATCACCTGTTTTCCGCCAATATACTCAATAATGGCGCTGTCGCCAGATGCATCAGAGATCGATAAATGCAGGGTAGTTAACCGCTTGTCGCCAGGCACTACATCTGTTACAACAATGAACGGCTCTTTTTCCAGCGCTTTAACAGCCTCATCTACAGTTGCATAGTTATCAAGTACATACTGCGCCCATAATGAAATGCTCAATGGCGGCTTTTTATTGGTTTTAGCATCTGGATAGTCTGATTCTACCAGCCATAATAAATTTGCAGCTAAGCCTTTTTCATTGACGCCATCTGTTGTAGCGACATCATAACCGGTTGCTACAACGCTGCCGTATTTAGATGTCCACTGAATTGACTTTGGACCCGCTAAACCAGTGCGCTTAACCTTGCTTGGCAAAATCCATAGATCTGTTCCAGTCTCCTGCTTCCAGTCCATTGAGCGGGCTGTAATGACATCATTATCCCCAAGATAGACTACACGCGTACATGCTGCAGCCATCTCCGCCGCAACCATAAGGCCGGCAGCAAACAATACTTTTTTTAATGCATTATTCATTATGTCATCCTCTTAAAAAATAGGTAAATTGATGCCAATCACCGGGCCATGCTGGCGGATTTCCCAATGGAAATTGCTGGATTTATAGTCTTGTTCAAAATAGCGGTAGCCTGCCCGTACATTCAGCGCCCGGTCAAATACTGGAATCCTGTAGCCCAAATACGCCTGCGCAGAGTGGGTATTTTCTGCGCCAAAAGTCACTTCAGATGCCAAATTCCAGGGCGAATTAAAATTATATTTAAAGCGCGAGCCCCAAAAGAATTCATTCCACGAGGCTTCTGTTTCTGCAGATTGATTTAAAACCGCCAGCGCTGCTTTGGCTTCTGTGCGGTGCACGCCAATCGTCGGCTCTACAATCAGTTTAGGCTGATTTTTTGCTGTCAGCTCCGGTGAAACGTATGCCTGGTAATATGCGCCGTAGCTGTTTTGCTCCAGCTTGGTATGCACAGCAACAGGCAGATGCATTGCCTGCCTATCCTGCGAGGTTTTAACCATCTGCCGGTCTGCGTATATGCCCCACTTGCCTTTGCTTAGATCAACATGCGCCATATACGATTCATCAAGCTCTTTGACGGTTTCCTTGAATGGCTGATCGACATCATATTTGGCATTTCCTTTGCCAATTGAGCCGTCTACATCGGCGGCAAATACATATAAATTAAGATTCAGTTTAGGAGCGCCTTCAAAAGTTTCAGCAAAGCTGCCGGCGGCCGCGGCCTGGCTGAACAAAACGCCAAATGAAAGATATAAATACTTTTTAATGTTCATAATCCTATCCTTTATTATGCTTATTTTTTATCATATGTTTAAATTTTAAGATATGATTTATTTGGACATTTTTACTTCTTGGCTGAATTTTAAAATGGCTTTTCTTATTTTGGAATGATCATCCGGCGCATAAAATGGCAATGTATTAGAAGGCTTTAAGCGCTTTCTGCAGGCAGCAAAAAGCGCCTTTGAGGACAGGTTATAATTCGGATACACGGGTGCGGCATGGATGCTGTGCATGGGCAGCGAAAGGCTTAGGCATTTAAACTTCTAAGGGAAAACTGAGGCAATGCAAGCACTAAAATCTAAGAGCCCATCAATTACCTGTATTTTTTATTGCAAGCACATTTTAAAAGCTTAACGTTTATAAGGCTGCTAAAAATTCAGGTCTGCACTACCCTTGAGGATACAGACACGGCGTCCTTGCCCTGACGGGAAAGTCCTGCCGCCCGCGCATCCAAAGGCTTTAACGGCGAAACAGCAAGCTTTAAGGGCGCATCTTCAATCAATGGACTTTTTCAGCCGCCATGCAAAGCTCAAAATACTGTTTCCGGATTTTCTCAACACTCTGCTGCTTGACCAAGTCTGTACGGTAGATCGGCTGCTCATACGAGGCTTGCACGATTTCTTCATACAATGCTTTGGATTCGTCTTCAAACTCCAGGGCAATTCTTTCCTGCGTTTCCAAGGGAACGCCATCCTGCCTTTGCTGCATTACGGCGGCAGCCAGATCTGCAAGCTCATTGCATGCGTCGGTGTCTTGACCGGCAGCGAAAGTCAGGCTGGAAGCAAGGCAGATGCCTAATAGAACAATTTTTTTCATCAATAAAGTCTATATTTTTGTCATGGCCATAGCATAGCAAATTAAACTGCATTTTTCAGAGCGGACGCGCATTACCGCTCCTCTGGCGCCGGCCGGCAAAACGATGCAATGATTTTGAAAATTACTCTTCCGATTTTGACGCGCTGTCTTTCTCTTTTCCGCACTTCCGGCATTCAGCTTGAATAAAAATGTCTGATTCGTAATCAAAAGTATGTATGCAAAATAACTTGCGCAGAAATTGCAGCATGAAGTTGTCCTTATATGCATCCCTGCTTGAGGGATATGGGAGGAATTCTCAAAAGAGAATGAAAAAACCGCAAAATGCGGCTAAAAAGAAGCAGCAAACTGTTTCAGCTGGCTATTTTGTATGTATTTACATATTGCTACATTGGCTAAAAATGCCATTTGCGTAAACCGCGGCTGGCCCGCCTTAAGTTCCCGGCAGCATCTGAATTAACAGCCGTGCAGCGCAATTTTAAAATGCCGATTCTGCCTAATTACTGCGCCAGGCTTTGCAGTTTCAGCCATTTCCTCAATCTTGCCCGGGCATTGCTGTAAGGTGAAGATGTATTGAATTGAATCATCCGACCCATGCTCCACTGCGCATGCCACGCTCGCCCATATAGCTCATGATTATCTTTATTTTCAATGATCTGAACTATCTTTTGCTTGGCCTCCATCAGTTTTTCCAGCAGGCTGTGAAGATCTAAACCCTCATAGTCACAGTAGAATTTCTGCGCCAATTTTCCCAGTTCATTCCACTTAAATCCAGATTCAGGAAAATCGATGGCCTGCCGGGCGGCGTCCTTTTCCAGCCATTTCAGCACCAATTGATTCCACCCAAGCAGGTAAGCCACAAGATTGCAAACGCTCATTTGCATTCCCTTCACATGGCCATCCATGGTCTTTTCTTCAGCCAGATCAGCGGGAATGCTGTTCAGTTCTTTAAGCAGTTTTTCAAAGTTCAGATTAATTGCGCTTATAAGTTCCTGTTTATTCTGAGGCACGGCCATGCTTGCTCTACTCAAAACTTTAGATAATTGAAGAATAACCTAAAAATGCAAAAAGCCCACCTTTTGGTTAATGCTGATCAGTTAAGGAATTTCAATATAAATTCCTTAAATTTTGACTATTTACGGCGGAATCTTACCGTTTTTAAATTCGATATTTAGAACCATTATTGCTGTCCCATAGTTAAAAGCAAACTTTGGATACGCGCTGCGGCATGGATGCCGCACGTTGCCCATCACGGCAGGGATGCCGTGTATGGGCAACAAAAGACTTTTGCCGACTTTGGGTCTTTCCAAAGTCGGGGCTTGCCTGCGCAAAGGCATTGAAATTTTTAAAGCAAAAATGAGGCAGTGCAAGTGCCGAAACTTAAGAGCGCATAAATTATCCAATTTTACCAAAGTACAATATATAATTGTTTTTAAAGAATATTATCTATATTTAAAAAGTTCTAGAATTTTAAAAAATGCCAGTCAATTTCTTAACTGACAGGCATTACACCTTTCGGTGAGCTTTTATCTAATTTGCAGCAAATTTCCCGCTGCCGGAGCAGCAGGCAATTCAACAATGCAAAATACGGCAGCTACACAGCAACCCGATACAGCTGATTCAGCCCAAGGTAAAAAGACCGGCCATCAAAATTAAACTGGCGGTCTTCACCGGTTTCCAATTCAATTTTCTTGCCGACTTCAACCCAGCTCATGCCGCTTGGGTTTCGCTGCTGGCGCTTCAGAGGAACGATTTTTACACGGATTTGGTCGCCATTTACGGCAGTGGCTGTAATCCAGCCATTTGATTGATTCAATTTAAACACTCATTTAATTGAGCTTTTGTAAAACGGAGCAGTAATTAATTATTAAAATCAACAGACAGAATTTTATAATACTGATGATAGGAAAAGGCAGCTCGGCCTAAAATTAAACTTACGGGATTTACATTAGCAGATATATAAGATGCAGAATCCGGATTTGAAGCAACACCTTCAATTCCTGAGCGCAACCGCTCTCCTGCATAGGAAGGCCCGCATACTACGCCTATTTTGAACATTAAGCAAATAAATGCTGAGCAGCGGCAAAAATATATGCATCCATCAGCTGCTTTATGAAATTCCATTCTGGCAATGATGCTAAAAAATGGCCCTAAACCACGGCGCAGGCTGCTGAATATTCAGCCATGCCTGAAAGCCGCAGAACAGCCTAAATGCGGGCTTATCAGGGCGTTCAGCAGCGCTGAATTGAAGCTTAAATGAAGCAGGCCTATAATTTATGAATACTGCATTATTCAGTAAATTATTAATTTTTAAATATTTCTAAACTCACCCAGCTTGACTTAATTTAAAAGTGCATATATATTGTATATACATTTTGATTATTGCCTTTGGGAATAAAACGTTATGACTGAACTGCCCAAAAAGACAAAAGCCAATAAAAAAGATGGTCAACTCTTAATTCGCATTAATACTGCCGAGCGTGATGAATTCGTTCACTTATGTGAACATTTGGATACAAGCGCCGCCAGAGAATTAAGAAAATTTATCCGCAGTTTTATCAAAAAACATCAGTCAGCGGAAACTCAGACTAAGGAGTGACATTATGTCTAAGCAAGTTAAATCTCTTAAACAGAAAATCAAAGCGCGTCTGGAAAAAATTTCCAAACATGAAGGCAAGCTGAAAAAGCTGCAGAAGAAACTGAAAAAACAAAAGTAATCATCATTACTTAAGCTAGGACTGTTTTGAATATCCCTGCATATTCAAAACAGCCTTCCAAAGCTGAATCCTGTTTATGCAGGGTTCAGCTTTTTTTATCTGCTCAAGGAATACAGCCAACGCTCCGCCGGAGCGGATGCGCTTTTACTGCAGCAATTGCATGATATTCGCGCGCATATAAACTGATATGAATAAGCCAAAGCCTCAGCCGCCCGAAGCGCTTGGCCGCATTACAAAATATAATGAAACTGCCCGCCTATTTGACGCTTGCCGGTCAGAAAAAAGGCGTATAATCGCGCCGTTTATTCTCCTGTCTGCGTCTATGTACTGAGCCTTTGCACCAAAGGCGGTTTGAGCTGAAAATGTCTAAAAATCTTGCAACACTGATCGGCTTCAGTGCAATTCTGCAATGGTCGGCTATTGTCGGGCTGTTAAAGAAAATCAGTTTCAGCATCGGGCCGGATTATGCGGTCACCTTTATGTACAGCATCAGCGCGGTTATTTTGCTGGTGCTGTTCCGCATTCCAAATTTAAAGCTCATTCCTAAACCGTATTTAATCTTCGCCACGCTGCTGTTTGTGGTGTATGAACTGTGCTTTTCCTATGCCATCGCTTTGGCGCAAACTGCACAGCAGGCCATAGAAATCAGCCTGGTCAATTATTTATGGCCCAGCCTTACCATTGCTGCCTTAATTCTGTTTAAAGAACTGAAATTCAATATTTTTGTTGCAGTTGGCCTAGCAGTCAGCCTAAGCGGGATTGTGCTGATTCAAACCGGCAATGGCGCTTTCAACTGGGCATCTGTGTTCGGTAATATTCAGGCCAACCCCGTCAGCTATGTTCTGGCTTTTCTGGGCGCGGCCCTGTGGGCGCTGTACTGCGTCATTACCAAAAAATACAGCAACGGCCACAACCCGATTGCCCTGTTTTTTGCCTTAACCGCCGCCGTGCTGTGGCTGAAAATGTTCTGGCTGCAGGATACACATGCCCTGTCGCCTTTAGACCTCACGACGATGCTCTGCATGCTGTGCGTTTCAGTGGTTACGGCGCTGGGCTACGCCGCATGGAATATCGGCATCATTAAGGGCAACATCACCCTGCTAGTGACCCTGTCTTATTTCAGCCCGCTGATCTCTGCAGTATTCTCCATGCTGATTCTGCAGACCAGCTTATCTGCAGCCTTTTGGCACGGGGCAATTCTGGTCACTCTCGGCTCTTTTATCTGCTGGATTTCCACCAACTGGCAGCAGTTCAAGGCCAAGCTCAGGCCGCCGGCCGAACAGCTATGACAGGCGGTTTCTGAACAGCCAGGCCGCCAAGGGCAATGTCACCGCAGCCAGAATAATCATGGGAATAAAATCATATTTGACCTGGCTGAACTGCGCGCCTTCCAGATAAACCCGCTGCACCAAATCAATCCCGAAACGCAGCGGATTGGCATAGGTGGCAATTTCCAACGCCTTCGGCATGTTCTGCACCGGCGTCAGCAGTCCGGACAGCAGCATTAAGGGCATAATCAGCAGAAAGGTGAACAGCATGGCCTGCTGCATATTTAAAGACACAGCGGAAATAGACAGCCCGACGCCCACCACGGCAATGTTGAAACTGACCAAGCCAAAATACAGCAGGCCAATCGAGCCATTCATTGGAATCTGGAACCAGAACAAAATAATCAGCAGGATGATGGTGGACTGCATCAGCCCGACAAAAATCGGCGGCAGGGCCTTGCCAATCATAATATGCATGGGCGTATACGGCGTCACCAGCAGCTGATCAAAAGTGCCCTGCTCTCGCTCGCGCGCAACAGACAGTGCGGAAAGCAGCAGGGTCTGGATCATGCTCAGCGCGGCGATCAGAGACGGCATCAGCCCCCAGCGCGACTGCTGATTCGGGTTATACCATGTCCGCGTTTCAATTGTGACCGGCGGCGCATGCCCCAGCTGCTGCTGATTGAATTGGCTGACCACGGCGCCAATATAGGCGCCGGCTGCACCTGCAGTAGAAGAGTTGCGCCCGTCTAAAATCACTTGAATAGGCGATGCCTGCTGCTGATTCAGCTTGCTTTCAAAGTCTGCTGGAATGCTGATGACAGCCAAAGCCCTGCGCTCATCAATCACCTGCTGAATCTGGCTGCTGTTCTGCAGCGTCTGCGTGCGCGTAAAAATACCTGAGCCGTCAAGCCGCGCAATGAATGCAGCCGAAGCCTGCCCCCTGCTCTGATCCAGCACGGCATAATCCACGTGGTTGACATCATAGCTGGCGGCATAGCCGAACAGCAGCGCCTGCACCAATGCCGGCGCAATTAAAATCGCCCGGTTTGCCGGATCACTGAAAATGGTCAAAAATTCTTTTTTGACCAGGCAGCTGAGCGAGCTGAACCATGCAAGGAGTGAACTGAACATTGGCTTACCTCAGCTGCTTTTTCAGGGAACGGGTAGATACGGCGGCCAGCACAATCACGTAAAGCATTAAAATGCCGCATTCTTTCAGCCACAGCGCCCAGTCATCTCCGCCCAAAAGCAGCGTTTTAATCAGCGTCATAAAGTGCGTGGCAGGCAAAACATGGCTGACCGCCTGCACCGCCACGGGCAAGTTCTGAGTATCAAATACAAAGCCCGACAGCATCAAAGCGGGCATAAAGCTGGCTAAAAGCGCAATCTGGCTGGCCTGAAACTGGCTGCTGGAATAGCCGGAAATCGCCAGCCCCAGCAGCAGCGACACCAGCAGATACATCAGTGACGCGCTGAAAATCGCCAGCATCGAAGCGCGCATCGGCACGTCAAACAGAAAATAAGAGGCTGTCAGGCAGACTGCAATATCAATCATGCCAATCACAAAATACGGCGCCAGCTTGGCCAGCACCAGTTCAAAAGGCCTGACCGGCGTGACAAATAGCGCTTCCAGCGTGCCGCGCTCGCGTTCCCGCACAATCAGCAGGCACGTTAAAAACGCGCCGATTAAAGTCAGTATCAGCACAATTAAGCCCGGCACCAAATACCATGTGCTGTTGGATGATTCGTTAAACCACATGCGCTGTTCCACCGTTACCATAACCGCTAGCGCGCCGGCATGCTGGCGTTCGGCCTGAATGGCGGACGCCGTGCTGATGGCGCCGCTGACATAGCCCTGCATGGCCGAAGCAATGCTGGTTGAGCGCCCATTCAGCAGCAGCTGCAAATGCGCTTGGCCTTGCGCGCTGTCGGCGGCGAAGGTTGCAGGAATCACCAGAATCGCATCAATTTCGTCATTTTTAATCGCCGCCACGGCTTCAGGGTAATTGCTGTACTGCTGCGCGCTGAGATAGCTCGAGCCCTGCAGGCCGGAGATCAGCTGCCGGCTTTGCGGCGAGGGCTGCTCAGCCACTACGCCGACACGGCCATTGCTTAAATCGAAAGACAGCCCATAGCCGAACAGCAGAATCAGCACAACCGGCAGCAGCAGGCCTATCGCCAGACTGCTTTTATCGCGGATCAGCTGCCGGCTTTCCTTTTTCAGCAAGGCCCGGAAGCGCATCAGAAATTCCGGCATCATTCGGCCTGCTCCTGCTGTACGGCATTGGCACGCGCCTGCTCCACAATTGCAATAAAGGCGCTGTTCATGTCCAAGGCATGATCTGCGCCGGCCTGCTGGCGCACCTGGCTGGGCGAACCCAGCGCCAGCATTTTTCCGGCATCCTGAATGGCAATGCGGTCACAGTATTCCGCTTCTTCCATAAAGTGCGTGGTAATAATCACGGTAATGCCCTGATTGGCCAGTTCACCGATGGTATGCCAGAACGAACGGCGCGCCAGCGGGTCGATGCCGCTGGTCGGCTCATCTAGAAAAATAATTTCCGGCTCATGCAGCAGAGCCGCGGCCATCGACAGGCGCTGCTTGTAGCCGCCGGGCAGATCGGCGCTTTTGGCATCCGGCTTTAAGCCGAACTGCTGCAGGGCCTTGTCAATTTGAATTGTGAGCTTTTTGCCGGACAGGCCGTAGGCGCCGCCGAAGAATTTCAGATTGTCCAGCACGCTTAAGTTGCCGTATAAGGCGAATTTCTGCGATACATAGCCAATGCGGGCGCGCGCCTGCGCCCGCGCGTGGCGCAAGTTTACGCCGGCAACCTGCAGCGAGCCTGCGCTGGCCGGCAGCAGACCGCACAGCATGCGGAATGTGGTGGTTTTGCCTGCGCCATTCGGGCCAAGCAAGCCGAAAATTTCGCCGCGCTGCACTTCAAAGGTCGTGCTGGCCACTGCGGTAAAATCGCCGAACTTCCGCACCAGATCTTTCACCGCAATTGCCGGCTGCGCATCCGGCGCTATTTGCAGACTGCCCCCCATCAGCGCCTGCTCAGGCGCCACCTGCCGGTGTTCTTGCTGGCTAGGCCGGCCATCCTGATCAGCCTGATGCAGGAACAGCATGAAAGCGTCTTCCAAATCCGGCTCGCGCGCCTGCACAGCTGTGCCTTCAGGCAGTTCAGCAGCGGGAAGCTGCCGGTGCTGCTGAACCGTCATAAAGCGCACGCAGCCGCCCTTCGGCACAGCGTCTGCAATATATTGGGTGTTTTTCAGCAGCTGCGCCTGCAACGCGCGGGCTTTCATGCCTTCGGGCGGCGCAGCCTGCCACGTCAGCCCGCGCACCTGTTCACGCAGCTGCTCCGGCGCGCCCTGCTTCAGCACTTTGCCTTCATACATCACATATACCTGCGCGCAGCGTTCCGCTTCATCCATATAGGCCGTGCTGATGATCACGCTGAGGTTTTCCTCGCGCACCAGCTGTTCAATGATGATCCACAAATCACGGCGCGAGAGAGGATCGACCCCGGCGCTGGGTTCATCCAGCAGCAGCAGTTCAGGCGAACGCACCAAGGTGCAGGCCAGCCCCAGCTTCTGCTTCATCCCGCCGGACAGCTTGCCGGCTGGGCGCTGTGTGAAGTGCTGCAGATCAGTGATTTTCAGCAGCCGCTCAAAGCGCGCCTTGCGGATTTCTTCAGGCACACCATGCAGGTCTGCATACAGCTCCAGATTTTCCTGCACGCTCAAGTCTTCATACAGGCCAAAGCGCTGCGGCATATAGCCAATCCGTTCCTGAACCCGCTGCGGATGCTTCAATACATCAAAGCCCAAGACCTCCAGCTGGCCGGATGCAGGCTGATACAGCCCCGCAATCAGGCGCAGAAATGTGGTTTTTCCGGCGCCGTCCGGCCCAACCAAAGCCGTCAGCTCGCCCGCTTTAATGTCGATATCCAGCCCGCCAAGCGCGCGGACTTCCGCGGCGCCTTTGGACTCCGGCGGGAAAACCTGCACCAGCGCTTTGGCGCTGACAACAATACCTGGCGCTTTCATGTTATTTTTTCCCTGCAGGAGCAGAGGCTTGAGCGATTTTTACCGTAACCGGCTGCCCCATTTTCAGCTGATCATCCGGGTCCTGCACATACACCCGCACCTCATACACCAGCGTGGTGCGGATATCTTCAGTCTGCACAGTCTTTGGGGTAAATTCCGCAACAGATGAGATATAGCCGATTTTTCCCGGCACAGGCTGATCAGGCTGCGCATCGCGGATAACCTGCGCGGCTGAACCCATTTTAATCTGGCTTAAATCGGCTTCATTGGCGTAGACCCTCACCCATTTAGGATTGCTTAAAGCCAAGGTATAGACGGTTTTCTGCGCGCTGGCCATATCGCCCACTTCCAGCAAGCGCGCGCGGACCGTGGCCTGCGCCGGAGCGCGGAGCTGGCTTTGCGCAATTTTGTAGCGCATTAAATCCAGATTGGCCTGCGTGGCTTCGACCTGCGCTTTAGCTGCTGTGCGGTCTTCCTTGCGCGCGCCTTTCTGCAGCAGCGCCAAATGCGCCTGACGCTCTTTAACTCCGGCCAACGCAGTGTTGACATTGCTTTGCGCTGCATCCAGCTCCTGCCGGCTGATAGCCCGGCCGCCGGTGCTGTTAAACAGCGCCTGATAGCGCTGCAGATCTTTGGCGGCCTTGTCCAGCTGGGCCTGTGCAGAACCCGCTTGCGCCTGCGCCTGCGCAATTTCTTCCGGCCGTGTGCCGGTGTCCTGCTCCACTACAGCCTGCTGCTGCGCAATCAGCTGCGCTTCGGCCTGCTTAGCTTGAATTTCCAAAGCCTGCGTGTCCAGCAGCGCCAGCACTTGCCCCGGCTGCACGCGGTCGCCTTCCTGAACATTCATCTGCTTGATCCGCCCCGCTTCTTCAAAGGCCAAAGACACTTGGCGGATATCCACATTGCCGTATAAAGTCAGCCCGCCGGCAGCCTCCGGGCCTCTGTTCAGCGCCCAGTAGGCAATGGCCGTGGCGATAAGGGCAATGACAGCGGCAGCGGCGATGACGGTTTTTTTCATTGTGAATGGGCCTTTATTTAACCAAGCGCGCTTAGTTTAAATTCAATTTAAATTTAAACTACCATAGGAATAGAAATAAAAGATATACTTGCTGCATAAATTTTAGTTCAGGTTGCAGCATGCCAAGAGCAAGACGCAGTGATGGCGATGCCACCAAAGCACGGATTATAGAAGCCGCCGGACAGCTGATTGCGCAGAACGGCTGGGCCAAAACCACCAACAAGGCCATTGCCAAAAATGCGGAAGCCGATTTAGCCGCCATCAACTACCACTTTGCCGGCAGGGATGGCCTGTACCGCGCGGTTTTAACTGAAGCGCATGCGCATTATCTGAATGAAGCGCGCCTGCGTGAAATTGCCGGCTGCAGCGCCAGCGCTGAAGATAAGCTTGGCCTGCTGTTTGAAACATTGATAGAAAAGCTGAATGAAAAAGACCTATGGCACGGCAAGGTATTCATCAGCGAAATGTTCAGCCCATCACCTCATCTGCAGAATTTTTTTGAAAATGAAGGCGCCCGGAAGTTTCAAATTGTGCGCCGCATCATAGCCGAAGTGACCGGGCTGAATGAAAATGACCCGCGGATTATTCCCTGCATATTCAGCGCTGTTGCGCCCTGCCTGATGCTGCTGTTAACCGGCATGCCGGTTCCCGGGCCAATGCAGGCTTTAGGCCAATTGCCTGCAAAGCAGCTGGCGGAGCATTTTAAGACTTTTGCGCTGGCGGGCTTAAAGGCTGCTGTAGCGCAACAATAAAAATAAAAAAAGCAGAATCCTTGGATTCTGCTTCTGCATGCTTAAAATGGAAAACGAAGCGCTAAGCGGATTTTATTTTTTCATTCATCCAGCGGTAAATCACCGGCAGCAGCACCAGCGTCAGCAGGGTCGATGAAACAATCCCGCCAATCACCACCGTCGCCAATGGGCGCTGCACTTCCGCGCCTGTGCCGGTAGCCAAAGCCATCGGCACAAAGCCCAATGAAGCCACGCAGGCGGTCATCAGCACCGGGCGCAGGCGCAGCACCGCGCCATGCCATGTTGCATAATGAATATCGTACTGCTGGCGCAGCTCTTTAATGAAAGTCAGCATCACCAAGCCGTTTAAAACCGCCACGCCAGACAAGGCGATAAAGCCGATACCGGCAGACATCGACAGCGGAATATCCCGCAGCCAGATCGCCATTAAGCCGCCGCTGAGCGCAAACGGCACGCCGCTGAACACCAGCAGGCATTCTTTAATGTTGCGGAACACCGCCAGCAGCAGGATGAAAATAGTCAGCAGGGCCAATGGCACCACCAATTGCATTCTGGCCTTGGCCGACATTAAGTTTTCAAACTGCCCGCCGTACTCCAGCCAGTAGCCGCTCGGCAAGGCTTGCGCGGACAATTTGCTTTGCAATTCGGTGACAAAAGAGCCTAAATCTCGGCCTTCGACATTGGCAGTGATCACTACACGGCGCTTGCCGTTCTCACGGCTCACCTGATTGATGCCTAGAATATTTTCCACTTTGGCCACGTCCTGCAGCTGAATCAGGCCGCCGTTCGGCAGCTGCACGGGAAGCACCGCCAGCTGTTCGGGGCTGCGCTGCGACTCATCCAGCCGGATGACAAAATCAAAGCGCCGGTCGCCCTGCAGAATTGAACCGACATTCTGCCCGCCGACACTGGCTGAAACTAGATCCTGAATGGATTTAACCGACAGGCCGTATTGCGCCGCCCTGGACTTGTCAATTTCGACATTCAGCAAAGGCAGTCCGCTGGTTTGCTCGACGTTAACTGCCGCCGCGCCGGCGATGGACTGAACCTGCGCGGCGATTTTATTGGCTTCACTGTTCAGCACTTCCATATCATCGCCAAACAGCTTAATGCCGACATCGCTGCGCACGCCGGAAATCAGCTCATTGAAGCGCAGTTCAATCGGCTGCGAAAACTCGCTGTTATTGCCCGGCAAGGTGGCTAAAAAAGCAATCATGCGCTGGCGCAGCTCATCGGTGCTTTGCTTGGCATTCGGCCATTCATCGCGCGGCTTCAGCAAGACAATGCCGTCTGAAATGTTTGGGGGCAT
This sequence comes from Acinetobacter sp. WCHAc010034, assembly GCF_001696615.3. NCBI lineage: Bacteria > Pseudomonadati > Pseudomonadota > Gammaproteobacteria > Moraxellales > Moraxellaceae > Acinetobacter > Acinetobacter sp. WCHAc010034. Next base: position 19,262 of record NZ_CP032279.1, on the reverse strand, counting down.
CACATCGGTAGCGACTTCGGCCGTGCCGGTACGCGCAAAGATCGCCTTAATTTCAGGGAATTCCTTCAGCAGAAGCTTTTCGGTATTTTCCTGCATGCGCAGCGACTGCTCTAGGCCAGTGCTGGGCGAACGCATCTGCTGCACGGCAAAATCGCCTTCGCTCAGCTGCGGCGCAAACTCGCTGCCCATCTGCGAAGCTAAGATGCCGGTCAGCACTAAAATGCAGCCGGCGGCGGTCAGCACAAACAGGCGGAACGCATAGGCCCGGTCTAAAAGCGCTTCATATTTGGCTTTCAGCCACAGCATCCAGCGGCTTTCCTTTTCCTTAATTTCGCCTTTGACAAACAGCGCCACGGCAGCCGGAACAAACGTCACGGACAGAATCATCGCGCCGACTAAAGCCAGCACCACCGTCATTGCCATTGGATGAAACAGCTTTGCTTCCACCCCGGACAGCGCGAAAATCGGCAGATAGACCACTAAAATAATCAGCTGGCCAAAAATCAGCGGGCGCCGGGCCTGCTTGGCCGCCAGAAATACTTCCCTAAAGCGCTCTGAGCGCGTCAGCAGCCGGCCGTGATGCTTCTGCGCCTCCGCCAAGCGCCGGATGCAGTTTTCGACAATCACCACCGCGCCATCGACAATAATCCCGAAGTCCAAAGCGCCTAAGCTCATCAGGTTGGCGCTGATTTTCTGCTCCGCCATGCCGGTTAAGGTAAACAGCATTGACAGCGGAATTACGCAGGCGGTAATCAGCGCTGCGCGGAAATTCCCCAAGAAAACGAACAGGATCACTATAACCAGAATAGCGCCTTCAATCAGGTTCTTCTGCACGGTCGCAATTGCCCGGTTAACCAAATGTGTGCGGTCATACACGGTTTCAATCACCACGCCTTTGGGCAGGGACTGCTGAATCGCCTGCACTTTGGCGTCAATCGCCTGCGCCACGGTGCGGCTGTTTTCGCCCATCATCATCATGGCGATGCCTAAGACCGTTTCTTCGCCGTTATAGGTGGCCGCGCCGGTTCTTAAGTCATGGCCGATGCTGACGGACGCCACATCTGCAACCCTAATCGGATAGCCGCTTTTATTGGCGATGCTGATGTTCTGAATGTCTTCAAGCGTGTCCAAAGTGCCCGGCACACGCACCGTCAGCTGCTGGCCATTTTTTTCAATATAGCCCGCGCCGCGGTTTTCATTATTTTCGGTCAAGGCCGCCTGCAGGTCTGACAGAGGAATCTGCAGCTGCTGCAGGCGGTTCAAGTCCGGCGCCACCACATAGGTTTTGTTAAAGCCGCCGATGCTGTTCACTTCGGCAACGCCTTCCACGCGCTGCAGCTGCGGGCGCACAATCCAGTCCTGAATTTCACGCAAATCCATCGCGGTGTACGGCGTCCCGTCCGGCTTGCGCGCATCCGGCCCGGCCTTGATCACCCATTGGTAAATTTCGCCCAAACCGGTGGAAACCGGCGACATGACCGGCTGCACGCCGTCCGGCATTTCGCCCTGCGCTTCCTGCAGGCGCTGATTGATCAGCTGCCGGGCCCAATAGATATCCGTGCCGTCCTTAAACACCACCGTAATCTGCGACAGGCCATAGCGTGAAATGGAGCGCGTCTGCTCCAGTTTCGGCATGCCGGACATGACGTTTTCTATGGGATAGGTAATCCGCTGTTCAATTTCCAGCGCGGTAAAGCCATTGGCCTGGGTATTAATCTGCACTTGGGTATTGGTGATGTCCGGAACGGCATCAATCGGCAATTTCTGATAACTGTAAATTCCGATGGCAATCCACGCCGCCGCGAACAGCATGACCCAAATGGCATTTTGAATGGCAAACTGAATCAGCCTGTCAAACAGGCCTTCCGGCTCAGGAAGCGCCGCGTCTTCCGGGCTGGGGGAATCCGGCATGTTAGTGCGCATGAGAAGCCTCCCCCTTTTCCAGTTCAGATTTCAGCAGGAAGCTGCCGTTGGCTGCATACTGCTGGCCCTGCTTCAGGCCGGAAATGACTTCAATCCAAGGGCTGTCCCCAGCGCTTTGGCCGAGCTGCACCGGCTGCGCGGTAAATTCAATTTTTTCGCCATGCGCAGAAGCGATAAATACCGCATCCTGCCCCTCAACCTTTTGCACGGCGGCTTTTAAAATCCGCAGGGCCTGGCCTTCAGATTTCCGCTGCAGCATCACGTTGACCATCAAGTTCGGCCGAAGCTCCGATGCTTTCGACAGCACTTTCGCACGGATCTGCAGGCGTCCGGTTTGCGTATCCGCTTCGGTATTCAGGCTTTGAATCACCGCCTTGAACACATTTTCAGTCTGCAGCGATTTAAACTCGATTTCCTGATTTGGCGCCAAGGCGCTGAATTCGCTGTTCGGCACAATAAATTCCAGCCAAAGCTGATCCAGCTGGTCAATCACAAAAAGCTGATCCGCCAGCTGGACATTTTCGCCCAGCACCAGATCTTTTTTGCTGATCACCCCGGAAATCGGCGCCTTTAAAACATAGCGCCCCTGCGTTGAGGCGGCTGCGCCATAAGCGCCTAGGCGCGACTGGGCCGCCTGCACCTGAATCTGCGCCTGCTTATAGCTGTTATAGGCTTTTTGATAATCCTGCTTGGCGGAAATGCCCTGCGACCACAGCTGGCGCTCGCGCTCATAATCCTGCTTGGCCAGTTCAAGATTGCTCTGTTCAATGCGCAAATTGGCCTGCTGATCGACCAGCTCAGGCACCAGCAAGGCAGCCAAAGGCTGGCCTTTTTTCACGTTTTGCCCCAGCTCTACATACACCGCTTCCACATGGCCGCTGAAGCTTGGCGAAACATGCGCCTGCTGGTCTGTATTGACGCTCAGCTTGGCGGGATAGGCATTGACGCTCAGCACAGCGCCCTGCTCAACTTTGGCCAGCTGTATGCCCTGTTCAGCCAGCTGCTTTGCCGTTAAAGCCACGCCTTCTTCATGCCCAGCCTCACCCTCTTGGCCTGCTTCAGCATGCTCTTCCACACCTTCAGCGGGCCCGTGTCCATGCTCATCTGCAGATTCAGGCTTGTTTTTGCCTGCAAACAGCAAGCCTAAGGCAGCAAGCAAGGTGATGCCGATTGCCAAAACAATCATCAGCGGCTGTGAAATTTTTCCGCTGTGTTTTTTTAACGTATTTTGAAGCTTCAGCATGTTAATTTCCCCCGCCGATGACCGGCATGGCCTGTATGTCCTGCCATAAATTCTGATTGATTTCCGCCACGGCGTCTTTGGACATCACGGCGCTTGGCGCAATGCCTAAACTTAGGCTTTCCGCTTCCAGCGCTTTTTGCCAGCCGTCTTTCAGCAACTGAATTTTGCGCAGGCGCACTTCCTGCAGCTGCAGCGTGGCCTGCTGCACATCGGTTAAGGCAAACTTTCCGGCCTGAAAGCCCTGCAAGGTTTTGCCCTGCACCTGCACCGCCAGCGGAATTTGCGTCTGATCGACTTCATTGAACTGCACTTCCAGCCCCTGCAGCTCAGTCAAAAGCGTGCCGATTTGCAAGGCATTCTGCTTTAAATAAAAGTTCTGCTGGCGGGACAGCAGCGCCTGCTTGGCTTGCGCAATCTGCAGGCCATGCTGCTGCCGGTCAAAAATATGCAATGGAACGCTCAGGCCAACCACAAACTGGCTGTCTGTTTCGGCACTGGCTGTACGGATGCGGTTCACGCCTGCATTCAGGGTCGGATTCGGCCGGGCTTTGGCCTTCAGCGCATCCACTGTCAATTCAGATTCCTTCAGCTGCAGAATGCGGTATTTTTCCATGTAATTGTCCGCAAGGTTGTCCTGCACCTGCCGGTGCGCAGCCGCGGGCCACAGCTTCTGAGCGCTTAAATTGACGGAAATATTTTTATCCGGCGTGCCCCATACATTGGAGATCTGCTGCGCCGCCACCTGCAGCTGCAGGCCGGCCTGGCGGAACAGGCGGATGTTTTCCGCATGGCTCAAGCGTGCGCGGTTGACATCAACCTCGGCCAAGCTGCCGGCCTGAAAGCGCTTTTGTATGGCATTCAGGTTTTCTTCGCTGACCTGCAGCTGCGCTTTGACAATGCTTTTTTCCAGTTCTGCAATGGCCAGCTGCGACCACAGGTATTTCACCGCCAGCTGCAGTTTGGCCTGATAGATTTTCTGATCCAGCGCTGTTTTATCTTGCGCAATGCCGGCCAGTTTCTGATTGGCCTTGCGCTCGCCAAAAATATCCAGCGGCTGGGAAATTCCGATGGATAGCTCCTGATCCTGATTGGCGCCAAAACCGGTCTGCTCTACAGACAGCTCTGGATTTTTAAACAGCCTGCTCTGGCGGATATTGCTTTGATTGATGCTGTTTTGAGTTTCCCAAAACTGCTGGGCGGCCTGATGTTGGCTGGCCTGATCAACCGCCTGCTGCAGCGTCAGGCTTTGGCTGTGCGCCAAGGCGCTGCCGAACACGGCGGACAGCAGCAGGCCTGAGCCGAATGCAGCCCGCGGCAGAGTCAGCGCTGCGCGCCGATTGCTTTGATTTTTTGACATGAAAATGCCCCACACATAATGAAATTAAATGCGGCGGGCTTGGATTTGGCTACCCCGCCAGCAGCGGGGACGGCATTGGAGGCGGGCTGTTCAGCCCTAAGTCAGGCGACTGATACAGATTAGACCAGTCTATTTCAAATTTCTGAATCACTTCCGCTGAAAGCGGCTGAAGATAGCTTGCATCGGCTTCATTCAAAATCAGCTGCGCATAAGACGGCAGATGATCATGATGGTCATCTTCTGCAAACGCCAGAAGATCTTCCGCATGCGCCTTTATTTCATCTATGCATGCTTTGGCCGGCTGATGATGGCCGAAATGGCTGACGCTGGCCTGCTTTTGACTGTATTGGGCGCTGCCCGAAGCGTTTTCATGCACGCAGAAAGCCGCCGCTATATTCCATAAACTTTGAAATATAAGCAAACTGAACAAGACGGTGATAAAAATGCCTTTCGGTTGAGTCAAAAGCGTTCTGCTGCAAATAAAAGCCGAACCATCATACGAATTTTTCAGGTGTTATAAAATTACAAAACCGGCTTTCACCGGATAAATTGGCCTGCGTTGCAGCCGTTAAGCTAAAATGCGTTCAGCATCTGACTGCAGGCAGTAGAAACTGGCCGCCCCGCCTGAAGCTGGCCAGCAGAAATTTCAGGCGGATGGCTGGCTTGAATTTCCCGCTTAAACCATATGCAGCTAATTACCTGAAATAGCTACCACACACAAACTAATAAAAGCATATTTTATGGGAGATTATGTGTAATACAGATTTCAAAACTCAGCTATATGATGGCTAAGTTTTCTTGAAAGACTCTGCGAAATCCTTTCAGCTTCGAGTTTCATAGAATTTTGAGTAAAATAAACTTCGGATACGCGGGTGCGGCATGGATGCCGCGCGTTGCCCATCACGGCAAGGACGCCGTGTATGGGCAACAAAAGGCTTTTGTCCACTTTGGGTCTTTCCAAAGTGGAGATATTGCCTGCACAAAGCTGTTTAAACATTTAAAGCAAAAATGAGGCAGTGCAAGCACCATCGTGAATTGCTGAAATAGTTAACACGACTAAAACCTCATGAAATCATATTTCATAGGCAATTATTCGTAATACAGACTTTAGGATTTAGCTATAGCGTCCAAAAAAGCCTGATCCCTTATAAAATATCGACCTTAACCGCATCAATATCGGTAGGCTTAGCACGGTGCGTATCCACTTCACCGTAAACCCGCACTTTAGTCCCCGGCTTCAGCTGCGCCGGGCTAGCCAGCTTATGGTCAATATCGACCGTAATCGTTCCGCTTTTGTCCTTTAAAGTATAATGCTCATGCTTAACCTCACGGACAATGGTGCCTGTCACAGCCACCGCAGTTTCATCTGCAGATTTGGCGGCTTGAGCCACTGTCACGGCGTTCTTTCCTGCTGCTGCGATAATGCGCAGATCTTCCGCATCATCTGCAAAAGCTGAAACTGAGAATGCAGCCATTAAACTGCCCATCATTAATGCTGTTTTTAATTTCATCATGTCTTCCTCTGTTTTCAGATGTTGTTAAATGCTTTATACCCCAATGGATATATTGCTGTTATTTGAAGAAATTTCAAGCAAAATGCATTTGTTTTTTGCGCAGGCCGCCTATTGTTTCAAGGCATTTTTTCAGTATGCTGTATTCTTTTGGCAGGCTCTATGAAGGCAGCGGACTTATGCAGTTAATCTGGTTCCGGCAGGACTTGCGCGCAGCCGATCATGCGGCGCTTTGGCATGCAGCGCAGGCTGGCGCGTGCATTGCAACGGTGTTTATTTCCCCTGAACAGTGGGCGCGGCATGACGAAGCGCCAGCCAAAGGTATTTTTTACCTGCGTCAGCTGGAAAGCCTAAAAGCGCAATTAAATGCCTTAAATATTCCATTAATCATCCAGCATATTCCCTTATGGAAAGATATTCCAAATGCGCTGCGCCAGCTGTGCCTTGAGCTGAAAATTAGCTGCGTGCACGCCAATATTGAAATTGGCGTCAATGAGCTGAAAAGGGACTTTCAGGCGCAGCAGGCCTTAGCGCAGCGGAATATTGCGCTGGAGCTGCATCATGACCGCACAATTTTTCCAGTAGGCACAATCCTGAATCAGTCAAATCAGCCTTATCAGGTGTTCAGCGCATTTAAAAAGCGCTGCTATGAACGGCTGAGCTTAGGGCTTCCAGGCTGCTATCCGCCGGCAGAAAAACAGGAAAAAATGCCACTCAGCCAAAGCCATTTCAATGCACAGGCAGAGGCGGCACAGCTTTATCCGGATCATGCTGCGCATCTGCTGCAGGCGCTTTGGCCGGTGACTGAACATTATGCCTTAGAACTGCTGGATCAGTTTGTGCAGGATGATCTAGACCGCTACAAGGCGCAGCGGGACTTTCCGGCTCTTGAGGCGACCAGCCAGCTGTCGCCTTATCTGAACATCGGCGCGATTTCAATCCGGCAATGCCTGCAGGCGGTTTTCAGACAGCAGCAAGGCCATTTCCATATTAATAACGCCAGCCAGCAGACTTGGCTGGATGAGCTGCTGTGGCGGGAATTCTATCAGCATATCCTTTTTCATTATCCGGCCATTTCCAAGCATCAGCCCTTTAAAATCAGCACGCAAAAGCTGCAATGGCGCGATGCTGAACAGGACTTAAGCGCTTGGCAGCAGGGCCAAACCGGCATCCCGATTGTCGATGCCGGCATGCGCCAATTGCTGCAAACCGGCTGGATGCACAACCGCGTCCGCATGATCACAGCAATGTTCCTGAGCAAAAATTTACTGATTGACTGGCGGCTGGGCGAAAAATGGTTCATGCAGCATTTGATTGATGGCGACTTGGCGGCCAATAACGGCGGCTGGCAATGGTGCGCATCGACCGGAACCGATGCTGTGCCTTATTTCCGGATTTTCAATCCGGTTTCGCAGTCGCAGAAATTTGACCCGGATGGCGATTACATCCGCAAATGGGTGCCGGAATTGGCGCATTTGGATGCAAAGCGCATACATGAACCCTATGCGGGCAAGCATGATCCGGCTTTAGATTATCCCCAGCCAATTGCCGATTTAAGCCTGTCGCGCAAGCGGGCCATTGAAGCCTTTAAAGCAATCTGATTAATGCAGAACAAGCCCTGATTTAAGGGCTTGTTCTTTTGAATGCGCCTGCAGGCGCATAGCGTTAAAGCCTGAAGCAGCGCTTTAATGATCCACCTTGCTTAAAGCGACGGAGGTCAGAATAGGAATGCCGAAGCATGGAAGCAGCAGTAAAATCCAGTATTCCACGACCGGCTTTTCAAAGGCAAAACTAATAAAAACTGCACCGACTGCCAGTACAATCAGTATATATCCTAAGAATGTTCCAAAGAATTTCGCTGGCATTTTAACCACCATCCATCATAAAAGGTATATTCAGTATATACCTTATATTTTAATAATCTATGCGATTTATAAATTTAAAAACCAATTATTTCAATGACTTTTGATAAATTAATTGGCCTTCTTTATAGGTTGCCAGTATTTGAATGTCTTTGAGCCTGTTCGGCTGCACAGTAACCGGGTTATCGCTGAGAATTACAAAATCGCCCAGTTTTCCAGCACTTAGCGTGCCTTTCTTATCCTCTTCAAAATACTGATAAGCGGCCCAATCGGTCATGCTCTTGAGCGCAATATAGGGGCTGACACGCTGATCTGCGCCTAAAAGCTTGCCGCTGCGCGTGACCCGGTTTACCGTTGCATCCAGCATCATCATGCTTTTTGGCGGAATAACCGGCGCATCATGATGCTCGGTAAAAATCATGCCGCGCTTTAAGGCCGAGCCGGTCGGTGAAATGCGCGCCGCGCGCGCTTCGCCTAAAGTCTGGCTGACATGCCAGTCGCCCCAATAATAGGTATGCAAAGAAAAAAATGACGGAATTAAGTTCAGCTGCTTGGCTTTGTCCAACTGGTCTTCGCGCATGGTTTGCGCATGGATAATCACATTGCGCCGGTCTTTCGCCGCATGCGCCTTGCCGGCTTTCTCAATCGCAGTTAAATACTGGTCAACCGCGGCATCGCCATTGGCATGCGCCAGTATCTGCCAATTGTTCTGAAAGGCCAGATTAATTAAATTCTGCACGGTCTGCTGCTGCGGAAAAGCCGGATAGCCGCGGTACGTTTTAGGCAGTCCTGCCGGCGGCACAACATAAGGCTGCGTCAGCCATGCCGTTTTCCCCTGCGGCGAACCGTCTAAGCTGATTTTCACCCCGCCAATGCGGAAATGGTTTGCATACTCGCGGCTGCTGCCTTTTTCCAGCATGTAGGCCTGTTCTGAACTGATATCCGGATAAGCCACAACATCAATCGGCAGCTTATTGCGCGCAGCCAAGCTGCGCCAGAGCTCTGCCGTGCCGCGGTCTGCGCGGCCTTCCTGCACGGTGGTATAGCCATTTTCCACATAGGTCTGCACTGCTTTCAGCGCCATTTTTTCCATGACTTCCGGCGGCACAGTTTTAAAGGCTGTCATCATCGCCTGAATGACTGCGCTTTCTTCCAATACGCCATTCGGCACGGTGCTGCCTGCCACCCGGCGGATCACCCCGCCCTCCGGATTCTTGGTATCGGCATTAATATTCAGCAGCTCAAGCGCTTTATGATTCGCCGAAGCCAAATGCCCGGACTGATGCAGAATTAACACCGGCTGATCTTTGGAAACCAGATCAAGCTCGTCTGCAGTAGGATGCCTTTTCTCCTGCAGTTCGGCATCATCATAGCCATTGCCCATAATCCAGCCTGAAGTGGCCTGCACAAAGTCCGGATTCTTCTGCGCCCAGTCTTTAAGCTCATTCAGCAATGAAGGGATATTGACCACTTTGCCGTCCGGCGGCGCATATAAATTTGCAACGGTCTGCTGCATTCCGACTGAATTCGCATGGCTGTGTGCATCAATAATGCCTGGTATGGCGGTTTTGTTTTTCAAGTCGAGCTTTCGCGCCTGAGGCGCCAGTTTACGGGCTTCAGCTAAACCGCCAGCAAAGCGGATCACGCCATCTTCAATCAGCAAAGCTTCCGCATAAGCAGGCTGAGCGCCTTCCATGGTTAAAATCGGCCCGCCGTAAACCAAAAGGCTGCGCTCATTTGCAGCTGAATGCGCTGAGCCGTTCGGAGCCGGTGCGGAAATGGATGCGCAAGACGCCAGCAGCGCGGCCTGCGCAATTGCAGTGAGTTTCAGTGTACTGGAAAATGGCGTTTTTATTGGTCTTTGCATGACTTTATTCTCCAAACTTCAATGATTTTATTAAGTTACATTATCAAGAATTTATATCAAAAACTGCAGCCTGCAGGAGCCAGCTCCCCGGCCGATCTGCATAAAATGCCCTGAACTGATGCATTGCCGCCGTGCAGGCAACTGAAATCTGCAAGCCCGCTGATCAAAGCATTTTTCTGAACATTCCGATGATCACAAAAACCAAAGCACTTCAGGCAGAAGCAATGCCTTTACAGTCAGGGCATTCCAGGCTGCCTAGCCGCAAGATGCGTGGGTGATTTTATTGGAAACCGGATCAATGCTTACTGTAACGCGGTCATCGCGGTAATCCATTGTGACAGCCTGGCCCGGCTCCACGCGGCGGACAGTCTCTGACTTTGTCAGCTGCTTGATTTGCGTGTCGCTTAAGCCGGTTTTTCCGACTAACTTTTGCGCTTCTTCAGGCAGGCAATGCGCCTGGCTTGCGCGGAAGAATGCCCACTCTTCAACAACTGCGCCATTCGGCAAGCGGCAGTAGCCGGCTTGGCCATTCGCTTCATCCTTTATTTCCAGTTTGCCACCCTGCTCTATACAGTATTCACTTGCAGGATTGGCCATGCCAACTTTATGCGGATGCGCCGCAGATTTATCCATTGCAGAACAGGCTGCCAAAGAAGAAACCGCCATTGCCATTAAAATGATCTTTTTCATAAATTTAACCCGCTAAAAATTAAAGAATTTATCAGATGATCACGGAATTTTGTGTCAATTTTTGAAACAGGCGGTTCTCATGCGCTTTACCTAGCCAGTCAAGCTTCTGCTGCCTTATGAAGATAAGGCTTCTGCGGCTTAATTCAGGACTAGGTCAGCTAAAATACAAAACGCCCGATGAAGCTCATCAGGCGTTTGCTTGAAATACAGCGCCAAGCCATTTCAGCGCTAGGCATTGGGCAGATGCTTATTTTGCGGCAGCTGCGCTGGCAGCCGAACCTTCCTGCTCTAACGGCGCTGCGTCAATCATATCCGGGCTGACTTCAATTGATGTCACTGCAGAGGCTTCGCTTGCTGATGCTGCCGGCGCTTCCGCCTGTTCTTGCGCTTCCTGTTTTTTCCCGCACGCCGCCAGCGTCAATGCTGCAGCAGAAACTAGAATAATCAGGCCAGTTTTTAAATTTATCATCGGATTGCCTTTAATTTAAGGTTTTGAAAAATTGACACAATTGTAGTCAATTTTTTTAAATGCGGGGAGATATCATTGTATGTGTTTGTTAAAATTTAAATAAAAAAATACCCATGCAAAGGTTGCATGGGTAAAACTGGGAATATCCGCAAAACAGAAACTTACAGCCTAAATTTCTGATGAGCATTTTCAATATTTTAGGCATTTTGTGCATTGGCAAAAAATGCCATATTTAAATATTTATAAATAAATTTATCTATTATTAAATATGGCTAATGAATTTTAGATTCCAGCTGGACTTGCAGCCTGCCAACGAGGGGCTAAGACGGCTGCGCATAAACAGGCGGTGCAAAGATACGCATGCATCAATCTGCTGCTTTCTAAATGCCAAAGCCTTTATTATTCATCTAATTGCTTTAGCCTTTGAGTATCATTATAAAATTAAGCGCCGCAGTTTTTCAGTGCGCTAAAATGCGTATTTGCATGTGAATTTTCAATCTATTTTTTCAGCATTCAGTTGAGCTGAACTTTTATGAAAATGACCAAAGCTTATAAAATTCCTGAATGTCTGACTCCAGAAACTCATCGCTGGCCGTGTCATAAACAAAGGACTTTTGGTCCAATAAATATTCACAGTGCTGTTCTGCAACATAGTGCTTAAGAAAATTTTTAAATTTTTTCGCATGTTCAGGAAGTGCCTGTTCTCGACCCCAAAGAATCATTTCCGTCCGCCCTAGCTATAAATGCAATTTCACAAATTATATTCAAAATGTGATGAATGTCAACTTTTTACAACTATTCTGCTAAACAGAACAAAGCAACAGTTTTATTACAGCAGCATCATTTTGTTAATTATTCTTTGTTTTTAAGCACATAAAAAAAGAGCAAGGCTTGCGCACTGCTCTTTTTTCCAGCTTCTTCCTGCGGAGTTTTTCTTAACTCTTCACAGCTTGGCCTAGACAGGATTGATAAAATAGAAATAAATAATCAAAAAGGCTAAGAGTACAGTCGAGAGAGTTAAGTAAATACCGGCAGTATTAAAACTTTTGATAAATTTTAAAATTTCCATAAACCGCAAACCATTAACAATTAAGTAACCTGAGTTCGACTTAATATGCTTACTAATTAAGCATATTTCTAAAGGCCGGCTTATTCGGTGATAAACAGTAAGAAACTATTGCAGCCATCAGATTGACCATAAAATTATTAACCGAACGATGCCGGGTATGGTCAATCTGATGCAGGTTTTTCAGCTGATCATTCACTGTTTCAATCAATCCCCGCTTTGAGAGAAGCTGTTTTTCTTCCTCGTTATATTCAGGCGGATTCTTCATATTCTTACGCCCCATGGTTAAGATCTTAATGCCTTGCTGAGATAAGCTTTCAGCCTTGGCTTTACTTATATATCCCTTATCTGCGAGTAAAATTCCACTTAAGCCTTTGCTTAACACATCCAGCATTTTGACATCGTGAACATTTCCTGATGTAAATGCAATATTGATAATTTCACCTAATTGATTGATAACCATATGCAATTTAAATCCGTAGAACCAGCCCATACTGCTTTTTCCCCGCTCTGCCAGGCCTTTAAAAACTTTATGCCTTGCAATGCGGCGGTTATGGCAAACGGGCAGTTTAGTTGAATCAATTAAGCTGATCCCGGTACATTGGCCTTTAATTTGATGAAAGAAGCAAGTTAACGCTGTGAGGCATTGAGGCAGCAACTCAATCATTCTGTTATAGCTGGGCAGTGCAGGAAAAGCTGATTTCCAGAAAGGCTGAATCATATGGCTGTAATAATACTTGAAGAACCTGAAACCGGACTGATGAAACAGCACAGCGATTGTCATGATCTCGGACAGGCAGAGGGCCTTGGCTCTGCGCCGCCTTGGCTGGCGGTCTGAAATGAGGGCTGTATTTAGCGCGGATTCAAAATCTTTGCAGAAATCATCTATTGCACAGAAGATTTCAGTAATATAATCCATAGGAAAGCCTTTATTTTGTGATTTTTTGTCTTGAGAACCAAAATCTTACAACTTCAAAGGCTTTTTCTTTGTTTCTTTTTTATATCGAACTCAGGTTAAGTAAATTATATAACATTTTCTTTCTTAAGTTTTCACAAACCGTACACTTTATGAATTAATAATGCGTAAATTTCAGAAATTCACGCGCGCCGGCGCATATTTCGGCTGGCAGCTTCAATCCTGACCTATTGATAATTAAATATGAATATTTATATAATTTTTAATGACTTAAAGATAATAATTGGAGATTTTTCCGGTTTTAGTGAAGCTCTGATTAACAGTTCAGGCTCATTCTTAATTGCAGGTTTTGAGTTGTTTTTTAATAAAAAGAACCGCGCTTATTGAAATAAAGAACCTTTCATCGCCAGGTTCTTTATTTGCTTTACGCTTATTGCGCAGCCAATACTTTGACAATAATGGTCTGGCTGTCTTCCTGCTCTTCCGCCAAATACAGGCGCTTCAGTTCCTTGCTTTTCACTTTGAATTTATGATTCTGATAGGCAATTTCCGCCGGAATCTGATCAAAATACTGATTGTCAGCATCAATCTCCTCCTGAAACAGCGGCGTTCCTAACTGGTAATCCGAGCTTTTCAATACCACATATTTTACAGTTGTTTTCATTGTTTCAGCCTATTTCCATAATGCACTTTATTTTCAGTTTTACCACTCTTTGGCATTGCTTTAAACCTTTAATTTCCTTTTTCGAACATCAAATGAACAACTATAAGCATTGGTTGCGCAATGCTGAATCCGTTTAGATGCAAAATGCATTTCTTGCAATTTAAACTGCTGTTTTTTTCAACTTTCTGACAAAAAATAATTTAAAATGCATTTTGGCGCATTCATTTTTGGAAAATGCAAAGCTTTGAGAAATATAATGATTCTAAAACAATGCTGTGATGCGCTGGAGCAGCGTAAATTAACCATCGCGTTTATTGAAAGCGCCAGTTCGGGCTATTTATCCAGCCAGTTTTCCATTTTCAAGAACAGCGGCGCAGACATTCTGCTCGGCGGTTTGGTCAGTTATGATCCCAGCATTAAAATTTCGATTCTGCATATTCCTTCCGCTTTAATTGAGCAGCATACAGCGGAATCTGCCGAAGTCACCCAAGCCATGGCGCAGCACGGCAAGCGACTGTTCCCCCATGCAGATTTCATTGTCGCCTGTACCGGGCTGCTGAAACCCGGCGGCAGCGCAACCGCAGAAAAGCCAGAAGGCACATTTTATCTTTCCATTTTATGCAAGCAGCAAATCTTCAACTTTTATTACCTGATTTCAGGAACGCCTTTGCAGCGCTTGAATCAGCTGACTGATTTTACGGCCAAAGAAGTGCTGCATCTTATTCAGGCGGAATACTGAATTCAGTCATACAATATAGCTAAAGCGCTGGCCTGATGCAGGCGTGATCCTGCGTTTCCCGGCAGATTTCTAAAAATTCTTAACAAGCCATCCATTAAAACTTCACTATATTCAAAGAAAGTAAGCAGATAACATCTGGAGTTCAACATGAAAATACCAAGAATTCTTTGCAGCGCATTTATTCTCTCCGGCATTTCCCTGCCGGTTTACGCCACTGTCGGCGGCCCGCAGCATATTGAAGTGCTGGGCTTAGACCAGAAAGACCAAAAGATTTATGTCATGCGCCATTTTGAAGATGGCCGCGGGCGCTTGCCGCAGCTGTATTATTACCAGCTGAACAGCAGCAAGCCGGCAGCGCCGATTCAGGTGAAATCACTGTATATCAATCCTAAAACCAAAAAGATTGATTATGATCAAGACAGCGCGCGGTTTGATCAGGAAATTGCAAAAATTAAAAAGCGCTTGGCGCCGCTTAAGCCTATTCACCACAGCAATGCAAGCATTCAAATTTTAACCACTAAAAATGGCACCGCCAAAGCATGGTATGACCCGCAGGAAAGCATTGATAAATGGACTTATCAGTATCAGGTGAAAAGCAGGCCATTAAAAAGCCCGGTGCAGACTGCAGAAAGCTATAAACAAGGCTTAAAAATTTCCCAAGCCTATAAAGTGCCTCAGCATCAGAATATTTTGGTCACAGTCAAATATTTGGGCATTCCATTTGAAACAGGCTATACCATTGAAGATCCGGTTTTGCTTACCAAATAAAGCCCAATAAAAAGCCTCAAAACTGAGGCTTTTTATCTCTCTGAACTTTTAAAGCCTGCTTAGGCAGCGGAACGCGCTGCAATCGGTACTACTTTGCGCAGTTCTGGGCCGGTATAGTCCGCGCTTGGGCGGATAATGCGGTTGTCCGCGCGCTGCTCCATCACATGCGCAGCCCAGCCGGTAACACGCGACATCACGAAGATTGGCGTAAACAGCTTGGTTGCGATATCCATGAAGTGGTAAGCCGATGCATGGAAGAAGTCCGCATTGCAGAACAGTTTCTTCTCGCGCCACATCACTTCTTCGCAGCGCACAGACACCGGATACAGCACAGTATCGCCCACGTCTTTGGCTAAGCGCTCTGACCAGATTTTAATGATGCCGTTGCGCGGGTCATTGTCCTTATAGATGGCATGGCCAAAACCCATGATCTTTTCCTTGCGCTCCAGCTTGCCCAGCATTTCGCGCTCAGCTTCTTCCGGAGAAGTCCAGTTTTCAATCATTTCCATCGCTGCTTCATTGGCGCCGCCATGCAGCGGGCCGCGCAGCGAGCCGATTGCGCCGGTAATGCAGGAATGCATGTCTGAAAGCGTTGATGCGCAAACGCGCGCCGTGAAGGTTGATGCGTTGAATTCATGCTCTGCATACAGAATCAGCGAAACGTTCATCACCTGCTCATGCAGCTCGTTCGGCTTTTCACCGCGCAGCAGATGCAGGAACTGCGCGCCGATTGAATCGTCATCGGTATTTTCTTCAATGCGCACGCCGTCATGGCTGTAGCGGTACCAGTAGCAGATGATTGCCGGCAGCGTGGCTAAAATGCGGTCTGCAGCGTCCTGCTGTTCTGCAAAAGACTTTTCTGTTTCTAGGTTGCCCAGCATCGATACGCCGGTGCGCATCACATCCATCGGGTGCGAGTCAGCAGGAATGCGCTCTAAAACTTCCTTCAATGCCTGCGGCAATTGGCGCAGCGATTTCAGCTTTGCCTTATAGGCCGCCAGCTGCTCAGCCGACGGCAGTTCACCAAAGAAAATCAGGTAAGCGACTTCTTCGAACTGGCAGTTTTCCGCCAAATCCTGCACGTCATAGCCGCGGTATGTCAGGCCCGCGCCGCTTTTGCCTACAGTTGAAAGTGCGGTTTTTCCCGCAACCTGTCCGCGCAGTCCTGCGCCTGTGAGTACTTTTCCTTCAGCCATTTTATTATTTCTCCTGAGTAAACAGCTTGTCCAGTGTGTTTTCAAAAGTGTGGTAGTCTAAAAACTCATACAGTTCTTTGCGCTGCTGCATTTTATCCAGCACATTCACCTGCGTGCCGTCCTTGCGGATTGAGTGCATGACTTCCAGCGCGGCTTTCTGCATGGCGCGGGTTGCCGACAGCGGGTACAGCACCATGCGGATGCCCTGCTCCGCCAGCTCATCTGTGGTGTAATAAGGGGTATCGCCGAATTCGGTAATATTGGCCAAAACCGGCACGCCGACTGCATCGCATACAGTGCGGTACATGGTAATGTCGGTCATCGCTTCTGCGAAAATCGCATCGGCGCCGGCTTCTACGCATGCGCATGCGCGGTCAATCACCGCCTGCAAGCCTTCTTTCTGCAGGGCGTCCGTGCGCGCCATCACCACGAAGTTTGAGTCAGTCTTGGCGTCCACCGCGGCTTTAATGCGGTCCACCATTTCCTGCTGGCTCACAATTTCCTTATTCGGGCGGTGGCCGCAGCGCTTTTGCGCAACCTGATCTTCAATATGCACGGCAGCTGCGCCGGCGGCGATCATTTGCTTAACACTGCGCGCAATATTGAACGCGCCGCCCCAGCCTGTGTCGATATCGACCAGCAATGGGGTATCTACGCGCTCTGTGATACGGCGGACATCTTCTAAAACGTTATCCAGACTGGTCATGCCTAAATCAGGCAAGCCATAAGAATAGTTGGCGACACCGGCACCCGAAACATAAATGGCTTTGTAACCCACCTGTTTGGCCATCATTGCTGCATAAGCGTTGACTGTACCGATGATTTGTAATGGTTTTTCCACTTCTAGAGCTTGTCTAAATCTTAAACCTGCAGACGTTTGTTGTGTCATATTCCCTTTCCACAGTGATCACTTTATTTATTGAGGCTTGAGTATAACCATAAAAATATGGCCGGCTACGGCCTATTAGAATTTTTGCTCTAAAACTTTAGTCAAATATTTTTGAAATGTATAATATTATTTCGTTACAGCATGATGACCTTCCGGCCGCGAACAGTGCAGCACTTTGTGCAAAGATTTGCTATAATTGCAAGCATTTTCCACACATTGACAATATTATTTCCAGTATGCACGACTTAGCTCAGTTAGAACCCATCGCCCGTGATTTGCCGCAAACTAAGCGCGGCCATGAACGCTGTGTTGCGCTTCTGGAAAGCGGTGCTGAGCTGTTTCTGGAACATGGCTATGATGCCGTTTCTTTGGATGATATCGTCAATCATGCCGGCGGCTCCAAAGCCTCTATCTATAAGTATTTCGGCAATAAAGAGGGGCTGTTTACCGCGATCTGCGATTACCGCCGGGAACAGTTTTTCAAAGATATCTGCATGCCTTTTGACTTTGAAAAAGACAATCTGCGCATCTATCTGATTCAAACGCTTTTCAATTTCAAAACCCACATTGTGCGGCCCGAAAACGCCGCGTTTATGCGCTTGATTATTGAGCAGGCGCAGCGCAATCCGGAACTGGCCCTCTATATTCATGAACAGGGCCCAAAGCATATTCAGCAGGCAATTGCCTGCGCGCTGGCCAAAGCCGATGAATTTGGCCTGATTCATTGCAAGCAGCCGATTTATTCCGCGCAGCTGTATTTCGGCATCATCCGCAATATTGAATGGCGGGTTTTAATGAATATTCAAATTCAGGAAGATGATCAAGAAACCATCAAATACATTGAATATGCCGTAGACCGCTTCCTTGAAGGCCATCAAAAAGTCTAGTTTTTTTGCAATTTCCTTTGCATATAGTATATTAATCGACTCTCTTTTTTCTTTTCACCAACCAACAACTAATTGTTGTTTAGTTTTTTGATTCAGCAATTATTGTGGAGTAATCATGGCTCTGCGTCACTTCCTGACTTTACGCGATTTATCGACTTTAGAACTTAACCAGATTTTACAGCGCGGCATCGAACTTAAGCGCAAACAGCACCGCAATGAAGTTTTTCAGCCATTTCCCGGCAAAGTCATGGGCATGATTTTTGAAAAATCCAGCACCCGAACGCGTGTATCGTTTGAAGCAGGCATGAGCCAGTTCGGCGGCAGCGCGATCTTCCTTTCATCGCGCGATACCCAGCTGGGCCGCGGCGAACCGATTGAAGATTCAGCCCGCGTGATTTCCAGCATGCTGGACATTGTCATGATCCGCACCTTCGGCCACGATATTGTTGAACGCTTTGCATCTTATTCTACAGTTCCGGTCATTAATGCCTTAACTGACGACCATCACCCTTGCCAGCTTTTGGCTGACATGCAGACTTTTGCTGAACACCGCGGCTCCATTGAAGGCAAAACCGTTGCCTGGATTGGCGACGGCAACAATATGTGCAACTCCTATATTGAAGCTGCGCACATGTGGGGCTTTAAATTAAAAATCGCCGCGCCTAAAGGCTATGAGCCGCAGCAGCAATTCCTGGCTGAATTCGCCCACTGCGCAGAACTGGTCGGTTCAGCAGAAGATGCTGCCGTCAATGCTGACCTGATTGTGACTGACGTCTGGGCCAGCATGGGACAGGAAGAAGAACAGAAAATCCGCGAAAAAGCTTTTGCAGACTACCAAGTCAATGAGCGCCTGATGGATTTAGCCCACCCGGACTGCTTATTCATGCACTGCCTGCCTGCGCACCGCGGTGAAGAAATCTCTGAAAATATGCTGGATCACAAAAATGCTGTGGTTTGGGATGAAGCGGAAAACCGCCTGCATGCGCAAAAAGCGCTGGTTGAGTTCCTCATTAACGAGAACCTCAAAAAAGACTAAGCATTTATTAAGATAAAAAAGCGCCTCCGGGTGCTTTTTTTATGCGCAGCTGGCTATAATCAAAGGCATAATTTCTATAAGAGATTTCAATATGCCTTTAAAAAAGATTTTTCTCGGTTTAAGCAGCTTGGCTTTTGCAGCTCATCTCCTGGCCGCACCTACTGAGCTTGATCAGCATC